>OZ252216.1:0-2325000 GCA_965248915.1 Alphaproteobacteria bacterium
GGACCCGACCTGCCTGGTGGACAAAATGGATGCGGTGGTTTTGTCTGGCGGGTCTGTTTACGGATTAGACGCGGCTTCTGGTGTGGTCGCATGGCTTGGCAGCAAAGGTCGCGGCTTTGGCCTGGTGGGATCTGATGTTGTCTCACCGGTCGTGCCTTCGGCTATTCTTTTTGACCTCACAAATGGGGGTGACAAATCCTGGGGCGAAGAACCGCCTTATCGTTCACTCGGACGCGATGCCTGTGAAGCAGCGGGAAAAGAGATTGAGATCGGAAACACAGGCTCGGGGCTGGGCGCACGCGCCGGTCTTTATAAAGGCGGTTTGGGATCGAGTTCGATCATCACCGAAGACGGATTGCAGGTCGGTGCCATCGTTGCGGTAAACGCTTTCGGGTCGCCCGTTGTTCCGGGGACGCGCGCATTGTGGGCCGCACCCTTCGCGATTGCCGATGAAATGGGCGCAAACCCGATGGCGACATATGCTGCATCATCACCAGACTTTCCCTCCGACACCAAGGCGGGGTCCATGCCCGGAACCAATACCACCATCGGCACGGTCGCTGTGAATGTCGATCTCACGCCATCTGAGGCGCGCCGCATGGCGATCATGGCCCAGGACGGGTTGGCGCGCGCTCTGCGACCGATCCACACGCCTCTGGACGGCGACACCGTCTTTGCGATCGCCACCGGCAAGCAAGCCCTCGACGACCCACGTCCCATGGCCATCGCACGGCTTGGGACGATCGCCGCCGATTGTATGGCCAGAGCCATCGGGCGCGCGATTTATGCGGCTGAAACCATTGGCGATATGACGGCCTATCGCGACCTTTGACCAAAGGGCGCCAGCGGATTTTGGAGATGGCGCAAGCCTCAGGCCAAAACTCCTTGCTTTTCGGCGTCTTCCCGCCTAAATAAGCGCCTTCGCCATGGTCGGTACTGGATTAATAACGAAGCCCAGTACCAGCCATTGGCCACAAATGGCGTCATGCACCGGTAGCTCAGTTGGATAGAGTACTTGACTACGAATCAAGGGGTCGGGGGTTCGAATCCTCCCCGGTGCGCCAGATTTTTCCTGTTTTTCTTCAATTGGTTATTGGCGCGTCACAGCGTTCTGTCGACCGCGACCGGGATTGAAAAAGTACCAAAAAAGTACCAGCGGACAGTGGTCCAGTACTTGATCGGGAATAAAATAGTCCGAGGCTCGTCGACTTACGCCGTTCGCACCCAAAAAAGCGACATCAACTAACTACATCAAAAAGCGTCGGTTTCTGAGACAGACATCTCGTCCATGCAAGGATGATTGTGGCCCTGCAATCGGTCGTTCAACTAATGCCATGGATGGGACATAATTTGCTGGATTTCATAAATTTCTTCCCATCACTCTATTCATATTGCCCCTTTGAGATCCAAAAATGTGTCAATTCCACTCAAGTTGATTGATTATTTCAGCCTGAACGTGCATTCCATATTTTGTGGAAGAAAACAATATCTTGTGACGGACAAGGATCCGGTCCCAACATGCCAACATCAACACACGAGCAAACAATCAATACCGCTCTTGGTGAAGTTCTTCAAGATTTTGGCCAAAGTTGGAAGATTCGATCCGAGCATGTAGGAAGAATTTTCGCGGAAGGTGGTCGCCCTGACATTTTGATCGAAAAATCGGACGGCTGGCCAATAGTTCTCGAGGCGGAAGTTGGTAATCATCGACAAGCTGAGATCGAGGCGCAATCACGCCTAGGAAATCACTTGGTCTCTAGCGCCGTGCAGATCCATGCTGCAGTAGCATTGGTCTATCCGGTTCAATTGCGAAGTCATCATGGAGCGGGGCTACGGGATGCACTCCGAGAAAACAGGTTTGAGTACGCCCTGTTCACTGTCAATGCAGATGGCACGACATCGCGTTTTCCAGACGCTGGTTGGATAAATGGAGATGTCACGGAGTTGGCCGTTCTATTGCACCGTTCCAGCATTCCGGCTTGGCGAGTAGAGTCGCTTGCAGACGCCTTGGAGCAAGGTGTTGTTCGCGCTACCGGTACATTTTCTGTCACTCACCCATATGGATCACCACTTGGCCAAAGTGTAGCCGATCTTCTTGGCCAGATAGATGACGAAGCCGGACAAACACGGCGAATGGCCATGACGGTGATTGTCGATGCGCTGGTTTTTCATGCTGCTCTTGCTGAGGCGGAAATGGTAGTTTCTGGCACTGCTCTTCGATCGGTAAAATCACCCACAGAATCCCGGTCTCGTGGGTCCTTCCGACCCACGCACATACTCGACGAGTGGGAGAGGATACTTGAAGTAAACTACTGGCCTATCTTTCACACGGCAGGAGAGATCGTCCGAATTCTACCAACCCAGGTCGCAGCCGCGATTCTCGATGTTCTTTGGGAGACAACCGAAGATCTCATTGTAGGTGGAGTAACCAAATCTCATGATCTGACAGGTGTGGTTTTCCAAAGGCTGATCGCCGATAGAAAATTCCTTGCAACCTACTATACGAGACCATCTGCTGCAGCGCTCCTAGCCGGGCTTGCAATGCCGATTCAATCGCCAATCACCGGCGTCGACTGGGGCGACGCAGACACATTGTCGACCGCCCGGATTGGAGACTTCGCTTGCGGTACAGGCACACTGTTATCCACGGCCTATCAACGAATAGGTCTGTTGCACGAAATCCATGGTGGTGATCCCAAAAACCTGCATCCGATTATGATGGAGCGAGGCCTGGTCGGACTCGATGTGTTGACGGTGGCAGTGCACTTGACGGCCGCAATGCTCGCTGGTGCACACCCAGACACTCCATTTGCAGGTGAATGCCTACTTACCATGCCGTATGGCAGTTACGATTGGGGCGTTTGCATCGGTTCTCTCGATCTACTAGAAGCGCAAACGTCGTTCGAGATTATTCAAGCCGCTGCCCAGACGGCCGGGGGCCGTGGTTCCGCCGAGGTCACGAACTTGATTCAACAGGTCGGACACGATCACTTCGATCTTGTGATCATGAACCCGCCATTCACTCGACATGGCGCACGAGAAGGTGACCGCACTGATGTACATAATCCGGCATTCGCTGCATTCGGCGCGACGGAAGACGAACAAAATCAACTTTCAAGCCACCTTCGTCGTCTTGGCGCTGGCGGTCATGCACATGGGCACGCCGGGCTGGCTTCATACTTCGTCGATCTCGCTGACCGGAAACTAACGGAATCTGGAACTTTAGCTCTGGTTCTTCCACTTTCAGCGATGAGCGGGAAGTCATGGGAAGGAATTCGTGAACTTTGGCGAAAAAATTACTCGTCTCCGCTGATTGTAACTATTTCTGAGGAAGGCTCTCATTCGAGGTCGTTTTCTGCTGACACTGGCATGGCTGAATGCCTCTTTGTGGGGCGCAAGGAACGGACGACAAGCGCGGAGCGACGTGCGATTTTTGTCATCCTAAACGAGCAACCAAAGGATACGCTCGAAGGGGAGCAGATTGCACAGGCTATTTCAAAACAGATTGCTGAAGGCGGCATTAGAAATCTCGAGGATGGCCCTTTCGGGGGTACGCGAATTCTCTTGGGTGATACATTCCAAGGCGAAGCTCTGGCTTGCCCGCTACCAACGGAAGGCGCGTGGCAAATGGTGGGCATCAAGGATTTCACCCTTGGACAAACTGCACACCAAATCGCAAACGGTCGCCTATGGGTTGAAGGCATGTCATCGGAAGAGGCCATCAATATTCCTGTAGCTGCAATTGCGAGTGTTGCCAGACGAATTGGGCACCATGACCTGGACTTAACGGGTTCGAAGATAAAAGCGGATGGACTTCCACAAGGTCCATTTGAGCGAATTTCCGGCTGTCCAGACGGAGCGGCATATCCTTGTTTGTGGAACCATAAGACGAACCGGGAAAGGCGGTTGCTTGTGGAACCGGATTCCCATTGTCGGATTCGAGACGTTGGTGGCTCAGTTCCCGACGCGCTTGTATCGAGAGCGCAGTCTCGCTGGCAAACTGCGGCTCGCGCACACTACAATCGAGACCTTCAATTCAACTCGCAGTCGTTGTCCGTGGCAATGACCGAGCGTCCTTCTCTTGGTGGACGAGCTTGGCCAACCGTTGTTTTTGACAATCCTACTCATGAATTCGCATTTGCTCTTTGGAGCAACTCGACGTTCGGACTGCTCTGTCATTGGTGGATGTCCAACAAATCACAGGCAGGGCGCGGAACTTCAACTATAACGAGTGTTCCGACGTTTTCAACCCTCGATTTACGAGTCTTGACGCGGACGCAACATAAGGCAGCAAAAGAGGCTTTTGAAGCAATGACGGAGGAGAGATTTCTTCCGTTTGACCAGATCAACGAAGACCCCGCACGCGCAGAATTGGACCGGCGGTTGATTGTGGATGTACTCGGTCTTTCGGTTGACCTTTGCGAAACTGGTGGGGCGATGGAAAGGCTGCGGGCCAAATTAGCGGCCGAACCACAGATACATTCAAACAAGCGAAGCAGGGTCGTGTTTACAGATGCCGTAGAGACTTCTGTTTCGATGTAGCTTGCTGGTGCGTCAATTGATAAAACTCATTTGGGGAAAGTTCGCTCGCCACTAGGTAAAGTCAAGCTCGATCCACGCAGGCCAAACTCGGTTCAAAAACTACTTAAGCGCTATGTTGGTGTGATAACCCTGTTCTCCACAGAACGTAGATCCTGCAATGTCGGGTATCCTCCATTTGTATGTTTCGTGAAGATGTCGAAGGTTGGCTTCGAAGTAGGTAAGGACTGTTTCTCTGCAATTCGTCATGGTAATTGTTAAGTCTGCTGGTTGTTGACAGAAGTATTTGATCATATGCATGACCAATCTAGTGTATAGTCTGATTCATCATGATCGAACTCTGGCGGATCAATTGTGTAAACAGTATCCGTTTCAAATGACTCAGCTATGGAGTCCAACAATTTAGCCTTCTTTAGGTCAATTTGGTAACCTGCAGATGACCCAATCGACTAAGAAACGTCAACACGATACGAAAAAATTCTATACATTGATTGATGCCACAATTGATAGAAACAGTGGCATACATCGTTTGTCATCCTGCAGTGGCCATATGAACTGGCCAGATCGCGGTGTCTATTTTTTTTTGAGCCAGAAGAACAAAGGAGAGATGACGCGGGGAAGGCGCGCGTTGTCCGCGTCGGAACACATGCACTTAGAGTGAGTTCAAAATCGACTTTGTGGAAGCGACTTCGTCAACATAAGGGAAACACGAAGAACGGCGGTGGGAATCACCGTGGATCGATCTTTCGATTGATCGTTGGCGCCTCCTTGATACGAAGGAACGATTACGACTTCCCGACTTGGGGAGTTGGAAACACCGCAAGCGGACAGGTACGTTCGGAAGAACTTCCGTTGGAGCAGGAAGTGTCGAGAGTAATAGGCAGCATGCCCTTTACTTGGTTGTCTGTGCCCGATGAGCCTGGTCCCGAGAGTCTTAGGGGTTCCATTGAGAGGAACACGATCGCGCTTCTGAGCAATTGCAGTGGGCCAGAGATCAATCCTCCGTCAGAAGATTGGCTGGGACGGTACTGTGACCGGGAACGCGTTCGCGAATCCGGTCTTTGGAATTCGAACCATGTCAACGAGTTATACGATCCGGCCTTTCTGGATATGTTTGAGGATCTGATCTCCAAGATGGAGAGTGGTGCATGATTGTGGTCATACAATGTGCGGCGAATAAGCATCCGGAAGCTGGATACTTAAGTTCGCAAGACGGGTTGGACGTTCATTTCGTAGCGGATCCAACAAAGAACGGTTGCTCTCGCATGCGGTATGCCCGTCCTGATGACGAATGTCTGCACGGTAAAACATGGCGTGAAATCCTTGTCGAGTACAATAAGAAAGACAACGATAACCCCAATGGCCTTTACCCGGCTTATCGGCTCTATCGACATCACGCCTATGCAGATTTAGTTGAGAAGTTTGGCGTCTCAAAGGTGTTCATCTTGTCTGCAGGGTGGGGGTTAATACAGTCAGATTTTCTGACCCCTCAATATGACATCACGTTTAGCAATGCTGCGGACCCGTTCAAGAGAAGGCGGATGAATGACCACTATCGCGACCTTTGCCAACTCCCTGAGTGGAATACTGAGACCATCGTGTTTTTTGGAGGCAAAGACTACTTGCCCCTGTTTTGCGGCCTCTCAAATGGTCACAAAGGGCGCCGTATCGTCTTCTATAATTCGGTGACTGAACCGCGGTTGCCGGAATGTGAGCTAATAAAATATGAGACCACAACGCGCACGAATTGGCACTACCTGTGTGTGAGATCTTTTATCGAAGGCGAAATTGCCATTTAGCAATGTGTCCGAACGGTTCGCACTGCGCGCGTTGCGAATTTACGAAACATCGTCGAAGGTATACTACTGGTTGTACCAGCTCTTTGGAGTCAGCCAGACCGAATAGGAGGATAGAACGTGAAGCTCACAATCGCCGCGTTGGCACTCATCGTGATTGCTTCGGGTGGGGCAGGAATTGCTGCTGCAATTCTCCTGCTGCGCACTCGCCTCAACGCGATGAGAGAGACAAATCAGGGATTGAATTCCACGCTCCAGCAAGTACAAGTTGAGAAAGCGCAGCATGCGGAACAAGCAAGTAAGTCAGACCAGCTCAATGAAGAACTCGAATCTGAAAGACAAAAAGTAGGTGACTTGAGATCAAATCTCGCGGAGACAAAAGCACGGTATGAGGCACAGTCAGAAGCGAGAGAGAAAGAACTGAACTCTCTCAAAGAAGTCAAATCCAATATTGAAAAGGATCTTAAGCTCCTAACCGGTGAGGTCCTGAAGAAAAGCCAAAGTTCGTTCCTTGAACTTGCAAAGTCTGTCTTTGAGGGTCATTCAAAGGCCGCAAACGAAGACTTAGAAAAGCACCAAATGAATATGGCTGCACAACTCGCACCAATCAAAGAAGTCCTCGAGAAGTATCAAGAGAGCCTCTCGGAGGTGGAGAAGAGTAGAATCAAAGCTTACGGACAAATGCACTCCGAGTTGAAGTCGGTCTCGGAAGCGCAGCTGTTGGTTCGGGATGAAGCATCGAAGCTAGTGAATGCATTGCGCGCTGCACCGAAAACTCGAGGTCGCTGGGGAGAAGAGACTCTCCGCAATGTCATGGAACTTTCGGGCATGTCTGAATACTGCGACTTTGACACTGAAGTACACCTTGAGACCGACACGGACAGAATTCGACCGGACGTGATCATTCGTATGCCAGGTGAAAGATACGTTATCGTTGATGCCAAAACGTCGACCGCCGCGTACATGGATGCGATCGAGGCAGAAGATGACACTGAAAAAGAGAAACACCTGGCGACTCATGCACGACAGATTCGTGATCATATGCGCCTCCTCTCCGGCAAAAAATACCAAGACGGTTTACCACATTCGCCAGATTTCGTTGCGATGTTTATTCCTGGTGAGAACTTTTACGCCGCAGCAATTGAAAGAGATCCAGAACTCTTTGAGGATGCGATCACACGCGGCGTGCTAATAGTGACGCCGACGACTCTGATTGCATTGGCAAAAGCAATTGCTTTCGGTTGGCGACAGGAGAAAGTTGCGGAGAATGCGCGTCATGTAGCCGAACTTGGCAAAGTTCTTTATCAGCGGCTTGTAACCTTGAGCGGGCACCTCGATGGGGTTGGTAAGGGATTGGATCGCGCTGTAAAGAACTACAATGGGTTCGTTGGGTCGCTTGAGGGCTCTGTGTTGCCTCAAGCAAGAAAGTTTAGCGAACTTGAAGTTGAGGGCACGTCAAAACCACTGCCAGAGATCACACACGTGGAGGCAGAAACACGCGAACCGAGAAAACACGAGTTCGCAGAGTCCGAATCAGTTGACAAGGAAAATGACACCCACCCGGGCTCTTGACCGTTACGCGAGCGGATCAGGTCGATTCAGTAGGAAGTATTTGTGACAAGCAGTCTTGATGAAGTTTCTCACGTGAGCGTGGATTTGGACGAATGTGGCAATCAATTCCTGAATAACTGTGACCATCCGCTCCACGTGCATGGTACAAGCAAGGTTGGAAATTGATAGTCCGTTGCGAATCTAGCCGAACGGTGACCTCGCTAAATAGGTCTCTATTGGTTTTGGGTAGGATCGAATGAGCATGGCAGGACGCGAGAGTGCACGATGTAGGCAGACCGATTACGAGTACTGGGGCAATTGGATTGGTCTAAAAGAAAAGTCTGACGGTTCCTTGGTAGTTTCTTACGACAATGGGAAGGATCTTCGCTGTTGGCATATTGAAGACAGTGAATTCGAACAAATCGAGTCTATCCTTGCGGTTGCAGCTCGCGAGTTCTTGCCACACTACGTGTTTCTTGCTGAGTTTGAACGACTGAATATCCAATTCAAACCCATCGGAATCTAGTTGGGTACCACTGCATGACTTGTTCGATGCAGATTTCATGAGAATCCAAAATAGTCTCAATCTGGCGAGGTGTCGTGAGTCAGGTTTGGCCTGAGGCGAGTCCATTTTTGCCTGCTAAGAAATGTGCCAATCGCAGTAGTGCGAGAGTATCTAGCTCGCAATAGTCCAAAAGAGCGCTGCGTGCAGCGGATCGTTCTTCGGTCGGCAAGTCGGAATCAATGAGTTTTATAAACGCATCGGAGGCCTCCATGCCATCGGTAATTTCCTCGAGAGCCGAATGGTCAAGGTCGGGTGCAATCGTGGGTAAGACCTTCTTGAGTGACCAAGAGCCCGCCATGTCGGGATGGTAGTAATAGTCTCTTGTGAAGGGGTGTAGATCGACGAGGCGGCCGATAACGGTACGCAAAGATTCCGCATAGTCAGGAAATCTGGTTATCAAGCTTTCGAGAATGCGCCTCTCATAAGAAGTGTAGACAAAAATAGGCCCCGCTTTCCCAAGTACATCGAGAAGACTTTCTGCGAAACCCGCCATGGGAGGGTCATTGCCACTTGCCAAATATTCGTGGTGGCAAACGGTTTCATTCGATTGCTCCACATGACAAGACCATTGAAATGGCAAAGCCTCATAGGGCCTAGTACCCGCCCATCGGGGCACTGCAAAACCGACGGTTTCAAAGTCAAGATAGAGGCGAGGCCAACCCAATTTCTCAATCTCTGCTCCGGCTCCAGTTTTAAGGTCAGCTATTCCTGAGATCGTAACCGACCGCACCCATTCGGCTCTTGGGTTGGTCAGCCTGCCCTCTGGGACATCGAGAATACTTTGGAATCCTTCAGCTCTAAGTGCTTCGTGGATCTTTGATCCGCCCGGTAGAGTGGCCACCGGATATTTGGGCTCCGGCGAACTACAATAAGGGATGAAGGGGCATTCATATGGTTTCTTGCATTGTTGGCCAAGGTCGATTTCCGGTTCTGCTCCGCCCAATGCGCTGCGGAGTTTGGTTACCAGAACGGGTAGATCCGAAATTCGTTGGCGAACATCCGCTGTTACATCAATAATTTGGAACAGGCCGTGATAGTCGCCGCTTCCGTCATAGACAAATTGATTATCGACATGCGCAAGCCTAATCGCTTCTACTGCATATCCAGCACTTTCGAGAACCCAAACTTGAATTGCGCAGTCGTCAAGGTATTGAGGCTTAAGAGATGTTGAAGCCTTGACTTCGATGACCTCTAATCTTGAGCCCCCGTGACACAGGAGAATATCCGCTCGGATTAAGACGCGGTTCGAACTTACTGTGGCCTCAAAAACCACATCTCCATCTTCTGCTGAATTCAGTAGATCATCAGTCTCGCCGATGGCTTTGGCCAGGTCTTGATCGTGACCAACGAGCTTACCATCAAGCCACAACATGCGGGCCGCTTCACCTACTTCATGACCAATCTTGAAGGCGCGCTGGATAGATGTTGATACGCTGGCTACCTCCGGACGGTAGACTTCGAGCCAAAGGCGTTTCGGGCATTGGAGCCCGGACATGATCTTTGACTTTGATAGCCGCCGCGTTGAATCCATTTCACTTGTGCTCAATGAAAGTGGAGACCCAGGGACAAGTGTCCTTGACCACCAGCTCCAGTCGGATGGTTGCCCGCGTCATGCCACAATAAAGAATCCGTTTACTAAAGTCAGTCTCCCCAATCGTGTCATCTATGTCGACCAAGATGATCGCGCATGCCTGCAGGCCTTTGAATCGATAGATCGTGTCAAACAACACGGTCCCATCTGTATAAGTTTGATTACCGTCTGAGCTGTAGTTGCCGGTGAATCTACGAATGACAGTTTTGCCGACTTGTTCAATGTCATAGAAGGTTGAGCTCGGCAAACTTCGACAGGAGACAATGGCAATGTCTTCATCCGAGAAGCCAATCTTTCGGAGATTTCGTATCCGTTCATCGACAATATCAAATTGATCTACTGGGTCCGAGTAGGTATGTACGGCGACCCCAAGCCCTGGCAGTGGATTCCGATTGTCGAATTCAACTTGGAGTGAATCCTTGATGAAGTCGGCAACCAATTGCGGCGATCGGAAGTTTGACATTTCCCGATAAGTGACAAAGTCCGATAGCTCGACTTCTTCGGTATTGAGCAGTCGCTGCAACGGATCTTCAAGCCAGACGATGCCTGCCCCATCAGTAAGAAACAGGCGGAGAATTTCAAGCCATTCTGGTTTGAAATCCTGAGCCTCGTCGACAATGAGAAAGTCAAACTGAGATGTTGAGGGAATGTCTGCCGCAACAATGTTGTCCTGAACTTCGCGCCAGAACCCTTCGAGGGACATGCGTTCAAAGTCGATTTCAAATCCTGCAGATTCTGCAAACTCGGAGCAAAAGCCGTAGTAGGTGTTGACCGTCACACCCTTTGGTGCGAGCGGCATCAACTGGTCCTTGAAGGGCCGATTGAAGCATAAGAGGAGAGGTTTTTGTCCTCGCGAGAGCGCCTTTTCACACAGTCTTAGAGTGAGATGGCTCTTGCCAGCACCGGCAGTCCCTACCACTCTGAGGTGGAACGGTGAAAACTCGAGTTTCTCTATGACGTCTGCCAACCCTTCCACCATCCCGGTAAAGACACGTTCCTGCGATGTGACAAATGTGCTCACATCGGGTGTGACAGAGAGAGACTGAGTAAAGAAATCTCTTACGCGCTTGACGTGTTCCTTCTTTGCTTGCCCTTTGTCCGGCAGGAGCTTTGCTATCTGTTTCGCCAGCTGTTCTTTGGTGGTTGCATCCACCAATCTGTTCCTGTCGATGCCCGCTGCGTTCAGTTCTCGAACGCGATAGTCAGGACAATAGATGAGATAGTCAATCAACAACCCATCTCCGTCATTTTGTTTCGCGTACTTCGTTCGAATGCCGCCGATGTTTCTTTGGATTTGACTGTCGAGTGACTTTTCGAAGTCACCATAGACTTTAACAAGTCCCTCGTTTGTCTCCTTTAGCCGGCCATTCTTTTGTTCGATAACCAAGACGCGACCTTCTCGATTCAAAACGACAAAATCGATCTCTCCAAACTTCGTTTGCCTTGCAGAGGACTGCGTCCAATGGAGGCTGTGAAAAACCGAAAAGTCGTTTGGAAGCTCCTGAGCCAAAAAGGACAGGGTTTCAAGTTCTGGGTCGTCAAAACCGGACAATTGAAGGCGTGCGAGGTCTGACGGGATTAAACGAGCCATGAGATGTTATATCCTAAGATGTTTATCCTCGTTCACTCAATTGCCTAAAAAGACATCTCATCCACGGCTCTTGCGAAGCGATCAAACAAAGGTCCAGGCATCAGGTTCGAGAATTCTTCGGCCAGAGAACGATAGTACCACCGTGTTCCATCCTTTCCGCCACTGAATCGGTCCCAGAGCGCGTCACCCATTGACCGGTAGTCCAGCGCGATGGCTTCCGCATTGTGCGTCTTATCGGCCAATGAAACCAAAAGTGAACGCTTCGGCTTTTCGACCAATGTCGACAGATAAGCGCGCTTTCTTTGTTCCCAAGGTGGTTTTGGTTCTTCCCAGGCGTCGGTGCAATCTGCAACGATATCTGCAACATTGCTCCCGAACTTGCCTCGTATGTCTTCCAAGGTCTCGGCACCACCTTGATCTTCTGCGGCATCATGCAACAGTGCCGCAATGGCCTGATCTTCTGTCCCACCATGTTCAATCACAAAGGCCGCGACTGCCATCAAGTGTGAAATGTAAGGTATGTTGGTCCCCTTGCGCTTTTGATCTTTGTGTAGCGTATGAGCGTATTCAAACGCCACATCAAATCTTTTCGTTAACATACGGTTCCTCACGATATTGAAAAGAAAAATGGTCTTACGCGCGTGCCGACGATGGATCGTGTGTGTTCCGCAGTAACTTACATTCAACCAGCAATGCGTCGGGTATCTGGAGCGTTATGTCACCGCAAAAACAACCTAAACTTCGAATTTAGGTCATCAATTCAAACATAGATATCATCGAGGATTTTGGAATACGCGACAACACGGTCATGCAGCCAAGTCGCAACATTTTCAAATTGAGATTCGTCTTTGAAATCACATGCCAAACCGTCGTACAGATAATGTCCTTCTGACTTTGCGCGGAAGTCCACACCAAGTCTTTCGCACAGATCGACAGTGTTGGGCACGAGTAAATCTTCGAGATCTTCGATCGGAAGTCCTTGTCGGCCGCGCAAGAACAAACCGACCTCGTTTCTCGCCAAATAATAGCTTATTACGAGGTTTCTGTTGGCGCAGTAGTGCCACATGTTGCTGTGGCCCCCCGGTTCATAGTCCTGCTTGAAATCGGGAAATTTCTCTTGGAACTTCGTCCAAAAGTGTTTTCGGGCTTTGCCCAATGGGCTGAGCTCTTTGGCGTCACGTGCATTGGATCGTGTTTGACGTTCCCATTCATTAGGTCCCTCAGTTACTTCAAACAGGGGGGCGAGGGGCGAGTCCGAGATTTTCACGACGCGCACAACCACCGCAAAGAAATGGTGGTTATTCGTCGTGTTCTCATTGAGCCACTTGATGGCTGCTAAGTGTGCCTCCCGAAACTCCTTTGCGATCCATATGACAGTCTTTGCTTCAAGACCCGCAAGATAGGTCATGATCTGACCCAAGTGATTGTGGTCGGATCCTTGGAGCTGGTTCTCAATCAAAACATTGGTGTCATCATTGAGGTTTCGGGCAAATAGATCGGCAGAGAATGAATCGTCCGTTGATGGCAGCGCTTGTTCTGCCGCAATCAATTCGAGGCGGATTTTGACGGCGTCGCTGAGCGCTTCTAAGTGCTCCGCGAGCCAAGGCGTAAAATCTCGAGCTTCATTTTCCCAAGCTTCGCGCAGCGGGACATTGACAAGCTTTCCAAGATCTTTGGTCACAAATTCCTCTCAATTGGGTTTGGGCAATTTTGTCCGGTCAATTCGAACATGCTGAAAGGATAAGATATCTGACGCTTGATTGCGAGAAATATCAAATGCTCTTGTGGGGGGTTCCAATCCCGCTGAGGATCCAATTTGGTAGTTTAAGGGCGGTCAAATGACAGTAGGGGAACATCTGACTATATGATGCTTGATGAACGGACGAATTTGAAAGTCAGACCCCTGAGTGGAGCTTCACTTGTTTCCCTTTGTCACATGGTAATCGAATCCGAATACGAACGAGATCTGCCCTTGAAAACGGCAATTCTGTCACCACATGTAATGCCTTGGAGACTTGTCACATCATAGGATTGCAGCGACCTATAATATGGATCGCCAACCATTGAGGCCGCAAACTGACACTCCAGGAGATTTGCAGCGTTGACTTCATAATTATCGAATTCCTGTTTTCACAGTTTGGAGAATGCGATGAACATTGACGAAATGGCCATTGATTTGGATACAAGCCCTGATGCCGTCAAGGCAGCCTTGCAGAAGCTTGGGTTGATTGATGAAACGAAGGCCCCTGTCGGCATAACGAGACGTGGTAATGCTTTTTGGAGAAAGGGCAATGGCTGGGATCGCAAAGTCGTCCCGCTAATAGAGCACCTAACACGTGATGTGCCTCGAGCCCCCGTCAAGGACGAAGTTCTAATCCCTGCGAGAAAAACCTGTAGTGGTTGCGGAAAAGAAAAGTCCAACCAGGATTTTCGAATCAATGGCACAAGAGCCGATGGGCTGACCGCTTGGTGTACGGATTGCATGGATATGTCGCGGCACTAGGCACTAGAGGATTCAGAGTCTATCAGTGGTATCGCTTGCTACGAATTAATCATCATTCGATTGGACAAATCTGGTTCTGATGTTATCAGTAAACAGAGTAAAACTAAGAAACTCATTCTTGCATCCACTTGCCGCCGCAGCTCGCGGCGGCTATTTTATTACAGGAAATTTTTTCTGCGGCACTACTGCTGTTGTTGTCCATACAGCTTTTCGAGTCGTTCTAGGACGACCTCAGATCTTCAGATCTAGCCCGGTTATGTGAGTGTTGATGTCTCAGACTCCAGCTTGATTTAGGAATAACAGGTTTTCAATGGATAACTTTGCGTCTATCGTCAATCTGTATCCATTGTCCAGTTAGTGTCTGTTGGTCTGCGGAACGGAAGACCGTTCTTGTGAGTGGCTGATGGTGATTTTGGAACATGTATGGTGATGAGAAATGAAGCGAGGCAATTTCGTACAGGCGTTTCAAGATTCGCTAAATGAAAGATTCTGGGAATACGTTCAGAATGAAATTTCAGAATTCGGGGCCAAGTTGGATCGGACAGAGCCATCTTCCAAGACTCGACCTCCTGTCTTCACAAAAGAACATTTGGCACAAAATCTAATAGCGCCTCCCGAGAATGCTCACGAATGGCGACAGCACCTCTTAGATCTTGTTCCTGAGCGCGAATTGCATCGCCACTTTGGAAGCATGAAGAGCTCCCAAGCAGTAGCGCTTTCTGTTTTTGGTGGGTTGAAGCTGGCATGTCGAACCGACGTTCTCGCAGAAATCAAGGACGGGGACGGAGTGACGGTCTTTAGTGGTGACGTCAGTGCCAACGATGTCGAATTCGAACATGCGGTCAACACCCTAGGCGAACCAAGGCCGACTTCAATCGATGTCATGATTGATGGCCAGCCGCGGGTCATGATCGAGTGCAAGTTCACTGAGGGAGGTGTTGGCGCGTGTTCAAGGCCGAAGCTGACACGCAAGGACAAGAACTATGAGCGTGACAACTGCGATGGGAGTTTTCGACGACAAAGAGAGCGAAAAAGCCGATGTTCGCTGAGTGAGGTTGGGGTGCGTTACTGGGATCACATTCCCGAACTGTTGCCTTGGGACGCCGCACACGACATAGAACCGTGTCCTTTGCGCGCGCCTTATCAGATCGTCCGAAACGTCTTGGCGTCCGTTGTTTGTGAAGATGGAACACTTGACCCCGAACGAGGTCACGCAGTTCTTGTTTATGACGAGCGCAATCCAGCCTTTCGGCCCGACGGAGAAGGCATGCAAGAATGGGAATTCGTCAAGCGCGAGCTTCGGTATCCTGCGTTGCTGCGAAGGTGCAGTTGGCAGGAAATCGCCTCCCAAATTCGCACAAGGTCTGGCCTCGATTGGCTGTCGGCGGCTTCAAAGGCAAAATACGGAATATAGCGGTCTCATGATAAGGCTCCGGCCACTTTGACTCCTCTTACGCGTGAGTTTAGACTGCCTCTCGGGTAATTGGAGAGGGGCGTATGAGCGTGGGAAGCAAGGCCGTCCACCTGTATCTGAACGAGTTCAAGGACAATTGGGATAACAGTGCGGTGACAAATGATTGATCACATTCTACTTCTCAGAAATATTGGGCTTTTCGACAATCACAGCCCCCCACCGCAGACGGCCCTAACTCCGTTCACCCTGATTTATGGGGAAAACGCTCGCGGCAAAACTACACTCGCTGCGATTCTCCGCTCTCTGGCAACAAACAATCCCGACCTCGTTGTAGAACGCCAAAGGCTTGGGGCGCAGCATCCCCCACATATAGTTTTCAGCTTCCCAGGAGGGCAGGCTGTATTTCAAAACGGGGCGTGGTCGCAAGCGTTGCCGGACATCGCGATCTTCGACGATGCGTTTGTCTCTGCCAACGTCTGTGCCGGGATCGAAATTCAAACCACACAACGCCAACACTTGCACGAACTAATTCTTGGCGCGCAGGGCGTGGCACTCAATGGCGCGCTTCAAGGTCATGTTGCGCGGATTGAAGAACACAACGGTGCACTGCGTGAGCTTGCCGAGGCCATACCGGCGCGGGTTCTAGGCCCCTACAAGGTCGATGTATTCTGCAACCTCGAAGAAGACCCGGGTATCGATCAGAAGATTCAGGACGCCGAACGCCGTCTTGCAGCGGCAAAATCGGCAGATGCCATAAGGCAAAGACACGGTTTTCTGGCAATCGGTCTTCCCGACTTTGATATTGACGCAATTAATGTCATCCTTGGACGTACCCTCGCTGATTTAGTAGCTGCGGCCGTCGAGCAGGTACGTGCCCATATCGCCAAGCTGGGAGATGGTGGCGAATCTTGGGTTTCGGACGGCATGGCGCGAATTGCCCCCGCGTCCGAAGGACAAGAAGGCGAGGTGTGTCCGTTCTGCGCACAAGATCTCGCTGGCTCAAATTTAATCGACCATTATCGTGCATATTTTAGTCAGGCATACGAAGACCTGAAGGCTGCTATTCGACAGACCGGGATCGCAGTGCGCGATGCCCATTCAGGCGATATACCTTCCGCTTTTGAGCGCGACGTTCGCACGGCTGTCCAGGCGCATGAGTTTTGGAAGGATTTCGCTGAGCTGCCAGATATCGACATCGATACTGCCGCAGTGGCACGCGATTGGAGCGCCGCGCGAGACTCCGTACTCGAACAGCTTCGTGCAAAGGCCGCCGCCCCGCTGGAGCCGATGGCGTTAACGCAGGAAGCCATTCAGGCCATCCAATGTTATCGCGCACATATCGCAGAATTGTCGGCGCTTTCCGAGCGGCTTGTCGACGCAAACGAGCGTCTCGATATCGTCAAAGAACAGGCCGCGGCGGACGACCTGGCTGCATTGAGCACTGACCTCGCCAAGTTGCAAGCGCAGAAAGCGCGCTACGATCCAGCTGTGGTGCCACGCTGCGATGCATATTCGGCTGAGAAAGAGGCCAAGACCGCGACCGAAGCGCTCCGCACCCAAGCCCGTGCCGCACTAGACCAGTACAGGGAGCAAATATTTCCGGTCTTCGAAGGTGCCATCAACGATTACCTGCAACGATTTGGCGCGTCGTTTCGCCTTGGAGAAGTCCAGTCAGTTAACACGCGGGGCGGATCAACCGCTTCCTATTGTGTCGTCATCAATCAGCAAATCGTGGATATCGCCGCAGACCAAGGCCCGTCCTTTCGAAATACGTTAAGCGCGGGAGACCGAAACACGCTCGCTCTCGCGTTCTTTTTTGCGTCGCTCGATCAAGACCCCAACCTAGCGAATAAGACTGTCGTTATCGACGACCCAATGACCAGCCTTGACGATCACCGTACTTTGCGGACACGCCGGGAAATCATGGCGATGGCGGCGAGGGTGCAGCAAGTGATTGTATTGTCTCATTCCAAACCGTTTCTTTGCAGCCTCTACGATCAGGCAGACAAAAATGTAGTGATCCCCTTGCGCATCAATAGAGCTGCTGTCGGGTCAGAGATTGCCGTTTGGGATGTGCGCAATGACAGTATTTCAGAACACGACAAGCGGCATGAACTTGTAAGGGCATATTTGCAGGTTGCCGACCCTGCCAAAGAGCGTGAAGTTGCGCAGGATTTGAGGCCGATCTTGGAGGCCTTTATGCGCGTCGCCTACCCAGACCATTTTCCGCCAGGAACTCTACTTGGGCCGTTCCTTGGGCGATGTGAACAGCGAGTAGGCGGCAGCGATGAGATACTCTCAGCCCACGACATCGCCGAACTCAGGGCTCTACTCGACTACGCCAATCACTTTCACCATGACACAAATCCGGCTTGGCAGACGGCTGTCATCAACGACGCAGAGCTCTCCGACTTTGCGCAGAGAACACTGCTTTTTGCGTCACGACGATAGCAGATCAAATTGCCTTGTCCTGCGCACCCTTCGCTTTGGGCCGTGGTAAATCGAGCGCGGCTCCGCCGATCTCGGCCAACCGGCCATCCGCTACTTGGGATGAGAAATTGCGCCTGACTGCGAGGCCAGCTGCATCAGGTTCAGAGACGCAGCGGACTTATCGCCAGTTTATCTGCGATAATGCGGATCGTAGCAAACGCATCGCGGCGCTCTTGTTGTCCGCGAGAGGCGCAGGCAAAGGCGCGTTGCGCCACCCCGAGACGGGCGCAAAGGCGATCCTAGAATGGCTGATGAGGAAGGACGAGGTTACGGTTTCTTGCTTCACCGATGGCACGATGTGGGTCGGACCTGATGTATCGACACGGGACTGCCAGGCCCTTGGCGAATTGGGAAACCTGAAAGGCGAGCGCTTCAGGGACATCGTCTATGCGCGGCAACACGCTCAGACCGTCCGCGGGTGTCAAAGCCTCGATTGCCCGAAGTTTCATCAGCAATTCGACAAGCGCGTGCGGTGGTCCTGGCACTAAGTGTGTCACAGAACAGCGACGGTCTTTTGCACGACGGCATAGAGCGATATCAATATCCACGTGGATGGACCTTGCTCCTATTCTACGTCCTTTGAAGTTTAGAAGTGTGTGCAAGGGCGATCACCATTCCTATTTTCGATCTCGGCAAGCCAGAGCCGAACCCTCATCAAATCTATTGGTTTTGGGTTGGTCGACAGTTGTGGCAGGAGTGGCGTATGTTTTCGTAATCCGCGATCACACATTGTCTGTGAATTCCTGGGCCCGGTTGTATTGCATGCGCACATTTCATTGGTGGTCGCGAAGGCCTGGGGAACAACGTTCAGAGTCGATGAGTTTGTGTTCTTGAACAGATCAACCACATCGGTGACTGCTGCCAATCTTCCAAAAATGTCGTCAATCGGCTCATCTGGTTCGGTGAAGAAATTCTCACGTATACCATAGAAGTAGCGACCTTTGGGGTAGGCTCTGGGTTTCTGAAATGTCTTTAGGCGATCCTTGTTGTGGATAAGATAGCCGTCTTCCTTCAATCGAATTGCGACTTCATCGATATCTTGATCACCACACAATTCCGCAAACTTTTCGGGATAGAGCATGAAAACGCGATTCCCCTTCTTGTCCGTCCGTCGAAATCCGCAATCGACCCGCTGGAACAGACGAGGGTTGGGGCTCATGTCCCAAGGCGCAAAGCGAGAAATCGCATTGGTCGAAAGAAAGGCTCTGATCTTATCGATTTGACCGCTGATCAAATCGGCAGGGTCTGAGACTTTTGCCACGTCTCCGAGGAAGTTCGCTCGCCAGTGTGTGAAGATCTGTTGATAAGCCTTGAACACCCAAGCCTCATCCCAGGCAACTATCTTCCATCGGCTGGCGAGGACGCCAGCGGCAACTTGAAGCCCCAGAAAACGGGCGACCCGACGAACTTCCTTCGCGACATTGCGAGTAGTGACGCACTCGACAAATTCGTCGCACAATTGCTGTGCTTCCGACGTGGCACCGGTGAGATCCGCACTTATTCGATATACGAATGATCTGAATGCATGACCGTAGTGCTTTCCCATAGCCAATTCGAATGCCTCGGCGATGTCCTCTTCGTCAACATGCCCATGAAGTTCTGGAAAGATCGAAAACGTTTCACCAATCGGGACGTTTAGCAGCCGTATGAGCTGCCCTTCTTTCATCTTGTGGTCCTTCTCCGCTGCTTTCTGCACTGTACCAATCTCCCCAGTGCTGATGAATGGTGCAGTCCACGTCTCATTCTTCCATTGTGAGTTCATGGATCTAAACCTTAGCTTCGGTTTGCCGTTGGGCGCGAGATAGATGACATCAAGTAAGTGTTTGCTGTCGGCTAATGCAATCTCATCGACGACCACAAAGAGACCATTTAGCAGTTGGAAGCGCTGCTCGGTCCCATTGGTGGTTCCCCACCACTCGATAAATGCTGGTGATGACGTTTGCGGTGCGTCTATCGTTGAAATCGCGATGAGCCCTGTCGTCGTCTTGCCCCGCGTTGTCTTGCCATGCAAGTGGACGCCGAAGGCTGGTCGTCCCATCGCAGCATGAAGCGGGCCAGAGAGTGCAAGACAGATTGCGAGTGTGGGGATGGGGTTGCCTCTGCAAAGTCGCGAAACACCATCATGCCAACCCTTCGCGGTACCTCCAGTGGCAAAAGCCAGTTCAGACATGTTTGGATGGGTCACAAAATGGTGCGGGGCCGTCGATAGGATCTGGGAACCCAGCGCGAATGCCACCGCGTTGTGGTGTTCGTGAAAGCCTGGTTGCTCCACCAAAAGGGCGAATTGATTGGCCTCATGGCTCAGAATGTATTGCACTATCTTCTTGAAGTCGGAAGGATCTGGTGGAGTCAATCCTTCGTTGATGAGACGGTCTGTAACTTGGCGAAAGTTGTTCTTTGCGAGCTCAGAGTGTAGGAACGCGACGGTCTTGTATTCACGATTGGGCATTCGAAAACTGACTGACGATCCCCATTGGCTCGTTTTCGCATCGCAGAATTTGTTTGTGACGATGATCGGATCGCACACGCGCTTTGCGGTTGGGCCATTCTTCGTTGTCTCGACATGATAGAGGCCGTCCTCTGGCAAGCAGGCAAGAGTTTCTGAGGTGGGGGTGGGGTGTGACTGCGGGGCCAATGCAGGATATGGGTGTGACATGTTTAACCTCGTTTGTTAGCGCCTGCTGAATGAGTTCGCTGGCGATCTGTCGAAAATATGGACCTCCTTAATTATAGTTGCATTGACTGTCGAGAGACGAGAATTCGTCATGAATAGCCAAGAGTTTTTTTGAATTACATTTTGTAAACAAATCCGTAAGCGGATGAAGTAGGTGGGTAGTGTAGAGAGCGGATGTTTGAACGGTGCGTTTCGGAACGGATCGAAGTCAGTTGTTTTTCCTTTGCCGCAAATAGCGGTTGCATAACGCGCTGCGGGCGGTAGACACGGCGCACCAGCAAGGGTAATGTGGTGATTGGGTAATCGGTACACTAAGCGGGGTGGGGCCGGATAACGCGGGGATGGGTGTGTTGCGTACCACGTGGATTGCGGTCCCTTGGGATCATGGCAAAGTCCAATAAGTCAAACATCAACTGGAGGTCGGTTGTCAGCCGCGCACTCTTCCTGAGCGCGACTCTTATGATCTTGTCTTCTTCGGTAATAGTGTTTTCGTCCGGGCCGCGGTGGCCCGGAACGTGTGCCGCGTCTGAGGCATGCGACGCGACCCCCTGCGGGAATGGATGCGTCGAGCGAAGTGACGTGTGCCATGTCGGGCAAGGGACGCATTGTTCCAGATCATGGGCTGCATACCGGCAGGCGCTCTCCGATTGGTGGGCCGATCACAGAACGAAGATCTCCAAGCAAATCGTGTTCTTTTTTGCATTTGCAGGTGCACTGGTGTACGGGCCTGTCCGCGCAATTGGCATCTATAGAACGGTTGACCGTGTAAGTTCATCAGACGACATTGCGGGGCTGATCCTTGACCATATGCGTCGGCCCAGGCGGAGGGATCTCCGTAAGCTCTCCGATTTAAAGCGGCGAAACGCTGTCAAGAAGATCAAAGACAAGTCCGTAGAATACGTTCGCTCGTTTCAACGCGGTTGGACCTTCCTTCTTGGGATCTGGGGTCGTCTTTTTGGTTTCGGTGTCGTCATACCGACAATCGTGGCATTCGGGCTCGTCTTTTCGTACGAGTATGCATTCGGGGTCGCAGCACCGTTGATTTCTGGTGTAGGCGAAATAGATGCCGGCGCACGGGTACTGTTTGTCTTCGACCAGATGATGCGCGGGTTTTTCTTCGACATCGTGGAGACCCTCGACCTTTCATGGTCACGGGTCGAACTCGATCATGCGTTCGATCCCTTGACGATCTCAATCCTGGGATATCGGATAGCGCTGTCCACGTTTGGGCCGATTACCGTACTGTTCGGCTTCAGCATTGCGCGTGCTCTGAGGATCAAAAGGCGGGCGCTGGCGCTGCCAACGCAGATCGCAAAGGATCATTTGATGAAGCACATCAGGAAAACACACGGAATTACGGCGGCAGAAATCGGTGAAATCGAAAGTGCGATCGCGAAGTTTGAGATGGGTGAAGAAAGACGGACGGTGGTGAGCAGCTCTATTCAATTGGCCTGAACCGGAATTGAACCTAGAAGGCGGGAGTAAATGACTTGAATCGCACAAAAACAAGAAAGCGCGACAGGGATGTTCTCAACGAGTTCAAACCTGAGACGACCGTAAGTCACACAATCAATAAGTCGCAAATAGGGCTCAACTTTGAAGGTGGCTGGCGGGATCGAGAGTCCGTTCAAGGTCACTATGTCTTGAAGGACTTCCAGGTTGCGAGGTCCGACCTCCCCGAAAGCGGCGGAACACCTGGCAGCGGTATCTTGTGGACGTTGTCGATGTTGGCCTTACTTGCAATGTCAGTCATCGTCGGGGTCAGTGTCGAGAGTTCGACATTCGGATACTCCGCAATGTACGGGTACCCCACAAGCGTGACCGTGCCGACTTCAACAAGCATTGCAATAATCATCGCGTCAGGCATCCGATACTACCTGTTGGCACGCTCTGTCCGGAATACGGTTTCTGGACCAATGCAATCGACGAAGTATGTCATCCCGACGTGGAGCACGTTCCGGTTCGGTTTTGGTAACGAAGGCATTTCGTTCGAAGGAACCGGCATGTTGCAAGCGGTAGAATGGACGAACATGGTTCACTTTACCGTTGGAGATGGAGCCGAATCCCTGGAAATCCTAATCCGTGATCATGATGGTGCGGCCTTTCTAGTTCTCCCTCGCCGGTTCTTCTCCGATCGGGCAGATGTTGGATGGCAGGGCCTGCTAGACTTGCTCGAGAAAGAACAAGGACTCGAGCGGCACGGCGATTGAATGGTCATTCCGGTTCAGCACGCCTAGAATAAAAGTCATTTCCTGCACTTCTGTCCTTGACGGTCGTTCTGGTAAACCGGTCTAGATTTGGTCTTCCAAGAGTTGATTTCAGGAGCGATGGATTGCGCAAGGTAACAGATAGAGAAGTCTGGACCGCAGCGAACCAGGTCATCGATCAATACGATGATGATGCAGAAATCCACGCCGCGATGATGTCAGACAAGTTCCCCAGGGAAGGTGATACCATCGGGCACCTCACGTGGTCACGCATACTCAAGGCGATCATTGAACTCAAGTCGAAAGAGGTAGTCGGACCTACCAATTGACCGAGCATTCCCGAACACCAAAGTATCGAAGGCGACATCCGATGAAACGGACAAGACAAGTTCGAGTTTCATATAGCGTTGTGTCAACGATCGATATGCCTATGGCGCGCTATCCAAACCATCTCAAGACATTGTTGCCAATTTGATCACCTACGCTTGCGGTGAGCGCCACAATCTCAGTGGGTCCAAACAACCAATCCACCACAAAGTCACCTGCAACAAGTCCAACGACCAATACGCCAATGTGTGACAATATCAGCCGGGTAAGTGGAGCTGTTACCGTTGTGCGTCCTCTGAACCCGCCACTATTCATGGTCATCGCTCTCTCCCTATCTTTCTCTCGCTGTAAGAGAGTGTTTTCTTTTGAGAATATTCATATACCAGTATATTAAATATCGATCAAGAGAAAAAATACGAGAATCGATATTTAGTTGCGACAGGAAATCTGGTATCTCAGTTGAGATTGCAGTTCTCAGTGTGCGGCACGTAGAATCTTTAGGCCAGTCCAACCCCGCAATTGGTCGACCGAAACTAGCCGCTACCTGGCCTGCATTGAGGAGCCATGCCGCGGATTATTGGTAGGGTTTATGGTTTGAGGTTCGAAGCAGCGAAATCGAAGCTCGTGAGAGCCTTGCACGCGAAGATCTACTTGGATTCGGAGAACTACTTGATAGTCACCGTTTTGGGCGTTTTGTCGAACTCGTCCGTGTGGAGGGCCCTTTGGGCTTCTTTGACTTTGCGCACTTTTTGGATTCGGGAAATTCGGTTTCGAGGTTTCGCAGCTTTTGCTTTGCAAGCCCAATAATGACATCGATGACGGACTGACGTGCGAATATCGGCGGGCCCTTCTGACCCTTTTTTAGGTGGGCCCACCGGCTGATGGTTCCCTTAGTAACGCGTAAAGCGTCCGCCAAGTCTTCACCGGTAATGCCATGTCGAGCACATTTTCGCACAATATAAGAAAACCCCAGGGTGTCCTGGGGGTCATAAAGGGCGAGGCCAACTATGAACTCTTTGAGCGCATAGATGTCCCGATCGACAAAGTAAGTCAGGCCTGTCGTATTGTTTTTCGGTAAATCTCTTCGAACGTCTTTGACCATATCTTCGTCGACGTGTCTTTCGGCGGCTCTGGCAAGTGTGTCATTCATTTCCGATACCTATCCGGCCCCCTTTTTTGGTCACAAGCAACTCGCAAGCACGCGCAGGCCACAAGGACCGAAGCATAGAGCCGGAGTTTATCGTAGTCAGTGCGAGAACGTATCGATAAGTCCTTGAAACTTTGTTTCTGAATCGACAATTCTCACTAAGATGATTCGATTACGATATTAGGCGAGAAAGTCTTCTTGTCAACGAAATTTATGTCTGTTAAACTAAATCATCAAGTAATAAATGCGATAAATGACATTGTAGCAGAGTAATTTTCTTGGGAAGGCCAGCGCGTATTGGTTGGTTGACCGCGGGGGGCAAATGGCAAGAATTCTAAAGGAGGGATCGTGCCAGAGGCCTTTGAAATGCCACTCGACAACCACAGGTCAGGACCTCAACGTTATGTGACATTCACGCATCGACGTTGTGTCACGTCTATTGTTGCGTTGAAGCAATGTACTCCAATCGAAATTTCTCGCCTCAATTTCGTCGGTCATGCTGTCGACGTTGTTGACAGATCGATCCAGGAAGTCAGCAGGCCAGTCATCACAGGTTGGTTGGCGGACATGGGGAACTTCTTCGAATTGGGCGGAGGTGCGGTGGTTGAGGACACTCAAGGATATGGGTTGTGGCCTCAATCCATATTTACTCGGCTCTTGCATCTAGATTGCATTGGATATTCAAAGTCCGGTGTTCCGACCTTCACGATAATTCACGAAGGGAAAGACGTCACCATACAAAAACTGACAGGTGATGAGCGCGGCTGGAGCAAAGACAGTGAATTGACGAAATGTGACGAATTTGTAAAAAGCTCTCTGACCTACAAGATTTTTGCAGGCGAGAGACTTGGGCGAGAAGCAATCGATCCGTCTGAGTTTGTTGTCCTGAGGTTCAATTGGGAGTATTGGCCCGCCATCATCGACCAGCAAAAGCGCGTTTACGACAACGGCCTGGTGTTGCCCGTGAATACCGGAGGAGTTGAACGGTATTATCCGGAGATCGTCGAACCGCTCCTTGGAACCAATGGGACATTGGAGGAATTGCGAAAATTGGCATTAGCTGATGATCAGCGGCTTGTCGGACTTGAGTGTTCTTGAGTCGAGCCGGCATTTCTGGATCGATCTGGGGTACACTGTTGGAAGGCGTTGGTGTCGTAGTCCTCAATTGAGGTTAGGTGAGCATTGACCTAAGCCCTTCGAAATTTTCAACGCCCAATTCGGTAGCGTCGAATGCGGACCTAGTGCAAATCCGTGGTGTATCGCCGTCTAGACAGAGAAGTCATGCCACAATGGTCCAGAGAGAGTGTCAATTTCCGTTTGGGCCGATCCGAGAGTCTCATTCGAGCAATGCTGATCGATTAAACAAAGCAGGACAGCCTTGCATTTGGATGTTCATCCACCGATGACCAGGGCGACGCACGTAGCGCTGCAGACGGGCGTTCATTCCCCTGGAACCGGGATCGGCCCGATGAAGTCGAAAGCTTCCCAGTTCTTAGGCGTATTTATCTGTTTCGTGACGTACACGGTCAGGCCCTCGATGCGGTCGATGGGATCGGTGGCCGCTGTCCCATAAGGCCAGATCGCGGTCCATGAAAGTTCGACCAATCTAGCCAGCTCCGTCGGGTCATGGGGGCACCGGACCTTGAGGAGCAAGTGCGCATGGATGTTGGTCGAGATGTTCTCGGCTGTGTAGGCGGCGAAGATGCCGTGTTCTTGCTTCTTCTTCAGCCATTTCGGACCGAGCAGGACGCGGTCGACACGCGCTTCCCAATCCCGGAGCGATTTCCGCATTGTATTGATACGGCGGTCGATCCTAGCCAGGTCATCGGTGACGTCGTCGAGGTTGGTGGTCAAAGTGACAAAGTAGTCGTAGTCGAGCGAAGCCAGAAACCGCGCCATCGTGCTTCTAAGGTCGGGTGCGGCCATCATTCGTTCTCCGTGCCTGGTGACGGAGATATTTATGGTTTCGGCTGGAGCGATGGCGCAACAGGCTCAGTTTTGTGACCACACATTGGGTGGCGAGAGGCGACACGAGAGATTGCGGAACCGAGGATCGGCATGCGTCTCAATCTAAGAGAAAGGTCATGGTCTCATGATCGCGCTTGACCGTTCTGAGCCCTTTCTCAGGCAGCGCAACGGCTTTCAACGAGGCGAACTTCATCCGTTTCGGACGCCTTGTCCGCACGTCGTGCCTGAAGCGCTCCTCCGGTCCACTCAAAACCGAAGAAGCGATTGCCGATGCGATCATAAGCGAGCGCGACCTGACGCGCGTTCTCCGGGGGCACGTCACCGACATGTCCCTTGACGCAATAGGAGGCGCATCGTGCGACGGCGGTGTTCTTCTCTTGAGTTGCCCGGAGCGGCATGAGTTTGACCTGGCCGGGCAGGGGGAAGGCCTGGCGGAGCACATGGCGGAGCTCGTCAAGCGTGGCACGTCTGGCATCAATATCCGCTGCGATCAAGAAATGGCAATGGGTATGGACGAGATAGAAGCCATTCGGCGGCATGAGGACGTGTTGGAGGTCAAGGGAGCCGGCGGAGAATTGGGCCGTATTGGACTTCTCGCGGCTTACGGGCTTAGACTCAAACTCGAAAGCACCATTAAGAACGAAACCTTCGAAAGAGGGTGGCTTGAATGTGTGTCGGAGCTTCCTCTTCAGGTGCGTGAGAGCGGATCTCATTGCGAGGCAAGCAGCATCAGGATCAGGGGCCTTGCCTCCGGTGAAAATGTCATGGACGCCAAGATGGCGCGGCAGACGAAGAAGGTCCTTGTGGGCCTCGAAAACGATGGTGGCGAACCCGATGTGCTCTTTTGGGATGGACCGGAAGGCGTCGATGGCCCGGTTCGACTTGGTCTTGGCGCGGTGTTTGGCACAATCGGGACAATAGATGTGTCCGCATCGGAAGGGGTGGCGTCTCGCGTCGACCAATGTACCGCAAGCCATCATCTCGTCAGCGATTCTGGCGGTGTCAGGAGAGCCTGAGAGGTGATCGATGGCGATGGCGCGGTGGGCATAAGCGTTTCCCGACATCTTATAGCGTCGAAGGAAGCGTTTGCTTGCGGTCATGGGCAGTTCTCCGATGTGGCTTGCGACTCTCAAACAATGTCGCGATGCGATTGTAAAACGGTTCGAAATGTAAATCCGGCAGGCGCAATTCCGGTACCTACAATTATAGTTGCCTCGCGCGTTGATGACGGTGTTTTCCGTTTTTTTGTGCGTCACCGCCGGTGTTCCAGGAAGCTAACGAAGGGATTTGAATTGATCTCAGATTCCCGAACAATTCTTGTCCGGTTATAATGGGCTGATGACGACCGCCGCCGCCTTTGACATCGCAAATCCAGTCCACAGGAAACTTGGCGGTGCCGACAATGGCATGCGCATGGTCAGGATCGTATGTGTCGACGAAGGCCGTCTTCCGGCCGAACCGGTTTTGTTGCGGTTGGAAATCAACGATCCCGGTCGATCTTGCGCGCAATTCGGCGACGTGTTTGGCGAGCGCCCTCTTGGTTCAGGATTGGGTTGGATAAAGAGGCTCGTGAAGCAACAGGCCAAGCGTCATCCGGTCCATTTCGATGTGGCTTTGGGTCCCTTTGAGGAAAAGGTCGACGAAGAGCAACTCTATTGCCTCATAGACGAGCTTGAGGCCACAGTAAGAGCGCGCTATCCGGACATAGACGAACGCGTCGAGGCGAAACACGACAGGCAAGAACGAATGAACTTCCTTCCCGACCGGCGAATGATTGTGCAGATCTGCCGGGACCTCACCCGGAAGAAGCGAAAGCCGCTGCGCTTCCAAGCCTTTCTCAACCCGAGAGCAAACACGGTCAAGAGGACCGTGCACCACAAGGAATTGAGGCGTTTCAGGGCTCACCGCTCGACATTGGGAGCATGGGTTTTTCTGACGGCTCTCGTGATCCAACACCGAAGGGTCGAATTCAGCTTTGCCGCGAGTTCTATGGCGTCGGATGACCTTCTTGCAGAATGGCGGGAGTGTTTCGAGCGCGTCAATGGACTGGAATGGATCAAGTAACAACGGCGACATCGACCACAATGACGACAACGGTGACGACGATGGTGACAGTAACGACTGTGGCGACAATGGCGACAACGACGACATCAATGCCGCCCGGTGTGACTGGCGTCCTGGGGACCCCCTAATTTGAAGTACCTGATCGCATCTCAAGATGGTGTCGAGCGCCCTTTGTTGTTCCCGGGTTTACTCTATGTGCATTCAATCGTGACGGCTCTCGAACTCACGAATGTCATCGCTTCGGGCGAGGTGCGCCTCAGACGAGGCGTGATCGAGTGTCGCCCAACATCGGAAGATGAAGGTTTTGGGTGTCGTGGCAACAAAGACGCGCAAGTGATCGCTCAGCATCTAAGCGGCAGGCCGCTGCTCGCGGTCGAGAACGGTGCCTGATGCGGTCAGCTTTTGGCCAAAGCCTTGGCCTGTTTAGCCAGAAGTTCCAATTCCGACTTGGAAAGCGTCTTGGCGGCCGAGGCAATCTGTTCGATGAGCCGGTCGCGCTCGGTTTGCTTCTTCGGTGACCCGACTCCCAACAATGTGTCGGGCGTCGTCTCCAGAACTTCGGCGATGCGAATGAGGGTGGTGAGATCTGGTGTTCGATGGCCTGTAACGTAGTTGCCAAACCTTCTTTCCGAAAGCCCCGCTCGTCGGGCGACTTGCCCATGCGTCAGGTCAAGTTCCGCGGCCCGTTTCCTCATTGATTCTGCGAGTTCGATCATGTGGCCATAAGGCCACACGTTACGTGGGGTATACTATGAACTATTCGTGGTATAAGATACCCACGATTCGTGGTGTTAGAAATGAACGCACAGAGTCCTGGCAGTGTGGCAGATCCATACCTATTGCGCATGGGTCAAGCTGCCGAACACCTTGGCCCGATTGGTGACCGGTAAGGCGAGCCGATAGCGATGTAAGAAGAGGTTTTGTCAATGATGGATTCCGCGTGGCGATTTTTCTTGTTCATCGGCATCATGTTCTTAGTGCTGTTTGCCATGGCCTTCTTAGGAGGCACGCTGTCGATCATCCAAGCTCTGAGCGGCGAACATCCCAAAGACGAATTGACAACCAACATATACATGACCTTGGTGAGCTTTGGTTTCGCTCTCCTCTCTGGTTGGCTGATCAAGAAGTCTGTAAGACGCATCAAAGACATCAAGATCGAGAACGAAATCGAAGACGATCAGGCGCCGATGGTCCCTAACAGGATAGAAAGAAGCGCTCGCGCAACCCCATCCGCCCAATCAGACGACGAAGATGGCGCATTCGATAGCATCTTGGGCTTTGTCGGAATTGTCGTGATTATTGGGCTCGTCGTAATCGGTATCGGGTTCCTTGCCCTTGAAGATTCAAAGGTCAGCCGATGCAAGTCCGAAGTTCGAGCCTACTACGCCGATGTTGGTCCGAACATTGAGACGGTATCCTGTGGAACTGAAACAGGTATCTATACTGCGACCGGAAATGAATATGTCACCGTTTGTGTCAACGTGCTTTGGAGCAAGAATCTCCGGGCCGATTCCGGTCCCGATAGAAAGACCATCTTTGAATGTGAGTTCCGTGAAGAGAAGCTAGTCTCATTTCGATACGTGAGAGAGTTGAGAGAGGATGATTGAATGTCAGGTGAGGTCTACATTACTATCGCCTATTTCGCACTTGGGATTGTCCTTATTTGGGTCGCTACAAAGGCGCTTCGGTGGATCAGAAAATTGCCCCAGGCGAATACTCGACGAACGCATCCCGGAACGTCGGAAGATCGATCTGAATATATTTCTGCGCGCACATCAGAAGTCGCGGAAGAAGATGCTGGGGGCCTTGTCGGAGGTGGGACGATCCTCTTCGGCCTGTTCATGCTCCTGCTGCCGATTGCCGTATTCATTTTGGTCTACTATGAGCCATTCGACAAGATTGCCGTTCAGTCCCAACTTCGTGATGTCGATGGCGCGATCGATGCGCAAGAGATCATTGACAATGCAAAGTCCAACAAACTCAAAACTATCGAAAAGTATAGTGTCGGAGAACTTGTCGTTTATGGTCGATTCCAGAAGCTGGATGTTCGCAATGGACAAATTGAACTTGAGGTGAAAGGCGCTTACAGGAGTAGTTATTCGGCCTTTGTCGTGCGTTGCGTGGCGGAAATGTCTGTGGAGGATAGACGCATTGCGACATCAAAAGAGGATGGGGATATCGTCTACTTCAAAGGGTTCTTTTATGCCATTGATGACTCTAACAACGCGGTCTTTTATCCATGCCTGTTGCTGGAGTGACCGGCTAGACTGTCTTGGCCTGTGATCTCAAACCGTGCTTGCGATCGGCAGTGGTGGAATCCAATCTGGACTCTCGTTCCTTTTCGGATGGACACGTTCATTGAGGTCTCTTATGAGCCCAGAAACGACATCGATGGCCCAAGTGACGCAACCATAGGACATGCAGCCAATAGGGTAGATATGACCGTCTTTAGGCGTGAAAGGGCTGAATGCGAATCTCTCGTTTCTGAGGCGTTTCTGGAACTTCTGATCGGTGGTTTCTTGGTGCCCTTCAAACGTCATTGGATGTGGATGGGTCAGCGTATTGCGAAGTTCGATCAGGACCTTTAGCGACTGAATCAACCGAAGTCCTTCATCAATTGGCTCCAGCTTAAGGTGTGCTAGCAGCGCTTGGTGCTTGGTCAGAATGTTCTTTCTTTCCCAGACATCCCTTAGAGTTTGAGGAACACCAATAGCCTCTTGGAGTTCATTGAAATTGGCTTCGAGTGAGGAAACGACGAGCAGAATGGCCGCAATGGCATAGTGTCTGCTTTTGTCAAAATGAGGTCCAAATCCCTCATGACCAAATTCGATCTCGTGTTCATGAAGGACGCGGGCCATTTCGGCAGCCGCCAACATGTGAGCCCAGGCGTGATTGTGCCGATGGATCGCGGTAGCCCGCATTTGAAGGGTCGGAAAAGTAAACCTTGCGGTTCCTTCAGATTTGTCAGTTGGTCTGTCAGACACGACGCTAATGCTCCGGCTCGATTCGTTGAAAAGAGATTCCAACATCTCCAACCGCAACGGGCAAGTAGTCCATTGAGCGTGGTGGACTATCGCAAGAGTTCAACCGCGTTCTTCACTTCCTGCGGGCGCGCCGAAAGATAAGCGTTGGTTGCAGACAACGACTTATGTCCGACGGCTTTTTGAATCACGCGGATCGAGACCCCGTGATCCGCAAGCGTGTTTATGAAGAGCGCTCGACCGGCGTGGCTCGATGTTTCAATCCCTGCTTGCCGATAGAGGCCGCGATAGTGGTTCACAAATGGGAACTGCGAAAATCGCTTGCCGGATTGCGTCAGGATGAGCGGCCCGCGTTCAATGCCACGTACCGCGAAATAGACCATGATCATTTTCTGCAGCTTGCTGTTGAGGTGTACCTCGCGGGCGTGATTCCATTTCGTGCGATCGGCGGTCAGGTAGATGCGGTCTCGCACCTGATCCAGGTCAAAGTCGTAAACGTCTTCGGCATTCAGCATGCGGATCTCTCCTACGCGCATCCCGGCGCGTGCCGTTAGCGCGAGGCAAAGTCTGTTCCTCTCCGGATGTCGCGTTGCGCCCGCGACAGCCACCGTGCGCTTGAACTCCTCTTCGGTGATAGGTCGTGCTTTTGCCATTGAAGTCTCCGAAATAGTAATCCGTGTAGGGATTAATATATTCAGTGAGGCGAGGAGAGATACCTGAAATCAATTCGCTTGGGCGGAAATTCAATGGACTTGCCGAACAGATTTCTAAAACTGTTCTAGGTTAGTCATTGGCCGCGCGGAAAATCGGCTTGGTGTCACCGTTGCATTGACTTCCAATTGCTAACGAAGAAATAGTAAAGACGAATTGTCAATTTTGTTTGGCGCGGCACCGTGGTTAGTGCCCGGCGAGGCAGTATCAGGCATCTAACGACCCAAAAAGAGATAGCTCTTTTGCCACAACAAGAAGGCACAATTGGTTGTGCGCATTGACAACTAGAGTTCAGTGTTGAATTTGCCCGCCATAGTGGTACCCTTGATGCCCATTAGGGTGATGGTCTGGGCCTCTATTGGTTCCTGGTCTTCATATGGTTTTGACGGGTATGCGGCGACTTGATTTCGCGGTGATCGTAAATGCCGCGCGTAGTACATTCAAGCGGCACCTTGTACGAAGAACGATCAACAAGTTCTCGAATCCGGCCGCGATTGGGGTGACTAGGTGCGGAAACGGTATGATTGCTTTGGATGGAAAGATGACACGATTCGCGATTGAGATAACACCATGATTGGCTTCAATTCTGACGTACCAGGAATACTGGAGTCCGGCTTTTCGACTAGAGTTGGACGACAAATGTTCTCTGAACGCGCGGTCCTACAGATGTGGTTGCACGTTGAGGCTGAGTTGGCTTCTGCACAGGCAGAACAGAAGACCATACCTTCCGATGCAGCGAAGCGCATCCGCCAGCATGCCAGTGTAGACAAACTCTCAATGGATGACATTAGATCTGAAACAGAAAAAACAGGGCATACGCTTCTAGGACTAATAAACACATTGAGAACCGCGGTCGGCCCTTATAGGGACTACGTCCACTACGGGGCAACTACACAAGACATACAAGATACAGCACAAGTTCTATTGCAAAAAGCAGCATTGCAGGAGATTAGGATACTACTCAACAAATTGGCCAAGTTTCTATGCCAGTTCATTTATCAAACACGGAGTGTCCTTTCCGCGGGTAGGACGCATGCTCGATACTCCACCCCAGTCCCATATTCATCCAAATTTTCTGTATGGTTAGATCAAACGAATCGTAACTTCGACAGAATAGAATATTGGGAGAAGAATGGATGCGTGATCCAAATGTATGGAGCGAGCGGCACGTCGCAGATTTTCGGCGCTCAAGCTTCAGAATTGATCGATTTGCTCGCAAAGAGACTGGGAATTGGCGTCCCGGATTGTTGCTGGCACACGTCTCGGGACCGGACGATTGATTATTTAGTAATCCTCGCGCAGATCTCCAGTACATGTGCGAATATTGCAGAGGAAATCAGAACATTAAACCGGGAAGAGATCAAGGAAGTTACTCTAATGCTTCCAGATGGTGTCATCTCAAGCTCTACGATGCCTCAGAAAAAGAACCCTGACGAGTGCGAGCAAATCCACGTTTTGAATCGACTGATCTTGGGGCATGTCAGCGTGAGCCTCAATTCAGCCATGTGTGACCATCAAAGGGATTTTCGCGGAACTCGAACCGAATGGATTTCTGTAGCCCAGTCAACGGTCTTCTGCCTGAAAACTCTTGAGATGTGCGCTTCGATACTGGAACGGTGCAAGGTGAACATGGAGAGGGTGGCACAAATCTATGAGAACAACATCCATGTACTATCGACCGAGAGGCTTACTTTTGAAATTGGGCAATACATTGGAAAAGACGAAGCAGAGAAAATAATTGCTGAAGTATTTGAGGGGTGTGATGAAAACGCCAGAGATTTTTTCGTGAGACTCGAAAGTGAACTTCAACAAAGGGGAGTCCCCCTTCCGAGTCCAGCGAGTGAAATATCAGCAGATCCAAGAGATTTCCCCCTCTTTCAGTCTCAGACAGACAGGGTAATGGCAAACTACGGTGAAAAAGACAGAAGAAAAAGTAACTGAGCCCAACATTTTGATTGCAGGAGCGGGATCAGGCATTGGACTTGCCACTGCGAAGCGACTTTCAGAGATTGTTGGAGCCGGCGAGATATTTTCGTCCAACGTGACGGACGACTATCCTGCTCGGCGATTCATCAATCACCATCTCAAGTCACCCGACTTTTATTTCGCGAAGGAGGCGACGCAAGCGAGTTTTGTCGAGTTCATAAAGCTAGTTGTTGAGAGGCACAATCTGCATTTCATAGTCCCCGCTGGGATATTCGAGCTTCCCGCACTTTCTGAGATTTCTTCAGAGTTGAGCGATGTTGGTTGCCGGGTAATTGTCGAGAGTATGGAAACAATTGATACGTATTCGGACAAACTGAGGACGACAGAGACTCTCAATATGCTTGGCGTTTTGGCTCCAAAGTCATTACCTGTGGGCAGGAGCAACTATGAAGAACTTGAAGTGTTTCTTGGTACGACCTTTTTCGTGAAACCTAGAAATGGTTACGGCTCGAACGGAACTAGTATTGTGTCATCACAAGCTGATCTTGAAGCAGCAAACGACACAGTGAGGATGTCGTGGGGTGAGCTCATTGCCCAAACATATCTTCCCAACAGCGATGCAGAATATTCCGGTTCGATAGTCTATGGGGCGGACGGTAGATTTAAAGACGGCATGGTGGTGAGAAGGCTGAAGTTGGACGGCGTAACTCGCGTCGCCGTTAGGGACGAAGAATGCGAATGCATCGAGCGGGCACTTCCCGGTATTGCCGCCGCCGTGGCAGGCCGCTATTGTATAAACATACAGTTTCGCATCCACGACAATGAGATCTGTGTTTTCGAAGTAAACCCTCGATTCGGCGCGTCCGAGCCTATTCGCAGGCAATTGGGTCTAAACACAGTCCATTCGGTGCTTTCGGAGTACGCAGCATTGTCCGACCCCGCACAAATCAAAAGGAGATTTGGTCGTGTTTACCGGGAGCTGGACGAAATCTACGTGGATCGGTGACCTCTATGAGGGTTGTGATATTCATAAATTCGTACACTCAACACCGGCTTCATAACTATTTGCTTTATACGAATTCGTTGCTTTCGCTCGGCGTCCGCGTTTTCTTGGGATTTGCGGATCGTATCCAAGTCCACCACAAAAGAATCTCGTGTGAAGGGTGGTGGCCGCAAGATGCTCTAGTACCCGGTGCAGAAATAGATCAATCCGAATCAACAGTTGAGTATCTCAACGACTTTGATTTAGCGTGGCTTGTTGGGTACGGATGTCCAGCGAACCAACATGAGAGGTTCCTGATCCTTCGAATTCTCAACGAAGATGTCCGATTTGTAAATGAAGTAGCGTCATTGCACTTCTTTCACAACAAGATTCATCTACCACCACTTGTTGATGTCCGCATTCCCGAGACAGTTTATTCAAACGATGTTGCTTTTCTGACAGAGAAGTTTGAACAATCGGGATGTTCCTGGGTTGTAAAACCTGCTGAGGGGAGTTTTGGGAGAGATGTGTTCAAACTAAACCAAGGCGATAGTAACGCACACGTATTGATCCAACACTTCACCGGAAACGGTGATGGGTCATATTGCTTGATGCAAAAGTATGTCGAAGAGGTTGAAGGGGGGGAGAAGCGCGTGATTGTCACGGCCGCCGAAATCATCTGCGCGTACGAGAAAAGGATTGTAGGGGATGCTTCGCACCGAACAAACGTTCGACAAGGTGGCGTTTCGCGGGAGACAAGTCTAACTTCGGAAGAAAGAAATCTGTGCGCAAGTGTGTCAAAGCAGTTTCTTGCAAAAGGAATCACTCACATTGGAATCGATTTGGCATTTCCATTTTTGATTGAAGTCAACATTGTGAATCCTGGAGGATTGATTAATTTCGAACGACTCACCGGGTGCAACAAATCTGGTGACGTAGTGCGTCTCATGATTAAGCACTTTTCCAATGATTGAATTCTATCGAGGTGTGAATTTCAACGATCATGTAATGATCATCGCTGCGAGTATGATCGGGCTTGGCGTTTCAAAACGTCCTGGATTGAGGTGGATAGAATACTTCGAACACAATAGGCTACATGGGTTCACAAGTTTTGGGATGAGACTCCCATTAGATAACCCTGATAAGATAGAAGCGGCCAACGACAAGTGCAAAAGCAAAATATCACTTTCGAAGATGCGGATACCGATTCTTCCATACGCGATTGTCGACACTGGCAGCCCGGGTTTGCGACCGATTTTTGAGAAGTATGTGGTAAAGCCCACGGTCGGCAAACAAGGGAATCTAGTTTTTCCGAACATTCTTGAAAATGAGATTGATAGCGTATTGCCTATGCTTGGTTTGACGTCAAGGGCTGTAATCTTGGAGGCTTTCGCTGAAGGGCCTACATTTAGAGCGTTAGTACTGAATGGGAAAGTGATCGATTTTCACGAGACGATTCCGACAGTCATCACTGGCGACGGTGTTACACCAATTTTCAAACTACAATCAAGAATGGCTGATGCATTGTTGAAAAGGTATGACATCGTGTTGCCCTTTGACAAAGAGATGAGGTGGGCGCTGAAGAAGCAAGGCTATGATGAATATTCCGTCATACCAAAGTCACAGACAGCAAGGTTGACATATGTGTCGAACATAAGTCGCGGAGGAGGATGGCGAAAGGTCAGTGATTTGTCCCGCTTTGGAAAGCATATGGAGTTGTCAGTCGAGGCGGCACGTGCGGTGGGATTGAATTTTTGTGGCGTGGATATTATTGAGAATAGTGAAGGCGACATCTTTGTACTCGAAGCCAATCCATCACCAGGGGTTGCGAGGTTTTGTATCGAATGGGGAGGTGATTACCAATACGGTCATATTGACCTTGGCATTCCAATAAAGATTCTTACTGCATGTGCAGACCTGTTCAGTGTTGACGTTCTGGCTGATAAAGTTGAACCTAAGCTCAGTGTTGCTGAGTTCAATGATATCTCCCAACAAATTGGAATTGCCTAAGAAGCCATGAGAAGGCCGACTGCCACGTAAGTCATGGAAATCGACACGCGGGTTCTAAGATCTATGATCCCTCTCGATTCGCAGATTTGGCTCTCTTGAAGTATTGGTCTCTTCTTCACATTCAAAGAAATCTGAAAATATGTCGGCCATGCCCAATAGGTAGGGAACTTGGCTTTACCTCGGTGCCTCGTTCGAATGGAAACAGAGCACGACTACTAGCAGCACGCCTGCTTGAGTCTCGGCATTCACGAGAGCGAACGGTGCGGAACATTGGTCAACACTGACCAGAAAGGGTGCTTGAACATCTAGGTTTCCAAACCGCGAAAACCATTTCGTAAGTCAGCTATCAGGTCTTCTGCTCGTTCAAGCCCAAAACACAGTCGAACGAGATTTTTCCCAATTCCCATTTGGGCCTTTTCGGATTCACTCAGCGATGCGTGGCTTCCTGAATATGGTTGCGCAATCATTGATGTAACCGCTGCCATTCCAGTGCCGCTGCCAAACAATTCGAGATTTTCTCGGAGGTCCTCATAGCGGTCTTGTACCTCCTTAGCCAACTCAAAGAACAGTATCCCGCCATAGTTGTTCAGCTGGTGCCCATCGATATGTGGCAAATAGACCTTTTTTACCAAAGTCAATGTCTTCAAGAAATCGGCTGTTTCCAGAATAGTTGCTGCGTGAGCTTGCATTCGAATGTCAAGCGTTTGAATACTCCTTCTCATTAGCCACGCGCTATTGGGGTCCAATACGGATCCACCAAAAAATCGAATATTCCTCAACTCTTGATGCAAGGTCTCGTTGTTACAGACTGCGAACCCACCCATTACATCACTATGGCCAGATATATATTTGGTGCCGCTGTGCAGTGAAATGTCAGCACCAGAAGAAATCGGTTGCTGGAAGAGCGGCGACGCCCAAGTGTTGTCAACCACGATCAGAGCCTCTGGGTTTTGTTTTTTGACCGATTGAGAGATCTTTTGAATATCGATTGTCTTCAAGAATGGATTAGTAGGGGTCTCAAAGAAGACGAGGTCCGTTTCCTTCGGCAGTTTCGAAAACTCGGAGGGCATTGATAGGTCCAGAACGACCACACTCATGTCAAGCCGCTTTGCCTCTCTCATGAATAGCTTCATTGAGCACCCATAAATGTCTCGATTTAAGACAATTTTGGAACCGCATCGTAGCAACGAAATCACAGAGTTAATCGCCGCCATTCCAGTCGAATATCCAATGCAGAATCTTGCGTCCTCGATTATGGCCAGACACTCTTCAAGTTCACGAACATTTGGGTTATCTTTACGCGAATAAAAATAGGGAGAGTCAGCGGGAAACGCACTATTTTGATAAATGGGGGTTACCACGTTGGAGAGGCCGCGCGTATCTACGCGGTGATGCAAAGAATTGGTAAATTTGTCCACTTCTATCTCCCTGGCTCCAGCAATTGATAATCTGTTGTCATTGATCGGACAGCCCGTACAATCATATTCCTGTTCTTGATAATCTCCAATCTGCAATATCTTTGATTAGAAATGACGCTCGCATGCCGAGCCTTCCTGATCACCGAAGCCCGAAACTGCATGGACTCTGGTGAGGCAATTTCCAGCCGTCCAGACCCGATCCCGCTTCACTCGCTGTATACGTCGCCGAATTCTTCCTGTTGTCTTCAAATTATTGATCGGTGGGAGTTTGGGGCTCCGAAACGTCTGAATATTGCGGTTATTATAGGTAACTTGGTGTCATTGCACCAACGTTATCCAATTGGATTCCGGTCGGCCACGAACAATATTGCTGTACAGATTGATTATCTTTGCGGTCAAGGGGCCGACGTCTCCTCCCCCGACACTCAAGTGGTCTATCTCACCAATCGGGAGAATTTCCCACCCGGTGCCCATAAAAAAGACCTCGTCGGAGGTATAAAGCTCGGTGCGTTCCACCGGACGCTCGACGACACTCATTCCAAGTTCAGTGCATGCAAGCTTCAAGATGGTATCCCGTGTGATACTATCAAGGATCCCAGAACCTAGATCGGGCGTAATAAGCTGCTGGCCCTTTACCAGGGCAATGCAGGCTCCGGGTCCTTCACTCACGAGTTTGTGCTGATTCAACAAGATCGGCCAATCAAACCCATTTTCCCAAGCCTCTAGTGATGCAAGTCTGCCGTTGTGGTAGTTTGAGAATGCTTTGACCATGGGTGGCAAAGAATTCCCGCCTGGTTTGCACCAGGACGCCACACAGGCTTTGCATGCACGCGGGTTGTCAAGATTGCTCTTCGCATCCCAGCTATCTATGATCACGATTGTGTCCAACCACGATGCGGTAATATGTTCGCGCACTACCCCTTTAGTGAAAACCCACGGCCTTATATATGCATCATCCCCGAAGTTGTTGATTCTAAGCAGATCCATAACGGCGTTCCGCAAATCCTTCTCGTCAAACGACATTTTGAGTCTGCAAATGCGTGCTGAGTTCAATAGTCGTCTTAAATGCTCGTCCAAACGAAATAGCCCCAACTTCCCGGCATCGTTCTTGTAAGCGCGTATTCCTTCGAAAACTGAGGAAACAGAGGCGTGGCCTACTGAGTTAACATGTACAAGAGCGTCCTCCCATTCTATCAAATTACCATTGTACCAGAGGAATGCCGGTGTCGACTTTGCTCCAATAGGCGAAAAGTTTTCGAGGGAATGGTCTCTTGTCATGACACTAATACTTTGATTTACGGTTTCTCATTGGAAACTGGTTTCCGTTGAAGTGTGGAAGCGGCACATTGTCATCTTTGGACGCGCCTATTTCTTCTACTGATAGAGTTGGAAAGTGGGCGCGGTCGAAAACCTCCAAATGCCGAAATTCGAGCCCTTCGGAAAAAGCGATTTCTACACCTGTTTCGTCGTTCCCTCCTTGCACCACAATCAACCTGTAGCTCTCATCTTCCGCTAACGATTTGACAAGCCAAACCGGGCGTTTCTCTGTGTCACACAAATGGCGTACAAAGAACTTCTGTTCCCCTTGAGAGTTGTTTCTAATTTCTACGTGCATCGACCGGATCTCGCCACTCCAATTGTACTGTTGGAGCTGCGCTGGGTTCACTGGCAATTTGTCTACCGTGGCCTGTTCAACTGAGCCCGGCAAGGTCTTGACGCTTGAATCCGTGCCGCAATGTTCACAAGCGCCGCTCTCATCCAGCAGCACGGTGCGCCCGATTAGACCATACCTTTTCACCGTGGTTCGACCACAACCCCGGCAATGTGTGTCTGAGTATGGGGTATCATAAACATTGCCAAGATAAACATGCTGGACGCCCATTCCTAATGCGATTTCCCTGGCGCGGATCAATCGCGCTATCGGAGTGCGGTTGGTATCTCTCATCTTGTAATCCGGGTGGAATCGTACAAAATGCAGCGGTACGGTCGCATCAAGCTCCCTTAGCAGCCAACCTGATATCTTCTTCGCTGATTCCACGTCGTCGCTAATATCGGTTACCATAAGAGTACTAAGTTCGAGGTGTTTGCCTGCTAGGTAGACTTGCTTGGTAGCATCCAAAACAGGCTGTAGGCTACCGGTAGTAAAGCGCTTGTAATATTCATGGTCGATTGACTTGAGAGAAATCGAGAATATGTCTATCACTTGGAGTAATTGTTCGACCGCCTCCGGTGTGATGAAGAACGCAGATTTGTAGAGAGTGGTTATCCCTTCTTGTTTGGCAAGAGCGGACGTCTCCATGACAAATTCGTGCCAAACGACGGGGTCATTGTAGGTCCAGGATATGACTCGGATCCCATGTCTTTTTGCCGTCTCAATTACCGCCTCAGGAGTGTAATGGTGGACGTGAGCGTCCTCAACATATCGCGCCTGTGATGTTTTCCAGTTGTGACAATATGAACAATTAAGCATGCATCCGATGTTGCCCAAGGAGAGTATTCTTTCGCCTGGCGAGAAGTGATTGACAGCTTCTGTTTCGATTGTTTCTTCAGTCAAGTGGACGCTTTTTCCATAGTTCATGGTGACCAATTCACCGTTTCGATTTCCACGCACACCGCAGAAGCCGTTGCGACCTTCCCTGATGATACACCTTCGCGGTGACAAATTGCATTGGAGTACCCCATCTTCCAGTTGGGTACCCAAGCTTGCTATTTTCCACGTCTCTCTCCAGGTTTGTTTTGCATGGCTATCTCTTGGGCCTTCCATACTCGGCTCCCTCTCTGCAGATTTACTCACTAGATCTCGCGATTTGAGTCGTCAATGAATACTCTAACCACAGCTCGCCTCCCGATTGAAGATTTAATGAAACGTGATATCTTTTTGGCCAATTCATTTCTCATTTCCTCAGGGCAGTGACTTTTTTTGCACCACTGTTCAGAAACCAATTTCCTTATTCCGTCTTCAAGAGTCCATTCGCCGCCGCTAGCGACATTGGGTACACCCAAGAGCTCAATGCGTGCTTGCTGTTCTTGGCTATTCGACGACTCTCTTTGCAACGCGACAAGTACGATGCCTTCTCTCGCCAGTCGCAGCCTTGATTGGACTACTCCATTGAGTGAACCATACTTGACACTCCCTTCGACATACGTTTTTCCACAAGGTATTGTGCCCACTCGACCAGGTGAGTTCCCGCTAATTCGAATGACGTCTCCATTGGTCGCCAGAATTGCGTGCGCGACCCCATTATTCCGAGCGAGTTCAGCGTGCGCGCTTAGGTGTCTGATTTCACCATGCATAGGTATCGCAACCCGAGGTCGAGTTAGGCGGTAAACTTCTTCGAGGTCGAAACGATTCAAATGCCCTGAAACGTGAAAGTGGCCATGCTTGCCATCCAACACTTTCACACCCCGTGAGGTCAGTTGATTCTTGATATGGTTAATACCAAGTTCGTTGCCCGGAATATCGCGTGATGAAAACACGACGACATCGCCCTCAGCGAGCGTCAACACTTTGTATTCTTGCCTCGCTATTCGAGCCAGAACTGCAAAGCGCTCCGCTTGGCTGCCGGAAACAAGATAGATCTTATCCGATTTTGGAATATCTCGCGCCTCATCAGCCGTCAAGCATCTAAAACTCTCACTCAGCAAACCTGTTTTTCGGGCAATTGCGACTGTGCGCTCAATTGATCTTCCGGCTATTACTAACGTTCGTCGCAGTTTTTCCGCCAGCCTATTGATTGTCTCAAATCGAGGGAGATTAGAGGAAAATGACGTTATCACGATGGCTCCAGGTGTGCCCACGAGCGCATTTTCAAGGCTCTCTAAGAGATCAGACTCGTAACCTGAGTGTTCTAAACCTATTGCATTGGTTGACTCACAGACTAGGGCTTGCAGTCCTCCGCGGCCAATTTCCTCCATTTTCTCCATGAAACTCAAATTGTGCGTGGTTTCTTCAGATTCAAGCCTGAAATCCCCCGTGTGGAGGATATTGCCCTTCCTCGTTCGGATTAGTAGTGCCGACGCTTCTGCAATTGAGTGATGAACCGGAATGAACTCAACCTCAAAGGATGGAGTGTTGACTATTTCTTCTGTACCTACGATCACCAATTGCGCGTCGGAAATACCACTTTCTTCGAATTTGTCTTTTAGAATTTCTGCCGTGAATTTTGTTGCATAGATTTTGACACCTAACGTGTTCGCGTAGAAAGGAATAGCGCCAATGTGGTCTTCGTGAGCGTGTGTAACAAAAACACCCTCCAGCGTCTTGGCCAATGCTTCTGGCTCGTGGATATCTGGAAGTATTGTTTCGACGCCCGGGGAGGTCTCCATGTTTCCAAAGGTGATTCCGAGATCTACCATCATCCATTTCTTGTCGTTCTCGGGCCCGATCCCATAGAGGTAGCAATTGGCGCCGATTTCTTCACTCCCCCCTACAGCAACGTAGACTAGTTCATCAATCGCGATCATGGGAGCATTCCTCTATATGTGGCCCAATCCCAACGAAGTAGCTCGTTAGGATAGAGCTAAACAACAAACCAAATTGACGATACGACTGTACAGGCCTTGGGTGCATTCTCTCAAGAGATCATTCGCCGCTTGAATTTTCCTGCTCTGTCTCAGAAATCTACAAGGGAGCTTTACAATAGAGACACTAGGAACAAAGCATGGCCGTTGAATCATATTTGAATTGAAACGAGACGTACAGATTCGGAGGTAGTAATGAACTCATCATCTCGAATCTCAAAGGGAGTGCTATTTATTGCCACAGGTGATCAACCTGTCGGCGAGGCGAGTTTATTCTGGAAACGAATGGGGCCCAGGAAATAGCACATGGGCGGTTTGCAGAAGATGACCTACAGGTTTAGTTGCGCCAGTTCGAACGGAACTTGGTATTCGGGAGTGTTGCATCTACGAGTTCACGCAAGGTAGCGGAAATCGATGGAGAGCCTGTTGACCTACTGACCATTGGACTGAAAATTTCCTAACCAGGACCTGCATGACATGAGGCATTTACAATTGGACTAGGTCAGCTACCGTTCGCTCCACGGGTCCTTCGTGGAGTTTTTTGCACTTTTGGGACTTGGTCGTCTTGTCTTTCTGGTTTTCTTTTTTTTGCTTTCACTGTGTCTTTGAGCTACCTGTGAGACCTGGGTGCCCTCAGCCGAGAGTAGCTTGAGTACTAGTCCTCCGGTGACTGGGACTGCCTGCACGAGGCGGACAGTGACGGATTGACCTACTGTCAGAGTGAGGCCAGTGTCAGAGCCAGAGAGCGTGTGTGCTTCGCTGTCGAAGTAGAAATACTCTGTTCCTATCGACCGAATTGGGATCAAGCCATCTGCACCTGTTTCACCCAGTCTAACAAAAGCACCAAAACGCTGAATGCCGGAGATGCGGCCCGTCATTTCTGCACCGACTTGTTCAGACAGGTAGGCGGCGAGATACCGATCGGTGGTATCCCGTTCGGCGGTCATAGAGCGTCGTTCGGTTTCACTGATGTGCTCGGCTGTTGATCCAAGCTGCTCAATCTCGTCTGCGGTGAGTCCGTCTTTACCCCATCCGTGTGCTGAGATTAGCGCTCGGTGCACAACCAGATCGGCATAGCGCCGTATTGGCGACGTAAATCGGGCGTACCGTCGAAGTGCGAGGCCGAAATGTCCATAATTCTCAGGGTGGTAGTAGGCCTGCATCATTGAGCGCAGAGTCGCCATGTTGATGAGCTCGTTGTGCTGGGTTCCCTGAGACTGCGTAAGTAGGTGGTTTAGGTGACTGGTCTTCGGCACTTGCCCCTTGGCGAGGATGAGGCCGGAAGATTTCGCTGTTTTTCGCAACGCCTCCAACTTCTCGGGAGAGGGTTCCTCATGGACGCGGTAAACCAGAGGGGTCTTTTGGTGTTCCAGTTCTTCAGCTGCAGCGACATTCGCAAGGACCATAAACTCTTCAATCAGTTGATGGACATCAAGCCGTATTTGAAAGCTGACCGACTTGACCCTGCCCGCTTCCGAAAGTTCGATTTTTCGCTCTGGCAGTACCAGGTCGAGCGGCTGGCGCTCTGCTCTTGCCTTCATCGTTGTACGCCACGCGGAGAAGAGTGGAGCAATGACATCATCGAACAGTGGAGCGCACTTGTCATTCGGATTGCCGTCTACGGCTGCCTGGACCTCTTCGTAGTTGAGTGAGCCTACGGAACGCATAAATCCTCGAGTAAACCGATGACCGATCTTGCGGCCATTGCTGTCAATTTGTATTCGCACGGCCACGCAGGCGCGCGGGACGTTTTCGTGTAGCGAGCAAAGATCGCCGGACAACCGATCAGGAAGCATTGGCACGACCCGGTCTGGGAAGTAGTTTGAGTTCCCGCGAAGCCGAGCCTCCCGATCAAGCGCCGATCCCGGTCGAACAAAATGGGCCACATCGGCGATTGCGACCCATATAACATGACCTCCTTTGTTTTTTGGGTCATCGTCTAGATGCGCCCAGACTGCGTCATCGTGATCGCGTGCGTCCACAGGATCAATCGTCACGAGAGGTATATCGCGAAGGTCCTCGCGCCCGCCCAGGCCTGGAGACTTCATTCGGTCAGCTTCGGTGATCACACTATCGGGGAAGTCATCTGGGATTCCATGTTGGTGGATGGCAATAAGCGACACCGACTTCGGCTCGGAGGGATTGCCGAGGCGGGTTACGACTCGTGCATATGGAAGTCCAATTCGTGCATTGGGGCCGGCCTGTTCGGCTTCGACGAGTTCACCGTCCAGTGCGCCGTGCGCGCCATCGTTCGGAACCGCCCATTCTCGTTTAGCGCCTTTGTCGATAGGTACGATCCGGCCGCCTTCCGAAGTCTTACGAAAGACGCCGAGGATCTGCTTTTGATTCTGGACGATTCTTCGGATGATCCGAGCCTCGTAGTTGTGAGCTTCGCCCTCCACTTCTGTCAGTCGCGCGAGGATACGGTCGCCCGAACCGAGCGCTGGTCGGCCGGATTGTAGCAACACGAGCACCTTCGGTTCCGCGGTGTCGCCGAACCATTCTAGTGGTTTGGCGAAGAGGTCGCCGGAACCGTCCGGGCCGGTTACCTGAAGGGCTGAGATGGGGGGCAATTTATTCGGGTCGCGATATTTCTTTCGCCGCTTGTCGATGTGTCCTTCGGTCTCGAGCTCCTTAAGGATGCGCTTGAGGTCGATACGGGCCGCGCCCTTAATCCCGAATGCCTTGGCAATCTCCCGCTTCGACGTCTCGCCGGGATGGTCGGCGATCCATGCGAGAATGTCTTGCTTGGAGGGGATATGGTTCATACTCTCGAGGTATCACGGCGCGCCCGGTGTGTCATCTGAGAAAGACGCCTTTTCAGAGCACAATATTGAGTTTATCTGTGACATACTCGGCGCTGAAGTCATGCGCTTGATGCATTAAATTGGGTTTGCTTCGTGGGTCTGAAATGAAGTTCGGGAAAAGGGCATTGATTTTCTACGGCCGCGATATGGGTCGCACGTTCGCTCAACCAACACGTCCGCGCCGCCGCAGAGTTACTTGTTCACTCTTTAGTCGTACTTCCAGGTGAATTTGTCGCGATCTGAAGAAAGAGCTAAGATTTCAAATGGGGGAAGCGGGGGCGGTGCGGAGGCTTTCCAGTTTTGCAATTCATTCCGAAGCAACAGCGTCTCTTGGCGCAAAAGTATCTAGGCATAATGATACCGCACTCATCCACCCGTGCAGCTCGATCCAGTCTGTTCTGAGTAGAATCGGCTCATCAATCATTCACGGAGGAATTGGGACCTCAATATTAAGTAAATCATGACTTCGTCGTTGTTAGCACCCTCAGGAGTGGTTCACCGTGTGGCCATCACATGTCATTTTGAGCAACACAACGCCAACAGTCGACATCATGGTGTCTGAGAAAAATCAATACCTAGAGTCACAATATCACGATACTCACCATCGATGTTGGCCACCCCCTTCTGGCGTCCCCACTCTTCCATGCCCAACTTCAAGTTTATGGCTATCATGGCATGATTGTGCGAAAAACAGTTTGAGATTAGTACGGATATGCCAAATTCGGAGCATCGCTCCATGAGCCTTTTTTTGAGCCTTGTACCGTATCCACATCCACGATACTTGTCGTCCACGAACAGGCTGCTTTTTCCTGTATGTCTGAAATATGGACTTGGACTGAAATGTCTCATACAGATCCATGCAGCAACGATCTCATTATTCGTTAGCACCCAGAACGGCATGCCGGAGTTCTTCACTTCTTCAAACCACTCGGTCTTGGCTTCCATCGTGATTGGGTCAACGCTTCCGATTGATCTCTTTGTTCGTATCGATTGATTGTAAATGTCCAAGATGCTGTGGATGTCGTCATAGCCGGCATCCCTAATCACCAGTTTCCCTTCGTTCAGACTATCCATCACAATTATTCTTTCAGACACCGGTCAATAAAATTTGTTTTTGCACGAGCATACCCATCTCGATCGGTTTTGTATTTGCGAGCCAATTCAATCTTGAGCTTCTCGTATTCCCCCACGATCTTTGGGTTGGAAGTTAGTATTCTTTTGAAAGCCAAAATTCTCTCTTGTGCATCCCCATTGCAAACAACGAAGTGCAACAAATATGATCGATTCTTCCCTTTGCCAAACACATGATGTCCTGCAACATGTTTCGTTCCGATATTTTCATACCCGAGTTTCTCCAATCTTGGCGCGAACAGATTACAAACACTGAGATCATCGACGCTGGCTAAGATGTCAATTATCGGTTTAGCCTTGAGACCGAGAATTGCGGTACTCCCGACATGATGAATCTCTACTAAGAAATTTCCAATCGCATCCACGATTAACGATTTCTCTTGAGTGTATAACCGTCGCCAAATCGGATTGTGCTTCACGAGTTCGACAGAACGAGGAGGGAGGCCTAAATTGTCCTCGGGCCGATTTGGAAAGGTCCTTTCTTTGATGTTCATCTCTTTGCTCAAACATTACACTCCGACGCGACTTCTGCATGGTTCAATCATAGCATGTATGGGAGATTAGGAACAGGTTCCACAACTCATATGAGCAAAGAAAAAAAATGAAACGGATCCTTGCTCTATGTTGCAGAAGGAGATTAAGTCAAAAGCAGAAATTAGAGGGAGAACCCACAGTGGTGGACGACAAGATTAATTTCCACAGAGACGGTTTCTGCGTGTTGCGGGGAGTCATTTCGGAAAGGCAAGCTGGTCAAATCGGCTCAGGCGTGTCGAAGGCCATTGAACAACACTCTACTAGCCCGCGGCCTCGCGGATACGTCGGTGGATTGCTGAGATTCAACACAGACATAGTTGAACATCTAAGAAATCCTCGTCTCAACAAACTTTGTTGCAGCTTGCTGGGTGCGAATCACAGGGTTTCAATGATCACTGGGGTCGTCAACGGACCGGGCTTAGAACGGGGTGGAATGCATCGAGATTGGCCTCACAATCCCAAAGATGAGAGCTTCACACAGTTTGGGTTTGGTAGCCTGGATCCGACTCATGTCGTGACGTTGTGGATGTTAACAGACTTTACGAAGGATAATGGGGGCACCATTGTCGTACCGGGCAGTCATTTGTGGAACGAATATTCAATTGGAGCGGGCCAAGGCGAGAAACCGGAAGTTGCAGGCGAACATCAATTGTTGGGACGAGCAGGTGATGTGATATTCATGGACGCGAGAACCTTCCACTCAATTGCGCCGAACAACACAGATGAATGCCGTATTGCTGTTATTGTTCGATATGCTCCTTGGTGGCTGAATTTGGATCCCCTGAGAATTGGATCTCTAAGTAGATTGCATATGGTAGACTCAAAGAGAGCCCCTGATCCGCATGTTCCAGCACTGCCACGCCATATTTATGACGATTTACCCGACGACCTGAAACCAATTCTATACTCTCTGTGCTAACTACAAGAAGAGTCTAGTTACCGAGCGTCTCTATCATTTTCAAACGAACCTACGACTTCAAGTTGTAGAAGGTCTTACAGTTGTCACCGAAAATGAGGTCGCAGACGCGAAGCCCTTTTGTTTCTATGATCGACTTCATAGCACTCTGAACAGCGGACAGATTGCTGTATTGCGCACATATCGGCCAATTGCTGCCGTACATTAGTCTCGTCTCACCAAAGGCATTCCAGGCATCTTCAAATGCGCCCGCAATAACATCCAAGTTTTCCGAATATTTAATCCCTCTCGACTCCAATGCCTCAACGAGTCCGGATATTTTACACCGCACATTTTCGAACTTGCCAAGTTCAGTCAGATCTTCCGACAATTTCTGTCGGTCACTATCGCAAGCACACAACAGGTTTGCGACATGATCTATGACGATGTAAAGGTTCGGTACCATCCCCACTATCAGGCCCGCACTCCTCAAAATTGTTGGATTGCCGTAGAGGTCAAGTCGAAGCCCCTGATCAGCTAGATATCTGAGATCCTCCACGAATTCACGACTTGCCAATCCTTGTTCTAACCTTTTTTGATTCAATCGCACCCCTTTGAGATAGCCACCGTTACTCAATTGATCGAGTTTCGAGCGAAAGCCATGAGTTCCTACTGGAAGATTGGCCACATATCCCATTATTCCCTTGTCAGCCCTCACGATCTCTGAAAGCCATAGATTTTCTTCAGTTTGAGGGCTGGTTTCGATTGCAACAACTCCAACATTCGCCTTCATCTCGAAATTTGAAAAGTAATGATGCGGTAGTTGTGGCTTGTGGAGGTTTCGTGCATCTTTGGGCGGCCACGACAACGAAACGCCTCTGTTCGTGTCATAGAAATGTACGTGACTATCAATCATTTTCTATTGTGCTTGAACGAATGTAAGAATCGTAGAGGCGCGATCGAATTAGGATCGTGCATTGCATCGTTACCAATTTTGACGAGCGCAACATTTCTTATGGACGCCAACAAGAGCAATAAATACAAGAAGTCATTTGACCCTCTCGGCCATTGTCCCAATCAAAAGTGGTAAACCCAGCGGCATGTCGGCTGGAGGTTCGTAGTATCCATCTCGCCGCCTCTTCATTCCTGGATATCTACCATAAAATGCGAAAGATTCCTCGCGAATTGTTCTGAGTATAAGTCCCGCGTCGAGAATGGATTGGATTATTTCCGCGCAATCGTGCTGCCATTGATAGTTGGAGGGCGATCCAATCTTGCCCCCTCCGTAACTATATTCGTTGTTGCGTTCTCTAGGTGCTCCTTCTGCAAAATAGCTGTGGTCTCTCGGTCGAAACCCGTCAGTTTGGGATTCACGTGGCCAAACACTGCTCAATGGGTGGCCATCCACCAATACGAAGCGACCCCCTATCGCGAGCATCTTTGCGAAATTGCGAAAAAGTGAGGCGATGTCTCGAACCCAACAAAGAACGCCATATGTCATTACAATCCGATCAAACGGATCACTGAAGATCTTGTACGCCCTTTCAACATCACCAATGCGATAATCAACCACAACGCCAGCTTGCTTCGCAACTTGCTCAGCAGCGCAAATCGATTGTTCCGAGAAATCCAACCCACTCACTTTTGCTCCCAATCGAGCCCAAGAAATGGAATCCAAACCAATATGACACATCGCGTGCAACAATGTTTTGCCTTGTACGTCGCCACAGAGATCCAGCTCGACGTGTCGAAGCGATGAATCACCGCGGATGACCCCGTCAATATCATAGTATTCGCTTGGGTTGGAAAGGTGAGCAATTGCGCGACTATCCCAATGTCTGTTGTTTGTGGTTAGACGGCGCAGGTCATCTGGATTGTGTTCCTTCGACATTGGTTCACCCTTCTAGTTTCTGCATTCGCAAATTTAGGCGGATACCAATTTCTATCAGTTGATTCTGTGAAATGCTTGCTGCGACTGACTTTCGCAGTCGACATCTTGTAAGGCACGCCACTATTGGATGCATGCAGAGTGCTTGACACGTTCCTCAAGGGTAATCAGTGGGTTTGTCATCACACCCCAGTGCTCTACTTCGCATTCACCTCGATTGCAGAAATCGAGGCGGATCCTCTCCGTCCAACACCACGCAGGTGAGTGGTCCTCCTCGTCCGCATCCGGTATCGATCCCGATGCGGTTTCGGCTCAAATCAGGATCCCTTGTGACAGTGTGTCCGTAGACAACAATGGCCCCGTGAAACGCGTTGCTCTGAAGGAAACGGTTGCGGATCCACAAAAGATCTCTTTCTTCTTGTTGGTCTATGGGCGATAGGGGATTGATGCCTGCATGGACGAAAAAGTAAGGACCCGACCGATGTGTGAGCTTGAGGTGACGCATCCACTCAACGTGAGCCAGTGGGATAGACTTCAATGCACGAGATCCAGACACCGACAAGGCCCTTCGCACCTCATCCGTACTCACACTATAGCTGATAAGGGTGGCCGTACCGCCGTTCAGGAGCCAGTTCTGGGCATTGAGGGTTGAGGGGGTCTCCAGAAAATCCAGCGCCATGCGCTCGTGATTGCCCATTAGAAACACGGTCTGGAAACCATTGACACCTTGGATGAGGCGATCGATGACCTGTGCCGAACAGGGTCCGCGATCGATGTAGTCACCAAGAAAGATTATCTTGTGAGCTGAGCCTTCAAGATCAGCTGCGTCCGTCCGGATCTGTCGGAGGAGATCGTCCAGCTTGGCGACCTCACCGTGGATGTCGCCAATAGCATAGATCATGTGAGCATTATAACGGGAAGAGTGAAGAACGTACACCGAAGAGATGGCAACGTGAGGCATACATGCAGAAAATGGGAACCGAAGTCGATGCGGAATCGTAGGATATCGAAACCGTCGAACAGAAAGGTCGGAGATCCATGGACCGCATCGTATGGCGTATGCCTACCAGAACTTCGAAGACATGGCCTCCGGGTGAGGTCTCGGTGGCTTCGCACTGCTGATGAGAGGTCGACCCGCCATTCGGTGTTTAGATTGGTGACACCAAACTTCGCCTCTGCAATCTATCCGCCTCACCTCAGGGATTGGGCTCTTTCTGTACCAGGATCGTCGAATTGTCGTTTGCGACAGCGTCGATTGGTTTGGCCCTGTTGAACCTTTTTGCGTCTTGCGGGCGTGTGGACCGGCGTTCTTGTGGATGTTTGTGGGCGGTGACAGGAGGCATTGTTGCTTGTTCCTCCCCTTGGTCGGGGGCTTGTAGTAGGCCCTCGATGATCCCCGAGATCAGGTCGGCGGATTGGACAAGTTCTGGCCCGACCCGTTGAGCGTAGGATTCGGTGGTCTTGGTTTGCGAATGGCCGAGTATGCCACCGATGTGGTGGAGGCTGACGTTGGCCGTATTGCCGACGGTGCCAAAATTTCGCCTCAAGTCGTGAATGCGTAGCTCTGGCATTCCTGCAGCCTTGCGGATCTTGTCCCAGCCCTTTTGGATGGTGGTGAGGCCTTGCCCTTTGACGCGCCCAGGAAAGACGAAAAGTGAGCCCTCTCTCTTTGGGATCTCTTCGATGAGCCGGATGGCCGCATCGCCAAGCGGTACGGTCTTCGAGCCCGTCTTGGAATCCTTGAGCGCGAGCACTTTGGCGGGCAGGTCGAGGTCCTGCCACTTGAGCGAGAGAATTTCCATCTTCCGGCATCCGGTGAGCATGATGAGAAGTACTGCGTAAACGGTGTAGGTATTGTCCTTTCGATAGGCCAAGAGCGCCTGGCCAAGCCGCTTGTGTTCGTCTTCTGTCAGGTAGCGTGTCCTTGCCTTCACCTTCGACTTCGGCGTGAATCGCACTGGATTTGATCCGTCATCGCGCAAACCCCATTCTTCGGCCTTGTTGAACATGTGGCTCAAAAGCGCGCGGATCTGATTGGCGACCGCTGGCGTTTCGGCGAACTTGGAGAGAAGTTCGGCGATCTGGTGGCGTTTGATGTTGCGGATGTGAGCGCCGCCGATGTTCGGTTTAATGTCTTTTTTGATGCGGATGCGATCAAGGTCCCTGGAACTCTTCTTCTTGGCAAGCTTGGAGTGCTCTCTCAAGTACCGATCGCAGAGTTCGGAGATTGTAGGATTGGGACGATCATCGACAGATTCTGTCACGCCTTCAAGGCGGTTCTGCCAGGCCTCATGTCGAAGCTTCGTTGCTTCGTTTCTGGCTTGCTCGAGTGTGATCACCCCGTGTCGACCGATCGACTTGTGGATGTGTCGGCCACCTTTGTAGGGTCGATATCGGATGACATAGGTCTTCGTTCCCTTTGAAGTAACCCGTATTCCAAAGGCCGGGATCTTCGTGTCCCACACAAGTTGGTGACTGTCGTTCACACACAGAGAATCGACAAGTTTCTTCGTGAGCGGTATTTTGCAGGTCTTATTGATAAGCATCGGACCGGCTACTAATAATCAAGTGTATGTTCTTCGGGAAGGTGATTGGATTTCCTCGCGTGCGTGGACTGGCATCCGCACGCCGTTTGAGCGACATACTCGCGGACACCTAATCAACCCAATTCAGCAGCGCGGTTAGTCGTTGAACACATCTAGGTCAACTTCAAGGTCGTAGACTTCGTCAGCCATCACATCGTTGACATGACAATCATCATTCGACTTGAGCGTGGATGGTTCCGCTTCAACTGGTTGTGTGTCCTCAGCTTCGGATGGCTCATCGGCTTCATTGGAAACCGCATACGCCTCTTCCGTGAGCACGTAGAACCGCTCAAACCGTGAGTACCCATCGGGTTTCAATTTTTGTGTTGCGTCGCCGTTTGCCGAGGGTCGGAGTATATTCTTCCCTTTAAGGGCCCTTGTTACCGTTTGCTTGGTATAGCCGGCACTCTTGCACATCGCGGCGTAAGCGTTTGGAACAAGGACCAAGTGCACCCCTTGTTCATCGCTCATGCGATATCCGACGAAAGAAGTGGATCGGTCGCGTCCAGACTGGGTATCATCGTGAAAATCTTTGAGTTGATCGATCCGCACCTGGATATAGCTGGCAACAGCTTCAAGGATTTGGGTGTCCTGACTAAAGGCCGGTGGCTGATAGTTCGACGCCCACCGTTGGAATAGCATGACGACTGCTTCGATCGCTGCATCGGCCTGCCACGACACAATTTCTTTGTTGATCATGTACTCACCAGATGCGGCAGCCACACCAAATCGGTCCGCAACGCGCTCCATGACATCGTCCAAACAAGTAGGTCCCACACGCAGCATGAACGCGTCGTGCCAGACTTTGAGTAACGAGGCTCGATCATCGGTTTCCTTGACCAAAGCTGTGATCAATTCTGTTCCGAGAACTCCGTAACAGCGATGCGCGGCGCTCAAGAGTTCGTCAATGAACTTCTTAGGGGTCTCATGACCCTTAAGGTCATCGATAATGCCGTTTCCGTCGTCGATCGAAATCGTGGGGAGCCGCACATGTTCGCCCGCAAGGGACGATTGTCCAACCTTGGCCAACGCGTCTTCATAAGAAATCTCGCCAGTCGAGATACACGAGACCGACCGGCGCCGCGATGTCGCCAGTTTGAGCGTGGCGGTCATGCGTGCGTTTGCGGTCCCGTCAAGTTGATAGGCGGCTTGTTGCAACAACTGGCGTTTGGAGTTCCGAATGTCGTCCAGACAAATGGCCATGTCATTGCAGGCGACGCATGATGCTTCAAAGCCGTTGACGGACGAGCCCCAGCTGATGAGTGCTTCCGGGTCGTCGGGTGAAACCCAAGACGAGATCGCGAGTTTGCCACTCGTTGACTTCCCTGAGCTCGAATCACCCTGCAAATGCATCGATGGCGGGACTTTGCCTAGTATGTTTGCGACCGGTGCTGAGACGCTTAGGCAGACAATGGCCTCAAAGAATGGATTGCCTTTGACCAAGCTGTCGACCAGCTCTTTGTAGGCATTCAAGTCGCCGCTCGGTCGGGCCCTCGTCTTGGGGTTGGAGATCATGCGAACAACGGGCCCTGATGAGATCACATGATTTCGGTGCGCGAATGCCTGGTGCGAGGTCCCTTCAACCCAGCCGCTTTGCGTCGCGAGGACGCCGTGATTACTCGTGTCGCGAAGCGCAATAATAAGTGAGCAGATCGTCTTTTCGATCTTATCAGCTGGCTCAACCTCAAAACCGCGTACCAATAGGGCTCGGAGTGCTTTCTTTTTGCTGGTGTAGAGGTCGGCATAGTTGAGGGTGACTTCGACCACGGCACCATAAATGCCGATGAATGACACAAGAATCGAACAGTTGGCGCGGTCCGTCATGCTCATTGTTGGACCGACGACCAAAGGGTCGCAGATTCGCACGCCATGGTCCTCGCCACCCCCATCGGTTCCAACCTCGAAACATCCGTCGGCATCAACCCGAAAAGGTCCGAATTCGAGTACATCGCCATCCTTGAGCGGCAGCTCGTATGGATAGGGTGCCCAATCGAAGTTGTCGTTTGATGCGGACGGGATGTTGTGCAGCGAAGAATCCGTGTCTGGGTAATTTGCGTCTTCTGAGGGCTGGTTGTTTGTCTTGCTGTTCATGTTCTTGTCTCCATATCTTGGCGCCAACTGTTAAGAGTGTCGAAGCACTCCAAAGCACCCGACCGGGTGTTCGCACCATCAAGGGTGAGACAAAGTGCTTCGTGTTTGTGCTCCGCGACACGAATGGTCATTGCCGTCCAGCAACGGACGAGACAATTCATCGGTCGCGAAGCGGGCGTGGCTTTAACAGTCGTTGCAAAGATCGAAAAGGGGAAAATTTCGGTTCCAGAAAAATAGTTCGCGGGAAGGCAGTCTGGAGCCTACACCGCACTTAAAAGGTCAACGTTATTGTCCGAAAAGGCGGCAAATTTTTGCGGATCAAAAGTCGAAATGACCGAAAAATGACATCTCACGAGCCAAAATCATCGCGAATCAAGATCCAACAAATGGAGAAGATCTAACGTTCGACGCTCAAATGACGGCCACGATTTGATGATTGATCGTAAGCACAGTGGATAGCAGCATGCGGGCCAACGTCGTTCCGAGATTGTAGCGCGTTCGTATCGGGGGCGGAGCATGGCCGTGACGTGTTCCGTGTCAGGTCGGGGGCCGTCTCGGCGTGGGCGAGGCATTGTAACTTGGGTCGTTGTGTCAAAGATCTTGAGGTTAACACTTGATCATCCCACCCCAGAAGAACTGTCATTTCTGGAATTCCGTCATTTCAGTGATCATTGCCGCACCGGACACGTACGCAATCTTGATCCCCGTCGACTTCATGAACGATCGACGAAATGGATGAAAGCCGGTCACGAAGAATTTGGGCGCGGGCAACGCACGGATATGTGAACCCTATCCGCATCTCATGACCTACACCGGGGAACGGCGGATGGAAGTTGCATTCTCTGTGTTTCGGAAAAAGTACCAAAAAAGTACCAGCGAGCACTCCGAAATGGTGCCGAAACCGGCATTCGCGAAAAGGCCTCCGCCGATAACCCATTGAAAAATCTCGTATATGCGCTAGGCACCCGGTTGTCAGTGTTCAGATTAGATTTCTACGAATCAAGGGGTCGGGGGTTCGAATCCTCCCCGGTGCGCCAGATTTTTCCTTTTAGATTAAATCACTTAAGGCTCTTGCTGCTGTTAGCGGACGGACGCCCAAATTCGGTTTCTTAACAGTTTCTTAACAAACGGAGAGCGAACGGGCCTAGTTTTCTCGTTGGTTGCAATGCTACAAGTTTTTCACGATTGGATCGCTGGCCAACCGTGATCCAGGTCATTGGCATCAATCGTTGGGCTTTGCTGGAACCCATGAGAAAGGGTCTTGGAGAGGCGACAGCCAGTGAGGAGTACCAAGCGGGCGAAGTTCGCGACAACCGTGTTGGAAATCTGAATCCGGCCAAGTTCGCATGTCAGTCGCTTCAATTCATCCTCTGTCAAATACCGCTCGCGCGGTTTCGTTGGGAACTTCTTGATGTGACGAACCGGATTGGTGCCGTCCGGACGCAAGCCCCACTCCTCGCACTTTGCAAACATGTGCGAGAGTAGGGCGCGAACAGCATTCGCTTGGACGGGCGTTTTTGCCATCGACGAGTGGATGCGCCCAATATCGAACCGTGTCACCGCTCGAACCCTAAGGCGACCGATCTTCGGGACTATGAAACGACCCACGTAGAGTTGGTCTGTCTTGGTCGGCCCTGGCTTCTTTCGTACCTCGCAATGTTCTTTGATGTAGCGAACCGAGAAATCTGCAACTGTCGGGTTTGAGTCGTCGCGTACTGTCGGTGCATTGGGGTCTTTGCCGGACCATGCTTGCAATAACCACTCGCGGGCGATCTCGCGAGCGCGGTCTGTGGAGATTAGCGGGTGGCGGGCTATTGTCTTGCCGCGTTGTCGACCGCCCTTTCCAACGCGGTAGAAGAGGAAGTAGGTCTTCACATCGTGTGCTGAGACTCTAACACCGAAACCCGGCAGCTGATTGTCCCACACGACGAGCGCCGTACCCACGACGTGGAAGGCCTCGACCCTCGATCTGGTCAATTTCATCTTCTGATTTTTCTCGATCAGCATGGGTAGGTGCTCTCGTGGAATCTGTCCTCCAACGAGACCTAACGACCGACCGTGGTGAATCAAGAGGCCATCCAGAACAAGCCAGTTCGGTCCTACAAAATCCCAATCACCATCCAATACCAGGGATTGATCGCTGTCCGCCGCGCGGTCTTCGGAACTGAATTATCAGGCAATGCTTGGGTCGGACACGGTTTTGCCTGTTGACGAACAGCTTTGTTTGAGGAAGTGTGGTTCGTTCTCAAACATCGGACAGTTTCCCAGAACTGTTCAATGATTGAGAACATTGAGCGTTTGCGCGCACAACATGTCATATGGCAAGGGCGGTTGAGCCGGCCAGGGTTCGCTTTCTCAATATACTCAGTAGTCAGAGTAATATGCAAGTGACTACCGCGCAGTCTTTCGTATCCACAGTTCAATGAAGAAATTTGCGTTCGCCTTTCGATGCAGGCGGCAAGTTCTATCCCACTGATAATCAAACGGTCAAAACACAGCTTATAAGAGAAAACAATTGACAAAAGTTGTGAGTATCGCAGACTTCTTGCAACTGATTCGGTTATTATTTGCGCTCAACCCGCTCGTGATACTTGTGTGGTGATCCAATCATAATTTGATCAGTGGAGTTCGTGTTGGGTGGGTAGAGCCGACCGGCGAATGTACCCACTCTATAAATCCGACCATCGATCATCACGTCGCAACTGCCTGCGGCGAACGGGATTGGTTTGCCGAAAGACAAGCTTCCCGCTTGGAGAAAAAAATGCGCGCGAGGCCAGACTCACCAAGTCCAAATGACCACCAAGACAAGAAATCATCCCCGCAGAACCCAACACTTTCGAGGTTGATTAGACAGCTCATCGCCGCCCTGATGCTTTTATCTCCAGTCGGTTCAAACGCATTTGCTCAGACCCCCTCCTACAACACGCAATTGCTGGTGAACGGGAATGCTGAGACGACCTTAGGATCAGAGTGGGTACAGGCCAACAGCAGTTGGTTGAACTGGGTCAGCAATACCCCAACAGCCTATGAAGGCAGCACCGTCTTCCGGGCTGGGCAGATTGCCAGTGATGACATGTATCAGGATGTGGATGTCTCAGCATACGCAACTGAGATCGATGCGGGCCAACAGTCCTTCAAGTTCGATAGTCAGATCGCAGGTGTCGACAACCTGGATACAATCCAAGTCAAGATCGACTTCCTGGATGTGAATGGTGCAGTTCTTCAAGCGTTTTACGACAGCGGTCCACAGACGTCGCTGCTGACTTGGAGCCTCTTCACCGACACCAAGCAAGCCCCAACAAGCACCCGCAAGATCCGGGTGCATCTGTTTGCGGTCAAGAACTATGGCTCAAACGCAGACGGGCAGATCGACGCCATGCAGCTTGTGGCTCTGACGCCAAGCGCATCCAACAACCCACCGACCTTGGTGTCTGCGGTTCCGGACCGCACTAATGATCCAGTTGGTGTGTTGGTTGACTATGATCTGAAGCAGCACTTCAGCGATGTTGAAGATGCAAATCTGACCTATACGCTGACCCCCAACAATACGTGGTTGACACTAGGCGGGACCAACACCGACCGCATAGGCGGCACACCGCAGGCCAGCGATGTGGGAACCCTAACTTATACAGTTCGGGCCACTGACAGTGGTGGCCTCTGGAAGGAAGACACCTTCGATGTCACAGTCACTGCGGCACCGCCGCCCTCCTACAACACGCAATTGCTGGTGAACGGGAATGCTGAGACGACCTTAGGATCAGAGTGGGTACAGGCCAACAGCAGTTGGTTGAACTGGGTCAGCAATACCCCAACAGCCTATGAAGGCAGCACCGTCTTCCGGGCTGGGCAGATTGCCAGTGATGACATGTATCAGGATGTGGATGTCTCAGCATACGCAACTGAGATCGATGCGGGCCAACAGTCCTTCAAGTTCGATAGTCAGATCGCAGGTGTCGACAACCTGGATACAATCCAAGTCAAGATCGACTTCCTGGATGTGAATGGTGCAGTTCTTCAAGCGTTTTACGACAGCGGTCCACAGACGTCGCTGCTGACTTGGAGCCTCTTCACCGACACCAAGCAAGCCCCAACAAGCACCCGCAAGATCCGGGTGCATCTGTTTGCGGTCAAGAACTATGGCTCAAACGCAGACGGGCAGATCGACGCCATGCAGCTTGTGGCTCTGACGCCAAGCGCATCCAACAACCCACCGACCTTGGTGTCTGCGGTTCCGGACCGCACTAATGATCCAGTTGGTGTGTTGGTTGACTATGATCTGAAGCAGCACTTCAGCGATGTTGAAGATGCAAATCTGACCTATACGCTGACCCCCAACAATACGTGGTTGACACTAGGCGGGACCAACACCGACCGCATAGGCGGCACACCGCAGGCCAGCGATGTGGGAACCCTAACTTATACAGTTCGGGCCACTGACAGTGGTGGCCTCTGGAAGGAAGACACCTTCGATGTCACAGTCACTGCGGCACCGCCGCCCTCCTACAACACGCAATTGCTGGTGAACGGGAATGCTGAGACGACCTTAGGATCAGAGTGGGTACAGGCCAACAGCAGTTGGTTGAACTGGGTCAGCAATACCCCAACAGCCTATGAAGGCAGCACCGTCTTCCGGGCTGGGCAGATTGCCAGTGATGACATGTATCAGGATGTGGATGTCTCAGCATACGCAACTGAGATCGATGCGGGCCAACAGTCCTTCAAGTTCGATAGTCAGATCGCAGGTGTCGACAACCTGGATACAATCCAAGTCAAGATCGACTTCCTGGATGTGAATGGTGCAGTTCTTCAAGCGTTTTACGACAGCGGTCCACAGACGTCGCTGCTGACTTGGAGCCTCTTCACCGACACCAAGCAAGCCCCAACAAGCACCCGCAAGATCCGGGTGCATCTGTTTGCGGTCAAGAACTATGGCTCAAACGCAGACGGGCAGATCGACGCCATGCAGCTTGTGGCTCTGACGCCAAGCGCATCCAACAACCCACCGACCTTGGTGTCTGCGGTTCCGGACCGCACTAATGATCCAGTTGGTGTGTTGGTTGACTATGATCTGAAGCAGCACTTCAGCGATGTTGAAGATGCAAATCTGACCTATACGCTGACCCCCAACAATACGTGGTTGACACTAGGCGGGACCAACACCGACCGCATAGGCGGCACACCGCAGGCCAGCGATGTGGGAACCCTAACTTATACAGTTCGGGCCACTGACAGTGGTGGCCTCTGGAAGGAAGACACCTTCGATGTCACAGTCATCGCTCCTACAACTGGATCTAACATGGCGGCCTATGAATATGATCACCTGGGCCGATTGACGAAAGTCATTTATCCCGACAGCGAAGTCATTGAATATCAATACGATGCAGCCGGCAATCGCACTGTCAAGATCGTCAATGGTCCTTCGCATGCCACCCTGTCGATCGATGATGTGAGCAGTGTTGAAGGGGGAACACTTGTCTTTACCGTGACGCGGTCGGGAGATCTCTCAAATACCGACACGGTCGACTTCTCAACAACGGACGATTCGGCGGTTTCTCCTGCTGATTACACCAGTACCAGCAATACGCTGACCTTCGCTCCCAACGTCGTAACTCAACCGATCCAAGTCACGACAGCGGACGATGGAATTTTTCAAGGGCCTCTGACGCTTTTCGTAGATTTGAGCAACGCCTCGGCGGGGCTGAGAGTCGTTGACGGCCAAGGGGTGGGCACCATCACGGACAACGAAACGGGTCCAACCTTCTCTGTCGCAGATGCTGTAACTGTTGTCGAGGGCGTGGACTCTGTTTTCACCGTGTCACTGTCCGGCGCACATACATCCGATCTGACGGTCGATTACGCCACTTCCAATGGGACGGCTACGAACGCGACTGGGGCAAAAGGTACGCCCGGCAGCACAATTGGTGACTACTTTGGCGTTAGCGGAACCCTGACATTTTTGACAGGCGAAACGACTAAACAGGTATCGGTTGTAACAAAGGACGAGAGGGCCTTCGATGGAGGTGATGAGGATTTTTTCTTGGACCTTTCAAATCCATCAGCGGGATCCGCGATCTTGGATGGACAGGGGAAGGCTATAATCACGGACAATGATAACCAACCCATGCTCTCCATCGCCGATGCGTCAGGGGTCGAAGGAAGCGATCTCGTTTTTGTTGTAACGCGAAATGGCGCAACAAGCGGCTCGCTTGACTTTACGATTTCCTCCTCCGATGGAACAGCAACCGCTGGCAGTGACTACACCAGTCTGGTTAGCAGTACCTATGGATGGGATGGGGGAATAAGCAGGGGAAATGTCTCCCTAACATCTCTTACCGACTCACTCTCTGAGTCTGACGAGACAGTGCTTCTGACGATTACCAGTGCTCAGGTTGCAGGACAGGATATTCCCATCTTGAAGCCGCAGGCGACCGGCACAATAACCGACACAAATGCCAAGTCTGCTGCGTCCATCTCAAGTGCAAGCGTGACAGAAGGCGGTGACATTACGTTCACAGTGACGCTCTCTGGCCCCTCCGAGGCGGATCATCAGTTTCGGGTGGTGAGCAGCGATGTGTCAGCAAGCGCGGTTGCAGATTATGAAGACATCATTTCGACCGTCCGATTTTGGCCTGGCGAGACCTCAAAAACGATCACTCTTTCGACAGTAGATGACGCTCTATCTGAGGGAGACGAGACGTTTCAATTGACACTCTCCAATCCTACAGGAGGTGCCACCATTGCGACGGCCACAGCGACCGGGACGGTCATTGACAACGACAGTGGAAATTCACCACCAACGGCAGTTGACGATTCCATTACGGTTGTTGAAGGAAATTTCAAGAACAAGAATGTCAAGTCGAACGACACAGATCCAGACGATGATTCTCTGACCGTCGTGAGTGTGACACAGCCAGGCAACGGGACCGTCGTAATGATCTCCGGCAATCGGGTCCGATTTACCGGAACAACGGTAGGCAGCTCAAGTTTCACCTACACAATATCTGATGGCAATGGCGGCACCGATGTTGGAACCGTGACCACCATTGTTACCCCCGACACCGGCGGCGGTGGTGGCGGCCCCTGATGCACCCCGAATTGTTCCCAGTCAATCGACCTTATGTAGAAGAGCAATCAGTAAGACAAGCGGAGAGAAATATGTTGAATCTGCACACAATCAAATCAAATCTTCTGAGTGCTCTCGTGATACCTCTTGGTTTCCTAATTCCGGCTTTGGCTACGGTGTCTTCATCAGCAGAAACGCCGCAAGTTCCACTCGTGCAAAGACAAGAAGCCTCTCCAAAAACCTGGTCTTCTGCCAAGCCTCATTATGACAGTTGGCTCTCCGGGTGTGTTGCATCCACAGGCGAAGCGGATTGCCACACAACGGCAATTCCCAACTACACGACGCCGAGAGAAATTCTTGCCCTCGCGGATTCCTTGAGTGGTCACGGAGAATATAATGGGGATACCTACGCTCTACGGGCCTACGAGTACGTGCGAAACAACATCAACACTGAGTTTCGCTATGGCTTGTCAAAAGGAGCTCTCGGCGCCGCTGTAGATCTGTCCGGTACACCATTTGATCAAGCCCAACTCTTGGCCGAACTGTTGCGTGCAAGAGGCGTGACGGCGACCTATGAGGCGGGAACAATCTCACTCAGCACAGCTCAACAGTTTACGGACTGGACAGGTATTTCGGACGCGGCCGCGGCGTGCAAACTGCTATCGGATGGAGGGATACCAAATTCAGTGAACGGTCAAGCGTCAGGTAGTTGTCCGACTGGCTCTGTATCGCAAGTGACCATGGGCCACATTTGGGTGCTCGCAAACGGCAAGCGTTACGACCCATCGTACAAAATCCGAACCGCGAATTCGACGGTCAATATTCCCTCTGCAATGCAATGTGGCACGAGTTGTGGGTCGACGGTGAGCAACTATGTGCCGTCGCCTAGCCTTCTGTCCGGCACATCCAATGTCAACTATGTTCAGAGCGTAGACAAGTCGACGATCGATGCGCAGGTCAAAGCTTATGCAACAAACCTCCAGTCTTGGGTCAGTCAGAATCAGCCATTGGCGCAGATTGAAGACATTGTCGCAATGCCGCGTGTGCAGACGGCGGCCGCTGATCCAAACAATACAGGGCCAATCGGCTACAGCACTGCGTACATATGGCCACAGGATATTCCGGACATCTTCAGAACCAAACTCTCGGTCCAGTATCTCGACAACAACTTGGTCCAGGACATTTTTGCGGATGAGGCCTATGGAGGCCGTATGTCGATTCAAACAGAATTCGCTGTTGGGTCATCGGGCACACAGACGGCAATCACCGCTAAACTCAATCATGAGGACACCAATGTCGTAACTGCATCAATTGAAACAACGGCGACAAACAAGGAATTTCCGCTGTCGATTGTGATATCGCACCCCTATGAAAGCACCTTTGCAAATGAGACGCTTAGTTCGACAGTGATTCCGCTTGTTTGGATTCGCGACAACAATACGGGCGATAGACAAAAACCCTTCTTCTTTTCAATCTTCCACGGATACGGTGACATTGGGTTTAACTCGATCGCGCACTATTCGAGAATATCACGCAATGACGATTGGGCCGGAGGTCATGTAAACGGACAATTCGGTCAATACCGTTACAAAGACTCTCAACCAGCCTTGGCTCAGCAGTTTCTTGCTCAGGATACCCGGCTCTTCCAACTAGCAGCCGGGATACAAGGCGTATCGGGAACGCGGCACCACACGGTCGGCTACGCCATCGACGGCAATGAGTACATTCCCTTTCATCACTCCACGAATTTGGTGACTGTTTTTAGTGCTGTTCACAACACGAACAACACCACAAAGCGCGACGCGTTCTCCGCAACGTATGGAGCGCTGTCTTCAATGATCGAGGGGTCTGTCGTCCAGCAGTCCCAAGACAGTTGGGACGCCAACTCCGCCGTGTCGCTCATGATGCGCGCCAATGAAAAAAACTACAAGTTGCTCGATATCAATAGCGCCAACGTCACCGCTGCCCTGAACACGACAGTCAATTACACCGCAGATCAGAAAACGGCCATCACATCTCAAGCCAATACAGGCTTTGATGTTGTGGTTCCCAAGAACGGCAAACTCGGCAACTACACATTTGGCGGTCAGATCTTGAATATTGGTTATGGCGCCACGGTTGGTCATAAGACCGATGCATCAACCTTCCTTATTGCCGGTAGATTGAAAGGCGGATCAGGCGTTGAAGGTTTTGATCCGCTACAAAGCGCAATGGCGACAACCCAGAACACCATTAAGTCCATGCGTGAAGCATCACGGCCTGAAGTAGATTTGAACTCCGGCGCTCTGCGATTGTCACCAGAGCCAGACCTTATTGCGGGGCAGGGTGAGTTTCCCCGGGCGCTCCCTTTCCGGAGGTTCTACGATTCGAGCAATTCAAGTTATCTAAAGTGCGACCATCTATATCCAAAAACGATCGTGCCGCGTAACTCACCCCTAGGTCAAGACGAGTCAATCGTCGCGGGCACCAGATGTTTCTACGATGGACCTGATGCAGCGTCCAATCACCACATCGGCGGTGGCTGGGTTCACAACTATCAAATCACTGCAGAACTCACCAACAACAGCAGTCTGAATTTGGGCGAACATTCAGCGATCGCAACCTCGCAAGCGATCGCAACGATCCAAGTCCTCCTGCAACTCTATGAAACACCCAATTTCCGCGAGAGAGTCGCAGCGATTTTCACCGCGAATTGGCTGTCAGAGGAATTTATCAGCAATTCCGTGATGATCTCAATTCCTCCACAAAACCTGGCGTTTGGACGATTGGCCGATGGTACATATGCACCACCTTTAGGGTCTTCGGGCAATTTGGTAGTCAATGGCAAGCGTACGAAACCGATTCTCTATGGAGCACTTGGGTCTATTCGATACGACTATGCTGCATTCACGATTTTCTACACTGACCCGCAAGGTGCAGTTTATGGGTTCGGAACCAAAACAACGGAGCCGTCCCGAAAAGTCACCCAGAATTTTCCTGGCCTCAAAATAACACTTCCTAGATTCGCGGTAGACTCGATCATTTACCCGGATGGGGTTGTCGTCGCTTTCCATTATGAAAATCCAACAACTCGCGCGGTCAATTCCTCCTTTGTGAATCATGACATTGACAAAGAAATTGAGGTCCTTATTTCGGTAGGCAACAATCTTGGTCGCTCGCTCCACTTTGCATACGACCCAAATCCCTACCTATTTGTGCTCACCCAAGCAACCGGCGCCGCTGAGCATTGGCGACTAACAGCTGTCTTCGATGAGCAAACTGTTGCGGAGGGGACAAATCAGTATGTTTTTACGATGCCACCTCTCGAGTTGGCATTTAATGCAGAACCCGATTTCTCCCTAATCGCCAATCAATATTCGATCATCTACAAAGATACAAACCAACTTTTTGATCCCCTTCTGACCGACAATCCGCGCATCGTCTATCACTACAAGCAGGGCACCGGATGTGACGAACCGGAGACCTTGTTGGCTCAAATCTTTGGCGGACCCAGCATTCGCAAAATTTGCACGGAAGGGAGATTGGCCACACCGCTTTACGACGTCGAATACGACCAAGCCATGCGGGTGAAGAAAATCACCGATGCCAATAACAACGTTACAACATATGCCCTTGGCGGATTGGGTGGCGAAGATTGGAAAAAATCTGAGATCATCGACCCACTTGGATACGTGACGGGATCAATCTATGACCGGCGCGGGAATGCGCGTGAGAGTTTTGACGCTCTCGGAAACGTGACCTCCTTTGAATACGACACCATTGGTCGCCTGACCCGTTCGATTTTCCCCGAACTCAACGAAACGCTCACCCAATACGACGACCGAAGCAATATGATTGGTCGCACGCAAGTGCCCAAACCAGGTGCCCAGGACCACAGTGGCACGGCATTGGCCAACATTGTCGAAGCGTGGACTTACGTCACATCCTGTCCAACAGCCAATTTGGTAACCTGCAACAAGCCATCGGACTACACAGATGGTCGGAACAATCTTTGGACCTTCAATTGGGACGCAGCGACGGGCAATCTCACCAAAATCACATCGCCAAGTGTTGCTGGAGGAGCACCGATCACGGAGTATTTTTACACCGGTATTACGCCGATTTGGAGTAACACTGGCAATCCACCAACGATCGATTTTTTGACCAAAGCGCGAAGTCCGAACGGTATTGAGACCTGTTACGACTACGCGACCGTCGGATCATCGCCTCAGAAAATCGTGCTGCAATCCGCCCGGACCGCATGCCAAACCGGTGGGGGAAACTTCACGACAACCCTCACCTATAATGTGAGCGGCCGTATCACAAAGATCGATGGTCCGCTGTCCGGCAACACCGATTCAACGAACTATGTCTGGGATGAACGCCAGCGACCGCTTTACACCATCACCGCCGATCCAGATGGCGGTGGATCTGGGCTCCGCACGGCAACCCATTATGTTTATGATATTGATAGTCTTCTCTTATCGACCGAGGTAGGCACGGCGACGAATGCCGCCGCGGCGAACTTCACCGTGCTACAGACCACCTCATACCAATATGACGCGATGGGACTGAAAACCGCTGAGACCTCCCCAGATGGGTTGGTCACTAAAATGTCATACGATCAACTAAACCGTCCCATGTGTACGGCGGCAAGATTCACGGTGACATCTCCAACCCAGTTGAATGCATGTTTGGAAGCGGACAATTCAGATCGCATCAGCATCACCCATTACGATGCCCGTGGCGATGTGTTCCAAGTCGTGAAGGGGTATAGATCGCCGATATCGCAAATTTACCAAGAGTATACGTACACCGCTAACGGTCTCATCGACACCGTCGCTGATGCCAATGGTAATTTGACCACCTACAACTACGATGGCTTTGACCGCTTGTCACATCTCTATCTGCCGTCACCCACATTGCCAGCGCCGGGGACAATCGGCACATCGTCACTTACCGATTTTGAGCAATACGACTACGATGCCAATGGCAATCGCACATGGTTTAAGAAACGCGGCGGCGAAATCATCGCCTATACCTTCGATGCTTTGGACCGCATGACGGCGAAAGACTTGCCCGGCACCTCTGATGATGTGACATATGGATATGATCTTGCGGGCCTTGAAACCCAAATCGACGTGGCCGGCCACACAGTCCGCATGGCTCATGACAGCGCGGGCCGCTTGGGCTGTGTCGTTCAAGGAGGCACTTTCACCAGCACACCGACCGAATCTGGCGGCGTCCTCTCTTGCTCCGCTGGGACCGGCCAACGCCTCGTGAGTTATCAGTATGATGCGGCCTCCAACCGCACCCGCACCACCTGGCCTGGCGGCAACTACGTCACACTCACCTATGACAAACAAAATCGTGTCGACTTGATCCAAGAAAATGGCACCACAACCCTTGCGGATTACGACTTCGACAATCTAGGTCGTCGCGCCCAGATCACCTACGGCAATGGCTCCATTGTTTCTTACGCTTGGGCGGCAGACTCCGCCCTCGATAAACTGACCAATGATCTCGACGGCAACCAGACCGTGGACGCCATCGATCTTGAACTCATCCTCGGCTACAATCCGGTCAATCAGATCATCTCGCGCAGCGTATCGAGTACGGCCTACAAGTGGACCGTACCGGCAGCACTCACCACGAGCTATACGCCAAACGGTCTTAATCAGTACACCAACGTTGCCGGCACCACGATAGGTTACGACCTGAACGGCAACCTGACCGGCGATGGTACGTTCACCTTCGCCTATGATGCCGAAAACCGGTTGACCAGCGCGGCGGCCACCGGCACCACCGCCGCCTATGCCCATGATGGACTAGGCCGTCGCACGAGCAAGACGGTAAATTCTGTCGCCACCCATTTCTTCTATGACGGTGACAAACTGATCGGGGAATACACCGGCGCCACCGGCACGTCCTCCTTGCGCCGCTATGTGCATGGTCCCGGCGTTGACGAACCTATCGTCTGGTATGAAGGGGCCGGAACCACGACCAAAAAATGGCTCTACCGCGATGAGCGTGGCTCCATCGTCGCCGACCGCGATGGATCGGGCACCGTCAACACCTACACCTATGACGCCTATGGCACGCCAGGCGAACTGACCGGTTCGCTTTTCCGGTACACGGGCCAAGTCTTCGATGCAGAAACCGGCCTCTACTACTACAAGGCGCGTTACTATTCGCCCGCCCTCGGTCGCTTCCTCCAAACCGATCCCATCGGCTACGAGGACCAGATGAACCTTTACGGGTACGTCGCAAACGATCCGATGAACTTAACAGATCCAAGCGGTTTGGCTGTACAGGTTAACGGATCGCGAAGAGATATTCATCGGTTCGTGAGTGTGATAACGCAAGCCAGTGGCATAGACCTGTCTGTCGAAGACGGACTATTGGTTGCAGGAGATCGGGGAGGTGTGGAATCAGGAGCTGCGTCCGATAGCATTCTTGCAGCAATCGACTCCTCCGAAACAATTTCGTTCAGCGCTGTAGATGCGATTCCGGGTGGGTTCGGCGATAGTTTTGTTTCCGGTGAGTTCGACGTTGGAGATATTGAAAGGATTCAGGCACGAGAACCTGAACTAGCGTCAGCACTAGTTGGCCACGTGTTTGCGGAGAGAACATTTGCTGCGGAGAATAAAGTCGGATTTTGGCCCGCTCACAATTTTGCTTTAGGTATAGAAGCTGCTGATTTTGGAGCAACACAGCGATATTCCTCACCTACCTTGGACGGAGAGTTCCAAATATTCAAGTACAAGTCTGGTGGGGTGATTGGGTTGTTTGGTAAAACCCACCGGACGTTTATGATCCCAATCGATTCTAGAGGAGATCCGAAATGAGAAACTTCATTCTACCAGCATTTGCCATTGCCCTTTGTTTCGGTAGCGCCTGCAGTGACAAAGAGGTTGGGCAAAGATGGGAAGTCGAGAATGCTCAGGTCCTTTCAGCTTCCCCACGACCTCGTCCTTCCGGAATCCTCAGCACATTTGTAGAACTGGATGTCAAAACAGACGACAAAGATGAGTTCACGCTGTACGTGCAATACATGGGGGCAGATCAATTTATCCCTACTAAGGGAATGGTGTGCAATGCGGAGGGCCATTTCGATTATATAAACGGTGAAAGCGCCATAAGCTTTCCTATCAAGCGTGGCGTGCTTCATCGAATAGTAGAAAAGATCGAGTGCGACAGCTAGCGTGGCTAATCGAATACCGCTGATTTAAGAGGCGGTGCGGGCATATAGCTGTTCCCAATTCGAAGTGATACTCTTTAGCGATGAACGCACTCGCCTTTTTCATTTGCATCACCTCTCTTTTCATCGGCAGTTTCATTGCTCTCGTCGCCATTCGCGCGCCCGTTGGGACGGATTGGAGGAAAGGGCGATCCAAATGCCCGAGTTGTCACGCGACGCTTTCGCCAGCTGATCTCGTTCCACTCATGAGTTTTGCACTGGCACGCGGCAAATGCCGACATTGCGGCGCGCCGATCGGCATCTATTATCCGGGCGTCGAACTTGCGGCACTGGGTGTGGGCGCAACGACTATCTTCATGGCCCCGCCTCATCTGTGGGCAATAAGTCTCGCATTGGGCTTCACGTTGACCTTGCTTGGCGCCATAGACATCAAACACATGCGCCTGCCCGATGTCCTGACACTACCCTTGCTCGGAACTGGGTTAGTCTATCTCGCATGGTGGGACACTGAATTGCTTTTGCCTCATGTGCTAGCGGTCGTTGCCGGATTTCTTCTCTTTTTTGCGATCTCACGTGTCTATGAAAAAGTAAGAGAACGACCAGGGCTGGGGCTTGGAGATGCCAAACTCTTCGGTGCCGGTGGAGCCTGGGTTGGGCTCACGGGACTGCCCAGCGTGCTCCTCATTGCCGCGATCTCAGGTCTCATTTGGGTCTTTCTCCACCGCCTCATCCGACCTGATTCGGTCTCCGAGAGCACCCGAATACCCTTCGGACCCTGGTTGTGTCTCGGCATTTGGATAACCTGGGTCTTTGGCCCTCTTGTACCCTGGTAAGCTATTGTAATCACAGTGAAAATTACCTGTGACTTGCGGCGGTTCCAGCTTGCAACGCGAGACGAATCGTTCATACACTCAACAACTATTCGTATTTGTTGAGGAGCCCCATTCGTGGCCTGGGCCGAACGCGAGCGTGAGGACGATTGGCTCGATGCATTCTGTGCATCGCTCCTAAAGTCAGGTCACGTCAGCGAAGCAGGCCTGGCCCGCGCCCACACCATTGCCGCATCTGAACACAAGCGCGTCGACCAGGTGCTGACCGGCCTCGGCCTCGTCGGTGAGCGGGATTTGGCAGGGGCCTACGCGCACCTCTTGGACTTGCCGTGCCTTGACCCTCAAGAGCTCAAAGAAGATCCGACGTGGACGGAGGAGTTCAACGCCGTCTTTTTGCAGCGTATGAAAGTTCTGCCGTTGGGTGAAGCAGGGGACACGTATCGATTGGCCATGGTCGATCCCCTAAACGATGAAGCGGTCGAGGCCGTGCGGTTCATCGTCCACCGTGACATCGCCCGTGTGGTCATGACCGAAGCGCAATTTGACGAGGGCTTTGCCAAGGCCTTTGGTTCGGCAACCATGGCTGCCGATCTTGACGCCACGTTCGATATGGTTGCCGCGTCGCTCGACACGTCAGCTGTGCAAAAGCTGCGCGACTCAGCCAGCGAAGCGCCGGTCATCCGCTTGCTCAACAATTTGGTGGCGCGCGCCATTGAGACACGCGCCTCTGACATTCACATCGAACCGGACCAAGGCTCCGCCCGCGTGCGCATGCGTATTGACGGCGCGTTGCAGCTCGTGCCCGTTCCCCCTGTGGGAATTGACCCCCTGATCTCGCGCGCCAAGATCATGGCCGGCCTCGACATTGCCGAGCGCCGTCTGCCGCAAGATGGTCGCATGACCCAAGCCGTGCGCGGGCGAGAGATCGATTTTCGGGTGTCGACCGTGCCGACCCTTACGGGCGAAAGCGTGGTCTTGCGGGTGTTGGACCCTCATGCCATCGCGCTTGACTACGACGTGCTCGGCTTTACGAAAGCTCAAGTCGGGCGCTTGCGCCGCATCATGAACCGGCCTAATGGCATCGTGCTTGTCACTGGCCCGACCGGCAGCGGAAAGACCACAACTCTTTACACGGCGCTTTCTGAACTCAACGGCCCGCAAGCAAAGGTTCTCACCATTGAAGACCCTGTCGAATATCAGCTTCAAGGCATCAACCAAGCCCAGGTCAACACGAAAGTCGGGCTCACTTTTGCTTCCGCGTTGCGCTCGTTCTTGCGCCAAGACCCGGACATCATGATGGTCGGTGAGATCCGTGATTTGGAAACCGCCGAAGTCGCCATCCAAGCAGCCCTCACCGGTCATCTCGTCCTCTCAACGCTCCACACCAACGATGCCCTCGGCGCGGTGGCGCGGCTCATTGATTTAGGCGCGGAAGATTTCTTGATCGCCTCGACGGTGTCGGGCTTGATGGCGCAACGTCTGGTCCGCACTCTCTGCACGGAATGCCGCGAGCCTTACACGCCTCCAAAGGAAATCGTGGGACCTCTTGGGGCGATAAATCCGAATGTCACGCTATACAAGCCCAAAGGCTGCGGGGCCTGTCAAAACTCTGGCTTCAAGGGACGCACAGTCATTGCTGAGATTTTGGAAATCTCCGAAGAGCTTCGCACTGAAATCGCGAGAGGTGCCAGTCTCGAAGTGTTGCGAGAGATGGCAAAAGCCCAAGGGTTTGAGCCCATGGCGCGAGACGGTTTTGAAAAGGCCGAACGCGGGATCACGTCCCTCGATGAAGTCTTCCGCGTCTGTCAGGCGGTGTAGGCCATGACCCAATTCCACTATGAAGCCAGGAGTGGAGGAGGTGAACGTCTCCGCGGAATCTTGGAGGCGGGGAGCAAGGAGTCTGCCGTTGCCGCGCTGCTCGCACAAGGGCTGACACCGCTCCGTGCCAGCGATCAACCGCCACGCCCAGACCTTCGCGACCGCTTGCGTGAGGTATTGAGAGTCGATCGCTTGAGCGATACGGATTTGACCAGCTGGACTGTGGAGATCGCCACGCTCCTCAAATCCGGCTTCACATTAGAGCAAAGCCTCGCCACCACCGTGGAACTCGCCGAGCGCAAAGGCTTGAAAGAAATGCTCACCCACGTCCTCGAAGCCGTGCGCAAGGGGCGCACCTTCTCTGCAGCGCTGGCAGGCCATCAGGATTTCTTTCCTGAGCATTACATCGGACTCGTGCAGGCTGGCGAAGAGCGCGGCGCCTTGGACGAAGCGCTCGGTCGTTTGGGTGCAGAGCTTGAACGCCGCCAAAAGACGCGGGAGAAGATCCGCTCCGCCCTCATATACCCCATGCTCTTGCTTGTGATGATCGCCGCCACTTTGGCCCTGGTTCTCACCGTCGTCATTCCGCAGTTCGAGCCCTTCTTTGAAGACATGGGCACAAGCCTGCCGATCGCGACGCGTATTGTGTTGGGTCTTGGAAAAGGCGTTGGCACCTATTGGTGGGTGATGGTTGGCATAGGTCTCGTGGCGGTATTCGCCGTGCGTTGGTCCTTGAACCAAGAGGCCTCGCGCCAACGGTTCCACGGGTTTCTACTCAAATCACCGCTTCTTTTCGGATTGCCGCAAAAGCGTGCGGTCGATGACTTCTGCAACACGTTAGGCACTCTGTTGCATGCCGGCGTTGCTGTTGATCAGGCAATGAACAGTGCGGCCGCCGCTGTCCGCAACGAGGCTTTGAAACGCGCCATCCACCAAGCCGCCTCCCGCGTCTCAGAAGGGGGACGTGTCTCTGATCAACTCGCAAGCTCAGGGCTCTTTCCACCACTTGCCATCCGGCTTCTGGCATTGGGCGAGAAGGGCGGCAACCTCGATGATATGGCTCTGCGCGTATCCGCCCTCTACAGCGCCCAAGTTGAAACGGCCATTGAGCGAGCGCTTTCCATACTTGTGCCTGCGGTAACAATCCTCATGGGTGCCCTGGTTGCAGCCTTCATCGGGTCGATCCTGGCGGGCCTTATGAGCGTGACGAGTTTTGCGTCATGAAAAGGAGCAACCGATGAAAAGTAACCGAAGAGGTGAAAAAACCAAGCGGCCGGAAAAGGATGCTGGTTACACCCTCATGGAACTCCTCGTCGTGCTTGCGGTTTTGGCTTTGCTTGCGGTCATCATCACCCCAACGCTCATGGGGAGACTGTCGAAAGCAAAGAGCGACAGCGCCGCTTTGCATATCGATTCACTCATCTCGACGGTGGAGATGTTCTACCTCGATATGGGTCGCTTCCCCACAGACGAAGAAGGATTGGATGTGTTGTGGAAGGCGCCGATGGAGAAGGACAACTGGAACGGCCCTTACGTGCGCAAACCCGCCAACCTCGTTGATCCTTGGGGGGAGAAATATCATTACGCCCGTCCTGGCTTAAACACATCCTTCGACATTTATTCCTTTGGGGCAGATGGCGCACGTGGTGGCGAAGGCGAAGACAAGGACATCGGCAGTTGGCCTGAAGGAAACCCTGATGACACCTCTGCAACAGAATGATGGGTTCACATTACCTGAACTGATGACGGTTCTCGTCATCATCGGGCTTGTGCTGGCGGCCGTGCCTGCGATCTATGTGCGCGTGGTGCCGGGCGCACAGTTTGAAGCCGCAACCCGTCAAGTGATGCGCGACCTTCGCCATGCACGCGGGGAAGCACGGGCGACAAACACCGTGCAGGTTGTCAGCGTGTCAAATGAGGGAAGGGCTTACGCCATTGGGGAGCGCGTCGAAAAATTACCAAAGGGTGTTGTGATTGCGATCAAACCGCGCATCGCTTTGGACGATGAGGGAGAGGTGAGATTCATCGGACAAGACGGGGCAAGTGGCGCTGACATTGTCTTGACCTCCAGCACCCGCGAAAAACACTTGTCCGTCGAGTGGGTCACAGGTCGTGTCTCTGAGGTGACACCATGAACAAGCCGTCCAACGATGCTGGCTTTACGCTTCTTGAGACGCTTGTAGCGTTTGCCATTTTGAGCGTCTCACTTGGGTTCTTATTCCAGTCATTCGTTGGGTCCTCGCGTGGCATCTCAAAAATATCCGAGCGAACCGTGATGGTCTCCCTTGCTGAGACAGCTTTGGCGCGCGTGGGCATGGATGTGCCCCTGCGGCCCGGAACCTACGCCCGCGACTTTGATCTCGACGGCTTCACCTACAAAGTCAAGATTTCAAGACCCACGACCGATGAAGAGGCAAGCCCGCGCCCCGGCGATATGATCGCACTTGATGTGGTCGTTACGGTCGTCTCTGAGCAATCCGAACAAACGACCAAACTAACCTCCCGGCAGCTTTCGTTCGTTGAGGCAAAGCCATGAACAGGCAGCAACAAGAACACCCATCATCGGATGCGGGATACACGCTAGCCGAATTGCTCGTCGCCCTTGCCATTGTCGCCATGATTGGCGCCTTCATGAGTGGCGGATTGCGGTTTGGGACGCGCGTTTGGGAGCGCAGCAAATTCGAGACGCAAGGGCTTGAAGATGTCATCGCCGTTCAAGACGCCTTACGCGGCATTCTTACCCAAGCTTACCCGGCCAAGGCGCGGTCGGTGACCAAAAGTGAGCAAGTCGCGTTCGACGGCGCGCGTGACGAAATCCGTTTTTTGAGCCCGCTTCCAAGCCAATTAGGCGGCGGTGGCAATGTACCCACGCGTCTCTTTGTGGAACGCGGACGCACATCCAGCACTTTGAAAGTCGATTGGTGCCTGTCTGCCAAAGGATGGGTTGATGTAAACCGCCGCGATTGTGCGACGGAGACACTTATTGAGGACGTCGCTCATGCCGAGTTTGTCTATGCGGACGCTCAAGCGACACAAAGGTTGAGTGTTTGGAGGTCGCAAAGAGAGCTTCCCAACCTCATCGAAATCAAATTGACCTTCGCTGAAGGGGATGAGCGCCTATGGCCGGACTTCTCCGTCAAGCCACTCATCGATCGACCTGCGTCTTGTCGGTATGACCCGGTCTCCAAACGATGTCGGAGGGCATGAGATGAGTTGGCTTCCACAAACTTCCGGCACGGGTCAGATTACACATGTTTTCGATGGGTTTTTGGACTGGTGGCTGTCGGAACTCAAGCGCGCAGTGCCAACCGCATTGCAAGGGCAAAAAGGCGAGGCGCCTTGCAAATACGTGGAAGTGAGCCAGGCCCACCTTGATGACCCAGACCGTATGAGATCAATGCTCCCGACTGAAGGCATTTGCACGGTGCGTTTGTCGGAAGAGTTGGTACATCGAACTGTCAAAACGTTTCCGTTGATGTCGAAGGGTGATCTCATCCAAGCCATTGACCTGCAAATTGAACAGATCGTGCCTCTCAAGCGCAATGAGATTGTTCACACCTCCCGTATCGTGTCGAAAGACCGCCAAGCAAGGTCAGCGGAAGTTGAGATTGTTGTGGTCCGACGGCAAGACCTGGCGCGTCTGCAAGAAGCAATTGAGTCATTGGATGTAGAGTTAGAAAAAGTCACCTTTCTCAGTCCTCAAACCGATCTCGAGCACGTATTCATTTCGAATGAGACGCAAGTCATTCATTCACGGCGCGTTAATGCTGTACTCTTGGTTAGTGTTGTCATCCTTGGTCTTGCTGCCGTTCAGGCTTTTGAAGTGCGGTCGAACCAAAGTGCGACGCTCTGGGATACTCATTTGCGTAGCGTTCAATCCGAAGCCGCAGAGGCCAGAGCCCTTGATGCCGAAGTCACTATTCTCAAAGCACAATTGATCGAAATGGCTACGGCCAAAAGCTCCCGAGACGTGCGCGAGATTTTAGGCGTATTGGCCAAAGAAATACCGGACGACCACTGGGTTTCGAACCTCCTGATTGAAGGGTCAGAAGTTCAAATTGTCATGCATGGTCAAGGCGTCAATGATGTTGCCGACCGACTGACACACGCGCCACAGTTTACTTCAATGACAAGTGATGCTGCTAGTGCGGTCGACCCCAAAGGGCAACGAACTATAACGCTCACTTTGGCAGGAGGCGCTGATGTGGGATCTTAAGCACAGGCCTTTGGTCTCACGCTCGGCGGCAATTGGTCTTCTCGCTCTCTTGGTGGCAGTGGTTGTCTCACAGATCATGTGGCCGCTTGCACACGGTGGTGTTGAGGCTGTGCGTGAACGGCAAACGCAATCGGCAAGGCTCAAGGACTATGAGGGATGGGCCGCAAAGCGTGTTGACCTTACTGCTCATCACGAAAGTCTCTCAAGGCAGCTCTTAGATCAAGATAAGAGAGTGACCGCGGAGGACATCTCCGCTGCCGCAACCAAATTGCGAACAGACCTGACCGCTTTGGCCGATGACAAAGGAATGTCGGTTCAAACCATACAGCCCTTGAGCACGCACATTGGCGCACTCGGGGAACGTTTCGGATTCCAATTGAAGGCTGAAGGGTCGATCAACCAGATTGAGGCCTTTTTGTCAGCCTCGGAACATGACCTCGGAGGGATCTATTTTGATCGTCTTTGGGTCAGCGCTGGCCAATCGAGCAAGGATGAGCGCCTGAAGATCGGCTTCGATGCCTATGGATACATAGGGAGGCAACAACCGTGAACCTGCTTTCGCACACGAATGTAAGGTCAAGGGCGCTTGCGGCCAGCGTGGCGGTTCTCGGGCTTGCGACTGTCTTGACGTTGTTTTGGCCAATCGCAGATCCTGCCAAACGCTCCATGAAAAACAGTGAAGTTCTGGATTCAAGTGAGGTGGCGGTAGGTTCTACAACAGCGAACAATGTCCCCGTTGATCCGCAAGTCTTGAAAGAGATTGTCTCGCGGCCACTGTTTCATAAGACCAGGCGCCCCCATGAGATCAAGGTTGCCGAACAGGTCATCGAAGAAGTATCGAATCGTCCGAGTGGTGAGATCTTTGCTACCATGAAGCTCGTCGGTATTTTGTTGTCGCCAGAACGGCAAGCGGTTCTTCTTGAAGAAGCTCCGGGTCAGACCGTCGAGATCATCCGCGGGACGAAATTTCGAGAATGGACGCTGACCATTGTTGAACCCGGTCGTGCCGTGTTTGAGGTGGCAAGTGAAGCGCATGAATTGTTTCTTCACGACAATGTCGGGGCAAAGGAGGCCTCTATGGCGAAATCAACGGAGACAAGGAAGCGTCCTCCGCAAAGCCGACGATTGAGTGAGGACCACCAAGACAGAATGCGAACGAAGAAGCCGCCGAATAACGTAGCGAAATAGTATTAAAGAGGTAAGGGTTGGGTATGAACGTCGAAAAGAGATTGAAGCTTCTCTGTGCCATGTCTTGGACAATGCTGGTGTCCTGCACCACAGCACAAATCACCCCTCAGGACGAGATAGCTACGACAGAGTTTGGACCGCAACAAGAGACGGCACAATCCGAAGCCCCGATGGGCGCGCCTTCTTCTCCCTTGATGGTGACGAATGAAAAGCGTGCGGGACCGCGTGAAGAGGTTTTCGGCGGAACTGGGTCTCTCCTTAACACAGATGCGATGTCCGCGGACCGGAAAGGCGAGGTCGGCCCTGATGGGGTCACACTCAATTTTGTCGACGCGAGTGTGCCGGAAGTCGCTCGCGCGGTCTTAGGCAATATCTTGAAAGTGAACTACGCCATCGACCCGCAAGTCAAAGGACGGATTACACTTCAGTCCAGCCGTCCCATCGAACGCGGTCAAGTCATGTCCGCCCTTCAAAATGCACTCGCACTCAGCGGCATCGCGCTTGTGGAATCAGAAGATGGAACCATCAACATTCTGACACTCGCCGCTGCAAAGGGGTCCGGCGCTGGCCTTCATGTCCGTGTCCGAAACCGTCCGCTGCCCACAGGGTTTGGAACGCTCATCGTCCCCTTGAGATTTGTATCAGCCTCCGAAATGGAAAAAGTCTTGCGGCCTCTGGTGCCCGATGGCGCCATTGTGAGTGTCGATGATGCGCGCAATCTCATTCTCTTGTCTGGTATGCCCGGTGAGCTTGAAGCGGCAACGGAAGCCATCGATCTCTTTGATGTGAATTGGCTACAAGGCATGTCTTTTGCGCTCTTCACGCCGGAACACGCGGGCGTTGAGGACTTAGGCGAAGAATTAAGCCTCATCTTCAACAATGCCAACAACCCAATGGCAGGATTGGTCGAACTTATTCCAATCCCAAGGATCAATGGATTGTTGGTCATGACCCCTGAACCAGACCTTCTGCGGGAGGTCAGAACGTGGATCAAACGGCTCGACAAGAGCGGGTCAGGTCCTGCTCCTCAAATTTTCGTCTACTATGTTCAACACGGTAATGCGGAAGAAATCACAAGCTCTTTGACCTCGATCCTAGCTGGTGCAGGCGGTCAGAACGGCGGCGCGAGCCCTCGCAGCCCGGTTGAGGAGGGAGGCAGTCCAACTTCGGCAAGGCCATCAGGTGGGTCTGTGAAGATTGGTGGATCCGGCGAGATCAAGATTGTGGCAAACAACAAAAACAACGCGATCATGATCTACGGTACGGCTAACGAATACGAGATGATTCGTGCGGCGATTGAGCAACTTGATATCCCCGTCGATCAGGTTCTCATTGAGGCGACCATCGCCGAAGTAAAACTCAATGACGAACTCAAGTATGGAGTGGAGTGGTTTTTCGCCTCAGGTGACTTCTCGGCGACCCAAGCAAGTAACACAGCCGGTGCTGTCACCTCGCAATTCCCTGGGCTCTCGCTGACCTACTTTCAAACCTCGACCGAGGTGGCGCTCAACGCTTTGGAGTCTGTGACAGACGTTCAAGTCCTTTCATCTCCAAAACTGGTGGTATTGAACAACCAAACCGCGACTCTGCAAGTCGGCGATCAAGTGCCCGTGGCCACCCAATCGGCGGTTTCCATCAACGACACAAGTGCGCCAATCGTGAATGCGGTCCAGTTCCGTGACACTGGGGTCATCCTTGAGGTCACGCCGCGTATCAACAAGAACGGCATTGTCCTGCTCGAGGTCAATCAAGAAGTCTCAAACGTCGTCTCGACCACATCCTCAGGGATTGACTCACCAACGATCCAGCAAAGGAAGGTCTCAAGTACCGTCACCATTGCGGACGGTCAAACGATCGCCCTAGGAGGTCTCATTGAAGACACCCAGAGCCAAGGCAAGAGTGGCATGCCAGGTGTTTCACGCATTCCTGTGGTCGGAACACTCTTTGGGTCACAAAGTTCGACGGCACGACGAACCGAGCTTCTGATATTTATTACTCCTCACATCATTCACAACATGAGCGAGGCAAACGAGGTGACCGAATATTTGCGCGACCAGTTGACCCGCTCTGATTTCTTCAAGGATGTAAAGTGAGAAATGGCGACAAGAACGGTCGGAAGGGAGAGGAAGGATACGCCCTTGCCTCGGTTCTCATTGTCGTAACTTTTTTGTCGATCATTGCTTTAAGCCTGGGTGGCGAGTTCAGAACCGGCTCCAAGGTCTATCAACAAAGGCTCGCAATGAGCCAATCTGAAGCCTTAGCGGAAGCCGCGTTAGCCGAAGCTACTTTGCGCCTTTCTGAGCGTGATCGCTCGAAACGCTGGGCGCCGGATGGCGCTGAGAAGGTCATCGACATTCAAGGGATCAATGTCGAGATCCGTGTTTCTGACGAATTAGGTCGACTGGACCTCAATATGGCGAATCCTGAACATCTCTTGGACTTGATCAAGTCCCAGGTCGGTGACGAAAAAGCCGCGAAGCGGCTCCAATCGGCAATTCAAGACTGGCGAGATGCCGACCTCAAGGCGCAACCGGGCGGAGCTGAGGCAGCAGCCTATCGCCAAGCCGGAAAGGGTTTCTTGCCTCGAAATGCAGATTTTGAAACTGTCAGTGAACTTAAATGGGTCCTTGGTGTAACCCCTGAAATCTACGCGTGCCTCGCTCCAATGTTGACAGTTCATTCTCAACGGCGAGCCATTGATCCATCTAATGCCACTGAAGAACTAAAGCGCGCCCTGTCTCTTGCATCCACGAAACCTCAAGGACATGCCGTATCGGCCATTCAGGGCGGCATGGGGGGAAGGGCTGTTAGAATCGAAGTCAAAGTGCCAATGGGTAGGTCTCAATTCTATAAAGTGACTGGCGTGCTTCGATTGACCGAGGATCGGAATGATCCGTTTTGGATCTTGGCGGTCGACAACGAAGTTCGTGCAGATACGCTTGAATGTAGCGGCGAGAAATCTGCTCAAGACTAAATGAAAAATCCCTGTTATCAGCTTCAGGTTCCCTGCTAGGCCGTGAATAATTCCCTGTTTGTACGATTAGGGAAATCGCCTGCAACCCATTGAAACTGCCGTGGTTATCGGTCTCGAAATCGATGTTTTGTTCAGATTCCATCAGTTTTCCCTGTTCTTTCCCTGCATATCAGGGAATTCGGCAAAGAGACGGGTTCGATATGGACTGCGTCCACCACCATTTACACTCTATACGAGTACCCAAATACGTTACCCTCGAAACGAGTAATGATTATAGAGGGTTACAAGACCAATAGGCTCTCCGTTTAGTATTCGATTTGCCGGAGATGCGTTTTTCAGATCGGTCTTTAGTTGTTTTCTCTGTAGGGCGAGATCGTCGTCCGCTTGAGCCTGATTTCCAAGCGGACCTGAGTTTGTGAGTCTGCTTGCCTAAGCAAGTCGAGTGAACACGATTTGCTGTGAAAATGGTCAAGTCTTTGCAACTAGTACCAAATTTTTTCAAGTGTATGGCCGCGCGCGCCAAGCGGTCGGCGGTTTGCTAGTCTGCTTGCCTACCATTTACACTCTATACGAGTACCCAAATATGTAACCCTCGAAACGAGTAATGATTTTAGAGGGTTACAAGACCAATAGGCTCTCTGTTTAGCGTTCGTTTTTCCGGAGATGCGATTTTCAGATCCGTCTTTTGGTGTTTTCTCTACAGGGCGAGAATGTCGTCCGCTTGAGCCTGATTTCTAAGCGGACCTGAGTTTGTGAGTCTGCTTGCCTAAGCAAGTCGAGTGAACACGATTTGCAGTGAAAATGGTCAAGTCTTTGCAACTAGTACCAAATTTTTTCAAGTGTATGGCCGCGCGCGCCAAGCGGTCGGCGGTTTGCTAGTCTGCTTGCCCACCAAACCTACTCAAGATGTAGAACGACACGAGGGACCCGAGTGGGTCCCTTTGTATTTGCGCGCGAAGTCAATGGGTTGGTGAAGGCGATCCTCTGACGAGGTTCTCCGCAATGGCATGGAAAGCATGCGCGTCAGCGCTGACAGTACGTATTTCTCCAGCTCTCCATTTCACGGTCCGCTTGAGAGGTTCGCTAAACGGACCGCAGTTTTCAGCCATTCATGTTGGTTGAGCGTACTTGCTAGATTGATCTGCCGAGAGAACAATTCCGCATCTTGTAGGAGGCTCGATCAGACTCCAACTGCGAACATCGCGATCTCACAGAACAATGCCTGCTTCTGACCCTTTTCGGCAGTAGCTCTTCGATTGATCGAATGCTCTGTTTCCAGATCATATTGCGCTTCCAAAGCTAAGTTTCCCTGATCCACAAAGCTGACATCAGGGACCTTGGTCAGCTACGTTACTCCGAGGGTATTGGGCCAAATATCTCTAGTCCTGACCTAGCCACCTTTGGATAGTAAACATCCAATTCAGTTTGATCCAGTTCTTGTCTCTCAAGATTGAAATTCTTCCCTGCTCTACAAACTTCGTAGAAATTGATCGAGCGATCTTCCTTCTCCAATGCTTTGACGACAGCGTGCACAATTGGTGCCGGACATCTCAAGCCAAAGGTGACATCAGTCAGACGTAAGGGCGATTGCTCAACACCCCGATTACTGAAGAGTCTCCATTCTTGCTCATATTCCCAATCTTTGCTCTTGTTTAGTAAAATCGTCCTATCGATGAGTTCTTTCGCCTCTACATTGTCTTGAAGTATTGCATCTGCTACCGCGCTTGTATGCAGAATACAGTCACCGCCATATGTGACCTTATGCAGCTTTGGATCTGGGGTTCTATTTAGGTTATACCCAATACATAATCCGTAGTGCTCACCCCCGTAATGGCTCCATAATAAGGGGTTATTGTAAGACGAGGAAAAACAACAAATTCCTCGATCATGCTGTTTGACTAGTTCTTTTTGGATCTCTTGAGCCAAGAGGTATTTTTCATACTCTTCCTCAGAGCCCTCATATTCTGGATTAGTTGCGCAATAGGTAATACTCCTTAGTTCGCTATAGGCCGCATTCTTTGCAACGCTTTGTGCGTGTTTGAATGATTGCTCTTTCGAAATGTGTGCGTGTTTGAGTGATGCTTTCGTTTCGGCTTTGACACGACGGGTAATCAAAGTGAAAAGTATTTCTTTCAATGTATCTCTATTGGAATCAGTCTCGACAAAGAACGTGCTTTCCAGTGGATCATTGAACGCAGCAGGGTTGGAAAAAACTAGCTCATCGCTGCAGAGTGAAGCGATTGTTTGCTCACTGAATTTTCGGTATCTGTAGATGTTTTCAGGGTGTTGTTCACGCACGATTTTCTCTTTCCAAATATGAAACCCTCGGAATCTATCATCGAGTATGCACAGCTTCGCTGATCGTAATAAGTCCAAAATGCCCATTCCGTGTGGCGCATGTCCGCTTATGCTCACAATCCTGCCGTACAGCTTTTGAATCAGAATGTCTGCTCTTGGCTATTTGCAGTCAACCATGTAGGCGTATCGAACGTCCACTTTGACAAAGGGAGTTGACCGGCTTGTAAGAGCATATCCTGTCCAATTGACTACTCCACACTGTGGGCAAGTCATCAAACTTCAACAGACTCTCTGATGTAAGGTGAGAGGGTTCGCGGCCAACCAAAATCGATTCGATTATGTCAGGTGCCAAGAAAGCGAGCCTCACTGTGCGCGCAACATGACGTGTGTCGATGTTCTCCTGTCGAGCAATCTCCGCAAATGATGAAGATTGACCCGATGTGAGCAGGTGCCGCCACCTATGAGCTTGCCGTAGTGTCTTGAGGAGATGGGGGTCGCATTGGCCCTTGACCTTCGTGCCGCCAATTGCCGTGTCTTGTGCTTTTGGGGGCGTGATGAGTTTAAATCCAGTTCCGGTCGGCTTGAACTGGACTTCACTTGTCAGCGTCAGAGAGGGCCAAGAGACTTCCTTGTCGATAGCGGTCTTGGTCAATGACCCGGCAAGATCAGTTGGATCGATGTGGATATTGAGAGTGCGATCATCGACCACAATGCGATTTACAAACCGGCGAGTGGTGTCGGAAGCCTCGGTTTCGAACGGATCTATGAGATTTGCGGCAAGAGCAGTGGCTTGGACCAGAAGGCGGCGAGGGTCCGGTTTGATTCCCATGCTCACGAGTTCATCTTCTAGTCGCTTGGGATCTTCAAATAGCGTCTTGAGTTCCGAGACCACATGGGTCTCGAGTTGAGGCGCGGGGAGACGATCGACAGTACTGACCTTGTTCTTAGGTGTTTGATAGTAGCGGTAGCGCTTGCCTTGTTTCTTGGCATGGCTTGGGGAGTAGCGTGTGCCTGCCAATGTGAACAAGAGCCCCTTGAGGAATGAAGGCGAAGCTGTGTTTCTCTTTGTTCGTTGATACCGATTAGACTCGAGGACGGTTTGAACCCGGTCCCAGAGGTCTCCGGCGACAATGGCCTCATGTTCGCCGTCGTAAATAGTTCCTTTGTAGGCCACCTGGCCAAGATAAGTGCGATTGTTAAGGAGGGTTGAGAGGGCGCCGTGATAGAACGGTACGCCACCGATAACGGTCCCATCTTTTTTGGTTCGCTTCTTGGACCGAAGCCCTCTTCTTTCAAGCTCCTCCGCTAAGGCAGGAATCGATCTGAGCCTGATGTATGTTCGAAAGATCTCGCGGACCGTTTCGGCCTCTGTAGCATTGACCATTAGCTTTCGGTCTATGGCGTCATAGCCGAGGGGGATGTTGCCTCCCATCCACATGCCCTTCTTCTTAGAGGCACTAATTTTGTCTCGGATACGTTCGGCTGTGACCTCCCGCTCAAATTGCGCAAAAGAAAGCAGCACGTTTAGTGTCAGCCGTCCCATCGAAGTCGTGGTATTGAACTGCTGGGTCACCGAAACAAAGGAGGCTCCTTTTAAGTCCAGAAGATCGACAATGCGGGCAAAGTCAGCGAGCGATCGGGTGAGGCGATCCACTTTGTAGACCACAATCACGTCGACCAGGCCTTCCTCAATGAGGGTCATGAGGCGCTTAAGGCCAGGCCGTTCCATAGTACCGCCGGATATGCCCCCATCATCGAAGCGATCTTCAAGCAAGGTCCAGTTTTCCTGGGATTGCGACTTGATGTAGGCCTCACATGCCTCGCGCTGCGCATCAAGAGAGTTGAAGTTTTGATCCAAACCTTCATCGGTCGACTTTCTTGTGTAGATGGCACAGGTCTTAGGCATGGATATTATTCAGCCGCCTCAAGTTTCATAGTTGGAGACTTTGTCTTTTTCACCTTCGACCTTAGGCCAAAGAAGGCTGGGCCATTCCAGCGGGTCCCAGTGATGAGACGGGCAATCTCAGACAGGCTCTTGTGGGTCTGACCTTCATAGGCAAAGCCGTCCTCCAGGGTCATCACCTCATAGAGGTTGCCGCGCCATTCCCGCCTCAGGATGGTGCCGGGCAGGATGGTGTCCTTGGGCTGGCTCTTCTTTGGGTGATTGTCCGGATCTGGACCTAATAGAGCGGCTTTGGCGCGATCCGATAGGCCACCCAAGACACGCTCTTGCGCTTTCCAGGCGATGGCGAGACGCAAGAACTGAATGGACGGTTTCTTCGGGAGTGCCCATCCTGGACAGTATTTGGGCCAGGTGGCCTTGAGTTCGGCGTGGGTTGCCGTTTCAATCCAGTTGAGTTCCTTTGCTAACTTGGGGTCCATTGTGTCTCTCCTAAGTGATGGTTCGACACCTAGTACCGCTCCAATCGGTCAAGCAGTCCAGAGAATAATCCTCTCCATACGGATTAAAAATAGGACTCTCGACTTGACTCTTCCCCCTATTCGAGTGGTGGTGGGGAATGTCAAAAGAGCCTCAGAGATCCATTACCCAACTGGACTTCGAACGGCGTTGGATGCTGGCGAAGCTTGATCATGGAGGGAATAACGACGATGAAGCTCAGTCGCTGATACGCCGCATTGAGGATCTCGATCTGGCCATCGCTGCAAGTCCGAGCGAGACTCTTGTTGATCTAAGGATCAAGATTGAGCGGCTTTACACAGAGCTCCTGCCCACCGATGTTGGGCAGGAGGGTTGCCTCGAGCATGTGCTGTTGGCTGCCATCCTTAGTGATGCGGTCAAACTGACAGATGAAGCCTAATCGCTACAGTCAAGAAAGGCCTGCTGGGGCATGTCAGGTTACCACCAATGATAACCACAATGCTGACATCCTCCGGTTTGGGCGGGTGTGTTGGCGTCCGCATACTTGTGATCAAAGCCCCCATTCCTCGGGCTTCTTGCGGTGTTTGTTCTCTTCTTCTTCCCTGGCAATCCACTCCTCTGGGGACATTTCCGCAGGGACGACCAGGAACCCCCCTTTGGTTTCAGAGATGGGCGTGCCAAACCACGCCTGAATGTCACGCAAGAGGTCAAGGGCCACTGGTGCTCCGGTGGCCGCCTTATTGCGGACCGTCATCACCATCAATTCAAAAAGAGTGGCTTTTTTGCGCGACCGCCTTCACGGTAGGGGTGCTTTTCATAGGCGATCTCCTGCAAAATGGTCTTGTGGTTTCGCGAACCTTTCGGGCGGCCCCGGGGGTTGCCTGACTGACCCTTCTTGTACTGAGGCTCTATTGGAGGCTTGCCGAAACCAACCTTGTAGTCTGTCTCACTCATTTTCAATAAGCTCCCTGATAACGTCATCTGGAATACAACGGCCGCCAGTTTCAGGATCAATGTAGGTGACAGAGTCGAGCCAATCATGGAAGACCACGCCTTTAGGGGCCCTCAAGACCCCACTCGTTGGGAGTGGTGGCTTCACGTCTATGACGTTGAACCGATGGAACTCCGTAAGCAGCTTACGGCACAATTTCATGTTCTCTTTGTTGACAGCCTCTTCCGCCATCTTTCTGAGGCCGGACTCCGTAGCGCACATCTTCCGTTTCCCATCGGCTGTCAACACAGTGATTGGCTTGTGGATGATCTCGTCAACGTCAATTTGTGTAGCCGATGACTTACGCTTCTTGCCGCGAGTGCGGCGCTTGCGTGACTTGCGCTGACTGTCACTGGGGTTTGTTCCATTTGAGCGGTTTGTCATTGTGCGGCCTCCTTCTGGCGGGCATCGCGAAGTTCGGCAAAGCTCAATCCGGTTCCTACGTGAGTAGTCTCAAGGCCAGCGACCTTCCTCATGCGCGCCACGATCACATCGCAGTAGTGCGGATCGATCTCAATGGCGCGGCCATGGCGTCCGGTCGCATGAGCGGCGATGAGCGTTGTGCCGCTTCCGGCAAAGGCATCAAGAACTAGGTCCTTGCGGGCCGAGCAGTCGAGAATGGCATCGGCCACCATCCGGACGGGCTTGACCGTCGGGTGCGCGGCAAGATCGGCATCGCGCGTCTTACCGAAGCTGTTCTGACCTGGATAGGACCACAAGTTGGTGCGGTTACGCCCGTGCTTGCCGAGTTCGACATTGTTGATGTGGGCGGCGGACCCGGACTTGAAGACGAACACAAGCTCGTGTTGGGATCTGTATAAGGAACCCATACCCCCATTGTTCTTTGCCCAGACGCACAGGTTCTTGAGCTCGCTATAGACTTCGCGACCGGCCTCCAGCAGTTCCCAGCTGTGACGCCAATCCATGCAGTGATAGTGTAACGATCCATCGATACTGTAGTTGGCTAGATGCGAGAAGGCGGTAACCAAGAAGGTCTTGAATTCGGACTCACTCATCTCGCCAGAGGCCATGGCAAACTCTTTGTGCTTGACCTTGCCCTTGCCCGATATTTGGCCGTGTATCTTTAAGTTGTAAGGAAGATCCGCGAAAATAGTTTGCGCCTTTTGACCCTCCAGCAAGGTATCGTAAGTCTCGTGTCTTAAAGCGTCCCCGCAGACAAGGCGGTGGGGGCCGATGGCAAACACATCGCCCAACCGCGTTGTCGCTGGCTCCTCCTTCCGGACCTCTGGAACCTCGTCGACCTTACTGTCCTGCGTGGCTTGTTCACCGAGGATCAAGTCGATCTGAGGCATTTCGAAGCCGGTCAACGTAATGTCGAAGTCGATCTCGACCTCAAGCAGGTCGGCAAACTCAACGGCGAGGGTTTCACGGTCCCAGCTGGCAAGTTCGGCGAGCCGGTTGTCTGCAATCATGTAGGCCCGGACCTGTTCAGGACTGAGATCACCGCAACAAATGGTCGGGACCTCCGACAGGCCAAGCTGCTTTGCCGCACTCAGCCGGGCATGACCAGCAAGAATGACATTGTTGCGGTCGACGATCAGGGGATTGATGAGACCGACGTTCTTGAGGAAGGCCGCGAGCTGTTTGATCTGCTTCTTGGAGTGCTTGCGAGCGTTACGTGGATTCGGTGTCAGTGCCTCAACGGACTGATAGATGATTTCTAGATTGCTCATGGTGTAGTTCCACAATTGCTGGAGCCAACGCAAAAGAGCGCAGCGCCTGTTAAACAGGACCACGCTCACACCATGGATTGCGATGATCACTCCCGGTCCGAATGTTGCCGCCATGGGCTCCTATGTCGGTCCGACGATGAGGGGGTTCGGATCCGTGTCCAGCGCCACTCGCTCATCTAGAGTAGGTGAGATATAGGCGAACCAGACGGAGATTTCAACCCCAATTTTTGTGGCGAAAGTCGCAACCTTCTTTTGTTAGGAAAAACTTAGGCTTACGATGAAAATGCTGCGCCTACGGACGAGTTACTAGCGTGCTCGGGAAATGAGCCAATCAAAGAGACCGACATCAAGTATGAGCTCTGCGAGGCGTTTGGGCCCAACAAGTGTGCAGCCGAAATCTGATGCCGTGAAGTCTTCGGGGCCTGAGTGCCAGACATAGAACATGCGGGTTTCTGGTCTTTCGCGAAAGGCCTTCAAATACTTTTCGAACTCGCCTCGAGAGGTTTTAGATTTGACCTGCACAAAGGCCCTCTCTTGAGTGGTCGGCAGAACCATTTCAAGGTCTATGGTCTTCTGAGAGCCCCCGATGGCGCTGGTTCGCCGCCAGCCGCTGCTGGCAAAGACGAGTTCGACTAAAAGCTCAAAATCCTGAGGATCCAGCAATCGAGCAAGGTTAATAATGTCGTGAATCAAGGCCTTCCGATGGTCCTTTGCCCTCACTACGTCTGGCAAATCAACCCCATTGAGCCTGCGCAATAGATAGTCTTGGGCACGCACCCGGCAGATTGTGTTTCGAGTCCCTGCGGTCGCCGTGAGCTGGCCGCTTAAGTCCGACTTGAGCAGCGCTTTTCCGGTGAGGTCCTGGTCGTGCCAGCCATTGAGGCAGGATCTTGTCCTGTGCCCATTGTCGCCATCCGTTCTTCCGTGCCATGCGACCATTTGATCGGCGAAACACCAGTGAAGCCGCCCCCGGGCAAAGGTGATCCAGAGACAATCCTCTCCCAGTTCGTAGAAGTCCCGGACTTGGTCCACATCTCGCGTCACCGATTGCCGGTCCCTCCGAAACTTGCCGGCCTCCTCTTTCATCCGTTCGAGATCTTTTGCCCGCGACGCAGCATGAGAAATATGGGCAAAATCGATGCGCAAGAACCCCTCACTCAAGCACTCTTCTTCGTTGCAGCCACCAACACCAAGCTTGATATACCGAACATGGGCGGGCTCAAGCTCGCGCGCATCGGTATCTTTCTGATCACCGTTCATTGGGTTAGTGACGCTCCAGGGCGCAGGGAAGTCAAGCAAAATGAGACTCATAGTCTGTAGATCAAAAGTCTACATTCAGGCCCAGTCTGGTGGATGGATATCAGGAAACAGGTCGGAAAAAACGTTAGGCGCTTCCGCCAAGAAAAAGGTTGGAGTCAGGAAGACTTGGCCTTCGAATGCGACCTACACCGAACCTATATCTCCGGCATAGAACGTGGCATCAGAAACCCGACCGTGCTGAAGTTGGTGCAGATTTCGGATGCCTTGGAAGTAGAGCCGACGGAACTGCTTGGATAGCGAAATGCTCACCGGCAAACGTTAGTCTGCCACTGATATTTGTTCGTCGGTCATCAATCCACTGTCAATGAGTTCTGCTTTTGCAGCAGTAGGATTAGGAGTAAACAACAGAATTCTCAGGTTTTCGCGAGCTCGTGAGAAGCTTACATATGCGAGTTTACGACCTCTCTCGCGTTGTCCGTCTGTGGGGTTTCCTGCTGTTTGTGGCGTTAGCAACTTTGTGAAATTGTATAAGTTCCAACCGGCTTCAATGTCGTCATAAACGACGATCACATCTGCAAACTGCTCTCCCTTTGCGCCATGTTGTGTGCTGTATGGAGTATTCTCGGTAATAAAGTCGCAATAGCAGGAAATTTCGGTTGTTCTCATCGCGAACAGGCGATCGGCGAGCCAGTCGCCTTTCTCTTCGTTGTAGTCCTGATCATTGTACTCCTCTTGCCGCGGTTCCCTGGCGAGCTGCTCAAGAAAGCGGTCAGAAAATTTCACTAAACTAATGTCTCGACAGCAATCTAGGACATCTTTGACAGTTCCTTCTTCCCAAAGACTGGCAAGCCTCTCGAGGTGATCTCTGGAGTTGTTGATCATTTCCTTCAATGTTCGTGCGGCATTAGGGCCAATGACACTGTAAAACGGGCTGCTTGCTCTCAAGATATCGATCACTGCCCGCTGGTCCTCTTTCTTATGCGCTCTGATCAGTGGGCAAATCACCTTAACAAATGGCTTCAGGGGATAATGCTCTCCAGTTTCATAATCATCTTGCGCACGTTGAGATGCAAATTGGCCAGTGAATAGTTGGTTTAGATTATGAAAACCGAGACGTCTGGCTATCATTTGTCGCACTAGGAAGAGAAGGACAACGTCATCGCGATCTTGCCAACCCCATGCTTCGACGGCTTGATCGAACGCAATCAGTGAGTTTTGCAGTTGCTCTTCAGTGTATCGGTTCCGTCGCCCCTCTGGCTCTTCAGCCTTCACGAGCCGGATCGAGACGCTACCGTCGGATTCCTTGTTTTCCCCTGCAGGAACTTGTTCAACATCCTTTCTAAATGCGTTGAGTAATTGAACAACTTGTGGAGACGACCGGAAATTCTCAGTCTTTGTTATGACTTTACCACCCTCAGGTGGTTCAAAATCACCAGCACGACCCTGGTAAATCTGTTGCCAAGGATCGCCAAAATAACCGACAAGTGGCAAGCCTTCGCCAACACATGTGAGGTTCAGACCATCGACGATGGTGTTGAATGTATCCTGGGCCTCATCGACAAAAATGTATGGATACCGATTTCCCAGGAGACTTCGAAACACCGGACGTTTTGCCAGAAGGTAGCCAGAAATCTCGATTATATCATCATGGCTCAGCTGACCATTCTGGTAGTCGCTGAATGACGCATCGGTGTAGTTGAATCCTTGCACTTCGCTAAGGCTGTCCAATTCCATTTTAAGACGCGCAACCTTTTCACGCGCTCTAACTGCAGTTTGAGATTGTCCGCCGTTATCCTTTGCTTCGGCGTTTTCGATAAGGGTTGGGATGCGTTCGTTTTGCAGAGCATCACGGATATCTTTCTGGAAACGCTTGATCTCCGCCCACAAGAAACTGTGAAGGGTAGAAACATTGTACAGCTCGTCAATGCCGAGTCGGTCTCGAATGACATCAACCGCGCGATTGGTGTAGGTGATGCACGCAACACATTGCCCGTTCTTTCTCAGGGTTGGGCCGTGCTTTTCTCTTGTTTGAGCTAAAGCATCTACCAGCGAGGTTGTTTTGCCCGAGCCAGCTCCCGCGATCAGCGCGAAGCTGCGCCCTTCTTCAAGGCATTCAGAAACTGCGGTATCTGCCTCTGTAAGAATGCGATCGGACATAATCACACCGCTTCGTTAGTGGGTCCGTGTATGCGGTCCTCCAACCAAGACAGACCTTCGGCGATATAACTGGGCACTTGCCATTCCACGTTCCGGGCAAGCAGGTTCATTGCGAAGTCTGTCTTCTTGAAGTTGTTTGACCTGATTCGATCATAAATGCTCTGGTACGCCTCACCCAGGTCCTCGGGAATATCAATCCCGACCGAGAGGTCTCCACTCCGAAGTAGCGGATAGTTGTTGTAGGCGATTGCCTCTTCGAGCGTTCGTGGACGCATCGCCAAGCTCGCAACACCTTGTTCAACAAGGACATCCTTTTGATAAGTAACGTACCGGTTCTTCTCTTCCTCAGTTTTCTGCTGTGATGACAAATCAATCAATTCTGCGACCGTGGTGACGCCTAACAACTGTTTTAGGGAAGCATTGGAGGTCAATGCCCCTGGGTTATCTGCACGACAAGCCGGATGCTTCCCGCTGGGCTCAACAGAGTCCAAATCGGTGATGACAAGAAACGGTATGCGAAGGAACGCAAGGAGTTCATCAAATCGATGAGCAAAGGCACCACCAATCTCCAATACTGTCAAATATGATGAATGCAGTCGACTAGCAGATTTGCCTATCATCTCCGGCAAGAGCAATTTTTCGGCAGCACCTTCGACGAGGATGGCAGCATCTGCGAAAAACAGATCGCAATGCGTCAGCCGCAGATACCGCTTAAGAAACTCTAGAGCTTCCTCCTCTGTTGCCGTTTGACCATCTATGTCGACTGCTCGCGGCTGAAAGTCTCGAAGACTATGTATTTCGGTTGCGTTGAGTACTTTCGCACTTTCATCATCATCTGTGAGAGGGCAACGTCTAAAATAACGCACTTTGTCGAATTCTGATGCATCGAGAATGTGCGATGAGTGGGTGGTCACTACGAGCTGAGGAACTGAACCCTCCTCTCCCTCCGTGGCGGCAGATGCCTCAATCACGTCCCAGATGTTCTGGATGAATGTCTGCTGGACTTGAGCATGAAGGTGGACCTCCGGTTCCTCAATGAACACCAAATGACAGAGCGGTCGGTTAGTGGGAGTTCGAAGCCATTGTGAGTGAAAGTGCTTCGTTTGGATGGCCATGTAGATCAGGTTTTTGAAACCCAGTCCGTTATAGAGCTCGGGAAGTTCATGATTTCGTGCGGCATCAACGTAGAGCAGATCGGTGTTTCCACGCAGAGCAGTCTCGGGACTCAGTGTTGACACGACTTTTAGATCGCGGTCGTTGACAGATGGAACGCCCAGACCTTTGATTACGTCCATTAATCCTTCAAATTGCCTTGCATAGTGATTGGTCAACTGCGTGTTGTTCTCATCAATAACTTGCTGAGCTTCCGCTGCTGCTTCCGCTTGTTCTAGGTTGTTTTTGTAGAATCCCGCAAATGCGCTCGACAAACGATTAGCCCGGTGTCCCTCTTCGTCATCTATGTTTCTTTGCGCATCAACAAAATCAATCCGTATCAAGTTCTGGAGTAGGGATTTCCCCTCGCTTTGGTCCAAACCGGAAGGCATTACTGTTCCATCAGTTTCCTCCAGAGAGGCATATGTGACCTCAAAAAACTTTGCCAGATTGGCTTCCTGCTCCAAAAAGTGGGACAGACTTCTCGTCGGTGGATTGTCTCCTTCAACAGGGTAGGCATTCACATAAGCGTCTCTGAGCTTTTCTGGATCCATCACGCCAAACCGCAGCCGAACACCCAAACGATCAAACTCGTCCGAGAGATTTGGAAGTAGCGTAAAAGCTCGACCAAATTCAATCGATTCAGGGTCAACATGAAACCAGATATCCAATTCTATGGCAGGGAGGATATCTGCGTCGCCTCCAACACCGAATGCATCAATGTCGGCAATCTTGGACACAGAAAAGTCATAGATGCGAAATTTCCTTTGGCTTAAGAAGCACCGAAAAATAGTTGTTGCCGAGGTTTTCCCACTGTTGTTAGGGCCCACGAAAATAGTCTCCCGATCTTCAAAAGCAGCACTTACGGCTTCCAGTCGTCGGAAATTTCGAACTGAAATTCTCTCTACCCTCATAGGCCTACCTCAACATTGAACTCAGCTTGTCTGTCAGAGTTGACGAAGCAATCCCTTCATTTTGTTGGTCGAGAAAACTTACCACAAAGTAACCATTGCGGGAAGGGCAGATCTGCTCAGTCGGCGCGTGTCAACCTAGTGGACACTCGACCTCTAGCTGATCCATGCTCACAAGATCGCTCCGTTGTGCGGTTTCGCATCTAGGAATCAGAATTTCATCTTTGCAGATTCCTGGCATTTGAAGAGTGTCGAACAGGCAATGATCAACACCTCCTTGACCTACCAGCCACGGTCAGACTTCTACGACCGTGTCTTCCAATTGATTGCGAAAACTTTAGACCCTTTCAACACGACTTCCCAATCCGCCTATCCAACGTAGAATTGACCTGTTGTCGTGTTTCAGAGATGAGGCTGCTGAACAAGCGGCTTCGACAAGTAGTTCGAATGAACACTAGAATGCCGCGAGGACTCGCTTCGCATTTAGTAAAAAACAATGGCTGTGATGAGAGGTGAATGGTTCGAGGCAGAAACTGTCGCAATGTGCGAGGCTTGGTTCGGCAGGTTGAGCCAGATTACATAATATTTGGCGCACAATATGCATTGTGGAAGATTGCTTGCAGCGGGCAGATTCGAAATTCGATATCCACAAACCGGACGGGGCACGGACCAATTCGAAGGTCAGGCCCGGGGCCTGCGATTTTCAGTCCGGGCTATTTAGATGTGGTCAACAATGAGTCTATTGAAGTCTTTCTTAGGGGACCGTCCGAGGCTGCAGCTGCAAATATCATTGAAACGAAGACACAGAACAACGTATGGGTCATCCAAATTGCTGTTCCAATTGTCAATGATCTTGCTGTCCATTGCTGACAACTCGGTATCATGAATAATGAGACCAACTTCGCAGAGTCGATGCGCGTTCAGTAGGTCTTTTGTGCTCTCAAGACAATCAAGGAGCGTTGAAGAGTTCGTTGGCCCGTTGAGCATTCTAAACACCGTCACTGGAGACCTAGTTGAGAGTGGGCCTTCACTGAAATCAATTGTGCATAGGAAACCAACTTGGTTATTTGATGTTCTGTCCTTGAGCAGTTTGGTGCGGCTCCCTGAAAAAATTGCGGCGATAGAATCTCGACATAGGTCGATGAATTCGCTGTTAGAAAGTGGAAGATCATCGCTTACCTGTAGCTTCAGATTGCGAACCAATTGTCGCCTCTTGAAGAGGCCTTCTGATATTTCAGAAAGCCGATTGCACAACGAAACGAGCCCTCCTGGTTCCGTTGATCTTCGTGCATTCTCAAAGAGCTCCAATTTCTTCAATATCGCACCGAACTCGTCGAGACTATGGCCGCACCTTGCTAGGTCATGACTAATGTGGCGAAGTTCACAATAGTTCCAAAGAACAGTATTTTGATCTTCAATCGAAAGCCAATTCCTCAAGACATAGAGAGAATGAAGGTTCTTGTGGCCTAGAAACCCACCATAGGTTGCCAATATGAGTGAACAACAGTGATGGACGAACTCGCGATAGCGATACCAAAACTCCTCATCATTTACACTCGAGATTGACCGAAGTGTTTCTAGGTGCTTTGAAGCGCGATCCTGATCGTAGGCGATTGTTGCAAGTCGTGTCCGCGTTGTGACTATCCATGGATTTGGAGGTTGAATGGCGATATCTTCTGCAAGGCTCATAGCGGTTGTGTATTTGACATTATAAAGGTTTATTCGCCTCAACTCGTTTAGAACAATCTCACTCATTTCGGCGATTTCGTGTGGGCTGATTAGGTCCGAGTTTTCCGCTTCGAAAAGATACCCAAGACAATCCGTCAAAAGATTCGGAATAAGATCGTCTTTCAAGAACTTGAAGTCCAATGGCACCTCCGTGCCATCCGGCATGACTATTTGTGTGGTCTGATTTGGGTCACCGTATTTTCTGGCGTATCGCTTTGCCCATTCGTGCTTTTTGTCCTCGAGTGTTTCGATGATTCCCGTTGGTTCAGTTTTGCCGTTTGCCGCAGGCCCAGAGTTTTGGGCTTTATAACTGGATTGTAAGGTCGAAATTGGCAAACCTGATATAGCCTTCGCTACCGCTGCACGGACATGACCCGTGGTGAATTCTTTGTCCTGCCCCACAACTTCATGCAAAAACCCGGGCAGTTCTTTCATAATTTCCAGGATGATATCCGGTGGAATGTCTATGAGAGAAAGAGATCTAAAAAGTCGATAACTGGAAAATTCAACTTCTTGTCTCCGAGTCGGAGAGTAGAGTCTCCCCAACTCTTCATGAATTCGCGAATCGATTTCCGCAATAAACTTTTGGAGATTTTCGCTATTTATCTCGACTGCACGAGGCGTCAAAATACCATTGATCGTCGCGCGAGCACTTTGATTGTCTGTCCGACGGTCCAGTGCTTTCTTGTTTAGTTCATCGACGGTGAGGTTCAATGCGGCGGCGATGTCGGTGAGCGTTTTCATGGAATAACCGCGTCCCGACTCTACACTTTGGACGGTCTTTTTGTTCAAACCACAGACCTCGGCAAAGTCCATGATTGAACCGAGTTCCATTTCGGCTCTGCGCTCCCTGATCACTTTGCCAAGCTCCGGTTGATAATCTCTCATAGTTTCTTGGGTTCTTCTTGGGATCAGGTTGGGGTCTACATACTTCGACAGGTGAACTACGAACTGCAATCATGACCGTACAAGAAGAGCTTGTCTAGCCGAGAGTACGCAAGCTCTCCGGGAGTGGGGGTCTTAACCGAGTCAAGATCCGTATGGCGGGATCAGTACGATTCGGTCAGGGCAGAGGGGTCAAGTTGGGAGCCGATTGCTATGAACATCATTAACTGGAAGCGAATATTTGCGAGTCGAGCGGAGAAGGTCGCAGGGCGCCGTATCTACGCAGTAAAGGGGAGAGGTTCGGTCTGCGAAGAACCGGACTCCGGTCGATTGGTACTTGAATATTATCCACGCGTCGACAGTCGGCAAGTTACGACAGTCTGTTTGCAGGACTTACAGTCTGGCCGTTCCGATGATCATTGGGTCAGGAAAGTTTGGAGCACCGTGCTACTTGTGTTTTTGGCATTCAGTATTCCGGGAAGCGCTTTCCTTGACGAACTGCTAAGTAGTTTTGTCGTTTTAGGTGAGAGTCTAGGAAGTGTTGATTCCAATCAGTTTTTCCGAGAGTTCGTATTGCTGCCGTTGGTGATTGTTATTGCGATGACCTGGGCTACATTCACTGATCTCAACAAGACATTCACGGTGATGAGTACCGATTGGGAAAATTCTATTCATGAGTTTCTTGACAATGACATGAATCAGAAACTTGAAGGTATTCGGAGGTGTATGTTGTCATTTCGAGCGTTTATAAAATGGCGGCGATACATGGGATACGTTGCAGTACCTCTCAATTTCATTGCAATTCTTGTTTTGTCTCTTCTTATTGCCGAACAACTCACGGATTCGAACTTCATTGTCTGGACGAGACATGAATTGATAGCCGGAGGTGTATTTTTGGGCCTCTACATTGTAGCAATGTTGCGTTATCTTTACATGAGATGGTTCTACACCGACATGCGAGATCCAACTCTTCAGCTATGTGTGATGATGGTTGAGGAAAATAGGCAGCATGTAGCGGTACTCCGGCGTGGGGGAGTGCAATTGTAGAGAAAGTCGAATGTTGAAGGCGGGCTGCTCGCGTATGCTCGCCTTCGATATCGCCAGAAAACCCATCTTATATCGAGTTAGGCGCACAATATGCGGTATTGAAACTGACTCATAGTTTGACAGGATCCCAACTACCATATTCAACAGTTGGATTGGGCGTCGAAAGTGAATGGTACTGACGCTGGCTTTGTCGCCCTTGTAGAGTAGACGAATGGAAAAGGCTCAGTAGAGCATTATTGCAATGTTGAGCCGTATGGCGTGGCCAACTAGCGCTTCGCGGCTAAACTGTTTGCGAGGAGGGCTGAATGCTTCGTCTTGGTCTCAATTGGTTTGCGAAGTTCACAACTACTGAATACGTCTTTTTGCTATTGTTAGGTTCGCGATGGCCCTCGGAGGCATGGTTGACATTAGCTTCCCTGCCTGAGACGCAAACCCATTACTATTCCTTCTCGGCCAGCGCAATTTGTGGATGGCGCCTTGCATCGTTTACGGACTCGACTTCGATCGCAATGGCACAGAGTCTTACCAGCCATCCTTTGGTAAAGACAAATGAGTAAGTGTTTCCGGATACCCCGCATTGAAAGACGCCCACTTCCAGATCGGCTCCCGTCTCCAGACGCTATCAAGTCCTTTCGTCAGAGTGAACACCACTATCATCCCGACATGTGGGACTGTGAGTACGGGAGTTATCGTTATCTCTCTGGCATCAACGACACCGATTTGGAGGTGAGATACCGCAACATAGTGCGCAACATGAACGCGATAACCCACGCTGATCGCAATATCATCCCTATTCAAAACTATTTGGGCACTTGGTATTGGTGCAGAAAGGAACACCAGACACGTCTGGAGTTGGCGATGCGTGGTTTTGAGCCGCCCACTCTGTCGTCTGTGTCACAGATTGCGGGCTCGACTTCTCCTATGTCGGTGAAGCATCCAAATGGCATCGAAGCGATATTCCGCTATGGCAAGCGCCAGTACATGTTGGAGATGTTGAAGGAGGGCAGGATACGCCTTTCTCCTGCGCAATCCTTTGGAGACATCCAAAACAATGAAGCACGCTGTGACGACGAGACTCAAAAGCACTCTTATTTGAACCGTTCCCATACGAAAATCGTCCTTGAAGACGGACGGGAAGTCAAACCTCTCAGCGACGTCCGCCGATCCGTGCAGGGATCTGACTACCATCTTGTTTGTTTTTCATGTGTTTGGGATGTCGAACTGTTCTCTGATTTCGATTCCGACACCTGCGTTGTGGTGTCCGATCCGGCGACTTTCTCGGCGCGGTTGAAGAGAGCGGGTCGCAACGTTTTTCCAGGTTGGGAGTTCTTAGATTGTCCGGTGCAGTACTTTGATCCCCACTCAGTTGGAAAAAATGAGTTGTTCAACTCTTGTATGTCGAAGGATTTTCGGTTCTTCCATCAGTATGAGTATCGATTCTCGTGGTCTCGGCTTTCCGGTCAAGCGGTCGAAGGGCATCAGTTCGTGAACATTGGTCCCGCCGAGGACATCATGAAAATCTTTGACAAGAACGGTCGCGAGATCGAGTTTTGATTTCGATCTACGACTCTCGAGGTCGTGGACGCAAGGCCCGCAATATGCGTATGAAAAAGACTCGCGTTAGGAGGATTCGAACTAACAGTTCCATAGATTAGATTGGGCGCGCCTGGCGCAAAGGCGAACGCAACATTGTCAGCTTCAACTCAAGAGTCGACGCCAGCTGTAGCAAATCGTTGTTTTCGGGACCGGAGAGATCCTCAATGCTGAGTGGTTCAGCAACATCAAACAAGCTCAGATTGACATTGAAAGGTGAACTAAACGGTACGGTCACATCCGCCCGCACCAAACTCTTTACGTGCGACCGCCGGTTGACGTGAAACCCAATACTTGGACCATTTAGAGCTGGAATTTTCTAATAATGATCCCTTGAATGGGAGAAGGAGAATTCCATGCGGAAATCGAAGTTTACGGACGCCCAGATCGCCTTTGTCTTGCGGCAGGTCGAAGAAGGCACGTCGATCTCGGAGGTTTGCCGGAAGACAGGTATTGCGGAGGCCACTTTCTACAATTGGCGGAAGAAGTACGGTGGCTTGATGCCTTCTGAGATGAAGCGTCTCAAACAGCTTGAGGAAGAGAACGGAAAGCTCAAGCGCATTGTGGCTGATCTGTCGCTGGATAAAGCCATGCTTCAGGACGTTATCAAACGAAAGCTCTAAGGCCTGCTCGTCGCCGGGAACTGGTTGGTGATCTGACGGCCTCCTGGCAGGTCAGTGTCAGGCGGGCGTGCCGGGTCCTTGCCGCGCCGCGATCCAGTCATATGTACAAGACCACCCGCGACGAACAGGCCGATCTCAGAAGACGGATCAAGGAGATTTCTGAAACGCGTGTGCGCTACGGTTATCGGCGTATCCATGTACTGCTTCGCCGGGAAGGATGGGCGATCAACCCCAAGCGGGTTTATCGGCTCTACCGCGAAATGGGCTTACAGCTCAGGAACAAGACACCGAAGCGACGCGTGAAGGCAAAACTGCGTGAGGATCGAGTTGTCGCCACAGCGATGAATGAGACCTGGGCCATGGACTTCGTTCATGACCAACTCGCCACGGGACGTAAGTTACGTATCCTGACCGTGGTTGATACGTTCTCCCGCTTCTCACCAATTGTCGATCCCCGCTTCAGCTACAAAGGAGAAGATGTTGTCCAGATGCTCGAAGCCGCCTGTCGAAGGTTCGGTTATCCAAAGTCCATACGTGCCGACAATGGTCCTGAGTTCGTGTCACGGGATCTTGATCTGTGGGCGTATCAAAAGGATGTGGTCCTCGACTTCTCACGACCAGGCAAGCCCACAGACAACGCGTTCATTGAATCGTTCAACGGAAAGTTCCGGGCAGAATGTCTGAACACACACTGGTTCATGAGTCTTGAAGATGCTCGGGAAAAGATGGAGGCTTGGCGTAGAGACTATAACGAGGTAAGACCACATAGCGCGATTGGCAACAAAGCCCCAATCGAGCTGACAACCATCACGGCAGCTCAGTCGCCGCCGTGAATGTTCAACCCGGAAAATCTCCAGCCGGGTGGTCCAAACAAGGGGAGCGCTTCACCGGTGCCGGAGACTCTAGCAAGAAGTGGTACATAAACAGGGGGCTTTGCACGGTGTCGATGCAGGCCATTGGATTTCCAAGAGGATGTTGTGACAGACAGTGTCGATCGTTGTCCGCGTGAATTACGTCGTCTAGAAAAATGGTTGCTTTTGTGGTTAAAATTTGACGAGATACACGATTTCAATCAAGTGAGTTAGAGTGTTCTCATGCCCGAAAAACGAAATCCGCCTGAAAAAAGAGAAGCAAATCTGACTTTTCAGGAAATGGAAGTGGCGATCATCAAGATCGACCGCCGCCTTTCCGATCTCAGGTCTTTTGACGTCGAGACAGTGAGTGATCGGAGCGATCCAAGAATTTCAGCACTTTCATCGAAACTCGACACTCTTCTCTCCAATACGTTTGGTAATGATACTGTCGAATACGATCGTTACCAATGGCAGGTTACTATCCTCGACACTGCGTCAGAGAATTACTACTATGAAACTCCTATCGAAGAAATCAGAGCTGGTTTGGCTAAGGGCATTCAATCTGCCACCAGTCAGCTGGAGGCAATCAAAGAGGGTTTCCAAGAGGAGTTGGAGGATGCGGGTCAAGGTACATCCGCAAAGCCCCTAAAGGCGTATGAAGGTCTTGATCTTCATCCTCACATAGAAAAGGCTGCGGGGACACTTTTCAGAAACGGGCACTTCGCCAACGCGATAGAAGATGCAGTCAAGGCGCTGAATGCGCTCGTCCGGCTCAATAGTGGAGTTGACGACAAGGATGGAACATCTTTGATGGAATCGGTCTTTAACCCCAAGACCCCGATCTTGAAGGTAAATGATCTTGCCGATAAATCCGATGCAGACGAGCAAAAAGGTATGATGATGATGTTTTCCGGCGCGGTCGCGGGGCTTCGGAATCCGCGTGCGCATAAACTAATCGAAGACGATCCTGAAAAAACACTTGAGTTTATCGCATTTGTGAGTTTGTTGGCGAAGATTGCTGACGCCGCAAAGCGTGCGTGAACACAATGTACTCATCCGTTCTCGCCTCTGCTTGCCGACAATCTGTTCAGACAAACGCTCTAGCCATCTCACAGAATCGATGTGATTTACAATCCCAGTTTGGAAATCGGAATTTCTTCTTTGCAGGAACCTGACCGGTGAGAAGCGTCCAATAAGCAACGACCAACACCCAATTGAATTGCCGGCCACGGATAGACCTGCAGAGTGAGATTACATAATATTTGGCGCACAACATGTCGTATGGAAAGTCTCTGTTCCGCGATGCGTCAAGGTGGTCATTGGTCGATGGAAACGTCGAGTTTGAGTGTCCAGAAAATGTGAGTTCACCGTCGTTCGGCTAAATGCAATAGCCACCAAATTGCTGCGGATGAATCCACGAGCCCTCCAATTGCTCAATCCACGATACGGCTCGAATCCAGGACCTAGTGCATTTCAAATTGGCTACCAAGCCACTAGCAGCCTCAATCCACAACTCACGCCAACCTGGTGCAGATATTTCTGTCAATCGGATAACTCTGATAGGACTCAATAAGAGCAAAATGATTGGAGACAACCAACACAAACATCGTGTGTTCTAAAGTGATTGAGTCGGCGCCACTAATAAATGTGTGAAATCAACTATTTACAAGATATTCCATTCGGACGGGGCTAATCCAGAGTTCTTTCTAACCAGAAACAACTAATTACCGAATTGCGACAAAAGAGCATTTACACGCATTGAGAATCACTTGAGAGTGACAACTGCTTACCCTCATTAAGGGTGGTTTTGGTCATCGCGGCTCTTCCCTATTCAGGAGATCTCCCCCATGCGCTCACCAGTCTCAAACACTTATGTCGTCAAGTCCGTACTGCTTCTGTGCTTAGGCGTTCTGTTGTTGTCATCGTGGAGTAAAGAGGCGGAAGCGAAATTCTATTGGCTTGATTACGATGCTTCGGTCCCTGGCTATGTGCAGATCGAAGAGGCCAGTATGTTTGCCGCGTGCGAAGCACAACGCGATGACGCATATCCACTTGCGACTGAACTCTACAGTGTTGTGGAAGCAAAGAACACTTCCACCGGTAACGTAAAAGCACTCATCTGCCGATGGGTGATTACCGGTTCAACCTTTCCTCAATATATAACGTGGGGAAGCATTGACTGTGATACGGGTGAGATCGAAGATGCGAGCGCTCCAGATGGGTGTCGCAAAACCGAAGAAGTTCCTTTGATGTGCACGCCGTCGATTGGCGATGGCCCGGGGACTTCGCCAGACCTTTCTGGTGGTTGGGCAATCAACCCGGTTTCTGGGTCGACGGGCCTCAACGCCAGCGACTTTTCGTCTGGGACCGGAAGTAAGTCTCCGCTCGGCGTGACACGCACTTACTCAAGCGATCAGAGTGCAGGGTCACGGTTGGGGGCGGGGTGGTCAACGCAGTATGACAGGCAGTTTTACAAAAACAGTCCGACCAGTCCTTCATACATTTCCATATCGAGACCAGATGGGCGTTTAGCGATATTCCGTTACAAGTTGGGCGTCGGTCATCCTGCCTATTGGACAGGGTATTCATACACCTATCCTCAGAAGGATCTGGCGTGGACGTTGGTTGCGAGTGGCACGGACTGGGTGTTTACCGATGAGGATGGGACGGTCGAGACCTACAATGCGGATGGCGAACTGATCGAGATTGATAAGCCCGGCGGCGAGACGCTGACCCTTGCTTATGACGTGGATGGCAACAACACGACGGTGACGGATGCCTCCAGCCGGGTGATCACGTTCACGTATGACTCTAAAGGTCTGGCCACCAAGGTGACCGATCCGGACGGGGAAGACTATCTCTTTGAGTATGAGAAGATCGGCGATACAGGCTCAGAGACCGATTACGATCTGTTCCCACGCAGCATCTGGGCGCTCAAGAAGGTGATCTATCCCGATGACACACCTCTGACCACGACGGACAATCCATCTGTTCAGTATCATTATGACGATGCGGATCATGAATATGGTCTCGCCGGGGTGACGGATGAGAACGGGGTGCGGTCTCTTAACTGGGAATACAATGCCGATCAGCGCGCCACCAAAGGCGAGAGCACCGTGGGCAACAATGTCACCACGGTCGCGTATGACGACGTGGCCGGCACCCGCACCTTCACCAACCCGCTCGGCAAACAAACCAAGTACCACGTGGAAAAGGTCTACAACCACTACCGCTTGACCAAAGTGGAAGGGGTCGCCTCGACCAACTGCGTGGCGGCGGACACGACCTTTGCTTACAACACCAACGGCTTCTTGTCGCAAAAGACCGACCGGGAAGGCAATGTCACCACCTATGCCCGTGGCACAGATGGTCTGGAGACCTCGCGCACCGAAGACTTCGGCGGGGCGCAAGCCCGCACCATCACCACAAGCTGGGATGCCACCAAGCGCAAACCCACCCAGATTGTGAACGCCGGTGTCACGGTTGATATGACCTATGACACAGACGGCAACATGACGCTTTATAAGCTGACCGACACCACCAGCCATTCGGTGCCCTATAGCACCAACGGTCAAACCCGTTCCTGGGCTTACGCCTATACGGCGGCAGGGTTGTTGTCGTCGGTGGATGGACCTTTGAGCGGCACCGGGGATACGGTGAGCTATACCTATGATACGGACGGTTATCTGGCGACCGTGACCAATGAGGTGAGCCACGTCACCACGGTCAACTCAGTGAACGGCAATGGCCTACCCTTGCAGGTGACCGATGCCAACGCTGTTCGCACCGACTTTGCTTACAATGAACGCGGTTGGGTGACCACGATCACCGCTGATGCCACCGGCACCCCGGCCACCACCACGCTCGCCTATGATGATCTCGGTCAGATCACCAAGATCACAAAAGCCGATGGCTCTTATCTGGAATACACCTATTCCAATGACCGGGAGGTCACCAGTGTTGAGAACTCGCTTGGCGAGCGCATCGAGTACACCCATGACGCCATGGGCAATGTCACGGCCGTCTCGGTCAAGAACGCAAGTTCGACCATCGTGAAGTCGCAAACCCAGACCTTCGATGAGTTGGGCCGGCTGATGGCCTCAATTGGAGCCGGCTCCCAGAGCACCGACTATGATTACAACAAGATGGATCAGGTCACAGATGTGACCGATCCCCGCTCAAAAGTGTATTCCAAGTCTTATGATGGCCTGAACCGGTTGATCAAAGACACCGATCCGGATCTGGCTGACATCGACTACGGCTTGGACGATGATGACAACCTCACCTCCGTCACCGACGATCGTTCCAATGCGACGACCTACGTGCAAAATGGCTTTGGCGATGTGATCCAACGGGTCAGTCCGGACACCGGCACCACCACCTATACGGTCAACGCACTGGGTCTCGTCACCCAAGAGACCGACGCGCGCTCCGTCATCACCAACCGCACCTTTGATGATAGAGGCCGGATGCTGACCGAGACCTTCCCCGCCAGCACATCTGAGAACGTGACCTACACCTATGACGCCACCGCATCTGGCAACAAAGGCAAGGGACGGCTCACGAGTATCAGTGATGGCTCAGGCTCCATGGCGTTCGTCTACAACGTCCGGGGGTTCTTAACGTCCGAGATCCGTGTGATTGCCACCAAGAGCTACACCACCACTTATACATATGACAGTGTCGGGCGGGTGGCCTCCATGACCTACGATTCAGGTCGCATCGTCACCTACACCCGCGATGGGGAAGGCCGCATCACGAGCTTGAAGACCAAGAAGGATTCAGGCTCTTCAGAAGTGACCGTGGCCTCCAGCGCCACCTATCTGCCCTTTGGTCCCATGAAGGGTCTGACCCATGGCAATGGTCAGGTCATGACAGCCGTCTTTGACAGTGACTACCGCCTCACCGATCTCGACACCACCGATGGCACAACGGACGCGCAAGACTTGGCTTATACGTATGATGCGGCCTCCAACATCACTGGCATTACCGATGCCATCACCTCGGCCCGGACCCAGACCTTTGCTTATGATGACCTCAATCGTCTCACCGACGCGGATGGTCTTTACGGCGACATCGACTATGTCTATGACACGGTGGGCAACCGCACCTCAAGGGTGGTCGACACCGGTTCCACGGTGACGGAGACCTACACCTATCCTTCAACCTCAAACCGTTTGACGAGCGTTGCCGATGGCACCGACACACGCACCTTCACATACGATGCGGCCGGCAACGTCATTGATGACGACCGGACCTCAAGCCTTGCCTTCACGTTAGGCTACAATGACGCCGGCCGTCTCGATGAGATCAAGGAGAACGGCACCTATCTCTCCGGCTACACTTACAATGCATTCCAGCAGCGCGTAGAAAAGGACGCCGTGGCCGCCCCATCACCTCTGGGCACAGCCACCATCCATTACATCTACGACACCTTCGGGCGGATGATTGCCGAGGCGACCAGTGCCGGCACGGTGACAACCGAGTACATCTACCTGGATGCCATGCCCCTCGGTCTCGTCACGGATGTGGACACAACCCCGGTGCTCTCTCATGTGCACACCGATCATTTAGGCAGCCCACAGAAGATCACCAATGCGTCCGGTGCGATCGTTTGGGATGCGGCCCTCACCCCGTTCGGTGTCGTCGCAAGTCTCACCGGCAGCTTGACCCAGAACCGTCGCTTCCCCGGTCAATACTTCGACATTGAAGCCGGCTTCCACCAGAACTGGCACCGTGACTACGATCCCCTCACCGGACGATACGTGCAGTCCGATCCGATTGGGTTGGCTGGGGGGATCAATACCTTCGCCTATGTGGGTGGGAATCCGCTGAGCTTTGTGGATCCGACGGGTGAGGCAGCCGTCGAATTGGTCGGAGGTTGGATTGCCGCAGATGTGGCCATTCCAGAACCGAGCGATGCCCTATGGCCGAAATGGGTGGGATACGGTGTTGGCTTCGCGGGGGCGGTTGCGTTCGACTACCTGTTGTACAATGCGATATTTGGTGATGAAGATGCAGATGGAAAAGAAGCAGATCGTTCGATTCCGTATCCCGCGAAAAGGCGCGGCCAATGGACATGCACTTGCAGAGCTGACGCGAACCAAAACATTATTGGCAATTGTGCGAGTTTCGCCTTTGGGACATACTCAGACCCAAGTCGATCTGTTGCCGCTCGAGAAGCAAAGAGAATTGCGGCTCACAACCTCGGTCAACAACCGAAACATACACAATGCAAGTGTACAGGCCCCAAGGGCGAGAGATGGCCATAGCCATAAGGAAAGGTTTGCGTGTTTACCGTATCATTCGGAGATGAAGAGTATCTTAGGTCTGTTGACACACCATTGACCGATCGGGACCGAATTGTGGACGAAGCGAAAGCGTGCCTGCGAAAGGGAAGATTTGAAGAGGCATACAATAGACTAATGGACATTGCTCAAAATCAAGATCCAGAGGCTGTATTCCTTGTTTCACTATTCTCCCACAAAGGAGAAACAGAAAGTGAATTTTCGAAAAGGCACTTTCGAGGAGTGAATCAAGCTGCGAAGAGCGGATATCCCGATGCGGTTTATGTGTTGGGTTTCTACTACGATACCGGTGAGCACGTTGAGAAGGATGAATACAAAGCCTCTCGCTTGTTTCAAAAGGCGGCGCGCCTGGGTCATGCGCGAAGTGAGTGGATTCATGGAATGGACGTCTTGGAAGGACGACATGGTTTCATGGGGGATCATCAGATTGGGTTGAGCTTGATCAGATCATCCGCGAAGAAGAGATTTCAGGGTGCCATCGAAACTTTGATAAGAGCCAACGAAGAGGGATTGTTCGGACTGACTCAGGATCTAGAGGGCGCGAGGAAGCTGCGATCGCTGTTGGACGATCCGGACTTGATTGAGAATTAGCGTCGACTTCGACAGAGTACCTGCTCGTGAGCTCTCGCCTATGATGATCTCAATCGTCTGACGGAGGCGTCAGGTCTCTACGGTGACATCGACTATGTCTACGACACGGTGGGCAACCGCACCTCGAGGGTGGTCGACACCGGCACGAGCGTTACCGAGACCTACACCTATCCCTGTGCCTACCGGAAACTAGATCCGAATGTATTGATGATGCAGTCCTTCAAGCCAATCGATGGATCGAACCTCACCGGCGTGTTGGACGACCCTTCCCATCGGAGAGTCCTTCTTCAAGGACAAGTGTGTGCGGGCTGAATTGTAGTACTGAACGTATTGTCGCATGATCTGGCGAAGATGTGCTTCGCCGAAGATGATGACGTGATCAAGGCACTCACGCCTGATAGATCCAATCACCCGCTCAACACATCCGTTCTGCCAAGGCGAACGGAGCGACGTCGGTCGATCTCTGATGCCCATGGCCTCCAACCTCCGGCAGTAGACGAGGCCAAAGATTCGGTCGTTATCCCGGATCAAGTATTCTGGCGCTTCCTCCCAAGGAAAGGCCTCTGTGACCTGTCTCGCCAGCCACTCCGACGTTGGATGAAAGGTAACGCCCACCCACAAAATCTTTCTTCGCTCATGGCCCAATATGACAAGGCAATAGAGGAGTTTGAAGCCGACAGTCGGCACCACAAGAAAGTCTAGAGATGCGATCCCGTCTTTGTGGCTCTTCAGAAAAGTTTGCCAAGTCTGACCACCTCGCCCTTTCCCTTTCACCATGTATTTCGCTACGGTGGTTTGACAGACATCGATGCCGAGTTTGAGCAATTCTCCGTGGATCCGTGGCGCACCCCACAATGGATTGTCGAAACTGATCCGCCGAATGAGTTCGCGAATCTCCCCTTCAATGGGCGGACGTCCGCCCGGATGCCTCGACTTCCATCGCCAATAAAGGCGAAAGCCATTTCGATGCCAACGCAAGACCGTGTCGGGCTTTACAATGACAATTGACTGCAACAGAGATGGCCAAATGCGACAAGCCCAGGCGATCATCGCTCTGTCAAATCGTGAGACACGGACCCTTCTCGAAGATTCTCGGCGGAGGATCCCAAGCTGGTGCCGTAACACCAGGACTTCAGCTTCAAGCCGAGACCTCGACTTCGTAAAATCTCTCAGGAAGGTTATTAGGAGCTTTAGGATATCAATCATGTGACCTGAGGATGACACGATTCGCTCAAGTTAGGTCCGGATAATGTTTTTGGTAGGGACAGGTGAACATAGCGTATGCGGAGCTTTAGGCGATGTCCGTTTTCGGATCCAAAGAGATCGTGATATCGCACACCGACAATAGTCAACTTCTGGCCAGTAGCGGACATTAGTGACCAGGCTGCCTTGAATTGGTTGATGTCAGTCTCGTGCGTTCCTGTACGCGTTAAATGCGAAACAAAGAATGGAAATCATAATAATGATTGCGCCGATTCCTAGGTATGGACCGATTTCCTCGTTCTCGTAAACTCCAGCGTAGATCAGCTAAAATCCAATGAGAAAGGGTAAAACAGCGACTTGAAAAGTCCAGAAGTGAATGGTCGCCAAATTGCTTTTCTTCATTTTTGGCCAAGCTCGATAAACCAGCGCAAACAATACCATTGAGACCCAGCTGAGAGATTCAATGCTTGTGTTGCAGCGATCAATTGAATCTGCAACCAAAGCGGACGTGGCTATGGTTTGATCCGCACACTTTCATCTCGATTAGTTTTCGAAGTTGCTGAGGCGTTTGACAACTGCATCGAAGCGCTGCGGGCCAATCATTGCTGTTTGATATTGCGCAATTTGAGTGGGCTTTCCGGTCGCTTGGCCAACCGTAATCTGGACATTGAGTGGCTCAATCTGTTGACCCGGATTCGGTCGAAAGCGTATTGACAGCCGCTCAATTGCGGGGAGGCCGGCAACCTGGATGTAGATCGGCGCCCAAGTGTAGATTTGAGCCACCGGTTGAGCTGACATCTCATATCCCCACGCGTCCACTTTGCCCTTCGAGGTTTTGCCCGTTGGTGACTTTACTCGACAGGAACTCTGCTCCCCTTTGGGTAGTGCAATGTTCTTACCTTCCACTGCTACCTCGTAGTCCCGAACGGCGATCGTGGTCAGTGCCTCATTGCCAAGCCAAACTGAATGATCCGCAACGTCTTCGTCGGCCAAGGTACTTCGCCTTGGCGCCCTAATTGTCTCGCGCAGACGCCCATTCTTAATGTCGACACTACCGTCAATTGCGAAAAGCCCGTCGTTGTCTGAATCGGTAACAGTTGGAACAGCAAGGAGATTGAGAGCGCCCGTGCTACCTATTACGAGGACACGTCCAACACTGAGCTGCGATGCAATGTCGATTCGCACGTTTCCGGAATCCTGTTCGACCTTAACCTCTTCGGGCTCATACAAGACGGGCTCTCCATTGACCCCAATCACTTGGATTTGCACCACGTCGCCGACGTAGTCACGATTTATGGCCGTTTTCCCTGTCAACGAAGAGAAAGAAACACCCGGCGCCGTTGCTGCCATTTTGTCGAGGGGGTCAATGCTGCCACCAGCATCGTCTGGAATGAGTCCTGGAAGTGAGCCGTATAGCCGCTTCATTTCATTGAACCGCTCCTCGCCGACCATCCGCGCCAGCCACCCCTCGTTTCCCGAGGCGGTACCCAGCGCACTTTCATAGATCAACTTCTGGACCTCGATGTACTGTTCGAGGCGGCGTTGGATTTGGCGGCGAATTTTCTCCTGTTCGGCTGTCCGCGTTGCCGATGGATGGGCTTCAATCCAATCCATGTAGACTTGATAAATGAGAATGAACTCCTCGAATCGCCACTCCACCGCAATACGTTCGGTAAAGGGTTTGTCTTGATTGAGCTCAGCCTCGGCCAGTCGCTTCGAGATCAGTTGGTCCAGCGGTAGGTCGTCGTCGGAGTGGTCAGCCTCCCATTCGTCCAAAATTTGTCGAAGCCATTGACGCTCCTGCTTGAAGTTGCCTTCCCACTCGAGTCCGGCTGCCAATCGTAGTTCAAGACGACGTCGCTCAAGAAACTCATCGAAGGACTCATCCTCGAAGGCGTTCGAGTTGTCGCGCTTGTATTGCTTGAGTTTATCTCGAACGTAGCGAATGTACTCAGCGTCTGAGGCCTCTAGATCAGGCGCGTCGGGGTCATTTTCCCACTGCTGGCCAAAGAGCCACCGCCAGAACCTATCGAGATCTCGGTCACGTTCAACCGGCGTTATGCCGCCAACTCCGATATAGGACGCGGCACGAACCATGGTGTCCGACCGAAACTCCGGCCACCAGCCTGCAACGAACTCACCGTTCAGATAGTAGGTCGTCTTTCCATCCGGCCCCACAACGATTCGCAGAACGCCTTGTTCGTGATCGAACATACACTCAATCGTGCCGTCCGTGTGCCAATGTTCGACATGGCCATCCGGAAACTCGATAGTACGCGTGCCGTCAGTTCCAACGGTTTCTTCGTGTCCATCAGTATAGGTAATCTTCTTCGCGCCATTGTCATACTCGACAACGCGATTGCCGTCGGCATCGGTATGGGTGCGCTTCACGCTGTCTGTCGTGATGGCACGCATGTCGTCAGTCGTGCCACGGGGTCCGTGTTCGTCGAGCCAAGCGCGGCGGGCCTTAAGGGCTGCCTCCCTGCGCTCTCGCTCAATACGGCGGTAGAGGCGTCGGGCGTCCGCTTCGTTTTTCTGCCTAATGCCAATCTGCTTTATAGTTTCGGCTTCATCTCTTTCCTTACCAGCTTGGGCGGCCTTTTGATCTGCTTCACGCGCTTTCTGTTCATGGAACTGGGCCTGCCTAATAAGATCTTGCCGAGTCGTTGAATTGTATTTGAATTCGGCGCGTCTGGCTGCATCGTCGGCGCTGTCGCCGCCAACAAACTCGTCCGGATGCCACAATACAAAGTCGCGCTCGGCTTTGTTTCTCAATTCGTCTGTGCTGTAGGATACGATGGTCTTTCGACCATCAATTGTGACCTGATAGTATCCATTTCTGTCGCCAAATCGAACCGAGTAGGTTGGATGAAGGTCTTCGCTCCAATTCGGTCGCTTCGGATTGATGACCAACGCGGCAAATGGCCCGCAGTTGCGTTCCGCCCGCCGCATCATCACCAGTGTGGGAAGGTCCAATTTCTTTTCGCCTTCGGGATACTTTTTTTTCCAATTCTGAATGGAACGGTAAATTACCGCGCACCGCTCAGCCTTGGTCAATCGCCGCTTGGCATCCACACTAGCCTTACGTAATTCACCCTCAACGTATGTTCTGTGTGCCTCAGAAAATGCGAGATCGGGTTTGGCCGCCGCCGACAACGAGAGCGACAGACCAAGTAGAAGTCCGAATATGACAACGTAGAATCGTCTCATTGGTCCATTCCCCAACCCCGAACCATCTTCAAGAGTAACAAACTGATACGACGCCGTCACGAAAATTGCCGGGACCCAGGATATCTGCGAGTTGTGTAGCCAATTTAGCCATTTCCTTGCATGGACCATGTCAATTGGAGGACCGCTCATGGCTATGATGCGACGATTTGTACGCTGCCAAGCTATGACAGCTTCTGACCCAGGCTGTGTAAAAACGTTCAGCATTGTTAACTGTTTGGCTTGCTGAGGTTTTGGCGGTCGTCCATTGGCAGGGTTCTGGGGTTTTCGCTCTATGGAATCTGACGGGCAAGTGTTTGCGATCTGAATGGCCGATTGTTGGGATACGGGCGCACAAGGAGCCAGACGTGGCTCTATGCGGCCTTCATGGCGGCAAGCAGCGGCCCGAGACCAATGATGTTGATGACACGCTTGATGTTGTAGGCCAGCACATGCAGGGCCATCTCGGTACCGACGTTCTTCAGTGTCTTCTTCGTGGTTCAACTCTATTTGACAATAGACGGAAATAAGAACTTCAAGATTATGGAGTTTCTCCGAGTCAGTGAATTCGATTGCACCCTTGGCACTGACGGAAATGTCCGGTTGATGCTCAGAGATACCGTCTCTTGTAAACTTGATCGCGGCTTCAAGAAGGTCAGACGAGTCCACCGTTAATGCCTCCTTGACATCATCTCCCATTCGCAGACGAATCTCGATTGTGTCAACACTTCGATAAGTTTTGTCGTAGCTAGCGGCCTGGGCTTGATCGGCGCCGGTGATTGTTGCCAAGAACAACACTGCAGCTACTTAGTACCCTCCGCACATTCGTACCAGTCACTTCAAACGCACTTCGAAATTTGCTCATACTCATACACTCCAACCACGATTTTCGTATCTGCAATGTCACTCACGATTAGGGTCAAACTTTGACATTTGGCGAGAAAACCGAATCACTCATGACTAAGTTATTGGATGTAGAACTCCCTAACAAGTTGCAATGTATTCGCTTGTTAATTCTCTTTTACATATATTTCGTGCCAAGTATGATTCAAATGGTTGTGTTTGGCTCTGCGCGGTCCGACGCAAAGTACTTTCGCCGCCTCCAGCGCGTAATCACCCTCGGGAACAACGATGGAAGCCGTCTGAATCTCAACCCTTACGGCTGTTTCCGTGGCAACCCACATCGTTGTACCTTTCGCTGTTTGAGCGACGTCAATATGTGACATCGAGCAACCACGCACGTAATATACCGTACACGGAAGATATGCGCTCAAACCGAATCAATCATCTTAACGGTAGCAAAACCTGATGCACGGTCAAGGTGCAATTGTGTGAACTTTTGTTCACACGTTTTGTTTTGGATCAACAAGCTGCACGCACCATCAACCCATTGTCATTGGCTGTTGCTGCGGTTTGCGCCAGACTCAGGAGGCCCGCGTCCTGGGTCTTGGCGACGCGCAGGTCTGCGAGTTCACCATGTCCTTTGATTTCCGGCAACGCATCGGCAGCGGCACTCGTCATCGTGTCGCCAAGATAGGTAGAGCGGAACTCGTTGGTCTTAAAGAACACATCCGACATTAGGCCGTCAGAACCACTTCGCTGTTTCGGCAATGGTGAGTAGGGTTACTCAACGTCAAATGTTCTCAAACGCCGGACAGTTTCTAACAAGTGTCCTATGATTGGGAACATTGAACGCTTGCGCGCGCAGCGCATCATTTGGGTGCAATTGTCTTGCATTCGTATTCGAAGTGGTGTTTCTGCAAGCCAGCAAGGGTGCGCAAAAAGAGTTCAAGGAGCGCAAGTTATTCGGCCGGCTCTGCCACGCGCCGGTGAGTTTTCACCGATTCCGCATATTCCTCTTGCCATTGAGAGCGATGGTTTGTTGGCGCCACCTGGACCGCCGTCACTTTGTATTCCGGGCACTCCGTTGCCCAGTCGCTGAGTTCGGTTGTGACCACATTCGCACCCGTATCCGGCATATGAAACGTTGTGTAAACGACGCCGGGCTGCATCCGGTCAGACACGACAGCCCGAAGGCTGGTCTCTCCTTTGCGGCTTTTGAGTGATACGAGCTCACCGTCGCGAATACCGCGCGCCTCCGCATCAAATGCATGGATTTCCAGCACGTCTTCTTCGTGCCACCGAACATTCTCAGTTCGTCTGGTTTGCGCCCCAACATTGTACTGACTGAGGATGCGGCCCGTTGTGAGCAGAAGGGGAAACTTCCGACTGGTGCGTTCTTCGGTTGGCACAAACTCGGTCACAACGAAAGCACCCTTGCCACGAACAAACCCATCCACATGCATGATCCGGGTGCCATCAGGCGTGTCGTCATTACACGGCCATTGCACCGAACCTTTTTCATCCAGCAAGGCGAAAGTAACATTCGCGAAAGTTGGTGTGAGCTCTGCAATCTCCGCCAAAATATCCTCAGACGATGCGTATGTCATGTCATAGCCCATGGCTTGCGCCAGTGCCTGCGTGGCTTCCCACTCAGAAAAACCAGGAGCCGGCGGCATCACGGAGCGCACGCGGTTGATCCGGCGTTCCGCATTGATGAACGTGCCATCTTTTTCCAAGAAAGAAGTTCCCGGCAAAAACACATGAGCAAACCGTGCCGTCTCATTCAAAAAGAGATCCTGAACGATCACACACTCCATCGCCTCTAAGGCCGCCTCAACATGCTGTGTGTCAGGATCCGACTGCGCGATGTCTTCGCCCTGAATGTAGATCCCTTTAAACGTACCGGCTGTCGCTTCATTGAGCATGTTGGGAATGCGGTATCCAGGCTCACCGTCGAGATCAACGCCCCAATTCGCTTCAAATATGCCGCGAACCGCATCGTCCTGAACAGGTCGGTAACCAGCAAACTCGTGCGGGAAGGAGCCCATGTCGCAAGAGCCTTGAACATTGTTCTGCCCCCGCAAGGGGTTAACACCACACCCTTCAAAACCGATATTGCCTGTGGCCATGGCGAGATTTGCCATCCCCATCACCATGGTCGAGCCTTGAGTATGCTCGGTCACGCCCAATCCATAATAGATCGCCGCCCGACCTCCGGTGGCATAAAGGTGCGCGGCGGCGCGGATCTCTTCAGCACTGACACCGATGGCATCTGAGAGTGCCTCAGGAGAGTTTCGTGGATCGGAGGCGAAGGCCTCCCAAGTCGCGAAGGTCTCCAAGTCGCATCTCTCTTCAACGTAATCCTTTGCGACCAACCCTTCGCTGACCACCACATGCGCCATGGCATTGATCAGGGCCACATTACCGCCAGGCTTCAACGCGAGGTGATGATCGGCCTCAATATGAGGTGTTCGCACCAGATCGATCTTTCGAGGGTCAGCCACAATCAATCTTGCACCCTGCCGTAGTCGACGCTTCATTTGCGAGGCAAAAACCGGGTGCGCTTCCGTTGGATTGGCACCAATGACAATGATCACATCCGCATACATCACGGAGTCAAAATCCTGCGTTCCGGCAGAAGTACCCAGCGTTGTCTTCAAGCCATAACCAGTGGGCGAATGACAGACCCGCGCGCACGTATCCACATTGTTATTGTGAAACGCAGCGCGAATAAGCTTTTGAACCGCGTACACTTCTTCATTTGTACAGCGCGAAGAAGTGATGCCGCCGATGGATTTGCGTCCATAGGTTTCCTGCAACTTCTTCAGGCGCTCCGCCGCATAAGAAATCGCCTCATCGAGTGTCACCTCACGCCAAGGATCCGACGTGTTCTCGCGGATCATCGGTTTGGTAATTCTATCTTTGTGGGTTGCATAGCCCCAGGCAAAGCGACCTTTGACACAAGAATGGCCATGATTTGCCTTACCATCCTTGTAAGGCACCATGCGCACGACCTCGTTGCCGCGCATTTCTGCCTTGAAGGAACAGCCAACGCCACAATAGGCACAAGTGGTCACAACACTGTGCTCGGGCAAACCTATGTCGATCACAGATTTCTCCATGAGCGTCGCCGTGGGACAGGCTTGCACGCACGCACCGCAGGACACACACTCTGACTCGAAGAAATTGCCCAAGTCGCCAGCTGCAACGGCAGAAGCAAACCCGCGGCCTTCAATCGTGAGCGCTAACGTGCCTTGAACTTCGTCGCAAGCGCGCACACAGCGTGAGCACACGATGCATTTGGAAGGGTCAAAGGTGAAGTATGGGTTGCTCTCGTCTTTGGGTTTGTCCAAATGGTTTTCGCCGTCCATTCCATATCGAACATCGCGCAAACCCACCTGGCCTGCCATGTCCTGCAATTCACAATCGCCATTGGCCGCACAAGTCAGACAGTCGAGCGGATGGTCTGAGATATAGAGCTCCATGACCCCGCGACGAAGGCGCGCAAGGCGGTCCGTCTGGGTCGTGACAACCATCCCTTCATCAACAGGCGTCGTGCACGAAGACGGCGTTCCCTTCCGCCCGTCTATTTCAACCAGACACATGCGGCAGGACCCAAAGGACTTGACCATGTCAGTGGCACACAGTTTCGGAATATTGATGTCTGCGGTTGCCGCAGCGCGCATGATCGAGGTGCCAGAGGGAACCATCACACGCGCCCCATCGATGGTGAGCGACACCGTCTCTGATCCAGACGGTTCCGGCGTCCCAAAGTCTTTTTCTTTTAAGACCGTCACACCAACTCTCCTCTACTCTGCCGCTGACTGCGAGGCACGACCCGCCGGAAGTCCAAAATCTTCCGGAAAGAAATTCAAAGCACTGCGCACGGGAAGGGGTGTCAGCCCACCCATGGCGCACAACGAGCCGTCTTCCATGGTTTCACAAAGGTCTACCAACAGGTCTAGATTCTGCTCTTTTTCCTCGCCCCTGGCAATCCGATCAATCACTTCAACGCCTCGAACCGACCCAATTCGGCACGGCGCACACTTCCCACACGATTCAATCGCGCAAAATTCCATCGCAAAGCGAGCTTGCGCCACCATGTCGACACTATCGTCGAAAACCACAATGCCCCCATGGCCAAGCAAACCACCAGCACTTGCAATTGCCTCATAGTCGAGTGGAAGGTCCAAAAGAGAGGTGGGAAGATAGGCACCAAGAGGCCCGCCTATTTGCACAGCCTTAATTGCTCTGCCGGATGCAGTCCCACCGCCATATCCTTCGACCAGATCTCGCAAAGAAATCCCAAAAGGGACTTCGACCAATCCACCGCGTTTGACATTGCCACCAAGTTGCACCGGCAAAGTTCCCAATGACCGCTTTTAGCTACCAATCAGGAGGGCAGGATTTTGCATAGTCCCTGGTCGCGATGGGTGCCGTGCGAAAGGTGTAAGTCAAAGCGTCACGTGGCCTGGAAATACGAAATGGCCATGCTGAGATAGGGTTGCTGAAACTTGTGATCCCTTTGGCGGAAGTTGGTTCGTTGCGACATAACCAATCACTGGGGACGGTATCAGGTTTGATCTGAGAAAAACCAGACCTCTTTCTCCTAAGTGCCTGGACTTTTCCACGGTGAAATTTGTCTTGCCACTGGTGTCATGGCCAACAATCAGCGAATGGGGTCGAAATGCCAATGTAGCGAGGTCCCCCTCTTTCATTTCCTTGGCGTCGACAGAGCCCAATGGACTACTGAGCGTGCCGTTTTCAATTACGCCGTGAAAGATGTTCAATTCGGAGAAAAAGGCAGCCGCGCCAAGATCAACAGGGTTGTCGTAGAGATCTGCAGGGGATCCGATCTGAACAATGCGACCGTCGCGCATAAGTGCGATACGGTCCGCCATGCGAAGCGCCTCTTCGGGGTCATGAGTGACTTGCACGGTGGCTGTGCCTTCCGCTCTGAGGATTGCCAGCGTCTGATCACGTACATGATCTTTCAGCCGCTGATCAAGACCTGAGAAGGGTTCATCTAACAACATGAGTTGAGGCTTCGGCGCCAAAGCCCGCGCAACAGCAAGGCGTTGTTGTTCTCCGCCAGAAAGCGCTGCAGGATAGCGCCCGCTCTTAGTCTCTAGGCCCACCAAAGTCAATACTTCTTCGGCGCGTTTTCGAGCGACGTCTTGGTCTAGACGGTGCAGTCCAAAGTTGACGTTCTCGAGTACTGTAAAATGCGGAAACAGCGCGAAGTCTTGAAAGACGAGCCCTGTGTGGCGTTGTTCAACTGGTACTGAATACTGGGCAGACGAGACTTCCTCCCCACCAATTGAAATGTTTCCCGCAGAGGGGCGCTCCAATCCGGCAATCAGCCTGAGAACTGTTGATTTTCCACATCCCGATGGACCAAGAAGAAAGAGCAACTCTCCAGGTTCTACCGTCAGATTGATGTCTTGAACTGAAAGAACTTGTCCGTAGGCATGGCTGACATTCCCAATTTGGAGAATTGGGTCGGAGTTTGATTTGGAGTCGACAAGTGTTTCGCTCATGTCTTTTTGCGTCTACCTTTCGGTTACGGGACTCGCTTCCTCGGCCCCTCTATAGGATCCAGGTCCAAGGTGTCTCAACAAATTTCGAGGAGCGATCCATATTCACTTGATAACGATTCTCTGTAAGATACATAATTGGCGTGTTTTCTGCGAAGGACAATAGAGGAAAATGGGAATGAAAAAGATATTAGTCGGTGTTGCATGTGGCGCGCTCATTTTGGTCGCAATATTTCTGTTTCGTCCTTCGTCTGATCCAAGTCTGACGTTAGGGGAGAGTGTGACGACAGAGGATGTGGCTGAAGTGGCCGCGGTGGCTGAGGTTGAGACGGAGACCCAGGTGGTGCCACCAAGTGAAGAGCCGGTCCTAAACATCTATTCCTCACGTCACTACGATACGGATGAGCGCCTCTACACGGGTTTTACCGATGCCACAGGGATTGAGGTGCGCAGAATTGAAGACAAAGCAGATGCGCTCATGGCGAGAATGGAAGCGGAAGGCGCAAACAGTCCTGCAGATGTTTATCTGACCACCGACGCCGGACGTCTTTGGGCCGCCGAGCAAAGAGGATTATTGCGGCCGGCGCAATCAGATACTTTGGAGTCGCTGATCCCAGCGCACCTGCGTCACCCGGAGGACTTGTGGTTCGGATTTTCCAAACGCGCTCGCGTGATTTTTTACGACAAGGCGCGCGTCAATCCGGACGACATTGCGAGTTACTTGGATTTGGCAGACGAGGGATTTAAGGGGCTCGTTTGCACGCGGTCCTCAAGCAACATCTATATGTTGTCACTGATGTCCGCGATGATTGAAAACCACGGCAACGACGTCGCCGCAGTTTGGGCGCAAGGAATGTATGACAATCGCGCGCGCGACCCAGAAGGTGGCGATACAGATCAGCTGAGGGGAATTGTATCCGGTCAATGTGCCATCGCGGTAGCAAACACCTATTATTTTGCCCGCGCATTGCGCAAAGACGTTTCTGGTCTCAGTGGTGAAGAGAACATTTCAAAAATTGGTGTTGTCTTTCCTGACCAAGACGGCAACGGCGCACATGTCAACATCTCTGGCGGCGGCGTTGCGGTAAATGCGCCTCATCCAGACAATGCCGTGAAATTCCTGGAGTATCTCGCCAGCGCCAAAGCGCAATCCTACTTTGCTGAAGGCAATGACGAATACCCTGTGGTAGAAGGCGTTGCGCCACCCTCGAGCGTGACCGATTTAGGGGCGTTCAAAGAGGATACGATCAATCTGTCGGTCTTCGGCCTCAACCAAGCTGACGCGCAAGCTATTTACGATGCCATTGGGTACAAGTGAGACAAAACTAGGTGGAGTTTGCACGTCTGCCGATGGTTCTTGAAAGCAGAATGACAGGAATAAGCCCGACGGCAACGATAACCAACGAAGCCGTTGAAGCTTCTGTCAGGCGTTCATCTGATGCGAGCCGGTAGGCTTGAATAGCCAGCGTATCAAAGTTGAACGGTCGCATGATCAGTGTGGCCGGCAACTCCTTCATGACTTCCACAAAGACTAACAAGCCCGCCGTCAGCAAACTGTTTCGCATCAAGGGCGTATGAATACGAAAGAGAATGCTGCTGGTCTTGCGTCCGAGGGAGTGACCGGCTGCATCAATGGAGGGAGAAATTCTTCCCATGCCCGCTTCAACGGTTTGAAGAGAAATCGCCATGTAACGGACAAGGTAGGCGTAAACAAGCGCCGCAACACTTCCGGTGAGAAGGAGGCCTGTTGAAACATTGAACGTGTCACGCATCCAGCTATCAATGATGTTGTCTAAATTGGCAAGCGGAATGAGGATGCCGACGGCGATAATAGAACCCGGAATGGCATAGCCCAGCCCGGCAAGCCACAAAGCGCCTTTGGTAGCCCGGCTCGGTCTTAATCGAACGCCGTAGCACATAACAAGAGCTATCATGACCGCGAGAATGGCGGTCGTGGCCGCGAGTGACACACTATTAATGGTAAGCGAGATGTAACGGGCACCGAACAATGCGTGGCCATCGCGAATAGCCATCTCAATAAGAAGCCCGGTCGGAAGCAGGAAACCAAAGAGTAAGGGTGTTCCACAAAACAGGAGTGCCAGAACTTGGCGGGCTGGAGAAAGAGAATAGCGAATGGGCGGTCGGTGGCTTTCTCTTCCGGTCGTTATCGCTCCTCGACGACTGAGTTTTTCCAGAACCAGGAGGAGGATGACGAAAGTAAGAAGCCCAGTTGCCAGTTGTGCGGCAAGAGTTCGGTCACCTAAGGAAAGCCAGGCCTTATAGATTCCGGTGGTAAAGGTTTCGACACCAAAGTGGGCAACCGCCCCGAAATCGGCCAGCGTCTCCATGAGAGCAAGAGCAATACCAGCAGCAATTGCAGGCCTTGCAAGCGGAAGGGCAATCCGAACAAAGCTGCGCAAGGGTGTAGCGCCTAATATTTGTCCCGCCTCCGTGGCACGCCTTGATCCTTCGAGAAAAGCCGTGCGAGCAAGCAAATAGACATAAGGGTAAAACACCATCGAGAAGATGAAGATGGCGCCTGGAAGGGATCTTATATTCGGGAACCAATAGTCTCGCGGTCCCCAGTTGCCGAGCGCCCGAAGTGAAGTCTGGACCGGTCCTGCGTATTGGAGAAAGTCTGTATAGGAGTAGGCGATGACATAAGCCGGAATAGCGAGCGGCAGAACAAGAGCCCAATCAAAGATCCGTCTGCCGGCAAAGTCGCACATAGAAACCAGCCATGCCGTCCCGACCCCAATCACGCTAACGCCGACCGTAACACCCAGAAACAAGATCAGAGTGTTGAGGACATACCGCGGTAACACCACATCGCGGAAGAAGTCTCCTTGCGTGTGAGTTGGTTGGAAGATGGACGCGACAATACCAAAGACAGGCATCATCAAGAGGAGAGCAAAGAGGATGGAGACAATCACATACCAAGAGGGGCGGCGCGCAAGTCGGCTTTGCAAAGCTTCAAAAATCGAAGGCGGTTTATTTGGATTAGAGGAAATTATAGTCACACCTTGATGATCTCATCCGGGTTAGAAAGAGCGCTCGGCTCCGATCTTCATACGCATTGTTTCAGAACATTGCCAGAGTTGAAATACCGCTCCCTCCGTAGAATCTGAACGTCACGACAAGCGTTGTGACTGTTCCAGTACTTCGATCATGTCTTCTGAGAGCATCTCACCCTGCTTCTTCTTGCGAATAACGTCGCGCGCCTTGTTGTATTCCGGCGCATGCCAAAAGACCAAACACCCGTTACACCCTTTCCCACAGCATCCCTCGACGCCGAACCGGGGCGATTTGAGTGACTTCTCTTTGCTGTCGGTTTGGATAGTGTCTCTAAGAGAATCGCGACGTTCCAGATATCTCGATTCCTGACCTTTACCCATTTCAAGTTGATGGACGGTCTTGTCAAACTTTAGCCGCTCTCTTTGGGTTGCAGTGATCGGCTTTTCTTTTCGTACAATGGTCATTGCCGGAAAGTTCGTCTTCAAGTCTTCAACGTTCTCATGCTCAAAGAGATCAAAGGAGATGCGAATGACTGTAAGTGGCGCGGCGTTCACAACCTGCGTCACGGCGCCTGTCTCGGCATTCTCAAATTCATAGAGACGCAACAAAACCGGATCTTGATCGCCCGGCGGAATGAACTCCAAAACATCGCCGGCGACCATCTTGTTCTTCACGCGCATCAAAAACGCATCTTCAGCGACGTCTGTGACGATACCGCCAAACTCAAAGGCCGAGAACGATTCCGTATTGTCATAACTGTGTGAGTGATTGGTAAGACGCCCCTCGTGAAAGGCAAGTGTGTAGCCGCGATTGGGAACGGTTTCCAATTCAGCCATGAACGGCGCAGGTGACCAGTTGTCTGGGTCGCAGTAGTAACTGTCAATAGCCTGCCGATAGGCCCGCGTCACAACCGCGACATAATAGAGGCTCTTGTTGCGTCCTTCGACTTTTAGAGAATCAATCCCGATGCTCAAATAGTCATCAAGTTTGGGCATCAGGCACAAGTCACGGGAGTTCAAAATATAGGCGCCGCGGTCATCTTCTTCTAACTGCATCATCTCACCCGGCCGATATCCCTCTTCCAGGAAGAACTCGAACATCTCCCGGTTTTCTTCCGTGATTTCTATTTCATTCACGGTGCCGTCCTTCAGGCGAACGTGCAGCTTGTAATTCCAACGACAGCTGTTTGCGCAATTTCCTTGGTTGGCACCGCGCTCAGCCATGAAGTTTGAGAGCAAACACCGCCCCGAATAGGTCATGCACATGGCACCGTGGACGAAAGTTTCAAGTTTAATGTCCGGGCACTTCTCGCGAATTTCTTTGAGTTCTGCGTAAGATACTTCACGACCGAGGACACAAAGGCTCGCGCCCGCGTCCTTCCAAAAATTGACAGACAGCCATGAACAAATGTTCGCTTGCGTGGATATATGAAGTTCGAGTTCCGGAGCGGTTTCTTTCACAAACTGAAAGACACCAGGGTCCGCAATAATGAGACCGTCCGGTTTAACCCGTTTCACTGTTTCCAAGTATTCAGGGAGTTTGGAAATATCCTTATTGTGCGTAAAGAGGTTGAGTGTGAGATAAACGCGCTTGCCATGCGCGTGCGCAAACTCGATGCCCTCTACAACGTCTGCCAATGTAAAGTCCGATTTTGTGCGCAGAGACATATCCGGTGTGCCCATGTAGATGGCGTCGGCACCATACATAACCGCGACCTTAAGCTTCTCGAGCGAACCCGCAGGCATCAAGAGTTCAGATCGACGTAGTGACGCTTCACTTTTCATTGTTAGTTCAACTCTTCAATAAACAAATACTGGTGTGGTCAGGGCAGAAGGAATGAGGCCAATACCTTCAGACTACGCCTTTGTCGATCATAAAGTTGTGAGAGTGCGAATGATATAGAAAATGCGAATGAAGTGGAACATGATCACTTATTGGAAAGCCTCAGGTTTTAGCCAAATCTGTTTCTGACAAATGAATATGACGCAACCGCGAACTTGGAGGCGATCACTGGATATCAGTTCGAGGGTGGCGCGGTAGGTCCGACCATCCTCCGGGTTGTAGATCGTTCCTCCTTTGTAGATGCCGCCAGGTGCCTTTTGAAAGTCACTCAGGATTGAAGTTCCAATGACTGTGCGAGATCTGAGCGACTTTACTGGGTTCTTTTGGTCGAGCATTGGGTCGCCATGTTCGTCAAAGGCATCCCACAGCCAAGTGATCTGCCCACAGAGAGAGTTTGGATTTGTTGCACAGGCTTTGATTTCGACCCTTGAGCCATAGCCTTCTGTAACCCAGGTTCCTGCAATCGTGCCTTCATCATATTGGATATCCGCTGAAGCCAAGAGCGAGGGTAAAATGGCAATGACGCATAAGCACAAAAGGAACAATGTACTTCGAAGGAAATTGAGATGATGCATAGGAGAGCCTCCGTTGGCTTATTTACAAAGTATTGGGAGATATCTCATCGAGGTCCTTGTTGGCGCTTTCAGGCAGGAGCGTAATGGCAAGGAGTGAGAGTAGGAGAGCGATAGTAAGCAGAGGAGCTGCTGCCTCATGGCTTCCAGTCACGCGATAAAGTGCGCCTTCGCTCAAGGTTCCCGCAGCGTAGCCAATTGTTTGAACGATACGCGTGATGGTGCCGGCCGTTGCCCGATCCTTTGTAGGAAAGAGTTCAGTGTCAAGTGCGGTAAACACGACACCGGCGGCGAAATTGGCAAAAGCGTAAAGGATCCAAAAGCCCACCATCCAACCGCCGTTCATTTGGAAGAAGCCGACAACGCCAACCCCGGCAAAGAGTGTAGCAGATATCAGGACCGGCTTTCGGCCAACCCTGTCGGCGAGCAGCCCTCCGAAGATATTGCCGAAAATGGCGACGGCACCTCCGGTGATGAAAAGGACGGTGATATCCGCCGGAGCGAACCCATGCGTTTCCATAAGATGTTTTGACTGGAGGGCGAAGACACCTGAAGTAGCAAATGAGAATCCAAACTGAGCCGTGGAAAGTGTCCCAAGTCGCCTGCGATAGGGCCCACGCAAGAGGTCAATGACTGGATCGCGAAGGCGACGTACCTTTGGTCTTTGTATGCCGGAGCGGGCACGTGCGGAAGATCTTTCAGCTTTGAAGCGGCCTGTCTCTCCCAATCTCTTGCGGGCATAGGCAAGTATTAGAACGCCGACCAGGCCGATTAAATAAAGCGCGCGCCATCCGCTCGGAACAATCTCAACAAAAGCGAAAAGGGTGGCAGCAAGCCCGCTTCCAAGAGCAGCGAAAGCCGCGCCATAGCCAAGGGCCCAACCTCGGTTTCGTGGTGCAAGTTCTTCAACAGCAATGACCGCGACGAGCCCGGCTTCGGTGTCGATGAAGGCGCGAGCGAAAAACTGAGCGGTGATGAACTGTTCTGGCGTGGTGGCGAAGGCCGTTGCGCCCGTAGCGACCGTGAACCCCAAAATAGTGAAGGTGAGAAGTCGCGCGCGTCCAAATCGATCCGCCAACAATCCAATTAGGAGTCCGAGAATGACGCCAAGCTTTGCGAGTCCAAAAATGGCGGCCACATTTTCCTCGCCGATGCCGATATCTCGTTGAACGTACGGAATGACGAGGGAAAGGAGTTCGACATCATATCGTCCGAGCGCAATCGTAGCGCCCAGCAACAAAAGCAGAGAAACCTGACCCGGGGCCAGAGGCTCAGGGGGCAAGACCCAAGCAGCAATGCCGCGACAAGAGTTTCGTCTTGAGAGGCGCTTTGTACCGAGAATAGTCATTTTGCTTTTCCAATATTGATGAGTCGAGCGCATGAACTGGGTAGGCCACCGCCACGCTTCAGTCGCTGCAGAAACGAAAAATCGGTGGCCGATTTCGAAATTGCCCAGCTAATTCGATGAATTCATGAGATTTTCTGCGACGGCCCAGACCAATCGGCCACGCTCCGTTTCTTCATCTTTGATGTCGACAAGTGTAAATCCGGCCTCTTCAATGGCGTCGAGGACCAGGTCTTTGGGCCGGATGTGATAGACAGTGTCCGGAAACTTATTTGCGAAGGTGGGGTCTTCCTGTGGTCGAAAGCACACCACAAATCGAGCATTTAGTGCTGCAACGCGATAAATTTCCCTGATTTGTTGAGAAAAATCCGGCCAGAAATAAATTGTATGAACCGTCAGCAATTTGGTGAAATAGTTGTCCGGAAAGGGGATGTTGGACGCTTGCGTGCAATGCAATTCGACCAACCCTCGTTTGATGTGACAGCGATTTTTGCGCCGAGCCAATCGAACCATGACCGCCGATGGATCAATACCCACCAACAATCCGTTCCGAATGGTTTTGGTCGCTTCCTTGAGTGTAGTACCGTGACCTGTTCCGATATCGATTAATCTATCCTGTGTCTCAAGGTTGAGGGAATCGAGTGCACGCTGGTTCTCGAATGTGGTTTCGCGGGCCATGATGCGAGAGATAAGAGCTCCGAGCCATCCCGTTGGATGACCGGATTGCCTGGCAATGATTGTTGGACGTCGCATGGACACCTCCTTGGTTGAACAAGGAGTTTGGGTGACCAGGGATCAAATTGCGCGGCGATTTCGAAATCGGTTATTGAAATTTCAATATCAGCATTACTTTTTTGAGTTTGACGCGTTTTTGATGCGCCGATACTCGCTGGGCGTAACGCTATAAGATTGTTTGAAGGCGCGATTGAAGGGGCCGATCGAACTGTACCCAGCGTCCAAGGCTAATGTCAGGATGGGTGTTTTTTGTTGTGCCGGATCTGCTAACGCCCCTGCGATTTCCGGCAATCGATACGTGCTCAGAAACGTTGAGAAATTGCGATGCCCGAGACTTTGGTTGATTGCCTTCCGCAAGACGTATTCCTGAGTATTCAAACGTGCGGCGAGATCGGGGACGGTCAGCCCCTCAGTACGGTAAAGCCGGTCATTCTCCATAGCGCTGACGATGGCTTCAATTAGGGCTGGGTCTCCAACAGGATCCAGGACCTGCATCGCAGCACTTACCGATTTTGGCGATGGTGTCGGGACCAATGAGCCTCGTACTTCCGAGAGGAAAGCGGTAATGCCGGCTGCCATTATTAGAATGGCGGAGGCATTGAGCGTGGCCAGATATTGTGGAACCGATGTTCCCTCCAACACGAGTTCCGCGATGACGATTATCACCATATAAGCGGCAATCGTCATGGAGACCAAAATACGAAATCGGCGGCGATGCTCTAGGAGGTCGGTCTTGCGACCTTGTGCGATTTCAAAGAGAATATGCAAAACGAGCGCGAGGCCAAGAAGTTGCAACATCACGCCAACAATTGAGTAGATGACTGTTGTTTCGTCAATACGAACGTAGAGCCGAAGAGCGACGACGATGGAAAATATGGAGATGACCGTTGTTTCCAGTCTACCTAGTCGAAAATCATCGTCAAACAAAGCGCGCGCAAAAAGCCAAAACAGCAACGGATTCATCATGCAAAAGAGTAAGATGGGAAATCTAAGGATACTTGGGACGTTGGCGAACCAGAGCGCTGAACATATCAAATAGGACGAGACCCCGAGCCCAAACAAAACGCCGTAGCGCACGATTGGGAGACCCGAGCCGCGCCTCACGAGGAGCAAGCACAATAGGAGCGCTACACCGATGCCAGCACCCCGGACGATGGCATCCAATACAATCATGTCCGGCGATGTTTCCAAACCCAGTATTCCCAATGCCACATTGATGACCCGCGATCTTCATGAAGGCGCCTAACAGTCATCGTCGGATTGCGAGAGAATGGCAATTTATTTTTGAGTAGTGTTTCTTTGCCGGGGGGCAAGTTCATATAGTCAAAAGCTGGCCTTTTATGAAAAAAATCAGTAAGTTACCGCGAACCAGTTGGAGGTATGTTTGGGGTCGATGTCTGCTTTTCTGAAACAATCTCGCGAGCAAAACGTGGCGCAAGCGGAAGCCCTGTCACACATCGAGGACCGCTTGCGCTGGCTCTCATGTTGGACGATCCATCATGCCAATCATATCAGAGAAAGTCGGGACGGACTGAAAGTTGGCGGTCATCAGGCCTCATGTTCGTCGATGATTACGTTGATGACCGCGCTCTATTTTGATGTCTTAACGCCCATAGACAGGGTTGCGGTCAAACCCCATGCGTCCCCTGTATTGCACGGCGTGAACTATTTGCTGGGGCACCAGTCCCTTGAGCAACTCAAGAGTTTTCGTGCATTCGGTGGCGCTCAGTCTTATCCCTCGCGAACAAAAGACAAGATCCGCGTGGATTTCTCCACCGGATCGGTTGGACTGGGAGTTGCGGTCACAGCCTTTGCGTCGCTCGTGCAAGACTATCTCATCGATCATGGCCTGAGGGATAGTGCAGACCGCGGACGCATGATTGCGCTCTTAGGAGACGCCGAATTAGATGAGGGCAACATCTATGAAGCGCTCATCGAGAGCTACAAACATGACATTCGCAATACTTGGTGGATCGTCGATTACAATCGACAGAGCCTCGACGCAGTGGCGTCTGACCGGATGTACTCGCGATTTGCTGACTTCTTCTCCACTGCCGGGTGGGAAGTGGTGGTTCTCAAATATGGCAAGAAACAACTCGCTGCATTTGAAAAACCTGGTGGCCAACATTTGAAAGAGTGGATCGATGCCTGCCGCAATCAGCTTTACTCAGCATTGACGTATCGAGGCGGGGCGGCATGGCGAGGGCAAATCCTGTCGGATATTGGATCAAAGTCTGGCATCGAAACCCTGCTCGACGACTATTCGGATGACACATTGGAAGAACTCATGACGGAGCTGGGCGGTCATTGCCTTGAAACCGTCCTTGAGGCCTTCCACGATGTTGATGATGATCGCCCCCGCCTATTCATTGCCTATACGGTGAAGGGTCACGGGTTGCCTTTGCAAGGGCATAAGGACAATCATGCAGGCTTGATGACGCCAAGCCAAATCGTCGCACTACGGTCACGAATGTCGGTGCGCGAAGGCGAAGAGTGGGAACCACTGGCGGGCTTGTCGGTCGAAGATCGTCAGCGCGTGCAGGCGGTGATCGAGGGATCGTCTCTCTTTGGTTCCGCTGGAGCCAAAGAAGAATTGCTAATCGAGAGTATTGCGGTTCCAAATGTTTTACCCCTTGTGACAGATGCAAAAATCTCAACACAGATGGCGTTTGGTAAAATCCTAAACGATCTTGCAAGGGCCGATGATGATCTCGCGAGGCGTCTTGTGACAACATCACCGGACGTTACGGTCTCAACCAATCTAGGCGGCTTCGTCAATCAACGGGGACGCTATGAGCGCTCAACGCAAGGTGATACGTTCAAGGAGTCGAAGATCCCAAGCACGCAAAAATGGGCAGCGGGAAAATCAGGTCAACACATTGAGCTTGGCATTGCCGAAAACAATCTCTTTTTGCTTTTGGCAGCGCTCGGACTTTCCAATGATCTGTTTGGCAAGCGCTTACTTCCCATCGGAACCGTTTACGATCCTTTTATCGCCCGCGGTCTCGATGCTCTGAACTACGCCTGCTATCAAGACGCCCGCTTCATGCTGGTAGCAACACCCTCTGGGCTATCCCTAGGCCCAGAAGGAGGCGCGCATCAATCGATCGGTTCGCCGCTTATTGGCATGAGCCAGCCTGGGCTCACCTATTTCGAACCAGCCTTTGTCGATGAACTTTCGCTCATTATGAGATGGGCATTTGAGTTCATGCAAGAGCCGGAAGGCGAGGCGGTCTACTTGCGTCTGTCCACCCGCGCGCTCGACCAAATCGAAAGGCCGAACGACACCTGGCGCACTGGGGCCCTTAAAGGCGCTTATTGGCTAAAGGAGCCATCCCCAGGAACTGAAATCGCAATCGTCTATTGCGGCGCTCTCGCGCCCGAGGCGTTGGCTGCCCATGAAGCAATTCGTGAAGACATTCCCGGCGCTGGTCTGCTTGCTGTGACCTCGCCGGATCTCCTGCACCGTGACTTTATGGCCGCAAGTAGGGATCCTTGGGCCGGAGGAGGGAGGCGCATGTCATATGTTGAAGAGTTATTCAGTGGGCTCAAACCAACCGCGGGCCTGGTGACCCTTGTCGACGGTGCCCCGCAAACACTGTCATGGCTGGGCAGTGTTGGCGCTTACCGCGTCAGTCCTCTAGGTGTCGAGATATTTGGTCAGGTCGGGGATCTTCCAGATCTATATCAAAATTATCGGCTCGACGTTGATGCGATCCTCGACTCAATTGCCAATCTCGTGATGTAGAAGGAAAGCTACGGCGCGGGCTTCCGAACGGTCGTCAAGATTGAGGAGATGTTTTTGGCTTTATCCAAACTCAAAATGGTGTTCTTCAATTCTTCGCATGTGGCTGAACCCAGTAATGGCGAGACGAGGGCGTTGAATTTGTCAGATAATCGTTGTTCTTGGCGCGAGAGATCCGATTCCGGTACGCCAACATTACTAGTTTGGACAAATACATCACCTGATGTGGTGACTACTGTCACTTCAGCTTCCGTCGTGTGTGGATAACCTCCTCGAACATCCACTAACGAGCGGATTTGAGAGACCGCAGGGTTATGAGTATTCGCGTCTGTAAATGTCTCCAGGCTAGAAGTATTGAATCCGTTGAGCACCAAGGCCGCACAGTGTCGCAAACTGAACTTTGCCTCAAGCCCGGTAGTCGGATCTTGTATGTTGCAAACTGAGAGATGCCCTTCAGGAACGTTGAGAGTAATTGCTTCAACGTTCTTTGACGATAGTTGATGCGTTTCTCTTAAGCAGTGCAAGGCTTCAATAGGCGAGTGTGTGAAGTAACAAGAAGCATGGTACTTAAAGAGGTTTTCTTGGATCTCCGCACCAGGCACAAAGGCTGGGAGAGTGGTGTCTTTGCAGCGGGTTTGCGTTGCCAGAAATCCCTGTACAGTTTCAAGGCCTTCAGGGTTTGAAGTAAAACCGCGCGCCGCAAGTCGCGCTGCCAACAACCCATTTGAAGCGGCTTTACCTGCTTGCAGTGGCTTCGCCATCGACCCAAAACTTGATTTTAGGCCAGCCGCTTGGGCAGCTGCAAGCCCAAGCGCGTGGGATGTTTGATGGGCGTCAAGGCAGAGCAGTCTTGCGGTCGCCGCCGCTGCACCAAAAGTGCCGAGTGTGCCGGTGTTGTGAAAACCGATGTCATAGTGAGAGGGTTGTGCCAAACGACCAATGCGACAGGCTGTGTCAAAGCCGGCGGTAAACGCAGTGAGGATGTCGCACCCCGTAACTTTGGTGCATTCGGCGAGAGAAAGCACCGCTGGCAAAATCGAGACGCTGGCATGTCCCATCATGGACATGACCGTGTCGTCGAAATCGAGCGCGTGGGACGTCGCGCCATTAATCATGGCGCTGTCGATGAGACCGGCCCGTCGCTCGTGACCAATAATCGTGTGAGATGCTGTCTCATTTCCGAGTTCATCCACTAACATCTGAGAGAGAGGTTCCGACGCCCCTGCGATTCCGACACCAAACCAATCCAGTACACTGTGTTTGGCGAATGTAAGGGCGGCGGCGGGCAATTGATCGAAATGGTAGGAAGCCACATCCTGAGCCAGGGTTTGAGTGAGTGATGTCGTCATGATGTCGGGTCACTTCCTTTCGAGACGCCCGACGCGACCATTAACGCGATGTCCTCCTTGGTCAATCCGGCTTCTCGCAAGATGGTGTAGGTGTCTTCTCCGAGATAGGGCGCGCGCCGATGCACACCGCCTGGCGTCTTAGATAGTTTGATTGGAACACCGGCAATTTCAAGAGGTGTTTCAAGCCCGGGCTGTTCAACTTCAACAAGCATGTTTCGCTCTTTGAAGTGTGCATTGTTTTCGATGTCTTTGATGTTAAAAATAGGTCCAAAAGGCACTTCGCCACCAAGGATTTCTGTAAGCTCTGACTTTGTCTTCTGTTTTGTTTGCTCGGAGACAAGGGTGATCAAGTCCAGGTGATTCTCGGTACGAAGGTTGGCCGTCGAAAACCGTGGCTCCTTGGCAATACCTGACATGCCAAGCAGAGTGCACAGATTCTTGAACAGATCATGCTGTGCAGCAATGGTGACAAAGCCGTCACGGGCTGGAAACATTCCGAAGGGGCAAATAAAGGGATGATGATTGCCTTGCGGTCTTGCCACTTCACCGGCAAATGATTTTTGATAGACCATGCGCTCACACACAGCCAAGACACCATCGATCATGGCAACATCAACGAATTGGCCCTCGCCGGTGCGCGTAGCATTGTGAATGGCGGTCAAAAGTCCGAAAGCCAAAAAGAGCCCCGGCACAATATCACCTAGGCCAGGCCCAATCTTCGTCGGGCTGTCCGAATCCGCGCCCGTCATACTCATGATCCCGCCCATGGCTTGAGCGACGACGTCATAGGCCGGCCAATCCGCATAAGGCGAAGACCCAGTTCGCTGATCTCCAAATCCACTCAGACTGCCATAAACAAGTTTCGGATTGAGCACTTTCAAGTCTTCATAGCCAAGCCCCAATCGGTCCATCACACCACTGCGAAAACTCACAACAATGGCGTCGACCTGAGGAATGAGCCGCTTCAGAGTCTCTTTGCCCTGTTCCGACTTAAGATCAAGACATATGCTTTGTTTGTTGCGGTTGATGCTTTGGAAATACCCACCATGGGTTCGCTGCTGGTCGTCTTTGTGAAAGGGACCTGTGGGTCGCGACATTTCCCCGTGCAGAGGCTCAACTTTGATCACCTGGGCGCCGTGATCGGCAAACAGCATCGTCGCAAAAGGACCCGCCAACATTTGTGTGAGGTCGAGTATGCGAACATCTCTCAAGCCGCCGAATGAATTTGTGTCACCCATGAGCGTTTCCAAATATATCCTTGATCAAAAAGGGTTCGGTGGCGTTGCGCGTCGCCGTGGGGGTTTCCAGAACGGCCCTTCCACGACTTTGCACTTAGCCATCATTTTGCTCCACTTCAACTCACGTTGGAAATAGATTTCTGCCCAAAGCTCATCACCTGGCAAGCCATACTTAGCATCCACGACGGCGAGCGCGATATTTGCTTTGCATGAGGGGGACCACACGGCAGATGTCGTCGCTCCAATTTGTTTTCCACCCGTGCGATGATAGATGTAGGAATTGTGGGCCGGCTTGTTGCCTTCGATATCGAGGCGGACAAGTTTATGCTTCGATCCGTTTTCCTTTTCTCGCAAGAGTGCTTTGCGCCCAGTAAAGTTTGGCTTCGTCAAGTCGACCAACCGACCAAGGTCAAGCTCGAAGGGTGTGCGCGCATGTCCAGCGCGAACCGTTTCGAGTGCGGGCGTAAAATCAATCATTGCCTGAATGAATCCGGCCTCAATGCGGGCGATTTCCAGTGCCGCAGATCCGATGGGGCGAACGCCATGGTCTTTGCCGGCCTTAAACAGCCCGTCCCATAGCGCGATGGCGCGACTTGCATCCGTCCACAGTTCATAGCCCAAGTCTCCGGTGTAACCGGTGCGCGACACCATGAGCTCGCCGCCGTCGAAGGGGAAATGGAGGATGCCAAAGGGCTTGAGATCCTCGATGCCGTCGAGGCCCATCTTCTTCAAGACTTCACATGAGGTTGGTCCTTGGACTGAAACGGCCGCAACATCGTGGGTTTCTTCGACAATTTCGACGGCAAATCCCATGGCAGAGAGTTTAAACCAATCAAACTGGTGCTCTTGCGCGCAAAGTCGGTAGTCGTTTTCCGCCAGATGAAAGATCGTGCCATCGTCGATCACGTAGCCCTGGTCGTTGCACCAAACGGTATAGCCAACACGGCGTTCTCTAATTTTGGTGACGTCCCGGGTCACGAGCCGGTTCAGAAAGACCTCCGCGTCCTTACCGCGAATGCGGTACTTCTTCATCGGTGTGATGTCGAAGACCGAGCAAGTGTTTCGGATTGCGAAATATTCATACTCAATGTTCTCGTACGCATTCGCGACTGTATAGCCTTTCCAATTCGACCAGTCATTGAGAACATTTGCTTCTTTGGTGCGTTCATAGAATGGCGTCGGCCAGACGTAGCGTCGGAAATGTTCTTTTTCGATGACATGAGTCATTTGGAACTCTCCTCCGCCAGAACCACTTGCGCCGCATTGTGTCCTGCAGCCCCCATGACACCGCCACCAGGATGAGCACCCGCGCCGCAAAGATATAGACCGTCCAAGGGCGTCTTGTATTGAGCGGTTCCATAGACCGGGCGCATCATCAAGATCTGATCAAGAGCCATTTCCCCGTGGCTCCAATGTCCGCCGGTCATACCAAACTCAGCTTCAATGTCGACGGGGGTCAAGAGTTCCTTGTGGTCGACGCACTCTCGAATGTTGGGTGCAACTTCAGCGATCCGATCAAGAACAACACCTAAGAACCTCTCACGACCTTCGTCCCATCCTTGCTTCAAGTCGTAGGGTGCGAATTCCACAATGGCCGACAAAACATGCTTGCCGCTGGGAGCGAGATCTGGGTCATGGATCGTCGGGATCGTGATCTCGAGGACAGGTTTTTCCGAGAATTCGCCGTACTTGGTGTGATCACAGGCGCGTTCAATTTCTTGCATTGTCGGCGCGACCACAAGTCGATTGCCGAGTTTTGCTTCTTCGAGTCCTTCGAAAGCGGGCAGCTTGTTCAATGCCAGATGCAGTTTCGATGTCTTGCCATTGGTGCGGAAATTGTTGATTCGATGCGCGAAGTACGCCTCAAGGTTACGAGCGCCGACGAGTTTGAGGAGTGTGGTTTTGGGATCCGCATTGGAAATGACCCGGTCTGCCTGTATTGTCTCACCATTGGTCAGCTCTACGCCCACCGCGCGAGCCTCTTCAACAATTATGCGCGCGACTGCACTGCCGGTTCGCACTTCAGCACCATTGCCTTGTGCAACTTCAGCGATGGCAGACGTAACAGCGCCCATTCCACCAATTGGGACACTGTGATTGAAGCCTGCATCCATTTCATTGGTCAGACGATAAAGATAGGAAAAGAGAGAATTGGGCGTGCGCGGCCCCATGCCTGTTCCCAGAATCGCATCGAGGCTGATAGCACCCTTCAAAAGTTCGCTGTCAAAACACTCGTTTAATACGTCAAAAATGTTAATACCAATGATGCGCAAGAGATCTTGCATTCGGTCCTTGCCGTGCCTGAACCTCAAGTCAAATCCAAGCTTCGCCAGGGTCTTCATGTCTGTGCTGCCACCATTCGCAACGCGCGGCGGCGTGCGCATGAGAAAAGGCGCAAGCAGGTTCATGTGTTCACGCATGCGCTTCTTGAACACCGGATAAGCCAATCGGTCCGCCTTTGATAAGTCAATGCCACTCACCGTATCTCGGTGCAGCGTGATAGGTGCCTTGTCTTTGGTAAGAGCCATTGTGCTAATGCCCGTAGCAGCAAGGTCGAGTTTCAAATCCAAGTCACTCACGACTTTGGGATGCAGTTGAGTGAGCAAATGCGCACCTGCCGAGGCCCTAAATCCCGGAGCGAACGCGCGGGTGATGGCCGCTCCGCCTACTTGATCGGCGGCCTCGACGATCAAGACTCGTTGCCCTTTACCACTCAAATAGCTGGCACAAACAAGACCATTGTGTCCGGCCCCAATGATGATGGCATCGTATGTCTTAGTCATTGCCAAAATCCTCTGGGGTGAGGTCTGGTTTCTTAAGGTCGCGCATGATTTCGCGCGCCGCGTTGACACCGGGGGCTGCCATAACACCGCCGCCTGGGTGCGTCGAGCTACCACACATATACATGCCTTTAACCGGTCCGCGGTAGTGCGCGTAACCTGGAAAGGGACGATTGAAGAGGAGTTGATCGAGGGTCAATTCACCATGGAAGATGTTGCCTTCTGTAAGCCCAACTTCTGCTTCGAGCTCACGCGGGGTTCGAACCTCGGCATGAAGAATGATATCTTTGAAGTTGGGGCTGTATTCTGCAATTTGATTGATGACGGTTTGTCCAAAGGCGTCACGCTTTTCATCTGTCCAATCACCATCGACCAATGTGTCAGGACAATATTGCACAAAGATCGACATGAAATGTTTGCCCGGGGGCGCCATGGTGGGATCACCCAGCGTTGGGATGATAACATCGACATAAGGGTCGCGAGACCAAGATCCGTTTTTCCAATCATCATAGGCGCGCTCAAGTCGCTCAAGGGAATCGACAAAATGAAGATCACCACGGACCAAAGGCGAATTGTCAGGCAAAGCCGGAAACGTTGGCAATGCATCGAGGGCGACATTAAGCTTTCCGGACGAACCACGGGTCTTAAAGTTCTTTGCCTTTTCAACCACGTCAGGGGGGACATCGTCCCGGTCCATGATTTTTAGGAATGTGCGTTTAACATCCAAATTCGAAACCACGACCTTCGCGTCGATTTCTTCGCCGTCGTCAAGGATGACGCCCGCCACCTCTCCATTCTTGACCTTGATTTGTGCCACTCGGGCATTGGTCCTAGCCTCGCCGCCGTGTTCTTGCAAGGCTCCAGCCAAGGCTTGTGCAATGGATCCCATCCCGCCGCGCGCAAGTCCCCATGTGCCCACATTGCCATCAACGTCGCCCATGTAGTGGTGCAACAAGACATAAGCCGTTCCCGGCGAGCAGGGTCCGAGGCCTGTTCCAATGATGCCAGACCCTGACAGGACCGCCTTGATGATGTTGCTTTCAAAATACTCATCGAGAAAGTCGGCGACGCTCATGGTGAAAAACCGCATCAACTCATAGATTTGCTCTTCGCCGAGATTGTAGATCTGACGCCCCAAGTACAAAAGCTCATAGAGGTCTCGCGGTTTGAATGAGGTTGGGTCCGCTGGCGGTCGCAACAAGAAAGGGCGAATGAAGCGACAGTAACGCATGATATCCGTCGAGAAGCGTTTATAGGCGTCTGCATCTCTGGGAGAGTGACGCGCAATCTCGCGATACTTGGCTTCAGGATCTGAGTAAGATCCGAAATAGTCCCCGCTTTGCATGAATGTGGCGGAGCCACCATACGGAATGACTTGCAGGCCATGTTTTGCAAGATTCAGATCACGATAAATCTCCGGCCGCAAAAGTGAGCAGACATAGGAACAATTCGAGTAAGTCCATCCGTCATAAAGCTCCAGGCTAACTGAGGCCCCACCTATGTGTGGGTTGGCTTCGACAATGAGAGTCTTAAGCCCAGACTTCGCGAGGTAGGCAGCGTTGGTCAAACCATTGTGTCCAGCGCCAATGACGATAGCGTCATAAGGTCTCATCGACGGTCCTCACAGCTTCACTAATTTCCCCACCCCTGAGGGTCGAAATGCTGCACAAGTTTCAGAATCAATATGGGATACATGATTGAACTTCTTGGGCAAGTCAGCAAGATACTTTTGTCATGTCTCCCAAAGGAAGAAAGTGTTGTCAACGTGCTGGCTCGTGAAGTCTAAGTCCACTTAGACCAACACTGATCCACTCCCGTCACGGCCTGTGCGTCTGCGTGAAAAGAAATCAAGACCAATTTCACGGTCCAAAGTGGGAAGCCGGTAGGTCACTGGCGTAGCGTCGTGGTCTTGTCCGTTTTCACACGCCAAGATGAGCGTCGACATCAAATCGCCAATGTGCGGTGCATTCTTGAACTGATTACCGCTCGTACCGATCGCCATGTAGTAGCCGTCCAGCGACGAGCGATCATAGATCGGTGTCCAATCGGGGGTCTGGTCGTAAAGCCCAACAACACCTTGCGCCGTGTTTGGAATGCCGACTTCGGGGATGCGTAAGGCCGTCCGCCAAACTTGCGTCGTCCATTGTTCGGTCAACGAGCTGTTGAAGTCATCAGGATCAACACAGTCCGCCTCGTCGCACTCAGGATCAAGGGATCCGATCAGAATGTTTGTTTTGGTTTCTGAGCGAAAATAAACCCCCGTGTCGAGATCGCAAACAACCGGTTGGTTTTCGCTTTCTGCATATGTGTCAGGAGCGGGAATGTGAGCAATTTCATGCCGCATCGCCCGCGTGGGCATGGTGAGATCATCCAAGACACCAGCCATCTGGTTGATGTGAGACGAGTGTGGCCCCGCGGCATTAATTACGATAGGCGCAGAAAAATTCGTTGCTTTGTCTGTCGAGATCCCTTTGATGCGCGATGCTTCTCGGTCGATGTGAATGACTCTCTCACCAAAGAGGAACGACGCACCCTGCGCGGATGCAGCCGTTTTCAGGTTCTCTGCGGCCAGCTTTGGATCGGTGACGTAACCTGCCTTGGGTATGTAGAGGGCGTGAGACAATGCCGCCGCGTTGGGTTTGCCAAAGTCTGGGTCGTCCCGGCGTTTGGGCGGTCCGAAGGAATCGATACTGAGACTGGGGAACAGTTCCTCGATAACATCTAAAGAGACGATTCCAAATTCGATGCCCAATTCCCGCATGGTCGCGAGGCTGGGTGTCAATGTGTATTGGTCTTGATCGCCAAGCAATGTCAGCATACCGCACGGCACATATTGCGCGCGAGGTTCACTCTCTGAGATCGAGAGGTAGTCAGTCCATTCGAGCCAACGAAACTGCGACTCATGCGCCAACGCACACATCTCAAGTGCGGAATACATCGGCCTTACAATTGCCGACGAATTTGACGTTGATCCATAGCCTGCAGCAGAGAGCGTATCGATGTTGAGCGTCTTAAGTCCATGGCGCGACAGGCTCAAGGCGATGGAGGTGCCGACAACACCTGCACCAATGATGATGGCATCGTATGAAGTCACGGAAAATCCTCTAGTCGTGTGTTGATGACACTCGCATTTTCAAATGAGGTTCGACAAGTTCAATCCACCGTTTAACCATGCGCAGATTGCGATTTGGATCATCCTCATATTGATCTTGAATGACGAGACCGCGCATGAGGCTTCGTGTCATCGTCAACAAGATCATCACATCTTCATCGTCCCGGTCTGTTGATTGATAGAACGCAGATGTTTGTTCATCCATCGCTTTGTTCCACCGATGAAGGTCTTCGCTCAATCGCTCCTGCAACGCTTGGTCCGTGCGTGCGGCAATGAGAACCTCAAGCAGAGCACGATAACCGTCCGTATTGATCATCCGTTTCCACGTCGACAAGATCGCGTCAAAAATCGTCTTTGGCTCGCGTTGTTTCCTTGGCGGCGCAAATGATCGTTCAAGCAATCGATTAGCGGTCGCCGCAACCAGGTCTTCTTTGCTCGGGAAGTGGTGTTGCACAGCCCCTTTTGAAAATCCTGAGAGTGACGCCACCCGGTTCAGCGAGGTTTCGCCATAGCCCGCTTTCGCCAGGCAATCGATCGTTGCATCGCAAATCACCTCTCTCGCGCGTTGGCTCTTCGCCTGTTGTTTTCCGACTTCCGGGACCGACGCCACAATTTTCTCCTGCCCAAAACCGAGCCATCGGCTCGGTTACAATGAACTAGCATAAAAAAAGCCATCCGTAAGGCTTTTTTTATAGACTCTGGGTTGGTTTCATGGCGTGATAGGAACCATAAGCGACTGTTTGGCATAGGGCCTCGAAAAAGAAGAGCCCACCAACGGGAGGAGCCGAAATTATGAAAATGACCCTTTATCATAGTAAGGCCACACGGTCCGTGCGACCGCTTTGGACATTGGAGGAGATGGGTCTCGACTATGAACTCGTGTCGATGCAGTTCCCACCGAGATTTCTCCATGAGGGCTATAAAGAAATCAATCCGTTGGGTACGGTGCCGACTTTTGTCGAAGGCGATCTAACCATGACCGAGTCCGCCGGTATCTGTCAGTATCTGGTGGATCGACACGGCCCCACGGATTTGGGACTACCTTCAGATCATCCAGAGTACGGCGACTATCTAAATTGGCTTCATCGATCAGATGCGACCTTGACCTTTCCTCAAACCCTTGTGCTTCGCTACACCATGCTCGAGCCGGAAGAGCGTCGCATAGCGCAAGTAGCAGAAGACTATAAGAAATGGTTTTTGGCCCGCATGCGATGTGTGGAAGAAGCCACCGCGTCTCGCGAATATTTGTGTGCAGATCGATTTACGATCGCCGACATTTGCGTGAGTTATGCCATCCACTTGGCTCTGTCGCTCAGTATCGAAGAGGTGCTCACACCGAACATCGACAAATATTGGCAGAGAGTTACCGCCCGTCCTGCCTACAAGCGCGCAACGCAAGACATGTGACGGCAGGAGGTCAAAATGCCTGAAGAAACAGAAGTCGTTCGGATTGCAAATTGCAGCGGATTCTACGGGGATAAACTGTCTGCCGCCAAAGAAATGGTTGAGGGCGGCCCGATTGACGTCCTGACCGGCGACTACCTCGCCGAACTCACCATGTCCATTCTCTACGGACAGAAGCTCAAACGCGACACAGGCGGCTATGTTGGCACATTCCTCAAGCAGGTCCGCGAGGTACTGGCTCCATGCCTTGAGAAGAACATCAAGGTTGTCACCAATGCCGGCGGGCTAAATCCCAAAGGCATGGCCGAAGCGGTTGAAGAAATCTCTTCCGAGTTGGGGCTCACAGCCAACGTCGCTTACATTGATGGGGACGACTTGGTGCCCAGGCTGGGTGATCTTGCATCCGAAGGTGTCGAACTTGCGAACATCGAAACTGGCGTGAAACTGAAGGACTCAGGCAACCCACCTCTCACCGCCAACGCCTATCTCGGCGGGTGGGGGATCAAAGAAGCGTTGGACCAGGGGGCTGACATCGTGATCTGCCCTCGGGTTACTGATGCGGCGGTTGTGATTGGGCCGGCAGCATGGAAGTTCAATTGGTCTCGGGGTGACTATGACGCACTTGCCGGCGCGCTTGCCGCTGGGCACATTATTGAGTGTGGCGCTCAGGCCACCGGCGGCAATTACGCGTTCTTTCAAGAAGTGCCAAGTTTCCACAATGTTGGTTATCCCATTGCCGAGATCGAGCGGGACGGAAGTTTCACAATCACAAAGCATCCGGGCACTGGTGGTTTGGTGTCAGAAGGAACCGTCACCGCTCAGCTCTTGTACGAAATTTCCTCACCCGCCTATTTGAACCCCGATGTCATCGCGCATTTTGACACTATGCAGATCAAGCAAGTTGCGGAAGACCGCGTACGGGTCACCGGCTGCCGCGGATCAAGTCCTCCCCCAACCCACAAAGTATGCATCAACACCTCCGGTGGGTTTCGAAATGGGATGGAAATCTTACTCGCCGGATTAGACATCGAAGAAAAGGCAAAGATCTTCTCAGATGCCCTGTTTGAATCAATTGGTGGAAGAGATCAATTTGAAGACGTCACCGAACAATTGGTTCGAAGTGACAAAGAAGACCCAGTCACCAACGAAGAAGCTTTTGCATCCTTGCGTATTAGCGTGAAGTCAAAGGACGCTAAGCTCGTTGGCCGTCTTTTCAACGCCAAAGCCATCGAGCTGGTCCTTGCCAATTATCCTGGGTTTACCTCACGGCCCATGACGGGAGCCGGCGGTGGTCCTTACATTGTGCATTGGCCAGCGCTTATCGACGCCAAACACATTATGGAGAGTGTGCACGTCGGCGGCACCACAATAGAAATTAAACCAACAAGTCAGTTTGGGCTTGAGGAGATCTACTATCAAAAAGTCCCGGTCGATATTCCTAAACCGCCGAAAGGAGACCTGGTGCGGGTCCCATTTGGGAGGCTCTTTGGCACCAGATCCGGTGACAAAGGCGGTTGCGCAAACTTAGGTGTCTGGGCGAAGACTGACGAGGCTTTCGGTTTCTTGTTTGAAATTCTAACAGTTGAGCGTCTCAAGGAGCTTTTGCCTGACGCGGCGGCGTTTGAGATTGATCGTTACGAGTTGCCAAACATCCGCGCCCTCAATTTCTACATTCACGGCATCTTAGGCGATGGTGTAGCGTCCTCGACCCGAGTGGACGGCCAGGCGAAGTCTCTAGGCGAGTACTTGCGCGCGAAGTACATTGAAGTGCCTGAGGATCTGGCTGCACAGATCGAACAGCGAGGGAGTGAATAATGTCGGCAGGAGAAAAACTCTCTCTTGAGGGTCTGACATTTGCGGCAACCGAAATCACGGTTGCAGACAATGTCATGACCATCACCCTCAATCGTCCGAAACGAAAGAACGCCATCAACGCCGACATGACGAATGAGATCATCTACGCACTTGATTATGCCAAGCAAGAACGTGGTATTCGTGTCGTTGTTATTGGCGCAAATGGTGATGTATTCTGCGCCGGCGGTGATCTGCGTGCCATGAGCGGCAATCCAGAAGATGGGCCTGTTTCCGATGTTCCACAACGTGGGTCATCTGATGATATCAGTCTCCGTATTCGCAACCTGTGCAAGCCGGTCATCTGCAAGATTCAAGGATCTGTCTTAGCTGGCGCTTTGTTGATGGTGTGCAACAGCACCCATGCCATCGCCGCAGACCACGCCAAGTTCTCAGCCCCCGAAATCAAAAGAGGGATTTGGCCGTTTATGGTCATGGGTGGTCTCTTTCGGGTGATGCCTAAGCGTGTTGGTCTTGATTTCATCATGCGCGGCGAAGCGATTTCTGCCGAAGAGGCTGTAAAGGTGGGATTGATCAATGAAGCCGTGCCAGCGGGTCATTTGGATGTTCGCGTCGCAGAAATCAGTTCACAACTGGCGAACTTAGCGCCAGGGTCCATGCAAATGGGTCTCGCAGCCTACAATGCACAAGATGATATGAGTTTCGATGTGGCGTTGCCATTTTTGCGGACACAAATCGATGCGTGTTTGCGAAGCCCTGACGCCAAAGAGGGCATTACGGCATTTCTAGAAAAACGTGCACCGAATTGGGATTAGAGAGAGACATGTTTAATAAGGTTCTTATCGCCAACAGAGGTGAAATTGCCGTCCGCATTATCAAGTCGGTCCGCGCGGCTGGGTACCGATCGGTTTCTGTCTACAGTGAAGCCGACAGCAATGCCGCTCATGTGGCTCTGGCTGATGAGGCGGTTTGCATTGGCCCACCCTCTGTTTCCGAATCTTACCTGGCGTCCGACAAAATAATCGAAGCAGCAAAGAAAACAGGTGCTGATGCCATTCACCCGGGATACGGCTTCTTGTCAGAGTCCGCTGAGTTTGCGCAAAGCTGCCTCGATGCAGGGATTGTCTTCATTGGTCCAAGCCCTGAGGCTATTGGCCTTATGGGCAATAAACGCGTGGCCAAAAAACGCATGATCGACGCCGGCGTGCCGTGTATTCCGGGGTATCAAGGCGAAGATCAATCAGACAAGACCCTGATGAAGGAAGCTGAGTCGGTCGGCTTCCCAATCATGATCAAAGCTGCCGCTGGGGGCGGTGGCCGCGGCATGCGATTGGTGGAAAATGGGGCATCGGTCGAAGAGGCTCTGTCATCGGCCAGGTCGGAATCCTTGTCAGCATTTGGTAGTGATGAACTCATCTTGGAACGCGCTGTCGTCAATGGGCGACACATTGAAATTCAAGTTGTTGCCGACGGATCAGGAAATGTCGTCTATCTCGGCGAACGTGATTGTTCCATTCAACGGCGCCATCAGAAGGTGATCGAAGAAGCCCCGTCGCCCTTCGTCGATGAGGCCCTACGCCAGAAGATGGGAGAAGCGGCGGTCAATGCCGCTGCAGCTTGCAATTACTGCGGGGCCGGAACCGTTGAATTCCTCGTTGATGAGGACGGCTCGTTCTATTTTCTTGAGATGAACACCAGGCTCCAGGTCGAACACCCGGTCACCGAACTTGTCACCGGCGTTGATCTCGTCGATTGGCAATTGCAGATCGCCGCCGGCAAACCACTGCCGCTTTCGCAAACCGAGATTTCGCTGACAGGCCACGCGATCGAGGCGCGGCTCTATGCCGAAGACCCTGCCGGTGGTTTTATCCCCCAAACCGGGAACATCGCATTGTGGCGGGAAGCGCAAGGTGAGGGCATTCGGATCGATCACGGCGTTGTGGAAGGGGGCGATGTCAGCCCATATTACGATCCCATGCTTGCGAAGGTCATCGCTTATGGCCGTGACCGTGAAGAAGCACGCCGCAGGGTGTTACGGGCGATCGCAGAGACACGTCTGCTTGGTGTCACCACCAATCGCCCATTCCTTTCGCAAATCCTGAGCGATGAAAGATTCGTTGAGGGTAATGTCACCACCGCTTTCATCGATGACGCCACGATGGCTGAAGCCACAAGAGCCTCACAACCAACCGCGGAAAATGTGAGTCTCGCTGGCGCCTTGTTTGCAACTCTCAATCAACCAAGTCGAACCGGAGACCGGCGTTGGAGCAATGCAGACGCCATGGACCTCCACTTGTCCTTGTCATCAGTTGACGCGGTCAACGCGGTAACCATCGCGTTTGAGGGTGAGGACTTTGTTGTCGGGATCGGCGAAGCATCACACCGGGTCTCTCTCCATTGTTTTGGCGATGGGGAGTGCGTTTACACGTCGAATGGTGTGAGAAGGTCGGCATTCTATGTCCTTGATGATGACCAGTTATTCCTCGACGCGGGCGGTCAAGTGATCACAGTGGAGAACACCACATATGCGCCTGCGTTATCGGAAGATGGTGAGGGCAGTGGTCGCATTGCCGCGACCACGGAAGGGTTGGTTGTCTTAGTGGCCGTCAAGCCTGGGGATGTTGTGACCAAAGGTCAAACTTTGGTGACAATTGAAGCCATGAAGATGGAACATCGATTGACTGCCGATGTCGACGGCACCGTGTCAAACGTGCCGGCAGTTGAAGGCACCCAAGTCAAAAAGGGTCAACTCATGGCGGAGATTGAAGTTGAGAGCACAAGCGAGGCAGCGCAGTGAAACCGATCCAATCGAAAATCGAAACGAATAGCGAAGAATACGCTGCCAATGTCGAGTTCATGACCGACTATGTGGCCAAGATCCGAGACATCGAGGGTCAAATTCGCAAAGGTGAGGAAAAGTATCGCGAACGCGCCACCAAAGCTGGCAAGCTTTTACCGCGTGAGCGCCTCGCCCACTTGTTGGATCCTGGCGCACCCTTCTTGGAGCTTCATTCCATCGCCGGGTACAAGATGCTTGGCGATGAAGACGGCACCACCGCTGGCGGGAACCTGATCGTAGGGATCGGTTTCGTGTCGGGCCGCCGTGTTCTCGTCATGGTGTGGAATTACGCCATTAAGGGCGGCACTATCAACCAAGCCACCACCCGTAAGCATATGAGACTTCAGGAAATCGCCTTTGAAACGCGTTTGCCGGTGATCTCTTTGAGCGAAAGCGGTGGCGGAAATTTGGCAGGCTCCGGTGGGCCGCCAGATCCGTTCGCGGCTCATGGATTCATTGATGGCGGTCGTGTCTACGCTCAACAAGCCGAGCTTTCCGCGAAAGGTATTCCGCAGATTGTCGTCTCCCACGGCAATGCGACAGCGGGTGGTGCGTATCATGTGGCCTTGTGCGACTACATCATCTCTGTGCGCAATCAATCGCATCTCTTTTTGGCGGGTCCCCCTCTGCTTAAAGCCGCAACGGGGGAAGACGCTGACCATGAAATATTGGGCGGTGCTGAAATGCACGCGACAATTTCTGGCACCAGCGAGTATCTCGCCGAGAGTGATGCTGATGGCATCCGCCTCGCGCGCGAAGTGGTGGAACAACTACCCCCTGATGCGGGACGCGGTTTGGTCCGCGACCGCGATCCCGAAGTGCCGCTTTATGACCGTGAGGAACTGCTTGGGATTGTTCCAACCGACAAGCGCATTCCCTATGACATGAAGGAGATCATCGCGCGCATTTCTGATGGGTCTCTCTTCTTGGAATTCAAACCAGAGTTCGGGTCAGATACGGTTTGCGGTCATCTCCATATTGAGGGTTGGCGCTGCGGTGTCATCACCAACAACGGTCCTATCACCCCGCAAGGGGCCATCAAATCTGCGCAGTTCCTGCAGCTTTGCGACCAAAGCAATACGCCGATGATTTTCCTCCACAACACCACAGGATTTTTGGTCGGTGTTGAGGCTGAGCAGGGTGGTCAGGTCAAACATGGATCGAAAATGATCCAAGCTGTGATGAATTTCAGACCACCAAAGATCACTATCGTCATTGGCAATTCTTACGGCGCCGGAAACTATGCCATGTGCTCCAAGTCTCTAAAGCCGGTCTTTTCATTTTCTTGGCCGACGGCCCGAACGGCCGTCATGGGCGGCGCCCAAGCAGCGAAAGTCTTGTCCATCGTCGCGGAGTCACGATTTAAGGCCAAAGGTCAAGAAATGGATGACGCGACAAAAGAGTTCTTGGCAACCCAGAGCGAACAAATCGAAGCCGCCATGGAAGTAAGCTCGGAAGCGATCTACACATCCGCCCGCATGATGGATGACGGCTTGATCGATCCAAGAGACACACGGCAGGTCATCGCCTTTTGTTTGGAGACTTGCAAAGAAGTGCCGCACCGCGAGACACAAGGCAACACATTTGGTGTCTTACGATTGTAACCGCACAAATATCGGGAAATGAAAATGAGTGTGAGCGAAAACGAACGAAGAGAGTTTAGCAAAGAGGTGAAGGCTTGGTTTGAGGAAAACGCGCCAGGTGATCCTGGGTTCTTGCTGCCACAGAGTTTCATGGAGGTCGGAACCGACGATCAATTCTTTTTCCTGCGCGATTGGCAAAACAAGGTCTATGAAGCGGGTTACCTCGGCATGGCCTGGCCAGAAGAATATGGCGGTCGCGGCATGTCTCAAATCTATCAGGACATTGTCACCCGCGAGATGACGCGCCAAAAGGTTCCGTTCATGACCAATACCATTGGCTTGAATTGGGCGGGCCCACTGATTTTGAACATGGGATCAGAGGAGCAGAAGAAGGCCTACATCAAAGGCATCTTGAGTGCCGAGGACATCTGGTGCCAAGGGTTTTCAGAACCAGATCACGGCTCTGACTTAGGCAACGCCCAGCTCAAGGCCGTACGCGACGGCGATGAGTTTGTTCTCAATGGATCGAAGATTTGGACCAGCCTTGGCACCTACGCCAAGTACATGATCTTGCTCGCGAGATCGGAATTTGAGACCAACAACAAATATGAAGGCTTAAGCTTCTTCTTGTCGCCGATGAAGATTGAGGGGATTGAGGTTGTCCCAATCAAGAAACTGACGGGTGAATTTGGTTTCAACCAAACTTTCTTTGCCGATGCGCGCATTTCAGAAACCTGCCTCATAGGCGGCGAGGGAAATGGTTGGAAAGTCGCCATGGCGACACTCATGTTTGAGCGTGGCGCGGCAGGTGGTCAGGCCGGTGGCCATTCGTCCATGACATCTGAAGTTTCTGAAGTCGTTGAGCTCGCTAAGTCCTGCATGAAAAATGGAAAGCCAGCCATCGAAGATCCCTTGGTTCGGGACCAACTCGTCAAATTCATCATGGCTGAAAGAAACTTGCGTCTCAACAATGCCAGAACGAAACACAAAGCACTGATTGAGCAGCGACCGCACTCCATACCCATGTCGAACAAGTACGTTGCCACCGAGTTCTTTCGTGAGCTCAATCAGTTCGCCCTCACATTGCAAGGTGCAAACGGTGCGTTTTATGTCGGCGATCCAAGTGCTGTGGATGGCGGGCGTTGGCATCGCTCCTATTTCAATTCGTTCTCGGCAACGATCGGCGGCGGCACCAGTCAAATCCAGCAAAACATCATTGGAGAGCGGGTCCTCGGCCTGCCCAAGAGTTGAGGGTAGGAGACAGACATGGCTGTGCAAATGAACATCGCGTTCAGCGAAGAACAAGAGCAGTTGCTCGACATTGCGACCAGTTTTTGCCGCGATAAGTCACCGATTGCTAGCGTTCGAAACCAAATCGAAGAAGAACAGGGGTTCGATCCAGCTATTTGGCAAGAAATGTCCGAGCTGGGCTGGCTAGGCGTAGCTTTGCCTGAAGAATATGGCGGTGCAGATCTGACAATGGCGGAAGTCGTAACCCTGGCCGAGCCGATGGGGCGATACTTGCTGGCGACCCCGTTCGTATCCACGACTTTGGCCGGGCAGGCGATATTGCTGGCAGGGAATGATGAGCAAAAGACCACCTGGTTGCCGAAACTTTGTGAGGGAAGTGTGGGCACTCTCGCATTGACCGAACCCCACGGTGATTGGGATCTTGAGAGGGTGATCTGCGCGGCGACCCGTGACCGCGATCAAGTCACCTTGTCTGGAACAAAGACGGTCGTCAGTGATGCGTCCGTTGCCGATGTCATCGTTGCCTCCGTCTTGCTAGATGGGTCAGTGTCACTCGTCTTGATCAGAAAAGAAGATTTGCGCGACGCCTCTCTCAGGCGTGAAGTGTCGATCGATGAAACACGGCGTACATTTACACTCACCCTTGATGGTGTCTCCGTTTCATCGTCACAGGTCATGCCGTCGGATCATACATCCGCATGTCTCAAGTATGTCGAGAAATGTGCTTGTCTTTTGTTGTCCGCTGAAATGTGTGGCGGCACATCCGCTGCTCTCGACTATGTTGTTGAGTATCTAACCACGCGCAAGCAGTTCGAACGCTTCATTGGCTCCTATCAAGCTCTGAAGCATCCCACCGTGGACATTCTCACAGGTTTAGAGTCTGCGCGCTCTCTCCTTTACTACGCTGCCAGCGTTTTTGAAGATCCGGAGGAAGCGGAGATCGCGGTTAGAATGGCCAAGGCCCAAGCAGGTGACGCCTTGTCCTTCGCCGGTGACCGCGCCATTCAATTTCATGGCGGCTTCGGCTTCACATATGATTGCGATGCCCAACTCTATCGGCGGCGCGCCATTTGGGGCCAATCTCAATTTGGCGACAGCGCCTATCACCGCCAGCGATTGGCAGATCTATTGTTGAACTAGGCGCAGGCTGGGTCACCCATCCGTGCGATCCGCAACCTGAACCACCTCTCCCGGCAGGTTTTGGCAAATGAGGTCGGCAAGCTTGTCGATGACGGTCTTTCTAGGAAATGAAGACCGGTAGATAAGCCGAACTGTCCGACCTGCGGTTCCCGTGGTTTCTGGTTTCGCGATAATTTCACGGTGAGTTCGGTTGAGATACTCAGCTGTGAGTGCTGGCACGAGCGTCACGCTGTTCTCCGCAGCAACAAGAGCGAGCAACGTTTCCATACTGGTGTTACGCGTATTGAGTTTGCTGGCGCCCGTTGTCAAATGGCAAACATCGATGACCTGATCGCGAAGACAATGTCCATCCGAGAGGAGGAGGAGATCTTGAGGATCGATTTCGGTGAGATCGATGGCGCCTCGTTGCGCAAGGGGGTGATCTTTGCAAACTCCGACACGAAACGGTTCGTTGTAAAGCAAGGTCTCCGATAAGTTCTTGACCTCTGGGTTGGTTGCCGTGATCGCACAATCCAGTTCACCATCAGATATCTTTGTTTCCAGCTCCCTTGTTAGTCCCTCTGACAATGTCAGAGAAAGATGGGGCAGGGCGCGTCTTATTGTGGGAAGAACGAGAGGCGAGAGATAGGGCGCGATTGTCGAGATCAAACCGATGCTAATCTCACCTTGAAAAGGGTCGCACGCCGCTTGGGCGAGATCGACAATTTCATCGGCGAGCGCAATCGTCTGTCGCGCGAGACGGACGATGTCGGCACCGACGGGTGTGATTAAGACCCGTCGGTTTGATCTTTCAAAAAGGTCGACGCCGAGGAATTCCTCCAACTTCCGAATCTGGCCACTGAGAGCAGGCTGGCTCACGTGACATTGCGCGGCCGCCCGACCGAAGTGCCCTTCCTCGGCAATCGCCACCACATATTCAAGATCTCTGAGATTCACACGGCTCTCCTGATTCTTATTGATAAGTATAAATTATCAAAAACATAAAAACAATCGATTATACAAATGATTCGTACGGCGATACCGTCTCCTCATATTGATTAACGACAGTCGAAACGAGGAACCCAATGAGCAAATGTCCAGTTCTCACCAGCGCCAACGGTAGCCCGGTGACCGACAACCAAAACAGCCTGACCGCCGGTCCGGGGGGCCCACTTTTGGCGCAAGATTGGCACCTATTTGAAAAGCACGCGCACTTCAATCGGGAGCGGATCCCTGAACGCGTGGTTCATGCAAAAGGCTCTGGCGCCTATGGCAAACTGACCATCACCGGAGACATCACGAAATTCACCAAGGCCAAAATGTTTGAAGTCGGAAAAGAAACCGAGTGCTTCTTGCGGTTCTCGACTGTGGCCGGTGAAAAGGGTGCTGCAGATGCAGAACGCGATGTGCGCGGCTTCGCATTAAAGCTCTACACCGAAGAGGGGAACTGGGACATCGTTGGCAACAACACGCCGGTGTTCTTTGTGCGCGATCCCTACAAGTTCATGGATTTCATACACAGTCAGAAACGCGACCCGAAAACGAACTTACGATCAAACGCCATGCAGTGGGATTACTGGTCCCACGCACCAGAAGCCTTGCATCAGATTACAATTCTCATGTCGGATCGTGGCCAACCGGCTTCCTACCGTCACATGAATGGATATGGATCACACACCTATAGTCTCATCAACAAAGACAATGAGCGTTTCTGGGTGAAGTTTCACTTCAAAACAGAGCAAGGTCACAAAACGAACTCAAACGCCGACGTTGCCAAACTCATTGGCAATGATCGCGAGACACACCAAGGCGACCTTTTCCAATCAATCGAAGAGGGCGACTTTCCGAAGTGGAAGTTCAAAGTTCAAATCATGACGGAAGCCGAAGCCGCCAAGACCGATTTTGATCCCTTCGACCTCACAAAAGTGTGGCCTCATAAGGATTTCCCACTCACAGAGGTAGGCACACTGGAGCTCAATCGAAATCCAGAAAACTACTTTGCCGAGGTCGAGCAGTCGGCGTTTTCACCGGCAAACATCGTGCCTGGCATCGGCCACAGCCCCGACAAAGTACTACAAATGAGGATACTGTCTTACGGTGACGCCCAGCGATACCGGGTCGGTGCCAATCACCAAAGGCTTCCAGTAAATGCCGCGAAATGTCCAGTTCACAATTATCAACGAGACGGCGCCATGAGGTTTGATGACAATGGTGGCGGATCGGTCAACTATGAACCCAACAGTCATGGCGGGCCCATCGAGTCGGTTGAGAAAAGCGGGTCACCGCTCTACGTCGATGGCACGATAGATCGATATGACCACCGCGAAGGCAATGACGACTTCACCCAAGCAGGAAATCTTTTTCGCATCCTGCCTGAGGACGAACAAGGCAGATTGATGGATACCATTGCCGGATCCATGGACGGTGTACCGCTGGACATTATTCAAAGGCAGATCGGGTATTTCCTGAAGGCTGATGTCAATTACGGTCAAGGCATTGCCCAAAGGCTTGGACTCGACAAGTAGGGACGAAAAGACTGACAATATAGTCGCGGTGGAAAACTCCGCCGCGGTTAAAGCCCTTGGGTCTCAAGTGAAACGCGCGTCTCTTGAAGTAGATCTCGAAGCTCCCGCATTCTGGGCAAGGTAAGGTCATCCAATGCCTCATTTGTCCACGCCGCATGGTCGCGTGCCATCTCATAGAAGCAATGAAGCCCTTTTTCAGTCATCCCGATGTCGACGCTACGACGGTCCTGAACATTCGCCTGACGGATCAACAGGCCATCGTCAATCATGCGGTCCAGCAAACGGGTGATGTTGCCGCTAGACGCCAAAAGCTGACCAGCGAGCACCTTGGTTGGCAGTCTCTTGCTCTCAGCTCTTTCCAACTGAGACAGAACATCGAACCGCGACATGCTTTGATGATGTTTCTTGCGCAGCCGGCCGTCCATATGGCGTTGAAGCATGCCGGAGCATCGACTGATTTCTATCCATAGCCGAACGGCCTCTTGTTCTCGTTTGGGAAGGGTTGGGCGAGGCACAGTAATCCAATTGATCGATGGGAGAGACTAAATACTTTACATATAAATAGTTTATATATAATAGAATGGCAACAGCCAATCGTGACAAATTGCTAGGAGCCAGGCCATGAAAATCACTGTCATTGGGGGAGGCCCCGGCGGTCTCCATTTTGCGCTCCTCACAAAGAAGGCGCGACCTGACTTTGATGTTTCCGTCTACGAACAAAACCGACCCGATGATACATTTGGGTTCGGTGTTGTCTTTTCAGATGAAACACTGGACGAGTTCCTTTCCGCCGACCCAGAGTCTTATGATCTCATTCGTGGCAGCTTTGCCTACTGGGATGACATCGTCATTGAGCACAAGGGTGAACGCACCATTTGTGGCGGCAATGGGTTCGCTGGGTGTTCGCGGGTGAAACTGCTTCAGATCTTGCAAGAGAGATGTCGTGCCGTTGGCGTCAACATGCATTTTGAAACCTCCGTCGACATTGATCAATTGGAGGACCAGTTTCCAGATTCTGATATAATCGTGGCGGCGGATGGCATTAACAGTCCGATCCGTGAAAGATTTGCAGATGAGTTCGGACGCACCATCGACCACCGACCTAACAAGTTTACCTGGATGGGGTCAACCAAGCCGCTGGATGCCTTTACGTTTTTCTTCAAAGAAACAGACGCCGGATACTTTTGCGCCCACACCTATCAGTATGAAGAAGGGCGTAGCACCTGGGTGTTTGAGTGTTCAGGCGAAACTTGGGAGAAAGCCGGTTTCGAAAATATGTCAGAAGAAGAGTGTGCCCGCCATCTCGAAACTGTCTTTGCAGACGAACTGGATGGACATCCCCTTTTTGTCAACCGCTCCATTTGGCGTAACTTCCCGCGCATTGCCTGCAAGAACTGGAGCGTTGGGAACATTGTGATCCTGGGCGATGCCAAAGCCTCGGCCCATTGGTCCATCGGTTCTGGGACCAAACTGGCGATGGAATGCGCTATCGGCCTTGCAAATGCGGTCATTGTCAATCCTGGAAATACCAAAGCCGCATTTGCTGCATATGACGAGGAGCGTCGAACGCCAGTCGAAATAGTGCAGCACAACGCCGATGTTTCGCTTAGGTGGTTCGAGCACATGGAGCGATACTGGGACCAGGATCGATATCAGTTCGCTTTGTCGGTAATGACCCGCTCAAAGAGCATCACTTGGGACAATCTAAAACTTCGCGATGAGGCTTTCCTGGCCGAGGTGGAGCGCGACTTCTACGAACGCCACCTTCGTGAAACAGGTGTTGATTGCCGACAGTCGAAACCAACGCCAATGTTCACAGCCTTGAAACTCAGGGAGTTGCAACTCGACAATCGTGTGGTCGTATCGCCTATGGCGCAATACTCCGCCGAAGAGGGCGTGCCCACCGACTGGCACTTCGTTCACTATTCAAGCCGTGCCATTGGTGGCGCTGGATTGATGTTTACCGAGATGACATGCCCCTCGCCTGACGCGCGGATATCGGATGGATGCACGGGCTTGTGGAATGACGAACAGACCACGGCGTGGAAACGTATCGTAGATTTCGTACATGAAAATTCAGCCACAAAGTTCTGTATGCAGTTAGGTCACGCAGGCCGCAAGGGATCAACCAAACGTGCCTGGGACGGTATGGACATGCCGAAAGACGAGGGTAATTGGCCGATCTATGCTGCTTCCGCCATTCCCTATATCGAGGGTGTTTCCCAAAGACCCATAGAGTTGGACGGCGCCAAGATGGACGCCATTCGCGACGATTTTGTTTCAGCAGCGGCCAGGGCAGAAGAAGCGGGTTTTGACATGTTGGAGCTTCACTTCGCTCATGGATATTTGCTGGCAAGCTTCATCTCACCACTCACCAACCGCCGGCAGGACGGCTTTGGTGGGTCGGTCGAAAATCGCATGCGTTTTCCACTTGAGATATTTAGGAGTGTGCGTGAGGCGTGGCCAGATCACAAACCGATCTCAACGCGTATCTCCGCCTGGGATTGGTTTGAAGGAGGCTTAACTTGGCAAGATCTTTACGAAGTCGCTCGCCTTCTCAAAGAAGCAGGCGTTGATTTGATCGACGTATCGTCGGGCGAAACCGTCAACGAACAGTCGCCGGTCTATGGTCGCATGTGGCAATTGCCGTTCGCGGACATGGTGCGAAATGATGTAGGCATCAAGACCATGGCGGTTGGTGCGATTACATTGCCCGAGCAAATCAACACCATCGTGGCATCGGGCCGTGCGGATCTTTGCGCCTTGGCGCGACCTCATCTCAATGATGCCTATTTCACAAGGCAGGCGGCAGGTCACTACGGCATTCAGGTCGAGGGATGGCCCAAGCAATATCAATCCGGTGAGCAACAGCTTGTCCGCGAGTATGAGCGGGCAAACGAACGCGCCGAAGAATTGGCAAAGAAGGCGAGGCCAACCCGGCACGGATATCAGAAAGCTGCTCGGTAACGACTATGCCCCGCGGTGCGAGGTATTGCTTTGAACACAGCTCTAGATCGGCACCACTGCCGTGGTTTCAATCTCTATCTTCGCGCGATCTTCCATGAGCGCGCTCACCTCCACGCAGGCCATCGTTGGATAGCAGTCCCCCAAGATCTTCTTGTAGATGACGCCGATCTCTTTTGATGCGCTCAGATACTCTTTCTTGTCGGTAATGTACCAAGTCATGCGAACGATATGTTCGGGCTTCGCATCGGCTTCACTCAGCAACTCGACGATGTTCTCCAACACCTGGCGAAATTGTCCAACGAACGTATCAGATTCAAACTCCTCGTTGGCATTCCAACCGATGATACCGGCAAGAAAAACCATGCGCCCCGGCTCCAGCGACAATCCGTTGGAGTAACCGCGGGGTCGTTTCCAACCGCCAGGGAGAAGAACTTGGGCAGCCATGGTGACCTCTCAATCTCAATTGCCTTCAAAGATGGGTTTTTCTTTAGCGACAAAGGCGTCATAGGCCCGCACGAAATCTTGCGTTTGCATGCAAATCGCTTGCGCTTGCGCCTCGCACTCGATTGCCGTGTCGAGGCTCATATCCCACTCAATGTTGAGCTGGTTCTTCGTGAATGCGTTTGCGAAGTTGGGGCCGGATGCCAATCGTGTCGCCATGTCCATGGCATCGCCGAGGAGTGCATTATGCTCGCAGAGTCGATTGAAGAACCCCCATCGTTCCGCTTCTTCGCCTCCGAGCGACCGGCCGGTGAACAAGAGTTCCGCCGCCCGGCCTTGCCCAATAATGCGAGGCAAGATGGCACATGCGCCCATGTCACATCCCGCCAGTCCGACGCGATTGAACAGGAAGGCTGTCTTAGAGCGCGATGTCCCCAAACGAAGATCCGAAGACATGGCAATAATTGCGCCCGCACCCGCACAAACACCGTCGATTGCCGCGATGATGGGTTGCGGCGCATGACGCATGGACTTGACCAGGTCACCGGTCATGCGGGTGAACTTCATGAGCTCCGTCATGTCCATTTTGGTGAGCGGACCTATGATCTCGTGAACGTCTCCGCCGGAACAGAAGTTCTCTCCCGCACCTGAAAAGACGATCGCTTTAACATTGTCCGCGTAGACCAGGTTCCGAAACAGATCCCGCAACTCTGCATAGGAGGCAAAGGTCAGCGGGTTTTTGCGGTCCGGTCGATTCAACGTCACATGCCCAACGCCGTTGTCGAAGCTCCATTTAAAGTGTTGGGGGGCGAAATTTGTCGGATCCATTGAAATCTCCGCTGTCAGGGTGCGCGTGATGCGGATAGCAACACGACCTAATGTTTAGTATCGACGTGGAAAAGCCACAAGCAGCTACATGATTTCGCCGCCGGCAAGTGTCAGGGCCTGTCCAGTCAGCGAGGTGACATTGTTTGAGCAGAGCCACAAAACGGTTTCGGCAACCTCTTTTGGATCGACCAGTCGATTCTGCGGATTGAACTTGGTGAATTCGGACAAGACGTCATCACGAGACCGGCCAGTCTTCTCAACAATCTGGTCGATGAACTCTTGAACCAATTTTGTGTCCGTAAATCCAGGACACACCGCATTGACCCGGACGGGCGACTCCGCAAGTTCTACAGCCAAGGCACGTGTCAACCCGATGACCCCATGCTTGGCTGCTGTGTAAGCGGACGTGTAGGCATACCCCTTAAGGCCCGACGTGCTCGCAATGTTGATGATGTGTCCGGCTTTGGACTTCTTGAGACTCTTGAGAGCAGCTCGTGTGCACAGGTAAGTTCCGGTGAGATTAACATCCAACATCGCTTGCCACAAATCGAGGTTTGTCTTCTCAAAGGGCGCCGACTGCGCGGCACCCGCATTGTTGACCAGGATGTCAATGTCGCCGTTTTGTGAGATGACATTTTGAAAGGCCGAGTCGACGACCGCAGGTTTAGTTAAGTCCATGCCAATTGCGACTGCCTTTGGCAATTTTTTGGCCACCTTCTTCGCACGCTCGACGTCGCGAGCCAGAATACTAATAAATGCACCCTTAGTTGCGAGCGCTTCTGAAATAGCGCGTCCAATTCCGGTTGCCCCACCGGTAACAACGGCATGTCTACCAGTTAGCAAAGTTTTCCTACCTCAATGAAATACTAAGACGCTCTCAAGCCCGAGATACGGAATTGGCTTAGCACACCACGTATGAATTGTCAGGCGCGACAGCCATCGCGGTTTTACATAATGTGAGTAGGTAAGTATTTGAGTATTAATCATGTATTGGCATAGCTTTTTGTATACAACGATGGGGCGTCCAAAAAGTGGGCGCTAAACAACTTCTCACCAATGTGTTTCAACTGGCACCATGGTAAAATCACTACTCCACAATATCCTTAGTGCGGCAGCGGATGCCTCACAAAGCCAGGGAAAGAGAAAAAGTCACTGGGGCACGCTCATTCGTGTTGCTGTGACAATTGGCATATTTGCGGCGTTGTTCAGCTGGCTGCCGATTGAGGTCCTGATTGAGGCAATTGCCTCAATCCCCCTGCATATTTGGGTCTTTGTCGTTGGCCTGGTGCTAGTCAACCACTTTGTTTCCGCCATGAAGTGGCGGCTACTACTTTCGGCCGCAGGAACACGAATACTCAGAACGAGTGCCGTACAAGCTCATGGAGCGGGTCTGTTTGCAACAATCTTTCTCCCCGGCAATGTTGGTGGAGACTTTGTTCGCGCCGCCGTAATAGCACGGCAAAAGAAAGGGCAAATGGGAGCGATCGCAGTCGGCGGGATGGGTGACCGTGTCAATGACCTGGTTGCTCTCGTGTTAATTTCGTTTGTGGCGAGTTTGTTTCTGCCCGAAATCGAGAATTCAGCCTACGGCAATGTTCTATCAATAGTGACAGCGGCAATATTATTAGGTGTGATTGTTGGGTCTTGGACCATTCTCAAATTTCCACTAGATCGTTTGCCAGTGCAACTGTCGAATGTAGTCACGAAACTTCGTGATGCCTTGAGATCTCTACTGGCTGAGCCCCTCGCCGGAGCGATTGGTCTTTTCATGTCCATCGTGATTCAGTGCATTTTCGTATTTCTGAATATCGTCTTTGCAAAGAATATGGGACTCGAAGTTCCCATTGTGCTTTGGTTCTTCGCCTGGCCGATGACCAAGCTCATCGCTCTTGTTCCCATTAGTTTGGGGGGGTTGGGTGTGAGAAATGCAGTTCTCGCCGGACTAATGGCACCGTTCGGGATTGCGTCGAGTCTGGTCGTTGCGCAATCACTATGTTGGGACGCAGTGATGATCTTAACAGGTCTCGCAGGTCTGGGCGCCGCCGCTGTTCCATCGAGCAATAATGTGAGGCCCTCTGGACCTTCTATGAGTGACGTAGGGAACGACTGAGGATTGGAATTGTCTAAAAACCACACCAAGAGTCGGTGAATTAACGATTTTTCCTCCCACGGATGATCGAAATCGACCATCACCACCGCAACGCCAACGATCACCAGAGATGTGCCTGATAGAGGCAACGGGCTCGAATTTTGCATTCCCATAGCTCTGAAATCTGGGATGAATATAGGACAACGGGGGGCTCTTGAGTCCTTATTAGGAAATTAGGCGTTGAATGTTATCCAAGGCCTGGGTCTAATCGTCTTTAACTGGGTCATTTGGGTTCTAGATACACGCATTTGTGTACGATTTCGGGAATACCTGAGTAAAAGCGTAGGGAATTGAGTTAGGGGAAGTAATGAAAATCGCACTTTGTTATCCATCACTTTTGCCGGGTGAACGGCCGAGTTACGGTTTGCCGCCAATGGGTATTCTTTATATTGCGGCAGAGCTGCAATTGGCGGGGCACACAGTAACCGTTGTGGACTCTGATATCGAAGGATTGACTGCGCAAGAAACGGCGGAGTGCATTTTGGCCTCTGACCCGGATCTTATCGGGTTCAGCATTATGACGCCTCAGGTTCCCTGTTGTTTGCAAGCCTGTCATATTTTGAAGCGTGAACGCCCCGATATTCCCATCGTCATTGGCGGCGCCCATATCGCATCGACCCTGGATGACATCTTCACTCAAAGTGATGACTTCGATTTCGTGATCAATGGCGAGGGCGAGGTTACGATGCTCGAAGTTTGCGCCAAGATGCGTGAACAGAAAGTTCCAGAGTGTCTAGTGGGCGTCCCTGGCGTCATGTACCGCAAACCAGATGGTAAGGCCAAGATCAACCAACCACGACCCTTCTTTAAGGATCTCGATGAGTTGGCACCAATTGATTATTCATTGGTGGATGTTTTCAAATACAAAATCCCGACCCTACCTGGGCCGCCAGTTGTTGGCTTGATGATCACGCGCGGGTGTCCGTTCAAGTGTACATACTGTGATGCACCGACGACAACCGGTCGCAAAATCAGATATCATTCGCCGAAACGCGCGGTCGAAGACATTGTGCGGCTTAACAAACAATTCGGCGTGCGAGGATTTTCTTTCCGCGACAGTACCTTTACGGCGTCAAAGAAATGGACCAAGGAATTCTGCGAACGTCTTATTGATAGCGGTGTCAAAATCGCTTGGCGTTGCAACACGCGCGTCGACTGTGTCACCGAAGAACTTCTGATGCTCATGAAGAAGTCAGGCTGTCACACCATCAATTTCGGTGTGGAATCCGGACACCCAGACATTCTGGCGCGCATCAAGAAAGAAGTGAAGATTGACCGGATTTACGACGCTCATAAATGGACGCGAAAAGCCGGAATCAGAACTTACACGACATTTTTGGTCGGTTCACCCGGTGAGACCGATGAAACAATACGTGAGACAATAGAGGTAGCAAAGCGAGCCAGGCCGAGCATGGCCATGTTCTTTGTGACCATTGGATATCCAGGAACCGAAATGTACCGCGAAGCCGTTCAAGAGGGCCTCATCGAACAAGGATGGTGGAACAAGCAACGCTGGGACAAAGATGTGAACAGCGCATTCGAAAAACGGTGGGGCTGGTCGGCCGATGCAGGGTCGTTACATCTTGAAGGCTTCGATTCACAAGGCTGGCAGCGTCGCGCCACACGCGAGTTTTACCTTCGTCCCAGATTTGTACTAGACACATTGATCTTCACTTTGAAGAACCCGTATTTCCTAAGGCACGTTATTGTCCTATCGAAAGAAGTCCTGCCTCTGCACAAATTGCGTCTTCCTTGGAAGAAGTCCAAAATCAATGAAGATCATAAAGTCTATTCCCGTTGTCCGGAAGCTGCGACATGGGATTACAAAGAACGTGATGACCTCCCAGCTCTCACCATTACATCAAGTGGTGCTGTGAAGCGGACCGAAGAGGACATCAAAATCCCGAAGGACATTCCTCCCGTCACCTTGGCCGACAGTGGTTTGGTGGAGCTGCGTGCAGGCAAGACGCAAGCAGCGGAATAGGTTTGCAGAAATCCAAATAGAAGAAAGGACCGGAGAAATCTTCGGCCCTTTTTGTTTATTCTTCTTGTGTTACCGAAACCGTTCTTACTCGCTCACCGTCAGATGTGAATTCGCGTCACTGCGCTTCTTATAATCCCAGTTGGGCTGCGACGGACAACGCTCAAGTATTTGCAGGCGTTCATCTTCCTTGATCTTCTTTTGCGGTAAGAGATTGCGCAATTTGTAGAAGGGAAGAACTTCAAATCCAAGATTCCACAAATGCCTCATGAAATAAGGGTTCTTCAACGTGAAAATTCCCGTGTCCCAAATAAAGCGTGGACGCATGTACCAGGCTCGGGTTGCCTTGCGTTGCCACAACTCCGCGTCAAATCCGTTCTTGAAGGTAAGGGCGCCTGCATCTGTCCAGCCCCAACGGACTTGGAAGGCAGAGTTCTTTGAGGCGTCAAATTCTTGTTTGGCCCACCACCTGGGTTGAACCTCGCCGGCCACGAGTGCCTCATCATACATCGGCGTTCCCGGATAGGCCGTTGAAACGAAGAACATGCAGAGGCTTGGCCGAACGCGTTTGGAGAAATCGAGTGTATTTTGAGCGCTTTCTTCTGTTTCCCCAGGATTGCCAATAAGGAATGTCGCGTATGTCCGGATGCCCAATTTGCGGCAGCGCTCAAAGGCATCAACGACCTCTTCGAGATCAACTTCTTTCTTGATGCGCTTCAAGACTTCCTGGTCACCGGATTCAACGCCAAAGTTGATGACGTAGCAACCGGCCTCGGCCATGAGGTCAAGAAGACCAGGTGGGACGAGATTTGCACGGGTGTTGCAGCGCCATTTGATATTGAGATTTTCGTCGACCAACCGTTGGCAGAACTCCTGCGCCCACTTCTTCTTTGCGGTGAAAGTTGAGTCCTTAAACACGAAATTGGTGACACCGTACTTCTCTTTGTAGAACTTGATGTCTTCAATCACTCGGTCAATGGACCAAAATCTGAGCTTGGTTCCCATAGTGATCGGTGCGTCACAGAATGTACATTTGAATGGACAACCGCGGGACAACATCATTGAAACCACATAACCACCCGCCATGGTCGGAATGCTGTACTTCTTAATATCGACCATGTCGTAGTCGACCGACGGAAACTCATCGAGATTGCGGGTAAACGGACGACCGAGGTTGACCTGGACTTTGCCAGTCTCTTTGTCGCGGTAAATTATGTTGGGCACATCTTCGATGCACTCTTGGAAATTGGTGTAGCCTTCTTCGGTCTTTACGCCCTTGTCGCGCAAGTTTTGGCAGGCCTCAAGCAGCGTGTACTCGCCTTCACCGTGAACGGCAAAATCGAAACAGTCAGCCATTTCGTATGTGTCACCCTTAGTGGAGTCGACATGAGCGCCTCCAAGTACGACGGGAAGGTCAGGACGGGCTTCTTTAATCAGTGTCGAACATGCCAGCGCTGTAATCAGCTGCGGCGTCATCATGCTAAAGCCGATGAGGTCCGGTTCGCTTTCTAAGACGCGCACGACCGTTTCTTCCACAGAAAGACCGTCGATGTCCGCGTCGATCACTTCGACGTCGAAACCATTCTCCTTCAACAAGGCCGCAATGTACAAGACGCCCAAGGGTTGCAGCCCGTACTTTGCTTTGTGTCCCGGTACCAATGCCGGATAACAGAGAGTGATCTTCTTCATTCGTAAACTCCTGAACCCCTCGGGCCACCCAAGGCCAAGTACACATTACTTGATAGGGCAGCCAAGCGCCACCTTGGGAAATCACATAATCCGCAATCTTCTAATAGCGATTTCTAAGACTTATACCGCTGGCAACGTTACCAAATTGATACAACATGTCTTTCTCGCCTGGATCGGGAGGTTCCCAAGAATGTTCGCCCCACAGAACATGCGCCACCCTGAAACGATGGCGTATTTTCAACAAATGGCTAAAGCAAGCAACATGCCACGGATGGCGTGAATAACCCTTGTCCGTGTGGTGATATTAGGTGGTCAATCCGTCCTGAAATTCCGGTTCCTCTGATGGCAGAAAGGATCTGCCCAGAACCGCATCGGACATTTTTTCTGCAATCATGATGGTCGGCGCATTCGTATTTCCACTGACGATGGTCGGCATCACCGAAGCATCAATCACACGCAAGTTTCCGATTCCCCGCACACGGCACGTTTCATCAACAACCGCCTTGTCGTCGTGACCCATTTTACAGGTTCCAACGGGGTGATAGTCCGTCTCCATATTCTCTGAAATATGTCGATCAATATCATCATTTGATTGAGCTCTATCGCCTGGCCAAATTTCCGCACCTCGGTAGGGGTCCATGGCGGGTTGGGCGATGATTTGACGGGTCAACTTCACACCGGCTCGCATGGTCTGAATGTCTACTCTTGTGTCTAGATAATTTGGATGAATTCCTGGCGCGTCATGTGTTGATGGAGACTTCAAACAAATACGACCGCGGCTCTCGGGCCGCAATTGGGTAACGTGAACCAGAAATCCATGCCGTTGTCCTCCTTCAATCGGTTGTCGGCCATGATCCTTCATCAATCCTGCAACAAACTGTAATTGAACATCTGGGATTCCAAGCTCCGGGCGTGTCTTGATAAACCCGCCCGCTTCAACTGGGATGGCAGCTGCTGGTCCTGTCTTGGTGAGAAGATATCGCAAGCCGACGCCAAACCGCCGAAATCGATTGGTCGAGTATTTGTGGTACGTGACAGGCTTCAAACATTCGTACTGGACAAAATAATCCGCATGGTCTTGCAAGTTCTCCCCAACCCCCGCGAGGTCGGTGATACAAGGAATGCCAAACTCACGTAGATGTTCTGCCGGTCCAATGCCGGACGCAAGAAGAAGGTGAGGGGACCCAACCGCCCCCGCGCTGCATATAACCTCGTTCGATGCGGTAAGGGTCAGTTGCTCGCTGTCCTTTGAAATCAAGACGCCTGTCGCCCTCTTGCCCTCAAAGACGATCTTTTCTGCATGAGAATTTGTGAAGATGGAGAGATTGTCGCGACCCATCGCTTGCTCCAAGTAGGTGCTGGCCGTGCTTGCGCGCTCTCCTTTGTGGATGGTGAATTGATAGTGACCGACACCTTCTTGATTAGGACCATTGAAGTCTGGGTTGTGCTTGTATCCTGCTTGAACACCTGCTTGAACACCTGCTTGCACAAAGGCCTCAAAGAGGTGCAAGTCAGTACTCGCATCTGAAACATTGAGGGGGCCATCATCGCCGTGCAGTGGGTCGGACTTAGAGTTGTTGCTTTCAGAGCGCTTGAAATAGGGAAGGCAGTCCGCAAACCCCCACCCGGTAAGCCCCATCTGTCGCCATTGGTCGTAGTCCAAGCGATTACCGCGAATGTAGATCATGCCGTTGATCGAAGAAGAGCCTCCAAGCACTTTGCCACGCGGCCAATAGAGTTTGCGATTGGCAGTCTTGGGGTCAGGTTCCGTCTCAAAAGACCATTTGTGATCCGCGTTCGATAGGATGGTACCCATACCCGACGGCATCTTGATCAATGTGTGATTGTTTGCCCCACCAGCTTCGATAAGCGCAACGCGATGTTGACCGCCATCGCTCAAGCGATTGGCCAGCACGCACCCAGCGCTGCCTGCGCCGATGATGACGTAGTCGAATTGAAGGTCTGACATCTACTTATCCCTTTGCCCCTGCCGAGGCGGGGTCTTCAAGTACCTTTTCACGAGTCTTAGCATCTAACCAGAGGAGCCCAAAGAGAGGAGGGATTGTAAGGAAGGCGTAAATCGCGCCACCAAGGGCAATTGTTCGGATGGACACGCCGGCGTCCAACAAATAGCCAAAGCTCGCGGGCGCCAATCCTGTAGCGAGAACCATAACGGCGGAAATCATAGATCGGATGGCGCCAAGATGCTGTACCCCGTAGAGACCTGGCCAAAGTGCGCCCGAAATGGGAATGCTAATTCCAACCGCGACCCCCGATAGGGCGTAGAATGCCCAAATGCCGGTGAAACTGTCTGAGAGACTAAGTGTCAGAATGGACAGGGCGAGAAGCAAGGCGGAAACTGGATAGAGTTTAAGAAACCCGATCCTGTCGACCCACGGACCCAGTCCAAGGGATCCGATCATCTTTGCAATCGCAAAAGCGGTGAAACAACCGGCAATGAATTCAAGGCTTAGTCCGGATTCGCTGGCAAGAGATGCCTGGTGGAAAAAGAGCCCCGTCAGCAAGTAAGGTGACCCCAACATAGCTGGCAGCAACAACCAAAACCGCGTGTCGCGAATGACCTCCCCACGTGTCCATTGTTTGTGCCACTGAACAGGCTTGCCTTTATGCGATCCATTCGAATTGCGAACATTCTCATAATGTAGTTTGAGGTCGCGGCGATTGGCCTTGAGTAAGAACAGTGCAACGGGAAGAAAGACAAACGCGATGAAAGCCGCGATCGAAAGCCAAGTGAAACGCCAGCCGACAAGTCCCAGCATGGCGACAACGCAAATGGGCATGGCGGCTTCTGCGGTTGCAAATCCCATGGAGGCGAGGCTTGCCGCCTTGGCGCGATTGTTATGAAAATACCGCGCCATCGTGGTGGATGACGTATGACCCATCAACGCTTGGCCAAGATGACGGATGCCGAAGATTGCAATGGCGAGAACCGCAACGTGGAAAGCCAAACCGACCAATGCCGCCGCGCCTGCAAAGAGGAGGCTGAAGACCACAATCGTCCGTCGCACGGTCCATCTATCGATGAGCTTGCCCGTCCAAAAGAAAACACCCGCGCTCACCAAGGTTGCTGTCGAAAAGATGAGGCCAAAGTCGCCGATCGAAATGCCAAAATGACCTGCAATGTCGTCTCGAAACAGACCGACGAAAAATGTCTGGCCAGGTCCCGAGAGTGCCGTCAATAGAAAGCCAAAACCAAGAAGTGGCCAATCCTGCTTGATGAATTTCCAATACGTCACTTGGCTGGACCTTTTGCTCAGTCGGCATCGCTGACCATCTGAGGGCAGAGAGGCATTTAGTCTCGGAATCAACCCATTAACTCCGGAAGAAAGTGATTTGCTGTGTTTTCGCTGCTGTTCTGTAAACTAGGTGACGCAGGCTTCAATAGAAGAACCGATAGGTTCGCCAAACCTATTTGGACATAGAATGGGGGCTTTACACAATGGGATTAGCTCGTTCTGAAGAAAATCAACAAAGGTCTCAGCTTCTCCTGCGGTTGGGAAAACAAGATCAACGCCTGAGTTTTGGGTCGGTGTATAGTCTCGATCACGGTCTACGTTCTCGATACCGACAACAATCACTTGTGGAATCCTAATGCCGGCAACTTCGTCATATGAATAGAATCGTGCGTGCGAGCTTGCAAGATGGAATAGCCATTCGCCATCCAATACGTAGAGCACAGGATATTTCTTATCCCTCCGGCTGTACCCTTCTGGCAACTGAACATAGATGCGGCGAGTTTCGTCGAGTACGGTGGAATAGAAGTCCACTGTCTCACCTGGATTGGGCATTCCTTGAATGACAGACACATTATTGTGAGCGTTCTGAGACATTTGGTCAGCTTGTTCGACTGCCGCTCCGCCCGAGCAGCCTGTAAGAAAGATCGCCAAAAAAGTTGTGTCAGAGTTCCACGTTTAGAATTTCCCATTGTTATAGAGCCCCCCAATTCATAGTGAGAGAAAGAAGAACAGTTCGGGGTGTCGGTTTCAGTAAACAAACTTGCACTAGTTGTTCGATGGGTGGGCAGTAGAGGTTGCTGTGGCCACCGATCAGCCTTTGTGCAATCCGATTTGCACAGCCAGTGTAGATAGCGTAAGTAAAGCAGAGGCTGTGTGGGTGAGAGGAAAGAACCTAAATTCTCAAATCAGGCGGCGTCCCAAAAAACAAAAAATGGGGTAGGAAACATGAAAACCAAAATTACCGAACTCTTTGGCATCGAGCATCCGATCGTGCAAGGCGGTATGCACTATGTTGGCTTTGCGGAACTGGCGGCAGCCGTCTCAAATGCGGGCGGTCTTGGCATAATTACTGGACTGACCCAACCGACGCCGGAAGATCTCGCCAAAGAGATCGCCAGATGTCACGAAATGACCGACAAACCATTTGGTGTCAATTTGACTTTCCTGCCTGGCTTCACCGCTCCACCATATCCTGAATACATCGAAGCGATCATCAATGGCGGCGTGAAGATTGTCGAAACGGCCGGGCGCAATCCGCAAGCATATATGCCGGCCATGAAAGAAGCAGGCATCAAGGTCATTCACAAATGCACATCCGTCCGCCATTCCATTAAGGCGGAGAGCATTGGCTGTGACGCCGTGAGTGTCGACGGCTTCGAGTGCGGCGGACACCCGGGCGAAGATGACATTCCAAATATGATTCTGCTTCCGCGCGCAGCGGAGGAACTAAAGATTCCTTTCGTTGCCTCTGGCGGCATTGGCAACGCTCAGCAGTTGGTGGCGGCACTCGCTTTGGGCGCCGATGGCATTAATATGGGCACCCGTTTCATCGCGACGCAAGAAGCGCCGGTCCACCAAAACGTCAAAGACGCGTTGGTCGCCGCCAGTGAGTTAGATACGCGATTGATCATGCGCCCCTTGCGCAATACAGAGCGTGTCCTTTCCAACCCTGCAGTCGAGAAGATTGTCGAGATTGAGAAAGAGAAAGGCGCTGGCCTTGAAATCGGCGACATCATGGAACTTGTCGGTGGTGTTTATCCGAGGGTCATGCAAGAAGGCGAAATGGACATAGGCGCCTGGAGCTGTGGCATGGTGGCTGGGCTTATCCATGATATCCCGACCGTCAAAGAACTCGTGGATCGGTTCATGAGTGAGGCTGAGGAGCTCATTCGCGGGCGACTCCAAGCGGTTCTCTAGTCGACTGAAGGGGTGTCTTCTTCCGCGATGTGTCGGGCCACAAGTTCAGGGTCTTGCATAGGAATGTAGTGGGTCAGATGCGGGAGATAGACGTCCCGTCCATTTGGGAATAGATCTGCGAGCTTTTCCCAAGTCGGAGAAATGGAGAAGTCCAGTGCGTCATCGTGGCCAGGCTCAATCCCTTTCGCGCGCAAGATGGTAACCGGCAAGTCGATCTCTTTCACAAGGTGATGGATATTGGCGTCGACGCTTCCAATATAGACCGATGATTCGATTACGGGCGGACACGCAAGTTCGAACCCGTCTTCCGTGTCACTTGGGAGGAGACCGTGTCTGCAATAGTCCCGCAAGACTTGCTTGTTCCAGTTCGAATGGGGTTGTCGACGCTGAAAGCGCTCATACATGGCTTCCCAAGACTCAAATCGCCCGCGTCGTCGTGACACCGGATGATCTTCGGGACCAGAAAGGTCTGCGTATCTGCCTGAAGTATAGGCCTCTGGACGCATGATTACCGGGTCGATCAATAGGAGGCGCTGATAGAGATGGGGCAGACGGTGCGTAACCTGGGTTGTGCAATGACCACCCATGGAGTGACCGACACCAATGATGTTCTCAAGACCAAGGTGTTGAACCAGTTCAAAGACGTCTTGGGCGACCAGGCGCCAATCGCTCAAGGGGCCGGTTTTTTCGCTGCGGCCGTGCCCCCGGAGATCGACGGAATAAACATGAAATCCTTCTGGCAGGGCGGCCACCGTCTGATCCCAAACACGGGCGTGAAAGCCGGTCGCGTGGGTCAGAAAGACAGGTGTGCCGCCGGGCTCTCCCCATTCGAAATAGGTGATCTGTGCGCCTGAGGCTTGGAATCGATGCTGTTTAGGAGTGGCGTCCACGCTTGTGCTTTCTTGTTCTTCTTTGCTGGGAACTATAGGGGGGGCTTTGGACCGAGAATAGGGACTTTGTCACAAGCCGTCATTATCATTGGAAAGACGCGAAAGACGAGGTAAGAGGGGCGAGAAATTTCTGATCCTGCCGGCTGGCGAAAACAGAGGCGCGGCCAATATGAAAAATCGGGCGGACGTGGTTCATGAGAACTTCCTGAACCGTGTGAAATCTGAAGACTTTCCGAACCCCAGGTCATCCGTCAGCCTGGAAGACGCTGGGCTCAACACATCGCAATTGGTTGAGATGTTTGAAACCCAAGTCTTGAGTCGACACTTGGACCTACAATCGCGCAAACTCCAAGCACGCGGCGAGGGCTTTTACACAATCGGTAGTTCTGGGCACGAGGGCAATGCGGCCATTGCTGCTGCGTTTCGAATAGGCGATATGGCGTTCCTGCACTACCGTGATGCCGCCTTCCATATTCAGAGGTCAAAGAAGGTGCCGGGTCAAACTCCGATCTGGGACATGCTCTTGAGCTTTGTCGCCTCCAGTGACGATCCCATTTCCGGTGGGCGTCATAAAGTTCTGGGCAGTAAGGCGCTTTCGATCCCCCCTCAAACCAGCACCATTGCGTCCCACCTTCCAAAGGCGGTTGGGGCTGCCTACAGCATCGGCCTTTCACGCCTCATGAAACGAGAAGGGGATCTCGACCGCGACGCTGTCATCCTGTGTAGTTTTGGTGACGCGTCGGTCAATCATTCGACCGCTCAAGGCGCCATCAACACGGCCTGCTGGACATCCTTCCAAGGCGTACCGCTTCCCTTGGTTTTTGTGTGTGAAGACAATGGTATTGGCATTTCTACCAAAACCCCCTCCAACTGGGTCGAGCGAAGCTGCGGTCATAGACCGGGTCTTGCCTATTTCAAATGCGATGGCCTGAGTCTCCTCGACACCTACCGAGCCGGACAGGTCGTAGAGCAATACGTTCGCCGCCATCGTAAGCCTGTCTTTCTTCACATGGGCTGCGTGCGCCTCTTTGGACATGCCGGAGCGGACGTTCAAGAGAGTTACATGCCCAAGCAAGAGATCTTGGAAATGGAAGCAAACGATCCGCTTCTGCATTCAGCGCGCATCATCGTTGAAAACAATATCCTAACCTCTCAGGAAATTCTCGACCTTTACAAGAGAACCGAGGACCGCGTAATCCGAACGGCGGAGGAGGTTATCAAACGTCCCAAATTGGCCACACGGGCCGACATTCGCGGCAGCTTAATCCCGCCAATGAAGGAGCCCGCCCAGGTCGCCGACAAGGTCGCATTGGCTGAGCGAGGACAGTCACCGCAGCATATGGCCCGCCTCATCAATTGGGCCCTCGCTGACATCATGGCAGAACGTCCCAATGTCGTTTTGGCCGGGGAGGATGTCGGCGCTAAGGGCGGCGTCTATGGCGTCACAGCCAAACTCTCTGAGACGTTCGGCAATCACCGTGTCATCAACACACTGCTTGACGAGCAAAGCATTCTGGGGCTCGCCATCGGTCTCGCCCACAATGGTTTTATCCCGATCCCGGAAATCCAATTCCTCGCCTATGTCCACAATGCAGAAGACCAAATCCGCGGTGAAGCATCGACCTTGAGTTTTTTCTCCAACGGTCAATACACCAACCCAATGGTTATTCGCATTGCAGGACTTGGTTATCAAAAAGGGTTTGGCGGACACTTCCACAATGACAATTCCATCGCCGCTTTGCGTGACATTCCGGGCATTGTGATTGCCTGTCCGAGCAATGGCGCCGACGCGGTCGGCATGTTGCGTGAATGCGTGCGTCTCGCCGAAGAAGAACAACGCGTGGTGATTTTCTTGGAGCCAATTGCGCTCTACATGACGCGCGATTTGCATGAGCCTAAGGACGGTCTTTGGACATTTCCCTACAAAGCACCTTCCAAAATGGAAGGTGTAAAAGTAGGAGAGGTCAGCCTTCACGGATCAGGTGAAGACCTTTGCATCCTCACTTTCGGTAACGGTGTCTATCTCAGTCGCCAGGCTGAAAAAGTCTTGCAAGAGGATTACAAGGTCAACACGCGCATTGTCGATCTGCGCTGGCTTGCGCCTCTGAATCAAAAGTCGATCATGAAGGCGATTGGTCCTTGCAAGAAAGTTCTGATTGTTGATGAGTGTCGTGCCACCGGATCTCAAAGTGAGGCTCTGGTCACGTTGCTTCATGAGCATGGGGCAGGTGATCTTGCAATCGGCCGCATCACCGCAGACGATACGTTCATTCCGTTGGGCCGTGCTGCCACGGTGCCTCTCCCAAACAAAGAAGAGATCGTTGAAGCAGCGATGAACCTGGTAAACGGGGGAGAAGCGTCATGACAGATAAGCAAACAGCACTCGTGGTCTGTCCCGGACGGGGTACCTACAACAAACCTGAACTGGGTTACTTCACCAGACATCACCCAGACAAGACGGATCTCCTCAAGAGATTTGATACCTTTCGCACTAGCAAAGGACAAGTTGAGATTAGTGAACTGGACCGCCGCGAACGGTTTTCCATGAAAGACTTCTCACGCGGCGACAACGCATCCGCGTTGATTTACGCCTGTGCCTACGCCGACTTTCTCTCCATCGACCGCGAGAAATTCGATATCATCGCGGTGACCGGCAACTCCATGGGGTGGTACATCGCCACCGCTTGTGGCGGTGCGGTGAGCGAGGCCGGGGGTCTCGAGGTTATCAACACCATGGGCACATTGATGCATGACCATCTCGAAGGCGGACAAGCAATCTATCCGCTGATGGATGAAGAGTGGCATACAATTCCGGGGCGCCGTGAGGAGTTGTTGGGCCTCATCGACGACATTCATCACGAGCAGAATAACAGGCTCTATGTTTCCATCGACCTTGGCGGCATGTTGGTCTTTGGCGGCGAAGACAAAGCGCTGGATCTATTGATGGAAAAACTGCCGGAAGAGCAGGGACGCTTTCCGCTTCGTTTGAACAATCACGCGGCGTTTCACACGCCTATTTTGCAAGACAATTCTGAGCGCGGCAAGGCACTGCTGTCGCAGGATCTGTTCCACCGCCCGTCCCTTCCCCTCATAGATGGACGCGGACACATATGGACCCCTTACTCTTCTGACCCAATTGAGATGTGGGACTACACACTCGGCGCTCAAATTGTCTCAACCTATGACTTCACGCGCGCCGTAGCGGTCGGCACGCAAGAGTTCTCGCCAGACTGCATTATCATCTTAGGTCCCGGCACCACACTGGGGGGCGCCGTGGCTCAATCCCTCATTTCGATTGATTGGCAGGGCCTGTCGTCAAAGGACGATTTTGTGAAAAGACAAAAATCAGACCCGATCATTTATTCCATGGGAATGGACGATCAACGTGCAGAAGTTACAACATAGAACTGAGGAGTGACCGATGACGGAAGAACGGACCGGAATTCGACAAGGCTTTACACACCTGATGGAGCGCCAACCCGTGCGACTGGGCCTCCTCATCCTCATTCCTTTGTTGATCGCGTTGACCTTCGCCACGCCCTATTCCAATTTTGCCATCCTTGGTGGCTTTGCATTCATCATCATAGTGTCTTTGCTGCGGGTGAAGGGGTTTCAACATCTAGGATTTCGGTCGCCAGGAAAATGGGGTGCCCTCATTCTTGCCGCCATAGGCCTCGCGGTAATACTCGAAATTGGCGCCGATGTTCTAATTGAGCCCTTCGTGGCCAAGTGGACCGGCGAAGAAGCCGATTTCTCGGCCTTCGATGGCCTCGTTGGGAATGTGCCCAACACGCTCATCATGATCGCCATTGGCTGGATCATCGGCGGCTTTTTGGAGGAGATGTTCTTTCGCGGATTCTTGCTTCAGGAGACCGGCCTGCTGCTCGGTGGGCGCAATGTCGGCTTCGCAATCGGACTAGTCCTGTCGTCAGCCTTGTTTGGCATGTCCCACTTTTATCAGGGACCAACAGGTATGATCATGACCGGCTTGATGGGCTTCTTCTTAGGCCTGATCTACCTTGCTAAAGGGCGAAATATTTGGCTCGCGGTGCTCGTGCACGGCATCGTCGACACGATCGGCTTCACACTCATCTACTTCGACAAGTACGAAGCCCTCCGCGAAATCGTGCCGGCTTAGGACCGAACTACTTGCCTTTCCAGTCAGGTGCCCGCTTTTCCGCAAAGGCGACGGACCCCTCTATGGCATCCTCGCTGGCAAAGATCGGTCCGGTGATCTTGTTTTGATTTTTGTAGAGATCTTCTGTTGCCCAGTCTTGGCTTTCCACCATCACCTGTTTGCTGGCTGCGACTGCCATAGGCCCGTTCGCGCAAATCATTTGAGCGAGCTTTTTCGCCTCTTTAAGAGCCGTACCCTTAGGGACGACTCTGTTGATCAAGCCCATCTCGTAGGCCCGTTGTGAGGTGATGAATTCACCGGTGAGCGCAAGTTCCATAGCAAGACGTGGTGGGATTTGACGAGGGAGTTTGACAAGACCCCCTGCTGCTGCTGCGAGCCCGCGCTTCACTTCTGGAATACCGAACATGGCATTGTCCGCCGCCACGATGAGATCGCAGCTGATGGCAAGCTCAAAACCGCCAGCCAATGCGTAACCCTCAACCGCCCCGATCAAAGGCTTTTGGGGCGGCGCTTCTGTGACGCCTGCAAATCCACGACCCTCAACCGAAGGGAACTCGCCTTTGACAAAGGCCTTGAGATCCATACCGGAACAAAATGTGCCATCCGCCCCGGTGATAATCGCGACCCGCAAATCATCATTGCCATCGAGCTCATCCATGGCGGCTGCGATGGCCACAGCCACCGCACGATTGGCAGCATTCTTGGCCTTTGGCCGGTTGATGGTTACGGTCATGATGCCGCCTTCAGTGCTGACGAGGACTTCTTCGCTCATTGGGTTAGCTCCAGGTTATCTGTTATAAGTTCTTGTCTTGACCCCCATGATAGTGCCAATTTGTCGACCACAACAACAAAACAAAAACACCAGGGACAAGAGGAAACGGAACATGAGCGAAGCATGGATCATTGATGCCTGCCGGACACCGCGGGGAATTGGCAAGATCGGCAAAGGCGCACTCGCCGAAATGCACGCGCAACACTTAGGCGCAACGGTCTTGAAAGCTTTGAAAGAGCGCAACGATCTCAACACCGCCGAAGTCGACGACATAATATGGGGAACCAGCTCTCAGCGTGGCGACCAAGCCGGTGATCTCGGTCGCATGGCCGCCCTTGATGCAGGTTACGACGTTCAATCTTCCGGTGTGACCCTTGATCGCTTTTGTGGATCTGGCATCACAACCGTCAACTTTGCAGCCGCCAGTGTCATGTCGGGATTTGAAGACCTGGTCATTGCCGGTGGAACGGAAATGATGTCACACTATGGTCAAATGCAAGGCTCATCACCTTTCCTTGACAATGGAAACACCCGTCTTCGTCATGAACATCCGCAACCTCACCAAGGCGTCTGCGCTGATGCCATCGCGACCTTGGAAGGAATTTCACGGGACGCCGTTGATGACTTGGCTTTGGTGAGCCAACAGCGCGCTGACAATGCCATCAAGAACGGTCACTTCGAAAAATCATTGGTGCCGGTCTACAAGGAAGACGGATCTCTCGCTCTCGACCGCGAAGAATTTCCCCGCCCACAAACCACCAAAGAAGGCTTGGCCGGACTAAACGCCTCCTTTGCGGCGATTGCTGATTTCGAACTTGACGAAGACGGCACCACCTTCCGCAAACTGGTGCTGCAGAAATACCCAGACCTGGAAATCGACCATGTCCACCACGCCGGTAATTCCTCCGGTGTTGTTGATGGCGCTGCAGCTCTTCTTTTGGCCTCGCCAAAATACGCTGAGAGCCATGGCATGAAGCCGCGCGCCCGCGTTGTCGCGATGGCCAATATGGGCGACAGCCCAACCTTGATGCTCAACGCGCCGGTTCCAGCCGCCAAGAAAGTCTTGGCGAAAGCGGGCATGAAGGTTGAGGACATCGATCTCTTTGAGATCAACGAAGCCTTCTCGGTGGTGGCCGAAAAGTTCATCCGCGATCTGGATCTCGACCGCAGCCGCGTCAACGTGAACGGCGGCGCCATGGCGCTTGGTCACCCGATCGGCGCCACAGGGTCAATCCTCATTGGCACCATGGTCGATGAGCTCGAACGCCAAGACAAACAGTTTGGTCTTGTGACCATGTGCGCCGCCGGCGGCATGGCCCCGGCTATCATTGTTGAGAGGATGTAAGAGGAAGCGTGGGTCGCGGCGGGTTCATTTTCCCATTTGATTAGACCCCCAATGCGCCAATGACCATCGTCATGGCTAACCGCGGGCGAGGTTAATTGGGATTGTCAGTCCTGGGATTTCTTGGGGTGGTTTCGCTTAGTCGGTGTCAGGAGATCCAACAAAGATTTCCATTTTGTGCCCAAACCCTTGGCTATTGTCGATGAGGCGAATCCACTGTGGGCGAAAACAGAAATACGGAGTTTCGTTCAACCGCGTCACCAAATCTTGTTTGGCCGGATCGTCTTTATCACCATCTTTGGGTTGGAGGAATGAAAACTTCTCGAGATAGAGGTCGTTAGCGCAAGAAGCATCAGCGGTGTCAACTTGGTTGCAGCTCCCGACGGCCTGAATACCAACAATACTTTGCCACTCTTGCCCATCATCTTGGATCGTCGCAGCGATTTGTGCGGTTTGAGTGATGTCGATGCCGTGCCGAGTGCTGGGGCTGGTCTTGAAGAAAAAATTGAAATTGTCACCGTTGGCGTAAAAGACCGCTGCGGCCCAGGGGCCATCCTCGCCAAGGGTCGCCAACGTCATTGTGTTATGCGTTGCCAGGTAGTTGAGGATACGTGTGTGATCATCCGACATTTTTCTAGTCGATACTTTTGCTCATACCGGACCAACGTTTGACCCGGCCTGTGTCGATGTCAAAGAGGTCCAAGACACGGCCGACGCTGTGATTGATGATGTCATCGATGCTTTGTGGATTGTTATAAAAGGCGGGCATCGGTGGCGCGATGATAATCCCCATCTGTGCGGCCTCATAGAGGAGCTTGCAATGTCCAACATGCAGTGGTGCTTCCCGCGGCATCAAGACCAGGCGCCGTCCTTCTTTCAAGACGACATCTGCAGCCCTGGTGAGAAGATTGTCCGCATTTGAGTGCACGATCGCTGAGAGTGTTCGGATCGAACATGGCGCAACAAGCATACCGTCTGTCTTGAAAGACCCAGATGAAATAGTCGCTCCGAGATTCTTGCTTGAATGGACTTCATGGGCGAGGCCTTCGATGTCTTTGACCGTCCATTCGGTTTCCGCAGCAATAGTCGCGCGCGCACCATCAGAGAGGACGAGATGCGATTCAACATCCGAAATTTCAGACAATGTTTCTAGGGCGCGGATGCCATAAATGGCACCGCTTGCACCGGATATGCCGACGATGATGCGTCTCATTGACAAATCGCTCCACTCTCGATCCGAGGAAACATAGTGCTTATGTGTCCGTCGGGCCAGGTCAAAGAGAGCCAGGGTAAATGACGGCGAGTTTCCCAATGCCTTTGGCGAGGGCCATAGTTCATGTAGGGTGCCCTGAGCGTTAAGCAAGGAATGATCGACGACTGATGACCATCAATGGCGAAATGGTATTTGAGAGCTGGGAACTCGCGAAGCTAAAACTGCGCAACCGTGTCATCCGAGCCGCAACTTACGAAGGTCGTACACCAGGCGGCAAGATCACAGATGAACAGATCGACTTTCACCGCGACCCGTCCGCCGGCGGTGTGGCCATGACCACCGTTGCCTATGGTGCGGTCTCAAAGGACGCACGTACTTTCGATGATCAGATTGTGTTGTCCGAGGACGAGATTCCGAATCTGAAGCGATTGACTGAAGCCGTGCAATCAGAAGGCGCTGCAGCTTCCATTCAACTGGCCCACGCAGGCGGATTTACACGGGCCACTGGCAGATCAACCTGGGCATCACGAGCGCCGTCCAGCGGGTTCAACACATACGGTCTGATGTCCGGATCCCCGTTCATGAAATCTCTCACGACCAGCGAAATGGACGAAATCGTTAAGGATTATGTTCGCGCCGCTGCGGTCGCGCGCGAGGCTGGTTTCGATGCTGTCGAAGTGCATATGGGCCATGGCTATCTCTTAAGTCAGTTCTTAAGCCCGGCTCTCAATCACCGTCGAGATCAGTATGGTGGCACGACCAACAATCGGACGCGATTTCCCCGCCGGGTTGCAGAAGCTCTACGAAAAGAGTTGGGAACAGACTTTCCGATTCTAGCAAAGGTGAACCTCAGTGATGGTGTTCGCGGTGGTTTATGTACGACCGAGGCAACAGAGGTCGCCTGTCATCTCGAAAGCACGGGGCTCAACGCACTCGTATTGTCAGGCGGCATCGTCAGCAAGTCGCCGATGTTTCTCTTTCGTGGCGGCAGCCCTCTCAAAGCCATGGTGGCTGTGGAATCATCTGCATTTCGAAAGGCCATTTTGAGAATTGGCGGTGCGCGGATGCTGCGCGAGTTGCCCTTTGAGGAACTCTTCTTTCTTGATCAGGCCCGCCAAATTCGCGCGGCGGTAGATATGCCCTTGGTACTCATTGGAGGGGTGCGCAGCCGCGCCAATATCGAAAAAGCAATCGCGGAAGGCTTCGATGCGGTCGCCATGGGCCGCCCCCTTATTCACAATCCCAACTTGATCAATGAGTTCAAATCCGGCCAGTCTCACCGATCTCTCTGCGACAATTGCAATCGTTGTGTCGGAGAGATGGAATCCGCACACGGTGTGGTGTGTGTCACCCGGCGCGAGACGCAAAGTTAGATGGTCTAAGCGGTTGGGTGTGACCCATTGGCGCGAGATGGTGCTTTGCGCGTGCTGCTTGTCTTGCGTTTCGTTTTAGCTTTCGCCTTCGTTTTTGCCTTAGCTTTAGCCTTCGATTTAGCTTTTGGCTTTGCTTTGGTTTTCGGTCTTGCAGATTTTTTGGCCACAGGTTTCTTCAGCGGTTTTTCCTCTTCGCCCTGGCCCAATCCATGAAGGAAGAGGGTTCTCACATCCGCAATGTGTTTCTCGAGATTCTTCACATCCCAATCCTTAGTCGAAATGGGTGGTAGAACTTTGACTTCAATCGTTGTCGGTCGGGCGATGGCCGATCCTTTGGGCATGGCATCCGTTGTATTCATCAAAAGGACCGGAACGATGGGCGCGTCTGCCTGCATCGACAAATGAAACCCGCCTTTCTTAAACGGTCCTAGCTTGTTGGTGACACTCCGGGTTCCTTCCGGCGCCATCATGACCGAAATGCCTGACTTCAACCCATCAATGGCTGGTTTGATAGCCTCGATGGCTTTTTCTGTATTGGAACGGTCAACAAAGAAAGTTCCAAGGGCGCGCGCCACCTGGCCGATTACAGGTTGTTTGCTGATCTCGATCTTTCCAATAGGGGCAAAGTCACGCTTCAAGAGCTTGATCATGACAATCGCGTCAACAGCGCTTTGATGATTGAACATGAAGATTGCGGGTCGATGGGACCACAGGTGTTCTTCACCTTCCGTATTGATTCTAAGGCCTGTCGAGGCTGCCGACAATTCGCCCCAAACGGAATTGAAGATGTTACGTGCTTGCCAGGGGGAGCGGTTAAGCGCATAGGCCGACAACGCTGCCGAGGCCGCAACCATGGAAGAACCATAAGCGAGCCCCGTACGCACGACATCCATTGTTGAAGGTGTGCCGCGGCTATCAAATCTGGTGATGGGCCAGTCCCGTTCCTCTGCGATGCGCGTGAGCTTGCGTCCCGGATTAAGAGGGCGGGGATACTTCACCGCGTCTAGGAGTGGCAAATCCTCTGAACCGTCGGAATAGAAGTAGCTCTTAAGGAGGTCGGCGCCTTTTTCATCGCACAAAGCTTGAGCGGCCACGAGTTTTCCTTCGCCGTAACAGGCAGGTTCGATAATGCGGCCAGTACAAACGCCGTTCTCAACTTCTAAATGATTGCAGAGAACGTTGTCGATGCCAAAGTCTTCGGCAACAGGGTCGACCTGATACGACGTCGCCGAAGAGACGATGGCAACAGTGTGCCCTTTGCGGAAGTGTGCCTCGATCAACCCGCGTGCTTCAGGATAAATCCGTGCGGCGACGCGTTCATCAAAGACTTTGCGTCCAAATTCGCAATTGGTTTCATCAAGCTGACCGCGCAAGGATGAGATCGTCGCGTTGACCCACTCGGTGAAGTCAATTTTGCCGCGCGCGAACTCCGTTGAAACGGCGACCCCGTCAATCAGCTCCGGGATCGACATATCACCTTCTTTGAGGCGCTCAACGAACAAGTCTTGAGCTGAAAACCCTGCCAGGACGGTCTTGTCCATGTCGAAAAAGGCACCGACGGTCGAGCCTGAGGGGCCATCTTCGATGTCCCGCAACAATGTTTGATAGGTCGCCATAATTCTTCCCAAACCTCAGTCTTCTTGGCGGCTTAGCACCATTGTGACGATAATGTCGAGTCGGCGGGAGATATCTCGCATATCCTGCGCCCATTGAACCCGCCGTTCGGCCACTTCCGCGCCGCCCTCGTCAAGCCCGCGATTGGTGGCGAGTTTTAAGCCCGTTTCATAAAGGCTTTTGGAAACTGATTCTTCCGAGAAAATCCGACTTTGCAAATACATCTGCTTTCCAAGTTTGATGCAGTCAGCCAAAAAGGACTTGGCGTCTTCAACCGGCTCAGATCCGAGGCGACAAAGAGCTTGAGCCACAACCGAATAGGCATCCGTGAAAGAACGAAGAACTCCCTGGGCCACAAGGGGTCTTGTTTCATCAAGCGCATCGCGCGCTGCATGACCGCCCTCTCTGAGAGCCGCTTCCCAACTCTTCGTGCGCGCTTTGAGTTCAGAATCAACTTCCGCCCGAAACTCGTCTTTTGGCGGGAAGTAAAACTCAAACTTCAACAAATCTCTCAACGCTTCCACTTCACGCCAGAACACCAGCGCGCCGTCTTCACTAGGACGATCCGAGACCTTCATGAGCGCCAGCTCAACAATGGCATCGACAACAAAGAAGTGAATGATGGTATTTCGGTAATACGCCGCTTTGAGATACTCACCGCGACATATTGCGTAGACCTTCTCAAGTCCCTCTTCGTAACAGGTTACCACCCCATTGCGGGTCAACTGTTCAAGCGTTAGCTCAATGGCTTCGAGGGTGTCGAGCTCTAGAGGTCCGGCTGTCGGAAACTGCCGACGATTGACGACTTCCATCCAGGATTGAATGGTCCGCTGAATACCTTTGAGGGTGCGCGCTCGTGTGCTATTGGCGAGGAGGGACAGTGTTACCAATGAAGTGGCCGTTATGGGAGTGACCTCATTGATACGAACGGCGACTTGGAAAGCGAGCTTTTGTACGGCTTCGGTTTTTTGGTCTGCATTGAGGCCGTCATTGAGGCGCTCTGGGGGAACAATGTCAGGAAGACGAAGCGGTTCGCCAAAGCGCAAGAAGATGCGGCCGAGCTTTTGCTTGGAGCGGAGGAACTTTGCGATCCAAGCCATGCCCTCTGGCTTCTTGTCGAGCCCTCGCTGTTCGCGAATATAGTCATCGACTTCATTGATCTGATCATAGGCAATTGTGACCGGAACAAATGTGACGTCATAGCTCTTGTTTCTCAGGATCGATTCAACGAAGTAATTGAACATGCCATACCGTGGCGGCAGCAGTTTTCCGGTTCGAGACCGTGTTCCTTCAAATGCCCAAACAAACGAAAAGCGCTTGTCGACCATATAGTCAATGTAACGCCGGAATGTTGCCTTGTAGGTTTCATTGTCTTGGAAACTGCGCCGAATAAAGATGACACCAGCGTTCTTGCCAAGGGCGCCAAGGCCAAAGGTATTGAGATTGATGCCGCCGAAAGCCATGGGCGGCGGCAGATTGTTGTCAAACAAAGTGACCGACAAAGCGACCGTATCGAGCATTGACTTGTGAGTGACCAAAAAGACCACAGGCCTTGAGGTGAGCAAGTCGCGAACTTCTTCCAACTGCCCTTTGTCATAGTCAATTTCAGGATCGTACGTACTCACATACATGGCGCGTTGCAGCGCAATGAAGCAATCGAGTGTGAACGGGTTTTGAGCTGCCGCCATTTCTTTGAGATACGCTTCGGCTTTCTCGCGGACCTGCGGTAAGTCAGCATCGCCCGACTGGGAAATATCAACCAGCTTCTTTTGATAGGTTTGGTCCGAGAAGACGTCACTAGTGAGAAGTTTCGGCACCTTGTATCTCGCGCCGCGCAAGACACGTTCGGCTCGTTCCAAGACGACGGCGGCCTGACGCAAGACAAAATCGCTCAGAGTGCTGTCATCAAATTCCGCTGAACCCCAATCGTCTTCAAATTGGCGTCGCACATCGCTCAAATGGGCGCCGAGACCTGCAGCACATTTTACCCGGTCAGGATGTCTCTTGAGCAGCCAGCGCCCTCTAAATCTTCCAGGGTGTTGAACGATCCCGGCAAAGAGGTCTTGAACGAGGGGAAATCTTTTCTCCGCGCTGCTTTGCCCAAGCCACACCACGCGCACCGGTTGGAGCCAGGGGTCATGGCCATATTGCGTGGTACTTTCAATAACCGATGATAGGTCGCTTTGGGCATCCCCACCAATATTGCAAAATGAGTGATCGACATTTTCGCCGTCGGAATGGTCCGCGATCCATTTCTTGAGGATCTCGTCTTCCAGATCATTCGCCGCATCCAACAGAAAAATAACCTGAGCTTTGCCTGCCCAAGGGCCAGTGGAAGTTTCTTGATCAACGGCGGTTTCGTGCAAGATGGTCGTTTGACTCATTGGCTGTTCGTTTCCTCACCGACTTCTCAAATATGAAGTGGGATCAATACAGTTGAACTACTTGGCGGTCTTCAATTTTGCGAAAGCCGCTTTTCTCAATTCGTTGTAAGATTGGTCAATGCACTCAGCGTAAAAATCAGGGTCAGGAAGATGTTCCCGACAAGCTGTTATAGAAATCGTTAGCGTGTTCTTGTGGCTGGTCACCGCGTGGAAAATGCCCATGCCGTCTCCAAGCGGCGCCATGCCGTACCCGGCGACGAGCTTTGCGCCAGCAAAGAAGATATCCATGGGAAGTCCGGGGACATTCGACACGAATGTATTGCAGATAGGCCGCATTTTGGAGATCCATTTCATACCTTCAGCACGGCGAAAAGTTGCCGACGCGAGGGCAGGGCTCAAAATGCCGGATATATGGGAGAGAAGATCGGGGCCGCGAACCGCAGCCATTCGCTTTGCGTCCTGAGTTCGGATGCGAATGGCTTGAAGTCGCGCGATGGGATCTTCTATATCCGTGCCCATGGCAACAGCCATATCTGAAATCTGGTTTCCTCCATCCCCTTCAGCCCCTTCGGTTCTGACCGAGATCGGGCACATCGCCACCAGCGATGTTTTCGGAAGTTCTTCTTTTGCCAATAGGTAGCGTCGCATCGCGCCGGCGCAAATGGCAATGGCGGCATCATTGATGGTCGCACCATTGATCGCTTTTCTGAATTTTCGAATGTCTTCGAGCACATACTCGCGCCCCTCAAAGACGCGGTGCACCGATACCGGTTCGTTAAAGCGCGTGCGTGGGACGGAGGGACTCTTTAGCAGACGTTCCTGCCGTCGCGACCGACCGGCTTTGAGTTCTCCGCGAATGAGCGCGGATGTGTGTCCGATCGACGTGAGCGGTTGCTGAACGAGATTTGGCAGAGCGCGCGTAAGCAGAGCGGCATCCGTGGGCAGGCTTTCATCTGTCCCATCAAATGAATCGGTTCCTTTGTCACGCGAGGCCTCTGGATCAAGTTCGTGTATGGCCTCCATAAGTGCGATCGCCGAGACTCCATCTGTGAGGATGTGATGGATCTTGATGAGGACTGCAAAACTACCTTTCGGGATGTTGTCAATATTGTCTAAGCCGCCAATGACATACATCTCCCACATCGGACGATTCATATCGAGAGGTCGGGAATAGATGCGGGCCAAGAGAATGCACAGCTGTTTCCAATCGCCTGGCTTTGGCAAGGCGATGTGGCGAACATGAAATTCAAGGTCAAAATCAGGATCATTGGCGAGATACGGCAGATCCAAGTCCATGGGTACGCGGACCAGTTTCTGCCGAAACGGCTCCCAGAGGTGCAGGCGCTCCCGCATATACTGCAGGATCTCCATGAACCTTACTTTGCCGCCTGGCGCCGAAGAGGGATCATAGATAGAAACACCACCGACGACGCTCGGCGTATGCGGTGTATCCGCATAGAAGAAGACGGCATCTGTGTTGGAGATTTGCTTCATACCCGGCCTTCAGATTCGACAACCACACCATGGAACGCTAGATTCCAAGGACATTGTGCCCAATATGCGGCTGTAAGTGTAGGTTTTTGTTTTTGCAGAGCCACGCCACGATGAAGCGCTGTTCCATGTCGCTGGTTCGGCTGTGGTTGACGTAAGGGGAAACTATGAGCAATCCGTTGAATGTTGGTATTTTGGGTGCCGGTTCTTGGGGAACTACCGTTGCCTCCCTCGTCGCCCGAAACGCAAACGCGCTTTTGTGGGCGCGGGACCAGAAGTCGGTTGACGAGATCAACAATAATCACTCCTTGGAAAAATACCTACCGGGCGGATCCCTCAACAAATCTCTTCGCGCAACTAATAGCATTGAGGAGGCGGTGCGTGGTGCCGACGTGATCATCATGGGCATTCCGTCGCAAAATTTTCGTTCGGTTCTAAAAGATGTTTCCAAACACATTCGAGCTTGGGTGCCCATCATCAGTCTCTCCAAGGGTCTTGAGCAGGGGTCCAGGTTGCGAATGACCCAAGTCATTGAACAAGTATTGCCGGGACATCCGCCCGGCGTCTTGACCGGTCCAAACTTGGCGCGGGAGATCATTTCCGGGGATGCCGCTGCCAGCGTCATTGCCATGGAAGACGATGCCATTGTGAAGGCCCTTCAAAGCATTTTTCGCTCAGGGCTCTTTCGCGTTTACACAAACAACGATGTTACCGGGTGTGAGCTTGGTGGGGCGCTGAAAAATGTCGTCGCAATTGCTGCCGGAATGGGCGATGGCTTAGGCGCCGGCGACAATACCAGATCAGCCGTGATCACACGTGGGCTGGCCGAGCTCACAAGATTGGGAACAGCCCTTGGCGGGCGCCCGGAAACCTTCGCAGGATTGGCAGGCATGGGGGATCTAGTGGCGACCTGCACGAGTCAGCAGAGCCGGAACAGATATGTAGGCGAACAACTAGGCAAGGGACGATTGCTCGACGACATCATCAACGAGATGCACATGGTCGCCGAAGGCGTCAAGAGTGTTGGCGCCGTCATGGAGCTTTCCCAAGAGCACAATGTCGAAATGCCCATTGCCCAAGAGGTCTATGACGTCGTGCATCAAGGCGGTGGCCCGCACCGTGCCTTCAGAGGATTGCTCCGCAGCCAGTCAGGCGCGGAATGGGAGCCGGGCTAGAACCCGACCCCACATCGATACCAAAACAACGATTCTATTCGGTTTTGCCGCCCAATAGCCCTGCGCGAAACAAAAAGCCCGCGACGACCGCTCCGAGGATTGGCGCGACTAAGAACAACCAGAGTTGGCTGATCGCCTCTCCGCCAACAAAAACAGCGGGGCCAATGCTGCGGGCTGGGTTGACCGATACGCCGGTGACATTGATGCCGACGATGTGGATGACCACAAGTGCGATCCCGATCGCAAGACCCGCCACGGGCGTTGTTCCGGCCTCATCGGTTGACCCGAGTATTGTCACAACGAAAAGAAAGGTTGCGACAAACTCAAAAATGAATGCCGCGGTCATGGCATACTCACCCATATACCCATCGCCCCAGCCATTTTTCCCGAGACCCGACGCAGCAACGTCATACCCGCCAAGTTGGCCACCAACGATGAGAAGAAGAACGCCTGCACCAAGCACTGCGCCAACGATCTGCGCGACAATGTACGTGCCCAGTTTAGATGCGGGCATCCGGTTCGCGATGACAGCTGCAATGCTGACCGCAGGATTGATATGGCATCCCGAAATGGGGCCAATACCGTAAGCCATAGCGATGAGTGCAAAGCCGAATGCGAAGGCGATCCCCAATACACCAATGTCACCACCAGCGATGACAGCCGCGCCGCAGCCAAAGAGCACAAGCGTGAACGTGCCAATAAGTTCTGCCAAAAAGATTTTCATGTTTTTCCCCTGTCTTTTGAGAGTCAAAAGCAAGACCCGCTTCTCGCATCTGGGTTAGAAGGTACACAGAATATTTGCCTAAACCCAGTCAGAACTAGGTGGCGTAAGCCGTTTTCGGGTGGAAATATTGCTGCCTTAGAGTCTTATGGAAATTGATTTTGCATTTCATCTGCACGGTGGTGCCGATATGGTACGGTGACGAATCATCCGCAAACGGAGGCTATGCAATGACTATCGAACTCTTGATGTTGCTTTACAGCACAATTCTCCTCTTTGTTTTGATTGCGATTCCTGCAACGGAATCAATCCTCAAAAACGGTGTCGCCGCGCAAGCGAGCTCGCGTGACAGTTTGCCGGATCCAACGGTGTTTAACAAACGCGCCGTTCGGTTGCGTAACAACATGCTTGAAAACATGGCATTGTTCATTCCGCTCGTCGTGATCGTCACGGCCGTCGGCGGCAGTTCTGAGCAGACCGCCATGGGCGCACAAGTCTTCTTCTATGCGCGACTGGCACACGCGGTTGTCTATTTGGGAGGCTGGCCCTGGATACGTCCGTTGTTCTGGTTTGCCGGTGTTGTAGGCTTGATCCTGATGGCGTTGCCGCTCCTATGAGGTGAGGTGCAGCTGCTGGTGAAATGGGGAGTTTGTCCTCGATCACGTTTGTGGTCGGGGATTTTTCTTGAAGGCGGGATGAGAAAAAAGCTGGTCGATTTGTGACCGTCAAGCTCACTTTGAACTCAATTCACGTCTTTCTGATTTTGCTGCTGTGACGAATTGAACTATCTTCGTTTAGGATTCGAATGGCTATTGTTTTGGTCTATCGCAATACCAAACCATGAGGAAATGACCTGATGTTCGGATGGGTCTCTCGAAAGATCTCCAATGCCGTCGTCTGGTTCATAGAGCGACCGCTACGAAAATATCAACCGTTCTCAGTTGTCGAGTCCGAACGGCTCCAACACTGCCTGGAACCCGGTGATGTCTTGTTGATTGAGGGCAATCAACGCATTAGTTCAATTATCAAATACCTTACGCAATCGACTTGGTCGCACGCAGCTATCTTTGTCGGTGATCAACTTAGCGAAGATGGTGATAATAATCCGCCCACACTTGTGGAAGCACGAGCGAAAGATGGGGTTATCGCGGTTCCTCTGTCAAAATTTGCGCAGTTCAACACCCGTATTTGCCGCCCCATAGGATTGAGCGACGAGGACCGTGCGCAAGTCGTGCAATTTGCCGTCGATAGTCTGGGCAAGAAGTATGACCTTCGAAACGTTGTCGATCTATTTCGATATCTCATCCCTCATCCACCGGTTCCGGTCCGTTTCCGTCGTAGAATGTTAGCTTTAGGAAGTGGTGATCCGACCCGAGCTATTTGCTCAACACTTATCGCTCAGGCTTTTCAGACTGTGCGCTATCCAATTCTGCCGGATGTTGAGGCGGTCGACGGTACTCAGTACACCAAGAAAGAAGTCCTTCACATCCGGCACTATTCACTTTTCGCGCCGCGAGACTTTGATCTCTCACCGTATTTTGCCGTTGTAAAACCAACCATTGAAAGTGGATTCGACTATAAAGAGATTGTGTGGGGAGATCGACAACGGCACGAGCAGAATAGGCAAGACGCCTAGCACTCAACGAGATTGACCGCGAGACCACCCTGACTGGTCTCCTTGTATTTGGTCTGCATGTCGAGACCGGTTTGGCGCATGGTCTCAATAACTTTGTCGAGAGAAACTGCATGACTGCCGTCGCCATTGAGTGCCAAGCGGGACGCATTGACCGCTTTGGCGGCTCCCATCGTATTGCGTTCGATACAAGGCACCTGTACCAAGCCGGCAATGGGATCGCAGGTGAGGCCCAGATTGTGCTCCATACCAATTTCCGCGGCATTCTCAATTTGTGCGTTCGTGCCACCAAGCGCTGCGGTCAAGCCGCCGGCCGCCATTGAGCACGCAACGCCCACTTCGCCTTGGCATCCAACTTCCGCGCCCGAGATGGAAGCTTTGTGTTTGTAGAGAGCGCCTATTGCGCCTGCGGTGAGGAGGAACCGCAAAACACCCTCATCATCGGAAGCCGGGCAAAATCGTTCATAATAAGTAAGCACGGCCGGAACGACCCCGGCGGCACCATTTGTCGGAGCGGTCACCACGCGACCGCCGGAAGCGTTTTCTTCGCTGACCGCCAAGGCATAGAGGTTGATCCAATCAAGAACAGTGAGAGGGTCTTTCAAGCCTTGTTCAGGAGTGGACGAAAGCTTGACGTGAATGGAAGGCGCGCGACGCTTCACGTTCAACGGGCCTGGCAGGTGTCCTTTTTGTCGACATCCGCGCGCGATACAGTCGCGCATGACATCGCGGACTTTGAGGAGATAGTCACGGGTTTCTTCGGCGCTTCGCCATGCCAGTTCGTTTTCAGCGACCATTTCCGAGATTGTTAGACCCGTCTCTTGGCCGCGCTCAAGGAGTTCATCGGCGGACGAAAACGCGTGTTTGAGAACAACATTGTCGCCGTGGACAGGAACCCCGCCTATCTCATCTTCACACACAACAAACCCACCACCGACTGAAAAATACTCACGTGTAGAGAGGGACCGACCATCTTCAGCAACTGCCTCAAATCGCATGCCGTTTGGGTGCTGAGGCAAAATTTCTTCGTAGCAGAACTGGAGGTGTTCGCTCTCAGTAAAACGCACTTCCCGAGTTGCCCCAAGGGTCAGAGTTTCAGAGGACCGCACTTGCTCGACGATTTGAGAGCATCGATCTGGATCCACACTGTCGGGCAACTCGCCTGATAGACCAATGAGAATAGCACGGTCCGTGCCGTGGCCCTTGCCGGTTAGAGCCAGCGATCCAAAGAGTTTCGTGACGACGGCGTGGGTCTTGCTCAGCACGTTTTCGCGCCTGAGATCTTCGACGAACCGATGGGCGGCGCGCATCGGCCCAATGGTATGCGAGCTTGAAGGTCCAATCCCAACTGTAAAGAGGTCAACAACGCTCAAGCGGACGCCGCGTGTGGCATCACGTTGTTCGATGTGTACATCCTCTTGATCGCTCACCGGGATCTCCCTGGTTAGTCCCAGTTCAAAATGACTTTGCCAGATTTGCCTGACCGCATCGTGTCGAAACCTTCCTGAAAGTCATCGATGGAAAAGTGATGGGTGATGATCGGTGATATATCGAGTCCGCTCTCGAGCATCGCGGTCATTTTATACCAAGTCTCAAACATCTCGCGCCCATAGATGCCTTTGACAACGAGCCCTTTAAGGATCATGTCATTCCAATCAATATTGATCGGGCCGGGCAATAATCCAAGCAAGGCAACTTTGGCGCCGAAATTCATCGTCCGGATCATGTCGGAAATTGCAGCTGGATTGCCAGACATTTCGAGACCAATGTCGAAGCCTTCTGCCATACCGAGTTCGCCCATGACATCGTCCAGACTTTGATTGGCAACATTGACTGTGCGTGTTGCTCCCATCTTTTCTGCAAGGCTGAGGCGGTAATCGTTGACATCTGTGATCACCACATGACGCGCGCCCACATGACGACAGATCGCGGTCGCCATAATGCCGATCGGGCCAGCGCCGGTGATCAAGACATCTTCACCAACCAAATCAAACGAAAGCGCGGTGTGGGCCGCATTCCCAAGTGGATCGAGAATGGCGCCAAAGTCATCTGAGATTTCTTTCGGCAGATGAAAAGCATTCACAGCTGGGATCACGAGATGGTCGGCAAAAGCGCCGGGTCGGTTGACTCCCACACCGACTGTGTTGCGACAGAGATGTCGCCGACCGGCGCGACAGTTTCGGCAATGTCCACAGGTGATGTGACCCTCGCCGGACACGCGTTCGCCGACACTGAAGCCTTCGACTTCGCTACCAATCTCAACGATCTCACCAGAGAACTCATGACCAACCGTCATAGGAACCGGAATGGTTTCTTGGCTCCACTTGTCCCAATTGTAAATGTGAACGTCGGTGCCACAGATTGCGGTCTTCTTGACCTGGATACGAACGTCATTGTGACCACACGGCGGCTCCGGGATGTCTTCCATCCAGATACCAACTTCAGATTTTGCTTTGACCAAAGAACGCATGGAAAGTCTCCTTAGGAAATGACGCCGAGCTCTCGGCCAACATCTGCAAAAGCCGAGATGGCTGTGTCGAGATGCGCGCGTGTATGTGCAGCTGAAAGTTGTGTGCGGATGCGGGCTTGGCCCTTTGGCACGACCGGGAATGAGAACCCAATGACATAAATGCCCTTCTCAAGCAATCGGTCTGCCATCTCTCCGGCCAGTTTGGCATCGCCTAACATCACAGGCGAGATCGGATGTCCATTTCCACCCATTGCGAAACCGAGCGCGCTCATTTGTTCTCTGAAGTAGTCGGTATTGGATTGGAGCTGCTCGCGCAATCCGCCCGATGTCTCCAGCATTTCAAGAACTTTGAGCGACGTGGCCACGATCATTGGGGCGACTGAGTTGGAGAACAGATAAGGACGCGAACGTTGTCGCAGCCATTCGACAATTTCTTTGCGCGCCGAAGTGTAACCACCAGAGGCCCCTCCGAGCGCTTTTCCGAGTGTGCCGGTTACAATGTCGACCCGTCCTTCGACGCCACAAGCTTCCGGTGTCCCGCGACCGTTTGCTCCGACAAATCCAACCGCGTGCGAGTCGTCGACCATGACCATGGCATCGTATTTCTCCGCCAAATCACAAATGGCTTCAAGGTTGGCGATGATACCATCCATAGAAAAGACACCATCCGTCGCGATAAGGCGGAAACGACAATCCTGCGAAGCCTTCAAATGCTCCTCGAGCTCGTCGATGTCGTTGTTGGCGTAACGCAAACGACGGGCTTTGCACAAACGAACACCATCAATGATGCTGGCATGATTGAGTGCGTCACTGATGATGGCGTCGCGGTCATCTAGAAGTGTTTCGAACAACCCTGTATTGGCGTCAAAACAAGATCCGTAGAGGATCGTATCTTCCATGCCGAGGAACTGGCTCAAGCGTTCTTCCAGCGCGCGGTGTGTCACTTGTGTCCCACAAATGAACCGTACCGATGACATGCCATAGCCATACTCACACAGAGCTTCACGACCGACTTCGATGAGATCCGGGTGGTCCGACAATCCAAGATAGTTGTTGGCACAAAAATTGATGACTTCACTGCCATCTTCGAGCCGGATCATAGCTTCTTGAGGTGAGGCAATCACGCGTTCATACTTATAGAGACCGGCCTCTTTGACAGTCTCGATTTCGTTGCGCAGATGGTCCAAGAATGAGGTGATCATGGGGGCACCCTTGTCGATGTGTGACAGTTATTGCGGCGCCCTCATAACCTGGCCAGGAAGCAAGGTCAACGACAGCTGGAAATGGAAGCTTGTTGACAGCTTGTCAGTCCAATTCACTCGCTCTCGACAGGTCCACCATTCTCGATCCAGCCTGCGCAATCAAGCGAGAGAGTTTTCCCCATCACTTCTTCGTAGAGTTTAAGGTCTTCTTCGTTGAGGACGTCTTTCCAGCGGCCATTGGTTCCCTTGTTGATAAAGGTGTCGGCACCCCCTTTGAAGCCGAAATCAATGCCGGGCCCCGTGACTATGTCCGGGTTCTTTTTCACGGTGGCAAAGGTACAGGCTTCAACAATTCCCGGCCATTTCTCTTCCGGAATTTCGATATTCAGATAGGAGGCAACACGCTTCATTTCCTTGTCGAGGTCATCAAGCATGTCGCCGTAATGGAAGAACTCGATGTTTGGTAAGTTTCGGAATTCCCACCAGGTTTTGATGTGATGGAGGTGTGACCAATAAGGCCATCCATCGTTCTCCCAATCAAACCATCCTTGCGTCATCCACTTTTGCCAACTCCCATGAACATCGCCATCGTAAGTGGGCATTGGATCGCCGACGCGGTCTGGAATGATGTTCATGAGGTCCAGAAACTCCGGTGTATGATTTCCCCAGTGATTGAGCAATGACATGAACACGTCGCGCGGGTCGCGGCCAACAACAATGTACTTTGCTTCTGGATAATAGGGCAGACCGTCGAGCGGGAGGTGTGACTTGATGAACCGGCGATGTGTTTGCGCTTCGAGAGTCCCCAACACGTCGTCGAGGGGGAAGATCCTCATATCGAGCCAAGGCGAAATCTCAGTAATGACTCCAGGTATTTCCCGGTCCCAAAAGATCAAGTAGGCCACAATCGTCTGCATCCAAGTCGTGCCTGCCTTGTAAGATGTGGAAATGATCACATCATCAGGACGAACCTTGAAATCACGCCACCGTTCTGTATCGAGGTGATGGTTTTGATAGATGTGGCGGATTTCTGGTTTGGACTTGGTGGACACGAACGGGCCTCCGCAACAGGTGAATGTAAGAATCACTCTAAGGTCTAAGAAGCCGTCTGCAAAGGTCGCCGATCTTAACGGGGACATCTCCTTACTTCACAAGACGAATTTTATCTGCGTACAGTGCCTTTGCACCGCACAAGCTCGCAAAGGACGAAACAAGGCTCATGTCTCTATCAAAGTTCCTGCAGATCTATGTTGTGCCAGGTGCTGTGTTTCAGTCGATCCTCGTTGGTGGTGGCTACGGCACCGGTCGCGAAGTGGTGGAGTATTTCACGCAATATGGCGCTGTCGGCGGGCTCATGGCCATCGCGGTTGCTTTTTCTCTATTTTTACTTGTCATCGGTTTGACATTTGAAATTGGTCGAAGATTTCAAGCTTATGACTACCGCACATTTTTTCAACAGATCCTGGGGCGAGCTTGGCCAGCGTACGAAATTTTCGCGTTCTTTATGTTGATGCTTGTCTTTGCGGTTCTCATTTCAGCAGCCAGCGAAGTGCTCAATGATCAATTCGGTGTGCCAATACCTGCTGGCATGGCTGTCATGCTTCTGCTGGTTGGGACCTTGGAATATTTTGGCCGCGAGGTGGTGACCAGGGTGCTAACCTTTTGGTCGCTTTTTCTTTACATCGTCTTCATTGCGTTTCTTGTCGCCGTATTCTCACAGCTTTCTGGTCGAATTGGTGAGGCATTCGATGCCGGGGCCGTTGAGCCCGGTTGGGCGCTCTCAGGCTTCAAATACGCCATGTACAACATGACAGCGGCACCGATTGTACTCTACGTGGCGCGCGCGTTTGAGACCCGCTCCCAGGCGCTCACCTCGGCCGGGATTGCCACGGTGATTGCCCTTGCGCCTGCTTTGATTTTTCACGTAGCTTTTCTCGGCGCCTATCCCGAAATTCGAGCAGTCAACATTCCCGTTTACAGCATGATGGGTGATCTGGGCTTGGGCGTGTTGATGGTCTTCTTCACCATCATGTTGTTCGGTACGCTGATCGAAACCGGTGCGGGGGTTTTGCAAGGGATCAACGAGCGGATTGATACGCATAGAAGCGAACGTGGTCTGAAGTCCCTTAGCAAAGTCTCTCATTCTCTGATCGCAGTCGGCTTGATGAGTCTCAGCGCAATTCTGGCGAGTTTCGGCATTGTGGGCTTGATTGCCAAAGGTTACGGCACTCTGTCGTGGGGCTTCTTCGCGATCTACTTCATTCCGCTTGTGACGGTTGGCGTCTACAGACTCATGAACTCGAAGTAACATCGTCTGACGACACGTCACTCTTCTTCCGATGATTGGCAAGCGCCCATTCGAGAAATGCATGAACCGCATCAACGGTGTGTTCGGTTCGAATGGAATGAACAACCTCATAGGCATGTTGTGCCCAAGGAAGTTCAGCGTAGGCTGCTGGCGCGTTTGAGGATTGTCTGAGTTCATCAACAAAGTCCTGCGCACCCTCCACTGGAGCGAGGACGTCGTGTGTCCCATGGATGACGAAGAACGGCGGCGCGTCTTCAGAGACCTGTGATATCGGTGAGACCAATTCCCAAAGGGCGCGGTCGTCTCCAGGCGAGGAAGGCATAACCGACTGGGTCAAGAAATCGATCATGCCGGGCCCATAGCGGCCTTCACCGCGATCGAGAAAATCGTAGATGCCATAAAATGGGACCGCGGCAGAAATGGATGTGTCGGCATTTTCAAATCCCGGCTGCAACACGGCCTTGTTTCCGGTCAGAGCGGTGAGGGACGAAAGATGACCTCCTGCCGAACCACCGGTGATGGCAATGAAGTCTGTATCCAGCCCATACGTGTTTCCATTCTCGTGCAGCCAAGCGATCGCGCGCTTCACGTCGATCACATGGTCTGGAAAACGAGCGTTGGGGCTCAACCGGTAATTGATCGCGACGCAGGCCCAACCTCGTTGAGCAAGATGCATCACTAGCGGCATCGCTTGCTGTTGCTTGTGGCCGACAACCCAGGCACCGCCATGAACTTGTAGGAGAACAGGGCAAGGCGTATCGGGAGCGGGAGCGGGATCGGGGAGATAGATGTCGAGCGTGTGGCGTTCATGCTCATCCGAATAAGCCAGATCTGCAATTCGTTTGACCCCTGGGCGTTTCATGGCGAAAGGCAGCAGCCACTCGCGAGGTGCAATTGAAGGGCGAAAGGTCTCACGGCGATCATCCGGTATCTCTAGGCGAAACTCCTCTCCCAAAGCGTCATCAAGAGATTTGATCAGTACCTTCTTGTTCTCGTTGGCCAGAACGAAAACGACGCCAAGGCCAGCCCAAGACGCAAAAGAAATCGCCAAGCCCCATGATCCCTGCCAAACCTCAAAAACCCCAAAGAGGGCGAAAAAGAGGGTCAAGAGCAGTTGCACCGCGATGAAATGCAACGGCATTTCGCTGGCCATCAGACTTAAGAAAAAGTAGGGGATGATCACCGGACCCGCCTTGTTATTGAGGCGAATGAGGGCAGTTGTGGTCCAGGCGGCGCCAATGAAGCAGCCAATCAAGTAAAGCCAAGCCATGTGAATTGGAGACCTGTTCTTGTTGTTTTTCGGGTCAAATAAATCCTAGTTCAAAATGGAACCCCTGGGAAAACATTTGATCATTCCAGGCGCAATGTCGCATGGTTGGCTGGCAATACTGATCCATGATGCATATTCCAGTGAAAGGGCTTGAGATGGGTACACTTGAGATCGTCAATGCCGAACTTCTGAACCCAGAGAGTGGCGACATGACAACCGGCGCCCATCTCGTCATTGAAGGCGACACCATTAAGGAAGTCAGCACTGGTCCCTCGAATGGAAACGCTGACCAAACCATTGACGCCAAAGGGGCCACCGTGATGCCCGGGCTCATCGACGCCCATGTGCATGCTTTTCTTACCAGCATGGACTTGGCGAGCCTGTCGACCAAGCCCATGAGCCTTCATGCGGTTGAGGCGGCGAGAGCCTTGGAAGCGATGACAAAACGCGGCTTTACAACGGTGCGAGATGCGGCCGGTGCCGATTGGGGGTTGGCCTCTGCCGTCGAGCGCGGACTAATTGAGGGTCCACGCGTCTACTATTCAGGCCGCTCCATTTCCCAAACCGGTGGGCACGGCGATCCGAGACCCTTCTCTGAAGATCCTGCGGTGTGTGCATGTGGCGCATTTTCGAGCTGGCTGTCTCATGTGGTCGACGGCGTCGATGCCGTGCGCACCGCCGTCCGCAGTGAGCTAAGACATGGGGCCAAGCAAATCAAACTTATGGCCTCAGGTGGCGTCGCATCTCCAACAGATCCACTCATGAGCCTGCAAATGAGCCTGGACGAAATGAAGGTCGCAACCGATGAGGCGAGAGATTGGGGCACCTACACCATGGCCCATGCCTATGCGCCGGAAGCGATCCGGCGTGCCGTCGAGGCGGGCGTGCGCAGTATTGAACACGGCAATCTTCTCGATGAACCTGTTGCAAAACTCATGGCGGAGAAGGACGCCTTTCTTGTTCCAACCCTGGTGACCTATCACACACTTCACGAGTTGGGACGCAGTGCCGGATTTCCTGAAGTGAGTCTCAATAAACTGTCGAGCGTATTGGACGCCGGACTACGTTCTCTGGAAATCGCAAAGGCCGCTGGCGTGCCTATGGGCTACGGCACGGATCTTCTTGGCGATGCGCACAGCCAACAGTGTCGCGAGTTCACAATCCGCTCAGAAGTGCTGTCACCGCTTGAACTCATTCGGTCGGCCACTACCGTCAATGCAAATCTTCTCAATGAGACGGGCCGTCTTGGTATTTTAAAAGAAGGCGCCCTCGCCGACATCATCTTCGTGAGTGGAAATCCACTCGAAGACATCAATGTGTTGGCAACGCCGGAAGAACATTTGCGTCTGGTGATGAAGGCAGGTCGCGTGCAAGTCGATCATCGCGCCGAGTAAGGCGCGGGCCTAAAGGCGTGACGTTGCTGCAAGCAACCACCTGGACTTGCTTCCCCAGCCGTTCTTATAGTGGGGTAGCTGCTTTGTATCAGATAATCTGAGACACAGACACAATGTCAGATGGCCCTGTAGAAATAGAAATCAGCAATGAATTCGCCAAAGCCGGCGTCAAGATCACCCTTGGTGCGATCACCTATTCGGTTCCAGAAGAATTGAATTCAGAGAAAGTCGAGGAAGCCTTCAACCAGGCAACAGAGAGGGCGGCCGCTCGTGTGGCTGAAAAGCGCTCCGCTGACTTGGAAGAGATCGCAACCACCAGGCAGGCGTTCAAAGCGCTCGGCAAAGACCCAAGCCGGTACAGACCGTCTTCCGAAGCGCTCTACCGTCGCATCGCCACCGGCAAGGGTCTTTGGCGCGTGAACGATATCGTGGATGCCAACAACATCATGTCCTTGGACGCCAAGTGGCCGGTAGGAAATTATGATCTCGCCAAAATCGAGCCACCCGTGAAGCTTCGGTTGGGGCGATCGGGTGAACCCTATGTCGGCGTCGGGCGGAGTGACATCAATATCGAGTGCCTAACGGTTCTATCAGACCTGCAAGGGTCGTTCGGGGCGCCATTCTCAGATTCTGAGCGAACCAAAGTGACGCCTCAGACGCGTCATGTCATGTCCGTGCTTTATGTATACGGGGATGCACAAGGGATGGACGCATTGATAAAGAGGTCGGTCGAAACGCTCAAAAATCTGCTGGGCGCATCAAAGATAGAGGTCCAGACAGTGATCCAAACCGAAACACTCTGACCTCACCGGAAATTCACCTGACAGGCAATCTGATTTGTGGCAGATTTCGCCTCGATTTATACGTGGGTCTCAGTCCAGATTCTCGAGACCTGTACAAAGACGACTATGGAGTAGCGCAGCGAAATGATACGCCCTTTAAAATCGATTATTCTGACAATCTGCATCTCTTTCATTGGTGTGGTGGTGTTTAGCCCGTCCATGTCTGTTGCCCAAGAAGCCGCGGCTGAGGAAACGGAGACCGAAAAGCCCAAGGAAGAAGAGAAGGCTTCAAAGTCAAAAAAGAAAAAGAAGAAAGACGATGACGAAGAAGATAAAGAAACCTTAGAGGAAGTAACGAAAGACTTTGAAAAGCTAGAAGGTCTTTTCACCCTCTACCGCGATCCGGAAAATGGCGCGCTCCACATGGAGATCGCATCAGACCAGATAGATAAGGAATTCATTTATCACGCGTTGACAGTCGATGGACCTGCCGACCTAGGGTTCAACTATACCCGAGGCTCATATCTGGCCAATGATGTCATTTCAATTCGCAAGCACTACGAGACCATCGAGATCTACAAGGAAGTCACGTCCTTTTACTATGACCCAGAAAGTCCGATGTCTCGGGCGGCCAGAGTCAATCAAATCCCATCACTCATCGCCACAGCGACCATTACGGCAAAGAGCGAAGACGAGACACGTTATTTGATTGAGGCCGATCCACTGTTTGTCTCTGAAGCTCTAACACAGATTAGCCCTTCCCCAAGTGCCGAGCCACCCAAGAATGTTCCCTTCTCAATCGGCGGCTTCAATCCTGAAAAAAGCAAGACACTTGATGTTCGCAGCTATCCGAAGAATGCGAACGTCACCGTCGCATTAACCTATGACAGCAGCACGCCAATGAATTATGGCAGCGATGAAATTGTCGACGCACGCTCTGTCACCATCAATGTTCAGCACAGTTTTATCGCGATGCCGGACGATGGATTTAGACCTCGGTTTGATGATCAACGGGTGGGGTATTTTTATCAGCGTGTCACAGATCTCACCTCCGCTGACTTTACACCGTACAGAGATCTGATCGATCGTTGGCGATTGGTGAAAAAGGATCCGGAGGCGGAGATTTCCGAACCGGTCACCCCAATCACCTATTGGATTGAAAATACAACGCCGCTTGAATACAGAGAAGCTATTAAGAAAGGCACCCTGGCTTGGAACGCGGCGTTTGAAAAAGTCGGGTTCAAAAACGCCATTGTGGTGAACATTCAACCCGATGACGCCGAGTGGGATGCCGGCGATATTGAATATAACGTCATCCGTTGGGTCTCCTCGCCGCAACCAATGTACTCGGGTATGGGCCCGAGCATAACCAATCCGCGAACCGGTGAAATCATTGGTACGGATATTATGCTTGAATACATTTCCGTGTCTTTCATTCTGCAACTGGAAAACTCATTTGACATCGCCGCCATGCCCGCATTGGCGCCGCCGGAGGGTCAAGAAAGCGAGTTGAACTATTGCAGCGCTGGCCTGGCGATGCAGTCGAATGTGATGTTTGGCCGCGCAGTATTACAAAGTCAGAATGCAAGTGAGGCGGAAGTCGGAGAGTTTCTTGAGCAGAGCTTGATCAGTCTTGCCGCTCATGAGGTTGGCCACACGCTGGGCTTGATGCACAATTTCCGAGCCAGCTATTATCAACCGATAGACAGAGTCTTCATTTCAGATGTCACGAAGGCAGATACGCTAAGCGCGTCCGTGATGGACTATGAGACAGCCAATTTGTCGAAAGACCGGAGTGTTGACGGACACTACTTCACAATGCAAATCGGGCCTTATGATCATTGGGCGATTGAGTATGGCTACTCCCAATCGGAAGAAGATGAGGAATTGGAGCAGACGCGCCTCGCAGAGATCTTGGCGAGGTCAACAGAGCCGGGACACGCTTTCGCAAATGACGCCGATGATATGCGCTACCCCGGAAAAGGCATTGATCCTCGCGCAATGATTTTTGACATGTCCGCCGACCCAATCTCTTACGCCATTGATCGCGCCAGCTTGGTCAAAGATCTTTTGTCGACCATGGCACAAGAGTACGATGAAGAAGGTGCAACTTGGCACGGGCTTCGAACATCGTATCTCTATGTTTCCAGCCATACAGGATTGGCCTCGATGGTCTTGTCCAGATACATCGGTGGTGTCTATGTCGAACGACAAACCATTGGCCAACCTGGGCAAAAGCAACCATTCACTGCGGTTGCCTATGCCGACCAGAAGAGGGCCATGCTAGGTCTCCGTGACCACATTTTCGCGCCCGATGCGTTTGACATGCCTGTCGAACTCATCGCGCGTCTCCAGATGCAACGTCGCGGTCAGCAATTTTGGCCAATCACTGAGGATCCGAAAATCCACGATCGGGCTCTCGGCATTCAAAACCGAGCCCTCGCCCATGTCATGCATCCGGTGGTCATGAAGCGTCTCACAGATTCACGTCTCTATGGAAACGAGTATTCTGTCGCAGAAATGTTGGGAGATTTGACGGACGCAATCTTCGAAGAGGATCTCAAAGGACCGGTCAACACCTATCGCCAAAACCTGCAGATGCAGTATGTCCAGCGTCTCACTGGAATCTTGTTTGGCGCGCAGGGGTATGACCAGATTTCTCAATCCGCGGCGCATTACAATCTTCGCCGCATTGAACGCATGATGCGGCAAGGTGCGCGTGGGAACTTGGAAACTCAAGCCCATCGCAGACATGTCCGCGCTTTGGTCGAGAACGTTCTCTATGGTGAACCCTCAAGATGAAGAATTGGGGTCGGGTGGATCACCGCTCGACCCATCTTCAACCGCGACGACGAACCTCTGATACAAAAATCCAATTGGTACCAAACTGAGGCCCAATCCCAAAACCGACAGTGCGCGTAAAATCGTGTTGTCCAGGCTCGACATATCGAACACGAAGATTTTGATGCTAGCGATTAACAACGCCGCTAATGAGGCGAGTCTCAGAGCTTTGTTGTTTTGCCAAATGCCGAAGGTGATGAGGACGGCCCCGTAAACGAGCCATACGAGAGAGTAGGTGTAGAACTCCGGGTCGCTCGTCGGCCCATCGTTCAAGACGGTTCCATGGAAACCGCGTCGCACTTCGAAGGACAGATAGATGAGGCCTAAAACGAAACAAGCCACCGCCAATGCAGGTCTCAATCCATTGCCAAACACAGGCCCCATGCGCGCCTCATGCCAAGGTAAGAAATAGGCAGCCAAAAAGAAAATAGGCAGGGCATAAGCCAAGAAGAGCGTGTTGAGGATCGCAATGTTGCCGACCGCTTCCCCTGTAACCATGGGGTTGAGTGCCATGAGATGGATGAGTCCAATATGCGCAAGCGCTGAAAAGAGCAACGCCCGTGCGCCGTAAAGGATGACCGGGCTCGACCCATCCGTGCAACGCCGAAAGAGCCCGTAAGCCAGGGCCAACCAGAGGGCTGTGTTCAGACTTGCCTCACTCAAGAGATAGCTAAGCGCCTTCAAATCTCCATCGTGAAGGAAGAGGCGGATTTGGCCCGTCAGACAAACGACTGCGAAGACCAGAGAGCCAGCCTCGAGCAATATGACCGTGTCGTCTCGTTTGACTTGGGCATAGGTGCGAGCGGCCCAATAGAAAGCGAGTGCCGGAATGCCGTATCCATAGGTCAGCCAATTGAAAATCAAAACGTCCGGTATGGCATAATCGAGCGCGAAAGGATTGAAAATCAATCGCACGATAACAATGGCCGCTGCAATGATGGCAACACGCCTCAGAATGGGGAGTGTGATCTGGGTGTAAACCCACGCCATAGCCGGCAGAAGTAACGCAAGCGCAACCGTGAGCCACGCCTTCTCCAAGGCCATAGCAAAGGCAAGGGCAAGGGAAGCCAGCACACCGATGGCAAAAGCCGCACGAGCCGCGTCCGAGATCTTCTCGTTCGTTTTGCCGTGCAGTGACCAGGTGGCGTACAGGTAAAGTACAGCTGAAACGATGCCAATCGTTGCCCAACCAATCGAGTTTTCAAATCCGTTGATCCGCCAATAGGATATTGCGATGGCGGCAAGCGAGGTCGTCACGCCGATCCCGGCCCACAAACCACTTTGAGGTTTGCGGCGCCACGCGCTGAGAAGACCTGCGGCCGCATATCCAAGGGCAACCGCAAGACATGTCATTGCGAAACGATAGGCATCCGGCGGAATGCTCAAGATGAACGAGGGCCGCCCGATCTCGCCCTCGACTTCTAGTGGCGGTACGTAAGGCAAATGCCAGAACAAAAGGGTGAGAATGCCGGTGACCGCCCCGATAACATGGACGGGATAAAATGCCGGCCAGCGAAATCCGATGATCGCATTGCCAGCGCAGAACAACGCAATCATGACCAGGATTTCCCGGTCCGGCCCTTGGCTACCAAACATTGCCAACAAAAAGAAAGCCGCCATGCCAGAGGCGGCGAGCGCAACTGCAAGGGCTGGAGCTTCAACACCATCGTTAGGGTCTGTCGCCTTTTCACTTCCACCAGCTTTCGGCGTCATGGAGAGCGGATACATCAAACCCACGAACGCGGCAAATCCTGCAATGACGAGCAATTCAAACGGCGTATTGGGTCCGGACACTTGGCCGAGGGCGATCCATGCGCCAGCGCCTGTGAGTGATAGCCAACCAAGCCACCACCAACGTCGCAATCGCACGATGCCAAGCGCGCCAAGTTGGACGAAAGTCAGATAACCATAGAGAGCCGGAAGGGAAGGCGTGTCCGTTCTAATCAGTGCGGGCACAAGAAGCGCTCCCGCAATGCCAAGCGCACCGATCAGCGGTCCGTGCACGAGTGACAGAACCACCGCGCCCGCTGAAAGGAGGCCGAGAAGGAAGAACGCGACGGTTGAGCCGAGAAGGCCGTAAAGCAGATATGCAGCAAACACTGAGGCGTAAAGGGCAATGATCCCGGCAGCGGTAAGGGCCGGTGGCAGCATATCGTGCTCCATGATTGCCGCCGCCCGACCAAAAGACCGATGCCGCGTCACCTCGCCAAGTCCCAATAGTATGAAGCCAAATATTACCCCGACCGCAATCCTTGCCGTTGGCCCAAGCAATCCTTGTTCGATCGAGTACTTGACGAGAAACACCACAAAGAATGCAAGCGCAATCCCGCCGCCAATAATCAGTATGTTGGCTATGCTAATAGACTCGACGAATCCCTCCCATTGCATCGATTTCTTCTTTGCAGCGACCTGCGGAGAGGGCGCCAATTCCTCAGAGGGCGGAGGAGACGCCATCGGAGCGGGCGTCGGTTCTGTGTTTTCTTGTTCAGGTTCAGCCTGCGGTTCAGCTACGGTAGGTGCGACAAATTCAGGTGTTGAACTTTGTGCAAGGGTTGCCAGCGTTCTTTCGATAACACCTAGCCTTCGGTGCGCGTCTCGCGCTTGCAGCCAGCCGACCAAAGCGAGAATGGGTGTGGCGAGAACGATGAGGCCTACAATGACAGCGAGCAAATACACAAAAAGACCTCGTTCTTTGCAAATGGGATTGAAGGAATCGTAACACGCTCATCCACGGGAGCCAGAGCGAATTGCTCTCCCCTCGTTTCGCATCAAACATTGGGGTGTTATGGAAAAGATAGTCTAGGTGATTGCCTCTACCTCGACCCGCGCGTCGTTGTAACAAGCACCATCCGCGATGTCGGACTTGTGCCCTGGAATAAGGGCATTGGTTGTTTGATGGGTGGGGCTGGTTTTGAGCCAGGCGCCTTTGGGCGAATAAACACATCCTGGCCGGACGACCGGCGTGATTTGTAAGCGCAGATGCACTTCTCCCAAGTCATTGTGGACCCGAACGGTCATCCCTTCCGTGAGTCCACGCGGTTCCGCGTCATCGGGGTGCATTTCCAAGACCTCCAACGCACTCTCAGGATCCGAACCGCCAAAGGTTGAATTGATGCGACGATCAGAAGATGGCGTCACCAGGGTGAGCGGGTACTCACTTGCAAGCGACCGGTATTTTGGAACCTGCGCATTGTAGCGTTCTTGCAAGCGGTCCGAACTCAACTCGATCTTTCCGCTTGGTGTTTGAGGCAACAGTCCCCGCAAGAGAGAAAGCGACCCCTCATCATCTTGCATTGGGTAAGCATCGGTCGTGCTAACTTGTTCACTTTGCGGTCCTGGCAGTCGATCATCTCCTATTGAAAGCGCCTCTGTGATGAGATCAAGATCTTGCGTTTTGAAACAGGCATCATGAAAACCAAACCGCGCCGCAAGTCGGCGAAAAATTTCTGTATTGCTCAGTGCGTCACCAACGGCAGGGATCACAGGAACAGCTCTCTGCAAGTATTGATGGCCATAGGCAGGGTAGAGATCGTCAAACTCGAAATGACTAGCCGCTGGCAAGATGACATCTGCAAATGCGAGGCTCTCCGTCATAGTGACATCGCACCCGACAGCAAAGAGATCCTCTTTCGCCAAGGCTCGCTTCATGCGGTTTTGGTTCGGATGAACGGCAATGGGATTGTGGTTAAAGATGAAGAGCGACATGATAGGCGGGTCGACTTTATCTTCAAGAATGTGAGTCACCACATCAATAATATTGAACTCGCGTGGGATGCCGGACGTAAGGTCTGGCCTTTCCAAGGCTTCTCTGTTCATAGGGAAAGTTAGGCTGAACTTGTCGAAAAACCCACTGCCCACCTTGCCGATGTTCCCGCTGAGAGCCAGCAAACTAAGCGCTGCTCTGATACCACCGCCGCCATTTCGGTTCCGCTCAACGCCGACGCCTACCGTCATAGAGAGGGGCGCGCCGTCCGCAAAACACTGTGCCAGCGCACGAATATCCATGGCGTCGACGCCACAAATGGCCGCCGCCTTCTCGACCGTGTAAGTGCGGGCCTCAGTCATGTAGGGATCAAACCCCTCAACCCACTCCTTGATGAAGTCGTGATCCAATCCATCGAGGCGTTCCAATTCCGCTGCGACCGCATAGGCCAAGATCACATCCGTTCCGGGTCGCAGTCCGACATAGAGATCAGCTTGTTCGGCAATGCGAATGCGCTTCGGATCAATGACAATAAGTTTTACCCCATTCTTTTGCGCCTGGGTAATCAACCGTGTCTGATGAAGAGCGGAGACCGTAATGTTGCGACCCCAGATGACGATGGTATTCGAGCGAATCACTTCTTCCGGGGAGATTCCAGAGGTCGTGCCAAAGAGTGAGGCGTAAGCGAGCGATCTGGTGCCAGCGCAGAGCGGCCCTCTGTCGAGTTTGGAAGCACCCAGCTTGTTGAAGAAACGAGTGGCCATCGATCCGCCCGCCAGAACCCCGTGGGGTCCGGCGTAGTTAAACGGGACGATGGCCTGCGCACCGTGGCTTGCGATGATGTCGGAGTAGCGCTGATAGATGGTGTCGAGGGCCCGCTCCCAGCTCACCGCTTCGAACTGGCCATCCCCTTTTGCTCCCACACGAACGAGCGGTTGTTTTAGGCGATCAGGCCCGTGAATATAGTCTGGGTAGTACTTCATGACTTTGGAACAAACCGCGCCTGCCGTGATCGGATTGACGCGACTGCCATTAACTTTTGTCACTCTGTCATTCTCAACGGTGACACGGAGTGAGCATGTGTCTGGGCAATCCATTGGGCAAACACTGGGTTTTTGAAGGTGTTCGGTCATGCGAAAACCGTAAACCATGAAGACTGAAACCTCCACTGAACTTTGTGTGGCCAGCTTCCGTCAGTCCACTTTGTGAGTTAGTCTTGAGTCTCTATCAGTTTGACCCATGGAGGCGGGCAACAATGCGCATTGAAGGCAAACCCTTTCGAACAATTTGGGTCGATGAAAACCCAATGGGACCTGTCAAAATCATCGATCAACGCAAACTCCCGCATGTTCTTGAAGTCATTGACCTGGCAACGATGGACGATGCTGTTGTCGCCATTCGAGACATGGCGGTTCGCGGCGCGCCTCTCATTGGCGCGACCGGCGCCTTCGGCGTCTATCTCGCACTGATGGAAAGCGGAATGGAAGGTTTGGAAAAAGCCGTCAATACCTTAAAGGCGGCACGACCTACCGCCGTCAACTTGGCCTGGGGCGTTGACCGTGTCGCAACTGTCGTAAGAGCGTCACCTGAAAATGCCGTACCAGTCGCGCGAGCAGAAGTGCTCAAGATCGTTGAAGAAGATGTTGAAGTGTGTCGCAACATTGGGATGAACGGGTTGCCGCTCATTGAATCCATTGCCAATCGCAAAGTGGGCCCGGTTAACATTCTCACTCACTGCAATGCCGGTTGGTTGGCGACCATTGACTGGGGCACCGCCACCTCACCCATCTACCACGCTCACAAACAGGGTATTCCTGTCCATGTTTGGGTCGATGAAACGAGACCTCGCAATCAAGGCGCCAGCCTGACGGCATTTGAGTTGGGCCAAGAGGGCGTGCCCCATACGGTGATTGTTGACAATGCAGGTGGGCACTTGATGCAGCACGGACAAGTTGATCTCGTTATCGTAGGCACCGACCGCACAACCGCAACAGGCGATGTTGCCAACAAGATCGGCACTTACTTGAAAGCCTTGGCGGCTCACGACAACGGAGTGCCTTTCTACGTCGGGCTTCCCTCATCAACCATTGATTGGCGAGCTCAATCTGGGTTTGAAGACATCCCCATTGAGGAGCGCGACGAAAACGAAGTCCATGAGATTGTTGGGCTCGACGGAGATCAAGTGCGCTCGGTGCGGATAACGCCACCGGGAAGCGCTGCCGCCAATCCTGCCTTTGATGTAACGCCGGCCCGCCTCGTTACCGGCCTTATCACCGAGCGTGGAATTGCTGAACCGAATGCACAGAGCATCGCGAAATTGTTCCCGGAATTGGTAGGGTAGACTTGTGACCGAAGCTGAAGGTGTCATCAAATATCGCCTCGACCATGTTGCATCTCCCATCAGCAATGCGCAACACGTTGAGGTTCTGAACCATTGGCGCAATGTCTTGGGTGGATTGGGACTCATTGGAGCGGACCCGGTTCGATACCAAGGACTAGGGTTTGGCAATCTCAGCGCCCGAACCAAAGACAACCAATTTCTCATTACCGGCAGTCAAACCGGAAATGTCGCGAAACTGACGGCGACCCACTACAGCTTTGTGAAGGAGGTGGATCTTGCAACTTTGACGGTCCGCGCTGAAGGGGAAACAAAGCCGTCATCGGAAGCATTGACCCACGCTGCAATGTATCAAGCAGATGCGGATATTAACTTCGTCTTCCATGTTCACAGCCCAGACGTGTGGCATGCGGCATCGAAGCTTGATCTGGCGGTCACACCAAGAGATGTGCCTTATGGCACACCTGAAATGGCCGAAGCGATGAAACGAGCTTTGGCAACTGAGGAAGCCTGCGCCACTGGCATCGTGGTCATGTTGGGCCATGAAGACGGTGTGGTTGGATTTGGGTGTTCGGCCGAAGAGGCGGGCGTGCGGTTGACCGACGCTTTGAAGCGCGCCAATTCATGAGACCAGAACTCAGATTCTAGGCCAAGCGTGATGCCTTCACTCTGGCGCCGCTCTCCAAAATCGGTAAACTGCCGCCTGCCTTGTAAATAGGAAAAACAAACATTGTGAGGAAACCATGAGTGATTTGGAGGCATTTCGCCAAGAGACGAGAAATTGGCTCGAGGAAAACTGCCCACCATCAATGCGCACGCCTATGACATCCGAAGAGGATGCCGTCTGGGGTGGACGCAAAGAAACCTATGCCAACCCGGAAGCAAAACTCTGGCTGGATCGCATGGGTGCCATGGGGTGGACAGCCCCGACCTGGCCAAAGGAGTATGGCGGTGGTGGCTTAACCAGCGAAGAAGCGCGTGTCCTTGGCCAAGAACTGGGGCGCATCGAAGCGCGTCCTGCTCTTGCAAGTTTTGGCCTTTGGATGTTGGGTCCGGTGCTCATCGAATATGGCACCGAAGAACAAAAGAAAGAGCACCTCCCGCCGATCGTGCGTGGTGAATTACGCTGGTGCCAGGGATACTCAGAACCTGGTGCTGGATCAGATCTCGCAGGCCTTCAGACAAGGGCTATCCTTGAGGGAGACGAGTATGTGGTGAATGGTCAGAAGGTGTGGACTTCCTATGCAGATAAAGCAGACTGCATCTTCTGTTTGGTAAGAACGGATACATCCAAGAAACATGAAGGTATTTCGTTTTTATTGATTGATATGGATCAACCAGGGATCACAACGAAACCCATCAAACTTATTTCCGGCAATTCGCCATTCTGCGAAACCTTCATCGACGATGCCCGCGCGCCCCAGCGCAATTTGATCGGCCGTGTAAATGGCGGTTGGGAAATTGCCAAGAAGCTTCTTCAGCACGAGCGCACAAACATCTCAGCCGGCGGTTTTGGAACCGGCGGTCGGTCGACGCCCATGGAAGAGGTGGCCAAAGAATACCTCGGACAAGAAGGTGGCAAGATCGCTGATACCATTAAGCGAAGTGATATTGTGAAACAAAAGATGTTGGAACGCGCATTTGGGTTGACCTTGAAACGCATGCAAGATGAATCGAAAGCCGGCGAAGTTTCTGCCGTGTCATCGATCATTAAATATGTTGCAGCCGAAATGAACAAAGACCGTCTCGAACTGATGGTCGAAATTATGGGTCTCCAAGCGCTCGGCTGGGAGGGCGACTATTTCTCAGATGCCGGACTGGCCACGACCCGTGGCATGTTGCGATCAAAAGCAAATTCCATTGAAGGCGGAACGTCTGAAGTTAACCTCAACGTGGTTGCCAAACGTGTTTTGGGTCTTCGTGATCATCAGTAAAACAACAACAATAGGAAGAATGGAGGAAGCCAATGGGCTTCGTACTGACAGAAGAACAAACGCTTTTGCGCGACTCGGCGCGTGAGTTTTTAGCTGAAAAGGCGCCAGTGTTGGCCTTTCGCAAACTGCGTGACGAAAAAGATGAAACTGGATTCTCGCGAGCGCTTTGGACCGAAATGGTCAAGATGGGCTGGGCCGGCATTACCATTCCAGAAACGTACGGCGGTCTTGATTTTGGGTTTCAGGGCTTAACGCTGGTTCTCGAAGAAGCTGGCAAGACACTGACCGCATCACCATTGGTCTCAACGGTTTTGCTGGGCGCACAGGCAGTAACATTGGGGGGCAGCGAAGAACAAAAACAAGAGATCTTGCCGAAGGTTGCCGCCGGAGAACTTCTACTTGCCTTGGCTGTTGATGAAGGGCCGCATTTCGATCCAACAAAAGTCGCCTTAGAAGCAACCGCTCAAGGCGATGGTTTCGAACTATCTGGATCTAAGACCTTTGTGCTCGATGGTCATGTCGCCGACACACTCATTGTTGTTGCACGGACAAGCGGGAGTGTTGGTGAGAGCAAAGGCCTATCACTTTTTCTGGTCGATGCAAATGCAGAAGGCGTATCACGAGAACGCCTTGAAATGCTTGACAGCCGAAATGCCGCAGTGGTTCGATTGGACTCGGTGAAAGTATCAAAAGACGCTGTATTGGGATCGATCGATGGCGGGTTTGATGTGCTCGAGCAAGTGCTTGATCGCGCCGCCATTGGGTTGGCCGCAGAGATGTTTGGATCGATCTCCACTGTTTTTGGAACGACGCTCGAGTACTTGAAGGAGCGCAAGCAGTTTGGCCAACTCATTGGCAGCTTTCAATCCTTGCAACATCGCGCCGCTCACATGTACGCCGAAATCGAAATGGCAAAATCTGTGGTGGTCGAGGCTGCTAGCGCTGTCGATGAAGGATCAAACGATGTAGCGTTGCTGGCAAGCCTAGCCAAAGCGCGGATCAATGACACGTTCAACCTGGTTTCTCGGGAAGGTGTTCAAATGCACGGCGGCATTGGTATGACCGACGAACATGATGTGGGTTTGTTTTTGAAACGAGCGCGTGTCGCTGAACACACATTTGGCTCATCAGATTATCACCGCGACAGATACGCTCAATTGAATGGGTATTAAGAATGGTGAGGCAGGTGGCGGGGAACCACCTGCCTCGATACCTGACGTCTCGGGGGGGGCGGACGTCACTTTCGGCAGTATGTTATTACTGACTCGATAAGCGGCTTTCGAATGGACGGGATGAACGCCGCTGAATAAACAATATAGGAATGAGCCCGGACTTGGGAAGTCACACACATTCACAAACGCGTGACGGTAGTTATCACGATGGCGTGAAACGAACATGTCCATTTAACGATCACGCACCTTGGCATTGATGATGGTGTTGTGGAAATTTACGACGGTCTCTTCGCAAACGCCAATCGACGTAAGATCTGCGAGAGTTTCATCGTAGGTGTCTTGATAAGATGCCTCAAGCGTTGCCAATTCTTCTTCGGTTCCACCGGCATTTTTATAGAAGGCGATCATGTCTTCCAAGCGATCTTCGGCATCAATTTCGAGCAATTGCGTATATCGCTTTGCACTAATCTCAAGGATCACGCGTGTCCTGGTGTCTGCATCGCTATCGATGAGGGGCATACAAACATCCGCAACAGCAAAAGCCTTGCCGGCATTACTCATTTGATCCGAGAATTTCTCAAGATCTTTGTTGGTCCAAGGAGTTGATGTTCCTTGGCTACATGCACTGAGGCCGCCGTACAATGCGAACAGCACCACTGCGTCTCGAATTCTCCGATTGCCCATATGTATCCCCTTGTCGCGTGATCAAGCGAACTCTATCAGCTTGTTGAGAGACCTCAAAGAGCTTGCATATTTTGGCAATTTTGACCCATAACCATGGGTGTCAGGCACGGCAGTCGATCGCTTTTTCACACGAGTACAAGGCATCCATTTGGCTTCGGTCTTGGGCATTATTGAAACCCTGCGCGGGCATGCAAGAGATGACCCGAAGTCCAAGACGAATTTTTTGGTGTGATGCAAGAGCAAGCGGAACGAATGGGGCGTCTCGTTGATGACCTTAGTTCTCACGAAAAAGCGAAGGCCCTCAAAATCATTTGAGGGCCATCCAGAGTTCTTGAAGGTCTCCAACAACAAATTAGCCTGTGGCGCGGCGACGATCCCGACGGCTTTGTGCCGGTTGGTAAGCTAGGCGCGCGTGAGCGCTGCAATACGGTGACCCCGCCGTTGTATTGTTTCCACAAAAATGAAATTCATTTGAACCCGGATCGCCAATAGGCCAACGACACATCGACGAACTCAATGTCATGACGGTTGCAAACTCACCATTTTCAAGTGTGGCCTCCTCGATGATTTCAGGTTCGCTCACCACGGGTTTTGGCTGCGGCTTTGGGATAGTCGCGCGTCTTGGCCGATCAACCCGGCTGGTTGTGGCGCGTCCAGACAGTCCCAAACGGTGAACTTTGCCAATCACAGCATTTCGGGTTACATCGCCCATTGTGCGGGCAATTTGGCTGGCGCTGAGGCCCTCGGCCCAGAGCTTTTTCAGTTGTTCGACCCGATCTTCGGTCCAAGCCATATTCGTCTCCGTAATGCGGCCCCGAAAGGGGCGAATTTGGTTCGTGGGGGCTCGAGAGCAAATGCACGCTTTCAGAGTTATCCACAAGATGTCGTGGGTGTGATCGCATTTTATACAAGATAGTCCATTATCCAAGCTCAAATTGACCGGATTCTGGAAAGTCGGGCGCCTTGCGAGACTTATTCACATGGAGTATTCCTGATGCCTCCAAGCGATCTGCGGATCAGCTGACTCTATCCACAAGCAAAAAAATTTCTGTCGGCAAGGCAATAAACGCGCCCAAAGGAAACCAATGACAACGAATGAAGCGATAGCAAACAGAATTGCGCCCGGAACACGACACTTCGGACGCGTCAATTGGCTCGGGCTGCTGACCCTTTACACAAAAGAGATCCAAAGATTTTTGAAAATCTGGGGGCAGACGATTGCAGGTCCGGCAGTCACATCACTCTTGTTCTTGATCATCTTCAATCTGGCCATCGGACAATACCGGCCATCGATTGGTGGCATATCTTTCGCAGCCTTTGTCGCACCTGGGTTGGTTATGATGACGGTACTACAGCAAGCTTTTGCCAATACGGCTTCATCGCTGCTGGGATCCAAAATTCAGGGAAACTTGGTGGACTATTTGATGCCGCCGCTTTCCCCAGGAGAATTGGCGACCGGCTATGCTCTCGGGGGCATCACACGCGGCGTGGTGGTTGCTCTTAGTACCGCGGTTCTTATTTGGCCGTTCGCGCGCTTTGGTATTCATAACCCCTTTGCCATCCTCTTTTTCGCCATCGGTGCGTCTTGCATGCTGGCTCTCACCGGCTTGCTCGCGGGAATCTGGGCGGACAAGTGGGATCACATGTCAACGATAACAAACTTCATCATTCAGCCCTTGTCGCTTCTGTCTGGGACCTTCTACTCGGTGAGCCGCCTACCCGAGCCATGGTTTCAGATTAGCCAGTTTAACCCTTTCTTCTACCTAATTGACGGATTTAGATATGGGTTCACCGGCAATGCGGAAAGTAATCTCTTCATCGGGGCTACCATGGTGATTGTCGTCAATTTGGTTCTATGGGTCCTTTGTCTCTCGATTTTGAGAAGAGGTTACAAATTGAAGGCGTAGACAAACAAATTGACACGCAATGCTGCGGGCCTAGAATTGTCGGCCTAATGAACCGCCGACCGGCAATCCGGAGTGGCGGTTCGGCTTTTTTGAAGACCTCTAGGCACCCCCATCCGATACTCCCGCCTGGAGAAAACCTCGATGGAGAAAACTGGTGATTTCTGCAGTCATGCCGACATACGGCGGTGCCGATTATGGATTCGAACGCGGTGAAGGTTGCTACCTCTTCAATCGCGATGGTGAGAGTTACTTGGATTTTGGATCAGGCATCGCGGTCAATGCCCTTGGTCATTGCCACCCGCATTTGCTCGCCGCTCTAACCGAGCAGGCGGGCAAATTGTGGCACACCTCCAACATGTTCAAGATCCCCAGCCAAGAACGACTGGCCGAGCGTTTGACAGAAGCGACATTTGCTGACACGGCGTTCTTTACCAATTCTGGCGTCGAAGCCATCGAGTGCTCCATCAAAATGGCGAGGAAGTACCACGCGACCAACGGGCATCCTGAGAAGTATCGCCTCATCACATTTGAAGGGGCTTTCCATGGACGTTCCCTCGCGGCGATTGCTGCCGGAGGTCAACAAAAGTACTTGGATGGCTTTGGCCCAAAAGTTGAAGGATTTGATCAGGTTCCTTTCGCAGATGTCAAAGCGGTAAAGGCGGCGATCACTGAGGAAACGGCTGGAATCTTGATGGAGCCCGTGCAAGGCGAAGGCGGTATTCGTCCGGTGCCTTTCGAGATCATGCGTCAGTTGCGCCAGATTTGCGATGACAATGATATGCTTCTCATTTTGGATGAGGTTCAATCCGGGATTGGGCGTACTGGAAAACTGTTTGCACATGAATGGTCAGACATCGAACCGGACATCATGGCGATCGCAAAGGGTATCGGAGGTGGATTCCCGATGGGGGCCTGTCTTGCGACCGAGGGAGCCGCTAAAGGAATGGTCAAAGGCACCCATGGGTCTACATTTGGCGGCAATCCTCTCGCCATGTCCGTCGGGAATGCGGTGCTTGATGTCGTCCTTGAGCCGGGTTTTCTCGATCACGTCAATGAGATGTCAAAGCGTTTGCGTCAACAGTTGGCCATGGTCATGGATGCTTATCCGGAGGTTGTTGAAGAGGTGCGAGGTGAGGGCCTCATGCTCGGCATTAAATGCAAGGTTCCCAATTTGGACATGTTGCAGGCCTTGCGGGATCGTAGAATGCTCACAGTAGCCGCAGGCGACAATGTCATTCGCTTTTTGCCGCCTCTCATTGTGACCGAATCCGAGTTGGAAGAGGCCATCACAAAACTCGAGGATGCATGTCAGTCATTCAAGCAGGACTCATAACAATAAAAATATGACCGATCTCAAACACTTTCTGGATTTGTCGGACATGGATTCGGCGACGCTCGCGCAGATGTTGGCAGATGCGCGTCAGCGAAAAGAGGGGCGTCGTGGCCTACCGAAGGGAACGCCCGATCCTGATGCTCCCTTAAAGGGGAGGGTTCTCGCGATGATTTTCGAGAGACCCTCGACCCGAACCCGTGTCTCCTTTGATGTTGGAATGCGTCAACTTGGTGGGCAAACGATTGTCCTTGGTGCTGATGACTTGCAGCTCGGAAGAGGGGAGACCATCGCCGACACCGCGCGCGTACTCTCTCGGTATGTGGATGCCATTATGATCCGCACGGATTCTCATGAGAAACTTCATGAATTGGCTGCTAACTCCAGCGTTCCCGTGATCAACGGTCTGACCAATGAAACCCATCCGTGTCAACTTATGGCGGACGTGATGACTTTTGAAGAGTCCAAAGGTCCGATACGTGGAAAGACCGTCGCCTTCTTCGGCGACGCCAACAACAATGTTGCGGCCTCCTTCGTTCATGCCGCTTCCAAGTTTGGGTTTGATTTAAAATTTGCCTGCCCTGCGGCGTTGTCGCCTGACCAAGATGTCATGGCTTGGGCAGCCCGTGAGGGCGCTCGCGTCACCGTGACCGAAAACGCTGACGATGCGTTGAAAGGTGCGGACTGTGTCGTGACCGACACCTGGGTCTCCATGGGAGATGCTGACGGTGAAAGTCGGCACAACGTGCTGCAGCCGTACCAAGTTGATGATGTGAAAATGTCGAAAGCAAATCAGGGAGCAATTTTTATGCATTGTCTTCCTGCACATCGCGGTGAAGAAATGACGGCTGAAGTCATCGAAGGGCCCCAATCAGTCGTTTTCGACGAAGCCGAAAATCGAATGCATGTGCAAAAGGCCATTCTGGTGTGGTGCCTGTCCTAATGGCTTCGACAGTTCCAACAATGCGCGACGAACATTGTTTGCCTTTTCAGATCGAGGGTGCTGACGTCCGTGGCCAAATTGTTAAACTGGGATCGGTGGTCGACGAAGTTCTCACTAAACACGAATACCCGCACGAAGTATCTATTCTCATCGGTGAGATGCTGACATTGGCGACAATGTTGGGAACTGCCCTAAAATTCCAAGGGCGCATTTCGCTACAAACAAAGAGTGATGGGCCGGTCTCCATGGCGGTTGCTGACTTCTTTTCGCCAGACACAGTTAGGGCTTATGCGCGCTTTGATGAGGCCGCGCTTGCAAAGGCCCTTCAGGGTGTTGAGGGTGATCGCCCGAGTGTATCTGAACTGTGCGGCAAAGGACATTTTGCACTCATCATCGATCAAGGGGATGACACGGAACAGTACCAAGGTATCGTTCCATTGGAAGGCGGTACTATCTCAGAGTGCGCCCAGACTTACTTCCAGCAGTCCGAGCAACTTGCAACTTCTGTGAAGGCGTCTGTTTCCAAGATCATGAACGGTCAAGACGATGGTGCAGAAGAGAGTTGGCGGGCCGGGGCGATCATGATTCAACACACGCCGAGGCCAAAGGAAAAGAGAGCTCCGGAAGAAGAAGCACCATCGGAGATTTGGAACCGTGTGAACATTCTATTGGAAACCGTTGAAGATCATGAACTGCTCGACCCAACATTGCCTCCAGAGGAAGTGTTGTACCGGCTGTACCATGAAGACGGGGTGCGTGTTTACGATGCGCACGATTTGAAAGCCGGGTGTTCCTGTGATGAAGAGCGCGTCACGACCATGCTCAAAGGGTTTTCAGAAACTGAGAGATCCGACATGGCCAACGATGGCGGCATCGAAGTGCGGTGTGAATTCTGTAACCACCTTTATTTGGTCGAAGAAACAAAGCTCTGATTTTGAGGCTGGAGGTCTTATCTCTGCCATCATTGGAGACTACCAAAGCCCCAGTTTCAGAAAGGGAAAAATCCATGTTTCGGAAATCAGCGTCGAGAAGTCCATTCACAAACCTCAAAAACGAGATCGCAACTATTGGCGCTTTATTGGTGGTTCCCTTGGCCTTGAGTGCGTGTCTTTCCTCGACATCAGCGCCGCGCCCCGTATCTCCGCCAGACTTGTCATTCGATCAAGGCGCGGTGGTTTCTGTTCAGGCCATGAATATTGTTTTTGTGGAGGATTATCTTCCACCCCTTCGCAAGCCAAATGTCGAACATGAATTCTCTCTCTTGCCTGTAGATGTGGTTCGCCATTGGACCAATGAGAGATTGAGCGCCGTTGGAGCCGATGGCCTCTTCACGGTGACGGTGAGAGAAGCCAGTGTGGTCGAAGAAGAATTACCCACGACGTCTGGTGTACAAGGGCGCTTCCGCCTCGAGGAAGATCGCAAACTGACCGCCCGGCTTGTCGTTGGTGTGACCTACCAGGGGCCAAGCGGCGAGAAGTCGGCAGACTTTGAAGTGACGGCGGTGAAAACATTGCTTGAGAGCGCCAGTCTAAATGACCGGGAACGAGCCTACTATTGGCTCATCGAAAGACTGAAACACCAGACCCAAGAAGTCATGGAAGAACAGATCGCTACTACATTTTCAGGTGTGGTTGGTTAGAGCCCAATATCTGGCGACTAGCCTTTCATGTGATTGATGAGCTTTCGAACAAAGGCCTCGCAAGCGACGATCTGGTCGATGTCAATGAATTCATCCGGTTTGTGAGCCTGCTTGATGTCACCCGGCCCGCATACGACCGTTGGAACCGACGCCTCCTGAAAAAGGCCGGCTTCAGTTGCGTAAGAGACAGCCTCCGTTTCATTCTTACCGGTGAGGGCCAGGACAAGGCTTTCCGCGTCCGACCCACTGTCGACCTTTAGTCCAGGGGCAAAGGCGCGTTGTACGGTCTCCACCGAGCACTCCGCCGAGAACCCTCTCAGTTGAGTGTTCATCGCTTCTTGTTCCTCTTGAAAGCGCGTCCAAATTTCATCGGCGTCATGATCAGGAAGCCAGCGATACTCCCAGCCAAATGTACAATGATGCGGGATGATGTTGACGGCGGTACCACCCTCTATCGTACCAATCTGGATGGTGGTGTATCCCGGCTCAAAACGGCCACTTGTGTCGCCTCGATCTTTCAATTCACTTGAGAGTTCGTTTAGGAAGCCAATCAGCTTGGAGGTATAGACAATCGCGTTCACCCCAATTTGCTGCTGGCTCGAGTGAGCCTCAAGGCCAGTGACAGTGGTGCGAAACGACCGAATACCTTTATGCGCATTGATCACTTTCATCATTGTCGGCTCGCCGACAATGACCGCCCTTGGCATCGGAACATGATTTATCATGTGTTCAATCATAGACCCGACACCAAGACAGCCGACCTCTTCGTCAAACGAGAAGGCAAAGTGGATAGGGCGGGACAAGTTTGCGTTATTCATTTCCGGTGCAAGGGATAGGGCGACGGCAATGAAACTCTTCATGTCGGCGGTTCCACGGCCAAACAGACGCTTCTCCGTTTCGGCAACAACGAAAGGATCTGTTGACCAATTTTGTCCATCAACGGGAACGACATCTGTGTGTCCTGAGAGAACAACCCCACCCTCAATTGCAGGTCCGATGGTGGCAAAGAGGTTGGCCTTGCTGCGATCCTCATTGTGGATGAGCGTGCTCTCGATACCTAGGTCTTTGAGGTATTTCTCAACAAACGAAATCAAATGCAGATTTGAATCTCGGCTTGTGGTGTCGAACGAGATCAATCGATCGATCATGGCGCGAGACATTGGTTCGGTGGAGGTGCCAGGCATGTCTGTTCCTAGATGCGCCAAAACGCAGGTGTAAAGAGGACAAGAACGGTAAAGAGTTCCAATCGACCAAGGAGCATGCCAAGCGACATGAGCCACTTTGCGCCGTCAGGTAGCGTTGCAAATGTGCCGTCAGGACCAACAATGTCGCCAAGGCCCGGTCCTACATTGGCGATCGCGGTTGCTGCCGCCGACATTGCCGTCAATGTATCGAGACCGAGGGCCGTAAGTGCCAGTGCCAACACCCCGAAACACACAAAAAACAGAAAAAAGAAACTCGCGACCGATGAAACGACGCTTTGATCGATCTTTTTTCCGTTGTATCGCGGCGCAAAAATGCCGCTGGGGTGGATGAGCTTTTTGAGTTGAACGCGCATGGCTTGAAAGATCACTTGGAATCGAAAGATCTTGATTCCACAAGAAGTCGATCCGGCGCAGCCCCCAATGAACATGATGCAGAAAAACGAAACGACCGCAAAATTCCCCCAACCACTGTAGTTGGTGGTCGCATATCCAGTGCCAGTCAAAATGGATATCACATTGAAGGATGCATCTCGCATGGATTGGCTGAGATCACTGCCTCCGCTCAAGGTACGAAACGCAACCAAGAGAGCAATTAGAAAAATCACCGTGACCAGAAACCAGTGCACCTGAGTGTCACGCAACAGGGGCTTTGCCCTCCCTCTGATAGCTTGCAAATAAAGCGCAAAAGGCATCGAGCCAATCAACATAAAGACGATGGAAATTGTCTCAAGCGTCTGCGATTGGAAAGCACCGAACGAACCATCGCGGGTCGAAAAACCACCGGTTGCGATTGTCGTCATCGCATGGCAAGTCGCGTCAAATGCGGTCATGCCAGCGCTCCAATAGGCGATGGCGCAGATGGTAGACAGCCCGACATATAGCGCAGTGATTGATCCAGCGATCTGTGTCGCGCGAGGCAAGATCTTCTCAGAGGTGTCTGACGATTCAAGACGGAAGAGTTGCATACCCCCAATCTGCAACATAGGCAGGACGGCGATCGCCATGACAATGATACCAATGCCTCCGAGCCATTGCAGGAGGGCGCGCCAAAGCAAAATGCCAGGGGGCACTGAATCGAGGCCGACCAAAATGGTGGAACCGGTGGTTGTCAGACCGGACATGGATTCAAAGAAAGAATCTGTATAGCTCAACCCAAGATCGGAAAAGACAAACGGCAGCGCCGCGAACGCCACCATGACAATCCAGGCCAGTGTCGTCAAAACGAACGCTTCTTTGAGACCCAACGCAGATTTGCTACCTAAGTTCGTTAGGCAAAGAGCCAATCCGAAAAAGACGGTTGCCGAGGAAGCAATCAAGAAAACCTGCCAGTCGGGATTGCCAACCGCCAAATCGACCATGGCCGGTAGCAACATCGCGCCGCCGAGCGTTGCAAGCAAAAGACCGATAACCTGAATGATGGGACGAAATTTCTGCAATTGAGCTCGATCCACATGGAATGCGCGAAAGCGCCTCTAGGCCTCAATAAGAAGGGCTAGGGCGTAATCGTGAGGAGGTCAAGAAAAACACATCTTCGATGCGCCAAAACCGCCACTCTTCCTCAAGGATCTAATTCAGTCGTTCACGACGCTGGAGGGATTGCCGATAATCGTTAGGAATTCACGGCGGGTCATGGGATCTGTACGGAAAGCGCCGAGCATTTGGCTTGTCACCATTGATACACCTGGCTTGTGGACGCCCCGTGTCGTCATGCATTGGTGTGTTGCCTCGATAACCACTGCAACGCCACGAGGCTGCAGGACATCTTGAATGCACTGCGCAATCTGCGCTGTCATTTTTTCTTGCACTTGAAAACGCCGCGCATAGGTTTCGACCACACGCGCGAGCTTGCTGATGCCAACAACGCGAGCGTCCGGCAGATAAGCCACATGTGCGCGTCCGATGATTGGAGCCATGTGGTGTTCGCAGTAGGACTCAAGGCGAATGTTCTTGAGCAAGACGACTTCGTCATAGCCTTCGACTTCTTCAAACGTTCGTTGAAGGTATTCCACCGGATCATCGTGATAGCCGGCAAACCATTCTTCGTAGGCACGTGCAACCCGCGCTGGGGTGTCCGCGAGCCCTTCACGCGATGGATCGTCTCCAGCCCAACACAAAAGAGTGCGAACCGCTTCTTCGGCCTCTTTCCTTGTTGGCTTTATCGGTTTGCTCGCTTGCGAAGTCGCTGCTTTGAGATTTGTCAAGGCTGGCTCCTTAGGAATTTCAATACGCTTTTGATCGTGATCCGGTGGCGATCTATGTGCCCACCCAGTATAGCTCATTTTTGTGCTGACGGGAGAGGGTCACATCAAATTGACCACTTAGTGCGATCCGCCAATCCGTCAACAAAAAGCCCTGACATCCAGAAAATCCCTATAGGCCAAACAAACCGTCAATTTGCCGTTACTGGGTATTGAACGCCCTTTGCAAGTCGCGGCACAAATCCTCTCCGTTTTCAAGGCCAACCGACAATCTCAGGAGCCCCGGGCGAATGCCGAGTTCCGCCCGCGCTGCCGCGCTGAGTTTCGAATGTGTCGTGGTCGAGGGGTGGGTGATCAAACTCTTAGCATCGCCCAGATTGTTCGAGATTCTGATGATCTCAAGCTTGTTGGCGACCTTAAAGGCGCGCTCTTTTCCGCCCTCGATCTCAAAGGCAACCACATTACCACCTCGCAGCATTTGCTTCGTTGCCAAATCCCTTTGTGGATGGTCGGACCGTCCTGGATAGAGAGCCTGGGTCACCAAGGGATGATCGGCCAAGAATTCCGCCACCAATTCAGCGTTGTCGCAATGCCTATGAACCCGCAGGTCCAACGTCTCAAGGCTCTTGAGAAGTACCCATGCATTAAACGGCGAGAGGGTGGGTCCAGTGTTGCGCAAGAATGGTTTGAGATCTTTGAGAATGAACTCTTCATCATTAGACAGAACAATCCCGCCCAGACACCGACCTTGTCCATCAATGTGTTTTGTCGCGCTATAAATCACAATGTCTGCACCTAGGTCCAAAGGCTTTTGAAGGATGGGTGTTGCAAAAACGTTATCAACGATCAATCGCGCGCCTGCATTTTTAGCAAGAGCGGCAACAGCCGAGACATCCACCAAGCTGACAGTGGGGTTCGAGGGCGTCTCAAGGAAGAACGCCTTGGTATTGGGTTGGATCGCGTCTTTCCAAGCGTCAATGCTCTCGCCGTCCACCAGTGTTGAAGTGATGCCGAGCCTCGGGCACAAAGTCTCAACAACATATCGACAAGACCCAAAGAGGGCTTTCGCCGCGACAATGTGGTCCCCGGCCGAAAGAGCCGACAAGAGCGCTGAAGTGACCGCTGCCATACCTGTCGCGGTTGCGCGCGCCAAATTGGCGCCTTCGAGCAGGCACATCCGGTCTTCAAACATTTGGACCGTTGGATTTTCAAACCGACTATAGGCAAAGCCGTCATCTTGTTCTTTGAAACGGGCTTCCGCCTGTTCTGCATTTTCGTAGATGTACCCGGAGGTAAGAAAGATCGATTCGCTGGTCTCGCCAAACTGCGATCTCTGCGTGCCGCCATGTACCTGGCGTGTCTGTGCGTGCCATTCGCGCGCTTTTTCGAGGTCTTTTGATGTGTCCGTCATTTTCGTTGTTCCAATAAAAAACCCGCCTCTGACCGGGCGGGGAGAACAACGCCCGACCTTTTAGCGTTTTGAGTTTCCTCGTGGCCGCAAGCCGGTCGGCTCAAATCACCACTACTTGGTTCAATAGGCGCTCATCGCTTTCACGTCAAGAGAGGGCAAGAGATTCGGATCCAATCCAATCGACCTTGGGGGTAAGTTGAGCCCGGTTTGGCCCATTTACCATATTCAGCTAGGATTTCTCGGCTTAACTCCGAGGGCGCCCTGTGGATAACTTTGTGGGTTACTTCCTGCTTGGCTTGCTGTAACACATTGAAATATAAACACAATCCAATCGGATTCGCGTTGAATTTTCCTGGAGTCCCATATGTCGCGTGCGACAGGCATTTTGCCAAACCAAACACTCAAAGCCCTCCTGCGGGATGGTGAGATCTTGGGCGATCCGGACATCCTCGCGGATCAAATTCAACCTGCGAGCATTGACCTCAGATTGGGCGCTACGGCGTACCGAATACGCGCAAGTTTTTTGCCGGGTCCAGGCCAAGCCGTACGGGACAAGCTTTCAGAAGTCCTTATGCACGAGATCGACCTGTCGGAAGGAGCGGTACTCGAACGCGGCTGTGTTTACTTGGTTCCTTTGATGGAGAAGCTCGCACTTTCTGACCGCATCTCAGGTTCCGCCAATCCGAAGAGTTCAACGGGCCGGATAGACGTCTTCACGCGCCTCATTACCGACGGTGCGACCGAATTTGACCGAATTGATGCCGGATACAAAGGCGCGCTTTTTGCAGAAATTAGTCCTCGCACCTTCAGTGTTTTGGTGCGAGCGGGCACGCGCCTCAACCAACTGAGACTGAGGCGCGGGACACCTGTTTTCTCTGACGGTGAACTTGAGCGCTTGCAGCACGAACAAACCATCATTGATGGCAGAATCGATATCGATAACGGTATTGCTTGTACTGTAGATCTGGCTGGAGACCCAGAGACCAAACTCATCGGGTACCGCGCCAAACACCACGCTGGTCTGATTGATGTTGATCGACCTGGTGCATTGAAGGCAGACGATTTTTGGGAGCCCGTTCTCGCCGAGCGAAGCGGCCACCTCATTCTCGACCCAGATGAATTTTACATCCTGGTCTCAAAGGAGGCGATCCACATTCCTCCGGATTACGCAGCCGAGATGGTGCCATACAATCCGTTGGTTGGAGAATTTCGGGTTCACTATGCTGGCTTTTTCGATCCAGGATTTGGTCATTCACCGGCTGGCGGAGGGGGCTCGCGCGCTGTGTTGGAAGTGCGAAGCCATGATGTGCCGTTCATCTTGGAAGACGGGCAAATCGTGGGGCGTTTCGTATTTGAACATATGACAGAACGCCCAAGCGTCATCTACGGTGAAGGCATTGGCTCAAATTACCAGCGCCAGGGCTTGAAGCTCTCAAAACACTTCGTTTAGCCAGATATCAGAGGTTGGGCGTGTCAAACGTGTTGCACGCCGACATATCACCGCTATTCAGACCTTGTTTGAACCAACGAACCCGTTGCGCTGAAGATCCGTGGGTAAAGGACTCTGGTGAGACGTAGCCGCGTGATTGTTTTTGTAGTCGATCATCGCCAATGGCTGCAGCCGCAGCCAATCCTTCTTCAATATCGCCGCGCTCTAGCAACTGTCTGGATTTATCTGCGTGAAAACCCCAGACCCCCGCTAGGCAATCAGCCTGCAACTCAAGTCGAACAGAGAGCTCGTTAGCTTCCGCTTTACCCATGCGTTGCTGCGCTTGGTGAACTTGTCCTGAGATCCCAGTGAGATTTTGCACATGGTGTCCAACCTCATGAGCAATCACATAAGCTTGCGCAAAGTCTCCCGGTGCTTTGAAACGTTGCTGCAAATCATCAAAGAAGGAGAGGTCGATATAAACCATCTTGTCGGCGGGGCAGTAAAAAGGCCCAACCGCGGCCTGTTGGAAACCGCAAGCCGATCTAACCGAGCCAGTAAACATCACAAGCCTCGGTTCTTGGTACCTTTGATTGAGGTTGGCAAAGAGGTTGTTCCATGTTTGCTCTGTGTCGGCCAAAACCACGGAAACAAAATCACCGAGCTCTCGTTCGCGTTCCGATAGAGGTCCTGCCTGGCGTTCTGTCGAAGGACCGCTCACTTGGCCGGTCCCTTGCAACAGCGTCATCGGGTCAACTCCGAAGACCAGCGCCAAGATGATCACGATGGCTAAGCCACCAAGACTAAGCCCACCGCCACCCATTGGGATACCTGCGCGGCGCATGCCGCCTTGGCCGCGTCGGTCTTCAACGTTGGTGCTTTTTCTTCGGCCTCGCCACCGCATATCTCGCCCCTTGAACAGTCGATTGTCGGATAGAGCTTACAACATGTTGAATTCCGGGAAAAACCTTCTTGTCTTCCCCGGAACCTGATGTCTTAGGAAGCTGGCGGTATACGCAATTGTTGGCCCGGATAGATTTTGTCCGGATCGCTCAACATTGGGCGGTTTGCTTCAAAAATCACCGGATACTTGCCAGCGTTGCCATAGAATTCTTTAGCAATCTTCGAAAGCGTGTCGCCGCTCACGACCGTGTAAAACTGGGCCTGTGGCTCAGGTACTTTGACACTCATTTGATCGTCGACTTGGGCAATGCCCTTGGTGTTACCGACCACGAGCACTGTCTTTTCCTTGTCCGTTTGAGTTGCCGCTTCGCCGCCAACTTTGGCTTTGTCGTCGTCCACTTCGACACTAAGGTCTGTTACTTCGAGACCCGCCGAGGTCACCCGCGCCTTTACATCTTCAATATCGACATCGTCTCCAATGCCAACCTTTTTGAGAATCGCGTCACCGGCGTCTTTTACAAAATCTAATATCCCCATGTCTTGCCCTCCTATGGACTTTGTAGGTTTGTCGTTTCAGCACATTATCGAGTACTCATGTGTCAATGCGCGGTGGGAGTTGAGGTTTCAAACATGTCAGAATTGGGGCTTCAATGTGATGGCTTTTGCGCTCAATCATCGATTGAATAACTTGCTCGCTATGCCCAACATTTCCGCCGCTGCATTGCCGTCACCATCCGCGTCAAGCAGTGAAGCAAGAGCTCCCAATTGATTGTCGTCGGCGCGTCCGCCGCCAAGAATGCTGCCCATCAATCCACCAAGGTCTGGTTCTTTCGTCTTTTTGTTGAGCGCCCCCATAGCCATCGTAGCAACGAGCGGCAGCATCTTTTTCAGAATGTCTGAGCCAATGCCGGTTTGCTCAGATGCCTGCGTTGCGACTTTGCGGCTCGCATCTTTGCTGCCGAGAATATGTCCAAGGATCGAATTGCCATCATTCGGTGTCGCTGGATTTGCAACCAAAGACGGGTCATCAAGGTACTTGCCGTGATCGCCGCCTTGTAATGCTTTCATGAGGGATTCAAGACCGCCGGACTGGCCCATGTTCTGACCAATACCTTTGGTCAGAGCTGGCAACAGACTTCCCAGCGCGCCCATCGTCTGATCCTGAGAGAGCCCAAACTGCTTACCCAGTTGATCAACAGTTTGCCCGCCTTGAGCGGAAACCAATACGTCCAGTAAACCCATGATTTGACCCTCACCTTTACCTAAATGAATGTGATGTTCTATTTTTTGGCCGCCTCAACAAGTCCAATTTGGGCGGCCTCCATACACTTTTGAACTCTAAACTAGCCAACGCAATGCGTCAAAACCAAGGCACCCGTCGGGAAACGGAGCTCCCTCCCTTTTCTTGCCTTATTTCTTGTATTCATAGGTCCACGGCTTGGGTAGAAATGCTATGTTTCGCTCCCCGCACATATTTCAAATCATGAGGAGAAGGTGATGGCTGTGCTAAAAGTAATTGAACTAATGGGTGATTCCTCTAAGTCATTTGAGGACGCGATTGGACAGGCGGTCGAAGAAGCAGGAAAAACGGTCAAAGGGATCAAGTCAGCCTGGGTAAAAGACCAAAGCGTTGTGGTCAAAGGCGGCGAAGTCAAATCCTATCGTGTTGTTGTAAAAATCAGTTTTGAAATCGAACGATAGTCGATCTGAACACGAATTGTGACGGCATTCGACGCATCGATTGGCAATAAGAACAAGAGACGAAGTCAATGAGCATAACTCGTGATGTGACGGATGCCGTATTTCTCGGTAAAGGCGATACGCAGCAATTTCTCAAACTAAAATACGCCAATCGTCACGGTTTGATTGCTGGCGCCACAGGCACCGGTAAGACGGTCTCCCTGCAAATTCTTGCAGAAGGCTTTGCCAAAGCAGGCGTGCCGGTCTTTATGGCTGACGTCAAAGGGGACCTGTCAGGCATGAGCCAGGCCGGGGTCGAGAAGGATTTTTTGACAGCCCGCGCTAAGACAATCGAATTCGACGATTACACATATGAAGGGTTTCCGGTTGTCTTCTGGGATCTAGAAGGCAGGCGTGGACATCCGGTGAGAACAACGGTCTCGGAAATGGGCCCGCTGTTGTTGTCGCGCCTTTTTGATCTCAATGAGACCCAAGAAGGTGTCCTCAACATCGCATTTCGAATCGCAGATGAAGAGGGCATGTTGCTTTTGGATTTTAAAGATCTAAGAGCCATGCTCAATTTCGTCGGCGAAAACTCCAAAGAGATTTCACTCCAATACGGGAATATCTCAAAGGCTTCCGTTGGCGCCATCCAAAGGCGTTTGTTGGTACTTGAAGAGCAAGGCGGCAGAAAGTTCTTCGGCGAGCCGGCATTGCTTTTGGAAGACATGATGCAGACCGACGAAGACGGGGTCGGGCAAATCAACGTACTCGTCGCTGACAAGCTGATGCAGGCACCGCGACTGTATGCAACCTTCTTGTTGTGGCTCTTGTCGGAGCTCTTTGAAGAGTTGCCGGAGGTTGGCGACCCCGACAAACCGAAGCTCGTGTTCTTTTTTGATGAAGCACACCTCCTCTTCAATGACGCGCCAAAAGCTCTGGTTAACAAGGTTCAACAAGTCGTGCGTTTGATTAGGTCAAAAGGGGTGGGGGTATATTTCGTTACCCAGAACCCACTTGATGTGCCTGAAGAGGTACTGGGACAACTGGGCAATCGTGTTCAACACGCGTTGAGGGCCTTCACACCGCGCGATCAAAAGGCGGTGCGGGCAGCGGCCGATACGTTCCGTCCCAATCCAAAGTTCAAGACAAAAGAGGCAATAACTCAGCTTGGTGTTGGTGAGGCTCTCGTATCCACCCTCCAAAAGAAGGGCGTTCCGACAGTTGTCGAGCGCACCCTGATCCGCCCACCGTCATCACGCATGGGCCCAGCCACAGCCGCCGAGAGAAGGGCTGTCGTCGCAATGAGCCCAATCCTGGAAAAATATGACAAGAAACTTGATCGCAAATCTGCCTTTGAAGAATTGCAAGCACGATCAGAGGCTGCTGTGGAGGCCGAGGCCAAACCATCCAAACGCCGCAAATACGACGCCCCCGTCAAAAAGACGCGACGTAAGTCCAATCGACAGAGTATTCCCGAAGCAATGGCGAAGAGTTTTGTTCGCAGCGTTGGCACTCGATTGGGTCGAGAGTTGATGCGCGGTGTTATGGGTTCAATTTTCAAGGGGCGTTAAACGACGCCTTGTTTTTGAAAGAAGGAGGAAGACTATGGGTTACAAAATTGAAGAAATTGAAGGTGTAGGCCCTGCCTACGCGGAAAAACTCAGCAGCGCTGGGATTGCGACAACGGACGACTTGCTCGATAAGTGTGCAAGCCGGAAAGGCCGCGAATCAACAGCTGAAGCAACCGGCGTGAGCGAAAAGCAACTCCTTAAGTGGGCCAACATGGCCGACCTCATGAGGATCTCAGGTGTTGGTGAAGAGTATTCAGAGCTTCTCGAAGCTGCGGGCGTCGACACTGTCAAAGAACTGCGTAATCGCAATGCAGAAAATCTGACAGCCAAGATGGCCGAAGTAAACGAAGAAAAGAAACTGACACGTGCTCTTCCGGCCGAAAGCCAGGTTGAGAAGTGGGTAGAACAAGCCAAAGGGCTCGACCCTCTCATTACTCACTAAGACAAATTCAGCATGAAGTGATTTGAGGCGGGCCAGAAGGCTCGCCTCTTTTGCTTAGGCGGTGCAAGAGCCGCCACCCAATACACAAAACTTGGCGCAATGGGGGTGATTAAGCTTAACTGCGCCATCGCGAAAAGCGCCGCCATCAACCGTCGCGGCATCGCTGAGGGTTTCCCCCATTTCGAATTGAGTGTCATAGGCAAGCAAAGTGCAAGGTAAGACGACCGGCTTGTCTGCCCCTTTGCGTTTTACCACCATACGGCTCGACGCACACATCACGTCAGCAGGGTCCTTGCCGAGAATGTTCCAACAGTCGACGGTGATTTCCGCAACATCAACGTGCTCATCCATTTCCGGAAACAACATGAGCTGCCCTGGATCGAAGGCGTCGACCGGGATACCGCGTTCCTGGAAGAGCGCGTGATACCCCTGACGTTCTGAGCCTTCCGCTTCACCCCAGCATGTTCGACCCGCAATATCTATCTTGAAACCATTGTCGACGAGCCAGGTAATGCCTTCAAGTGCGATGCCAAAAGACCCTTGTCCACGTTCCTTGTCGTGTAGTTCAGCACTAAAGTGATCAAGGCTGACACGAAGTGTGAGACGGTCGCCAAACTTCCTATTAATCTTGAGGAGAGCATTCCGATTTCGTGGCAACAACATAGGCCGCATCGCGTTGGTCAGAACCAAAACGCGCAAGTCCTTTGCGAGCGCGTCTGCTATGATGAAGGGCGTGTGCGGATTGATGAGAGGTTCGCCGCCCGTGATGCCAATTTCTTCTGTTTTGAGATCTAACGCCTCTATCTCATCGAGATAGCTTCTTACCTCGGCTGCCGTGACGAAGGACAGGCGGTCATTCTTCGGGGTCGATTCAATGTAACAATTCACACATTCCAGATTGCAGATTGTGCCGGTGTTGATCCAAAGGGTCTTGAGACCGATCGGAGGCACATTGGCGCGCTCTTCACCTTTTGCCGTCCAATCCGGGTCTTTGAACTTTTCCGGCGCCAGACTTTGGCCCTGAATGTTGTGGTCCATTTTGTTCATGTGGCGGAACCTATCAGGCACTTCATAAGACTAAAAGGCTGATTTCCGCCTTTTCACGAAACCGTGACGCGTGGTATGACTTTTGTGATTTCAAGTGCGGGCGTAGCTCAATGGTAGAGCAGAAGCTTCCCAAGCTTACGACGAGGGTTCGATTCCCTTCGCCCGCTCCATTAGATCGATGACTATTGTGGAGGAACGACCAATGTTTAGTTTTGATATACGTGCATTTGCTTCCAGTCTTGTTTTGCTGCTTGCGCTTGGTGGACTCTCGCTGCAGGCGCAGGCTGATGACGTGACCGATCTTCTAGATCAGGCCAAAAGCCAATACGAGGATGGTCAGCTTTCTGCGGCCAAGCAGAGTCTTGAGTTTGCGTCGCAGCTCATCGCCCAGCAAAATGCATCGTCCCTGGAATCATTCTTGCCAGAGCCACTCAATGGGTGGAGTACACAGGACAGCAATAATGCATCCGTTTCTTCAACGATCTATGGCGGAGGAATTTCGGCCGAGCGCGAATACGCCAGCGGATCAAACGACGCACGCGTATCTATTGTTGGAGATTCTCCAATGATCTCCCAGATGGCCATGATCTTTTCTAATCCCATGTTGATGTCGGCTGGCGGCAATCAGGCGGTACTGATCAATGGCAACATGGCGATGGTGCAAAACAACGAGTTGCAGATGATGGTCGCCAATCGTTTTCTCGTGACGATTTCGGGAACTGCGTCCCAAGAAGACAAAATTGAGTACGCCAAAGCGATCGATCAGGATGGTCTTGGTCAATTCGGGAACTAGAGGATCTCAAGCCCCAACTCTTGTAGAAGCTGCTTTTGCTGAACATCCATGATGATCAGACCAAGGTAGGACTTCAGGCTGCGTAGGTCTAAGCCTTGCAGATTCGAACCCGACAGGTTCGCGCCTGTAAGGTCGGCGCTCAGGAGCTCCGCATTTGTCAGATTGCATTCGGTCAGAACGACGGAGGCGAGATTGCATTCGGCCAAAAGCGCTTCTGTTAAATCAACTTCTTCAGCACTCATGGTTTCGAGATTTAGGCCATGCCAGTTTGACTGAGAGAAGTTTGACCGCTTCAGTGTTAGGGTAACAAGATGATTTGATTTCGAAAGCTGACGCGAGAATGTTGATGAGGAAAGGTCAACGGCGCGAAAGAGGCTCTCAGACACGGTGATGTCATAGAGATCGCACCTCTCAAACTTGGAAAACGAGACGTCACACAGCTCGAATGTTGTGTGTTGTAAGTCGCAAAATCGAAATGTTGCCCCTGCGTGTTGGGATTTGTTCACGAATGTACAATTGGCGAACTTTGCTTCTCTGAATGAACAAGATCGAAACTGAGTTTTTCGGAACTGACAATTTTCCGCATGCAGCGCCTCGAGCTGAGCACCTTCTATGCTTGCCCCATCGATCAGGCAATCCTTAAGCGCGAGCTCCGGGAGTTCAAGGTCATGCCAATCAACAAACCGCAGATCCGCCTTCGAAATTGTCTTGCCGGCTTCGGACGTTGAAACCAGTTCATCAAGTTCAAAGGCGCGATAGTCGGTCATTCAAGTGTCCTCAATTCAGGCGGGTCACTGATTCCAAATGGATCCAAACATTCTACTGACCACTACCAAATCCCGCCAGTGCAATGAGATGGACGAGCAGATAGAGACCGAGGATGGCTGAGACATACATGATGGCGATGGGAGAAATGAGCGGCAGTTTACCGGGTGTGTGTGGTCTGGAACTGCTGTGCCGCGCCCAGAAAAAACTCACGACAGCAATGCCGAAGATGACAATCGTAAGGATGAGGTTCATGAGTCGATTCGTTGGATTGGAAGGGTGGAACTAACTAGGCCGCTGCTTGTTCCTCTTTGACCACTAGATCAACTTCGTACCCCCACAGCCGCCTGATGTGTTTGAGCACTTCGTCTCTCGTCTTTTCATCAAGTGGCCGCCCTCTGTGTCGAGTGTGGGTGAGGGTCATCTTACGATCACCTTTGAAGTCCACTTTGGCCACCTGAATATTGGGGTCTGCGTTACCGACATCGTACATTTCCGCAAGCGTTTGACGAACATCCCGATACCCACGCTTGTTGTGAATGGCAGAAATTTCGACAAACGAGTCTTTCGCGCGATCATGCACGGAGAACATCCGAAAATCGCGCATTAGCTTTGGACTGAGATACTGCAACAGGAAGCTTTCGTCACGATAATTCTTCCACGCGTCTTTCAGCACATCGCGCCAATCTTCACGCCCCGCAATCTCAGGAAACCATTCGCGGTCTTCATCACTTGGCTCGACGCAGATTCGCTTGATGTCGTCCATCATGGCAAACCCAAGGGCATATGGATTGATTCCCGAGTATCGCGAATCGTCAAACTCCGGTTGAAAAACCACATTCGTGTGACTGTGCAGAAATTCGAACAGCGATCCGTCAGTGATCAACCCCTTATTGTGCATCTCATGCATAATGTGGTGATGAACAAACGTGGCGCAGCCTTCGTTCATAACTTTGGACTGTCGTTGCGGATAGAAGTATTGAGCGACATTGCGAACGATACGCAAGATTTCGCGCTGCCAGAGTTGTAGAACCGGACTATGCTTTTCCAGGAAGTAGAGAATATTTTCCTCGGGCAGCTCCATTTCAGAAGGAGATTGGTCGTCATCGTCGTTGATTTTGTCTTCGGTTGAAGAGAGTTTGGGAACCGTACGCCACAGATCGTTGAAAGATCTGCGTTCATGTGCCAATCGGCGTCGCAGTCGCTCATATGCCTGTTGCTCGGAGAGTTTTGGCGCGCGATTGTACCTGAAGATTCCTTGGCTCATGATCGCGTGCGCAGAGTCGAGGGTCAGTTCGACTTGTTCTGTCCCATATTCTTCTTCACACTTGGTAATAAACTTTTTCGCAAAATCAAGATAGTCGTGAATGGCTTCCGCATCTGTCCACTGTCGAAAGAGATAGTTGTTCTTGAAGAAGTGATTGTGACCAAAAGCAGCATGCGCGATGACGAGGGCCTGCATGGTCATAGAGTTTTCTTCCATGAGAAAACTAATACAAGGGTCTGCGTTGATCACGATTTCGTAGGCGAGCCCCTGCATTCCTTTTTCGTAGTAATGCTGTTCGCGGGCAAAAATCTTCCCAAACGACCAGTGGGAATACATGAGCGGCATGCCGTGGCTGGAATAGGCATCGAGCATTTGCTCGGTGGAAATAATCTCAATTTGGTTGGCATAAACATCAAGGCCCAAATCATTGAGTGCAATGTCCTCAATCGCATCATAGGTCCGAGAAAGGGCCTCAAATGTCCATTCCGGCCCATCGAACAACGGGGTTTGGTGTGTTCCGTTCATGTCGATTGACCTTCTTTGGCAAACAGTTCTCTGAAGACAGGAAAGATATCCGCAGGCTTAGAAATTCTCTTAGTAGCGAAATGCGGCCACGCATCGAAGACCTTGCGGTAAGCCCGCCACAACTCAGCCCCGCTGTCGTCGTCGTTGAACACTTCCATTTCGCGCTCATCAAGGATCTCGATGTAAGCGTAGTATTGGCAATAGGGAAGAATGCTCTCGTTGAGCATCTCGACGCACTTTTGGGCGTCGCCGGACTGGGTGTAACCATCGGATGCTTGAGCCGCGTAGACATTCCATTCCTCTTGCGGATAGCGGTCCTTCCAAACCTTCAACATTTCATCGAGCGCTGTGCTCACGATGGTTCCGCCGCTTTGCCGTGAATAGAAGAACGTCTCTTCGTCGACTTCTTGCGCGGTGTGCGTATGTCGAATGAAAACAATCTCGACCTTCTCGTATCGCCGTTTCAAGAAAAGGTGCAAGAGAATGTAAAAGCGTTTGGCCAGATCCTTTTCGCGTTCGCCCATAGAGCCGGAAACATCCATGAGACAAAACATAACCGCTTGGCTGGAAGGAACCGGGCGCGGTTCGAATGCGTTGTAGCGCACATCCATGGGGTCGATAAATGGCACCCAGACGCGCCGGTGTTCCAGCGCTTCAATTTCAGCGTGAATGCGTTTAATTTCCTCAAAGTCGTCAGGCGCCTTTTCGCTTTTGGCCTCAACCTTGAAGAGATCCCCACGGAGGGCTTCAATCTCTTCCGCTTTGGGTCGGTGCATCGCGAGTCGCCGACCATACGAATTGCGCATGGTGCGCACGAGGTTGATGTTGGTTGGAGAACCTGCGGTTGTGATGCCCGCACGCTGATAGGTGAATTTGGTGACTTGCTTAAGAGACGTCTTGGCAAGATTGGGAAGTTCGAGATCTTCAAAGAAGATGTCGAGCATTTCTTCTTGCGTAAGCGTGAACGTAAAAGAGTCTTCGCCTTCGCCGCTGTCGCTGGCGTCCTTACCCTGGCCTTGGCCGCCACCGGCAGGTGGCTTTCGGATCCGGTCCCCAACACCAAATTCCTTGTTACCGGGATGTACGCCGTTGCGTTCGCCTCCCTTGTTGGTGTGATGAAATTGAGGTTCCTGAGTGCCCTTCGTTGGAATTGTGATCTTTTGGTCCTGCTCGAAATCGCTGACCTTTCGATCTTTCAGCGATTTCTGAACAGCTTCTTTGATTTGTTCCCGAGCGCGTCTAACGAACTTTTGGCGATTGCCAAGGCTCTTTCCCTTTGGATTTAAACGTCGATCGATGAAATAAGACATAAAGGCACCATGCGTTCCCTATCCGGCTTTGTTTACACGCATGTACCATTCAACCAAGCGCCGCACTTGTCGCTCTGTATAGTTGCGCGACAACATGCGTTCGACGAATTCATTGTGCTTGTTCTCGGTCTCGCTGTCCTTTTTGGATTCGAAACTGATCACCGGTAACAAATCTTCAACCTGGCTAAACATCCGTTTCTCGATCACATTGCGGAGTTTCTCGTAAGAGGTCCAAGCCGGGTTCTTGCCGGAATTGGCCGCTCTCGCTCTGAGAGCAAACTTCACGACCTCGTTTCTGAAGTCCTTAGGGTTCGCTATGCCTGCGGGTTTCTCGATCTTGGATAGTTCCGCGTCAATGACCTGCCGATCAAGCATCTGTCCTGTGTCTGGATCCTTGAAGTCCTGCTCTTCGATCCAGGCATCGGCATAGGCGATATAACGATCAAACAAGTTCTGTCCATACTCACCATAGGATTCGAGATATGCCTTCTGGATTTCTTTGCCGATAAACTCTGCATAACGTGGGGCGAGCTCCGTCTTGATCGACTCAAGATATTTTTTCTCTTGGTCTTCCGGCATTTGTTCGCGCTTGATGGCCTGCTCCAACACATACATGAGGTGTACAGGGTCAGCGGCAACCTCCTCGGTGTCATAGTTGAAGGTTTCCGATAGGACCTTGAAAGAGAAACGTGTTGAGATCCCATTCATACCTTCATCAACACCAGCCGCATCTCTGTATTCCTGAGTCGATTTTGCTTTCGGATCCGTGTCTTTCAGTTGCTCGCCGTCATAGACGCGCATTTTTGAAAAGACGTTTGAATTTTCATGCTCTTTGAGCCGCGTCATAACTGCGAACCGAGCCAACATCGGCAACGTTTCTGGTGCGCAATGGGACATGCCAAGCTCGCTCTGACTTAAGAGCTTGTCATAGATCTTGGTTTCTTCGGTCGCGCGAAGGCAATAAGGAACATTGATTACACAGATCCGATCGATGAACGCTTCATTGTTCTTGTTGTTCTTAAACGTCTGCCATTCGGCCTCATTCGAGTGAGCGAGAACCAATCCGCGGAAAGGTATAGGGCCAAGTGATTCTGTGCCCACAAAGTTGCCTTCCTGCGTCGCGGTAAGCAGCGGGTGGAGCACTTTGATCGGCGCTTTGAACATTTCAACGAATTCGAGCAGGCCTTGGTTTGAACGGCACAGGCCACCACTATAGGAATACGCGTCCGTATCGTTTTGGCTGAAGTGCTCAAGTTTGCGAATGTCTACTTTACCGGTGAGGGCAGATATATCCTGGTTGTTTTCGTCCCCAGGCTCTGTCTTCATGATGCCGACTTGCTTGAGTTTTGAAGGATAGAGGCGCACGACCTCAAATTTTGAGATGTCACCATCGAACTCTTCTAAGCGCTTCATCGCCCAAGGGCTCATGATGTGAACGAGGCGGCGTTTCTCAATACCGTATTTTTCTTCGAGGAGGTCGGCGAGTTCACCTTTGCGGAACAGACCAAGCGGAGATTCAAACACCGGGCTGACTTCATCGCCTGCTTTTAGTGCGTAGATGGGATTGACCTCCATGAGGTCTTTCAATGTTTCTGCGAGCGACGACTTACCGCCACCAACGGGGCCTAAAAGATAGAGAATCTGACGACTCTCTTCGAGCCCTTGCGCGGCATGTTTGAAGTACCCAACGATCCGTTCGACCGTGTCTTCCATGCCGTAGAAATCTTTGAAGGCAGGATAGGTCTTGATGGTGCGATTGAAAAAGATGCGAGAGAGCCGTGGATCTTTCGATGTATCCACATATGTCGGTTCACCGATCGCATTGATCATCCGCTCAGCCGGCGATGCGTACATCATCGGATTGTCTCGGGCCGCTAGCAGATAATCGCGGAGGCTCATTGTCTCTTGCTTTTCGCGTGTGTAATCGCGCGAGAAAACTTCGAAGACATCCATGTTTTCTTTTAACTGGAGTTCACTCATCTCAAACGCCTTTCATCACATCGAACGTTCCTCTTTAGAAGTGGTCCGTATTTGTGTTTTTCGCCCGGCGGAGATGTGTCAATTGTTAGGTCGTTACGCCTATGTGTTGGAATACATTGTTCTTGTTCATCGACTTAGATTTTCCCTGCTCCGCAATGAACGACAGTAAGTGTTAGAGGTATCAATTGTGTTAACCATTTCTTCGACCAAGCGTTTTGTTACAATTGTTTGTGTCCGGACAAGGCGAGAAAGAAAACAGGCCAACAACACTGAACAATCTTCCGTTTAGCCGTAACTGAGTATTTGTCATGAAGCAAAACTCCGCACGTTTCATACAATTGACATAGGGATGTTTTTGGAAACTTGAACCCAGAGCCTTATCAACTTTTGACCAACAATACGTGAGGTGCCTAATTGTTGCCCAAATAGAAGAGTGCTTCGGCCACATTCCCCCACTACGGGTTGTTCCATTCAATTGTTAAGTGTTGTTACGCGTTAGTGAGTGGAGAGTGAGATGACTTTGGATCGAACATGTTTGGGTAGTTTTGTTTTCGCATGGGTTGCATTGTTGCTTCCCTTTCTTGTGACGTCGCAAAGTGTCGCCAAGCCGACGCTTGCACACGAGATAGAGTTGGATCGTCCCAAAGTGTTGCGAGGCTACGACGGACCTATCTACGTGTTGATCAATTTACAAGCCGAAGAAATCAAGAGATCCGGGGGCGAAGAACGTCCGCCGATAAATCTCGGCCTCGTGCTTGATAGGTCAGGGTCTATGTCCGAAGTGGGCAAAATGGAATACCTCAAACGAGCCGCCTCAATGGCCGTCGACCAGCTTGACCAAGAAGATCGATTGTCAATCGTGGAATACGACGATCAAATTTCAGTTTTGTGGCCTGCTGGTCCTGTCGAATCGCCTTTCACTATCAAACGCCTCATTGAAGAACTGACACCGCGTGGTTGGACCAATCTAACCGGTGGTATGATGCGCGGTGTGGATGAAGTCTACGGTGCTATGGAGGGGTATGGTGAGGGAGGGTCGGTCAATCGCGTCCTGCTTCTCTCCGATGGTTTGGCCAATCAAGGCATCACCGATCCCTCACAAATCAGAAATCTCGTTCAAGAAGCGCGCCGCAAAGGTGTTCAGATCACCACTTTGGGGCTCGGGCGTGAGTATGACGAAGACCTGATGCAGCAAATCGCTGAGTATGGTGGTGGACATTACTATTACATCGAACATCCAAATCAGATGGCACGCATCTTTTCCGAGGAGCTGATGACCATCTTCGACACGGTGGCGAGTGATGTCTCCATGGGCATTCGTACCCACCGCAAAGTTTCCAATGTCGAGCTGGTGAGTTTTGATAAACCCTTGGGAGAGGGCAACCGGACCGTCGACTTGGCAGATTTCTACTCCAATGAGACGCGCACATTGGTGGTGCGGCTCGAGACCCGCGACGGCGCCTTCTCGCGGCGCGGCAAAGTCGATTTGGGCACCATCGACATCGAGTATTACGATCGGGAATCAAAGCGTACCCGCCGCATTTCCCAGCGCATTGATGTCAACGTTGTGACAGAACTAGCGGAAGCTGAAGCCGCACAGAACAAAGATGTAATGGTGGAAACAGCACTTCTCGAAACGGAGCGTCAGCATCGCGATGTGATCAAACTCTACGAAGCTGGCGAGCATGACAAAGCAAATCAAGCCATGTCGTCTCTCACAGCAAATGTGAAAACCATGCAAGACAGCCTCGACGACGATCGCCTCGCCGGAAAAATAGAAGCGCTTGAAGTTGAGCGTAACCAAATGGATGCTGCGTCGGCTGCACCGGAGGAACAAGAAGCTTACCTGAAAAAGTCCAAGCAGCGGCTCTATCAGGCAAAATCCGGAAAACGGTCTCTGTACACATTGAAAGAGGGCGACAAGGGTCTTGAGGTTGAACGACTGCAGCAGGCGCTTAAAGATCAAGGACTATACGACGGACCAATCGACGGCCTGTTCAGCACGGAAGTTAAGAGCGCACTGCTTTCGTTCCAAGAAGATACAGAACTCGATGCCGACGGCATTGCAGGTCCGGCAACCCAGGAGGCCTTGGGACTCTATTAGAAAGTTCGGTAGGGGAGGGTTTCCTTTAACGCGTAACACGATGGAAACCCTGTGAACGGCCCGGTGTTCGAAAGAGCACCGGGTCTTTTCATTCCGCGTGCATGAGATTTTTTGGGGAGGCGACAAGCTTCAATCGGCCGGTACCAAAATTGACATCGTGCCATTCGTTCTCACCGAAGGTGAAGACCGCAAGCGCCGCCGTGGGAAATTTCCGCTCCAGAGGTGCCAAATCGTTGTCGCGGTCGACAGATCCGATCAATCGCAAGGCCAAATCGTGCATGCCGGGATTGTGCCCAACATAAAGAGCGATGGATTGATCATCAGGCAGGGAGACTATGTCTCTAAGGATTTCCGTCGCGGAAGCGTGATAGAGAGGCTCAAGATAGGTAATCTCTGCTGTCGGGTTGAGACGTGGCAGAAATGCTTCCAATGTCTCTTTTGTCCTCTTTGCGGTTGAACAGCGAACGATATCTGGCTTAAGGCCCTGTTCTTCCAGATAAGCGGCCATGAGGGGGGCTGCCTTTCGACCGCGTGTGTTGAGGGGGCGATCATGGTCGGCGAGCCCGGCGCGCGACCAATCAGACTTGGCATGGCGAAGCAAGATCAGGGTTTTCATCGCTCGGTTTTACCCTTAAAAGGAAACACCAACATCCAGACGAGATTTTTCGTTTCTGTTTCGCGATGATTGGGAAGTCCGATTTCCATTTCCAATTGACCGAGTTTCGGTTCCGATGTGTAGGTTCGAAACATTTTATCCCACCAAGACAAATTAAAACCAAAGTTTGTATCAACCTCATGACGGTCCGTTGAATGGTGGATCCGGTGCATGTCTGGGGTGACAATGACCATCCTCAACAGACGGTCGAGCCCCTGAGGAATGCGAAAATTTCCGTGATTGAACATCGCCATGCCGTTCAAGATGACTTCAAAGAGAATGATAGCCGCCACCCCCACACCCAAAACGAAGACGGCACCAATCTTGACTGCCATTGACAAGATGATTTCGATTGGATGGAACCGAAGGGCTGATGTGGCATCAAGATCCAGGTCCGAGTGATGCACGCGGTGTAAGCGCCACAGCGGCCCAACTTTGTGAAACAAAACGTGTTGGCCGTAAATGAGTGCGTCCAGGGCGAGCACGGCAATGAGAAGCTCAAGTCCAGCAGGCCATGGGGTGACATTGAGTAATCCTATGCCACGCTCTGATGCAATGAGGGCGGCGTCGACCGCAAGAAGGGGCACCGCAAGCCGCATCAAAATATTGTTAAACAGAATGAGGAGGATATTGCCCGGCCACCTCTGGCCACGGGATAGCGGTCGTTCCCGCCGCGGAATCAGAAACTCAAGACCTACGATGAGAGCAAAGGCCCCGGCGAAGGCCAGAAACCTGAGCAGTGGTTCGTTCTCAATGAGAAAAGATGACACGTTATGTACTCCGCAGGAGGTTGCGCTCTACCGAAATCTTTGCCCTTCGTCGCGTCGGCGAGCCCAGATCGCGAGCACTGTGAATACAACGAAATAACCACCAAGCCACAGTAAACTCTTTGTGGGCCAAGCGCGATCTAATGCCGAAGACCATACCACCTCGCCGAGGTGGCGGGTGGGCAAATAAGGCGAGATCGCCGCCACAACACTTGGAAGACTATCCGGCGGCATCCACAATCCACCCGCGAAGGTAAGTGGCAGGTGCAGGAGGTTTGCAATGGGGACCGCCGCTTTGGGAGGCGCGACGTATCCGATTGTAATGCCGATCATAGCAAACGGGGCCGCCCCGATGACAAGGCCAAAAATCAATCGTAACCAATTGCCAAGGTTGAGACTTGCAGGGGTCAACCAGGTCGCAAGGCCCATCACTAAGCCAACGGAGACCATGGCAAAGCCAAGCGCCACAACCAACTGTGCAAAAATGCGCGGCATGGGACCAGCAGGCAAAGCCCGTAAGTATGAGTCCCAAGGATTGATCCGGTCTTGAGCGATACCCACCCCGAATTGATAAAAAACCACGCCGATAACGGCGAAAGCGGAAAACGACGCCATAATGAAATTCGCGGCACCCACACCTGATTGCGAAGGTCCCGTACCGAAGAAGCTGTAGAGCATGGTCGGAAATAGCAAGGTTGGCACCCAATAGGAGGGCACGCGCAGGAGAGACATGCCCGTGGCATGAATATGGGCAAGGAAAACTTTCATTCACCTTCCCCCAACGCGATCATGACCGCTTCTTCCAAACTGACCGGAAGAACTTCAAGATTTTGGAAAGGCGCGCCTGAATTGACCAAGTCCCGCGTCGCCGCATCTGCATCGTGACAATAATGTGTATGGCGCTCACCGTCTGCCTCATGGCGCACAGTCCCGGGAAGGTCAATCATCTGAGAGGAAGTGTAACGGACAATCCTCAGGCCCACGTCAGCCTTGATTTCCTGAACGCTTCCTGCTCGCACGATCCGTCCACGATCGATGAGGATCACACGGGTCGCAAGCGCTTCAGCTTCATCAAGATAGTGGGTCGTGAAGAAAATTGTTCCGCCGTCATTGGCATAGTCGCGCGCATTCTCCCAGACCTGCCGTCGGATTTGCACGTCGAGCCCCGTCGTTGGTTCGTCGAGAAAAACTGCTGGCGCGTTGGGCGCAAAGGCCAAGGCAACCGATAGGCGTCTCTTTTGACCACCCGAAAGGCCGCCCACTTGCCGCCTTGCGATATCCGCTAGGTCAAACTTTTCGAGGATTTTCTTCGGCTCAATCGGACGCTTGTAGTGAGCGCCGACAAAGGACACGACCTCATGAACATAGAGATTTTCCGGGAGCGCGATTTCTTGCGGGGTAACACCAATGTTTTGCCGGGTTTGTGGGGAGCGAGGATCGCCCCCAAACAATTGCGCGCGCCCGCGATCTGGTTGTCGCAAGCCTAAGAGGATACTGAGCGTCGTGGTCTTGCCCGCACCATTGGGTCCGAGCATGGCAACCACTTCGCCTGCCTGGACACTTAGATCAACCCCTCTGACAGCCTGCGTTTTCCCGAAGGACTTGTGAATGTCGGTCAGTTCTGCGACCGGACTGTGGGGCATGGGCAGGGACTTACAAGGTCATGTGGCGCGCTCGGGCGGACCGCTCAATAGCACCGGCATAAAGGCGTTCAATGCCCAACCTGTGGCGAAGCATTTCAAGAACGCGAAGTTCTTCTTGTTTGATAACTTCATCCGCTGCGGCAACTTCGACCGCCGCCGCATAGGCCGTTTCATGGAGCTTTTCGTCCAGTCCTTGCTGAATGAGGCCGAGAGTTGCCTCGAGGCCGCCTTCTTCGCTCAGGATGGACGCGCACTCTTCGGCAACTGTGAACAGGCGCTCGCTCTCAAAATCTTTGAAGATCGGAAAATGAGTAATTACTTCGCCAATCGTGCGAAGCTCAGAATCCGTCATGTCGGCGTCTGAGGCCGAAACCAGGACCATGGCATAGATGAGAGCAGTGTGATGGCTAACCGCATCGGACATACAAAAGAGACCTTTTTCTGGGTGTGGCTCGAAACTTGAGCCCAAACTAGAAAATGCCGCCCTCAAGAGCAAGGTCATTCATGGCCAAGGAAACTCTCTGTAACTTCAATGGCTTCCGCAAGGCCCATCCGCTCGATCTCAACCCCGGGGGGAAAGGCCGTTTTGAGTCGACTGGGCATGCGGGCATCGAGAATGACAAAAATGCCTTTGTCCTCGGCTCGGCGGATGAGGCGGCCAAAGGCCTGTTTAAGCCTCAGGCGGGTAATCATGTCATCGTAGTTCCGTTCCGCAAACGCCTCGCGACGAGCCTTGTGGAGGATCGACGGTTGCGGCCAGGGCACCCGGTCGAAAACCACCAATCGAAGCGACCGCCCTGGCACATCAACCCCGTCGCGAACGGCATCGGTGCCAAGCAAACAAGAATCTTCTTCCGCTCGGAAGAGGTCGACAAGCGTTCCCGCATCCATCGCATCCACATGCTGGCCATAGAGAGTGAGTCCGGCCTCATGTAAGGGTGCTGCGATCTTGTCGTAGACATTGCGCAAGCGATTGATCGCCGTGAAGATGCCGAGCGCGCCGCCGTGAACGGCCTTAAAGAGTTCTCTGTAAGCAGATGCCACTTGATCGACCGCGTTGCGATTTATGTCGCGCACCACGATCACTTTCGTTTGCGCCGGATAGTCAAACGGAGATGAAAAATGCGCGCGCACCGCCGGCATGGCGAGGTGAACGGCGCCCGTACGAATTTCAGCACTTTGCCAGTCTTCACAGATACCATCATCAGACGGATCGTCCGGCAAGACGTCGCGCAATGTCGCTGAAGTGATCAAGGTTCCTTGTGACGGCTCAAGCACGGCATCGGCGAAAGGAACCGTGGGATCGATCCAATGGCGATAGAGACCGGCGTCCATATCCCGGCCATAGGCTCGGTCGATACCAAACCAATCGACAAACTCTTCAGGCGTTTGCGCTTTGAGCGCGCGCAACATGAAAATCCATGACGGAATAATGAGTCTTGCTCGCCGTTCCAGTCCGCGAACGGTGCCATCGATACGGACGCGGGTTGCTGTGTCCAGTGTCTCCGCATCATCATCAAGCCGGTCTTTGAGCGCTTTGGCGAGTTCGGTCATCGGTTGGGCCACCCGTTCCAGCGCGTGGATTGCACCTTCAGATGCCTCAAGAAGACCATCAATCAGGGGGTGTGGTGGACATTGAAGGTTGAAGGGACTGTCAGGATTTGAAGCACGCGCCAATACTTGTTGGTGGACGAGAGCGAGAAAGGTCTCGATGGGACCTTGCGTCGTGCCTTCCGCAATTCGTGTAATGGCACCGGGTCCTGGCAGGGCGGACGCCGCCTGCACACTCTCGCGCAGTGATTCTTCCGCAAAGTCATCATCCCCAATCAGGTCGCCGACCCGGTCAAGGAGACCGCGGCCTCGACCGCCGCGGCGGCCACCCCCCTCAGGTCCTCTAATCCATCGACGCAGTTCAGCACCTTCAAGCCCAGAAAGATGTGAGGCAAATGTATTGTCTGCCGCGTCGAACAAGTGATGCCCTTCGTCGAGGATGAAATGGCGAGACCATTCGTTTCCGCCAGACGCTTTCTTTTCCGGGTCAATGGCGGCAAACGCTTGATCGACCGCCGCCTGGTTCATGACCAAGGCGTGATTGGCAATAACGATTTGTGCATGACGTGCTTTGCGCACGACCCGCTCAATGAAACATTTCCGGTAGTGCGGGCAGGCGGCAAAAATACATTCACCGCGCCGGTCTGTCAGGCCAGCTGCTTGGATCCCTTGCGCCTGCGTTCGCCCAGGTGTCTGGGTAACAATCGGTGTGAGCCATGCCGGAAAGTCGCCTCCGACCATGTCACCATCACGCGTGTGACGGATCCACTGGACCACCAGGCCGATCGAAATGGGTGACCTCAGAAGTGTTCCACGCCCACCGCCGCCAACGCTTTCCTGCACATTGAGAAGACAGACATAATTCTCACGACCTTTGCGGATGACGACCTTCTCTGCCTTTTCCTGTGGATCTGGAAACAAATGATCGAGCTCTTGATCAATCTGCCGTTGAAGGTTTTTGGTATAAGTGGATATCCAAACTGAGGGCCCGTTCTTTTCCGCCCAAACACTGGCGGGCGCGATATAGGCTGCGGTTTTCCCAATGCCGGTACCTGCCTCGGAAAGTACGATATTGGGATGGCCTTTCTCTTGTCTCGGCAGAAACGCTTCCGTTGCAAGCGCGCTATAGTCCGACTGGGTCGCTCGCGGTTCGCGACGTTCGCCTAGAATATCTGTCAATCTTTGTCGCGCTTCATCAGGTGCCACAGGTACAGTGCCTGGCTCACCTTCTTGCCCGCGGTCCTGCCATTCCTGAAGCTCGTTCCAAACATCAATACCGCTCGACCAATCTTCCTTATCCGCACTGCGATCGTCTCCGAGTGCGTCAAGCACAGCCTGGCCCCATGGCCATCCCCCTTGCATCATGGTCTTTGCCGTGCGGCGGATCTTTGGTTTGTTGGGATAGGAAGGCTTTGCTAACTCCTCAAGCAGCACCCGCGCAGCATCGACAAGCGCAAGAGCTTCCTCCTCAAGGTCTTGAGGCACCCCAAGTCCCAACGCTCGGGCCAGGCCACCGGCAGTTGGCAAACAAAACCGCGCAGGACGAACAAAGGCAAAGAGTTCCAGTACATCGAAGTGAAGCGGCCAAGGCGGTGCCTTGGTCAATCCCAAGCGCCTGGCGGTAAAGTATGTGTGACAGGTGAGAAGCGGTTCTTCACTGAGGCGCTTCTCAGCGTCAGCTTGCGACAATTCGGTAATTTCCCCATCCGCAGAGACAAGGGTCGCCCGGCCCGGCGCCACGGAAAGGGCTGAAGCGGCGGGCACAGAAACGTGGGGCGACTGGTCTTGAGGGGAATCGTCGGACATGGGCCGGAGTATAACGGCAGGCGCAAGTCAGATGGCAACCAAGAACTGGCGTTTGTTGAACCGCCCGCGGCTTACCTCTCAGCGTTGTTTTTTTGGTGTCCTCTACAGGCGGAGACCGCGTCTGATAAGAAAGTGGAAACGGCAGTGACCTCTGATCTTCGATTAAGTCCATTGTTTACTAGGGGGAGATGTTGTAGGATTATGCTCGAAAAAACATACGCCCAATGGCCCGCAATGAGTTAGATCCATTGGCTGCCCATAGGAGGTGTAGCGTGCTCGGAACAGCGTTGTACTATCCCCATATTGACATTACTGACCCCGAGTGGCTCAAGTCAGCGATCCTCTTTTGGGATGAAATACAAACAATTGTACCGGCGACAATCGAGCATCCTTACTGTCTTCCTGAGACAGAGTATTGCGCAAATGAAGGTTATCTAAAGCCACTTCACTGTGACCAGTTTGAAGAGGTACTTGACGACCTTGGATCAATGATTCTCAGTTTCATCAAATCAAATAATCGTCGTAGTCGCAGAACGCTTTTGGGCCCTCTTGGCGAGGCATTATATGACTCTGAGAGGCTGGCTGACGATTATCTTTGGCGAATGGAAGATGCAGTTCGCATTCACCCAAGCAAGATGGATCCGGTAATGAGAAACGTCCTTACAAGCCAACACGGCGCGATGCTTCTCTCAAATCAAAAAATGGCGCCCCGGCTAAGGCGAGCTTTGTTGGAGTACGACAACAGGGAGGGATATTGGAGAGATGGATTCGGTGAGTGGCTGCTGGTGAGCCGGGAGTTTGCTGACCTCTACATGTCGGCACTTGCGGCGATGTTGGCAAGAGAAATTGAACTGTCTCCACTCACAAATGAAAGGTCATCTGCAGGGGTGAATCTGCACTGCCTTGGCGATAACATTGTCGTTGATGGCCCCAACTCTGCCAGAGGAGCATTGGTATCAATTGTTATGAAGGGGCTTCGAATTGATCCGGACGTACCAATCAATCGAGTCCTGGAATTCAGGCAAAGACGGCAGGGTCAGTTGGATGAGTTGTCTGGGATGTTTGACAACCTCAAAAAGTCAATTGAGGCCTCAGAAGAGGGTCGACAGATTGAATCAAACGCGACTAGAGTCTATGAGAATGAGGTTAGGCCGGCACTTAAGAAACTAAAGAACGAACTGAAGAATGAGAGCATACTAAGTGGATGGAATGGGTTTCAGGCGGCGGCAGCTTATTCAGCTGTTCCGTCCACCGCACTTTGGGCCACAGGTATTGCGTCTGCGCCGGTCACCTTGGGTATTGGCGCCTTCATTACTGCGGCGGGAGTGGGGGTAAAATCCTATTTGGCGAACTCAAAAGTCAGATCAAAATCACCCTACACTTACCTGCTTGATATTGAGCGTCGTTTTTCGATTCCCGATTAGTAAGTCTGAAGCCAAAGCGGATATCATTCGAAGGATGGATTGGCTTCCCTAGACCCTTGTTTTCGCGCCGAAACCGTGAAAAGAACAGGCAATCCCAGCGATTGACCGGGGAAGAGATTGAACGAGGTAACAAAATGACGATCGACCGCCAACTCGCATTGGAAACGAAGTCTTGGCCGTTCGAGGAAGCGCGCAAGCTCCTTGACCGCTTGGCGAAGTTTCCTGAGAAAAAGTCGATCATCTTTCAGACCGGTTACGGTCCCAGTGGCTTGCCTCACATCGGGACTTTTGGCGAGGTTGCCCGCACTACCATGGTGCGCCATGCCTTCCACCAGCTCTCCGATGTGCCAACGAGATTGATCTCATTTTCGGACGATATGGACGGTATGCGTAAGGTCCCGCCCAATTTACCCAATCCAGAAATGTTGTTGGAGCACATGGATCTACCTCTCACCAAGGTTCCAGATCCGTTCGAAACCCATGAGAGTTTCGCCCACCACAACAATGCGCGTTTGCGAGCCTTTTTGGATCAGTTTGGCTTTGACTACGAATTCATGAGTTCGACCGCGTGTTATACTTCTGGCCAGTTCGATGCGACGCTTCTTCGCATCCTCGAAAACTATGAAGGCGTCACCAACGTCGTATTGCCGACCCTCGGCGAAGAGCGCAGGGCCACCTACAGTCCGTTCTTACCCATCTGTGAAGAAACCGGACGTGTCCTGCAGGTGCCCGTCGTTGAGACCAATCCAAAAGCCGGAACCATCATCTACCAACGCGAAGATGGAAAGAAAGTCGAGACATCGGTCACCAGCGGAGCTTGCAAGCTACAATGGAAGGCCGATTGGGCCATGCGGTGGATGGCCCTCGACGTGGACTATGAAATGGCCGGCAAGGATCTGATCGATTCCGTAACCTTGTCGTCCAAAATTTGTCGTGTTCTCGGGGAGACACCGCCAGAAGGGTTCAACTATGAGCTTTTCCTGGACGACAAAGGCCAAAGAATTTCCAAGACCAAAGGAAATGGTCTGACCATGGATGAATGGCTGCGCTACGCATCGCCGGAGAGCTTGTCTTTGTACATGTACCAAAGTCCTCGCAAAGCCAAGCGCCTGTACTTCGACGTAGTGCCCAAAGCCGTCGATGAATATGTGACCTTTCTGGACAAGTACGAAGAGCAGGAAGACGACAAACGCATTGTCAATCCCGTATGGCACATACACTCAGGCCACCCGCCTCAGGAAGATGTGCCGATCTCATTTTCGCTTCTTCTCAATTTGGCCAGTGCCTCAAACTCTGAAGACCGTGACACATTGTGGGGCTTCATTGGTCGGTACGTCGACGGCGCGACACCGGCAAACCATCCTATTCTCGACAAGTTGGTCGACTATGCCATCAACTACTTCCATGATTTCGTCAAACCAACCAAGTCGTTTCGCGCTGCCGATGACGAAGAACGCGCAGCCATGGAAGATCTGATCGAGAGATTTAGACGCGTTTGGAAAGATCGACCGAATGACTTGGCCGAATCCCTGCAGTCTGAGGTTTACGCGGTCGGCAAGGAACATGAGTTCGATCCTCTGCGCGATTGGTTCAAGGCGCTCTATGAAGTGCTACTTGGACAAAGTCAGGGACCTCGCTTTGGGTCATTTGTCGCCCTCTACGGCGTAGAAGAAACCATTGACCTAATGGAACGCGCGCTCAAGGGCGAACTCGCCTCGAAATAAGAAGCTGACGAGATTGTGAGACGGTCAGTTCTGGCCGCGTTCGCTCTTTGTGACTAGACTTTCCAGATGCAGTTTTGGATGTCCGCAAGAATGGCCCTCTTATTGGGTCTCGGTCTCATTGTTTCATCTTGCACATCCTTGTCGCAAGGTTCTGGAGATTGGCGGTCAGCCAAGGTCGCGCCAATGGCGTCAGAAGACCAATCGTGCCTCGAATTCTTTGAAGAGATGCAGCGTCAATCTCAAACGTCTGGCTATGTAGACGCAAGGCGCACCGTACCGGGCTTCCCTTATCTTCGTAGTGACCGTTTTCTCGCGAGTTTTTCGGACGAAGTTGAGGGACGGGAGGGCTTTGAGGAATGGGTCTATCGCTTAAGCGAAAGCGCTGACACGAGTATCGTCTACGAACGCGACCTATCGAGCTACTTAAACAATGAAGCCTATCATCGATGTCGAGAAGAACTCATTGAGATCGATCTTGCGACGCATGAGGGCCGAGAGGCACTCCGACATGCGGTTCGTGTACCAAGTGCCTATTCGGATTGGAAACGTGTTGTTGGTATCTATCCAGTGACGCGCCTCTTCATGGCATTTGGATACAATCGTTGGAAAGAAAACTATCTCAAAGAAGTCGCTACGATGGCGGCAGACCCAGTCAAAAACGTCAACGGTGTGAACTATGCGCCGGCTCCATACGATGTTCCTGTTGCGTATCCCGGTGAAGATCTGAGTTACAGCGAGGCGTGCATCAACAAGGGAGTTGGGTGTGGCCGCGAAACCGTGAAACGCATCTCTGCCCTTGAGATCTCGCGTGAGTTAAGTCTCGAAAGAGAGGTCAGTGCACTTGGTATTCCTTATATGTCCGAGCACCTCTTCAATCGCTTGGCTTTCACGTACGCCCCCGTTTTCAGCATCGCCTCAGACGCGGACTACGACAGAATTGGCAAACTTGAAATCAAATCCCACGGGAACGATCAAATGCGAGTGACAATCAACACTGAAGAGCCTTTGGTCAGCGTCAGGTTTGGATACGCCCGGTATCAAGGCCATGTTTTGCCACAAATCAGCTATACGGTTTGGTTTCGAGAAAGACCCAAAGAAGGCCCATTGGATCTCATTGGAGGCGATCTTGATGCCATCATGTGGCGCGTGACCATTGGCTTAGATGGAACCCCCATTGTCTACGACACAGCGCATGCCTGCGGCTGTTACCATTTGTTCTTTCCGGTGCCGCCGACAACGCGAAAACCGATGCCTCAAGATGATGACCTGCGCGAAGAAGCCCTGGTGCCGATGTCGGCGCCGATTGTGAATGAGGATGAACGTTTGGTCGTGCAAATATCGTCCAAAGACCACTATGTCATTGGATTGGATGTCGAAACTGAGGCGTGGACGAGTGAAGTGACACTCTATGACATGAAAGGTCCGGCATACTTCCACGGTCAACTTTTGGGGCAAGACATCATCCACCATGTCCTTGCTGTTGACGGAGACGAGGACCGCTTGCAAAGTGTCTATGGCAAGAATGGTATTGTCGCCCAGAGTGCGAGATTGGAGCGGCTGCTTTTGTGGCCAAGTGGAATTGCGAGCCCCGGTGCAATGCGGGCTTGGGGTCATCAAGCAACGGCCTTTGTTGGCAAAAGACATTTTGATGACCCATACTTGTTAGAGGAGGCGTTTGAATGATGAAATCGATAGTTGCAGCGCTGGTGTTCTTGGGCGGCATGTCGCTTCCTGCAATTGCAAATGATGAGTTGATTGCGGCGCGATCAGAATTGGACGCCGGAAAATATGCAGAAGCCATTTCCATTGCGACCGGAGCGAATGTGCCGGATGGTTATGCGCTCGCCGCGCGCGCCAAACTCATCGCCATAGACCTGTTGGACCGCCGCGATCGTTCAATGGAAGAAGTGGACGCGGCCCTTGCGCTCGCCAGTGAAGCGCTGTCGGTCGATCCAAATCATGTGGAAGGACACCTGCAAGCCTCCGGTGCCATCGGGTTGAAAAGCCGAATTGTTGGAAAAATCAGATCTCATATGCGTGGGTATGCCACGGATGCCAAGATGCATCTTGATAAGGCTCTGGAGATTGAGCCGGACAATCCCTGGGTTTTGTTGTATTCGGGTATTTGGCATGTTGAGATCGTCGCAAGAGGCGGTGAAGCCATGGCGCGCTCATCTTACGGTGCTTCGGTTGAGCAAGGATTTGAAATTCTTGACCGAGCCATCGAATTGCGGCCAGATCATTCCCATTTCAGATATTTTTATGCATCAAACCTGATCGTTCTCGATTCAAAGAAATATCGGGAGCAAATTTTGCTACACCTCGAAAAGGCCACCGACGCCGAACCCGTGACCGATTACGATCAAGTGATTCGCGAGCGTTCGGCGGTCCTGAAGGACCTCATTGAGGCAGGCGAAAACAAGAAAGCCAAACGCGCGGTGGACATTAATTTTGGCCTAAAATCGGGCAGATGATCCAACACGGCGTGCGCTCTTGCCGTGTCAGGCGAGTCACCCTATAGAAGGGTCCCATGTCCGACCAAATCATCTACAAGGTTCTGCGCCCCGAAGAGTGGCGTGACTTCTCTGCCTGCGATTTGTATGCGGGATCACCTGACGACGTGCGCGATGGATTTATCCATTTTTCGACCGAGGGCCAGGTCCGCGAGACCGTGGCGAAGTACTTTGCCAATGTCGAGGGACTAAAACTCCTAGCCTATCGAACGGCGGACCTAGGCAATGATCTCAAATGGGAAGAATCTCGTGGAGATGAACTCTTTCCACATCTCTATGCCCAACTTCCTCGTGCTGCGGTGAAGAAAGAGTGGGATCTGGGATTCGCAGATGACGGCCATCAATTTCCCTCCGCTTTGAAGGGAGCCGACGAATGAGCGGTCTTTACAGTCTTGTCGGTCCATTCGTGCGCCTGCTCAACCCGGAAGCCGCCCATGAGCTAACGCTGTGGACATTAAAATCTGGGATTGCCGCAACCTTCTTTGCGCAAAAAGGAGAAGACCCGGAGAGCCTGAATATCGGGGCCTTTGGGTTGAAATTTTCCAATCCGGTGGGAATGGCGGCAGGCTTTGACAAAAATGCGCTCGTGCCTCTTCAGATTCTGCAGCTTGGGTTTGGCTTCACAGAAGCAGGCACGGTGACACCGCGCCCACAGGTTGGCAATCCACGTCCTCGCATTTTTCGGTTGTCCGAGGACCAAGGCATCATCAACCGTCTTGGGTTTAACAATGAAGGTCTTGAGGTCTTCTTGCCGAGGATGATGCAGCTTCTTGGGTTCGGGGGAATTGTTGGCGCAAACCTTGGGGCAAACAAGGACTCCCAAGATCGTGTCCAAGACTATGTGGCTGGTCTGCGTTCTCTATTGGGTTACGCCGACTATTTTACAATCAATATCTCATCGCCCAATACGCCAGGACTGCGGGGGCTTCAGAGCAAAGACGAGTTGACCGAGCTCATTGAACGCCTCATTGAGATACGCGCGGAAGTCGAAGAGGACGGACCAAAGACGCCACTACTCTTGAAGATCGCTCCGGATGTCACCGATGACGAACTCGTCGCCATCACCGACGTGGTTGTGGCCAACCACATTGACGGTCTCATAATCGGCAATACCACAATTGCTGAGCGAGAGAATTTGTCGAGCAAAAACGCTGGCGAAACAGGCGGACTGTCAGGGCGTCCTCTTTTTGATCTATCGACCAGGCGGTTGCGCCAGGCCCACAGACTGACAAGAGGCAAAATTACCCTCGTTGGTGTGGGCGGCATTGCGTCAGGTCGAGACGCTTATGAGAAGATCCTTTCGGGTGCGTCTCTTGTGCAACTCTATTCAGCAATGACATATCAGGGTCCAGGGCTTGTAAAACGGATCAAGAAAGATATGGTCGCCTGTATGGAATCCGATGGATACAAGTCAATCACCGAGGCTGTGGGGGCCGGCAATCGCTAAGAGGTGAACATGAGCGTTACGATATATCACAATCCAAAATGTTCGAAATCGCGTCAGACTTTGGCTCTACTTGAAGAACAGGGCATCCAACCAACAATTGTTGAGTATTTGAAAGAACCACCAAGCGCGGTCACCTTGGACGGGATATTATTGGCTCTGGGACTTGAACCCAGAGAAGCCATGCGAAAGGGCGAAGCGGCGTACAAAGAGCAAGGTCTCGATAATCCAGACCTAATTCGCGATCAACTGGTCGCAGCAATGGCCGCAAACCCAATTCTGATTGAGCGCCCGATTGTGGTGAAGGGCAACAAGGCCCGTATCGGGCGTCCGCCGGAATCGGTTCTAGAAATTTTATAGCTCACGTGAGGCATTGCGAACCAATGCGGGGTAGCGCAAGAACAGCGTGACAGCCCGCGCGACGTAAAAGAATGTCAATGCGGCCCAGAGGCCGTGATTGCCATAGAGTCCGGCCAACAGATACCAGGCGGCCAGATAGAGCCCGAGTGAGATAACCATGGCATTCCGCATGTCGGCGGTTCGCGTGGCACCGATGAATATGCCGTCGAGCTGAAAGCACCATATTGAGGCGACAGGCGCTACAATCGCCCAAGGTAGAAAGAGATAGGCAGCCTGGCGGACCTCCTCAACATTGGTGAGGAGCCGAATGCCTGAAGGCCCCAAAATCCAAAACAATGCAGACATGGCTAGGGCCGTGATGAATGCCAACTGCGTCGAATACCGAACCGCTTTTTGAAGATCTGCGCGATTCTTGGCGCCGTATGATTTCCCAACGAGGCTTTCCGCAGAAAAGGCAAACCCATCGAGGAAAAAGGCAGAAAAAGTCACGAATTGCATGAGTATCGCATTGGCCGCCAGCACCGTATCTCCCGTAACTGCCCCTTGATTGGTAAACCAAGCGAACGCAAAGATGAGACAGAGCGTGCGGATCATGATGTCGCTATTCACGGCAATCGTTTTTGCGAGGACGACCTTGTCGAACAGCCTCTCCTTTGAAATCTGGAACGGCCGATGAGTTGTGTCTCGGTGCCGCAATCGACGAGCAACAAGGTAGATGCCGAGACCAACGGCACTGACTTCGGCAATCAGCGTGCCAGCGGCAACACCAGCAACACCCCACCCGAGCCCCATAACAAAGAGGACGTCCAAGAAAATGTTCATGCCATTCAAGAACAATTGAAGGATCAAAGCCGTCTTCGAATCCCTCAGGCCGATAAAGAACCCAAGAATTGCATAGGATGCGAGCGTCGCTGGTGCTCCCCAAATACGAATGGCAAAATAGAGCTTTGCTTGAGCTTCGACTTCTTGGCTACCGTCAATCAATCCAAACGCGGCGTGGCCGAGGGGCCATTGGAGAAGTACGAGCGCACACCCAATACCGACGGCCAACATAAGCGCACGGTAGTAGGTCGCCTGAACTTCTCCTTCATCACCGGCACCGTCGGCTTGCGCCGTGAGGCCGGTAGTTCCCATCCGAAGAAAACCAAACCCCCAATAGATGAAACTAAACACCATGGCGCCAACAGCGATGGCTCCAAGAAGGGCGGCATTTCCCAGATTGCCAATGACAAATGTATCCGCCAATCCCAAGAGCGGAACGCTCGCATTGGACAAAACAATGGGCCAGGCGATTTGCCAAACACCAGACCGAGAGACGGAAGATGAGGTCGTGTCAGACATGTGGGCCCGGTTTCGTGGAGGTGTTGGGGCACCATATAGAGTCAGGTTCGGAAATAGAACATGGAGGAACGAAGAGAGGGTGGTCATCTGCCTTTCCAAATACCCTTGTAGTAGTTGGGGGCAATTGGAAGAGTTTGTGAAAGGCATCCGAACACATGGTCAAACCATCTACTTGTTTGAAAATTGCTGAAAAGCCTGAGCCTTTGATAAGATGTGCACCTATTGAGAGACATTTCCCTTGCGCCAATTTGGGAAACAAGGCAGTTATCGCGACCAGATGAAGCCTTGGGGGATCGTCTCTCAAAATGATGACGTCGCCGCGTGGCGCAACCAACAAGAGTCCTATGAGCGAATCACCCACCGCCAAGCCGACCAAAGTCGGTAAGCGTGAGCAGACCAAAGCAAACAATCGTGAGGCCATTTTGCAGGCCGCCCGATTGATTTTTGCCGAGATCGGATATGGTGAAACCACCGTGCGCGACATTATTCGCCAAACCGGTCTGGCCTCAGGGACTTTTTATAACTACTTCCGGTCAAAGGAAGAGGTTTTCCAGGCGCTTATGGATGATGCAGCCTTGCGTGTTCGCCCGAAGCTTGCTGAAGAACGTGCGCGTGCAACCTCAACCAAAGATTTTGTCGAGCAAACATTTCATAGCTACTTTGAGTACCTGAGCACGGATCGACCCATGCACGAAGTCATGCGTCGAAACACCGGCGCGATCCGTGTCCGCATGGACTCTCCGGAAATTGTTGCTGGTTTCGATGAACTCAGAAGTGACATTGAGCGCGCCATAGAAAACGGCATTTTGCCCCCCGTTGATCCCAACTACTTGACCGCGTCCATAGTTGGCGTTGCGTTTGAGATTGGAGACCGGATGTTGGAGCAATCAGATCCGGACGTTGCCGGCGCGGTAGCATTTGCAACGTCCCTCTTCTTGTCAGGCATGAGCGCACTGCCCCAAATGGGCAAAAACTAGAGCGTTTTCCGCGTCGACTCGATAGTTGAAAAATCACACGAAGGAACCTGGGTATGCGTGCCATCGTCTGTCGGCAGAACACCGATGATCTGGGTGAGTTGCAGCTCGAGGAGGTTGAAGCCCCGGCACTGGGCGCGGATCAAGTTCGCGTGCAAATGCGTGCTGCTTCTGTGAACTTTCCAGATCTCTTGATGGTTGCTGGAAAGTACCAGGCCAAACCACCGCTTCCCTTTACGCCAGGGATGGAAGGAACCGGAGACATTGTCGAGATCGGGGTGGAGGTGAGTGACTTCCAAGTCGGCGACCGGGTCATCGCGTCGACCGGTGTTGGCAGTTTTGCTGATGAAGTTGCGGTTGCGGCGCGTCAGGTCCGACCGCTCGCTGATAATGTGACCTACGAGGCGGGCGCGGCATACACCGCTGCCTATCTAACCGCGCTGGTGGGACTTCAAATCCGAGGGTCTTTGCAACCAGGTGAAGCCTTACTCGTTCATGGGTCTGCTGGCGGTGTTGGTCTTGCGGCCGTCGAAATGGGCAAGATGTTTGGTGCCAAAGTGATTGCCACAGGATCAAGCGATGAGAAACTTGGCGTCGTCAAAGAAATCGGAGCGGATCATGTTCTCAACGTGAAGGAAGGGTTCCGTCAACAGGTCAAAGACCTAACCGGTGGCCGCGGCGCAGACGTCATCTATGACCCCGTCGGCGGCGACGTCTTTGATGAGTCGATCCGTTGCATCGCACCAGAGGGAAGACTGTTGGTGGTTGGGTTTGCATCTGGGCGAATCCCGTCTCTCGCCGCCAACATGCCCTTGATTAAAATGTTTTCCGTCATTGGTGTACGCGCCGGGGAATACGGCAGGCACAACCCAGAAAAGGGGATGGAAAACGTGCGGACCATTGATCAATGGGTGGTTGAGGGGAAACTCAAACCGCACATTTGTAAGACCTTTCCACTCGAGCGAACGGTGGACGCCATGAAGATGCTGCGCGACCGCCAAGCTGTCGGCAGGGTGGTGGTGACAATGGCAGCCGACTAGGTCTGCTCAGAAATGTTGTAGACGGTGCGCGTCGGGAACGGAATACTGATGCCATCGGTATCAAAGGCTTCCTTGATAGCTTTCGTCATCTCGAATTTGATACCCCAATAGTTTGAGGTCTCAGACCAAACCCGAACCGTAATATCAACCGAACTGTCGCCAAGATTGGAAACCACAATCACAGGCTCTGGGTCTTTGTGAATGCGGCTGTCTTGTTCGATATTCGAGCGAATGATGCTCATCGCCGCATCGATGCTCGCGTCATAGGCGATGCCGAAAACGAAATCGACCCGCCGTGTCGGATGTGCGTTGTAGTTTGAGATCGCCGCGCCCCAAACTTCTCCATTAGGAACCAATCGTTGAATATTGTCAGGCGAGGCAAGCTCCGTTACGAAAAGAGAAACGGCTTTGACAGTCCCATTAAGCCCTGCCACTTCAACAAAATCACCAATCTTGAAGGGCCTGAAGACCAAAAGCATGACGCCCGCGGCGAGATTGCTAAGGGTTCCTTGCAAGGCCAAGCCAACCGCTAAGCCGGCCGCCCCGAAGACCGCCAAAAGGCTTGTGGTCTCGACACCGAATTTGGCCAGGACCGCCAGAACTGTGACGATGATGACCAGATACCGCGCAAGGCTTGAGACAAAACGACCCAGCATGGGATCAAGCTCATCATACCGCGCGAATACTCTGAGGACCATCTTGCGGACACGCCCGGCGAACCATAGGCCGATAAGCAGTATGACCAAGGCGCCAATCACATTGAGCCCGTAGGTCGCCAAGACCGCCATCAATTGTTCAACAATCGGATCCAATTTTTCTTCCATTATCGCCTCTGAGATGTGTCTGATGTGCCGCTTCGCGGACAGTCATAAATAAGAATGCGTGCTTGGGCAAGACCGTCTATTCCGCGCCAAAAGAATCCGATCAGCGCGGCTGTAAGTCCTTCAGTTGGGCGGCATTTCCAGGTGTCTCGTTCTGGGTGACGCCTTCCAAATTTACATCATTGAGAACCAACCCAGCTTTGCGGCGTGGCGCTGGCTCAATAGCTCCGTACGAGACCTCAAGCACCAAACCGGTATCACCTTTGTGAGCCACTTCCCGAACCGGGCCAAATTTCTCAATCGTATTGGCGCTAATGAAGTCAGAAAGGCGGGCCTGGATCGCTTCATTGTCAGGTGGTCTGGCCTTCCCAATGGGGATGAGATCTCCATCACGCCAGGCACCGAAGGTTAAGGTCTTCATCGCACCGCCGCTGAACTCAGCATAGAGAAGCACGGCTTTGAGCCTCTTAGGTTCAAATGCCAGACGCTTCGTTGGCCACAACTCTTTTCGTCCGAACAAGAGAAGTGCCTGAGCCCATTGAGGACGATCTTGGTTCTCTGCTGCAATCGAATGTAACAGCGCCTCCGTATTAGGCGTTTTGAAAACATAAGGTCTCTGAAGTCGTGAATGGGCAGGCAGGACTTGGCCCTCTGGGTCTTCAAAGCTGATAAACGTTGCGGGAGAAGACTGTGTGAGTTTTTGGTCCGGACGCAATCTGGCGCATCTCTGCTTCACGATGGACGTCGGTTGAAAGCCATCGCCCTCTGGTATGGTCAAATACCCCAAAGTGGTCGACGGAAGCGCTTGTTTGTTCTCTTCGAAAATTTCTGGAAAGAGCACACTAATGTCATCGCCGTCGGCGGTATAAAGTCTTGTCTCTTCTTTGGCACTAGATATTTCGACCGCAAGCCCCGGAGGCTCCCAAGCGCACGCCCATTCATTGTCGGGCGATGCATTCAAATCTGATATCGAAACTGTTTGGGGAGCCTGAAAGGACCGGAACGCAGCGGACACTCTCGGCGGTGGCCTTGGGCTTTTGCCATCAAGCCAAGCAAACAGATCCAAATAGGGAGGGTCTTGGCCGTGCCAAACTTGCGCGATCTCGCCGTCCTCATAACCACCCAGTTGAGCCATCACATTTCGCACCTGCTGAGGTGTGATGCCCCCTGGCGGCCGACCGGTGAGACACTTTATCAAGGCCCACCTTTCCGTCACCTCCATATGGTCAAGTGTTTCGCAAATTGCGGTCAACCGTCTTTGCTTGTCGGTTGACGACAGGAGAGCGATGAGATCAGAAAGGGCAGGGGCGCCATTTGAAGGATGGACAGTGGGCCAACCAAGCGCCAGCGTTTCAACTTGGTCACTGGCCAACTCCGCGAGCAGGTCGAAACGATCCTCACCGATCCGGGTTTTCAATTGTTCTTTGAGCGCCGCGACCGACACTTTGCCGAGGCCCGCCGAATTGATGAGAAGGCCGATCCCGTACCCTCTCTGTGGATCGGAAACCGATCGCAGATATCCACCCAGCAAGCGGACTTTGTCGTCTGCATTTGAAAAGAAGTCGAGTTGGTCGACAAGTTGAGCAAAGCGTCTCATACGGGCGAGGGCTCCTGGCCGATATCACGCAGGGCACGGGCAACGATCCCTTTTTCTCGGGCGTACTCGCAGAGCGCATCTTCACGGCCATATTGAACCCAGAGTTCCCTCGGTTTGATATCGTCTATTGTTTCTGTGAGTTCTTTCCAATCCGCATGGTCTGAGAGAATGAGGGGCAGAGACCCACCGCGGCCTCGAGCCGCTTTGCGTATTCGCATCCAGCCACTCGCAAACCCCGTAATCGGGTCCTCAAAGGCGGGCGCATCTTCTTTGCTGGATGGATTTGTCGGGGCCAAAATCACATGCCCGCGCCCGCCGGTCCCGTGAGCGTCGCGCAACGGCAGGAGGGGACCCAAATCGACACCGGCCTCTTCATAGACTTTGCAGTGCTCAAGCACCGACTGATCAACATAGATGGGTTGGTCATGACCGGCTTTGCGAAGCAGTGCGATGAGCCGTTGAGCCTTGCCAAGGGAGTAGGCACCCATGAGATGCGGGCGGTCGGAGAAGATCGACAGTGAGTTCATGAGTTTGTCGATTTCCGTCATCTCAGGTGGGTGAAGGTAAACCGGTAAACCAAAGGTCGCCTCGGTCACATAGAGATCACACGACACCAATTCAAACGGTTCACATGTCGGATCGGGACGGCGCTTGTAGTCGCCTGCAACAACCGCGCGTAATCCCGACCACTCAATGACCACTTGTGCGCTGCCAAGCACATGGCCTGCGGGCACGAGGGTTACTGTCGTGTCTCCGGCGCGCACTTTTTCTCCATAAGCGAGGGCTTGAGGGGCAGCAGCAAACCGTTTTCCGTACCGAACGCGCATGAACGCGAGCGTTTCTGTCGTCGCGAGAACTCTGTTGTGGCCACGGCGTGCGTGATCTCCATGCCCATGGGTGATGACAGCTCGGTCACATTTCTTCATGGGGTCAATGTAGAAATCCCCAGGAGGACAATAGAGATGTCCGCCGTGGCGGGTGAGGAGTTTCTCAAAGGTTGGATCTTTGGGCATGACAAAGACAATATGCCATCGGAGGCGGCGATCAAACCTTGCCGTCATCGGTCGAACAAGGGCTATACTCAACCGATGCTCGACCAACCCGCAGAAAATCCGGAGAACCTGCCAGTATTACCGGAACAATTCTCCAATTGGTTTCATGAACGTGGGTGGGCGCCGAGGAAACATCAGCTAGGGCTTCTGGCCAATGCGCTTGAGGGTCAATCGACGCTTCTGATCGCACCGACCGGCGGCGGTAAAACGCTTGCCGGGTTTCTGCCAACCCTTTTGCAACTCGCTGAACGCGGTCCGCGAAAACCTGGGGCCGCGAAGCCGCGCATTCACACCCTCTACATTTCACCCCTCAAGGCGCTTGCCGTCGACATTGCCAGGAACCTTGAGACGCCGGTTGCGGAAATGTCGCTGCCCATCAGCATCGAAACACGCACCGGGGACACACCGGCATCGCGCCGCCAGCGCCAACGTTACGCGCCGCCGGACATACTTTTGACCACCCCAGAGCAAGTTGCTCTTCTTCTGGCTCACAAATCCGCCGAGGACTACTTCAAGGCGTTAAAATTCGTTGTGCTCGACGAACTCCATGCGTTGGTGAACTCCAAAAGGGGGGAGCTACTGTCACTGGGTTTGGCGCGCCTGTCTAAGTTAGCGCCCACTGCACAGCGTATCGGGCTTTCTGCGACGGTCGCGCATCCCGATCGGTTGCGAAAATATCTACTGCCGCAGGTACACGGAGAGGAACCGCGTCTTTCTTCCCTCGTCGAAGGCGAAAAGGGGGCCATTCCTTCGATCACCGTCTTGGCCTCAGAAGAACACATCCCTTGGTCGGGTCATTCGGCGCGCCACGCCTTTGGAGACATCTACAACGCCATCAAAGGAGCCACGATCGCACTGATCTTTGTAAACACGAGAAGTCAGGCAGAGATCACCTTCCAGGAACTTTGGCGTATCAACGACGATGACTTGCCGATTGCATTGCATCACGGCTCATTGTCCGTTGAACAACGGCGCAAAGTAGAAGCGGCGATGACAGCAGGCAAATTACGCGCCGTTGTTTGTACATCAACCTTGGATCTCGGTATCGACTGGGGTGAAGTTGACCTAGTCATCAATGTGGGAGCACCTAAAGGAGCGAGCCGACTGTTGCAACGGATTGGCCGTGCCAACCACCGATTGGATGAACCAAGCCGAGCTTTGCTGGTTCCCTCCAACAGATTTGAGGTCTTGGAATGTGAGGCGGCACGTGAAGCGGCCATCAATCACATTCTCGATGGCAATCCACCTCGTCAAGGTGGCTTAGATGTATTGGCCCAACATATATTGGGTATGGCATGTGCCAAGCCGTTTGATCCAGACGACTTCTATGCTGAGGTGACGTCCGCCGCGCCGTACCGAATGCTCACCCGAAAAACCTTTGATGAGGTTGTGGACTTTGTCGCAACAGGTGGTTATGCGCTTCGGACCTATGATCGGTATCGGCGGATCGTGCAAACCCAAGACGGTAATTTCCGGGTCGCGCATCCAAACATTGCGCAGCGTTACCGAATGAATGTCGGCACAATTGTAGAAGCACCCCTCGTCAAGATCCGACTTGTGAAGTCGCGCCCCGTGAAAGACGGAAAGCCCAAGGGAGCGCCCCTGCGGGGTGGTCGATACTTGGGACAAATTGAAGAGTGGTTCATCGATCAAATGGCGCCAGGCGACACCTTTGTCTTCTCCGGGCTCATGTTGCGATTTGAAGGATTGCAAGAGACGGAATGCTATGCCTCCCACGCCAAGGGTGAAGATCCCAAAGTGCCGTCGTTTCAAGGGGGCAAGTTTCCCCTGTCCACATATCTCGCCGCTCGTGTGCGCGACATGTTGGCAGATGCCAATCAGTGGGGAAATCTTCCACGCCCTGTCTCTGAGTGGCTCAACATCCAAAAATGGCGATCCGTACTCCCAAGGGCAGACCAAATGTTGGTGGAGACGTTTCCTCGGGCTAACAAACACTATCTTGTTTGCTATCCATTTGACGGTCGATTGGCCCATCAAACCTTAGGCATGCTGCTGACCCGAAGGTTGGAACGGATGGGCGCCCACCCTTTAGGGTTCGTCGCCAATGAATACGCTTTGTCCATTTGGGGCCTCACAGACATGAGTGCCGTCGATTTCGATGTCCTTTTTGATCAGGACATGATGGGCGACGATCTGGATGCCTGGTTGGCCGAATCAAGCCTCATGAAGCGCACATTTCGAGACTGCGCCATCATTTCCGGTCTGATCGAACAGCGGTTCCCAGGAAAGGAAAAGACCGGGCGCCAAATGACCATTTCGTCCGATCTTCTCTACAATGTCTTACATGACCATCAGCCCGATCACGTTCTGCTTCGCGCGACTTGGGCCGATGCGGCAACCGGTTTGCTCGACATTACCCGCCTCGGCAATCTCTTAAGACGCATCAAGGGTCATATTTTGCACAAGCATCTCGAGCGGATTTCTCCACTAGCCGTCCCTGTCATGCTGGAAATTGGTCGCGTACCGATTTACGGTGACGCAAGTGAAGCGCTCTTACGAGAGGCGGCAGATGACCTTATTGCGGAGGCAATCAGACGTGACTGAGCCAACCATCTGCGTGGCAGGTGAGACCGTGGTGCCTGACATCTCAGGTGGCCTATTCTGGCCAGCGGTCGGCGTGTTGGTGGTGGCCGACCTGCACTTCGAAAAGGGAAGCTCATTCATCAAGCGCGGGTTGACCTTGCCTCCGTATGATACAAGGGCAACCGTAAAGCAGCTCGAGAATCTTTGTGCGAAATACAATCCCCAAACCGTGATTGCACTTGGAGATAGTTTTCACGACCGCGACGCAAGAGACAGAATGAACTCGGAAGATGGCCAACGAATTCGGGGTCTCACTGAGGCGCATGATTGGGTTTGGATCGTTGGCAATCATGACCCAAGCCCTCCAGAGGATCTCGGCGGAATAGTATTAGAGGAGGTCGCACTTGGAGCTCTGACTTTTCGCCACGAACCCGTGGACGGTCCAGAACCAGGCGAAATTGCGGGCCATTTGCACCCGTGTGCTGCGGTGCGAGTAAAGGGGCGACGGTTACGTCGACGCTGCTTCATTACCGACGGTCAAAGAATGATCATCCCTGCTTTTGGCGCCTTCACAGGCGGTTTAAATGTTCTGGAGGAGGCCTATTCAACATTGTTTTCAAGCCCACCTCGCGCATGGATGGTGGGACGGGACCGCATATATCCAATGTCCTACGAGAAACTCATTCCTGATGTTATGAGTTCAGAGCATCACGGTCTTAACCAGCGTACCAATGAGCGATAGCTCGACCAAGACAGCGAGCGGAATCTGAAGGTCGCCATACTAAGCTGTAATCCACCATTGTAAGCCAGGACGACAGCCCCAATGTTGACTCGTCTGCCATAGTCTAGCTCCGACGAAAGATGATAGAGGCACTCCAGCCAGCAAACACCGCGATCAACACCGCAGCAATGCCGTAGAACAATGGGTAGCCATGGGCGAAACGAAAGATGCGTCGTTCAATTCCAGTTTTCCCCACCCGGGGGCGTAGCGATTGAGAAGCAATGACCGCACCGTCTCGGACCAACAGGACTTGAGCCACATAGGTTCCCACCGGAACGTTGGCTGGAATGTCGACCCGCATGCTGAAGAGCGTGTTGTCTTGTAGCGTGACGCCTTTCTCGGATTGCCCGTAAAGATTCGCGTTGGTCTTTTGCCGGACGATGGCTTGTCGAAATTCTTCAATTTCTTCGTCCGTGAGGCTCGCCGTGAGTGCCGTCGCTTCATCGAGCGAAATATGCTCGACGCCGATTTCATCTCGTTCTCGCCAGGATTCCGGCAACAAGTCACCGAGCGGTCTCGTGCTGGCCACGAAATAAAAGCCCGGGACATCTTCAAAACGAACCGCTGCTCTATTGATCCAAATGCCTGCGGTACGTTCCTTGCGCCTCACCGTTTCGGTGAGTGCAGGCCCGCGGATCACGACAATGACATCATCCCTGCCTGACGTCACGATGCCTCTGGGTCCTTCAGCCGGCCCGCGTTGAACCGCACCGAATAATGTAATTTCTGCACCATTGAACCCAGACGTGATCGCCACTTGGTGCGTGGTGAGATTTACAGAGAGCTTGTCCGCAGATAGCGCGCCTGTTGCTGATCCGAAGGCGATGAGGGCGGCCGCCAGGCTCATGTGAAGTCGAGAGATCAATGGGCTGCCCTCCCACTAAGCGAGAACAGGTCATCCGGCATCACCACGAGATCGTAGCCGAGTTTCAAGCAGACCATCATGACGAGAAGTGCAAGGAGGGCACGCAATTGCTCGCCTTGCAGACGAACTCCAACGCGTGCTCCGAATTGTGCACCAACCACGCCGCCTAAAAGAAGGAGAAGAGCCAACACCGCATCGACGGTTTGGGTGTTAGTCGCGTGCAAGATTGTGACAAGGCCTGTGACAAAGACAATTTGGAACAGTGAAGTTCCAACCACGACGTTGGTTGGCATCCTAAGCAGATAGATCATCGCGGGCACCATAATGAAGCCGCCACCAACACCCATGATTGCGGCAAGCACACCAACCAGGAAGCCAAGGATGAGGGGCGGGATCGCACTGATATATAGCTTAGACTGCCGAAACCTCATTTTGAAAGGAAGACCGTGGATCCAACTGTGGGTGCCGGGTTTGCGTTTTCGCGAGAGTTCGCCGATGCTTGCGCGTCGAATGGACCGAATGCTTTCAAAGAGCATGAGAGAACCAATGACCCCAAGAAATAACACGTAAGACAGGGAAATCATGAGGTCGACTTGGCCCAAAGCGCGCAGTTTTGAGAAGATGGCGACCCCGACCACGGACCCGACACTTCCGCCCGCCAACAAAACGAGCCCCATTTTGAGATCAAGGGATTTGCGTCGCCAATGCGCCAAGGCGCCAGAAACCGAAGAGGCGACAATTTGATTGGCTTCCGTGGCCACCGCAACAGCGGGCGGAAGGCCAGAAAAGATGAGGAGGGGTGTCATAAGAAAGCCGCCACCGACACCGAACATCCCAGAGAGGAATCCAACTGCTGCCCCCATCCCCAGCAATAGGAAGATGTTGACGGACATTTCGGCGATCGGCAGATAGATCTGCATTCTCTCCGGCGCTTTCCCCAAGATCTTTTAGTCGAGAAAATACTCTATACGTTTCCCGGCTCAGCGGAACAAAGAAAGGTGCCAGTGCGAGAGAATTCGTTCGACGTTAGGGAACGGCACTTTCGAGTCTATCAACGAGACTCAATGTGATTTCACCCGAGGCCGGCATCAGTGAAAGGTTCTGGTACTCTTTGATGGCGGCCGTCGTTGTTGGATCAACAATCCCATCCGTTGCCGCGATATTGTAACCCAGACGGTCAAGCATATCTTGCACATGGGCTATCTGTGCCCGTCGTGTCTGATCGGTGAACGCCATGGGTGATGTGTCAAAGAGGCCGTTGGCAATCGGGTCTTGTGCGCGCGGGCGCCAGGTCTCTACAAAGAGATCGACGAACCGGAGATCTGATTCTGAGACTTCTTTGGAAATCTGTTCCACCCTGCGCGTCGCGCCCTCGTCTCCGTTAAGTGCCGCGACTGCGTACCATTTGAATGCCTGCACTTTGTCAGCGGCTACACCCAAACCACGCTCGAGCATTAGACCCAAATTGAATTGAGCGTCCGTCAGACCGAGTTCTGCAGCCTCTTGAAACCAATGAACGCCAAGTTGTAGATCTTGTTCAACGTGATGACCTTGCGCGTAGGCAACTGCGAGATTGTGCATAGCCCGAGCATTGCCACCAGCGGCTGCCTTTGCGTACCAATCCACAGCAGCCTCACCGTCCCGGGCGACGCCAAGACCTCGTTCATAGTGGCTGCCTAAGAGGTATTGAGCGACCGCAAGCTCTTGTCCTGCCGCCGCGCGGTACCAGCGCAAGGCAGATTGCTGGTCGGCGGTAAATCCTTGACCGGTTGCGTAAGCCCGAGCCAATGCAAATTGCGCTTTGACATCACCGTCTTCGGCTTGGTCCATAAGGCCCGCGGTGACATCAAAGTCTGCGGAGTGAAACGCACCGGGCAATCCAGTGGTATCTTCGTTGACATTGCCTGAGGTCTTGGAGAGTTCCGTCAGAGTGCCGAGGCCGTCTTCATCAAATCTTCCGGCCAACTCGTCATCAAGTGAGGCACTGAGCTCATCGCCGCCGTCTACCACTTGGGCGTCAGACACTTCCGGTGCGCCGAACAAGAGGCCTCGTACATTTTCAACGAACGTCGGTCGATTGCCATCTGCTTCCAGTTGCACGCTGTTGTCGGAAGAAAGAACGACGGTCAGAATGGCGGCAACCGCCAGGACCAATGCGCCGCTAGCGAGATAGTAGGGCCGTTTGTTGCTTTCTTCTTCATCGCGTGAAACCAACTCACGCAATGATCCTCGAAAGCTCTCTTCTTCTTCAGGCGTTTGAGAGATCAACGTGTTCTGGATTTTCTTGAGCTTGGCGGAGAGTGAGGGCTGCGAGCCACCGTCATCGTCATCGTCATCGTCACCGCCGCCACCGCCACCACCACCACCACCACTCTCGTCTCCATCACGGTCCTCGCTCTTCGGCAATTCGCTTTCATCGGTGTCAGACGAAGCAACCGCTGTCGCATTTATTGTGAAGCCTGAGTCGTTAAAGGATGTCTCTGCGTTATCTTGGGTCTCGCCCTCTGTTGCCTCAGGTCTATTCTCGACCTCAGATGAACGTTCTGTCGGTCCTTCTTGTTCCTCATTTACGAGGGGTGGTTCCTCGCTTGTGCCCGCTGCAGCACCATCCTCTTCGACCGAAACGCTTTCGGTGACATCCGGCGCTTCAGTGTCATCTATGACTTTCGATGGTAGGCGATTGGTTCGCCAATTTTGGAAGGCGCTGATAGGCCGGTTCAGAAGGTCTTGAACGACTTCTACTGGCGACCGCGAAGGTTCATCCTCGACAATCTCCCAATCCGAGGCAAAGGCGAGCTCCCCACTTGCCGCGTTTTCGGTTGGCGCGGAGGGGAGCGATACTTCGTCATCGCTCACACAATTGGCTGCGTTGTCGGTAGAGGTTGAACCTTCGACGGAATCAACTGAAGCCTGTTCGCCTCGTTTGCCGAAGGACTTCGGACCACCGTCTGTTTCCTTTTCGCCGTGCAGCAGGCGCTCGAACTCTTCACGATCAAACGTCATCGCCGGCTCAGGTTTTTCCTGTGCAACAAACTCAGTTTGAACGCGCGTCGATTGCGCGACGCTTTCCAAGCTCTGAACACGTTCGTCTATGGCGCCAAGTGTCGCTCGCAACTCACCATAAGAGCCATTTTGCTGGCTTGCCGCTTCACTGACTTGAGCGGATATGCGTTCAAGTGATTGTTCCAGCGCCTGAATGGATGTCGCGCTCCGCTCCTCGCTAGTGGCGATGAGTTGGGCAACATTCTCGCCTTGATCAAGTCTTTGTACGACCTCGGAGATATTGCGGTGCACGTTTTCAAAAGCGTTGGTCGCATTGTCTTCGCTTTCTTGCACGCGGTCACGCAATGCCGCCATTTCAGCCGCCAGCGAGGCAGCGAAGGCTGAACTGTCGAGAGCGCCGCTCTCACCGTCAGCAAAGTCTCGGACGTCCTTTGCATGGTTTTCAATTTTCCCGACGCGGTCCGTCAAATCTCCAAGATTCAATTCGATTCGGTCAGCGCGCTCCGATTGCCGCTTTTCACTGGCTGAAAGGACAACAGCAACGTCTCTAACCGCCTTCTCTATAACCGCCAAAGAGTCACGAGAGAGCGTGCGTTGTGCCTGTTCCTCTAAAGCCAAGACGCGCTCTACAAAGTCATCGGAGGCCGACTTTGCTGATTGTCCGCTTTCCGCATCTTTCTTTTCGGCCAATTGAGTGGTGAGGCCTTCAATCGCGTTACCAATCTGCCTGAGAAGAGCCATGTTGCGCTTCTCAGACGCGTCGATCCGCGATTTCACATCGTCGATGGAGGCTGCCCAAGGGGCCGATCCATCTTCGCTTTGCCAGAGTTCGGGATTGCGCAGCAAATCAGCGGGGGACAAGACGTCTTCTTGCCCGCTTTCCAAGATCACTTGATTGAGCCACTCGCCAAGAGTTTTCCCGGCTCGCCGTGCGGCCGTCTTGGCTGCTTCGCGGGCTTGGGGTTCAATACCCTTAACGCTCCACGGTCCCCCAGGCTTCATACGAATCACTACTGTTGGTTATTGATTCGCCACCATAACTACAGGGGTATCTTGTGTAAAGAATCCCCTCATCCCCAATATATTGATTACGGAAAGAAAACTGTGGATAAATCGGATCGTCAACTTCGGCTGATTCCTGCCACTCTGATTTCAAAGCGGTGATCGCCTTGACGTTTACGTAAACGTCAACTAAGTTTGCCGGGTCTGGGTTTGAAGAGGTGGGTTTTGGAAGACAAATCGAACACCAATCGCTACTCGATCAGCGACCTTGCGACCGAATGTGTCGTGACAGCGCGGGCCATTCGATTCTACGAAGACAAAGGATTATTGAGCCCGGAGCGCGAAGGACAAACCCGCATTTACTCAAACCGCGACCGCGGACGCTTGCATCTCATTTGTCGCATGAAGCGTCTCGGTTTTGGCCTTACAGACATCAAAGCCATCCTTGATCTCTATGATGTCGGCGACGAACAATTCACCCAAGGGCGCATCTTCCTCCTCAAGGTGAGAGAACGGCTTGACGCGCTTGCGTCTCAACGTCGCGACATTGATGAAACCATGCAAGAACTAACCACATTGGCTCAAATGGTCGAAGATCAACTCGCTGAAAAAGCTGCTGATCTTGATCGTCCCGATGAGCCGGGCCTCATTGGCTACGGTGTCACACCCCACCATCACACACGCAACCATAAGAGATAAGGACGTGAAACCTCTCCGACGCGAGAGGTCAGACAGTTTTAATCAGTATGCCAATCTATCATGCCCCTCTAGAAGATGTCCGGTTCATTTTGAACGACCTCTTGGAAATTGGTAAGTACTCCAACCTCAAAAGTTTCGCTGAGGTAACATCGGACATTGTCGATGCCATCTTGGTCGAAGGAGGTCGGCTGGCGGAAGAAGTTTTGCAGCCGTTGAACACCGTCGGTGATCAACAAGGATGTACAAGGCATGCCGATGGAACGGTCTCGCCGCCCAAAGGGTTCAAAGAAGCATACCAAACATATGTTGACGGCGGTTGGGGCGGCCTGACGGCGCGTGTCGAACATGGCGGGCAAGGCATGCCGCAAGTTTTGTCAACACCGCTTCTTGAAATCGCGTCCGCGGCCAATATGGCTTTTGGTATGTATCCGGGGCTGACAAGAGGAGCCTATGAAGCCCTGAATGCCCACGGATCAGATGAACTAAAGGCTCGTTTTCTGCCAAAAATGGCGTCCGGGGAGTGGTCTGGCACGATGAACCTGACAGAGCCGCATTGCGGAACCGATTTAGGTTTGATGCGCGCCAAAGCCGTTCCACAGTCAGACGGGTCATATCTGATTACCGGCACCAAGGTTTTTATATCCGCTGGCGAACACGACATGTCAGACAATATCATTCATCTTGTGCTTGCCCGCATGGAAGGTGCGCCGGACGGCATCAAAGGGGTTTCGCTCTTCGTCGTACCGCGTCATTTTGTTGACGAGCAAGGTAACGTCTGCGAGCGCAATATGGTCGAGTGTGGCGCCCTAGAAGAGAAGATGGGGATCCACGGAAATTCAACATGTGTCATGAACTTTGATGGTTCGGTTGGCTACCTCGTGGGAGAGGAAGACAAAGGCATGCGTGCCATGTTCACGATGATGAACGAAGCGCGCTTGGGCGTCGGACTCCAAGGTTTGTCTCAGTCAGAAGCCTCATATCAAAACGCAGTGGAGTATGCGAAAGAGAGAGTGCAAGGGCGCTCCCTTACAGGCGTGAAGAATCCAGACGGTCCAGCTGATCCTATTCTCGTTCACCCAGATGTACGACGTATGCTGATGGATCAAAAATCCTTTAATGAAGCGGCTCGCGCATTTCTGTATTGGACCGCATTGCACGGCGACATGTCGCACGGTAGCCCCAATGATGCAGAGAGGGAAAGAGGATCCGACTACATGGCGCTACTGACGCCGGTCCTCAAAGGCTATCTCACTGACAAGGGCTTTCAGCACTGCGTCAATGCCCAACAAGTCTACGGCGGACATGGCTACATCCGCGAGAATGGCATGGATCAATTCGTCCGAGACGCCCGCATCGCCATGATCTACGAGGGCACAAACGGTATCCAAGCACTCGACCTCGTAGGCCGCAAAATGGCGTCCGATGGGGGCCGGGGTATCTCCGATTTTCTTGCTGAGCTGCTGGAATTTTGTGAGGAAAATCAAGGGGATGAGAATTTGGATCCCTTCTTGGACGCAACCAAACAGGTGCGGGGGCAATTGGAGGAAGCAACCAATTGGTTCATGGAAAACGCGCTAAGCAATTTCGACCACGCTGGCGCCGGTTCGACAGACTACCTGCACCTCTTTGGCATCACGGTCCTGACCTACATGTGGGCCCGAATGGCAAAGATCGCTTTGGGGAAATTAAAAGAAGACCCTCAAAACCAGTTTTTCGACGCGAAGGTAAAGACAGGCCGCTACTACATAGAGCGCCAAACGCCAGATGCGGCTGCCCACCTGGCCCGCATCAAGTCAGGTGCGGATCCTGTAATGGCATTGCAGCCTGAGCAATTCTGAGTGCAGAGACGAAACATTGACGCGTCGAGGGTCGGCACGTCGTAATGAGAAAAAAGAAACTAGAACACGGAGAGAGAAATGACCGATTGCTACATCTATGATGCCGTGCGCACCCCGCGCGGAAAGGGTAGAGCGAATGGCAGTTTGCATGAGGTAACGGCCCTTGAACTTGCGACTCAAGTTCTTGAAGCGCTGCGAGACAGAAATGATCTCGACACCTCCCATGTGGATGATGTTGTCTTGGGGTGTGTCGCGCCTGTCAATGAGCAAGGCTCAGACATTGCCCGCATTGCAGCTTTAAACGCCGACTATGATGAAAGCGTTGCAGGCGTTCAGATCAATCGGTTTTGCGCTTCTGGGTTGGAAGCAACTAACATGGCCGCCGGACAAATCATGTCTGGCCAGTCCGACCTGACCATCGGCGGCGGTGTTGAAAGCATGTCGCGCGTCCCAATGGGATCCGACGGCGGCGCTTGGGCTACCGATCCAAGCATTGCGTTCAAGAGCTACTTCACGCCGCAAGGGATTGGCGCGGATTTGATTGCAACAATGTATGGATTCAGCCGTGATGATGTCGATGCCTATGCGGTCGAAAGTCAAAAACGTGCAGCGAATGCCTGGGAAAACGGCCATTTCGAAAAGTCAGTGGTCCCGGTCAAAGACGAGCTTGGCTTGACGCTTCTCGACAAAGACGAACACATGCGTCCCGATGCGACCATGCAATCATTGGCCGCGCTTGATCCTGCATTTGCATTCATGGGTGAGGCCGCAGGTTTTGACGATGTCGCGCGCCAGCGATACCCGGAAGTCGAAGAAGTCAATCACGTGCACCACGCAGGAAATTCTTCCGGCATCGTTGATGGATCTGCAGGGATCCTGTTGGGCACCAAAGAGATCGGCGAAAAACTTGGTCTGACCCCGCGCGCACGTATCCGTTCCTTTGCGTCAATTGGATCTGAACCCTCAATCATGTTGACAGGCCCAGAGTTTGTGGCGCGCAAGGCGCTCAAACGTGCCGGCATGGAAGTTGATGACATTGATGTCTACGAGCTCAATGAGGCTTTTGCTTCAGTGGTCCTACGATTCATGCAAGCGCTCGATATTGATCACGGAAAGATCAACGTCAATGGGGGCGCCATCGCCATGGGCCATCCACTCGGCGCCACAGGGGCAATGATCCTCGGCACCGTTTTGGATGAGTTGGAGCGCACAGGAATGAGCACTGCGTTGGCAACCCTATGTGTGGGTGCCGGTATGGGAACAGCAACAATTATTGAGCGCGTCTAGTCAAACGCTTCTCTTTGTCTTGTGTGGCAAAGAGTGTCGAATATTTGGAGAAGAAAATGGAAAATTTCACAATCGACATCGATAGCGACGGCATCGCTCTCCTCACTTGGGACATGCCTGGTCGCTCAATGAACGTTCTCTCAACTTCGTCCATGGGCGATATCCGCGAATGGGTGAAAACCGTTGCCGAGGATGACAACGTCAAGGGCGCTGTATTGACGAGTGGCAAGCCCGCTTTTTGTGCCGGAGCCGATCTCGATCAAATGGAGTCGAGTGCTTCTGGCGAAGGTGCTCCGAAGTCGGAAGAAGACCGGGTCCGCGGTCTTTATGAAGCGAACCTGCGCTTCAACATGCTCTTGCGTACCTTAGAAACCTGCGGCAAGCCGATCATTGCCGCAATCAATGGGACGGCGCTGGGCGGCGGTCTTGAAGTGACATTGGCGTGTCATCATCGGATCGCCTCTGACAATCCAAAAACTCAAATTGGCCTGCCGGAGGCGAAAGTCGGCCTATTGCCAGGCGGTGGAGGCACACAACGTCTGCCACGCCTCATCGGAATTGCAAATGCGCTTCCTTTGATTTTGCAAGGCAAGTCTCTCAATCCAACAAAAGCACAAGAACAAGGCATCGTCCACAAAGTGGTCGCGTCAGAAGATCTTGTGGCGGAAGCAAAACGATGGATCCTAGAAGAAGGCGATGCGGTTCAGCCATGGGACAAGAAGGGTTACAAAGTTCCGGGCGGCGGTCCTTACGACAAAGGAACGAGTTCCGTGTTTGTCATGGGCAACGCCATGTTGCGCAAACAAACCAACGGCAATTACCCGGCACAACTCTTCATCATGCGCTGTGTTTACGAAGGGATCCAAGTTCCTATTGATGCAGGCATCCGCATTGAAGCGCGGTACTTCACCAAACTTTTAATGCACCCTACCTCAAAAAACATGATCCGTTCGCTCTTCCTGTCGACCCAGGAATTGTCAAAGGGCGCCCGTCGACCCAAAGACATTGCCCCTGCACCGGTCAAGAAACTAGGCATTCTCGGTGCTGGCATGATGGGTGCCGGCATCGCGTATGTGTCGGCCAAAGCGGGAATCGAAGTTGTTCTCCTTGATACGTCTCAAGAGGGAGCTGATCGCGGCAAGGAGTATTCCGCCAAACTTCTCGACAAGGCAATTGAACGAGGCCGTTCGACGGAAGAGAAGAAGATAGCCTTGTTGGACCTCATTAAGCCGACAACCGTCTATGACGATATCAACGGCGCCGATCTCATCATTGAGGCGGTTTTTGAAAACAGGGACATCAAGGCAGAAGTAACGAAGAAATCAGAGCCGCTTCTTGCCGAAGGCGGTGTATTTGGCTCAAACACATCAACCCTGCCCATCACCGGCCTGACCGCAGCCTCTGAGAACCCCGAGAAATTCATCGGCATTCACTTCTTCTCACCCGTCGACAAGATGGGGCTCGTGGAAATCATCATGGGCGAGAAGACCGGGTCCGACGCGCTTGCAAAAGCCATCGACTACATCGCTCAGATAAGAAAGACCCCGATTGTGGTCAACGATAGCCGTGGTTTCTACACCTCGCGTTGTTTTGGAACCTACGTGTCTGAAGGCATCACCATGTTGTCGGAGGGCATCAAACCAGCGCTTATTGAGAATGCTGGACGTCAAACCGGCATGCCTGTACCTCCATTGGGGATGAGCGACGAGGTCGCTCTCGATCTTGCTCATAAGGTTCGTTCGCAAACCAAGAAAGACCTTGGCGACAAATATGTTGCATCACCTTCTGATGCCATCATCGAAGAAATGGTGGTCAAGCGGGACCGTCTCGGTCGTAAGAACGGCAAGGGCTTCTACGATTATCTCAAAGACGGAAAGAAGCGCTTGTGGCCGGGATTGAGTGAACTGGCGGAAGTGGCCGCCGAGCAACCACATGTGGAAGAGCTCAAAACGCGTCTCCTCTACATTCAAGCCCTAGAAGCGGCCAGATGTTTTGAAGAGAAGGTCGTCACTGATGTGCGCGATGCAGATATTGGCGCGATTCTGGGCTGGGGTTTTGCTCCCTATACTGGCGGGCCTCTTTCCTTCATTGATACCGTCGGCACACGCGCCTTTGTCGATGAGTGCGATCGTTTGGCCCAACTCTACGGCGAACGCTTTAAGCCGAACGCTCTCCTACGAGAGATGGCTCAAGCCGACGAGAAGTTCTACTCGAAGTTCAATCCAAAAGAGCAGTCCAAAGCTGCCTAATGATAAGAACGCTGGAAACGCCACTTTTTCCGTTTAGGGAAAAGCCGAAAATCTGCACAAAAACTGGGGTCGGAGTTCATGCTTCGACCCTTCTTTTGTATTCTAGCTGTGCAAATGTGACTGAATCGCGAAATGTGATAGGGTCCGGGTCAAGGATCAGTCGAGTGGACAGTCCATCGATCAAAATGATGGGGTTTTTGGAATGGCTATCCTCAAGAAAGTGGCTATCGGTTTTGGTGTATTGATTGCGTTGTCGGTTGTTGTTGGGTTTGTCTTACCGAGTTCAGTTTCTGTCTCTCAGTCAGTTGTCATCGCAGCCTCACCCGAAGAGATTTTTCCTTACATCAACAACTTTGAAAATTTCAATAAGTGGTCGCCGTGGGCTGAAATTGAACCGGATGCGGAGTATCAGTTTGAAGGACCAGTGGAAGGTGTTGGCGCGCGCGTTTCTTGGGTCGGAGACGAGGTCGGGTCCGGCACGCAGGAAATTACATTGTCAACTCCCAACGAACGCGTGGAGGTGGCTCTCGATTTCGGTGCGCAAGGCACAGCGGATGCAGTTTATGAAATCAATATTGTTGATGGTGGGGCAGAAGTCACCTGGGGGTTCTCAACCGACGTTGGCATGAACCTCATCGGTCGTTACTTCAATCTCATGATGGATAGATGGGTTGGTGGCGACTACGAGCGCGGTCTCGCGAATTTGAAAGCTCTCGTTGAAGCAGAATCAGAATAGTCGCGTTAACCAATTTCCTTGGAATGCACATTTGGAAATTGTTGCACATTGGCAACCCATAGAGGCGGGCGCGTGCCCGCCTTTCTCATGGCATACCCAAGAATGCAAATCTCTGCTATTCTATATAGCCGTGCGTGGGTGTGTTGCGAAAACCGCAGTATTCTGGGGTCGTTGAACCGCTCAAGTTCGGGGGATATGAAGGCTAGGGGAATACTGATGCGTATTTTAGGTGCCATAGCGTTAATAGTAGTTATCGCGATTCTTCTGTGGTTTGTGCGACCAGGTAGCAAGCCGATCGAGACAATTGAGGCCACACTGGAGAATTCCATTCTGAATCAATCTTCTTCTGAAGATGAGGAAGAAGACAATTCAGAGTCCGTGGCAGAACCCGACATAAGTTCAGAAGGACAGTCTACGGACGAAGCGCCTTACACCGCCAGCGATGATCCATTCGACACTGAGGCCGATGCCAGTGTCATCGGTGAAGATGAAGAGTTCGTAGAGCCAGCATTGGCAGCCCTGCCAGCAGGCCCTGGTCGAGAGTTGACATTTTATTCCTGCACTTCATGCCACGGCACCGACATGTTTTTGGCGGTTGGCAAGACGCGTGGCGAATGGAATGAGAGTTTGGATGTGATGGAGCGAGACCGAGGCATGTATCCTCTTGAGGAAGAGGACAGAGAGCTCGTTCTTGATTATTTGTCGACGCACTACGGACCGGGTTCTGAGCCGCCGGCTCATATCGAGACATTCGACGAAGGTACGTCAGAAGAAGAGGCCGGCGACACAACTGAGTAGCGTCGCCGGATGTCTGATCAGTCGGTCAAGTCATTCAAAATGTACTCTGACACCGCCAGCCGGGTCTTGTCAGAGAGATAGCCTTGCGGAGGCATTTCTGGATAGTCCGCCCGCTTCTTCTCTGCCATGGTTATCCATTCAGCCATCACATCGGCCTTGCCCGCATAGAGCGTCTTGATTTCCGACATTGGAGGACCAATGAGAACGCGCTCAAACGCATGACACCCAGAACAAACCGCGGCGTAGGTGCGAGATCCAAGATTTGCAGGATCAATCTCCGGTGCTACGACATCCTCAGCAAGCTGCATGGTCGCGGCTCCGAATGACGTGAGTGTTGCGTCACAATCACTCCAAGCTTCGGTAACCAAGTGACGCAGTGAACTGCGCCCGCTGAGGCAACTCCCTGCGCCAGGTCCCGGTGCAAGAACATCAAGGCCGTGCGGGATACCTGCCGCCTCAAGGGTGACTTTGACGCTGTCTTTGGGAGCCGTTCCGTTGTTGTGAAACAGATTCCCAAGAATACGAATGCCATCTGGGTTCGGGTCCATCTTTGGATCACCGGCACCAGGCATGAAGCTGTGGTCGACAACAGCAATACCAACGGAATCATTGTTCCGAATGATATTGTTCTCAATCACGGTCCCATCTGCAGCGAAAACGAAGATGCCCGTTCCGGCAGGCGCGCCAGCCGCCAGACTGCCCTCAGGGGCAAAGTTTTTGGTGTTGTTGTTCATCACGAAATTGTTTCGGATGATGGTGTTTTCTGCCTTCTTAACCGGAAGACCCGGCAGAAGTGTAACAACGATCCCTGCTGAATTGTCGTAAGCTGCGTTCGCTTCGACGAGTATGTTACTCGAATTTTCGATCTCGATGCCCATCACGCTGTCGAAGGTTTCGTTGTAGATCACGTCGACATTTTCGCATTGACCAACATAGATGGCCGCATCTTCGATTCCCCACATCACATTGTAAGCAACAAGGCCGTTCACTCCGAACTCAGGGAAGATGCCGTAAACGCCGGACTCATCAATCACGTTGTTCAAGATTTTGAAGTCGTTGGCACCCTGGGTCATGATGCCGTTGCCTTTGTAGGACTTGATATAGAAGTTCTCGACGGTCACGCCATGCCCAGCGATTAGGAACCCATCATTGAGTTCAAATTCGCCTTCAAGGGTTGGCCAAGCGCCCTCCTCGATAACGCCCGTTAGGGTGATGTCATTCTTATCAACAAAGACAGTTTCTTTGTAAGTGCCAGGGCGCACCAAAACCGTGTCGCCTGGTACCGCTTTGTGCACGGCATCTTGGATAGATTGGCCATCCTCAACCGTAATTGTTGCCGCAAAGGCGACCCCTGCAAATAGAAACATCAATGCGCTCATAAGAGCGGATAGCTTAGCGTACATTTCTTCCTCCCAGTTTTGTCGTCATCCTTCCGCAGGGCCTCGTTTCTTGGTCTCAAAGCACCGGTAGCCCAGACGGGACAATCGAGGGTGTTTCCGGCAACATAGTATCGTCACTCAACGTCTTTAAGAAGGCCACGAGATCGGCAAGTTCGTCCTCACTCATATTCGGGTAGGCGATGTGCCAGTGAATCAGGAGATCTTCGCTCTCCGGCGCCATATGTCCGCGCTCGCCATTGTAAAATGTCACGACGTCTTTCAGCGTCTCAAAGCGACCGGAATGCATGTAAGGTGCGGTTTTGGCGACATTTCGCAATGAAGGGATCTTAAACCCGCCGCGCAAGTTCTTGTCTTCGAAAATTGCCTCAGCGCCCGCATCGAAACTCTTGCCGTCTGGTTCACCGGCCCCAATCACCGCCATTTCGCTATTGGTGAACAAGGGGGGCGTGTGGCACTGCGAGCACCGGGTTACGAAGGACCGAAAGATCGAGTGACCATTCTGCTCTTGTTCTGACAGCGCGTTGTGATCGCCGTGAGCATAGCGATCGTATCGGCTGTTGAGGGAAATGAGTGTGCTTTCAAAAGCGGCCAAAGCCTGGGTCACGAGTTCTGTCGTGATCCCGTTCTTGTTGTTTTCCGCTCCATAGACGTCATTGAAGAGGCGCTGGTAGATTTCATTCCCTGACAATCGAGATTCAAGTTGTTCTCTCGAAGTTCCCATTTCTGATGGATTGAAGAGGGGGCCTTCCGCTTGCTCCCGCAAAGACTGCGCCCGCCCATCCCATGTGAGATATGTCAAAAAGGCAACATTCCAGAGACTTGGAGTGGCGCGTGGAAGAACTTCACCGTCGCGGCGCTCCGGTCCTGCGCCCTTGCCACCTGTCCCAATGCTGCGTCCATGACCATCTGAAAAACCGTGATCGGGGTGATGACAGTGAGCACATGACACTGTCTTATCGCCTGAGAGAAGTGGGTCGAAGAACAACAGTCGACCTAGGTCGATCTCTTGCGGTGTGTATGTCGCTTCCAACGCAGGCATGGGCGCGCGAAGTCCTCCATATCCATCCCGGGCTGTGTATCGCTCATAAAGAGTTGTGAATGTGCACAGGCCGTCATTGTTTTTGACAAAGGAGGGCGGGCAACTCGTGGCCAACGAGAATTCTGATGGAGCCGCGTCATTGTCAGCAGATGTCGCCGTGAGACCCATGAGAAAAATGACGCCGACCGCAATCCAGCCAAACAATTTTTTGCGACCCAACATGGCCATGTGCTCCATCCCCAATGGCAAGGCGGCCCGAAGTGAGCCCCTGTTTTTGTATCTCAAGGTTTTGCTCTTGCCATGTCAACAAAAAAGTGAAAAAGTTTCACATTAGCAAGATTCGTTATGTCGAGACCGTTGAGAAAGCGCACCTCATGTCGCAAACGACCATTGATAGGGATCAGCCCAAGAAGCCGGCTGTTCGCCAAAAGCGGGCTCAAGAACGCATCGAACTGATTCTATCGGTCACCAATGATTTGGTGCTGTCGGAAGGCACCCAAGAAGTGACAACGACGCTAGTCGCCCACCAAGCTGAAGTCCCCGTGGGATCGGTTTACAAGTATTTTGGCGACAAAACAGACCTTCTCTTTGTGCTCTACCAACGCGTATTTGCCAACGTCATTCAGGAGCTTAAGGAGACGTTGCGGAGTGTTCCTTCAAACACAGGATTTGTCGAGATCGTGGATCGGCTCTTCGATCAGTTCATTGAAAGTTGCGAAACTCACGAAAGCTATGTGCCGTTGACGCGGTGGGCTAATGGCTATCGTCCAGAATTGCGCGCGTCCGATCTTGATGGCGATGAAATCGGTGAAATCTTTCGCGAAGCGTTGGACAAGGCCAAGGTCAAACTACCGAGCAAACGTCAAGAATTTATTTTGCAAACGCTTGTATCCCTGACCTCAGCACTGGTCGACCAAGCATTCGACAGCGACGATGAAGAGTGGCGTGAAGGTCTGATCAATGAGCTTCGCATCGTACAACGCGCTTACATTGAAGCGGTCGGCACGACCTCGTAGTTAGTCTTTGACAGTTTCACTTTTGAGGGCTGGAAGAGACTTGTCTTGCAGCAAAGGTCGCAAGTCGTCTGGAATACGGATGGCTTTGCGCGCCTCCAAGTCAAAGGACAAGGCGATTGCCCGGCTCGAGCAGATCGGGGCGCCGGTCTCAGCATTGACCGTCCAATGGCTCACATCAAACACCGAACTTCCGACATCGATGAGCCCTGCATAGACGGCAACCACATCTCCGCACTTAGGACGCGTGTGGTATCGAAGTCGGTATTCAACAGCCGCGCCGCCGATAGCCCGAACGGCTCCAGTGTCTGATTTTGCACCCGAAGGCGCGCGCAGACCGCGCATGAAGTGACCAATGCCGTCGGAGACCAGGCCGATGCAGCCTTCCGCGTTCAGAAATCCGTGAGCGTCGACCATTCCCTGAGTGATACTGCCAAGGCTAACTTGCACCATCCCAATTTCTTCAGCGGTGGACCTTGTTCCGCCGGGAACAAACCCATCAAACGCGACACTGCGCGGGCCGACACCTTCGGAGATGTCCGCAATATGTTTCGCCAACTTGCTTTGAACGAAATCCGGCAGGGGTAACCGTTCTTGAGTGACAACATCGCGAAGCTCTACCAGTGATATGACGCTGGCGCCAATCGCACCGTCCATATGTCGCACTTCTTGATAGAGACGAAAGTCAGTATCGGAATGTGCAAGTACGCCTGCGGCAATCGACAGATCCTGGCCGCCGTGAAACTCACGCACGAACCGTATGTGCTGATCGACCAAAACCATTTCCGCACTCTTGTCGCGAAGCCAAGTTGGTGTGAGGCCAAGCGAACTCGCGAACACGTCCAATCCCTCGCGAGACTTCGACACATAGAAGCGAACATTCATGTGACCCATCTCGTCACATTCCCAGGTATTGGTATTGCCGAGAAAGCAGATCGCAAGCTCACTCATCTCAGTCACTTCTCCTAGAATTTATATGTCGGTTTGGAGAAGCCATCCGCAATTGGTTCGCCGCCATCGCGTTCTTGAACCGCTTGTTTGAAGCCAACTTCCTCAGCACGTTTCTTGAACCACATGCCTTCAGGTGAATGCCGCGTCACACCGTCAAAGAGCGTTGCAAACATCTGGGTTTGGTTCAGCCCCATATTCTCAATGGCTTGATTGATCATGAGCTTTTGCATCATCAACTGATTTCGAGGCACGCCTTGCATGCGCCCTACCCAGTGGGAAATGCGCTCGTCAAGGCCGGCACGCGGCGCGGACTCATAAACGAGCCCAAGTGTGTGCGCTTCTTTGCCTGAAATGAGATCGCCGGTGAGCAGCATCCGTTTGGCTTTTTCTGGACCCAACCGGTAGACCCACATGGCTGTCGTCGGGCATCCCCACACCCGTGCCGGTGGATAGCCGATCCGCGCTTCGTCCGCCATGATGACCATATCACAACAAAGAGCGATGTCGCTCCCGCCTGCAACTGCATCCCCATGAACACGAGCGATGGTTGGCTTGTAAGACCGCCACAAAGACATAAAGTCCTGCGTGTTGCGAAACATCATGTCGAAATCCACCATGGGATCCCAGGGCATGTTCGAAGTATCGCTTGCCGCGCCTTGCGATTTTTCATTCGAGCGACGCTCTGCAAAATCCTTCAAGTCATAACCAGCGCAAAAGCCTTTGCCAGCACCTGCCAGAACGATGACGTGAATGTCGTCATCTTGGTTGGCAAGATCGACGGCATTTGCGATCTCTTGTGGCATACCTCGGCAAATCGCGTTCATGCGCTCCGGTCGATTGAGGGTGATGGTGGCAACCCGACCGTCTGTTTCGTATGTGAGGTGTTGAAATGACATAAGGCGCTCCTCAGGCCCGGCCTGGGGTCGCAAAGGGATGTCCAGCGGACAGCCCGCCGCACACAGCCACCGCTTGGCCGTTCACATAAGATGCATCGTCACTGGCTAGGAACAAGGCGGTCTGAGCGATTTCTTCTGGATGGCCATACCGGCGCAGCGGATTGAGTTGGCCAATTTTGTGGGTCGATCCGCGCTCTGCAGCGGCGTCGAAAATTGGTTTTGTCATGCCTGTTTCAATAAGGCCAGGGCAAATGGCATTGGTGCGCACGCCCGTACCAAAAAGTTGATAGGCCGATGTTTGAACCAGCGACACGACGCCCGCCTTACTTGCGCTATAGGCTGCCGATCCCGCATTCGATCTAAGACCAGCGACCGACGCTGTACACACGATGGAGCCACCGCCATTTTCAATCATCACAGGCGCCGCATGTTTAATAGCAAGGAAAGGACCAATGAGATTGACGCGTAAAATGTCTTCAAACATCGTGACCTCGGTATCCAAGACCGTTGTCATGCCTCCGCTAATTCCGGCATTGGCGTAAACCGCATGAAGACCGCCGAAAGAATCGATAGCCTTGGCAATCAGCGCTTTGACCTCCTCTTCATTCCCTGCATCGGTGGGCTGGCCAATGGCCTCGTGACCTGCACTTGAGATCTGCTCAAGTGTTTCTTGTAAACCTTCCTCGGCCACATCGGCCGCCACGACACGCGCGCCTTCTGCGGCGAAAAGTTTAGCCGAAGCACGTCCTATTCCCGAAGCCGCACCGGTGACGATCGCGACTTTGCCATCTAGTCTACCCATCTCGCATTTCCTCATTTTTGAGTTGTTGTGTCTGGAGTCTTAGCCTGACTTGCCGTCAGGGGCCAGACCGAACTCTGAAATGAGGTGGTGGGGACTTAGGATGCGCCTTCTATTGTGTCCGATGTCATATGATCAAGAAAGATGCGAACAATGGCCGCTGCTTCACTGCGAATGGCATTCGAGCCCGTTCGGCTGGACGAATTGGCACACATAGCGATCACGACGCCGCTGTCCGGCATGAGGATCAATATAGCAACACCGCCAACCGCTGTGCCGCCATGGTTGATCATGGTGATAATGGTTTCACTGTCACTCGGGTAGTACATGCCGCCATTGCGCCACCCGAGGCCATAATGTTGCGGATTGAGCTCACCCGAAGGAAGGGCGCGTGGCGTGAACAATTCGTTCAGCGTTTCCGGTTCAACAATGTGACCGGCTAGAAGGGCACTTCCAAACCTCACAAGATCCGAAGGTGTTGATGCGATGCCGCCACCAGCCCATTTGTAACTCACATTTGTTTCTGGCGCAGGAAGGAGACCACCTTCGGGAAAGAGTTGAAAATAATCCGACACCCGGTTCTCAACTGTCCGATCAGAAAAATCCGCAGATGTGTGGGTCATTTGCAGCGGATCAAAAAGTGACGTCTGCAAGAGATCAAGAAAGGGCTGCCCACTTGCGCCCTCGAGAGCCGCGCTTGCAAGTGTGTAACCATAGGTGCTGTAGCTGAATGAGGAATCCGGTTCAAACAGAAGGTCATCATCGGCAAAGATCGAAAGACTGTCCTCGACACTATCGAACTGTTCATTGAGGCCCGTCTCAGAGAACGTTGGTGGAATACGGGCGAATTCGTAGTGTCGTATTCCCGCCTGGTGAGACAAAAGTTGTCGCGTGGTCATGACCCAAGTTTTTTCTGGGAACGTTGGAACGTAAGTTCGCACATCTGCATCTAGATCGAAAGTGTCGGCCTCAAACAGGAGAGCGGCCGCAACGGCTGTTAGGGTTTTCGAAACACTGCCAATCGCAAACCGCGATTCCAATGTCACAGGTGCATTGCTATCCAAGTCGGTGACGCCAAGTGCCTCTGCCCAGACCAGTTCTCCTTTGACGCTTATCGCCAGGGAAAGCGCCGGAGCCGAAAGATCTTGGCGCGCTTGTGCCAATAGCTCACGTGACGCCTTAATCGCGGGCAGGTACTGATCGTCATAAACTTTTGAGACGATCTGGCTGCTAGGATCAAGGGCTGGGATTTCTCTCATTTCCTGATACGTGAGGAAGGCAAGCGCGCCAACTCCCAAAAGGAGGACGCCAAGCACTATTGCGATGTATTTCAATATTCTCATGACGAATTCCTTGATCCAAGATACGTGCAAACCATCTGTGTGAGTTCCTGTTGAAACTCCGTGTCACTTGTCGTCAACACGGTGCGTTCGTCGGTGAACAAATAGTGATGCCGGCTTGCTGAGAGGATGATCTTCAAAGCAAACGTCGCCGCCATCTTACTGTCTGTGGCCCCAAGCTCAGTTGCCGTGTTTTGAAGGGTTTCTTCGAGTTCGCGAACAAGGCCGAGCTTAGGTGCCATGGGCTCTAGCAAATGATCATCACCCTTGGAGCGATTCCAAAACAGGAGCGTTCCCGATCGCATCAGCGCGGGCCGCATTTGAAATGCCTCTCCAACCAATTGGACGATGCGCGAAATTCTTTCTTCGGGCGAATAGGAGGGAAGATCAGTGAGCGTTGCATGAACCCGTTCGTTCACATTGTTCATGTGCTCTTCGAACAAGGCTGCCAACATCGCGTACTTGTCCGAAAACCGAGCGTAAAAACTCCCGGTCGTTGTTTTTGCCTCCGTCACGAGTTGCTGTAACGTGATTTTTTCAAACGGGCGATCCGACATGAGTTTTTCGGCCGCCTCCATCAACCGGTGCAGGGTTTCTTTGCTTCGTTCTTGTTTCGGCGCTCGAATGGTTTGCGACATGTCAGTTCAAATTAAAATTATAATGATAGTTATAATAATGAGATGAGAGTATTCGGCGCAAGGAAAATCGAGATGCTTAGTCTAATACATTGAAATTAAACGATATTGTGAGAGATCAGCCACGTCGACCGGGCAAGGTTCCCATCATTTTTGAGATGATCGACAACATAACTTCATCAGCCCCGCCGCCAATTGAACCAAGCCGACCGTCGCGGTAGGCCCGCGTAATCGGCGTTTCGGCCATGTACCCCATTCCGCCCCAATATTGGAGGCAGGCGTCGACAAGCTCGCGATTGAGGCGGGTGGCTTTCAGTTTGCACATGGAGGCGAGCATCGTCATGTCTTCACCGGCAACATAGTTTTCAACGGTTTTCCAAGTGAGCGCACGCAAGGCCTCCAACTCGGTTTGCAATTCGGCCAATCGAAAATGAACCACTTGATTGTCGAGCACAGAATTACCGAAGATCTTTCGCTCTCTCGTATACTCAATGGTTTGGTCGATTGTCCGTTGAAGAGAGGTGAGCGCATTGAGCGCCGCATACATACGCTCTTCTTGGAACTGAATCATTTGATATGTGAAGCCAGCGCCCTCCTCCCCAATTAGATATCGTTGCGGAACACGCACATCTTCAAAGAAGAGTTCCGCTGTGTCTGAGGAGTGCATGCCGAGCTTGTCGAGCGTTCGCGCAACAGTGAAACCTTTTGTATCGGTCGGGACGCAGATCAGAGATTTATTCTTGTGTTTAGGTCCATCATCGGTGTTGGCAAGCAGGCAAAGCCAGTCGGCCTGCGCGCCATTGGTGATGAATAACTTTGACCCGTTGATTACGTAGTCGCCGCCGTCTTTGCGTGCCGTGGTTTTTATGGAGGCGACATCGGATCCGGCACCGTGCTCGGTTACGGCGATGGAACAAACCTGATCTCCGGAGATTGCGGGGACTAGGAACTCCTTGCAGACCTCTTCCGATCCAAAGCGAGCCAGGGCCGGTGTCGCCATCTGGGTTTGCACACCGATCGCCATGGGCACACCGCCACAATTGATATGGCCTAGAGTTTCATTGAAGACAGCCGCATAGGAGTAATCGAGGCCAAGTCCGCCGTAAGTTTCCGGCTTGTCGATGCCTAGGAAACCGAGGTTCCCCATCTTCTTGAAGACTTCGTGGGCCGGAAAGGGACCGTTCTTCTCCCAAGCGTCCACATGGGGGTTAATCTCCGCGTCGATGAATTTCTCCAACGAGCGCCGAAGCTCCTCGTGTTCCTGTGTAAATTGCATGTCTACTCCCTCGCATGAGTGCTTCTTTAAGCGGCGCCGTCATGCGAGGTAATTTACAGACATTCCGTTGGAAGCCAAATCAAAAGCGTCAGGTATTACTCAGCGGCTTTCGGCTTGTAGAGCCCATCAAACCAATCGTCCCACGCATCTTTTTCAGCATTGAACTGTTGGAAGTACTGCCGAACCGTTCCATCCTCGTTCGGCGTCCAGGTACCACGGAAAGGAACACCTGCGTCGCGGTTGTAATAGTAGATCTCACCTTCGAGCACCATGGAGCCATCTTTCAACCCACCAACGATATCGATAGAATAGCCACCTCCGGATACCCAAACTTGTCGCCATTCTTTTTTGACAGGGTTGTAGTAGTTGATCGACCGGCCCGAGCTACCGCCCTGACCGGACCAAGTTTCGATCAATGCGCAGTCCGCTTCGACTTTCTCAATCCGGTTCGTACCAGCGAACTTGCCTTGCGCCCGGCCGGTCACGCTCCACTCCCCAACCCAAAAGTCGAAATCAGAAAAGTGTGCGTCTCGTTCACAGATCGGTCTCTTGTCTTCCGCCGGCACAGTTGCCTCCTCTGCCCATACATGTGAGCCGCCAATAAGTGTCGCCACACATGCGGCGAAAATAGTTCTGGATATTTTCATGTTCTCTCCCCTCCAGCGTTTCGGTCCAGATTGTCTTAGCTGTGACCACATTGAAAAACTTTGGCTATACTTCCGCAGCGTAAGGTGGCGCTGGATCGTACTCCATGTAGCGTTGCGTCGTTCGTGCATGATCCGCTCCCCAGATCTCACCGACAAGCCACAAGGCCATATCGATGCCGGCCGAAACCCCTGCAGCGGTGACCACATTTCCGTCCCGAACATAGCGGATGTCTTCAAGCACTTCCGACACCTTACCGTGTTTGCGCAACTCCTCAACAAACCCCCAATGGGTGGTGACGCGTTTTCCTTCCGCCGGTCCAGCTTCTGCAAGGAGGACGGCACCTGTGCAAACACCGGTAACCCAGATGCAATCATGTGCGACCGTTGCGATCCAATCGATGATCTTTCCATTCTCCACTTCCGTGCGGGTGCCTTGTCCACCTGGTACCAGCAAAATGTCAAGCTTCGGCGCATCAGCAATCGAATAGTCCGGCACAACACGCATGCCCTTGGCACATCGAACCGGCTCTGTCGTTTCTGCAATCGTGATGACCTTGCCCTCAGGGAGGGCACCCTGGTTACGCACCATGGTAGAGACAGTGAACACTTCCCAAGGGCCCACGAAATCAAGCTCTTCGGCGTCGGGGAAGAGAAGAAGGCCTATGGTTAGATCTGACATGATTTGATCCCTGTTCTAGAGTGTTGTTGAAAAGCGTGAACGATAATCTTGCGGACTGACCCCAAGATGTTTGTGAAAAACGCGGCGTAAGGTTTCTTGAGATTTGAACCCGTGTTGACCAGCGATGACACCAAGTGATTGTGAACTCGCCTCGAGGGTGCGCCGAACCGCATCAAGCCGCGCCAGCTCTACAAATTTCGCAGGAGTTGTTTTTGTCTCTTCGAAAAAGCGGCGCAAGAAAGTCCGCTCGCTCATATGCACACGTTCAGCAAGCTTCGGCACCGACAAGTCAGCATCAAGGTTCTCCACAACCCACGCGAGGAGGTCCGCTATTGCCGGCGTTTCTGCGGATTGCGCAACAAGGTGCGCGGAGAATTGTGACTGCCCACCGGGGCGCATCATGAACATGACGTTCTTTCTTGCCACTGCGAGCGAAATATCGCGTCCTAAGTCTTCCGCAATCAATGCAAGCGAGAGATCCATGCCCGCCGTGACGCCGGCCGAAGTCCATACATTGTCGTCGCGAACGAAAAGGGCGTCGGCTTCGAGTTGTGTATCGGGAAACATATGGGCGAATGACCTGCAGGCGCCCCAATGTGTCGTCGCGCGACGATCTTTCAAAAGCCCTGCTTTCGCCAGAAGGAAAGCGCCGGAACAAATGGAGACAATGCGTCTCACCTTCTGCGCATTGGAACGAATGAAAGCGATAAGGTCTTCATCGGCCATCGCGTCTGACGTCGCATCACCACCAGAGACGATCAACGTATCGATGTCTTCATCATAATCCAAAAAGCTGTGATGGGCGTGCAAGGTCAATCCCCCCGACATATCGAGAGGCCCTGGGTCATGTGCGAGTAAGACCGTCGCATATGGGGGAGTTGCCCGATTCAATTTGTGTTTCGCAATTGTGTTTGCGCCGGCAAACATTTCCAGTGGCCCCGCAATGTCGAGCACTTGCGCGCCGGGAAAGCCGACCATGGCGATGATTTTAGTCTGGGTATCTTGCATGAGGCCAAGTTACCGTGGAACGTTCTTGGCGGAAATGACAAAAATCCCTCAATTTACGCCAAATTGAACAATCATAGACCCCCGGATCGCTGTCCCGCCCCTCGCGAAATTCTAGAGTTCCACTGGACGGTGAACTTATGCAGCTCCTAAGCTAATCGCCCGCATCGGCATCTCTTGAAACCGGTTCCCAGCCAAGCTTGGCGCGCTCCGCATTGATGTGGCGATAGGTTTTGTCCATCAATCGATTGAAATCTTCGCGCTTTTTGAGAGGCTTGAAGGCCTTGAAGACTTCAATGCTCCAATAAGGGTAGTTTTGATCTGTGAGCTTCTCAAGAGACGCCATCGCCCCATCATAATCGCCCTCAACGGCCTTAGTCATTGCTTCATAACCCGCAATATCCAGGCCGTAACCACGGCGATCAGCTTCTTCGAGGCAGGTTTTGAGAGTTTTGATAAGGGCATTGGCTTCTTCCATCCTTCCGCCTGCTTGCAGGATGTCGAGAGCCCAAGGCGCATCAATTCGATCTGGCCGAGTTCCAAAGAGAGGGCCGTCAATGGACTGATCCAATTCCAAGATCAACTCCGCCGCCTCACCGCGGGTGCTCTCATCGCCATCGGTGTAGAGAAGCTTTGCTTCCGCGACGATCGCGATGGGTTTATCAGAGTCTCTGGAGCTCTTCTTGAGTTGTTCCAGGGCCATCTGAGATGTAGTGCGGTCACCACCCCCAAAGCTCATCCACAACTTCATACCAGGAAATGGTGACCCCACGACCGCGACGTCAAGGTTCTTCAACTGAAAAGCCGTAAAGACAATCGGCGGAACAAAGGGCGTGCCAGATCTCTCTTTGTACTCGACGGCCAATTGATGGGCTTTCGCGATCTCACCTTGAGCCCAAACTGTGAAGATATCGGCATATGTGTGAGCGGATGAGTCCTCGCCCGCGATCTCTTTGAGCCGATCTAAAATTTTGGCCGCTTCCTCGGCCCTGCCGTCATAGACATAGTTGCGAGCGAGATTTGTCATTGCCGGAACCGAGCGCGGGTCAAGTTTGTATGCAGTCTCGAAATCGGCAATCTCCTTGTTCCTGAATCCGGAGGCACCATAGGAGTTCCCGCGCCAAAGATAGGCATGGGCAAGATTGGGTGACAGCTCAATGGCCCGGTCGAGATAATTGATGGATGTTTCTGGATTGCCGAGATTCATCTGCAAAAAGACCATTCGACGCATGGGCATCCGCAAGCAATGGATCAAGTTCAAGCGCTTTGGCGATGACAGGCTCCGCCAGTTTGTTGGATTGGGGCTCTGGTATGTCCCCATAATTGCGCACCGACAGAAGCATGTAGGCATCTGCTTTACCGGCATATGCCGGCGCATAGGTTGGATCAAACGTAATAGCTTCATCAAAGTCGGCGAGGGTTTGATAGAGCGGTTCCTTCTCGCGCTTTTCTAGATTGTGACGCCCTTTGAGATAGGCGTTGTAAGCGTCTAGATTGGTGACTTTCAGTGGGCCTGTAACCGTTTGAACCTCACCAGACAAGTGAAATTGCAGAGCGCCGACGATTGCCCGGCTGATCTCGTCCTGAATGGCAAAAACATCCCTAAGTTCACGGTCGTATGTGTCGGACCATAGGTGATAACCAGTATCTGTCTCAATGAGCTGTGCCGTGATGCGGAGCTTTGCGCCGGACTTGCGCACACTACCTTCAAGAATTGTGTCGACGTCTAGCTCATGGCCAATCTGCTTGATGTCTTGACTTTGCCCCTTAAAGGCGAAAGACGAAGTCCTCGCGGCAAGGCGAAGATTTTTGTTCTTCGCCAAAAGGTTCAGAAGTTCTTCTGAAATGCCGTCGGAGAAATACTCTTGTTGTGCATCATCGCTCATTTTCACAAACGGCAACACGGCAATGGACTCGTAAGAGTCTTTGCGATTGACGCCTGGGGTGCTTGGTTCTTCTGTTTGAACATCGGCGACTTCTAAAGCACGATCACCAGAAACAAAAAAGCGTTCAACCAATAGGGCGACCACCGCAAGGCTCAAGACCGCAATGATGACGTGATTAAGTTTCCTGCCTGTGTTCGCTGTTAGCGAATCATCAACACCAACTTCAGAGGTCTTCTTCAAACCGGCCGGCGTGAGTTCAAATGCCCAGGCGAAAATGAGAATAAATGGAAAGCCAATGGCGAGTATGAAAATGACAAAGGGAAGTGTCCATTCGGGCAATTCCAATGCCGGTGCGACAATTGCTCCAACCTGTAGAATGAACCAGGACAACACCGCATATGCGATCCCAACGCGAAACAAATTTCGGCGTTTGAGTTCTTGAAACAACTGGCCCATAGAATTGGGACGCCCCGATTACCTGCGCGAGGGCGAAACTACTTGATTTTATGAGGGATTAGCAAATCTTGCCTCACCCGCCCCTCAGCGCCTGGAAGATCATGACTTCAGATATGCCTTCCAATGGCGCATTCAAGTCGAGGGTCTGGTTGGCGTTAAGGAAAAGCCTGATATTGGGGCGCGTTTGGCCCTGCTCATCGATCATCCGGTTGCGTATGCCGGGATACATACGATCCAGATCCCATAGCAAGTCAGCTAAGGTATCTCCCTCGGCTTCGACTACTCTTTGTCGATCCGTGTAAGAAAGGAGCGGTTCCGGGAGAACTACCTTCATGGTGCCAATTCGACCGCCTCAATCGAGTACACTTTCGGAAGGTGCGCGGCGATCTGGGTCCAGGAGTGACCCTCATTATTGCTCGCCCATATTTCTCCTCCGGTTGTTCCAAAATAGAGGCCCAATGGATCATGCTGATCTGAACACATGCACTGGCGAAGCACCGTCAACCAGCCTTACTCAGGAGGCAATCCATCATCCTGTCGTGCCCATGATTGTCCGGCATCTGACGTTTTGTAGACCGCGGGCTTCCCGCCAGGGCTTACCCTTGGCCAAACATCCGATCCATCCATAGGAAACACCCAGGCTGTATCAGGATCACGTGGGTGCAAGGTCATTGGAAATCCAATGTCCCCAATATCTTTTGGCATGTTGTCGCCAATGCGTATCCATTCACCCTCACGTCGATCCATGCGGTAGATGCCGCAATGGTTTTGTTGGTAGAGAATATCAGGCGCATGGCTGTGAAGTTCAATGTTGTGCGGGTCTTGTACATATTCTGGGTAGGGCTCAGGACCAAAGTCGACGAAACATCCTTTGTTGAGTGGGTCCCAATTAGCGCCGCGATCTGTGCTCTCAAAACACCCACCGCCTGACAAGCCAACATAAAGATGATTGGCGTCACGCGGATCGACCAATATGGAGTGTAGGATAGGGCCGTCTGGCGTACCGTCTTGTTCGTCGCCTATCCATTTGCGCCACATCGGGTGGTCATTAAACCCGGTCACTGAATCCCATGTGTTGCCATTGTCTTCTGATCGGAAGAGGGCTTGCGGACTCGTGCCCGCGTACCAAACATCGGGTTCGCTGGCGTGCCCGGGTGTCAGCCAAAACGTGTGGCTCACCGTTCGCCCCTTTCCATCTTCGGACTTGGGAAAAGCGGGAGGGTTCTTCACTTCCTCCCATGACTTACCGAAGTCAAAAGACCGATGAAGCGTCGGGCCAAGGTGCCCGGTGCTCGACGCCATGAGAAGTGTTTCGCGGTCCCGAGGATCAAGCACCATGTGATAGACGATATGGCCAAGAAACTGCGGCCCTTCAATGCGCCAATTCTCACGTTTTGTATCGGAGCGCAGGATGAAAGCGCCTTTGCGGGTTCCCACAAGTAGCGCCAAGTCGCCGTCAGCCGGCGAGTTTCCATGTGTCAGGTTCATGGGTCGAATGTTGGGTCGAAAAGCTCACATTTGTCCACGGAATTGCGAATGCGAAGGATTTGCGAAAACTAATCCCTCTGATTCACGAAGATGAGGATGAGTCCGACACCGCCTGCCAATTGAAAAGCCAATTGTGAAGATAACGATCCGACCTCGGTCATCCATGAGCGGTAGAATTGACTGGACAAAAAGAGGAAACCGCCAACAAGCATGAACAACAAAATTGAGCAGCCAACCACGGCGTTGGATTTCGCTTGCTGGAAAAGTTCACTCGATGCGTCTCGGGCTTTCCACATTTGGTTGGCGCCAACCAAACAAAATCCCGCAGAGGTGAGTTTCGAAAGCGCGATAAACAAAACACCCAGTGTCACGATGATGGGATTCTCGGTGGCTTGAAAAGCCTTGTCCGCACCGGGCACGCCCTCCATCGAAGTCACCGCCTTCACCGCATCGTAACTTCCGCTCCAACCAACAAAATTGAAGATTCCCATCAGACCTGAGAAGGCGACCGCAAGAATGAGTAGAATTTTTGCCTTTCGAACCATGAGACCCTCCTAGGCCAGTTCACACTTCCCGTTTTTGATGACTTTGACGTCGCGTTCTTTCAATCGGCATTCAAACGACAGAACACTTCCATCTTTCCAATGATCGACAATGATTGTCTCTCCCGGGAAAACGGGTGCTGAAAAGCGCACATCGAAGCTCTTAATGCGTTTGTGATCGTAGCCCGCCAGGTTACTTAAGACACCCCGGCAGGTTGTCCCGTAGGTGCAAAGCCCGTGCAGGATCGGAACAGGAAAACCTGCGGCGGCCGCAAACTCTGGGTCAGAGTGAAGTGGATTGCGGTCTCCGTTCAGGCGATAAAGAAGCGCTTGCCAGTTCTCGGTCTTACATTCGAAAGACCCATCAGCCGCACGATCGGGAATTGCGTGAGGCTCAGGTGCACCGTCGCTTGGACCACCAAATCCTCCGTCACCACGGAAAAATGCCGTTGACCCGAGTGTACATAGGTCATCACCGGTTGCCTTCTCGCGAATGAGTGTCTCGGTGACAATGAGGGCCCCTTTGCCTTCGCCCTTGTCAAAGATCCCGGTGATCTTGCCTTGGGATTCGATTTCTGCGGCTGCGGGAAGAGGTTTGTGTACCGTCAGTCTTTGTTCCCCATGCACAAGCATCACAAAGTTGAGGCCAAGCTCGCCCATCTTGCTGGCACCGCCGCGCTGAATCACCGTTGCAAGGGTTGGAACGGTTCTCAAGTCCTTCTCATACGTATAGTGCAGCTCATCTGCGTCGAGGGGGTCGCGACCCATGCCCACACCGAGTGCATAGAGCATCGTGTCCTTGTCCGTGTAGGTGGAAGTCACGGGTTCTGATGCGGCACCAACAGCTTCTTGCCAATTCTCGTTCATGGACGTTTCCTTTCATTGCTTTTCAGCCATCTTGCGCGAATTGGGGTCATTTGCAAGCGGTAGGTGACCTCTGAATGAGGCTCTGGTATGGTGCCGCCAACAAAAAGAAACCGGAGAGAAACCCCATGTCCTATACTTGTTTCGATGTTGAGATCGCCGATGGCGTGGCCCACATTCAATTCAAGCGGCCCGACAAATTCAATTCTATGATTCCCGAATTTTGGACCGAAATGCCGGCGATTGTGAATGAAATCAGCGACAACGCGTCGGCTCGCGTGATTGTCCTGTCGTCGACTGGCAAACACTTTTGTTCAGGCATGGATCTCTCAGTGTTCACAGGCGGCGGCGTTGGGTCGAAGCCAGATGCGCGGACAGTCGCGCACACAAAGGAATCATTTCGCCATCAGGTCAAACATCTGCAAGAGACGATCTCCTGCCTGGATCAGGCACGGGTTCCGGTCCTGGTTGCGATCCAAGGGGGCTGTATTGGCGGCGCCGTTGACCTGACCTCAGCTGCCGATTGTCGTTATGCGACCAAAGACGCCTTCTTCTGCATTCAAGAAATCAACATTGGCATGACAGCCGATGTCGGGACCTTTCCTCGCCTGTGTCATTTGATCCCAGAAGGTATGGTGCGTGAACTGGCTTACACCGGACGCCGTCTTTACGCTGACCGTGCCAAGGAAATTGGGTTGGTCAATGAAGTCTATGACAGCCATGAAGAATTGATCACAGCCGTTCTTGAAACTGCAAAAGAAATTGCCTCGAAGTCGCCGCTTGCGGTGACCGGATCAAAGGTGATGATGAACTACGCCCGCGATCACTCGATCGAAGATGCTTTGGATTACATAGCCATTTGGCAGACCGGCATGTTCGAACCACTCGAGATGCAAGAAGCGTTCAGTTCTAAGGCGGAGAAACGCGAAGCGGAGTATCCTGACCTCAAACCCTTAAAGAAAGGCCTTGGTAACTAGTAGCTATTTACCGATGACCTTCCAAAGACTCGTGGCTTGAAAAGCGGGTTCCCCGTCAATCAGGTAAGTGCCTTGTACAAACAAGACGGAAGGCGTGCGCCGCGTCATCTGAGGATTGACCTCAACCAAATCACCGATCCGTCCAGGCATCATAAAAGATGTTTGCATGCTCAGCGTGACACACGGGGTCCGGTTGTTGGCGTTCCAAGCAATGGTACCAAGCGTTGCATCGGCAAAAGTCATAAACATGCCACCATGACATATGCCGTTGCCGTTGACGTGCCGATCATCGATGTAAAACGCAGCCCACAACTCCCCTTTGCCGTCAAATCCGGATCCTTGTTCAGGCATTCGTTTTTCAAACATCGGGCCGACAAAAGCTTCAAACGGATCACCAAGCCCGACTTCGTGATAACCGGGCGGCGCCGCGACTTGGCGCGCCGGAGGGCGGACAACATCGTCTGGACCAGAAACACGACCGCCTTGCATAAGGATGTGCCCGTTCATGTGTTGAATCCATTCTTGAGAGTTTTCCAAATTCCTGTCGCTGTCATCAACGTGCGTCCTTCAACATGAAGCTCGCCACCAACAAAAACGACTGTTCGAGTTTGTCGTGTAATCAGGGCGGTTCCTTCGATGCGTTCACCTTGTTGTGCGGCCGAAATGAAATCGCAATTGAGCGAGATCGTTGTGCACATGTGACCGACACGGCGTGCCACCGTCGATCCCAACACGGCGTCGGCCACGGTCATCAAAAGGCCACCGTGGGTAAACCCGCTCCCATTCAAATGGTTGGGACCCACGTCAAACACGTACCTGTGAGAAACGTCTGGGTCAGCTGAGATCTGCCGATAGATGGACCCCAAATAGGCGTTGAAACCAACATCGAAAACGGGTTCGAATGTTGGGCCGAGATCTGGCGCGCGCGTTGAGGTGGGTAATTCACTCATAGGAGAAAAGCGTCGCGACAGGCGCTCAGCTTACGGTCTCGAAATAATCGAGAGCGGCCTGCGCAATCGGCCCGCCCCATTCTTGTGTGAAGTGGCCGGCGTCCTCTATTTGCATGAGATCGCTCGATCCTTTGATGTCAGACTTAAGCTGTTCCATGACAGGGAGGCCAAGAACAGGGTCTTGCAACCCAACCGCCATGAAAGTGGCCCCACTCCACTGCGTGTGAAAGAACTCACGCGCCGCAATTGAAGTCTCCGTGCCCTCCATGCTGGGTTCGATCATGACCATTTCTGGGAAACGGCGCACCCCTGCCTTCGAGCGCTCATCAGGGAAGGGCGCACCGTATGCCGCCGATTCAGTATCACTCAAGACAGAGGTCCCGCGCTTCATCAATCCACCAACGTCGAGGTCTGGATTGGTAGCCGCAAAAGCTTTCCAGTTCGCAAAACCCTCACTTGGCAGTTCACCAACCGCCAGAGTGGTGTTCATGACAATCATCCGTTGAAAACGCTCTGGATCGTCCATTGGCAGGGTTAGTCCCAAGAGCCCACCCCAATCTTGAACAACAAGAGTGACATTCTTCAAGTCGAGATGTTCGACGAACCGCTTCAAGTACTCGCGGTGAAAATCGAAGGTGTAAACACTGTCCTCAATGGGTTTGTCGGATCTACCAAAGCCAAAGAAGTCTGGCGCCACGACGCGGTGACCCGCCGCCGTGAACACGGGGATCATCTTTCGGTAGAGAAAGCTCCACGTCGGTTCGCCGTGCAGACACAAGAAAGTGTGTGAGGCTTCTCTCGGACCTTCATCAAGATAGTGAGCGCGCAAGCCTTCGTAGCCAGGCAGGTCTTCCACATAGTTGGGTTGGAACGGGAAGTCCGGAAGATTGGCAAAGGCGGCATCTGGCGTGCGAACGGATTCGAAAGTCATGGGGCGTGATTTCCTCGTCTCTTGTTGTTTCTATCGCCAGCTTAGAGGTAGATTGCAGGATGCGCCAGGCAACACATCAGATATTTGTTGAAACGCGGGGAGCCGGACTTCTCGATGTTACAGACGCCGTCTCCTCATGGGTTGGATCGCAAGGGTTCGTCGAAGGACTTTTGACGGTTTTCATTGCCCATACATCGGCCTCCCTCGTGATCCAGGAGAACGCCGATCCGGATGTCTTGGCTGACTTGCAAGATTTTTTTGCCAAACTTGCGCCGGAATCTCAGTCCTATCGACACAGCGCTGAAGGACCTGATGATATGCCGGCACACATCAAGTCAGCGCTAACGGCGACCCAGCTCTCTATTCCAATTGTGAAGGGGCGACTGTCGCTTGGAACTTGGCAAGGCATCTATGTGTTCGAACACCGTGCCAGGCCGCACCAGCGGAAATTGATCCTTCACATGTTAGGTGAATAGGGCGCCGGGAAAATTTACTCGTCGCGCCGAGCGGCATCGAACCTTAACTTCACCCTTTGGGCTTTTGCGGTTGCCCGCCGTTCGATCGAGACAGGTTGGGTTACATGTAGATCAATAACCAGCCGGTGGTGAGCACGCTCCGTCGGAAGGAGATGGAAAGCCTTGATGGCAAAGGGGGTGGTAGATTGAAATCCCACCAAGATGGAATCGACTTTCTCGTTGCGAAGGTCGATCTGACTAAGCGGAGCAAGATTTGTCGGCATGTCCTGCGACAGATCGTCGGTGATCAGTCCAAAGACCCGCACAAAGAGGGTGCCCTCATCGTCTTCAATTTCATGGGTGACGGGGCCGTCCGTGTCCAAGACGATGCGAATGTAACCAGCGTGTTGACCGAACCGGATGTTTTTCAAGTCGGCGGCCTCGGCCGAGTAAGGTACCAATGGAACGAGGAGGGCGGCGACCAGCAACGACCAAGTCGTCTGCACACGTGCTCTGTAACGCACCGAAGTGCCAATCTTCACCACCATTCGCTCAACCCCATGCAAGAAGGGCGATCTCAGCGAGACCGCCCTGGTGCGTTCGTGCGGTTGGTCATTGATACCCTGCTAGAGCTCAGCCGTCAAAAGTCTTGGAGTGTCACTTTCAAGCGCATCCGTTTCAAACCCGATTTGCGCTAATTCTTCCTCAACCGCAACAACCCGGTCTTGAAAGAGCAAACCGCCGCTTGTATCCGTACTTTGATAGAGTTGGATGGAAATCGTGCCGAAGCTTTGAAGCTCATTGGCGAGTTCTTGCAAGATCATTCGCGCGGCATCGCTAAGCTCAACACTGGTCGGAGCAAAATAGAGCGTTTGTACTTGGTCACCAACTTCCGTCGAGACGATGAGATCCAAATGTGCGGGACCTTGTGAAAAGTCGGTTTGCTCGCCGCACGGATGTGAATCCATTGTGTTGAGGGCTTGTGGTAATGCGTGTGCCGAAAAGTCGACGGCGCCAGTAAGCAAAAGACCGCTAAGTAAGATGGAGCGTAATGCCAAATCTTTGAGTTTCATGTTCCCGTTTCCTTCATTCCCCATACTGTGAGAAGGCCAGGGTGCAATTTGAAAGGGGCTGAACTTCGTCCAAACCGGGCCGGGAATAGGTTCTTTTGAGGCGATATTGCGGCTTGGTTTACAAATGCCCCATGAAATCCATGAGATCCCGCCAGACAGGCGCCCGCCAACGAAAGAGCGGTGCCAAAGCAAATAGGATGTCGATATGCCCGAGTTTAGAGTAAATGGCCGCTTGTGCTTCACCGCCAGCCTCAACAATCGCGTTGGCCAATCCAGTGGAATTCTGCTGAAGGACAGTGGTGTCGCGGCCGCCATGCATGAGCAACATCCGCGGCGCATCTTGGCCATTGATCAACTTGATGGGGCGCGTTGCATCAACAGAACGGGCATTAGAGAAAATGGCCGACGTTGATTCAAACGTGGTGAGGTCAGCGCCATACGGTCCGGCAATTCCGGCAAAGGCCTTGATGGTCGAAGTGGGTACCCCCACGGCATCGAGATATTGGGGATCCAAAGATATGGTTGCGCCAATATGGGCGCCCGCCGAGTGGCCGATGAGCCCAAGCCGATCTGGATCACCGCCTAGACGCGCGGCGTTTTCTTGAACCCACGATAAGGCGGTCGCTGCATCCTCATTGAAGGTTGGAAAACGAACTTCTGGGAAGAGCCGATAGTCCGCAATGACGCATAGATACCCTGCATGTGAAAGGGCCCAGCCCAACGGTCGATAGTAGGAACGATGGCCATTTCGCCAGGCGCCGCCGTAAAAGAAAACAAGGATTGGCGCGCCTCGTTTTTTTCGGAGTGGGCGATAGATATCCAGTTTCTGGCGGGAGTGATCGCCATAGGAAGTGGTTTTCGGTGAAATCGTCATAGCCTGATGATCAAAAACCCGTTATCAGCAAGAATTACATCATAGATGTGCGCTATAGAATCAACGGATTGAGCGCCCGACGCAAGAGCAAAGGGCAAAGCGTGGCAGGAAGAGGCGAGAGCACAGTGAGAGCATTGAAGGTCTGGGTTGGTATTTTGATCGCCCTCGTCTTGATGGGCCGCGATCTCGCAGTGGCGCAAAGTGGCATGCCGCCCAATCCCGTTGTTAAAGTCCAATTGATATCTGAAGTACAAGCCGCAGCTCCCGGTGAGACATTCTGGGTCGCCTTCGAGCAGGACATCTTCAAAGGCTGGCACACTTATTGGAAATACGCAGGCGACGCCGGCGCCCCACCAAGACTTAAGTGGGATCTGCCGCTTGGCTTTGTCGCCGGCGAGATGAAATTCCCCACACCCCACAGAATGCCTGAGGGACCTCTCATGACCTTTGGTTATGAGGACTATGCATTGTTTCCGGTCAAGATACTGGTGGGGGAAAACGTCGCCCCTGGCCAGACAGTAGTCTTAAGGGCGAATGCCGAATGGCTTGTTTGTGAAGAAATTTGTATACCCGAGAGCGCAACCATTGAGGTGCCGTTAGAGATCTTACCTGAGGGTCAGATCGAGAATGTATCTTCATCGGAAAAAATCCGTGCCGCTGTCAACAGTTTGCCCGTTGAGAGTCCCTGGGCCGTCACATTCGAAAAAGTCGAGGGTCAACTACAGCTCTACTGGCATGCCCCGGAACTTGTGAACACGATCTCAGAAGGCGTCTTGAAGAGTGCAGAATTTTATCCAAACGGCAATCTCATCAAGAATGCGCAAGAACAACGCTTAGGTCACGGATCAGATGGCATCAGCCTGAGTGTGCCATTGGCCGGTAGTGTCGATGTGAGTGAAAGCATTTCAGGTCTCATTGTCCTAGAAGAAAACCTAGACACCGGTCCCGTCAGGCGAGCGTTTAATATCACCGCGACACCTCATCAATTGACGGGTGGTGGGGCTCTGGACTTTGGTACGAGCTATGTCTCAGCATCCAAGCGCGCCGGCGATTTGTCTTTCGTCATTGCCGCCCTCTTTGCGTTTCTTGGCGGTATCATTTTGAACATCATGCCTTGCGTATTTCCGGTTTTGTTTGTGAAAGCATTGGGGTTTGTGCAGCTTGCAGGAGAACAGCCGAAGGTCGTGCGCTCACAAGGATTGGCGTACACCGGAGGTGTCGTCTTGTCGTTTGTCGCCCTCGCCGCGCTTCTCATTGGGTTGCGTGCTGGCGGCGCGGAAATCGGTTGGGGATTCCAACTTCAGTCACCACGTGTTGTCGCGCTTCTCATGTTTTTGATGATCGCGGTTGGGCTGAGCCTGTCAGGCGTGTTTGAAATCGGTGGCCGGTGGATGAATGTTGGTGGTCGCGCTGCAGGTCAAGGGGGGCTTCAAGGATCGTTCTTTACTGGTGTCTTGGCAACTATAGTTGCGACGCCGTGCACAGCACCCTTTATGGGAGCCGCGATCGGTTTTGCAATGTTGCAGCCGAGTTGGGTAGCGATCACTTTGTTTGGCGTCCTCGGTTTGGGCATGGCATTTCCTTATCTCCTTCTCAGCTATTTCCCAAAATTCGCGGATTTGCTCCCAAAGCCTGGTCCTTGGATGGAACGAGCGAAACAGGCTCTCGCCTTTCCCATGTACGGGACCGCGGCCTGGCTCATGTGGGTTCTCACATTACAGGTGCCGAAAAATGGTCAATTGGCATTGATGATTGGTGTTGTGGTTTTCGCACTTTCCATATGGTGCTGGGGCTTAGCGCGCGGGAAGAGCGGTGCTTGGCCTCTGGTGGCCAGGGTCTTCGGCATCCTAGGTTTCATCGCGGTGGTTGTGATGGTGTTCAACATTTCGCGGTCTGAAGATCCAGCCGCAGGACAGACTGGAAAGCAAGTCGCCGACAATTTGTCGGGTCTTACCTATGAGACTTTCTCGAAAGAAAGAGTGTCGGAACTTCGACAAGAGGGCCGTCCTGTTTTCGTGAATTTCACGGCGGCCTGGTGCATATCCTGTCTCGCGAACGAGCGAGTGGCCTTCGCCAAGCAAGGCGTTAAGGACGCATTTGAAGAGATGGGCATTGTCTATCTGAAGGCTGACTGGACGAACCGAGATCCAAAGATCACTGAAGCGTTGGCTGAGTTCGACAGAGCAGGAGTTCCCCTCTATCTCTACTACGCAGCCGGTCTTCCTTTGTCAGAGAAACCAAAGATCTTGCCGCAAATTTTGACTGAGGGAATAATTCTGAAGGAAATTGGCGCAGCCAACTAGTCTCAGTTCAATTGAAAATCGTATACCGAGCCAATGTCGAGGATCTGCGTGAGTTGATCCAACGCGGCGAAAGACTCGGTTGGCAAATCTGGGTCTCGTAATTCATCCGGCGCTATCTCGTCTCGGTAGTGGTCTTCCACCCACGTTTTTAGTTTTTCGTAGAGTGCCTCATCCAGGATCACTCTCGGTTTGATACTGGAAATCTGTTCATCATTCAGCACAACCCGCAATCTTAAACATGCTGGCCCGCCGCCATTGCGCATGCTTTGGCGAAGATTGAAATATCTGACCTCGCCGATGGGGCCTTGCGAACCGGTTAATCCTTCAAGATAGGTCCGAACGCTTTCTATTTCTTCAGCCTCTGTGGGCGCGATGAGTGTCATTCTGCCTTGGCCCGGAAGGGAGACCAGTTGCGAATTGAACAGATAGGAAGTAACCGCATCGCCAACAGGAACATCCTTGGCCAAAAGCTCAACAAACTCCACCGCGCCGTCTGATTTCTTAGAAATCTCGTTGAGCACATCTGCTTTGTTCAAATAGGCCATCTCATGAAAGAATAGAACGTTCCGGTTGCCGACAGAAATGACGTCATTGTGAAACACACCTTCATCGATGACCGCTGGGTTTTGCTGAGCGAAAACACAAATACCTTCGTTGAGCCCGTGAAGTCTCGCGATGGCTTGTGATGCTTCAAGGGTCTGTCGCGCAGGGTACTTGGTCGGACGTTGCGATTCCAAATCGTAAGCACATTGACCATAGACGAAGAGTTCGAGACCTGCAGCGTCATAGGTCGAACAAAGCCGTGTGTGATTGGCTGCCCCTTCGTCTCCAAAATGAGTGTGATGGGTGAGCGGATCATGATGCGTGAAAAATCTTGGATCGGAGAAGATACTGCGAAGAATGCGCCCGGTGGTTGGCGCTTCAACAGACCGGTGTGGCATCGCGACCAAATTTGCAGGGGTGAAGTGTGTCTTCCCGTCATCAGTATCTGCGCCTGGACTAACCGTCGCCGCGTTCGCGGTCCACATCGAAGACGCTGACATGATTGTGCCGAGCAGCGGAGGCGAGGCCTTCCACGCTGATTCAATTTTCTGCGCTGTTGTGCCAGTGAAGCCCAATTCACCAAGCATCCTGAGATGGGGTCTCGCATGCGGAGGGAGTACCCCTTGTATGAGCCCAAGCTTTGACAAGGCCAGCATTTTTTCTAGGCCTTGCAGTGCTGCGTCTTTAGGTCGAGCGATGCTGCCGAAATTTGACTGCGAAGCAACGTTGCCGACCGAGAGCCCCGCATAGTTATGAGTGGGTCCCACAAGTCCGTCGAAATTTGCTTCAAACGCGCTCATGTTGGCACTCCAGGTAGGGGGGAAGCGGGTGCCTGCGGTGACGATGCCTCCATTGATGCAACAGGATAGGCGCAATAGTCCGCCGCATAGTAAGCGCTTGGTCGATGATTGCCGGAACTTCCAATGCCGCCAAAAGGGGCCGAACTGCTGGCCCCTGTGAGCGGTAGGTTCCAATTAACGATGCCAGCTCGGGACTCGCGTAAAAACCTCTCGTAGTTTTGTTCATCATCGCTGAGCAATCCGGCGGCGAGCCCGAAGCGTGTTTCATTTGCGGCTTTGATGGCGTCGTCAAAAGTCGACACCCGTTTGACTTGCAGGAGGGGTCCAAAGACCTCCTCATCATCAAGGGATGCAACATCGGTAACGTCAATCACGCCTGGCATAAGGAATGGTTTTTTCGGATCAGGTCGGGACAATGGCACAATGTCGACGGCACCACTTTCCATGAGAACATCACGCGCTTTGAGAATAACATCGGCCGCTTGATTGTTGATGACAGGCCCCATGTAGGGGGTGGGGTCTTGATTGTAAACGCCAACAACGATCCCAGAGACGACATGGCGCAAACGGTCAAGGATGGCGTCGTTCTCCTCACTCTCCGTCAAGATGAGTCGGCGCGCACATGTGCATCGTTGACCAGACGTGACAAAAGCCGACTGTACGATGATCGAAACCACGGTTTCAATATCGTTGACGCCGTGGACAATGAGCGGGTTATTGCCACCAAGTTCAAGAGCCAAGATCTTATCCGCATGACCGCTAAATTGTTGGTGTAGGAGCTTCCCGACGGTGGCACTTCCGGTGAATAGCAAACCGTCAATCCCTACATGGTTCGCTAAGGCTTCACCTGTCGCGCGTCCCCCTTGAACCAAATTGACGACGCCAGCAGGAAGTTCAGAATCGTGCCAGATTTTCATGGTTTCTTGCGCGACCAAAGGCGTGAGCTCGCTCGGCTTGAAAATCACCGTATTTCCAGCCAACAAAGCCGGAACAATATGACCATTTGGAAGGTGCCCTGGAAAATTAAAAGGACCAAACACACCTAAGACGCCGTGAGGTTTGTGGCGAAGGGCCGTTTTGCCCGTTGCAGTTTCTGTAAGGCGCGTTGGCGTGCGCTCCTCGTAGGCCGCAACGGAGATGGCGATCTTATTGATCATGGCCGATACTTCGCCAAGTGAGTCCCAAAGCGGTTTGCCGTTTTCTTTGGAGATCGTTTCAGCAAGGTGTTCCTTGTTGCTTTCAAGCTGGTCGCGAAACCGTTCCAAATATGCAGTGCGGTCTGTAACAGTCAGTGCCGACCAGGGCGCAAAGGCGCCGTGCGCTGATGTGATGGCGGCCTCAACGTCACGCGATGTGGCTTCCTTGCCCTCCCAAAGAACCTCGCCCGTTGCCGGGTTGCTAGAAACAAAGGCAGGGCCATTCGCATCGCTCCAAACGCCATTAATGTATAGACTGGTGTTTCCCATGGAGGAATCCTTCATCGCAAGGGGACGTGACGCACTGCATCCGTCGCTCCAACCCCCAACGCACTGGCAGTGTCGGAAGAGAGTAAGATGTTACCATTTGCATTTCGCTTTATCAGACCACGGCACAACCGAAAGTTCTTTTGACTTCCGCAAGAAACGAGTTCCGCGGTGTAGCCATGACCTCCGTTTGCCTCGTCGATCGCCACAACTTGGTCGACAGTAGAGACAACATTCTCTTTAACGGCCTTGATGTCATCCGTTCTAACTTCCACGCACGGACCTGCATCAAAGATGTCTACATGGCGCTCGTATCGGAAGCCCTCCCATTTCAGAAGTGCCAGAGCAGGTGCAGCATGTTCGTGGGTCTTTCCGATGGAGTCTCGAGCCTCCTTGGGCAAGAAGTCCACATAGACCGGAAACTTGGGCATCAAGTCAGCGATGAATTGATTGTTGCCGATGGCGCTCAAACGATCTGCTTCGTGAAAGCTCATGTTGAAAAATCGCTGTCCAAGCGCGTCCCAAAAAGGTGATTGACCGTCGCTGTCTTGCCAACCGCGCATCTCTGCCACGACATGTCTGGGAAACCTCTCTCTGTGTTCCGCCATAAAGAGGTAACGACTCCGCGCCAGGGTTCGCCCATTATCACCTTTTCGAAATTCTGGCGCGAGGTACAGCGATCCTACTTCTGCATGACCGATATAGTCGTTCACCAAATGCAGAACATCGTGTGTGTCGTGCCTATTGAGCTCGATGGACACATGCGTGGTCTTGGCAAGCTTGTAAGAATAGAATGCTTTCTCCAGACCAATTCTTGCAAACAATGCGGCTGTCCCGCCGACGACACCTGTTTCCGTATCTTCCAACACAAGGAGATAGTATTCGGGGCCTGGCTCTTCAATTTTCCTTGAAAGACATTCCGTAGAAAGCGCAATTTTGGTCTCCAGAGTGTCGCGGTCTGCCGGCAATGTGGTCATGCCCCCGCCGACAATACTCACTGCGAGGTCAAAGAGGCGGTCGAGGTCTTCCTCCCGGACCGGGCGGATGACGATCATGACTGATCTCCTGAAGTTGTTCGGGTTCCTGGCGCGCCAGTGCCGGTTCGGCCAGACTTTTGCGGGACCCTATCACTTTAAACTCCGTTGTAAACACATAGTGATCACGTCAATCCAGGTTTGAGAAACAGACGATTTTGCTCTAATGTCTGGGTGATTGATGCTGACAATTTGTCTGTAGGTCACGTCGGAATGTGAGTTCGGCTGGCGCTAGAAAGGGGAGTGATTCCAATGGGGATAAGATCGGGGATTTTTGCAGGAATAGTGTGTTGCGCCGTATCATCAGCTGCGGTCGCGCAATCATTCGATGATGTTGAGATTGAAACCGTAGACCACGGATCAAGCATCTACACGCTTTATGGAGCGGGTGGTAACATCGGTTTGTCTGTTGGAGGCGACGGGGTCTTGATGATCGACGATCAGTTCGCACCACTGTCTGACAAGATCTTGGCGGCCGTCGCTGAATTATCGGATCAACCAGTCACGTACCTCCTCAACACGCACTGGCATGGCGACCATGTTGGAGGAAACGTTGCGCTCGAAGAGCAAGGCGCCATCATCCTCGCCCACGACAATGTGCGAACCCGCATGAGCGTTGAACAAGTTCAAGAGATCTTTGAGCGGACGGTTCCTGCTTCGCCAACGAGTGCGCTACCTGTCATCACGTTTTCGGAATCCGCCACCATTCATTTTAACGGCCACGAGATTCATGTCTTTCATGCCGAAGCCGGTCATACGGACGGTGATTCCATCGTTCATTTCCGCGACCTGAACATCGTGCATATGGGGGACACTCTGTTCACCGGACGCCTTCCCTTTATTGATTTTGCGTCGGGGGGCTCAATATATGGTGCGATCGCCGCCCAAGAAAAAGTTCTCGAACTGGCGGATGAAAAGACAGTGATCGTTCCTGGACATGGTAAAGTGGGCAACAAAGAGGATCTGATTGCGGCGAGGGATTTGCTAGTTTTGATCCGTGATGCCATTCAGCCATTGGTCGATCAAGGTCTTACGGCCGAAGAAATTATGGCCGCCATGCCACTGACGCCACTGGGATTGGAGTATGGTGGTTTTCCTGAAGAGCGGTTCACATTCGTCATTGCCGCCGGCATGAGCACGCAATAGCCAGGCGGATCAAACAATGCCCGCCTTTGCGAGGTTTACAATTTCATCCTCGGTCATGCCAAGGGTAGTTTTGTAGATATCCTCATTGTGTTCACCAAGATCTGGGGCTGCCTTTAGGATTCTGCCAGGCGTATCTGTGAGCCTCGGGAATGTGTTCTGCATCGGAACCCGGCCAAGCCGCTTTGTTTCAACTTCGATGATGGAATCTCTGGCACCAAATTGAGGGTCGGACAACATATCTGGTGCAGTGAAAATCTTGCCGCAAGGAACTCCAAATTGATCGCACAAGGCTTGCAATTCTTCCATCGTAAAAGTGCCTGACCAATCACTGATCAATTTGTCCAGAGTTGTTTGATGAACACCGCGCGCTTCATGTGAGGCAAATTGTTCATTCGAGATGAGGTCTTCTCGGTCCATTGCTTTGGCAAGGCGTTTAAAGACCGTGTCTTGGTTCGCGGCGATTAACACCATGCCGTCCTTGCAAGGGTACACATTTGAAGGCGCCGCCTTGGGAAGGATTGATCCAGTGCGTTCTCTAATATGCCCTGCAATCGCATACTCTGGGACCAGGCCTTCCGTCATCGCGAAAACGGCCTCATAGATAGCCATGTCAACGACCTGACCCTTTCCTGTGCGCGATCTGTTGTGAAGCGCGGTCAATGTTCCAAGCGCTGCATATGTTCCCGCTAGGCTGTCACCGATGGACAGGCCCGTCCGGCTCGGCAATCGGTCAGGGTCTCCGGTGGTGTAGCGAAGTCCCCCCATGGCTTCACCGATCGATCCATAGCCAGCACGGGTCGCACTGGGTCCTGTTTGTCCATATCCAGAGACGCGGGTCATAACGAGACCAGGATTGAGGGCGGAAAGCACATCATAGCCGAGGCCCCACTTCTCCATGGTACCGGGCCGGAAGTTCTCAACCACCACATCCGCATCAGCCACCAACCTTTTGAATATCTCTTGGCCTTTTGGGTCCCGCAAATTGAGTGTGATCGATTTCTTGTTGCGTGCGATTTTCGTCCAAAACAATGATTCGCCGTCGACCAACACTTCACCCCATCCGCGCATGGGATCTCCTACCCTGGGCTGTTCGATCTTTAAAACCTCTGCGCCGAAGTCTCCAAGCAATTGCCCACAGAAGGGACCGGCAATGAGAACGCCAAGTTCAAGAACGCGGATATCGTCTAGGGGCCCCATTTAAGTCCTGCCTTTCTCATGTTATGACCTGACCTGAAGTGACCAGTGGCATCTTGTTCACAAAGAGAGCATGAGGCTGGGGCTGTCTGAAAGTCAACGGTTTGGATTTATGAGCGACATGGCAATTGAAATCGTAGAAGTCGGGGTGCGGGATGGTCTGCAGAACGATCCGGCCATGATGGATACTGACACTAAACTGGAGTTCATCGAGCGCCTCCTTGCAGCCGGTGTCCGCAGATTGGAAGTCGCGTCTTTTGTCAACCCGAAGCTCGTGCCACAAATGGCGGACTCTGCGGAAGTGATGTCGCGCGTGTCGAGAGGAAGCGGCACGAAATTCATTGGCCTGGCATTAAATGAACGGGGCGTTGCACAAGCGATCGAGTCTGGATGTGATGAAGTCAATTCTGTCGTCAACACATCTGACGCTTTCGGGAAAAAGAATCAAAACAAGGGTGTCGACGAAACACTAACGCTCTTCGAAAAGATGGCTCAATCGGCCAGTGAGGCAAATGTCCCCTGTTCAGCGACCATCACGACGAGCTTTGGTTGCCCCTTCGAGGGGGAGGTTTCCGTAGAGCGATTGGTGGCTGTTGCCAAAAGAACGGCAGAAGCCGGTGCCAGTGAAATTGCGTTGGCCGACACGATTGGTGTCGCCAATCCTTGGGATGTAACACGCCGGGTCAAAGCCGTCGGCGCGGTGATTGGAGAAATCCCGTTGCGTTTGCATGTTCACAATACGCGCAACACCGGCATTGCCAATGTCTACGCCGCCATTGAGGCAGGCGTTCGCGTTGTCGATGCGTCGTGCGGTGGCATTGGCGGATGCCCCTTTGCGCCCAAGGCGACAGGGAACATCGCGACAGAAGACGTTGCCTACATGTTGCAACGCGCTGGATACCAAACCAGCCTTGATTTGAACAAGCTGATTGAAACGGCGCATTGGTTAGAAACCGTGCTTGATCATCCGGTGCCGGGGTTGGTTTCAAGAGCTGGCGGATTTCCGCCTGGTAAATGAAGTAGACCGCCGAACAGCGTTCGACGATCTTTCATCAGTTTCGCCAGGATAATTGTGGAGCTTTCGCTCAGGCGGCGAGAAACTTTGCTGGCGCGTAGGTCTCACCAAGATCTCTGGCGACCGCTTCGTGGGTAATGTCACCCTTGTACACATTGAGACCACGGGCCAAGTGAAGATCCTCGACCATGGCACGCTCCGCACCTTTGCTGGCGATCGCAAGTGCAAAAGGAAGCGTTGCGTTGTTGAGAGCTTGGGTTGAAGTGCGAGCGACCGCGCCTGGCATATTTGTCACGCAGTAATGAACAACATCTTCTTCAAGGTAGATTGGATCCGCATGTGACGTTGGCTTGGAAGTTTCAAAACAACCGCCCTGATCAATCGCAATGTCGACCACGACCGAACCAGATTTCATCGACTTAATCATGTCACGGGTCACAAGTTTAGGAGCCGCAGCACCAGGGATCAAAACAGATCCGATGACAAGATCCGCCTCAGCGACATTCTGCGCGATGTTCTTTTTCGTAGAATAGCACGTGAAGAGTTCGCCTCTGAAGAGATCATCAAGCTCCCGTAAACGTGACAACGATTTGTCAATCACGGTCACGTCTGCGCCGAGACCAAGAGCCATGCGCAAAGCGCTGGTTCCTGCAACACCGCCGCCAATGACGGTAACTTTGGCGGGCTTGACACCCGGCACGCCGCCCAAGAGGACGCCTGCACCACCGGCTTCTTTTTCAAGATAGTGCGCACCAACTTGAATCGACATGCGGCCAGCAACTTCACTCATGGGAACAAGGAGGGGAAGATGCCCATGATTGTCAGTCACCGTTTCATAAGCAATCGCAGTCGCACCACTTTGCATCAGTGCGGTTGCTTGTTTCGGATCGGGCGCGAGGTGAAGGTAGGTAAAAAGAACTTGTTCAGGGTGCAGTTGCTCACATTCAAAAATTTGCGGTTCCTTGACCTTAACGATCATGTCCGCATTCGCGAACACGTCAGCGGCAGAGCTGGCGATCTCAGCGCCAGCGGCGCGGTAGTCATCGTCGGTATATCCAATGCCGACGCCGGCATTTGTTTCAACAAGAGCCGTACTGCCTGAAAAAACCACCTCATGCACGCTCCCAGGGGTCAAACCAACCCGGTACTCATGGTTTTTTACTTCCTTCGGAATACCGACCAACATGGTGTTCTCTCTTCTCAAGAAATTGCGAATGCCGGACTTTAGTCAATTCCAGATCGAATTTTCTTGCTTTTATGCGGGTTTCGCGACCAAATTTGCAATTTTATGCGGTATGAGGGAGAATTCACGCATGAAATTGCGAACAGAGGCATTGGATGCGCTCGACCGAGCGATTCTGCACGAATTGCAGAACAATGCGCGCATCTCAAACGCGGACCTGGCGGATCGGGTCGCCCTTTCCCCGTCTGCGTGTCTGAGGCGGGTGCGAATTCTTGAAGACACGGGTGTCATTCAAGAATACGCGGCCATTCTCTCCCAGGAGGCATCTGGCAGATCCCAGAGTGTCTTTGTTGAAATAACCCTCAAGAGTCAGGAGAGCCACGACCTTGAAGCTTTTGAGAACCAAGTTCGCGCTCGCCCAGAAGTGATGGAATGCTATCTGATGTCCGGGGATCAGGATTATCTGCTGCGGGTCTTGGTGACGGATGCCTCAGGCTATGAGCAGCTTCACCGGGAGTTTTTGACGCGCTTGCCAGGCGTCGACCGAGTCAAATCCAGCTTTGCTCTGCGAACCGTCCGAAAAAAGACGGAAATCCCACTCGACTGAGGGGTAAGTCACTGGAATCGAATGCCAATTCGCGTGCGGCCGCCCCTGCGTCACCTTTACATATTCAAATGGAGCCGCGTTCGACGTCTAATCTCTGAAAATCGAAATCTAACGGCGTCCGCTTTGAATGCGGGGCCGTCTTCTGCGTGAATGAGATTGGCAATCGAGACAACTTTGTTGACCCCCAACCATGAGCCTTCCGACCTCGCTTCAGAAAACGGCGAGAGCCGACAAAGGGATGTGGTTGCCTTCATGACTGATCCCGGAAACTGGGAGGGTCAACCGGTTGAACAGATTGAGACACATATCTCCCGCGTTTTCTTGGTTGGCAAGCGGGTCTACAAGATGAAGCGTGCTGTGCATTTGGAGTTTGTCGATTTTTCCCAACTCGAAACCCGCCGCATTGCCTGCGAACGCGAAGTCAATATCAATCGAAAGACAGCGCCAGATATTTATCTCCGCTCAATCGCAATTGTGAAGGAAGGAGACACCCTAATACTTGGTGGCCCCGGCAACGCAGTCGAATACCTTGTGGAAATGGAGCGATTTGACGAAGAGACGCGGTTCTCCAGATTGGTGGAGACCAAGGCGTTGAGTGAAGGGTTGATTTGCGATCTTGGTGAACAAGTCGCGCGCTTTCATTTGAGCGCAGCTGCCACCGCGAAATACGGTGGTGAACTTGTGATCAAGCAAACGCTCCAAGGCATCTGTGCAACGCTCGCACGTTTCGAAGGAACAATCTTCGACAAAGTCAAGCTGGCACAATGGCAAGATCGTGTGTCTAAGACTTTGGACGCAAATGTTGCAGTGCTGGAAGCAAGGCGTCAATCCGGGTATGTGCGTCAGTGCCACGGCGATCTACATCTTGGCAACATCTGCCTCTACAAGGGTCGACCCACACTTTTTGACGCAATCGAATTCCGGGAAGATTTTTCGCACATCGACGTCTTGTATGACATTGCTTTTCCTATTGTAGATTTGCTTCGGTATGACAAACCGATGCTGGCCAATCTCTTGATGAACAGATACCTTGAGGTAACCGGCGACTATTCTGGATTGAGCTTGCTTCCTCTCTTCCTATCAATGAGGGGGATGGTCCGGGCCATGGTTCATGCCCTTGAGGCACAGCGGAATTCCGCCCGAGATACTCAAGCCGCGCTCGCTTGCAAGTACTTTGACAAGGCCGTCGAACTTATTGAGCCCCAAGAACCTAAACTTGTTGCTTTCGGTGGGTATTCCGGTTCCGGCAAATCGTCTATTGCCCGTCGTTTGGCGGTTGAATACACGAAAGAACCGGGAGCGATCATTCTGCGCAGCGATGCAGTTCGCAAGCGTTTATTCCAACATGCCATCCACGTCCCTCTACCAAAGAGCGCCTACACGGAAGAAATCAACACCCGTGTCTACCGAGCGATGTTCAGAGATGCGCATCGCGCCTTGACCGCTGGACGTGTTGTGTTTGTCGATGCCACGTTTATCGATCCAGATCGCCGCGATATCATTGGGAGTTTCGCAAACAGGAAGGGTGTGCCGTTTAGTGGAGTTTGGCTTGAGGCGCCGAAAGAAGTTCTCATTGCCCGAGTCAATGCACGCACCGGCGATGTTTCCGATGCGACATCAGACGTTGTGAAAAGGCAGGTCGAGAGGTCCGTCGATCCGATCAATTGGGCACGCATTGATACGCGGGGAGATTTTGAAACCACGATCCACAATACACTGGCAGTTCTCCATTCTTGACTAGAAAATTGCCGACCAATTCAACGCCACTTTCATGCCTCAATGATCTGCAAACCTCAAATCTCACGAGATTGGGGAGAAGACAATGAGATGGATACTGATCTGCGCAATGGCAATAGTGATGCAAAGCGTGAGTGTTCCCGCACACGCAGACGCATGTTCAGGATTGGGGTCAGGAGCTGAAATTGGGGACCTAATCAAATGCCTCAAGAGTCTGAACCGCGATGTTGAAAACCTTGAACGCGAAAACCAAAGTCTAAGACGGGAAGTCGACCGGTTAGAGCGACAGTCAGACGATGGTGCGCGCAAAACGCAAAAGGCGATAGATCGACTTGAGCAAACCACTGAGACCTCGGCGCAAGCACGCTTCAGGCTTCAGTGCCAAAGGTCCTATGGAAACTGCGCCTATGGCCGGGTTCATCTCTCCCAGCCAGGCTCCGATACAGGGGTCTGCTGTTCTGTGACTGAAAAACGCTGAAGCGAGAAAATCTGCACTTTTCCGCGATTCCGTTCCCAGTATGATTAGGCTTTTGCTTGACTTTCGATAAACTTCAGGCGAAAGGGTGCCTCCAGTTTTGGAGATCTGTGAGCTTCATGGTATCTTCAAGACAATTGAGCGATTGACTAAGCGCAGAATTGACGTTGCAGAAGGCCCTACCGTCTTCCCCAATGACCATCGAAACGCCACGTAACCCGCTCTACTTGGGATACTCCGGCTTGTCTTACCTTATGGTGAGAAGGGCGGAGGAGAAATGACCACGCTCGCCGGGCGGCGTGGTTGACTGGTCGGATAATTCCATGCGGCTGGGTGAATAGAGACCGGAAAGAGCCTGCAAGACCTCGCTGACCCGCGCGGATTTGCTAGACTAAATGACTGGAGACTAAGAATGGCTACTGGAACTGTTAAGTGGTTCAACGCCCAAAAGGGCTATGGCTTCATTGAGCCCGATGAAGGTGGAAAAGACGTGTTTGTACATATCAGTGCGGTCGAGCGCGCCGGAATGAACAATCCGGTTGAGGGTCAAAAAATCGGTTACGATCTGGAAGAGGGCCGCGACGGTAAGACGTCAGCTGGCAATCTTCACGAGGTCTAAGACGAATTTGGACTAAACCTTCTTATTGAGAAGGCCGACAAAACGAAAACCCGCAAGACCAGAGTCTTGCGGGTTTTTGCGTTCTTTGAGTCAGGTGGGGGTATGATTCAGTGAATGGTTCGGTCCCGCGGTGGCGGTTCAAACAATCGATCACCGGACACCACTTCCGTCTCGGTCGGCAAGGGGCGCGGCGCGCCGCTTCGAAGCGCCAATTTTCGGTTAATGTCGACGCGTAGAATTCCGCGCAAGGTTCTGTGGGCCATACCAAATCCAGGTCGCAAAGCGCCTAGACTCTGCAAAATGTCATATTGAAAGTCGAGCAGGTCCCCGCGGTCCGCGTGCTGGTAACCCATCAATCCTGAATAGAAGAGACTACCTTCCAACGCAACGCGATCTTCAATGAGTTTCTGGTTGAGCCATCTTAGCCATTTCGGAACTTCGTGACATGACATAGTGTCGTGCCTCCAGTACGGGGCAGAAGACATGTGATCCGATTGTGTAACAAGCCCATATTTTTTTCGTGGTTCTGGTTGAAGCACCGGCATGGCAACCATGCGCGTGTTAAATCCCCCGCCAAAGAAAAGATCAGGCGGGCTTTCTTTGAGGCGCTCATATGTTTCCTTAACCGTCGCTTTGGTTTCTCCTGGGAATCCAACAATGAGAGTGACGGCACTCGTCAATTCCGCTTCTCTGCAGAGTCTGAGTGCATCCACATTGCTTTGAACCCCCGAACGCTTGTTCATATTGTCAAGGATGGTCTGACTTCCCGACTCATATCCAATGTGTACCAATTTGCAGCCCGCCGCTTTCATCAAGGCCGCGGTCCCGGGTTTGGCCAGGTCGCCAGCGCGTGCATAACACGTCCACCCAATTGGGGAACCAGCTTTGATCAGTAGATCACAGAGTGTTCTTAGGCGCTTTGGCGGGATCGTAAAAAGGCTATCCATACAGTTTATGATCTTCGCTCCGTTCCTAGCGTAGATCATCCAGTCATCGAAAATCTTCTGAGCTGATTTTGTGCGAAATACAGTGTCTTCAAATAGAAACGGAAAATTGCAGAACGCGCACCGATAGGGGCACCCCCGAACGGATTCATAATTGATGAGTTCAAATTTCTTTCCGTGGTACTTTTCTGCCTGCTCCCAATTTGGAGTTGGCAACCAGTCGAGGTTCTTGCTCTCAGGACTGCCGCTGTAGATGAGAGTGTTTTCGCAAATGTCGACGATACGACCCTTCTCAGGTGAGTCGAGTTGGGTATATCCACTTTTGATCCATGAGGCGATTTCAGGAATCAACATTTCACCATACCCAATGGCAACGAGATCTGCTCCCGGCAAGTGAGTCCATTCGCTATGAAGAAGAGAAACCAGTGCACCACCAACAACGACTTTATTGTTGTCACGTTTAAGAAGCTGCACCAGGGGCGCCATTTCACTCATATCTCGCATCAACGTGCTGGAGACGAGGACACACCCACACTGATCCAACAAAGAGTTGCGCAGTTTCGGATCGGTAAGGGCCGCAAAGGTCGTCGCCTCATAAGTCAGCCCTTCCTCCAACAGGGCGCTGGCCAATACAATTTCCGTGAGTTCCGGCGAACCAATATAGGATGGTGCGGAGTAGTATCGTCTAACTGGTTCCTGATAGGTCTTCTTTTTGAATTTCGCGCCTCTCATAAAAAGTGACTTGGCAGTAAGCAACTCCGCACTGACGGCTTTCAGTGAAAGGTCTTGCCAAATGGCGCTTGAAGCCCTCAGGATTCCGAGCTGACGACCGACGGCTGAAAGTGTCGAATTACTGTCATTGCTCATCATGCTGCCACCAACGGTGGCACCACCAGTTATAATCAATACCTTGTCGTATTTGACTTTTTCCCGCACGTGCCCCCCGACGCAACCGGCGTTTACCATAATCCGCTAACTGAGTTATGGAAAGAAACAACGGCAGGTGTGGGTTGTGAGCAGGTTAAGCAACAATCACAAAGCCTTAGCGACAATCTAAACCGCCATCAGGCAATCGTGGGTTGTTGAAGGGTACGGAAAAGCAATTTGAAGTAGTGTGCGGCAGGACTCAATCAAGCACTAGTGTGTGTGCACACGGATGGTTGTCTAAGAAGCTTTCTGCCTCAACGGGCTTTCCTTCTCGGCACTGATCGTTTGAAAAGATTGGTTAAGGCGGTTCATCATTTCATTGGCAAACTCAATGATTTCGTACGGGTATTTGTCCGGTGCGAAGCGGTCGGGGTGAAAGTCTCGTGCTTTTTCTCTATAGACATTTTTGATTTCTTCAATGGACGATTCCCTGGTGACACCCAGAACACGGTAGGGATTTTCGCTCTTCATAGATCTGCCTGCCGGACGTTGTGCTTTGCTATCTTTTGGGACAATGATGGCAATCGTATCTTTGGCGATAAGCATCAAAGTGCCCTCATTCAAATCCTCGAAGGGTATGAAATTGCGTCCATCGTTGATGAGATCGCTCAACCGTTCACCTTGCGATAGGAACACGTAGCCATCGAAAGAAGTACCGCTGTGCAATTCGATATGCAGCAGTGCTTTCTTCTTTGCTCGAATGTCCCCTTTGGTCTGCACAGGGTTGTCCTTTGCCATTTCGTGTCGATGTTAGTCCCTTACTCTGTACAAAGAGAGAGACGCGACGAGGTCTTCCTAACCTAGGGGGAATTACACGACATTGATTGGCCAAAGCCAACTCGTGAACGAGGATTTGGTAAAAGAAACGTTAATACCCGCAGAAAACGGCTAGTTCTGCCTTTACAAGCCGTCGATTCGGCATCCGCGGGCTTCAATGATGTGGCGCATTTCGCGGTAAGCCGGAGGTGTTTTGTGCAAAGGAATGTTGGGGTGCAGATGATGCACAATGTGATACTCCATCCCCATCGATGCGAGATTTCCAAATGCAAACTTCCACGCCCGCGTGTCGCCGTAGCGTCCTGTCCTGTCGTAAGGAAAATGTGGTGCCCAGCTTAAGAATACTTGCAAATAGGTATAGCCAATGTGCCGCGGCATCCACCAGAGCAACACCGCTTCCAGTGCGAACCCACTCCACGCAAGACCGCCAAGAACTGTGTAATAGATCAATGACTGAGCGATCGCCTGTTTGAGTGCTTTCTGCGTTGCCGGATCATCTGTGTTGAGACCGCGTGCTCCATATTCATCTCTAAGTTCCGGTTGCCGGCTTTGCAGGCTTGCCCAAATGGCGCCAAGCCATCCATCGGCTTTGGTTGCATAGTCTGGGTCCCGTTCCGGATCGTTCGCCCACGCGTGATGCTGCAGATGAGAGAGTCGATGGAGGTTGAATGGCAACACAATGGGAATGAATGTCAGGTGTCCGACGAGTTCATTAAGCCATCGATATGGTTTGCCCTTGCCGCCAATATTATTGTGTTCGGCCTCATGCCCGGGCAGATAGCTCATCATCATGCAAAATGAAGCAACGAGAAACCCCAGCCACAATGGAACAACGCCTAAGAGAACAAGGGGCCAGAGTGACATCCAAACGATCGGATTGATAAGGCCCCAAATGACCAATCGCCACGGAACCCCGCCGATGTAGGACCGCGCGATGGCGCGTTCTTCTTTGGCGAATGCTTTTTCCTGCTCTGGGCTCAAGGGAGGGACGCTGGCGTCTTTTGCTGTGACAGTACTCATAGCCAAGACCTCCGCCGCGAAGCCCAGAACCCAGCTGCGCCACCAACCAGCAGGCCAACCACAAGTGTGGGAAGTCCGAAGAGGGAAGAGACGCCGCCCAAGATCAGCAATTCAGAGAGAACCGGGGCAACAAAGGCGAGGCCGAAAAAGAGCGGCCCCCACGGGGACAGTTTTTCCAACAGAGAAACAAGCATTTCCGATCAAACCTCCGCCGCGGCAAAATTCAAATCACGTCAATAATACGTGATCGGACGGAGTGCCTCAACATTGAAGTGCGTTCAGGTGTCACCAAGTTGCCGGTGCGGCTACTTCATGTACTCTGTGTTTGCCGTGAGAGAAGGCCGCGAATGAGCGAGCCGAGGGAAACCGCCGCCCACACGCCTTCAAGCACGACGAAAGGATAGAACGCGATCAGCCACGAGGCATAGGCTGCGATTGCAGCGCCAACGAAATTGAGAAGGGCGTAAGCCCGGCTGTCATTGGAGAGGACCTTGGTCAGGTTCAAAACAAACGCGAGTAGAAGTATGAAGACGCCGATCGAGGCGATTGTTTGGTGGTCTATCAACAGTATCTCCTGCATTCATCGGATAAGAATCTGAATGCACTTTACATCAGAATAAATGATAAAGCTGCTAGGCTCTGCGTTCAAACCAATTGAGGTCGTCGTCTTGCGATGCGTTGGCAGGCGATGTCGATGCGGCTTGCGCCATCTGTTGTTGGCGCTCTGCGGCTTCAGCTTCAGCCTGTTGTTCTTTGGCCCACTTCTTTTCCCGTTCTCTTCGTTCGATTGCAGCCCCGGCGGGGACTAGGGTCGGAATGGCACCGCCGAACATCTCGTTGTAGATGTCTTTGTCCATGTCGCGTGCATCATCGACAGTCATGTCCGGCAGATCGGCAATGCTCTCCGGCACTTCATCAAGCGTCCGCGGTAGATGGGTCATGCGCGGCGGAAAGGGAGAAGGCGGCTGTGTACTCGGGTCATACTGGCCCCCATTGGATTGCTCGAGGAAATCGCGCAACTGTTCGACCTCAGGCGGCATGTCCTCAAATGGGATTGAATTCACGTCCAACGCGGACTTGAGACTACTTCTCACTTCCAGTGAAGAGTGTCAGACTCCAAGCGACCGCAACCACAGTCATTGCAACGTAATACGGTGCAAATTCGCCTAAAGCAAAAGTCACAAACTCTGAGTAGAAATCTGCCCCCCCGTGTTCCAAATAGATCTTCAAGGCGGGTGTAGAAAACACGATGAACAGACCTGACAAACCAATCAATTTGTGGAGACGGACCGCCGTAGGCGTCCGTTCCACTTCATCTCGAAAGTAACCAAATGTCGCAATGATCATTCCGAAGGCGATGAACGTCATGTAAACACCCCAATACTCGAGAGGTATCCGTAGCCAGAAATGGAGAAGATTGTCTGCGGCCGGAAGTTCGTCAACAGACACCGCCGCGCAAGTGGCGGTTACGATCGTGAACATGCCTCCAACAACAAAGAGCCATTGTCCAAGACTCATTGTCTGGTCTTGATCTAGAGTTTTGCGTTTTTTCTTGGACATCATCCAAAACATATTTGTACTGAAAGAGCGGATGTCAAGTAATGCAACCGAAAATCGGTGTTGGTAACTTCCAAATCAAGGCTCTTTGTCTGAGATTCGCTTTAGATTGTTTTCAATCTCCCTTGCGATTTCCTGCAGTTTGCCCTCCAATTCACGTGCTTCTTTATGTGCCCAGTTACCGGTCGAGATGGCGAATTCAACCATACTCGGAATTGCGAGCGGGAGGAGTCTGGGACCGCCGACATTAAGCGCGACCTCAAACATATCTTGCCATTTTTCGTTCAACTTCGAAAAACGCTCATTGGATTTCATTCGACCAATGACCGTCGCGGTCGCACCAGCGTACAGAGCTGACCGTGCTGCCGGAATATATGTTTCCCTTTCGAGCAGTGAGGACGGGTCAAAATCGGAAACAAGACCCGTCCAAGTGTCACGCTCTTTAAGGTCACTCCAGGTGAGACGATCGTTCGGATCTTGAGAATCAATCTGCTGTTGTCGCAGATCCTTGAATAGGGTCGTTGCAAATCCATTGATCATCGCTGCGCGCTTCGAGGATGTAGCACCAGTAGCGAATCCGGATCCTCCTGCCGCCAAGAGCTTAAGCGGGTCTCTTTCACCAAGGGCTAAGTCGGCGCCGACTTCAATGCCAGCGTAAATCGATGGTGATTTAAGTGGCTTCGCGGCTCTTCCTACTGATTTGATGGAGTCACCAAAAATTTTCGCCAATCGCTCTGCCGCTTGCCTCTGTCGAATGCTGACTGCATCCACAACTTCATACGGTGATGGCGGTCGTGCGCGTTCCACTCTACCTATTTTCGGCTCCTTCTTTTTTGCAAATCTCGCTCCTTTCTGTCCGCGAATTGGCGCGGGGTTCTTCACAACCGTTTTTGCTTTTCGGACCTTGCCGAGCTTGCGAACCTTGCCAAGAGTGCGCAGCACTTTGATGCCCTTGCCCCACGGCGTGAAGCTGGCGATAAACAGACCCGTACTGAGGAGGTCGGCTGAAGCAGGATCGTTAAGCAAACGCCTGGCTTCTTCGACGCCCAAGATGTCCAGGATGAATTGTTGCTTTTCCTGCGCGCTCATAGACTGAAAACCATAGATCACATCGTCGATGGTCTCCTGGCCCCAATCGACAAGGTCATCAACTTGTTCGCTGGCATAGTCGTAAGCCTCGCCGGCCGCATCAACTGTGGCGTCGTAAGCGTCTCCCGCCATGTCAAAGGTGGCATCGACAGCCTCCTCGGCTCTTCGTCTACCGTATTGGTACGCATCTCCTGCTTGTTCCCGCCCGTAGTCATAAGCCTCATCCGCCAGCTCACCCGCCTGTTGCGCTTTTCGTTCAAACCAATTGAGGTCGTCGCCTTGCAATGCGTTGGCAGGCGATGTCGATGCGGCTTGCGCCATCTGTTGTTGACGCTCCGCGGCCTCAGCTTCAGCCTGTTGTTCTTTGGCCCATTTCTTGTTCCGTTCTATTCGCTCAATGGCGGCCCAGGCAGGAACCAGGGTCGGATTGGCACCGCCGAACATCTCGTTATAGATGTCCTTGTCCATGTTGCGCGCGTCATCAATGGTCATGTCCGGCAGATCGGCAATGTTGTCTGGGATCTCATCAAACGTTTGCGGGAGACGTGTCATGCGCGGCGGAAAGGGGGAAGGCGGTGGTGCACTAGGGTCAAGCGGACCGTTGTTGGTTTGAGCCAGAAAGGCCCGCAGATCCGCTGGATCTGGTGTCATGTCTTTCGGCAACACAGGTTTTGGTGGACCGCGACGAGGGCGAGGGCTCGGCCCAGGATTGTAACCGGTCGGAGCCGGGGGTGATCCATAAGGCGGGGCAGAACTTGCCGGAGAGGCGCTCTCCCCATAAGGCGCGGAATAACCCGGCGCATTATGCGAAAATTTAGTCGCCTTCTCTACTTGTGTCCGTCATTGTTGTCATTTGAAAGAGATGTGACCGTGCGCCTAAAGGCTGCTTGGGAAAATGCATAAATAGCTACAAACAGAAGAACCCAATAAATGTAATACGGCCAATATACATTGAGATATTTCGCCCAACTTGCTTCCTCATCGGCCATCGCGCCATATTTGGAGAAGTAGTGCAGGGTCGCAATTATTGAACCGGTAACAAGAAGCGTATATACAACCTGATATCTACGGCGGTGTTTGTATCCTTGACCTGTAGCATCGTAGGAGTCGTTCCAGCGATGCAATAAGAATCTAAGTCGATGGTGTCCAAAGTAGTACACTGCAAATGGAAACAATCCAACGAAGAACCAGATAGCGAGCATGGTTCCATTTTGAAAAATGAGCGCCCAAGCTGTCAGTGTTGTGGGCGCTTCACTGACAGACTGGAGATAGGTATTCCATAGCAGCGGAACGATGAATGACAAATAGGCAAGAAGTATTCTTGTCCAACCCAGTCGAGTAAATTGGGGGCGCTTGAGCTGAGTGAACGTACGAGAATTGGTGACGAAGTAATTTTTGAGTCCGCTGAAGTCGAAACGGTCAAGTACTGGGATAGCCCAAGCGACTGCAGCGAACATTAGATAAATTGTCCAGTAGTGATATGCTATTCGAGAAAAGTACTCTCCAAGATTCGCAGCTGCGCCATGTTGTCCTTCCAACTTGTGGCCGAAACCTACGGTAATCAAAAAAATTAGAAATACCGCCACCGCAAGATTTCCACGAGAAAAGAGTTTCTTTTCGTCAGTCTCCAAGTTCGATTTCGTTTTCATGGCGATAAAGATCTGGTTTCTCGAAATTGATCTAAATGTCAACTACCATAATAAGCGAGCAATTTGTAGAAGTTTCCATCTGAGAATTTGTTTTATTCAGATATCACGTCCTCCAATTCGGGAAGTACAGCATCCAAAACGCGTGGTGCATAAACATTGATGCTGGTTTCCACAAAATCCTGCCATCCCTGGGATGCGCCGCCTGCACTCATGAGTGCCTTGGCAGCAGAGACGACAACGGGTGTCAGGGCAGCCCAGTTTCCTGCCTCAATAGCTTCCATATATGATTCACCAATGTGAAGAGGGGAGAAGCCTCTGCCCGGTTCATATATCTCCTTGAGGAATGTCGTAACCACCGCATTTGCGACAGCAATACCCAAAGATTTCGTCACCCCTGAAACTGCTCCGGAAGCAAAAGAGAGTAGCAAGTCTTCGCGATCTGACTCGTCGGAAAGGTAGGCCTCATTCACCGACTCCCAGCCGCCAAAGAATACACCTTTGCCCACGAACTTTGCTAATTCTTTTGAGAAGTTCGCAGTTGCAATATTGGCGGCACTGGCAAGATCATGCGCTTGTATTGGTCTTGGTTTATTCTTAACTCGCCATGGCGGCTCCTTCCCTTTTGCAAATCTCGCACCTTTTTGTCCGCGAATGGGGGCGGTGCTTTTGATCCCAGCTTGAGCCTTACGGGCCTTGCCGAGCTTGCGCACTTTGCCGAGGGTACGGACAACTTTGATGCCTTTGCCCCAGGGTGTGAAGCTCGCGAGGAATAGACCGGTACTGAGGAGGTCGGCTGAAGCAGGATCGTTAAGCAAACGCCTGGCTTCTTCGACGCCCAAGATGTCCAGGATGAATTGTTGCTTTTCCTGCGCGCTCATAGACTGAAATCCATAAATCACATCGTCGATGGTCTCCTGGCCCCAATCGACAAGGTCATCAACTTGTTCGCTGGCATAGTCGTAAGCCTCGCCGGCCGCATCAACTGTGGCGTCGTAAGCGTCTCCCGCCATGTCAAAGGTGGCATCGACAGCCTCCCCGGCTCTTCGTCTACCGTATTGGTACGCATCTCCCGCTTGTTCCCGCCCGTAGTCATAGGCCTCATCCGCCAGCTCACCCGCCTGTTGCGCTTTTCGTTCAAACCAATTGAGGTCGTCGCCTTGCGATGCGTTGGCAGGCGATGTCGATGCGGCTTGCGCCATCTGTTGTTGACGCTCTGCGGCTTCAACTTGTGCCTGTTGTTCCTGGGCCCATTTCTTCTCACGCTCGCGCCGTTCGATGGCAGCCCAGGCCGGCACCAAGGTCGGATTGGCCCCGCCGAACATCTCGTTATAGACGTCCTTGTCCATGTTGCGCGCATCATCGATCGTCATATCCGGCAGATCGGCAATGTTGTCTGGAATCTCATCAAATGTCCGCGGAAGATGCGTCATACGCGGCGGAAAGGGGGAAGGCGGCGGTGCACTCGGGTCAACGGTGCCCCTAATCAGTGTCAGCTCCCATCCTGTCCTTGGACACAATGTAGCGTTTCGTCCAATACATATTGACCGCAGCCAGCAATGAACCCGCTATTAGATAGAATCCCCAATCATTTTGCCACCAAATCGAAAACGTGTTGATGATGCGAGCTTCGTCGCCGAGAATTGACCAGTATCCAATGTATGGAAAGGCAAAAAGAAGGATGACAATTCCGGCTAACATGCGCTTCCATGCTCGAAATGCCGTTCGAGCTGTTGCTCCTCGTTTATGGAGTTTCTCCAGGTTTCCCCATCCCATGAAACCGGCAAGCATCATTACGAGTGAGAGGTAGATAAAGATTACGAATGTCACATCAATGTACGACTTCAAGGCTAACAACATGACTTCAACACTAGATGCGCCGGATGACCGGTCGGTTCCAAACACGTAGCGGAGGGGTACAAGAAGTGTAAGAACACAAAAGTAGAAAGTAGAAGTTATCAAGAGAGTATAAGATATCTCTACAACGCGTTTAGAGCGTAGAGGCTTCTTCAATCTTCGCTTTTTCATTTGAGTTCAATCTTAAGTGCGCCAATGTGGTCCGCAGTTTTGATAGTACACGCAAAAATAGAGGTGGTCAAAGAGAGCAATTGTGCTCGTTGGCTTTTGGTTGAGGGCTGACAGTATTTTGATATAGAAAAATTACTCAGCGTACTCGCCCAGTCCAAGTTGTCTGTTGGAGTAGTCAGCGTACCATCTTAGAGCGTCAGGGATCTTTCTTATCGGGTCTGCGTCTAGGGCAGGCCAAAGATATGGCAACAGCATTCTTGCAACATGCGTCATTTCTTTCTCCAATCCATATGGAGAGGCAATTGCTCCCGCCAGCGCCGCTCCTGCTCCCGTGCTTCCCCAGCCAGTGACATGTCGCCCTGAGGAATCCAGAAGCGTTGTGCCTGGCGCAGGGTCTTTTAGTGCGCCCTCGCCAGCGGCAAGAAGTCCGCGTGTGACCGCGCGTCCAAGACGCGCTTTACCTGATGGGCCGTAGAGTGTATCGGGAATTAGGCCTTGCCCCAATCCTCCTAGAAAGCCAACCCCCAGATTCTTGAGATTGTAATATTCCGAGTCACCCAACTTGCCATCGTCTCTTAGATCAGCGGCAATCTGACCCGCGAGTTCTGGTCCTGCTCCCAACAATCCACCGTGGAACATTGTGGCTTTGACGAGTTCCTTCTCAAACTTCGCTGCCGCTTTTGCCGAAGCTGTCCTGCCGAGGTCTTGTAATACTCGACCTTCAATTCTGGATTGTTCTGTTCTTGCCTTCCCAAATCTCGCACCTTTTTGTCCGCGAATGGGGGCGGTGCTTTTGATCCCAGCTTGAGCCTTACGGGCCTTGCCGAGCTTGCGCACTTTGCCGAGGGTACGGACAACTTTGATGCCTTTGCCCCAGGGTGTGAAGCTCGCGAGGAATAGACCGGTACTGAGGAGGTCGGCTGAAGCAGGATCGTTAAGCAAACGCCTGGCTTCTTCGACGCCCAAGATGTCCAGGATGAATTGTTGCTTTTCCTGCGCGCTCATAGACTGAAATCCATAAATCACATCGTCGATGGTCTCCTGGCCCCAATCGACAAGGTCATCAACTTGTTCGCTGGCATAGTCGTAAGCCTCGCCGGCCGCATCAACTGTGGCGTCGTAAGCGTCTCCCGCCATGTCAAAGGTGGCATCGACAGCCTCCCCGGCTCTTCGTCTACCGTATTGGTACGCATCTCCCGCTTGTTCCCGCCCGTAGTCATAGGCCTCATCCGCCAGCTCACCCGCCTGTTGCGCTTTTCGTTCAAACCAATTGAGGTCGTCGCCTTGCGATGCGTTGGCAGGCGATGTCGATGCGGCTTGCGCCATCTGTTGTTGACGCTCTGCGGCTTCAACTTGTGCCTGTTGTTCCTGGGCCCATTTCTTCTCACGCTCGCGCCGTTCGATTGCGGCCCAGGCAGGAACCAGGGTCGGATTGGCCCCACCGAACATCTCGTTATAGATGTCCTTGTCCATGTTGCGCGCGTCATCGATCGTCATATCCGGCAGATCGGCAATGTTGTCTGGAATCTCATCAAACGTTCTTGGCAGATGCGTCATACGCGGCGGGAAGGGGGAAGGCGGCGGTGCACTCGGGTCAAGCGGACCGTTGTTGGATTGAGCCAGAAAGGCCCGCAGATCCGCTGGATCTGGTGTCATGTCTTTCGGCAACACAGGTCTTGGTGGACCGCGACGAGGGCGAGGGCTCGGCCCAGGATTGTAACCGGTCGGAGCCGGGGGTGATCCATAAGCGGGGGCAAATCCCGGCTGTGGAACGGTTCCCCCATTGGGGGCGGAAAAGCCCGGAGCATAACGAGGCAGAAAACCAGGCGGGATACCCTGACCAAAACCAGGCGTGGGCGGCGAGACCTGCCCTGACAACGGAGCAGGGCGATTTTGCCCAAAGCTGTTCAGTCCAAAAGAAGCTGGATCTGGCTGCTGCCCTTGCAACAGCATTTGGTAGTAGACGGAGGGGCTCAACCCCCCAAATGGCGGCGTATACATAAGATCTCCCATCTGGGCCGCCCAAAATGCACAAAGGACGGCCCAGTCTGTTTTCCACAACAACCGTACGCGAAACACGGTACTCATAATGAGGAAATCAGCTCAAAAGACCGCAAAACACGTACAGTACAAAAAGATGTATGATATTCGTAAAGCCCTGTCAAGGGGAAAATGCACGAAGGGCTGAGTGAGTGTTTGTGCCTGCACGGAAGGCGCAGGTCAGCGCACCATGTAATCAGGTGTTGCCTTCCGTTGCGGGCGCAGTGGTTTAGAACTTCGCCACGATGTGGAGGCGGATTGAGCGACCAGGTAGCAAGACGTCCTCTTTCTTGAATGAAACATGATTGCGAATGTCTTCATCAAGGAGGTTGTGTCCCGATATTTTTAGAGTCACTTCTCTGTCCGGATCGCCCATCGGAAGCGCCCATTGAATGCCGGCATCTACAAGAGTGTAGCCCTTTGTCGCAGTTTCATTTGCGCCTAGATCATTTTGTTGAGACACGCGCAGAGCGTTGACCTCAATCGTCAGGGCTTCACGTTCGTACAGTGCGCCAAGACCGTAGCGCATCGGCGGCATACGAGGAACGTTAAAGCCGCCGTTCAACTCGCCGCGTACAAAATCGAATTGAGTTGTTAGAGATAGCGTGCCTGACCGCACAAAAGGCATCTGCCAGGTACCTTCGAACTCTGCGCCATAAAAAGTCGCGTCATCAGCGGTATAGACAATTTGAGTGAGTTCGGTCTCTACACCGCAGCTTAAGAGATCTTCCCCGTAAAGTATTCCTGTAAATGACTTGTAGATGAAATCATCATACTTCGTAAAAAAGGCGGCGACATCAAGCATGATATCTCCTGATTTGCGTCTGACACTCAGTTCGATGGAGCGTGCGGTTTCGACATCAAGAAATGCATTTCCAATCTCAAAGGTCTCAGTTGATTCGTGTGGTCCTTTCGCAAAGAGCTCCAGCGCTTCCGGCGCTCTTTGAACAATTTGGGCAGTCAAGCCAAGGGTCCAATATTGCGGAAGGTCATAGAGAAGACCGACCGACCCACCGACCGGTGTAAAATCCCTGGAGTATGGAGTCTCAACCCCGGCGATACCCGGGACCGACAATCCTGTCCCGTCGATTCCAATCTTCTCGACACGCGCGCCAAATTGAAGTGTCGCCCCACCATCATTCGTGAGGGCCAATTCTTCAAACAAGAAGACGGCCTGAGCGTTCGATTGTGAAGGAGCAATGAGTTCACCGCCTTCACCCGAGGCAGATAGCTCGCGTCCTCTGATGTGAAGGCCCACAGCACCTTCAAAACCGCCAATGGGAGCATGAAGAAACTCAGCACGCCCCTCCCATTCTTCATTGTCAAAAGTCGATCCAATTTCGCCGGTGCTTTCATCGATTTCATCATGGGTGTAGTCAGAATACCCGAGACTAAGGTCAAGTTTTCGCCAAAAGGGACTGAGATCTTCAAAGACGGAACCGAGCGCTAGGTTTTGTTGAAACATGTCAATGAGAATAGGCGCTTCTGCGGTCGGGATTTCATATTCGCTTTCAAAAACAGACGTCGATACACCGATATGGCCTGAAGGCAGGATCACAGAGCCGCCAGCCGCAAACCCATGCGACTCCAAAGATGTCCGCGCCTGAGTGCTTTGGGACCCTGGTATCTCATAGTCAGACGATCTCCGCGCTGAGCTATCTAGATGCCAAGCAAAGGAGTCAGCATAAGAACCGTCAAGGAGGATCCCACCTTCGACACCGTCAGATGCTGAATTGGCACCAGCGACAAATTCCCCTTCCACATGCCGATCGGTCAATCGTTTTGGAATGCGGTTGTTGATGATATTGACGACGCCGCCGATCGCCTCGCTGCCGTAACGCAGTGTCGCAGGCCCGCGCACCACCTCGACACGTTGCGCGGCAAGTGGATCGGTAGGGACGCCGTGATCTTCGCTGAGCGCAGACGCATCGTGTGAAGCGATCCCGTTTTCCTGAACGCGCACACGGAAATTGTCGAGCCCACGAATAATCGGACGGCTGGCGCCCGGTGCAAAGGACGAATGGGTAATCCCCGGATGATGTGCCAGAAGCTCGCCAAGCGAAGACGCACCGGATGCAACGATTTCGTCCCGGTCAAGGGTCGTAACAGGGGCGACCAATTCATCGGATGCGTGCTCCAAGGGAGATGCTGTAATGACGAATTGCTCCATGGGGTCTTGCTTGGGTTCGGTCTGTGCCAACGCATCTGCGCACATAACAAATGAACTCGCGGCGACAGCTGCAATACGGAATTTTTCTATGTACATGAAGGACTCTCATAGCTTGAACCAGGTGATAAGCCGACATTGGTTTCGCGAACAAAACCAATCGAGCGACAAACAAATCGTAGGTGGTTTAAGCGTGAGAGGGGGGGCCGCGTGGACGCGCGCTGAGGAGGGTACAGCGATGTTCAGCGGTTCTTAGATCAGTTGGTTCTTCGGAATAATCGAGTATCCAAGTGATGTCGCCGGAATCTGATGGCACCAAATCATCAAGGTTCTCGCTGACAATGGATATTTCGCAAGCGACGCCGTTATGGGCGTGATCATCAAACCCGAATGATGCGGCGTGAGCGAGTGTCGACCACTGGGCGAACAACAAGAGGGCGGCAAGCGAAAACGCAAGGTTCCGGACCCATTTGAAGTTCAAGCCATGACTTTGGTTCTTACGCATCGCCCTGCGATCTGAAGGATACTGATACCAATAGAAATAAGATCAGATCACAGGGAAATGTCAATGGTCAGCTCGAAACTCACGTGTCAGCTTGACTAACAAGGAAGTAGATGAACGCATAACTCATCATAAATTGGAACGCTCCGTCAAATGAGCTGTCGCCGATCTGCGTTTGCCACATTTGAAAGGCGCCGCCGCCGATGACGCCAAATAATCCAAACCAGGTGATCATGCCAAGCCCACAACCAACCAATGCGAATTTCTTTGCACTGTTGAAGTCATCCGCAGAACCTTTGCGTTTCGACCACAAGTCCAGCGCCCCTTTGGCCGCAACAAGCCCAGTCGCGTATTCAAAGAACAAGATGACAATCAACGCCATCCATATGAGCGCTGGTGTCGTGATGGTTGGAAACATGGATGACGTATAGACCGTGTGATCGGTGCCACCCATGACATAGGCCACCGATTGATAAGCCATCTTGATATTGACGATGTTTTGCGTCGCGTGAATAAGCGCCTGCAAAGACGCAAAGATCACAAGTGCAATTTTGATGTATCTGATTTCCATGTCCGCCTCCTTGGGTGGGTTGATACGGCCAATTGAGTTGTCTTTCTCAAAGTACGCAAACTCACTGGACTTGGGGCATGTGCCCTACGCGACCATGAATCAGACGAAACTCCACGTCAACGACTGAGACCGATTCTCAATTTCGTTGAGGTAATGTCTGGAATTAGGCGCAAGCACAATGTGACGAAAGAACGGTTCGGCAATTTCTTAACAGGAATAGGATGGTCAATCAGACTTTGTCGCCTCAAATGATTGATTCGGGTACGGGAGTATGATCCTCTTTAGACAAAGCTAGAAAATGACAAAAGAAGAACATTGGGGAAAACCCCAAGGACAAGGAAGCGCATCTCATGTCAGATACGAGCAACGATGCAGTAGAAAAACCTGCTGGCGAACAAGGTCTAGGGTTTGATCCCAATGCCCTGCGGGAAAAGTACCGCAACGAGCGCGACAAACGCCTGCGCGATGAGGGCAATGATCAATATGTCGAAGTAACCGGTGACTTTTCCCGTTACATTGATGATCCATACATCGAAGAGCCTATTGAGCGCGCTCCGCTCAAAGATGAAGTCGAAGTCGTCATCATTGGCGGCGGCTTTGGAGGACTGCTCGCGGGCGCAAGGCTGCGCCAAGCCGGCATAGAAGACATCCGCGTCATCGAGAAGGGCGGCGACTTCGGTGGCACCTGGTATTGGAACCGATATCCCGGCGCGGCTTGTGACATTGAATCATACGTTTACCTTCCATTGTTGGAAGAGATAGATTTCGTGCCCCCGCAAAAGTTCATCGAAGGCGAAGACATTCTTTGGTACAGCCAAGAAATCGGTCGCAAGTTTGACCTCTATCGCGACGTGTGTTTCCAGACCGAAGTCACCGACATGCGTTGGGAGGAAAAGAGCGGTCGCTGGATTATCACCACCAACAAAGGTGATGAGATGAAGGCCCGCTTTGTCGCCATGTCAAACGGTCCCCTCAATCGACCCAAGCTTCCTGGCATTCCTGGTGTCGGAGACTTCAAAGGCCATACATTTCACACCAGTCGGTGGGACTACGCTTACACCGGCGGCGACGCGAACGGTGGATTGACCGGGCTAAAGGACAAACGCGTCGGCATCATCGGCACCGGCGCAACGGCGGTGCAATGTATACCGCACTTAGGAGAGTGGTCGAAACATCTCTGTGTGTTCCAACGGACACCATCCTCCATTGACGTACGAAATGACCCGCCGACCGACCTGGAATGGTTCAAGTCTCAGGAACCGGGTTGGCATCAACATCGCATGGACAATTTCAACATCCTGACATCGGGGGGGATTGCAGAAGAAGATCTGGTCAACGATGGTTGGACGGAGATCATTCGCAACCTGCTCGTGCTTGTTCGCAATGAAGAGAACCCAGACCTGTCGCCAGATGCTTTGTCTGACAAGGTCGAAATCGCCGACTTCCAAAAGATGGAGCAAATCCGGGCCCGCGTTGACGAAATTATCAAAGACCCAAATGTTGCCGAGTCCCTAAAACCTTACTATAGGCAATTCTGCAAACGTCCCTGTTTCCATGATGACTACTTGCCAACATTTAATCGATCCAACGTGACACTCGTTGATACGGGAGGCATTGGGGTCGAGCGCATCACCGAAGAAGGCGTCGTTGCCAATGGGCAAGAGTTTGAGCTTGATTGCCTCATCTTCGGCACAGGTTTTGAAGTTGGAACCGACTACACCAGACGTTCCGGGTATGAGCTTTATGGACGTGAGGGCGTTTCACTGACCGAGAATTGGTCCGAAGGGGTGAAGACTCTTCACGGTCTCTTCAGTCGCGGCTTCCCCAATTGCTTCATTATGGGGGTGAACAGTCAAACTGGCTTCACCGCCAACTACCCGCATGCGTTAAACGAACAAGCCATCCACATCGCCCACATTCTGAAACACAGCAAGAACGGTAACGTGAAAATTGTCGAGCCCTCTGAAGAAGCAGAAAAGGAATGGGTCGGAACCATCATCAAACATGCCCGCACAAATGAGAAGTTCTTCGCCGAATGTACGCCCGGGTATTACAACAATGAGGGCAAACCCAACGACCGCATGTTGCAAAATGCCAATTATGGTTTGGGCTCCGAAGCGTTCTTTAAAATCTTGCGCGATTGGCGCGACGAAGGGGAGTTCAGGGGATTGGAGTTGAGTTAATCAGGTTCGCTGATAGACTCAATTTGATTCTCTCGAATTTGGAATTGGCAACGTGTCGCGATGAAGAACCTAGCTCCAAAGGTGTATCGACAGAGATTTCTGATCGAGGGCTACTACGGTCAGAGATTTCCAAGTCCTTTGTGGAGGAGTATCTTCGTGGGCTAGCAGCACGTTTGACGCTACGCACATACTCGGCTCCCATTGTGTATTCGTGCAAAGAATTCAGTAGTAATGTAGCTTGCGAATTCACTCGTGAATTCCTGAAGGTTCCTGCTGAAATGGAAACAATGTCATTTTGAGTTTTTCAGTTTAGCCATCTACGAGAAACGCAAAGCCATTTGTTCGGAAATGGGAGTTATACATGGAAGTCGCTACCATAATTTTCGCCAAATCTGTGGCTTTGCTTTTTGGTGCGATGAGCCCTGGCCCCAGTTTCATATTCACAATGCGAACGACGCTCTCAAAAGGTACGGCCAGTGGAGTATCCGCTGCCTTGGGAATTGGTCTTGCGAGTGTATTATTGGCAGTGCTGGCACTGTTTGGATTGCATATGATATTGTCGAGCGTTCCGACGCTCTATGTAATTTTGAAACTGGCGGGCGCGTGTTATCTCCTATATCTCGCATGGCAAATGTGGAAGGGGGCCGGTGATGACTTGTCGGATCACTCGACCATTGGCAAAGGTGACATCTCAGTTTGGAGATCTTTTTGGTCAGCTGTGCTTGTTCAATTAAGCAATCCAAAGACTGCGGTAATCTATGGCAGTGTGTTTGCGACCTTTCTACCGAACGAAGTAGGGCGCGCATTGTCGATAGGCATTCCAGTGGCAGTATTGGGTGTTGAGACTGGATGGTATCTATTTGTTGTTCTCGCACTATCGGCGGCGCCAACCCGAAAGCTCTATTTGGGATCCAAAGCGGCAATAGATAGGATCGCTGGTGGAATTATGGGTTTCTTGGGTGCACGTCTTTTGCACTCAACAACCGAAAACTAGAAGTCGTCTCCAAGAAATTCAGGTGATCGATCCTGGTTCATCTGTTGAGATCAATCAATAAGGGTCGAAAAAGTAGGCAAAATGGTGGGGCGATCATCCCTCCTACCAGTTTATCTGATCTTTACTTCATGGAAGTACGTTGTGGAATGCCTTAGCCATTGCCACTGCGAGAAGGTCGCCATGCGTATCATTTCTCTTGGAATCTTCATCGTCACGATCTTTGTGAGCGCATTTCTGCTCTTTCAAGTTCAGCCCATGTTGGCGCGGTTTGTTTTGCCTTGGTTTGGCGGAACACCCACGGTCTGGACGATTTGCATGTTGTTCTTCCAAGTATTTCTGTTTTTGGGATACGCTTATGCGCATGCACTGAGACGTTGGGCAAGTATTCCTTGGCAGGCTGGAATTCATACCGTCCTTCTGTGTGTCGCACTGACTTTCCTTCCTATCATGCCTGACCCGTCATGGCGCGGTCTCGACAATCTAGCCCCCACGATCACAATCTTGCTTTTGCTGTCCTCGACTGTGGGCGTGCCTTACTTTCTCTTGAGTTCGACCGGGCCGCTGTTACAAGTCTGGTTCGCGCATTCGCATGTTGACCGTTCGCCTTATCCGCTCTATGCAGTTTCAAACGGAGGCTCGTTCCTTGCTCTCCTGAGTTATCCCTTTGTGATCGAGCCGCTTTTCCCTGTGAGCCAGCAGGTCAGTATTTGGTCGGGGTTTTATGTCACTTTCGCTCTCATGTGTGCTGCAATTGGCGTCTACGTGGCATTCTTTCAAAAGCGAGAGACGGTTGAAGTGTCAGGCTCTGCAGTTGTCGTGCCTGACATCACATGGACCACCAGAGTCGTGTGGGTGATGTTGCCTGCCGCCGCGTCACTCATACTATTGTCGATGACGACGCACATCACCCAAGATATTGCTGCCGTTCCGCTCCTCTGGGTAATTCCTTTAAGCCTCTATCTATTGAGTTTCATTCTGTGTTTTGAAAGTGACCGTTGGTACAACTCGAAGAAATATGGCTTCGCATTGACCGTCGCAATCTTCGCCTCGCTCCTTCAAGTGCTGGTCTTGAAGAACTCCTACCCGCTCTTTGGGGTTGGACTCTATTGTGGATTCCTATTCATTTCCTGCATGATCTGTCATGGCGAATTGGTGAAACTAAGACCTGACCCAGATCGTCTCACATCCTTTTACCTCTCTGTCGCGGCCGGCGGGGCTTTGGGGGGAATCTTCGTTGGCGTCTTTGCACCGCTCATTTTTGAAACTTATGTCGAAGTGCAAATCTGCTTCGTCATATTCCTACTGCTTATTCTGTTTGCAGACAGTGAGAATCCGGAATCCCTTTTGAAAGAGAAGAAAGGGACCTTACGTCATGCAATTTCTGGAGCCTGTTTCCTCGTTGTTGCTGTGACATTGTTCAGTGTGTTCGCTAAAAGTGATCCGGGCGCGCAAGCCTCACGAAATTTCTATGGCGTTCTTACCAAGTCTGAGGTTGATGTTGGTGATGGCACCAAGATGAGACGCCTGGCGCATGGTCGCATCCTTCATGGGCTTCAATATCTCTCTGATGATAGATTGGACGAACCGACAAGTTACTACAGCCGACAAACCGGTGTTGGGCACCTATTGAAAATCGATTTGCCGGAATTGGCGACCCGAAAGATCGGGGTTGTCGGGCTTGGTGTCGGTACTTTGGCGGCTTATGGCAAAGAAACCGATGATTTTCGGTTCTATGAAATCAATCCCGATGTCACCGAATACGCAGAGAACGATTTCTCATTCCTCTCTAGATCAAAAGCGCAGACAGAAGTGGTGCCTGGCGATGCTCTCATTTCAATGGAGAATGAAGCACCGCAGAACTATGATATTTTGGTCTTGGACGCCTTTAGCGGTGATGCCATCCCGGTGCACCTTCTCACTAGGGAAGCTTTTTCAGTCTATTTGAAACATATAGCTGAGGGCGGCGCGATCGCTATTCACATCTCTAACAAATACTTCGACCTTCGCCCGGTCTTGTGGGCGTTGTCGGATGAGCTTGGTTTCAAGTCTGTGTACTTCGCCTCGCCTTACGATCTGAGCGAGAATGTGGGGAGCGTGAAGTGGATCGTGATGACAAAGAGCGACCGTCTCATAGATGCACTAGAACAGGATCCCTACACCGTCCCTCGTGATCAGGGTATTCAACCGGTTCTTTGGACCGATGACTACTCAAACGTCTTTGGGGTTCTTAAACTCAAGTCGTAAGGCCGCGGCGCTGAGACGCACATTTCGAGGATGCAAGACGCCTAGTCATCGACCAGAATATCCTCTAGCCTGAGGGTGACACACGAGAATGTCGCGGTCCAACAAGAATCAAAATTGGGCGGAGGAATCCATGAAGGACTTTGCAGGGAAGCTTGCGGTAGTCACAGGCGGTGGCACTGGGATGGGGCGCGAACTCGCACGGCAGTTAGTAGCCGAGGGATGTGACGTCGCCATGTGTGACGTTTCTGCCGAGAACATGGCAAAGACGTTGGAGCTTTGCACCTCGGAGGCACCCCAAGGCATCAAAGTCTCAACCCATCTTTGTGATGTTTCCGAGGAAGATCAGGTCTTGAGGTTCCGCGATGAGGTCGAGGCTAAGCACCAACGAGGCTATGTCAATCTTCTTTTCAACAATGCGGGCATTGGTGGTGGCGGCAGTTTCATCAACGATACGCGCGAAGAATGGGAGAAGACATTCGGTGTGTGTTGGTACGGTGTCTATTACAACTCGCGCGCCTTCATGGGCCTACTTGTCGCCAGTGATGAAGGTCACTTGGTCAACACCTCAAGCGTCAATGGGTTTTGGGCAAGCTTGGGTCCGATGATCCCGCACACGGCTTATTCGGCAGCGAAGTTTGCCGTCAAAGGGTTCTCGGAAGCGCTGGTCAATGACTTCCGAAACAACGCACCGCACCTCAAAGTCTCCGTCGTCATGCCTGGTCACATTGGAACCGACATCGCCATCAATTCCGGAAAAGTCCTTGGTCAGCCAGATCCGCTTGATATGACAGACGAGGAAGTTGATGCTCTACGGCCGCAACTGCGTCTGTTTGCCACGCGCATGGGCATTGATGTGGACACCCTGTCAAACGACGATGTGAGAAACGCGCTCAAAATGCGCGGTGAAAGCTTTCGAGATAACGCTCCCATGACAGCCGCAGAGGCTGCAAGAGTGATCCTTGACGGTGTTAGAGAAGAGCGTTGGCGAATCCTAGTGGGTGATGATGCTCATGAACTTGATCGTCGCGTTCGCGAAGCACCCGAAGAGGCCTACGAGCCTGAATTTGGTGGCCTGTCAATCGACGTCTAGACAGAACTAGTCGCGCAATCGCGGTGGACTACATGTCGCGCGAGCCGACCTTTTCCACTTGCGCGGTTAGGCCAGCACCAGGGTGATCAACCGCCCATTCAGACAATTGAGCTTTGAGCCAATTAAAGGCGTCGTCGACGCTATCTGTAATGTGAAAGAGATTGAGATCTTCACGGTCAATGGTGCCAAATTCTGCCATGGGTTCGAACTCGACGATTTTGTTCCAGTACTCGCTGCCAAATAGAACGATCGGCAATTTGCGGCGTATCTTCTCCGTTTGAACAAGCGTGAGCAGTTCCATGAACTCATCCAAAGTGCCAAAACCACCTGGCATCACGACGGCCGCCTTGGCGAGATAGGCAAGCCAGAACTTGCGCATAAAGAAATAGTGGAACTCAAATGCAAGGCCGTCAGAAATATACTCGTTGGGATATTGCTCAAAGGGCAAAGAGATATTCATGCCAATTGTACTGCCGCCCGCTTCTGAAGCCCCGCGATTGGCGGCTTCCATGATTCCGGGGCCCCCACCTGTGACCACAGAGAAGCGTTGACCCACACCACCTCGTTCGGCGCTAAGTTCTGCCGCCCATTTTGTCAGCTGATGTGAAAGCTCCCGCGCCGCCTCGTAGTAGACTGACATTTGAACGGCGCGTTCAGCACGCGTGATGTCATCTTTACTGGCACCATTCTTGACGAGTTCATCCAAGGCCCGCTCTGCCGCTCCTTTTGACAAGGTACGGGCAGAGCCAAAGAAGACGATTGTGTCTTCAATCCCAGCATTGCTGAGGCTCGTTTGTGGTTCAAGATACTCAGCCATAATGCGCAGTACGCGGGCGTCGCGGCTGTTGACAAACTCATTGTTCTCGTAGGCCTTAGATGGCATATGGCGCGGCATCGTCTCGTGATCTCCCAGTATTAACCAACGTTGGCGATCAGTATATCCGGCAAGTCCTTAACAGCTCTTAACCAAATCTACGCTGTCACGGCAAGGCTCAAGAGACCCAGTAAGCAAACAATCTGGAAGAGCAAAAATGCGAACCGAATGCGCGGGTCCCAACCGAAGATGTGTACAATTGAGTGCGACAGTCTGGCCAAAAAATAGGTGATCGAAAGAGTGTCGATCGCCGTCGACCCTACATCCCGCAAGGAGATAATGAGGACGACGCCGGCAAAGAGGGGCAAATTCTCAATGCAATTAGAGTGAACGCGAAACAAGCGCCAAATGAGTTTGGTTTCGTCCGGGCGCCCAAAATCGCTCGTCGATCCTCCCTGTGACAAGTGATGCACCCTCGCAGCAAGCAAAAGCAAGAGAACGAACAAGGTCCATGCAACAAAAGCAGCAAGGGTCCAAAGTGGTATGGTCATGGAGAGAGGGGGCATGGCGATTAATCTCCTTAGAATCAGGGCGACTTTTTCATACTAGACTATGATCGTGACGACTGCTGCCACTGCATTGAGAAAGGGCCGGAGATTACTCTCCGACCCCAGATAGATGCGTGTCCCAACACTGGTGAGTGTCAATGCGACTAGTGTTCGATCTCAAACAGACCGGCAGCCCCCATGCCACCACCGATGCACATGGTCACAACGCCGTATTTGGCTTTGCGTCGACGCCCTTCAATGAGGATATGACCTGTTGTTCGCGACCCCGTCATGCCGAAGGGATGTCCAATCGAAATCGAACCGCCATTGACGTTGAGATTTTCTTGCGGAATGCCAAGAGTGTCGCGGCTGTAAAGGACCTGTGAAGCAAAGGCTTCATTGAGTTCCCACAAATCAATATCGTCCATTTTGAGCCCATTTGCTTTGAGGAGCTTCGGAACCGCGTAAACTGGGCCGATACCCATCTCGTCAGGCTCACAACCACCAACCGCGAATCCACGGAAGGTACCCAGAATATCAAGGCCGCGCTTTTCTGCTTCCTTGCGTTCCATGATCACTTGCGCGGAAGAACCATCCGACAACTGTGACGCATTTCCCGCGGTGATCCACTTATCTTCGCCCATGACAGGTTGCAATCCAGCGAGCCCTTCAAGGGTTGTGCCTGGTCGATTGCAATCATCTTTGTCGGCAACAACTTCATGCTCAGATGTTTCACCGGTCTCTTTGTTTTTCATGATCATCGTAGCCTTCATCGGCACGATCTCATCATCGAAGTATCCGGCCTGTTGTGCGGCATGTGTTCTTTGTTGGCTCGACAAGGAATACTCATCTTGCGCTTCGCGAGAAATGTTGTAGCGCTCCGCGACAATGTCGGCCGTCTTGATCATTGGGTACCAAAGTCCAGGATAGGCTTCAAAGAGATCAGGTTCGACGGTCTCTTTTGGATTGCTCGTCGCAGGCAATGAAATCGACTCAACGCCGCCGGCAACCATAACATCGACGCCCTCTGCGATGACCCGTCCAGACGCCATGGCGATGGCCTGCAGACCAGAAGAGCAAAAGCGATTGATCGTGGTACCTGATGTCGTCACCGGACAGCCTGCGGACAAAGCCGAAGTACGGGCGACATTCATGCCGGTCGTACCGGCACATGCAGCATTTCCTAAGATTACATCATCGACTTCGGCAGGATCAATTTTGGCGCGGTCGACGGCATTCTTGATCGAGTGTGCAGCAAGCTTGATGCCATGGGTGTTGTTGAAAGCCCCACGTCCGGCCTTGGTCAGTGGCGTACGCGCGGTTGATACAATGACGGCTTCTCTCATGTTTCTTCCCTCGTTGTTCGTGTTTTGTTTGTTGGTTTTGGGAGCGCTGAAAGCGATGAGAGACTATCTCGTGCCTTTGGTCAACGCCAGGATTGTTTCAATTATTGCCATACGTAAACCGGAACCGCGGGGCTATAGAGCTATGCCCATCACTTTTTGCAGCGCGGGCCGTTCAGCCAGCCGGCCGAGATAGGCGCTTGTTTCAGGATAGGTGTCATCCACCACCCCCAGATCCATCGCCGCCAACAGAGTAAAGCCCATCATGATGTCAGCGGCGGTAAAGTCATCGCCTGCAAGGTAGGTGTGATCTTTCAGATGGTTCTCCAAGAACTCAAATCCACTTCCTGCACGCCCCATCGTGTCCGAGATGAGGTTCTCATGCTCATTGCCATCCTCTCGGTATCTCGAAAGCCATATGAGAATTCCAAGAGGTGGAAAAGCGGTACTTTCCGCATAGTGAAACCATTGCAGATAGGCTGCCCGCGCCGGCGTGCCAATGGGGGGTTGCAATCGTCCATCACCGTATTTTTCAAGAAGATACTCAAGTATCGCGCCGGATTCACACATGGTGATCTCGCCGTCAACCAGAGTCGGGTATTTTCCAAGCGGTGTTGATTGACCAAAGAACCTCTTCGCGGGGGGCACAAACTCACCTTCTACGAGCTCATATTCGAGCCTCAGCTCTTCCAAAAGCCACAAGACGCGTGCTGCCCGAGTGCGCGGAGCGAAGTAGAGTTTGATCATCACCATTCCATTTAAATTGAGCGAACTTGGGCACAATAAGTCTGCACAGACGAGGGGGTCAATTGATGACGGTCACGATTGAGGCGATCCCGACCGCATTGACCCAGCTAGTGTGTTCGAGCGTCGAGCATCTTCTTCAAACGGCGGTTCTTGTAGGTCCAGCCGCGCCAATCACTTTGCTTTTCGTCGACTTGCATTTCCAGTGCGGAGAGCGCGTTTCGCAGTCGAACTCGCGTGGGGTAGTTCAGTTTGTTAGTCTCAAGCCAAATCAGCGCTGGTATGGCGGGGGTTCCTAGACTTTCGATATATGAAATATCCAAGTTTACGCCATGGCCCCGAACTGGCTTCGAGTGGCGAACGTTGTAGTGAGCAACATAGGCCGACATGTCGAGCCCCGCGCAGAAGTAGAGAACGACGATGACAGAGAGAAGGTTTCCGTTGATCAGCCAGGCTACGGATTTGTCCTTTAGTGTTTTGACGAAGAGGAAAAGAACTCCGAGAGCCACCAGCCCCATCCAAACCAGAGCAGACAAGCGTAAAAGGGTTAGTGCATATACATCGACATAGGAAAGTGTCCTATTGACTGATGAAAAAACAAGGAACACATTTTGGCCTAACCAGATCAGTGTTAGAAGGGTTGCCACTTGCTGAAGTTTTGGCGATTGGGCACGACTATGCGAGGCGAGAAGAACAAAGACTGCGGCCAGTAAAGCCGTCACGATGAGTGGATATGCCCCTCTGTGCGCATATTCAGCATAGGTCATATTGGATGGCAGTGTGATACCACTCCACAGATACGTGATGTCTGAGATGTTCTGAACGGCAAAAAGCACATTGAAAACCACCAGGGACAGAATCAAGGACGGACCGCTGAATAGACCTGTTAGGTTGCTGTCCGACCGGTCCATTCCTTCGGAGGGTGTCCTCGACATCACCATTTTCATGCGCGGGCGTACCAGACCTAGAAGCAATGCGATGCACACCAGAAAGAACAAAACCCTTCTCATCGAAAATGCCGTAGCCAGAAAATTGAAATCAAATTGGGAGAGAGCTTGTTCAATAAAGGGATTGGCGCTTCGAAAGAGCAGTACGAACAAGACAAGGAATGCAAGCGGCAAGGCCATCAGGCGCAGGGTGGGAAAGGAAACCGCAGGCTTCTGCATATGTCCTGCACGGATGAAGGCCCGGCTGGCCGGAAATATGGCAAAGGGTCCAACTGACCCGTGAAGCAGTGTTCGCTTCGTCCGTTCGAGAAGGCTTTGGTCTGATCGACGTTGGCCGTTGATGGCGAGCGCACAGACACCTAACCAAAGTAACAATCCGCTCAGGATGGAAGGTTGATCCCAAAGCGAAAGGCAAAGACCCAAGCATAGGCCGATCAACGCGTAGCTGAACTGGCCGAGGGGTCGCGTGAGACACACCGCGCCGATACCCATGATACCGAATGCACCTGCCGTCCAGCCAATGGGTGCTTCAAAAAAGAAAACATTGGCGATCAGTGAAAGTGCAACGACAATTAGAAATTTGTAAGAAAATTTGTGACGCAATGGTCGTCGCTGATAGTGAATTGGGTCTTCCATGGCAATACCCCGCATTATGATTGCGGGCCATTTCGCACGTCAATGTGCAATTGCCATGGTCTACCAGAGGCGAGCAATGGTCATTTTGTGAGCATTGTGTGACGGCCTCAAACACTCATGATCGAGTGAGGCGCCCATTTTTCAGCCCAAGGACGGGCCGTTTCAAGTTCATAAGCCAGCGCATAGAGCAGGCCTTCTTGGCCGAGATTTGCAACAAATTGACTGCCAATCGGCAGGCTGTCCGCGTTCCAACTTAGAGGAACAGACATAGCCGGCATGCCCGTAGCGTTATGTAGGGGAGTATAGGAAACGTAGTTGATAACGCGGTCATACAAAGTGTCGAAGGCTACATTTGGACCCTGTTCGCCAAGCTTTGGTGGTGCGCTCTTCAGGACCGGTGTCAGCCAAACATCGAAACCCGACATGAACGTAGTCATTTCTTGAGTGACCGCCTGGAAGTGTTGGATCGCATCGCTAAGGGCTTCTGCTGGTTTTGCATTGAAGAAATCGGCGAGACCCAGCGTCCAGGATTCCAAGAGGTCTGTGGCTTCCGCTGGTTGCCCGGTCTGTTGTTCGACAAGTGCTTTCAACTGCGCAGGTCCAGAAGCCCAAACCGTCAAAAAGTGATCTATGAAGAGTTGACCATCGACCGGCGTGGCCACATAAATGACCTCATGGCCCAAGTCTATACAGAGCTGCGCGGTTTCCTCAATTGCTGTCATTACATCTGCATCTGGTTCGTCACTGAGATAATTCTTCGTGCCAAAGGCAATCTTCAGGCGCTTCGTTGAGGGCTCTTGCACATAGCCAGTGGGGGTGAACACAGCATTGGTGCCACGATCTTCAGTGATGGAATGCACAAAAGCGCTGTCGCGAACGGATCGACTTACACAATGACGAACCCCAATGTCTGCTGGCATGGGGACTTGAGTCGATTGCATCATGCGCCCACGGCTAGGTTTCATACCAAACACGCCGCAACACGATGCGGGGATCCGAATAGAGCCGCCCCCATCGCTCGCTTGAGCGAAAGGCAACATTCCTGATGCGACCATCGCTGCAGCGCCGCCGCTTGAACCGCCGGTGCTGTGATCAAGCGACCAAGGATTGTGACAAGCGCCCAGCGCGATCGGTTCTGTTGTTGCCAGCAGGCCAAATTCAGGGGTGTTTGTTTTGCCAACAATGTTAAGACCTGATGCTTCCAACGCTTGTACAAAAGGCGAGGTCCAATCCGAGATATTGTTGAGGAAGAGCTTAGACCCATTCGTGTGTCTCACCCCTTCGTAGTCCATCAGATCTTTCAGAGCATAAGGCACACCACCTAGAGGTCCGCTTAGTTCTTGTGCTGCTCTTTCTAGGGCCTGATCAAAGGTCTTTGTGACAACGGCATTGACCTGTCCGTTCATTTTTCCGACACGGGCAATCGCCGCCTCAGTGGCTTCTAGGCTTGTGAATTCTCGAGAGCGAATGGCCCCAGCCACTCCAAGTCCATCAAGCCTGCCGAGGACATCATTTCCCGCCGATTGAGCCTCAAATTTGTTGCATCCAGCCAATGCAACGGCTGCAGTTGTTGACAATAGAAATTGCCGACGATCCATGTGATGTTCCTAACCTAAAAACGCGATCCGTTTCAGGTCACTCGATCGGAACTGCCACGACGTTGTAAATGTACGTTGGGTCTGCTTGCCCAAAGAAGACCTTCCCAGATGGTTCAATGTCCATTTTGTTCTGCAGGACATCGTTGCACCCAGTGAACTTACAAGGTCTGATCTCATTTAGGAAGTGTATACACTCCATCGGGTCCACACCGCATCGTTCAGTGACCTCAGGATGGGCTTCAAATTGAACAACAAAAGTTGGGACCGACCGCAAGAGGTCTTCAGCTCCATGGAGGACGTCGAGTTCCAACCCCTCGACATCAACCTTCATAGCAATTGGTCGATCTCTTTCAGTAATGAGCTCGTCCAATGCAATCAAAGGAATCTCACCATCTTCGTCATTTGGATCAATGAAAAAAGCGTGCGGGTGTGCATCAGGGTCGGGTGGAACCAATGACCCGCGCCCACTCTCTTTTGCAGCGCCACCTGGGTAGCAAACTGTGGGTTTTGGAATAAAGTCGAGATTGCGTTTTAGGATTGGAAATGAAGACTGGTTGGGTTCAATAGCGTAGATTTTCTCGACATTGTTCGTGCGTAACAAAACCAAACGACTAAACGCGCCTACGTCAGCACCGCAATCGACGACGATCACAGGCTCGTCCATAATGGCGATTGCGTTTGAGAATTCGGCAATTGCATTCTCTTCGTATTGTTCGAAAATCTCAGGAACGAACAATTGTGGCCATCCGGCTGGCACCCATATTCGACCTTCATCTTGAAGGGGGTAGGAGAAGGCATGGCGGGCATATTTCGACATAATCAATTGCCTATAAAGCGACCAACTGCCTGGCACGTCTTTTGACATCAGCCAAGAGGCGACCCAAAAATCAAATGGTATTGTCGATTGAAAATTCATACTGGTCTCTCGAGCATTTCCGCACGCATAGTCGACTCTCGAAGAATGTCGCACAAGACAATTATCAGACATTGGTTACCAATCGCATGACTTTCACGGACAATTGAACTGTGCCACACTTTGATCTGGCAGTACTTGAAGCAAAATTTGATTATGGGTGAGGTTATTATGGTAAAAAAGACAGGTGGGTGTTTGTGCGGGGCGATCAAATACGAATTGAGCGGTGAAGCTCAGATGGTTGGAATCTGCCACTGCAAAAATTGCCAACGCCAGGCGGGGTCATCCTTTTCCGTGATTGCCGGATATCCGTCCGAGGCAATAGTGTTGAGCGGCGACGAATTATCCGTCTATGAGGACGAGGGTGAAAGTGGCAATAAGGTACGTCGCAAATTCTGTGGTAAATGCGGGTCGCCAATTCTCTCTGAGATTGAAGGGCAACCAGCCACTGTTTTCTTAAAGGCAGGAACTCTGGATGAGACATCAGATCTAGTGCCGCAGTTTCATCTTTGGTGTGATAGTGCGCAAGAGTGGTTTCAAATTCCAGAAGGCGTGCCCGCAATGCCCAAGCAATAGATAAGAGTTCGCGCAATTTGCGAAAACTGAATGACGGCACACATGCAAACTCGAAAGGAAGTATCAGTATGATTGGATACATAACACTGGGAACCAATGACATTGGTAAGGCGACCGCTTTTTATGACACGTTGCTTGCTGAAATTGGCGCCGGAAGGTTCATGGAATCGGAAACATTTGTCGCTTGGTCAACCAGTCCAGACGTACCGGGTTTTTCTGTGACCAAGCCGTTCAATGGAGAAGCGGCGACCATTGGCAATGGGGTCATGGTTGCACTAACGGTGGACGCACCCGAGAAAGTCGACAAGCTGCATGCGAAGGCTCTTGAACTCGGCGGAACAGACGAAGGCGCACCCGGTCCACGAGGCGACAGCGATTTTTATGCCGGATATTTCAGGGATCTCGACGGCAACAAGCTGAACGCTTTCTGTTTTACAGCCAAAGGCGACTGATCCATCAGCAATCGGAATTTGGAAGTACGTGAGGCCTCTCGACGCCGCCAAGGCTGTGTTTAGTGTTGCAGCGGCGCACCAATCCATCGGCAACACATCGAGACTCCGCGAGTTTGTGGGATTCCCGTTGTGTTGGTCCAATCAAAGATCCATGTTAACCTTTAGCCATCCTAAGGTTCGAAACGAGCAATTGTTGGTTTCGAAGTGGATGCGCATTCAGTCGACTGGGGAGTTGGCTGATTTTGACACTCAGTGTCAAGATGATGTGGGTTGGGTCTAACGAGGTGGGTAGAAATGCCAAAACTATTAGTCCTGGTCGTGTCACTTTTGCTATGGAGTTGTGACAGAACGGCAAATGACGCCCCGACGCCTCCAACAGATGCATCCACTACCGAAAAAGTCTGCGGGGGCATAGCCGGCATTGGATGTGGCGAAGGCGAGTATTGCCATCACGAGGTTGGTGAATGTCGAATTGCTGACGGACAAGGGGTGTGTCGAGAAAGAACAGAAATGTGCACGAAGGACTATCGTCCTGTGTGTGGTTGCGATGGCAATACATATGGCAATGCTTGTACAGCCGCCGGCGCGGGCATATCCGTATTGCATGATGGGGAATGCGAGGACAAAGCAACAGAATAAGAATTGCTTAGAGGGTTGGGTAGGTGCGTAAATTTTTGAACAATAACCGCGGGATTTCGCGAGTTTGGCAAATGATGTGTGGCGTGGTTGCCGCACTGATCGTTTCCACACACGGTGTTGAGGCGCAAGAGCTTGCATCCGTCAGCAACCTGTCAGATGCAGAAAAAGTTGCGTTTGCTGAGTTGATTGGCCGTCAGATCTACAACACGCGAAGCGTTCGCGAGGTCGCGCAAAAGGAGCTTGATGCCTTTCGAGGTGAGAGCGCTGGTCCACAATATTCAAATGCGACCTGGGTGGTGACGTCTTTCGGAACAAACTGGAAGGTTGCACTCGTTGACTCGAGTGATGGACAGTCGGTTGTTCGATACCAGATTCATGTGGACAAATCCGGTGATGTTGTCCCTGACACATTCGAAGAGTTTGTGGATGGCGCTGCCCCAGATGAGTTCCAAGTTGCCAAACTAAATGCTCTGAAAACGGCTGCAGGTGTTCCGTACCGCGCGTGTACACGCACGCATGAGGTTGTCGCGATCGAGGATCAGACGCCCAGCAGTGCCGGAGGCTACACGGTATACCTATTGGCCGTACCCGACGAAGATTATGTTTATCAGTTGGGGCGTCACTTCCGGGTTCAGATTGATCGTTCAGGTGAGAAGATACTCAATGTATCGAAGCTCTCTGATTCATGTTTCCAAATCAGACCGGGTGACGGCTTCGACCGTGAACATCCTGAACATTCGACCTATTTGGTGCGGCATCCAGAGAAGACAGCACCGGATGAGGTAGACGTGTACTTGAACCTCTCGATGGGTTTGCCGCTCGTTATCTATACGAAACCCTCTTTCACGACCTGGAATATTGAAGGCGGAGAGATCGAAGTCTTTGGCTGGTGATGGCCGAATCGGGTTAAATGCACTGACGTTCCCACACTGTCTTAGACGGTTGCGACCCATTGCGGGAGAATTGCATGTTCAGTGCTGTCCATAGTCCTTACCTGGTTCCCTTCGATGAAAAATTCAAACTCTCTGAATCCCCCACAAAGCCGCCAGAGGGTCGCGATCAAAAGAAGGCATTGAAGAAAGAGCTAGAACAATTGGTTGAGGAGATCGCGGAGCAGCAACGCGTCCTCTACGCCGACGATCAATATTCACTACTACTTGTGTTCCAGGCCATGGATGCGGCAGGTAAGGACGGCACCATCAGAGCCCTCCTCAGCGGGGTAAACCCGGCAGGGTGCCAAGTTTCGTCCTTCAAGCAACCGAGCAAAGAAGAATTGGATCATGATTTCCTCTGGCGATCTGCTCGTCGTTTGCCAGAACGAGGACGGATTGGCGTCTTCAATCGCAGTTACTATGAGGAGGTCCTCGTCGTTCGTGTTCACCCGGAATATCTGGGCGGACAAAGATTGCCTGTGAAAATCGAACTCGAGGAACTTTGGCAACAACGATACGAATCTATTGTCGAACATGAGCGCCATCTCGCAAGGAATGGAACGGTGATCATCAAGTTTTGGCTCAATGTTTCCAAGGAGGAACAGAAGCAGCGCTTTCTCTCGCGTCTTGATGAACCTGAAAAAAATTGGAAGTTCTCGCCAGGTGATGTTGAAGAGCGTGGGCATTGGGATGAGTATATGAAGGCCTACCGAGACGCGCTTTCTGCCACGTCCAAACCTTGGGCACCTTGGTATGCGATCCCTGCCGACAATAAGCATTACATGAGAGTCCAGGTCGCCGAGATTGTTCTCGATACGTTGAAACACCTGGAATTGAAGTATCCGCAAGTCGATGATGATGTCCGCAAGACATTTGTGGAAATGCGCGACATGCTTAACAACGGCGAGTGACGGTCATTGTGGCGCTTGTGAAGACATAGAGAGCATTGAGGGCGAATGAGTGATTGATAGTGTAAAAAGGTCGACAGTTGTCTTGGAAACAGGAAGCCTCTTTGGAGGCAATAGCAATTGTCATGTCCGTTTTGTTTGCGCTCTTTTTGAATGATTGGTGGCAAGACCGAGACACCCGCCAATCCCACAAGAAGACATTGATCCTCATTCAAAATGAGTTGGTTGCGAATAAGGAAGAGCTCACTATAGCGATCGACTACTATGATCGTATCACGCCCAGAATTCAAAAATGCCTGAATTCAGATCCCAATGCCGAACACCCAAATGAGATCATGAAAGAATGTTGTGAGTTCAAAGATGGCGGCGGTGTGAGAACCGCCCATGAGACAGCCATGCTTACAGGACTCTATTCTTACCTAGAGTCAGATTCATCGGCAAAAATCGTCTCATCCTATTTGGGTTATGCCGAAATGAGGCCGTTTTTCGACGCGAGCTTGTTTGCGATCATGACGTCCGATGTCACAAAGCCCGAAGAAATCCTGTCGAGGTTTCTCGTCTTCTCTCTCAGCGTGCGACCGTCGCTGTCGGAGCTGCTGGAAGAAACACAAGCAAGTATTGCCGAAGTGGATTTGGTTCTCCAAAAGTACTAGGCGGCACCCGCGGCGGGCATTGAGACCTGGAAATTGTTTGGTGTCGCGAATTAGTTCTTATCAATCTTTTTATGAGGTTCGCTTTCTTTGTTTTCGGGCTTTCGGGCGGACCCCAGAAGCAGGGTCATGAGCCCCAAGAAGATTTCGTCCAGCAGCGGTATCGGATCAATCAAGAAGAGATCCAGCAAGAAAACCGCGAGGGTTAGAAAGAACAGTTCACGAAAACGTAGTCGTGAGGCCCAACTGAGGATACCCATGATTTTCCATCCTTTTCGATTGCTTGGTGGGGTTGGTCATTGAAACCCTATGCCATGGCAATCGCAGTCCACAAGACTAATTTCGCGATTGTGAGAGGATTTCGACGATCATCATTTTCAATCGCCAGATCTCGTGGTACTAGCCATATCAAGTAAGAGTCCTGACGGATGTTGGCGAGAAAAGTGAGGTGGACATGACGCGTTTTGATTTTTCGTTTGTTTCTGACACAGACAGTGAGGCAATCCATGCGTCCTCATGGGGCCACGAGAAAGACGTGAAAGGTGTTGTTTTGATTGCCCATGGTATGGGTGAGCACGGGCTAAGGTATGAGCGATTTGCAAAGGCCTTGGGCGAGCATGGATTTGCATCTTACGCAATTGATCATCGCGGCCATGGTCGGTCCGTATTAGGTGGAACCAACTTGGGTGATTTCGGCGAGCCAGGCTGGCAAGGTCTTGTCCAAGATGTCTTGACTCTGACGGAACACATTCGTTCGAAACACCCCGATGTCCCGGTTGTCTTGTTTGGTCACTCAATGGGGTCATTTGCCGCGCAGCAGATTTGTCTCGATCACTCGCATAATTACAATGCAGTCATTCTGTCCGGGAGTACGTGCCAAGACAAAATAGTGGAAATGGTCTTGAGTGAAGACACTGATTTTTCACTCGCTGATCTAAATGCCACCATCGAAAACCCTCGAACAGGCTTTGATTGGCTGTCGAGGGACGCGGATGAGGTCGACAAATACGTCGACGATCCATTGTGTGGGTTTGATCTCACGTCAGAATCTATTGGAGGTTTGCTCGAAGCCTCTGTGCATCTTGCTGATCCCAAACGAATTGAAAACATTCGAGAAGATCTTCCGGTCCTCCTTGTCGCGGGAAGCGCCGACCCTCTCAATGGCAACTTCGAACTTCTGAAGCTCCTAGAACAAAGATGGCGCGATGGGGGTGTGAAGAAGATTGAATCGCAATTCTACCAAGGCGGTCGTCATGAGATGTTAAATGAAACCAACCGCGATGAAGTGGCCAGCGCCATGATCGATTGGATCAAAGAGGTTATCTGACCACCAATTCCAACCCTTGTCCTGAAGGGCTTGCGGGCCGGGTTGAATTTTTGACTAGATTTTTCTGAGCAGAGAGAGACGCGTAGATGTCGATTGAGGCTGTATTAGGCAGAGCGGAAAAAAATCAGAGCGAAAGTCTAGATCGTCTGTTTGAGTTGCTCAAGATTCCAAGCATCTCGACAGATCCAGAATATGCAGGCGAGTGCCACAAAGCTGCAGAGTGGTTGACGGCCACGTTAACGGATCTTGGATTTGAAGCTGCAGTTCGCGAGACGGACGGTAATCCTATGGTGCTTGCTCACTGGACATCTAAGTTTGCTGATCCCGATCTACCTTCCGTGCTTTTTTATGGCCACTACGATGTTCAGCCTGTTGACCCTCTCGACCTGTGGGACAGCCCACCTTTCGATCCTCAATTGCATACTGTCGATGGTCGTCAACAGATTTGGGCACGCGGAGCCTGTGATGACAAAGGCCAGTTGATGACCTTTCTCGAGGCGTGTCGGTTCTGGATCGAAGAAACCGGCGATCTTCCGGTGTCGGTGACTGTACTGTTGGAAGGGGAAGAAGAAAGTGGCAGTACAAATCTCGAACCCTTCTTGGCTGCTCACAAAGATGAACTGAACGGTGACATTGTTCTCGTCTGCGACACTGGTATGTGGGACATCGAGACCCCCGCGATCACCATTATGTTACGGGGTTTAGTCGGTGAAGAAATTACCGTCAAAGCTGCCAGTCGGGATCTGCACTCAGGTCTTTATGGCAATGCGGCGCAAAATCCCAATCACGTCCTCGCTCGTATTTTGGCTGATCTAAGAGACTCTGAAGGCCGAGTAATGGTGCCAGATTTTTATGACGGCATCGAAGAGCTCCCTGCGGAGGTAAGTTCTCAATGGGCCAACTTAGATTTCGACGCAGCGGGTTTTCTAGGTGACATCGGTCTGTCCCTACCAGGCGGTGAAAAGGACCGCACTGTTTTAGAACAGACCTGGTCACGACCGAGTTGCGAAATCAATGGCATGGTTGGCGGGTATACCGGAGATGGATTCAAGACGGTCATACCTGCTGAGGCCTCCGCGAAGATCTCGTTTCGACTTGTTGTTGGGCAAGACCCAGACAAGATCAGGTCGAATTTTAGAGAGTTTGTGAACGCGCGTATCCCAAGTGACTGTGAAGTGGTGTTTGAAGAGCACGGTGGCAGTCCGGGAGTGGCGCTTGATACGACCAGTAGTTTTCTTAAGACAGCTCAAAAGTCCTTGAACGACGAATTCCAAAAAGACGCCATCCTTGTGGGAAGCGGTGGGTCGATTCCCATTGTCGAGATTTTCAAGAATCAATTGAGCATGGATAGCCTTTTGGTCGGGTTCGGTCTTGACGATGATCGCGTTCATAGTCCAAACGAAAAATATGAACTCTCCAGTTTCAGAAGCGCAACGCGCTTCTGGGCACGGTTGTTAGATGATCTGACCAAGTAATGAGAACTTCGTCTTAGATTGGAGCTTCTTCCTCGCTCGAGGTTTTCTTCCCGATGAATCGCAATCCCGCAGCGAGCAGTAGCCCGCCCAGCGTAAGTGATACAAGGGGAGGTACACCGTAACCTGCAGGCAATGTACCAACCAAGGTAGCCACCAGAGCAACAAAGACCGCGTAAGGAAGTTGGGTCCGCACATGTTGAATGTGATCGCACTCTGACGCGATGGACGAAAGGATAGTCGTGTCGGAAATTGGCGAACAGTGATCTCCCCAGACCGCTCCTGAGAGGAGTGCTGCAACGCTTGCGTACAGTATATGGATGCTCTCCAAGCCAAGACCATGACTGGTTAAGACAGCCCACGTAAGGGGGATCGTCAACGGCACCATAATCCCCATAACTCCCCAACTCGAACCGGTCGCAAAGGCCATGAGAGCCGATAGAACAAATATCAAAAGTGGCAACAGGACAGGCGATAGAGATTGGCTAAGCGAAGAAGCAAGAAAATCCGCCGTATGAAGGGTGTCGTTGACCCCAGCCAGCGCCCACGCCAACGTCAAAATGACAATCGCGATGAGCAGGGATTTCGCTCCACCAATCCACGCGTCAACGAGCTCGCCAAGTGTAAGGAGGCGTTGACCCAAAGTCAGAATTGCCGCGACAAGAACCGACAGTGCTGATCCCCAGATCATTGATACATACGGATCGCCGGCCCCAACAATATCACGAAGCGATGCATCAGGTTTGACAGCATTCGAGCCCGTGACATAAATCCCCACAAAGGTAGCAACGATGAGTGTGAGAAGAGGCACGACCGCGTTGATCGCCTTACCTTCGTGTGGGTCATGAGCACTCGCTTCTTCTTCGTCGTATTCAGACGCCAGCCGAGAGACCTCGTCTGTTTCCTGAGCAGCCAGAAAGGCCTGTCGTTCAGCGCTCCACATTGGTCCAAAATCTCGACCGGTCATTGCAACGAGATAGACAAAGGCGAGTGCAAAGATGGTGTAAAAGCTGTAGGCAAGCGAATTGAGGAAAATCGAATAGGCCGACTCCGTTATTTCGGGAATTGTGCGAATAGCCTCATCTATGAGACCAACCTCGAATCCAATCCATGTCGTCACCAAGGCAATGCTGGCAATCGGCGCCGCCGTCGAGTCGACGATATAGGCCAGTTTTTCTCGAGAGATTTTGAGGTGATCGGTAATCGGGCGCATCGTATTTCCGACGATCATGGTATTGGCGTAGTCATCGAAAAAAATCGCTGTGCCGAGAAACGCCGTTGATAATTGCCCTCGCCGCCTTGAGTTTGCAAATGAGATCAACCGGGTCACGATTCCCGCCGTACCGCCATTCTTCGAGATGATGCCAACCATGCCCGCAATCGTGAGGGAAAAGAGAATAATGGAAAGGTGACCGGAGTCGTTGAGAGCCTGGAGTGTATAGACCGCGGGGACATCTAAGAACCCGTACCAAAAAGATGAGAGCTTTGCGCCGTAGGTGAGCGTTGCGCCAATCCACAAGCCCGCAAAAAGAGCGGGAAGGACCTGTCGAAACAGCAGCGCAAATCCGATCGCGACTAATGAAGGCAGAAGCGACAGCCAGGCAGGAAGGATTGTCATCGATGTTGTGGCAATGACGTTTCCTTTTTCTGACAGGAGCTTGATTTCACTTTTCGTGTTGGCAACTTTGACATCTTTAAACTGAAATCCATCATTGCCTTTGGTGGACGGAAAAACTTCATCGTCAATATGCAATGTTGGGGGAGCAGTGTCCGGGGTTTGATCGGGGATTTTGACCGTGACGTCAAACGGCACATCGGTGAGGGCAACCTTCGGATGATACCATGTCACCTCGCCTGTATCTGCGGATGCATCTGCAAGTGTGCTTATCATATGGAGAAGGAGCACAGCCAAGGAACATGTCAGAAGTTTCATTAGCTTGTTTCCCTTGCCCTTGTGGACTTAAACCCAGTGATTTGCACCATACTAAATCAAGCCTGACATGAATTGAATTTAATCTTGCCGAAGGGATTTTGTAAGGTCGCTTTGAGTATGACTGGAGGCATCAGTCATGGACAAGTGGGTCTTGGGCAATGAGGGAGATACACATGACGAAACTCAGTAATTCAATTCTATCTTTGATCTTGTTTTTTGGCTTAGGCGCTTGCGCCGGGTCAACGGCGACGGCTGAAGTTGAAGCATCGAAGACAGAGACGCACGAAGTCAAAGTCATCAAGAAAATTTCCGAAAGTGCGGAGGGTGGGGAGAAAGTACTCATCTCTATCTTTACATCAGACATGGACGAGCCAATGGTCGTCGAATCTGTTGGTGGGTTGTCAGAACCAGAGGCACAGAGAGTATTGGCCGAGCTGGCTGAAAAGGGCGTGGTCATTGACATGGAATCCGGCGCTCTAGAACTTGCTCATGTCAGTGAAGGAAGTGAGCACGAAGTGGTTGTCATGAAGTCAGGCGAACATGGTGACATGACGTTCAGTGAAAAAGATGGGCATAAGTACGTCTTTGTTAGCAAGGGCGAAGGCGAGACGAAGAATTCGATGACGCACAAATATGTCGTGAAGAGCGCTGGCGAAGGAAAAGTCACTTCAATCGACAAACATGTCGTCGTTGTGAATTCCGAGGATATGAGCGAAGAAGAACTCCAGGAATTTCTCAAGGAACATGACGTCGATCTCGATGTCGATAACGCGAACGTCCACATACACAAACATGGAGAATTGTCCGAGCATGGCGAGGACGGTCATGTGTTCATATTCAAGGACAAGATCGAACTCAAAGACGAAGAGACAAAGTAAGAAACATAATAAAAGATCGCTGAATCACAGCGACACCCCAAAAAGCACCCCAGAACTACACCCTCTTGTTGGCGACTGTGAGTTTCCCCCGGACCACAGTCGCCATTTTTCTGTGTGGTCGGTTGATCTTTCCGACGGTCCATGTCATGCCGACGATGTCTTTAATCGGAGGTGGGCGATGGTCGCGCAGGACATTTCGGCGTTTGTGAAAAAAGTGGCGCGGCGGGCGAAATTCTGTATTTGCGCAGTTCTCACCTTGCTGGTTGGATTCGGTGGATGTGGGCAGCCATCATCGCCACGAGTTGTTGTTTCGATCCCACCAGTTCATGGTCTGGTCAGTGCGATCATGCAAGGTGCCGACACGCCTCTCCTCCTGATGGATGGTAAAAACTCACCTCACACGACGGCACTACGCCCATCACAAGCCTCTGCACTGTCTCGCGCAGAGCTTGTAATTTGGGTGGGGCCGAGCTTGGAATCCGGGCTGCGCAAGGCGATCGACAACCGCGGCGACCGATTGGTTCTTCAATTGATGGAGATTGAAGGCCTTGAGATCTTTTCCTATTCAGCGAACGACGAGCACGACCATGACGCGGCAGACGTGTCGGAGGAAGCGGGTCATTTGGACCCTCATATATGGCTCATGCCGGGCAATGCCGTTCACATTATCGACGCTGTTGTTCCAGCGCTCTCGGAACTCGATCCGGCAAATGCCGAACTCTATGAGGAAAACGCAAATGCGCTCCGGCAACGAATTGCGGATGTCGATCTGGGTTTGCGCAAACAGTTGGCACCCTTAAGCGAGCGCCGCTACGCCGTTCTACACAATTCACTCCAATACTTTGGCGCGGCGATGGGGCCAGATCATGCGGTGGTACTGAAGCATCGATCCGATACGCCAATGGGTGTGGCGTCTTTGCTGGCGGCAGTCGATAGAATTAGCAAGTCCGATATTTCATGTCTGCTGGTTGACCCGCAACACGATGCCGACCTTGCAACCGAAATTGCAAAACAGACCTCACTCGCGATTCAACTAATAGACCCGATGGGATCGTCGATCAGGCCGGGGCCAGATCACTACGTTCAAACTATTGAGGCCGTCGGAGACGCGTTCACCGAATGTCTGTCCCGGTAACACAAATCACTGAAACATATTTGCGACGACGTGGAACGTGACGGCCCTCATCGGCGTCTTTGCTTTCAGTGCGTTGAATCCATGCCAGAAATAGGCGGGAAACAGGACCATCTTGCCAGCTTCTGGGCGAATTTCGATCTCTGGAGCGAGGGCGGCAGGTAAGTCGAAAGTGGGTTTTCCAAACCTGAGCCACCCATTTCGTTCGCTGTCATCCGCGCATTCGTCAGGCGCGGAAATGAAATAGATGCCCTTCATGTATCCCGACTGTTCAATATCGAAATCTCTTGCATCGTGCTCTTTTGAGTCGATGACAAAACTGTGCATTGAAGACCGTCCCCAGCCTTTTCGGGACAAGAACGGATGTGATTTGTTGTCGGGCAAGGTTTCTTCGAAGGAAGTAACGGATGCATCAAAGACCGAACGTAAAGTGGACAATACAGGTTCTTCAGGATGGTCCAACGGAAGATAACGAACGGTTTCGCCAATTTTACGCGTTCGGTCGAAAGGGTGAATTGGGTGAGCCTCTAAGGTTTCGATATGAGCCCACAAATCGTCGTTGAATGATTCAATGCTCTCATAACCTTGAGGCAGATCAATTTCATCTTCAAAGATTAGCAGGTCAGGGTTGGTGAAAATGTTAGCTTGTGGATCATTGGCTGCGCGAAGCATCGTTGTAATTGTTCCAACGAGATCTTGGGAGTAGGGACTTCTTTGCCAAGCCTTCTGCAACTGCTTTTTGGCTTCCGAGTACTGACCTTGCTTGATCAAGGTCAGGCCGTAATTCTGTCGTGACACTGCATCGTCATTCTCAATCTGCAAAGCCTTCTTGTGAAACGGGATTGCTTCTTCGAGCTTGCCTTGTGAGGCGAGCGTGTGACCGAGGCCATTCGCGACGCCGAGGCTTCCAGGACCTTCTAGCCCTTCAAACTTGCGTAGGATGCTCTCAGCTTCTTTGTAGCAACCAGACTTATGAAGGGCCTCGACATAGGAGAGGGCCATCCGAATGTCCTCTGGGTTGTCATCGAATGCTTTCTTGTAGTGTGTCAGATGGCTGTCCTTTTTCTCAGGATCATATTCCAGCGTCGCCAACTGCATATACGCTTCCCTCAAATAGGGGTCGCTCTCTAAGGCGCTCTTGAATGAGACAATTGCTGCCGCCTTATCGTCTCTTGAAATATCATTCATGCCCTTGAAGAACAGGGCTTGCGAGTGTTTGGGGTTGACCTCAAGAGCCTTGTCACAGGCTGCAATTGCGCCGTCCAAATGTTTTAAGTGGCGACAGGTAGCAGCAAGGTTGACGTAGAACTCCGGGCGGGTCGCGTCAATTTCAATAGCCGATTGGATCGAGGTCAAGGCCTCGTCAAATTTTCCGGTCTGTTGCAACAAAAATCCAAGATCACTATATGCGCCTGCGAAACCAGGCCTTGCCACGATCGCACGCCGATAAAGATCTTCAGCCTGGGCCATTTCGCCAGCGAAAAAAGAGAGGGTGCCGAGACGGTAGAGCGCTTCACCATTGTTGGGCTGAACGGAGATCACTTCGCGAAACGCACTGCGCGCGCTCCCGAATTGTCCCTCGCGCATGCGGCTAAGACCTTCTTCCACCAAATGATCGACGTCTTCCTTTTGCGTTTTTCCAACTTTCCGTCGTTCCGAACGATTCATAACTACCTCTACTCGTTTGGCCGCAGGTCGCGCGTTGCCAAATTGCTTGAATTTCGCGAACTAATTAGCAAATCACTGGCCCTAAGTCGAACAATTGATGACTTAGTAGCCTATAGCTTGCCCATCTTTGCGCATTTCCGAGGCGCCGTAGTAGACGCCGGTTTCAGGATCCCGCCAAATCGCTTGATATCCGCCAAATTGCCCACGCCCATCTTCCACTCTGTGGCCAAGGTCTTCAAGTGCGTCACGGGTTTCTTGGTTAATACCACTCTCCAAATAGAGCGTGCCAACGCCTTGAGCCGGTGTACCTGTCGGTTCTGACGATCCCGAATGATAAAACCGGGCGCGTCGCCGGCTTCTTGAACATTCAGGCCAAAATCGATGAGATTTACGATCACTTGCACATGCCCTTGTGGTTGCATGGCACCACCCATAAGGCCAAAACTCATCAAAGGCTTCCCGTCGCGCATCAAGAATGCGGGGATGATTGTGTGGAACGGGCGTTTTTCCGGGGCGTACCCGTTTGGGTGCGCGGGATCGAGATTAAAGAGTTGACCACGGTCTTGGAGCATAAATCCCAATCCATCCGGAACCAGCCCACTTCCCATGCCGCGGTAGTTGCTTTGAATAAGCGAGACCATCATGCCATCACTATCGCTCACAGTGAGGTAGGTCGTATCGCCGGTTTCAGGCGGTCCAGGCAAGTTGTCGATGTCGATCAAACTCTCAACTGAGATCAGCTTGCGTTGTTCCTCGATGTGTCCGTCCGAGAGCAGTCGTTCGATTGGGATGTCAGAAAACTTTGGGTCACCATAACTGCGTGCCATATCCTCAAAGGCCAACCGTTTGGCTTCGACCAACAAGTGCAACGTCTCGGCTGAATTGTGACCAGTTTCGGAGACATTGAAACCTTCGAGGATGCGTAGCATCTGGAGAGCGGCAAGACCTTGCGTATTCGGCGGCAATTCAAAGACCTCGTATCCGCGGTATTTGACACCTATTGGGTCAACCCATTCACCCCGATGACTCTCGAAGTCTTCATACCGCAAATCGCCGCCAATGCGTTTCATGTAAGCCTCAATGGTTCGTGCGATCTCCCCTGCATAAAACCCGTCGCGACCCTCGCGGGCGAGAATGTCAAAAGTTTTCGCGAGATCAGGATTTTGAAACAGTTCACCTTCTTGCGGCGCCGCTCCCTCTATCAAATAGGTGCTTCGCGCATTTTCAAACTCCTCGAGAAAGGGCGCTCCACGCTCCTCAAAGATCTGCATATTTCTTTGCCAATAATACGCAATCACTTGAGAAACAGGAAATCCGTCCCTGGCATAGTGTGTCGCAGGCGCAAGAACGTCCCCCATGGAGAGCTTCCCGAACCGCTCATGCAATGCAAACCAACCGTCAACGGTGCCTGGTACAGTGACAGGGAGAGAGCCGTATGCCGGAATTTCTGCGGCACCCTCAAGTTTTTCAAGCAACATGTCGAGCGAGCGTCCCTTGGGGGATCGTCCGCTCCCATTGTAACCATAGAGACGTTCGGTCTTTGGGTCCCAAACAATGGCAAAAAGATCGCCACCCATGCCATTGCCTACAGGTTCCATCAAACCTAAGGCTGCGTTGGCAGCAATGGCAGCATCAATCGCGCTGCCACCTTGTTTCAGAATGTCGATGGCAATTTGCGACGCCAGCGGATGTGCCGTTGCGGCCATGCCGTTGCGACCCAGAACCGGGCTCCGAGTGGCGTATTCTTGTCCAACTATTCGATCTCCGCCGCCCATGACGTTCTCCTGAAGTTTCGGGTCATCGTCTGAAGAATTGGACAATCCATATGATGGCCCAGCGAAACAGTTCACCAGTGCCAACGCCAAGAAGGTGGCGGAATATCGATTTAAGACCATGGTCATATCATCCCGCAGCAATAGGTAGGAGCCCGAGTTGAGCATATAAGAAGACGACACAGGTCAAACCCAAAGTCCCGATTGTGAAGCGACTACGTCTTCGCAATCCCTGGCCATCCAAGGCCCAGTAACGCCCCTTCCATGCCAAGATGCAAAACACAATGGTGAGAAGTGTGAGGCCCGCGAAGGTCCAGAGTATCGCCGTCCAAATGGGAAAGAACGAGTGATCCACAAAGGAGCTTGGCCACCCCTGGAAATATTGCCACGCGGGCAGAGCCACGGTAACAACCATAACCCCAGCTGCAAGGGTCCCGGCCCAAATGGCAAGGCTTTCCTTAATCGAGTGCCCCATCCAAAGAGGGGCCGAGAGCAAGACCAATCCAGCAAGCAGAGCGACGCCAAATCCAGCCAGAATCTTCACCGGTAGATTGGGATCTACTAACTTAGTGATCTTGTGATTGGCAAATGTCAGGGCTTCGACTTTGCCTTCTTTGCTCATATGAAATGTGGCGACCGTTCCATTGACATCCATGAACGTTGTCTCATTGACTGGATGGAAGGGGCCTTGTTCATTGATAAGAAGTTGCCCATCACCCTCAACACGAACATTCGCCATTTGCTTATCAATATTGAAAAAGTCTTCCCGCGTGTTATCCGGCAAGGCGATACCCGCATATACTCCCGCCAGTTTACGAATGATCTTAGGGGACAATTGTTCTGCGACACTTGCAGGGGCCTCCCCAAGTCTTTGAATGAGATCTTGGGCGGCTTGACGTGCCGTCAATGGTACCGGAACCGTGTTTTGGTTGTTGCCAAGATTGAGGTCGGGCGATTTTCTTTCGCCGGAAACCATCACGAAAACGCCGATGTCGAGTTCTGGGATCAGCACGAGATCAGTTGTGGCTGATTGGACGTGTCCCGAAATTCCAAAAGCGTCAGTTCCAGCGGCTGCGAGTGTCTGGTAATTCCGAGGTTCGTAAGAAAGTCTGCTCGCGACATTGTCCTCTGGACTACCGGTCCCAGGGTCGACCGTGAGTTCAGAGAGCAACCTCACCGCCAATTTTCCGACGTCTGTTGGCGTCAAATGCACACCCTTTGCAGCCAGAAAGCCCGGCGCTGCGGCATAAAGCTCTTGCCTGGTCCGCTCACCAAACTTCGAAACATTGTAGTGCTGGAGAATGTACTCGGGCGGCGCATTGTCGAGAGTATTGAAGTATGGTTGGACGTCCAATTCCTCCCTAAAGAATCGTGACAGTCGCGCATCAACAGGTTCCCCGGTTAAGTCTTCGACCATGATTGTAGCGACCGCCGCGGCGTAGGTTGAGTATTGTGGAATCTCAGAATTGAACGATGCCTTTTTGGCACCCAAGCGTTTTGCAAATCTGATTGCGGGCGGTGTAGATGATCCTCGGCGGACCAAAGAACCACGAGGTGATGTTGTAAACCCAGAGCGGTTCTGTAGAAGATCTCGAATGGTCGTCCCACTATAGGTTGGGTCCAATTGCACGCGAGTCAGGAACGTGTTCACGGGCTCATCTAGCGAGAGCCGTCTTTCTCTATCAAGACGATAGATTTCGTTGAAGGTAAAGAGATTACCAATGTCACCAATTGGGATGTAGGTAACTACGGGGTGAATGGGTTCACGCGCTTCAAGGTCGCCATACCCGAATCCATCGACATAAAGAGGCCCCGCGGAATCGACGACCACAATCACGGCACCGACGGCACGCCGGTCCTCAACGGCGGATCGAAAATAGGACTTGGCCCAGGTTTCCAAGTCCGCATCGACGCTGGCGTATAGCGCTGGCACCGCAAAGAACGTTAGGAGCAGGCTCAAGATGCCTCCCCAGATCCAATGCTTATACATTCTCAAAAATCTTTCCCCTAACACGACCCGCAGCTCACCATCAAATGAGCCTATTCACCATTGTCCCCGTTGTTCTGGGTAGTTCAATGGTATTTGTTTTCTCATGTGAAATCAGTGAGTTACTATCTACTTCCATTGGGTGTCTGACGGGAAACAACCATGGAACTGCCGATGTCAGCTACTCCTCGGGTTCGCTGGGTGGGGCTTCTTGGCCGCCGAAAAGAGCGTCCAAAAGGAGATTGGCCGGTGATTCTTTTTCAATTCCCAACTGCTCTATCAGTTCTTGTTTCAAGATTGATTGCAGATCCGGCGAGTAGGTGAGGTCATTCCACGGACCGGATACTTTGATCGCAACCTTTGTTCCTCCGTCTTCTTGATTAAGCCCCGGATCAATCTTGAGATTGACGGTTTGATTCCCAATGTTGATCGTGCCGCGTCCCGAAAGTGAAATGACGTCATTGTCGAGGCGAAAATCACCGGTGTTAAGAATACCGTTTGCGATAGAGAAGGTTCCGCCCATTTCGACGAACTCCGTTTTCCTCGTGGCGCCGGTTTCTTGATTGAGATCTTCATCGCCATTTCTGTTTTCGAGCTGCAAACCGGTTAGCGAACTAACGACGTTGACCATGCGTGTCAAATCGACACCACGGATTTCTCCATCCTTTAGGAAGAGTTGCCCGCTCCCAGAGAGACCACTCATCCACTCCTTCTGCGTGCGGCCTTGGGTCTGAACGTTGAGGACGAAATTTCCGAGTCCCGACAGGACGTCTCTTTGGGTTGCTGCCAACACCAGTGGCTCGGCATTGATGGTCGTCAAGTCGAGTTTCGCGTTCAAGCGAGGTACGTTTCCTGACCCGTCAACGGTCAGATTTCCAAGACCCTGACCGCCATACAGATCAAGTCTTTTCAGGTTGCTCTTGAGAATTCCGTTGCGCACAGATATCGAAAGATTGCTAGCGCCGATCTCATAAGCCAGAAACCACAATTTGTTGGTCGTAATTTCAAAGTCAGCATCAGCAAGGCGAAGTACTTTGGCGTTGATCGCATTGTCGTTCCAAGCGGGGAATCCGCTGCCTGTTGAAGCGGTTGCCGTCTCAGATTCTTTCATATAGGGACGAAAATCGAGCTCTCGAACGTCTAGTCGGCCCGAAAGCTTGGGCTTTGAGTTGCGCCCGTCTACTTTCAAATTGCCGGTGCCCGATATAACGTCGAAACGGACTGTCGCTTTGGTGAATTCGTAGACGGATCCCTGTGCCGAAAGCTCACCTGTCACCGCCAATGCGCCCGCCAGATCTCCGCCTAAGGCTGATCCGCTCCATTCGTCTAATCTCTTGAGTGATGGAATACTAACCTTTGTTGCGCCGGTGAGCTTTGAATTTGCACCGCCGGAATAGGCTCCGTCCAACGAGACATCGATTGGTGATGATGAGATTTCGATTCCGATTGGGCTTGTGACATTCTGAGTAAAGGCACTGAGCGAACGTACGTTCATTTCCACATCTACTTTCTCTTGGTTGTAGATCATGGAGCCCTTCGCACTGAAGGGACTTTGAAGGTTGGCCATACTGATCGTCATGTCGACATCATCAAAGGAATATTCCTCATCGGTTTGATGATTGATGTAGGTGATCTTGCCGTCTGAGATCTGTATGTCGCTAAGAGCGACGATCGACATGTTATTGCCAGAGTCCGTTGCCGCTTCAGCGTCCGTCTCTGACCCTTCCGATTGAGAGGTTTTTTCGAATGACCAATTTGGCGAGCCATTTTTGGCGACCTCAAGATCAATCTCAGGTTTTTGCAAAGTGAAATTGGTGATAATGATTTCCCGACGCAGAAGGGCGGAAGGGTTGACGCCCACGACCAATCGCTCCATGCGAATCATGGAGGGAGATGAGGCATTCGGCACATTGCCAAGAGTGGCTTCATTGACTTCAACCTGAAACGTCGGAAAGAACTGAAGTTTCAAGTCACCCTCAATAGTGAGTGTGCGCCCCGTCGCGGTTTCGACCCGCTTTGCAACCTGTTCCTTGTATACATTCGCAGGAAGGACAAAAGGCAAAATGAGCGCGGCGCCAATGAGAACGACGATCAACGCACCTATCCAGGTTACTATTTTTCTCATGAGGTCCTCATCGATTGTAGACTGGCGGCTTTCGCGGCACGGCACTAAGAGTATCAACCACTTGAGTTTAGCCAAGCAGAGGCCGTCAAACTAGGGCAATATTAAAGAGAAATTCTACGGGGCCTATTCAGCGACCGCTTGTGCAGCGCAAAAATCAATGCGGACCAATGTGCCAGAATCAGGTTCACTCTCAATCGAGAATTGTGCCCGGTTGGCTTGTGCTAAGGCCTTTACCAGCGGGAGGCCAAGGCCCGTCCCTTGGACACCTTTGCGTGTGGCACTTGCCGTGCGTCCAAAGGGCCGAAGCGCCAATCGCAGATCTTTTTGCGACATACCAATTCCTGTGTCCTGAAATCGCACTCGGATCCGACCGCTTTCCAATTTGTGAGCTGCGATGAGGACGTCGCCGCCACGGTCAGTATACTTGATGGCATTGGTCAAGATATTGAGAACAATCTGCAAAACGCTGCGCTCGTCCGCCAGAATGATAGGGATATGCGGATCAAGATTTTTGTTTACATGAATGCCGCGCGCATCCGCCTGTGATGCGACCAGACGCACAGCCATGTTGATCACTGGCCGGATATCCATTGGTAAAAGTTTTCGACCCAGTGTCGCATTCTCGGCTTTTGAAAGCGCAAGCACATCGTCGACCAGACTCAACATAAGCTGACCGCTCTCATGAATGTCTTGAATATACTCTCGGTATTTTGGGTTATCCAGAGGCCCAAATTTTTCCTGCCGGATGAGGTCGCAGAACCCAATAATCGCGTTAAGTGGCGTTCGAATTTCATGGCTAAAATTTGCTAAGAAGTCTCGCTTTTCCTTTTCATCTAACTCTTCTCCGCCAAGCAGCGCCTTCTCCGGGGTCTTTGACGAGCTTCTTTTGTGGGCGTCTTGAAGAAAAGCACAATAGCGAATGGGAGAGCGTTCGCGAAGCGGATGCATTCGCACAATCAATGTTGTCTCATCGCCGCTTGCATCTACAAGGGATCCTGTTGCGCCCTTAAGGAAGGTTGCCGCGATTGTTGGATTTTGTGGTGCGCGAATATAGGTGCCAAGCAAAGCCCCGAAGCTTTTCTCAAACAGCGAGGGAAGAGGGCGGTCCCGAACCTCAAGTTCGCTCATTTCCAATGTTTCCAGCGCCGCCTTGTTTGCAAACCGAATGCGACCACTGTCATCTAGGCCCAAAAGTGCTGCGTCAAGCTCGTTGACGATTGAAGCGAACTCGGTCTCCGTGAGAACCGATTGTTCATCAGCAGGTCGCCAGTCATCTAAGCGAACGAGATTTCCTCGTGCAGGAAAGAGACCTTCTTCCGGTTCCAATTTTTCCTCGGATGAAGGAAGGTCTTGCGGTTCCTGTGGCGTTGTCAGTGTTGATTGAACATCGTCATCGCGCGTGCCCGCAACAGGAATTCCAATGATACGAAAGCCGCGCAGGTCATCGTCGTTGCCGAACACGGGCTCGCCATGTGTTTCTAGAGCAAGCGAAGAGCCATCGTCGTGCCGCCAAAGCATCCGGCCACCTTCCCAGGCAGACTCAGATTTCAACCCGCGTTCAATTCTTGGATCAAGGATCGCGCCGGTTTCGCCAAGAAGCCGTCCGCCAATCCTGTCTGGCGTCTTGTTGATCAAGCGAGGCATCGATGGTGAGAAGTAGATGATTTTACGGATCGCATCGAGCTCAAAGGCTGCAGGCGCAATCTTTTCCACGGCTTCTCGCCATTTCTCTGAAGCAGCATCGACCTCGGGTTGCACAATGCGCCGCCCGCTTCGCAAAAAATTCAAGGCGAAAAACAGCCTGTGTCGCATAGCGACTTCATCCAGGACCCGGTAGGCCATAACCTGCGCCCGGCTGATACCATCTCTTGTGTAAATGGAGGCGACTTCGTTGCACCGGCCCTGCCTCATGATCCGAGAGGTAAGAGCCAAGGCGTCGTGATGCGACGGAAACAGCGCGCTCAGCCGCGTCGGTCGATTTTCGCTGGTGCCTAGACGCAGCCTTGCTTCAGCGTTCTCAGCAACGATTTCCCCGTCCGCCTCACAAAGGAGAAAAGGCAAGGGGACGAGATCGGCAAGCGCTTGCGACCAAAGAGGTGCGCTCTCAGGTGCATCGGTTTCTTTTGACGTCTCTGATCCACCAGGAGCTTCAAGGAGAACAAATCTTTGACCTTGGTCTCTAATTGTATGGCACCGATAGAGTTGAACCGGTGGATGGAAGGGAAGGGAAAGTTGGAGATCAAACTCTTCCCCGTCATCGAAATCAAGACATGCTGAGAGACTTTGCGAAATCGGATCACTTGCTTTGAATAGGAGGTCCGCCGGGTCAAAAGCGCCTTCAATATCCCACCACACGAGGGCCGCCTTATTGGCGGCAAATATCCCCGGGCGTGCCGGATCCCAGACCCAAGCAGGCCATGCTCGATCACTGATGATCGATACAATGCTCACCCAAATAACCCCCTAAAAGATTTCGTCGGCCACCGAATTTCCCAACGGCAGCTCGTGTCTGGACCTTACCAGAGCGCAGAACCAGGAACAAAGCCATTTCCGCTATGATTCTCCCCGTTGAGACGTATGAGGAGCGATTCTATGGTTAACTTCCAGGATGGACTGCCAGGTGCCTCAAATATGCAACGCTCAGTTTGTCTCGAGCGTCTCAACAAGCGTGAGAATTTCACTTGCAATTTCACGAGCCTCTTCGGCTGTGAAGTCCATTGGGATGTCAAATCGATCGGTCACAACGTAGAGCCGAACCATCCCATGTTCGGTTTGGCCGATCTGCAAAGTGGCCGATTCGTCGGTTTCGCGATTGATGCCGTTCAAAGTGTTTCTCCCTCGTCCAAGTAGAGATCAGAGTTTAGTCTGCTGAGCGCATAGGGGAAAGAATTACCTCTGCCCCGACCGTTTTTCATCCTCAGCTTGGCGCAGTTCAGAGTGTTGCGGCACGTGCTTGTCGTTCAGAAAGGCGTCCACCATTGCATTGACGGAATTTGGGGCTTCTTGTTGAACCCAATGAGAAACGCCGGTGAGATAACGCGTTGTCAAGTTTGAGACAAACTGGTCGGTATCAATCGTTAGCTCTTTGCCAAGGGCCATATCCTCTTCGCCCCAGACCAAGAGAGTGGGGGTGTCAATGATCGGAAAATCCTCGGGATCTGGCCACTTGTGGTATCGATAAGCCGCCCGGTAGTAGTTGATCATGGCCTTTAGCGCTCCCGGCTGCGTTGCGTTGGCGCTATAAACGGCCAACAAGTCGTCCGGAAACCGGTCCCGGTCGCATGAAGTTCGCGCGAAGGCATCTCCCACCGCTTTGGCGCCTTTTCGGCCCAACAAGTATTCCGGCAAGAAGGGGATCTGAAAAAAGAAAATATACCAAGACTTTCGAAGTTGTTTCAGTGTCTTGACGCCCTTCATGAAACAAGCTGGATGCGGCACGTTCATGATGACGAGCTTCGACAGCGGTCGAACCTGTCGGTAAGCGAATTCCCAAGCGATCGCCGCACCCCAATCATGGGCTAGTAAAACGACCTCGCGCGCACCAGAGGCATCGATGAGACCAGCGACATCGGCCACCAAGTTATCGAGGCAATAGGATTTGACGCCCTTGGGACGGCTCGACTTTCCATATCCTCGTAAGTTTGGAGCCCACACTCGAAACCCCAGGTCGGTGAGAGCAGGAAGTTGATGGCGCCACGAAATCGCGTGCTCGGGGAATCCATGTAGGCAAAGTGCGAGCCGATCTCCCTCACCGCATGTGAGTACTTCAAAACTCAGTCCATTGGCTTCAACAAACTCGGTCTTGGCGCGCGGGTCGAGAATGAACATAAACGAGAGCTCCTCAAACGAAGCAGTTGAGACTAACACAATCACAGTTATTCGGGCCCGTCCAGCGGCACATCCCGACCGGCCGGCACCACAAGAATTCGCTGCAATTTGCGGTTTTTGGAGGTTGAGGAAAGACTTGAAATCGTCAACACAAAGTCTTAGGTTCGCCCTCCATCTTGAAGAGGCCTTGCGCCTCGGGGGCTGCAGCCTTTATATGGTTTTCAGTGCCGCCTTAGCTCATCTGGTTAGAGCGCTAGTTTGTGGAACTAGAGGTACTCTGTTCAAGTCAGAGAGGCGGTACCATTTTCATCAAAGCATATCCCCAGACGATTCGACAGGCCGGCAGCCACGCCTCAACTCCGCGCCGCGGTGTAGATGTCGCTCAAGACTTGCTCGGCCCCATCACCGCCCATAGGATGTCTCAAAAGGACTTCACCGCGAACTCAGGGGAGGAGCATGCGATGATGGATGTGAAACTAACGGAGTCCCATTTTCCAGCGATCGAAGAGGGAGATATTGTCAGTACGACCATTGGCGACCTCTTGCGTGATGCCGCGGCCGACACACCGGAATCCGTTGCGCTCGTCGAGTGTGACATCAATTGTGAGCTCGGTCGAAGTTGGACCTATGCTGAATTGTTATCGGATGCTGAGCGACTCGGTCACGCCCTTGCGTCCCGATTTGAGCCGGGCGAGCGTGTCGCCCTTTGGTCTCCAAACACGCCGGAGTGGGCCATCATGGAATTCGCCTGCAGTTTTGCAGGCCTAACCTTGGTGACCGTCAATCCGGCCTATCAACCCAATGAATTGGAATACGTCCTCAATCAGTCTCAGTCGTCAGGTCTGTTTCTGGTGGAAGAATATCGCGGCAATCCCATGGCGAAGATTGCACAAGAAGTCTGCGCCGGGTTGCCCAAAGTGAAAGAGGTCGTCAATCTCGATGACGAAGCGACCCTCTACCGTGTTGAGGGAGATGGTCGTCCACTCCCAAAAGTTCTGCCAGACGATGCCGTGCAAATCCAATACACCTCTGGCACCACAGGATTTCCCAAAGGGGCGCTCCTGTCTCACAAGGGCTTGGTCAATAATGCACGTCTTACCGCAGAACGCATGACAGTGCGAAAAGGACAGATCTGGATGAACTACATGCCCATGTTTCACACAGCGGGTTGCGCGCTTGCAATGCTGGGGTCTGTCCAATTTCGCTGCACGCTTTACATGGTGAAGCTGTTTGACCCCGGCAAAATTATTCGACTCATTGAGAGTAAAAAAGTCAACGTGATGGTAGGTGTTCCGACCATGTTGATTGGATTACTGGAAGCGGCAAAAGGAGGTCACTATGACTTTTCATCTGTTGAGGTTTCAGGGTCAGGCGGGTCCATGGTGCCGCCGGAACTTGTGCGGCAAATAGGGGAAGTCTTTGACTGTAATTTCTCGACCGTGTTTGGTCAGACAGAAACCTCGCCAGTGATAACACAAACCAGACCCTCTGACTCTTTTGCCGACCTGTGTGAGACAATCGGACAACCGCTCCCGCATACGGAGATTTCGATCCGCGATCCCAAGTCCAACACCGTCGTGCCGTTCGACACTGTGGGCGAAATCTGCTCCCGCGGGTATTGCAACATGATCGGTTACAATGACAATCCCAAGGCTACAGCCGAGACGATAGACACGGAAGGTTGGCTTCACACTGGCGATCTTGGCACAATGGATGAGCGCGGGTTTGTAAAGATCACCGGTCGCGTCAAGGAGATGATTATTCGCGGAGGTGAGAACCTCTTTCCAGCCGAAATCGAAAATGTTCTAATTGAACACACCAATGTGGCGGAAGTCGCGGTTGTTGGCGTGCCGGATGCCAAGTGGGGTGAGATTGCCATTTGCTTTATCCGACCCAATGACCCATCGCTTCTGAGCAAGGATGAACTGGTTGCTCATTGCCGTTCTCATTTGGCGGCGCAAAAGACGCCCTCGCAATGGTTTGCGGTACAAGATTTCCCACTAACAGGATCCGGCAAGATTAGGAAATTCAAGCTGCGGGATAGCTTCGTCGACGGCGAGTTCGACGGCAAGGCACTCTAAAGAAAGTGGGGTCTTTGTGTCCTTTTCGCTGGAATTAAGGTCAATACTTTCTTATCTCTTGTCCACTAATTTGGAAGGAGTACGAGCGTAACCGCAGACTTCACTCGGACGAGAAGGCAAGACACCAACGTGACGACCAAGGCCACAAATGTTGACGATCTGAAACGCCGGCTCGAAAAGGGTGAGGCGACTATCGGCGTTGTGGGTCTTGGTTATGTGGGAGTACCGCTCGCTTTGGCGTCATGCGAAGCCGGTTTTCAAGTTCTCGGGTTCGACATCAATGAAAGCCGCGTCGCCGACATCAATGCAGGCAAACGGGTCATCGACTATCTCGCGCCGGACGCCATCTCAAATGCAGTTCAATCCGGCCGGTTCGAGGCGACCTGCGACATGTCGCGATTTGGTGAGGCCGACGCCATTCTGATTTGCGTGCCGACGCCTCTCACAAAGAACAAAGAACCCAATTTAAGTTACATCTCGTCCACTGCAGAGGCTATTGCTGCATCGCTGCGCTCTGGACAGATTGTTGTGCTTGAATCAACGACGTGGCCGGGAACCACGAGAGAGGTCGTGCAACCAATTCTCGAAGCAACGGGTTACAAGTGCGGTGAAAACTTCTTCCTCGCTTTTTCTCCAGAACGCGAAGACCCAGGTTTTTCAGACCGCACAACAAAGCTTATTCCAAAAGTTGTCGGCGCCGACGACCCCAAATCATTGGAGTTGGTAACGACGCTCTATGGGAAGATCGTCGCGCAAGTGACTACCGTTAGCGGCAGCGCGACCGCTGAAGCTGTAAAACTGACCGAGAACATTTTCCGTGCCGTCAATATTGCGCTCGTCAATGAACTCAAGAGCGTCTATGCGGCCATGGATGTCGACATTTGGGAAGTTATAGACGGCGCGGCCACCAAACCGTTTGGCTTTATGCCGTTCTACCCAGGGCCGGGTCTTGGTGGACACTGTATTCCTATCGATCCGTTCTATTTGACCTGGAAGGCGCGGCAGAGTGGCGTCGAAACGCGTTTTGTCGAACTGGCCGGTGAAATCAACACACGCATGCCCAAGCTGGTTGTGGATCGACTTGGTGAAGCGTTAGGGGGCGGAAATGGAACGACCCTTCAAGGCGCGAACATCCTGATTCTGGGTTTGGCCTACAAAGCGAATGTCAATGACACAAGAGAAAGCCCTTCCTTCGCATTGATTGAGTTGATCGAGGAACGTGGCGCAAAGTGCGACTACCATGACCCTCATGTCCTGGAAGTGCCACAAACCCGAGAGCACGCTCACCTTGCTGGTCGCAAGTCCGTAGATTTGAACGGCAAGACAATCGCCGAGTACGATGCTGTTCTGGTTGCAACCGATCACGATGACGTGGACTACGGTCTGATTGCGAATTCCGCCAAGCTCATCATCGACACTCGCAATGTATTTGCGCGCAATGGGTTGCAGGGTGAGAATGTCGTGAAAGCCTAAAGTGAGTCGTTTTTACGATGTGGCAAAGACGCGACAAGCAAATGGCGGCATATGATCGATTTGAAGTTACTCAAAGGAAAGCGGGTCCTCGTCACAGGTGCGACAGGGTTCATCGGTGCGCCACTCGTCGATAGATTGGCTGAGTTGGGGGCAGACGTCACGGTTCTCGTTCGTAACGAAAAAAAGGCGCGTCGATTTGCCAACCAATCCATTCGTGTCGTACGTGCTGACCTTAGTGACAGGGACAGAGTGCAAGAGATTGTTGACGGAAACGAGTTGGTTTTCAATCTCGCCCACGATTTCAGAGCCAGTGCGCAAGAAAATCTATTGAGCTTTCAGTCCTTGGCGGATGCTTGTAGTTCCACCTCTGTAGAACGGCTGATTCATGTGAGCTCAATAGTGGTTTATGAAGGCTGGCCTGATCAAGATGTGAACGAACAATCTGCCTATGCAAACCCCCAACATCCCTACCAGGAAGCCAAGATTGACATTGAAATAGATCTGGCAATGCGGGCCCGAGAAAAGAGTCTCAGTTCAATCGTCATCCAACCCACGATTGTTTACGGGCCGAAGAGCACTCAGTGGACAGACGTACAAGTAGAGCGATTGATGAGTGGAACAATCATGTTGCCGAATGACGGGCGGGGTGCGTGCAACGCCGTATACGTTGGTGACGTTGTTGATGCACTTCTCCTAGCAGGCACAGTCTCTGGCCAAAATGGCGAGAGGTTCATTGTCTCTGGTCCACGTCCCGCAACCTGGAAGGCTCTCTATTCTCTCTACCAAGAAATTCTCGGCCTGAATGCACTTGAGTCCTATGATGTTGATGCAGTCGCCGGGCAAGTCTCGTCAGATCAAAGTGGCATGCCCCAAGAATCCACACTAGACCGGCTTATCAATTCCGGCTTTGGGACGTGGGTAGTTCTGACACTGAGAAACACTCTTGGCGATAGATTTGTGAGAAGGGTGCGAAGGGTCGCGACTAAGGCGATAAATCTGGGCCGACCGCCGACATATTTCCCTCTGCCCCACGAACTTCAACTCTATATGGCGTCAGGCGTCTGCGACATTGAAAAGGCACGACGAGACCTTGGGTATGAACCCAGGTTTGATTTGGAGGCGGCACGAGGGCCAATCACAGAGTATATCAGGCGAAACTACAAACGATCCTAAGTCACGCAAAGGTCAGGCGTCGAGACTCCGCGCGAGGCTTCCGATCCGATGTGCGTTTGCCATGACGGACAGTGTGATAGTCGTCGCGGGGATAGATGGAAAGATGGATGCGTCCACAATGTGCGTTCTTGTTAATCCGTTCACCCGTCCGAGCAGGTCTGTCTCGAGGCCAGTGGGAGCCTCTCGCATCGGGAATGTTCCACCACAGTGAAAACTCGAACCGATTTCACCGGCTCGACTCAGCGGCATCAGTGGTACCAGACCGGCTTTGCGCAGAACCATCGCCATACGCGTTCTTGAACGGGTAATCGCGCTTGAAGTCGAAGTGTTGGGCAGGGACTTGAATGTGAGGCTTTTCTTCTCGCCAGAAGATAACCTGATTTCAACGGAAGCTGAATCATCTGAATGAAGAAACGTTTGAGCGACAATCAATCTTTGACTGAGAAACGCAATGAACGGATCGAGGACCTTTGCGAAAGATCCAAATCGTTGCCTCATGTCCTGCACATAAGCGTCGTTGTATGTGTACACCTGACTGTGCACAGTTCGAGCACTCACGTCAGTGTCTGTACACTCCAAAAAGATTTGTGCCAAAGCGTGTCGTTCCTCGGTCGAAGGATTTACCGCGTTCGACCATTTGTGGACCGATGGCAGAAAGAAATGCTGGCTATCCTTCATGACAACCGGGTGGTCATATTTCCCAAGTGATTCCAACACGAGCTTCGCCGTTGGAAGAACACCCACGGCGACAAACAAGCGTTGCCCCGTCACCGCACTCTTTTCGTCTGTCTTCAGGTTACGAAGATTGACCTGGACCCGCTCACTTTCTTCCTGAAAACTCTCCGTAAGCTCTCCACCGCAATATGTGAAATTGGGATGGGCGATGAGATCTTCGACAACCTGAGCCGCATTGAAAACGACATCATAAGGGCAGCCATGAAGGCACATCGCACAATAGCGACACGCGCTGGAAAGGGCTTGCCTCGATTGTCCAAAGCAAACACCAGATGCCGTGAGTTGTTCTTTGCTTGCACCCAATCGCTTGAGAATTTCGGCGGCCTGCGAGGATGGTCGCAAGTGTTCGTCTGTATTCAACTCGGAAAATAACGTTGTGAGTCCGTCATCTGCGGCCGATTGAGGGACAAATTTGCTGACCGCCGCGTAGTGGGGGGCAAGTTCACTTTCCCCAATGGGCCAATCTTGTATGTCTGTGTCGCGGTAGGGAAGGATCGATGCACCCCACCCATTGCTCAAGCCACCTTTCACGAAAGACGGACGCAATCCAAACCATTGGGGCGCCTTGTCATCTTCAAAGATTGAGTTTGGGCGTTCCGACATGAAGGACGAGCCAAAGGGCCGCATGAGCCCACTGTCACCCTCGCCTTCTGGTGTGAGCATGGCTTGCCGATCTTCTTCACGCCATTCTTGTGGCGATACTTTAGCAAGTCGCTGTCTTAAGGCGCTTGCCTCCTCTTCAATCTGATATCCGGCATCCACCATCGTCACCTCGCAGCCCTGTTCGATCAGAGCCTTGGAAACGGCCACTCCTGCAGGGCCGGAACCGATGACGATGTTCTCCATTTCGCGAAGCCTTCTGGCGTTTGATTGACATGAATCAGTGTCCCTCTTAACTATTAGTACATCGCGGTGTCGATATGTAGGGCGAAAGCACCCACCCGGTCATTGAGTGGCTGCTGCACAAGAATTTGAGGAGTTTGGTCGGTTTGGACAATTTGCCCAATTTCTTGGTCATCGGAGCCGCACGCTCGGGAACAACCGCGCTCTACACCTATCTGAAGCAGCATTCTGAAATTTTCATGAGCCCACTGAAGGAGACAAACTTCTTCGCGTTCAAGCAGGAGGATCTGACCTTCCAAGGACCAGGGGCTGATTACGTCAACAATTCGCTTGTGGATCTCGCTGCATATCAAGCGCTCTTTGAGGGTGTGACCAGAGAAAAAGCAATCGGCGAAGCCTCACCACTCTATCTCTATTCAGAGCAGGCACCTGGCCGAATTCAAAATCTCATACCAAACGCCAAACTCATTGCCATCCTTCGCAATCCAATCGAACAGGCCTTTTCGCATTATCTCTACGCGCGCCGTCAAATGATCGACCCACTCGATACGTTTGATGAGGCACTTCTTGGAGAGTCCAAGAGAAAGAGCGAGGGCTGGATGCCGATGTTTAGGTATTCCCAGTTTCCAATGTATGGAGAACAATTGTCTCGGTACTTTGATCACTTTGATGGTGGGCAAATACAAGTACATCTCTACGAAGATTTTGAGGTAGATCCATCAAAGGTGATGTCAAACGTCTTTGAGTTTCTTGAAGTTGATGCGGGTTTCGGTCCCGACATGTCATACCGCCCCAACACCGGTGGCGAACCAAAACGAAAATGGCTGCAAGACTTGGTGATGAAGCAAAGAGCCTCGACAAGGTTGATCGGCAAACTCATGCCGGAACAATTGCGCCAGCGCATTCGCGATGCAGTGTCGCAAGAGAACTTGGATCAGCCAGAAATGTCAGAAAACGCAAGAGAGTATCTGCAAGGGGAACTTGGTGATGATATTGGAAGACTTCAGTCCCTGATTGATAGAGATCTCTCCCACTGGCTCGCATAAACCGTTGGTCATTTGGCAGGGCTTCGGTAGACGAGAACATTTCCGTCGCCAAGTGACCCCTTGAACCGTTGTTCCAGTGCGTAACGTGTATCCACGTCGCTCATAATGTCATCATATTTGCGAAATGTACGGGCCGGAAGCGCGACAACAACCCAGGTCCTGACCGCAATCTTCTCGATAGCCATCAATTCACTCTGAGATTCGATGATAGACCAATCCGCCAGATAATATTCTTTGAAGGGGACCTGCGTTTGACCGAGTGTGATGACCGTGTCGCCAGTGTTCCTATTTGCCTCCACGTAGTGGTAGGCGCCTTCGAGATCTTGTTTGGGAGACAGGTAATTTCGTGTGACGAGGGCGATTGACAAAATAGCCATCAATACAACAGAAAAGGCAAAGAGCCTTTGCGACCCAATCCGCCAAGAAAACCACGCTTCAGCCCGTTGGCTTGCAAATTGACAAATGACGAAGACGCCCTGGGTGATGAGGAGAAACAGGAACCCGATATCGACAAAGAAAAATCGCGGCCAGACACGCATGCCCAAGACCACAAGGACAGTGAGGGTGAGGGGTATGTGGACCCAAACAATCACAGAGAAGATGGGATCACGCCTGTAAAGGCTGACACTTCCAAAGGCGAGAGCCACGAAGACTCCAATTCCAACCACAGCTACGGCTGGTCCATTGCCGGCGACCGTTCGAAGCGCTTCAAAAATGGTCCAAAGTGGGTTTTGATATTCCTTCATGACGTCGACACCGGATGTGCCGGACACACCCATGACGTTTTCAAGCACCTGCATGAAGGTGGGGGCATAGAGAACCAGTGTCAAAAACCCGCCGACGGCAAACCCAGCCACAATGATGAAGTTCTCCCTGACGGTCGAAGGCGCCACCAATGAGGACGGGTCTGCGTTTCGATTGAGCAGACGCAGGAGGAGCATCACTGCATAGACCGTGCCGTGAGCTGCGACCAAGAAGCCAGCCGTGAGGTGTGTGTACATGGCTGCAGCTATGCTAAGTGCATAATAGATCCATGTTCGCCACTTTGGATCGCGTATTCCGGATATGAAAAAGATCGTTGCGAGCGTACAGAAAAAGGCGATTTCCGTGTAACCGCGGGCGTTCTGGGAAAACCAAACGTGGTGATAGGAGAGCGCCATCAAGAGCGCGGTGACATGGGCCTGTAAGTGGCCTGCGACCAATTTGGCAAGCCACCACATTGCGGCAATGCCAGCAATGCCAAAGAACACTGCCGGAAATCTCAGGGCCCAATTGGTCTCGCCAAAGAGCGTGACCATCGCCTTGCTTTGTAGACTGTAGAAGACGTGATTGTTGAAACCGAAATTGGAGACAAGGTCCGCGAACGATGTGCGAATGTAGAATAGAACAGTGTAAATCTCGTCGTGCCACAAAGGCGCATCGAGACGATAGAACCGAAGGACGGCTGCAAGAACCAGGATGAGACCCAGAATTTGGTAGTCGGTCCGTTTGGTATCTCTGAGGGTCATAAGGCCCGTCGGGTAAGAAGTGTTTCGAGGTAACCTAACCCAGGCTTAGGCGAGGCCCAAGAGCGCCTTCTTCTCTTCAACCAGGTCGGCAATAATTTGCTCAAGCGAGGTTCGTGGGCGGTAGCCTGTGAACTTTTCGAGTTTCGAAACACCCGGCACCCGCCTTTGCATATCTTCAAAACCGTTCGAGTATGCCTCTTCATAGGAAATGAGTTTGACCTCAGACGAACTGCCGACGGTGTCGCGAACGAGCTCTGCCAAACCCTTGATCGTGATTTCTTGGTCATTGCCCACATTGAACACTTCACCAACAGCATCCGGGCGGTTGATCAACCGTGTAATGGCCTCAACAGCATCAAAAACGTGCCCAAAGCATCGGGATTGTTCACCGGAACCATAGACCGTGATTGGTTCGTTTTTCAGCGCCTGTGACACAAAGTTCGGCAGCACCATGCCGTATTGTCCCGTTTGACGTGGGCCTGTCGTATTGAACAAGCGTGTGACGATGGTTGGAACACGGCCTTCTTGTGAGTAAGCCAGCGCCAAACATTCATCGAGTGCTTTCGCGCAGGCGTAAGACCACCGCAAATTGGAGGTCGAGCCCATCACCAAGTCATCTTCTTCTTGGAAAGGTGTTTTGGAAGATTTGCCGTAAACTTCCGAACTCGACGCAATGAGCACCAGTTTGTTCTGTGATGACGAAGCATGCAGGACATTTTCCGTGCCATTGACATTGGTGTGAATGGAGTGGCTGGGTTTGTCGAGAATGAGTTTGACACCCACCGCTGCAGCCATGTGCAGTGTGAGATTGCAAGCATCCACAAGTTCAACGACCAGTGATTGATCCCGCACGGATCCGATCACACACTCGAAGTTTGGATTGTCTTTCAGGTGGGCGATGTTATCCATCGAACCCGTTGACAAATTATCGAGGACCATCACCTTGTGGCCATCGCTCAAGAGCCGATCCGCCAGGTGAGATCCGATAAATCCAGCACCGCCGGTAATCAATATTGTCATTGTCTTTAGTCTTCCAATGCGGCGGCAACGTCTTTGCGGCCTTTTTCAAGGGCAGTCTCACGTAAAGTGGTAAAGTATTGGTTGATGACCACCTCTTCAGACCAGTGTGAATGGAAGCCTGAAAGGGCCGCTTTTGCAAGCGCGTCGCGCCGTCCGGCCTCATGTTGAAGAGGCTTGAAGACCTCACCGAGGCGACTGTCGTCGGTGTAGATGACACCACCACCACTTTTCATAACTATTTCTGAGAAGGGACCGATGTCTCGGGCAATAACCGGTGTGCCCATCCGGAAGGACTCAATGAGAATGATCCCGAAGGTTTCATAACAGACCGAAGGGACGATCAGCGCAATGGCATGGGCATAATATCTGGAGAGTTCTTCCGGTGCCATACGCCCAAGGAACTTCACGCGGGGGATATCTGCCGCCTGTCGTTTGAGCTCATTTTCGTAGTCACCGGACCCGATGATGAGCAGATCGGCGTCTTCGTAGTCTCTGAAATTGGGCATAACATCGTCGAGCCCCTTAATCTTCTCCAGCCGACCGACGAATAAAAAATAGGGTCGATCCTGGGGGGACGGACCCTCCGTCGCCGCGACAGGTTCATCGGGCAAGAAATAGGGAACGACCGTCATTGGTTTCGGAAAGCCAAATTCTGCGTGTTTAGCGCGACTGAACTCACTCTTCGCAATAAATCGATCCACATGGGTGAGGTTCTTTTGAAAGGCGGGCAGATGTCGCCATAGCTGCGGCGGACGATGATAGGAAAGCCCGCACCGAAAGCATTCACGCTTGTCACAGAGTTCACGGTTGTTGCGCCACAATACGTGAGTGGGACAGACCAACCAGTGCTCATGGGCCTCGTAGATTTTGAGACCATCGCCATAAGCGAGCACGCCGGCGCCGCCTACCAAAGATACATTGTTGTACCAAATGATATCGAAGGCACCAGGCGCGAGAATTTCTTGCAAGCGTTTGTGATGCACCGTCGGTCGGCTGAGCTGGTGGGTAAGCAAGTTCGACAGGCTGTTGAATTTGCTGCGCAGTCCAATCACATTGACCCCGCCATGATCAACTTCCGCCGTCGGTTCGCTGCCGGCCAGTGTCAAATAGCCGTCAATGTCATGAATGACGGTTACTTCGTGCCCGCGCGCGACGAGGGCCTTTGCCAGGCGTTCAACGCCCATGGCGTCTCCGCCAAAACTGTAAGGCGGGTAAAAAGTCGTCAGCATCGCGATGCGGAGTGAAGCCATGTGCGCTCTACGCCTCTTCAGTTTTGGAGCTGGTTCTGTCAGTCGACCCCGGATTGGCCATGAGACCTTTTGCATGGCGAAGTCTGTCCCTTAGCGCCACACTTGCGAGACCAAGATAGGTGAGCCCACCAAGACCAACGGAGGTGGCAAGAAGAAAAACAGGGTTCAACCTGTGTCCAATCATTGTCTGCCACCCAAGTATGACAAGCACCATGACCAAGGAGGCCAGCAGAGGGATGGCAAAGAGTTTCACGTAAGGCCCCATATCGATGTTCGTCGCCTTTCTAACGATCCAAAACCGGAATGGCCAGAGCAGGAGGTATCTCATGGTAAACACGACCGCGATGGCGACAACACCGTACTGCGATACCCAGATGATCGTAATGAGCCCGAGGAGGGCTTCTGCTGTTGAGAGAGCGAAGAGGGAACCTGCATGTCCGAGAGCCAGACAGACCGCTTGTTGCAGTCGTTCAATGGACAAGTAGACACCAAGAAGACAAAGAACCTGCAAGACAGGAACTGCGGGCAGCCAACTTGTCCCAAACAAGACAGTGATTGTCGGTTCTGCGATTACAGCCAGGCCGAAAAAGGTAGCAAAGGCAATCAGCGTCGAAACTTCGGTGAGATCATTTAGGAGCTTTCCTACGTTCTCAGCCCCGCGCTGCATATGGGCAAAGACCGGTTGCGCCACCATCCGAAGCGGTGTTGTGATCAGAACCGAGAGAATTTCAACCACTCGCCAGGCAATCGTATAGAACCCGACCACAGTCGGTCCCAGAACCACACCTATCACCACGGTCGGTGTTTGAACCGAGATGAGTTCGGTCGCGCGCAAACCGATCATCTTGGCACCAAATTGAAGCACTTCGCGAACGTGGGATCGTTTCGCGCGCCAACCAGGCGTGAAGGGATGCGCGAACCAGACGAATATGTTGTTGACGAAAACTTGCGCCAGCCTCTGTCCAATGAGGCTCCATGCACCGTAGCCTTTGAGCGCCATTGAAATGCCGACGATCCCGCCTGCGATGACACCAAGGGTCGCGCGAATGGCGAGCGATTTGAAATTGAGGTCGCGTCTCAACCCAGCGACCGGCACACCAGAAAATCCGATGAACAAGATCACCGGCGAAAGCCAGACAAGAAAGTCAGCGATGTCAGGTTGGCCGTAAAGGGATGCGATCACATCCGCGCTTAGAACAAGCACCGCCACAAGGGCGAGCGAGAACCCACCCAGCAACCAAAACACTGCATCCTTGTGGCCGTCTTCGACCGTCTCAAGTTGGATCAATGATTCGGTCACCGTTTCGCGAACCAAGAACTCCGCGAAGATCACGATGACGATGCCCATCATGGCGAAGCCAAAAGCCTCCGCCCCCAACAGGCGTGCCAAAAGGATGAAGATGGCGAAATTAAACGCCTGCTCGGTCCAGCTACCGGCAAAGGTCCAGGCGAGGCCTGTGATCAATCGGCGTCTCAAACTCATGGGCGCGGGTCCAGAGGGCGTGTCAGGCGAAGCAGTTCAACTGATTCTGTCACAGAAAACCTTAACGATCCATGGGAGACCGATGATGATCTTGCCAACCCACGCCTCGGAGCGTAAGACTGCGCTCACGATTGTAGGTGTTTCTACCCCTCGGGTCTTCGAGAGGTGGGAATGAAACGGGAAAACGGTGCGCTTGAGGCCTGAAGGCAACAAGCTACTCCGTTACTGCCCCCGCAACGGTAAGTGAGGCAAAAGGCGCGTCTTACAGCCACTGTGTTCAAAGACAAGAGCATGGGAAGGCGACGCGCTTCCGTTGAAGAACAGCGACCCTCACAAGTCCGGAGACCGGCCTGCGGTTTTTGATCATAGATCGGCGCACGGGGTAAGTGGCCGGATGGTTGAGAAGCGGCATTCCGACTTCCTCCTTCCAAAATTTCCTCCCACGTCGATCACACCAACTGTCCGGGTGTGGACGAGGAAGGAAGTAAGATGAGACCTAAGGCAAAGACCTTGGCGCTGACATTCATGTTGACGTCATCAGTGATCGGTTTCGCAATGCCAGTTGTCGCTGATGAAATCGAACAAATCACAATAACCGGCGTTAGGACGCCAATACCGCTGGACGAAATGTCGACCGCAGTCACGGTCATCGACCGAACGGAGATTGAGGCGCGACAGAGCTTTCAGCTTGTTGAGATTTTGCGCGATGTACCCGGCATGACCGTCGCTCGAACTGGCTCCATCGGCAGCCAGGCACAGATCCGCATGCGCGGGTCAGAGGCCAACCACATATTAGTTTTGATTGACGGAATTGAGGTAAACGATCCGGCCAGCGGAGACGAATTTCTCTTTGAGCACTTGAATGCAGACGACATTGAGCGCATCGAAATCATTCGCGGACCTCAGAGCGCCCTTTGGGGCAGTGACGCGGTGTCTGGTGTCATCAACATTGTAACCAGAAAGGGAAGTGACGGACTGGGAGGCTCTGCCACAATCGAAGGCGGTAGTTTTGGAACGGTTCGTGGTTCGGCAAGGCTTCACGACGGTGGAGACAACTGGCGCGCCAGTTTCGGGGTCAGCGCAAGTGAAACCGACGGCACAAATGTCTCACGGACCGGAAGTGAAGATGACGGTTATAAAAACACAAGTGTCAATGCGGCCGTGTCCTTTGAACCGCGCGATGGCCTCTCCGTTGATATGACGGCCCGTCATGTGGACAGTGAAAATGAATTTGATCCAGTCGATTTCTTTGTCACAGGTCTCCCAACAGATGGAGACAGGGTGACCGAGACGATGCGCACAAACTTTGGCGCGGTTGTTCGACTTGATCAGAATGAGGGTCGCTGGACCCATGAATTGGGCGCCAACTGGCTTCAGACCGACAACGACAACTTCAGCAGTGGGACGAATAGTGGGACCACATCCGCGGAGCGGTGGAAGATATTCTATGAAACGACGGTGACCCTCGCGGAAGGGCATCGCGTCACCGCTGCCATCGATCACGAGATCTCGGATTTCTCACAAAGTGGGATCGCGAGTTTTTTTGGAGATCCAAATCAAGACCAGTCAATGACCGTGACCGGATATGTGCTCGACTATGTCGGCGAAATGACGGGTGACCTGACGGTGACCGGCAGCGCACGTTATGATGACAATTCTGATTTCGAAAACGTCACGACCTGGCGTGTAGGCGCGAGTTATGACCTTACTGACACGACCAGGCTTCGCGGCAGTGTCGGTCGAGGTCAGAAATCACCGAGTTTCATTGATCGGTTTGGTTTTTTCTCAGATGTGTTCTTAGGAAATCCAAACATCAAACCAGAAACGTCGCAAGGTTTCGAACTTGGTGTTGAGCAAACATTGATGAACGGTGATGTCCGTTTCGGGTTGACCTACTTCAATTCACGTCTTGAGGATGAAATTGATGGTTTCTTTTTCGATCTGGGTACCTTCACGTTCACTGCGGTCAACAAGCCGGGTGAAAGTGAACGAGAAGGGATTGAAATGACCATGGATGCCAGTGTTGGTGAAGGGTGGAGTCTCCAAGCCAATGTCACTTACACAGAATCAAAAGAACCAGACGGGCTTGGCGGTCTCATTGCGGAGGTGCGCAGACCGGAAGTAACCGGCGCCTTGGCCGTCGATTATATGGCGAGCTCGGGCCTCAACATCAATGTGAATGCAAGTTATGTAGGAAGTGCCACTGATAGGTTCTTCCCGCCATACCCGCTGCCACCCCAGATCGTAGATCTTGATGAGTATGTCTTGCTGACCGTCGCAGCGCGCTACCCGGTGACGAAAAACGTCTCCGTCTTCGGTCGCATAGAAAATGCGTTGGATGAAACCTACGAAGACGTTTTTGGTTTCGCCACGCCTGGTGTCGCTGCTTACGGCGGTGTGAAAGTCACGTTCTAGAACTACGGCGTCCCGTTGATCTTCTCAATGCTTGCGCTATGCTGGTGGTTGGAAGATTATCGGGGCGTGTCCATGAGCGAAGAACTCGTCAATCTGGTCAACGATTGCAATCGGGCGGTGGTTTTTACCGGGGCTGGAATATCGACAGAGTCCGGCATTCCGGATTTCAGAAGCCCCGGCGGTGTTTGGAGCAAGCTTACACCTATCGACTTTCAAGATTTCGTACGCTCAGAAGATCTGCGTCGTGAGTCTTGGAAACGTAAGTTTGATGGTGCTTACAGGATCGAAGATGCGAGTCCGAACGTAGGTCACTTGGCTATTGCCAAAATGGTCAGCGTCGGAAAAGTCTCTCATGTTATCACTCAGAACATCGACAATCTGCATCAAAACTCGGGTGTACCAAGCGATCAAGTGATCGAACTCCACGGCAACACGACATATGCCAAGTGTTTGTCTTGCGGTGAACGCATCGAATTGGAAGACATCAGACCGGCCTTTGTTGAAAGGGCCGAGTTACCTGTCTGTGGAAAGTGCGGCGGCATGGTCAAGACGGCGACAATCTCTTTCGGCCAAGCCATGCCGGAAGAGGAAATGATGCGGGCAGAAGACGCGACCCTCGACTGTGATCTCTTCATTGCCATTGGCTCGTCACTTGTGGTTTATCCCGCCGCCTCGTTCCCATTGGTCGCAAAACAAAACGGCGCCAAGCTTGTTATCCTCAATCGTGAACCGACCGATCTCGATCCATATGCGGATCTAGTCATCAATGATGAGATTGGCCCAACTTTATCTAGGGTCGTGCCCCTAGACTGAAGACTCTATCGCTCTCGCGAGAATTCCCTTAGACTCCGCGCCGAAAGTCACGCGCATGTGTAAGAGGGGATATCATGCAGGCCATCACCGAATTTACAAGTGACCTGAATAGCATCGTTTGGGGCGTGCCAATGATCATCATGATCTTAGGCACCGGTCTATTTCTTATGATGGGCTTGCGCGTCATGCCAATCCGAAAGCTCGGATTGGGTTTTTCCCTGTTATGGAAAGGTCGAAAAGGCGACGATGATCAGTCCGGTGAGATTTCGCCTTTCAACGCGTTGATGACGGCGCTGTCCGCCACGATTGGAACCGGCAACATTGGGGGTGTGGCTATTGCAATCGCGGTCGGCGGGCCAGGAGCCTTGTTTTGGATGTGGATGACAGCCCTTGTTGGCATGGCCACCAAGTACGCAGAAGCTGTGCTTGCGGTGAAGTACCGGGAAGTCGACGAGCTCGGCAATCATGTCGGCGGACCGATGTATTACATAAAGAATGGGTTGGGGAAGAAATGGGCTTGGCTCGCGGTTCTCTTTTCGCTGTTTGGTGCCATTGCAGGATTCGGTATTGGCAACGGAACTCAATCGAATGCGGTTGCGGGGGTCATTGAAGGCACATTTAATGTCTCGCCCTTGGTAACAGGTCTGATCATTGCAGCGCTCGTTGGTCTCGTCATTCTTGGTGGCATTCGACGAATTGCTTTGGTAGCAGGTGTGCTTGTACCCTTTATGGGGGCTGCCTACTTCCTCGCCGGGATGGTCATCATCGGAATCAACGCCGCAGCGGTACCGGCCGCACTTGCCTTGATCGTCAAAGCAGCCTTTAGCCCTGCCGCGGTTGGCGGCGGCGCTGCGGGTGTTGCAGTCATGGTCGCAATTCGCCAAGGTGTTGCCCGAGGGATATTCTCCAATGAAGCAGGTCTGGGTAGTGCGCCGATTGCCCATGCGGCAGCAAGAACGAATTCTCCGGTGCGCCAAGGTATGATTGGTATGCTCGGAACCTTTATCGACACAATTGTCGTGTGCTCTGTCACAGGACTGGCGATCATTACGTCTGGTGTGTTGGGAGGCGCAGATGCGCCCGCCGGAGCGGAACTTACCCGGCAGGCATTTGACACCGCGCTCCCAGGTATTGGCGGATATGTTGTCACCTGCTCACTTGCGATCTTCGCCTTCACGACAATCCTTGGCTGGTCCGTCTACGGCGAGCGCTGCGTTGAGTATCTGTTAGGCGTAAAGGCGATCGTCCCGTTTCGCATTTTGTGGGTCGCCGCGATTCCGATCGGTGCAGTTAGCCAGCTCGACTACATTTGGCTATTGGCGGATACGCTAAACGCCATGATGGCCATACCCAATCTCATCGCTCTAATGTTGTTAAGTCCAGTAGTTTTCAAATTGACCAAAGACTACTTCGCTAAGTAAGTAAGCGACGGTCGTCACTGGCGTGCTTGAAACGCTATGCTACAATAGAGAAAACGCCTGCAAGTCAAGAACAGGCAAAATTGAGCGTAGGGAGCGCCACAGCTGCGCATGTCAGCGTCGGATTCAGACATATCAAGCGAGTCGAAACCAGATGTCGACGCGGTTGCTGCGCGTGCAGCTGAGGTGGATTATCAGGCTCAAGTTCTTCGCGATCTTCCCCGAAACTACACCGCCAATCTCATTCATGGTCTATTGGGGCAGACCGGATTTCGCCTCGTGCATGCACCGACTTTTCTGCCGGCCTATGTCTTTTTGTTATCTGGGTCGGAACTTCTCGTTGGCGTCGCCCTTGCAGCCCAACATTTCGGGGCATCTCTTTCCTCCATCGTTGGTGCAAACCTCATTGAACACCGTCGCCGCGTCCTGCCCGTAGGCTTTGTCGTGGGTGCTCTCATGCGGTTGCAGGTCCTGGGCATCGCGTTAAGCGGGCTTTTGCTGCCACCAGAATACGCCTTCATCGCCGTATGCATCTTCTTGTTCCTGTTTGGCCTTTTTATGGGCATGCAAGGGGTCACATTCAATTTCTTGATGTCGAAGGTCATCCCAGTAAACCTTCGAGGACGACTGACGGGATTACGAAATTTCTTGGCTGGTTTGACCGCAGCAGGCGTCGCCTATTTGGGCGGCAAGTACTTCATTGAGACGAACTTCTTGGGCAATGGTTACTCGGCGACCTTTCTCACGTCCTTCTGTCTGACAAGTCTTGGACTTATGGTGCTCTTATTCATTCGAGAACCGCAACCACCGGTGATGCGCAAGGCCACGAAACTACGTCACCGATTCCGTGAACTGCCCGACCTGCTTCGAGCTGACCCTGCTTACACCCGTTTCTTCATGGCCCGTGCCATGTCGGCATTGGGCATGATCTCCGCACCGTTTTTCATCCTCTACGCCGGCGACCGTGTAGGCATGTCGGGAGCCAATATCGGTGTTTTGACCATCGCCTTCATGCTCGCCCAAACGTCGACCAATTTGGTTTGGGGAGCACTTGCAGACCGCAAAGGAAATCGCTTCGTGTTTATCGCCGCGGTAACTGTGTGGATGTCAGCTTCTCTCATCGTCATGATGGCTTCTTCCATCCTGGCATTCTTCATGGCGTTCGCATTCTTGGGCATTGGCGTTGGCGGTTTTCAGATCGGGTCCCAAAACCTCGTTCTCGAGTTTGGACTTCGCCAGGATCTGCCCATGCGGATTGCCATTTCCAATGCCGCGACCTCGTTGATGATGGGGGTTGGCCCCTTGTTAGGTGGAGCAATAGCTGCTGTATTTTCGCATTTTGCTGTGTTCTGGACAGCGGTTGCGTTTCAGGCTTTTGCGCTTGTCGTCGTCGTGGTCTTTGTGGACGAACCAAGGTTTAGGCCGGACCCTGCTTGAGGGCGCCACTGTGGCTCTTGACCCTCGCGGAACGATGGCCTATGGCCTCAACTAAATTGCGCGACCCTGTATATGGAGCTTCCCGTGAGCAGCGACAATCAATACCCGCTTTGGCAACCTACGTCTGACAATGCCGATGCCAGCCAATTGGCGAGCTTCCTGCGCGAATTCTGTCCGGTTGAGGGCTCAGGCACCTATTACGCCAAAGCACACAATTGGTCCGTTGAGAATCCAGAAGATTTCTGGGCGTCCGTTTGGGATTTTGCAGAGATCAAAGGCGACAAAGGCGAAAACATTCTTGTCTCTGGCGACGACATGCTGGGCGCGCGTTTCTTCCCCGAAGCTAAATTGAATTTCGCCGAGAACCTCCTGGCGCGCGACAGTGAAGACATCGCGATCATTGCAACAGGCGAAGGCCGAGAGCGACGTGAAATGTCTTGGGGCGAGCTGCGCAAGTGTGTCGCCAAACTGCAGGCCTGGTTGAAATCTGTCGGCGTGGGAGAGGGTGACCGCGTCGCTGCCGTCATGCCGAACGCGCCAGAGACAATTATTGCCATGTTGGCCGCCTCTTCTTTGGGTGCGGCGTTTTCATCCTGTTCGCCCGACTTCGGTGAACAAGGCATCTTGGATCGCTTCGGTCAAATCGAACCGAAGGTGGTTGTCGCCTGCAACGGATATTTCTACGGCGGCAAGACATTTGACATACGACCTAAGGTCGAAGCCGTTTTGGTTCAATTGCCAAGTGTCTCCAAAACCATCTGGGTTGATTATACTGGGTTAGGCGCGAGTGATGGCGACGACGGCATCGATTGGTCCGATATACAAGCCGGCCCAAATGTCGAAATGACATTTGAGAAGTTCGCCTTTTCGATTCCGCTCTACATCATGTTCTCGAGCGGAACGACCGGGAAACCAAAATGCATCGTCCATTCAGCCGGTGGCACACTGATCCAACATCTCAAGGAACATAAACTCCACGCCGACGTCAAACCAGGCGACCGAGTGTTTTATTTCACCACCTGCGGTTGGATGATGTGGAATTGGTTGGTCTCAGCCCTCGCGTCAGAAGCCACACTTCTCTTGTATGATGGCAACCCTTTCTATCCAGATGCAAATACGCTCTTTGCATTTGCGGCAGAAGAAAAGGCGTCCTTCTTCGGCGTGTCTGCCAAATACATTGACGCTGTGAAGAAGGACGGCTTCCGCCCCGGAGACACCAATGATCTGTCATCGGTGAGAACCATAGCCTCAACGGGATCGCCATTGGCACCAGAAAGCTTCGACTTCGTCTATGATGCCATCAAGAAAGACGTCAATCTTGCGTCAATCTCCGGCGGCACAGACATTGTTTCCTGTTTTGTTTTGGGTAATCCGACGCTTCCCGTATGGCGCGGCGAGATCCAGTGCGCCGGTTTGGGCATGGACGTCGAGATCTGGGATGACGACGGCAAACCGATCGTAGGTGATCGCGGCGAGCTCGTGTGCACCAAACCATTTCCGTCCATGCCGGTTGGATTTTGGAACGATCCCGATGGTGCGCGGTACAAAGCCGCTTACTTCGAGAAATATGACAACATCTGGTGTCACGGTGACTTTGGCATTGAAACCGAACACGGCGGTTACGTCATTGTCGGGCGTTCTGATGCGACCTTGAATCCTGGTGGCGTGCGTATTGGAACCGCTGAGATTTACCGTCAGGTTGAGCAAATCGATGACGTCATCGAGTCGATTGCCGTCGGTCAGGAGTGGCAAGATGATGTGCGTGTGGTTCTGTTTGTCATTTTGCGTGATGGCACAATCTTGAGTGACGAACTCGTCGCTGAAATCAAATCCCGAATTCGAAAAGGAGCCTCCCCGCGACACGTGCCGCAGAAGGTCATCGCCGTTGCCGATATTCCACGCACAAAGTCAGGCAAGATCACGGAACTCGCTGTACGTGATGTGATTCACGGAAAGGAAATCAAGAACACGGAAGCACTGGCCAATCCGGAATCGCTTGAGTCTTACAAAGACCTGCCGGAATTGAAAGTCTAGCCTTCTGTTTGGCTTCGCGGTCGAACTATTTTGTCAATCCAATTGCGAATTTCCAAAGTTCTCAGATCAAAATCAAGAACGGTGCGATCTGCACTGTAACGAAACGCCAAATCATTTCGCATCGGGTCTTGATGTAAGTCTTTAAGGCCTTGTCTAAAGTGGGCCGCTTCTTGTTCATCTGAAAAGAGACCATCGTCGATGAGCCCGGTTCCATACCGGCTCATGATAATTGCTATGTCCCCGAGGCTAAATTCAGGATGATACTGAACGCCCCAGAAATGATTGTTACCGTCGATGATCTCAACAGCTTGAACATGCGAAACCTCATTGCTCGCAAGGAGACGCGCTCCTTTTGGCATTTCCGAGATTTCATCTTTATGCACGGTCACTGCGTCAAAGGCGGTCGGCTTGCCGTCATACATACCATGCCCGCGACCTTCATCTGTCAGGACGATTCGTCTCCCGATCCCGATCTCGCGTCCACGCGGATTGAGGATGACCTTTCCTCCCAATGCTTCAGCGACGATCTGCAACCCCCAACAGCTTCCAAAAAAGGGCGTACCACTCTCAAAGGCCTCGCCTGCAAGCGCGATCTGATCGCGAACGTGTTGTTTGTCTTCATAGACATTGGCCGCCGAGCCGGTCCATGCGATGCCGTCAAAGTCCTTGAAACTCTTGCCATCAGGCAGACATTTCATTCCTTCGTCGGCCGCCGGCACGATTGTACAAACGTTGTCAGGCGCGATGCGTTTGAGAACAGCGGCATAACCATCGCCCGTTCGCACGCCACCTGCAGCAAGGTTTGATTCATTGGTTTCGTTAGTGTTGCCGTCAACAACAAGAAGAGAAAGTGATGACATAGAATTTAGATCTCACCTTTCATCGCTTTGTGAAAGACCTCTTCGAAGTCGGCAGACGACAGTTTGATTGGATTCGTTTGAGCTGTCATGTCGCGAGAGGCCATCTCGCCAACCACAATTGCCTTGTCGCTCGGGACACCAATGTCGGCCAAGGTGTGAGGGATATCCAGCCGTTTTCGAAATTCCAGTGCCCACTCCAAAATCCCATCGAAGGTGGGAGATGCCAGATTGAGGATGCGTCCAAGTAACGGCATTTTTTCTTCAATAGCAGGTCTGTTGCGCACCATCATGTAAGGCAGAATAACCGCGTTGGTCAGACCGTGGTGAGTATCGTAGAGCGCTCCGATGGGATGCGCCAATGCATGGACCGCACCAAGACCTTTTTGAAACGCGACGGCCCCCATGGATGCTGCAGAGAGCATGTGGGTGCGTGCTTCCAAATCAGCACCATCATCATAGGCTTTCGGCAGGTACTCCGAGATGAGTCGCATGCCCTCAAGCGCAATTCCTTCTGACATTGGGTGATAGAAGGGCGTGCAATAGGCTTCGAAGCAATGAACGAATGCGTCCATGCCCGTTGCGGCAGTGATATGTCGCGGCAGACCGACAGTAAGTTCAGGGTCAGAAATCACTGTTCGCGGCATCATGCCGGGATTGATGATGATCGTCTTCTCATCTGTCTCTTCTTTCGTGATCACGGCTGCCCGCCCGACTTCGCTTCCCGTTCCAGCCGTCGTAGGGACAGCAACGATGGGTGGAACCGCACTTGTAACCGTCATCCAGTTCTGCGCGCCGTCGCGGTCATCGAAGACACCGCCTTCATGCCCAGACATAAGCGCGATCGTCTTTGCGGCATCTAGGGCGCTACCTCCGCCAAAAGCAACGATGCCATCGTGATTACCGTCTTGAAATGCACGGATACCATTGTTGACATTACTTTCTGTCGGGTTGCCTTTGATCCCCGCATAGAGGCCGGCGTGCAATTGTGCCTTTGTGAGAATCTCCATCGACCGCTTGACGATGTCACGGTCCTGCAACAATTCGTCGGTGACAAAGAGCGGTCGGCTCATGCCGTGCCGTTGCGCCACTTCCGCCAATTTCTCAATGGTGCCTGGCCCAATCAACACTTCGGTCGGGTAAGCCCACATTCCCGTTGGTGCACTCATGCGATGTTTCCTCTTTGAGTCATGAATTAGATGATTTCGAAGTAGCGTTGAAGTTCCCAATCGGTGATTGCTTTGCGGAACTCTCGCTCCTCCCATTCGCGACTTTGCGCGTAGTGATTGACGAATTTTTGTCCAAAGAGGTCATTCGCTTCCTTCGAATCTCGCAAGAGGCCCGCCGCCTCTATGAGTGTCTTGGGCAAGTCCAACGAGGGGTCAAAGGATTGATCGTAAGCATTGCCATTCACAGGATCGCCCGGTTCAATCTTCTGTTCGATGCCGATAATGCCTGAACCCAGTGCCGCCGCGATTGCAATGTGAGGATTGATGTCCGCAGCTGAAATTCGGTACTCCACCCGCTGTGCCATAGGGCTGCTAAGAATTGCCCGCAAGGCGCAGGTGCGGTTTTCAATCCCCCAGGTCGCGTGCGTCGGTGCCCAGAAACCGGGTATGAGACGCGAGAAGCTGTTCACTGTGGGTGCAACCATCGACAAGAGGGCTGGCATCAGCTTCTGTTGCCCACCAATGAACCATCGCATCTGATCTGAGATGTTTTGTTCTTTGGTGTCATCATAGAAAACGTTCTCACCCGCTTCATTTTGGAGGGAGAGGTGAATGTGTCCGGATTGACCGGGCCAGTCCGGCGACCATTTCGCCATAAAGGTCGCCATCCAACCCTGGCGTTGGGCAAGGACTTTGGTGAATGTTTTGAAGAGAGCCGCTTTGTCAGCCGCCTCAAGGGCATCACCATAGAGAAGGGCCGCTTCCAAAACCCCAGGCCCCGTTTCCGTATGGAGTCCTTCAAGCGGCATGTCCATCTTGAGGCAAAGATCAAGCAGGTCGTGATAGAATTCAGAGTGCACCGAGTTTCTCAAGACTGAATAGCCAAAGAAGCCAGGCGTTATGTTCTTGAGGTTCTTGTAGTCTTTTTCCCGAACCGTGTGAGGGGTTTCCTCAAACAAGAAGAACTCAAACTCGCAAGCTGCCTTTGCCTTAAACCCAAGTTTTACAGCACGATCGACGACACGTCGCAAGACCGCGCGCGGGCAAATGGCCTCCGCGCTATCAGCAAACTCGCCCAGGAACAAAATGGAATTGTCTTCAAGTGGTAGTTCCCGACAGGTCTCAGGAAGTAGTCGAACTGGCGCGTCGGGATAGGCTGTATGCCACCCAGTATAGGACGCACTGTCATAGAGCTGATCATGTGTGTCCCAGCCCAAGACGACGTCGCAAAAACCGAAGCCACTATCAAGAGCTGAGAGAAACTTCTCACGCTTCATGTACTTGCCGCGTAGGATCCCATCAATATCGAAAACACCAACTTTGACGTACTCGATGTTCTTCTCATCAATCAGGTGCTTGGCATCGTCAATTGTATTGACGTTTCGAGCGTCCATATCTGAGTGTTCCTCCGCACCGCACGATTTTCCGGTAGCCAAGCATGGTTTATTGCTCTGGGCAAGGGCCGATCACCGTCCTTCTCATATTCGAGGTCCTAGTCCTCAAGCGGAACGTCGAAAGCACTTACATAGTCTGAAAAGACGTTGGTGAGATCGCTAGAGGACCACCCGAACCGGTCGCTTGAGTAACGGTGCTGACCCTTCGCGTGTTGGGGGTTGGCAGATATTTCTGTTTGCATCGCACGCTCTGCCCCATCGTCAAGTTGGAGGTCGAAATGACGATAGATGTCACGAATGACGTTCATAGGGTCATCAACGATCTGACGGAATTGCACATCGAAGAACCGATCAGGACCAAGTGTGGACCGAGCTTCAATCGTGCGATTGAGTCCATAGGTCAGTTGGTCTTTGATTTGTGCACCAACTTCAACAGGATCGACCCGTCTTGCACCAGCGCCGCGCGCGGCCACCGCAAGACTTGAGCACGACGGAATCGCTTTCTTGGGGTCCCGATGGGTTTGGACAATACAGGCGTCGGGAAAGTGTTTGAGAAGTCCATGAATGCCCCAGAGGTGCGCCGGAGACTTAAGGAGCCATCGTTCCCTACGAAATCTAGACTGCAGAAGTTGAAGTTGTTGTCGATACTCTCGGTAAGGTTCGTCTTGATTGCATGTTCGAAACCACTCCTGATAACGAGGTGAATTGTACTCAAGCGCAAAGAGCCAACACACAAAACTGCAGCAAAGCAAATGGATGCACTCTTCTGGACCGTCAAGTCTCAGTTCATGGATCGACTTCAGATCGGGAATGAGATAGTTACCGAACGCCAATTCAAACGCTGACTGGTATCTGCGTGGGTCTCGGGCATATCGAGATTCCTCCGGGGGCGGTACAGGTCTATACACTTCCCAAAACGAAAGTGACCGGTGGGCTGGGTCTCGCGCCAATATGTTAAACAGTCGTGTTGTTCCGGTCCGGGGCAGCCCGATTATGATAAGAGGACGCTTGATGTCTTGATTGAGGATCTCAGGGTTCGTCTTCCATGCGTTTTCGAGCTTCAGGCGGTTCTTGATGAATTTGCCGATGAAGACGCGGTGAAAGAAGCGACCCATCGGGTGAAGGTCAGGGTCTGCCAGTAGGTCCTTCAAGAGGAGGTCAAGAGGCTTGCGAAAAAAGTCAGGCCCAAAATCTGTGAGGCCGGTCCGACGGCTCGCCGTCTCGAGCATCCCATCAAGGTCTTCGATTTGCGGCAGAGCGTTAAGTTTGAGAAGCGTAGGCGACAACATATTTCCAAGCCGAACAGGCGTGCGTTGAAATGATTGGTCGGAACTTTGCGTCACACATCTTCTCAATAGTAAAACCGCGAAGTGAGTCGTCCTGTGAAGCTAATGCGCCAGCACTCAAAACGGAAGCAATTTCGATGGGTTTCAATACTCGGGTCAACAAGGTAGTTTTGTCAAAGGACAGGACATGATTGGACAAGTGGTGACGAAACATCCACAAGGAGCGCTTGCGAGATTTCGCGTGATCGATTTAACCCGTGTAAGAGCGGGGCCAACCGCTGTTCGTCAGTTCTGTGATTGGGGCGCGGATGTCATCAAAGTCGAGGCACCTACAGCAATAGGTGGCGACGACGGTCTCGGCGGTCCGCGACATGGGCCAGACTTTCAAAATCTGCAGCGCGGCAAACGGTCTATCGCACTTAATTTGAAGCACCCAAAAGGTGTCGAGATTTTGAAAGTGTTGGTCAAGGGCGCCGATGTTGTGGTCGAAAATTACCGCCCGGATGTGAAACATAGACTTGGCATTGATTATGAGGCTCTTTCTGCCGTCAATCCGCGCCTTGTGTACGGCTCCATTTCTGGATTTGGACAAGACGGTCCCTATCGTGACAGGCCGGGTGTGGATCAGATCGCGCAAGGCATGAGTGGATTGATGTCTGTAACCGGAAAGCCGGACCAGGGACCCATGCGCGCAGGAATTCCAACCGCCGACCTTTACGCCGGACTTCACTTGGCCATCGCCATACTTGCGGCTCTCCACGAGCGAGAGGTTTCGGGTAAAGGTCAGTTTGTGTCGACATCACTTCTTGAGTCCCAAGTCTCCATGATGGACTTTCAAGCCGCGAGATACACAATGAACGGTGAGGTGCCGAAACAAGTCGGCAATGAACACCCCACCGCGGTGCCAATGGGGGCGTTTGCCACACGAGATGGGCATATCAACGTTGCACCCGCTGGTGAAGCTGCCTTTGCACGTTTTTGTGAGGTCATTGACCGAGTAGATTTTCTAGAAGATGAAAGATTCAACAATGCCGTCGTTCGGTTCCTCAATCGGGAAAAGCTGATTCCGTTGGTTGAAAGAGAGATAGAAAGAAAAACAAGTGCGGAATGGATTGCGGCTTTCAATAGAGCCAGTGTGCCGTGTGGCCCCATCTACAAAATGAACGAGGTCTTCGACGACCCCCAAGTCAAGCACTTGAATATGAGTGTTCCAATTGCACATGAGGAACGCGGCCCTCTGAACATCATCGCCAATGGCGCGAGAATGTCTCGAACGCCAGCGTTCTATGAGTATCCCGCTCCTGAACCTGGTGAACACACAAAAGAGGTCCTGACAGAAATTGGATTTGGTGTAGAAGAACTCAAGCGCCTAAAGGACGAGGGCGTCGTGTAGCGGTCTAATTTCTTCGCGACCTGGACGGCCATTTCGCTGTTCAGGACGTGGCGCGTGTTCATAACTTGATAACCAAAGATCCACCAAAGAGTGGAATCCGACTTGTTTGACTGCATCGGTTGGGTCCCAAAATGAAAGAGAGAACATGACCGACAAGATGATCGCAGAGAAGCACGGTGGCATCGGTTGGATGACCTTCAACAATCCAGGCCGCCACAATGCTGTGTCCATTGAGATGTGGGCCGCCATGGGCGACATTCTCGAGGATTTTGCAGACGACGACAGCGTTAGAACCGTTGTTCTCAAGGGTGCCGGAGAGAAGTCCTTTGTCGCCGGCGCCGATATCTCTCAATTTGACGATCATCGCGATTCACCAGAAGCCGTCGATTCCTATGACGAAGTCGCGGGTCGCGCCAATATCTTGCTTGCCGCTTTTTCGAAGCCAACTATTGCGATGATCCAAGGATATTGTATTGGGGGCGGTCTGGGCATTGCGCTCGGGTGCGACTTGCGCATTGCCACACCGGACTCTCAATTTGCAATTCCCGCTGCGAAGCTGGGGCTTGGATATGGCCGACCGGGCGTCGACACGTTGGTAAATCTGATAGGCCCATCATTTGCGAAAGAGATCTTTTATACCGCCAGGCGATTTTCCTCAGATGAGGCGATCACAATGGGTCTCATCAATCGCATTGTTCCGAGCGAGGAGCTTGAGGGGTATGTGCGGAATTATGCCAACACGATCGCGAGCAATGCGCCTTTGACTGTAAAGTCGATCAAGACCATCGTCGGCGAGCACTTCAAGGCGAGTGGCGGCGATAAGGACCTGTGCGATCGCTTGGTGACGGAATGCTTCGCCAGTGAGGACTATAAGGAAGGCCGCCGCGCCTTCATGGAAAAGCGAACACCCATCTTCCAAGGCAAGTAAGCGGTCCGCAATGGTCACAATATGTGAGTGTTTCTTAAGGTCGGTCCAATTTGTGCTTGGTAACGCGGGGACCAATGTCCTAGGCTAGATCCAAACAAAGAAGACAAATCAGAGGAAATGCTCATGCTTGGGCCAAGACTGCGCTTCGGCGCCTTTATCGCCCCGTTCCATGCCTTGAACGAGAACCCGACGCTCGCCATGGAGCGAGACTTCGAACTCGTCGAATGGATGGACAAGCTGGGCTACGATGAAGCTTGGATTGGCGAGCATCATTCCGCAGGGTTTGAAACCATCGCCTCGCCAGAGATCTTTATCGCAACTGCTGCTGAGCGGACACGCAACATCAAGCTGGGCACGGGTGTTTCTTCCCTGCCTTATCACCATCCGCTCATTCTGGCTGATCGGATCAACCAGCTTGACCACGTCACCAAGGGTCGTGTCATGTTTGGCGTCGGCCCAGGATCACTTCCTTCCGATGCGTTCGCCATGGGGCTCGACTATGCCAAGCAACGCGACAAGATGGACGAAGCCTTAGAAGTTCTCGTGCCGCTCCTAAGGGGCGAGAAGGTCACTGCAAAGACTGAGTGGTTCGAGTTGCGCGATGCTCAGCTTCAAATGACGCCTTATTCAAGACCTTCCGTTGAGATTTGCACAGCCAGTCAAGTGTCGCCCACCGGCGCAACCGCCGCCGGGCGTCACGGACTTGGGTTGCTTTCGCTTGGGGCGACATCGACCGGTGGGTTTAATGCACTTGCCTCCAACTGGGCCATTGCTGAAGACACTGCCAAAGAGAACGGCAATGTCATGGATCGATCAGGTTGGCGTTTGGTGGGACCAGTCCACGTGGCCGAAACGACCGAGAAGGCACGCGAAAACGTGCGCTTCGGTCTTGAGAACTGGCTGAATTATTTCCTTGAAGTCGCCGCTCTGCCACTCGCGCCAGACACTGGTGGTGATCCTGTCGACGCATTGATCGCGTCAGGCCTTGCCGTCGTTGGCACGCCGGATGAATGCACAGCACAAATCCATCGCCTTGTCGATCAGTCCGGCGGCTTTGGAGCCTTCCTGCAAATGGCCCACAACTGGGCTGATTTCGAGGAGACTAAGCGGTCCTACGAACTCATCGCGCGCTACGTCATGCCGGAATTCCAAAACCTCAACGACAATCGCGTCGCGTCATACAATTGGGCCCGAGACAATCACGATACTTTCATGGGCGCTGCCATGGCTGCGGTTGGCGATCGGATCATGAAACATATCGAGAAGAAGGGCACCGACAATATTTCACCCGAAATTTTGGCCGCAGGTGCCGAACTCATGAAAGACGACGGCGAAGCAGCGGAGTAGAGCGAATATCTGTCACCCACAATATTTCTGTATGTGCGCCTGGATTCAGCGGCCTCTTATCAAAAACATGGCCATTGGGTCGACTAGGCGTCGTAGTACCGACATGCTCTCGGAGTCATGCCAATTGACTGCTTGAAAAAGCGGTTGAAATGACTTTGATCGTAAAACCCGCAATTCAATGCGATTTGGCTCAGAGAGAGTTGCTTGGAAGACACCAACGAGATTGCCTGAGCCAGGCGCAATTCGACCAGTCGCCCTTTTGTTCCTGCTTGGTTTGGTTTCTGGGTTAGTCACCGGTGCCATGACCAATCCTCGTATGGGACTGTCCGCCCATTTGGAAGGTGTCATGAATGGCACATTCCTATTGGCTGTTGGTGCCATCTGGCGACATGTATCACTAAGTCTACGACTTCAAAGCGTGACCTTTTGGGCTTTTGCCTATGGAACGGTCGTTAATTGGATGAGCATCCAGCTTGCAGCATTCTGGGGAACGGGTCGGATGACCCCGCTTGCCGCGCCTGGGCGCGAGGCCGCAGGTTGGCAAGAAGCAATTGTTGCATTCGGCCTGATCTCATTGACAGTTGCGATGTTGGTTGGCTTAATGCGACCTGCACCGAGTTCATGATCGTTACGGTCGTGTGAAGCAAGCATGGGCGGAGCCATTGTCCAAACTCATCTTCCTTATTGGCCCAGGCGGCGTAGGCAAAACCACGGTGGGCCGGGAGCTTGCCGATCTACTGGGTTGCAAATTCACCGATCTTGATCAAGAGTTTTGCGACCGGATCGAGAACATTGGGGCATTCATAGATGGGAAGGGCTATCTCGCATATGTCGAACGCAATTCGACCTTGTTGAACGATCTCTTGCAAGAGATTGACCAAGAGACTTCGAACCAAGGTCACGTCGTTGCATTGTCATCGGGGTTCTTGTCGTCTGATTCACCGGACATCATTCTGAGAGACAACGTGGAACGTGTATTCAACAACGGGCTTGCAGTTCTGCTGCTTCCCTCCAAGGATATTGATGAGGGCGCAAGGATAGTTGTTCAGAGGCATTTGGCCCGGAATCGAGGGCATACAAGAGAAAAATCGGACGCAGTCTACCGAAGACGTTATCGCGAATATCTTGAGTTTGAATCCGCCAAGATCTTCTCGAACCGAAGCCCGCGAGAAGTTGCGGTGGAAATCAGAGAAATCTTCGAAAGTGCAAATGATGGTGCGTTTGGTTCAGGCTCATCACCGAACTATTGACACCACTTTGTGGTCTAGCTCTACAAACGCGCATTTTGTGCTCGGGTGATCCAATCCATCACGTTTGACGACGCAAACCTTCAGATAGAGGCATTCACTCATGCTTTCTTGGGTTATGCAATTGACCGGAAATACTATCGTAAGTAGTCTCGGATCAAACAAGAGCGAGCAAGGTATGAGAAAGCGAATAATGTACATTGAGGACAAATCGGAGTCTCTGAACGGTCCTGCCCGCATCGGATATGTCGAATTTTCAAAGTCAGGCAAATCTATCAAATACAAGGGTCGCATCTATCAAACTCTCTCAGGCGGAGGATTCAAGGCAAACTACTTTGACACCGATACTGGGGAACATTTTTGGATTTCTGGACCCAGGCGCGATGGCAGGGATAGGCTATACCCAGAATCCAGTTTGCCTGTCGAAATTGATGAAGATGCTGCCGAAGAATATTGGAGAGATATTAGAGGTAAGACAGACAGCGCATGACCAATGAAGAACTCATACAGCTCGCCATATACATAATTCGTCGAAAGACGACCCAATGACCAAAACTTACCAACAGAGTAATGACTTTGTTGAGGCGCGAGGCGTTCGCTTTCATTACGCGCTGGAAGGCGATGCGTCAAAACCGGTTCTTGCTCTTATCAACATGGCAAGCGCCAACCTGACCACCTGGGAGCCGGTATTGGAAGGTCTCCTCGAGAAGTTTCGCATCCTCAGATTTGACATTCGCGGGACAGGTAAGAGCGGATGGGGTGCGGGCGACGAATTCACTTTTTCCAACTATGCCGATGACCTCGCGACCATCTTGGATGAGTTAGACATTTCAAAGGCCTTTGTTCTTGGCGTGGCCTACGGTGCACGAACCGCGGCGCAGTTTGCTTTGCGTCATGAGAACAAGCTCACCGCGCTTGCGCTCTTCGACGTTGCATTGACGCCACCGGTCGAACAAACAGGACAACGAGAGCTGGGCGCGGAGGCACGTCGCCTGTTGGAGGCGGCAGGCGAACCTATTGTTGAGTTTCGCAAGTCATGGCGATTTTATGAAGATAGAGACGCGGCCCTCAAGGCCCACACGGCCCATGAACGCGAATCCGATACTTCAGAAATGCTAGTGTATCTCGACGTCCCCGTACTTGTTGCCTGTGGACGTCAGGACATGAATCTGGCCGAAGCACAACGTATCGCGGCTGCGATTCCGACCGCAGAGTTTCATCTCATGGAAATGACGGGCCACGGGTCCCCGTTTTTTCGACCTGGTCTCTTTACGGAAATCGTAGTTGATTTCGCCAACAAGCATGAAATTTGAATTTCGATGCAATGGCGCGGGAATGTCTATTCGTCAAGCAGGTAGGTCGCGATCGCATTGATATCATCATCCGTCAGGTGAGACAGGTCGTCTCGAATGACCTCTCCCATAGACCCTCCAAGAACATCTCCGTCTGGCATGAAGCCGAACTTGAATCCAAGGACCATGCCCTTAGCGTTCCAACCTCGTTCCCGCAGAGTAGATGTGGTGATCGGCGGCACCTTCTCTTTTGAAGGCATAAGTATAGTACCGGACAGTGCTGCAGAAGAAATCGTCCGACCCAGGCGATCTCTGGGCGTATGACATTCACCGCAATGCCCAGGACCATTCACGATGTAAGCCCCCCGATTCCATATATCACTGCGGTTGGGATCGGCGGCAAAGGGTGTCGGATCAAATCCAAGCGTTTTCCAAATACCCATTGCGAAAGGAATTCTGGCCGCGGGCGCCAGATCATGGTTGGTCGACTTTAAAGGCGCCGTTTCCACAGTCTTTAGATAGGCCCACAGATCGACCACATCTTGCTCGGACATCTTTACGTATGATGTGAAAGGGAAGGTCGGTGCATAGTGTCGGCCATCTGGCGCGCGTCCGTTGAGAACTGCTTGCACAAATTCCTCAGTTGACCAAGAACCGATGCCGAAAGTTTCGTCTGGAGTGATGTTGGGCGGGTAATAGCTACCGAACGGTGTTTCAATGGGGTCACCGCCGCCCAAGAATTTGCCGCCTTCGTGTTTCGTGTGGCAAGTCACGCAACCCCCAAGCCGCAGGACATAAGCTCCTCGATCTGCGTCGCCTGTGAGATTCGCAAGGCTGACATCACGTGAAGGGACCGCCAGATAAAGTACCGCCGCAGCGATCCCAGATAGGATGACTACGGCGATTAGGAAACTCAAAAACCTCTTGATCATCTAGGTATACGTCTATTCTTCTTTTTTAATGCGGAAATTGTCATGACATCCGCCGCAAACTTTGCCCATTTCGCCGAACGCCGCACCCACCGCGGCCTGGTCTTCAACAGCGCCAAGCGCTTGCGCTTTTGCGGTCAGGTCATGCGCCCGGACGGTGAAGTCATCCCAGTTTGTCCAAATGTTATCGAGGGATTCAGATGGTGCCACGTTCGTTCCAGGTGGGAACATGGCCAACAAAGTGTCGCCTGAACTCTCCACAACGGTTGCGGCCGCTTCTTTGACTTTCGCGAGATCGAATTCCGCTTCGCCGGTCAACATGGCGTAAATCGCTTTCGCCGATTTGCCATTGGCTTCCATGAGTTCATGGCGCTCATGATAGACGCCCGTGAGCTCTTCATGTTCATGCTCATGTGAGTCCGCCAACGTTATTGTCGGAAGAGCCAGTGTCCCTGCAAGCGCGGCGACAGCCACGCCCTGTTTGAAACGTAGATTCATGAAACTTTCTCCTTACTGAACTAGCCCATTGCCATTATGATCAGCGAATTGCGCGAGACGCAAGTATGGAGGCTTCTGGAGAGTGGAAATTTCACGAATTTGTGTAACAGACCGGGCTGAACTACCGCTCGATCACGACGAAAGGTCCATACCTCAGGTTACTTCCCAAGTCCGGCCTTCGCGAATGAGAGCATTGAGATCCGGTGGACCCAGCCTTCAGTGACTTTTTCATAGACAGTACATTGTCGGGCGAGCATGAGACCACATCCCAACCATTGCATGGAAGTTCGATTTTGGAAGGACGCTTGCATCCATTTTGAGCACGTGGCCTTACGAACCCGTCGAATTATCCAGATTGTCATCAATATATTGCATCGGAGCTATTTCGATTTTGGTTTGGATCAAAGCGGTCTAAATCAGTACACACACTCCCGACCATACTAGCAAAATGCTCCCGATCAGGCCGAGAAGGGTCGGGGCTAAGACCTCAACGCCTCGTCCAATACTTCGAATCTTCACGTTACTTTTGAAGGCAGTATTGACGATTTCTCTTTTTTCGTGCTCAAGAGCTCGGTCACTTTCTTCTGTCGAGGACTCCCTGTTGGTGTCAATTGCCCGCTTGCTGTTCCATGTCCGTTCAGCATTTTCAATGCGCCGCTCCAGTTTTGCTTGCTCCTCGTCTCGCCAGCGCAACAAGGTGAACTTTGTGGTGTACATAATCAAGAGAATGGCAAGAAATATCAGAAGGGTTGCTTGCTCCAGCGGATCGGTCAATTCCAGGCCAATCCACGAGATTTTAGTTGGAATTGAATCTGTTAACCCAATGAAGATTGCTGCAAGTGACATTGGCAGCAACCGTCCTCCTGCGATTTTCGTGTCGTCCGAGAGCACATTTCTGGTAACATTGTTCAGTCGGTTCAACTTCATTCCCTCCATTTAGGCCTGATTTCATGCCTGCACATGTGTAAGTAGTGCGCGCCTCAAGTCTATCGCTCGAAGTCTAACCTCATCTAGATTTGAGATCATCCTTGCGCGTTTTTCAGAGAGATCATCTAGTATCTTTGTTTCACCGAATTCGTCGGGGTACAGATGGCGATACTCAGAACACCAGACACTGAGAGGTAGATCCCGAACATCAACGGGAAGCAGCTTTCGAAGATATGCGCGCAATGAGGATTGCAAATTGTAGGACAGGGTATTTCCTAGTCGCTCATCAATTTCAAACATTTTGCAGTAATGATTCAGGCGGTTCTGACCGACGCCGTGGGCACCTCTGACATCGTCGATCAAAGCCCGAACTTCGACCTCTTCAAAGTGTAAGATATTTAGCCGAAGGTTGTTTATCACGGCTTGCAACTTCCAAATCGGATCGTAGTAGCGTTCAACAGGAGAAATGTGGTTTGGGTAGATGTCCTTATTCAGAACCAGGTATATGGAAAGCCAAAAAAGAATCTCCGACTTGTTGAATAAGCTGCGAATGTAGAATCGGCCACTTGGCAGGAGGAAAATGCGATCATCGCTACCGTATTCTCTGATTCCTTCGGATCGGGCGTTTGAGAAACCAGACCTTCGTGCGATGTAGACGAGTCCATTTGGGTCTGGTTTGCGGGGGCGGTTCAGTACTTGAAGAGCGTGTTGCAGATTGTTTTCTGGTACTCCGAGCCAAAGAAAATCTCTTGCGATATCATCGTAAGGAATGGAAGAGTGATCGTTCAGCTCGGTGCGGTCAAGTCCGGACGGTTCGTGTATTTTGACGTCCAGGTATTTTAGGACCTTCAAGGTCAAAAAGTGAATAGGAACATTCGATTTCTCCTCGCTTGTCGACCTATTGAAGTCCTCAATCCAATTCAATAGCTTTGGCCTTCTCAGGTCGCCTCCAGAACGGTGTGGGTCAAAGACCATATGCCGATAGATCAAATTTTGCACCACTCGCGACCGCTTTACGCCACGATGAAGTCGGGCACGTTCAACTCCATCATAGTCCAAAACTGACTCAAAGACTCTTTGAAACGTCAGGTCATTGTCTTGACCCCGAAGAAACATCTCAAAGAGATTGAATAGGTGAACGCCGATGCGCCGCAATCCAAAATTGTGCCATTCAGACAGTTCAACAAAGGCATCCGAAGGAACGATCAGCTCCACCAACTTCGCAAATCCATCTTTGTGTCGCTGAAGAAATTCCGTTGTCGACATTCCAAACCGTTCTCTGCACCATAATTCAACTTTCTGTCGGTCGCGATCAGACTCGAAGACTTGATTTACGTGTGAAATGAGGTAGTTGAATCGATTGTCCGCAAAATCCTGCATAATGTTTTTGGCTTGAGCAGGGAGCGATGCTTGTTTATCTATCGCCAATTGAATCTTGTCATAAGTGCTAAGGAACTCAGCAGTCTCGTTACGAATTCGTGCTCGGTTTTCCTCTCGAATACAGATCGCCATGCATACCGATCGGTCATCTGGGATACAGAATTGCTCAAGAGACTCGACGAGGGCTTGCTGGATTGCAACCGGATAGTCGTCGATGTTGTCCAAAATAATAACAATGTGACCGTATTGAGATCGATTTATGAAGGCGATGAGATTCTGTAGCAGATCCAATGGATCTTCGAGCTGGTTCATTGCGTTCTCGTAAAATGCAGAGAACGGCGGTTTGGAAATTTGGTTTTGCCACTCTTTGAATGTCTTCGGAAAAACCGTCTTGGAGTTGTGAATTGATTCTCTCAGTCGGCGGAACTTGTCTCTACTCTCGAATTGTGCCTTTTGCCATTCGTCTCTAAGGGACAACGCAGTTGGGTCGCTTGTGAAGACCTGATCACCAATCAGCGTCTCAATCAATCGGTCCGAAATCTTGGACCAAAATATTGCCAATTGGCCTTGATGGTTGTCCGACAATCCCAGACTTCCAATGTCACGCTTGAAGTGTTGGCTTGAATCTCCTCCCAACTGGATTGTGTGTCCATCTACATACAGGATTGTATTTTTATATGATTCGTATTCTCGAGCCGCGGCAGTCGCCAATGTAGTTTTTCCACAACCGACAAATCCGCTTATCAAGACACGTTTTGAGTTTGCGAACCTGTCGATGAGACGATTGTGTTGCTGACGACGGACATAAATCTCTTCAAAGAAAGTATGCGTCAAGTCACTTCTGAGTTGAACCAACATATCTTCGCTGTCACCAAATTCTTGTGGATACCTATCGCTGTTCGAGAATTTGAGTACGAGTTGCATTACGCTAGTAAACTTGGCGAGGAGAGAATCAGAATGGTCAATCTCATCCATTGCCAGAAACGACGTTGGAATTCGGTTTAAGTGACGTTCAAATTCCATCTGAACCCCCATCATTTTGCCAGTGAAAGGCAGTGTATACTGAAACGGGCAGCTATCGCTATGTGCAAATGTTTTGATTTAGTCGCCTACAACTCGACACGACTAGGACGCGTCAAATAGCAAACTGAAGAGAATACAAATTGCTATGTTACTTCCCAAGTCCGGCCTTCGCGAATGAGAGCATTGAGATCCGGTGGACCCAGTTTCTTGCGAATCTCTTCCGTTTGAGCGTATACCGCTTCTTCAAACGGCTGAGCCGGGTCTTCATAAACAACACCAAGGACAACAGGGAAATCCGGCCTCGGCAAACTAAAGAGCATTTGTGCCAAGGTATCATTAGTCTGATCATGGATGAGAACATCCTCTTCGCTCACCCCATCTTCACCGATTGTCACAGATTCTATTTCCAGGAGACCCGGCTTTAGCCTGAGTCCTTTGTTCTTTTCTTTGCCGTAGATCATGCGTTCGCCATGAGCGACCTGAAGTTGATTGTCGGCGGCGGTCTTCTTGTCAGTGAAGTCCGCAAAAGTGCCGTCGTTGTAAACCAGACAGTTCTGATAAATTTCAATGAACGACGCGCCCTTGTGAGCATGGGACCGCTTGACAATTTCCGGCATCTGTTTTTGTGCAGTGTCGATAGCGCGTGCGATAAACCGCGCGCCGGACCCAAGTGCAAATGCGCAGGGGTTTAGGTTTCGGTCAACAGATCCGTATGGCGTCGATGGTGTTCTGAGCCCACTGTGTGTCGTCGGCGAGAACTGACCCTTGGTGAGGCCATAGATTTCATTGTTGAAGAGCAAGATGTTGATGTCAACGTTACGGCGAAGAACATGCAACATGTGGTTTCCGCCAATTGATAGGCCGTCACCATCACCGGTCACCAGCCAAACGTCGAGATCAGGATTAGCGAGTTTTACGCCGGTCGCGATTGACGGCGCGCGTCCGTGGATCGTATGAAACCCATACGTCGACATGTAGTATGGAAACCGCGACGAACATCCGATGCCAGAAATGAAAACCGTGTCTTCCTTGGCGCGTCCAATGTCAGCAAGTGTTCTTTGAATGCCTTTGAGAATGGCGTAGTCGCCACAGCCAGGACACCACCGAACCTCTTGATCGGAAGCAAAATCCTTCTGCGTCATTTTCTCTGATTTTACGGCAACATTCATGACGCCTACTCCTATTCCGCCGCCTTGGCAGGTAATTCTCTCGAAATGGCTTCCATGATCTCAGCGATCTTAAAGGGTTGGCCAGAAACTTTGTTGAGGGGAACCGCAGGAACCAAGAACTGGTCTCTGAGGGCAGTAATCAATTGCCCCATATTCATTTCCGGGACCAGGACATGGTCAAACCGAGACAGCAACTCCCCAAGATTGGCCGGGAACGGAGACAGATGGCGCAAATGGATGTGGCTTACATCCCCGCCCTGGCTGCGCATGCGTGCGATCGCTTGTGAGATGGGTCCAAAAGTAGATCCCCAACCGACGACCGCCAATGTACCGGAGGTGTTGCCTTGCGAAACTTCCTGTTTCGGAATGTCATTGGCAATACCAGCAATCTTGTTATGACGCACGAGCGTCATCTTTTGGTGGTTGTCGGCATCGTAAGAAATATGACCTGTGTCGTAGGATTTTTCGATTCCTCCGATACGGTGTTCAAGACCAGCGGTGCCTGGCTTTGGCCAAACACGTTTCAGTGTCTTTGGATCGCGTTTCATCGGATTGAATTCGTCGCCGTCAATGTCATCCGTCGTCGCAAATTGAACCGGAAATGGTTCGAGTTTTGAAAGATCGGGAAGGGCCCAAGGCTCTGCAGCATTCGCGATGTAACCATCGGTGAGCAACATGACAGGCGTCATATACTGCACAGCCAGCCTTACGGCTTCGATGGCGGCAAAGAAGCAATCACTCGGCGAACTTGATGAAATAACGGGGAGGGGGGCGTCGCCATTCCGGCCATAAAGTGCTTGGTAGAGATCGGACTGTTCCGTCTTGGTCGGCAATCCCGTCGAAGGGCCGCCACGCTGTGAGTTGACAATGACCAATGGCAACTCTGCGGAGATGGCAAGTCCCATGGCCTCAGTTTTTAGGGCAATACCGGGGCCTGAACTGGATGTGATGCCAAGAGAGCCGGCAAATGACGCTCCGATGGCTGAACATATTGCCGCAATTTCATCTTCGGCTTGGAAAGTCACGATGTCGAAGGCCTTCATCTTCGAAAGCTCGTGCAGAACAGGAGAGGCTGGCGTAATCGGATAGGAGCCGAGCATGATGGGCAGGTTCGCGAGCTGCGCCCCAGCAACAAGTCCCCACGAAATAGCTTGGCTCCCCGTAACCGTTCGATAGACACCAGGTTTGCTTTTGGCTGAAGCAACCTGATAGCGCTTCAACCCAATTGAAAGCTCGGCTGTTTCACCATATGCGTGACCAGCATTGAGTGCTGAAATGTTTGAATCGCGAACCTCAGGCTTCTTGGCGAACTTCTCTTCCAACCAATCGCCGATCGGTTTGCGTTTACGCCCGAACATCCAAAGCATGAGGCCGAGGGTCCACATGTTCTTGCAGCGGAGCGCATCCTTGTTGCCCAGTCCAAAAGATTCGACCGATTCCATGGTGAGTTTCGAAATGTCGATTTCGATAACATGAAATTTTGCGAGCGTGTCGTTCTTTCGCGGATCTTCATCGAAGCCGGCTTTCGAGAGATTTCGATCTGTGAATGATCCACCATCAAGGACCACCATGCCGCCTTCGCGTAAAAGATCCAGATTTACTTTGAGGGCGGCCGGGTTCATGGCGACAAGAACATCTGGCGCATCGCCCGCCGTCATCACATCGTCAGATCCGAAATTGATTTGATATGCCGAGACACCAAAGGTTGTACCAATCGGCGCTCTGATTTCAGCTGGAAAGTCAGGGAAGGTCGACAGACCGCTTCCGGCGAGGGCGGTCGAGACCGCGAATTGCGATCCCGTAAGCTGCATTCCATCGCCCGAATCTCCTGCGAAGCGAACGACTACTGACTCCATGTGTTCAACGCCATTGGCGCCGTTTGTACTTTCAGTCGACATTTTTTGGTCACACTCTGCAAATCAAATTTTCTCATTAAATACATAAAATCTGAGGCTGCAACTACGACTTGATCCCTGAGGGCATGCCTCACATTGTCACGCCCACTTTGGGCGCCGTGGCCGCCAATTCACCATCGTGGCTCCAAAAGAGTAGGAATTGGTGAACTTGAGCCCTGGGGTTCGGCAATTGGCAATACAAACTCCCAAGTGGCCGACTGTTACTGTTGACAATTCAATGGGTTAGCTTGCCCACTCAGGGATAGAAGCTGGGCTGCCGCGGGATGTCGGCCCAAGCTACCGGTCCAACAATTTCAGATGGGCCACGGCAAATAGGCGCTACGACCTCGATAGACACGTTCTTGAGATCGCTGTCGCAGATTCAACACAGACAAAGAGACCGCTATTGCATCAATTCACCCAACTCAGACATTTCCCAGCGAAGATCAAGGTCAAGCTCGGCCAGAAAAGTCTCGTCATGGGAGGTCACAATCATGGCGCCACCGTGGTTGCGCAGCGCAGTGGTGACCGCCGCGAGACCGTCGAGATCAAGATGATTGGTCGGCTCATCCAATAGAAGAAGCTGGGGAGGGTGCTGGCCACCAAGAAGGCACGCGAGCGCGGCCCGCATGCGCTCACCACCGCTTAGCCATCGAACCGGCTTGGTGCTCTCAGCGCCCTTAAACATGAACATGGCGAGCACTGAGTGGCAACGATTTACCGGCAAGTCTGGATTGATAGCGGTGAAGTTCTCTTGAACCGATAACGCGGGGTCGAGGACCTTTGTGTGTTGATCAAGGTAGGCCCAATGGTCAACATGAACTTCGATGGATCCATGATGGGGGTTCAATGATCCATCAAGTAAACGGAGCAATGTTGTCTTCCCGGAGCCATTGGCGCCGGTAAGGGCGATCTTTCTTGCTCCAACCAGCTCGAAGGTGAGGTCTTGAATAGTGGTCGGTTGTCCGTCTAAGAATGAAAACTGCAACCCAGTAACAGACAGAATTTTCTGACGCTCACGCACCACGACCTTAGGCAACGTCAGAGAGAGATGAACATCTCGTTCGACCGCCTTTGCCGCGCGTGCATGTTTGGTATTGGCCTGTTCGATCTTTCGAACGAATTTTGTAGCATCCTTGGATTTGGTTTTCTCTGCGCGTGCCTTTTGGCTGTCAAAATACGACTTCGGTGCGTCGCGTCGTTTTCTATCGGCCCTCCCCTTCGCATCACGTTGCTGAGCCTTTTCTTTGGATCGTTGCTCCACTCGGTTTGCGGTTTTTCGTTGCCGACCGGCCTCCTCGAACTTCGAACGCGCTGCTGCGCGCTCAATATCTTTTTGCGTAACGAAGTCGTCATAGCTGCCGGAATAAACCTGAAATCCTAGCTCCGTCATTTCAATGATGCGATCTGCCATCGATAGGATTCGTCTGTCGTGGCTAACGATGAGTGCGCCATTATTCCACTGACGCAAAAACTCGTACACATACTCTCTTGCATGAATGTCGAGGTGATTGGTGGGTTCATCCAAGATCAGGAATGACGGCTCGACGAAAAGGAGCCGCGCTAGATCAACTCGTGTGCGCTGACCGCCACTGAGTGTGTGGAGTGGCCTCTCCCAAGAAATATCAGGAAGTCCAAGTCGTGATAGCGCGATCTCCGCTTTGGTGATTTCGGCCCAAACGTCCTCAACACCTTCAATTTCCTCAAGTATTCCATGCCCGCCTTCGATCTGCTTAATGGTCTGCAGTTTTTGGGTGAGGTCAAACACGTCGGCGATTGTTGGATCTTCGCAAAGGGGGACTTCCTGTGCCAGGTATCCGACGGATCCTGAAGATGATGTTTGAATACCTGATTTTTCCTCAAGCCCAAGCAACGCGCGAACAAAACGTGTCTTGCCAATGCCATTGCGGCCGATGAGAACGGTCCGCTCGCGATTGAAGGAAATCGTAAATGGGCGATTTACACCATCGCTAAGGAGTGATTGGGTAGAAGGAACCCTTGCGGAAAGGAGAGGTGCGTCGGAGCGGGACATGATGAGAATCCAAAAGTGAGAGAGCGACAGAGCGAACAGTCTGTTGTGTAATCTCTCTCATAGAATCCTCCACCGCGTGGCATATGCCCTTTTGGAATGCGTCAAAGTAGCAGGATCAAAGAAGTGGTGTCAAATGACATACTCTGTTAAGAAATTGACCGTGCTCAAGACGGAAATATATCTGAAGGATAGGATGATCCGAGACTTCATAGCTCCAACTCAAAGATCGCAATGCAACGCCCCCTTACGCCTTTTCTCATAGCTGGTTTGATCTTACCCCCACGTTCGGAGCGAGTGCTCGAGCCGATATTCAAACAGATTTCCCGGAAGATCTGGAACCGCCATAAGAAGAGCTTTGCGAGGTTGTCGGAGAGCGAAGGTGTACTCTATCTGATCGACCCCATTGATCTGCCATTTGTGATCGGACTTCGCATGGAGACTGATGGACCAACTGTCAAACTGGCCTCGCACGACATTGGTGGAGCAACTGCGACCATTCGAGGTTCTTTGCTTGCACTTGCTCAATTGGCCGAGGGGGAAATCGACGGCGACGCACTGTTCTTTTCGCGCAAACTCGAGATCGAAGGAGACACAGAAGCAGTTGTTGCGCTCAGAAATGCGTTAGACGATGCCGATATTAATCTAATCGAAGAATTTGCCACACGATTTGGGCCGTTTGGTCCTCCAGTTCGCAAGGCAAGTGCTTTTGCATTGCGTCTGGGCACGAAGGCCCAAGAAGATCTGCAAACTTTGCAAAAGGCCATTCTTGCGCCAGCAGCATCACGCTTGCAGGCTCAGTCCCTATATTTGGAAACCCTTGAAGAGAAAATAGAGCATGCCGAGCGAAGGCTGCGAAAGACAAGTTCAGGAGCCAGATAAATGAATCCCCTGGAACTCGTGTGTCCGGCAGGAACACCAGCATCCCTCCGAGCTGCAATCGAAGCAGGTGCAGACACCGTTTACCTCGGGTTTCGCGATGCCACAAATGCCCGCAACTTTCCGGGGCTCAATTTTGACCGCGCGGAACTGGCAGAGGGTGTTGAGTTCGCACATGAGCGAGGTCGAAAAGTCCTGGTCGCAATAAACACATTTCCCAAGGCGGGGGAGCCTGAGGTATGGCATCGGGCGGTCGATGATGCTGCACTTGCTGGAGTCGATGCTGTAATCCTGGCAGATATTGGGCTGGCAGACTATGCGTCACGCAAACATCCAGACTTGCGTCGACACTTATCCGTGCAGGCGGCCGCTTCCAGCCCCGACGCAATCAATTTCTATGTTCGGGAGTTTGGCGTTAAACGTGTTGTATTGCCGCGGGTACTTACGCTACCCGAGATCTCAGATTTGAATCAAGCGATCAAAGTTGAAACTGAGATATTCGTGTTTGGTGGGCTTTGCGTGATGGCCGAAGGCAGATGCTCGCTCTCCTCTTATGTTACAGGTGAATCACCGAATATGTGCGGCGTCTGCTCGCCAGCGAGTCATGTACGATATGAGGAAAGGGGCACGAAGCTCGTATCAAAGCTCGGGCCCTTTACTATCAATATCTTCGAGGCAGATGAGCCAGCGGGTTATCCGACCTTGTGCAAGGGGCGCTTCATCGCCAATGATTGCGAATCCTACTTGTTTGAAGAACCGACTAGCCTGAACGCTGCTGAAATGTTGAAGGAGGTTGCCGCTGCCGGTGTAACCGCACTCAAAATTGAGGGGCGCCAACGGGGCCGCGCTTATGTGTCGACGGTTGTTTCTGCTTTCCGAGATGCGGTTGATCGCCTCGCCCGGGGAGAGGACGTGGAGCCCATTGACTTGAGCGCATTGACCGAAGGTGGCCGGGACACCGTGGGCGCCTACAAGAAGGCTTGGGCATGAGGGTTCAACCGCCAGACACTCCACAATCGAAGATCACATTGGGGCCATGTCTCTACAATTGGTCGACTGATGTTTGGCGAGATTTCTATTTCAAGATCGCTGACGAGTCAGTAGTTGACACTGTCTATTTAGGCGAGATCGTTTGTCAAAAACGTTGGCCATTCTTTGAGGTCGAGTTCGCAGATGTCGTCGATCGATTGGAATCTGGAGGCAAAGAGGTCGTGCTTTCAACTCTTACATTGATCATGTCAGATCAAGACAGGTCTCTTGTCAAATCAATGGCATGTGATGAAACGCGTCTGGTGGAAATCAACGATCTTGCCGCCTTTGAACAATTGGAAGGGCGCGACTTTGTAACCGGGCCAATGGTCAATGTTTACAATGAGGGCACACTGGAATTTTTGAAGAACAAGGGGGCGATTGGAGCTTGTCTACCAGCGGAACTGCCGCTTAGTGCGATCGCTGAATTGTCCAAAATTGAAAAATTTAGCACGGAAGTTCAATCATTTGGGCGTGTGCCACTTGCTATTTCTGCGCGGTGTTACCACGCGAGATCCAGAGGATTGCACAAGTCCGGATGCCAGTATGTCTGTGGGGAAGATAGCAACGGCATGCTCGTAGAAACTCTAGAAAGACAGCCTTTTCTTGCCGTCAATGGTACACAAACCCAATCTCACACATTGTTCAATCTCATTCGTGAGATTCGAGCACTCCAGCTGTGCGGAGTTTCGAGCTTCCGACTTTACCCACATACAATTGATATGATTGGCGTCGCAAGACTGTTTCGAAATGTTGCGGATGCGGAGTTGGATCCTGATGAAGCATTTGACCTGCTCGGTGAAATTTCAGGACCCGTCGACTTTTCGAATGGGTTCGTCCACGCTCACCGAGGGTTGGACCTGGTGAGTGCCTCCCAATAGGCGGCTGGATCAGGAACACTCTCTGATCTCTTGCTCAGTCTACTCGAACGTGCCACTTTCGTCTTCGCCGACAGATTTGGTCAGCCGAGAGACCTAGACTTATGAAGATGCCTTCCCCGGATGAACGAACTATCTCGCGAAAAAGGGAAATCACCGAGGCCTTGCGTCAAATTATTCCACATGGGTCGGTTATCTCAGATGATGACGCCTTGCGGGTATACGAAAGCGATGGTCTAACCGCCTACCAACAGATTCCACTGGTCGCTGTACTGCCGGAAACCGAAGAGCAAGTCTCTCTCGTACTGGCCTATTGTCATGAGAGCGATGTCAAAGTGGTTCCGCGTGGTGCCGGCACGTCGCTCTCGGGCGGGGCGTTGCCATTGGAAGACGGTGTGTTGTTGTGTCTTGGAAAACTCAATCAGATTAAGGAAGTTGATTTCGACAATAGGTGCATGACGGTGGAACCCGCTGTATCCAACGCCGCCATTTCAGAGGCGGTCGCTCATGCTGGCTTCTACTACGCGCCTGACCCGTCAAGCCGTATTATCTGCTCGGTCGGCGGCAACGTTGCGGAAAACGCTGGCGGAATGCACTGCCTAAAGTATGGGCTGACAACCAACAACGTTTTGGGAATTCGGGTTGTCCTGATGTCTGGCGAGATCATTCGGATCGGTGGCAAACAGGCCAACGGTTGGGACTACGATTTGCTCGGCCTATTGACGGGGTCAGAAGGCCTCTTAGGCGTTGTCACTGAGGTCACGGTTCGCATATTGCCAGAACCAGATCAAGCTTGCGTTGCGCTGATCGGATTTCCGACCAGCGTTGCCGCCGGGCAATGCGTATCGGCGATCATCGGTGCTGGAATTCTGCCAGCCGCGATGGAAATGATGGACCGGTTGGCGATCTCCGCAGCTGAGGACTTCGTGAAATCAGGGTATCCCACGAACGCAGAGGCCCTCTTAATCATCGAGCTTGATGGAGATGAGAGAGAGGTTCGCGAGACGTCGGAGATTATCCGAAAAATAGCCGACCAATGCGACGCAATATCGGTCAACGTCAGCACTAGTGAATCGGAACGTCAAACCATGTGGGCCGGACGAATGTCGGCATTCCCGTCTATTGGCCGCATCTCACCAGACTACTATTGTATGGACGGGACAATACCCAGAAGCAAACTTCCTCACGTTTTGTCAGCAGTGCAAGATCTCTCCGAGGAGTTTGGTCTTGGTGTGGCGAATGTTTTTCACGCAGGCGATGGCAACTTGCATCCATTGATCTTGTACGACGCCAACGTGCCTGGTGAACTTGAAAGGGCGGAGGCGTTCGGCGAACGGATCTTGAAACTGTGCGTAGATGTTGGGGGCGTTTTAACCGGCGAACACGGGGTTGGCGTCGAAAAACGCGATCTCATGGAATATATGTTCTCTGAGGACGATCTCAACGTGCAACAGCGGGTCAAGTGTGCTTTTGATGAAAAGTCTCTCCTGAACCCTGGAAAGGTCTTCCCAAAACTGCACCGCTGCGCAGAGCTTGGGCGCGTCCACGTACATAGTGAAGACGGGCCGAGATTTGCCGAAATACCGAGGTACTAGCGCGTGGAAACCCTAAAACCTCGCGATACGGAAGAACTTACGACTGCCATTTCTGGAGCGCTTGAAGACCGTGATACGTCCTTTGAGGTGTTGGGTCATGGCAGCAAGCGAGGCCTCGGGCGACCTCTATACACATCACATCGATTGGACCTATCCGAATTTTCGCAAATAAAGGTCTACGAGCCGGAAGAAATGGTTCTTTCAGTTGGAGCAGCAACACCTCTTCATGAAATTGACAAAGTTATTCTAGCAAAGGGTCAGAGATTGCCATTCGAACCCCCAGATTTCGGGCCTCTTTTTGGATTTGCCGAAGATGAAGGGACAATCGGTGGCGCAGTGGCCTGTAATTTGGCCGGGCCGCGACGTATTCAGGCGGGGGCTGCGAGAGACCATCTTCTGGGCTTCAAGGCCGTCAACGGACGTGCTGAAGTATTTAGCTCTGGCGGGCGGGTTGTCAAAAATGTAACGGGGTTTGATCTTTGCAAACTCATGTCAGGGTCGTTTGGTACGTTGGCGGTCTTGACCGACGTCATTTTGAGAACCACACCTAGAGCCAACGCCAATGGGTCACTCATTGTGCATGGTGTATCGCCGGAGACCGCACTGTCAGCAATGACAAAGGTCCTAGGATCTGTCTCCGCGGTAACGGGGGCGGCATATGTTCCGGCTCAGTTGATTGCGAGCGCGACATCGTCGCGTTTTTCAACCAGCGATGGTGTGTTGGCGATTCGTTTGGAGAGCCAGGGATCGTCACTGGTTGATCGCGCCAGCAGCCTTTCTGCAATGTTGCGAGAATTCGGCAATGCTGAATTCATTGAGGAGGAGACCGCCAAAGAATTGTGGCGCGACATTAGGGACGCAAGGTTCTTCGTCGGTCAGTCCAGCCAAGTTTGGCAATTGAGTGTGGCACCAAGCGAGGGTCTTACGGTCGCTCAAGAGATTTGCGATCAGTCAGATGGAACCTACTATCTGGATTGCGGCGGCGGTCTTGTATGGTTGGCATTGGAGCCAACACCAGACGCCTCCCAGGGCGTTGTAAGGCGGGCGGCCAAACGGGTGGGTGGTAAGGCGAGGCTCATTCGGGCAAGTGAAGATGTCCGTCGTGTCACAGACATTGTTGACCCTTTGCCGGAAGCTCTCCTCGCCGTCACAGAGAGGCTTCGCGCAAGTTTCGATCCAAACAACATCCTCAATCCAGGTCGATTGAGGGTGGTCAAGGGGATGAAGTGAAGACGGAATTCACACTGACCCAATTGACCGATCCGGATTTGTCGCGAGCCAATGAGATTCTTCGCCAATGCGTCCATTGCGGATTTTGCAATGCGACCTGTCCAACGTTCCGACTGACAGGCGATGAACGCGATGGGCCGCGAGGTCGCATATATTTGATGAAGCAGTATCTGGAGACAGGAGGAGAAAACCATGACACTACTATGCGTCACATTGACCGATGCCTCTCCTGCCTTTCCTGCGAAACAACGTGTCCTTCAGGTGTAGACTACGGGCAACTGGTGGACCTGACCAGAGAAAAACTTGAGAGCGCCCGTGCCTTGTCCGTCAACCGTTTTCATCGCTGGTGGCTGGGTGCCGTTATACCTCGACCGTCAATGTTTCGGTTGGCGGAAGTCGTGGGAGAATTATTCCAACCAGCGGCTCTTCATCTACCTGGAATAGTGAAGCGCTTGGCGTCCCAATTACCCAGGAAGAAAATCAAGAAGTCAGAATTGGATAAGGCCCAAATATTTCGTGCGAAGGGCGGGATCAAATACCGCGTCGCCCTTCACCCAGGCTGTGTTCAGAAAGTCATCGATCCGGAAATCACCCGTGCAACCATTCGTCTACTTACCCGGCACGGGTGCGAGGTTATTGTGCCTGAAGGCTTTCCTTGTTGTGGTTCATTGAATTTGCATTTAGGTCAGAAGGATCGCGCAACCAGCTTGGCGCGGCGAAACGTCGAAATCTACACAGATGTAATGAAGCGCACACGCATAGAGGCCATACTTTCAACGACGTCAGGGTGCGGCGTGACGCTGAAGGATTACGCAGACATACTCAAAGATGAAACAAACCTTCGCAACGCAGCCGTCGACGTGGCCGAAAAGGTCATGGACGTCGGTGAATTCCTGTTGAGATTGGATCTCGAAGTTGCTGAAAGTTCCGAACCCTTACGTGTTGCTTATCAAGCGCCGTGTTCACTGCAGCACGGACAAGGGGTAAGAGACGTCCACCAAAAGCTCCTCGCAAGATGCGGCTATGAAGTTCTAGAGCCCAAAGATGCCCACATATGTTGTGGTTCAGCTGGCGTCTATAGTTTTCTGCAAGGAGATCTCGCCGACCAAATGCGAAGTGAAAAAGTGCAAAATCTGCGCGAGCTCGGTGCTCATGTCATAACAAGTGCAAATATCGGCTGCATGAATCACTTAGCGCCCGATCTCACGGTCCGCATCTTCCACACTGTGCAGCTTCTGGATTGGGCAACGGGCGGTCCAAGACCATTGTGAGGAAGGTAAGAGCGAGGGAGCCCTACATCCAGCGCCGCACTCGCTTAAGGTAGTCCTCATACGGTGCGCCAAAGACGCCCGTCAGTGCCTCTTCTTCCGGCATGATTTGGAATCTTGTCATGTACTGGACGAATGCTGGGAGCAAAACGACATTGATGATGTTTGCAAGGCCAATACACCAACCCAAGAGAATTAAGAGCATGCCAAGATACATCGGGTTACGCGTCCGCATGAAAACCCCACTAACGACGAGAGTCGATGCCTTTGAAGGATCGATTGGATTCACTGTGGTCTTGGCGTTTCGAAACGAAACATTCGCCGCGATCATGGTTCCAATTCCCAGAATGATCGAGGCATAAGCCAGCAAAGAACCGCCTGGAATTGCGATCTCGCCAAATGGGGCTTGTCCATTGATGACCCACATTGCCAACCCAAACAGGAGCGTCGTGATGGGCGGTGGTATTTTGGTTTCCATGAGTTGTCTCCTTAAGCGGGGTCTGGTGCGACGCGGATCATACGCTTCCCGCGATTCTCGCCATTCAGTAAGCCGATCAACCCTTTGGGCGCGTTCTCAAGACCATCAATGACATCTTCAATGACTTTGATCTTTTCTTCGCTGACCCATTTTGAGAGTTCTTCTTGTGCTTGCCGATCTTTGTCTGGAAAGTCCATGGCGATAAACCCCTCCATTCGCAGCCGCTTGACCACAAGGAGGCCTGGCACACCTTTCGGCGCGTAGACGTCTTCGGTATCGTATTGCGAAACGGCACCGCAACAGACAATGTGCCCCTTCATATTCATTTGGAAAAGGCAGGCCTCAAGTATCGGACCTCCAACATTGTCAAAGTAAACATCAATTCCATCCGGGCAGGCCGCTTTGAGATCGCGAAAGAAACCATCGGACTTATAGTCAACGGCATCGTCGAACCCGAGCTCGTCTTTGAGCCAGGCGCACTTCTCAGGTCCCCCGGCAATTCCGACAGCACGGCACCCGATAGCCTTTGCGATTTGTCCAACCAGCGTACCCACAGAGCCCGCTGCAGCTGAGACAACTATCGTCTCTCCTTCTTTGGGCGCTCCTACTTGAATGAGGCCATGATGGGCTGTGAGCCCTGCAATACCGAGTAAGGACAGGAGGTGTGAGGTTGGTCGATGATTGGGGGTCTTCACCGCCGTCTTTGCTTTGACCACATTGTATTCTTGCCAACCTGTTTCGCAAAAGACCAGATCACCCGGCGAGAACCGATCAGACTTGCTTTCGATAACTTGCGCAATCCCGCCGCCGGCCATGACGTCACCCCCATGAATCGCGGATCGATAGGTCGCGCCTTGCATCCACGCGCGGTTTGCAGCGTCAAGAGAAAGAAGGATGGTCCGTACCAAGATCTGACCATCATCAATCGCAGGGATCTCCCCTTGCGTCATTTCAAAGTGAGTTTCCTTCAAAGTACCTTTGGGGATTTCTTTCAGGAGTATCTGTTGATTGCCTGTCGCGGTCACGAGCATTCCTTCCTCAAGCTGCTTTTTGTTCTCATTGTTGGTCGGGAACCATATGGGAGTCGGTGATGCGTTGCAATAAGAGGCCGACATAGCACTCTGATAAACCGTTGATTTTGTACCCAAAATGAGACCGCACTTTTAGGGTGGTGATTTGACACCAAATCCCTAGAATGCCGCCGACCGAAGGCACCACTCGATGTTCTAGGGACATTCATGCAACTCACTGAAGAACAAGTCCTCATCCTGGATATGGCTCGTCGCTTTGCGTCCGACCGTATTGCGCCCAATTCAGCCGCTTGGGAAGAAGCCAAAGGGTATCCTCGAGAAATTTTCAATGAGATGGCCGAGCTCGGCTTCTTGGGCATGACCATTGATGCCGACTATGAGGGCTCAAAAACGGATTTCGTTTCCTACGCGCTTGCCCTGATTGAGATTGCCGCTGCGGATGGTGGTCTTTCCACGATCGTCAGCGTCCACAATTCACTGACCGCCTTGATCATCGCGAACGTGGGCAGCGAGGAGCAGAAGGCACAGTATCTCCCGAAGCTAACCAGCGGAGAGTGGGTCGGCGGGTTCGCCCTCACCGAGCCCCATGCTGGGTCAGATGCATCGAGCCTCAAAGTACGTGCGGCAAAGGACGGGGATCACTACGTTCTCAATGGCACCAAACAATTTATTACATCAGGTGAATTGGCAGGGTTGATGATTGTCTTCGCGGTGACCGATCCAGAGCAAGGATCCCGCGGTATTTCAGCATTCATCGTAGAGACCGGCAAACCTGGGTACCATGTGTCGAAGACCGAAGACAAATTGGGTCAACGCGCGTCAGACACTTGCGCCATTACTTTTGATGACATGGCCGTGCCTGCGAGCGCGCGGCTCGGCGAAGAGGGGCAAGGTTACAAAATCGCATTGTCGAATTTGGAAACCGGGCGCATTGGCATCGCGGCGCAATCTGTTGGCATGGCTCGCGCGGCGCTCGACTACGCCATTGGCTATGCAAAGGAGCGCGAGTCCTTCGGCCAACCAATTTTCAATCATCAAGCCGTGTCTTTTCGCTTGGCGGATATGGCAACGAAATTGGAGGCCGCTCGGCTCATGGTCTTGTCCTCGGCCGCCATGAAAGACGCTGGCACGCCCTGTCTGAAAGAAGCGTGTATGGCAAAACTGTTTGCATCAGAGGTGGCTGAGGAAATCTGCTCTGCCGCGATCCAGACCCTTGGTGGTTATGGCGTCCTCAACGATTTCCCCGTTGAAAAGATTTACCGAGACGTACGCGTGTGCCAGATCTATGAGGGCACATCAGATATACAAAAACTCATCATCAGCCGTAATCTTTAAGAGTGATACATCCATGACAAACATTCCAACTCTCAACTATGGCCACGGCGAAACCATCGATATGTTGCGCGACACGGTCGCGAGCTTTGCAGCCAACGAATTGGCGCCTCTTGCCGCCGAGATCGATGCGAAGAACGAGTTCCCCGCAGGCATGTGGAAGAAGTTGGGCGACTTGGGCCTCCTCGGAATTACAGCGCCGGAAGAATTTGGTGGCGCCAACATGGGGTATCTTGCGCACGTCGTGGTGATGGAAGAAATCTCCCGCGCTTCGGCCTCCGTCGGCTTGTCTTACGGCGCTCATTCAAACTTGTGCGTCAATCAACTGGTCCGCAATGCCAGTGCAGAGCAAAAAGCGAGGGTCTTGCCGAAGCTCATTTCTGGTGAAGCCGTCGGTGCATTGGCCATGTCTGAACCGGGTGCAGGCTCTGACGTTGTGTCCATGCGATTGAAAGCAGAAAAGCGAAACGACCGATACGTTCTAAATGGCAATAAAATGTGGATCACCAACGGTCCAGATGCCGACTTCTTGGTGGTCTACGCCAAGACTGACATGGACGCAGGCCCAAAAGGCATCACGGCTTTCTTGATCGAGAAGGATATGAAGGGTTTCTCAACCGCCCAAAAACTCGACAAGCTTGGCATGCGCGGCTCTAACACCTGTGAACTGGTGTTTGAAGATTGCGAAGTGCCTTACGAAAATATCATCGGTAACGAAGGCGAAGGTGTGCGCATCTTAATGAGCGGCCTCGACTATGAACGTGTCGTTCTCTCTGGTGGTCCATTGGGCATTATGTCCGCCTGCATGGACGCTGTCGTTCCGTATGTGCATGAGCGCAAACAGTTCGGCGAGCCCATCGGCACATTCCAGTTGATGCAAGGCAAGCTTGCCGACATGTATTCAACCTGGGGTGCGACCCGCTCATACGTCTATGCCGTCGCCGGGGCTTGCGATCGAGGCGAGACCACCCGCAAAGACGCAGCCGGATGCATTCTCTATTCAGCTGAAAAAGCGACCCAGATGGCACTTGAAGCCATCCAGACACTGGGTGGCAATGGTTACATAAATGAATACCCAACAGGTCGCTTGTTGCGCGACGCCAAACTCTATGAGATCGGCGCAGGCACCTCTGAAATCCGCCGCATGCTCATCGGCCGCGAACTCTTCAACGAGACGGGGTAGTCCTCACATCCCCCATTTGTTTGCCATGGCCAACACCGGCTCTTCGCGGGTGAAGATCTCAAGGAGGACGGGTCGTCCTTTTTGTGTTTCCTTGATCCCACGCTCCATGGCGCCGCGAATGTCATCTGCTTTGCGCACTTGCTCGGTGTAAGCGCCAAAGGCGGTCGCGATCCCGGCGTAGTCACCACTCACTTTGTTTGAGCCGTAATTCTCGACAGCATCAGGCATGTAGGCCCCGTATCCCGCCATGACCCCATTGTTGAGGACCACACTCATGATCGGCAGGTTCATCCGAACCGTTGTCTCGAAATCCATGCCTGACATGCCAAAGCCCGTGTCGCCCAAGAAGTTGACACACAGATGGTCAGGACGCGCCAATTTAGCCCCCATTGCCATGCCTAGGCTTGAGCCCAAATGGGTCGACTTGCCCCAGGCCAGATAGCCGCGCGGGTGGGTTGCTTCAAAAAACGGGATGATTTGATCGCGCGGATTGCCCGCATCATGAGTAACCACCGTTTTGGATTTATCGAACAGTTGGTTCATCTCCCAGATCACACGGTAGGGAGAGATCGGCCCCTCATCATTGCAGGTAAGGCGCGGCATCCATTCTCTTAGGAAGGCGTGCTTGATCGCAGCGATCTCAGTGATGGTTTCCGTCGCTTCTTGTTTGCCATGTTGTCCAAGTTTTTCTTTCGCCGCCGCGATCAGCTGTTGCAGCACGAGTTTCGCATCACCAACTGCGCCGTACTCAATGGGGTAACATTTCCCAATGTCGTTCGGATCATTGGTGATTTGTCCCAACGTCTTGCTCTCAGGCATTTTGGCCGTAAAGTCATTGATCGTGAAGCTCGTGCCTATGCCGAGGATAAAGTCGGCTTCTGATGCGAAGTGACCAACCGTGTCAGGAACCGTTCGTCCGCCAGTACCAAGCGCCAGTGGATGAGTTTCAGGGAAGGCGCTCTTGCCGAGTAGGGAAGTCATGACCGGCACCTGAACAAGTTCCGCGAAGATCTTTAGTTCGTCCCAAGCTTCGCCGTAGAGCACCCCGTGCCCAGCAACAATGATCGGTCGCTTGGCTCCGAGCAGGGCATCGAGTGTTTCCAACACATCCTTGTTGTCCGCCGCCGACTTTCGCCTCTTGGGCGATGAATAAGCCGGTTCGTCTTCAGGATAGGGTCCCCACAAGATTTCCTTCGCCGTCTCCAAAAGAACCGGTCCGCCCTTGCCATTCTTGAGCAAAGCGAACGCTCGTTCCATGTGTCGGCTGATCGTGAGAGGGTCGTTGATGGTCGCCGCCCACTTCGTAATGTCCCGATACGAACGCGCCGCATTGAAATGGGGTTCATAGCCTTGCTGCGCGCGAAAATAGGCGCCAGGCAAGAGGAGGAGAGGTGTGTTGTCACCATAGGCCTGCGCAACTGCGGCAAAGGAGGCCTCGACCCCTGGTCCGTCTTGCACTGCGACCGCGCCGATCTTGTTGCCATTGTTCATCCGTGTGAAGGCATCCGCCATGTTGACAGCAACCCGCTCGGTACGCGGAATGACAGGGCGGATATGATGCGAAGCCGCCGAATTGAGAAGGCGATTCTCTGGGAAACCAGTGATGAACTCCACACCTTCTTGGGCGAGGATTTTGGCAATGACATCAGCACCGTTCATAGCGGATCTCCCATTTTCTTTTCTTTAGGCTTGATTTGAAAGCTCAGCGGCCTTTGCGCGAACTATAGACCATCCGGCCAGCGGTACCAGCGGTCACGGCGTCTCTTGCCTTTTCAATGAGAAACCGGTTCTAATCCAATCAAAAGCTCTACCGCTCCACAAAGAGACGAGTCAGGTTAGGGAAGTGGGAGGAAGATTGAAATGCCACACAACTTTGGTGACATGTTGGATGCGGTCGCGCGAGTTTTGCCGCCGGACGCACCTGCAATCATTCACGGGCGGAGAACCATCACATGGCCAGAGTTTGACAAGCGAACAAACAATTTGGCGCGTACCCTGTTGGCGCGTGGTGCCAAGACTGGCGACAAAATCGCCTTCTATATGAGAAATGGACCAGCTTACGTTGAAACGTTGGCGGCGTGTTTCAAAGCCCGTCTGACCCACGTCAATGTCAATTTCAGATATGAAAACGAAGAGCTGCACTACATTTTCGACAACTCAGATTGTGTCGCCATTGTCTACGATCAAGAATTTGCGCCACATGTCTCCGCCCTCAAGGCGGATCTCGATAAGGTAAAAATGTTCATCGAGGTCTCTGAAGAACCATCAGTGAACAATGAGACGCTCTCTTATGAGGCGCTGGTTTCTGAAGGCGAGGGGACCCCTCTTGAAATTCAGCGATCTCCGGATGATCTCCTCTTTCTCTATACGGGAGGCACAACCGGAATGCCGAAAGCGGTGATGTGGCCGCACGGCACCTTGCGCGCCATTCACCTTGACGCCCAACGGTTACTGGGTGACGTGCCAGAAACGATCGAAGAACTTGTCGAAGTACTGAAAGAGACACCGCCAGATGTACGCCAGTTGCCCGCCTGTCCCATGATGCACGGCACCGGTCTCTTTACGACCATTCCCGTGATGTGTAGCGGAGGAGCGGTGGTGACTTTGCCACCAAGTCGCGGCTTTGATGCGCATGAGTTGTGGAAAACCGCCCATGAGCACAAAGTCACCGGCATGGCAATTGTGGGCGACGCATTTGCAAAGCCCATGTTGAGCGCCCTGAAAGAAAAATCCGCAAACTATGACCTTGGCTCGGTTCAAAACATTACCTCTTCGGGCGTCATGTGGAGCCGAGAGGTCAAAGTAGGAATGTTGGAGTATTTACCGAATGCCGTGTTGGTCGATTCTTTCGGGGCCTCCGAGGCCGTCGGTTTTGGCGTGTCGATGATGGCCAAGGGCGTCGACATCGGCACCGCCAAATTCACCATTGGTGATGCCTGCAAAGTCTTCAATGAAGAAGACCGAGAGGTGGTGCCGGGGAGTGGGGAGCCAGGGTTTATTGCCCGCAAAGGACATATTCCGTTAGGGTATTTTGAAGACGAAGAAAAAACCGCGAGCACCTTTCGTACCATCGATGGTGTGCGGTATTCCATTCCAGGCGATTGGTGCACAGTAGAAGAAGATGGAACCATCACACTTTTAGGTCGCGGCAGTGTGTGCATCAATTCCGGTGGGGAGAAGATTTATCCAGAAGAGATTGAGGAGGCGTTGAAGGGGCACGACGCCGTGCACGATGCGCTGGTGGTTGGCGTTCCGGATGAAAAATGGGGCCAGGCTGTCGTCGCCGTCGTGCAGTCTTCTGATCAAGACCCATCTGTCGATACATTGTGTGCCCATGTTCGATCACATCTGGCAGCTTACAAAGTCCCGAAGCAAGTCTTGTTCACAGATGATCTGATGCGGGCGCCAAATGGCAAGGCCGACTACAAAGCTGTTACAGCTTTCGCCAAAGAAATCCTTGGCATAGCAGAGTAGAACTTGCGACGATCAAGCCGGATTGCATTCCCAGAAATACCAATTTGGAAGCTTTGTGGCTGCGGATCTGCAGTCTGATTCACTGCGGTAAATGCCAATCGCCTCCCAGTCGCAAGTCGTACACTTATTAACCCACAAACGGTAGGAGCCGGAATTTGCGGTGACCGCTGATGGCAAGAGGCTGACGCCGAGTAACGCCAAACCAAGGGCAGCGGTGATCGGTCTACGCATCGTTTCACCTCATGAGTCAAAACAACAAAAGAGTGTATTCAAGGATAATACACGATAAAAGGAGGCTTGTCTAGATTTGCTATTGTTACTTGGGTAAGAAAAAAGGCGGACCCTATGGATCCGCCTCCTCCAAGCCTTTTAGGAAGACCCTGATCAGTAAATGTCTTTTCTCGTATTCAAAACGTTGAATTTGCCGGTTGGTGTGATCAAGCGAGGATCCCGAATAACAGTCTTCAAAGTCCGTGTCGCATCATCAACAACCACAATGGCGGATTCTTCATCTTTGCCATTCCAGACAGAGAACCAAATCTCGGTGCCATCTTTGTTGTACTCGCCTTGCACAACCCGGCGAACACCTTCTGTGATACCCGACCATTCGCCGATCGGCAGAACTTCATAATCAGCCGTCAGGTCATTGAGATCAAAGACAGCCACCGATGAGGCAAGCTCCGCTTCCGGGTTTAGTGGTGTATCCACATAGAGATTTTTGGAAGCTGGGTGCGTCTTGATAAAGAGCGACCCGCCGCCTTGACCCTCCAATGTCTGTACGACCTTCCAGGCGTTGTCCGCGTGACCTTCTGGATCTGTACCGATCAGAGAGATCGTCTCATCGCCCAAGTGACTGGTGGCCCAAACAGGCCCGTGTGTCGGGTGCACAAAGTTTGCACCACGGCCTGGGTGAGGCTTAACACCTTGAGTGTCAATGAGGGCTGTCAACTTGCCTTCTTTCGTATCGACGACCGCAACTTTGTCACGTGCATTCGCCGCCACCAAGAAGTAACGACCTGTTGAATCGAAGCCGCCGTCATGAAGGAAGCGTTCTGCTTCGATGTATGTGGTCTGAAGGTTCTTAATGTCTTCGTAGTTGACCAAAAGAATATGACCGGTTTCTTTCACATTGACCACGAACTCAGGCTTATAGTGTGACGCCACAATTGCAGCGACCCGCGGTTCTGGGTGGTATTCCTGGGTGTCGTAGACCATGCCCCGCGTTGAAACCACTTTCTTCGGTTCCAGCGTAGCGCCATCCATAATGACATATTGCGGCGGCCAATAAGCTCCTGCGATGGCGTAAGTGTCTTCAAAACCCTCGTATTTGGAGGTCTCGACCGAACGGGCTTCCATGCCGACCTTAATTTCGGCAACCGTCGTTGGTGTTTCCATATACAAGTCAATCAGATTGATTTTTGCATCGCGACCGATGGTGAAGAGATAGCGGCCAGAGGCCGACATGCGCGAAATGTGCACCGCGTATCCGCTCTCGAGGATCTTGACGATTTCTTTGGTTCCGCCATCGATGAGTGCAACTTGGCCAACGTCTCGAAGGGTGACTGAGAACAGATTGTCGAGATCCAGGTCATTTTGTTGGGTGGCTGGACGTTGATCGACCGGAACGTGAATTGTCCAAGTCCCTTTGATTTCTTCCAACCCAAACTCAGGAGGCTGAGCCGGTTCGTTCAAGAGGTACTTAGTCATCAGGTCGATTTGAGCTTCGCTCAAGCCGCCTTCGACGCCCCAGTTGGGCATGCCCCCAGGGGAGCCATACGTAATGAAAGCATTGAGATAGTCGTATCCAAGCTCTTGCGTAATGTCCGTAGTCAGAGGTTTGCCGGTTGCGCCTTTGCGCAACACACCATGACAACCAGCACAACGTTCAAAGTAGATTTGGTTGGTTTCGTCAAACTCTGCTTGGGTAAGCGCGGGGACACCTGGTTTCGCGCCGGGCGCAACGGTCCCAGCAATGGCATCCATTTCAGGGGTGTATTGACCGCCGGGGCTTGTTTCGTGCTTGGCGAGTTCGGCGGCGTCCACTTCAACATCGGTTGCTGCTGAAGGAACCGCCGTTTGAGATACTTCAATCGCAGGTCCGTCATCGTCCGGTGCCACAGGGATCATGGCGACCTCGACAACTCCCCAAATGAGATAGAGGACCGTTGGTACCAAGACACCCAAGAAGAGCAAGAGGAATGGATTGTCGAGCAGTCGCTGCATTGCAGGTGGGCGTTCGCCTGTTCCGCCACTCGAAGGGTTATTGCCATTGTTCGAATCAGCCACCGCGAGTCTCCTATTATTGAGCGCATGTCGTTGGTTTCGCCTGGACAAGAGGCGCCATTTGTCGAGCGTGATTTAAGGCCAAGATTCGATATGCCTCCTTGACCGTCGTCAATTGTAAGTCCTCTGACGAACGGCCAAATTGCCGCATCAAATGATTGATTTCAAAGAAAAAAAGAGGCGGATCTAGGATCCGCCCCCTTCTTGTAGCGAAAGCTGTCTCTTAGTAGATATCCTTCCGCGTGTTTAGCACGTTGAATTTGCCAGTTGGCGTGATCAATCGAGGATCGCGGATCACGGTCTTGAGCGTTCGTGTCGCGTCATCGACCACAACAATGGCTGATTCTTCTTCTTTGCCATTCCAGACGGAGAACCAGATTTCAGTTCCATCCTTGTTGTACTCGCCTTGAACGACCCGGCGGACACCTTCTGTGATACCGGACCATTCGCCGATCGGCAGCACTTCATATCCGGCTGATAAGTCTTCGAGATTGAAGACAGCCACGGATGAGGCAAGTTCTGCTTCTGGGTTCAAAGGCGTATCCACATAAAGGTTCTTGGAGGCTGGGTGCGTCTTGATGAAGAGCGATCCACCACCTTGACCCTCGAGAGTTTCTACGACTTTCCAGGCATTGTCCGGATGTCCTTCTGGATCCGTGCCAATCAAGCTGATCGTTTCATCGCCCAAATGACTGGTCGACCAAACCGGCCCGTAAGTCGAGTGCACAAAGTTAGCACCTCGGCCTGGGTGTGGTTTGATGCCTTGGCTGTCGATCAGGGCGACTTGCTTACCTTCTTTGGTATCGATGACGGCGACTCTGTCGCGTGCGTTAGCAGCTACCAAGAAGTAACGGCCGGTCGAATCGAAACCGCCATCATGCAAGAAGCGTTCGGCTTCAATAGAAGTCACTTTCAAGTTTTGGATGTCTTCGTAGTTGACCAAGAGAACGCGGCCAGTTTCCTTAACATTGACGATGAATTCAGGCTTGTAGTGAGACGCCACAATCGAGGCCACCCGTGGTTCTGGGTGGTACTCTTGTGTGTCATAGGTCATGCCACGTGTTGAGACAACTTTGATCGGCTCTAGCGTGTCACCATCCATGATCACATATTGTGGAGGCCAGTAAGACCCGCCAATTGCATAAAGGTCTTCGTATCCTTCGAACTTAGAGGTTTCTACGGAGCGCGCTTCCATGCCGATTTTAATCTCGGCAACGGTTGTGGGCTCTTTCATGTAGAGGTCGATCAGATTGATCTTAGCATCGCGACCAATAGTGAAAAGGTAGCGACCCGATGCCGACATACGAGAGATGTGCACGGCATATCCGCTCTCGATGATCTTTACGATTTCTTTCGTGCCACCGTCGATGAGAGCCACTTGGCCAACGTCACGAAGGGTCACAGAGAATAGATTGTCGAGATCGAGATCATTCTTTTGTTCTTTAGGACGCTTGTTGACTGGCACGATGACGTTCCAAGTGCCTTTGATTTCGTCCAGGCCGAACTCTGGTGGTTGGGCCGGATCATTCAAGAGGTACTTTGTCATGAGGTCGATTTGAGCTTCGTTCAAGCCACCTTCAGCGCCCCAGTTTGGCATACCACCTGGTGACCCATACGTGATAAATGCGTTGAGGTAGTCGTAACCGAGCTCTTGCGTGATGTCGGTGGTGAGAGGTTTACCCGTTGCGCCCTTGCGAAGCACACCGTGGCAACCAGCACAACGCTCAAAGTAGATCTGGTTCGTGTCCGCAAATTCAGCTTCTGTAAGGGCTGGTGCGCCGGGAATTTGACCCGGAGCCTCTGTACCAGGAATCACTTCCATTTCGGGGGTGTATTGACCGCCGGGGCTCGTCTCATGCTTTTTAAGATCTTCCGCTTCGGGGTCAGATGCTGCGAAACTTGTCGCGGTTAGGCTCAAAGACAGAGCGGTTACCGCCATGAGGTGTTTCGCGACCTTATGGATACCCGTTTTCATGGTTTTCATTTTCTCCGTTGGACTGCGTCACGCTGTAACTTATGCCTGCTCTATACCCACTCCTTGATTGTGGTCAAGAGACGGGCTTGGTTTTGTACGATTCGCGTGTGTATCTTTGTCGCAGGCCAAATCGCGGGGTTTACGCTGACTTGCTGTGCTACCTATGTTGCCGTGATCAGAGTGAAGAGGTGGGCGTCATTGTCGCCCTTGATCTCTGTGCAGAGGATGAGAGATTTGATCGGACTTGGCAAGGCGCGAAAAGGTTGGCGATTCGCATGGTTCGCATTTCTGGCGATTAGCGCGTTTCTCTATCCGCACCTGAGCATTGCGGCGACCGAAGCGCCTCCCATTGACAAACCTGCTTTGATGAAAACGTTCTTTCCAGTCGCAACGCGTCTTGGCGCGGTGAGCGGTGAGCCTCCGTCAGCCCCGGTATACCAAAGCGGACGGATCATCGGGTATCTCCTCTTCACCCGTGATGTGGTGGCATCTGAAGGGTTTTCCGGCAAGCCATTGAATGTCTCCGTCGGTCTTGAAATGGACGGGACCATCGCAGGTGTTCAGATTGTTGAACAGCATGAACCCATCCTCATCATCGGCGTCAACCCGAAAGATCTAGACGCCTTTGTTGACCAATATGTCGGTCGTGATGTGCGCGAGAGCGTGAGCGTTCTGAGGAGAGCTTCCGGTGGCGCCTCTGTCGACGCCGTCAGTGGGGCCACCATTTCCTCCGTTGTTTTAAACGACACGATCATCAGGTCATCAAGAGCCATCGCCCGGGTGCGCGGCATTATTGAATCCGCGCCCATCGATTATGACCGCTTCGAAAGTGTCGATTGGGGAGCGCTCTTGGCCGACGGGTCGCTTGCAATGAAACGGGTGACCTACCGCGATGTCGCAAACAACTTGGGCCGTAAAGGGGCCTCTCTTTTTCCAAGTGGTGTTCGAGCGGTCGCCGACGATGCCTTGGTCTCGGAAATGTTTTTCGGTCTTGCCACACCAGCCCGAATTGGTCGCAATCTTTTGGGCGATCTTGACTACAATCGCATCACCGCAGAACTGCAGGAAGGCGACGAACTGATTTTTGTAGCTGGCAATGGCCTCTATTCTTTCAAGGGCACCGCCTACAATCAAAAAGGCACCTTTGATCGCGTGCAATTGGTGCAGGACGACAAGACGATTGTCTTCACCAAAGAAAACTACCGGCGCATCAAGGAAATCAAAATCGCTGCAATTCCTGAGCTGCGCGAAAGGGCGCTCTTTGTCGTGCCGAAGGCGGAAGGCTTTGACCCGACCAAGCCATGGCGTCTCGACCTTGCCATCACCGGAAAGCGACCTGATGGCAGCAATGCCAGCACCATTTCTTCAGCCAATTACAAACTGCCGCCATCCTATTTGCAGCCTATTACAGCAGCCGAGGGCGAGGCAGTAGCGCCTCCGTTGTGGCAACAAATCTGGCGGAGCCGTGTTGTCGATGTGATTATCTTGATGGTGGCCTTGTCGATTCTCACAGTGATTCTTTTCATGCAGGACACCATTGTTCGCATCCCCAAACTTCACGATCACATCCGAACCGGGTTCTTGATCTTCACCCTGGTATGGCTTGGCTGGTATGCCGGGGCGCAACTTTCTGTCCTCAATGTGTTGACCTTCGGCGAGTCTCTGAGAACCGGTTTTGCCTGGGACTTCTTTTTGCTTGAGCCCTTGGTCTTCGTCTTGTGGTGCTTTGTGGCCATGGTCATGCTTTTTTGGGGACGCGGCGTTTTCTGTGGTTGGCTTTGTCCCTTTGGCGCTTTGCAAGAACTCCTGTCACGCATCGCACGGTTTTTCAAAGTACCACAGATCCGAGTTCCCTTCGTCTTGCATGAGCGCTTATGGCCGATCAAATACATAGCGTTCTTAGGCCTCTTTGCTTTGGCCTTGGGCGACATGGCACTGACCCAAGTTGGTGCTGAGGTCGAGCCCTTTAAAACAGCCATTGTTCTTCACTTCGCCAGGGAATGGCGTTACGTGATTTTTGCGTTGCTGATTCTCTTAGTTGGGCTCTTCGTTGAGCGCGCCTATTGTCGTTATCTCTGTCCCCTAGGCGCAGCACTCGCGATCCCGGCACGTCTTCGCATGTTTGAATGGTTGAAGCGGCGCTGGCATTGCGGCACGCAATGCGGCATCTGCGCCGGTGAGTGTCCAGTTCAGGCTATCCACCCTGAAGGCCACATCAATGCCAATGAATGCATTCACTGCCTCAATTGCCAGGTGACCTATTTCGACGATGACATTTGCCCGCCTATGGTTCAACGACGCAAGCGTCGTGAAAAAATGGCAAACACCAAAGTGCCGGACCTAACGGCTCTGCAATCCCGAACCGCGAGCGCGGAGGTAAAGATTGACTAAGGCAATGGGAAACCTCTCACGACGCAGAACCATAAAGATCTTGGGAGCCGCCGCTGGCCTGCCTCTCTTGGGAGGTGCCGCAAGTGTGCCCGCCGGAAACAATGTTCCACTCACGGCGTGGTCGGGGCAAGCGCTAGGTGCGAGGTCGAAGATCATTCTCGCACACCCAGATGAGGCAAGACTGCGTAAGGTTCTTGGGGCTGTGCTGAACGAGATTGATCGCCTCGAAAACATCTTCAGTCTTTTCGTGGAGACGTCCGAAATCTCACGCCTAAATCGTAATGGCACTCTCAAGAATCCAAGTCTCGATCTAAGATTGGTATTGAGGGAGGCCGCGCGTGTCAGTGACCTGACAGGCGGTGCATTCGACGTGACGGTGCAAACCCTGTGGAGGTTTTTGGCAGACCATTACAATAGCCAAACAGGCTTCCCAAGCGATGCTGAAATCGCAAATGCCCTAGCTCAGATTGACTATCGACAACTTCACATTGCTGACCACGAGGTTGCCTTTGCCAAGCCCGGTATGAGTCTCACTCTCAACGGCATCGCTCAAGGCTACATCACCGACCGTGCGGCAGATATTTTGAGAAATGAAGGCTTCGATCACACTCTCGTTCAGTTGGGCGAAACCCTTGCCCTCAAGCCGAAGCAAGGCGCCCACCCCTGGCGGGTCGCGCTTGCCGGCGAACACATTGCAGACGAGGGTAGTACCATCGACCTGGTGGACCGCGCGGTAGCAACTTCCGCGCCCGCCTCGCTACCGTTCGATTCAGAGGGACGCTTCACGCACATTTTAAGCCTCCATGGAAAGACACTTGTCGACCCGGCAGAATCAGTGAGCGTCGTCGCGAAGGAAGCAATGACCGCCGATGCCCTGTCTACTGCATTGACATTGGCCGAGCCGGGTGAGTGGCCAACTATCTTGGCGGCAAGCGGTGCAGATTTTGCCCAAGCACAGATGAACGACCGGTCTTGGACGCGGATCAACCCCTGACTTAGGAGGCACATCATGGAGATGGTCTACTTCACAATCGTTGCTGTCTTTCTCTACATCGGCGCCGATCGACTGCTCAACACCGTTGAACAACGCCGCGGCGCTCGCTTTGAACAACGCAGCCTCATCTTCTTCGCCATTCTCTTTCCAGCCGCCTTGGCCGCCTTCTGGATCATCCGCGCTCTCATGGGGGAGTAAGAGAACTTCAATTGTCATGAATGAGTTCGAGTCTGATTATTGAGCCGTCGACATGCCAAATGATGACGTGATGGCCCTCGCGGATTCTTCCCCCATCGGCTGAATAGTGTTGTAAGCTGCGGTCATATACCAAACTGTATACTCAAATCTGACGTCATCAACACTGAATGACTCGTTGCGTCCATTACCAGCCCAATAGCCTGGATTGAAATCCTCAACCACGCCTTCGACTACATCGTAGGACTCTGCGGTATACGCATTCGTCAGCGCGTCGCGGTCGGGCTCGTCGCCCCAAACCATTGTGTAGATCACGAGGATGGACATGGGACAAAATAGGATGAGCCATAGACGAAATGACAGTTTCTCGTTTTTGCGAAATACGGTCCTTGTCGATGCAAAGGCAACCAAAGCCCCTAGTGCCAGTAAAACGTAGTCCATCCAATGGAGAGGGTTTGGCTCAGAGATCAAATCGTAAATGAGTACATGTTCCATTAGAATCTGCCAGCGAACAATTTTCGAGCTCAAGTATGATAGATCGTACCAATCAGTGGCGAAAGGTCAGAGATGTGGCTAGCCGGCCGGAGCGATTGCGGAGGTCCCCCTCGCGGCATGATGTCTCATGGGGCGCTCCGGACCCTCCATAACCCCGCTCCAAGCTAAATTTCCCTCATTCTTCAATGGGTTCCAATTGACCACGGTCAAGGAGAGGGCTCGAATCTTGGCCTTAAATGCAACCGGAATTGCGCCGTCGTGCGCAAGCAATCCCTAATGGATGTCAGGAGAGGGTGCGATGGCCATACATTCCCCCGAAAATCGGCTCTGGTGGAAAGAGCCGATTGAGAAGACCGAGTTAATCTGGATTTCAATTGCCTTCATGTGGGGCCTCTTCATGTTCTTTGTCATGATTTGGTGGCACATCAATGGCGAGCAAAATCTGTCGAACGAAGCCTACAGGATTACAGCCGACAAATTTGAAGCCCGTGTTGAAGCCATGATCGCCGAGTATCAAGTGGGCGAAGAAGGCGACAGCGGCATTCCTGTCGTTCATCCACCTGCAGGCAGCGATGTCTACTTGTTGGCGCGGCTTTGGGAATGGTATCCGGTTCTCGAACTGGAAAAAGACAAGAGCTACCGCATTCACATGTCGTCAATGGATTGGCAGCACGGTTTCTCATTGCAACCGTCCAACATCAATCTCCAAGTCCATCCTGGCTACGAAATGGTTTTGACGGTAACCCCGGATGAAACCGGCGTCTTCACAATCGTCTGCAACGAATTCTGTGGCATCGGTCACCATAATATGGTCGGCCGCATCCACATCGTCGAATAGAACGGGGATCGACAATGTCCGAAAAAGCCCAATTCCGTACATGCCCTGACACCGGCTTTAAAGTCGATTTCATGGCTGAAAAACTCATCAAGATGAACGCGGTCACCGCGGTCATCTTTCTCGCTGTCGGTGGCCTGTTTGGTTTGTTGGTCGCTTTGACCCGTTGGCCTGCAGTTCACATCCTTCCGGCCGAGATGTTTTATCTCGCACTTACGGCCCACGGCGCAGATGTTCTTTTGTTCTGGATTATCTTCTTTGAAATAGCACTTCTCTACTTCTGTTCTGCGGTTTTATTGAATTGCAGACTGGCCATGCCGAAGATCGCGCTCACCGCTTTTTGGATGATGGTTGCAGGCGCAGTACTGGCCAACATCGCCGTGCTCCAAGGTGAGTCGAGCGTCATGTTCACCTCTTATGTGCCCATGCAGGCCGCGCCCCACTTCTATCTGGGGCTCATAATATTTGCGGTGGGTGTTTTGGTGGCGCTCATGATCTTCTTTGCCACTTTGGTTATTGCCAAGGATGAGAAGACTTATGAAGGCTCAGTGTCCCTTGTGACCTTTGGCGCGATAACCGCCGCCATCATCGCGGTTTTTACCATTGCGTCAGGTGCTGTGATCCTCATCCCAACCTTCTTCTGGTCCATTGGGTGGATTTCACAAATTGATCCGCTCATCTACAAAGTTGTTTGGTGGGGCATGGGTCACTCGTCGCAGCAAATCAACATGGCAGCTCAGGTGTCCATTTGGTACGCCATTCCCGCCATGCTATTTGGCGCCAAGCCCCTGTCTGAAAAAGTTTCACGCACAGCCTTCCTGCTTTACATCTTGTTCCTGCAACTTGCTTGCGCTCACCACTTGCTGGTGGAACCGGGCGTCAGCTCCGAGTGGAAAATCTTCAACACCTCCTACGCCATGTACCTGGCCGTGGTTGGTTCCATGATCCACGGCATGACCATTCCTGGATCGATTGAAGCAGCCCAACGTCGTCGAGGCTTCACCAACGGTTGGTTCGAGTGGTTGAGAAAAGCACCTTGGGGCAATCCGGCCTTCTCCGGCATGTTCATGTCCTTGGTGATGTTTGGTTTCTTAGGCGGCATCTCTGGCGTCGTCATGGGCACCGAACAGCTCAACATGATCATGCACAACACGCTCTACGTACCAGGCCACTTCCACGCGACTGTGGTTGCCGGCACGACGCTGGCATTCATGGCCATCACCTATCCGATCGTCAACCTGATCTTCCGTCGGGAGCTCATTTGGCCGACGGTGGCGAAGTTCCAGCCTTACGTATTTGGGTTGGGTGTAGCAGGTATTTCGCTCTTTATGATGGGCGCGGGCACGCTTGGTGTTTCCCGCCGTCATTGGGACATCACATTTGCTGATGCCACCTTGAGCTTCGAATACTCGCCAACGGCCTTCTTGATGATGGGATTGAACGGCGTCAGTGCTATTCTTGCCGCCTGCGGCGGAATGATGTTCATCGCTGTTGTCGTCGGTTCAATTCTCTACGGTAAAAAACGCGGGGCTGATGAAGCCGCAGCGGAAAGTGGACCTATGGCTCAAGGCGCCATTGCCGAGTATGGCAGCGAAGGCACCATCAAACTTCCGGGAACGATCACCTTGGTGGGGATCTTCTTCGTCTCCTTCGTTCTCTACTACTTCATCAATTGGAAGTATCTCTCAACTCTTTGGCCGCTGTCATAAGACGGCGGTCCCCTCTGGGAGCGTGTATTTAGGGTAGGGGTGTGGCCGAGGCGATATGTCTGAGACCATGAAACAGATCGTCTCTGTCTTTAAGCTCCGGATCGGCGTGTTCATCATGTTGAGCGCGCTGGCCGGGCTCGCTGCCACGCCCGGCCCCTCCTTGGAGCCATGGAAAATTGCACTTCTGGCGCTTGCTGTTTTTCTATCTTCGGCAAGTGCTGGCGCCTTCAATCAATATGTGGAACGTGACCTTGATGCCTTGATGCCACGCACCAAGGATCGCCCCTTTGTCACCGGGTATTTCAAACCGGGCGCGATGTGGTGGCTGATCATGGGGGTTATGCTCTTTGCGCCGGTCGCGCTGGCAGCCTGGGCGCTCGGCTCCCTCGTCGGCCTTTACTTGTTTCTCGGCGCGTTCACATATGGGATCATTTACACACTTTGGCTTAAGCGCCGTTCCACTTGGAACATTGTCTTGGGTGGGTTGTCTGGTAGTTTTGCGGTGATGGCAGGCGCCGCGGCCATAGATCCAGGCTTCTCGCCGATCCCGATCATCCTCGCGGTTGTCTTGTTTCTGTGGACCCCGCCTCACTTTTGGAGTTTGGCCACCGCCATCCGCGACGATTACTCTGAAGCTGGGGTGCCGATGCTTCCTTCGGTCGTGGGCGACAAGAAGGCTGCAAGGGTCATCTTTGCACACACAACCGTACTGAGCGCTTTGTCCCTAACCCCCATTTATTTTGGTGCTGGGCCGATCTATTTTGCCGGTGCGGCGATTGGTGGCATATACTTTACCTATCGATCTTATCAACTTGTCCGCGATCCGAATAAACAGACCGCCATGAAGAACTTTTTCGCATCGCTTCTTCAACTGGCTTTGCTCTTTGTAGGAGTTTTCCTAGATGCCTGGATTGTCTTGTAAGCGTCCGCGCACAATCCTTCGAGCCTCCCTCACAGTCCGCGCCTTATTCCTTACATTCGCTATGGTCATTGCGAGTGTTGCGGGTGATCGCGCTTTTGCTGAAGGGGAGGAGCATCAAAGCCCTCATGATGTCCACAAAGCTATGCGTGAGCAAAGGGCTATGGGGCCTGATCCCTTCAATAGGGACGAAGCGTTGGAAACTTCGCAAGCCGCGGTGGGCAAGGTGCTCAGTGATCTGAGTTTCACTAGAAGCGACGGCAAGGAAATTTCCCTGGGTGAGTATCAAGGTCAACCGCTCCTAGTGAACATGATCTATACAAGCTGTGTCCACACCTGCCCGCTGATTGTTGAATCCCTGGAGCGGTCCGTGAAGATCGCCCGCGACGCCATGGGCGATGAGAGTTTCAAAGTAGTCACGGTTGGCTTTGACACGCGCCTCGATAAGCCTAAACAAATGAAAGCCTATGCGCACACGAGGGGTATCAGAACATCTGGCTGGGACTTCTTGAGTGCAGATGAGGAGACGGTAGCACAGTTCGCAAAAGACTTAGGCTTTCTCTTTGTCGAAGCGCCTCACGGTTACGATCACCTTGCGCAATTGTCGATCATAGATGGTGAAGGCGTCGTTTATCGCCAGGTTTACGGCGTGCAACCGCCACCGCCATCGGTTGTGGAGCCGTTGAAAGACCTGGTCTTCGGTCGCAAGAGCGGCTTCACCAGTTTTGATGGGATTAAGAATCAGGTCAGATTGTTCTGCACGATTTACAATCCCGCGAGCGGCAAGTATCAGTTTGATTACTCCCTGATTGTCGGCATGGTGATTGGCTTTTTAAGTTTAGTCGCAATTGGAACATTCCTCATTCGAGGGTTTATCGGATTGCGTAAGAGTCAATCCTAAGTGATTTTGGCACGTTATAGGAAGGCGATCACTCCCTGGTGATCCGCACAAGGACAACAGCGTTGGGATTTTTCAAATCAGCCCTGAGATCTGGATTTTACCGCTTCGAGGCGTTGTTAGATAACGCGTTCGGGTCGGAATGGAATCCGATGACTCAACTGGGAGCCCTTGGATATTTCTTTTACTGGATCGTGGCTGTTAGTGGCATTTATCTCTACATCGCTTTTGATACGTCAGTAATAGGCGTCTACGAGTCGGTCGAGTATCTCACCAATGATCAATGGTACTTAGGCGGCATCATGCGGTCGTTTCACCGTTATGCCTCGGACGCCATGGTCCTGTTCATGTTGGTGCATATGCTCAGAGAGTTTGCGCTTGATCGATACAGAGGTGCTCGCGCATTTAGCTGGCTAACAGGCATACCGTTGATCTGGCTAGTCTACGCAGCCGGCATCACAGGGTACTGGCTGGTGTGGGATGAACTCGCACAATATCTCGCCATCAAAACCATGGAGTGGCTGGACTATTTGCCGATCTTCGGGGAGCCGATCGCGCGAAACTTTCTCGCGCCCGACCGGGTCGACGACCGTTTTTTCTCATTGCTCATCTTTATGCACATCTTTGTGCCCTTGTTCTTGCTCCTAGTGATGTGGATCCACATTCAGAGGATTTCAAAACCTAAGGTCAATCCACCCAGAGGTCTCGCCGCAGGACTGATGGCCATGTTGTTCGCAGTGTCTCTCTACACGCCCGCGATCAGTCACGGACCCGCCGATCTGACGCTCGTCCCGGCCAACCTCAATTTGGATTGGTACTACCTCGGGCTCTATCCTCTGTTTGACATTCTTCCTGCTGGGATCATTTGGGCGGCGGCAATTGGCTTCACGGCTCTCCTCGTTGGTGTACCTTATGCCGCGCGCCGCAAGCGTCCGCCTGCAGCTGTGGTTGACTTGAGCAATTGCAATGGCTGCGAGCGCTGCATGGACGACTGCCCCTATTCAGCCATCACCATGGTTCCTAGGACCGACGGTTTGCCCTTCGACAGACAGGCAAGCGTAAATCCCTCATTGTGTGTTGCCTGTGGTATTTGTTCCGGTGCCTGTCCAACCGCTCAACCGTTCCGAAGAAAGTCTGACCTTGTCCCAGGAATTGAAATTCCCGGACTCCCCATTAAGGAATTGCGAGAGCAGGTCGATAACCTTGATCTAGACGCGGAAGGCGGTCCTCGGATCGTAATTTTTGGTTGTGAGAATGGTGCCAAGGCCGACGCGTTAAACAAAAAATCGGTTGGCGTTGTGTCGCTTCCGTGCATTGGCATGTTGCCACCGGCCTTCATTGACTACGCTCTTTCCAAAAAGCTGGTCGAGGGTGTCTTCTTGGCGGGTTGCCGCGATGGGGAATGTTTCAATCGTCTGGGCGGAAATTGGATGAAATCAAGGATTTTGCGTGAAAGGGATCCTTATCTGCGTCGTCGCGTTCCGCGTGATCGATTGCACTATTGCGGCGTCTCTGCAATTGAAGGGCCTGATCTGAAAGAAGAGTTCGAGAGATTCGAAACACAAATACAGATGCTTTCATCAGATGCGACAGAAGAAGAGGATCTCAAGAAGAGATTGAGGCTTGGAAGCGAAATGGAGGAAGGTGTGTCATGACGAACCCGTTCCGATTTCTTGGCCAAGCTGCATTCTTCGTTGTCGTTGCGGTACTCATTGGGCACTTCTCTCACGCTCCGACCTATCAAACTTTTGACGACACCAAGGCACTCATTCGGCTGAGTTTCACCCATAGTGGTGAGCGCGAAGTGGAATGTCGAAAACTGTCTTCAAAAGAGATCGCCAAACTTCCACCGAATATGAGAAAACCCACCTCGTGTTCGAGGCGCCGTGTGCCGGTAGTGGTTGAACTCGTGATCGATGGTGAGGAAATTTTTGCAGCGTCACTTCCGTCATCTGGTTTGTCTGGTGATGGGCCATCGCGGGTCTATGAAGCCTTTCCTGTTGAAGCGGGCCCTCACCACATTGTCGTACGCGTGCGCGACAGTCGAAGAACGGAAGGCTTTGATTACACGCGCGAAAGCAAAGTCGTCTTGAAACCACGGGAGAAATACGTGGTCGATTTTCGCAGTGAGCAGGGTATTGTGTTTTACTAGGGTGAAAGAGAGTAGACCCATGGCGCTCGTAGAGTGGAACGAACAATTTACGTTAGGGATCGCATCAGTCGATCATGAGCATCGCGAGATGATTGATCTCATCAATCGTCTGCATCGAGAGCTATCGTCCACTGGCGGAGACGCAGAATCGGTTCTTTTCTTCTTCGGAGAAATATTTGCGAAGATTTCCTCTCATTTCGCCCTCGAAGAAAAAGAGATGAAGGTCCGTAACTACCCAAAATATGATGATCACAAAGAAGATCACGAGGACCTTCTAGATGGAATACGCGACATTATGGATGGGTATGAACAAGGCCTGTACACTGAATTCGAAGAGAAACTTCAAGACCATCTGTCGAACTGGTTTTCGGTGCATTTCCGGACCAAAGATGCCGCTTTGCACCAGTTCTTGAGCCACTAGGTTTGAATTGTTCCAGATCAGCTCGACAATGTGGCAAATTGCCGGTTGACCCTTCCCTATGAATGGACCTATTCGTGGGGACTTGAATCGACATTCAACGGGGCAGGCGCTAGGGCCTGGGCTTATTGTTATGTATCAACACTCCAACGGTCATTGGCGGGCAAGCCACGATCTGAACGCGGAACGTTTGTCATTGATACGGCAGGTTCCTATGTTCTCAAGTCTGACCTTGGAGGCAATTGATAATCTCCTGTCTGACGCGTACTTGCAGCATACAAAACGGAATGAGGTCCTCTTCCTGCGAGGTGAGGAAGCACGCTCCTTTTATATGGTCTTTGACGGATGGGTGAAGCTCATGCGCCAAACGGAAAATGGACAAGAGAGCATCATTGGTGTTTTTGCCAAAGGGGAGACTTTCGCGGAAGCAGCAATATTCGACCAAAGAGGATATCCGGTCAGTGCCGTCGTCGTGGAAGATGCCGAATTGCTGGTCATTCCGGCGGCGCGATTCTTGAGAGAATTCAAGCAAAACAGTGAATACGCTGTGAGTGTCGTGGCTTCCATGTCTCGCCATATGCGTAGCCTTGTTCGGCAAATTGAACAGCTATCAGTTACGTCGTCTACGGAACGGTTGGCGCGATTTCTTGTTCAATTGTGTCCCCAAGACGTAGCGGAGGCCGAGGTTCGATTTCCAATTGAGAAATCATTGGTAGCCGGTCGACTGGGAATGCAACCCGAAACGCTTTCAAGAGCACTCGCAAAGCTCCGCAAAGTGGGTGTTGAAACCAAAGGTAGCGCTGTTCGTATCTCGGATATTCCAGCCCTGCGTGAGATGGGGTCGATGCAATAGGTTGCCTCTGGGCAACACATTTCAATGATCCATTACTGCGACAATCTTGCTAATTCTAATAAGCAAGTGCAAGTAATAGGGTCCGCGTCAGGTACAAGTTTCCAAAGGCTTTTCAGTGCGAAATCACAACATCTCATTTGCCACCTTCGGCGCGCTTTCGTTTGCGCTCATGGGGGTAATCTCGCCAGTCGTTATGGCCGATGACGAGTCGGAACTTGAACAATACGGCTTTATTGAAGAAATCACGGTGACCGCTCGCAAGCGCGAAGAAGTCTTGTCCCATATCCCTCTGTCGATTGCCGTCTTTTCCGATGAGGGGATTGAGGCCAGGGGCATAGAGGATGTCTATGAGTTGGCAGACTTCACAGCCAACTTCAACATGAACAAGAACAATGGACGGCAACGCGAGCGACCGACGATCCGCGGTCAATCAAACGTTCTTGGAGTTCCCAACGCCTCTTTTTTCATCGATGGAGTCTATGTATCGAACAACAGTGTAATCTCCACGACGGCCATTGATTCGGTAGAGCGCATCGAAGTTCTGCGCGGGCCGCAAGCAGCATTGCTGGGGCGCGGTACTTTCGCTGGTGCCGTGAATTACATAACAAAGAAACCGACGTCCCACTCAGAAGGGGAGATCAATATTCGCACAGGCAGCGATGACGAATATCGCGTTTCCGCCTGGGCAAGTGGTCCGCTCATTGGCGACAGCCTCTTCTACTTCATACAAGCAGGTCATTCGACCATTGGTGGCCAATGGAACAACAGCTTGTCCGGCACTCCAACAAGCGCGTCATTTCCGGGCGCGCCAGGCGGTGGCGATCAGTCGGAGTTTGGTGCTGAAGAAACCAATGATGTATTGGCCCGCCTCCTGTTCGCCCCCTCGCCAGACTTTGAGTTCAACCTCAAAGTTTCTTATTCTGAAGCCGACGACAGTCACTATCCCTACATTTTTTTGGGCCGCAGTGATCTCAATTGCATGCTACCAGTGCTGAGCACGTCAACCGAAAATTCACCCGGCTACTATTGCGGCGAGGTCGAAGTTGGTAACCGCTTACCAGAAGCAAACATCCCCGACATCGAAAATGGATTGACCCATGTGAGCGGATCGTCTGGCCCTGGCGCTGATCCTGGGTCTGAACGCCAGACGCTCAGAATTGTTGGGGATGTGAGTGTTGATGTCGGGGATTGGACCCTGTTTGCCAGCGGCGCGTATAGCCACGATGAGCATGTGTTTGCCGAAGATTCAGATCGTACCGGTGCACGTGCTTCCGCAGTGGTCATTGACAAGGACATGAAGGATTACGCTTTCGACCTGCGTTTAACCTCTCCACAAGATGGTCGTTGGCGTGGTCTGGTTGGCCTTTACTACTACAATCAAGAATTTGTCGATCTGAGACGCGTCTTGTTTCGACCATTTGGCACTCCACTTTCCCCAGACTCCGTGAACAACCGAGCGGTTTACGGGATGTTTGAGTATGATCTGCTTCCCGATCTGACGCTTTCTGCGGAAGGACGGTACGCTGAAGATGAAATCGCTTTACGCAGCGGACCCTCGAACACCTTTGACAGCTTCATGCCACGCTTTACAGCAACTTACGACCTGACCGATCAGGCAGTGCTGTACGGTGTTATCGCGCAAGGAAACAAACCGGGCGATTTCAACACTGAGTATTACAATGCGTCAACGCACCCAACGGAGCTCGCTGCCGCAATTGCCAATGGCCGCGCCTTCGTCGACGAGGAAGAAGCCTGGACATACGAAGTAGGTACCAAGACGCGATGGCTTGACGGTCGCGCCACTGTCAATGTCTCAGCCTATTACATTGATTGGACCAATCAGCAGCTCACCACCACTGTCGACATTCTGCAAGCCGACAGCAGCATTGCTTCAAAACCGATCCTTGTGAACTTAGGGGAATCGGAAGTTAAGGGTGTTGAGGTGGAGGCCACCCTTACTCCCAATGAGAATTGGGCCTTTGCGTTTGCTTATGGATTGGCTTCAACTGAGATTACACAAGCCAATGACCCAGAAGAGGCAGCTCTGACGGGATTCGATGATCCCACACTTGCGATTGGCGGAAATCTCAGCGGCAAAGAACTTCCCAAAACACCAAAGCACTCCTTCGCTGTTTATGGTCGATACTCACAAACGCTGGTTGACGATATCAACTGGTTTGCAAGAACCGATCTGACTTATGAGTCAAAAAAGTGGGCCCAGGTCCACAATCTCGCGCGCACCGGAGATCGAACCAAAGTGAATGTTCGATTGGGCCTCGAGCATGAGGATTGGACACTTGGCATTTTTGTCGACAATGCCTTTGATGATGATACGCCTTTGAACATCATGCGGTATCGGGATTTCAGCAATGGATTTTTCGGACCTGGCGTGCGAACGGGCATTGGCGCCAGTCCGATCTGGCGAGGATTCTCTGTGACGCCGCAGCCAGGGCGACGCTACGGTTTATCTTTCGAATATCGCTTCTAACCACTCACAATTCAAATGACCTGGCCGCCCTTCTAAGCAGGGGGCCAAGTTTCTCCGTCTGGCAACATCTCCGTGACATACGACTTCAATTGTTGGGTCGCCTCGGTCGGATCGTCGGCGAGATCCACTGACTCAACAGGCGCACCGAAACTCATGCCAAAAGGGCGTCCTGATTTGTTGAGCATTTCATTGAACAAAGTGATGTCTCGCAACTGCCCACTCAACGAGGCAAAGAGATAATAGAGACCCGAGTTTCGTGCATCTATGTGGAGTGGCAGAATAGGCGTCTTGTACTTCCGCGCCATCGTGATGGTGCTGCTAAACCAAGGCCGCTCTTTCACCCCCACCAAACCAAGCTCTGCCAATCGGCCTGACGGGAACATCACCACGGCTTGTTCTGAGGAAAAGGCTGAGCTGGCCCTTTTCAACATGAGTTTTGTCTTTGCGACAGTACGTTTCTCATCCACCCATTCGACAGGGATCAGGGCCTCAATGAATCTGGGCGATACCCTCAATGCATCGCTGTTTGCGAAGAATGCGATGTCGGGTCGCACTTGTGACAGAGCTTGATAGACAGCAATGCCATCGGCAATTCCAGTTGGGTGATTGGCGACCACCATGATACGTCCGGATTGCGGGATGTGCTCAATGCCTCGAACTTGAACTTGCAGGTTTAGTGTACTTTTGAGCCAGTCGAGGGCATCCAAGCCAGGCATATCTGCGATCTGATCCGCCATGTCAACGGCGGCCTTATATTTGAGAAGAGGGTAAAGCGCCCGTTTGATGATCGCCCAAAGCAGGGGGTGTCGGATCAGGTGTTCGGCACGCTCTTCAATCAAAATGTCGACGATATGACGTTCTTCGCCGTCCTCCCCGCGGGGGTAGAGATCTGAAACACCGTCAAAAAGTGTGGGGTTGATCACGATCTATCAAAACCTTCGAGGGGGACGGGAGGTGTCGATATCCCCATTTTATGCCGAAACCTGGCCCAATAGCGAGAGTAGCGCAAGGCTGTTTGATCCAACTTCCCAGCAGGCCTGTGAGGGCTGGCCACGATCATCCAAAACCCGTTGTTCCCGACCAGACGATTTGTTAAGGATTAGGGGACCATCGGCCTTAAATTACGGCTGTGGCCGCCAAACATGATGGCAGGGCAGCAGGATCAGCAGGCTCGGCTCTGTGAACGCGGCGGTGTCCAATTAGCAAAACAGAACAACTCTTGATAAGAGGCGAGGAGACCAAAATGAAAGTCTATGACAAGTTCTACATCAACGGTCAGTGGGTCGATCCCATTGGCAAGGAACAAGTGGATGTCATCAATCCGGCGACTGAGGAACCTTGCGCGAAAATCACTTTGGGAACCGCAGAAGATGTCGACCGCGCGGTTGAGGCCGCAAGAACGGCATTTGAGACCTGGAGCCGGACAACTGTCGACGAACGTGCCGAGGTTCTCAGCCGCATTGTAGCAGGTATTCAAGCCCGGCTCGGTGATATCGCTGAAGCGATATCTGACGAAATGGGCGCGCCTATGTGGTTGGCCAACGCTGCTCAGGCACCATCGGGACTTGGTCATTTCGCTAGCGCATTAGAAGTACTCAAAAACTACGAGTGGGAAGAAAAGGTCGGTCAATCGACCGTCGTCCGCGAGCCAATCGGTGTGTGTGGTTTCATCACGCCTTGGAATTGGCCGCTAAACCAGATCGCCTGCAAGGTAGCACCTGCCATGGCGACCGGCTGCACCATGGTGCTAAAACCAAGTGAGATTGCGCCGCTTGATGCAATGATTTTGACAGAGATATTGGACGAAGCAGGCGTTCCTGCTGGCGTCTTCAACCTTGTGAACGGTGATGGACCGTCCGTAGGAGCAGCGATTTCGTCGCACCCAGGCATTGACATGGTGTCCTTTACCGGTTCGACACGTGCTGGCGTGCTTGTTGCGAAAGCGGCCGCCGATACAGTCAAGCGCGTTACCCAAGAGCTTGGCGGCAAGTCAGCGAACATCATTCTGCCGGATGCAGATTTAGAAGCCGCGGTATCAGGTGGTGTCAGTGGCGTCTTCATGAATTCCGGCCAGTCGTGCAATGCACCTACCAGAATGTTGGTTCCTTCTGATCGTCATGATGAGGCGGTTACAATCGCCAAGGCCACCGCAAACACCGTCATCGTTGGTGACCCCAAAGCAGACGGCACGACCATCGGGCCTGTGGTCAGTGAGGTTCAATGGAACAAGATTCAAGACTTGATCCAAAAGGGCATTGATGAAGGGGCGGAGCTTGTAACCGGTGGAACTGGCCTTCCTGAAGGCCTAAACAAAGGCTACTACGTGCGCCCGACGATCTTCGCCAATGTCTCTAATGATATGACGATTGCCCGCGAAGAGATTTTCGGACCCGTTCTGTCAATTCTTCCTTATGAAGACGAAGATGATGCGGTGAAGATTGCCAATGACACTGAGTATGGATTGTCAAGTTACGTAACTGCCGGATCTCCCGATAAGGCGGTAGAAGTCGGATCGAAAATTCGCGCAGGCCAAGTCCATATCAATGGTGCCGGTGCCGACATGGTGGCGCCTTTTGGTGGCTACAAACAGTCGGGCAATGGCCGCGAATGGGGCAAAGAAGGATTTGAGGAATACCTCGAAACCAAAGCCTATGTCGGATTTCAGCGCTAATAATTGAATTCCACCGTTCCGAACAAACATTCGAGGGAGGGGCATTGCCCCTCCCTTCTTGTTTGAGAGTGTTGCTGAACAAGACGAAATCAACAAGCGAAGATAATAACTGCAACCATAGGTTCTTGAACGTTGCATTCAGCATTCGTTCTTCGTTTGTACTGGTTTGGTGTGGCAATTTCGGTTATCGTTTCATCATGGAAAATGGTGATGATCCAGAGATCGGAATTGAGACTTTCGTTATAAATGCGAGAGCTGCTCAATCCGCGAGGGAGCTCGACCAATTCTACTTGAATGCGCTAGGGCAATTTGGATTTTCATTTGTTATGTACGGGAATTTCCTATCAACAGAAGGATTTGATGGGGGAATTCGAATTAATACATTTCCAGACGAATGGTGGGCGCATTATCTCAAAAACAACCTCCAAGCACTTGACCCCACTTTGCGAGGATTGGTATTCGTCACCGCCCCATTTGAATGGAAGTCGGTTGTGGATGAGAGTAAGCCGGAGGAAGATAGAGTACTTCAAGATGCAGCCAAGTTCGGAATGACGAACGGCGTCATATGCCCAATTCGCACGGCACCTAGGGAGTTCTACGCTGTTTCGATGTGTGGCAGGGAGCAGCCCACAGATTTTTCGATGCTGACGGAACTACAAGCATTGAGTAACTTTTTTCACGCCTATAGAAAACAATTTGAAACCGAAGAAGAGCAGCGACAAAGCCAGTTGGTTCTGACGGCTAAACAGACAGAGTATCTGGAAATGGTGGCTGAAGGATATTCGATAGAGGCCATTGCTCTGGCCAAGAAAATTTCAGAGAGCGGAGTGAAGAAGCGACTCGGGGAAGCTTACAAGAAACTTGGTGTCAATAACGGCCATTTTGCCGTGGCAAAGGCAATAGCCTACGGAGTTATTAGTCCAAAAATCGTTAGGCCGTGGCTACAAGAGTAGTCGGTGCGACTACTTCGTCCACTATCGGACACTATATCCAGTATCTAAAACAGAAAAAGATTGGCCTCGTACTAGGAGGCTGAAATGATAGAGATTTTCTCATTCCGAGATTTGGGTCGATACGGCGATACATACGTTGAACAGTCTAAGCTCAGGTATCGGGAGTTGGTTCTTCGAAGCGGATGGGAGAATCCAACAATTGCGGTGGCTTCTGGGATGGAGCAAGACCCTTATGATAACCCTCGGACCGTCTATTTGGTTTACCGTGACAATTCTGGGGTTGTCAGAGGTACAATTCGCATCAATCCCACCCTATCACCGTATATGGTCGAGGACGTTTTCCCACGGTTTCTAGATTGTCCAGCGCCAAAAAATACCGACATTTGGGAGTCATCCCGTCTCGTCATTGATCAAGATGCTCCACTAGAAACACAGTCTCGTGCGTGGCGTGAGATAAACATCGCAGGGTTGGAATACAATCTTGTTCGCGGTGTCAAGTTCTTGATTATGTTTACGCCCTATTGGTTTGTTGAGCCAGGCCTTCTTGGCGAGAAGGGGATGGTCAAGTTGATGGCACTTGGCCCAATCAAACCAATTGATGGGACCGACCACATCGTCACTATGACAGAAGAAATCACTCCTGAATTGCTTGAAAGAGAACGCCAATTCACAGGGATATCAGAAAGAATGTTGGCGCCGCACATGCGAATTGGAGGGAGTGAGGCGGCATGAATGAAATTGGCAGCAAGGACCATTCGTCTCGCCCAACGAAGTCAAGAATTTTGGCCGCTCTATATTTCCTAATCGACTCCTCTCGAGACATTGGCGAGCGAGAACTCGCGAACGATTTGAACGAAGTGGTTTGTGACCATGACGATAGAGCGGGAATGGGTGATGTCGAAAATATCAAGGGGGCAAGTTCTCCGCATTGGAGATAGAGAAAGGCAAGAGATATGGGGGCGAGAATGGACAGTGAAAACACACAAGATGAATCCGACGAAATTCAAAATTATCTGGATGACCCAGAACACCAACTGCTTAATCAATTGATGGTGCGGGTCACCTGCCCTGAAAAGCGGCGAAAGATTCTTGAGACGTTTGAATTTGTCGCAGAAACGCCGGACCGGATTGAAGAGATACGTGCGGGCGTTCTTGCTGCTGGTCGATGAGGATTGAGGAGACCTGACTAACTCCCAATAGCAATATTGGCCGCTAAGTGAATGTCCTGACTTGAAGAGCCAACAAGCACCGTGAACTTCCCGGGCTCCACCACCCAGGTCTGCGCGCGCGGATCCCAAAAAGAAAAGTCTCGCTCCTCAAGCGAAAAGGTCACAGTTTTCTGTTGCCCAGGCGTCAGCTCTACCTTTTCAAATCTCTTGAGCTCCTTGATGGGCCGCACCAACCGGCACTCAGAGTCGCTGACATAGAGCTGGACCACTTCCTGCGATGCAACGTCGCCTGTGTTTTTCACATCGACGGTTACGACGACTGGCCCTTGCAAATCGGATTTGGTGGGGGCGACCAGATTCTCATAGGCGAATCTTGTGTAGCTCAATCCATATCCAAACGGAAAAAGTGGAGCGATTTTGCGTTTGTCATACCAACGATAGCCAACAAAGAGCCCCTCTCCATAGAGGACTTCATCATTTTCACCCGGGTAGCAAGTGAACGCAGGCGTGTCTTCTAATCTTTTCGGAAATGTGCAGGGCAAGCGACCGGACGGTGAAGTGTGCCCGAAAAGAACATCAGACAGCGCGTTGCCAAACTCCTGTCCAGGAAACCAGGCATAGAGAAGGGCTGCAGCATCTTCGAGCCAAGGCATGTCAACCGCACTTCCGGCATTCATGACGATGACCGTGTTGGGATTGACTTTGAGAGCTTCACGAATGAGGTTCTCTTGGTCTCCGGGGAGTCGTATGTCCAGCCGGTCATTCCCTTCTGTCTCCCAGTCACTATTCGTCCCGACAATCAAGATCGCCGCGTCGGCCTCAGAGGCAGCATTGATGGCACGTTCCATCATGTTGTCCGGATGCGGTGGCACCAGCCCGAATTGAACGCCCGGTACCAGTTGTTTTTTCTGCCTTAAGAAATCGATTTGAATGGCGTAAGACCGACCTTCTTCAAGCTCGACATTGCCGCGCCTCTCTGTGCTACCAAATGAATAAAAGGAGTCGCCTGGTGATTGACTTGCCCAATTGTCCACGACTTGCTTGCCGTCAATGAGCAATCGAGAAAGTCCCGCGCTCATCAGCCCAAACTCATGGACTCCTGTCTCTTCAGGTTTCAGAAATCCTGAATAGCGCACACTAAACTCGCCACCTTGTAAGACATTTGCAAAGGCGCCAAAGAATGAGACTTTGTGCTGACGCAAGAGGCCGCTCTTTACCGGCGTTCCTTCAAATGAATCATTGTCGAACACCTCAAAGGCGAGACCATTCTCATTGCTTTCAGGATAGGGGGCCAAGAGGTTGAGATCGATCGGCGGCGCATACTTGTGCGTAAAACACCCTGGTTCATAATTAACCGAACCAGTGTCTTTGAACGCTGCTTCAATGGCCCCAAGAGGGTGGACTTGGTAGTGCGGTGCCACCCCAGATGACCCACCGCCCTGAATTTGCCCTCGCGCTGCATTTGGGCCAATCACGGCGATTTTTCTAAGCTTGGATCGGTCGAGTGGAAGAATGCCGTTGTTTTTGAGAAGCACCATGCTTTCGCTAGCAGTGCGACGTGCAAGTTCGCGGTGCTCCGGTAAGTCCCTTGACGCTTCTTCAATTTCATTTGACGCGTCCAGTTTGCCGGTCCAATCAAGAAGCCCAAGAAGACGCTTGACCTTGTCGTCAATTGTCGCCTCGTCGACGTCACCGTTTCCAATCGCCTCCAGTAGTTTTTTTCCGAACGTACGAGCCGGCCCCGGCATTTCAAGGTCCAGTCCGCCATTCGCATTTCCTTCTGTTTCTAGAGAACCACCCCAATCGCTGACCACAAATCCGTCAAATCCCCATTCTGACTTGAGCGTATCCGTGAGGAGGGCTCGGTGCGATGCTGCATACGTGCCATTAACCCGGTTGTAGGAAGACATGACTGATTTTGCGCCCGCTTCCTTCACGCCCATCTCGAAGGGAAGGAGATAGATCTCACGCAAAGACCTCTCATCGACTTGTGAGCTCATTGAGTGGCGTTGGTATTCAGAATCGTTGCAGACAAAATGTTTGAGGCAGGCACTCACCTTTTCACTCTGCACGCCCAGCGTGAAGGAAACAGCAAGCCGACCGGTGAGATATGGATCTTCAGAGTAGCACTCGAAATTTCGACCCCCGAGCGGTGTGCGGTGAAGATTGATGGTCGGCCCCAGAAGCACTTGGGCACCCTTTGACTTTGCTTCTTGGCCAAGAGCGCGTCCAACTTCTTCGATCAATGCAGCGTTCCAAGTTGAGGCCAATGCGACGCCGACAGGAAAACAGGCCGCGGTCTCCCCGCTCACGGCATCGCCGCGCGCGCCATTGGGTCCATCGGTCATTTTAAAGGCTGGGATGTTCAGGCGATCAATGGCGTTGGAATGCCACATGCCTGACCCTGAAACCATGGCGACTTTTTCTTCCAGCGTCATTTCGCTGAGCAACGCATCAATGCGATCCATCGGCGCCCTCCCATGAGATTTCGATCTCTGCTTGTCTAGGCAGATTTTGATTGAGGAATACGCTATAGAGGAGTTCGAACCGCGACAAGTCCAAGATCAAAGCTCTAAGATCCAAGGTCACCAGACAAAGGAAACATGCATGCCGTTTCTGCGAAGCCCTCAATTAGTTTGGCAGGGCGATGGCGTGCCGCGGTCGAGGGACTATGGGGATATCTACTTTTCGCCAGAAGATGGCTTGGCGGAGACCGAACACGTTTTCTTGTCCGGTATTGGATTCGCGGATCTTGTTTCTCGCGGAACTGATGTCGTCATTGGGGAAACGGGTTTCGGAACAGGTTTGAATTTTCTCGCGACAATGAAGGCCTGGCACGAGCATGCAGATGCGAAAGCCCATCTCCACTATCTCTCTGTGGAGGGCTTCCCCCTTACCAGAGACGATTTGGCGTTGGCGTTGAAGACCTTTCCCTCATTGGAGCCATTGGCGGCAAAACTCTTAGGCCAATACCCGCCTCCATTAGCAGGATTCCATCGTCTGATATTTGAGCGCGAGCGCGTCACACTTACATTGATGTTCGGCGAGGTTCTTGTCGAGTTGCGCAAGTGTGATGCGACGATGGACGCATGGTATCTGGATGGGTTTGCGCCCCAACGGAATGTCGAGATGTGGTCGCAAGATGTTTTTGACAATATTGCCCGGTTGAGCGGCCCGGGGGCTCGCATCGCCACTTTCACTGTCGCTGGAAAAGTTCGACGAGGATTGCAGGAGGCTGGATTTGGGATTGAGCGCCTTCCTGGATTTGGAGGCAAGCGAGAATGCCTGACGGCGACCTTACAAAGTAAGACAAAGAAGAAACCTGCAAAGCCCTGGTATCGTCGACCAGATTTCCAGGGGCGATCTGCGACTGTCGCCATTGTTGGTGCGGGGATTGCGGGCCTATCCCTCGCTTCAGTATTGCGCCGCGAAGGTCTGCCCGTTGACATATTTGAGCGTGGTTCAACGATTGCACAAGGAGGTTCAGGTAACCCAAGTGGGATGATCAATCCTCGCATGTCACTGGGGGATGATGCGGAGGCAGCCTTCCGGAGTGCCGCATTCATGCATGCCGTCCAGACATATAGTGCTTTAGATGTGGTGCCAGGACCAAGCTATCCAAAGGCCGGGATCTTGCAACTCGCCCTCAACAAGGAAGCCGAAGACCGCCAAGCCAATTGGCTCAGCGCAGAACTACTGCCCGAAGATTGGCTGCAACCGAAAGACCCGGAAGAAACGGCAGAGCTCGTAGGTGTCGACACAGGTCTGAAGGGATTGTTGGCCACAGAGGCGCGGTTCATCTCGCCAACACACGTGTGTGATCATCTTGGAGGAGGTCAGGCACTCAACACACACACAGACATCAAGAGACTTGAGCGAACAGCGAGCGGATGGACGTTGATCGATAGTCAAGATCAAGTTGCAGGAAAGGCCGACATTGTGGTTCTGGCAAACGCAGCCGACGCATTGAACTTCGCGCAGACACGAGATCTCCCTATGGACAAGTCGCGCGGGCAAATCACGCTCGTTCCAGCCACAGAAAAAAGTCGAAAATTGAACATCGGGCTCTCGTTCGGTGGCTACCTAAGTCCGGCCTTTGAGATGGAAGGGGAAGGGTGGTTCCACGTGTTGGGGGCGACGAAAGAATGGGTTTCCGTGGACGCCGACGTTGGCGACCTAGATTTGCGTGTTGAAGATCACCACGAGAATCTGCAAAAGCTCCTTGAGATTACTGATTTTGGGTTTGGAAGTTTGGATCCCCGCACGCTGAAAGGGCGCGCATCTTTTCGTGCGTCAACGCCCGACCGCCTGCCGATGATCGGACCTGCACCGGTCGTTGAGTCGTACCGCCGTTGCTATCAATCTCTACATCATGGCAATCAGTACGAATTGTTTCCGGAGGCCGAGTACCATGACGGGCTCTTCGTGATGGCAGGTTTCGGCGCCAGGGGATTTCAATGGGCGCCGCTTTGCGCAGAGATCTTAAGCGCGCAGATCGTCGGTCTGCCATCGCCTGTGTCGCACAGTGTTGCCGAGATTCTGCATCCCGCGCGCTTTGTCATTCGCGATCTCAAACGGCCCAAGAAGCAATCAGGCTGACGATGAAAGGCGGGTAATTGCCTCTTCGCGCAGGCTTGGTTTGTGGATCTTACCTGAGGCGATGCGCGGCAATTTCTCGTCTTGAATCCAAACCCGGGATGGAACTTTGAACTTGGCGACTTGATCGCCTAGAAAATGCTGAATGTCCTGTGCCTTTGGTTGACGACCCGGCTTGGACGTAATGACGGCAGCCAGTTCTTCGCCGAGGCGTTCGTCCGGCACGCCAAACACTGCTACCTCAAGGACGTCGGGGTGCTTGTAGATGGCCGCTTCAATTTCCAAACATGAGATGTTCTCACCACCTCGAATGACAATGTCCTTGGCCCGGTCGACGATATAGAGAAACCCGTCCTCATCGAGAATGCCAATATCACCGGTACGGAACCACCCATCATCTGTGAACGCTTCCTTTGTGGCGTCAGGCTTGTTCCAGTAACACCTAACATTCTGTGGACCGCGGATTAAGATCTCGCCGCGCTCACCGGTCGGAACTTCCTGATCTTGATCGTCAACGATTTTGAGTTCGAGAACAGGACCCAACGGTCGACCTGTGCTTCCAGGCCTCAATTCATAATTGACGCCATCATTAACGGCCCCAAGAGCATTTGTTTCGGTCAGTCCATATCCCGATCTCGGAGACTTATCAGGAAATTTTTCCTTGAGGGCTTTAACGTGTTCAGGTGGGCGCGCTGCACCACCGGCGCTCAATTCATTTAAGCTCGAGAGATCGTATTTATCGACACTGGGTGACTGCAATAGTTCCCAAGACATGGTCGGCACGCCGTTGAACGAGGTCACACGTTCTTGTTCAATGAGGCGCAACGCTTCTTCCACATCCCATTTGTACATCAAGACGATTCTGCGGCCTGCCGGAATCGACAGAAGGAAAATCGCGTGGCAACCAGTCACATGAAACAACGGGATCGTCATGAGACTGGTCGGCTGATACTGGGGAAGGTCTTCCATCGCTGAAGCATCGTCACCCAACGCTTCAATGGCTTGGAAGGATTTTCCGGTCCCAAAGAGGGTCCAAGTCATTAATGCAGAAATGATACCGCGGTGTGTAGAGACAGCACCCTTCGGATAACCGGTGGAGCCGGAAGTGTAGAGAATGGTGGCGTCATCGTCCGGAGCTATTGGAACGGTTGGGGCGGCAACGTCTTCTTGCCCCTCCATCAAGTCTTCGTAGCGTTCAATGCGCTTGTCTTCAGAAGCATCACATCGAACGCTGATGATGTTTAGATTGAGATTGTCCATGAGGGGGTGGATGCGTTCAACACGCTCACTGTCGGCGACAATGAGTTTTGCCCCAGAATCTTCGATACCGTAGTCGAACTCTTCCGTTGTCCACCATGCATTCATCGGCACGGCGACCGCACCCATGGAGGTGATCGCCATAAACGAAATGATCCATTCCGGATAGTTTCGCATGGCGATGGCGACACGCTGGCCTTTTTCAACCGAATAGCGCGCACGCAGGATCTCAGAAAAATTTGCAGAAAGTTGGAGGACTCTTGCGAAGGAATATCTCTCTTGCTGGTAAACCAGAAATTCAACCTCGCTATGAGGTTCAGCCATCGCGAAGAACTCCCGCAACGAAGGCGGAGCGTTCTCAAAGACTTTAAGTTCATTGCCATCAATCACGGCCGTACCCACTGAGAACATAGGATTTGAGGCAATGAGTTCTTCGACGATTTCTTCAGCTCTATTTTCAATCTGGCTCATGGGTTGATGATTCCTCCCTCAGACTATTGATCCCAGTTTTCACCAGGTTTCCCGCTAGACACGGCATCTCAGACCTTGTGTCAATCGGAAAGATTGGAGCGGGTTCTCGTTAGGTTGTTTTGATACGGTTGGTGCTCAGTTGAGATGCGAACCTGCATCGACAAGCAGAGTTTCTCCGGTCACATGCCGAGACATATCACTCGCAAAGAACAAGGCGGTATCTGCAACGTCTTCTGCGGTGCCTGCCCGTTTGAGTGGTGTTGACGATCTTTGGTCTTCCACAATACGGTCAAAGGTCTCCTGACCAAATTTCTTAAGAAACCACCCGGTTCCAACAAATCCAGGGCAGACAGCGTTCACTCGAATCTCAGGCGAGAGTGAACGCGCCAAGGAAAGTGTCATTGTGTTGAAGGCCCCTTTTGACGCTGCATAGGCGATCGAACTGCCAACACCTTTGATCCCTGCGATGGACGAGATGTTGACGACAGATCCAGCCACTTGCGCATTCACAAAGGCTTCTTGCATGGTTGGCGCCACCGCTCGGATCATCTGGTACGCCCCGATCAGATTGACTTGGTAAATGTCCAAGAAATCTTGTTTTTCGAGCGCATCCAAGTCGCGGTGGTTGGCAAACTTTGTGGTGCCTGCGTTGTTGACCAGAATGTCGATCTTTCCCCAAGCTTCAAGAGCAGTTTTGGCCATTCGGGCACAGTCGTCATCCTCAGAGACATCAGCTTGAACAGCAAGCGCCGCGCCGCCGACCGCTTCGCACCTGGCGGCAGTTTCATTTGCTGCGGCAGCGCTCTTTGAGTAGTTGATAATGACTTTGCCACCCGCGCTTGCGATTTTTTCGGCAATACTGGCACCGATCCCGGTGGCAGATCCGGTGACGATGGCTACTTTGTCTTGGAACATTGGGGCCTCCCTGGCGTGATCTCCGAGGCATACCATGACCGGGCTATGAGAGAAAGGACCACCGGCTTTGTAGGTGCGGGGTCTAATTTGTCGCGCGTGTTGCACCAGGCCGCTTAAGGACATATGACTTAGCGTGTAGGATACCAATGCAACATGAGACCTCATGGGTGACATTGCACATATAGAGTCGCTGGACTTCTTTATTGGGCTTCTCATAGTGGCCGCGATCTTTCTTCGCGACGTTCTCGCAAAATTTCAGATCCCTCCTATCGTCGGTTATGTGATTCTCGGATTTCTCGTTCGTGCCATCGACAATAATGTGGACATCATCTCCGAGCATGGTTTGGCCATCTTGGAATTTCTGGCCGGCGTTGGGGTGTTTGTTATTCTCTTTCGTGTGGGACTCGACTCAGACCTCCATGGCTTGAAGGAGAAATTGCCCGATGCTGTGCCGATCTGGATTGGGAATGTTGTTCTATCAGCAGTTCCAGCTGGAGCATTGGCCTACTGGGTTTTCGGTCTTGGTGTTGTGCCAAGTCTTTTCACCGCGATTGCATTGTCTGCGACTAGTGTCACCATCGGTGCCGGTGTTTGGTCCGACGCCGGAGCGCTAAAAACCCCTCTTGGCGATACCTTCCTGGATGTGGCTGAACTGGATGATCTCTCGGCTATCATTCTCATGGCATTTATGATCGCGCTCACCCCGGTTATTTTGAGTGGCAATAATGGCGCGTTGTTATCAACGTTGGGAGGGGTAACCCTTATCATCGCGGCCAAAGCCGTCTTCTTCGGTGTCATGTGTTATCTCATCGCCAGGTTTGCGACCAAGCCACTTTCACATCATCTCGTCAAAATGCCTCCCACCAACGCTTCTGTCTTGGTGCTGGGAATAGGAATTGCCATTGCGGGGGTCGCTGGGATCTTAGGATTCTCCGTTGCGATAGGTGCGTTCTTTGCAGGTCTAATTTTTAGTCGCGATCCAGAAACGGTGCGCTTAGAAACGCTGTTCGAGCCACTCCATACTTTCTTCGCGCCCTTCTTCTTTATTCACATCGGATTTGCCATAGATCCTTCCGCTCTAGGGTCTGCATGGGGAATTGGATTGGCCTTGTTGGGGGTGGCGATTGTCGGCAAGCTGGTTGGTGCAGGTTTGCCAGCTCTGCCTATTTTTGGAACAGCGGGAGCCACTGTTATCGCGGTGAGCATGGTGCCACGAGCAGAAATGGCCCTCGTCATCATGCAAGAGGGGTCTGTGTTCGGCGCCGAAGCGGTTCCTCCGCAGCTCCTTGCCGCAATTGCGGTTGTTTCGCTCGCAACCTGCGTAGTCTTTCCCTATCTCATCACGCGTGCGATTGGGAAGCTTGATGGCCCCGGGTCAAAGCCTGCGAACCATTCATCTAAGTGAGAGCTCCAACGGCAATATCTCGAGCGTCTTCGCGTGCTTTTTGTCGGCCCTAGCCTTGATGTTTCCTCTTTTTTGCAGTCATGGCATAGTAACAAGGACGTTGGGCCGCGAAATGTGGCAATTCGCGACAAGATCCAAAGGAGATTATGGGGATGTATAGATTTTTGCACAAACGAGCCGCGGTGGTTCTTATGTTCACACTGGCTTTTGGATTGGCGGCTTGCCTGCCTGAGTCAACACACCCCATATCTGATCCAGCAGCCGCTGAACCGGATAAACGTCTGACCGGCATGTGGTACGGCGGTCCCCCAAATGAACTGAGTGATCACTACTTCGCGTCCTTCCTGCCGCAGGACGACAATAGCACGGACATCTTCACCATCTCGTTTGATGATGACGGCGGCGAGTGGATCCGATTTTCGATGACACCTTCCACAGTGGGTGACCACACCTACATGAACATTCTTTATCGCGACCAAAGCGATGATGAGGACTTCTTTGAGAACTATCTGCTCTGCTACTATTTCATCGACGACGAAGGGCGACTGCAGATCTGGTCCTTCTCAAATGAGGTAATTTCTGAAGCCATCGAGAATGGACTGCCTGGCACGGTTAAGGAAGGCAGTTGGGTGAGTGACATTGAGATCACGGCAAGTTCAGAAGAATTGCATGCGTTTCTACTGGCACAGGATCCTAAGGTTCTTTTCACCGAACCGGTCGGTATCTACGAAAAAATCGAACCGCCAATCGTGACCACTGGAGACGAATAGGTGACGCCATCTTCTGGTCGCTGGCGATTGTTGCTGGCGGCACTTCTTCTTGTCTGTGGAGTTTTGGGCGTCGGCAATCTTGTCGAAGCCAACGCGCATTCGCGAAGTCAATCCTATTCAACCTGGCGTATTGACGGATCGCGTGTAGATGTCGTTTTCACGGTAAGTGCCCGTGAAGTGACGCGCCTTCCTTCAACAAAAGGAAAGAGTGGCGATTTAGGAAATTCGCTGTCACAGCATCTGGCATCCCGCCTTTCGGTGATCCGCGCTGATGGCACGTCTTGCTCCGTGCTGGCCGGTCCGGTCGCGCTGAACACAAGGCCTGGATATGTAGGGCTTGAATGGACGTTTGATTGCGACGGAGCAGACGCGGTCCAATTGCGAAATGGCGGCTTTTTTGATGTAGCAATGGGCCATGTGAATTTCGCTCGCATCGACTTTGGGGGGCAAAACCTCACTGAGGTGATGTTCGCAGTGGATACCCGCAGCCACATCGTTGATCTGACCGATGGCGGAAGTGTCACCTCCGGATCGGCGACCTTTTCGAGTTATCTGGTTTTAGGCGTCAAACACATCCTCGTAGGCATCGATCATATTGCCTTTCTGATTGCCCTTCTCTTGTTGGTCGGGCGGCCTCGAGATGTGATCCTGATCGTGACAGGGTTTACTATCGGTCACAGTTTGACATTGTCTTTGGCTGCGCTCGGCGTTGTTGAGCCGAACATTCCCATCGTGGAATCGCTCATTGGGTTCACGATTGCGATTGTGGCTCTCGAAAATGTTGGCGCGTCCACCGGGTTGACGCAAAGGCTTGGCGTATGGGCAGCAATAGCCCTCGTTGTGTTCGCAATGGGTGCGGGCTTTGGCGGGATCGGTCCTCCATGGTTTACGCTTTTGGGTTTGGCCCTCTTTACCTATTGTTATCTCGCCTTGGTTGGGTCGGCCGAACAGGCGATCAAACTGCGGCCAGCTATAACGGTTCTCTTCGGACTCATTCACGGGTTTGGTTTCGCAAGTGTCTTAAGCGAAATTGGATTGCCAACGAGCAAACTGGTACTCGCGCTGTTTGGGTTCAATTTGGGCGTCGAGCTTGGGCAAATCATGGTCGTCATGTTGTTGGCCGGCGTCTCTTATGGTGTCGCGCGCCTCCTGCCACGCAATAACAAGTCACACCTCGTTGATGTCATGTCAGCGATACTATTTGGCTTGGGGCTTTATTGGTTCGTCGGTCGAGCGCTGCAGATCGTTTAACAATCCAAGATTACAAGGGTGGGCGTTGCTTGTGGTGCTCGGTCGCTTGTTCAAAGGCGTGAGCGATCTGTAGGACTTGCCTGTCGTGTCTTGGCTTTCCAACAATTTGCAGTCCAATCGGCAAACCCTCGCTCGTGAAACCCGCCGGAACCGAAATACAAGGGCAGTGCGTGAGCGAAATTGCGCAGCAGATCTGCATCCACTGCAGGTAATTGTCAAACGTGTGCCCTTCAATCTCGCGGGGCCAATCCCACTCAACAGGAAAGGGGGGAAGCTGCGCCGCCGGTAGAATGAGATAGTCATAATTCTCAAAGAACTTCAGCATTTTTTGGTAGAGCGCTGCGCGGGCTGTTCGCGCCTGCATCATATCACCCACGCTTCGATCAAGTCCCTGCTGGAGATTCCAGATGATGGTGTCTTTAAATAGTTCTTCGGTCTTGTCTCCATAGGGTTCATAGCGCCCAACAAAGAGTTCAGATCTGAGCGTCAAGAAGATCTCTTCTGCGTTTTTTAGATTGGGTTCTGCTTGTTCGACAATACACTCCATGTCTTCAAAGATCGAGAGAACAGGTTCAAGCGTTTGTGTCACACGGCGGTCAACCGGCAGATGGCCGAGGTCTGGCGACCAAGCAATTCGTGCTCCTTTGAAATCGCGCCTCAAGGACCCAAGAAATTCGTCTCCGGTTCCGTCGAGGGACAGAGGATCGCGCGCATTGCGTCCAGCCATCACCGACAGAAGCAGTGCGGCGTCTTCCACCGTGCGCCCCATGGGGCCAAGCACCGACATGGTGTCATCGTGCCGATCACTCGGATAACGAGGAATGCGGCCCGGCGACGGACGAAACCCAACCACATTGCAAAAACTTGCAGGATTACGGAGGGAGCCCCCTAAGTCACTTCCGTCCGCGAGGGGCAGCATGCCGCTTGCCAAGGCAGCGGCGGCGCCGCCACTGGAGCCACCGGCGGATTTTGTGGTGTCGTACGGGTTTCGTGTCGCGCCAAAGACGCGATTGAACGTGTGTGACCCAGCTCCAAATTCCGGCGTGTTCGTTTTCCCAATGACGATCGCCCCCTCTTGTTTGAGCCTTTCGACAAAGAGTTGATCCTGGCTGGGCACATGGTCTTTAAAAAGTGGAGAGCCGAACGTCGTACGCATCCCCTTTGTTTCAACCAGGTCTTTGATGGCGATGGGCAATCCAAAAAGCCGCCCTTTGGCTTCACCGCGTGCCAGCATTTCGTCTAGATCCCGCGCCCGTGCCAGGCCGCCTTCCTCATCTAAGGTGCAAATGGCGTTGATTTCTGGGTTGGCGTCCTCAATACGAGCTAGGAAGGTCTGCATAACCTCCATGCAGGAAGTGTCGCGGTTCAAAATGCCGTCACGAATGTGCGCGGCGCGATCAAAAATGAGGTCTGACATTGAAATCTCCTGGCGCTTTCCGAAGCTGGGAATAGCCTTGCAAGGCTGCACTGTGAACAATACCCTCATGGCAAGAAGAACAAAAGGTGAGGGAGGGTAACGTGTTGAATTCAACTCTAGTGTTACGTCATGCAAAGGTCGCCCTTGTTCTTGGCGCTTTGCCATTTTTTGCGTCCTGTGAAAAAGGTAGCGCCTGGGTGGACGCCCTTGGCGGTCCCGGCCAAAACCCTTCATCAGAAAAACTTGTCATTGAGCCTTCAATTCCGGCGGAGCTTGCAGAGCACACCAAGCATTTCGAACCAAAGGTCTACAAAATAGGAGACAATGTCTATTCCGCGGTAGGTCACTCACTGGCCAATACGGTTATGATCGAAGGGCGCGACGGAATCATATTGGTCGACGTTGGCGGTCACATGTTTGGTGGCGAAGCGGCCAAGGCAGAACTGAGAAAGATTACCGACAAACCGGTAAAGGCGATTGTCTATACGCATTTCCATCCCGACCATTGGGGTGGGGTCAAGGCGTGGGTTTCTGAAGAAGACGTGAAATCTGGCAAGGTCGACATCATCGCCCATGAAACACTTCTCGGTAATGTCGTTCGCCAAGGGGGGCTCGTTGGGCCCATTCTTTCCATGCGCTCAGCATACTCCTTTGGTGTCGGCATGTTGTCATCAGAACAAACCGCACAGATGAACGGCGGCATTGGTCCATCTGAGTCGCAAGCAACACAAGATGAAAGTGTTGAGAATGTTGCCACTTTCATCGCGCCAACACGAACCTTCGCTGACACGATGAATGTTACCATTGCAGGCGTACGAATGGAGTTTTTCTATGCCCCATCAGAGGCGCCGGATGAAATTGCGATCTACTTGCCTGACAGCAAGACTTTGCTTTCCGCCGAAGTTATTCAAGGTCCAACCTTGCCCAACATCCACACCTTGCGCGGCACCAAATTTCGCGATCCGGTTCAATGGGTAAAAAGTATCGATTTATTGCGCTCAAAACGTGCGGTGAACATGGTGCCAAGCCATGGGCAGCCTGTTTACGGCAAGGAAAAGGTTGAAGAGGTCTTGCGCATGACACGGGACGGGATCCAATTCGTGCATGATCAAACCATTCGGCACATGAACAAGGGTCTAACCCCGGATGAGTTGGCTGAAGCCGTGAAATTTCCTCCGCATCTTGAGACCTACAAACCGTATCTGAGACAGTATTATGGATCGGTCAAACACTCTGTTCGACAGGTTTACACCGGCTACCTCGGATGGTTTGAGGGTGATCCAGTTGATCTGGACCCGACGCCTTTCACAGAGCGTGCTCAGCGCACGGTCGATCTTATGGGAGGGCGGAATAAAGTCCTTCGTGCAGCGTCGAAGGCATTCGACGAAGGAGATAATCAATGGGTCGCCGAACTCACAACCCTCATCATACGGATTGATCACGACGATATGGAGGCGCGCCGATTGAAGGCCGCCTCCTATCGCCGCCTCGGGTATGCCTCCATCAATATCAATTGGCGGAACTGGTATCTGGCCGCCGCCGAAGAACTTGATGGCAATACAGATCAGATTGCTTTGCTCATTGGCATTGCGCGCATATTCTCATCGCCAGATGTGATCGCATCCTGGCCAGGCAAGATCCTGGTCGAGGGACTGTCGCCGCGGTTGAAAGCAGAAGAGACTTTGGATCTAAACTTGATCGCGGGATTTGTCTTCTCCGACACCGGTGAGAAGTGTGGCCTTGAGATTAGACGAGGCGTTGCCCAGTTCCATGAGAAGATGCCCCGCTCCCGGGATCTTACGGTCACGACCACGCGCGCGACCCTGATCGGGGTCGGTACGGGCCAGTTGTCGATGGATGAGGCGCTCAATTCTGGCGCTTTGAGATTTGAAGGGGACTCAAGTAATTTCGAGAGATTCTTCTCAAGTTTCGAAAGCCCAATTCAACCGATCTATCTGTCCGTTCGATAAAATGTGCGGGTTTTGCACTATTACTAGAAATGTCCGGACAAATCGTGTAGGATGTACTAGTCAGTCAAAATCACCGTTTCCAAGGGTGTGAGCCATGAAACAGCCCAAAGACTTCTTCCGCCCGCTCTCGATCGGTGCGCCGATCCCTTTTCGCGAAGTTCCGGTTTCCTTGGAGCGGATGGTTCATTTTTTCCCGCCTCACGTAGAAAAAATGCGGGCCAAGGTCCCAGATATGTTGGGGAAAGTGGATGTTCTTCTTGGAAATTTGGAAGACGCCATTCCCGCGGACGCAAAAGAGGCCGCACGCGCTGGTTTCATTAAGGTCGCCAAGGCCACCGACTTTGCAAACACCGGGCTATGGACGCGCATCAATTGTCTGAACAGCCCTTGGGTGCTCGATGATATCACGGACATCGTGGCAACAATTGGCGACAAACTGGATGTCATGATGTTGCCAAAAGTGGAAGGGCCTTGGGACATTCACTACCTCGATCAATTGCTCGCGCAATTGGAGGCCCGCCACAATATTCAAACGCCCATTATGATCCATGCCATTCTTGAAACCGCTCAAGGGGTGAAGAATGTTGAGGAGATCGCACTCGCCAGTCCACGTATGCATGGCATGAGCCTGGGGCCAGCCGATTTGGCCGCATCGCGAGGGATGAAGACAACCCGTGTCGGCGGTGGTCATCCCTCATATGGTGTCCTTGAGGACGGTAACGATGACACAAGTGATCGCACCCTCTATCAACAAGACCTCTGGCACTACACCGTCGCAAAAATGGTTGATGCCTGCATGAGCGCTGGGATCAAAGCATTCTACGGGCCGTTCGGTGACTTTAGTGATGAAAGGGCTTGTGAAGCCCAATTCAGAAACGCCTTTCTTCAGGGATGCGTGGGGACATGGTCCCTCCACCCCAGTCAGATTGAAATTGCCAAACGTGTCTTCAGTCCCGACGTTGATGAAGTTCTCTTTGCAAAGAAGATCCTAGAAGCAATGCCCGATGGGACCGGCGCCGTCATGATTGATGGGAAGATGCAAGATGACGCCACTTGGAAACAAGCAAAGGTCATCGTTGATCTTGCCAAACATGTGGCCGAGAAGGATCCAGAGCGCGCTGCCGCTTACCAATTCTAGTTCCACCTAAAGGCGTCGTTGAGAGGTATTCTCAACTAGTCCCTTCAGGCTTTTCGCCGAAGCGGTTGCACATGACTTGCGTCAATTTGTACTGTTTCAAAGTGATTCTAATCTGTGCCAGTAAGTGTGCCGTCTATGGCGCAATTGCAACGCAATCTAAGAAAAAAGAGAGATAGCAGATGAGCGATTCTCGCCCTGCCAGTGGGACAGGGGGCTTCGGTCCACCGACCACCTATTACGGCGCGATTGGCCTCTCCTTAGTGGGGCTCGTTCTCGGAATCTTGTGGGCAATGAATGCGGCGGACGGGCCAATGGCCTTTCACGGTGTCGTGTTCACTTTGTTCAGTGTGGCCTGCCTGTGGGGTGTGTTTGATCGCTTGCGCCGTGGCGGGCCGCGTCCTGACTTTGCCACCGATGACGGATACAATTTCGCAGTTGTACGTGCCGGTGCCATCGCTTCGACGTTTTGGGGGGTGATAGGTTTTGTTGTTGGTTTGGTGATCGCTTTGCAACTTGCCGCACCTGCGCTCAACTTTGATTGGCCTATACGAATTTCGGTCGACTAAGACCTCTACACACATCGGCGGTGATCTTCGCCTTTGGCGGCAACGTTCTGCTTGCCACTTCGTTTTACTCGGTGCAGCGCACCAGTCGTGCCAAGCTCGCAGGCGATCTCGCGCCATGGTTCGTCTTTTGGGGATATCAACTCTTCATCGTGCTTGTGGCCACGGGCTATGTCTTAGGAGTTACCCAGGGCAAAGAATACGCAGAGCCGGAATGGTATATCGATTTGTGGCTAACCGTTGTTTGGGTCGTTTATCTCCTCGTCTTCCTCGCGACATTGTGGCGTCGCAAAGAACATGAATCCGTAAGTCAAACTGATTGCAGGGGTCACCCACAGGTCGTGCCAGCCCTTGGCCAGCCACTCCCAAGGGGCATCTTTGGAAATTTTCTGGATTGTGATACCTGGGTGTGACAATGCGGTGTCCGACATTTGCTTGTCGCCTGGGCTCATCTCCGCTATTCCTCCGGTAGAAGTTCACTGAATCTACGCTTGAGATTAACTCAAGTTTGCGCCTCTGTCTGCATCACTTGGTTTGCTGATAGTCAATCTCAACAAGTCACAAGAAGGTCATTGAAATGAGAGTTGGGCTGATCGGTTTCGGAGCCATTGCATCTGACATTTGCCACTTCTTGGAGAGAAATGCTGAGGTTGAAGTCGTCACTGCTTTGGTCATGCCTGAGGACCTGAGCAAAGAAGCGACCTTTCCGCTCGTCACGAACTTCGACGAGTTCATTGGGTCGAATTTAGATATCGTTGTGGAGTGCGCGGGGCACAGCGCAGTTCAGGAATTTGCACCCAAGGTTCTTGCGAAAGACATCGATATCGTCGTTGTATCAATTGGCGCGCTCGCCGATTCAGAGCTTTACAACACTTTACAGGCCGCCGCATCCAATTCGCAGGCGCAGGTCATTCTGCCGGCTGGCGCGCTCATTGGTATTGATGGGCTCCGTGCCGCAAAGATCTCAGGCCTAAATGACGTCACAATACGCTCGGTCAAACCACCCATGTCATGGTCCGGTGCGCCAGGCGTTGAAGGACTGAATCTCGCAGCAATTTCAGAACCCACCGCTGTCTTTGAAGGAAGTGCGCGGGATGCAGCACGGCTTTTCCCAAAGAATGCAAACGTCGCGGCGACGGCAGCGATAGCAGGAGTTGGATTTGACAAGACAAAAGTAGAGTTGATTGCTGACCCTCAAACAACACAAAACTCTCATACACTCACATTCGACGGCGTCGCAGGCGTTTATGAAATTGTGACCAAAGGCAATCCATCGCCGATCAACCCAAAGACTTCTCAGCTGACCGCACTTTCAATTACTCGCATCTTGCAAAATCGAGAACTCGGCATCGCTATCTAGAGACGGTCAGACGGTAAGTTCCCGCGCAGTCGTCAATAGTCTCTCCAGGAGAGGAGTGAATTGTCTGGCGACATCTGGTCGATACTCAAAGGGCGGCTCTTGGTTCATATATGTTGCTTGTGACAACTCCAACTGAACCGCGTGAATGCCGGTGTCAGGACGGCCATAGTGTCGGGTGATGAAACCGCCGCTAAATCTTCCATTGACCACAAAGTCGTAGGCTTCTTGTGAGCCGACCACATCCTCGAGAGCATTAGAGAGACGCAGGCTGCAGGATTTTCCAGCGTTCGTCCCGAAATTGAGATCCGGCAGCTGTCCATCAAACAATCGGGGAAGCCGGTTGTTGATGGAGTGGGCGTCCCAAAGGACCGCATGTCCGTAGGTCGTCTTTGTCTCATCAATGATCTGTTGCAGTTTGTGGTGATAAGGCGCCCAAAAGGTTTCAACGCGATCCTCGATGTCCTTTGACGTCGGTTCAAGACCATTGTTGTAGAGAGGGTCGCCAAGAAAGGTCTTGGTTGCACAAAGACCGGTTGTGGTTTGTCCAGGGTAGAGGCTTGCGCCGTCTGGTGGGCGGTTGAGGTCGACGACATAGCGAGAGTGGGTTGCCGCCAAAATCGTCGCACCGCATTCAATTGCGCATTCGTAGAGTTCGGGGATATGCCAATCGGTATCTCTTAGCAGACGGCCCTCGTCGGTCAGAGAGATGAGAATATCGCTCGGCACAAATGTACCTGCATGGGGAACGTTCACAATGAGCGGTGATCGACCGGGTGTGTAGGTGAAGAGATCCAAGGTGACTAAACTCCCAACTTGTCTCGCTGGTCCCAGTCGGGCATATACTGCTCGATGAGATCATCAATACGTCGAGATTGAACCAGCGATTTTGCGGCCTCAATGTCAGGGGCAAAGAACCTGTCTTGGTCAAAAACCGGAACCACAGATCTCAGCTCCGACATCAACGCTTCCAATGCATCACTCGTTTTGAGGGGTCGGTGAAAATCGACACCCTGCGCCGCAGCCAAGAGCTCGATTGCCACTATGCCAGCCACATTATCCGCAATTTGACCCAATCGCCGCGCGCCATATGTTGCCATGCTAACATGGTCTTCCTGGTTGGCCGATGTTGGCAAAGAGTCGACGCTGGCTGGGTGCGCCAATGATTTGTTCTCAGACGCGAGTGCAGCGGCGGTAACTTGGGCAATCATGAATCCAGAATTCAAACCACCATCTTTAACGAGAAACGGCGGCAAACCGCTCAGATTCGCATCAATGAGAAGGGCGGTCCGTCGTTCCGACAGAGCGCCAATCTCAGCCCCGGCAATGGCCAGCATATCGGCTGCCATCGCGACGGGCTCCGCATGAAAATTTCCACCAGACAAGATGTCGCCTTCGTTGGCGAAAACCAAAGGATTGTCCGACACCGCATTGGCCTCGATCAACAACGTGCGTGCCGCATTATCCATCATGTCGAGAGCCGCGCCCATGACTTGAGGTTGGCATCTGATGGAATAGGGATCTTGCACACGGTCGCAGTCAATATGTGAGTCTTCAATCTCACTGTTGGTCAAAATCGAACGATAGAGGGAAGCGACTTCGATTTGTCCCTTTTGGCCACGAATTTCGTGAATGCGGGCGTCAAAGGGAACACGGCTGCCTTTGACGGCATCTACAGACAGCGCGCCTGCGAGAATTGCTGCATTGAATGCGCGTTGCAGCCTGTAATAGTTTTTGATGGCGAGCGCGGTCGAAACTTGTGTGCCGTTTAGGAGGGCAAGCCCTTCTTTGGGACCCAGGACGATCGGTTCCAGTCCCGCTTTCTTAAGCCCATCCTTTGCAGTTAAGGTCTCACCATTGATGGTTACGTGACTTTCACCGATGAGAACCGCCGCAAGATGAGCGAGTGGCGCAAGATCGCCTGACGCGCCCACCGAACCTTGTGACGGGATGACCGGATAAACGTCGGAATCAAGAAGCTTCGCCAAGAGATCAATCACCTCAACACGCACACCGGAAAACCCGCGCGATAGTGAATTGATTTTGAGCATGAGGATCAAACGAACAGTGGCCTCATCCAAGGGCTCACCGATACCCGCAGCATGGGACAGAACCAAGTTGCGTTGCAAGGTCGTCAGATCTTCATCATCAATGCGTTCGCTGGCAAGAAGGCCAAAACCCGTATTCACCCCATAGACCGTTCGCCCGGATCGTAGGATCTCATCGATGGTTTGATGTGACTTCTCGATCGCCTTTCCGGCGCCAGATGATAAGGAGAGATCAACCGATCCTCGAAACGCACTACGTAACATGGAGAAGGAGAGGGCGCCTGGTTCAAGCGTAAGTGTGGTTTGCTCACTCATGCGATCAACCTTTCCCTTGAATCATGGGCAGGTTGAGACCTTTTTCCTGCGCGCATTCGATGGCTTCATCATAGCCTGCATCCGCGTGCCGCGCGACGCCAAGCGCTGGGTCATTCCACAGAACGCGGCCAATCCGTTTAGCCGCATCGTCACTGCCATCACAAAGGATTACCAACCCTGCATGTTGCGAGAAGCCCATGCCCACGCCACCGCCGTGGTGAAGAGAAACCCAGGTTGCACCGCCTGCGCATGAAAGAAGCGCATTGAGAAGCGGCCAGTCAGATACCGCATCTGTTCCATCTTTCATTGCTTCCGTTTCGCGATTGGGGCTGGCCACTGAACCTGAATCAAGATGATCGCGCCCTATGACAACCGGAGCCTTGAGTTCGCCAGAGGTCACCATTTCATTGAACGCGAGGCCCAGACGGTCGCGGTCTCCAAGCCCGACCCAACAGATGCGAGACGGCAGGCCTTGGAACTGAATGTGCTCGCGCGCCATGTCGAGCCAGTTGTGAAGGTGCGGATCATCTGGGATGAGTTCTTTGACTTTTTGATCCGTCCGGTAAATGTCTTCTGGATCGCCCGACAGGGCCACCCACCGAAACGGCCCTTTACCGCGACAGAAGAGGGGGCGGATATACGCTGGAACAAACCCAGGAAAACTGAACGCGTCTTCCAAGCCCTCTTCAAAGGCGACTTGGCGAATGTTGTTGCCGTAGTCGATTGTTGGTACGCCCGCCTTTGAGAAGGCGACCATCGCATCCACATGCTTCAATATGGAAGCCCGCGCAGCTTTCGCGACAGCTTCTGGATTCCTCTCGCGGTCTTGCTCCCACTTCTCAATGCTCCAGCCCTCTGGGCAGTAGCCGTTGGTTACATCATGTGCGGAAGTTTGATCGGTGAGGGCATCTGGCCTGAGGTCCCGCTCAAGCATATCCGGCACAATCTCGGCCGCGTTGCCAAGCAGCCCGACTGTGATCGCTTTACCTTCATTGTGAGCGTTCGTGACAATTTCAATGGCTTCGTCAATCGTCGACGCTTGGGTATCGAGATAGCCTGTCTCCAAGCGCTTTTCGATGCGACTTGGCTGCACCTCAATGGCAATCATGGAGGCGCCTGCCATTTTTGCCGCAAGAGGCTGCGCACCCCCCATACCTCCCAGACCGGCGGTCAGGATCCATTTGCCCGACCAATCTCCGCCGTAATGCTGGCGACCCATTTCAACGAAGGTCTCATAAGTTCCTTGCACAATGCCTTGACTGCCGATGTAGATCCAGGAGCCCGCTGTCATTTGCCCATACATCATGAGCCCTTTGCGGTCCAACTCATTGAAGTGCTCCCAGGATGCCCAATGTGGCACCAGGTTCGAGTTGGCAATAAGGACGCGAGGAGCATCTTTATGTGTTTGGAAAACGGCAACCGGCTTTCCTGATTGAACGAGAAGAGTTTGGTCTTCATCCATCGTACGCAGCGTCTCAACGATTCGGTCAAAGCATTCCCAGTTACGCGCCGCGCGCCCGATGCCGCCATAGACCACCAACTCTTCCGGCTTTTCTGCGACTTCGGGATCAAGATTGTTCATGAGCATCCGCAATGGAGCTTCCGTTGCCCACGACTTAGCGGTGAGGTCTGTTCCATGTGGGGCGCGGATGATGCGCGTGTTGTCGTGCCGTGTGAAACTACTCATGTCATTTCTCCTTCAGCGGCATTGGGTCGAAAGCGACCTCCGAGACGGTAGGTAGAGCCGGGGTGGTAAAGTCTGGCGCCTGAGGCGACCTTTCCATTTGCCCACGTCCGTCGTGAGACGATCAGGCAAGGCTCGTTAGGGGTGAGGTTAAGAAGACGGGCGATTGATGCGTTTGGCATTTGCGCTTCAACAATGTGCTCAACTTCTTGAAGGGGAGCATTCGCCAACAAGTATTCGGCAGGTGTGGTTTTGGTGAAGTCGCAGTTCACATAATCAGGCGCGACCTCAGGATTTACATAGCGATCTTCCAGCTGGATGGGTATTTCGTTCTCAAGGTGCAGGATGATGGAGTGATAGACTTGCGCGCCGGGCTCAAGACCCAAATCGCTGGCGAGTTTGCGGCTCGCCTTCTCCGAACCCAAATGTTCAACTTGCGCCCGGTGAACATGGCTACGTTCAGCAATTTCTTCCGCGATGTTGCGCACTTCAAGCGGATGGACTTGGATCTTTTCTTCCGCCACGAAACTACCCACCCCGACCACGCGCACCAAAAGACCTTCGTCAGCCAATTCTCGTAAGGCTCGATTGACCGTCATTTTCGAGACGCCCAAAGTTGTGATCAGATCATTCTCGGAGGGAATACGCGCCTTTGCCTCCCAGACACCACCATCGATCCTTTCTCTGATGTAATCTTTTACCCGCAAATACAGGGGGTTAGGTCGATCAAGGGTAATGGTCATGTGAGGTCTTCCAATCATTATAGGGTAGTATATACAACCAGAAAATCAAAGGGTCAATCAAGCGCTATCGTGCCGATTGCGGGAGGTGAATTTTTTCGAGAACGGTCTGGAAATTACGCAACGCTGTGCGCTCCATCTTGTGGACGCCGTCTCGCACGACCCATTCACCACCGACCATGACATGTTGAATCGCCATTTTAGGCCCTGTGAAAATCAGACCATCCAAGAGGGACGCAACGCCGTGGCCGGAAAGAGAAACATCTTCTGGGTCAAGGACGAGCAGATCCGCTCGGCACCCAGGCCTGAGGTGCCCAACATTTTGACCAAGGGCCTGAGCCCCGCCCGAGCATGCCGCTTGCCATAAGTTTGTGCCGCAATTTGGAGAGGAAGCGGTTGCCGCAATGAGCCGACGTTGTTCGGTGAGGCGGCTTGTATACTCCAGAAATTTGAGTTCTTCACAGGGCGAGACGGTGATCTGTGAGTCAGACCCAATGCCATAGCAACCATTTGCATTCAGGTAAGAGTTCAAGGGAAAAATACCGTCGCCAAGGTTTGCTTCTGTCGTCGGGCAAAGTCCAACGACAGCATCACTTTTGGCAACTGCGATGATTTCGTCGGGTGACATATGAGTGGCATGAACCAAACACCAACGCTGGTCGACTTTAGCGATTGAAAGAAGATAGTCGACAGGGCGCTTGCCATGTGATCGCAAGCAGTCGTCTACTTCCTGTTGTTGTTCCGCAATGTGAATGTGGACTGGGGTGTTCGCATCATCATCAAGAACACGTTGCAAACACTGGGAAATAGCCTCATCGTCAACCGCGCGTAGACTATGAAAAGAAAGACCCACTCTTTGTAATTTGTGAGTTGAAGTCGCGCGAGATAGGTGCTCGTAGAGTTTTAGATAGTCTTCCGTCGGAAGATGAAAACGTGCCTGTTCGGGCTTGGGGGCAGTGTCTTCGAAACCGGATCTTTGATACAGAACAGGCAGGAGCGTAAGTCCAATACCAACTTCGTCTGAGGCATCAAGAATGGATTTCGCTAATGTGTGACCTACGGGTTCTTCTGTCTCGATATCTCTATGGAGATAATGAAATTCTGCGACACTTGTGTAACCGGCTTTCAGCATTTCGATATAGAGATATCGTGCGATGGTGCTCACGTCCTCAGCCGAAAGGTCCGCAGCCGCTGAATACATGAGATGTCGCCAGGTCCAGAAACTGTCCGACGCAGAGGTGGTAAACTCCGCATGCCCGGCAAGAACGCGCTGAAAGGCGTGGCTATGAAGATTGGGCATGCCGGGAATGACGATGTCCACGGCTTCGCCACGAGTATCCGCCTCCGGTTCGACGCTGATTATGATACCCTCAGCATTGATTCCGATGGCGACCCTTTCCCGCCAGCCATCTTCCATAAGGGCGTACTTCGCGACGATCAGTTTCATGGAATCACCAAAGGCATAGGGTTATATATACAACACGATATCATCTCGTATTCGGATGTCAAACGGAAGAAGCAAGCCAATGCAAAAGCCTCAATGGGATGGATTGTGGATCAATGCCAACCTCGCGACAATGGCCGGCGTGCGCGACAAGCAGGGTGATTTGGGACTCGTCGAGCAAGGCGCCATTGCAACCCTGGACGGTAAGATTGAATGGATCGGCAAAGAAACCGATCTCCCAGGTCCGGCTGATACGCTCGCATCCGCAGTCCACAAACTCTCAGGCGGCTGGATCCTGCCTGGGTTCATTGACTGCCACACTCATCTTGTTTTTGCAGGAGATCGCAGCGGAGAGTTTGCACGGCGGCTAGCAGGCGCTTCCTACGAAGAAATCGCCCGAGCCGGTGGTGGCATCGTTTCGACAGTCTTGGCGACTCGGTCGGCAAGCCAAGATGAGCTCTTTCAAGCGTCCTTGCCGCGTCTGCAGTCCCTAACAAAAGAGGGCGTGACGACAGTTGAAATTAAGTCTGGCTACGGTCTCGACCTTGAAAACGAAATCAAAATGCTGCGCGTCGCCAAAGAATTGCAGGCCCATGTCGATGTCGAAATCACAACGACGTTTTTAGGCGCGCATACGCTTCCACCTGAATTTGACGGTGATCCGGATGGGTACATTGACTTGGTTTGCAATGAAATGATCCCGCTTGTTACTCAAGAAAACCTCGCCGATGCGGTGGATGGGTTTTGCGAGGGCATCGCCTTTTCCCCGGAGCAGATCGAACGTGTTTTTACAAGCGCCACAGCAAATGGGCTAGAGGTGAAACTGCATGCGGATCAATTGAGTGACCTTGGCGGCGCTGAATTGGCTTCCAGATTTGGCGCATTGTCAGCTGACCATTTGGAGTACACGTCGAAGAAAGGCGTGGATGCTATGGCCGCCGCGGGTGTAACGGTGGTTCTCCTTCCAGGTGCGTACTATTATTTGGGTGAAACCAAGAAACCGCCGATAGAGGAGTTTCGCGAGAAGAATGTTCCAATGGCCTTGGCAACAGATTGTAATCCTGGTTCCTCTCCGATCACTTCGATGACCGCAATCCTCAACATGGGGTGCAACCTCTTCGGACTAACGCCTGCAGAGTCTCTATTGGGTGCCACGCGAAATGCGGCCCGAGCGCTTGGGATAGAGGACGCAAAAGGGGTGCTATCAGTCGGTGCAGACGCAGACTTCGCCTATTGGCGGATTGGGCATCCCAACGATCTCTGTTATTGGCTCGCAAATACCCGACCTGACTGGGTTGTGCGCTCCGGCCGACTTCGTGAATGAAGAAATACTCAATTGACCAAACTCAATTTTTGATCCGCGCTTGCGTGGATTGGTGAAATCGTGTCACTTTTTGTCTGAAGCAAGTTAATGAACGCGAGAACCCGAAAATTTGGAGTCGACTCGATGACGGCAGAAATTGGCCGCCGAGCTCAAAAGAAACAAGAGACAACCAACGCCTTGATTGAGGCGGCGGATAAATTGTTTCAAGAGAGGGGTTTTGACGCGACGACCGTTGAGGATATTGCGGCGGCTGCGAATATCTCACGTCGGACTTTCTTTCGGTATTTCCCGACAAAAGAAATGGTCGTCTTCCCCTATCACGAGGACAGGCTGGCTGACTTTCTGGAGGCACTGCACGCGCACTCCGACAACCCATCTCCTTTTGAGCGCTTGCGCGCGGCCTTCAAGGTCTTAAGCACAACGTTCATTGAAGGCACCGACGAGCTTCTCAAGCAACAAAAAATGGTCGAAGGATCACTGGCTCTACGAGCTTACGAATCCACCCTCGACAATCAATGGGAGCATGCGGTTGCGCGCATGCTTGATCCCAATTGTGGTGAAGAAGGGAGACCCAGTTATGATGCCCAGGTTTTTGCGGGCGCTCTCATCGGCGGCGTTCGCGTTGCCCTCAGGGAGTGGCGCGACTCCAACGGTGAAAAGGACCTAGCGGAGCTAGGTCTCAAGGCAATCGATCTCATTGAGAGCGATAGGCTCTTTCCAATGAAGTCATAGCACGCACATTGGTTCACAAACAAAAACGGCGCCGCGAGGGCGCCGTTTTCAGATGTTGTCAGTACTGCGTGGCTTAGAAGTTAGCGATGATCTGCAAGCCATAGGTTCTAGGGGAATTCGGTGTTAGTCCGATTGTTCCAAGCGCTCCACCACGAATGTCGAACTTCTGCATATAGGTCAGTTCGTCCGTGAGGTTCTTACCCCATACGGCAATCGTCCAGGTGTCGTCTAATGTGGTGAACGAGATCCGACCGTTGACCAAGTTGTAAGCTTCTTGGCTTAAGAGGTCCTCGTTGTGCTCGGTGAAGAAGTAGTCACCTTTGTACTGATGCTCACCGCGGAATGTGAATGTCCCGATTTCTGTCGGAATATCAAAAATCACAGCTAGGTTAGACGACCATTCAGGTGTCCGGATCAGTTGGTTGCCGTTCAAATTGACCGGCGTATTGGTGATAGGCGTTAGGGACGCAAAGTCACCGTACTCAGCGTTTACATATCCCACGCCACCCACGATACGGAAATTGTCGGTCGGTGCTGCAACAAATTCAAGGTCGAAGCCCCAATCCGTTGCGTCACCACCATTGGCAGTCTGCAACTGGGCCACCAATCCAACCGTCTTCAACGTGGTCACTTGGAGATCTTTGTGCTGGTAGTAGAAGGCTTCTGCATTCACAGAAAGCAAGTTGTCGAACCACATGCTTTTGACACCAGCCTGGTAGGCCCAAGCCGTTTCTTCATCAAAGGACGGTGCGGCTGACACGGAGTCAAATCCGCCACTCTTATAGCCTTGAGAAATCTTGCCATAGATCATCACGTCATCAGTGACATCAAAGCTGGCCGAGACCATCGGAGTAACAGCTGACCACGCATCACTTCGTGTGAATCTTGCGATTGAGCCGCCTGAGTCGGCACAAAGCAATGAGGTGCCCAGCAACATTGGGCTTGCCAAAACTGCGTCCCCGCAGATCTTTTCATATGTGTGGGTTTTTTCGTCTTGCGTGAATCGCAGGCCGCCCGAAATGGTGAAACGATCATTTACGTCGTAGTCAGCCTGACCGTAGAACGCGATACTGGTTGTATCTACATCCGAAATCTCATTGGTCTCATAACTGCCACCAAGCAAGAAGATTGGCGGCAATCCGATCGACGGATGCGTCATGATGTCATCAATGCCTGGTGATTGCAGGTTTTGGAAGCCCGTGTCTTCAGAGTGGAAGTAGTAAGCACCAAACTGCCAGGTCAAACGATCAGGATTGTTATTGGAAAACCGCAACTCTTGGCTTACCTGCCAGTAGTTCCCACCAGAGTTGTTGTAAACCCATGGACGGTTGGTGCCATCCGTGTCTTCCCCCAGACGCGTGTCGCGCTGACGGTACGCCGAAATTGACGTCAGGGTCGCATCGTTTAGATCAAAATCAAATGTACCTGAGACGCCGAACTGAGTTCGTTTTTGCGATCCTGGTTGATCGTGATCGACTGCGTAGGGGTTTGTTGGCGTTGTGTAGCCTGATCCAAGCAGCCCATAGGTGTCAGCCACATCAAATGGGCCAAGTGCGCCACCCAAAAGCGTGAGCAAATTCGGAACCGTTGGGTCGAACAAGCTTGCGGGAACTCCGTCCGCTGGAATGACCGGAAATGCCAAGATAGGATCAGGAGGGGTTGGTGACACTGGTGACCCGAAGCCAATCGCATCGCATGTTGCGGCACTCGGTAGCGATCCACCTGGGTAACCTGGCACGGTGAGTGAGCAAGCGCTGACGGTGGCCAGAGTTGCGCTATCGCTCGTACCTTGCACGGCCTGATAGGAGATAGGACTAACATCAGTGCGAGATGCGTCAGCGCGGAGTGTAAATCCAATCGCGCTGCTCAGGTCAAAATCGAAAACCGTCCGGACGCTGACTTCACCCTTGTCCATAAAGTCCGTTTGACCAGAGGTTCCGATATTCTCTATGTAACCTCCGCCGTCTTTAAAGCCGAGTGAAAGGCTTGCTCGAGACGCGTCTGAAAGTGGTCCTGCCATTCTTGCGTTGTAGGCTTGATAGTCAAAATTACCGTAGTTGACCGATGCTGAAACCTCTGCTTCATCGGTTGGCATCTTGGTAATCACGTTTACCGCACCGCCAATCGTGTTGCGGCCCCACAATGTTCCTTGCGGACCCTTCAATATTTCAACGCGCTCGACATCGAAGAATTCGAAAATCGCATCGGAGCGACCGAGATAGACTTCGTCCAAATAGAAGCCAACTGAAATGTCCGATCCAGAACTGGCGCTCGAAGTGCCAACGCCGCGAATGTAGACTTCTGGCGACGAGATGTTCGAATTATTGGTGATCACCATGTTCGGCGTGTAATTTTGAAGGTCTTGGGCGGTGTTGATGCTTGATTGTATGATGTCATCTGCCGTGAAGGCTGTGACCGCAATCGGAGTGTCTTGCAACGTCCCGACACGACGTTCCGCCGATATCGTAATTTCTTCGATGACCGCGCTGGCAGGCGCCGTTGCCATTCCTGCGATCAAGGCCGAGGCTGCGATCGTGTATTTCAAATGCTCATTGAACCGCATGATCTTACTCCCATTCAAAGTGGCCAGCGTCCCGGCCAATTCGTTGTTTGGAACGTGAGGCGGTAAATGCCCCTATATTCCCCTATATTCCCCCTGGACCCAGTTTGGTTGGTTCCAGGAATGAAACACAACCCTACATAAGTCTATACCGAGGCAATTGTCGCAAATCCGCAACCTGTCTCAAAGTGCCAATATCGGAAACAGGGTAAACGCCCCGTTCATTTGAGTCAGTGAGTGACAAAATAGATACGATTCAGGTGTCGCAAATTTGCCGGATCAAGACCCGATTCTAGCCACAAAAAGGGGGTGGTAATTATATGTGAGGCGATTCATGCTTCTAGGTACTGATTCGTATGATTCTTATGGAAAATTGGAGGCGGGAATGAAAATGCGGTCCTGGTTCACCGGATTAATATCAATGTATGCAGCGGTGGCGTTTGCGACCCAGGCCCATGCAGCTGACCGACACGAAATTGATGCAAAAGTGACATCAACTTTGAGCACCTTCTACGAGAAGGTGAAGGGCGGCGATGAGCTTGTTCAAAAAGCTTCCGGCGTTCTCGTGTTCCCCGAAATCGTTAAGGGCGGATTTGGCGTCGGTGGCGAGTTTGGAGAGGGTGCGTTGCTCATCGATGGAAATACCGTCGATTACTACAACATTGGCTCAGCTTCGATTGGGTTTCAGATTGGCATCCAAGTGAAGTCAGAGGTCATTTTATTCATGGAGGCAAGCGCCCTTGAGAGCTTCCGTCAGTCTAGAGGTTGGGAAGCAGGGGTCGACGGCAGTGTGGCTCTCGTGACATTGGGTGTTGGCGGAGAAATCGACACGCACACAATACAACAGCCAGTTATTGGTTTTATCTTCTCCAACAAAGGTCTGATGTACAATCTAACCTTTGAAGGATCGAAAATCACGCGCATCGACAAATAGATCGAGCGTCGCGATGGGTTAAGGTTTAGGGGCGGCCAATGTGGTCGCCCCTTTTTCATTCATCTCGATTGGCGAGCAAAAGTCTCCTTTCATGACCGCATACATCATTCGACGGATTTTGCTGATGATTCCGACATTGTTGGGAATCATGACAGTCACTTTTGTGATTGTGCAGTTTGCACCCGGCGGACCGGTTGAGCGGATGATAGCCAAAGCGTCTGGTTTTGAGGCTGCCGCAACTCAAACTGTGAGCGGTGGCGCCGAGATGGGGCTTGAAGAAAGAGGGGGCGCTGAAGTCAGTCGCTACCGCGGGGCCCAAGGGTTGGACCCGGAATTCGTCGAAAAGATTGTCAAAGAATTTGGTTTCGACAAACCGGCCCATGAGCGATTTCTTCTAATGCTCGGCAACTATGCCCGACTTGATTTTGGCGAGAGCTATTACAAAAGTGTTTCGGTTGTCGATCTTGTGGCAGAAAAGTTGCCTGTCTCAATTTCACTAGGTCTTTGGTCGACGCTGCTAGCCTATCTAATTTCGATACCCCTCGGGGTCCGAAAAGCGGTTAAAGACGGTTCGAGATTTGATGTCTGGAGCAGCGCTGTTGTTGTTGTTGGCTATGCAGTGCCTGGCTTTTTGTTTGCAGTTATCCTCATAGTTCTATTCGCGGGTGGCACTTTCTTCGACATTTTCCCTTTGCGTGGTTTGTCCTCAGACAATGCTGCCAGCTTGGGTTTTTTCGCGAGAATACTGGATTACTTCTGGCACTTGATCCTACCTCTCACCGCTCTCGCCATTGGGTCGTTTGCGACACTGACTTTGTTGACTAAAAATTCGTTTCTCGAGGAGATCAACAAGCAGTATGTCGTGACAGCCCGTGCGAAAGGTTTGACAGAACACCGAGTTCTTTATGGGCATGTTTTTCGGAACGGAATTCTTGTTGTTGTTGCAGGATTTCCTGGTGCCTTTATGGGCGTTTTCTTTACCGGGTCAATTCTAATTGAGACCATCTTCTCGCTGGATGGGTTGGGGCTCTTGTCCTTCGAGTCAATCGTTAACCGCGACTACCCAGTGGTCTTTGGATCTCTCTTCATCTTCTCAATTCTGGGTATGGTCGTTTCACTCATTGCCGACCTCTCATACACTTGGTTGGACCCTAGGATCGATTTCGAAGCCAGGGAGGCGTGAGTGAGGGATCGTTTCACTTTGGGCCCGGTTGGCCGTCGTCGCTTGCAAATTTTTCGAACCAACCGTCGCGGTGTCTGGGGCCTGAGAGCTTTTTCTGTTGTTTTTGTTTTGGCGCTTTTCTCCAACTTCTTGGCAAACGACAAACCTCTGTTGGCTTGGTATGACGGCGACTTGTTTGTTCCTGTGTTTGTGAGTTACGCAGAGACGGACTTCGGCGGCGTGTTTGAAACGGAAGCCGATTTCAGGGATCCGTACGTTGCCTCTCTCATTGATGAGAAAGGGTGGGCGATTTGGCCGCTCATTCCCTTCAGCTTCAACACGATTGACAATGAGGCCGAAGGTCCAGCACCGGCCGCACCGTCGAGAAGACACTGGCTAGGAACCGATGACCAACACAGAGATGTGTTTGCTCGCATCCTTTATGGATTTCGAATATCGGTTCTTTTCGGCTTGTCGTTGACGTTCCTCTCTTGCGTTGTCGGTGTTACTGCCGGCGCCGCGCAAGGATACTTTGGTGGATGGATGGACCTGGTCTTTCAGCGTGTCATTGAAATCTGGAATTCAGTTCCCTCGCTTTATGTTTTGATCATTGTTGCAGCGGTCATCAAACCGGACTTTTGGATTCTTCTGGTTGTTCTGTTGTTGTTCAGTTGGGTCGCATTGGTTGGAGTTGTGCGCGCGGAATTCTTGCGCGGTCGGAATTTCGAGTATGTAGCGGCAGCGAGAGCTCTTGGTGTCTCCAACATCGCCGTCATGGTGCGCCACATTTTACCCAACGCAATGGTCGCAACACTGACATTCATGCCGTTCATTCTAAACGGTTCTATCACGACACTGACGTCTCTTGACTTTCTTGGGTTTGGTTTGCCATCCGACTTCCCGTCCCTCGGTGAACTGTTGCGCCAAGGTAAGAACAATCTGCAAGCGCCGTGGCTCGGTCTTTCTGCATTTGTCGCCATATCATTCTTGCTCAGTTCATTGATCTTTGTCGGTGAAGCCGTGCGGGATGCCTTTGACCCTCGAAAGATTGGGCTGGGGGCCGCATGACCAAACTCTTACTCGACGTCAAAAATCTCAGCGTGAACTTCAAAAGCGAGTCCGGCATAGTAGAAGCGGTGCGCGACGTTTCGTTCGATATTAGGCAGGGTGAAACCATCGGGATTGTTGGAGAATCTGGGTCTGGCAAATCCGTGAGCGCTTTGTCCATCCTCCGTCTGCTCAACTATCCAACCGCCTCCCACCCGGGCGGTGAAATTCACTTCCAGCCGGAAGGCGAGGGATCGTTAGACCTACTCAACGCGCCCGAGGATGATCTGAGAAAGATTCGGGGAAATCGCATCTCTATGATTTTTCAAGAACCACTTTCTTCTCTCAATCCGCTCCACACGGTCGAAAAGCAGATTGGAGAAGTGCTCGAACTGCATCAAGGGGCGAACCGAGCGAGAGCGCGTTCAATGTCGATTGAACTTCTCACCAAAGTTGGGATTAACGATGCAGTGGGACGGTTGCGCTCCTATCCTCATCAATTGTCCGGCGGTCAAAGGCAAAGGGTGATGATCGCCATGGCCTTGGCCAACGAACCTGACCTCCTGATTGCTGATGAACCCACAACCGCATTGGATGTGACGGTTCAAGCGCAAGTTTTGAAACTCCTCAAAGACCTGCAAAGCGAAATGGGAATGGCTATCCTGCTCATCACTCACGACCTTGGTGTGGTAAGAAAAGTCGCCGACCGCGTCTGCGTAATGACAAATGGCGAGATGGTCGAAAAGGGATCTTGTGATCAGATTTTCAGGTCCCCCCAACATGCTTACACACGTCATCTGTTGGCTTCTGTACCGAAGGACAGGCGACCGCTCCACGATTCAAAAGCGAACGTGCTGGTAGCAGCCAATGATCTAAGGGTCTGGTTTCCGGTTCGAGAAGGGGTCTTGCGCCGTACCGTGGACCACTTCAAAGCCGTCGATGGGGTGGACCTCAATTTGCGGGAAGGCCAAACCGTCGGTGTTGTCGGTGAGTCGGGATCAGGAAAAACCACATTGGGACGAGCCCTTTTGAGACTCATTCCGTCAAGCGGTGCAGTTTCATTTGCAAATGAGCAGATAGATGGGAAGTCTTGGAAAGAACTGCGGCCATTGAGGCGAGAAGCCCAGATTGTTTTCCAAGATCCTTACGGCAGTCTCAATCCACGCCTCACCGTCGCTCAGATTGTCACCGAAGGCTTGAAAGTCCACGAGCGGCTGACCAAATCGCAAGTCACCGATCGTCAGTCCCTTCGCCATATGGCTGCGACAATGCTGGATGAAGTTGGCTTGGGCGAGGAATGCCTAGACAAGTACCCCCATGAGTTTTCTGGGGGTGAGAGACAACGCGTCTCAATTGCCCGGGCCATGATCTTGAAGCCGAAATTCGTTGTTTTAGATGAGCCAACAAGTGCGCTTGACGTTTCAATCCAATCTCAAGTGCTTGATCTCCTCAGTGATCTTCAAGAGAAGTTTGGCCTGACCTATCTGTTCATCAGCCATGATCTGAAAGTGATCCGCGCTATTGCCAACGACGTTGTCGTCATGAAGGACGGCGTGTTGGTTGAAACAGGCGAAACTGAAGAAATATTCGAAAATCCAAAGACGGAATACACGAAGAGCCTCATCGCGGCGGCGTTAGATTTAACCACCGTCCATTGACCCTAGATGGCCTAACGGTTTCTAGCTATCCTTTCACAGGTGATTCGTTGTGAGGAAAGCGTCGAGAAATGGTTGAAGAAAGCCAACCAGAAGCCGCAACACATGAACCCGTAACGATCGAAACAGCGATCGGTGACGGGTTTTCTACCGAGACATTGCTTGAACTCGTAGAGCAATCACGTGTTTGGATCGACGATGTACTTTTGACGAGAAATTCTCTCGTTGAGCTCGGGATCATTCTCTCCGCCTTCTTGTTTTCTTGGGCCGTTCAAGGCCTATGCCGAAGGCTTATCGTTGGCATCAAGAAGATTGCCTTCCGGTCGATTTCCGAAGTTGAGATAAGAGGTGTCGTCCTCCCAATCCTTTTCGCGTTTGTTGCATTGATTTGGATTTCGATCGGCAGTTTGGCCTTCTATCAATTTGGGTGGCACAGATCACTGTTGCCCGTTGCGACCAGCCTTCTAGTGGCATGGGTTGTCATACGCCTTGCGTCAAACCTGATCCGGGAACCGTTTTGGGCCAAGACCGTTGCCATGATCGCTTGGACCATTGCGGCACTCAACATATTCGGGCTGCTCAGTCCTATCATTCTCTTGTTAGATTCGATCGCCCTAGATCTTGGGACATCACGGATTTCAGTACTGCTTGTATTTCAGGCAATTTCCCTGATCGTTATCCTTCTGTGGGCGGCATCCTTTTTGTCGTCACTTCTGCAAAGGCGCATCGAACGTCTTCCCTCAATTACGCCCTCGGTTCAGATTCTCATTGGCAAGGTTCTGCGCATTGCGCTCATTGCGTTGGCATTCTTTGTTGCTCTTACCAGTGTCGGAATAGACCTCTCCATTTTCGCCGTCCTTGGTGGTGCCATCGGTATCGGTGTGGGGTTTGGCCTTCAGAAGATTGTCGGGAACTTCGTTTCCGGCCTCATTCTGCTCATGGATCGTTCCATCAAGCCGGGCGACGTCATTGAGGTTGAGGGGACGTATGGCTGGGTCAAATCACTGGGTGCACGTTACACATCTGTGGTGACCCGCGATGGGTACGAGCACCTCATTCCAAATGAAGATTTCATTGTAAACACCGTTACCAATTGGTCGTTTTCCGACAAGTTTGTTCGCGTAAAGAAAACGATTGGCATTTCTTACAATACGGATGTGCGCAAGGCGATGGCGCTGGTACTTGAAGCTGCGGAGTCCATAGACCGTGTTCTGCGCGATCCGGCGCCAAAAGTGCAGCTCAAGGAATTTGGAGACAATTCAATCAATCTTGAAGTGAGATTTTGGCTGCGCGATCCGGAGTCAGGCGTTGCGAATGTCTCTAGTGAAGTGCTTCTGGCTGTTTGGGATCGGTTCCAAGAACATGGTGTCGAAATTCCGTTCCCACAACGCGACATCCATATCAAGGAAATGCCTCAAGCGTCTTGAGTGATCAATAAACCGTTTGATGGATACATGGATGCGCTGCGCCCAGTAAGCGTGTACTATTTTTCGAACCATTACTGAATTCGCTCAACCTTCTCGACGTTACAGGATTGACACAACGTGTCTGATAACTCTGTTGATACAACAGGAGCGGTGTACGCACCTCTGGTGTCTGGGTCTGTGAGTCGACATCTGCGTCGGCAAGCCATTCCTATGGGTTACGGTATCCTTTCCGTTTTTGGTTTCTCACTGGCCGATACATTCTTCATCGCCAAGCTTGGTACATCGGAGCTTGCGGCGATTACGTTTACTGTTCCCGTCATGTCTTTGATCCAAGGTCTTGTGTTTGGACTTGGGATCGGAGTGGCTTCAACCGTCTCAAGAGGTCTCGGCGGCGGCAATTTCGCCCGTGTCCAGCGGTTGACAACAGACAGCCTTATCCTTGGAATGATTGTGGTGAGTGTTCTCGTTGTGGCAGGGTTTTTATCCATGTCACCGCTCTTTCTTTTGATAGGCGCGAACGAAACAACACTGCCCTTGGTGCGCGAATACATGGAGATTTGGTATCTTGGCGCCTTCTTCTTCGTTGTACCAATGTTTGGGATCAGCGCCATTCGTGCCGCCGGAGACACAAGAACGGCAAGTCGAATTCTCATTCTCGCCGGTCTTACAAATCTTGTACTTGATCCGATGTTTATCTTTGGTTTCGGCCCCATCCCTAGAATGGAAATGCAAGGGGCCGCGATAGCAACGGTTCTGTCGGAGATTGTCACACTATTCGCAGCTTACCGCGCCCTCAAATACAAAGGCCTCATTACATTGCGTCTGCCGAAATGGCGTGAGGCATTGGCCTCCTGGGGGACGGTTCTGCATGTTGGTGCCCCTGCGGCGGCAACGGAGCTCGTGTTTCCAATTGTCTTTGGATTTATCACCGCCTTTCTCGCAAGTTTTGGAGACGAAGCGGTCGCAGGTTTCGGTGTCGCCTCTCGAATTGAGATGGTGGCGCTCATTCCACTGATCGCCCTGAACTCCGTTATTGGACCATTCACGGGCCAAAACTTCGGGGCCGGTCGCATTGATAGGGTGCGGGAAGGTGTCCGAAAGGGTGTCATCTTCACAACGACCTATGGTTTCGCATCAGCCATTTTCCTGGCCGCAACATCCGGGTATTTGCCGGGTCTATTTGACTCCAATCCGGAAGTGGTGCGCGTGGCCCGAATGTACCTCCTGATCGTGCCCATTTGTTATGCGGCCATTGGGGCAATGTTTGTCATGATTGCCTCCTTTAATGCACTGGGTTTCCCGCGACCTTCGTTGGTCATCAACATGACTCGCATGGTCTTTCTATACTTGCCGATCACTTACGTTCTTATGCAGTGGTTGGGCGTAGTGGGGATTTTTCTAGCAAGCCCTGTGGTCTCAACCGTCGGCGTACTTGCGGCGACGGTGTGGTACTTCCACATCATTCGTAAGTTGGAGGCCCAACAGGAGGAGCCGACGTCGTCGCTTGAAATCGACTCGGCACTTGCGTTTTCGAATGATGGCGAAGCGTGACCGAACTACTGGCTAGCAAGGCCAGCAAGATCGTCAATTATCGGACAGTCCGGTCGGTCATCTCCGTGGCAAGCCCAGACGAGATGAGAAAGTGTTTCGCGAAGACCTTCGAGCTCGGAAATCTTTTGGTCAATCTCCTCGACTTTTGATTGAGCAAGTTGTTTCACATCACTGCTGGAACGCTCGGTATCTTCGTAAAGGGAAAGGAGGTTGCGACACTCCTCAACAGCAAAACCTAAGTTTCGAGAACGTTTGAGAAAACTCAGTTTGTGAATATGCGCTTCGCTGTAATCACGGTAGCCATTATCTTTTCGGTCAGCTTTGACCAACCCAATTTCTTCATAGTACCGAATGGTCTTGGTCGGTAGACCGGAGAGCTTCGAGGCTTGTCCAATGTTCATATTCGTTTCACCGTTTCGGTTTCCATCTTCGCAATAGAAGGGAATTGCTGACAACGCTCAGCGAGCTTGCAGCCATCGCCGCTGCCGCAAAAGTTGGCGAGAGAAGGCCAAGTGCTGCCAAGGGCAATCCCGATACATTGTACACAAAAGCCCACACGAGGTTTTGTTTGATCTTCCTCTCCGTTGCTTTTGCAACATCAATCGAAGCCGGGATCAGTCTTGGATCTTCACGCATGAGCGTAATTCCCGCAGTGGCGATTGCGACATCTGTTCCGCCGCCCATGGCGATTCCAACGTCGGCACTTGCGAGGGCCGGCGCATCATTAATACCATCGCCCACCATCGCAGTGGTCCGTCCGGCTCTCATTTCTTGGTCAATCGCGGCCACTTTATCGTCAGGTTTGAGCCCACCGAGGGCTCGGCCAATACGCAATTGATCGCCAATTGCCGCGACCGTTTCGCGAGCATCTCCCGACAACATCAAGGTGTCGATGCCGCGAGCTCTGAGAACCTCAATCGTCTCTTGTGATTGCGGTCTGAGTTGGTCTGCCAGCGTAATTCGCCCAATGACAGCACCGTCTTGCCCCACGAAAACGGTCGTATGTCCTGGCTGAGCATCCTTCCGCTGGGCCATGGGATCATTCACGCCAAATCGCCTGGTCAGGGCTTTGTTTCCAACGAAGACTTTCTTGCCTTCAACAATTGCGGAAACACCTTCACCAATCCAATTTTCAAAATTCGTTGCGCTGGGCAGTGAGATGTTTCGATCGCTGCTTTCCTTCAATATGGCTTTGCCAAGGATGTGCTCGCTTGAAACTTGAACCGCAGCTGCCAGTCTGAGAACAACTTCCGGATGTTCCGCCTCTATCGAAACCACCTTTGGAGCACCTTCGGTCAGCGTGCCGGTTTTGTCGAAGACTACAAGATCAATCTTGCTGGCCCGCTCCAACGCTTCAATGTCGCGAATGAGAATGCCGGATTTTGCGGCCGCCCCCAAACCAGCGACCAGGGCCGTAGGTGTTGCAAGACCCAGAGCGCAAGGACACGCGATGACCAACACCGCAATAGAAGCGATGAGGGCTTGCTCGAAAGTCCCGCCGGCGAGGAGCCAACCCAAAAGTGTAACGAGAGAAAGCGCGATAACGGACGGAACGAAGACCGCACTGACACGGTCCACCAACCTTTGGACCGGAGCTTTGCCGCTTTGCGCGCCCTCAACAAGATCGATAATTTTAGCGAGCATCGAATTGTCGACATCAGAGGTCGCTTCTATCTCGATAGCCCCATTGCCGTTAAGCGAACCGCCATAGACGTCGTCGCCCAGTCCGCAGTCTACCGGCATGCTTTCACCGGTAATGCTCGACACATCGACGTCTGTTCGGCCTTTGAGGACACGACCATCGACAGGAACACGTTCACCAGGTTGGACCAAGACGACGTCCCCGTTTATGAGGTCTTCTGCCGGGATCTCCACGAAAGTACCGTTCCGCTGAATGCGTGCCGTTCGAGGCCGCAAATCCATAAGCAAACGAATAGCCTCTCCAGCTCCCCGTTTGGCGCGGTCCTCCAACCACTTACCAACAAGCACCAGCGTTATGATAACGGCCGACGCCTCGAAATAGAGGTGGCCGCTTGAGGTGGCGACAAGGTCAGACATGGTGAGAACGCTATAGACGAAAGCAGAAGTCGTCCCCAATGCGACAAGGACATCCATGTTGCCCATGCGGTTTTTGATCGCGTTCCAGGCCCCATGATAGAACCGTGCGCCAAGCCAAAATTGAACTGGAGCCGCAAGTGCCAGTTGAATACTTGGCGACAACATGAATTGATCGCCAAGCAACATAGGCGCGACCAGCGGCAATGTCAGGAGAATGGCAATGAATAGACGTTGTGTCTCATTCAGAATTTTCGCCTTGTCGTCTGTGTCTCTGCTCTGACCTGGTTGCCAAAGTTCGCCACTGTAGCCCGCCCCAACAAGGGCGTGGATGAGATCTTCAATCGTCGCGACTTGCGGGTCCATGCGCACATCAGCGCGCTCGGTTGCAAAATTTACACTCGCGATTTCTACGCCCCGCACGCCTCTCAGTGCTTTCTCAGCTGACTGCGCACAGTTCGCGCAATTAAGACCCTGGACTGACATGCGCAATCGTTGCAAAGACGGGGACGTTGCGGCACATGCGGCGTCCGCAGATTCCGTTTGGTCTTGTGTTGAGAGTGTGTCGGCAATGGTCATAAGATTTCCTCTGATCACTACATAGGTACTCCTTCCAGTAACTGGAAGGTCAAGTAATGTGAATTCCCAGTTTTCTGCGGCTTGACAGGGTTGGATATCTCAACATTTGCCCTATAGTGGCCAGGAAATGCCCCTCCTATTGAAACCGCAGCGCCATTTCTGATGCATTCGACGACTCATGATTTTAGGAAAAATGCCCGGGCTGCCCTGATCGAAGAAGGGCTTCAGACGGTTCTCGGCGGCATCCTGCATCACTTGCCCGAGAAGCGGCGCAAGGCCATTGAAGGCTTGCCCGAGTTTGACGCGTTACGCGACGCGGCGAAGGAAATCAAAGATCACACGTTGAACAATTTGGATTTCTACCTCGAGCAGTTTGAGGAGCGCGTTGTTGAGGCAGGCGGTCAAGTTCATTGGTGCGAAACACACGCCGATGCGCGCGAAAAGATATTGCAGATTTGCCGATCCGTCGATGCCAAGTCGGTGACCAAAGGAAAGTCGATGATCTCCGAAGAGATCGGCGTCAACAAACACCTCGAAGAGCACGGCATCACGCCAATCGAAACGGACATGGGCGAGTACATTATTCAACTTGCCGATGAACCACCAAGCCATCTCATTGGACCTGCCTTTCACAAATCAAAAGAAGAAGTTTCAGACCTATTTTTTGAACACCACAAGACCGAGAGATGGACTGATGGCGAAGACTTGATGGCAGAAGGCCGGAAGGTTCTTAGAAAAAAGTACTTTGAGGCCGATGTTGGAATAACAGGTGCCAACTTCCTGATAGCTGAAACTGGCACGTCAGTCATTGTGACCAATGAAGGAAACGGTGATCTCACTCAGATCCTTCCCAAAGTACATATTGTCTGCGCCAGTTTGGAAAAATTGGTTCCGACTTTGGAAGACACATCGACTCTTCTTCGTCTCCTGTCGCGATCTGCAACAGGACAAGACATCACCGCCTATACGACGTTTTCAACCGGTCCCAAGCGGGAGAAGGATCCAGATGGACCGGAGCAGTTTCACGTCGTTTTGCTTGATGCAGGGCGCAGCAAGTATTTAGGCACCGAAGTTCAGGATGTTTTGCGGTGCATCAGGTGTAGCGCCTGCCTCAATCATTGCCCCGTCTATATGGCCGTCGGCGGTCACGCCTATGGCTGGGTTTATCCGGGGCCGATTGGGGCAGCTCTCGACCCGATATTGTTAGGATCAAAGGAGGCGCGCCATTTGCCAGCGAGCTCAAGCCTCTGCGGTCGATGCGAAGTGGTTTGTCCGGTTCGCATCCCAATCCCGAAGATACTCCGTCATTGGCGTAACGTGTCTTTCAAGAATGGTGACATCGAAGCCAAGGAGACCATTGGTCTTAAAATTTGGAAGCAGCTTGCCATACGCCCAAGGCTTTATCGTCTGACAATGGGACTTGGGGTCAAAGCACTGTCGATGTTGGGGAGAGGAAAGAGGGTTGTTCGGCGCCTCCCCATGAGCGGTGGTTGGGCCAACAGTCGTGACCTGCCATTACCGGAAGGCGAAACGTTCATGTCCCAATGGAAGAAGCACACCGATGGTCAGGAGCCAAGGCCATGACGGACGCAAGAGAGCGGATCTTGAGCCGCGTTCGCGCCGCAACCGGTGCCCGCCATCGTACAGACGAACAAACCCGTGCGCTGCAGGACCGGATCTTTAAACCGACCCGCGGTCCAATTCCGGGGGGCGTCGATCACTCACTGAGCGACCTCTTGGAAATGTTCGAGACAAAAGCCGTCAGTCATGATTGTACAGTGGAACGTGTGGGTTCGACAAGCGAAGCCTGGCGGAAGATTGTCGCTTTCATGGCAGACAACGCGTTGCGATCTGAATTGGTCGCCGCTCCTTCGACAGATCTCGACGAGATCTTGAAAAATGACTCTGGTGAGATTGACATTCGAAGGGGTGCCGCCCGCGAAACAGACGAGACCTCATTGACCCCAGCTCTTTGTGCAGTGGCGGAAACGGGAACAATGGTCACTGTGTCTGGAGTAGACACGCCGACAACCCTGAACTTCGTGCCCGAAAATCAGGTCATTATTGTCAGAGCGACTGAGATCGTGCCTTGCTATGAAGATGCTTGGGATGAGATCAGAGCGAGAGGAAAAATGCCGCGCACGGTGAATTGGCTCTCTGGGCCCTCACGGTCTGCCGACATCGGACAGGTTCTCTACCTCGGCGCTCATGGTCCAAGGCGCCAACACATCATTGTTTATGGCGATAACGGCTCTGGCTAGCCGTATTTTGCTTCAACGAGTTTGCTTTATGGTGAGATTGGTGCAACTCGCAATCTATGATACACTCTCCAAAATCATGGTGGACCAGAGCAAATGGCTAAAAACGAAATGGGAGCCGTCTCCGCAAGAGGGTTAGTGTTGCTCGTGGCACTCTTTCTTCCTGCGGTTTTCGCGAGTCTGATACCAAACACCGTTGATATGTCTGTCCTCTGGTCAACGCTTTACCGTGCTGGATTGATGGCCTGCATTTCCGTTGTTTTTTTGTGCGCAGCATTGACGGAGCGAGAAATCGTCGCAGGAATGTTCGTCTTTTTCATGCAAATAAATGTGCAGCATATCGGCCACCTGAGTGGACAGAGTGCTTACACATTCTGGAATGCGACCACTTCCGGAATTTTGTTCATTCTAGTTTTTCTTGTTGCGCGCATCATTGCGCGAAAACGGGTAGCAAAAAGCGCGTAAAAGCCTTTGTCACCAGGTTCTCTACCTTGGCGCTCATGGTCCAAGACGACAACACATCATACTTCTTGACGATGAAAAAGAGTAAGGTCAGCGCCCGCTATCGAGCAAGATAAGGCGCGAACCTGCAGGTCCGCCTTCTTCACTTGAGGAAAAGAACCCGAGTTGTGCAGCGCTATACACAAGGATGGCGATGACGATGAAAGCCAACCGACCGTAGAACAACATATCCCTCATGACCACCTCCCGTTAGGTGAGTCGCCACCCCATGTCTGTCATTATAGCATACAAATCGAGGGGCTGTGGAAAACTTGCTTAAGTCTGTCCATTTTCCGTGCGTTCAAAACTCATAGAGAGCGCAACACGGTCTGCGGGGAAAAGGTTGTCAGAGACCTGAACCACACGTTCGTCCTCTGTCAGGTATCGCCGCACGATTTGAATCGCAGGGCTACCGTTTTCAACTTTCAGCAGTCGCGCATTCGCACCGTCAATATTTATGGCATTGATGCGTTGCTCTATCCGCATGATCGGTACGTCAAAATCTTCTTCAATGATTTCTGCCAGGGCACGTGGCGGACGATCGAGTTTACCTTGAATGCCTTCAAGTCTTGGATCGATAAAGACGCGCATGAGACATACCGGGCGAGGGTCATGGGCATTGTAACGAATGCCAAAGGCCTCGATCCAAACTTCGCCTTCGGGTAGTGCTAAGTGCTCGGCTAGATCTGCATCAATCGTGCAACGACCAACTTTAGATGTTTCGTATCGAGTTTCACGCGCATACTGAATGATGTCGTCAATGGACTCGAGCGAGTGATTGAAAACCGGCGGTCTCTTCGTCGCAATGACGATCGTGCCAGCACCGCGACGACGTGAAACAAGACCTGCCTCGAAGAGGAGTCTCAGGGCTTCGCGAACTGTGTAACGGCTACATGCGAATTGATCACAAAGTTCAAATTCCGTCGGCAACAGCGTTCCCACTGGATGGTCACCCGTCGCGATAGCATCAATTAGTATTCCTGCAACCTGTTGATAACGTGGCAAGTCACCACTGGTCCCAGCAGAGCCATTGGGTTTTCCGGATGTTGCCATTTGATCAGTCATGTTGCTGTTCTGCCTTCCAGCCTTGCTGGCTGGATTGTTCTTAACTCTGGCAAAAGGAGGTTCGGCCCGCCACCGAACTTGCCCCCCGCTTTTATTACCCATCGAATAGGGGGCGGAGTCTGCCGCTCCTTGCCACCCGCTTCAAGGGTTAGTTTTGCCTTTTTTGGGTTTCTCTTAGGGGTGATGCTTTCCTGCGCTCCATTGATCTTGCGGTAATTCCTTCTTTGCAAAGTCCAATGGTTCGGCTTCCAATGGTGTTGCCATCGTGTCATTCCATCGATTTAGAAAACCAAACAATGCGATTACACCAACAATTTCAACGATCTGGTTCTCATTGAAGTGTTTCTTCAATTCGTCAAAGTCTGCGTCGGTCACAAGGTTGGGCACTTGGGCTGCGCGCATGGCGACGCCGAGTGCTGCTTTTTCAGCGTCATCAAAAGCGTCACTTCTCTCGAACGTCCAGATTTCATCGAGTTTGCGTGGATCGACGCCGGCGCGATGCGCGCCATGTGATGTATGGGCCACACAATACTGGCATCCGGCCGCTTTGCTTGCGACTTCACTAATGAGCCTTTTCAGTTCCTCACTAATCTCGCCCGGTGAATTGATGGCAAGCGCCAAACCGGCAAATGCCGTCAAGATCTCTGGCTTGCGTGCCATGGTGAGCATTGAATTGGGAACGAAGCCCATAAACTGCTCAACGAGATTTATGAGGTCCGCCTGTTCGGTGAGGTCCTTTCGGTCGAGGGGGGTAAGTCGGGTCATTGGCAGTAATCCTTATCTATTAGGTGAAAGCTTGAAGACCTGTTTGAGCGCGTCCCAATATGAGGGCATGAATGTCGTGTGTGCCTTCATAGGTGTTGACGGCTTCGAGATTCATCGAATGTCGAATGACATGAAATTCATCCGACACACCGTTGCCCCCATGCATGTCGCGAGACGTGCGTGCAATATCAAGCGCTTTGCCGCAGTTGTTGCGCTTCATGAGCGAGATCATCTCAGGGCCACCAATCCCTTCATCCATCATGCGTCCAATCTGAAGAGCTCCCTGCAACCCAAGGGAAATTTCGGTCTGCATGTCAGCGAGTTTCTTTTGGATCAGTTGATTAGCTGCCAGAGGTCGACCAAATTGTTTTCGGTCCAGTGTGTATTGCCTTGCTTGGTGCCAACAAAATTCTGCAGCACCCATCGCACCCCAGGCAATGCCGTAACGGGCTTTGTTAAGGCAACCAAACGGGCCAGACAGACCGCTCACATGGGGGAGCAAATTTTCTTCGGGCACCATGACATTCTCAAGCACGATCTCACCGGTGATCGATGCCCGAAGTGAAAACTTGCCTTCGATCTTTGGTGTCGAGAAACCTTCATATCCTCTTTCGGCAATGAACCCACGAATGCGGTCATCGAGTTTGGCCCAAACGATGGCGACGTCTGCAATCGGCGAATTGGTGATCCACATCTTGGACCCATTGAGCTCATATCCACCGTCCACCGGTTTGGCTGTCGTTTTCATGCCACCAGGGTCAGAACCATGATCGGGCTCTGTAAGACCGAAACAGCCGACCCATTCACCCGTTGCGAGTTTTGGGAGGTACTTTTGTTTCTGCTCTTCCGTGCCGTAGGCATTTATCGGGTGCATCACGAGCGAAGACTGGACACTCATCGCCGACCGATAGCCGGAATCAACCCGTTCCACTTCCCGGGCGATCAGGCCATAGCAGACATGGTTGACACCAGCGCAGCCATATTCTTCAGGCAAGGTAGAGCCCAAAAAGCCAAGGGCGCCCATCTCGGTCATGATGTCCCGATCAAAAGTCTCATGCCGATTGGCCTCTAGGACCCGAGGCATCAACTTGTCTTGGCAATATGCCCGCGCGGACTCGCGAATTATCCGTTCTTCCTCGCTCAATTGTGTGTCCAGGGAAAGCGGGTCATCCCATTGAAAACTTGAGGCCGTAGCCATCGCAAAGCTCCTATTGGTTAGGGCGGAATTGTCTGGTGGATCTTGGTCGGGGTCTACTTAGCGCAAAGCTCTCGCCGGTTCCATCTTTGTGTGCACTGAGATAGAAGAGGCGCCACACAAAGGAGCCGACTTTGTCACCCAGAATTTTCCATGTTAGCGAGGAACCAGGCATTGAGTGGTTTGAGCCTCGTTTGGGGCAAGCCTTTCCTGAAGAAGGGCCCTTGGTGTTTGCCATCGCCGAGACCCACCTGCGCAATTATCTGGTGCCTAGGAATTGCCCTCGCGTGACCTACGGGGCCACGAAAACCTGCAAGAAGGCAGATGTGGACCGCTATCTGGAAGGCGATTGGGCGAGAAAAGTCTTGGCTATCGAAAAAGACTGGCTCGAGAGAGCTAAAGTCGTGTCTCTCTTTCAATATGAATTCGATAGTGATCTGTTCCTCTGTCTCGATGCCGGTGCTGGCACCTATGTAGCTAGAGAAACCGTGGCCCCAAAGAGGGTGGCGTGCATCGAAAGGCCGCTTGAGGTACTCAAGGGCCAGGGCGTGAAAGTCAGAACCCTAGAATCCCTGTGGCCCTTGCACGATGAAATAACTCAATCGAGTTCGCAGTTTTCAATGATTAGAATGCGCAACGCCAAACCGAGAGTATAATATGTCCAACGAAATTGGATTTAGATCACGCGCGGTCTCTTGTTACACATTGAGCGAGCGGGATGACGAAATGAAGGTTTTGATCATGCGGCGTGTGGGCGAGCCGTTAGATGGCGAGTGGTGTCAGGTCGCTGGCAGAATCGAAGAAGGTGAAAAGGCTTGGCAGACAGCTTTGCGAGAGTTGAAAGAAGAAGCCAATCTCGTGCCCAAATCCTTCTACTCCGCTGATATTTGCGAACAATTCTATTCACACTTCGCGGACGCGATCCTGACCATTCCCGTCTTCGTGGCTCTTGTCCACTCAACGGATGAGGTCAGGCTCAACGAAGAACATTCAGAATATCGTTGGATGTCGAGGAGCGAGGCCATGGATGTACTTCCCTTCTCCGGTCAACGCAAAACACTAGCGGAGATTTGGTCCAGTTTCGTCGACCGTACACCGAACGAACACTTGCGTATTGAATCCACTCCTTAGAGACCGAAAATTGCGCATTGATCAGGCAGATATTGCGACTTGAGGTTGGTGGTTCCCCTCTTGAAACCACTTAGTTTTCGGCGCAGGGTGGCGCCAGAAATCGACATCGGTTCTGGCGAACCATCAAGAGAGTTGTGATATGACAGATGCGCTAAATTTTGAGCGTAGCAGCGCCTTTCTGGCCCCGTTTGAGCGAGCGAAATACCAAGATGAAGAGGCTTGTCTCAAAAATCTTCTCAGCCAAATTGGACTAGATGGTAGCGCGCGGAAATCAGTCGTTGAGCGCGCCGCCGAGTTTGTGAAGATCGCGCGCTCTCACCGAGACCAACGCTCCATGCTCGATAATTTTTTGCAAGAGTTTGGTCTGTCAAACCAAGAGGGCATTGCGCTCATGTGTCTGGCAGAGGCGCTGCTGCGCGTGCCAGATTCGGAGACGGCCGATAAACTCATTGCTGAAAAGATTAAGTCGGCCAATTGGTCAGATCATACCGGCAAGTCGGACTCTCTCCTTGTGAATGCATCCACTTGGGGCTTGATGTTGACCGGCCGCGTCATTGACTTGGCGCCTGAGGCAACGAGCAATGTCGGGGACTACGTAAAAAGACTTGTTTCGAGATCGGGCGAACCTGTCATCCGCGGCGCAATGATGCAGGCCATGCGCATCATGGGAGAGCAGTTTGTTCTCGGGAGAACCATCGAAGAGGCCATGCGTCGCTCGGATAAATCGGTGGAAGGGGTTCTGCACTCTTTCGACATGCTAGGTGAGGGCGCAAGAACCGACCGCGATGCTCAAGAATATTTCGAAAGCTATGCCGCAGCCATTAAGTCCATCGGACGCCACAGCAAAGGATTGAGCGTTTACGACGGTCCTGGCATCTCGGTCAAGCTGTCAGCTCTTCATCCTCGCTACGAGTTTGCCAAACACGGGTCGACAACTGATCTGTTGTACGAGCGGGTCCACGATCTGGCCCTTTTAGCGGCCAAGCGCGACATTGGTTTCACCATAGATGCTGAGGAAGCCGATCGCTTGGCTTTTTCTCTCGACCTCCTTGAGCGACTGGCCCGCGCAACGGACCTGAAAGACTGGCAGGGTCTAGGATTGGCCCTGCAAGCGTATCAAAAGCGTGGCGCCTTAGTGATCGATTGGCTGGAGCAGCTCGCCAGAGACACCAATCGGCGGCTCATGGTGCGCCTCGTCAAAGGCGCCTATTGGGACACTGAAATCAAACATGCCCAACAATTCGGTCTTCCAGATTATCCTGTCTTTACGACGAAACCTGCAAGTGATGTCTCCTACATTGCTTGTGCACGGAAACTCTTGGCGGCGCCTGACGTCTTTTATCCTCAATTCGCCTCACACAACGCCCACACGGTATCGGCGGTTATCGAACTTGCCGGCAGTGACACGGATTTTGAGTTTCAGCGTTTGCATGGCATGGGCGAGCTTCTCTATCAATCCGTCCGTGAAATCTATCGGTCAGATGTAAAATGCCGTGTCTACGCACCAGTAGGAAGTCACGAAGATCTCTTGCCCTATCTGGTGCGGCGTTTGTTGGAAAATGGTGCCAATAGTTCTTTCGTGCATTCATTTATGGACGAAGACGTTCCGGTTGAGGATGTTGTGCGTGATCCCATCAATGCATTCGATGGTGATCCCCATTGGCGCCATCCGCAAATTCCGAAGCCAAGCGATATCTACGGCCCGTCTCGGCGGAATTCGGACGGCATCGACATCACCGATGCGGACACGGCCAAGGGACTGTCATTGGAGGTGGCAAAGGCATTTGAGCGAGAGTGGCAAGCCGCCCCAACAGTCTCACAAGTTGCTGGAAAGGGAATGCCGGTTGCCAATCCAAGTGGAAGCGAGCCAGCTGGAATTGTCGTTTCTGCGACGAAGGCAGATTGCGATGCAGCCTTTGATCTTTGCGTCACGGCACAACCGTCGTGGAACAATCTGGGCGGCGACGGTCGGGCAAAGATCATCGCTGCATGTGGCGACGCGTTAGAAGAGGCGATGCCTACATTGATAGGTCTGCTTTCTCGCGAAGCCGGAAAGACATGGGACGACGGCATTGCGGAGGTCCGCGAGGCGGTTGATTTCTGTCGCTACTATGCCAATGAAGCGCGGCGCGGGTTTTCATCACGCACGTCAATGCCGGGGCCAACTGGCGAAACCAACGAACTGATGCTGGAAGGGCGCGGCGTCTTTGTTTGCATCAGCCCCTGGAATTTTCCACTCGCAATTTACACCGGACAGATTATGGCAGCACTGGCGGCTGGGAACGCTGTCATCGCCAAGCCGGCCGAACAAACGCCTCTTGTCGCTGCGGAGGCCGTACGAATTTTCCGCTCTGTTGGCCTGCCACAAGACATCCTGCATTTGTTGCCAGGCGACGGAAGGGAAGTTGGGGCAACTCTTGTAAGCGATCCCCGCGTCGCGGGAGTGGCGTTCACCGGATCGACCGAAACCGCGCAAGCGATCAACCGCAGTTTGGCCGCCAAAGAGGGGGCCATCGTTCCACTTATCGCGGAGACCGGTGGGCTCAACGCAATGTTTGTCGATTCGACCGCTCTCACCGAGCAAGTCGTTGATGATGTTGTAAGGTCGGCATTCGGAAGTGCTGGCCAAAGATGCTCTGCCCTTCGCATTTTGTTTTTGCAAGATGACATCGCCGACCGAACCATTGAAACGCTACTCGGTGCCATGGACGAAATTGTAGTCGGAGATCCGGCACAACTCTCAACCGATGTTGGACCGATCATCGATGAGGAGGCCCACGCCAATTTGCAAAAGCACTTGGACCGTATGTCGACGGACGCGAAAGCCTTGAAACAAATTGATTTAGGAGATCATTGCGGAGACGGGTACTTCTTCGGCCCAACTTTGATCGAAATACCAAATCTCGACGTGATGGAGCGAGAGGTCTTTGGTCCCATTCTTCATGTCTATCGATATGATCCGGCAAAAGTGACAGACGTTTTGGATGAGTTGGAGCAAAAAGGTTACGGCCTAACTCTTGGCGTTCACTCCCGCTTGAGGGCTTTCGCCCAGACAGTCTGCCAGCACATGACGGCCGGCAACACCTACATCAATCGAGATATTATCGGCGCTGTTGTTGGGGTCCAACCTTTTGGCGGCAGTGGACTCTCTGGGACAGGTCCAAAGGCGGGCGGTCCTCACTATGTGACGCGGTTCGCCAACGAGCGAGTGATTACCGACAACATCACCGCGCAAGGAGGAAACGCTGCTCTCTTCACGCTTGATGCCGCTGCAGGCAAAGGGTCTGATTGATGTCACCACGGACACCTGATCCGCGCCTTTCAAGACGCGGTTTCTTAAGAGCAGGATCTCTTGGTGCTGCGGTCATGGCCAGTGGGGGTTTCACCTGGGGGCGACCGGCTAGAGTGTTGGAAGCAGGTGACAAGATCCTTGTCAACCAAGCCGCCTACGGGAGAGATTTACCAAAACTGGCAACGGTCTTGACTTCAGGCGATGACAGAGCACCAATCAAGATAGAACTGCGTGATGCGAACTCGAATGAGCTCTTCCAGACATTCGAAACGACACCTTCTGCGATTCATCGCCTGAATGGTGCTTACGTGGCGGAAGTAGACTTCTCCGGTTTCCAAAAGCCGGGCACTTTCACTCTTCAATCCGCAGACATTAGTTCGCCACCATTTGCGATCGACACGGCACTGTATGAGAGCCTCACCTCTGATCTGGGTCGTGCGTTCTATTTGCAGCGTTGTGGTGTTGCATTGGCTGATGAAACTAGTGGCTTGCACCATCAAAGCTGCCACACGAATGATGCCGCGCTCGCCCACGCTGATCAAATAAACCACCAAGGCGCACAAATGCGGTGTGTTGGTGGTTGGCATGATGCAGGCGACTACGGCAAGTATGTCACCACAACCGCCCTCTGCGTCGGCGAACTTCTCTCCTCATTCGAGCGTCACCCTGACAGATTCAGGAGTGCCCATTGGTCTATTCCAGAGAGTAGCAACGGTCTTCCAGACTTGTTGAGCGAAATGAAAGTGGGAATTCGTTGGCTTTTGACTATGCAGCGCGAAGATGGCGCGTCTTACCGGAAAGTCGCAGGCAGTGAGTGGCCGTCGATGAGCACGGCTCCCGAGCATGATGAGCAACAGCGATTTGTCTTTGGTGTTTCCAGTTCTGATACGGCAATGGCAATGGCCGCATTTGCGATTGCGTCGCGGGCGTACAAAGACCTTGACGATTCTCTCGCGGATGAATGCACAAAAGCCGCTGACAATGCCTGGCAGTTCTTGGAGGCAAATCCCAATCCTATTCTGGACAGACAATGGGGCGATGATGACGGGTCAGGTCCGTACTTTCTGTCTGGTGACGCTCAGAAGAGCGTCGACAAGAGGGCGCGCCTCTGGGCACTCACAGAGATGTGCATCAACAACAAAGAAAGCAGTCTAATTGCGCGATTGGAACGCAATCTGAGGAGACACCGGGTCCAACCAACTTCTTGGACAGACCCGTCGACCATCGGCTTCTACAACATTTTGCATCATGGCCTAACAAATCAGTTGAGTGGTGTTCGGCGGATCGTCAGATCAAAGTTGCGCAAGGCTGCTGAGCTAAGGCTACGCATATCAAAACTCTCCATGTTTGGCCTTGCCGATCCCGACTTCATTTGGGGCTACAATCGAGCAGCTGCTCAATCAGGATTACTGCTGGCCAACATCGGACGTGAATTTGGTCGAAACGACATGATCAAGGCGGCAGCCCGTCAAGCCGATTTCATCTTAGGGGAAAACCCATTTGACAAGAGTTTCGTAACTGGCGTCGGCAGTAGATCGGTTGATAATGTTCATCACCGTTTCTCACTGAGTTCAGGTCGCGTCGTGCCAGGCCTCCTAGTCGGGGGGCCAAATGAAAATGCGGAATCGGGCATCGCAACGCCTGGTGAGGGTGTCTTGAGTTATGTCGATGATGCGCGCTCATTTGCCACCAATGAATTTGCGATTGATCACAACGCCGCGCTGATTGGTTTGCTAACGGAGCTCTCCACAGCGAACACTGAATTGGGGGTTGAGGTTTCCTGGATCGATAGGATACTAGAGATGCTGCCCTGGTAACACATTGAAATTCAATCCAGAATGTCGGCTGAACAGCAGTGTGGATCCACCCTCGCGCTCTGGCATTTGTTGAAAACCCATGACATACTCCGCGCCAACTTGATTCCACAGGGATGTCGCACGAGGGGGAAATCGTATGACCAAAGAGACCAACGGCAAACTCAATCATTGGTCGTCGCAGTTTACATTTGTAATGGCAGCGGTCGGATCAGCTGTTGGTCTTGGCAACTTCTGGCGGTTCCCCTATGAGACCGGCGTCAATGGCGGAGGCGCCTTTGTCATTGTGTACCTAGGCTGCATTCTTTTGGTTGTCATCCCGCTGGTTGTTGGTGAACTTTTCATCGGTCGCCGTGGAGGCATGAGTGCCGTTGGCAGCGCGCGCAAAGTCGCCAAAGAACAAAACGCAACCGGCGGATGGTCCATCATTGGTTGGAGCGGGATGCTCGCAGCCTTTCTTGTTCTTTCGTTCTATTCTGTCGTTGCCGGCTGGATAATTGCTTACATTCCGAAAATGATGATGGGTGGGTTCACGGGCGCCGATGCCGAATCAACCGGCTTGATCTTTGGCAATCTTCTTGCGAGCCCACTGACACTCATCTTTTGCCATACGTTGTTTATGGCTCTAACGATTGTCATCGTCATCCGTGGATTGAAAAGAGGCATCGAACTGGCCGTCAACATTTTGATGCCACTGTTTCTCGCCCTTCTCATGGCGATGTGTGTGTACTCTGCATTCTTTGTCGGCGACTTTGCGGCCGGCTTCAATTTCATGTTTGATGCTGACTTTTCCAAAATAACGCCCGAAGTCGCCTTGGCTGCCTTTGGCCACGCCTTCTTTTCTGTCGGTGTTGGTGTTGGCATCATGTTGACCTATGGCGCCTATCTTGAAAAAGACACCAACATCCAGAAATCAGCAATCATCATTGGTTTGTCGGATACGGCGGTCGCCATAACGGCTGGCCTCGTTATCTTTCCAATTGTATTTGCTTATGGGCTTGATCCAGCCGCCGGCCCTGGGTTGTTGTTCGTGACCCTGCCAATTGCTTTTGGTCAGATGCCATTTGGCGCGGCGTTTGGAACAATTTTCTTATTCTTGGGTCTCGTTGCAGCAATAACATCGTCGATTTCAATGTTGGAAATAGGTGTTTCATGGGCCGAAGAACACAAAGGATTCAAGCGAAGCAAAAGCGCCTTAAGCGTAGGGTTTGCTGCTTGGACCGTCGGACTGCTGACCGTCTTCTCCTTCAATGAAGCAGCGTCATTCTATCCGCTCGGAATGTTTGAAGTGTTCCATGAGAAGACGATGTACGACATCATCGATTATGTACAAGGCAAGATCTTATTGCCTCTTGGTGGTTTCTTGATTGCCATCTTTGTCGGTTGGGTCGTGAGCAGGGAGACAATTCTTGAGGAATTGGATTGGAAGGACGGCACCAGTTTCAGAATTTGGCGTTTCTTGGTCCGAATTGTCGCGCCAATTACCGTCGCTGGAATCCTGTTGGCACAATTGGGCGTTATTTAGCTAATTCAAGGCTGCCTTATTTTGTGAATGGATCGCCCTAACTCTGCGTTCCATTCGCGTTCTCCCTGGCCTTTGCTTCCATTCGTCACAGCACTGTGATCGGTTTTCATTAGAGCCGCAACAGGGTGAATGTTAGCATCAGGCAAATAGAAACTCGATATCAGGGCCAGATCGGCTCGCGCGGTGGAGGTCTCAGGAATGTTGAAGCGCTTGACGATGGGATTAGTGGCGTTGGTCGTTTTCGCAGGTTCTGTCCAAGCCGAGGAAATTTCGCGTCGTTGGAAGAGGGATTGGCCCATGACGGACTTCGAGAAATCTTCGGCCGCCTTTGAAGAGTTCAAATCCGGCGGACCTCGTAAAGACGAAATCCCAGCCATCAGTCGCCCGGATTTTCGCTCTGTTCTAAAGTCAGAGTCCGCATCAACCGAACCTGTCATCAGCGTAGAGATCAACGGCGATGCCCGCGCATATCCAATTTCAATCCTCATGTGGCATGAGGTTGTCAACGATACAGTTGGCGGTGAACCCATATCTATTACCTATTGCCCCCTGTGCAATTCGGGCATTGTCTTCGATCGTATTGTCAATGGGCAGGAAACGACTTTCGGCACGTCTGGCATGTTGAGAAATTCTGATATGGTCATGTATGACCGTTTGACAGAGAGTTGGTGGCAGCAATTCACCGGTGAAGCTTTGGTTGGGCAAATGACCGGCGCAAAGCTCGACAAACGTCCTGCGCGCATAGAGGCTCTTGGGAAATTCGCTGAACGACACGAAGATGGAAAACTACTGGTACCCAACAATAGTGCTTTCAGGCCCTACGGCAACAATCCCTATCCGAACTATGACAGGGCCAAGACGCCGATGTTGTACCGAGGTGATTATAAAGGACCTGTCCCACCCTTGATGCGTGTCGTTGCCGTGGGCAAGGAAGCGTGGGCCCTGGATCATCTACGCCGTCATGGAGAGATACAAAAAGGAGATTTGAAGTTGTCCTGGGTCGAAGGTCAAAATTCTCCCCTCCATAAACGTTATATTGCCGAAGGCCGTGACATTGGCAATGTGGTGGTTCAACGTCGCGAAGGCGAGGAGTGGATCGATACCGTATACGATGTGCCGTTTGCGTTTGCATTCATGGCATTTGTTCCTGACGGGCAAATCTACTATGGGGTTGAGTAACCCCAATTCTCATGGTTTAAGCGCTGATTAAAGTTAAACACCGGAACAAGGAGATCTGCCATGAAGAGTATGGCCGTTGCCAATTGGGTTGAACTTGAGGACAGAGTACCAGCATACGCGCTGGTTGCAGATGTTGATCTCGTGGTGGTCCGCTTTGATGATGAAGTGTCAGTTCTCTATGGTCGGTGTCTGCACCGCGGCGCCCTTCTCTCAGACGGTCGCGTCGAAGGAGACAACCTGATTTGTGGTGTTCACGATTGGGACTACCGGCTCGACAGCGGCATAAGTGAGTACAACAACAGAGAACAACTCCACAAATTCAAGTCATGGGTTGAGAAAGACAAAGTCTTTGTCGATGAAAGTGAAATAAGTGAGTGGGCCAACAATAATCCACAACCCTTTCATCGTGATGAGTATCTGGGCCTCTATGCCGACACCCATGCCATCCCCATCGAGCCACACATAGGACATATACAAGAACTAGCCAAGAATGGATTGTCGCGCGTAGGTCACCATGGGCCCGTCTCTGCCATGGGTGTCCCGCGCACGTCCGTTCCAAGTTGGGACGACATCCAAATCATCACCGCCCAGCTGTCGCGGCTTCCACTGTTAGACGACGAGCCGGTGGGAACCGATGTGGTCATTGGCGCCCGCGCGAAAAAACCGCTCCGGCTGGACATTCCCTTGTTCGTATCTGACATGAGCTTTGGCGCATTATCACAAGAAGCAAAGACCGCCTTAGCACGTGGAGCTGAAATGGCAGGCACGGGTATCTGTTCCGGAGAAGGCGGAATGATGCCCGAAGAGCAGTGTGAGAATTCGCGGTACTTCTACGAACTTGCCTCTGGTCGATTTGGGTTTTCAATGGAGAAACTGGAGAAAGTGCAAGCGTTTCATTTTAAGGGAGGCCAAGGCGCCAAAACCGGAACCGGCGGTCATTTGCCGGGTCACAAGGTAACGGGAAAGATTGCCAAGGTTAGAGGGCTAGGTGTCGGCGAACCGGCAATATCACCATCACGATTCCCTGATTGGACATCCATCAATCAGATCAAAGAGTTTGCATCAGAAGTGCGCGAGGCGACAGGCGGTATTCCCATTGGCTACAAACTGTCGGCCCAACACGTCGAAAAGGACATTGATGCTGCGCTGGAGGTTGGGTGTGATTATATCATTCTCGACGGGCGTGGAGGTGGGACGGGAGCAGCCCCACTGATCTTCCGCGACAACATTTCAGTGCCCACCATTCCAGCAATCGCGCGCGCCAGACAACATCTCGATTCCACTGCACCCGACATGACATTGGTTGCGACCGGCGGACTGCGCATTGCCTCTGATTTTGTCAAAGCATTGGCCTTGGGTGCTGATGCCGTGGCGGTCTCCAACAGCGCCATGCAGGCTGTTGGGTGTCTTGCGATGCGGGCTTGTCATACCGACAATTGTCCCGTGGGGATTGCCACCCAGAAAGAAAACTTGAGGGCACGCCTCATGGTGCAGCAGTCGGCCGAACAGCTCGCAAACTTCTTCAAGGCCTCTACCGAATTGATGCAAGTATTGGCGCGAGCTTGCGGCCACAGCCACCTGGCAGAATTCGAATTAGAAGACCTAACCACCTTTGATTCAGAAATGGCGCGTCTCACCGGCGTTGCCTATGGCGGCGTCAAAGTTCCTTAGGTCCCAGCTTTCCTTGCTCCCGCGCCAGCGATGGGGTAGGAAGACGCCCGAATTCGGTTCATCGAGGCGTGAGATTCCATGGCCAAGGAAAAAAAGACGTTCAAGCCCAAGGCGCGGGTTCCAAAAGGGTTCCGCGACGAGACGGCGGGCGATGTAGTTAAGCAGCAAGAGATGCTGGCGAAGATTCGCGGCGTCTTTGACCTCTATGGATTTGAGGCGATCGACACATCCACCATCGAATATGCCGACGCTTTGGGTAAGTTCCTACCCGATTCCGATCGCCCAAATGAAGGGGTGTTCTCCTTTCAAGACGACGATGATCAATGGCTATCGCTGCGTTATGATTTGACCGCACCGCTCGCTAGATTTGTGGCGCAGAACTATGATGCCTTGCCGAAACCGTTCCGTCGCTACCAATCCGGTCCGGTTTGGAGAAATGAGAAGCCGGGCCCTGGCCGCTTCCGACAATTCACTCAGTTTGATGCAGATACAGTCGGCGCACCCGGCATGGCTGCCGACGCCGAAATGTGCATGCTGATGGCCGATACCATGGACGCTTTGGGCATTGCCCGCGGTGATTATGTGGTTCGTGTTAACAACCGAAAGATTCTAGACGGCGTCCTCGAAGAGATTGGTCTCAATTTGGAAGACGCAGATGGCCAAGCCCAAAGGCTCACGGTCCTTCGCGCTGTGGACAAACTTGACCGGTTAGGAATTGAAGGTGTCGAACGTCTGTTAGGAGAAGGCCGCAAAGATGGGTCAGGCGACTACACAGAAGGTGCCAAGCTTCGAGAGGACCAAATCGCCAAAGTTCTGGAGTTTGTGAGCATTGAGGTCACTGACCGCGTCGAAGTTTGCAATGCTCTGTTGAAAATCGTCGGGACGAATGAAATCGGCAAAGAAGGCGTCGATGAACTCATGCAGATCGACCGTCTCTTGACCTCCGCCAAATATGACGTCGGTCGTGTTGCTTTCGACCCAAGTATTGTTCGAGGTCTGGAGTACTATACAGGCCCCGTTTGGGAGATCGAACTGACCTTTGAAGTGACCAACGAAAAAGGACAACCCGTTCGCTTTGGGTCGGTGGGTAGCGGTGGGCGATACGACGGTCTCGTGGAGCGCTTCAAAGGAAGTGAAGTACCTGCGACGGGATGCTCAATCGGCGTGAGCCGTCTCTTTGCTGCGCTACAAGTTCTGGGCAAGGTGGATACAGGCAATTCAGTCGGGCCGGTTGTGGTCCTGGTCATGGACAAGGACCGTGTCGCCGATTACCAAGAAATGGTGCAAGACCTTCGAGCCGCGGGGATTCGGTCGGAGCTTTATCTCGGCGGAAGCGGGATGCGCGCGCAGGTCAAATATGCCGACAAGAGAAACGCGCCTGTTGCAGTCATCCAAGGTGAAGACGAAAAGGCCGACGAAACGGTCACCTTGAAAGACCTCTGGCTCGGCGCCGAGATGTCCAAGAACATCGACGACAACAAGGAGTGGCGCGAGGATCAACCTGCTCAATTTGCGGTACCGCAAGAGGAATTGGTCCAGAGTGTGAAGTCGATTCTGGCAAGATACGACGATGAGGACTGACATGTCACAGTCCACGTCGAGAAGATCTTTGCGAAACATACGAGCGATAGGTGACGAAATCGGTTTGAAGTTTCAATCCGAAGGCTTCTCTTCCATCGACTTAGATGTCATTCAGCCAGCCGAACCTTTCTTGGAACTTTCTGGCGAAGACATTCGCCGCAGGACTTACGTCTTTACCGATCCATATGGGGCTGAGCTCTGCCTCCGCCCGGATCTCACCATTCCGACCTGTCTGCGATATTTGGAGGAAGGGGGCCTGTCGGACTCCGGAAAACACAAGTTTAGTTATTCTGGTTCAGCCTTTCGGTGTCAAAACCCTGACAGCAAGAGACCACGAGAGTTCTATCAGGTTGGCGTGGAGATGATTGGGTCCGCAGATGCGGATCAAAATGATGTTGAAATTCTGGTGATGACGGAACAGGCCTGTCAGTCGATGGGCCTCAAGGGTCACCAAATACGCTTAGGCGATCTCTCCCTCTTTACCGCTCTTGTGGATGCTATCGATGTTCCAGATAGGTGGCGTGACCGGATCAAGCGAACGTTTTGGCGGCCATCAGAGTTCTCACGTCTTTTGAGTAGTCTGTCTGACGACACCAAGATGGAAGACGAATTGCTGAGCGCCTTTGTGGAGTTAGATGTATCTGGGGCCAAAGCCGCCGTCGTCGACATGTTGGATCTCGCAGACGCAGAACTCATCGGCGGCCGCACAATTGAAGACATCGCAACCCGCATGATGAACAAGGCTCTTGATGCCAATTCTCCGTCTCTGCCAGTCGAGACTGTTTCTTTGATCAATGACTATTTGAGCATAGCAGGCGAACCGGCACAGGTGATTGGGCGCGTTGAAAGTCTCACCAAGTCTTACGGCGTTGATCTGACAACGGTTCTTGATCGCTTGCAGCGTCGGGTTCATCTCATAGCGAAATCCGGTCTCGCGCAATCGAACGTCGTCTTTGCCACTGAGTTTGGTCGAAATCTTGAATACTACACGGGGTTTGTTTTTGAGATTACGCATGCGTCCCTTGGCAGCGACGTACAAGTTGCCGGGGGTGGTCGTTACGACAATTTGCTTTCGGCCCTAGGCGCGACAGAAGACACCCCCGCCGTTGGCGCCATGATTCGGGTCGATCGGTTATTAGCGGCGCTCGAGACAAAAAAAGAGGGTCGAAGCGATGACTAGTGCCCTTGTTCTCGCCATCCCCGCGAAGGGGAGATTGATGGAGGCGGCATTCGCATACCTGGATGACGCTGGCATCAAAGTTGAACGCCAAGGCGGCGCTCGTACATATGAAGGGCGCGTTGAAGGTGTCGACAATATTGAAGTGCGCTTCTTGTCAGCGAGCGAAATTGCTGTCGGATTGATAGGTGGCGAGCTCCATCTCGGGATCACCGGGCTCGATCTTTTACACGATTCGAATCCTGAACCAGACAAGGTTATTTTGACTTTGTCACCATTGGAGTTTGGACATGCCGACGTCGTGGTTGCCGTGCCGCAAGCGTGGGTAGATGTCACCACAATGGCCGACCTAGCAGATGTTGTGGGAGACTTCCGCGCAAAGAAACATCGTCCGCTGCGTGTCGCGACCAAGTACTTGCAATTGACCCGCTCTTTCTTTGCTGAAAACGGAATAACCGATTACCGCATCGTCGAGAGTATGGGGGCAACTGAAGGAGCGCCGACCGCCGGGACATCCGAGATCATTGTCGATATCACTTCGAGTGGCACGACCCTTACCGCAAATCGATTGAAAACACTGAACGACGGACTGATCCTCGAGTCTCAGGCTTTTCTGGCGGCGTCTCTAAGCGCAAATTGGCATGAAGAGCAGAAGTCTACGGCGAAAAAACTTCTGGATCGCGTCACCTCTCATGACCAAGAAAATCCACTGTACAAAGCACTGAAGAGTTCAGTCTCAATGTCAAACGGCTGACCGCAAATGGCGCGTCATTCTTTTTTGTTGGCTTGTTTTCCGGAACCAAAAATGTTGATCAGGTAAAGCACACCACCCGCGATTAAGAGGATCGGAAAGAGTGCGATCGCGTACCCGGCGAATTCAAGGCTGCCAGAAAGAACAAGAGCGATCCCAACAAAGAGGACAAACCAATTCACCTCAAGTTGACGGATCCATCCACCAATCCAAAAGAACAAAAACAGCGCGCCAAGTGCGATGCGACCAATGCCATCTGGCATCCATTTATCGGGGATGATCAGTATGACCCCCAGCGCGATAAGAAACAGCGCCCAGCCGATCCGACCGTAGTTTTCTGCCAGTGTTGGTTTCGTTTGTCCTGTCATGGGTCTCTCCAATTCGAACATGTATGGCCTGAACGACCGAGTTTGGCACAGAAGTGCGTCGTCGCCAATCCATAGTGCCGTGTGGTCGCACCCCGCGCAATCTTGCTTTCAATTCCGTCAGTTCTTCTGTAAGGAAATTCGGTCGGGAGGAATATTGAGAAAACGCCATGGAGAACAACATGAGCAACCACAAATTTGATACCGCTGCAATACATGCAGGTGCGACCCCAGACCCAGCAACAAATGCCCGGGCGACCCCCATCTATCAGACGACTTCCTATGTATTCGACGACGTCGATCATGCCGGGCGCCTGTTTGGGTTACAAGAGTTTGGCAACATTTACAGCCGAATCATGAACCCGACCAACGGCGTATTGGAAGAGCGTATAGCGACCCTTGAAGGTGGTTCCGCCGCTCTCGGTGTAGCGTCTGGCCATGCAGCGCAATCGTTGATCTTTCACACTTTGATGCAACCAGGCGATCGATTTGTCGCCGCCCGCCAACTCTATGGAGGTTCGATTAATCAATTCGGGCACGCCTTTAAAAAGTTTGATTGGCACGTCGACTGGGCTGACATCTCAGATCCAGAGAATGTGAGGTCCGCGATCTCGGAAAAAACCAAGGCGATCTTCATCGAAAGTCTCGCCAATCCGGGCGGCTTTGTGACCGATGTTGAGCCCATTGCCAAGATTGCCAAAGAGGCGGGTGTACCCTTGATCGTCGACAACACACTGGCCACGCCATATCTCATTCGTCCTTTTGAGTGGGGTGCCGACATCGTCGTGCACTCCGCGACCAAATTCTTGGGTGGTCACGGAAATTCAATCGGCGGTTTGATCGTTGATGGAGGAACTTTTGACTGGTCGGCTTCCGACAAATTTCCGACCATGACGGAACCACAAGAATTCTATGCTGGTGTGAAGTACCACGAGACATTCGGCGACATCGCATTCGCCATCGCTTGTCGCACCTTTGGTCTAAGAGACTTGGGTCCCGCAATGGCACCGTTCAACGCATTCTTGATTCTAACAGGCATTGAAACATTGCCCCTGCGAATGCAGAAGCACTGCGACAATACACTCAAAGTTGCCGAGTTTTTGAAAGAACACGATGCAGTCAGTTGGGTTTCCTATGCAGGACTCGAAGGTGATCCGTGTTTTGAGTTGCACAAGAAATATTGCTCGCAAGGGGCCGGCGCAGTCTTCACATTTGGATTGAAAGGCGGTTACGACGCGGGCGTTGGTCTTGTTAGCAATGTCAATCTGTTTTCGCATTTGGCAAATGTTGGAGATACGCGAAGCCTCATCATTCATCCTGCATCGACCACCCATCGACAGCTCGCCGATGAGCAGAAGGTCTCAGCCGGTGCAGGGCCTGATGTCGTGCGCCTATCCGTTGGCATTGAAGATGCGGGAGATATCATTGCGGATCTGGACCAAGCACTTTGAACTCTTCAGTGGAACACAATGCTGCCATCTTGACCGGATATCTGATATAGAGTGTGCCGATAACAGGGGAATTGGCGAGTATGAGTATTAGAGCATTTGAGATGTTCCGCCGGTTCACGGCTGGCCTGGTTGTGGCGATTAGTGTGAGCACCGCCGTCCATGCACAAGAGCAGAGTTACAATGTTGGGGACGTTCGGATATTGCGGGTGCCGCAGTCCGTGTTTCTAGAGAAAGACTTCTTTGCTTATTACGACAAACGCCTGGTGAGTTTGGAAGAGGAATCTCTTTGGAAACTGTCGAAGAATGCCAATCATGAGTCCTACCGATTCATCTGGGCGCCCTTAGAAGGATCGGCGCTTGTCATTCGTATCGACTTCGAAACACAAGATGAGGGCACGATCACCATTAAGCGCTCAACAGGTGTGACGGCGGAAGATTGGGGCGATGTCAGTGAAACAAAGGTGTCGAAACTTACGACGGAACAGATTGATCTCTTCCGTTTTGAGTTCTCGCGCTTGAATTACTGGTTTTTGCCACGTGAGTTCGAAGGCATGCAAATGAACGGATCCCTGTGGCTCATTGAGGCCGCAAACCAGGGCATGTATCACACAGTGCCGCGCTACAATCCTAACCTCGGCCTGTTGTTCGAGTTCGAGAGGTTTCTTGTGCGATTTGTGGGCTTGGAAGATGATCTTGTAAAGCTCGACACCGGCGCAGCTGAGGCTGAGTAAAGCTAAAACCTTCGTGTGAGGGGTGCGACATTTCAGACGCGTGACTTCACGCTGGCAAGGCGTATGTTGCTTCCATTCGACATTAAGACGACGTCCCAAGCCGCGCAGTATCACGCTGCTGCGGCTTTGTGCACATGTCGCGAAATAGAATGGAACCATTCCAATGACGACTGCGTCCCCCAATGCCCCAACAGTTGCGTCCGCTCTGCTACAAGCATTGAAAGATCATGGTGCCACCGAAATTTTCGGCATACCCGGTGACTTCGCGCTGCCGTTTTTCAATGCGGTCGAGACGGAAAAAATTCTCCCACTTTATCTGATGAGCCATGAACCCGGTTTGGGTTATGCAGCCGACGCGGCTGCGAGGTTCAATGGCAAGTTAGGTGCGGTGGCTGTGACTTATGGCGCGGGTGCTTTCAACATGGTGAATGCAGTGGCAATGGCCTACGCGGAGAAATCCCCTTTGGTGATCATCTCTGGGGCGCCAGGCACAGGCGAGGGCGCGAAAGGACTGCTCTTGCATCACCAAGCCAAGACGCTGGCATCACAAGCGAAGGTCTACAGTGAGATCACATGCGATTCAGCCATCCTCGACAATCCGGCTACTGCACCCCAAGAGATCGCGCGGGTGTTGGAAACCTGTCTTGAGCAATCACGACCGGTCTACATCGAGTTTCCCCGCGATATGGTTTCAATGCCAACCGAACCGGTTCCGCCCTTTGTCGACAAACAAGTCGACCAAAGAGCCATTGAAGCATGCGCCTCAGAAATCATTTCTCGAATTGAAGCCGCCACCTCGCCGATGATCCTAGCAGGCGTGGAAGTACGCCGTTATGGCTTGGAGGCCAAGGTCGCCAAACTGGCCACCAAACTCGGACTTCCCATTGCCACCAGCTTTATGGGGCGCGGCATGTTCGCCGACCCAGACACTCCCTTGGTTGGCACCTATTTTGGTGTGGCAGGGGACCCCGCCGTTTCCAAAGCCGTCGAAACATCGGACGCGCTGTTGCTCATGGGAACGATCTATTCTGACTGCAATTTTGGTGTGGCGGAACGAAAGATCGATATGTCACAGGCGATTGAAATGGTCGATGGCACTGTCCGAATTGGCTTTCACTCCTATCCAACAGTCCCCTTGAAAAATCTTGTGGATGCAATGATCGACAGGGCCACCACAGTAGGTGAGGCCGCACGGTGGCGACAGCCAGATTACCCCCATGGGTTGGATGAAGATGACAGCGCCGTCGAACCAGAAGATGTTGCAAAAGCGGTAAACGATCTCTTTCATCGACACGGACCTATGCCCATGACCTCAGATGTTGGCGTCGCTCATTTCACTGTCATGAACATTGACACCGTTCCCATGGCGGCCCCCGGCTACTACGCGAGTATGGGATTTGCCATACCCGCCGCTCTTGGCGTGCAAGCCGCCAGTGGTGATCGACCTCTCGTCTTAGCTGGCGACGGTGCCTTTCAAATGACCGGTTGGGAACTTGGCAACTGTCAGCGCTATGGCTGGGATCCGATTGTCCTTGTCCTCAACAATACCTGTTGGGAAATGCTACGCGCACTTCAGCCGCAAGCCGGATACAATGATCTTGATGACTGGCGGTACGCAGAGATTGCAGACAAGATTGGTGGGGACGGCGTTCGTGTGACGACGCGCTCTGAGTTAGCGACAGCGCTAGAGAAGGCGTGGACTAAACGCGGACGTTTTCAACTCATTGAGGTGATGATTCCGAAGAAATCCCAACCCGCCAATATGACGCAGTTCATTTCGGGAATACGCAAACTCTCTGTTTTGAGCCAAACTTCCTAGCCTTTGGCCTATTGACCAATCTGAGACCTCGCGCCAACATGTGGACTCTCAGGACAGGAGAACGCCGTGAAGATCATCGCACCCAAATACCTCTTGGCTGTCTCGCTCGCGATAGGGGTAATGGCCACCGCAGCTTGCTCAACGCAAAGGAATTCGAAGTTGGATATCAGTTCTCTCTGGGATTTTAACGACCCCGAAGCCTCGCGAGGAAAATTTGAGGAGGCGTTGGCAAGCGATGATCTTGACGAAGGCGTGCGATTAGAACTCCAAACCCAGATCGCGAGGACATATAGTCTTCAAGCGAAGTTCGAAGAGGCGCATGAGGTATTGGACCGTGTTGAACCTCAGCTAGCGCCCGACCATTCGACAGCGCGCATCAGATATCTTCTCGAGCGCGGCCGCACATGCAATTCCGCGGGTGACAAAGAAAAGGCTCGCGATCTCTTCGTAAAGGCCTTTCAGGAGTCGGAGCAAACTGGCAATGACGCTCTGGCGATCGATGCCGCTCACATGGTTGCGATCGCTGAGAGTGAGTTTGATGACCGCATGGCCTGGAACCTTCGCGCTCTGGAACTAGCTGAAAAAGCGAAAGATGAAAAATCAAGAAATTGGATTGGGAGCCTGACCAACAACATTGGCTGGGATTACTTCGAAAAATCAGACTACGACAAGGCCCTTGAACAATTCAAAAGATCCAGAGAGTTTTTTGAGGGGAGCGGTGCAACGTCGAAGGAGCAGATCGCCAGGTGGAGTATCGCGCGAACCTTGCGCAGTCTCGGGTTTCTGGATGAAGCGTTGGCGATACAATTGGCGCTGCTTGCAGAACATGAAGCGGCAGGAACCGGTGATGGTTTCGTGTTTGAGGAACTTGGGGAGCTTTATCTTGCTCTCGAAGAGGTCGAAAAATCAAAGCCACACTTTGCGAAAGCCCACGAGTTATTGTCGCAAGACACATGGCTCAAACGCAACGAACCTGAGCGGCTTCAAAGATTGAAAGACCTGAGTGTTTGAAATGACGTCGAAAGTCGATTTGCTGAATTCTGTGTAACCCCCTTTGCAGAAAGTCGCTTGGCCCCCGGGCAATATTGCGGCTAAGGTGCGATCAGAGCGGGGGATATGGACATGGTGCGGTTTGCTAAGGCAATTGGGGCCTGGTTCAAGCGACAATTTACGCCGACGGATGTGGCCTGGAAGGCTGCTACACGCGCTTTGTGGGTTTTGACGTTCGCCTTAGTTTTCGTGAACGCGCTCTATTCTGTTATAGAGACATTCACGCTTGAGCGATTGATGGGGTTCGGGGTGGTGTTGACGATCCCATTTGTGATTGCGCTCGGTTATCTTTTCGCTTTGTTGTTGGTTTCACGCCTTCGCGTTTCCTACCACTTCGCATTCTTGATCGCCATTTTCTTTGCCATGATGACGGGCGGAGCCGCTTGGGGGGTCAAAGGTGGGCTTGCTTTCGCCGCGATCTCTATTCTCTCGCTCAGCTTTCTCGCCGGTGGCTTAGCTTCGATGCGTTGTGGCACGCGATTCCATTGGGTGACGCTGCTTGTAACTTTCTCAGGATTCGTCGGCATCGTCGCACTCGCTTTTGGCATCTTGAAAGACGGCGAAGACTTAAACCCAACCATGGCGTCTTTCGTTCTCGAAGACAGAACGATTGCCGCCTCTGATCCTGGAGTTCAAGGGTCACATTCAGTCAGAACACTGACTTATGGTTCAGGAACCGACAAAAATCGGCCCGAGTTTGGCGAGGAAGTTGATATTGTCGCCCCGTCGGTTGACGGTTCGGTTCTCGTGGATCGGTGGTCCGGGTCGGTTGGCTGGGCCCGCACCCGTTATTGGGGGTTTGATGCAACAGAGCTTCCTTTGCAAGGCCGTGTATGGATGCCTGAAGGTGAGGGACCATTCCCATTGGTTTTGGTGGTACATGGAAACCACGGCATGGAGGATTTTTCTGATCCAGGTTACGATTACTTAGGCGAACACCTGGCCAGCCAAGGCTTCATTCTTGTCTCTGTCGACGAGAATTTTCTCAACTCCTCCTATGCAGACATGCTCAATCCATTAGAGCCCGGCATTGGGTCGGAAAACGATGCCCGCGGATGGGTGCTTCTTGAGCATTTGAGCTTATGGCGGGAATGGATGGCAGACGACAGTCACGAACTCTTCGGCAAAGCGGACCTCTCCCGGATCGCACTCATCGGTCATTCGCGCGGCGGAGAAGCCGTGGCTCATGCCGCTGCTTTCAATACGCTTCAGCACTATCCCGATGACGCGACGTTGGCGTTTGACTACGGCTTCGACATTGGCGGGATCATCGCCATCGCTCCAGCAGACGGACAGTACCGGCCGCGCAAACGTTTCACGCCGTTGCGGGACGTCAACTATTTCACCATTCACGGATCATTGGACGGTGATGTGCAGTCGTTCATGGGCGTGTCTCAACTCTCTCGGGTTGCGTTTTCTGGAGATGAGATGAAGTTCAAGTCGAGCCTCTACATCGATGGCGCCAATCACGGTCAGTTCAATACCTCGTGGGGGCGTAATGATTTTGGCATGCCGTTCGGCTGGTTCTTGGATACCAAGCAAATTATGGACCCAGAAGAACAACGAGACATCGCACGCACCTATTTCCATGCCTTCCTTCAAGTAACATTGAACGGCCAAGATCAATACCGAGCCCTTTTCAAAGACCCGCGTCTGGGTGCCGCCTGGCTTCCAAACAGATACTACGTGGCCAACTACGCAGATTCCGAGACAGAGTGGCTGGCGACTTTTGATGAGGACTTGGATCCTGCAACCGCGACGGTCAGTGCTGGCGCGATCATCGGCGAGAATCTCTCAAAATGGAAAGAGACCTGGGTCGATCTAAAATGGAACCCGCTCGACTCTCATGTAGCGATCTTTGCTTGGGACGAGCGCGTGCACGAAGACACAGCCTCCTTCGCCATTCAGATCGACAGAGCGGCATATGATTTGAGTGATGCCACCCACCTTGTCTTTGCTGCAACTCAATCGGCCGGCGGAACGCTGCCTAAAGACTTTGACAGCGACGACGAAGAGTTAAAAGACGAAGCTGAAGATGCCGTCACCGAAGAGGACGAAGAAGAAGACAGTACGTCTGAACCGCTCGATTGGACGATCGTGTTGACCGATTCAGCGGGAGAAGAGGCAAGCCTACCGTTGAGCCATGACCTGCCGCTCTATCCGCAACTCAAAGCGCGAACGCGCCGGGCAAGTTTTATGGAAGAAATTGCGGAGTCAGAGGCATTGCTGCGTCACTACAGTTTCGACTTAGGCGATTTCCTGGAGGTCAATCCAAACTTCAGCCCCGCGCAGCTGAGCGAAATCCGGTTTGTCTTTGACAAATCAGAACGCGGCGCCGTCATCCTCGATGATGTGGGACTTCGCTAGACGTACGCTCAATTGGGGCCGGACATGTGAAATGCAAGTGCGCGCTCAAAGGCAGGCCGTCCATATAGCCGCGCCATGTAGGCGGCAACATTGTCAAAACCCTTCGCATATGGCGTGTCAATAACATAGCGCAACGAACACCCCATGATCAGATCGGCAACAGTGAAGCGTTCACCGACAAGGTATTTTCGCTGGCCCAAGATTTCATCGAGCGTACTCAACATACCTTTCGCCTGATCAGCAAACCGCTCTTGACGCCATTCGTTCCCTGGTGCGTCCGGTGTGAAATTCACAGTTGCAAAATATCCAAAAACGGCAGGTTCAAGGGTTGCCTTCGCAAAGTGAAGCCACTGATCGATTTCGGCATCACCTCTGGCGTCGCAAGCAACAAGACGATCATCGCCTTCAACTTTGTTCGCCAGATATTTCACGATCGCCGCTGATTCGAATAGATTGAGATCTGCCTCCTCATCGCGAATAACCGGAACTTTGCCAAATGGGTTCGCTGCGATGTAGTCAGGGCTTTTGTGCTCGCCTTTGGACACATCGAACCATTTCACGTCGAACGGAAGATCAAGTTCATAGAGTGCCCAAAAAATGCGAATGTCTCTTAAGAGTCCTTTGGCATTGCCGCCGTCTGATCCTTCAAAATATCCTGCGTAAACGGTAATGGTCATCGGTAGGGCTCCTTATTTTGATCCCAAATTGTGTCAATAAGAGTTGCAGAGAACGATTGCCATCAGCTTGAGGGCATGATGCAATGGCCAAGGAGGGAACTCAATGATGACAAAAGAAAATCACAAAAGAGTGAGAAAAGGTGCCGCCATTGTTGCGACGCTTTTCATAGTCTCTGCCTGCGGTGAAGACACAACCGCGCCATCAGGTCCGACACTAGAGACCATCGCAAAGGCTGAGCAATTGACCCCGTCTGATCCTGCCTTCGCGGAAATTTATGAGACCACCTGCAAAGCCTGTCATGCCAATCCGGACACCGGTGCGCCATTGACAGGAGATGCACAGGCCTGGGCTCCGCGTATTGCCAAAGGAAGCGACGTCCTCCTCGACAATACAATCGATGGATTTAAGGGCATGCCGCCTCTGGGTCTTTGTATGGATTGCACAGCGGATGAGTTCGCGGCACTCATTGAATTCATGACGACTGCTGAATGAGGGGCGACACAATGCAAGTAAACAAAAGAGACTTCGTAAAGTCCTTAGTATTCGGTGGTGCGTTTCTAACGCTTCCTTTGTCGACTTCAGGCGTTCTGGCGGAACCATCTGCGACAACGACGCGCAAAATTCCCTGGCGCAATTGGTCTGGCCTGCAGGAGTGTTACCCCGAGCAACGCATCGCTCCAAAGTCTCTGGATGAGCTCTCGGAAGTGCTAAAGAGCGCGACCGGAATTGTGCGCCCTGTGGCCTCCGGTCATTCCTTCCAAGCGCTCGTTCCAACTGATGACACAATCGTCTCCATGCGCAATTTCGCCGGCATGTCATCTCATGACGCCGCTTCCAATCAGGCGACTTTTGGTGTTGGAACAGTGCTTAGCGCCGTCGGTGAACCCTTGGGCGCTGTTGGACAAGCGCTCCCCAATATGCCCGATGTGGACAAACAGTCCCTTGGCGGGTCTTTCTCAACTGCAACCCATGGCACCGGTATCGCCTTGCCCGCCATGCATGACAACATCGTTGGGTTGAAGCTTGTAACAGCTGCAGGCGATTTGTTGACTTGTTCACAGACTGAAAACCCCGAAGTTTTCAATGCCGCGCGCGTATCGCTTGGATCCTTGGGGATCATGACGGAGGTGCGTCTGCAAAACGTGCCGCGTTTCAAGCTGAAACGTCGCACCTGGGTCGAACCGATCGACGAACTCCTTGAGAAAGCAGAAGGTCTCGCCAAAGAAAACCGCACCTTTGAGTTCTTCTACATTCCGTTTTCAGGCTATGCGGCTGCAACAATTACCAATGAAACCGAAGAGGACATCACCGAGGCGCCGAGTTCAGAAGACAGCGAGATCGTGTTTGAGCTTCAAAAGATGCGTGATCGTTTCGGTTGGTTGTCGGTGGTGCGTACCTGGCTCATTGGCATGGCTTTGGGCGACATACCACCAGAAGAACAAGTCGATGAGTCATGGCGCATTTTCGCCAATGAGCGCCCCGTGCGGTTCAATGAAATGGAGTTTCATTTGCCGCAGGAGGTGGCAATTGATGCCATACGTGAGATCAAAACCCTTATTGAGAAGCAACATACAGAAGTCTTCTTCCCCATTGAGTTTCGCTACATTCGAGAAGATGATGCGCTCCTCAGTCCCTTCTACAAGCGTCCCTCGTGTTCTATCGCGATCCATCGATACTTCGAGGAAGACCACCGTCCTTTCTTCAAGTCTGCCGAACCCATCTTCAAGAAATATGGCGGACGTCCCCATTGGGGCAAGCTCCACACCTTAGGATCAGAAGAACTGTCACAGAGGTATCCAAGGTGGCAAGATTTCTTGGATATCAGAGAGGCACTTGATCCGCATGGCAAGTTCTTGAACGAACATTTGTCTCACGTTTTCGGGACGCAAGTCTGAGGGAGAGAGCATGTTGTACGATGAGAACTTGGCCAAACACGCGCGCGTGTCTTTCGGACATTGGCCCACACCCATAGATCACATGTCGAATTTGGGTAAGGCGCTTGGGCACAATGGCCTTTTCATCAAACGCGACGATTGTTCCGGTCTTGGCTTCGGAGGCAACAAGGTTCGCAAGCTTGAGTATCTCGTTGCAAAAGCAATCGAGGAGGGCGCTGATACGCTCATTACCGTCGGCGCCGTGCAATCGAACCACGCAAGACAAACCGCTGCTGCTGCCGCGAAGAGTGGGCTCAATTGCCACCTGGTATTGCCCCGTATGGTACGAAATGAGAGTGACATCTACGAAACCTCGGGAAATCTCTTGCTCGATCATCTCTTTGGGGCCGAAGTTCACATCGTCGAGGACGTGGACGCGGCTCTTTTGAAGGCTGGAGAGATTATCGAAACGACCGAAAGCAAAGGCGGGAAGGCGCATTTCATTCCGCCAGGCGGATCGAACGCCACCGGGTCATTGGGCTTTGTCCGCGCGGCTAAGGAATTGCAGACCCAGGAAAATGACGAAGGCCGAAGGTTTGATCGCATCGTCCTCGCGGCATCCACCGCTGGCACCTTAGCCGGGCTGGCCATAGGCTTTGCAGCACTTGAAGATCCTCGGCGACTAGATGCAGTGATGGTGTATGAGCCAAGCGCAGAGGTGCGACCCAAGGCCCAGACCTTGATTGCTGAGACGGCCGAACAAATTGGGATTGCATCGCCCGGCTTCGCGAACATCACCTTTCATGACGGATTTTTGGGAGAAGGATATGGGCTACCGACCGACCCCATGCGCGAAGCCGTGAGCCTGATGGCGACCAAGGAAGGCATCGCCCTTGACCCTGCGTATACCGGCAAAGCCTTCGCCGGTCTCATTGATTTTCTACGCCGCGGTGACGTCGGCGCAGAAGAAAACATCCTGTTTTGGCATACCGGCGGCGCCCCTGCCATCTTCGCTCAGCCGGAAAACATCTAAGGAAAATGGCCGCCTCGGTTTCCCGAGACAGCCAGAAGTGGTTCATTGGTTGGAGCCAACATCAAGTTGGAGTAAGGTCATTTGGTATCCGTCTTTCTGCAGTACTGTTTGTTCATACAATGCCCGATGTGTCGGTTTTACTTGTTGAAACCAGCAGGACAAGGAAACCTCATCGAAATTCGATGCGATACCCATTTTCCCATCATACTTCCTAGATACAGACAATGGAGGTAGGGGGTCACCGCTTCCTATTTGCAGGAATGGAAAATAGGGACTCTTTACAAAGTATCTGATCCTACGGTTCTTTGAAAACACTATGGCAGTTGGTTCATTCAGAAAATCAACGCAACGTCTACCCATGGCTTCTTTGCTAACATCGAATTTGGTGGCGAGTTTCTCAATTGAGTTGATGTCGAATGCAAGAACTTTTGCAATTTCGATCTGCAGTGTCCGCCGAGGTAGTAATAGGTTGGCGGAAAATTCATTTGCCTCAATCTCGATCTTTGCCAATCCACCTCTTTTGGTGCCGGAAATGTCCTTGTCACTACACTCGAATCCCAAATCGGTGGTCGGTAGGTGAGTTGGTATCAAGAAGTGACCAAGCTCATGTCCAATGGTGAATCGCTGTCTTTGTGGTGGAGAGTAAGCATTATACAGGATTAGACCTAGCGACCTTTCCCTATCGGTTACCAGCGCGCCCTCAAAGCTCTGATCGCCAGCCGGCTCAATTTGCTCGACATCAAGAGCTAATGCGATTTTTTTGACATCTATCGGTGGTTGTGGATCAACTAGATTCCGAACAATCTTGTCCGCCAATCGTTCTGGGGAACCGATGTCCGCGAGGTCAAACCTGCCTATCTTCAGTGTCACGCTTCATTTGACGCCGCTTTTTGAGGGTATCTAGGAATGCCTTGATCAAGTCGCGGTCATCATCGAGAAGGTCCTTTAGATCGCGAAACAAAACTAGTACTTCCTCATCCACATCCGGGTCGTCTGGGCTCTCTCCAACAAACTCACTAATGGGTTTCTCAAAATGCTTGGCGAGTTTGACAACGACTTCAAATGAGGGGTTTCGGCTCTTCCCTGTTTCCAATTCCCATACGTGTGCTTTCGACACACCTATCGCGTCTGCAATCTGTTGTAAAGAGCTACCTGTATCAACTCGAAGTTGCTTTAGTTTGGTGGCAAATGCCATCGTGACTCCTTTTGTCTATCTTATCTTACGCTATCATATAATGGGGGTTGACGACAAACCGTTCATCTCGTACATACGATATTGTCTGATATCCCAGACGAATCTTTTTGAACCCCTAAGAAAGGCCAAAACCATGGCATATACAACAGCGACGAAGAAGTCCCCCATCGGAACCACTGCAAGGACCGGCCAAAAGTGTCCGGAAAGCGGAGTTTGGGAAGTTGTGGGCACACCATCGACGACTGCTCCAATTGCGGAAGGCAATACAATGCCGCCATATAAAGACAAGGCTGTCACGTGGAAATTAATCCAGTATGCCTGAGTTCAATTGGAACCTACCCTTAGCCATTGGGTAGACGCAGAGTAAAAAGGCCGCCTCGGTTTCCCGAGACGGCCTCTTTTGTAACGTTTGAGCTTTTGAGTAAGCCGTGGCTTACATCATGCCGCCCATACCGCCCATGCCGCCCATGTCAGGCATTGCAGGAGCAGCGCTTGCGTCTTGTGGCTTGTCAGCAACCATGGCCTCTGTGGTGATCAGGATTCCGGCAACCGATGCTGCGTCTTGCAACGCGGTGCGAACAACCTTAACCGGGTCAATAATACCGGCTTCGATCATGTCGACATACTCTTCGTCTTGAGCATCAAACCCAAAGGTTTGTGATTTTTGCTCAAGCAGTTTGCCAACAACGATGGAGCCTTCGACACCAGAGTTTTCGACAATCTGACGAACCGGCGCCTGGATGGCACGGCGAACAATGTTGATGCCAGCGTCTTGGTCATCATTGTCGCCTTCCACGTTCTTCAGGGCGCGTGTGGCGTGGAGAAGAGCAACACCGCCACCAGGGACAATGCCTTCTTCAACCGCTGCACGGGTCGCATTCAAAGCGTCATCAACGCGGTCTTTGCGTTCTTTCACTTCGATTTCCGTGGCGCCACCAACTTTGAGAACAGCAACACCGCCGGCGAGTTTCGCCAAACGTTCTTGCAATTTCTCGCGGTCATAGTCCGAAGTTGTTTCTTCAACCTGCGCACGGATCTGACCAACGCGAGCTTTGATTTCTGGCTTCTTGCCAGCGCCATCGACGACGGTTGTGTCATCTTTGGTGATGCGCACGCGCTTAGCGCTACCAAGCATGTCGAGGGAAACGTTCTCAAGTTTAATGCCCAGGTCTTCCGAGATCACTTGACCACCGGTCAGGATCGCGATGTCTTCGAGCATGGCCTTACGACGATCACCAAAGCCAGGGGCTTTAACAGCCGCAATTTTCAGACCACCGCGCAGCTTGTTGACCACGAGGGTCGCCAAAGCTTCGCCTTCGATGTCTTCCGCAACGATGAGGAGCGGACGACTTGACTGAACCACAGCTTCCAAGATCGGCAACATGGCTTGCAGGTTTGAGAGTTTCTTCTCGTGAAGGAGAATGAAAGGATCTTCCAATTCTGCGACCATTTTGTCAGAATTGGTGATGAAGTAAGGCGACAGATAACCGCGGTCAAACTGCATGCCTTCAACAACGTTGAGTTCTGTCGCGAGGCTCTTGGCTTCTTCCACAGTGATGACGCCTTCATTGCCAACCTTCTGCATCGCATCCGCGATCATGTTGCCAATTTCAGTTTCGCCGTTTGCTGAGATCCGACCAACTTGGGCGATCTCTTCGTTCGACTTAACTTTCTTGGCGCGTTTCTTGAGCTCGGCGACAACAGCTTCCACTGCCTTTTCGACACCGCGCCTCAGATCCATCGGGTTCATACCGGCAGCAACTGCTTTGGTGCCTTCACGAACGATGGATTGAGCCAGAACAGTTGCCGTTGTCGTTCCATCACCAGCTTCGTCGTTGGTGCGGGAGGCGACTTCGCGAACCATTTGTGCGCCCATGTTTTCAAACTTGTCTTCGAGTTCGATCTCTTTGGCGACCGTAACACCGTCCTTGGTGGTGCGCGGTGCGCCGAAGCTCTTATCGATGACGACGTTACGGCCTTTAGGACCGAGCGTCACTTTGACGGCATTGGCGAGAATGTCGACACCAGCCAACATACGCTCGCGCGCATCCGTCGAAAATTTTACGTCTTTTGCAGCCATTTGCTGAAATCTCCTGTTAAAAGCGAGACGTGAAAAAACCGCTTACCCCGTTTTGGGCTTAAGCGGCTTTCTTGGTTCTTTTCTTCAGTTCAATAACGCCCATGATGTCGGACTCTTTCATGATCAAGAGTTCTTCACCGCCAAGCGGGATTTCTGTGCCGGACCATTTACCGAAAAGAATTCGGTCACCGGCTTTGACGTCCATCTCGACGCGGGCACCGCTTTCATCGCGGGCACCAGGGCCAACGGAAACGATTTCGCCTTCAGATGGTTTTTCTTGCGCCGTATCTGGGATGATGATCCCACCAGGCGTTTTGGTGTCTTCTTCGACCCGGCGTACGACGACGCGGTCATGCAGAGGACGAAAGCTCATAAGATAGTCTCCTCAAAGTACAGAGTTGAACGTGTTGTAAAAAGGGACCCGTTGGCACTCACCCTGTGGGAGTGCTAACACGGTGACGTGGAGATAGGGAATCCGCCATTCAGAGTCAAGAGGAGGTGGTGAAAATTCCTGCTGAATTGGGCCGAATAGAGCAGATAATCTGGCTCTGGCGCCTGGCCATTTGTGGCGGATTGGCCGATGATGGGCCGTCCGGTCCTTGGCCTGAGGAGACAGAAATGACCAAGAAACCTGTTTTTCGGCTGTTGGCCTTGGGTTTTGTCATCTGGCTGGTTCCATTCCTCGCCGCCTTTGCCATCTTTGATCTCCGCGAGGCCAACCGTCCGCTTTTTGAGAGCATCATGCCGGTGGTTTTGACCGCTACCGTTGTTCTGGCGTCGGTGCTCTATTTGCGGGGGAAAGAGGGCGTTTCTGTGAAATACGGTCTGGTCGCGGGTCTCGTCTGGATGGCCATGAGCCTGGGCCTCGATTTCCCAATGTTTTTTGGCGGCCCCATCGACATAACGCCCGCCCAGTACATCGCCGACATCGGTCTTACGTACTTGATCATCCTCATCGTGCCGCTAGGTATGGCGACGTTGGCGGCGGACGGCGAATAGCGGAACATTTTGCAAGCTTGATCTTTTTTCGCAGCGAAACTCGTTGGCGCCCGCAAATTTGTCAGGTAGATTGTTTTCCGTAAGAAATTCAATCAGAAAGATATAAATGCGGAAATACATAAGGGCTCATTGGCGCGGCGAGCATTCACTTGCGCGAAGTTACTGGGTCAATGGAGTCCTGCTGGGCATACCGCTTGAAGTAGTCGCCAACATTCTTGAGTTTGTGGGACCAGCAAACATCGGGGGTGCGAGTTATCTGACGATTTATGCTGTTCAATTCATATCGACTTTGATTTGGCTGGTATGGTTTGCCATTGGAACTCTCAGGTCAGCAGCCAATCACATCCGGACTACTGGCAGAAAATTTTGGGCGCGTGTCGCGCAATTCATTTGCTGGTTGAACCTGATACTGTTGCCCTTCATCACATATTTAGGTCTTGCCGTTCTCTGGAACCTGATTCAGATGGTGTTTGATGCAGACAATTTCGTTTCAGCAAGATTGAGTGTTGTAGATGGAGACACGATATACGTCGAAGGGAATATTGTATTTGACACGCCGGAGAAATTTTCGAAGCTGATTGAGGCTTCGGATGGAATCGAACTAGTTCATCTCGAGAGTTTAGGAGGTTATGTTGATGCGGCCGACCTGTTGGCTAGGCAAATCGTGTCCAACGAACTCGATACGTATACATACAGTGAGTGTGCGAGTGCGTGCACACAGATTTTTATGGCTGGCGAAAGGCGGATTGTCGATCCAGATGCAATACTTGCTTTTCACTTGGGGTACTTGAATGGACTGCCAAGCGAGGTCGTAAAATCGCTTCCCGATGAAACTGACTGGGTCTTCCGCGAGAAAGGCGTTCCAGAAGAGTTCCTTGAAACTGCTAGATCCTTCACCGGCGATGAAATGTGGGAGCCAACATTGAATGTTTTGGTGGCCAATAAAATCGTTTCCCACGTTTACGACTATAACGAAGGCATTACATATCTCGCAGGCGAATTCTGTTCAAAATTCGATTGTAGCGAGTATCCACGGGATCTTGTTAGCGACCTTGAAACTCATGTAGACGATGACGGCTGACGTCAATTCTTAGCTGCGAGTTCGGCCTGCTTTTTCTTCGTCATGCCCGACACCACAAGGTCGTAAGAGACATCAATCCAATCCTTGACCTCAGCCGTCGGAACTGACCCGTCGAGAATGGCCGTGTTCCAATGGCGCTTGTCGAGATGATATCCGGGGCCAACCGCCTCATAGTTTTCGCGCAAGATCTCCGCAATGAAGGGGTCAGCCTTGTGGCTAAGGCGCAAGGGCTTTGCCTTGTGGGCCACAAGCGCAAACATCTTTCCCGCGACCTTGAAAACCAAGACATCCGGCCCGAACGGCATTTCCTCCGCCGTCCCTGGGCGTCGAAGCAAGTGTTTGCGCAGCTGGGCGAGGGTTGGTGCTTTGCTCATAGGCAAGAGTGTACCTTGAAATCTTCCGGCCTGCGAACCCACCTAGTGCCTCAAGAAATTCCTTGGGATCTCTGGCGCGATGCCTACATTGAGAAGATCCGCAAAGGGGCCTGTCAGATGGAACAAGATCAACAAGAAACCACCCACAAAAACCGCGCCCATTGGGCCTTTTTCGAACGCCTCGATGAGGTGACATCCGACATTGAGGACCCCGGCCGCTGGGCCATGTTGCGTGATGTCGCCGTATTTCAAGGCAAACTCGCACTCGATGCCTTAAGAGACCTAGCCCTGAGCCCTATCTCGCTTGTCGCGGCACTCTTGGGTTTTGTCCGCGATCCTGACAAACCGGGGCGCTATTTCTACTCCCTCATGAAACTCGGCAAGAGATCGGACTATGCCATCGGTCTGTTTGGCGCCGCAGAAAAGGCAGGACTAGAGCTTGAGCCGGATCCTGGGCGTTCGGTAGATGAGTTGGTCGACCGGATAGAGGGGCTTGTCGTGAAGCAATATGAGCAGGGCGGAGTGACCTCAACCGCGAAAGAGTCGATCGACAAAGCCTTGGACAAACTCCACGAAGCAACCAAGCGAGAAATCGAGAGCCTTAGAGCACGCCACGAAAAAGAGCGAGACCACTGGCGTTAGATAAGCCGAAAACGCCAATATTTGTCGGATCTTTGAGCATACCCTATAGTAGGGCGGGGTAACGGTTTGGAGGTGTGGGGTCATCGTGTCGATTACCTGTACCAACAGTATCGCAATAAAGTCAGCAGCGCTTCTAACCGCTGCGTTGTGCCTCGTTGTGCCTTTCGGTTTGGCGGGCGCCCAAGACGCGCCCCAGGATCCAAAGGACGCGTTGGAAAGTGCCTTAGACAGCGCCGAGTACCGTGAGTTCATCGAAGAACAGTTCCACGACGCTGAGTTCTTCTATGCAGATCACCGAAACTGCGGCGTTAGAGAACTCACCAAGCGCGTCGGGACAGAAATCCGCTCAAAACCTCAAATTGACCCAGATTCCGGCCACATCGCCTCCGTCGACCTTTTCGACAGCTGGGAGGCCATTCGCTGCGGCAAGACAATCCAGCACAATTTCACGCTCTGGATCATATCGAGAGAAGAATTGAGTGAAATGTTTGCACTTGAGGCAGAGGCTGAAGCCATAGAGGAAGCAGACCTTTTGGCTAGTTTTGCCGATCCAGACAGTGTCACGACCGTGGGCTACACAATTCCGGGAACGACCATTGCTAGTGACGAGATCGTCGGCGAAATCATGGAGGCTACCACCTCAAATGCCCATGACACTCACTTCGCTGAATGCGAGGAGGGACTTCTCATCGTCAATACGGAGTTTGCAGAAGAGGTGAAGTCCATCGGCCGCAATAAATCCGGCAATGTCATCCGAGGCAAATGGGGGGAATATTGGACGGTGTTTGGCTGTGGCCGCGAAGCCCGGTACCCAGTGGTGATTGAGATGACAAGCGACGCTCCGATCGTGGAGGTCTTCACCAAGGACGTCTGGGTCAAAGACTTCGATTCCTAATTACAACTCACATGATTCAAAACCTCTGTTGGCGCCTGCAAAGGACAGCAAAGATTCAGAGATTTGAGTTATCCACAAGCTGCCAAACCTGTCCTTTGACCTTCCCTCTAGTCTGCGGCTTGCTTTTGGACTATGCCGTCTATGCATACCCATCCAAGGTTTCTCATATGCGCACGCGCCTTCTCATAGGCCTCCTCATATCGGTCATGCTGCACGCCTTCGACGAGTTGGCGATTGCCACGGCCTTGCCGCTCATTGTCGAAGATCTCGGTGGATACTCCCTCTACGGCGCCGCCTTCAGCGCGTACATGCTTGCCAACATCATCTCCATGGTGTGGGCAGGCACGGAAATGGCCCGGGTGGGGCCGGCCAAGCCCTTTGTCATCGGGTTGGTGTTCTTCACTTTAGGGCTCATCGTCGCGTTTGTTGCGCCAAATATGCCGGTGCTCGTTATTGCTCGGGCGATACAAGGATTGGGTGGCGGCATTTTTGGTGCCATCGTCTTTGCGAGTATTAACAAGGCCTATGATGAATCTGAGCGCCCACGGGTCTTTGCCTATCTCTCCGCAGCGTGGGTGGTTCCTGCGCTTGCGGCGCCAGCTGCTGCAGGAGCCATTGCTGAATATCTAAATTGGCGCCTGATTTTTGTCGGTCTCTTGCCCTTTGTCGCAATCACGGCCTATCTGGCGATTGGGGGCCTTCGCCACCTTGGCGCTGGCGGTGGGACGGAAACTGGCTGGTCCAGAACTTGGGATGCGGTACGAATTGCTGGCGGAGCGGGAGTTATCCTTGCTGCCCTCGCGGGCTCGCTGTCTCTTCTCACTATTTTGGCCATTGGGTTTGGCGTCGTGATCGTGATTGCACCCATAAAGAGAGCCGTGCCTCCCGGTGAAGGGCCAACTCTCGCGCATTTGAAGGCGAGCCTCTTCATAAAACTCCTCCTGATGTTTGGATTTTTTGGCGCTGAAGCGTTCTTGCCCTTGTTGCTCATACAAAAACACGGACTTTCCGCATTCCAAGCGGGGCTTGTGATGACCGTCGCGGCACTCAGTTGGACATCAGCGGCTTTCTTGCATGCTAGGCTTGCCAACAAAATTTCTCCAGCGCACCTCACCTCCGTTGCCAGCCTCTTCATCCTCGGAGGCACAATCATGCTGTTCCCCGTCTTACAGGACCGCGCATGGATCTGGCTGGCGTTCATTGCCTGGACGGTCAGTGGGGCTGGCATGGGGCTCGCCTATAACACGTTGAGCACCAATGCCATGAACAACACCATTCCTGGACGAGAAGGCGTGACATCCACCGCATCGGGCATTTCAGAAGCGATTGGGTTTGCTCTTGCTGCCGGTTTCGGAGGTGCCATTCTCAATTTGGGAACACGGCTCGAGTGGGACCTCTCCATTTCAATCGGCGTGATCTGGGCCATGTGCTTGATTGCAATCGTTGCAGCAATACTCATGTCGGTCGTCACCATGGACCGTTCCGTCCCCGTCCCCGAAACGGTTCCTGAGTAATTGTGATGCGGACTCGATTTCTGAAGTAACTTAACCAAGTGACTCTATCCGCTCGGCATGTAGACTTATCCACAACCGACCAATGAATGACACAAAGGCACCCGTCATGACGACCTCACGACAAGACAAGAACCTAGGACCCAACGCCTCTTTGATTGGAGTGGCCGGAAGTCGGCACCGATTGAGCACGCCGGCGCTCGTCCTTGATCTCGACCTCTTCGAGCGCAATCTCGAAGCGATGGCCGATCATTGTGACCGCAAGAAAATCTCCTTAAGACCCCATGCCAAAACCCACAAATGTGCAGAGATAGCCAAGAGACAAATCGACAATGGAGCCGTCGGAGTCTGCTGCGCCAAGCTCGGGGAGGCCGAAGCGCTGGGGCAAGAGGGTATCGAGTCGATACTGATCACATCGCCTGTGGTCACAAAATCCGGTATCGCGCGTCTTTGTAACCTCAACGTCCAGATCTCGGATCTTATGGTAGTCGTCGACAATCTGGCTGTGGCCGTAGCGATTGCAGCCGAAGCGGAACATCGGGCAAAGCCGATGAAGATCATCATTGACCTCGATGTGGGCCTGCACCGCACCGGAACCCGTCTTGGGTCAGGTGTCGAGGACATTGCTGGCCTCGCAGCCAATACTGAATACCTCGATCTCAAGGGCGTCCAGGCCTATGCCGGTCATATTCAACATATCGCCGATTTTGAGGAGCGAAGCGCGGAAGCCCAAAAAGCGTTGGATATCGTAAAGCTCACCTGCAAGACCTTGGCAGATCGAGGGCAGGCGCCGGAGATCGTAACCGGGGGAGGGACCGGCACCTATAACATCGATACCGAAGACGGGATTATGACAGAGCTCCAGGCGGGTTCTTATGCTTTCATGGACCGGCAATACAACGAAGTCCCTATTGCCAATGCGGCACCGATGCCGTTTGACACCTCCCTCACTGTGCAAACAACGATCGTAAGCGCCAATACGCCAGGACTGGCTACAGCCGATGCCGGCTTCAAGTCGTTTGCATCGGACGCAGATGCACCAATCTTACAAAGCGGCGCCCCCGAAGGCTCCGCATATTTCTTCTTTGGTGACGAACACGGAGGAATTGCATTGCCTGACACTGACACCAAACTACCAGTTGGATCGGTCCTGGAATGTGTGACGCCTCATTGTGATCCAACGGTCAATCTGTATGACCATTTTCATTGTGTGCGCGGTGATACCCTGGTTGACATATGGCCGATTGATGCACGAGGGCGCTCTCAGTAGCGATCGATGAATTCGCAATTATCCCTGTGAGTTAGGGGTATCTCGGTCAAATCAGTATAGTTGGTTTGCAGAATAGTGGCGTCTTGAGCACGCTTGCCCGAGACTCTTCAGCTCTTTGTGGAAATACCCCCAAGGGAGTGCTATCTACCTTTCAAGCCAATTTTGCATCTGCAAGGAATTCAAGAAATGACACTCAGCTATCTCGACGCGCCCGCCGGCGTCGACTATTCCGAAATGCGTCAACATGATCTGCGAAAGACGCGCATGGTCATGATCGACGGCAGCCTGGCAGCCAATGCGCAAACCACGGAAAGCGGCACGAGCGCGCGTGTCTTCAACAATGGATATTGGGGTTTTGCGTCAGAGCCGACCATGGACAGCAATGGAGCCTCACGCGTCGCCAAAAAAGCCGTTGAGAACGCCGGTGCGATGTCTCGCTTTGGGGGCGACAACGATTTGGTTCTCCCAAGCGACAGCTATGTCGGCGAGCATGGATATAACGGCCGGACCCCCATGTCCCAAAGAGAGTGCGTTGAGCTCTTAGGGGATCTTCACGCTTTTTGTGATCGCAAATATTCTTCACTAAAGTCATCGACTTTCATGCTCCATGAAGAAGCCCACTCGAAGCAGCTCACAACCAGCAATGGGAGCAGAGTGCTCAATTCGATCAATCGCGGGGCTTGCTACATTATTCTGTCGGCCGAAGACAAGAACGGTCAACCAGTGGAGCTGATGTACCCGGTATCGGCCAAAGGCAACTTGGCGGACCTTGACCTTTCGATTGAAAATCTTGAGCCTCATCTCGATGAATTGTATGAGCATCTCCAAGCCAAACGAAATGCGGTTGCACCCAAAGGCGGCGAGAAAACCGTCGTGCTGGCACCTCCCCTTGCTGGCATGTTGGCGCACGAAGCGATGGGCCATCCTTGCGAGGCCGATCTCGTATTGGGCGGTGCCGTGACTGGGCGCAATGTCGACAAGCGTGTCGCAAGTGACCTCATCACAATGATTGACTTCGCACACACCTATGACGGCGAAGAGCTCATGATTCCCGTTTACGCAGATGATGAAGGCACCAAATCGTCGGACGCCGTATTGATCGAAAATGGAATACTGAAGCAATTCATGACCAGCCGCGAAACGGCGGCCAAACTTGGTATTCCCTCAACGGGAAATGCTCGCGGCTACATGTTCAACGATGAGCCGTTGGTCCGCATGCGCAACACAGCCATTCTTCCCGGTAAAGATAATCTCGATGACATGATTGCAGGTGTTGAGGATGGATACTACTTGATGATGACCGGCAATGGTCAGGCCGACTCAACGACAGAGTTTATGTTTGGCATCAGCCTCGCCTATGAAATCAAAAACGGTAAGCTCGGCAGTGCCATCACCGATACGACCGTGTCGGGCACTGCGATTGAGATGCTCAAAACTGTTGATGCAGTGTCAAACGACATGCATTGGGAATGCAACGGCTATTGCGGTAAGAAACAGCCAATGGTGGTTTCCATGGGCGGACCGGCCCTGCGTTCGAAAATTCATATGGGCGGTCAATAGTTGAAGACCGTCATAGAAGATATCACTTCCCCGTATGGTAGTTTGGAGTAGGTCGCTAGATGCAGGCCATTTATGATCTTCCCTCGAACATGGACTATGCTGAGTTGAGACAGCACGAGGTCACGAAGTCGAGCCTTGTCATGGTCGATGGCAACCTCGCCATCGACGATCACTCTGTCGAAACCGGCATCAGCGCGCGCGTGTTCAAGAATGGTTACTGGGGATTTGCATCGCGTCCGACATTGGACAGATCAAACATCGATGTCATCTCCAAGAAGGCAGTCGAGAACGCTCATGCAATGCAGAGATTTGGCTCTCAACAAAAGTCATATTTTCCTGACGATGGTCATGTCGGCGAGTACGGAATTTGCACCCAAAGCCAAATGTCAGAAAAAGACCGCATCGACACATTGCGAGAACTGACCGCTGTTTGTGATGCGCGATACCCGGATTTGCGCTCGACAAAGTTTGTACTGCGAGAGGAGGCTCACTCGAAGTGGCTGTCTAACAGTTTTGGAAGTCAGGTCTTAAACGGATTTCATCGCACAGGGTTTTCGGTCGCCTTTCTTTCCAATGATAAAGATGGTCGGCCGATTGAAGTTCGAGAAATGCTATCCTCAAAAGGCAGTTTTCATGATCTCGGATTGTCAATCCAAGAACTTGAGCCATTGCTCGACCAACTTCACGAGCATCTACAAGCCAAAAAAACAGCAATCGCACCGCGTGGTGGCGAGCAGACCATTGTGATGGCTCCACAATTGACAGGCATGCTGGCTCATGAAGCCATGGGACATCCCTGTGAAGCTGACATTGTCCTAAGTGGCGGAGTGACACGTGACAAAGTTGGCGAGGTTGTCGCGAGCGAAATGATTACCATGATTGACTTTGCTCACACATTTGATGGCGAAGAGGCTCCTATCCCTGTTTATGCGGATGATGAAGGAACCAAGGCATCGGACGCTGTCTTGATCGAGAACGGGGTGCTGAAACAGTTCATGACCAGCCGTGAAACAGCACCACAGGTTGAAATGCCGACCACAGGAAGCGCAAGGGCGTACTTGCCCAATGACGAGCCACTTGTTCGTATGAGAAACACGGTCATTCTTCCAGGCAAAGACAAGATTGAAGATATGATCGCTGGCGTCGAGAGCGGTTACTATCTGATGAAGACGTCAAATGGTGAAGCTGACTCGACAACTGAATTTATGTTCAGTGTCGATCTCGGATACGAGATCAACAATGGTCAACTCGGCAAAGCAATAACCAATACAACCCTATCAGGCACAGCCATCAACATGCTGCAAACCGTGGATGCTGTCTCCGACGACATGCATTGGGATTGTGGTGGGTATTGTGGCAAGAAACAGCTCATGGTGGTATCTCTGGGCGGTCCCGCGCTTCGTGCCAAAGCGCATTTAGGTGGAAAGTGATGACAATGGATATGAACAAAGTTGCAGAGCGCGCATTGGGAAAAATGACGGAACAAGGTTTCGACAGTGCCCTCGTGTGCGCCCGCGTTGGTCAACAAGACGAACTGAACATAGCGATCAGCGAGGCAAGCCTGCTGCGCAGCACTGAAGATCATAGCCTTGAGCTCACAGGCATTGTTGACGGACGTAAAGCTGCAACCGCTTTGACCGACCTTAGCGACGGCAGTGTCGACCAAGCAATCTCAGGTCTCATTGAAAGGGCCCAGCTGGCACCGCAAGACGATGCCAATGCAGTGTCCTCCGGTGAAACCGCCAATGTGGTTCATGGTCCTCAGTCCTGTGATTTGGATGTACTCGCGGGTAAGGCCCAAGAGCTTCTGGATTACCGCGCCAACAACACCCCGAAAATGTCCATTGATGAGGGCGTCGTGGCCCATTCTTTGAGCCGCAGTCGAATGCTGACAAGCGAAGGAAGCGACATTTCAACTTCCATTGGCTGTTATTCCATGTCTGCATTTGGAACCGCAACGGATGGTGAGAACTCAAGTTCATTTAACTACGCGGGCGGCAACGCCAATGATTTGTCGGAACAGGATGCGGCCGAGTACTTTGGCATCGGCGATATGTTGCGCGAAACCGAAAACCAAATTGCAACGCAGCACTTGAGTGGCAATTTTGTTGGTGACGTTGTGCTCGCCCCGACAGCGGTCACAGACCTCTTGGGCTGGCTACTGGGTCAGGTCTCAGATATGCAACTGATCTCCGACAGCTCAATCTACAAGGACAGTGTCGGTAAGATCATTGCGTCACCCATGTTGTCCATTTCCAGTCACTATGATGGGGCAGGGCAATCACCAATATCATCGGACGCCTTTGTTGCTGAACCAGTGAGTCTTATTGAAAACGGCGAACTCAAAACCTTGCTCCCAAGCCTTTATGGCAGTCGCAAAACGGGGATCGCACACCGTCCCCGCGGATCTGGATGGAAAGTGGCGACCGGTGACACCAGCAAAGATGATCTCATTGCGGACGTGAAGAAGGGCGCCTTGGTGACCAGACTGTCCATGGGCTATCCGGGACCAAACGGTGATTTCTCGGGCGTCATCAAGAACAGCTTCTTAATCAACGATGGTGAGCTGGGCTCAGCACTGTCTGAAGCCATGATCTCGGGCAATATTGCGTCCATGTTGAAAGACATCAACGGCGTCAGCAAGGAACACATCGACACTGGTAGCGAAGACCTTCCTTGGATTCGGATTCCAAACTTGAATTTTTCGTGAAGTGCAGTTCTAGTCAGTCGAGGTCTTGGCTTCGGGCGCAATGCGTTCGGCCAAAATCATGAGCTTGGCCTTGTCGCGAATGTAGAGTGTTTTACCCTTGCGCTCGACAATCTCTTCATTGGAGAGTTGCCCGAGCACACGGGCCACGGTTTCCCGCGTCGTGCTCGCTTTGCTGGCGATTTCCGCTTGGGTTGGCAGAGGGTAGATCAACCAGGAATCTGGTCGCACGGGATCTGGCCTAATGAGGTCGAGCAATTTGCGGTAGACCCGTTGGTAGGCGCTCAATGTCGCCAGATCCATGATGCGCTCATCACACTCTCGCACGATCCGTGCGAGTTTCTGAAGAACTCGAAGTCCCACAGGTGGGTGCTTTGCCAAAGTGGTAAGAAAGTCGCGCGATTCAATCGAGCCCAGGACGCAATCGTCGAGCGCAACGATTGAGGCCGAGCGCGCCTCACCGTCGATCGCGGAGAGTTCGCCAAAATAGGCCCCGGCAGGAACTTCCGCATAGGCCACTTCGCGGCCCGAAACAGAGTAATTGACGATCCGGACCCGGCCTTCAACAATAAAAAAGGCATCGCGGTTGTCTGTCGAGCGATTGAAGATCTCATCGCCGGATTTGTAGGCTTGAAATCGGCACAAGGTCTCGATGGGCGCAATCTCCTCAGGAGAGAGGCCCTCAAAGAGGTCAATATTGTTTAGCCGCCCAACGGCGGTCCCAACCGGACTTTGGCTCTCCATCGCGGAATCGCTCATTATTTTCACCTAGTGCTCTAATTTTTTGTGCCAGAAACCGGCTACGAATAGGTCCTGTGATACCCGTCACATGAAATCCGGGCAAGGCATATACATATAAACTTCGACGCCTACTGCAAGACCCCATTCACCGTGAGGCGTCCACAAGAGAGGACATCCCCCTGTCCTCGAAAGTCCCGACCTGAATGACCCCGCGTGGCTGCCCCTCGGCCGCGCGGGGTTTTCGTTTCAAGAGCTCACTCTTTCCTTGAGCGTGGCCTTCTCACAAACGCACGAATCTATTCCTCGGACCAGACCGCCAGCTCTGTACCGTTCGGATCGATGAAATGAAAACGCTTGCCGCCGGGGAACGAAAAGATGAGTTCTGCAATGGTTCCGCCAGCTTCTTCGACATCGCTGAGCTTTTGTTCCAAATCTACTGTGTAAAGCACGACCAAAACGCCCGTGCCTGTCGAGGCGGGTTTGACGTCGCGATTGAAGCCACCTTCGACACCTGCGCCTGAGAACCCAATATAGTCAAGGCCCCACTCTGTGAACGTCCAACCAAACACTTTGGAGTAGAATGCCTCGGTTCCTTCTTTGTCGACGAGAGGTAATTCTAGGTAGGAAATGGTGTTGTTGTGCAGGGGTGAGGTTTGCTCTTTCTCGGTTGTTTGTGATTGCGCTGCACATCTCTCAAAAACGCCCTCAACCCACGTCTCAGTTGCACAAAGAATGCCGCCCCATTTGTATCCCTCATAGCCGGTCTCATACTTGATGCGGAACCATGGGTAGCCATTCATCACAACATCGGTGCGTTCTAAGAGAACGACCGCATCTCCCTCTTTGAGAGAAGCAATGTGTTCAAAGGACACGCCGGGTCCTGAGCGCACTTTGCCTCCCCATGAACCTGCTTCAACGGGGAACGAAACGTCGTTGACTTTGTGAGGCATGGCTTCCATCGGGGCGTCCTCATCAACGTCGCTGGCTGTGGCACATCCAGCCAACACAAATGATGCCCAAAGGCCGAACAAAATTGAAAAGGTCAGGTGCTTTGACATCAGTCGTCTCCGAAATGCGGCAATTTTTCTCTGCCGGTCAATGGTTGCGCTTGAAATTCAGTGTATTCCCTTTCGGGAGGTAACTGAGGGACAAGTCATCAGATGATATTGATAGGACAGAATAAATGTAACGCTCGCCATCAACGTCCTTTCTGACAATGACACCAGTGGGCGAGGAGGCGTCTTGTGCGACGTGCCAGGTGCCTCGTGCAGTCTCTTTACCCTCATACTGTTCCGACGTCTCGCCGTTCTCGTCAAAATGGAGAACATATTTTTCATCTGTTGAACTCGCCCAAGTACCCACCAACAGATTTTCCGTTTGCATCAAGCTGGTCGCCGCATCAGCGACGGTGTTTGCCGTGTCCTCGTCACTCCTGACGTCACACCCAGACAGAAAAAGAAAACCTAAGAAGTTCGCGATAAGGAAAAAGCGTTTCATGCCGACCCTCCGTTGAACTCAAAAATGAGCTTAGGCGATCATATTGCCGCCATCAATGACCATGGATTGGCCGGTCATGAAGGCCCCTGCATCGCTGGCGAGAAAAACAGCAGCGCCCGCAATTTCGTCTGGCTCACCAATACGTTTGAGTGGTGAGCGGGCGGTCGAGGCTTTCAAGATGTCTGGATTGTCCCATAAAGCTTTAGCGAAATATGTTTTGATCAAACCAGGCGCGATGCAATTGGCGCGTATGTTGTCGCTGCCATATTCGACCGCAATGTTGCGTGCGAGTTGGAAGTCCGCCGCTTTGGATATCGAATAGGTGCCTAAGACGGATGAGCCGTGCAGTCCGCCGATGGAGGAGACGATCGTGATCACGCCGTCCTTGCGCTCCACCATCTGCGGCAGAACCATATTAGAGAGCCAAAAATTCGACCGAACATTTGTTTCCATGATTCGATTGAAGGCTTCATCGGGAATGTCTTTTGAGGGACCAAAGTAGGGGTTCACGGCGGCGTTGCAGACAAGAATGTCAATCTTGCCAAACGCCTCGTTAGTTTTGTCAACGAGGTTTTGCAATTGGTCCTTGTGTGAAATATTACACGGAATAGAAACCGCAGTTCCTTCCCCAAATTCATTATTGATTCTGTTGGTCACTTCGTCACAGGCGTCTTGCTTGCGACTTGAGATGACAACATTTGCGCCGTGCTCGGCCATCCGGTGTGCGATAGCTTCACCGATGCCCTTTGTTGAGCCGGTGATAATCGCTGATTTGCCTTTAAGGTCGAATAAGGTCATGGAGCGTTTCCTTTCTTATTATTTATGTGTCCCAAATTGGACCGCCTAATCGACGGAAATAGTTGGGAAAACTCGTTTCACCCAGAGAATCTCCGCAACTTTGCCACATTTGTCGAGTTTTTTGCCGGTGATCTTTGGGCAATTTTAGGGGAGAGTCCTCTTTATTGATTCGAAACGAGCCGTTTCCACCCAAAATCTCAAGGACCAACTCATTGGACGAGGGACGAAAATGAAAAAGACGAGTATTACACTTTTGACCGGGGCCCTTATGCTGAGCGTGTCAGGCTGCAGCACACTTGACCCTTACACCCAGCAATCAAAGACGAGCAACGCTACAAAAGGCGCCTTAGGCGGTGCCTTGGCCGGTGCCGTTATCGGAGCACTGACAAACACCTCAAGCGGCGAACAAGCCGCCAAGAACGCAATGATAGGGGCTGGAATTGGCGCGTTAGCCGGTGGTTCAGTTGGTTACTATATGGACCAGCAAGAAGCCAAACTGCGGGCTCAACTTGAAGGAACAGGCGTTTCCGTGACCCGTGTCGGCAATGACATTGTTCTCAACATGCCTGGCAACATCACTTTTGCGACCGACTCCTCCAACATCAACAGTGGTTTCTACAATGTGCTGAACTCAGTCACCTTGGTATTGAATGAATTTGACAAAACATACGTCAATGTCAAAGGCCACACGGACAGCACTGGGTCTGATGAATACAACATGAGCCTTTCGCATGCACGAGCGAACTCTGTGGCGCAATACTTCGCGTCGCAACAGATTGTGCAACAAAGGCTCATTGTGCAAGGGTTTGGAGAATCCTCGCCGGTTGCGGATAATTCCACCGACTACGGTCGACAGCAAAACCGTAGAGTTGAGATCAAACTCTCTCCGCACACAGTCTAAAAATACTACTTCATACAACTGAGGGCCCCGCGAAACGCTGGGCCCTTTTTCTATGGTCTAATCCTCTAGACCGCGAACGAATTTCAACAAGTCATGTGCTGAAGAGGATCGACTGCCCATCTCGGTCAGGGTTTCGACGGTACGCTCAAGATACTCACGCGATGATCCGCGAATGCCATTTCCCTGTCGTATCAAAGGGATTTGTTCGTCCCGATTTCGACCACTGATGTATTTGCCATTCTCTGGCTGGGCGACATAGGTAAGTGCTGGTACTGAATGTCCATCCAAAAGGGACATTCGGACTTCCCGTCGCAGATATGCGACTTCTCTTCTGTCCAGCGCGGTGAGTGCGGATGTCACTTGTGCCGCATCGATCTGAAAAGCCACCCCCAAAACCGAGCCGCCAGGATGGAGGGCGGCTGATAGGCCCGGTTTTTCCGGCGTTCCCCACCCAATAGTAGATGTGAGCGAAAATCGCCGGTGCCAGCCAGAGACCCGTGCCGGCACGCGCTCCACATGCGTAAATCCTGGATCCCACATCAAGGAGCCATAGCCAAAGACCCATATGGGTCGGCCTTCTTGGAAAACCTCAATGATTTCAGGACTTAAAGGGTCATTCATGGTTAACGATATCGAAACGCTTGGGACCACATGATGCCATGAAATTCGCAACCATGTAATCATTCGGTTTGATCGGCTCTATGCCAAGGTTTTCTAACTGGCTCATTAGCATTTCCTACGCGATCCTCGCTGCTGCCGGGGCGGTGGCGGCCGTTCGCGTGCTGGAAATCGATCCAGCCCTCGCAGGCCTGGCGGGCATCCTTGGGTTCGTGGTTTTTGCCCAATTGCATGTGGCGATCAATAGAGCCAGAGAGCGCAGAGCGTTGTTGCGCGATCTTGGTTACCTGAGGGACTCCGGCGCGGCGCTGCGCGAAGAAGTTGACACTCTGCGTGAACAGATAGCCGAAGATCTCGATGACTTGGAAACGCGATCCGAACGTCGCAATCAACAAGCGGTATCTGAAGTGCGAGTTCTTGAAGCGCTCATTCGCCAAATGGCGGAGGGCTTGGAACGCAAAGCTCAAGAAGCGGCACTCGAAGCCGTTGAAGAAGCTGAAAAAGCAGTGCAATCGGGCGAAGACCAAAACGCAGTCTCGAAGCTCTTTGCGACAATCGAAACGGCGATCAATGATCGTGACGGTTCCGATGAAGCAGAACGCCCAGAAGCAGCGCGCGCCTTTGAAGGGATGAGCGAAGAGCAGTTCCTCAAAGTTATCCGCGCGTCTCTAAGAGAAAATCGAATTGACCTCTATCTTCAGCCGACGGTGACATTGCCCAACCGCAATCCTTGTTACTACGAAGCATTGTCCAGACTTCGCAATGATGCGGGCGAATTAATTCTGCCGTCGCAGTATTTGCGGGTTGCCGAAACGGCGGGCCTCATGTCTATCGTAGACAACCTATTACTCTTTCGCTGTGTTCAGATGGTGCGCCGAGTCGCCAAGGCCAATGCGCGCGCCATCGTCTTTTGCAATATCTCAATGAACTCCCTGCGAGATCAGAATTTCTTCCCGCAGTTCCTAGACTTCATGGAGCTTAGCCAAGACCTTGCCCCGAACTTGGTATTTGAGTTCACTCAAGAAGCTGTGGGCGAGGCTGAAGGGCCGATTGCCGAGAAGCTTTCCCGATTGGCAGCCTTAGGCTTCCGTTTCTCCTATGACCATGTAAACACGCTTGACCTTGATCTCCCTGAGCTGCGCCAACAAAACTTCCGGTTCGTCAAAATCTCCGCGAAAACGCTTCTTGAGCGTCTGCAAGGAGAGATGGCCAATTTGCATGGCGCGGACTTTATCGAATTGCTCTCGCGCTTCGGCGTTGACCTGATTGTGGATCGTGTTGAAACAGAGGTCGAAGCCGAGACCATTCGAAACATCGGGGTGCGTTTTGCCCAAGGGTTCCTCTTTGGCGAACCTCGTCCCTTAGATGAGATTGAGGCACGCATAGGGGCGCAAATCCAACCGGTGGAAGATGAAGACGGTGAGCCGATCAAAACGTTGCCCTACTACGGCAACAAGAGAGCCGTGGCCGGATAGCGTGATTGGGGCAGGTTGACGTGGCTGGGCCGCACCGCCTAAATGCTCTCATGACGCACAATCAATCAATTTCTGAAATCAAGATCCTCAAGTCCCTTGATGACGTGAGGGCGCAGTACGACGCTCTCCTTTGCGATATTTGGGGGGTCATACACAATGGCCGAGAGCCTTACAGCGCAGCCGTGGACATTCTTCATAAATTTCGAGGCGAAGGTGGGGTAGTCGTTCTTCTGTCGAACTCGCCACGTCCCGCTTCTGCGATTCCGGCTCAGTTTACCGAAATTGGAGTTCCCAACACCATCTACGATTCGGTCGTGACGTCGGGCGACGCTACACAAGCGGAAATGAGGCCTCGCGTCGGTCAAAGTGTCTTTCACATCGGGCCTCCACGAGATTTGCCTTTGTTTGAAGGCATTGATCTCAAACGGACGGAGCTTGCATCAGCCAACTTCGTTCTGTGCAGTGGGCTCTTTGATGACGAAACCGAGACCCCTGATGACTATCAGGACCTCCTCACTGATGTCCGCGCGCAGGATTTGATGATGATTTGCGCCAATCCAGACAAGGTTGTGGTGCGCGGAGACAACAAGATTTTCTGCGCGGGCGCCATTGCAGCGGCTTACGAGAAAATGGGAGGAGAGGTCATCTATGCGGGTAAGCCGCACCAACCCATTTTTGAACTCGCCTTTGGCAGAGTGCAGAAGATCTCAAAACGACCAATTGGCAAAGATCGAATTCTCATGGTCGGAGACGGGCCCGCGACCGATATTTTGGGCGCTGACCGGTTTGGCCTAGACAGCCTTTTTGTGGGCGGCGGCATCCATGCAGATGAGTGTTTTAAAAGTTCCGGCGACCTCAACGCGCAGGGCTTGTCATCACTCTTTGGTGAGCTAGGGTTCTGGCCTGATTTCGCCATGCCTTGGTTTCAGTAGGCTGGAACATCGTTACATCTAATTCAGTTGTGGTGGCTTGGAATCTGTGTCATGAGAACCGCCGCCACAGCACCAAACCGATTGTTGTGGCTGGCAATGGCGTAAGAGGAGCAGTGGCGATATGAGCCCGACCGGACACTTCATTGAAGACCTTGAAATCGGCCAATCCGCCGAGTTCTCCAAAACAGTGACGGAGGCCGATATCACCTCCTTCGCTGAGGTAACCGGCGACAACAACCCGGTTCATCTAGATGAAGCCTATGCTGAAAAGACGATGTTCAAGACCAGGATTGCCCACGGCATTCTTTCAGCTGGATTCATTTCAGCTGTGGTGGGTACCCAGCTACCAGGACCGGGCGCGATCTACGTGTCTCAGAATTTGCGTTTTAAAGCACCGGTTCGAATTGGCGATACTGTCATCACACGGTGTGAAATCACCGAGATTGACTCCAAACGTCGCCGCGTCACATTAACGACTCAGTGTTTTGTTACGGAGAAAAAGGTCGTAGATGGCGAGGCCGTACTGATGGTGCCATCTCGAGATGGCTAGAATGTCTGCGTGGCAGACGGCCGAATGCGTAAATTCGGTTAAGACTCTTGTTTAGTGAATGGCAAGACTTTGTTGGTACAACAGGACATCAACATCGTTAACGCGTGTTTTGTATGTGTCCCGTTAACAAACATCCAATGACAACGGGCAACGAAACCGTCGATGCAGATCATCCGAAAATATACTGACTTGCCGCCACAAGCGCGTGGCGCCGTGGTCGCGTTGGGCAACTTCGATGGCGTACATCTGGGTCACCGTGAGGTGATCCGTCGTGCTGGCGCGAAAGCTAAGACCCTTGGCGTTCCTCTGGGTGTGGTCGTCTTCGAACCCCATCCTCGAGAGTTCTTCCGCCCTGGAGATCCACCCTTTCGCCTGACCCCACTTCCTGTCAAAGCCAGGTTGTTGGAGCGAGAAGGTGTTGATTTCCTTTACGCCCTCACTTTCGATGAGACCTTGTCGAATAAACACGCAGCTGAGTTCATTCAAGAAGTCCTGATTGACGGCTTGGGCATCGTCCATGTTGTGGCGGGCTATGACTTCAGATTTGGGTCGGCCCGGTCAGGTGACGCAACACTTCTGTCCTACATGGGCGACATGGAAGGGTTTGGTGTTTCGGTGGTTGATCCCGTTGCCATCCAAACAGCGACCCGTCCTGACAATGATGACGAAATCTATTCTTCGACCCGGATTCGAGATTGCCTGAGATACGGCCGCCCGACCGAGGCAGCGAAATTGTTGGGCCATGCTTGGTCTATACAAGGTGTAGTTGAGAGCGGCGACCAAAGAGGGCGAACCATTGGCTTTCCGACCGCCAATATATCGCTCGAGGGGGTCTTAAAACCTGCCCTTGGCGTCTATGCCGTCGAAGTCGAGGTTCTGACAAGTGAGCACAAAGGTCGTTACCGGGGTGTCGCCAATTTTGGCAATCGACCGACTTTCGACAAGCAAGATGTTCTCTTGGAAGTGCATCTCTTCAAGTTTGGCGGCGATCTCTATGACGAGACCCTATCAGTGTCGTTTGTTGACTTTATTCGACCGGAGCGAAAATTTGACGGATTGGAGAGCTTGAAAGAGCAAATTCGCAAGGATTGCCAGGCGGCTGAAGAGATCTTCGCCCCGGCTTAAACCACTCCCAGGCAAGGCTAGACTTCACCGGAGCACATTGCTACAACACCCCGCTATGACCCACAGAGCGACCATATCAATCATCTCAATTATTCCCGTTCGGGCTCGAATTACGAGCCCGGCCAGCGCCTGAGGTCGTCGACGACGGCCTCGCGCTAGGTCGGGACAAAGTCGATATTTCTTAAATGACCTTAGTGGGATCAAGACGCCATGTCACAATCAGACAAAGCCGGCACTGCCGATGAGGCAGGCTTTGATTACAAGACAACCCTATTTCTCCCGAAAACCGATTTCCCAATGCGCGCTGGTTTGCCCAAACGGGAACCCGAGTGGCTGAAGCGTTGGCAGGATCTCGACATCTATGGGAAGCTTCGCAAGCAATCGAAAGGGCGTGAGACTTTTACGCTCCACGAAGGCCCTCCGTATGCCAACGGAGAGGCGCACACAGGACACGCCCTCAACAGAATCTTGAAGGACATAGTCGTCAGGTCTCAATCAATGTTGGGAAAAGACGCGGCCTTCGTGCCGGGTTGGGATTGTCACGGTCTTCCAATCGAATGGAAGATCGAAGAAAAATACCGCAAGGCCGGCAAGGACAAGAACGATGTTCCGATTGGAGAGTTCTTATCTGAATGTCGCGACTTCGCATCCCATTGGATGGAAGTTCAAAAACAAGTGTTCGTTCGCTTGGGAACCTTGGCGGATTGGGAAAACCCATACACAACGATGGCATTCGATTCTGAAGCTTGCATTGTCCGCGAGTTTCACAAGTTCTTGATGCAAGGCCTTTTGTTCAAAGGTGCCAAGCCGGTCATGTGGTCGGCGGTCGAGCGAACGGCTTTGGCTGAGGCTGAGGTTGAATATCACGACAAGATCTCAACCACCATATGGGTAACCTTTCCGGTGGTTGAGGGACCCGAAGAACTCTCCGGCTGTTCTTGCGTTATCTACACGACCACGCCCTGGACCATCCCAGCGAACCGCGCCATTGCTTATGGCGAGGCAATCTCTTACGGCATCTATGAAGTTGCTGAGGTTGAAGAAGACGCCTTGGCCCAGGTTGGACTAAAACTTGTACTCGCTGACTCTCTGTCGGGAGATGTGGCGCAGCAAGCCGGGATTAGGGCGCTGAAACGAGTTGCCGATTGCCCATCTCTTGAAGGCGTCAAATGCGCCCATCCATTTAGAGGTCAAGGCTATGACTTCGATGTGCCACTACTTCCAGCTGATCACGTCACCGATGAAGAGGGGACCGGTCTCGTTCACACGGCGCCGAGCCACGGAGCGGACGATTTTGTTGTCGGGAAGAAGTTTGGGCTCGAAATCCCAGATATGGTCGACGAGAGCGGCATCTACTATGATCATGTGCCACTGTTTGGCGGCAAGACTGTCATCCATGCAGACGGCAAACGCGCCGGTAAATTTGGAGATGCCAATGCGTCAGTAGTGGAAACCTTGAAATCAACGGAGAGAATGCTGGCGAGCGGAAAGCTTGAGCATTCCTATCCTCACTCTTGGCGATCAAAAGCACCATTGATCTTCAGGAATACACCCCAGTGGTTCATCTCAATAGACAAACCGTTCAAGGGGCCTGACGGTGATGAGAAGTCGTTACGAGAGCGGGCACTGGCCGAGATTGACCGTGTTGATTGGTTTCCCGCCAGGGGTCGCGACCGCATCTATGCCATGATTGAGAAGAGACCGGATTGGGTGATCTCGAGACAGCGCACCTGGGGCGTTCCGCTTGGCATCTTTGTCAACAAAGCCACAGGCGAAGTGCTTCAAGATGCTACCGTCAACGAACGCATCGCTCGCGCCATCGAAGCAGAAGGCACGGTTGCGTGGTTTACATCGGATGCGTCCCGGTTCCTTGGTAGCGATTACAGCGTCGATAACTTTGAAAAAGTCGATGACATCTTGGATGTCTGGTTTGACTCCGCGTCAACACATGCCTTTGTTCTAGAGCAGCGCGAAAACCTCAACTGGCCAGCAGATCTCTACCTTGAAGGGTCGGACCAACATCGCGGTTGGTTCCACTCGTCTCTCTTGGAATCGTGCGGGACCCGGGGGCGCGCCCCATACGATCAAGTACTCACTCATGGGTTCATCCTCGATGCCAAAGGTGTCAAGATGTCGAAGTCGGGTCCAAATGCGATTTCGCCAGACAAGGTGATCAACCAGTTTGGCGCCGAGATCATTCGCTTGTGGGCGTCGTCTTCAGACTTTACCGATGATCTCGGTTTCGGTGATGAAGTCATTAAGGGCAATGTGGATTCCTATCGCAAACTGCGCAACACAATGCGTTTCTTGTTGGGCAATTTGGCCGACTTTTCTGAAGATGAGCGCATCGATGTCGCTGAGATGCCGGAGTTGGAGCGCCTTATGCTTCATCACCTGCATGAACTCGACGGCATGGTCCGCAAGTCATATGGGACCTATGATTTCGCACGCGTCTTCCACACGCTCTTCAATTTTGCGACGACCGAACTGTCAGCCTTCTACTTCGATATTCGCAAAGACTCTCTTTATTGCGACCGTCAGGACAGTGTTCGGCGCAGGTCGTGCCGTACGGTGCTTGATGCACTGTTTCAACACTTGACGCGTTGGTTTGCTCCCATGCTTTGCTTCACCATGGAAGAGGTCTGGTTGTCGAGATATGGAGATGACTCTGGGTCTGTTCATCTGCAGGACTTTGTACCAGTGCCTGAAGCATGGCGCGACGAAGCGCTGAAGGAAAAATGGAACACGGTGCGTGAATTGCGTCGCGTTGTGACCGGCGCATTGGAAGTTGAGAGGCGCGAAAAGCGAATCGGGTCTAGTTTGGAAGCAGCTCCTGACGTCTATGTTGCAAAAGAAGTGTACAGCCATGCGATGGAAAATGTTGATCTCGCTGAGATCGCGATCACGTCGCAAGCGACACTCATAGAAGGTGATGCGCCCGAGGGAGCTTTCAGTTTGAGTGATGTTGCAGGTGTTGCAGTCGTTCCAAAACAAGCAGAAGGACGTAAGTGTCAAAGGTCTTGGCGCGTTCTTCCGGAAGTTGGCAGCGATGAGCGTCATCCGGATCTGAGCCTCAGGGATGCCGATGCTGTTGAGCACCTCAAGCAGAGCGGCGCCTTGACATGATCGAGAAGTTGAAGCCATGGCAATTGGGCGGGCTCGTCGCGGCCATCGTGTTCGTCTTCGATCAGCTGACCAAGCTATGGATTCTCTATGGCTTCAACTTGCCAGCCAAAGGATCAGTCGAGGTCCTGCCCTTTTTCCGGCTCTCTATGGTCTGGAACAAGGGAGTTAGTTTCGGGCTATTCCAAGCCGATTCGCTGCTAGGTCGACTGATTCTCGTGACATTTTCCCTCACCGTTGCGGCCTTCCTGGCGCGTTGGCTCTATCAGGCGGACAAAAAGCTATTTGGGTTCAGCCTTGGATTGGTCATCGGAGGCGCAATTGGAAATGCCATGGATCGGCTATTTCATGGCGCAGTTGTGGATTTTCTCGACTTTAACGCCCTCTATTTCCCGTGGGTCTTCAATATCGCCGATTCTGCGATCTCGATAGGCGTTGTTCTATTGGTCTATGACTCAATTTTTGCTAAAGAGGGGGCGAAGAGCCCTTAGAAATGGTCAGAAGGGCTTTTGGCATGGATAGGTTTGGATTCGGGGTGAGATGAGCCTACCTGCCAATTCTCACATAAACAGAGATGGTTAAAGAAACAGCGATGCGTTTTTCAAACACGATGAGTTCCTTCAAGATCGCCCTCGCCGGCGTCATTTTGATCACCCTGTCAGGCTGCGCGGGCCTTACTAAGGCAATCGGCGCTGAAAAGTCGTCCCCCGATGAATTCGCGGTCGTGACCAAGGCACCGCTGGTGGTTCCGCCAGACTTTGCACTGCGTCCACCACGTCCGGGTCAGCCTCGACCACAAGAACTTGATCCATCTGTGGCAGCCCAACAAGCGCTCTTTTCACAAGCAGGTGATGGTGTAACCGAAGGTGTCCCAAGCCAAGGTGAAGAGGTTTTGATTGCAGATGCAGGTGCAGCGGATGCCGACAACTCTGTCCGCGAATTGATCGATAGCGAATACTACTCGACCTTGGACGCACAAGATTCCTTTGCTGATCGAATCCTGTTTTGGCGCGGCGCTCAATCAGAAGCGATTCTGACCGATGAACCGCTGTCGGCAGAAGAAGCTGCGGTCCTCGATCCATATGATCCCGATGACGAAGAAGAGGGAATGGGTCTCTTTCGGCGTCTCCAGTTTTGGCGGGGATCGAGTGAGAATGATCTGACGGCTCCGGTCAAGACACCAAGCACGCCAAGCACGTCAGGCATTCCCAGCGTCGAACCCCAGCCAGTACCGGAAGTAACCGAAGTTGACGAACAAGAAATCGTCGAACAAGGGGTCGAAGAGGTTGAGTCTGCTGAATCTGAAGCTGAGGAAGAAGTCGAGGAAGAGAAAGAAAAGAAATCGATCTTCCGACGGCTTCAATTCTGGCGAGGCGACAAGTCGGACGACGATAGCGACGGTTAAGCCCGCAAACCTTGGGTTCCACCAGGCACGAAATTGCTCTACCGTGACCATCTCTCAACTGGTGATTCCGGAAACGCACTTTCATGACATATGAGCAGAACATTGACGGCTGTCTAAGGGCGCAAGCCGGCACCAAGGGCCTTACCAAGAAGGCCTTTGAAGAATGGCTGGGCCGCACTGAAAAGGCCATTGCGTCTCTAAAAAATCTTCATGAAACAGGGACATTGCCGCTTCTGCGCCTTCCTGAGGATCGCGCAGACCTCGAGCCGTGTCGTCAAGTGGCTGCCTATCTTCAAGAAGGTTCTAGCGACTTGGTTGTCTTAGGTATCGGTGGGTCGAGCCTAGGTGGCCAAGCTCTGGCGCAATTGATCGGCCACGGAACACAAGGCTATGTCGCGCCCGCTGGCGCGACACGCGTTCACTTCCTGGACAATTTGGACCCCGACACGCAAGGGGCTCTGCTCTCAAATCTTGATCTGTCGACAACCAAATTCTTGGCAATATCTAAATCGGGTGGAACTCCCGAACCGCTCATTCAGACGCTTTCGACAATTTCAGCACTGCACGATGCGGGTTTGGGTGGCCAAATTGGCAAACACTTCGCAGCCATTGTGTCGCCGGGCAACAATCCCTTGAGACGGTTGGCCGAGGATATGGGGTGCCCAATCTTAGATCATCACCCAGCGGTCGGTGGACGGTTTTCCGTACTGTCAAATGTGGGTCTCTTGCCAGCTATGGTGCTCGGTCTTGATGCGGAGGCGATCCGTGAAGGCGCTGCAGAGGTGCTCAACAGTCTCATAAATGAAACAGACCCAAGCGCCATGGCGCCGGCTGTCGGTGCTGCGGTGGCGGTCGGTCTTGCCGAAGAAAGCGACATCCGTGTCAATGTTCTCATGCCGTACTCAGATCGCCTGGCCCGGTTCAGTGCTTGGTATGGTCAGTTATGGGCTGAGAGTTTGGGTAAGGAAGGTAAAGGGACAGTTCCTGTTGCGGCCCTAGGACCCGTCGATCAACACTCTCAACTTCAACTCTATCTCGCGGGTCCCAATGATAAGTTTCACACCCTCATCATGCTCGATCAGGCTGGGCGCGGGCCACGCGTCAATGATGGCATCGTTGAGGATGCCCGTTTGGTCTATCTTTCTGACAAGACCATTGGTGACCTCGTGGCGGCTGAGCAACGAGCCACGGCGGAAACTCTGATCAAGAACGGACGTCCAACGAGGATCATCTCCGTTCCGTCACTTGATGAGCGATCAATGGGTGCATTGCTCATGCACTTCATGTTGGAAACGATCATCGCAGCCGATCTCATTGGTGTTGAACCCTATGATCAGCCTGCAGTGGAGGAAGGCAAAGTCCTCGCGCGTCGATATCTTGGTGAGGCGTCCTGATGTCGATCCGCCGCCTCTCAGAGGGCACCGTCAACCGTATTGCGGCGGGCGAGGTCATTGAACGACCGGCCAGCGCGGTCAAAGAAATCGTCGAAAATGCAATCGACGCCAGCGCCCGTCAGATTGAAATTCAAATTCAAGATGGGGGTAAATCGCTCATCGCCATCACAGATGACGGTTCGGGAATGACAAAGGATGATCTCGAGCTGTCAATCGAAAGGCATGCCACCTCCAAATTGGAGCAGAATGATCGCGGCGATGAGGACCTCTTGAGTATTAAGAGCCTTGGGTTCCGAGGCGAGGCGCTACCGTCAATTGGAGCGGTGAGCCGATTGAGCATTGCCACGCGCACAGAAGGCGGTGATCCATGGGGATTGAGTGTTGCGGGCGGAAAGAAACGAGACGCTCAACCGTCATCTATGTCAAAAGGGACGTGCGTTGAGATCCACGATCTGTTCTACGCGACGCCCGCGCGCATGAAATTCCTAAAGAGCGACCGTGCCGAGACAACCGCGATCACAGACGTGGTGAAGCGTCTGGCCATGGCCAATCCTCTGGTAGGGTTCACTTTGCGCTCTGGGTCGCGACAAATCTTAAACTTAGCAGCACAGTCGGGAGATCTCTTCGACGCCCGTCTAAAAAGGTTGGGTGCCATCATGGGGCGCGACTTTGCAGAAAATGCCCTGCCCATTGACGCGGAACGCCAAGGCATTCATTTGACCGGCTACGCGGCGCTGCCGACCTTCAATCGTGGTAACGCACAATTGCAGTACCTCTTTGTGAACGGCCGTCCCGTTCGCGACAAGCTTGTCATAGGCGCCGTGCGTGGCGCGTACGCAGATTTTCTAGCGAGAGACAGACACGCGGTCGTCGCCTTGTTTGTTGATTTGCCAATGACTGACGTCGACATAAACGTCCATCCCGCCAAGGCGGAAGTGCGTTTCAAAGATGCCGGTCTTGTTAGAGGTCTCATTGTTGGGGCGATCAGGCATGCCTTGGCTGAGGCCGGTCATAGGGCTTCGACCACAACGTCGCAAGCCGCACTTGGCGCTGCGTTAGTTGAGCGTGGAGGGCCCCACCAAATGCCGTCCTATCAAAGACACTACGCACCTCCGCGTGGGTTTTCTGAAGCCGCTCAAGCTTACTTCGCGCCTGAACCGACCGAACCGCAGTCCTCAATTCCGGGCTTTGATGGTTTGAGTGGTCGAACAGAGTTCGCTGCAGACGAAGGTGTCGAAACGCTCGCTGATTTTCCGCTTGGCGCGGCTCGCGGCCAAGTTCATGAAACCTATATTGTTTCACAGACCCAAGATGGGATTGTCATTGTTGACCAACACGCGGCTCATGAACGTCTTGTCTATGAGCGAATGAAGAGCGCGCTTTCAGAGAAGCGTGTCCCGAGCCAAATGCTCCTCATCCCAGAGGTGATTGAGCTGGAAGAACCTGAAGTGGCGCGGCTCATTGAACGCGAAGCAGAATTTGCTGAATTGGGACTTCTACTAGAACCTTTTGGCACCGGTGCCATCGTTGTCCGAGAAGTGCCAGCTCTCTTAGGAGAATGCGATGTCAAAAGTCTTGTCCTTGATCTGGCTGACGACCTTGCCGAACTTGATCAAACCCTCGCTCTCAAGGAACGCCTTGAGGATGTTTGTTCGACCATGGCGTGTCATGGGTCAGTGCGGGCCGGGCGGCGCATGCAAGCAGATGAAATGAATACCTTATTGCGCGAGATGGAACGTACACCGCACTCGGGCCAATGCAATCATGGCAGGCCGACCTATGTCGAACTCAAGCTTGCCGATATAGAAAAGCTGTTTGGGCGGCGTTAGTCGTTCGAGTTACGTCGGGCGAAAATGACTTTGGTGTCCCCATAGATACGCTCATCAACCACCTGAAACCTATCTAATTCCAGTTCTTCGCCTTTTCCGCATTCAAAGACGATGTAGGCGCCAGGCGTGAGCCAACCGCCGTCAATCGCTGAAGCGAGCGCTTTGTCACCCATAGATCGACCGTAGGGTGGGTCCAAGAAGACGAGATCAAAGGCACCCCCGCGATTGGGTGGAATGTCGCCAAGCGAGGTCGCATCCCGTCGATAAAGGCGTGTGTGCCCCGTTGCTTGGAGCGTTTCGATGTTCTGTCGAATGGCGGCGCGGGCCTCAGAATTGTTTTCAACGAAGAGGACCGTCGCTGCGCCGCGTGAGAGCGCTTCAAGACCTAAGGCCCCAGAGCCGGCAAAGAGATCGAGAACCCGAGCCTCTCTCGGCGGTCTCTCGCTATGGTCAAGGACGTTAAAGACAGATTCGCGAACCCGGTCGGTTGTGGGCCGGACCTGTTGGCCGGATGGAACCACAAGGGTTCTCCCGCGATATTCACCTGCAACGATGCGCAATGTTTACCTCGGATGAGTTCGTTTGTTTGATTTACCGGTTTGTATCTTTGAGCGAGACCCAGTTTTCTTAGGCGAAGATTTGACGTGCGTGTCCTTACTGTTCTTGTCTGACGTTCCCGTTAAGGAACCGACCTGGTCCTTGAGCACTCTTTGTGGCACTTCCTCGACTTCGCCTTCTTTGAGTTTGCCAAGTTGGAAAGGGCCATACGAAGTCCGGATCAATCGATTGACCTTGCATCCAACCGATTCCATGAGGCGTTTGACTTCTCGGTTCTTGCCTTCCCGAAGCGCAATGCGTACCCAGGCGTTACCTTTTTGCTGCCGCTCAAAGATCGCTTCTTCTGCCTTGTACCGAACACCGTCGATAGTGACACCGTCAAGGAAGCGGTCGAGATCATCTTGGCCAAGACGTCCAAAAACTCTCACTCGGTACTTCCTCAGCCATCCAGTTGAGGGGAGCTCAAGCGTTCGAGAAAGAGATCCATCATTACTGAGGAGAAGCAGTCCCTCTGAGTTAACATCGAGCCTCCCGATTGAGACAACGCGCGGCAGATCCTTCGGCAGAGCATCAAATACGGTGCGGCGCCCTTCCGGGTCCTTGTTGGTTGTTACGAGCCCTGATGGCTTGTGGTATCGCCACAAGCGCGTGACGTCGGCTTTGGGAAGAGGGCGGCCATCAACGGTAACATCGTCGGTCTCCAACACATTGAAAGCCGGACTATCTAGGGTCTTGCCGTTGACCGCAATGCGACCAGCATCCACCCATCTCTCGGCTTCTCGGCGCGAACATAAGCCCGCTCTCGCCAATACCTTGGCGATACGGTCTCCTTGCCGAACTATTTCGTGCCTGCTCATGGGCTCTCCATAGCAGGTCCCCTTGACGGCGCATAGTCGGGAAAGCAAGGTGCACCCATGGCGATGACTGATGAAGACTATATGCGCACGGCCCTGGCTGAAGCCGAAAAGGCAGGGGAGCGCCAGGAAGTGCCCATTGGGGCGGTTCTAGTCGAACGTGCGTCCGGCAAAATCATCTCAAGGAGTGGCAACAGAACAATCGAGTTAAAGGACCCAACCGCCCATGCCGAAATCCTGGTCCTGCGGCAAGCCGCGCAATTGATCGGCAATGAGCGTCTACTGGGTTATTATCTCTATGCCACTTTGGAGCCCTGCACCATGTGCGCGGCGGCCATTTCGTTCGCGCGCATCGACCGCGTCATCTTCGGCGCCTTCGACGAAAAGGGGGGAGGGATCACTCATGGTGCGAAGTTTTTCAAACAACCCACCTGCCATCATCGACCGGAAGTTGTCGCGGGCCTGATGGCCGATTCATCGGCCACTCTGCTGCGGGAGTTCTTCCGGTCGCGACGCACGGGGCGGGGCTAACTGCCACAAGAGGTCACGTGAACCAGGCTGGATTCAAGCCGAGAAGCAGGTACACTGCAAGAAACCGATAGCCAATCACAAGAGCCGATACATCGGCCACAACGAGGGAAGAAACGATGGATTTTGACCACACTTCAAAAGTGAAAGAGCTTGTCGCCCGCGTCGAAGACTTTATGGACAAACATGTCTATCCAGCCGAAGGCGCTGTTGCAGACGAAATGACATCTTGGGGCGAGGACCGATGGCAGGTCCTACAAACCCTTGAGGATTTGAAGGCAAAAGCCAAGGCCGATGGTCTTTGGAACATGTTCTTGCCGGAGAGCGAATCTGGGTTTGGTCTTTCCAACCTGGAATATGCGCCCCTTGCTGAAGTGATGGGCAGAGTTTCCTTTGCCTCTGAGGTTTTCAACTGCGCGGCGCCAGATACCGGAAACATGGAAACCATTGAGCGGTATGGCAGCGAGGAGAACAAGAAGGAGTGGTTGGAACCACTGTTGCAGGGCGAAATTCGCTCCGCGTTCTTGATGACCGAACCCGCGGTTGCTTCTTCTGATGCGACCAATATTGAGACCCGCATCGAGCGGGACGGCGATGACTATGTCATCAATGGCCGCAAATGGTGGAGTTCAGGAATTGGAGACCCACGCTGCCAAATCCTCATCGTCATGGGCAAGACCGACCCGGGCGGTCCGAGACATGCGCAACAATCGATGATACTGGTGCCGCGCGACACGCCAGGCGTGATCGTTGAACGATTGTTGCCGGTCTTTGGATATGACCACGCACCACACGGCCATGGTCAAGTCCTGTTGGAGAACGTGCGCGTGCCAGCCAGTAATCTTCTACTTGGCGAGGGGCGCGGATTTGAAATTGCTCAAGGTCGCCTCGGCCCAGGTCGGATTCATCACTGCATGCGCACAATCGGCGTTGCAGAACGAGTGTTGGAACAAATGTGCAAACGGCTGCTCGCGCGAGAAGCCTTTGGCAAGAAGATTTACGAGCATTCAATTTGGGAACAACGCGTTGCCGATGCGCGGATCAATATCGACATGTGCCGCCTTTTGACCCTGCGCGCCGCAGATCTGATGGACAAGGTTGGCAACAAAGTTGCGAAATCTGAGATTGCACAAATCAAAGTCGCCGCTCCGCGCATGGCCTTGGAGGTCATTGATGATGCCATCCAAGCCTTCGGTGGCGCCGGCGTGACGAGTGACCCCGGATTGGCAGCAACTTGGGCAAGTATGCGAACGTTGCGACTGGCGGATGGACCAGACGAAGTCCATCAGCGCTCCATCGCTCGCTTCGAATTCAAGAAGTATATGTAAGGATCAAGGCCGCCTCACAATTCAAGAGGCGGTCTTCTCCATTCAAGCACCAGCTGCTTCGGCATAGGCCCATCCGGCTTCTGCGAGAGGTCGAACTGCCGCTGCATTGGCTTCCGCATGGGCGCTTGTTGCCGTTCCATCGCGAACCCGCCCAACAATGCCTTGCAGAATGCCCGCAATCCGGAAGAAATTGTAAGAGAAATAGAAGTCGGTACTTCCGATCCCGTCTCGACCCGTGCGGCGGCAATACGTATCGATGTACTCATCTGTTGACGGGATGCCAAGTTCTTCCAGATTGCTGTCGATCAATGATGTAACGGCAGCATCTCTTGAGGGAAGTTTCCATTGCATCAGATGATACGTAAAGTCCCCCAAAGGGTGACCCAGGGTCGACAGCTCCCAATCAAGCACGGCAATAACTTTGGGCTCAGTCGGATGTAGAACCATGTTGTCGAGTCTATAGTCGCCGTGAACAATACTGGTCGCCTCATCTTGTGGAATGTTTCCAGGCAACCATTCAATCAGGCGGTTCATTTCCTCAATGCTCTCGGTTTCAGAAGCCTGGTATTGTTTGGTCCAACGTGAGATTTGACGCGCAAAATAGTTCCCTGGCTTGCCAAAGTCTCCAAGTCCAATGGCGTCGTAGTCCGTCATATGCAATTTCGCGATCGTGTCGTTCATAGCGTCGTAGATGGCTCGGCGTTCTTCTTTGTCGCTGTCTGGCAGTGTGCCGTCCCACAAAATTCGACCCTCAACCATGTCCATGATGAAGAACATGGTGCCAATGACGCTTTCGTCTTCACACAAGCAAAGGGTTTTGGGCACGGGGAAGTCAGTCTTTCCCAATCCCGTCATGACTTTGTACTCGCGATCAACCGCGTGTGCTGAAGGAAGGAGTTTGCCAGGTGGCTTTCTTCTCAGAACGTACTTCTTGTCAGGTGTAACCAATTGATAGGTGGGATTGGATTGACCGCCCTTGAATTGCCTCACCTCAAGGGGTCCGTGAAAACCTTCAACATGGGTCTCCATGTACTCACGAAGACGGTTCTCATCGAACTTGTGGGTCTCAGCAACATCCTTTGTGCCAGAGAACATTTCTTGCCGGCTCTCGTCCATTTCGTCCCTCGATTATTATTGTTCTGTTTTTTCTCGTACAACGGCACGCCAACCTATATCGCTTCTGCTGAATCCTTCTGGCCACTCGACCTTGGCGACGGCTGCGTATGCTCGGTCTCGGGCTTCTGTGATCGTGGCGCCAAGAGCCGTAATGTTCAAGACCCTTCCGCCGGTAGCGAGAACCTGATCGTTCTCGCGCGTTGTTCCGGCGTGGAAGACCGTTACATCGTCCAACCCACCAGCCTCTTCTAGCCCATTGATCTTTGAGCCTTTTTCGTAAGCGCCGGGATAGCCTTTGGTCGCCATGACAACCCCGAGAGCCGCTTCATCGCGCCACCTCAATTCCTTGTCACCCAAGGATCCCTGCGCCGAAGCCACGAATATCGGCACCAGATCGGACAAACACCTTGTCATCAGAATCTGGCATTCAGGATCACCAAATCGTACATTGTACTCAATGAGTTTGGGCCCCTCTTTCGTGATCATCAGTCCGGCAAAGAGGACACCGCGGTAAGGCGTCCCAAGTTCGTTCATGGCCTGAACCGTCGGTTGGATGATCTGTGACATCACTTGATCGCACATTTCAGGGGTCATCACAGGTGCCGGAGAGTAGGCGCCCATGCCGCCCGTATTGGGCCCGGTATCACCGTCACCAACCCTCTTGTGATCCTGGGCCGTCGCCATCGGGAGACAATTCTCACCGTCGATGAGAACAAAGAAACTTGCCTCTTCACCTTCCAAAAATTCCTCGATGACGACTTCTTCTCCAGCTTCCCCAAAACTGCCACCAAACATGTCATCCAAGGCTTGCTCACCGTCGCTCAGTGTCTCCGCAATGACAACACCTTTGCCGGCCGCGAGCCCATCTGCCTTGATCACGAATGGGGGAATAAGCGTTTGAAGATAGGCCTTTGCTTCGCTTGCTCCGAGAAATCTTTTGTAAACGGCGGTGGGAATATCATAATCTGCACACAGGTCCTTCATGAACCCTTTTGAGCTCTCCAGCCGCGCAGCACCGGCGCTCGGGCCAAAAGCAAGAATACCTTCTTCCGACAGCCGGTCCACCATCCCTGCCGCCAGCGGAGCTTCCGGTCCAACGATAACCAGGTCAATCGATTCTCTTTGGCAAAAGTCCACAATGGCGGGAAAGTCCATTTCGGAGATAGGAACACAGGTCGCAAGTTCCATCATTCCCCCATTTCCAGGGGCACAGTAGAGCTTGTCCACCAAGGGGCTGGAGGCGACCGCCCAGGTCAAGGCGTGTTCGCGTCCACCAGAGCCGACAATCAGAATATTCATAGGACCCACCTGCCGTATCGCTTGTTTTTCAGTTGGCCGAACTTGTATCATAGGAGTCGGGCCGCACAAACGTCACAAGCGCTCGAATTGTCGTTTTTGCGGTCGCAAGATTCAACAAGGAATGCTTGGCCGATATGACAGAAGGAAGTACCGGAAATCTGCCAGAGTTCAGTGTATCCGAGCTCTCCTTCGCGCTCAAAAAGGCGATCGAGGAGTCGTTTGGATTCGTGCGCGTCCGCGGCGAAGTAGGTCGTGTCTCAAGGCCTGGGTCTGGCCACATATATCTCGACCTCAAAGACGACAAAGCAGTCCTCAATGGCGTGATCTGGCGCGGTAGCGTCTCACGCCTCAATATTCAACCAGAGCAGGGCCTTGAGGTCATTTGCACCGGGCGCCTCACCACGTTTCCTGGGCAATCAAGATATCAGATCGTCATCGAATCCATGGAGCCCGCAGGGGTTGGTGCTCTCATGGCCTTGTTAGAGGAGCGCCGCAAGAAGCTCACCACTGAAGGACTGTTCGCTGAGGAAAAAAAGAAACCCATCCCCTTTCTGCCTGAGGTGATCGGGGTCGTGACCTCACCTACCGGCGCCGTCATCCGAGATATTCTGCATCGATTGGCGGACCGTTTCCCGCGCCAGGTTTTGATCTGGCCGGTGCTGGTCCAAGGTGAAAAGGCGGCCGATCAAATCGCCGCCGCCATCAAGGGTTTCAATGCACTCGATGGAACGAATGGAATTGCCCGGCCTGATGTCTTGATTGTCGCGCGCGGAGGTGGATCCATTGAAGACCTTTGGGCTTTCAATGAGGAAGTCGTGGTTCGAGCTGCAGCGGAAAGCAAAATCCCGCTCATCTCCGCTGTGGGTCATGAAACCGATACCACCCTCATCGATTTCGCTTCTGACCTGCGCGCACCAACACCGACCGCGGCCGCAGAGAGAGCCGTTCCCGTTCGGGCAGATCTCAATGCCAATGTATTGCGGTTGGAAGAGCGCCTCATTCGCGCCTCAAGCCGAATGTTGGAGGCACGCCGTCAGCAAGTTCAAGGATTGGCAAGGGGACTACCGCGATTATCTGATCTTATGGCGTTGCCGCAGCAGCGTCTCGACACGGCAATGGCATCTCTACAAAACGGCATTCGAAACCGTGTCACCACATCGAGCACATTCTTCGCAGGCGTTGCAGGTCGATTGCATCCCAGGATCGTCACACAAAGCGTAACGCGCTACCGCGAACGCCTCGATGGTCGCAGCGCGTCACTTTCGAGTGGCATGGGTCGCCGCTTGGAGCGTCATCAAGATCAATTGGAGAGTTTGGCGAAACTGCTGCAAGCCTTGAGTTACAAAGGCACTCTTCAGAGAGGTTTCGCCGTTGTGATTGGCGATATGGGGGAGGTCATTAAAGATACCACGAGCGTATCACCTGGGATGGCCGCGCAAATCGTCTTTAGAGACGGGGCGGCGGATGCCTATTTTGACGGAACGATTTCCGATAAGGGGCCGACCAGTGCCTCAAAAAAGTCCAAGAAATCTGTCAAGAAACGGGTTGAAAAAGAGGAAAAGGCTGACCGACAGGGCCGCTTGCTATAGATTGGCGGTCCAGGTCAAGCAAAGAGTGTCAATGAAATGAACTACCAGGATCCAAATCTGCCAGGCGGCAGCAAAGCAGAAGTCTTATACCTCGACAGCGAATTCAAGATTGTCAAACCGGGACAATTCGTCCTGTGTGTAGTGACCGGCCAGCGTATTCCTTTGGAGGATTTGCGCTATTGGAATGTCGAGAAACAGGTCGCTTATTGTTCGGCGGCAGCGGCCCACAAAGATCATCAAGCTTCGGTTGAAGGACCAAAGGAATGAGAGTGAAAACCCATCTTTATTCATTGGCAATTCTGTTTGGTGGCTTCTTCGGTCAATCGGCAAGTGCCGTCGAACTCGAGGGTCAATTTGTTCAAGGGGGATTGATCTTAGGGAGTTCTGAGCCGGGCACGACCGTTACTCTGGATGGCAAGGCCATGTTGGTCGACGAGCTTGGTCGTTTCGTGTTTGGTTTTGACCGCGATCATGCTGCCTCCGCGACGTTGGCAATTACGATGCCAAATGGAGAGGTGGAGACCAAGGATCTGCAGATTGCGTCACGTGAATACGACATCTCCCGTGTTGATGGCATTCCCAAGAAATACATCGAACCCGCTCCCGAAACTCTGGTCCGCATCAAAAAAGAGACCGCAATCAAAAATACCGCCCGCCGCGATGTCACATCTTCAGATGGATTTGTTGAAACATTTGAATGGCCACTGACGGGCAGGATCTCGGGCGTCTACGGCAGTCAGCGGTACTACAATGGAACGCCAGGTCGACCCCATTACGGCGTGGATATCGCGGCCCCCACCGGTACCTACTTCCGCGCACCGGCGCCTGGCATTGTCACGCTCGCTGAAGGAGACATGTACTATGAAGGTGGCCTCATATTTCTAGACCACGGCATGGGCCTCATCAGTGCATTCCTTCATTTGTCGGGCGTTGACGTAGAAGTCGGCCAGGCTGTTCAAAAGGGCGACATTCTAGGCCGGGTCGGAGCCGCCGGACGCGCCAACGGACCGCATCTTGATTGGCGCATGTATTGGACCAATCAAAGGGTTGATCCAACACTTCTAGTTCCTGCGATGTCAGATGTATTGGAGGCCAAAGTTTCCGTTGAATCGGACCAAACAGAAACAAAAACCCAGATTGGGGATGGTCAATAAACTCACGATGGCTTCTTGTACCTAGGGCGTTTTGTGTACCGTTTTCTGTTGGGAGTTGTCCAACGATTGTGCATCCATAGCCACTGCCCTGGGTTAGCCCGGATTTGATCTTCGATAAATTTGTTGTATTGCGTAGCAACCGTGAGAACGTCTTGCGTTTGATCCCCGGTCAATTGGATTTCGAGTGGCTCATAGAATGTGACAACAAACTTCGCGCCCTCTAGTCGTTGAAGGCCCACCGGAACAAGTGGGCATCCATACTTAACAGCAAAGAGCGCTGCGGCGGTCGCCGTTTTGGCATTCTGACCAAACAAAGGAATGTCGGGACCTTCATTGAGTTTTTGATCAAGCAACATCGCGAGGTGTTCGCCCCTGCGTAAGCACTCGATTGTTCCTTTGGCACCCTTGCGACCCTTAGGTAACAAGGTGTTAAATGTCATCGTGCTTCTTGTGTTAATGATCCATTGGTCAACAAGTGGATTGTTGGCTGCCCGGTAGACGCCCGCAAGGCGTCCTGTCTTTTGCACAATATACGGTGATGCAAGTTCCCAATTGGCAAAGTGACCTGAAAAAAAGACGATTGTCTTTCCCTCAGCGAGGACGCGGTCAATGATTTCTTCGCCGACGATTTCGACACGGGCCTCTGGCCCATAGACGGCAAGTTTCTCCAAAAGAAGAAACTCCCCAACCGTGCGTCCGAAATTGTCCCACATCTCACGGACGATTTCATCCGTCTCCTTGCCGCTGAGATCCGGCAGGCACAATTTAAGATTGGCGCGCGCGTATTTGTCGTAGTTTGAAAGTGGACCCAAAGTGCGAAGGAGCCAGCCGCCAAAGGCCGACGAGCGGTCCACTCCGAGAAGGTGAAACACCGCATTTGCTGCGCGCAAGGCCCAGTACTCAACGTAGTGGCGCGGCCGCGGGCGTTTGTCGCCAATAATTTGGTTCGAGGGTTTGCCCAATGTTACACCACTTTCAAATCACCCTTGCCCCTGTGCACCAGAGGTATGAGGCAACAAATTCAGCTTTAGAAATTGCCGAAAACTGGCCTCATCGTCAAATGCAACAGACACCGGCAGCACACTTACCTGATCTCGCATGGCTCTCGATAGGCGAACATGGTCCTTGGCGGTGGTGATGAGCCGTCCTTGTTTTTCATGGGCCAATTGCAAGAGCCATTCAGTGTCACGCGACGAATAGGGGTGATGGTCGGGATAGGGGACTTCCTTAATCACATTCAACGATATCGACTTGAGAGTATCAAAAAACTTTTGCGGACGGCCAATGCCTGCAAAAGCTATGAACTGAGGTTCGCCATCTGATTTTTCATTTTGAGCTACGCTGGGAACTATCTCGTCAGGCTCCAACCGGGCATCGAAAACCGGCGCTGTGCATTTCTCGATGTCTTGCCGGTCTTTTTGAGGTAACAGCGATCGACCGCCCATGACGATGATTGCATCCGCGCGGCCCAATCCGCGCGAGATATTTTCTCTTAAAGGTCCTGCTGGAATGACCCGCCGATTTCCAAATCCCAGTCGCCCGTCAACGACGAGTATCGAGAGAGTCTTGTAGAGGCTTGGGTTTTGAAACCCATCGTCCATCACAATCGTTGTCGCGCCAGTGTCTTGGGCGGCGTCGCCGCCTTTGGCTCGGTCTGTGGCGATCCAGGTTTTCGCGGCTCCAGACAGAAGCAGAGGTTCATCGCCGACCTCACTTGAGGTGTGTTGACCAGGATCAACCATCAAGGGACCCCTCTCACTGCCGCCATAGCCGCGACTGACAAAAGACGGATTCATGCCAATCTCTGTTGCGATTTCGGAGATCTTGATGCAACAGGGTGTTTTCCCAGCGCCACCTGCGGTCAGATTGCCAACACAGACAACCGGAACACGAAGCTTGTGGGCATTGGAGGTCTTACCCTTCATCCAACCCACGCCGTCATAGATCCACGCCAATGGACTTAAGAAGGCAGAAGTAATAGTGACCCGACCCTCTTGCGGGTACCAAAATTCAGGTGTCCGCACGTGTCACCTCTGAATTTGGTAACAGGGGCATTACGGCGTCTACCACTTTGTCGAGTACGCTTGCGGCGTCGTCGGCAACCGACTGGGCTCGTGCGGCGAGAGCGTGGGTGTAATCAGGATCATCAAACATCTTCGTAACAACATCGAGGAGATCGTCCTCGCTTTTTACAACAGCGACCGCCTCTGCAGAGATGAAGCGTTCCGAAACTTCAGCGAAATTTTCTGTGTAGGGGCCTTGTACGACCGAGCAACCAAGTCGTGCTGGTTCGAGGAGGTTACTTCCACCCCCCAAAGGAACCAGAGACCGACCCAGAAAAACGATCTCCGCCAATCGAAAGAACAGCCCCAAGTCTCCCATTGTATCGGCAAGATAGATATCCGTTGTTGCATCGCAATCTTGGCTTCTCGAGCGAACAGATACTTTTAGTTCACTTTGAGAGATCCGGTCGAGAATTTCAGGACCGCGCTCGGGGTGACGAGGCACGATGATAGTGATCAAGTCAGGAACGATCTTTGCCAAGGCAAGATGGGTTTGCAAAACGACCTCTTCTTCCGGCGCGATCGTTTGTGCTGCTAGCCAAATGGGTCTTGTCCCAATTGCCTTTCGTAGGTCCGCTAGCTGGACCTCATCATTCGGAAGCGGCGCACTTGCGTATTTGAGATTGCCAATCGTGGCAACGTTTTGTGCGCCAAGCGCCGTCAATTTTTGCGCCACATCATCATCTTGTGCCAGGCTCACACGAAAGCCTTGAAGGATCGGTTCAATGGCCCAGCGGTTCCGCTTCCAAGATTTGAATGAGGCATCCGAGACCCGTGCATTAACAAGTGCCATCGGAATTTTCCGCTTCGATGCTTCTACGATGAGATTGGGCCAGAATTCAGACTCAAGCCACAATACGGTCGATGGATTCCAGTACGACAAGAACCGGTTGACGTAAGCTGGATGATCCAACGGAATGTACTGATGAAAAGACCCGCTCGGCAATCTCTCGGAAAGAACATTGGCTGAAGTTATGGTCCCCGTTGTAACCAGCACATTGACGTTTGGAAGACTGTTCAGGATGTGCTCGATGACGGGAAGCGCTGACAAACTTTCGCCGACACTTGCTCCGTGCACCCAGATGATGTGATCGGCGTCCCGGGAGTGGCTGGGCATGCCATATCGTTCAGATATTCGACCCTGATCTTCCTTGCCGCGGCGTGCGCGTCTTCGCAAGTAATATCCAAGACCTGGCGACAGGACCCACCAGGCAGCGCGGTAGAAAAATCTTGCCAGACGATGGCTAAGGGGACGTGGGGTTTGCTGAGTTAAGATTGACATAATGGGACGTCACTCAGCCACCAATGGGGGAGGCTGAATGGGCTCAATCCCCATCAACTCGTCGGCTTCGCGCGTAATGTCGTTGAGTACTTTTTCGACCTCAAGTCGAACGCGTTCAAGTTCTTCTGCATCCGCCTTCCGGTCGACCCATATTGGCTCTCCCCAAACTATGACCCCTTTGGTGAAAGGAAGGGCAAGACAAAAGCGATCCCACGATCCCATGACCCGCCTCCGGCTGGTTGAATAGGTGGCAGGAATGATGGGCACGCCAGATAGTTTGGCGACCGCGGCAACGCCGTCGCTGGCCCGCATGAACGGTCCTGCAGGTCCATCGGGTGTGATCCCAATCCCTTTGCCTTCACGCACAGATCGAACCATCTGCCGAACCGCGGCCGCACCACCCTTGTTTTTGTCGCTGCCAGTCTTGCTGCCGGCTGACCCGCGCACCGTCCCAAGTCCAAAATGAGCGACACTTTCTGCAATTATGGCGCCGTCGCGGTGTTGAGAGATCAACATGCGTAAGGGCATCTTTGTGCGCCACCCATAAGGCATCATGAGCAACCGCCCATGCCAAAATGTGTAGAGAAAGGGCTTTTGATCTCTCATGTAAGGTTCGACGACATCGCCGCGCACCTCAGTCCATCGTCCAGTCACATGAACAAAACGAATGTAGTTTGCAATGATAAAGCAAACCATTGCCCGTAGAGTGTCATTGCGGCCAAAACTCTTGATCCAATTTGGCGTTCGGTGTTTTTTTCGGGCCGGTTTGCCAACTGTGGGCGTGTTTGATGTTGTCACTGCTAGGCCCCTGTGTCTTCAAGAGTTTGTTCGTCATTTTCTTGCGACGAAAATCCGGAGCTATAGAGCGACGCGTAGAGCTGATCCTGTTGAAGAAGTTCTTCGTGTCGGCCTGACTCTACAACTCGGCCTTGGTCCATAACGAATATCTTGTCTGCATCGATGATCGTGCTCAATCGGTGTGCAATCACGATCGTCGTGCGCCCCTTCATCAAGTGTCTCAGCGCTTCCTGTACATGCGATTCAGACCGCGTGTCGAGCGCCGACGTCGCCTCATCTAGGAGAAGTATCGGTGCATCTTTTAACATCGCACGAGCAATTGCAATGCGCTGTCTTTGTCCACCGGAAAGACGCGCGCCGCCTTCTCCAGCAAGCGTGTCGTAACCCTCCGGCAATTCCTCAATGAACTCGTGAGCAGCGGCGGCTTGCGCTGCTTTGATCACATCTCCACGGCTTGCATCAGGGCGGCCATAGGCGATGTTCGCATGAATGGTATCGTCAAATAAAAATGGTTCTTGCGTCACCAACGCAATGGAACCCCTTAGACTATTCAATGTGACGTCCCGGACATTTTGAGCGTCCAAGGTCACGGAACCAGAGGAGACATCAAAAAACCGGGGAATGAGGTTTAAGACAGTACTCTTGCCGGCACCACTTGGTCCGACCAAGGCAACAGTCTCCCCTGGGTTTGCAACAAAACTCACCCCGTCGAGGGCAGCTCTTTCATCGCCATAGTGAAAGCCGACACTGTGAAATTCAATCTTGCCACCGCTCAATTGAAGGTCTTTGGCGTCAGGATCGTCATAAATTTCTTGCGGCATGTCGAGCTCTTCGAAAACATTCTCAGCCGCGGTGAGGCCCTGTGTCAGGACCGTGCTCAAATTCGACAATCGTTTGAGTGGGTCATAGGTCATCATCATCGCCATGAGAAATGACATGAACGCGCCGATGGTAAGGCTTCCATTCATAGCATTGTAACCGCCGTAAAAGATCGCTCCTGCAATTCCAAGCCCCTGAATAGCTTCGGTAATGGGAGCGGCCGCGACGCGGGCTTTGAGCGCTTTCATCTGAAAATCGCGCCGCCTCAAAATGCTCTTGTTGGTGCGCTCAATCTCCCTGTCTTCTTGATTATAGGCTTTGACCACCCGCGTCCCGTCGAGATTCTCAGATATGAGAGCGGTCAATGTGCCGGTTTCGGACATTGATTGAATGGTAGCTTTGCGCGTTTTCTTTCCCTGTTTTCGGGTGTTGAGGAGAACAAAGGGGATGATAGCTGTCGCGATGAGGGCCAATCGCCAGTCGCGCGTGTACATGACACCGCCAAGAAAAAGAACCGAGGTCAGGTCCCTCGCGAATGTAACGATGGTCTGGCTGGTTGCCTGCTGAACAAGATTGACGTTGTTAACCGCTTGAGCGAGGAACGAGCCGGTGTGTGTACTGATCAATCTCTGTAGATCTGCATACACCATGGATTGAAAGAGGCCGAGTTGCAGCCTCGCAACGATGTCTTGCCCCACTCGAGACATGATGACGCCTTGGCCGTAGGTCGCGAGCGCCTTGATCGCGGTGATAGCAATCACGACCCCAGGCAATGTGTAGAGGAGAGTTTTGTCTTTCTCGACGAAGAGGATGTCGACCGCAGGTTTGAGCAACCATGCCAAGGCGCCTGTCGTCGCTGAAATGATTAGCATCAGCCCGATCGCGATTCCAAGGCGGCCGCGGTAGTCGGACAGATAATCGCGATAGAGCCGACGAGCAATTGCTCCAAACTGCGACTTACTGCCGGTCAGCATTTTTGGTTGGGCTGCCGTCACGGAAGGATCAGCGCCACCACTCTGGGGAGTGGCCTGGTCTAACGAATTGATTTCACTCAATATCTTGACCCTTGTTCGAGCTGATCTCGGTAGGATTCGTTAGCCAAGACCTTACCATGGGCACAAAGCGCGACAAAGCCTGTCAACAAGCCCCGCGGCCCTTAGACCTCTGGGTTCATGAGGCGGTGCAAATGCACAATGAAATAGCGCGTAAGCGCCGAATCGACCGTTCGATGGGCCGCCGCTTTCCAGGCGTCATAAGCCGTCAAATAATTGGGAAAAACACCTATAACGTCAAGCTTTTCTAGGTCTTTGAACTCAAAACCTTGCATATCTGTGAGCTCACCTCCAAAAACAAGGTGCAATCTTTGCTGGGTCACGTCTATCTCCCCTGCGAACCATGTGTATGCGGCAATTCCATATGTCGAACCCGCTCCAGGATCAAGCTGTGAAGTTGGCTTGAGGCAACAACCAGGCTCTTTTGAACTGGAATCTCGCCATTGTAGAGCGGTTCTGCACCATCATGGTGGGTGACCATGGCGCCGGCCTCGGCTGCAATGAGGTGTGCTGCGGCAATATCCCAGTCGTGTTTTGGACTGAGAGACAGGGTTGCGTCGAAAGAACCAGAAGCGACAAGCGCCATTCGGTAGGCAGCGGAATTGCGCTGTTCGATATGCATTTTGGGCCACGCCTCCGGCCATTTCTTACTCTTGATCATGTACGCATAGGCCAGCATCCGGCAGTTCTCAAGTTCAGATTGCTTGGATGCCACGGCCCTTTGGCCATTCAGACAGGCACCCTGGCCGACCATCGCTGTGAACATTTCTGATAGGGCCGGATTGAAGACCGCGCCAACAATGGGTCGGCCATCTTCGACCAGCGCAACCGAAACTGTAAAATGAGGAAGCCCTTTCAAGAAAGCGCGCGTCCCGTCGATGGGATCCACGATCCATACCCGGCGGTGATTGAGTCGGTCGGCGTTGTCCTCGGTTTCTTCCGACAGCCAACCATAGTCAGGAGTGAAGCTCTGAAGGCGCTCTTTCAAAAAGTGATCGATTTCAAGATCTGCCCGGCTGACCGGATTGTCGCCGCCGTCTGGTGTCTTGTTCCAACTCTCAATTTCTTTGCCAAAGTATCCAAGGGCAATCGCGCCGGCTTCACCGACAGTCTCAACCAGAAATTCGTGCAACACAGTATGTGAATGTGGTTGGTCATCGCCCGGCAATGGTCATCCCTTCGATGCGAAGAGTAGGAGCGTTTGTTCCGTATCTAAATTCCAGATCATTCGACGCGGTCATCTCAAGAAACATCGATTTGAGATTGCCGGCGATTGTGATCTCATTCACCGGATAGGTAATCTCACTGTCTTCGATCCAAAACCCACCGGCACCACGGCTGTAATCGCCAGTAACGCCGTTGATCCCTCGCCCAATAAATTCTGTCACATAAAAACCTTTTCGAATGTCCGCTATGAGATCGTCGGGCGACAGGGAGCCAGCCTCCAAATACAAATTGGTCGTGCTAGGTCGGGGCGGACCGCCGGTTCCTCTGGTGGCATGGCCTGTCGTTTCTAAGCCCAGTTGGCGCGCCGAAGCGCAGTCCAACAACCAAGTCGTGAGAATGCCGTCACGAGCGAGTTGATGCTTCTTGTTTGAGACACCTTCACCATCAAAGGGTTTGGAGCCGAGCCCTCGACGAATATGGGGTTCATCAACAATGTTGATGGATTGCGACAAGACCTGCGAGCCGAGGCTTTCTTTAAAGAAGCTCGCGCCTCTCGCCACAGAAGCGCCGGAAATTGCGCCCGCGAAATGGGCGACCAGTGAGTTTGATACGCGAGGGTCATAAACAATGGGAACCGATTGCGACTCTACTTTTCGAGAGTTAAGTTTTGCGACGGCGCGTTTCGCTGCTGAGCGACCGATGTCAGCAGCAGGCGGTAGGTTCTCTCTGTGTCTTGTGGAACGCGCATCGAAATCTCGCTCCATGTCGGCCCCTTCGCCAGCCAAGGCACCGCAGGATATGGAGTGAGAACTTGTCGAGTAGGTGCCGCAGAAACCTTCACTGGTCGCGAGAGCAATTTCAATTCGCCCAGATCCAGCGCTTGCACCAAAACTGTTTGTGATTCCCTTGACCTCAAGTGCAGCCTCTTCTGCCTCGCGTGATACGTCGACAAGAACCTCCGCATCGGGCTCCGACGGATCATTGAGATCAAGGTCGGGAATCTCTCGGGCCAATCGGTCGCTAGGCGCCAAACCACAATATGGGTCTTCCGGCGCCAGTTTGGCCATGGCGACAGAGCGGTCGACGAGCTGAGAAAGTGCATTTTCGCTCAAGTCGCTGGAAGAAACTTGGGCCTGTCGTTGCCCAAAAATAACCCTTAAGCCTACATCCTGACCTTCCGATCTGTCGATTTTCTCAACCGCGCCAAGCCGATAGCTGACAGACTGGGAATGGGCGTCATAGATCAAAGCGTCGGCCGCGTCTGCACCCGCTTGCATTGCCTTGGAAATGAGGTCTGCCAGAACACCTTCTTTGTCGGTGGCCAGGGGATTGAGGGTCATCGAGATAGCAACCTCGCCGTTGGAGAAATCGAACGAAAAATTGTCTCTTTTGTGAGAACCGATCAAATGCCTATAGTAAAGACATCGCCACGACAAAGAAACCAAGGCTTCGCCGAGGTACGGGGAACATTTATGAAAAATGATTTGAAGAAGACTATCCGCCCATTACTCTTGGGGGCAGCTATTGGGACCCTAGCGGGATGCACCGTCTCGAGCGTCGAATTTCCACAAGAATTCGCAGATCGCGGCGTCATTACGAAGCCCAATCCCGACAATTTCACGGTTTGCTATGGTCATGGCTGCAATCAGTCGAGCGTCGTTGATTTGACTGAAGCGGAATGGGCGTCGGTGAGAGCGATCTTTGCGGACCGATCTGTTACCGCCCAAGGGGAGCGCGAGATCATGCGCGATGCTATCGCTCACCTGGAAGGAATGGTTGGCCCAAAGACGGGGACGGACGGGGATGTCGGAGGATCATTTAAGGGCTCGGGTCGTTATCGACAGCAAGACTGTGTCGATGAAATGCTCAACACCGCGATTTACCTAACGATGATGGTGAATGACGGTCTTATCCAACACCACACCATCGACTTGCGGGTGACCAATGGGTTCTTTGAGGTTGCGGGCTGGCCTCATACCGCGACGTCTATCAAGGATCAAACAACCGGCGTGCTTTGGGTCATCGATTCATGGTGGCTGGACAACGGCGGCAAACCTTATGTTGTGTTGCTGGAAGAATGGAAAACTGGGTCTTGGAAATCACGTCTACTGCCCGAAGGGGCTTAGCAGGTCCCGCATTTCTTTCTAGTACTCGGAGTTAGACAACAAGAAACGGCCCGCCTTTCGGCGGGCCGTTCCCGTTAGATTTCAGTCTTTACTGGTCCAGACTAAGCTTGGCGACGGCGGCGAGCGGCAAGACCGATGCCGACAAGGCCAAGACCAAGGAGGCCAAGGATACCTGGCTCCGGAACTCTCAATTGAAGATCTACCGAACCTGTTTGTCCAGCGCCGGTGGCTGTAATCACAGTACCGATACCAAGGCCAAAGAGGTTTGTACTAGAAGCATCGAAGTTAAACGCAGTCGACGTGAAGCCGCCTGGACTTGTCTGATTTAGGATTGAACTTTGAGTACCCGAGCAATTACCACTCGCGTCGATAAGGCTCGTATTGGTGAGATCCAAACAAGCAGAGGAGTCAAAGGTTAGGGATCCAGAACCGCCAGAATAGAGGGTCGATGAAATCGAACCGCCACCGAGATAATCTGTTTCGCCAAACCAAACGACCAATGAACCGGCGCTTGACGACGTTGCAAATGAGGTCAAATGCAACGAAGGGGAACTAGAAGTACCGCCAGACGTAGTTCCAACATTAACCGCAAGGCTAAAGCTGCCAAAGGTACCGCTATAGTTGACTGTTCCGTCCCCCGAAGCTGAATTGTCTAAGGCATCGCCATCAGCGATGGAAATCGTCGTATTTGTGGCAGGATCGTAAATGAACAGAACCGGCGTCGCAGAAGCGCTGATCGAGATGAAAAACAAGCCGACAATGCCGCCCATCACGCCCATCAGGGTCTTTTTCGAGAATAATTTCATGTTTTACTCCATCTGACTGAAATCTACAGTTTTACTGTCGGCCCATATAAAGCAAGATGGGGGCCAGTTTGAAGGGTTGAATGATTTCAATGGGTTATGGTCACAAATTGTTAACCAATTCAACCGCCTGTAAAGAATCTTGACACTCGTGGCGGTTAACCGATTGATAAGGCAATACACCCCAATGATCCTGCAAGCAAAACCAGCCAAGTAAGGGCGGTTCCCCAGAATCTGCCAGGTGTTCCGCTAGACGCAGCCGCAATGCCCCAGCCGTGCAGAATTCGGGCAATTGTGAGGGTCGCACCCATAAGGTGGAGAGCGAGTGACAATCCGCCCATAATCTCCATGATCAACAGCAAAATGAGTGCGAGTGGGACATATTCCGCATTGTTGGCGTGCGCGCGAATGGCGGCTTGCATGCCATCTTCCCCGCCATCTCCGAGGCTCACCTTGTATTTGTTTCGAGATTGGGTCACCCGCCAAGCTAAAAAGAGGGCGATCAAGCCGTTTAGCCCGGCATAAAGGGCCGTCACCGGGACATTGGCAAAGATTTCCACGATGGGTCTCCCTTAGTCGTCTACGACGGTGAAATGGGCAAACGGGGTTTCAAAGGCTGCCAGGTCTTTTCCTGGAGGAAAGGCGCCGATGGCGAACATGGCGTTCCACACTTCCTGGACACGATCGTTGGAGTTAGCACTTTCAGAGGCCTCGACTGACGCCCACTCAAAGATCTCCACCCGCGCGCCGTCTTCCGCCTTGAGTTCTATGAAGGGCCTGTCTGTGACCAACCCTTCCTCTCGCATGACTTTCTCGTGCTCCTTTGTCAATGCTTCCCATGCGTCTTCCTGCCCCGGATTGGGTTGGAAGGTGACGATGACAACAGTTCCCATTGGAAATCTCCTTCTGTCAAATTGCTACCAAATCTTACGACCGGAACCAGGCAGTCCAAACCTCGGCCATTTTTCGTCGATTGTCTTGACGACCTCGTCGGTCATGGCGATTTTGCGACCCCACTCACGATGCGTCTCAGGTGCGACCTTGTTGGTGGCATCAAGACCGACCTTGCTCCCCGTACCACTTTCTGGAGACGCAAAGTCCAGGTAGTCGATGGGCGTGTTTTCGATCAGCGTAATATCACGTGCTGGATCCATCCGGGTACTGATCGCCCACATGACATCTTTCCAATCGCGGGGATTAATATCATCATCAACCACGATGAGCCATTTCGTATACATAAATTGGCGCAGGTAAGACCACGCTCCCATCATGACGCGCTTGGCATGTCCAGCGAAGGACTTCTTCATCGAAATTACAGCGATCCGATAGGAACATCCTTCCGGTGGAAGCCAAAAGTCGACAATCTCAGGAAACTGTTGTTGTAAGAGCGGAATGAAGACCTCGTTTAGTGCTTCACCAAGCACGCTGGGTTCATCAGGGGGGCGACCCGTATAGGTCGAGAGGTAGACGGGGTCCTTGCGTTTCGTAATTGCAGAAACGGTAAAGACAGGAAAAGGCTCAACCGAGTTGTAGTATCCTGTGTGATCGCCGTACGGCCCTTCGTCTGCATAATTTGAGAGAGAGACGTGTCCCTCAAGAACGATTTCCGCCTGAGCCGGAACTTTGAGCGGAATGGTCGCACAGTCGACCAATTCAACCTTCGAGCCGCGCAAGAGGCCTGCAAACTGATATTCAGAAAGGGTTTCAGGAACCGGCGTAACGGCACCCAAAATCGTGCCGGGGTCTGCCCCAATCACCGCTGCAGCGGGCAGAGGCTCGTCATGTGCGTTGCCCCATCGCGCGTGATGTTGCGCGCCGCCGCGATGTTTGAGCCATCGCATAATTGTTGTGTTGGGTCCGGTCACCTGCATCCGGTAAATGCCAAGATTGTAGTTGTCCTCCGCCGTATCACCGGGCCCCTTCGTTACCACTAATGGCCAAGTGATCAGCGGTGCTGGTTCTCCCGGCCAACAGGTTTGAACAGGCAATGTACCTAGATCAATGTCAGCGCCGGTCAGAACTTCTTCTTGGCACGGCGCGCTTCGTTGCGACACGGTCTTCGGTTTCATAGTGAAAACGTTCTTCAACACTGGCAGCATGGCGACGGCATCTTTGAGGCCGCCGGGGGGTTCAGGTTGGCGCAAAAACGCAAGTGCCTCACCGACCTCGCGAAGTTCGCGGGCCTGTGTTCGTTCAACACCGTCCATAGTGACAGCCATCGCTACTCGTTTCACGGTGCCGAACAGGTTGACAAGCACAGGCATGGATTGCGGTTGACCAGATTCATCGAGTGGATTTTCGAACAAGACCGCAGGGCCACCTTCTGCGATCAACCGGGTTTGAATTTCTGTCATTTCCAGCACCGTCGACACTGGTTCTTGTACTCTGACGAGATCGCCACTCGCTTCAAGCTTGGCAATGAAATCGCGCAGCGATTGATAAGACATAAACTAGAGTTCTCTCAGAAGGACTTCCGATTTCGATGGACCATAAGCCATGCGGGCCTCCCGTCAAGCGTCAACCAAAACCCGCCACACACTGGTGTTTCGCACGTCATTGTCTTCCAGCTCACGCGTTGTCTGCACCGCATAAGAAACGAGTTTTTTGACCCCCTGATTGGGGAGGTAAGTCCGGCCCGGATCACCAATCAGAACCAAGGTGCCTTGAGTTGCCTGCGCCCGCAGCCAAGCTTCAACCCGGTCAGCAAGAGGCCGCTCGTAGCAAATATCGCCGGCCAAAATCACATCCCAAAGAGCGTCTTTCTGTCCGACAATGTCATCTGAGATTGTCTCGACGGCCATTCCATTGAGCTCGGCATTGATTTCCGCCGCACTGCAGGCAAGCGGGTCAACGTCATTTGCTGTCACCGCCGCCGCGCCCGCCAGAGCCGCCGCGATAGCGCAAATACCTGATCCACAAGCAAAATCCAGTACCCGCTTACCCTTTACCAAGTCTGGGTTGTCGAGCACATAGCGAGATAAGGCTTGCCCACCTGCCCAAGCAAAGGCCCAAAAGGGCGGAGGCAACCCTTGCTCCTCAAGCTGTTCTTCCGTCATCTGCCAGATGGGAACAATCTGGTCTGCGACCCGCAAGTTGATTTCGCCGACCAGAGGCGTTGGTTGAGCCACAGTATTCTCTAAGATGAAGGTCTTGGGGTCTTCCAGTGGTCTCATGCGGCCTTGCCGCCTCGACTATACATGTCGGCAAAGTGTTCATCGTTTCCACGGCCATCATTTGGGTCTAAGTCGTCTTCTGGTTTAGACGTGACCAATTTCAAAACGTCACTATATCCATGCGCGATTTCGATCTTTTCGTGAAATCCTCGAGCGCCAAGTAACTTGTGCGCCATTGGAAGGTTGTAACATGGCACATACATCATCATGTGATGTTCGACGTGGTAGTTCACGAAATAAGGGGCGAGAATTGTCCTAATGAAAGGTCCGACAACCGTAGTCCTAGCATTTAGATAGATGTCGTCATGGTCAGGGACCATGGCATGCTCAGCAATATTCCGGATACGGATTATGAGTTGGTGCCAGGTCACGAAGGGAAGCAGCCACAAGGCAAAATAGAGATACCAGTGCCCCGCGAGCGCAAGGCCCGACAACAAAAGCGCGTTGACAAGTATCGGACCGCCAAGTTTCGAAATGAAGTGCTTCGCACGCTTGGCGACCGGCAAGTCTTTTGGACCTAAGGCCGCGCGCACTTGTGCTTTTCGTTGTTTGAACGCGGTTTGGCCGGTGAGATCGCGGATTATCTTTCGCCGCATGCTAGCCTTGGTCACCGGGAAGGGCAGAGACAATGACAGATCTGGGTCCTTGTCGGTTTGCGTAAACCGGTGGTGTTTGAGGTGATAAGCGCGGTACGTCCAAGTTTCTGAAAAGACAGGATAAGCGCACAACCACTGGCTCACCCAATTGTTCAGCGCTCGGGTTTTAAACAACACGCCATGCGATCCGTCGTGCATGAGAACCGCCAATCCCAACTGACGCCCTCCGATAATCACAACTGCGATCAAAAAGGTCAGCGGATTGGGCATCCAAGCAAACAGAGCCATTGAGCCAAGGATGAGACCCCAAGCGTGCAGCACTAGCCACGCGGCTTTCAGGTCAGATCTTGCGCTAACTTGTTTGATTTCTTCGCGCGGGAGGTAACGGGCTGCTTTGCTCATGGAGAATAGAATACGCTGCTTTGGCGACGAGCGCAAAACACCTCGCGCTGGGACTAGAAGAAAAGTCCAAGTCCGATCGATACTGCCAAAATTGCGCCGAAGTCTCGATTGGACTTAAACACCGCCAGGCAATTGGCAGAATTCTCAATATCCACGCGTCGAATTTGACGGAGCAGGTGGTACCCACAGGCAATGAGTCCGAAATAGAACCCTATTCCCAATTGTCCGACAGCGCCGGCCACCAAGAAGAGCGCGAGCGCCGCTCCGTAAAAAACGCCGAGCCAGTATTTGGTTCGATTACCCAACCGGAGGGCCGTTGATTTTACACCAGCCAGTAAGTCGTCTTCCTTGTCTTGATGAGCGTAAATTGTGTCATAGCCGACCGTCCATAAAATAGCCCCCAGATAAAGAAGAAGGGGAGCAGGCGACAACGTATTAGTGAGGGCCGCGTATCCAATGAGCGCACCCCAATTGAACGTAAGGCCAAGCCAGATCTGCGGCCAGTAGGTCAATCGTTTCATAAACGGGTAGACAGCGATGAGTGCCAAGGATCCGAGCCCAAGCCAAACTGCAAACGAGGTGAGCGATAGGAGAACCGCAAGGCCAATCAATGCAAGGCCGCTCAAAAACAACCAGGCTTGAATTAGGCTCACCTGTCCGCTCGGCAGGGGCCGCGATCTTGTGCGCTCGACCGCTGCATCAATTTCGCGATCGACAATGTCGTTGTAGGTGCATCCGGCCCCGCGCATTACAAAGGCGCCGATCCCAAACAGAACTGTCAGGCGCGCAATCTCAAGGAGTGACACAGGATGCACTGAAAGCGCCAAGAGAAGACTCCAAAGGCACGGCCAAAGAAGCAACCAAGTTCCAATGGGACGATCCGCGCGCGCCAGACGCAAGTAGGGGCGCGTGAAAGCTGGCGCAAAACGATCCACCCAATTCAACGGCGTGGCGTCAGAAACGCGGCTCTCAATTGTGGGTTCGCTTGGCGGGGCCATCGGCTTAGTCTATCCAGCAGACGAATCGTTGATATCGAAAATTCATGAAAGCCCCAATCTCAAACGATGTCGAACCCTTTTGAACCCTATGACTTTGCCAAAATCCGCTTGTTTGTCGACGCACAGTTGGCGGCTGGAGCGGATGTGGCGTTGGCTGAAGGTCAACTTCACTACCTGCGCAACGTCATGCGCCAATCAGTTGGCGATACAATTCTCGTTTTCAATGGCCGAGAAGGGGAGTGGACCGCTTCAATTTCTGATCTCGGCAAGAAAACGGGGATGTTGGCGATCAACGGTCGATCACGCGTCCAAGACACAGTTCCAGATCTCGAACTGATCTTTGCGCCGGTCAAGCGATTGAGCCTAGATTTTCTGGTCCAAAAAGCAACGGAACTGGGGGTTGCCTCCCTTAGGCCGGTGATCACGGAGCGAACAAATGTCGCGCGCGTAAACACAGCGCGATTAAGGGCCAACGTCATCGAGGCGGCCGAGCAATCGGGCCGGATGACCATTCCAATGATCAACAACCCCATCAAACTCGAAGAGGCCCTGCGAAGTTGGGAGGCCGGACGACGGCTTATTTTTTGTGATGAGGCACGAGAAGCGCCGCCTATGGTTAAAGTGCTGGCGAATGCAGGCCCGAGCGACGATTGGTCAATCATAATCGGCCCTGAAGGCGGTTTCAGCGAGCGCGAACGTTCGCAAATACTCAGCCTCGAAGCAACCTTGCCGGTTTCCCTGGGCCCCCGCATCATGCGGGCGGATACTGCTGCGTTGGCCGCAGTCACGCTATGGCAAAGCGCTCTTGGCGATCTTTAACGTTGCAAGGGACAGGTCTTGCGAAAAATCACTCAAATGTGAAGAACAAAAGATCTAGATCCCATATGTCCGTAAAATCGTCACATTCCCACCCAAGATCTGTAAAAAACCCTACCCAAGGCTTGGTTATGAAGGCCGAGGTTTGCTATGAGAGAGGCCGAACTAGGATCAGGCGCTGACAGAGCGTCGAAGCACTCACCGGTAAAGGACGCGGATGTCGATACCTCAAAGTGGCGGTGGACCCATCGAAGAAACTCAGGACCTTGTCAGTTTTCTTGAGCAAGGCTGCAAGCCTAAGACGAAATGGACCATTGGTACAGAGCACGAGAAGTTCGGTTTTCACACCGATGATTGCGCGCCGCTGGAATATGAAGGCGATCGCGGTGTGCGCGCTATGTTGGAAGGATTGACCAGGTTTGGATGGCAACCTGTCTTGGAAGGTGAGTACATCATTGGCCTCGCTCAAGCTGGCGCTTCTGTAAGTTTGGAGCCTGGAGGACAGTTTGAGTTGTCGGGAGCCACGCTCGAAAACTTGCATCAAACCTGCGATGAAGTTCATGCCCATTTGGCTCAAGTAAAAGAAGTTGCGGACGAGATCGGCGCTGGGTTTATTGGTTTGGGCGTGTCCCCAAAATGGACACGCGAAGAGACTCCGATGATGCCGAAAGGCAGATACAAAATCATGCGTGACTACATGCCGAAACGCGGCACCCTTGGCCTCGACATGATGTTTCGTTCTTGTACCATCCAAACGAATTTGGACTTTTCATCTGAGCCTGACATGGTTCAAAAATTCCGCACTGGATTGGCTCTTCAACCCATTGCAACAGCGCTTTTTGCCAATTCACCGTTTCTCGAGGGCAAGCCAAACGGTTATGTGTCCTACAGAAGTCAAATCTGGACGGACACCGACCCAGATCGTACTGGCTTACTTCCATTTGTCTTTGAAGATGGATTCGGATTCGAACGTTACGTCGACTATGCGCTCGATGTTCCGATGTATTTTGTGTACCGCGACGGCATCTATCATGACGTCAGCGGCAAGTCGTTTCGAGCGTTTCTTGAAGGTAAACTAGAAGGCTTTGAGGGCCAAAAGCCAACGCTGTCTGATTGGGCAGATCATCTCACCACAATTTTCCCTGAAGTGCGCATCAAGCAGTACATGGAAATGCGCGGAGCGGACGGCGGCCCTTGGGCCCGCATATGCGCCCTCCCTGCATTGTGGGTAGGTTTACTCTACGATCAATCTGCATTGGATGCCGCATGGGATCTTGCTGCTGATTGGACGATGGAAGAACGCGAGGAGCTTCGAAATGCAGTGCCATTGGAAGGGCTCAAGGCAAAGATCCGTGGGCGGACGGTCCTTGACATAGCCAAGGAAGTATTGGAGATTTCGAAAGCAGGCCTCGCAGCGCGCGCGAAATTGGATGGCATCGGCGATGATGAGACGCATTACCTAAACGCCCTCCATCAAATCGTGGAAGAGGGCCGCACGCCCTCTGAAGTTCTCCTGGAGAAATATCACGGCGAATGGGCCGGTAACATCGATCCCATTTTTGCTGAGTACGCTTACTAGACTCGCAATGGGGTCAGGTCTTGCGCGATGAGCAAGACATGGCACATAGAGAGTTCCAGCAGGATAGTCCTAGGTATTTGTGCCACCTACGGTGATGCCATCAAGCCGAAGTGTCGGTTGGCCAACGCCGACCGGAACCCCCTGTCCGGCCTTGCCGCAAGTCCCAATACCGCGATCCAGGGCCATATCATTGCCGATCATGGAGACCCGCGTCAGGCAATCTGGACCATTGCCGATCAGAGAAGCGCCTCTAACTGGCGCCGCAATTTTTCCATTCTCTATCATGTAGGCCTCGGTGCAGGTGAAGACGAATTTGCCATTGGTGATGTCTACTTGCCCGCCCCCAAAGGAAGCGCAGTAGAGACCTGTATCGACCGAGGAAACGATCTCATCAGGATCTTTGTCGCCTGAAGACATGATCGTGTTGGTCATCCGAGGCAGGGGCGCATATGCATAGGATTGGCGCCGGCCATTTCCAGTCGCTGCCTGGCCCATCAGCCGCGCATTCATGCGGTCCTGCATATAGCCCTTCAGAATCCCATCCTCGATGAGAACGGTTCTTTGGCTGGGAGTTCCCTCATCATCTACGGTGATCGATCCACGGCGATCGGCAAGTGTACCGTCGTCCACCACAGTAACACCAGGCGCGGCAACACACTCCCCGAGGAGGCCAGCAAATGCGGATGTCTTTTTGCGATTGAAATCACCCTCCAGCCCATGTCCGATGGCTTCATGCAGCAATATTCCAGGCCAACCAGGCCCAAGCACCACGGTCATTTCGCCGGCCGGTGCCGGGATAGCTTCTAAATTGACCAGGGCTTGTCGAAGAGCCTCATCAACCTCTCCTTGCCAGAAGTTCGGGTCCAAATAGGCTTGATAGTTGGTACGACCACCGGTCCCAGAAACGCCTGTTTCTTGGCGGTCTCCTTTGCCAACCATGACAGAAACATTAAGACGAACCAGGGGCCGAATATCTCGCACGACGTGCCCTCCGGGTCGCATGATCGTAACCGCTTGCCACTCACCAGCAAGCGAACAAGAAACTTGTCGAACCCTCTGGTCCTTGTCGCGGGCATAGGCATTAATATCTTGAAGGAGTTGAACTTTTTGGGAGAATTCGACGTCATCGAGAGGATTTGCTTCAGTGTAAAGCGACGTGTTGGTCCGCGACGGTCCATCCGCCAAACTTCCACCTTCTCCTGATCTTACTGCGGCTACCGATTGCGCAGCCCTGCGGATGGCGTCTTCGGAAAGTTCTGATGAGTGGGCAAATCCTGTGGCTTCACCTGCGACGGCGCGCAATCCAAAACCTTGCATCGTATCGAAACTCGCTGCTTTTAAACGCCCGTCGTCAAAGGCAAAGCTCTCCGATTGCCTGTATTCGAGGTAAAGTTCGCCGTCTTCGCCTATTGAAACCACGTCATCGACAATCTGCTGGACCCGTTCTTGGTCCATGTCAGATCGCCCAAAAAATAGGTCGTCGCTTGCGGACATTGCCTTCATCCCTTTTTCCGTTTCGGCATCAGCCTAGAGACAAACTAACCCAAGAAGTCGATTCGTTCGACCATTCGCCTGCACAGCAAGCCCCATGAGAAAGAACTACACGGCCAACTCGGTTTGGCGAGTCTCGCCCTTTGATTACAACCCAAAAGAACCGACGGACCGTTGTTGGTGTGTGGCCGTCGTATTGAGCGAGAGAACAGGGTCGTACGAAAGCGACCACGCCAAATTGCCAAGTCCAGGGCCTTTTTTGAGGATTTCCGGGCTATTGGGATGGGAGACCAAAACGAGATTCGGTCCACATCCGTTGTAAATTCTCTCATAGGCCGATCTTGCCCGCGACACGCCAATTTCGCAGGATGGAAGCACAACCATTTTGCGAGTGAATCTTGATTGCAAAGTTAGTTGAAAGCTTGCGTCCCCCTGAGATTTATGGTCTAGGAAGCGCGGGTTGGACGAATTGTCAGAAGTCAATTTCGTCAAGTTACAAAGCTGAATCAATTACTGGGGCGAACGGCAAATATACTCAGGGTTGCGTGCTACACCTTGGGCGCCGTCTAAGTCTTTTGGGGGTTTCCATCCTCGCTACCAGTTTGACCGATAAGAGAAGCGAAGGAAGGACTATGCACGTTAAGAAACTCGCCGGCTTGGGCCTCGTGATCGCGGCAATGTTCATGGCGTTCGGCGTCGAAATAAGTGTGGCAGCCGATGCAACATATGGTCAGGCCGTTGAAGGTCAGACCGGACTGCAACTTGCTGCAACAGAAATCATGGAAGAGATCACAAAATTCTACAACGGAATCATGGTCCTGGTGGTCATACCGATCGCTTTATTTGTATTGGCTTTGTTGATCTATGTTTCTTGGCGTTTCAGCGCTAAAAGAAATCCGACACCGTCAAAGAATTCGCACAACACGTTGGTTGAAGTGATCTGGACGGTCGTTCCGATCATGATCTTGGTCGCAATCTTCATTCCTTCATTGAAGCTCTTGCGGCTCCAAGAGATCATTCCAGAAGCAGACCTAACCATCAAAGCGATTGGGCAGCAGTGGTATTGGGACTATGAATATCCGGACCATGGTGATTTCGCATTTACGGCGACAATGATCGAAGAAGAAGATCTGGTTGCGGGTCAGCCCAGACTATTAGCAACCGACGAGCCGGTGTTGGTGCCGGTCAATAAGACGGTACGGCTTTTGGTCGCAGCCGGTGATGTCATTCACGCATGGGCCATTCCTTCCTTCGGCATAAAGACCGACGCGGTCCCAGGGCGGATCAATGAAATTTGGTTCACCCCGACACGCGAAGGCGTTTACTACGGCCAATGCTCGGAGCTGTGTGGATCTCGCCATGCGTTTATGCCAATCGAAGTCCATGTTGTCTCGGAGGCTAAATTCGAGACCTGGATCTCACGGATGCAGAATGAATATGGCAGCCTTGAAACAGATACAGATATTCACCTGGCGCAAGTGAACACCAAGTAGCGCGCTGGACCATTGCAATCTGAGAAAAGAACTACCGACTAGGGATCAAAACTATGGCTAATGAAACCGCAAGCGCAGATGCCGGACACGGACACCCGACAGGCTGGCGCCGTTGGCTGTTTTCCACGAACCACAAGGATATTGGCACTCTCTACATAATTTTCGCAGTCGTCGGTGGCATCGTAGGTGGTGGCATGTCCATCTTGATACGAATGGAGCTGGCCAATCCAGGTGTCACGGTCCTTGGTAGCGGTGATGCAACGTTCCACTTCTTCAACATGCTGGTCACAATGCATGGCCTGATCATGGTCTTCTTCATGGTCATGCCAGCGCTAATCGGTGGTTTTGGCAACTGGTTCGTGCCGATTATGATCGGGGCGCCAGATATGGCCTTCCCGCGCATGAACAACATATCGTTCTGGCTTCTCCCTGCGGCCTTGGTACTTGGAGTTTTGTCGATGTTTGTGGAAGGTGCCCCTGGGGTAAATGGTATGGGTGGCGGTTGGACCGTCTATCCACCTCTGACAGGCATCGGCCATCCGGGCCCGGCGGTTGACTTAGGTATTCTCACCCTTCACTTGGCTGGCGCTTCCTCCATTCTCGGGGCCATCAATTTCATCACCACCATCTTCAATATGCGTGCACCGGGCATGACCATGCACAAGATGCCGCTGTTTGTCTGGTCAGTTTTGATTACTGCATTCTTGCTTCTGTTGTCCCTGCCTGTTTTGGCAGGCGCCATCACCATGCTTCTAACGGACCGTAACTTCGGAACCGCTTTCTTTGATCCGTCCGTAGGCGGTGATCCACTTCTTTATCAGCACCTGTTTTGGTTCTTCGGTCATCCGGAAGTGTATATTTTGATTTTGCCAGCCTTCGGGATCATCTCCCAGATCGTGTCCACTTTCTCCAAAAAACCAGTTTTCGGTTATCTTGGCATGGCCTACGCCATGGTGGCGATTGGCTTTGTCGGCTTTATCGTGTGGGCTCACCACATGTATACGGTAGGCATGAGCTTGGAAATGAAGACTTATTTCGTTGCGGCAACGATGGTCATCGCGGTGCCGACCGGGGTCAAGATCTTCTCCTGGATTGCCACCATGTGGGGCGGTTCGATTGAGTTTAAAGTGCCGATGATTTGGGCGCTTGGGTTCATTTTCCTCTTCACCGCCGGCGGTGTAACTGGGGTTATGCTCGCGAATGCTGGACTGGACCACGCGCTGCACGACACTTACTTCGTGGTCGCACACTTTCACTACACTATGTCACTGGGCGCGACCTTCGGGATCTTTGCCGGGTTCTATTACTGGTTCCCAAAAATGACCGGGTACAAATACCATGAGACAGCAGCGATAATTCACTTCGTCGTGTCGTTCATTGGCGTGAACCTGATTTTCTTTCCACAACACTTCTTGGGGCTGGCGGGCATGCCACGGCGCTATGTTGACTATCCAGATGTTTATTCCCTGTGGAACCAGGTCTCATCTTTTGGCTCATACATTTCCGGCCTTGGCGTCATTATTTTCCTCGGAATTATTGCCCATGCCTTCATGAAGAAAGAAAAGGCTGGCGACAATCCATGGGGCGAAGGTGCAACGACATTGGAGTGGACGCTACCTTCACCACCGCCGTTCCACCAGTTCAACGAACTCCCGCGCTTCTAAGTGAGAGATAAAAGACAAGAGACATGACCAACAGTACGGTTGACATAAGCAACACTAAGCTCAACGACACCAGTGCCGATCACGGCATTCGTGTTGCGACGGCTGGTGATTACTTCGCGCTTTTGAAACCGGGCGTCATGAAACTCGTTGTCTTTACGGGGTTGGTTGGACTTGTCGCAGCGCCCGGCGAGATCAATCTTCTCATCGCCTTTGCCGCGATTCTCGCGATTGCCGTGGGGGCGGGGGCATCCGCTGCGTTAAACATGTGGTACGACGCAGATATTGATGCGGTGATGGAGCGAACCAAAGATCGCCCAATTCCCGCAGGCCGCGTCAGGCCCGAAGAGGCGCTCAATCTCGGTGTTTCTCTGTCGCTGCTCTCGGTGTTGTCGATGGCGTTGATGGTCAATTACGTAGCGGCGGCACTGTTGGCTTTGACCATTGCTTACTACGTCTTTTTCTACACCATGTGGCTGAAGCGGCGGACACCGCAAAACATCGTCATTGGCGGAGCAGCCGGTGCCTTCCCTCCAATGATCGGGTGGGCGGTCGTCACAGGCACAGTCTCAATTGAATCGATAGCTTTGTTCGCCATCATTTTCATGTGGACACCGCCCCATTTTTGGGCCCTGTCTCTCTACCGCGCCGGCGACTACGAAAAAGTTGGCGTGCCGATGATGCCGGTTGTCGCGGGCAAGCGTTCGACTCGCATTCAGATTCTGATTTACACAATTCTTTTAACGCCTGTTGCGCTGTCACCGTGGCTGCTTGGCTTTGCCGGTGACATTTACGCAATGGTTGCGGTAGGAATGAGCGTAACATTTATTGGATTGGCCGCGCGCGTACTTGCGGTTGGCGATGGCGACGACGCCGACAAGGTTGCCGGGCGCTTGTTTGCCTTCTCTTTGCTTTATCTATTTTCTCTTTTCCTCACGATTTTGCTCGAAAATCTCGGCCTATTCGCGTGGGGGACATAATCGATGTCAGATCGCAAAGACAGTGGAATGAATTTCATTCAAGAACGACAAGCCGGAGAGAAAACGGTGCGACTAACCGATGCCCAATTGGTTGAACGCAAGAGAAAGAACGTTGTAGTGGGTTGGTCGCTGGCGGTTTTTGCGCTGTTGGTTTTTCTGGTGAGCATGGTGAAATTGAGTGGCAACGCCTAGAGAAAGAACGAGCCGAAATGAACGATGAGATAGAGAGCAAATTGCGAAAGGAGCGGAATCGCAACCGCACCTTCGGTGCTGTTTGCGCGCTCGTCGCTGTTTCGATGGTTGGCGCGGCTTATGCCGCGGTCCCGCTCTACAATCTCTTTTGCAGCGTGACCGGTTTTGGTGGCACCACTCAAAGAGCTGAGTCCGTTCCAGATCAAGTGTTGGAGCGCGTTGTCACAGTGCGCTTTGATTCAAGTGTTGCACATGACCTTCCGTGGCGGTTCAAACCACAACAGCGGATGATCGACGTGAAAATCGGCGAGCCAACACTGGCGTTTTACGAAGCGGAAAACCTGTCCGACAAAACCGTGATGGGAACCGCAAGTTTCAATGTGTCACCTCCGAAGGCCGGCGCGTATTTCACCAAAGTTGAGTGTTTTTGCTTCACTGAGCAGGTATTAGAGCCGGGGCAAAAAGTCGACATGCCTGTGACCTTCTATGTTGACCCGGAAATGGTCGACGACTGGAACCTCGACGACGTAAAGACGATTACCTTGTCCTACACATTTTTTCCTGTGAAGGATCCGGAGCAGCTGGCAGCTTTGAGCAAAAAGGCTGCTGCAAAGTGAGAGTTTGAATTGGGGATTTAGATTCCTTGGATGAGTTCAAAAACTGGGAAAGAGCGAAAGACTATGGCCCACGACGAAGTAAAACATGACTATCACCTGGTTGAGCCAAGTGCTTGGCCACTGGTTGGAGCGATAAGTGCGTTCATTATGGCTATTGGTGCCATTGCCTGGATGCGCACTGATGTAGGCGGATTATTTGGGATCACTGGTCCCTTGATATTTTGCGTTGGCCTCGCCGGCATCCTGTACACCATGGTCGAATGGTGGCGCGACGTCATCAAAGAAGGCGAACGCGGCGACTTTACCCCGGTCGTTCAAATCGGTCAGCGCTACGGCATGGTCCTCTTCATTGGTTCAGAAGTGTTGTTCTTTGCAGCTTGGTTTTGGGCGTATTTTAACGCAGCCTTGTTTCCAGGAACGACGGAAGGTCTTGGCGGCGTTCTGACGGGTCAAGTTGATCGCTCGTCCATGATCGGTGGCGTGTGGCCTCCCGCAAGCGTCTCGACTTTTTATCCGTTCAGCCTGCCGTTATTAAACACCGTCGTTCTGCTGACGTCATCCGGTACGGTCACCTGGGCGCATCATGCCCTACGTCACGGCGATCGTAAGACGGCCCGCAACATGTTACTTATCACCGTTATTCTCGGTGCCTTTTTCACATGCGTTCAAGCCTACGAGTATGCCCATGCGGCCTTCTCCTTTGGTGGCAGCCTCTACGGGTCGATCTTCTTCATGGCAACAGGCTTTCACGGCTTCCATGTCATCGTCGGAACCATATTCCTGACAGTTTGCCTTTTCCGCATCATCAAAGGTCAGATGACGCCGAAACAGCACTTCGGATTTGAAGCGGCTGCTTGGTACTGGCACTTCGTTGATGTGGTCTGGTTGTTCCTCTTCACATTTGTCTATGTTTGGGGCGCAGGAACACCCGCGGTCCACTAGATCGACAATGATAAGTCTAAACTGGGCCGGACGATGGATTGTCCGGCCCAATTCAGTTTTAGGTGCGGCGTGTCAGAATTCAACTCTCAGAACAATAGTATCGAAAAGACCACGCTTTGGTCCTCCCTCTCGGCGGGCGCACGATCCAAGTGCCCGAATTGTGGGAAAGGCAGTGTCTTCGACGGGTTCTTGACCGTTGGCAAAAACTGTTCAAGTTGCGGTCTCGACCTTCCGCATGACACGGGCGATGGTCCCGCCGTATTTATCATTTTGATTGTCGGAGCCATTGTTGTTGGCGGTGCTCTAGTCGTCGAAGTGAAATACGCGCCTGCCTATTGGATTCATGCGGTCCTCTGGTTACCGGCAATGTTGGGGTTGTCTTTAGCGCTTCTTAGGCCGTGCAAGGCAATTCTCTTGGCGCTCCAATACCACTACAAAGCAGAGGAAGGGCGTCAGAAGTTCGACGATGACCATCGTGTGTCTTAGGTTGCAATGATCACTTTCCGTCCTTCCCCTTGGCTTTCAGTTTTGAGTGTTTTGGCCATTCTTGTGCTGGTTCTACTCGGAAACTGGCAGACCAATCGCTTGGTATGGAAAACCAATCTAATTGAAGCTGTAGAATCCAGATCAACTAAAGTCGAGCGCCCCTTGCTGCAAATCCTTGCTGACGTACCGTCGCTGGATGAGGCGCATTTTACTCACGTCTATGCGACGGGAGAGTTTCAACACGACTTGGCGGTGCGTCTCTTCACACCACAAGGGGTGTTGGGCGTTGGCTATTTTGTTATTGTGCCACTAGAGTTGGGGGATGGTTCTTTCTTACTCGTCAATAGAGGGTTCGTCCCGAAAGACTTGAATGCGAACGAACGGGCGGCAATTGACAGTCCCGAAGGAAAAACCATTGTTGAGGGCTTAGTGCGTCTGCCCGAAGAAGCTGGACGTTTCACGCCAGAGCCCAATCTCGAGGCTGGCATTTGGTATCACCGCGACCTTGCTGGCATGGCAGACCGGATGGGACTGGACAACGTGCACCCAGTGTTCCTTGATGCTGCAATATCTGACGCAAGCAGCCAATGGCCGAAGGGTGGCCTTACCCGGCTGTCCTTTGCAAACAATCATTTGGGTTATGCGTTGACCTGGTACGGGCTGGCAATTGCGCTCTTAGGCGTCTATATCGCCTATCACATAAAACAAGGGCGGCTCTCCTGGAGCCAAAGGAGCAAGAAGTGAGCGCATATCAAGAACTCAAAGAACGATATCGTCGGCTCGAGGCATTGGACAATGCGCAAGGGATCTTGAATTGGGACCGTGAGATCATCATGCGCGATGGTTCCGCCCCAGCCAGAGCCGAAGTCATGGCCGAACTATCGGTGATCGTCCATGAGCTCGAGACGGATCCGCGTTTGGGTCAATGGCTTGATGACGTCGAGGCCCATGGCGGCAATCTCGATGCATGGGACCAAGCCAATGTAAGAGAGATGCGGCACAAATATAAGCACGCCACCGCACTCCCAGCTGATCTTGTTGAAAAACTCGTGCATGCAGAATCAGAATCTGTGATGGCTTGGCGGCAGTCCCGACACGCCAATGATTACGCGAGCCTAGCGCCGAGCCTAGATGAACTGTTCAAACTCATTCGCGAAACCGCCGTTCTCAAGTCTGAGGTTTTTGGCGTTAGTCCTTATGAAGCACTACTAGATGACTTCGATCCAGGCCGAACGGTCGAGGAAGTGGACGCGATGTTCGACGATTTGGCCGCGTTCCTTCCGCCGGTTGTTGACCAAGTGATCGAACGTCAAAAACGTGACGGCGAAGACATTGTTCCTGAAGGTCCGTTTCCAACGGAGCATCAACGTGAGCTTGGTGAGGCCATCATGGGCGTCTTCAATTTCCCGTTTGAACGCGGGCGTCTTGACGTTGCTCATCATCCGTTCTCCGGCGGGGCCAAAGACGATGTGAGAATTACGACCCGTTATGATGAAGACGATTTCACAAAGAGCCTCATGGCGGTCATTCATGAAACTGGCCATGCGCTTTACGAGGATGGTCTGCCACGTGATTGGGCGACCCAACCTGTTGGCGAAAACCGCGGCATGACGTTGCATGAGAGCCAGTCGCTTCTCTTGGAAATGCAAGCCGGTCGCACCGACGAGTTCATTAGCCATATCGCGCCTATCGTTCGCGAAAAATTGCACGGGAGCGGGCCAGCATGGGAAACAGAAAACCTCATCAAGCATTACCGTCGCGTGGGGCGTGGTCTCATTCGGGTTGATGCGGATGAAGTCACCTATCCGCTGCATGTCATCTTGAGATATCGATTGGAAAAAGCGATCCTGGCAGAAGAGGTAACCGTTGCAGACCTGCCGGCTGTCTGGAACGAGATGATGCAGGATCTCGTCGGCATAACACCACCTGATGACACGGATGGCGTCATGCAGGACATCCATTGGCCGAGTGGCCTGTTTGGCTACTTCCCAACCTATTCTCTGGGAGCCATGACGGCGGCACAGCTCTTCGCGACAGCGACGAAAGCCAGCCCAGATATCTTGCCGGGGCTCGGACGTGGAGATGTCGAGCCACTCTTTGCATGGCTCAATGACAATGTCCGGTCCCAGGCTTGTCTTCACATGCCCGGCGATCTGATTGAACAGGCAACCGGCAAGCAGCTCAGTACCGAGGCCTTTAAGAGCCACATCAAGTCACGGTATCTTGAGGTTTAAGGAACAGAAACGTGAGATACCTAAGCACACGCGGGGAGGCACCCATCCTAAATTTTGAGGATGTGGTGCTGTGTGGCCTGGCGCGTGATGGTGGCCTCTACTTACCTGAAACCTGGCCGAAGTTTTCGTCAGATGAGATTTCGAGCTTTGCGGGTCTGAATTACCCAGATCTTTTCACGCACGTGACACAGCCTTTTGTTGGTGATGCGCTATCCAGTGACGTACTGGCGTCAATGGCTGCCGAAGCCTATGCAGGTTTTGATCACCGTGCTGTAACCCCGCTATCTCAACTTGGCAAAAACGAGTTCATGTTAGAGCTCTATCATGGTCCCACGTTGGCGTTCAAAGATCTGGCCATGCAGTTTTTAGGTCGGCTCTTCGAACACATCCTGACAAAGAGGGGGCGGCACATGACGATTGTCGGCGCCACCTCCGGCGACACAGGCGGTGCGGCGATTGAAGCTTTGCGAGGTCGAAAATCAATTCAGACATTCATGCTTCACCCCAAAGGTCGGGTGTCGGATGTTCAGCGCCGCATGATGACAACCGTCGCGGATGACAATATTCACAACATTGCGATTGAAGGGACATTTGACGATTGCCAATCCATCGTTAAGGCCCTCTTCAATGACCACGAGTTTCGCGACGAAGTAGAGATGGGGGGGGTAAACTCGATAAACTGGGCCCGCGTGATGGCTCAGACCGTTTATTATTTTGCCTCTGCTGTTGCCCTTGGTGCTCCGCACCGGAAGGTCTCGTTTTCTGTTCCAACTGGAAATTTTGGTGACGTTTTTGCGGGCTATGCCGCAATGCGAATGGGTTTGCCGATCGAGCAACTGATTGTCGGCACCAACGCCAATGATATTTTGGCGCGCGCACTCCAAACGGGGGAGTACAGAAGTGGCGAAGTGGTCGCGACTACAAGCCCGAGCATGGACATCCAGGTGTCATCGAACTTTGAGCGATTGTTGTTTGAGGCAAGCGGAAGAAACAGCCAATGGATTCGAGGGGCCATGGCAAGCCTTTCCCAATCTGGCGGGTTTACCATCGATCAAGATTCCTTGACGAAAATGCGTGACTCCTTTTCGGCCGCTCGCGTCAATGAAGATCAAGTCGCCGAGACAATCCGCACAACACTCGCTAAGACAGGGAAATTGATTGACCCTCACACGGCGGTCGGTATTGCAGCCGGCGATGTATCACGCGACAACACGGGCGTTCCACTGGTCGCATTGTCGACCGCGCATCCAGCAAAATTTCCTGAAAGTGTTGAGACAATGACCGGTAAGCGACCTCAACTGCCGCCCCGGTTTGACGGATTGTCCGAAAAGAAAGAACATGTCCATGACCTGCCCAATGACTTTTCAACAATCCGAAAATTCATTCAGAAAAGAGTTAGTTAGCGAATGAAACCAAGAATCTCTCAATTGTCGAACGGTATGACCGTTGCGACGGACTTGATGCCGCATCTTGAGACAGCAGCCATAGGCGTCTGGGTCTCAGTAGGCGCTCGTCATGAAGACATCTCCGTTCATGGGGTGTCTCATTTTCTTGAGCACATGGCCTTCAAGGGAACCAAGGAGCGCTCTGCCTTGCAGATCGTTGAGGAAATTGAACAAGTTGGTGGTTACCTCAACGCATATACCAGCAGAGAACAAACCGCTTACTATGCCAGAATTCTTAAGGCCGATCGCACACTTGCCTTAGACATACTCTCTGACATTTTGCTCAACTCGACATTCGAAGAAGCGGAGATGGAGCGGGAGCGTGGTGTCATTGTTCAAGAAATTGGACAATACGCGGACAATCCCGAAGATGTCATATTCGAACATTTCCAGGCAACGGCATTTCCAGAACAAGCTATGGGACGCCCAATTTTGGGAACCATTGACTCCGTTCGCGGTATGTCCTCTGACAATTTGCGGCAATATGTGAATAAGCATTACGGCGCAAACGAAATGTGGTTGGTCGCCGCAGGCGCGATCGATCACGACCGTCTGGTTGAAGAAGCAGAGGCTGCGTTCGCCGACTTGAACCCAATCACAGATCGATACCAACCGGAAAAAGCGGCTTGGGGTGGAGGATCGCACGTTGTTAAGAAGGACCTAGAGCAAGCCCATGTCATGCTCGGCCTCCCAGGTGTTTCCGTTCACGATGACGATTTTTATACTGCGCAAGTTGTCTCTGAGATTCTTGGTGGGTCGATGTCTTCACGGCTCTTTCAAGAAGTGAGAGAAAAGAGAGGGTTATGTTATTCGATCTATACGTTCAAATCAGCGTTTGATGACAGTGGTCTTTTTGGCATCTATGCCGGCACGGGGGGAGAGTCTGTTGCTGAGCTGGTCCCGGTAATTATCGGTGAGATCGAAAAGTTGAGCGACTCAGTCGACGACGCGGAAATCGCCAGAGCGCAGGCACAAGCGAAGGCTGGAATCTTGATGGGCCTCGAAAGCGCACATTCTCGTTGTGAGTGGATCGCTCGCCATCTACCTCGGTATGGTCGCGTCAAACCGGCGTCCGAGCTGGTCGAATCGATTGAGGCTGTGGATGCAAACGCCGTCAAGGCCTTCGCTTCAAGGCTTATGGAAAGCAAATCACCGGTCCTTGCGGGTCTTGGACCTATCGACGGACTTGAATCTTACCATCACTTCGCGGCAAGATTTGCTGGTTGAAGATTCGGCAGGGGGCGGCTCGCCGACGAGGTGGAGATTGAATGGCGATTCTTCGTTCATCATCGAGCGTGGATCCGGACGAGTGTCATGAAGGAAAGCATGTCACCCTTCGGTTTCCCCGGCTTTCTGACTATCCGGAGTGGGCAGCCCTTCGCGAAGAGAGTCGAGATTTTTTGACACCCTGGGAGCCTACCTGGCCGATCGATGATCTGACGCGGCCAGCCTTTCGTCGACGTTTAAAGCGGTATGCCCGGGACTTCAGAGAGGACCTTTCATACCCCTTCTTTGTTTTCACTCGGGTGGATGAGGAACTTGTTGGTAGTTGCATCGTCTCGAATGTACGTAGAGGTGTCACACAATCCTGTAATCTCGGCTACTGGGCCGGAGAAAAATTTGCGAGCCAAGGATACATGTCTGACGCAGTGCGATTGCTCATTCCCTTCGTCTTTGATCAACTAAACTTGCACCGAATTGAAGCAGCCTGCCTGCCTTCAAACGAACCGTCGAAACGTCTTTTGAAGCGTGTTGGGTTTAGTGAGGAAGGTCATGCACGACGTTTCCTAAAGATCGACGGTGATTGGCGCGATCATATACTCTTTGCAATGTTGGCCGACGACCCGAGACCTGAATAGGTAAGTGTCCATTGAAAGGTAGTCCAATTCCAAACGTAACGAAATTTCTCACGAAGGTCTGTGTCAGCATCTGCTTCGCAATGAGCGTTGTATTTATTTCGGTGATCGGAGCGATCTCTGAAACATCTCAGAGCGTGGTCACCATTCGGGAAGAACAATCGGTCACGGAACTGAGTGACAAGATTACACAGGTTCAACAGAGTGCGGAGGAAACGGGGGATGATGCGAATGAAGGCGACCTAGTCGACTATCCCCGTGGTGATAGCTTCAAATTGACCCTAAACAATAACTCCGTGAATGATGTATCCCGAATACTGACCTTTTCACATCCTCTGTTGATGAAGGCCAGGTTTTGGGGTGGATCAGAATCTGAGCCCCACGTCGATGGATTGCGTGTCGGGGAGGGCGTCGGCACGGTTGATTTTGTCGCCGACGCCGGCGGCCGCGACTATGGCACCGCGCAAATCAGTATTCCTGCTGGTGGAAAGCTCACCCTGGAATTTGGTCACGAAGGCCGCATCTCACAATCTGGAATTTTCTTGTGGAAACCAGAAGCATTGGCCGAGTTTCGTCAGTATCGTACTTGGACGGACGGGATCTTCTTGGGGGTCATTTCTGTCCTATTGGCCTTTAGCGCCGGTGCGGCTCTGTTCGAATGGTCGCGACTATCATTCGCGCGCCTAGGCTTCATTGCATCCGCATGGTTTTTGGAATTTACAACGCTTGGCGATAGCCAGGCGATGCTTGGCGGCGGTGCGCTTTCGCCCGTTTGGACCGCCATTGCATTATCCGTGTTGGGATTGGCGGGGGTCGGATTTCTGAGGACCATCGTCGAATTTCTGAGCGGCACTGTTCTTCGAAGTCGCATTCTTCAATTGGTCTTTGGCGTTTTGATTCTCACGTTGCTCGTCTCCCTGATGGGATTTTCCATTGGGGGTTTGTTGTCGCGGCTGGCGATCACATTGTTGGCTCTTTCAACCATCTATTTGCTTTTTAGAGCCGATCGAGAAGGTGGCCTAGTCGACCGATCCGCGCTGCCCGGGATTACTGTTCTGATCGTCACTGGGGTTCTTGTTGTTCTATTGCCCTTGTTGCCTTGGGGCGCTACTGGGTTGATCCTAGATCCACTGGTGCACGGGTTGTTTCTTGTTTCGCTAGGTTTGGTTGTTTTTCCTGCCGCGGTTCGTGATGTCGCGGAGGCCGGATCTGTAAATGTCGCGCCCGAACTTCCGCCAGAGACCGCGCCATCGCCACCACAAAGGCAAAGCAGTCTGCAGAATGAAGACCGCTATGCTTTGGGCGTTGCCGGCGCACATCAAGGACTTTGGGATTGGATCGTTGAAGGGGACAGACTTTATCTCTCGCCGACAATTGATGGCATGTTGGGTCTGCCAGTTGGTTCCTTGGAGCGAAGTGAAGAGGCGTGGGCGGCTCGAATACATCCTGAAGACTTAGAAACCTACCGGAGCGCACTAAGGTCCTATTTGGAAAGAGGTAACATCTCTTTTAATTTGGAGTTTCGCGTCAGGCATGAAAACGCGACCTATCGTTGGTTCCAACTGCGGGCCACGTGTTTGCCGGGTGATGATGGCTACGCTGTTCGGTGCGTTGGTGTTGTCTCAGACATTTCCCCAACCAAGGCCGCTGAAGAGCGTATGATGCAAAGCGCAACGCTCGATGGCCTGACCGGATTGGCAAATCGTGCAAGGCTCCTCGAAGTCCTTTCCGAGAGCTTGAAGCTTAGCGCTGAACATCCGGCCGCTAGTCCTGCATTGTTAGTTGTCGACTTGGATCGCTTCAAAACCATTAATGATGGATTGGGTCATGCCATGGGCGACAAACTCCTTTGTCTCGTTGCAGAAAAAATAGAAACCACCATTGGTCCAAGCGATGTTGCCGCCCGGATTGGCAGCGACGAGTTTGCCATTCTTCTTTGCGAAGGAACCGTGGAAACTGAAGCCACTGCTGGCCAACCGGGTGAGGGGCCTGGCGCGGAAGAATTGTCGGAATATCTTCTTGATCTTCTCGCCCAGCCTGTTGATTTGGATGAACACGAGGTCTTTCCTCGCGCAAGCATTGGCGTTGCCCATGGCCGAGATTGGCACGAAACCGCAGAAGATCTATTGAAAGATGCTGAGATTGCAATGCTGCGCGCCAAGCGAGAAGGTGGGGGACGTCTTGTCGTCTTCCATCCCAAGATGCGTTCGTCTACTCACGAGGCCTTGTCCCTAGAGACGGATTTGCGACACGCGCTCGCTCGTCAGCAAATCGAGATACTCTTTCAGCCCATCATGGATCTCCAAGACGGCCGCATCGCAGGGTTCGAAGCGTTGATGCGCTGGCGACATCCCTCCAAAGGACTGTTGAGTCCCGATCAGTTCATGTCATTGGCAGAAGAGACTGACATGATCGTGCCATTGGGTCGCTTTGCTCTTTCCATGGCAAGCCTACAACTCGGACACTGGCAAAGTACTTTTCCACTAAACCGTCCCTTGTTCGTAAGTGTGAATGTTTCGAGCCGCCAACTAAAGAGAGAGGACTTTGCCGCCGACGTCAGTGATGTCTTAGAATCGGCAAAACTCGCGCCCGGCACTCTCAGGCTCGAGGTCACAGAGTCTTTGATCATGGAAGACCCCGAACTTGCGGAAAAATTATTGCGCCAAGTTCGTGAATTAGGTGCCGGTGTGTCGCTTGATGACTTCGGTACCGGATTTGCGTCCCTTTCCAATCTCCAGAAATACCCCTTCGACTCTGTGAAAGTAGACCGGTCTTTCATCTCAACGATGGAGTCGAGAGATGACTCTTCAGTGATCGTTAATTCCATTGTGGATTTGGCAAACGATTTGGATCTTGTTGTGATCGCCGAAGGTTTGGAATCGGAAGATGATGCGCTTCATCTGCGTCAAATGGGATGTCGATACGGTCAGGGTTATGTATTTGGTGCACCCATGTCAGCATCAGACGCCCAGACATTCATTGCTCACCATTGGAAACAATAGATCCAGAGCTGGCGTTAAGCGCGTCCAGATTCCGCTGACAGATGTCCAGGGTCAAAACCGAGTTGCGCAATAGCCAGGTCCCATTTCTTATCAACGTCATCACTGAAGACAAGGTTGGCATCTGCATCGCAATGAAGCCATGCATTCGATTTGATTTCCAATTCAAGTTGTCCTGGCGCCCACCCTGCATATCCGATAGCGAGAAGTGAGCTCTTTGGGCCACCGCCGTGGGCCATCAACTTGAGAATGTCGAGTGTGGCGGTCAGACCGATGGACTCAGATGTTCGCAATGTCGCATCTTCAACAAAGTAATCTGTGCTGTGAAGGACAAATCCTCGTTCGGTTTCAACGGGTCCTCCGATCAGGATCAATTTGTCTGATGGGGGCGCTGGCGTTGGGATCTCCAATTCACTCACGAGTTCGGGGAAAGTGATATTGGAGGCGGGTCGATTGATAGTAATGCCGACGGCGCCCTGTTCTGAGTGGGCGCAAACGTAAATGACCGATTTTTCAAAATTGGGGTCAAGCATGGACGGCATGGCTATGAGAAGTTGACCTTCCAACGAGTCGCCGTCACCTGACGAGAACGAGGGGTCGCTAATTCCTGGAATGTATGTGGGGTTTTCACCCATTGCCCGCGCTGCCTTTGTCCTTGAGCCATCTGTTAAGTGTCAACTATAGCACGGTGGTCCCTGGCGTGAAGATGACGCTTCATTTCTTAGTTAAAACAAGGAAAAGTTTTGGCATTCAGCCAGTGTTCAAATAACCTAAGTGCATTGATTCCGTGGAAAATATTGGAATCGAGGTGGCAAAACGCGCCAACCCCGCTATTTATTTTCCCGAGTAGTACACCCAAGTAATCAAACAAAAAAAATGAGGTAATCATGCCCATAAGTGTTGGCGATTCTGTTCCCGATGTAACAGTTGTGAGAATGACCGAGAAAGGGCCAGAAAAGGTCCAAACCAGTGACCTTTTTGCTGGAAGGACGGTTGCGCTCTTTGCGCTGCCTGGCGCATTTACCCCAACATGTTCCGCCCAACACGTGCCAAGTTTCAAGAAGAATGCTGAGGCCCTCAAAGAGAAGGGCGTTGATCACATCGCTTGTCTCTCCGTGAACGATGCTTTCGTTATGGGCGCCTGGGGTAAAGATCAAGGCACCGGCGACACCGTGAATATGATCGGCGACGGTAATGCGGATTTTACCAAAGCCGTTGGGTTGGAATTTGATGGAACAGGATTTGGCATGGGCACGCGGTCACAGCGGTATTCCATGATCGTTAAAGACGGAGTTATCAGCGAGCTCAATATTGAGAAGCCCGGCGCCTACGAGGTCTCAAGCGCCGAATACATGCTCAAACAACTTTAGAGTTGAATACCGCGACGCGCGAGTTCGTCGGCACGTTCATTACCCGGATGGCCGGCATGGCCTTTGACCCATTTCCAGGTCACGTCATGCCGGTCTGCCGCTTCCTCTAGACGGACCCACAGGTCGGCGTTCTTAACCGGCTTCTTTGACGAAGTTCGCCACCCGTTCTCTTTCCAACGCGGCAGCCATTGCTCGACGCCGTCTTTGACATACATTGAATCCGTAATGAGATCGACGCTGCAGGGTTCCTTGAGCGCCGCAAGCCCTTCAATCGCGGCCATGAGCTCCATGCGGTTGTTGGTTGTCTCACGTTCGCCGCCAAATAGCTCTTTCTCAGTCTCCTGGTATCTGAGTACAACACCCCAACCACCTGGCCCGGGATTTCCTGAACAAGCGCCATCGGTATAGATCTGCACGTACTTCATCGCAGCGCCTTCATGTCTTGATGCCGAGATCCGCTGGGGATTGTGCATCCATAAAGAACTTGAGTCGCGAAGCAAATGCACTTGGATCTTTGGGTTTGACCATCGCGCCGTCTGGATGAAAAATCCAGTCATGTAGGCGTGTCAGGAGAAAACGGATCGCCGCACCCTGGCATTGTGTAGGAAGGGTCTCCAGTTCAGTTGGGCTCAAAGACCGAACATTGGAATAAGCATGGACCATCGCATTTGCCATATCAGGTTTGAAATTGAGGTCGTCGTCAAAACACCAGGCGTTGATGCAAATCGCAATGTCATAGGCGAGAAATTCATTGCACGCGAAATAGAAATCAATGATGCCCGAGAGCTTATCGTCCAAGAAAAAGACGTTGTCAGGAAACAGGTCTCCATGGATAACGCCGCTCGGCAAATTTGAAGGCCAGTTCTTCTCGGTTTCTTGCAGGGCTTCATCAATTACACCGCGAAGACCTGGCACAACATCATCGGCTTTATCCCGACACTTCTCATACAATGCCCGCCAATCTTTCAATCCAAGAGTATTCGGTCTCTCAGTCAAAAAATCTTCGGCGGTCAAGTGAAACCTCGCTAGGTTTTCGCCCAGCGCCGTGACGTGATTTACAGCGGGCTCTCGTATCCAAAGCCCATCAAGGAATGAAATCACCGCGGCAGGGCGTCCCAAGAGTGGGCGGTAGAGTTTTTCGTCTTTGGCTGCAACGGGCAGAGGGCATGCGATGCCTCTTGCTTGAAGGTGTTGCATCAAGCCAAGAAAGAAAGGGAGGTCAGCTTCGGCAACCCGCTTCTCATAGAGCGTTAAGATGTATTGGCCCTTGGATGTATGCAGAAGATAGTTGGTGTTCTCGACCCCTTCGGCGATTCCTTTGAAGGAGAGAACGGATCCCAAGTCATAGTCGCTCAGGAAATGTTGAAGGGTCTCATAGGAAACCGACGTGTAGACTGCCATAGCTTACGATCCTACCAGTTCGCGTGGCAGCTTGAATTGCACGTCTTCTTTGATAGCATCAGACTTTTCCACAGTAACGTCGAACCTTTCTCGAAACGCGTCAAGAACCTCACGCACGAGTACTTCGGGCGCCGATGCGCCAGCCGTGATACCCAATGTTTCAACGTCAGAATAGGCCGCCCAATTGATGTTCGCGGCTCGTTGAACCAGGTCAGCTTGTTTGCATCCATGACGCTTCGCGACTTCGACCAAGCGCATGGAGTTTGAAGAATTTGGGGCGCCAATGACAATGACGCTATCGCACTCTTGGGCGATGTTTTTGATCGCTTCTTGCCGATTTGTGGTTGCATAACAGATGTCTTCTTTGTGAGGGCCTGCGATATCGGGAAATCTCCTCTTGAGAGCTTTGACAATGGCAGCCGTGTCGTCAACAGAAAGAGTGGTTTGGGTAACATAGGCAACCATGTCTGAATTGGTGACGACGAGATCTGCGACGTCTTCAATAGTCTCGATGAGTGTCACCGCACCATCTGGGAGTTGGCCCATGGTGCCGATGACTTCAGGGTGCCCTGCGTGCCCGATGAGGATAATTTCATGACCTGATTGGAAGTGTCTTTCGGCTTCGACGTGCACTTTGGACACAAGTGGACACGTCGCATCGAGATAAAACAGACCCCTTTTCTTAGCCGCTTCAGGCACAGACTTTGGGACACCGTGAGCCGAGAATATGACCGGCCGACCTTCTTCAACTTCGTTGAGTTCATCAACGAAAATCGCGCCCAGCTTCTCAAGTCGCTCCACTACGAATCGATTGTGAACGATTTCGTGTCGCACGTAGACGGGCGCGCCGTAACGGTTCAGGGCCTTCTCCACGATCTGGATGGCCCGGTCCACACCAGCGCAAAACCCGCGCGGTGCACTTAGAAGGATCTTTAGGCTTGGTTTCGAAGTGATTTCCGCGCTCTGAATTGGCGGCATGTGTGGTTCTCCGACAGGCTATGGGCCCAAGCAGGCTTGCTGGTGAAGCGCCGCTCCGATACATTCCCCAGCGAACCAATAGACATAGGCCGATTTGCGGCCTAATAGATGTATTGCACCGTTCAAAGTCAAGTCATCGCGCCGGTTTGCGCACCATCGCTCAAGACCGGACTTGCCCAGGAAAGTTGGAGTTTATGTCGCAATATCAAGTGAGGAAGTTCGCCTTGGGTGCGATTTTCGTAGGCCTGGCCGGGATGATGGCCTCCTGCATAAAGCCAGACCCCTTTGCTAATCTCAATTGCCCAAGTGTCCAGGTCTTGGGAGATGCGCGAGTTCTGACAAAATTTAAGCCTGGTCTGGGTCGCGATATTACCGATATCGAGTATGAAGGTCGAATCGCCAAGGTCGACTACAAATGCAAAGAGAACCCGAGTAGGGGCTACGTGGAGACCGACCTGACAATTCGCACTGAATTTATTTTGGGCATGGCGGCGCCGGTCCGGAACCCTGATTTCACAGTATTTGTGGCCGTCTCCGAAGGTGAGCGCCGGGTATTGAAAAAGACCGACCATTTGGTGAAAGTCAAGTTCCCAGGGACCGGCCGCGTCGCCCGGGAAGCCACAATAGTGCGTCGAATTCGCGTTCCCTTGGGTGGTGATGTGCCGGTTGAGTACTATAACGTCATTGTTGGGTTCCAGTTGAGTCCTGCACAAGTTGCGTACAACCGCACCAAAAACAACGACTAAGAAATGATATCTCTTTCCGCAATTCTCACTGAGAAGGTGGGTGCTGCTTTTGCCGGTGAAGGTTTGCCGCATGATCTAGGGCGCGTGCAAGTTTCCGACCGGCCCGATCTCGCGCAGTTCCAATGTAACGGCGCGATGGCAGCGGCGAAGATCGCCAAAGAAGCACCCCGTAAAATTGCGGAGCGCATTTCCGAGAGATTGAAGACCGACCCTGCGTTTGAGGACGTTTCCTTGGCGGGGCCAGGTTTTATCAACCTGTCGCTGCGCCGTCCCTATTTAAGTGAGCATGTGAACAAGATTGCAGGGGCTGAGCGCTGCGGCGTCGCCCATCAAGAAGCCAAAAGAATTGTTATGGACTTTGGTGGCCCCAATGTTGCCAAACCGATGCATGTTGGACACCTTCGCTCTACTATTATTGGCGACAGTCTCCAGCGGCTGGCCCGGTTCCTCGGTCACAAAGTGGTTAGCGACGTGCACTTGGGCGACTGGGGATTGCAAATGGGACAACTGATCTCCGAAATGGAGATTAGTCACCCGGATCTTCCTTATTTTGAGCCCGGTGCCAAAGGACCTTTTCCAAAAGAGCCCCCGGTCGCACTTGAAGAATTGGAGGTCATTTACCCGGCGGCCTCTGCGGCTTGCAAAGCCGATGAGGGCAGACGCGAATTGGCGCGCAAAGCCACAACAGAACTTCAGGCAGGACGACCGGGCTACCGCGCACTTTGGCAACATTTTGTGGATGTTTCATTGGAGGCGGTGAGACGGGAGTTCGCAAGTCTGGGCGTTTCTTTTGATCTCTGGTACGGCGAATCTCAGGTTTCAGATCTTGTGCCTCAAGTCATTGAGAAATTGAAGACGAGTGGCCTCGCGGAAATGAGTGAAGGGGCACTCATCGTCCGCGTCGCAAAAAACGACGACAAGAGAAAAGTCCCGCCCCTTATCCTTGTCAACTCCGAAGGTGGCATCGGATACCACGCTACGGACGTTGCCACCATTGTCGACCGCATTGAAACGATCAATCCGGACTTGGTGCTTTACATCGTAGATCAGCGACAAGAATTGCACTTTGAACAGGTTTTCAGATCCGTCGCTCTGGCGAAGATGGATGGCAAGGCTTCGTTTGAACATATTGGTTTCGGAACAATGAATGGAACCGACGGGAAGCCATTCAAGACCCGCGAAGGCGGTGTCATGAAGCTCTTTGATTTGATTGGTATGGCCAAGGACAAAGCATTGGAGCGGTTGAGCGAAGCGGGGTTGGCAGACAAATACTCAAGCGACGAAAAAGACGACGTGGCACGCAAAGTTGCTTTGGCCGCCATTAAGTTTGCCGATCTCTCAAATTATCGACGGTCTGACTATGTCTTTGATCTCGACCGTTTCGTGACATTTGAAGGTAAGACAGGTCCATATCTCCAATATGCCGCGGTGCGCATCAAATCAATTCTGAGGCGCGCTGAAGAAGCGGGAATTACATTTGACCAAGTTGCGATCGATGTACAGTCAGTCTCAGAGAAGGACCTTGTCCTTGCCATAGACCGACTGACGGACGCTATAGACACCGCATTTGAACGACGTGCGCCCAATGTTTTGGCCGAATATGTCTATGAACTAGCGCAAGCCTTTTCGACCTATTACGGGGCTCATCACATATTGAGTGAAGAAGACGCGAAATTGCGTGCGTCGCGCCTTCATCTGGCGGCACTGACACTTCGGGTGTTTGAGCAGGTGCTTGATCTCTTAGGCATAGAAGTGCCCGACAGAATGTGAAGTCCGGGGGAGAGTTCCTACCGAGATTTCAGGATTGTCGCCGCTAATCTCTTTCATTGACTCTTGGCCCTATTTGGGGCCATTTATGGCACCCTTTGAATCCGTCGAGAGGCGCATTCAAAGGGACAAAAGCCCCGCGCGGGAGAGGTCCAAAGCAGATCGATTTGGGCGCCGAAGGAGCAACACCCCAGAAACTCTCAGGCAAAAGGACCGCGCAAGGGTAAAAAAGCTGGAAAGTAAGCAATTCCAAGGGGTTGCTTCACCGAAGGGGTAAGCGGATGGTTCAAATGCCAACCGTGAAATCTCTCAGGTCCGCAGACAGCGGGGTCCAACACCGGTTCTGCCGGTGACCATTTTGGACTCAATGACTGGTAGGCGAACCAATGAGCACACAATCAGAAACATCAGAAAATGGCAGTAACGGTCAAAATGGCCAAGACACGCTGAAGGCGACGCCCCTCTGGGCTCTCCACAAAGAGCGTCGGGCAAAAATGGTGCCCTTCAGTGGCTATGAGATGCCGCTGCAATATCGACGCGGCATCATGGCCGAGCACAAACATACCCGCGAGCGGGCAGGGCTTTTCGATGTGTCTCACATGGGCCAGGCCTTTCTCCGTTTGGAAGGCGACGGCGGCCATGATGAGATCGCCGCTGCGATCGAGACTTTGGTTCCTGGTGAGATAAAAGGCCTCAAGCCAGGCGGCATTCGCTACACGCTCTTGCTCAATGACGAAGGCGGAATCATGGACGACCTCATGATTACGCGTCCCGAGGGTGAAGAGAACGAAGGCACGCTATTCCTTGTCGTCAATGCGGCAACAAGGGATGCCGACTTCGCTTACATCGAAGAAAAACTTGAAGGCAAAGCGCGGTTGGTTCGTTCCAATGATCGCGCTCTCATCGCGCTGCAAGGTCCACGCGCCGCCAGGGCCCTGTCAAAGTTGGCGCCGTTTGTTGAGGAAATGTCATTCATGTCGGCCAAGGCCTGCCGCGTCGAGGGAATCGAATGCATCATCAGTCGTTGTGGATACACAGGTGAGGATGGTTTTGAAATCTCATTGCCAAACGAAATGGCTGAAGTTTTTGCACGCAAGATATTGACTAACCGACAGGTCGCATTGATTGGCCTAGGCGCACGAGACTCTCTTCGTCTCGAGGCTGGCTTATGTCTTTATGGCCATGATATCGATGAGGCCACAACACCCGCCGAAGCAGGTCTTGCCTGGGCGATCGGCAAACGCAGAAAAATCGATAAGGATTTTCCTGGCGCTGAGCGCATCATGGACCAAGTGCTTGATGGCTCTGAGCGTCGCCGCGTGGGCATCAAGCCAGAAGGTCGTGCGCCGGCCCGTGAAGGCACCGACATCGTTGACGGTGACGGCAAAGTTGTCGGCAAAGTAACCAGTGGTGGCTTTGGACCAACAGTACGAGGACCTGTCGCTATGGGATACGTGACGTCGGAGTTGGCTGAGGAAGGCACAGAAGTGGGACTCATGGTTCGCGGTCAATCTCGCCAAGCTGAAATCGTCGCAATGCCATTTGTGGAGCCTGGATATCACCGACCTGGTCAGGAGAAACCTAAGAGGCGAGCCAGAAAGAATCCGACTAAGGAAGCAGAGGCTGAAGACGTCGATTCCGAGACGCCAGAGAACGTTGATGCCGTCGATGGCGGCGATTCTGACAAGAAAGTCATTGAGATTGCGGTCACAGAGTCCACTGCGGAACTTGTTGATGAGGCGACCGAAGTGGATCAGGACCCAGTCGCTGAAGCAAGTGTGCCTGAAGCGAGTGATGAAGACGTTGTGACGTCAGAGGAGCAGGGAGAATCCGACGATGGGCGAACTTAAGTTCACAGAACAACACGAGTGGGTGCGTGTCGAAGGCGACATCGCAACGGTTGGTATTTCCGACTATGCCTCTGAACAACTAGGCGATGTGGTTTACGTTGAGCTGCCGGAAGCCGGACGCCAACTTGAAAGATCCGGTGAGATTGCAGTGGTTGAATCAGTCAAGGCGGCGAGCGAAGTCTACTCTCCGATTAGCGGTGAAGTTATTGAAGTCAATGTGGCGCTTGAAGAGGACCCAGCATCGGTCAATGCGGAACCAACAGGCAAAGGCTGGTTCGCAAAAGTTCGCATGGCGGATTCAGGAGACCTTGATTCCCTGATGGATCAAAAGGCCTATGAAACATACGTAAAGGGTCTTGCATAGTGCGATATTTGCCGCTGTCTGATGCCGATCGTCAGGCAATGTTGTCTGTCATTGGTGCTGAGTCGATCGACGACCTGTTTTGTGATGTGCCGGAGAGCGTGCGTCTGAAAGATCTCGTTGATCTGCCCCGTCAAGCAGGTGAACTCTCCGTCGAGAGAACCATGTCGGCATTTACAAATATGAACAAGCCCGCTGGCTCAATGCCTTTCTTCATTGGGTGTGGCGCCTATCGACATCATGTCCCAGCGACGGTTGATCATCTCATTCAACGTAGCGAGTTCTTGACCGCCTATACGCCGTACCAACCGGAAATTTCGCAAGGCACCTTGCAGACACTATTTGAGTTTCAAACACAAGTTGCGCTTTTGACGGGAATGGAAGTCGCGAACGCCTCAATGTACGACGGGTCAACCGCTGCGGCTGAGGCGGTCATGATGGCGGCCCGTATTACGCGGCGTAAGAAGACTGTGATTTCGGGAAATTTGCATCCGCACTACCATGATGTCATTTGTACCAACGAGAAATTTGCCGGCGGTGAAGTTTTGCAGAACGGTCCTTCGCCGGACGGAACAGAGGACCTTGTTGCCAAGATTAATGACACAATCGCTGCTGTGGTTGTTCAAACACCAGACATTTTTGGCAATCTCCACGATGTGAGTGACATTGCAAAGGCCGCTCATGACAAGGGCGCATTGCTTATTGTTGTTGTGCCTGAAATTGTTTCACTAGGCGCGGTCAAGTCACCCGGCGAAATGGGCGCGGATATCGTTGTTGGAGAAGGCCAGTCGATTGGCAATGGTCTCAATTTTGGTGGCCCTTTTGTGGGCCTCTTTGCAACACGTCAGAAGCTCGTGCGTCAAATGCCAGGACGCGTTTGCGGTGAATCTATTGATGCAGATGGAAAACGCGGATTTGTGCTGACACTATCTACCCGTGAACAACACATTCGTCGTGAAAAGGCCACATCCAATATCTGCACAAACTCTGGTCTATGCGCACTTGCCTTCACAATACATCTCGCGTTGCTTGGCGAGCGGGGCATGACGCGACTTGCAGCACTCAATCATGAAGCCGCGGTCACCCTGGCCGATCAACTCTGCGAAATTGACGGGGTCGAACTCGTAAATCAGCACTTCTTTAATGAGTTTACGCTGCGCGTGCCAAAGCTGGCGGCTAAAGTGGTTGACGCACTGACCGACAAAGGCGTGCTTGGGGGCGTTCGCGCTTCGCGATTGTTCCCAGGCCAAGACGATCTTGACAACCTCATAATTGTGGCCTCAACGGAAACCAATACGCAAGAAGATCGAGACGCCTACGTCTCTGCATTGAGTGAGATCCTTCAATGAACCGACAAGGCAGACAGACCCAGCCCAAAGAAACTGTGAGCGATGAAGATGTGGTGACATCTACAGGGAACAGAGGGCTTCAGATTGAAGAAGAACTGCTGTTTGAGGTCGGATCATTGGATAACTCCGGCGTCGACTTCCCAGATACAACAGGTGACACGCATCGTCTTGGTGGTTTGGCACGGCAGGGACCGATAGGTTTGGCTGGCCTGAGTGAGCCGGAAGCCATGCGTCACTACGTGCGCCTGAGTCAGAAAAACTACGCCATCGACATGGGCCTCTATCCCTTAGGTTCGTGCACGATGAAGCACAACCCGAGGCTCAACGAGAAGATCGCTCGCCTGCCGGGATTTGCCGACATCCATCCCTTGCAACCTCAAAGAACGGTGCAAGGGGCGCTCGAAATGATCGAGACGCTAGCTGACTGGCTAAAAAAACTAACCGGCATGCCCGCCGTCGCCATGTCGCCGAAAGCTGGCGCTCATGGTGAGCTTTGCGGTTTGATGGCGATACGCGCTTGTCTGGAGGCACGGGGCGACGCCAGAACTCATGTGCTCGTGCCTGAATCTGCACATGGAACGAACCCTGCGACGGCGGCTGCTTGTGGATATGCCGTTGATACAATCCCGGCAACCGATGAAGGGCGCGTCGATTTGGCAGCCCTCAAAGAAAAACTTGGCGATCATGTTGCCGCAATCATGCTGACCAACCCAAACACGTGTGGTTTGTTTGAGCGCGACATTGTTGAAATTGCTGAAGCTATCCACGAAGTTGGCGGGCTTTTCTACTGCGATGGTGCCAATCTGAATGCGATCATGGGGCGCGTGCGCCCAGGCGATCTTGGCATCGACGCCATGCATATCAACCTGCACAAAACATTCTCAACACCCCACGGTGGAGGCGGCCCTGGCGCCGGACCTGTTGTTTTGTCAGAGGCCCTGTCGACATTTGCGCCTTTGCCGTACATCGTTCAGAGTGATAGGGGATTTGAACTCATTGAGTTTCAAGACGAAGCCGAGGCGGATGGTCACGCTCCTTTTGGTCGATTGACCGCGTTTCATGGACAGATGGGCATGTTCGTGCGGGCTCTTACCTACATGTTGAGCCACGGTAGTGATGGTCTTCGCCAAGCAGCCGAAGATGCGGTGCTGAATGCCAATTACGTTATGGCCTCTCTCAAGGATGTCATGACAGCATCGTTTGAAGGACCGTGTATGCACGAGGCGCTCTTTGACGAAAGGTTCTTGAAAGACACAGGTGTCGCAACTTTGGATTTCGCCAAAGCGATGATCGACGAAGGGTATCATCCGATGACGATGTATTTCCCGCTTGTCGTTCAAGGTGCTTTGCTGATTGAGCCAACTGAAACGGAATCGAAATACAGTCTGGATCAGTTCATTGCATGCTTGCGTGATCTAACTGCCGCCGCAAAAAACGGTGACGCCGAACGGTTTACCGGCGCACCGTATTACGCGCCGCGCAAACGTCTAGATGAAACTCAAGCGGCGAGGAAACCTGTGCTTCGATGGACGCCTGAGCAAAAGTCGGCAGACGCAAAGGCGGCTGAGTAAGAGACTTCGCCTGATTTCTTCGGCAATAGGATAGGCCCTGTCGCGACTTATTTCGCCAACGAACGACCCTTGGAGCCCAAGTCTTCAAACGCTTCATCCAGGCGCGCCACAAAACCATCTTCACCAGCCCGCAGCCATTTCCGTGGATCGTATTGTTTCTTGTAAGGCGTTCCATCATCAGGATCGATTTGGAACTTAAAGGCCTTCGAGTGCTCATCAACATAACTACCAACTGCATGTGAGAAGGCGAACTGCGTGTCTGTATCAATGTTCATCTTGAAGACGCCGTAGGAGATCGCCTCGGTAATTTTGTCTTTCTCAGAGCCAGACCCACCGTGGAACACGAGGCTTAAGGGCTCGTCGCCGGTTCCCATTTCATTCTTGACGAGCATTTGGCTGTCTTTGAGAATTTCCGGTCGCAGTTGAACATTGCCAGGCTTGTAGACGCCATGAACATTTCCGAATGATGCAGCCACTGAAAAGTGTCCGATAGGTGTCAACAATTTGTACGCCTGGAGTACATCTTCTGGCTGCGTATAAAGACGAGAGTTGTCGGCACTCTCATCAATGTCGCTTCCGACGCCGTCTTCCTCGCCGCCCGTTACGCCAAGTTCGATCTCAAGGCTCATGTTGAGCGGTGCCATGCGCTCGAGCATCCGTGCGCACTCGCTTAGGTTTTGTTCGATGGGTTCCTCGGATAGATCAAGCATGTGAGAGGTATAGAGAGGTCGCCCGGTCGCCTTAAAATGGGCCTCTGAGTGGTCGATCAAAGAATCGACCCAGGGAACCAGTTTGCGATTGGCGTGATCGGTATGAAGCACGGCACAGATACCGTAATGCTCAGCCAGGAGATGGACATGTTGAGCAGCGGAGACGGCACCAAGAACTTTCGCGTCATCGCCACTGGATAGTCCCGCGCCGGCAAAGAACTGCGCGCCACCGTTGGAGAATTGAATAATGATATCGGACCCGTTCTTCGCTGCCGCTTCCATTGCAGCGTTAACAGAGTTTGTACCGACACAATTGACCGCTGCGAGGGCGTAGTTTCCATCCTTGCAAGCCTGTACCAATTCAAAATAGTCATCGCCCGTCACGACGCCCGGTTTCAGTGCCATTGTCCGTCCCCAATACCAAAGTGAGATATGAATCTGATCCCGCAAAATGGCAGATCAAGAGGGGGTGGGGCAAGGGCTCAGCTAAGATTTTCTCAAGTTCAGGGCAAAAAGAAAGCCCGGCAGATGTCAGGCTTCGTTGGGTCATCGGTCTCACATGGTAGGATCAGTGAACTTTGTCCTTCAACCCGTCGATACTTTCGCGAATGAGGGAGTCAGACTTAGTCGCATCGACCTTTTCGGCGATAATTTTGCTAGCCGCCGCAATTGCGACATCTGCCGCAACTGCCCGAACTTCATTGACCGCCTGGGTTTCCGCGGTAGCGATCTTCTGTTCCGCCATCACCGTGCGTCTTTTGACTTGAGCGGCGAGTGTCTCTTCTGCCTCGCGCGCCATATTTTCGGCATCACGTCGGGCCTGTGCCACCAGTTCTTCGGCTTCCTTTTCGGCTTCGAGGTGCTTTCGTTGGTAGGAGGCAAGGAGTGTCTGTGCTTCTTCGCGCAGGCTGCGTGCTTCGTCCAACTCATCGCGGATAGCGTCGCGGCGACCATCCAGCATGGTGCCAACCCGCTTGTGCACGCCGAAATAGATCGTGCCGCCAATGAAAATAAACAAGGCAATTGCGACCCAGAAGGTGGCGTGACCAAATTCTTGAACGAGTGTGTCCATCAGATCAGTTCCTAACCGCTACGGTTTTGCAGCTCAGCGTCAACAGCGGCAGAAACCACCGGTCCGTCGACATCTTCACCGAGAATTCTGGAAACCACCGCTTTGGCCGTGTCATTGGCCACGTCGCGAATGCTTGCGAGTGCCTTTTCCTTAGTCTCGGCAATCTTGCTTTCAGCAGCGTCGAGCTTCTTCGCGAGTTCTGCTTCAAGCGCTGTCTTTTCAGCGTCGGCTTCTTCCGCCAGCCGCTCGCGAGTTTCTTGAGCCAGCTTCTGCGCTTTGGCTCTCGCCTCGGCCAACGCTGTCTCGTATTCAGAAAGGGCTGCCTCAGACTGTTCCTTGAGTTCAGCTGCTCGGTCAAGATCAGCCGCGATACGATCGCGTCGTTCTTCAATGACTTGGCCGATACGCGGAAGAACAATCCGCGACATCATCACGTAGAGGAACAAGAACGTGAGCGTCAGCCAAAACAACTGAGACGGATAGGTAGAAACATCCATTTGTGGAAGCCCACCGCCGCCATGTTCGTCAGTTGCGTGCCCAACTTCTTCATGAAGCACGGTCTCACTATGAGAAGCCACATCGCTTGATGCAGCTTCTTCGTGGCCGGTCTCTTCAGATTGTGCTGTGTCACTCATGTCTAAAGCTCAATCACTCAAAGGGGTCCGCCAGAGACGGATCATGATATCTTAGGTTCCGATGGCGTGTTTGCCACCGGGCTGAGGCGCCATTTCGGATGGATTACGATCCGAGAATGATGAAGGCCATAACCAGACCGAACAGGCCGGTGGCTTCTGCCAAGGCAAATCCGATCCAAACCATTGCTTGGAATTGGCCAGCTGCTGCTGGGTTCCGCAAGGCGCCTTGCAAAAAGTTACCGAAGATAATGCCAATACCGACACCAGCACCTGCCAGGGCGATAGAGGCGAGACCTGCTCCGATCATTTTCGCTGCTTCGACTTCCATTTTAGTCTCCTATTTGACTGGAAAATATTTCTATTGGTTGTTCCGACCGACTTAGTGGCCAGGTGAGATCGCATCGTGCAAGTAAATGCAGGTCAGGATCGCGAAGATAAAGGCCTGAAGAAAGGCCACAAGAAACTCAAGTCCGATGAGTGCCGTCGCGGCAGCCAAAGGTACAATCGCGCCCAAAGTCGCGATACCGCCGATGCTCCCAATACTGATGACAAAGCCGGCGAACACCTTCAACATAGTGTGACCAGCCAACATGTTGGCGAACAACCGAACGGAAAGGCTGACCGGGCGTGAGAGGAATGAAATCACCTCGATCACAATCATGAGTGGGAGGAGGATAATCGGCACACCAGATGGGGCGAAAAGCTTGAAGAACTTAAGGCCGTTGCGCATCAAGCCATAAACCAACACAATCGTGATGATAACCGCGGCGAGCGCAAACGTAACAATGATGTGGCTGGTAACCGTGAAGGAGTAGGGCACCATTCCAAGCATGTTACAGGCAAGGACAAAGACGAATAGAGTGAATACGAAGGGAAAGAACTTCATACCTTCAGAGCCCGCGTTTTCGCGAACCATATTGGCAATGAACTCGTAACTAAGCTCGGCCACTGACTGCAGGCGGCCCGGCACAAGGGCGCGACCCGACATAGCGGTCATCATAAATAGGCTGACTGTCGTGACAGCGATAACCATCCACAAAGACGCATTTGTGAAGGATAGGTCGACACCACCAACTTGAATGTCCGCAATCTTGCTGATTACGAACTGATGCATCGGATCGTTAGCGTTCTCCGCCACCGCAAGCTCCCGTCTCGCTGCGATTGTCTGAAAGACTATTCAGTGTCTTCAGACTTCGTGTTCATTCGATTTGCCACCCGGATCACATTCATGAACCCGGCGACGGCCCCCAATAAGAAGAACAAGACTAGAAGCCAAGGCTCGGTCCCTAAGAGCCGATCCAAAAACCAACCTATGCCGACACCGACAAAAACGGCCACGACCAGTTCGATCCCTATTCTGAGGGCGTCACCGAGGCCATTGGTGGGAAGTGAATCTGTTCTGCTTTCTTCTTCTTTTTCGTTTGCAGAGCCTTTGCCTCTCGCTTGGCGAAGTCGACGGCCGAGACGTTTTAGATCTCGGTGTTCGTCAGGTCCTTCTTCGTATGAAGATCGGGGCGTTGCGCCGTCCGACATGACCACCCCCGCCTTGCGAATCACAAGGGCGTTAGCGTGTTGAAGCCGCGCGCAACATAGGGTCGGCCCCAACCCCTGTCAAGAGTCAATGAAACACCTTTAAGCGGTTGAAATATAAGGGTTTTCAGTGGCTCGAATGTTGCGGTGCGGCAATGGGTCTTACTCGGCTGCCTGGATTCGTTCTGCGCCGGACAAATCCACTGAAACCAGCTGGCTTACACCGCGCTCCATCATCGTGACCCCGTAGAGGCGATCCATACGAGACATGGAAAGCGCGTGGTGAGTGATAACCAAGAAACGGGTGTCCGTAGACTTGGTCATTTCATCCAGCATGTTGCAGAAACGCTCGACATTGGCGTCATCAAGTGGGGCATCGACCTCATCAAGCACACAGATTGGTGCCGGATTGGCTTGGAATACCGCGAAAATGAGGGCGATTGCTGTCAACGCCTGCTCACCACCGGACAAGAGAGACATCACTTGCATCTTCTTGCCAGGAGGACGTGCCATAATTTCGAGCCCAGCTTCCAGTGGATCATCCGACTCGACCATTTCCAATTCAGCTTCACCACCCACAAAGAGCGTCTTGAACAGAGTTCGGAAATTCTGGTTCACGGTCTCAAAAGCCGTCAAAAGGCGCTCGCGTCCTTCACGATTGAGGCTGGAAATGCCACTTCGGAGCCTTTGAATGGCACCTTCGAGATCTTCCCGCTCCGCTATCATCGAGCTGAGACGTTCCTGATGCTCGGCAGCCTCTTCTTCCGCTCTGAGGTTGACGCCACCCATAGTCTCCCGTTCACGCTTCAATCGATCAAGCTTGTTCTCGATTTTATCGAGTGGAGGCAGCTCCTGACCATCCTTGATCTCAGCGATCAGCGGAACATCTTCTGGCAGACAGTCGAGAACTTCATGAATTCTGTCCATGACCTCTTTTTGCCGGTCATTGGCACCTTCGAGCTGTGCCTCGCTGCGTGCCCGAGCTTCCCGTACTTCGCCAAGGGAACCCTGAGAGCGCTTCACATCCAAGTCACAAGCCCTGAGATTTTCTTCCGCCGTAGATAGTAGATCGGCAGCTTCGTTTCTCTTTGCTTCAGCCTCAACGATCTTGTCGAGCAAGGCGGTACGTTTGCCTTCTAGCTCAACCGGGATTAGTTTGACATTTTCGAGGTCTGCTTCGATATCCGTCCGACGTTCGCGCAACGTGGTGATTTGGTTGGTTGCGTTCTCTTGCCGGGTCCGCCATCCGCCAAGCTCGCCTTCAATGGTGGCAAGCCGTTGGTTCCGGGATTGTCGATCTCTTTCAATACCTTCGAAAGCGGCACGTTTCTCAGACAGTGCCAGTCTCAATCCGGTAACCGACTGTCGTCTGACTTCAATTTTTTGCTGCAGTTCGGTTCCATCTGACATTGATTGAAGGCCGTCTCGCGCGTCTTCACGGCGGCGAAGGGTCTCTGCAATGTCGGTTTCTAATTCATGGAGGGAATCACGAAGGGCAGTAAGACGCGACATGTTGCGTTCTGCGGCACGTTCTGCTTCGCTGCCTGCTTCACGTGCCGCGGTGACCACCTCGTTTGCAGATCTTGCGTCCCGCCGCACTTGGCTTTCACGTTGAGACGTTTCTTCAGCTTTTTGTCGAGCGTCATTGAAGGTGTCACGCTTTTCTTGTGCCAGAGTTTCTGCAGAAGCAATTTCGCCATCAAGTTCGTTCAAGCGATTGCGCTGTGCGAGCCGCGTTGCGGCCATGGTGGGAGCTTCTGCCGCAGCGGTCAGACCATCCCAGCGCCACAGATCTCCGTCGCGGGTTACCAGGCGTTGACCAGCAACCAACTGACTTTGCAGCCGTTTGCCTTCGTTAGCGTCAACCAATCCGATTTGAGACAGACGTCGTGAAAGGGCCTCAGGCCCTTGAACATAGGTCGAAAGCGGTGTTGCACCAGGCGGCAGTGGTCGCGCGTCGTCAATAGGTGGCAAAGTATCCCAGTGGATTGGAGCCGCGCTATTGGCAGGCAAATCCAAATCGTCGCCAAGAGCTGCTCCAAGCGCTCTTTCGTAACCGGGATTGACCGACACTGCGTCAATCATCGGCGGCCACAAACCAGATTCTTCCACATGAAGAACCCTTGCGAGGGTCTGAGCTTCTGTCTTGAGTTCATTGAGCACGCGCTCTGCCTCGAGCATAGGCTCCCGCGCCATCGCTTCAGAGTTTTGAGTCTCTGCCCGTGCCGCTTCGATTTCCGCGACGGATCGATCGGCTACTTCCGCAACTTCGATCGCTGTCGCCAAGTAGGTCCGGCTTTCTTCGATTTTCGCCGCATCCTCTGGTGAGGGCTCCAATCCGCTCATTTCTTCGCGAATTTCAGCAAGGCGCTTGGACAATCTTTGCTCGCGCGAAACCGCTTCTTCAAAGGCGCGCTCAAGGGCGCTTCTTTGGGCGACAATGCGAGCGCCTTCTGCTGTCAAGGCGTCAAGTTCATCTTCATCGAGTCGTAATTTTTCGGCGGTTTCATCCACATCGCTTCTTGCGGCCTCTGACGCTTCGTCTTGAGCGGTGGATGCAGAATTGAGGTTAGTGGATTCTTCTTCCAGACGACGAATGGACTGATCGGCGTCGGAACTCAGTTCGCTTTCCCGCCCCATGTCATGATCGATTTGCGAAATCCGCGCTTCCAGTCGGCGTGCTTCTTCAAGGGCGCGCGTCTCTTCTGCGTCGAGATTTTCCCGTTCAACGGTCAGTCGGTGCAATGCCGCTGCGGTTCTTGCCTCTTCTTCGCGTAAGGGTGGGATGGCTTCAGCCGCGCCGGCCTGTTGTGACGATGCTTTGGCCGCAACTTCTGTCAATTCGGCGACCGCCGCTTCGGTTTCTTTCAGCCGTTCACGGGCTTCCTTCACACCTTCAAGCGCTTGCAACCAACGTAGGTGGAGAACCGTAGCTTCGGCCTTACGAATGTGACCAGAAAGGTTCCGGTAACGAGAAGCTTGGCGCGCTTGCCGTTTCAAACTGGTGAGCTGGGCTTCGATCTGTTGAACCACATCTTCAAGGCGGACTAGATTGTTTTCCGCCGCGCGGAGGCGAAGCTCAGCTTCATGGCGGCGCGAATGTAGGCCTGAAATGCCGGCCGCCTCTTCAAGGATCTGGCGGCGGGCCTTGGGCTTCGCGTTGATGAGTTGGCCAATTTGGCCTTGCCGGACGAGGGCCGGGGAGTGTGCCCCAGTCGATGCGTCTGCAAAGAGCAATTGAACGTCCCGGGCCCGCACGTCCTTTCCATTAATTTTGTAGGCCGACCCCGCGTCGCGCTCAATGCGGCGGGATATTTCGATCTCGTCAGATGCATTGTATTCTGAGGGTGCAGAGCGATCTTTGTTGTCGAGCCACAATGACACTTCTGCATTGTTGCGAGAGGGGCGACCGGCCGTGCCAGCAAAGATGACATCCTCCATGCCCGAGCCGCGCATATTCTTAGGGGAGTTCTCACCCATCACCCAGCGCAGTGCTTCAAGCAGGTTGGACTTCCCGCAGCCATTAGGACCGACGACCCCCGTCAATCCTGGCTCAATATTCAAATCCGTAGCGTCAACAAACGACTTGAAGCCGTGCAGACGGAGGCGATCAAATTTCACTACGTCACTACCTGTTTAAGAAAACCCACGAAGCAACTGATTTTACGCAGAGAATTCACTATTCGCTCGATTCTTCTGCTGTTGGTTCAGCGCTTGGCACCAAATCAGCCATGATTCGGTCGAGATCCGCTACTGTTGTCATGCGAACTTTGGCCCCATTTACAAAGAAGGAAGGCGTTCCAGTAATCTCATAGACGTTCTGGCCGTCATCCATGTTCTGCTGGAGATTTTGTGCGTTGGTCTTGTCCTTAGAGCACTCGTTAATCGCTTCGTCTGTGAAGCTCGCTTGCTTCAAAATTTTGTTGAGACCCATCATCGGATTTTCTTGGTCGTACAGCCAAACACTCTGGCGAGCAAAGAGAGCGTCAATCAGTTTGATTTGACGGTCTTTCGTTGAACAGGCAATCATCAAAGAGGCCTGAGCCGCAATACCGTCCAAGGGATAGTGCCTGAAAATGAGTTTAGCCTGCCCCGTGTCCAAATACTTTTCTCTCATCGTTGGGTACACCGTTTCATGAAAGTGCGCACAATGCGGACAGGTCATCGAAGAGTACTCTACGATTGTGATCGGTGCATCCGGGTCGCCAACAATCAAGTCGTGATCAAAGACTTCGAATTTGTAGGTCGCACCATCTACTTCTGCGCCTGTATCGCCGCTATCGCCGCAAGCAACAAGGCCTAGGGCGATGAGGCTGGCTCCGGCAAATCGCTTGACGTGGGTAAGTGTAGTGAGGATGGAAACATTATATTTTTCAGTAAGTTGCATATACTCTCTCATGTCAAACATTATACAGTTACTCTAGATCACCGGATGGCCTAAGGCTCAATTCTTCAAACTACCGCTTTTGCGAGCGTTTGACCAATTCTCCAAGCCGTTCCAATTGCCCCCTGAGCGCCTCATCGTCAATAGCAGAAAGTGAGGCTTTCAGCTCCTTTTGTTCCGAGTCGGTCAGCGGCGGCAAGGTTTTTTCGGTTTGGCGCGAAAGTGTGATCGGCAGAGGTCCCTGTTCAATCTTCAATCGTCCAATCGCACGATGGCCATAGTAGGTGTTGATCCGCTCAACCACTTGCGGGGCCATATGTTCAAACTCAGGGGCGGCGGCGCCTGCCACCCGGACCACCAGAGCTGTCTCCTGATGGCCTCGCCCGCGAACGATCTTGGTGGGATACGAAAAGCGCGCCAATTCAGGGCCAACAATATCGCGCCATCGATAGATGACATCGTCACGGGTAAAACCGTGTTCCTTGAAAAATGGTTTGGTGACCCTTTGAACACTCTGACCCACCAGTTTGGCGTTCCCGAACCGGCGCCTTGGCATGGATTTCTTTTGCGATTTCTGGGTCATATCAGCTTTTGTTGACTCTGTCTTAGTCGTCTGACGCCGTTTCCAAGATCGACGCGGCATCGTTCGTCGAAACGCCCAAACAGGCAGCCGCATTATCGGGGGATTTGAGATCAGGGTCCTTCCTCATTGCGGAACCAACATCGCCGCCAGATTTATCCCCTTGCCCCATCTCAAAATAAGCTTGGCCGCGCTTCAACAAAAGGCAACCATAGTCATCATCTGAAAGGTCTCTCGAAAGGCACTGATTGATGGATCGAATGGCCTCAGAATGTGCTCCTTCGGACAGGAATTTGTCCACCGCCGTACACGAGGCATTTCCTTCCGCCAATGCATTGGGGGTAGGTGCAATTGCAGAAACCAGAAATATGGCAATCGCGAGGGATTTGTACATGTTGAACTCCTTGAGTGTCGCTCAGTGTGCCCTTTCACAGCTAAGCAAAGCAAGGAGATTGAGCTTGGCAATCGCAAGCCTTGCTGTTTGACTGCGCCCATGAACGCAAAAGTATCAGCATCTTCCCGTTCTGATTTGCTGCTTGTTTGGTACGACCGACATGGTCGCGATCTCCCTTGGCGCGCGCGCGCAGGCGAAACTTGTGACCCCTACAGAGTCTGGGTTTCCGAGATCATGCTGCAGCAAACCACGGTGGTGACCGTCGGCCCCTATTTCGAAAAATTTATGAGGCGGTGGCCAACGATTGAGGCACTTGCCAAGTCAGATCTCGACCAGGTTCTACTCGAATGGGCGGGTCTCGGTTATTATTCCAGAGCTCGAAATTTGCATCGATGCGCCCAAAAAATTGTATCGGATTGGCAAGGTCGGTTTCCGTCGTGTGTGGAAGAACTAAAGAGCCTGCCAGGTATTGGTCCCTATACAGCTGCTGCAATTGCGGCCATTGCTTTCGAAAGGCAAGCAACGGTTGTTGACGGCAATGTGGAACGGGTCATGAGCCGAGTTTTTGCGATCGAAACGCCTTTGCCCAAATCGAAACGAGAGATTGGCCTGATTGCCGAAGGCCTGACGCCTTCGATGAGGCCCGGTGATTATGCCCAGGCAGTGATGGATCTTGGGGCAACAATCTGTACGCCGCGAAATCCAAATTGTGATGATTGCCCCTGGGACCACGATTGTCAGTCCAGACAATCTGGCCAACAGGAGCAATACCCGGTCAAACAACCAAAACCAGCAAAACCCACCCGGAGAGCGGACATATTTGTCGCATTTCAAGACAGGGATCAGATCCTCATTCGGCAGCGTCAACCAAAAGGTCTGCTTGGCGGTCTTTTGGAACTGCCCTCCGGAGCCTGGGAGGAGATCGATCCAACGTCCAATTGGCCAAACGCGAACCCAATTGGCGCTCCGATAGAAGCTAGGTGGAAGGCCATCGATCAGATCGTTAAGCATACGTTTACCCATTTTCATCTCGAGCTCAGGATTTGGGTAGCCGACACCGACCCAAATGAAATTCCAGGCTCTGGCACTTTTGTCACCATCACAGACCTTGGTTCCTACGCGTTTCCAACGCTGATGAAGAAAGTTATTGGCCGCATCGAGAGAATATCGGCGGAACTAGACTAAATCGTGCGGAAACATAAAATTGGAGGCACCTAGTTAAGCCTGCTTCAAGCAAACCGTCCTAATCTACTCCCTGTTAAATCTGAGGGATTTCTGCGAAGCCTGGGGAATAGGTGGCGCAGTGTTGGGGGTATGATGAAAGACACGTTCGCCATCCGTAGGACTTTGATGAAACGCCTCGTCGCTTTCATCGACCAGATCGGTCACAGCGGCGATGCCGACGACAAGTCGGATTTGGTGTCCGCCCGTCTATTGGTGGTTGGATCTTGGGCGTTTGGCGTTTTGGGCGTCTTCCTCAATGCGGTCATTTTCTTGGTTGTGGATGACCTACCTGCGATGACCGTGGCCATTCAAATTGGTGCCAATGTACTGGTGTTCTTGCCTCCGCTAATTCTGTGGACAACGCGATCAGTTGCCGCCGGGGGCTGGTTTTTGGTGCTGGGTTTGTGGGCGGCCTTTGTGTCCATCATCTTGCTAGATGGTGCGATGAACTCGCCAGCGCTACCGTTCTTCCTACTTTTGCCGTGTTTTGCTGGTCTTGTTGTGGGCTTTCGCTCATGTGCCATGTTGAGTTCCTTGATGATTGCGACCTATCTCGGAATTTATGTGGCAGAAAAATCCTCATTGCAGTTGCCCGTCCAACCTTCAATTTTGGTTCGCGATGAAATCCTCTTGATTAACTACAGCTTCATCGTCCTGGCGTTTCTAGTTCTAGTACACGCATTCATGCGACTCTTCCATTCGTCCGTTGATGGGTTGAACGAGGCAAGACGGGACGCCGAAAAAGCATCGACCGCCAAAGCGGCTGTGATGGCAACGGTTAGCCATGAAATCCGCACGCCTCTCAACGGTCTATTGGGAATGGCATCGCTCCTGCAAAACAGCGAGTTAACGGCAGATCAAAGAGAGAATGTCGACGTCATCAATGAGTCCGCAGAAGCACTCCTGACCATCATTGACGACATACTGGACCTTTCAAAGCTCGATGCTGGCCATGTGAGTTTCGAAGAACTCGCCTTTGATCTGCATTCTGTCATTCGATCAGCTGTCAGATTTGTTCGTGTCAAGATTGATGAAAAAAGTCTCTCCTACATCGAGGAAATTGGCCCGGATGTACCTCATGATCTAATTGGTGATCCTGGACGCCTGCGCCAAGTTCTCGTCAACCTCATCGGCAATGCTATCAAATTTACTGATCAAGGGTCGATCACTGTGCGCGTGTGCTTGGATCAGGTGAGTGAAGAAGGCGATGACACCAAGTGGATCCGATTTGAGGTCGAAGACACCGGCATCGGCGTTTCACCTGAAAATCTCAAAACCCTTTTCGATGAATTCCAGCAGGCCGATACGTCGGTTAAACGCCGCTTCGGCGGGACAGGCCTTGGCCTTGCGATCAGTCGACGAATTGTCGAAGCAAGAGGCGGCTCAATCGGTGTCGATGCTGAACCCGGTCGTGGCTCTCGTTTCTGGTTTGTCGTGCCTTGTCAGATGGCGCCACGAAACGTATCAAAAGTCCGGCGTACTGCGAAGCGAGTCCAACCTCTGGCGCCGGTCACCAAAATTCGGCCCCTGTCGATCTCCGTCCTGGCGGTAGATGATAATGAAATCAATCGCAAAGTTGTCTCAAGTCTCCTGGAAACATTCGTCGACGATGTCGAGGTTGTATGCTCAGGCGCAGAAGCGATTGAGGCGGTCTCAAAGAAAGACTACTCGCTCATTCTTATGGACATACAGATGCCGGAGATGAGTGGGATCGAAGCTGCCGACCGAATTCGCGCTCTTGATCCCAAATATGCGAAAGTTCCAATCGTTGCGTTGACCGCCAATGCTTTTGAGTCCGATCGACGTCGCTACTTGGACAGCGGTTTTGATGAATACGTGTCTAAACCCATCGAGATTAATGACTTGTTTGGAGTGATAGAAAAGTGCACCGCTGAACAATCAGGCGATGAGCCCGCGAGTGATAGAGACCTAGATTCTCTCGCTCAGCTGGTTTTGAGAGCTTGAGTTCGCGGTGAGTTCAATTCGCCCGCTATCTCTTGAATGACAGCTTTTGACTTGGGCGTGGAGCGCAACAAGAACGCTGCGCACTTGTTTCCCAATAGGCTTCTTTTAGCGACAAGAAATAAACTTGGCTGTAGAATAGAGGCTCCTTCTCTTCAATCCTGAGCAGTCCGGATGATCATTGCCCTAGAAGGCGCTCCAGCGGTTGGCAAGACGACCATAGCCAACTATCTCTCAAAACAACACGGCTGTCACCGTGTTGCTGAGGTCAATGAGCTCTACTTGGATCGCCCCGTTCCTGAGCCTGACCAGTGGTATTGTGAGCGACAGATTGATCGAATGAAGATCGCTTCAGAAAGCGGGAATAGTGTTCTAGACGGCGACCCTTTCCAAGCGGTCTGGTTCAGTTGGATCTACCCAGATCGCGGATTTGTGTCCTGGCAGAAGTCGATGGACTTTTTCGTCGAGAATGAAGAATACGTTATTCTACCTTCGCTTTACGCCTACCTGTTTATTGACGAAGAGGCGCGGTACGTTCGTGAGCGAAAGCGTGAGGAAGAGCGTGGACACAGTCACCGACAGTTTTTGAACAAGTGGAACCGATACGCAGAATTCGCAGCACCCCAACGAGCGTTTTTCGAGGCAATAGGGGCTGAGTATCCCGGCTGGGTGTTGCCAGTCGAGACGGTCGATCTCAAACAGTCCATTGGAAAGCTTGTATCGGCAACGCCAGTCACTCCGCCAGAACAAGGTGACTTTATGTCTTGGTTGTCCGGTTGGCTGACCGACAACAGCCCTGGCGAAATCCACGGAGCGGCCTAGTTCATCTCCGCTCGGATCTTTTGCCTGAGAATGTCGATCGGCTGATAACCTTTGTCTGTTTTGAAATGCCAGAATGTCCAACCATTGCACGCTTCCGCTCGCTGCACATGTGCGCCCATCTTGTGAATGGATCCCGTGGCGTCCGACGTGACGATGGAGCCATCTGGGCGAACCTTGGCGACGAACTTCCTGCGCGGGCAGTAGAGCTTGTCACCAGCGCTCAAGAGGCCGCGCTCGACCAAGGTTCCAAAGGGAACACGCGGTTCTGATTTCTTTGATTGTGTGACCTGGAGATCATCCGGTGCAACGGGCTGAACTCGGCGCAATCGCTCGCGGGCGACTTTGATGTAGTCGTCTTCCATCTCAATGCCGATGTAGAACCGGCCGAGCTTCTTAGCCACAGCGCCCGTGGTACCGGTGCCAAAGAAAGGATCGAGGACGATATCTCCCTGATTGGTAGAGGAAAGAATGATGCGGTGGAGCAGAGCTTCCGGTTTCTGGGTTGGATGAGCCTTGCTGCCTTCTTCGTCTTTGATGCGTTCGCCTCCAGTACAAAGCGGAATGACCCAGTCAGAGCGCATCTGCGTCCCGTCGTTGAGTGCTTTCATCGCATCATAGTTGAAGGTGTATTTCTTTTGGCCTTCGGACCGCGACGCCCAGATCATGGTCTCATGGGCATTGGTAAAGCGCGTGCCCTTGAAGTTAGGCATTGGGTTCGATTTCCTCCAAATCACGTCATTAAGCACCCAAAAGCCGAGATCCTGAAGCGTTGCGCCCACCCTAAAAATATTGTGATAGGAGCCGATCACCCAGATGGCACCGTCGTTTTTTAAGATGCGTCGCGCTTCGCTGAGCCAGGCTTTGGTAAACGCGTCATAGGCCGCGAAAGAATCGAACTGGTCCCAGTCGTTTGTCACCGCATCAACCTTCGAATTGTCCGGTCGTGTCAGCTCACCACCCAGCTGCAAGTTATAAGGCGGGTCAGCAAAAATAAGGTCGACGGACTTCTCCGGAAGTCGCGACATCGCCTCAATGCAGTTGCCTTGAATGATACGATTGACTTGATTGCGGCTCAGCCTTTGGCCCGCAAGTTTGTTCTTGTCGGTTTTAACTCGTCCCACCACCTATCTCCCAACTCTTGAATCAGGAGAATGAGTCATGCGAATCCAAAGGTCAATAAATTATTGGAATCAATAGGTTAACGAGGACTCTTGGATCAACATGTTGTGTATGGGTTTGAACGAACGCCGATGATGTGGGGTTACCCCGTGCTGAGCAAGTGCAGCTTGATGCCCCGCTGTTCCATAACCTTTGTTGTGATCCCATCCGTATTCCGGAAACTCATCATGCAGCGCACGCATCAACCGGTCACGCGTCACCTTCGCGATGATGGAAGCCGCTGCAACGGACAGTGATCTTGCATCACCTTTGACGAGAGTCTCATGCGGACAAGGAAGCCAGGGCGCCTTATTGCCGTCGACAATCACATAAGTAGGTGGCGGATCTAGTGAGGACACAGCGCGAGACATCGCCTCGAGCGTGGCCGCAAGAATGTTTCGTTCGTCGATTTCCGCGACAGGCGCAAGACCGACGCCCATAGCGAGAGCCTTCTCGTGAATGAGATCGAAGAGTTCCTCTCGGCGAGGTTCAGCGATCTTCTTGGAATCATTAAGGCCGTGAGGGAGGTTGTCTGGATCTAAGATCACCGCCGCCGCTGCGACAGGTCCTGCCCAGGGCCCGCGTCCCGCTTCGTCAACCCCAGCCACAAGCCCGCCTATGGCGGTTTCCCGAGAAAAGTCAGGGCGTTGGCTGTGCTCTTTGGTCATATGCCGACTATGCCTGATTCCAGGCAGGATCTGAACCGTATCACCGGAAATTGCCTGGGCGAGAGATTGCGAATAGTCTGACCTAAGAAATCAAAGGACATATGATGAAGTTGCTCAAAGCCTTCCTTATACTCGGGCTAACGGTTCTGTGGACTTCCAGCGCCTTTGCGACGGAAGCAGATTGGCTTGAGGAGGTGCGCGCTGAACATGATGCGCCCGCCCTCGGTGTCATGATCATCGAAAACGAGCAGGTCAGGTTACTCGCGGTGACAGGCGAGCGCAAACTGGGCAGCGGCATCCCGGTCGAAACAGGCGACCTCTGGCACATTGGGTCGAATGCAAAGGCGATGACGGCAACACTCATCGCGAGGCTTGTCGAGCGAGGGGACTTGAACTTCGACACCACCATTGGCGAAGTGTTCTCAGATTTCGCAGAAGAGATACATCCCATCTTTCGTCAAGTCACTTTGACGCAACTCCTGAGCCACCAAGCTGGTTTGAAACCGAACCCGGGTGCTCTGGCATTTTTCGGTTACTTCTTGTCGGAGGAATCGATCATGGGTCAGCGCATTGATGTTGTGAAAACCATGACAGGAGAGAAACCGGAATATGAGCCTGGGACCGAATTTCGCTACTCCAACGCGGGTTACGTGATCGCTGGCGCTATGGCGGAACGCGCGACCGGCAAATCCTGGGAGCGCCTAATTGAAGAAGAAGTCTTCACTCCATTGGGCATAACGTCATTCGGATTTGGCGCGCCAGGCCAGAAAGAAAAGGTCGATCAACCCAGGGGTCACAAGAAGAGAATTTTTGGATTTGGCCGCACATCAATGAAGCCGAGCCCTCAAGCAGACAATCCGCCAATCCTGGGACCTGCCGGAACTGTTCATATGACTTTGGAGGATTGGGCGATTTTCGCCGTCGATCAGATCAAAGGTGAAAAAGGTGAGGGCGCACTTTTGGCACAAGAAACCTATGCGCTCCTGCATCAAGGTCATCGGGTGATCAGCGAAGACGCCAGTTACGCCTTTGGTTGGGGCGTGAGTGAAATTGAAGGGACGGGACTGCGCATGCTGGGCCACTCTGGTTCAAACACCATGTGGTATGCCCGTATAGAACTTATCCCTGAGCGCGACCTTGTCATTCTGCTCGTTACAAATGATGGCACCAAGAAAGGGAAGGCTGTGCTGCGGGCAGCCCGCGAAAGGGTCTACGAAATTTATCTTGCCTCTAGTGGAGCGGGAGCCCAATGACAACACTGCGCGGTTCTTGCCAATGTGGCACCATCAAGTTTCATCTAGATGGAGATCCGAAGTGGGTCGCCCATTGTCACTGCAACGATTGTCGCCGGGCCACCAGCGCGGCGGTGTCGACTTTTGTCGGCTGTGATCGGAAAAAGGTGACATTCGATGAGGGAGAACCCGCAACTTACAAATCGTCTGAAGGTGTGCGCCGCACTTTCTGCCGTGGGTGCGGTTCCCCCATCGCTTATGAGGGAGCGAGGTGGGCCGGAGAAATACACTTCTACGTCGGGCTTTTTGAGCACCCAGAAAAGCTCACTCCCAACCGCGAAGGTTACTTGAAGGAACGTCTTCCTTGGTTACACATTGATGTTTCGGAGTAAGTGATGACGCGGCTTCATGGGAGTTGTCAGTGTGGTGCCGTCGAGTTCCATGTGGACGGAGATCCGACACTCATCGGTCATTGTCATTGCAATGAGTGTCGTCGCGCTACTGGAGCGGCTTTCACAACCTATGTAGATTGTCGTCGGGACGACGTGTCTTTCGATGCTGGTCAACCAAGGATCTACAATTCTTCGCCCCATGTTCGACGCACGTTCTGTGGCGACTGCGGCTCTCCCATTGCTTGGGAAAGTGATAAGGACCCCGGCACCATTTGTTTCTTCATCGGCGTCTTCAAAGAAGCCGGAAGTCTGGTCCCACAAGCTGGCGGGGATACCCATACCCACGAGAAACTCCCCTGGCTTCACTTGCGTGATCCTTGATCACAACAATCGCATCTGATCTCCGGGCAACGGCGGAAGCCTAAACTGATGGGTGTCGAGGTCTAGCGCCGGCCGCGCTAGGTCAAATCGCTTTGCCGCCAACCGAAACCGCTTGCCAATCTGCTTGGCATAGGCCCCGTGGCCAACCATGCGGCCCCCCCAATCGGCATCATAGTCTTTGCCGCCGCGGGTATCCTGGATGAGTTTGATCACTTTCGACGCCCGGTCCGGATAGTTCTCGCACAACCACTCGCGAAAGAGGTCTTTGATCTCAAACGGCATTCGCAAGACGATGTATCCGGCGGATGTCGCCCCAGCTTCAGCGGAGCGCTCAAGTATGGCCTCGATCTCGCTGTCATTGAGCCCAGGAATGACCGGCGCCACCATCACCGCTGTGGGAATACCGGCCCGTGCCAACAAGTCGATCGCATCAAACCGACGTTCCGGTGTGGCGGCCCGCGGCTCCATCCGGCGCGCCAGTTTGCGATCCAAGGTCGTAATCGACAAGGCCACCTTCGCAAGTCCGCGTTCAGCCATTGGCCCGAGAATGTCCACATCGCGGCTCACCAGATGCGATTTCGTGACGATTGTGACGGGATGTCGGTAGGACGACTGGACACCCAAAACCGACCGCGTAATCTTGTGCGTCTTCTCAAACGGTTGATAGGGGTCCGTGTTGGTTCCCATAGCGATGGGTTTTGGTTGATAGTTCGGATCGCGAAGTTCGCGTTCAAGCAATTGCGCTGCATTCGGTTTGTAATAAATCTTCGACTCAAAATCGAGCCCCGGAGAAAGGCCGAGATAGGCGTGCGTTGGTCGCGCGAAACAATAGACGCAGCCATGCTCGCACCCCTTGTACGGGTTGATAGACCGATCAAAAGAAATGTCCGGTGACGTATTCCGTGTAATGATGGTTCGCGCGGAGTCTCGAATGAGAACCGTCCGCAGAGGCGGGGGCTCTTCATCGAGTGACCCCCACCCATCATCGGTCAGGGCCCGCGTGTAACGCTCATAACGACCAGAAGCGTTTGAATGTGTACCTCGACCCGGCGCCCCATAAGGGGAAGTCGTCGGCCCATCAGCCTGGCGACCATCCTTGCCAAGCGCCCCGTCCTTGCCAAGGCCCCCAAGCGCCATTGTCGGCACCGCGTCGTTTGCTTTGTCCATCCACCGTCTCTTCATCAAAACAGTATAGTTTTGTAAAAGAACAAAGCAAGAACATTTGTGAGAAACACAAACTCGTGTGGCGAAAACCAGCGACGCTCATGTTAGAAATCGCAAATGATCTCGATTGTCATACCAACCCTCAATGCGACTGCAACACTTCCTGCAACTTTCGCTAGCCTTGTCGAGGCGACGGTGGAGGGCGTGGTCAAAGAGGTGGTGGTCGCCGATGGTGGCTCAACGGACGAGACCTTGGTTATTGCAGATGGCATGGGCGCCGCGGTCATCAGCACTGAAAAGGGACGCGGGCGGCAATTGAGAGCCGGGGCAGAACACGCGAAAGCGGATTGGTTGTTGTTTCTGCATGCAGACACCGTCCTGGACCCAGGGTGGCACCGCGAAGTGGACGCGCTCCTGCAAGCGATAGAGGCAGGCAAGACGCGCTCCGGCGTTCCCGCGGACGGAAATTTTGTGGCGGCCTTTCGCTTCGCCTTGGATGACCTTTCGCTCAAAGCGAGACTGCTAGAGCGTCTCGTGGGCCTGCGCTGTCGTTTATTCAAACTGCCTTACGGCGATCAAGCCTTTCTCGTCTCCCGAGAGTTTTATGATGAACTCGGCGGCTTTGAACCTGTGGACTTAATGGAAGATGTGAAGTTCGTCCGTCGTGCCGGGTGGCGCCGGGTCGTGCTCTTGCAATCGAAAGCCATAACAAGTGCGGAGAGATTCAAGCGAGGTGGTTACATCGTAAGACCGCTCAAGAATTTGAGCATCTTGTGTCTTTACTTCCTGCGCGTGCCAACCCGCGTATTGAACCGCCTTTATGGGTGAGCGGACCATGTCGACCACACAATATCTTGTCATTTTTGCCAAAGCGCCGCAGATGGGAAGCGTGAAAACGCGGCTTGCCAAGGGTATCGGCGATGTGGCTGCAACCGGCTTTTATCGTCAACAAACAACGGATCTTGTCCGGCGCATGAGTTCAGATCCCAGGTGGAAAACCGTGGTCGCGGTGACACCGGATAGCCTTGCTGAACAGATGAATGACTGGAAAGAAGTGTTCCCACCCCATGTGCCGCGCATCGGCCAAGGTGGTGGCAATCTAGGGGATCGAATGAACACAGTCTTTCAAAGTCTTCCGCCAGGGCCAACGATCATCGTCGGTAGTGACATTCCGGCGATCTCCCCCTCACACATTGCTGAGGCCTTTCAGGCTTTGGGATCTCACGATGTGGTTGTTGGGCCATCAGATGACGGCGGTTATTGGCTCGTTGGTCAAAAAAGACGACCGCGCATTCTCCAAATGTTTGAGGGGGTCCGTTGGTCGAGCAAGCACACGCTGACGGACACTCTGGAATCATTGCCTGCATCCGCTTCCCACGCACGCGTCACCACCCTGAACGACATTGATACGGTCGAGGATTATGTGAGTTTCGTTGACGGGTCTTGAAGCGCTTGCCACACTGCACAAAAAGGGCGGGAGACCAGGATGCCATTTGCAAACCACGACGGCGACAGGATCCATTATCAAACCTACGGGGCAGGGCCACCTCTTGTCATTCAACATGGGCTCTTCTCCAGTGCGGCAGATCTTGCCTATCCGCAATTTGTCGAAGCGGTGAGTGATGTTTTTGAGATGATCTTCATCGACTCGTTGGGGCACGGGCGAAGTGACAAGCCTGACGACGCAAGCCACTACACACGTGAACATCGCGCCGGCGACATCATCGCGGTACTCGATGATCTCGGAATCGAGAAAGCGCATTACTTCGGGTATTCTATGGGCGGATGGATCGGCTGCGCGGTTGCCCGCCACGCGCCGGAGCGCTTGAAGAGCCTCTGCATCGCCGGTTGGCCCGTTGAGCGTGACGAGCAATTGCGCGAAGCCTTTGAGAATGTGACGTTTGATGACATGAAACGCCTTCTCTACTTCGACAACCCAAAAGATTTTGGACGGATCACGGCCGAGACCGAGCCTGCCTTGCGACATTGCTGGCGGGCGGCGTCTGAAACCGATGGCGCCAAAGATGACATCAAGAACTTGAATGTGCCAGTTCTTATGTTGTGCGGAGAAGAGGATCCCATGTTTAAAAACGCTTCCCATGTCGCGCGCGAAATCGACGTACCCTTCATGGCCGTGCCCGGCAATCATGGTGAGGCCATCAACCAATATCTCGGCCATTACTTCCCTGACGTCGCAGAGTTCTTTTTGAAAGCAGAAGTGGCATGACGGAGCGCCGTCCAATTCTCGCACTGGATGTTGATGGCGTGATCATAGAGGGATTCCCCAAACATCGTTGGGATAAGACGATGAAGTCAGATTTGGGAATTGATCCTAGTGATCTGGCAGCGAAGTTCTTTGTTCCATATTGGCGCGATATATTGGTTGGTAAATTTGAACTGAGATCAACCTTGTCGACCGTACTAAAGGAACTAGGGGCTAATATCAGTGTCGCCGATTTCATCGACTATTGGCACGGGAAAGACGCACGAGTTCGCCACGATGTAATCCAGTCAGCGGCCCAATGGAAAACCCGTCACGAGGGTACGATTGTCTTAGCGACAAATCAGGAAAGTGTACGTGCCCAATATCTTTGGGTTGATCTGGATTTTCGAAAGCATTTCGACCATATGATCGTTTCTCACGAAATTGAGGCGGCAAAACCTGAGGCGGAATATTTTAAGCAAGCGGATCGAAGACTCGCGCGATCAACTGATCAAGCCGTTCACTTTCTTGATGATTTGGTGGAGAATGTTGAGGCGGCATCGACTCATGGCTGGGACGCTCATCACGTTGTGTCATCAGACGCAGCGATTGAATTGATCAAACGTCTATGAGCCCTTCACCCGCATCTCAATACCCTCGTGCTCGCGAAGCCTCGGCATTATTTCGACGAAGTTGCAGGGCTTGAGCCGGTAGTCCAACTGCCACTTCAATATTCCATCCCACCCGTCTTTCACCGCACCGGTTGATCCAGGAAGGCAAAACAAATAGGTGCCTTTGGTCACGCCGGCACAAGCCCGCGATTGAATGGTCGACGTGCCAATCTTCTCAAACGAGACCCGGTGGAAGAGGGCGGAAAAACCATCGATCTCTTTTTCAAACACTGAGCGAAAGGCTTCCGGCGTGACATCGCGTCCGGTGAGGCCTGTACCGCCGGTAGAGATGACAACATCGATATCTGTGTTGCCGATCCACTTTTGCAAGGACCCTGTGATTGCGCCAACTTCGTCTTTGACGATGACCCTGTCCGCGAGCTTATGACCGGCTTCTTCAAGTCTTGCGGCCAACGTATCGCCTGACTTGTCTTCAGCAAGCCCACGCGTGTCGGACACCGTCATGACGGCAATGTTGAGGGGGACGAATTCGCGTGAGAGATCGAGGCGGTCTTCAAACATGGGCCAGCTCCTATTGGACCTACTGCTTATAAATCAGTGTCGGTCTTTTGGGAATGGGCAGGGGCGCGTCAATTGGTCTGATCTTGAAAATTCGGGCCGCTGGGCGGGACATAAGCCGGCCATTCGCCGGAGACCACGTGGTCGAGGGAAGGGGTCTCTTGACCAAGACGCGCTTGGTAGTTCCAGTAGTTCGTCAACACAGCTTCGATAAATCCACGTGTCTCGCGCGACGGAATGCTCTCAATGAAGAGGAGCGGATCGTCTTGATAATCCATCCCCTTCTGCCATTTGCGAAGATTGCCTGGGCCACCATTGTAGGCGACCAAAAGTGCGAACAGATTATTTTCCAGACCGTAGTCGTTCATGAGTTCGCCAATGTATTTTTGACCCAACATGAGATTGAGAGCGGGATCGTACAAACGATCTTTGTTGCTGGAGCGAAGCGAGCGGTCCTTTGAGACATGTACAGCAGTGCGCGGCATTAGTTGCATCAATCCGCGGGCGCCAGCACGGCTCGTCGCCTCAGCGTCAAACTTGCTCTCTTGCCGAACAAAGGCATAGACCAACGCTTTGTCTAAGACGAAGCCGCCATTTGGCTGAAAGTCCGGAACCGGATAGAGCCCGGCCATAAGATCAGGTCGATCGGAATAGTTGGCAATATCGATCTGCACAGAGGGAAGGTCCCACTTCATGGCGAGCGCCATGAGGGAGGGATCATATTTTGAATCAGACTTACCGTGAGCGCGGCGCATTTCTTGTTCTGCCAGGGTGCGTTTGCCGACCTGAGCGAGTGCGACAGCGCGGGCAGCTCCTCTGAGTTTCAGGGCGCCTGTCACATCTTCTTGGCCAACTTGCGGGCCGTCGGACGCTTCAAGCAATTCCATGCCCAATTGACGCTTTGCCAACAGGCCATAAAAGTTTCCTTCTGCTTGGGCCGCAATATTCAGCATATCTCCGACCTGCTCAGGTTCGCGTGTCACAAGATAGGAACGCGCCGCCCAATAGGCCCCGGCTGAACGGTTTTTACCGGAGATGAATTTTGCTTTCGCAACGTGATCGAAATGATCCGCAGAGGCTGACTTGTCCCCCATGCGCCACGTTGCCAGACCTGCCGTCCAATCTGCCAATGGGACTTTGGAGCGGTTGTTGGCAATCACTTCATTGGCAACGCGGAGTGCTTTGTGGTCGACATTTTCAAGATAGTACGAGTTCGCGATCCACTGCTTGATGCGATCCCGTTCGTGGCTCGTCAAATCTCGACGTATACGAGATTCATTCACATAGTTAAGCGCTTGGGTCGGCCGTTCTCGTGCCAGCAGGGAGCGAACATGGCGTTCGATTTGCGAAACGCGTCTGCGCTTTGAAGAACTGCTTCGTTTTGGTGGTGTCGACTTCAGACCTGGATTGTCTTTCGTGGTGCGCCACCGTCGTTTTTCCGGACGCGCCGGGCGAGCGCCGCCGGGGCGGCGTTTCAATGCTAGCTTGTAAATGCGGCTAGCCTGGGGATGGTCCGCGTAACGCGCCATCCAGTCTTTGAGCTCTTTGTACTTCGAACGATAAGCGGTGGGATGCATGTAGCGTTGAAACAGCACGTGCCCCATCAACACGCGATCATCCAACATGCGAATGTGTCCGTCCGCAGTTTTCCATTGTCCCTTTTCTTGAACACGAAAAATTTCTTTGTAACGGGCAACATCTTCGGCGGAGAGCACGGCGCCAGGTTCGACCGATATCTTATGTATGGGGGGTGGTGAGGCTGGTTTCTGACGAGGGGCGACTTGAGCCGCTGCTGATCCTGCGGCAAATGAAGCCGCCAATACCGATGAAATGAAGAAAATGCGCAACCGTTTGGGTGTCAAACCCAGGCGGATGGAGGCTGATCTTCTTGATCTCACGCATTTCCCCTTTGGAATGCCAAATATTGGCGTGACCTGACAGCCTGCAAAATCCCACATCGACCCTAATGTCGATTTAATAATGGGCCCAATTTGGTCGCTTCTCTGGTCGAATCTTGATGCAAAGCGCACGCCCCACATAATTGTTGGCCAGAGACTAATCGAATTCGCCTTGAAAAGACCAGACGATTCATTAGCCTGGTGGGTGTTTCGTGAGTGAATTCAAAGAATTAGAAAAGGTCCAAAAAGGGCCTGGTGAAAGGGAGACATTATGGGGGAGGCAAACGCGGCGCTGATAGCGCCCCAAGACCTCGTGTTTAAGACGCCAGATGGGCTGAAGCTTGTCGCGCACGCCTATGGCTGTCCAGATGCACCGCCGGTTCTCTTTGCACATGGTGGCGGTCAAACTCGCCACGCCTGGGGCAAGGCGGCAGCAATCTTGGCAAAGAATGGAAGATATGCCGTCACCCTCGATCTGAGAGGCCACGGCGACAGCGATTGGTCGCCTCACGCACATTATGGGCTCGACCACTATGCCGGAGATTTGGTGGCCGTCGCCGAGGTCTTAGGGGGCAAGCCAGATGTTGTCGGGGCTTCACTCGGTGGTTTGTCAGCAATGGTCGTTGAAGGGATGGCCAGGCCAGGCACTTTCTCAAGCTTGACCTTGGTCGACATCACGCCGCGCATGGAGCAAGCCGGTGTCGATGAGATTCTGGGCTTTATGGCTGAGAAGATGGAATCAGGATTTGCATCTCTTGACGAAGCGGCAGACTTCATCGCCTCCTATTTGCCCCACCGTGAGCGTCCGAAAGACCTTTCCGGTCTCACAAAGAATCTCAGGTTGAATGATGACGGACGATATCGTTGGCATTGGGATCCGGCTTTTGTCACCCAGTCAACAACAGCGCGGCAAGTGAAGAAAGAGGATATGCTCGAGCAGATCGCCGCCAACGTGAAAATCCCAACTCATCTCATTCGCGGTCGCATGAGCAACATCGTCAGCCAAGAGTCGGTCGATCACTTCATGGAGGTGATCCCGCACGCATCGTACACGGACATATCTGACGCAGGCCATATGGTTGCCGGTGACAAAAACGACATATTCATATCCGCCGTTCTTGATTTCTTACAGAAAGCAAAATCATGACCAGAATGACACCCAGCGAAGCCTTTGTTGAAACACTTGTCGCTCAAGGTGTGACCCATGTGTTTGGAATTGTCGGGTCGGCCTACATGGACGCCCTCGATATCTTCGAGCCAGCCGGTATCAAGTTCATATCCGTTGCCCATGAACAAGGCGCGGCCCACATGGCCGATGGATATTCGCGTGTTTCCGGTCGCCACGGCGTTTGCATTGCCCAGAATGGCCCAGGTGTCACAAACTTTGTGACCGGCATCGCGGCCGCCTATTGGGCCCATTCACCGGTCGTCTGCATTACGCCCGAAACTGGCTCCAACTCGATGGGTCTTGGAGGTTTTCAAGAAACCGATCAAATGCCGATCTTTTCAAAGATCACCAAGTATCAAGCCGATGTACGTCGCCAAGACCGTTTGGCTGAAATGACAGGCCGCGCATTTGATCTCGCACTGGCGGAAAGAGGACCGGTTCAAATCAACATTCCCCGCGACCTTTTCTATGGCGACATTGATGTGGATATCCCGACCCCTCAGCGCGTCGAGCGATCCGCAGGTGGGCCGGAGAGCTTGGACGCGGCAGCTGAAGCACTGTCGCAAGCGAAGTTCCCGGTGATCCTCGCTGGTGGCGGAATTGTCATGGGCGGCGGGCAGTCAGAATGCATCGCGCTCGCTGAGCATTTGCAAGCCCCTGTTTGCACCACCTATCTGCACAACGATGCGTTTCCGGCGAGCCACCCGTTAGCTTGCGGACCGCTTGGATATCAAGGATCAAAAGCCGCCATGAAACTCATTGCCCAGGCCGATGTTGTTTTGGCATTAGGCACGCGCCTCGGGCCATTTGGTACATTGCCTCAACACGATCTCGATTACTGGCCGAACGATGCAAGGATTGTCCAGGTTGATGTCAATCACCGGGTGCTTGGTTTGGTAAAGAAGATTGATGTCGGTGTACAAGGCGATGCCAAACTCGCGGCTTCTGTAATTCTCTCTCGTTTGCAAGAGAAACAATGCGCCGCACATTCAAACCAGGACGAACGAGTGCGGGAGATTGAAGCCCAAAAGAATGCTTGGGAGGCTGAACTCAACGAATGGGGTCAAGAAAACGGAACACCCATTGCGCCGCGCCGGGCTCTGAGGGAGCTCGAAAAGGCTATGCCGAAGAATGCCATGGTCACCACTGACATTGGTAACATCTGCTCCATTTCAAATTCCTACTTGCGATTTGATCAACCCAACAGTTTTTTCGCTGCCATGAGTTTTGGGAACTGTGGGTATGCATTCCCAACTGCCGCTGGAGCCAAGGTCGCCGCTCCGGACAGGCCCGCCGTTGCATATGTCGGCGATGGAGCATGGGGTATCTCCTTCAATGAGATGCTGACATGTGCGCGCGAAAACATTCCGGTCACGGTCGTGGTTTTCAACAATGGTCAATGGGGCGCAGAGAAGAAGAACCAAATCGACTTTTATGATGATCGTTTCGTGGGCACGAACCTGACCAACCCAAGTTGGGCCGAAATCGCCAAAACATTTGGCGGGCAAGGTGTTCGTGTCTCTCATCCAAGTGAAGTCGGTGATGCCCTCAAGCAAGCGACATCATTTGACAAATTCACTGTTCTTGAAGTGATGACAACCGAAGAGCTTGGTGATCCGTTCCGCCGAGATGCCTTGATGAAGCCGAAACGAATGTTGCCGAAGTACAAAGATTACTCGGTCGATTGATTTTTTAACCCGGGCGAAGGCGTGGGGTAGGTGGATCACCTCGTCGCGCTGGCCTGTAGTTTCTTTTCAAGCAATTGCAAGTCTGCCCAAGCGTATCTTTTCTGCGCTGGTTGCCGAAGCAAATAGGCGGGATGGAACATTGGCAGGGTCGGTATGTCACATGTCGTCGTTTTGTAGGCGCCCCATTTTCCCCTCAGTTTCATGATGCCAACCGTCGTGTCGAGCAACTGTTTAGCGGAAACCCCGCCAAGAGCGACAATAATTTTGGGTGATACCAATTCTATGTGCCGCTCTAGAAAAGGTAAGCACAAAGCGATTTCTTCAGGGCTTGGATTACGGTTGCCTGGTGGTCGCCATGGCAAAATATTCGTAATGTAAACGGCTTTTGACGGATCCTCGGCCCGACGGTCTCGCTCAATGGCAGCAAACATGCGATCGAGGAATTGACCGCTCCTCCCAACGAACGGCAAGCCCTGACGATCTTCATCCCGCCCTGGTGCTTCGCCGATCAGCATGAGACCGGCCTTCGGATTACCATCTGCAACAACGGTACTGTGCGCGGTTTGTTTCAGCCCGCATCCCTCAAAAGTTTCAATAGCCGATTTGAGTTCTGACAGCGTATTTGCCGTCCGGGCCAGGTGACGTGCCGAGACCAGGGCCTCTTCATGGCGCGGCAGAGCCTGAATCGACGACAGGCCAGCTGACGAAGGTGCTGTTGTTGTGGGTTCGGCGACATTGGCATCAGATTTGCGATGCACCTGAGCCAGCTCTGCTTCTGCAAACCGGTCAACCGGCTCTTCGCCAATAGCCTCATCGGCGCCGTTTTCCACATGCCATCGAAGCAGTGCTAGCGCTTCAAGGCCTTCAACCGCCATATCCATATCCGACTGCGTCAATTGGTCTGCCTCGGCATCCTTAGACTATTGATATTCTTGTACAAGTTGGCTTTCAATCTACCATTGACCCGGTGGCGTGAACGCCCCATAAATTTGGACCAGCGACCTGATTTTCACTTGTCGAGGCACTGTATCCCATAGCGCTGCAAGTGCAATAAGAATGACCTCAGACTGCGAAGCAGACCTTGCGGTGCGGAAACGAGGCGATAGGAGGACATATGTCCGACGCGACCGAGCGTGAATTCATGGAATACGACGTTGTAATTGTTGGGGCGGGCCCTGCCGGACTTTCGGCCGCGATCAGACTAAAAGAGGTCGCGCAGGAATCTGGAAAAGAGATTTCTGTTTGCGTTTTGGAAAAGGGATCCGAGGTTGGCGCACACATTCTGTCGGGTGCGGTCATTGACCCTATCGCTTTCAATGAAATGATACCAGATTGGAAAGAGAGGGGGGCACCGCTCGAAACCGCTGTGTCGGAAGATCATTTCTACTACCTAACTAAATCTGGTGGAATTCGCGTTCCGAATTTCTTCATGCCGCCTTTGATGAGCAATCATGGCAATTACATTGCAAGCCTGGGCAATGTTTGCCGGTGGTTGGCTGAGCAAGCCGAGGGACTAGGAGTAGAAATCTATCCTGGCTTTGCCGCATCCGAAGTTGTCTACAATGATGATGGCTCAGTCAAAGGTGTCGCCACTGGCGATTTTGGCTTAAGCCGCGAAGGCGAAAAGAAAGATGGCTACACGCCGGGCATGGAATTGCATGGCAAGTACACGTTGATCGCAGAAGGCGTTCGCGGTTCTCTTGCGAAACAATTGATCTCAAAGTTCGAATTGGACAAAGACAGCGAGCCCCAAAAGTTTGGTGTCGGTATGAAAGAACTCTGGGAAGTCTCGCCTGAAAAACACAAACCTGGCCTCGTTGTTCACACGATGGGCTGGCCGCTCAAAGACAGTGTCGGCGGTGGGTCCTTCATCTATCACTTCGGCGAAAACCTGGTTGCAGCCGGGTTTGTCGTACACTTGAACTATGACAATCCTTATCTGTCTCCATTCGATGAATTTCAAAGGTTGAAACAACACAAGAAAGTGCGGGACACTTTTGTTGGCAGCAAACGCATTTCTTATGGTGCGCGCGCAATAACGGAAGGAGGTTACCAATCGATCCCAAAACTCACCTTCCCAGGCGGTGCGCTCATTGGCTGTTCAGCTGGATTTGTAAATGTGCCGCGCATCAAAGGCAGCCACAACGCCATGGAAACCGGCATGATGGCGGCGGAAGAGATTGCCAAGGCACTTGGAGAGGGGCGTTCACACGACGAAGTCCAAGCCTACGCCGACCGCATTCAACACGGATACGTTCACAAAGACCTTCACCACGTGAGAAACGTGAAGCCACTCTGGTCACGTTTTGGAACTGTAGTGGGAGTGATGCTTGGCGGGTTCGACATGTGGGTGAACACGCTCTTTGGTGGCTTTTCGATTTTTGGCACGTTGAAGCACAAAAAGGCTGACTTTCAAACTCTCAAATCTGCAAGTGAATGCGAACCTATTGAGTATCCAAAGCCAGATGGTGAGGTGAGTTTCGACAAGCTTTCCTCTGTCTTCCTATCAAACACCAATCATGAAGAAGATCAGCCTATACACCTCAACTTGAAAGACCCAAATATTCCGCTCGATGTGAATTTGCCAAAATGGGCTGAGCCTGCTCAGAGGTTTTGCCCCGCGGGTGTCTATGAGATCTTGACTGACGATGATGGATCGAACCCGAGATTTCAAATCAATGCCCAGAACTGTGTTCATTGCAAGACATGCGACATCAAAGACCCGAGCCAAAACATCAATTGGGTTGTTCCAGAAGGTGGCGGGGGGCCAAACTATCCCAACATGTGAACTTGTCTCCATTTGGCAAACCTGTTTGCGCGACATCACAAGTAGAATATGTTCTAATATGAGTATGCCGAAAGCGCAGGTTGTAAAAATGAGACGACTCTCTACAGTCATTGCATTCGCAATGGGACTAAGCGCTTGCGCGACTGACGGTTTTCGAGGGGACTATGTTGGCCTTCTCGAAAAGAAGTCCGGCTCTGGCCATGAGGTGTCGACATTCTACGGCACCTATTTGGCGGCGAGACATGCCGTTTCAAATCGCGATAACAAAGCCGCCGCCGCCTACTATCGGCAAGTGTTGCAATCCGATCCAGAAAATCAATTGGTTCTTGAACGCGCATTCTTGTTGGGTGTCACATCAGGCAACTTGTATGATGCAAAGCCGCTTGCCGAGAAAATTGTTGCGGTACGCCCTAGCAACCGTATTGCCCGAATGGCTTTGGCCATAGAAGACATACGCAGAGGAAATCATGCTGATGCCAGATCGCACATGAACCAGACAGCGAAGGGACTATACAATGGTCTGGCCATCGATCTGATTACCGCTTGGAGTTTTGCCGGTGAAGGCAATTTCGAGGAAGCGGAACAGGCAATGGAAAAATCGAGCGGTATCACGCTTGATCCCGTCGTCAAATCACTTCACTTAGGGCTGATTTACCAGGTAGAACGAAATCCAGAAAAAGCAGAGGAACATTTCCTTCGTTCCGTCGAAGCGAGCGGGAACACCAATCCACGTGTCACTGATGCCTATGGTCGGTTTCTTGAGCGTCAAGGTCGTTGGGGGGAAGCAATCGAGCTTTACAACGAACTTTTGGTGATGGTCCCACAACACCCTGTCATTGAAGCATCCATCACGCGAGCGAAAAAGAAGAAGCGACCGGAAATGTTGGTTTCAAACGTAGCTGAAGGAACGGCTGAAGCGGTGTATAGTGTCGCTTCTATGTTGACGCTTGAGCACACGATTGATCTCGCCGTAATCTACTTGCAGATGGGTCGACATTTGCGCGCCGACTTCCATCAGGCAGACATGTTGGTAGGTGAGTTGTTCCAACAGCGCGGCCAGTTGGAGGATGCGGTCCTAGCATTCGCAGAGATTCCAAAGACCAATGCTTTGGGCCCTGGTGCTGGGGTCTTGATCGCTATGAACTTTGATCGTCTCGGTCGGCCAGATGATGCTGTGCGGGTGCTCAACAATCTTATTCGCAAAAATCCAGAGAACCTCAATCTCCTTATCGCGCTTGGCGAGTTGTTGAGGTCGCATGAGTCCTACCCGGAAGCCATTGCCGTGTTTGACCAAGCGTTCAAAGTTTTGGGAGACGGTCAACAGAATTGGTTCTTGTACTACGCACGCGGCGCAGCCTTAGAACGGGCAGGGCGTTGGCCGGAGAGTGAAAACGATCTGTTGAGAGCTTTGGATTTGGCACCAGAGCAACCGTTGGTTCTAAACTATCTTGGGTACAGCTGGGTCGAGCGCGGGTACCGCGTTGACGATGCTCTCGCGCTGGTGGAGAAGGCCGTCAATTTGGCCCCCGATAATGGCTTCATCGTCGACAGTCTAGGGTGGGCTCACTTCCGCCTCGGTAATATCGAGCGTGCAGTTCAATATCTTGAGAGGGCTGTCGAATTGGAGCCCGTTGACCCGATGCTTCACGATCATCTGGGCGATGCCTATTGGGCGTCAGGTCGTGACATAGAAGCCGAGTTTGAATGGCGCCACGCATTAGACCTAAATCCAAGTAAGGAAGACGTCGCCACAATCGAAAAGAAATTGAATGACCGCGTTCAAAACACAGTCTCAAATGGAACAGAACAATAAGATGACCCCCAAAATAATCGAAGAAATCGCGCCAGCGAAGCTCAACCTGTTTCTGCACATCACAGGAAAGCGATTGAGTGGCTATCACGAACTCCTGAGCTTAGTCGTCTTCACCGAGTTGGCGGACCGAGTGAAGGTAGAGGAAGGTAGACGCCTGACCCTTAAGGTAACAGGGCCTTGCGCAGACGAGTTGCTGGCAGAGACCTCAACCGCAAACAATCTCGTTATCCGTGCCGCAAAAGCTTTGCAGGACCAGGGAAGCAGGAATCCGGGAGCCAAAATCCATTTGGAGAAAAATCTGCCGGTTGCTGCTGGCATTGGTGGCGGTTCAAGCGATGCCGCTGCAACAATGAAAGCCCTCACCAATCTTTGGGGGCAGGTTCTACCTCTTAACAAAGTCAAGAAGATTGCGAGAAGTCTCGGGGCGGACGTGCCCGTTTGCTTAACCAGGCATCCCGCGATTATTAGAGGAATAGGTGATCGCGTAGAAGTTCCGCCAGAATTACCCAAAATGCATGTGGTGCTTGTCAATCCTGGGTATTTCTTGCCGACAGAAGATGTCTTTGAAAACTTGAACTGGAAAAAGGCTGTGCGAAAACGCCCAGTCGCGATTCCCCGGTCCTTTGATGATGAGGCTCATTTCGTGAGGTTCTTAAGGTCCTGCCGCAATGACTTGCAAGAGCCAGCAATCGATCTCTTGCCAGAAATCGAAGATGTGCTGGATTACATCCAAGCACAAAGAGGGTGCAAGCTGGCGCGGATGTCAGGTTCGGGGGCGACATGCTTCGGTCTCTTCAGCAACGAGAGGAATGCCATTCGCGCACAAGAAGAGATTGCCGTTGAGGTGCCTGAGTGGTGGGTGGAGCGTACGAAATACTAAGGAATATTAGTAGGCGCGGGTGACGCAGAAATCCACAATCTCATTCAGAGACTGTGCATAATCGCTGTCAGGAAAAATCCCTAAAGCATCGCGCGCCATTGAGCCATAATGACGGGCTCTTTCAATGGTATCGCTCAACGCTCCCTGGGCCTTTAGGAGATCCATTGCGTGTTCTAGGTCGCCATCATTTTGCTCGCCATGCTCAATCGTCCGCGCCCAAAAAGTCCGTTCTTTGTCACTACCGCGACGATAAGCCAGAACAATGGGCAGGGTCACTTTTCCTTCTCGGAAATCATCGCCAATTGTCTTTCCGAGTTCGGCCTGGGCTCCAGAGTAGTCGAGTGCGTCATCTACCAATTGAAAGGCGATACCAAGATTCCGTCCATAGGACTGAAGCGCTTCCTCTTCATTGTCACCACGTTCGGCAACGACGGCGCCAACACGGCACGCGGCCTCGAACAGAGCCGCGGTCTTCGCGCTAATCACTTGAAGATAACTGTCTTCGGTCGTCGTTGTGTTATTGGCCGTGGTGAGTTGCATGACCTCACCTTCGGCAATAATCGCCGCGGCTCGCGACAAAATGTCGAGAACACGTAAGTCGCCCGCATCCACCATCAATTGGAAAGACCTGCTGAACAGAAAATCACCGACCAAGACACTTGCTTGATTGCCCCAAATCGTGTTCGCCGTGGGGCTCCCGCGCCTGAGATCACTCTCGTCAATCACATCGTCGTGAAGCAATGTCGCCGTATGAATGAACTCAACAGCGGCTGCGAGCTTGACGTGGGCCTGGCCCTCATAGCCGCACATACGGGCGCTCGCTAGCGTCAGCATCGGGCGCAGTCTCTTTCCACCAGAATTGATGAGGTGGCCAGCCAGATTCGGGATCATCGGAACCGGGCTTTCCATGTGATCAACAATGACGGAGTTTACGCCTTCGAGGTCGTCCACAACCAAGGATTTAAGCCGCTGAACGGCATGGTTGGGGGAGTTTTTCGCGCCGTCGAGCTTTACGATTACAGCCAATTCATGGCCTCTTTGCTGTAGAAATTGTCCTTACAAGGGGACATTATTGAGGCCAGAGTTGGCGGTCAAGGTTGCTCTTCGAAATGTGAGACCTTCGTGAGCGCGGCATTCCGTCCCGTGTAGAGCCACTCAAGAGGAGTAGGATGTGATTGAGCTCATGAAGACGCATGATTTGGTCGTCATCAATTACGTCCGAACCTTACTGGAAGAAGAAGGCTTGTTTTGCGCAGTATTTGATCGAAACATTGCTTTCACTGAGGGAAGCATCGATGCCTTTGCACATCGGGTCATGATCCGAGACGAAGATGCCCTGACTGTAAAGGAATTGTTGGCCGGCGCGGAAGTTGACGCGCATCTAAATCCATCGTTTCGATCAAGAGGTATACAGGGAGGGGCTCAAGGTGGTGCTGCTAACAAGCCAACGGATGATGCTTTCCTTGATGGCAAGCTGAAGATACTCCAGCCACAAAAAGGGTATCGCGCCGCCATCGACGCGGTGTGCCTTGCTGCATCGATACCTGCCAAGAAGGGTGATCTCGTTCTCGATGTTGGTTTTGGGGTTGGCGTCGCGGGACTGTGTCTTGCTTGGCGCCAGAGAGGCGTAAAACTCACTGGCCTAGAAATTCAAGAGGACCTAGTCGAACTTGCCACAGAAAACATTCGCCGCAACGTCATCGCAGGCGTGGATGTCATACCAGGCGACATTTTAAGTCCCCCTTCAAGTCTTGCACATAACTCGTTCGATTTCGTGATGACCAATCCGCCTTTTTATGACGCTAGCAAAGCGATTTCGCCACCCGACCAGTCGAAGAGCCAATCTCACATGCATCAGGGACCGGATGCTTTAGAGAAGTGGTTGGAAAATTCAATTCAGTTTGTGAAGCCTCGTGGCACATTCACAATGGTCTATTTAGCTGAGGCGCTGGATACGCTGTTGGCAATACTAGGTCGCCATCTCGGCGACATCGCCATATTTCCTTTGTGGCCTGGAAATGATAAACCCGCAAAGCGTGTGATTCTATCCGGTCAAAAGGACGACTCTGGGCCTGTGAGGTTGTTGCAAGGTCTAAGATTGCACGCGCCTCCAAAACGCTATGCACCGGAGGCCGAAGAAATTCTGCGGCACGGAAGGCCCATACTCTTGCAAGACAAGTAGTGAGAAATTGAGGAAAGCAATCAGCCGTTCCCGGCGGGGCGCAACAAGGCCATTGCATCATCAATAAAATCCGCTTCTGGATCGATCATCACGGCGTGGCGAATGTCTTCTCGACCTTCTTCTGTCTTCCCTTGTGCCATCTTCATCTTGCCGCGGATGTAAAAGGCCCGAGAGTTGCCAGGCCTCAATTCTGTAGCGAGATCCAGCGCCTTGGTCGCATCGCGCAGTTTTCGCAGGCCAATCAAAGTCACCGCCTTGTCCGTGAGTATTTCATCGTCGTCCGGTCGCAACGTGAGGGCAGCGTCCAGGTCTTCAAGGGCTGTTTCGAAATTGCCAAGACGAAGGTGTGACCGCCCACGAAGGTACAGCGCTTCGTCGTGTTCGCTATCCTCAGCAATGACTTTGTCGAGGGTCTCAATGGCCCTTGTATATCCGCCGGTTTCAAACAACGTTTTCGCCCGCAATAGTAAGGCCGGTGCAAGTGTTGGGTCTAACGTCAAAGCGAAATCCAGAAAAGTTTTTGCCTCGGTGGTATCGCCTGATTGGTAATTGGCCTGGCCCATCGCCGTCGCGCCGAGTGGAGATTTAGGCTCAAGGCTCATGACCTTTTGAAAATCTGAAACCGCAGCTTCTGCGTTGCCAAGAGCAAGGTGAGACATCCCGCGTCCATGAAAGTGAAGGGCATTCTCGCTGCCTAAGGCTATCGCCTCTTCAAAATCGGCCAGAGCCTCTTCGAACAATTTGATATCGAGTAAAATCTTACCCCTTAAACCCAAGTAATGAGCGCGACGATCATCCTTCAATTCTTGAGACAGACAATCCGAGGTGAGGCGAAGACCGTCATAGTAGTTGCCTTGGGCAAGAACAAGGTCGGCCAGATCACAGGTGACAGTATCGCCAGGCGCGTCGGGGCCAGAGGTCAGGTCGAGGTCGGCGCCCGCGGCCTGGAACGTTGTTTCCACTGAGATCGGTGATGACGGCGCACTCGGCGGCGTGTCGCCATGCGCGGCGCTCAATCCCATGACCACTGCCGCCAGCGCGAGTGCTGTCGCAATTCTTTGTCGTGATTTCAAGTGAACAAACATAAGGCCATTTTTTCCGATCTTGTGGGCGAACGCAATTGGCTAATTCAGCAGAGATTTGCCCAATACATAAGTAACGGATGATAGGGGTATTTCATGGCAATTTTTGGACGAATGGGGTGAGTTGAACTCCCATAGAGAAGAGCCTATGTAATACAGAGCCCCATATCCCACCCCCAGCCGACAGTGAATTTTCAGCGTATGCGCAATTTTTTCCAAAAACTCCCAATCCCATTCATCAGAAATCGCCCGCCACAGGTCGCAGTTATCAACTTTAGTGGGGTCATTTCATCAAGTGGCCGGTTCGGCCAGGGTGTAAACATGGCAGCGTATGCGAGCTTGATTAAGCATGCGTTTGATCTCGGGCGCCTCAAAGCCGTCGCACTGATCATCAATTCTCCAGGTGGGTCTCCGGTCCAGTCCACGCTGCTCTTCAAGCGAATTCGCGCGCTGGCAGATGAAAAGGGAATTCCCGTTGTCGCCTTTGCAGAAGATGTTGCGGCCTCCGGTGGCTACATGCTGGCGCTTGCCGCGGACGAGATTTACGCAGACGACAGCTCAATCGTCGGGTCCATTGGCGTTGTTTCCGCGGGGTTTGGGTTTGACAAAGCTATTGAAAAATTGGGCGTCGAGCGCCGCATCCATACTGCCGGCGAGAATAAGTCGACCCTTGATCCATTCCGCCCGGAGGATCCAGATGACGTCGAACGCCTCGAAGCGGTGCAAAAGTCGGTTCATGACAAGTTCATCTCCATGGTCAAGGAGCGTCGTGGCGATCGTCTGAACGGTGATGATAAGTCATTGTTTACCGGCGAATTCTGGGTTGGCGGGGAGGCGGTCGAGCTGGGATTGATCGACGGTATCAATGACATAAGATCCGTCATGCGCAAACGGTTTGGTCGCAAAGTTCAACTCGTGCCAATGAAGATCGAGAAGCCGTTTTGGCGCCGTACATCTGGTGTGGGTGTGACCCAAGGTTCCGCGGTGCAAAACGGATGGGCGCCTCACGACTGGCCTGACGGTCTTTTGCACACTCTGGAAGTGCGTTCGCTTTGGTCAAGATTTGGCCTGTAGGATAGGGAAGGGCGAGCAACATGATTAATGCATTATCGGCCCTTCTGGTCTTTGCCTTCATATTCTATTTTTTCCGTATGCTGGCGGGCGGGGGTGGCGAGCGGCGTGAACGTATGGAGGAAGCCGTCAAGAAGGCCCGAGAAAAAGCGGAAGTCGCGAAGTCCCGGGGGAGCAAAATAAGCGCTGAAGACATGACCCAGTGTGCGGTGTGTGAAGCCTATATTCCCAAGTCGAACATCTCTAACTGTGGTCGCAATGATTGCCCCTATTAGCCATTAACCGATCCTTCAATAGCTCTTGCGCCAAGGCAACACATGTCTTGACCGGTTGAGTGGACAAAGATAGGTTCCGATTGAAGCCGGAGTCGCTAGGGATTCCGGCATTTTTCAATCCCTACCGACCCATCCCGGACCTCCTCGATGACAGCCGAGACAGCCAAGATCGATACATCCTTTCAAGGGTTGATTTTGCGGTTGCAGTCCTATTGGGCGCGCCAGGGATGTGTCTTGCTTCAACCATACGACATGGAAATGGGTGCCGGCACGTCGCACCCAGCGACGACATTGAGGGCATTGGGTCCGGCGCCCTGGAAGGCGGCCTACGTTCAACCCTGCAGAAGGCCGACCGATGGCCGGTATGGGGAAAACCCAAATCGACTTCAACACTATTACCAATACCAAGTCATCCTGAAACCATCGCCAGACAACATCCAAGATCTCTATCTCGACAGTTTGCGCGAGCTGGGAATTGATCCAATGGCACACGATGTGCGCTTCGTTGAAGATGATTGGGAAAATCCTACCCTCGGCGCTTGGGGACTTGGCTGGGAGGTTTGGCTTGATGGGATGGAAGTTACCCAATTCACCTATTTTCAACAGGTTGGCGGCTTTGATTGCGATCCGGTTTCCGGTGAAATTACATACGGATTGGAACGTCTTGCCATGTATGTGCAAGGCGTCAGTAGCATTTACGACATTGATTATAATGGCGCTGGTGTGAAGTACGGTGATGTATTTTTGCAGGCGGAAAAGGAATTTTCGGCATTCAATTTTGAACATGCCAAAACAGAAATTCTCTTCCGGCATTTCGAAGATGCTGAGACAAATTGTGGTGCTTTGTTGGAACAGGACCTGCCTCTTCCCGCCTATGACCAAATGCTAAAAGCTGGACATAGCTTCAACCTACTTGATGCGCGCGGCGTCATTTCCGTCACCGAAAGAGCTGCATACATTGGCCGCGTGCGGGCGCTGGCGCGTGGATGTGCAGAAAAGTGGTTGCAGTCACAAGGTGTCAATCATGCCTGAACTTCTCATTGAACTGTTTTCCGAAGAAATACCTGCGCGCATGCAAGCGCGTGCCGCATCTAATTTCGAGCGTCTCGTAAAGGACCGACTGTTAGAGGCCGGTTATCTCTTTGGCGGAGCCAAGAGCTTCGTCACCCCGCGCCGACTTGCGCTCGTCGTCGATGACCTTCCCTTAGCCCAACCAGATCGCAAGGAGGAGCGCAAAGGACCCAAAGTCGGGGCGCCGGACAAGGCCATTGAAGGGTTCCTTGGGTCGGTCGGCATGACTATGGATCAAGTAAAGGTTCAAGAGGGCAAGAAGGGTAGTTTCTACGTCGCCGTCATTGAACAAAAGGGCAGACCGACAAGCGATGTGATTGCAGAAATTGTTCCGGACGTTATCCGGTCATTTCCTTGGCCCAAGTCGCAAAGATGGGGCGGCGGATCTCTGAAATGGGTTCGACCGCTTCACTCAATCCTTTGCGTATTTGACGGTGAGGTCGTGGACTTCAACGTGGACGGCATCGCCTCTGGCAATTCGACTCTTGGACACAGATTTCTCGGTCCGCAGAAATTTTCAGCTTCCGACTTTGAAACCTATTCCGACGGTCTTTCGAAAGGGCATGTTGTTCTCGATGCGGGTCGTCGCAGAGAAACGATTCTACACGACGCGCGGCAGCGCACCTTTGCCGAGGGACTGGAATTGATCGAAGACCAAGACCTCCTTTCGGAAGTGACGGGTCTTGTCGAGTGGCCGGTTGTTCTAATGGGGCGCATAGATGATGAATTTATGAGTGTGCCACCGGAAGTTCTGTCGACCAGCATGAAGTCTCATCAGAAGTATTTTTCGGTCAAGGATCCGAAGTCAGGCGAACTGGCGTCAAGATTTGTTGTGGTTTCAAACATGGAAACCAAAGATGATGGGGCGACCATCATTGATGGAAATGAACGCGTCTTGAGAGCGCGCCTTTCCGACGCAAAATTCTTCTGGGATCAGGACCGGAAAGCAAAGCTAGAAAGCAGAGTTGATCGCTTAAACGAAATGGTCTTTCACGCGCGCCTTGGAACGGTACATGACAAGACTTTACGCGTTCAAAAACTAGCCGCGAGCATTGCCGTAATATTGGGCGCTGACAAAGAACTGGCGTCACGCGCCGCTTACTTGGCAAAAGCCGATCTCACGAGCCAAATGGTCAACGAGTTCGCCGAGCTACAGGGGCTAATGGGCCGTTATTATGCGCGAGGTGACGGCGAAAATGCGAAAGTCGCAAACGCGATATATGAGCATTATGCGCCGCAAGGTCCGTCCGATGAGTGTCCAAGAGCTTTGGAGAGTGTCGCCGTCGCGCTTGCCGACAAGATCGATACACTGACAGGCTTTTGGGCGATTGACGAGAAGCCGACGGGGTCTAAGGATCCATTTGCCTTACGTCGCGCCGCCCTTGGGGTCATTCGGCTCATATTGGAAAACGATCTTCGATTGAATCTGATGGAGAGTTTCAAAGTGAGCAGCGAGCTGCATCGCATAGATGGAGCTACAGGAAAACGCACTGTCAAATACGCTGAGAATGCCGATCTTCTTTCATTCTTTGCAGATCGGTTGAAAGTTCACCTAAAGGATGAAGGCATCCCGCACGATTTGATTGATGCGGTCTTTGGCTTGGGCGGGCAGGATGATCTGGTTCTGATCATTCGTCGCGTAGAGGCTCTCAAGAAGTTTTTGGAGACAGAGGACGGCGCTAGTTTACTTGTGCTCTATCGCCGCGCTGCCAACATATTGACGAAAGAGGAAAAGCGCGATGGACAGGAATACTCCGGTAACGCCGATTCTGCTCTCTTCGAGTTGGATCAGGAGCGCGAACTCTTTGCACTCATGAACGACACCTTGGCAAGTTCAAGTCAGGGGATCGTGTCTGAAGACTTTGAAACGGCAATGACGGAATTGAGCAAGTTGAGAAGTCCCGTCGACAAGTTTTTCGATGATGTCACGGTAAATGCTGATGATCCGAAAGTGAGGGTCAATCGTCTGCATTTGTTGTCTCAGATTCGTTCTGTCTTTGGCAACGTTTCGGACTTCTCGAAGATTGAGGGCTAACCGCAGATGACAAAATGGGTTTACGGCTTCGGAGGCGGGTCGGCTGAAGGCTCAAGCGAGATGAAAAACCTCTTAGGGGGCAAGGGCGCCAACTTGGCGGAAATGTGCAACCTAGGTCTCCCTGTTCCTCCTGGCTTTACTTTGACAACTGAAGTGTGCACCGCCTATTTCGACAACGACCTGACATTCCCATCCGATGTCGCCCCCCAAATTGACGTGGCAATCGCCAATATCGCCCAACTGGTTAAGCGCAACTTTGGGTCATCCGATCAACCCCTCTTGGTTTCAGTGCGATCCGGTGCTCGAGCGTCAATGCCAGGCATGATGGACACAGTCCTAAATTTGGGTCTGAATGACGATACTGTCTTGGGGCTTGTTAAACTCTCAAATGACGAACGGTTTGCCTACGATTCTTATCGACGGTTCATTCAAATGTACTCAGATGTAGTTTTGGGTGTCGATCATCATCGATTTGAAGATGTGCTGGATACATTCAAAGAGACCGCAGGTTACACATTGGACACCGATCTTTCCGCGGATGATTGGAAAGAGATTGTTTCGAAATATAAAGCATGTGTCGAAGAAGAATTGGGTGAACCTTTTCCCCAAGATGTGAAATTGCAGCTTTGGGGCGCCATGAGCGCAGTATTTGAGTCCTGGCAGACGGCGCGTGCAAAAACCTATCGACGCCTCCATCACATTCCCGATGATTGGGGAACGGCGGTGAACATCCAAGTCATGGTGTTTGGCAATATGGGTGAAGAAAGTGCCACAGGCGTCGCCTTTACTAGAAACCCCTCCACCGGCGAACGAGCCTACTACGGCGAGTACCTTGTGAACGCGCAAGGAGAGGACGTTGTTGCCGGCATCCGCACGCCGCAACAAATCACTCTGAAGGGCAAAGAAGAACAGGGCTCGAAGGAGCCTGCCCTGGAAGAAGTGATGCCTGAGACATATAAGGAACTTGCCACGATCTTTGACAAACTGGAAAACCACTACCGGGATGTACAAGATGTTGAGTTTACGGTGGAGTGCGGCAAACTCTGGATGCTACAAACACGCGCCGGAAAAAGAACCGCAAAGGCAGCCTTGAAGATCGCCGTCGATTTCGCCGCAGAAGGTCTGATAACGCATGAAGAGGCCGTATTGCGCATCGATCCTGCTTCACTTGATCAACTTTTACACCCAACCCTGGATCCAGATGCGGATCGCGTCGTCATTGCAAGAGGACTGCCCGCTTCGCCGGGCGCCGCCAGCGGTCAAATTGTCTTTAGCTCCGATGAAGCTGAAGAGCTCAACAACCAAGGCCGCAAAGTGATCTTGGTGCGCATTGAGACGAGCCCCGAAGATATTCACGGCATGCACGCAGCTCAAGGCATTCTAACCTCAAGGGGTGGCATGACCAGTCACGCAGCCGTTGTTGCGCGAGGCATGGGGCGCGCTTGCGTATCTGGGGCGGGGTCTTTGCGGATTGACTACGCCAAGCAGACGATTTCAGTGGCTGGCCGTAGTTTCAAGAAAGGCGATGTCATTACGATCGACGGATCAAGTGGACAGGTCATTGAAGGCAGCGTGGCGACAATTGAACCAGAATTATCAGGAGACTTCGCGATCCTAATGTTGTGGGCGGACAAATACCGTCGATTGGGTGTGCGAACCAACGCCGACACTCCCAATGACACCAAAACGGCAAGGAACTTTGACGCTGAAGGCATCGGTCTTTGTCGCACCGAACACATGTTCTTCGACGAGGAACGAATTGTTGCGGTTCGCGAAATGATTTTGGCGTCTAGCGAAGATGGTAGAAGACAGGCACTTGCAAAACTTCTGCCCATGCAGCGACGCGATTTCACAGAGTTGTTTGAAATCATGGCTGGATTGCCGGTAACGATTCGACTGTTAGATCCGCCACTTCATGAATTCCTCCCTCAGAGCGACGATGAAATGGCTCAAGTTGCCGAAGCCATCGGGGTGGCAGTTGACGCCATCCGGCTGCGAGCCTCAGAGCTTCATGAGTTCAACCCGATGTTGGGGCACCGCGGCTGTCGTCTTGGAGTCTCCTATCCAGAAATCTATGAGATGCAGGCACGCGCTATATTTGAGGCCGCGATTGAAGCCGGCAAAGCCAATCACGACCACGTAATCCCTGAAGTCATGGTGCCACTTGTTTCAGACAAGGCCGAGTTGAAGTTTGTTAGGGAGCGCATTGTGGATATCGCGAAAAAGGTCGAAGAAGAAAGCGGCGAGAAGCTTGAATACCTGATTGGAACCATGATTGAACTACCACGGGCTGCCCTGCTGGCGGATGTAATTGCCGAGGAGGCTGAGTTTTTCAGTTTTGGAACGAACGACCTTACCCAAACCACCTATGGCATCAGCAGAGATGACTCGTCACGCTTTATGAATGATTATCTTTCCAAGGGGATTTGGGAACAAGACCCGTTTGTCAGTTTGGATCAATCCGGCGTCGGACAATTGATCGATATTGGAAAAGACAAAGGTCGCAAGACCAGACCTGGGATCAAACTGGGAATTTGCGGTGAACATGGTGGCGATCCTTCCTCCATCGACTTCTGCGAGAGGATAGGGCTCGACTATGTGTCTTGTTCACCGTACCGCGTTCCGATTGCAAGGTTGGCTGCCGCTCAAGCTGCTCTTCGAAATTCTGCGAAAGATTGAATTGAGTATCAGATCAAATATCGGCACCAGCCGCAGGGTCTTGTAATTCACAGAAATTCTCCTGCAGTTGCTCAAGTTTCAGTTCCTTTTATGGGTCGTCCCGATTCGAATACTGCACCAAATTCACTTCCCAAAATGGGATAGGTCAACAATTGTGACCTTTTTGCCATACCTACTGTTTTGCACAAGAAACTGGGGCTAATGTACTGAGAGTCCCGTTTGAATCCCATTGATTATGACCAATTTCGAGACTGGCATCGCTAGTGCAAGGGTGTGGGTATATCGGTCCGATTGACCGGACTGAAACAGAATGATAATGCCCCGCAGGCTGAGATCAAGTGAATCGAAGATTAACGACCGTGCCAATCAGAGGGCAAAACAGCGAGGTTCCCATGTCGACGATGGGTGACATAAGAACAACGGATTTGAATCGGCGGAAAGCGCTTGCGCTATGTGCTGCCCTGACGGTCCTCTATGTCGGTGCGCTCTTCTTGCAGGCCCTTGGTGGCAAGCAAGACCGCCGCGATGTCGTCGAAGCGGCCAGCAGCCACATCGAACACACGCTTCTCACGGACGAAACGCCTAACGAGAGTGTATCCGTCATGCCGGCAGCTTTCACATTGGACAGTGGGCCAGTCGCTCCGGTAAGTGTTGAAGGAAATGAACGCGCGGTATCAGAGGCGCATTGTCTCGCACAAGCCATTTACTATGAAGCGCGCGGCGAGACGTTGCCGGGTCAGATAGCTGTTGCAGAAGTCGTGCTCAACAGAGCCCAGAGCCAACGCTATCCGGACTCGATTTGTGGAGTCGTCTTTCAAAACCAACATATGAAGAACCGCTGTCAGTTCTCATTCGCCTGCGATGGCAAAACAGACAATCCCCCGCAAGGTGACATCTGGAGACGTGCCAACGCGCTGGCCGATTATGTTCTTCAAGATGAGAAGATCCGCTTGACCAATGCAGCGACACATTATCATGCCGATTATGTTTCACCTGATTGGGCGACCAGACTCGACATGACCGTTAAGATCGGTCGTCACGTCTTTTACCGCGCACCACAAACCACTTAAGCCACAAAGAGACGATCAGAATGACGGGTCGTCACAACGCTACGTCGAGCGTTGCACTATGCCCATCAGTCTCTTTCTGAGTTGGCCGCGCAGGTGGTTGGAAAAGAAGCGCTGTGCACTCACTCCTTTTCCCACGGTTCGATGGAGTTTGTGTTCCTGGGTGGCTTGCCACACCTCTTCCGCAACCATTTCGACCGGATTGACGGTGGCTCCAATATCCGAGGTAAATCCATCTTTAAAGGATTGATTGGAGTTTGCTTCGATCTCCTGGACCATGGGTGTCTCAATGACACCAGGCATGAGATCGGAAACCTCAATATTGTAGCGCGAGAATTCAAGGTCCAATGACTCCGTCAATCCGCGTACAGCAAATTTTGTGGCCCCATAAACCCCCACACGCGGAACGCCGTAAAGCCCGGCTGATGATGCCGTGTTTAGGATGCGAGCCTTTCCCTTCTGCTTTGCGGTTTTCTTGAGAGTAGGGAGGGTTGCGTATATCCCGTTGATCGGGCCTTTGACGTTCACGTCTATCAGGTGGTCGGCATGCTCCGGTGGAACATCTTCAAACCATCCGTGGTGAAGGACGCCAGCATTGTTGAAAAAGAAATCAAGCATGCCGTCGGTGTGTGAACAAAACGATTGAACGGCCTGCCCCCATTGTTCAGGGTCGGTGACATCCAACCGACCGTAGCAGGCGCAGCCGGCCGGCATGCTTTCAAAGACTTGTGCGAGGCCTGTTTCATCAATGTCAAAGAGGCCGACGAACCAGCCGCGTTGGCCAAATAGTTTAGCAACCGCTTTGCCAATACCGGAAGCTGCCCCGGTAATAAATATGCTTGGTCTACCGGCAGTATCCGACATAAGCCCTCCACATTGATTTAGGGAGTACGCTCCCCATCATCCGACCGGTCAGGGCGAACAGGTAATCTCGGATCCTCTCCAAACTTCGCACCATCTTTGACCGCGCCAGTCATTATTGTTTTGCGCGTATTTGCACCACGCAAATCGGCCCCGGTCAAGGTCGTGCCTGTGAGATTGGCATTTTCGAGATCCGCTCCTCGTAGATCTGCATCTATGAAGTAAGCGCCTTGCGCGGTTACACCCGACATGTTGGCCTTGATTAGGACTGCATCTACAAATCGGGCTGCTTGAAGTTTGGCACCGCGAAAATCAGCATTCCTCAAGTCTGCGCCATTGAAAATGGCACCCGTTAGGACCGAACGCCGAAAATCAACACCTCTGAGATCCATACCGGTAAAGTCTCGCCCAATGAGCATTTCCCCTGAGAGGTCTTCTTCGACGAGGCTTTCGGTAATAGGTTCTTGAGGCTCGTGAGGCTCTTGAAATTCCTGAAACTCTCGTTGCCCTGTCGATGGCACCACTTCAGATTCTTCGACAATTGCGTCTCGAGGGGTTGGTGCGGCCATGGCGTCATCTGGCGCCGGTGGGTCAATCCGATCATCAATCGCGGCTGTTTTATCGTCCTCGAGCAATGCCTCGATCCGGTCGGCATCAAATTGGCTGTCTGCCTCCTGCTTGGTTCGGATGTCCCGTTCCTGCTCCTCAGCAAGCCTCTGAACCGCTTCCCGTTGCAATCTCTGCTCCTCTTCAAGCACTTGCGCTGTTTCGAAGGCGCTCTTGGCGGTTTCGAGATCTTGGAGGGCTGAAACGGCGTCGTCTCTGGCTTTCTCAAGCTGACCGCGCAATCCATCAAGATCGTCATCATCAGCCTCTGGGCCGTCGGGTTGGGCAATAGAAACCACAGGTTTTCCGGCGTCGTCTCGACGTATGACAAACGTGGTTTCGCCTTCAGGCGCATGAACGCCCTCAACTTGAGCGAGGTCCAGACCTTCGCTGATGAGGTCGAGAACATTCTCTCCCTCTCCCGTCGTGCCGCTGCCCGTGCTCGTCGCACCGACGCCAAATGGGCGCACGGCAATGTACCAAGACAAACTCAGCACGATGACTGTGGCAATTGCTATTCGCGAGGCGAGCATTGGGACTCCTCATACGCCCTAAGTCACTAGATATAGGCCCTAACACGCCCCTTCGCTAGTGTCTCCAAACGACAAGTTTCAAGACTCATCAGCATTCGTGCTGCCGTGAATTCCCTCAAATCAGGCGATTAATTGGCATCACCCTTTTCGTGCTCCTCAAGCGATCGCTTCAGTTCTTCAGTCGCAGCCTGTATTTCGACTTCAGCGCAACGAAGTTCCTCGCGTGCTCGGCTCAACTCCGCCTCGAATTTTTCGCGTTCACGTGCTGACAACTCATGTTCCAAATGCATGGTTTCAGCCAGTTCAAGCTCGACCTCCTGAAGTTCGCGATGTGCCTCTTCGATTTCAGCGGTAGCGTCACTTATGTCTTCTTCAGCATCGCGCAAAGCAACTTCAATCTCTCGCTTGACGACGATGCGTGTGTCTTCTTGATCATTTGTGGCGTGCGCGCATCCACCAAGGGCAGTAAGGCCCAGGGGCAGCGCGACAACGGCAAGGATCGAAAGTGTTTTCGGCGTTACCATGTGTGGTCTCCCTCTTGAACTCAGAAATGATGAGGGAGTGAACCACGCCAAATTCTTTTGGTTTGTAAAGCGGGTTACATACGAAAGGATCACAAGATCCGCTCAAAATCGAGACCAATATCCAGAGTAGGGGCTGAATGCGTAATCCAGCCGCAAGAAATGTAGTCGACACCGGTCTGGGCGATTCCGCCGACGGTTTCTAGCGTGACTTTCCCTGAGGCTTCAAGGATCGCACGCCTTTGGTTGAGGGCCACTGCTTCTTGCAGAAGTTCAGGTGACATATTGTCGAGAAGGACAATTCGAGCGCCCGCCTGAAGGGCTTCCTCCAGTTGATCCAAAGTATCGACTTCGATCTCGATAGAAGTCATATGTCCGCTTCGTGAAAACGCGGCAGAAAGCGCCTCTGATACACCACCCGCGAATGCAATGTGATTGTCCTTGATCAGAATAGCATCTCCGAGGCCAAATCGATGGTTCGAACCGCCTCCCGCCCGCACAGCATATTTCTCCAAAACTCGAAGGCCAGGCGTCGTCTTTCGAGTGCAGCAAATCTTGGCCTTGGTACCATGTGCAGCCTCGACCATTCTTGCGGTGACCGATGCGATACCTGAAAGGTGGCCCAAAAAATTAAGGGCAACGCGTTCTGCTGTGAGGATTGATCCTGCAGGGCCTTCAATCGCCGCAATTGGCGCGCCTGCCGTTACCTTCTGACCATCCGCAACGAGAACGGCGATCTTGAGTTTAGGGTCAACCAGGCGAAATGCGGTGCGCGCCACGTCAAGCCCCGCCACACAGCCGTCCTCTCGAGCCACAAGTAGAACGCGCGCTTCAAGTGAGAGCGGGACCACGGCTTGCGTGGTCAGGTCGCCAGCTTGACCGAGGTCTTCTTCCAGGGCTTGAAGAACGGACTTTTCGATCAAAACCCGTGGGAGGGGGGTAAGCATCTCCAGGCCAATCGTCTAATCGCCAACGGCGTAAAGAATCGCATCTTCAACATGCCGAACCGTTTCTGGATCTTCGATGGCGACATCGACGATCCGGCCACCAACAAAATCGTTGCCACCCTTTGTCTTGAGATCAACCATACGCTGCACAGAAACCCGCGCGCGGTCGGCGACGCGATCATCAATGTCAACTTGATGTGTCATTGTCTGCAAGGAGTGCAGAATGTTCTCAAGCGAAATTTTCTTCATGTAAGGGCAAATGTTGCAAGGACGAACGAAGTCCACATTTGGATTCTCAACCGCAACGTTGTCGCTCATTGAACATTCCGTCACCATAACAACGCGGTTTGGTTGACGCGTCTGCACGTAGTTGATCATCGCCGCGGTCGATCCGGAATAGTCAGAGACGGCCAAAACATCTGGCGGACATTCAGGGTGTGCTAACACCACAATCCCTGGATCATTCTCTTTGTACTGAAGGATTTCTTCAGCACTGAATCGTTCATGCACTTCGCAAGTGCCTTTCCAGGCAATGATCTCGACATCCGTTTGAGCGGCCACATTGCGCGCAAGAAACTCATCTGGGATCATAATAACGCGCTTGGCACCCAGACTCTCGACGACTTCAACGGCGTTTGAAGATGTACAACAAATGTCGCTCTCAGCTTTCACGTCCGCAGAGGTGTTCACGTATGTGACCACTGGAACGCCGGGGTATTTTTCTTTGAGCAGACGTACATCTTCGCCGGTGATAGACGCAGCCAGCGAGCAACCCGCTTCTGTGTCAGGGATCAAAACTGTCTTTTCTGGAGAAAGCAGTTTCGCGGTCTCCGCCATGAAATGCACACCCGCTTGAACTATGACCTCTGCATCCGTCTTTGCGGCAAGCATAGCGAGCTGCAACGAGTCCCCGACATAGTCGGCAACACCATGAAAAATCTCTGGTGTTTGGTAATTATGCGCCAAGATGACCGCATTCTTTTCTTTCTTGAGGTCATTGATCGCTTTGATCAAAGGCGCATGAAAGGGCCATTCAACGCGCGGAATCACGTCTTTTACACGCTCATATATGTGTTTAGTCGCATCTGCAACTTTTGGAGTGTACTCAAGAACTTGATTTTCGGTCGACATAGCGGCCTCCTAATACTCAGATTGAGTATATATGGGGTCAAAAATCACCCCGTCAATACGGGACAGGTTATGCTAGGTTTGAGTATTTCCCGCGTCAAGGCAAATTTGGACCCCTGGGCCGATTTGTTGCATTGGTCACAGGCCCAAGATCAGTCTGATTCATCAAATCCAAGGGTCATCTGAGCTATACCTAGAAAAAGAGGCTCGCCAATCGGGGATGTTTATGGTTAATTTGCCCGAAAATTGCCTAACTCTTTTGCAGACTATGAATTAGTCTCGAATCTAGACGACCTTTGACGGAGGGGTGCTTTGCTTAAGTGGGTGCTTAGCTTGGGAATTTGCTTGGTGGTGGTTGCTGGGACCGCTCAAGCGGACGAACGCATTAAAATTTATAAGCCGGACGGCACATTGCAATGTGGCCAAGGCGACGAAATACCAATTCGGGAAATGGCGAAGGATCTTCGCAAAGCCGGTGTTGGAATACTGTCGAGCCGAAAAGGACATGATGGTCGCTTTAGGACCACAATGTGCGGAGCTTCGACAGGGAACATCAACATCTTCTCAATCCGATCTAGCGATGGACAAGCCGCAACGCAGCTTGGCTTTCGCGCATTTGCAGACGGTTGATCGTCACCAAATTCAGATTGTTGCCAATGTAATTCAGTCCGCGCTTTGTTCGCGTGGGCGTTACGTGTCTGCGCGCCGTGCCGCTCGTGGGCTTGGAACCCGAACGCCCGGCGCGGGGCGCTCCCTAAGAACTTCTCTTCGGAAACGAAACTGTTGCGCGGGTCGTCCGCCAGTCTTGCGGCTGACTTTCCCTGTTACCTCGACCAATCCGCTGCTCTCAACCAAACGGCGGAAATTTTGTTTGTGCAGCCGTATTCCGGAAATTGCTTCAACCGTCCTTTGAAGTTCAAGGAGAGTAAAAGACGGTTGCATGACTTCAAACACAACAGGGCGATACTTGAGTTTGCCTCGGAGCCGACCCATGGCTGTCGCCAGAATGCGCCGGTGGTCAAATCGCATCGCATTCCCAATAAGGGGAAGGTCGGGCGCGGTCTCAAAATTTCGATCACGAACAGCCTCATAGACAAGACCTGCTTCATAGAGAAGCTCATATCGTTCAAGAACATTTTCTTCGTCCCACGCCAATCCATCGAATCCAAAGCAAAGGCGAATTCTATCCTGTCGCGCGTGCCGAGATGGCTCGTTGTCCGCGGAGTGTGCCCATCGATCGAGGGCTGGCCGAATGGTGCGATCGATGATCGGCGGGATGTCATCTCGCATGTCTTCCCAAGGGAAATATCCGTACCAATCACGCCAAGTGCTGTCAGGTGCAGAGGATTTGTCTGCTTCCCCCGTTAATGCAAGATAACCAATCGACACAACTCTCTTGGTTTTTTGCGGTTCGATTTGTCGCCCACGATCTCCAAAAGTGTAGAGCTGTTCAACATATCCAAGCTGCAAATGGGTTTGTTCCTCCACCCATGATCTGAGCCCCGCTTCGATCGTCCGGTGTTCTGTCGGGCTAAAGGGTCCGAAAGGCAGACCGTATTCCGCATCGTCTGGATAGGGCGATGGATTTCGGTGCTTGACCACAAGCACTTGTGGTTTGTCATTGCGGACGGAGACGATGGCGGCGTTTAGCCCCATCACCACAGATTGGTCGGCTTGAGTACGCGAACCTGTCGCCGCTCTCTCATGCTGTGGTCTTGATGTTGGTTTGTCTCTTGATGTCATTTAGGGTCGCAATGATTTTTCATTCATGTTTTTGTGACGCAATCAACAGGGATCGAGAAGAGTTCGTTTTCGATGGTAATTCCGAAATCAGGCCGTCCCATTGCCTCTACTGCTTCGATCAATCGACCCTGCCGTCCAAGGATGTCATCTGCGTACTGAATGATGAGCTTGTTGGGATCGGCAAGGGGTGAGGCATTTCTCAAAGCCATCGCGAGATCACGTTCGCGTCCTGGAGAATTGTGCACACAGAGCGTTATCAATGTTGCCGCTGTTGATCGACTAATCCCTGCCCAGCAATGAATGAACATGGGATCTTCCCGGTTCCAGTCCTTTGCGAACGCAACAATCTCTTCCACGTGACCCGCCTGTGGAGTGACCAATTCACGATCTTCTTCGGAAATGTCATTGATCGAAAGGCGCAAATGCCGATCGCTTTCCAGTTCTGGCGGCGTATCGATCATCTGTTCGGGACTGAGGAGGCTGATCACGTGAGAAGGCTGTATCACCTGTACAACATCATCAAACTTCGAAAGGGGGCCTACAAAAATCATCAACGGTCTCTCGTTCTAAGTGTCCATTTGGACTATGGACGCATTTTACGCGCCCTTGTCCATCGCACTCAACAACAATCGGGCTCGTTTGGTAAAGCGGGCTTCGGCCTGTTTGGCGGAAACAGGGCGGATCTTTACTTTTTCGAGTGATGGATCGGCAAACCGCGGTTTTCCAAAAAGGCGTTTTGCCTCTTCCTGCGAAAATCCAGCAAGTTGTGTAGCCTCAAGAAATGCAGATGCAATGTCGGCTCGTTTGATCAGAACCTGCACATGCTTGGGGACCTCAGGGGGTAAACCAAACCGCAAATGAATGGCGCCAAGAATGCGGTTCTCAAAACTTTTATAATCAAGGCCGACGGCAGCCTTGAACGGGCTGATGAGGTCGCCAATGACATATTCAGGGGCATCATGAAGCAGCGCTGCCAGTCGCCACTTGGCGGCCAGTCCGGGTTTTAGATCGGCGGCTAGACGTTCAACCAATAAGGAGTGCTCTGCGACCGAAAAAGGGTGCTCACCTCGCGTTTGACCATTCCAGCGAGCAACGCAGGAAAGTCCGAGTGAAATATCGTCCAACTCCACATCAAGCGGTGAGGGGTCCAGGAGGTCTAGCCTCCTGTCACTGAGCATGCGTTGCCACGCGCGTGGTGGGTCGTTTTTTGCATGAGAACGCTTTGGTGTTCGAGGCATAGGTCGAGGATGCTCTAGAGGTTAATGGGTTAATGGAACGAGGGACAAAACCCGCACATTTGCTGAGTCGCAAAGTGCTGATCTTGGTCTCTCCTTGGAGTTGGGGCAATGATAATAGCCGGCAACATACTTGCGTCTGTGTTTGGGCAGAATGAAGAGGAAAGCACTTGGGAAATCAAGCGCTTAGAATCTCCCTCATTGCGCAGAACGTGTGACGCTGCGTTGTGGGCGGAGAAGTCCTCCAATGATTTTTCCAACGGCACACCCTTGTTAGGACAAGACCGAGCCGCCGAGGCACTCAATCTGGCCGCCACAATGAGGCATTCGGGCTACAACGTTTTTGCCCTAAGCCCAATTGAGGCCGGCAATATTCCCGCCATCGAATCCCATCTTGAAACACTTGCCCTTGAAAAGCGAACGCCCTCTGACTGGGTCTATGTGTTCAATTTCGAGGAGCCTCGCCATCCATTGGCAATCAAGCTTAAGCCCGGGCAAGGTCCATGCTTAAGGGCTGGGTTGTGGGAGGCCGTTCATGGTTTGCGGATCGTCATCCCAAAGATATTCGTAAGCCCTGAATATCAAGCATATGTAAAGGACGTCGATCGTGAAGCCGACGAACTTGTTCAAGCTCTACAGGACAAGGCTGACGCATTGAACATGACCATCATCACGACCGAAGATGGCTTCAAGATTGTGCCTCTCAAAGAGGGGCGTCAGATGACCGAAGCTGAGTTGGAAGCACTTCCGCGTGAGGAACGTCGGCGGATGGACATTCTGATTGAACAATTGCAAGAAGAATTAGAAGAGATCATCTCTCGCTTGCCCGAATGGGAGCGCGCCAGTGACGACAAGCGCGCTGAGCTCAATGCGAAACTATGTCGAGAGGCAATATTGCGAGCCTTAGCGGAAACACGTCAAGAGTTCGGCGGTGAAGCCAAACTAGATCAATACTTTGACAATCTTGAGGTCGATCTTCTCGAAAACATAGAACTCTTCGTAACCGACCATGACGATCTCCCAAGCTTGGTTCAACTTGCCGGGGGCCATTCTACGGCCTTCATGCGATACGATGTCAAAGTGATTGTCTCTCAAGAAGACCGAATTGGATCGCCGGTTGTTCGCGAAACAAACCCCACCTATGGACGTCTCGTTGGATCGATCAAACCAAGCGGCGACCTCATTGGGCCTGCGCACGATCACACATCGATCGAGCAAGGGTCCCTCCACAAAGCGATCGATGGTTTTTTGATTCTGGAAGTGGAAGAGCTTCTGACCATGCCGTTGGCCTGGGATGTGATCAAACGCACTCTCCGCGACAATACCATTACCGTTGATGCGCCAGGAGACTGGTATGGCGACTACGGCGGTGAGGGGCTGGATCCAGAACCTATTCCCTTTGGCGGTAAGGTGATCCTGATTGGCGATCGATACATACATCACCGACTAACTGTTCTAGATCTGGAATTCTCTGGTCTCTTCAAGATACTGGCCGACTTTGCTGAAGACATGCCAAGAACTGACGGAAATGATCGCGAATATGCTGGCATGCTTTCAGGCCTTGTTCGACGAGAGAATCTCCGGGCCTTTTCCGCAGGCGCCCTTGGGCGTCTCGTTGAACAAAGCGCCCGCCTCGCAGAGGATGCCGAAAAACTATCTCTCCTCATGACGCCGCTCCTCGATCTTATGATCGAGGCAGATCATGTGGCCACTCAACATCATCATGAACTTGTCATGCAAGAGGATGTCGACGAGGCAGTGGAGTCCAGCAATCGTCGGCGGGATCAAATGCGTGAAAGATCCCATGAGTATGTCTTGCGAGACATTCTGCATGTTGAAACGATCGGCGAAAAGATCGGCCAGATGAACGGTCTTGTTGTAACCGGTTTGGATCAAGCTTTTGGTCGACCATCACGCATAACCGCGCGAGTGACGCTCGGGGACGGCGGTGCGGTTGGTTCAACGAGTGTTATTGACATCCAAAAGGAAGTTGAGCTTGGCGGATCGTCCCATTCGAAAGGCGTGATGATCCTCTCAAGTTTCCTGAGGGCGCGTTATTGCCCGTTCAAGCCATTTGCCTTAAGTGCTACCCTCGTGTTCGAACAATCCTATAGTTTTGTCGATGGCGACAGTGCGTCTTGTGCTGAGCTTTGTACACTGATCTCAGCAATAGCGAAGATCCCATTGAAGCAAAACTTGGCCATGACCGGTGCCCTATCGCAGCATGGCGAAGTGATGGCTATTGGCGGCGTGAACGAAAAGATTGAGGGCTTCTTCGACATTTGTGTGGCTCGCGGACTATCAGGTGAGCAGGGTGTTGTGATTCCCGCCGCCAACCTATCAGATCTCATGTTGCGCCAAGATATCGTCGAAGCGTGCTCAAAAGGTAGGTTCGCCATCTATGCCATTTCGACGCTGGACGAGGCCCTTCAACTCATGACGGGGTTGCCGGCTGGTGAGCGCAGAAAGAACGGATTGTTCCCGAAGGGATCGGTCAATCGCGAGGTTGAAGAAAGTCTCGAACGCTATGACGAGATGCGCAGACACGCCCTTCGCCCCTGGACCTCAAAGAAGGTAAAATAAGTCGATCTTAACTGGCGCAAATGGTCGCACTAAAGTTGACTCGGCATCCAAAGTGACCAACTCTGTTGTATAAGAACAGTCACTCGAAGGTGAGGAGGATTCCATGTCAATACGTCGCCTATTGGTACCAGTAACGGGTCAGGAGTCAGACCAGCCACTGTTGGAGACAGCGCTCAATACAGCCAGAGGACTCAATGCTCATGTTGACGCATTGTTCGTTCGCGCTGAACCAACCGAGTACCTGCCCGTAATGGGGGAGGGGTATAGTGGGATGGTCGCGCAGGACATCATTGACGCCGTGGAGACCGCGGCCGACGACATGTCAAAGCGCGCCCTACAAGCTGTTGAAACCGCCGCATCTAAGGAAGGTATCAACAAAGTAGCGTATGGGGATACGAGCAGCACCCCTTCGATTTCTTTTCACCAAAGCAAAGGCCCAATCCTGGCTGTGTTGCAGGAAGAAAGCCAATTGACCGATCTGGTGGTCTACAGCAAACCGACCCCGGGATTAGGATCAGAGCTTGGCAACGTCCTGCCCGACTTGTTGATAGGGTGTCGGCGTCCGTTCCTGATAACACCAGACACAGCGGCAGCGACCGTAGGCAAGCACGTTATTATCGGCTGGGACGGAAGTATTGAAGCGGCCAGCGCTGTGCGCCAAGCAAGAGGGTTTCTTCCGTTGGCCGACAAAGTTGAAGTTGTTGTTGTCAATGAAGACAAAGAACTAGGCGCAGTCGAAGCGGCGCGACCAATTTCATATTTAGCTTATCACGGTGTCAAAGCGGAAGCGCGCGTTATCACTGAGAAAACTCGAATGGCGGCCGACATTTTGTTGGTGACAGCGAAGTCCGTAGGCGCAGATCTTTTGGTCATGGGGGCATATGGCCATAGCCGTGTCCGCGAGTTCATTTTTGGGGGCGTGACGAGACAGATTTTGCAAACCGCCGACATGCCCGTCTTCATGGCCCACTGATAGGGCAAAATCATCACTAAACGAACTTCTTTCATGGAAAGGACCACCCATGACTTTGATGCATATCCGTCTCGAACTAGCACGCGAAGCCGAGTTTCCAGAGGGGTCGCCGCTCCGGGGTTACGAGTTCAATGCGCCGCTCAGCGAAGATGGCATGCTCAATCTCGAAGAATGGAGAGAGAAAAGGGAAGACTGTACGGTACGCCGATTTTGGCCCAAGGAAGATGAACTCCACGGTCATTTGACCCACAGTGGAAGCCACTGGAAATTCCACTACATGGGCTCTGACCCTGATGAAGACGAGCCGATCTATAAGCTATCGACCCATCCTATTTTGCAGGGCGAGTATCTTTCCATCACGGAGCAGGACGGTGAGCAAAGAACATTCCGCATTGTTTTGGTTCGGAAATCACCTTTGGAAGGTGGATGATAGGCCAGGGCCGTTGAGCCGATTAGCACTTGCGTTCAAGGATCACCGACCCGACCGAATAGCCAGCACCAAAGGAGCAGATAAGGCCGAGATCACCTGGCGCGAGATCATTCGAGTATTTGTGGAACGCGATGATTGAGCCTGCTGAGCTGGTATTGGCGTATTCATCCAGGATCGTAGGCGTTGTGATCGGGTCAATTGATCGACCAAAAACCTTCTTTGCGATGAACTCGTTCATATTGATATTGGCCTGGTGAAGCCAAATACGTTTCACCTCATCAGGTTCGACATCATTCTCTTTCAAATGCGTCACAATGATCTCGGCAACCATAGGAACGACTTCCTTAAACACCTTGCGGCCCTGTTGCACAAAAAGCTTGTCCGTTTTCCCAATGCCGGTCTCATCACAGCGATTAAGAAACCCGAAGTTGTTTCGAATATTGTTGGAGAACTTGGTTTTGAGTTTCGTGCTCAGGATTTTCCATTGAACAGGAGATGTTGAGAACTCTTCTGCCTCAAGCAGGATCGCCGTAGAGACATCGCCAAAGATAAAATGAGCGTCACGGTCTCTGAAATTCAAATGGCCGGAACATATTTCTGGGTTCACAACAAGAATTCGGTCCGCGGAACCTGTACGGATCATGTCGGCGGCTGCTTGGATACCAAAAGTCGCTGACGAACACGCCACGTTCATGTCAAAACCAAATCCCTCTATGCCGAGCGCGTCTTGAATTTCAACGGCCATTGCTGGATAGGCGCGTTGCATATTGGAGGCGGCGGCTACAACGCCGTCGATCTCAGACGCATCAACGCCAGCGTTTGTGAGGGCATCTTTGCAAGAATTGACGCCAATTTCCGCGAGGATAGAGAGCTCATCATTGGTGCGCTCTGGGATCGACGGGCGCATTTTCGTGGGATCCAGAATGCCTTCTTTTTCCACTACGTAGCGTTGCTTGATCCCGGAGGCCTTTTCAATGAACTCTGAGCTCGAAGTTTCAATGGGTTCAGCGGTACCGGCAGCGATCTCGGTCGCATGATCTTTGTTGAATTGTCGTGCGTAGCTGTTGAAGGACTCGACAAGTTCTTCATTGCGAATAGCGAAAGGAGGCGTGTAGAGCCCCGTTCCGCTGATGACCACTGATCTCAATGCGTCCACCCTTGATTTGAACCAATAACGTGGTTCAGCTATATGATTTGGGAGGATTACACACAAGTAGGTCATCCGATGCAAGCACTCCGAACGAGAAGATGATCCTCATCGTCCGAGTCTCTTGACCTCGTCATGGCGAAAACACGTGACCAAGTGGTCGTTCACCATGCCAACTGCCTGTGCGAAGGCATAGACGATTGTTGGCCCGCAGAATTTGAACCCGCGTGCTTTTAAGTCTTTCGATATCTTCTTGGAGAGGTCGGTCTGCGCAGGCATGTCACCCATCTGGCGCCAATCATTTTGCAGTGGTTCGCCGTTAAAAAAGTTCCAAAGGTAGTTTGAAAACCCTTGTTCTTCCATGATTTGCAAATAGGATTGGGCGTTACCGATTGTTGCTTCGATCTTTCCGCGATGGCGAATAATACCTTCATCTTGCAGCAATCTCTCTACCTTTTTGGGCGTGTAGCGCGCGATCTTTCCCGGTTCGAACTCGTCAAAGGCCTTTTGAAAATTTTCGCGCTTTCTCAGGATGGTGATCCACGAGAGACCCGCCTGAAACCCATCCAACATGAGCTTCTCAAAGAGCGCCCGATCATCATACTCAGGAACACCCCATTCCTCATCATGGTAGGCGACATAAAGGTCGTCAGTTCCAGGCCAGCTGCACCGCACGAGCGTCTCCGCCACACGAATACTCCTTCTTCTGTACGTCAAAACTAAAATTACGCGTCGAAGATCACTCTTCAGCCATGCATACGGCTTCGATTTTGTTTCCTTCAAAGTCACGAACGAAAGCAGCGTAGTAGGTGGGTGTATATTCGGGACGAAGACCAGGCGGCCCAGCATCTATTGCGCCAGCGGCCATTGCCGCGTCATAAAACGCCTTAACGGCTTCACGGCTCTTGGCGTCGAAACAAACGTGAGTGCCGTTTCCCGCCGACGCCGGTTCCCCATTCTCAGGCATTTGTACCCAGAACTCTGGAAACTTGTCGCCGTAGGCAATGGCGACGTCGCCGTGAGCATAAACCCGCCCAAAACCCAGCGCCCCAAGGGCCGCATCATAAATCGCACACGACTTTTCGACGTCATTCACGCCGACTGAAACATGGGAGAACATATTGATTTCCTCTGACTCGCTGACGTCAGATTTCAATCTAACAGGAAAAGGACATAGAACAAAGAAAGAACATGGGTTCCCATCGCGATCTCTTGCGGAGTATCAGGCTTGACAAATTAATTAAACGTATGATTAATTAGGGTGTGACCAGTGTTGAAACATCAAAGCCAGCAGGGCGACCTCCGACCAGCGAAGGCGAGGATGTCCGTCGACGGCTCATTGAAGCCGCAACAGAACTCTTCTCCCAAAGAGGTTTCGCCTCAACATCAATCCGAGAATTGGCAGATGCCGCCAATGTGACGCCAGCCATGGTCCACTACTATTTCAAATCTAAGAGAGGTCTCTACGAAGCGCTCTTAACCAATTCCGTCGGGAGAGTACTCGAACGGGTTACGAAAGCCGTCAAGGACGGGTTGCCAACCGAAGATAGATTGACCTCCCTCGTGAATGTCTTCGCGACGACGGTGTTAGACGAGCCTTGGCTTCCGTCGATCATCATTCGCGAGGTTCTTCTCAACGAAAACGATATGCGAGACCTTTTTGTTGATCAGTACGCTTCGCAAATGGCCATCATATTGCCAGCGGTGATCTCCGAGGAAGTAAGCCAACATCATTTCCGAGAGGGATTGGATCCGCGCCTTGCGTTCATGTCACTTCTCGGCATGATGGCATTTCCGTTCATGGCTAGGCCGGTGTTCGAAAAGGTTTTCGATTTATCCTATGACGAAGCATTCAAGAATGACTTTACGCAGCATACGGCGAAGTTGTTTTTCGACGGAGTAAGCAAGAGAGAGGGAAACGGAAATGTATAGAAGAGTTTTATCGTATGTTCTCTTCCCGTTGTTTCTTCTTGCCTGTGAGAGCCAAGATGAAGCTGTCTTTGTTGGATCGTTAGAACGACAAAGAGTTGAACTTGTTGCAGAGGCAAACGAACCAATTATGTCAATTCCAGTGGTCGAAGGTGATGTGGTTGCAGAAGGAGAAGTATTGGTTGTCATGGATGCACGGCAACATGATGCACGGCTAAGACAGGCACAAGCAGCCCGCGCTCGTTCTGCTGGGCGCCTTGCCGAAATGCGTCGTGGTCCGCGGGTTGAGCGAATTGATGCCGCCCGAGCGCGTCTGCAAGGGGCAGAAAACAACCTCATCGAAATCGGCAAAGAACTCACACGCGCTCGCAGGCTGCGCCAGGATGGCAACGTCAGCCAGGCCCACTTAGACGGGGTCCAACGGCGGTATACCGAAGCGGTAGCCCGGCGAGACGAACTCAAAGCCCAACTTGAGGAATTACTACAAGGCGCGACCGCCGAGGAATTGGTGCAAGCCGAAGCATCACTCGCCGAGGCCGATGCTGCGCTCATCGCAGCTGAAGTTCAATTGGATCGGATGTCTGTCAAAGCACCTCGCAGTGGGCGAATTGACGCGCTCCCTTACGAAGTGGGCGAACGTCCAATGCCAGGCGCCGTTGTCGCAGTTCTACTAGCGGAGTCCAAACCGTTCGCAAAGATCTATGTGCCCGCTGATCAGCGGGCTCAGTTCCAATCAGAACAAACAGTGTGGGTTCGCATTGATGGCGTCGATGGCGAACATGAGGGTCGAGTGAGGTTCGTCTCTAGTCAATCGGCATTCACCCCGTTCTTTGCTTTGACCGAACACGACCGTAGTCGATTTTCGTATTTGGCCGAGGTCGACCTGGTCGAAGAGAGTGCTGACGGGTTCCCAACCGGTGTTTCTGTTGAAGTGCGTCTTAGAAAGCGCGAGCTATGAGCGAGATCGCAATTGAAGCAACAGGTCTCGAAAAACGCTTTGGTAGGGTGCGAGCGGTTGATGGGGTAAGTTTGCGAGTTCCACACGCACAAATCTTCGGGTTTTTGGGTCCAAATGGTTCCGGAAAGACAACCACCATTCGTGTTCTCTGTGGTCTCCTAAAACCTACGTCTGGCACTGCGAACGTGTTGGGATATCAGGTTCCCAAGCAGGCAGAAGAACTTCGGCGCAAAATTGGATACATGACTCAGAGATTTTCGCTCTACAAGGACCTGACCGTTCTGGAGAATCTCTCGTTTGTTGGTAGCATCCACTCAATGGCGAGGGTGGACCTCAATCGTCGGATTGACGAACTTATCCAAGAGTATCGTCTCACCGAGTTCAAGAATCAACGTGCCTCTACGCTTTCAGGTGGACAGAGCCAACGCCTCGCCCTTGCTGCGGCAACCATCCATGAGCCAGAACTACTATTTCTTGACGAACCAACCAGTGCCGTCGATCCAGAGAACCGGCGAGAGTTTTGGGACAGCCTCTTTCGTCTGGTTGACAAGGGTACAACGATACTCGTGTCCACCCACTATATGGACGAAGCGGAGCGATGTCATAAACTTGTCTTCCTCGATTTCGGGAGAATTGTTGCAAGCGGTGCACCAAAAGACCTGATGAGGAACATCGAGGCATTTGTTGTTGAGATTACGACTGAAGACATTGCCGGCTGTCGCGACGCGTTGGCGGGGAATGATGCGATCATCAGTATGGCGCAATTAGGGAGTCGTTTGCGCGTACTAGTCCACGCTCACACATCTGATCCGGCCGAACTCGTTTCGAGTGTGATAAACAATGCTCAGGTCGCCGCGCATTGTGAACTTGCGAAAGCCAATCTTGAAGATGTTTTTGTTGCAGCAACGCGCGGGCCGAAAGAGAGAGCCGCATGAAGTGGTCAGGCCGCATTCGAGCGATCGCCGTCAAGGAAGTTCGGCAATTGATGCGGGACCACCTGACGTTCGGTATGGTGATTGGGATACCCGTCATTCTTCTCCTCCTGTTTGGATATGCAATCGATCAGGATGTCCGGCAATTGCCTATCGCTGTCGCAAATCATGCCCAAACGTCTCTGTCCCGAGATCTCATTCGAACAGCTGAGGCGACCCAAATCGTGGATGTGGTTGCCGAGGTTAGTTCGGTGGAGGAAATAGAGGAGCTTCTTGTGCGAGGTGAAGTGACCGCCGGTATTTTTGTTCCATCCGATTTCGATCGACGAGTAGCGCACGGACAACGAGCACCAGCGCAATTGTTGGTCGATGCGTCAGATCCGGTTCTCTTTAATATATCCCAAGGGCTGATATTTCTCCCCGTTGAGCGACATTACGTACCGCGCTCATTATTTGATCGCTTCCCTCCAACATTCGAAGTCAAAGCCTATTACAACCCAGAGCGACGAACGGAAGTGCAGATCGTGCCCGGTCTCATCGGCGTAATTCTAACCTTAACAATGGTCTTGTTTACGTCCGTAGCGATTGTTCGAGAGAAAGAGCGGGGCAATCTGGAGTTCTTGATCACGACACCTGTTAAGACGCCTGAACTCATGGTCGGCAAGATCCTGCCATACATATTTATTGGATTGATCCAGATCGGCATAATTCTTGTTCTTGCGGTGTGGTTGTTTCATGTCCCGATCAGGGGATCATTATTTGATCTGTTCGTCGGATCTACTTTGTTTATCGGCGCTTCATTAACTTTGGGGTTGTTAATTTCGACAATTGCGTCGACGCAATTTCAAGCATTTCAACTCACACTCTTTTTCTTTCTCCCTCAGATACTGTTGTCAGGCTTTATGTTCCCTTTTTCGGGTATGCCGGATTGGGCCCAGCATTTGGCCGAGATTTTGCCGTTAACACATTTCCTGAGGATCGTCCGGGCGATCATCCTTAAAGGTGCAACACTCCCGGAGGTAGCCACAGACCTATGGGCACTGGCACTCTTCTTCCTCATTGCAATGTCACTCGCAGCCCTGAGATTCCGTAAGCGGCTTGATTGATCGACCTGTCGTTTGCGATGAAGGTGTCACTGTCTTGGAAACGACAGAATCTCGGTTTGATTGCCAGGTTTTGCTAACACACCGATCCTCTCAGATTTTTCTGACAGCTCGCCACCCATTAGATCTGCCCCGATGCAGAAAATCTTAAGGCCCGCAGACTCTATTTCTTGACGCAGCGTTTCCACGCAGAAGAGATGTTCCCATCGACGGAAGACGCGAACGTCACCGTTGTCACCGAGAACTGCGTTCTGGTCGAGCTTGCACTGGTGCGAAGCAAAGAACCAAGATTGACTGAGAACGTGGTGGGGGTCTGGAGCCCAAAATCCGGTTTCAAATTGCTCAAGATGGGGCAAAGGGTCGAGAGCCTCGCCATGTGCCTCGGACAAAACATCGAAAGCGAAAACTCCTTCTGGGTTAAGAGCGGATGCGATTTTGTGGATGAGATTGACTCTGGCCAGCGGGAGGAGAACACCGTAATCGCATGAGATCATCGTTACCAAATCGAACGGACCGCCGAAACTGACATCTCCGTAGTCACCGCAAATGTACTCGATTCCGAGATCACTCGATGTGACTGACGCTTTGGCAGCCTCGATCGATCGCGGACTAAGGTCAATGCCGGTAACAACATGTCCCAAGCGAGCCCACTTTTCTGTGTAGAGCCCAGGACCACACCCCAAATCTAGGGCCTTCGCCCCCGGCTTGAGTGAGGCAGCTGTAGCAATCCAATTGCTGGTCATTTCAATCGTGTTTGGTCGATAGCTCGCCAGGTCATGAGAACCATCCAAATGAGCGCGCAACATCCCTTTCGAGATGTGAGCATCATTCCAGAAGACTGATTCACCTTTGGCATAAAGTGATGGCGGATCAAGGTAGGGTCTGAGGGGCTCTGGCACATTTTCAAGCTTAGCCATCGCGAAAACCCACTTTCTTAAGGGCGATACTCCGCCCACGTTCGCGGCGTTTCACTGATACGTACGCAGGCTGTTTCTGGCCATTGGGATTTGCACCAATCATAAAGCCACTTCGCAATAACTTCTGACGTGGTTTTGTCGTGACCAAATACCTCATTGAGGTGTTTGTGATCCAGAACCTCATCGACGTAGTCCTTTAGGGGGCGTAGCTCGTGATAGTCCCGAACGAAACCAACCTCATCGAGTGTTTCGGACTCAAGTGTAACCTCGACCACGTAGTTGTGGCCGTGCAGCTTTGCGCACGGATGTGTGTCCGGAAGCCCACCGATAAAATGGGACGCGGAGAAATCAAAGCGTTTGGCGATGCGATACATCTGTGACCTCGGAAAGAAATCGAGCGTTTCTTTGGCGGTTTCAGGCGCAAGCGTCAAGGACAAACTCTAAGAACTCAATTGCTTACGTGATCGAGTAGTAAATCCGCCTTTTTCCAAGCGTCGATGCCACCTTTGATATGCTTGGTTTCCAGCCCACATTCCATTGCTTTCTTGACAGCCATGGCGGAACGTTCACCATAGGCGCAATAAAAGACAATCTCGGCGCCTTTAGCTTCAGCCAACTCGCGCAGCATCCCACCGCGTTCAGTATTCTCGGCAAGATCTGCGTAAGGGGTGTGAACCGAGCCAGATATCACACCGTTTCTCTGACGTTCTTCTGCGTCTCTTAAATCTGCGAATACATAGTTCGGGCTTTCAAGCAGCGCTTGAGCTTCGGTACACGTGAACGACCGACCTTGTTTTTCAAGTTCATCCTGGCTTAACCCAATGTGTAGATTGGCTGGAACTGCCACATCCATCATTTTCGGATTGGCCAAATTAAGACCATTCATCAACTCAACATACTCATCCTCTGAAGAGACTTGCAGTCGGGGGTTGTACTTCTTTTCTTCGCCGATGGTGCTAACTGTTTCGCCATTGTAGTTGTGTCCAGGATAGACCTGCGTATCGTCAGGGAGTTTCAATAGTTTGTTGAACAAAGAGTCGTATTGACGATGGGGACATCCACTCTGAAAGTCGGTACGCCCGGTACCGCGAATGAACAGCGTGTCGCCCGTAAACACGCGGTCGCCACACAGGAAGCTATAGGAATCGTCGGTGTGCCCCGGGGTGTACATCGACGTCAATGAGATTCCGTCGACACAGATCTCATCTCCATCGGCCACTCGCACAGATACGACATCGACACTGCTCTCTTGCCCCGCGATCGTGATACACCCAGTACGATCGCGTAACGCGCCAAGACCTGTGATGTGGTCGGCGTGAACATGCGTATCAACGGCTTTGACCAATTTGAGATCGAGCTCTGACAGCAATTGCAAATATCGATCAACCTTGTCGAGAACCGGATCGATCATGATGGCTTCACCACCGCGCCGGCCGCCAAGTAGATAGGTGTAGGTGTGGGAGGAATAGTCGATGAGTTGGCGAAATATCATGAGATCAAACCTCGCAATTTGGCATCAATAGGCGATCAACATACACCGCTATTGCGAATTCTCAATCACCTCAATGTTGCATCCCGCCGTAACAAAGGAAGTGGTTTCGACGTCTGCTAAGCGATCAGTCCGAACGAGCGCCAGACCTATACTCCCAACACCTGAAAGCAACGTTCCGATCTCAACATCACCCGCTTTGATTGCTTCCCCTGGTTCGGGAAGAAGACCCTCCGCACGAACTCGCATGATGCTTTTGCGTACATTGCCGCGATGTTTTGTACGCGCGGTAACTTCCTGGCCGATGAAGCAGCCCTTGTCGAAGTCGACCCCATTGAACCGATCCAAGTTGCTTTCGAGAACAAAAGCCTTGTCGGGAACAAGGTCGGCAGATGCATTGGGGACCCCAAGGGAAATGCGGAGCGAGTGGTATTGCTCGTCATCGGCGAGTTTGATCATCGCCGCGTCTAGCTCATCTGAAACTGCGGTTTGGCTTCCAACAACTCGCAGTCCCAATCGCGCATCGCGGGGGTCGATGAACGCGTGTCCGCCAAATGATTTCTCGGTCGTCCCAGAGCCAAACTCAGACAAGCCCATTTTTTCGATCGCATCACTGCCATAGATAGCCACAACGACGAGGTCCTCTGCATCGAGGGAAACATCGCTTCGCAACTTGTAGAGGATCAGTCGCTTGATGAATTCGGCACGTCTTTCCGCCTCAACATCCAAAAGGAGATCGTCGCCGTCCTGCAAGACAAAGAAGTCAAAAAGGATCTTGCCTTGTGGCGTTAGGAGTGCGGAATAGATTGACCGTGTCTCGGACACGAGGTCGACATTGTTGGTGATCAACCCCTGTAGCCAGGGCCGCGCTTCGGACCCGACAATTCGAATGATGGATCTGTCTGTGAGAAGGCAAGCTTCGCTCATCTCGTTCCTTTCTGAGGGAGGTCGTCGGTGATCTCGTAATAATCTGGTTTTTCGTCGACGAAGATATGTATGCGCCCCTTAAGACCGGTAGGCGTGTCGAGCGTGCCAGGACATATGGCCATTCCCTCGCCTTCGAAAGTTCGAAAGAAGAGGTTGCTGCCACACACATTGCAGAATCCACGCTCCGCCCGGTCTGAAGATTTGAACCAAGTTAATCCTCTGTCTTCAAGAAAAGTTAGATCCGCTCGGACGATCTGGGCGCCGCCGTGAAGATTGCCGGTCGTGCGGCGACACTGTTCACAGTGGCAATAGACAACGTCTTTCATCGGCCCATCGACTTCATATTCGACGGCACCGCACAGGCACCGGCCATACCTCTTCCTGTTTTCGTTCATTGGTTTGGCTTCCTGTGATCTTCGTTCAGACATTGTCCATGATCGGACAGGATCTCAATAACTCTGCATTGAGAGACCTGACCGCCAGCACATTCGTTGACCATGCGCGACAATTCGCTCTTCATCGCCATCAGCATCTCTAGTTTTGTTTCGACCTCAATGAGATGCCGCTTTGCGATCTCATCGGCTTCCTCGCAAGGTCGATCCGGCCGATCATGCAATTCCAGAAGTTCACGAATGGCGGCCAATGGAAAGCCAAGATCTCGTGCGTGGCGAATGAAAGCCAATCGGTCCACATGCTCTGACGCGTAGAGTCGTTGATTGCCTTCAGAGCGATAAGGTTCCGGCATAAGGCCAATTTGCTCATAATATCTGACGGTTTGGACCTTTACGCCGCTTTCCTTTGCCAGATGTCCAATTGTGAATTCTGGGCCCATGGATCATTTTCCTCTTGAACCTACAGTCACTGTAGATATTAGCGTGAAGATGGAGTGATTCAAGGGAAGTCGCGAAAGAGAGGGCCGACAATGGCTGGATGTGATCACAGTGACCTGAAATTCGACGGCGCCTCGAAGGCTTACAAGCAAGTCCTTTGGATCGTTATTGCCATCAATGCGGTCATGTTTGTCGTCGAAATGACGGCTGGCCTGGCGGCGCAATCGATGGCACTGCGGGCTGACGCCCTCGACTTTCTTGGCGACACTGTCACCTATCTCATTACCTTCCTGGTGATCGGCTATCCACAAGTGTGGCGGTCCCGGGCAGCTCTCGCTAAAGGGGTGAGCTTAGGCGTGATGGGCATCTGGGTCCTCCTTTCGACCCTCTACCGTGTCTTCGTGCTTGGACAGCCGGATGAGTTTGTCATGGGGTCCATTGGGATGCTGGCCTTTGCAGCAAACCTCGCAAGTGTGTTCTTGCTGATCAAGTACCGTGAAGGAGATGCAAATATTCGCTCCGTCTGGTTATGCAGCCGCAATGACGCCATTGGAAACATTGCGGTGGTGATCGCGGCCTTTGCCGTCGCGGGGACAGGGACGGCCTGGCCCGATCTGATTGTTGCTGCGATTCTAGCCAGCCTCTTTCTCTATTCAGCGTTCAAGATCACCAGCCATGCGCTTGAGGAATTGCGACACGAGAGGGCGCAAGCCGATCTTCAATAGTGGTTGTTTGGTGGCCCGTTGCGGCGCTTGCGGTCCTCACATGCGCAGCTGTACTTGGCGGGAATCCTTGGCAGAGTGCGGTTGGACTCGTATAAACTCATGTAACGATTATCAAAATTTGATTCTTCGAGGAGTTATTCAAACTCGTGTCAGGCTTTGCCGGCATTCTCACCCACACTCGCGTACCGCCTAGAGCGGCGCTCCTTGATGCCATGGCTCGTGCTCTTGGCCACCGTGGCGGTGATGAGGATGGTAAATTCAGCACGGGTGGTTTGGGTGTCGTTCACACGCGGTTGGCGTCCCTCGGTTCTAGGGCCGATGATCAACCCTTGTTCGATGATGATGGGGCGGTCCTCGTTGCGGACAGAGAATTTGAACGACTGAGTGTTGGCCAAGACCAGTCCGGGCCTATTCAATTGTATCGCAAGAAGGGTCTGTCATTTGTTACCGAACTGACAGGGCCTTTTGCGCTTGCCCTGTACGACCCAGGAGAGCATTGGCTGATCCTATCGAGAGACCTCTTCGGAGTTAAACCACTCTACTATGCCGAAACGTCGGAAGGATTGATCTTTGCATCCGAGATCAAGGCCTTGGTTGCTACAGGCCTTATCCAAAAAGTCGTCGACGAAAATGCCGTCAGTGAATTTGCACAACTTCAATTCAATTGTGGGCGTCGCACTCTTTGGCATGGTGTGAGAAGAGTGCAACCGGGCGAGACACTGGTCGCCCAAGGCGGCAAGGTTGTCGATCGCAGTCGCCGTGATGCATTGCCGCCGGGCGGTTCTAACAAACTATCGAAAGACCAAGCGCTTGGCGAACTCGAGAAAGCACTGCAAGCGTCCCTGGAAGAAGTTCTGAACACAGAATCGGAGATCGGCGTTGCTTTCGCCGGCGATGTTGAAACGAGCGTTCTGATCGAGGCCATGATCGCGCGAGGAAGAAAACCTGATGCTGTGATCGCGCCTTCGCTAAGCGGCGAACCGGGACGTGAAGATCGGGCACGGGAAAAGCACCACGCGTCATTGCTTGGGGTCGAACTCCAATTTGTTGAAATTGGCGCCAACGACTTTTGGTCAAACTTGCCAGCGATTGCCGCAGCCTTGGACGACCCCGTCGCCGATTACATGAGCCTTTACATTTACAAACTGGCAGAATTGGCATCTGATCGCGTTCACGTCCTTGTATCGAGCATGGGAGCCGATGAAATATTTGCAGGTCGAAGCCGGTACCGAAGTGCCATGCGACCTTTGTGGCTCGGTGGCAAAACAATGCGTAGCCGCGGTTACTTGGAAGGGCTCTCAGTACTGAGCGCGGAAACAGGTTCCTGGCGCGACGGCATTAGCGCCGCCCAAAAACGCCTGGAAGAGGGTGCCCTGACCAAGCTGCAGCAGGCACAAGCTCTAGATGCCGGAGATTGGTTGGCCAATGACACTTTGAATCTCATGGATCGGTGTGCCATGGCGCATAATGTTGAAGTGCGTTATCCCTATCTTGAGCCCGAACTGGTGCGATTAGGGTTCAGATTGGATGATGATCTCAAGATCGCCCACGGATTCGGCAAGGCCCTTTTGCGGGACCGCTTGAAGGCAAAATTTTCCGAGTCTTGGACGGACAAGAAATGTCGCCTGACTTCAGTGCCCGTGAGAGACTGGATTGGCGCACGGGCTCGAGACCTTGGGCCTCTCGTTGCAAAGTGCGAAGGTGTGAAAGAATTTTGTGTCCCGGTGGAAGTGGAGTATTTGTTCAAGCACTTGCATGGTCAGCGTAATAAACGTCGTGGGACGGCTGCTTGGCAACTCTTGTTCTATGCGCTGTGGCACCGTATTCACATTGAAGGCGTTTCGCATGAAGGTAATGTGTTTGAGGTCTTGGCGGATTAGATGAGAAGTGAGAGGCATTGATGGCGATCAAAAATTTCGACCAAATCATCAAAGGCGGAACCATCGTCAGTCACGATGGTCGCACGGAGCAAGATGTAGCTGTTCGTGACGGAAAGATCGTTGAGATTGGCAAATTTGATGTCAACCGCGCGGACGAAGTAATCGACGCCCACGGGCTACACGTGTTGCCTGGCATCATCGATACCCAGGTTCACTTCAGGGAACCGGGTGCGGAACCAAAGGAAGATCTCGAAACCGGAAGTAGGGCGGCTGTTCTGGGTGGCGTGACGTCAGTCTTTGAAATGCCAAATACAAGGCCGACCACATCAACCGCCGAAGCGGTGAGTGACAAGATCGAGCGCGCCACCCATCGTATGTTTTGCGATTTCGCGTTCTATGTCGGCGCCACGACGGAAAATGCCGACAAGCTTGCCGAATTGGAGCGCATGAAGGGCGTTTGCGGCGTGAAGGTGTTTATGGGCTCATCGACCGGCACACTATTGGTTGCCGAAGACGATGCTGTGGAAGCCGTGCTCCGCTCTGGCCGTCGGCGAGTGGCGGTTCATTCGGAAGATGAAGATAGATTGAAAGAATGCGCTCATCTGGCTGAAGCTGGCAATGTCCACACCCATGCGGTCGCGCGAGACGTGGAGGCGGCGGTTCGCTGCACCACACGGCTCTTGCGTTTGGCCAGAAAAGCCAATCGACGCATTCATGTTCTCCATATTTCCACGGCCGACGAAATGCCAATTCTGGCACTGAACAAAGACATCGCGACCGTAGAAACCACGCCACAGCATCTCACCCTTACCGCACCTGATTGCTACGACCGGCTTGGCAGCTTCGCACAAATGAATCCACCCATTCGAAGCGCCGAACACCTTGACGGCATTTGGTGGGGATTGAACCAAGGCATTGTCGATGTCTTGGGATCGGACCATGCGCCACACTTGCGCGAAGAAAAGGAAAGAGATTTCCCCAACACGCCGTCTGGCATGCCGGGTGTGCAAACCCTCGTGCCTCTCATGCTAGATCATGTTAATGCCGGGCGTTTAAGCCTTGAACGGTTTGTTGACCTGATGTGTCACGGGCCAAACCGCGTGTTCAACTTGGTTGGCAAAGGTCGCCTCGCGGTCGGTTACGATGCCGATTTCACGCTCGTTGACATGAGGGCAGAGCGCACCATTGAAAACGCACAATCCGCGTCCAAGTGCGGCTGGACACCTTTCGACGGGGTGACCGTCAAAGGCTGGCCCAAAGGCACCATCATCCGCGGTCGCCGCGTCATGTGGGAAGACGAAATCCTCGGTGAAGCTCACGGCGAACCGATGAAGTTCCAAGAGACGCTTTGAGCATTGATGATTCGACATACACTCCGTTTAATTGTATATTGTTGCGACATTCAATCATTAGACAGCACGCTCTTTGGAAGGATTTGAATGGCTCGCGCCCAGAGGCCTGAAGTATCAGTGGGCCAGCTTTTTAGTGGCACTGTAGATTTCTTATGGGAAAACCATCGCAATCTGATCAGATCATTTGCGATCCCAATTCTTGTCTTACTATTGATATTCTTTGTAATGGCTCTCTTGAACGGAAAGCCGCAACAAATTGCATCGATGGCCCAAATGAACCTGTCATGGTTGTATTTCTTCGTTGCCGGACTGACAGGCATCCTTCCCATATTTTACGTCTGTGCGCTGGTCAATTTCATTCAGACTGTCAACGGCCAGAGAGCCCCGAGCGGATTGTACAAATTCACATTGGGAACAACCGAACTACTGGCGATTGGGTCACTCTACATTGGGGCAGTTATTCTAACGCCACTTTCAACATTGGCTTTTGGTCTCTCCGAGTTTGTCTCTGGAATGATTCAGGCGCCAATTGGGATCGGGCCTGATCTGTTTCCTTCTGTGACAAAGTCGACATTCTATCTAATTTCGTTCAGCATCGTGGTTGGCATGATTGGATTGCCCTTCGCGAAGACTGTTCGGACCGGCACGTTCGACTTTGGTCAATCGACTAGGGTGGCGCTTAATCATGGGTGGCGCATCGCCGTTTGTGTGTTCTTGTTGGGATTGATACCTATCGCGTTCTTCGCACTTTGGGTGATCGGTGTAACACAACCTATCTCCGAGGTCGTTGAAGAATCATTTTGGTTCGAATTCTGGATCCTGGTACTGTTTGAGACGATTTCTCCACTCATCTACGCAGTTCCATATATCGTCATCGGTGCAGTTATTGTTGTCGCTGACAATGCGACGAATGATCAGACGGACGAGCCGAGCTAGTACACTCTCCCCATAGACGCCCTCACTTTTCCATGTCATAAATCTCAACAACGACGTGAGGCCGCTTGAACGAGTCTCGCGCGAGAAAAAGGTGAGGGCAATGGCAGACACATTCAAGGCATTGGTGATCGAAAAGACCGACGACGGTCAGTCCGTTGGCGAAAAGCAATTGTCCATGGATGATCTCTTGGACGGCGATGTCGTCGTCGACGTCTCACATTCCACGGTCAATTATAAAGACGGTTTGGCGTTAACCGGTGTTGCGCCAGTGGTGCGTCATTGGCCAATGATCCCAGGTATAGATTTTGCGGGTACTGTCGTAAGTTCCGAACATGACGGCATTTCCATAGGCGACAAAGTCGTTCTCAACGGCTGGGGTCTTGGCGAGACGCATCTGGGTGGTTATGCCGAGAAAGCGCGGGTCAAAGGGGAGTGGCTTGTGCCGCTCCCGAGTGCCTTTACACCGGCCCAAGCCATGGCGATCGGCACGGCGGGATACACCGCCATGTTGTGTATCATGAGCCTTGAAGATCACGAGGTAACACCTGATAGCGGACCGGTTCTCGTTACCGGCGCGGCTGGCGGCGTCGGCAGTGTCGCCGTCGCAATATTGGCAAAGCTCGGATACGAGGTATTGGCATCAACAGGCAGAGCCGAAGAGGCCGACTACCTCAAAGGCCTCGGCGCTTTAGAGATCATTGACCGGGCAGAACTGTCAGACAAACCTCGACCTATTGGCAAGGAACGTTGGGCAGGCGTTGTTGATGTAGCGGGATCGAATGTGCTGGCCAACGCGATTTCTCAAACCAAATATGGCGGTGTCGTTGCGGCCTGTGGTCTCGCCGCTGGAATGGATCTGCCGACCAGCGTCGCACCCTTCATATTGCGCGGCGTAACGCTTGTGGGCATCGACTCCGTGATGTGCCCAAAGCCAAAACGCACGAAAGCCTGGGAGCGCCTGGCAAAGGACCTTGACCTATCCAAGCTAGAAGCCATGACTGAAACCATAGGCCTGAGCGATCTCGAAGCAGTCGCACCAAAGATCCTTGCAGGTCAAGTGCGCGGTCGTCTCGTGGTTGAAATCTAATTAGATACTTTGTCCAAATAACAAACGATCCTTGGGAGAATTGCCGTGAACGGAGCTCAAAGCCTCATTGGTACATTGGTAAAGTGTGGCGTCGAAGTTTGCTTTTCCAATCCAGGAACTTCCGAAATGCACTTTGTGGCAGCGCTCGATCGCGTACCGGAAATGCGAGGAGTTCTTTGTCTTTTTGAAGGCGTGGCTTCAGGCGCAGCCGATGGCTACGCGCGAATGGCCGACAAGCCTGCCTGTACACTGTTTCACTTGGGTCCGGGCATGGGCAACGGCATCGCAAATCTACACAACGCGAAAAAGGCATTTACGCCCGTCGTCAACATCGTCGGCGAACATGCGACCTACCATCGCCAGTTCGAAGCACCGCTCACTTCAGACATAGAAGGGTTGGCAGCACCGTTTTCAAAATGGATCCATGTCAGTGAAAACTCCAAGACCGTGGCGCAAGATGCGGCGCGAGCCGTTTCAATTTCCCAGTCCGACGCGCCCGGAATTGCCACACTGATTTTGCCGGCCAACACCGCGTGGGAGGACGCTGACGATTTTGCCAGCCCTGTTGCCGTGAGCGGCCCCCACGAAGTGCCAAGTGACCGTATTCGCGACGCGGCGAAAGCACTAGAGCGCGCAAGCCGTGCCATTATCTTGATCAGCGGCAATGCCTTGCGCGAAAAAGGGTTAGAAGCTGCTGCTCGTATTCGCGCCAAGACAGGCGCTGTCGTCATGGCATCGACATTCTACAGCCGTTGCGAGCGTGGCGAAGGCAGAGTGGAGCTTCCAAAACTTCCCTATTTTCCTGATCAGATCGTCGAAGCACTTGAGGGGTGCGATGAATTGATCCTCTTGGGGCAAGACCGTCCCGTGACCTTCTTTGCCTATCCCGGCAAGAAGAGCGATTGCACTCCTGAGGGTGTCGAACCTTTGACGCTTGCTTCTTCGGCCGAAAATGGGGAGCTTGCTCTCATCGCGCTGGCAGACGAGGTTGGCGCGCCTGCGATTGATCAGTTGGAAGAAGATCCGCGTAACCAACTTATCGTGCCGGAAATGCCGACAGGTCCCATCACGGCCGGAACTGCGGGTCACACCATTGCCTCTCTGCTGCCGGAAGGCGCCATTGTGGCCGATGAATCAACAACGTCCGGTTTGGCATCCTACGCATTGACCGCAAACAGCCCGAAACATGATTGGATGGGTCTTACCGGCGGTGCCATTGGAATTGGATTGCCCATGGCAATTGGTGCCGCCATTGCCTGCCCGGATCGAAAGGTAGTCAATCTGCAAGCCGACGGCAGCGCCATGTACACCATCCAATCCTTGTGGACGATTGCGCGGGAAAACTTGGATGTGACCACGGTAATTTGGAACAACCGCTCCTATGCGATCCTCAATATCGAACTCATGAATGTGGGCGCAGAGAATGCAGGTCCAAAGGCCCTCGACATGTTGAACATCGGTAATCCGGACATGAATTTCTGTGACATGGCGCGCGGCATGGGCATTGAAGCCATGCGGCCCGAGAGTTCAGAGGAGTTTCACGAGCACTTCGCTTATTGCATGAACAACAAGGGTCCACACCTCATCGAATTGATGATTTGAGCGATCAACGGGCCGTTGCACGAACGAACATGTAGTCACCAAGGTCGTGCTCATACTTGGCTTTGATCGCATCAAAGGCGCCGCTATCTAAATCGGCCTTGAGATTTGCCAGCCCTTTTTCGATTTCAGGTTGGTTTGCAAGATCTGCGAAGGAGGAAATACCGGCTCGAATGTTTCGGTCGAAGTAGAGGCTGGGCTGGTGTTTGCCGCAATAGAGACAATGATCAACCGGGTGATGCGGCATGGACCAAGGCTCGGTAGTAAGGTCTTCAAATCCGCAGCGGGACAATGTGGTCATGACCTCGTCGACGGACGGCAGTTGCTCAACCGCGTCTTCAATCATCTGTGGAAAATAGTGTGCAAGCCAGTAGCGCTGGGTTTGTTCCTTGTCCGTTGTGTAGATCACATAGTGCGCACCTGTCTTGAGCACGCGGGCCGCTTCATGAAACGCGCCCTCAAGGCTCGGGAAGTGATGAACCGCCAGTGTCGTGACCGCGCCGTCAAAATGGTTGTCCCCAAAAGGAATGTCCTGTGCAACGGCCTCCACCCACATGTTGTTTGGGTCTTTGCCTTGTGCGACGGCCAACATGCGTTGAGATGCGTCAATCCCGACCAGGTCAACGCCTTTCGTGGTGAGAGCCAGAGTGTAGTTCCCGGTGCCACAAGCAATATCAATATAGCGGCCGTCTCGTCGCGGGCTGAGCAGTGCGTAGAGTCTGTCCACGATACTAGAGTCCGGTGCACGGAAATCGTCGTAGCCTTTTCCGATACGGTTATAGAGGGGTTCGACACTCATAATTTCAATCAATCCTCTGGGTAATGTTCCGGCTCTTCAAGCCACTTAGTATACAAGACGCGCGGCTGGCTTTCATATCCAATCTTCTCGTAGAAGCCTCGCACCAATTCATTGCTCTCGCGCACCATCAGGTTGATTTTCCAAACCCCATGCCGCTTGAGCCACTCTTCAGCAATCGACATCATGTCGCGTCCAAAACCGCGATCGTGGTGATCTGGGTCTACCGCCACGTAATAAACATAGCCGCGATGGCCATCGAATCCGACCATGGCGCAGGCGACGGTGCGCTCATCGAGGCAACCGACCAGCATATCTGATGTGGGGTTTTCCCGCGCAGATTCAATGTCGTGTTGGGGTTCATTGTAAGTACGCAGCAAACCACACCGCCGCCAGAGCGCGACGACCGTTTCGACTTCTTCTTGTTTCATGGAGCGGCCGACGAGTTTCGACACTGGGTTCTCCTGTAGCTCTTGTTCAATACATGCAGCACCTGACAATCTTTGGTATACTACAGGCAGAGACAGGAGTTGAAGAATGACCACGAAAGTTTACGGGCTTAAGAACTGTGATTCGACCCGCAACACCTTCAAATGGCTGATCGAAGAGGGAAAGAAAGCTGAGATTCACGACTTTCGCAAAGATGGTCTCAGTGCTCAAAAACTTCGCGAATGGATCAAAATACTGGGTTGGGAAGCCATGCTGAACAAGCGCGGCACAACTTGGCGTGGATTGTCGGCTGCCGACAAAGAAGGATTGGACGCGAAGAAGGCGGAAGAGCTGATGCTCAAGCACCCTGCATTGATCAAGCGACCCATTGTCGAGTCTGGGAGAAGCGTCAAAATTGGTGTGAAACCCAAAAAGTGACTTAGAGAACTTTGCCGGGGTTTATTATCCCCTTTGGATCAAACGTTTGTTTGAGGCGTCGCATCATGTCTATTTCGGTCGCACTCTTGTATCGCGTAAGGTCGTCGCGCTTGAGTTGGCCGATACCATGTTCTGCGCTGAACGACCCACCATATTTTGCTACGCAGTCATGCACAATGCGCGCGATTTCGTCTGCACGCGCGAGAAAGGTTTCTATTTCAAGATCCGGAGGCTGACTAAAATTGAAGTGAATATTTCCGTCGCCAAGATGCCCAAAAGGAAAAGGTCGTATGCCAGGACAGACATGTTCGACAGCCAATGTCGCTTCGTTTACGAAGGCAGTCAGCTGTGAGATGGGAACTGAAACGTCATGCTTTAGACTACCCCCTTCATGCTTTTGTATTGCTGAGAGCCGTTCCCGCATCTGCCAGAGGGATTGAGACTCACGATCATTTTTTGCAACCACCGCATCTTGGGCAAGGCCTTTAGAAACACACCGCGCTAAGTTCTCTTCGAGCGCGGTGTCCAATCTGCCATGGGGTCCGACGTCATCCAGCTCTACGAGCAAGTACCAGGGATATTGTGCATTGAGAGGGTCTCGTGATTCTAAGTCATGCTTCAACAAATACTCAATGGCGATACGGGGCATCAGTTCAAATGCAGAAATCACATCGCCGAGCGCGTGTTTCATGGTTGAGAAGAGGTCCACGGCAGCATCCAAGTCCGTGACACCAATCAACGCAGTGGCGTGATCTGACAGTTGCGGAAAGAGTTTGAGCGTCACCCCTGTGATGATGCCCAGGGTGCCTTCCGCACCGATGAAGAGGTGTTTGAGATCATAGCCAGTATTGTCTTTGCGAAGGCCTTTAAGTCCATTCCACACGTCACCATTGGGAAGGACCACTTCAAGTCCGAGGGCCAGGTCACGTGCATTGCCATATCTCAGAACATTTATACCGCCAGCATTTGTGGACATGAGACCGCCGATTTGGGCGCTTCCTTCCGACGCAAGACTAAGGGGAAACAACCTTTCGGCGCTTTCCGCGGCTTGCTGGATCGTCGCAAGCACACAACCAGCATCAACGGTCATGGTGTTGTTTTGCGCGTCAATGTCACGAAAGCACGACATCCGGTCGAGGCTTAAGATGACCTCCGTCCCATCAGAATTGGGGATCTGACCGCCGACCAGCCCGGTGTTTCCACCTTGGGGAACGATAGCTGTGCCCGTCTCATCTGCCACTTTCATGATGGCGGACACCACCTCAGTTGAGGATGGACGAAGAACCAGAGGTGTCTTTCCCGAGAATCGATCCCGCCATTCTTTTAGGTAGGGCGTTTGATCTTCAGGCGCCTCAACGAAACCCTTTGGGCCCACAATGGCTTTGAATCGCGCGAGGACTTCTTCTGTTGGGGTTTTAGGCACAGTAGGCACCCTGACATTGGTATCCGGTTGGTAAGGTCATTGAATTCATCTCGGCGCGGCCGCGCGGTTCAATCGGTCATTGATGCCCTCGCCCAATCCTCGGTCGGGAACCGGCATGACAGCGATGGATAATGCTTCGGCATCATCAAGTGCGCGCATGTGTGAGAACAATTTTGCTGCTGCTTCCACCAAATCGCCAGACGGGGACAGGTTGAGCGTTTTTACCGCACCTTTGAGTTCCTCAGAGCCAAAGGCAAGAAGGGCTTCGCCGCCCTCCACAGATGTTGCATTCAAGCGGAGACGGGTCCTGGGTGCATAATGGCTTTCAAGTTGTCCCGGTGAAGTGGGTGTATTGGACGATGTGTTTGGTTCGCCCAATGGTCCAGCAATCGCATCAATCATAGCCCGGTCGATTCCGCCTGGTCGCAGGATCGTTGAAGCCTCTCCATCGAAACCGACAATTGTCGACTCAAGTCCCACTTTGCAGGGGCCCCCATCCAGAATGGCATCAATTCGACCCGCAAGTTCTGATCGAACATGGTCTCCCGATGTTGGACTAACATTGCCAGACCGATTGGCGCTCGGCGCAGCGATTGCAAGTCCGCTCGAACTTAGGAGTGCCTGGGCGACCGGGTGAGCGGGGACCCTGAGAGCGATAGTATCTAGGCCGGCACTCACCAGAAGGGAAGCGGGACAGTCCGCCGTTCTCTTGGCAACAATCGTCAGCGGCCCTGGCCAAAAAGCGTCCGCGAGCGCCAATGCTCGACCCTTGATACAGCCAAATTTTTGGACTTGTTCCAGATTGTGGACATGAACAATTAGGGGATTGAAGGTCGGACGGTCTTTCGCCGCAAACACTTTGGCGGTTGCCTGATCATTCGTGGCGTCGGCTCCAAGGCCATAGACAGTTTCTGTGGGAAATGCCACGAGACCACCGTTTCGCAGGAGATCACTCGCAGCAGCGATGCCACTTTCGTCCGCTTCAAGCGTGACAGTATCCAAGTTTTCAGCCGTTTTGGTCACGATGCGGTCATATCTTCTTTTGAATTCACACTCAATGTTCTTGAACTGGAGGGTCAGATTTAGTCTAAAAAGATCAAGAATGCTCACCCTTTTGTACGCTGGACTTGGAAAAATAATGGATTACCGCGCCCCCATCGAAGATATGTTGTTCACCCTCAATGAGATCGTTGGATTGCCCGAACTCATCGACACGGGTGCATATCCAGATCTGAGCGAAGACCTCGTCGTCGCGATCTTGGAGGAAGCTGGCAAGCTCTCTTCAGAAGTATTGTCGCCCATCTACGCGAAAGGGGACCAGGTTGGTGCTCGCCTCGAAAACGGCGTTGTTCAAGAGGCTGATGGCTTCAAGGCAGCATACGACAAGTTTGTCGAAACTGGGTTTGGCGGTTTGCCGTTCGATCCTGAGTATGGCGGTCAAGGGTTGCCGTTTACCCTAGCGGTCGCTCTGATGGAAATGTGGCAAGGGGCCAACATGGCGTTTGGACTTTGTCCTATGTTGACGGAAGGGTCGGTCAAGGCGCTGACCCATCATGGAACCGACGAGCAAAAGGCACTCTACTTACCGAAGCTCATCAGTGGTGAGTGGACGGGGACCATGAATCTCACCGAGCCGCAAGCGGGGTCCGATGTCGGCGCCCTTCGTGCAAGAGCCGAACCGCAATCAGATGGGAGTTACAGAATAAGAGGGACCAAGATCTTCATTACGTGGGGCGACCACGAGATGACCGACAACATTGTGCATCTCGTTTTGGCAAGATTGCCAGATGCTCCCCAAGGTACAAGAGGAATTTCTCTCTTCTTGGTGCCAAAATATCTGGTCAATGAAGATGGCAGCTTAGGCATGCGCAATGATGTGCAATGCCTAAAGCTCGAAGAAAAACTCGGCATTCACGCGAGTCCAACTTGCGTCTTAGAGTTTGGTGAGAATGAAGGAGCCATCGGCTACCTCATTGGTGAAGAAAACAAGGGCATGTCCTGCATGTTCACGATGATGAACAGCGCGAGGCTCAATGTCGGGACCCAGGGCGTTGGAATTGCAGAGCTTGCTTATCAAAGAGCGGCGGGATATGCCCGCGACCGCGTGCAAGGAAAAGCCGTTGGCCAGACAACAAAGGGGCCTTCTGCGATCATCGAACACGCGGACATTCGTCGAACCCTTCTGCACATGAAGTCACATGTTGAAGCAGCCCGCGCCATTTGTATGGCAAATTCTGTCGCATTTGATCTATCCACAAGTGCCAGGGATTCAGAAGACAGAGAAAAAGCAAAAGCGCGCGCCGAACTGCTGACACCAATTTCCAAAGCATGGAGCACCGACATGGGCGTAGAAATCGCCTCACTCGGGGTGCAGGTACATGGCGGAATGGGATATGTGGAGGAAACTGGAGCAGCACAGATATACAGAGACTCGCGTATCGCACCAATCTACGAGGGAACAAACGGCATTCAAGCCATCGATCTGTCGACACGCAAACTCACCATGAACGGCGCGCGCGCAACGCTGGATTTCGTTGACGAGATAAAAGCCTTTGCAAAAGATCTCAAGGGCGAAGCGAACCAAAGGCTTTCGGAAATCGGCACCGCTCTCTCGGGTGCTTCCAAGAGTCTTGAGGAAACGATTGAGTGGCTCCTTCAGAAATCTAAGGACCAGCCGCAAGATGTTTTGGCGGGGGCAACCCCTTATTTGCGATTGTTCGGAAACATCGCTGGAGGGTACTACCTGGCACGCGGTGCAAAGGCTGCGAGTGAGGGTCTTGCAGAGGACGGTGCAAATCAAGATTTCCTAAAGTCGAGAATTGTAACCGCAGCATTTTTTGCCAAAAATGTCCTTCCTCTTTCGAGCGGACTGTCAGAAGGTATAACCTCTGGGTCAGAGGTGCTTTTTGAGCTATCCTCAGCGCAGTTGGCAGGCTAATTGGCGCGTAAATTGTTGAGGGTAATTTTGGGGACGACACATGGAGATTGACACGGTCGGAATAGTGACCCTCGTCGTCGCAGCACTTATTGGTGCGGTTGTCGCAGGGGTTGTGTGGCGTGTGCTCAAGTCAGCATTTGGTTGGCAGACCACCCGAACAGTCAACCTTGGGATAATCGCCTTAGGCATGGTGATTGCGATACCGTTGTTGCCTGGTCAAGTAATGAAGTTTGGTGGCTCTTTGGTCAGAACCGCAGTGCCTGCACCCGACTTACTCGAAAAGTCGAAGGAAGATCCCTTTATTGCACGGTTGCTAACAGACCATCCGGATTTGTCGGAACCGTTGGAGCAGCGACTAGTAGAAGCGTATCGAAAGGGTGGGCGCGAAGGCGTCGCTCTAGAAGAAACTAGGTTCGGACAAGAAGTGGCCATCAGTCCTCGGTTCAATTATTTTGTTCGCGCCAGAAGTGCAGATCTCGTCAAGGTCATGACAATGCAGCGGGATGTGCTTGTCGAAATGGCAGAAAGCGAACCTGAGATTTGTCATCCATTTTTGTTTGGCGCCGATGGTGATGATCAAGCGACACTCCAACGGATCAATGAAGCGATACCGGACGAGCTAAGCGATCTGACTATTCAGATGATCGTGCATGCCTACGAAGAGGTGCCCTATTATGACCGTGCAGCAGGCCGACAGCTAATCTATGAAGCGCAAACTAAGACCACATTGCTCTTCGGCGACGACGGCATGGCGCTTCTTGCAGGTGAAAAGAGGCCAGCCACGCCGGTGGAAGAGAAAACCGTTTGCTTGGTTTTCGTTTCCGTCCTGTCCTCAATGTTGGCTGAAGGAGAAGTTTCTGCGTCGCTCGGGTTCAGAGCGATGTTTGACGCCGGTTAAGTCTCACCGAACAACTTTTCAAGATTGGCGCCGATCCGTTCATTTTGTATTTCCGTGGAACCGTCTGTGTATGCCGCAACCTTGGCGCATGCCATGTGACGGCCCAGTGGATAAGTGGATTTGAGCCCCTCCGCCCCCATGAATTGAATACACTCTGAAATGGCCCCGACAGAATACTCAGCCGCAAATTTTTTCGCATAACTTGCGCTGAGCATTGCGTCCTCATCAGTATCGATCATTTGTGCTGCACGGTAGGTCAACAATTTCGAAGCTTCTAAGTTTGTTGCAACATCAGAAAGCTTCCATCGCAAACCTTGGTGCGCAAGCAATGCGTTGCCGAAAATCTCGCGCTTGCGTCCGTACCTAATGGCATGTCTCAAAGACGCATCTACCATCGCATTGCACATGCCGGCGACATAGGTGCGGGCGCCGTTAATGCCGTTCATTGCGCTCCTAAAAGCGTCGCCAGGACCCGCAATCAAGTCTCCATCGGCGACGAAGAAGTCATTGAGACGAAAGCCGCCTGTGCCGATCGCGTGCGCACCCATGAGGTCGTAAGGGGGCAGTCGTTCGAATCCATCGCTTCGCGCATCGACCAAGAAAGAGGCTATACCCCGCCACTTCTGTTCCGGGTCAGTTTGGGCGTAAACGACGAAGATGTCAGCGGCCGCAGCATTGGTGATCCACGCCTTCTCACCGCTCAGCCTCCAACCTCCGTCGGTTTGAGTGGCGGTGGTTTGAATTGCCGCGAAATCGCTTCCTGCGCTTGGTTCAGTGAGGGCGGTCGCGCCAATAAGGTTCCCTGAAACGAGGTCTTTGAGGTATCGGTCTCGTTGCGACGTAGTCCCGCCTTGCGACAGTCGCGCGGCCACATTTTGCGTGTTGATGAGGCTGAATGCGAACGCCATACATTCAGATGACAAGGCCTCAATCACCAGAAGTTTGGCCACGAAACTGGCACCTTGACCGCCGAGGGTCTTTGGCACTTCGATGCTTGTAAGGCCAAGTTTTGAAGCTGCCTTGATCGCGTCGACGGGCATGCGTTTTTCTCGCTCCCAAGCCGCAGCGCGATCCTTGACGTAGTCACGAGCGAACTCAGAAGCGGATTTGATCAGTCTGGCTTCATCGTCGGTTATGCTCATGTGGATCAGATCAGGCATGACTTCTCATTCAACGGGGGCGGCGATTTCGATGGCCTTATCGTCCGCAAGTTTCTGGACCTCTGTCATGACACGCATAATATTTCCCGACCACAATTTCTGGATCTCATCCGCAGTGTATCCGCGCTTCAGAAGTTCTTCGGTAACAGAAGACGTCTCCGATGCATCTTCCCATCCTCCGACACCGCCACCACCACCGAAATCTGAAGCGATGCCCACATGGTCGATGCCAATGAGCTTGACGGCATAGTCGATGTGATCAGTAAGATCTGAGACACTCGCCTTTGGCCACTGTTTATGCAATTCGCTTATCTCTGATAGAAATGCAGTCTTTTGAGAGTCAGGCAGGCTACTCCATGGGTTGGCATTTAGACCGAATTTTTCTCTGATGTGTGAAACAGCCTCTTTCTTTTCCTGCGGTGGATCCTTTAGATAAGTGTCATAGGCAACGATCTGAACTACACCGCCGGTTTCTTTGATGGCGATCATCTCTTCATCAGTGAGATTGCGGGGATGTGGATTGAGGGCATACACATCCGAATGTGACGCAATGATGGGTGCAGTAGACAGGTCCGCAACTTGAAAAACTGTTTTTTTCGAAGCGTGAGACACGTCGGCCATAACACCCAGTCGATTGAGTTCGGAAAGCAGTTCCCTGCCAAGGTCGGACAGACCGCCGTGTTCTTGCGCCGCATCCCCGAGGGCTTCCTTAGGCATTGAAGAATCTGAAAAATTCGAGTGACCGAAATGCGCAAACCCGGCATAGCGCATACCAATATCATAATAGGACTGAACCAAAGACAGATCGTCTCCAAATGCGAAACCGTTCTCGACCCCAATCAACGCAACGAGTTTCCCTGCGGCGCGTATTTGTTCAATATCGTTGGCAGATGTCGCAAAACCAATTCGGTCCGGATAGAGTTCATCCGTCATTCGGCGAATGGCATTGAACTTTCGCATCGCTTTCACTTTGGCGAGGGCATATCCCTCTTGAGTGCGTTCGCCTTGCTCCACGTAGACAATGAAGAATGCCGTGTTGAGATTACCCTCGGACATTTTGACCAAATCAAGCTGAGCGTTGCCTCGCACGCCAGGATCAACTTCCGACGTCGCAAACGTCTCAGGGATATCAACATGGGTGTCTATGGTGATCAGAGATTGATGGAGCTCTAGCGCTTCTGACCTGAGCTTAGCCTGCTTTGAGTTGGGCCCTTCGGCGTCGCCGCCGTCGCAGCCCCACACGAGCATCGACAGCGCGAGCGTCCAGAGTCGTGACGTTGGTGCTATTTGCGGCAAGGCGACCCTCCGTTTTCATGGATTTTGTAGCTGCAAAGGCAGGGGTGGTTTGAACACCCCACCGAATGAGCTCCAACATAAGACGTAATCTCTGGAATCGGAAGGGAAACGCAATGAGCGTGGTGTTGTCATCTCCGATAAACCTCAACATGGGTCCATCTTGAACGATGGAACTTCGTCGCAACTGCTCCCAATGGGCGATCGCGGTCATACCAGTCTTCGGCCGGTAGGTTATTCCATCGGTGGATATTTCAAGAACGTGACCGCGGTACTGCCGTTGTGGCAAAACCCGACCGACAAACCACGGTGACAGAAAAAGGCCGCGTGCCACAGAAAGGGAAGTTAAGAGCAAGAGAACAAGGAGGAGTTGGGAAACCACAAGTTCAATCAAGGACTGGAACGACTGAGGGGTCAGCACTTCATGGCGATCCCCCCACATGGCTACCGCTATGATAATCAAGACTGATAATACCGTGATGAATAGTGCGCCGCGGAGGAAGTTGAGAGCACTGTTGCGGGCGACCCGCCACACGCTGGGTCCATAGTGAAACTCAAAAACACCTTCTGACATAAAGCGTCGAGCCGTGTCATTGAGACCTGCCCATTTCGTTCCGTAGCGATTAACAAATATCAACGCAAGTTCAGAAACGGCCGCAACATCTGCAGCGTTTCCCTTTGGACCCATGAGACGCAATAGTCGTTTGTTCTTACCTTTGATCAAATAACCACTTTGCAAGCGTGTGACCGATTTGACATCCGTAAAAGGAGTAAAGATATTCTTGCCGCTCGATGTCGTGCACTCAAAGCCGTCTCCATTGAGCAGCACTTTGTTTTGTATTGGTGTGCTATATCTGGGCGAGGCAATAAGCCAAACATAGACAATCGTGCCAAGCGCGATCACGCTCACATATACTAAAGCGCGCGGATCGATCGCGTGACCTTGCACGAGAGACATGTATGCGAACAGACTGAGCGCGCCAATAAGTACACTCAGAAGCCCAACTACTGCGATTGCAAAGGCGGATCGGCCAGATGTGGTCGCGGCCAAAGTTCCCCAAAGGCCTTTGCCCTGGGAGATCTCAATAGGTTCGTCATCAAGCATCCGCAGGATACTTGCTTCAGCAAAGAACCGCTCTGCCTGTTTCATTAGTCTACACCGAAGACGGGGTCCGAATGCAAACCCCACCGCAAGAGTTGATCAAACAAGAGTTCAGACTCAAGTTCGGTTGGGATGTCCATGGTCGTGCGGCTTTTGACATGTTTAAACCGCATCACTTGTCGACGGCTTTCAAAGATCGAATTGTCAAGTTCATCCCAAGTTAGACTGACCGCATCGCCTTTTTCCGGATGATGGGTGATGCCCTCGGTAGAGATGATAATGTACGACTTCCGCGTTCGTTCAAAGTAGAGAGTGAGACCTTTTTCGCTAAGTCGCTTTTGCAGGGCCGGAATCGCGCCGTCCCAGTCGCTACCCATTTCTTGACGTAAGACGAACAAGAACTTGATTATGGCCGTCGCTTCTTCGTGCCATGCCAAGCTAGTTGAAATCTCGACCTGGAGTTTCTTGTCGGTCCCGCGAATGGTATGGGAGTTGCCTTGATGCTTCACCAATCGAATGTCATCCCATGGGATAATGACATTTTCACCTTCGGGGAGAAGTTGCCACACCCCTTCATTGGAAATGACAACAGGCAAGGGCCCTGTTTTCTTTCCAGTCTTGCGTTTGCCGCCGAGTATTGAATTCGTCAACTCCGCGACAAAGAAAACGCCGAGCGCGGCCGCCAGACCGCCAAGAATGGAAGTCAACATCCGGTCGCCTTCAGCGAAGAAGATCTGAGTGAACGCTGCTGCAATTAAGAAGAGTGTGAAGGACATCGCGGTCGCGAAGTGCCGCTTCGCCCCTTGACCATCAAGACGATCAAGCAAAACCGGACCTTCGGCCAAATAGTCAAAGAGCCCTTCTTCACGGAATACGCGGACGGTTCTAGTGCTCATGATCGGCACCTCACCAAAGACAGTGAAGCGCGCGCATCAATGCACGATATGGCAGCAGTATTGTCTGATCTACCCCACATAATCCCTTGTTTTCCGCTATTTTCCCAACACACCAGCGTACCGATACTCTATAGGGTTAATGGCATCGGGAAAAGACCACGAAGAACACTGTTGCTTATGCAACTGTTCGCGTGTCATTTCAGCAACGCGAAATTGACCTGGCCCAATTCCATGCTTAAGAGCCTATGGTTAAAGGACTAATTGCGAGTCGTGGAGGCGTGAGAGAACAAAATGAACAAGCAACAAAGCCGTGAGACCACATTGCGGGGGCTGACATATCCCTATGGCAAGGATTGGGCACCTGAACACGGTGAATTGTGTGAAGTCGCTGAGGGCGTCTACTGGGTCCGTATGCCACTGCCATTCTCTTTGGATCACATCAATGTTTGGCTCCTTGAGGACGGCGAGGGGTGGACAATAGTCGATACCGGCATCGCCATGCCCGAGAACAAAGAAATTTGGGAGCGGGTTTTTGCGAATTTTCTCAATGGCAAGCCCGTCACGCGCGTTATTGTCACCCACCTGCACCCAGACCACGTTGGTTTGGCAGGCTGGCTCACGCGCAAGTTTGATTGTCTCCTTTGGATGTCCAGAACAGACTATTTGAGTTGCCGCTCTCTTGTCAGCGATACCGGAAAAGAAGCGCCGGAGGCCGCCCTCCGTTTCTACCGCGCAGCCGGTTTCGATGATGAAATGCTCAGCGTATATCGAAAGAGATTCGGCGGTTTTGGATCTGCCATCTCAACACTTCCTGACAGCTTTCGCCGTCTAGTTGATGGTGAGACATTTGAGATCAATGGCCGATACTGGCAGGTGGTTGTCGGATCAGGCCATGCGCCCGAACATGTTTGCCTCTATTGCCCTGGATTAAAACTTCTGATTTCAGGCGATCAAGTTCTCCCAAGGATATCGTCCAACGTCTCCGTTCATCCAACCGAGCCATATAGCGACCCATTATCTGACTGGCTGGAATCCTGCGAAAAATTACGCTCCATATTACCAGGGAATTTACTTGTTCTGCCAGCCCACCAAGAACCGTTCTATGGACTTCACGTTCGTCTTACCAGGTTGATCGCCGAACATGAAAGGGGGCTTACCCGGTTGATGGATCTCTTGGCTGGAGACAAGACTGTACCGGAGTGTTTCACCGTGTTGTTCAAACGAAGAATTGGGCCTGAGACAATGCATCTCGCGACCGGGGAAACCCTGGCACATCTCAATTGTTTAGTTGGGCGTCGCATGGTGGAACGAAAACTGGGTCCGAACGGGTTGGAGCTCTATCGCAAACGCGCGAGCGATCTCCAAGGCGACGCATATATGGAGATCCCATGACGACCGGCCTCTACTACCACCCATCGAGTAACGATCACATAACGCCGAAAGGGCACTCCGAACGTGTTGAGAGACTGCACGCGGTTCTTGATGCATTGGATGGATCGGAGTTTTCCGAACTCGCGCGCCAGGAGGCACCAGAAGCGACAAAAGAAGCGATCGTGTGGGCACACTCGGCCGCATATTACGACCGCATTTGCGAAGCAGCGAGCGACGCTGGATCATCCATCGCCCCGCTTGATGCTGATACATCAATCACAGGTGGTTCCTGGAACGCTGCAGTACGGGGCGCCGGCGCTGTAACCGCGGCGGTTGACGCAGTCATGGATAGCCGTATTGACAACGCATTTTGTGCGGTAAGACCGCCAGGACACCATGCGGAAAAAGAAACCGCCATGGGCTTCTGTCTCTTCAACAATGTGGCTGTTGGGGTTCAGCATGCATTGCTTTGCCACGGGCTCTCAAAGGTCGCGATCATTGATTTCGACGTCCACCACGGCAATGGAACCCAGGCAATCTTCGAAGCAACGCCCTCAGTCTTCTTTTCGTCCTCTCACCAAATGCCCTTGTACCCAGGCACTGGCTATGAGGCTGAGACAGGGGTTGGCAATATTCACAATTTGCCGCTGCCCCCAAATGCAGGATCAGACGCCTTCAGGCAAGTCTGGCAACAAAAAGGTCTCATTGAACTTGAGCGATTTGATCCCGACATGATTTTCATCTCCGCAGGATTCGATGGACATCGTTCGGACCCACTTGCGAATATGAACCTCGAGGAAGATGACTTCGCCTGGATTACTGCTGAAATATGTAGGATTGCGACAAAAAACTGCGGCGGTCGGATTGTGTCGACACTCGAAGGCGGGTATGACCTAAGTGCGCTTGGGGCAAGCGTTAAAGCCCATGTTCTTGCTCTTATGGGCTATGCGAACGAAAACTCAAGGAAATCCGAAATCGCATGAGCAATGGTGGGTTTGTTCATTTTGTCCGACATGGGAAGCCAGATATTCGGCGGGACGTTAGATTGTCCAGATCTGAATTTCGAGAGTGGTGGCATCGCTATGACGAGGTCGGACTTGCGCCCGGCGAGACTCCCCCAGAGGACCTTCTCGAAATCGCCAATGAATGTGCAGTAATCATTTCGAGCACGATGCCGCGCGCTTGCCAGACTTCTGAACTCATCTCAAATGGACGAGAAGTGATCGTGAGCGAGCTATTTCGCGAAGCGCCGCTCCCACCACCTCTAGTTATTCCTGGGTTGCGCACCACATCACTTTACTGGGGGATCCTGTCTCGCATCGTCTGGTGGCTCGGATATAGCGCAGGCGGTGAGTCGTGTCGGCAAGCCAAAGTAAGAGCGCGCATGGCGGCGGATTTTCTGTTGAAGCACCACGAAGAAAAGGGCGATGTCATGGTCTGTGCCCACGGATGGTTCAACCGCATGACAGCGAAAGAACTTCGCAGGAGAGGTTGGACACGCAAAGGGTATGGCGGGGACCGCTATTGGGGTGTTCGTAGCTATCTCTCTCCTTCGGCCTAGAATTGGGGCAAAATGCCCCTGTTTCACCCGTCTGGAAAGTGATCTAAACTCGGTCGAAGAATTCCAATTTGAGTGTCCATGATGACAAGAAGGTCTCAAAGAAAATGACTGAAAAGAGCGAATCCAAGATTTCGAAAGAGATTCAAAAACTGTCCTTCGAAGATGCAATGGAGCAGTTGGAAGAGATTGTTCAAAAACTCGAAAGCGGCGATGTGAAGTTGGAAGAATCGATTGAAATCTATACCCGAGGAAACGAGCTCAAAGCTCATTGCGAAGCAAAACTTAGAGATGCGCAGGTGAAGGTCGAAAAGCTTGTTGTGAGTAAGGACGGTGAGGTAACCACAGAGCCTGCTGAAATAGAATAGAATTGGCCAAACAGAAATCTGTACATTTCACTTGTCCGCCCGAAACTCGCCGCATCACAGCCGCATTCGAAAAATACATCCATCACCAAATAGGAAGCCATGTCAAATCTGGAAGAAATGATGAACGATTGCGTAAGACGTGTTGAACGCGTGCTTGACCGTTTGATTCCGCAACCGCTTGGGCCAGAAACGCAGCTGTTGGATGCAATGCGTTACGCGACGCTTGGAGGCGGCAAAAGGTTACGTCCGTTTCTTGTTCTCGAAAGTGGAAACTTGTTTGGCATGGATACGAAAGTCATGGAACACATCGCAGCCGCGGTTGAGTGTGTCCACACTTATTCGCTGGTCCATGACGATTTGCCGTGCATGGATGATGACGACCTGCGTCGAGGTCGGCCCTCTACCCATGTCGAGTTCGATGAAGCCACCGCTGTCCTGACGGGCGACGCGCTTCTGACACTTGCCTTTGAAATTTTGAGTAGCCCAAAATGCCATCCCGACCCATATGTCCGGTGTGAATTGGTAAGCCGCATGGCTGCCGCAAGCGGATGCCACGGCATGGTCGGCGGTCAGATGATTGACCTAATGGCTGAGAGCGAAGCGTTAGAAATTCCGTCGGTGACCAGGTTGCAGCGCATGAAGACCGGTGCGTTGATAGCATTTGCCTGCGAGTCAGGGGCTGTCGCAGGGCGCGCAAATCATTCAGCGACCCACGCGCTCAACGCTTATGCACATGATCTGGGATTGGCCTTTCAGATTGCAGATGATTTGTTGGATCTAGAGGGCGACAGCGAAGAATTAGGCAAGACGGCGGGCAAGGATGTCGCTTCTGGAAAAGCAACATTTGTGGCAATTCTTGGGGTCGAACGTGCCCGGGCACAGGCAAAACTTCTTTCCAAACAAGCTATTGCACATCTTGATTTGTTTGACCAAAAAGCCGATCTTCTGCGGGAAGTGGCAGATTTTGTGGTAGAACGGCAGTTCTGAAGTGACACGGAGTAATGCGGGGAAGATTAGGTGGCAGAAAAGCTGACAACACCGTTGCTGGACACAGTTGCGGCACCTCAAGACATTCGAGAGTTTTCGAAAGAGCAATTGAGACAATTGGCCGACGAATTGCGGTCGGAAACAATTGACGCGGTTTCGACAACCGGCGGGCACTTGGGCGCCGGACTTGGAGTTGTAGAACTCACGGTTGCCATCCACCACATCTTCAATACACCGGACGACAAGCTTATCTGGGATGTTGGACACCAATGTTACCCGCACAAGATTCTCACTGGTAGACGAGATCGCATTCGAACGCTTCGCCAGAAGGATGGAATCAGCGGTTTCACAAAGAGAGCTGAGAGCGAGTACGACCCATTCGGCGCAGCTCACTCATCAACATCGATTTCCTCTGGCCTTGGCATGGCCGTCGGGCGTGACCTAAAGGGCAACAACAATCACGTCATCAGCGTGATCGGCGACGGAGCAATGAGTGCGGGCATGGCATACGAAGCTATGAACAATGCCGGCGCCATGCATTCCAAAGTCATCGTGATCCTTAATGACAACGACATGTCGATTGCGCGACCCGTCGGCGCCATGAGTGCTTATCTCTCCAGACTCTGGTCGGGCGGAACCTATCAAGGCTTTCGGCACTTCGCCAAATCTGTTGCCCACAAACTTGGCCGACCCATTGAAGAATTTTCCAGACGTGCTGAAGAGTATACGCGAGGTATGACATTGGGCGGCGGCACGTTGTTTGAAGAAATGGGTTTCTACTATGTCGGCCCAATCGATGGCCACAATCTCGATCATTTGATACCTGTCCTAAAAAACGTCCGTGACGCCGAAGATCTGGGTCCGGTCCTCGTTCATTGTGTTACGCAAAAAGGCAAAGGGTATGCACCTGCGGAGGCTGCGGACGACAAATTCCATGGTGTGTCAAAGTTTGATGTCATCACCGGAACGCAGCAAAAGGGAACATCCAACGCCCCAAGTTACACCAAGGTTTTTGCGCAGAGTTTGATCAAACATGCTGAGAATGATGAGAATATTGTCGGCATAACCGCTGCCATGCCCTCAGGCACTGGCTTGGATCTCTTCGGCGAGCGTTTTCCAGATAGGATGTTCGATGTCGGGATAGCAGAACAGCACGCGGTGACATTCGCGGCTGGGTTGGCGACAGAAGGACTGAAACCATTTGCAGCTATATATTCGACCTTTCTTCAAAGAGGCTATGATCAGGTCGTCCACGATGTGGCCATACAAAACCTCCCGGTCAGATTTGCGATGGATCGCGCCGGTTTGGTTGGTGCGGATGGCCCGACCCATGCTGGATCATTTGACACTGCATTCCTTGGGTGTCTTCCGAACATGGTGCTTATGGCCGCAGCGGATGAAGCCGAATTGATGCACATGGTGGCGACATCGGCGGCGATTGATGATGGTCCAAGTGCATTCCGGTACCCGCGTGGCGAGGGCATCGGTGTTGAGATGCCGGAAATCGGTAGCGCTCTTGAAATCGGCAAAGGGCGTGTCATGCGCGAAGGAAACTCGGTCGCTATTCTGAGTTTTGGGGGCCGTCTGCAGGAGTGCATGAAGGCTGCCGACGAATTGACCCATCGCGGTTTCACAACAACCGTTGCGGACGCAAGGTTTGCAAAACCGTTGGATGAAGATCTGATCCGTCGCTTAGCTCTTGAGCACGAAGTATTGCTGACGGTCGAGGAAGGATCGATCGGTGGATTCGGATCATTTGTCTTGGATTTTTTGGCGAGGACCGGTCTCTTGGACCAAGGTCTCAAAGTTCGCCCTCTATTCCTGCCGGATAAGTTTATCGATCAAAACAAGCCAGACGCGATGTACGAGATCGCAGGACTGACGGCAGCAAATATTGCAGAGACCGCTCTTCGCGCCCTTGGATTGGACGCGTCCGTTGAGGTGACCCCTCAAACCGCCTGAGTGCTGATTAGCGATCTGAATTTGTGAGCTGCAATTTCAAATCGCCAGCTGCGTCATCGATTTTCTGTTGTCGATATTGTGAAGGACTCACACCAGTCCGCGTGATGAAGGCCCGACTGAAGGTCGCTTCGGATCGATATCCAACTGTTGCTGCAATTTCGTAAATGGGACGATGGGAGTCTTCCGTATCACCCAAATAAGAACATGCCGCATCAATCCGAAATCGATCGAGAAGGCTCTCAAAATTACGCTCTCCATACCCGATAAAAAGCAGTTGTCTGACCTTATCTTCGGGAAGACCCACGAAATCTGCCAGTGAGGAGGGCGTAAGTGTTTCATCACAAAACAAGCGTCGTCGAACAAGGGCCGCGCTCAGTATGTCAAAAGCGGCCTCTTCATCTGGATCTGAGAGCATATTTGCCTGATTGGCGGTCGGACGCACTGCAAGTGGATCCCCGATCATCAACTGATAGAGATGCAAGGAGAGGCTCAAACATCCAACAAGAATGAGAGTGGCAAGGAGTGTCGACAGGCCAAAGTGATGAGCTTGGTCGGAGAGAAGGGTCCACAGGAAGTCGACGAATGCCAATGTTGAGATCGACAGTGCGATAGTCGCAAAAAGAGTGCGAAACCGCCGCCGATCTGGGTCAAGGTCATCTGATCTACCTTGCCAGACGACCCAAATGGCGTGAATCGCCAGTACTGCCCAGATTACAGGAAGGACCATGTTCAGGGGCACGAACAAGTCAGGGGGTGTATTTGAGTTCCATGCGGCAAAGCTAAGTACTTCAATCAAAAGGAGTATTGTTAGATGGAGGATGGTTGGCGTGAAGTTCGGGACGAACATAACCTGCGTCGTTAACCAAAAAACGAAAACCCATGCAAATCCGAGGATGAGCACAGCGTACCCTAGATATCGGAGGCTACCGAGACCTGTCGCAAGAGGTTGAGCCAAAAACGACGCGGTGCAGACCAAAAGTAAGCAAGAAAGGAGACCGTGCCGCGTTCTGGAAAACCCTTTGAAGTATAAAACAGCCGACGTTGAAACAATCAACGCCACGGAAAACAACCGAAACACTAGATCGACGTGGGCCATGAAAAGATTAGACGCTCATCAGATAAGGGGATCAAGCAACATTGAATCGTTGGGCGAATTAGAACAACAATTGGTTAACGGCACTCCATTTGCTTGGTTCTGCTTGTGGAATTGAATGGGGGATGGGAAGATCAAATTGGATCAGGTCGGGTTTGGCTTGACAAATGGACAAGAGTAGTTTGTTGGGACGCATTGGGTATGCGGTTATTCAAGGGTAAAGAAGGCTCAACATCAGATTCAGATGTCATCATCGAATCTGACACTACCAATGTTGTGCCTGCCGAAGAAGAGCCCAACACTCTCACTCATCGATTAATCAGTTTTTTCAAGGGCGTGGCCAAAAATATGGTCAAAGGCGTGACGATCGCGATCGTATTCGGTGTCGTGATTGGATTGGCTGTTGGCATTGGCGGCCAAGTTGCTGGGCTTGATCCGGACGTGACAATGTTGATGGGCGCTGCCATTGGTTATGTCTCGGGGATTTTCGTTGGCATCTACGTATTGATATCGATTGTTCGAGAGGGCCGGAAACTCCGGCGTCCAAAGGTCGAAGAGGGGCTTGTGCCAAAAGGCTGAAGATGTTGTAGAAAACAGCATGTCCACCCGAGACGATATCCCACTTGTGAAAAAGGGCTCTTCATAAGCCAAAGCCGCGCGCAGGCAGCCATTGATGCCGGGCAAGTGGCTACCAAGGGCAATTAGGGTGGCATGTTATAGATAAAGTTGAAGCCCCATTCGCGGCAGCGGTGGAAACAGGGAGTCCCTCATTGCGGCAGAGAAAGAAAAGTAAGCCTCGCCGCCGAAACGCTGTCGGCAAGACAACAACCGTTTCCGGAGTGGAAGTCACCGAAATTGGGGGCATGGGAGATGGGGTTGGTACGATCGATAATAGTCCCGTGTTTGTTCCCTTATCCGCACCTGGTGACATTTTAACTCTGGACATGATCGGCAACCGCGGTGAAATTAGGTCGATTGAGAAGGCAGGTAGCCATCGGACCGAAGCGCCATGTCCTCACTTCGGCAGTTGCGGAGGATGCAGTCTCCAACACTTGACGCCGGATTTCGTAGATCAATGGAAGCGTCAGAAACTGGCCAGCGCCCTTTCAAAAGCGGGTCTTCAAGACGTGAAAATCGAAAATGGTATCAACATAGCCTCCGGCCAAAGGCGTCGGGTCTCTCTGTCGTTCGTCATTGCATCAGGGGAAACTGTTCTCGGTTTCAAGAAACGCAGAACCCATCAAGTCGATCACATCGATCACTGTTTGTTACTCACTGAAGATCTGAACCAATCCCTTTCTCCATTGAGTGATTTTCTAAGAGACGGATTCGACAATGGTGTCAGTGGTCAAGCGCTGGTAACGGAATGTGCGAATGGAGTGTCAGTTGACTTGACGATAGATAAGTCCAAGTCCGAGAGAGATTTCTCAAATAGACACGCTCAATTATCAACGAGCGCGGCGGTTTCTTCCTTCGAAAGAGTGACGATTGATGGTGAACTGCTGTCTCAACGCAAACCAATGATGGTCGAATTTGAAGACATTGAAGTTGAATTTTCCATTGGTGGGTTTTTGCAGCCAAGCTTGGCCGGGGAATCTGCGTTGAGAACACTTGTCGCCGCAGAGATCGTGAAGCGGGCGAAAGCTGGTAGTCATATTGTCGATTTGTTTTGTGGGTGTGGCGCACTCACGCTGCCGTTGGCGCGGGATTATCGCTTATCGGCCTTTGATGGATCCAAATCCGCAATAGCCTCACTAGAAACAGCAGTTCGCAACACACAAGGATTGAAACCGGTTGTTGTGGATGTGCGGGATCTAAATGAGCGACCGATCATGGCGGCTGAATTAAAGAATGTGGGAGTGGTTGTACTCGACCCACCGCGCGCCGGAGCCGCAATTCAGATCCAGCAATTGATCAAGAGTCGAGTATCGACCGTCATTTATGTTTCTTGCAACGTGGCGACATTTGCAAGGGACAGTAAGGCGCTCGCAGACGCAGGCTTCGCACTAGAAACAGTTACACCTGTTGATCAGTTCAAGCACTCCGACCACCTTGAATGTGTAGGCGTGTTGACGAGAGAGACGCCGTAAGCGTGATGCCGTCAACTTGATTGCGAGAAGGCTTGTTGGCGTATGCGTTCAACATTAGCGAAAATGTCACCTGGCTCTCCCTTGAGCGTATCTAGATTGATCAACAGGGAGTTTGGCGGTTCGTGGCGCCAAATGCGAACTTGTAAATTTCTAAGTGCGTTGTCGTCGCCATTGTGTTGAATGATGTCATTGAGGGGACCGTTGAGCTGCAAACACATAGCCTTTGAGGGACGCCCGTTGTTACTGTCATCGGATAGAGACAAGTCATCGACATACTTCCACGCAACAAGGCCAAGCGCGTCTATGTCGATGCCGTTCCAGTTCGCTGAAATAAGAGGATCCTTCTCGCGTAAGAGAGGGTAATTGTACAATGCGATACTAAACGCAACGAGGGCTACGAGGACGAGAAGAGGTTGAGATGTCATCAGTCCTGACAAGACGAACCCCCCGCCGATGAGTGTCATCCCGCTCACCAACAATTTGGAACGTGCGGGGTCTATAGTGACCTCATATCTCGTACTGTCTTCGGTCATGAGTGGGCCCCCAAAGTCCCAACTTGGGCCCGCTGTCTTAAGAGTTGATCCAAAATTACACACGCCGCCATCGCTTCACCGACAGGGACGGCTCGAATGCCGACACAAGGGTCATGCCGTCCTTTAGTCACAACTTCCGTTTCACTTCCATCCTCTTTGACGCTCTTTCGAGGAGTGACAATTGATGAAGTGGGCTTTACGACAAACCGCGCAACGATATCGGCGCCACTTGAAATACCGCCGAGAATACCGCCAGCATTGTTCGCCAAGAACTCAGGCCCGTTTCCGCCGCTTCTCATTTCGTCGGCGTTTTCCTCACCCGTCAGAGCTGCAGCCGCAAATCCGGCACCGATCTCGACGCCCTTCACGGCATTGATACTCATGAGCGCTCCAGCAAGTTCAGCGTCGAGCTTGCCATAGATCGGTGATCCCAATCCGGCAGGCACGTTACGCGCAACGACCTCAACAACCGCACCACAAGACGATCCATTCTTTCGAAGACCCGACAGGTATGTGTCCCATTTCTTGGCCATCTCGGCGTCGGGGCACCAAAAATCGTTCTTGTTGATGGCTTCCCAGTCCCATTTTGAACGGTCGATGGCGTGTGGACCCATCTGAACCAAGGCGCCGCAAATCGACACATCGCCCAAGAGATGATCCAGAGCGCGGCGTGCAATCGCGCCCGCTGCAACCCTGGCCGCTGTCTCACGCGCGGATGATCGTCCGCCACCGCGATAGTCTCTCACACCATATTTCATTTGATAGGTGTAGTCCGCATGCCCAGGACGAAAAGTGTCTTGAATGTCTGAGTAATCTTTTGAGCGCTGATCAACGTTCTCAATGATCAAACTAATCGGTGTGCCTGTGGTGACTTGCGATCTTCCATCGGGACCGTCAAAGACGCCTGACAATATCGTGACTTTGTCAGGCTCTCGTCTCTGCGTAACGTGCTTGCTTTGGCCTGGTCGTCGTTTGTCAAGAAATGACTGAATCTGTTCGCTCGACAAGGGAATGCCTGGCGGTGTTCCATCAATCACACAACCAAGAGCCGGACCATGGGATTCGCCCCACGTTGTCACACGAAACAGGTGCCCGAAGGTGTTATGTGACATGGGGGCTCCTCATCGATTAGCCAACTGTGATGTCCGGCGCGTCTTCCGCCTTCATGCCAACGACATTGTATCCGGAATCGACGTGGTGAATTTCACCAGTAACGGCCTTTCCAAGATCGCTCAAAAGGTAGAGGCCGGAATTGCCGACTTCATCGATTGTCACTGTTCGTCTAAGCGGCGCATTGTATTCGTTCCATTTGAGGATATAACGGAAATCACCAATGCCGGCTGCAGCCAATGTCTTAATGGGTCCAGCCGAAATAGCATTCACACGGATGTTTGAACGACCCAGGTCCTCTGCCAAGTAGCGAACACTTGCTTCTAAAGCCGCTTTGGCGACACCCATCACATTGTAATGCGGCATGACCTTCTCAGCGCCATAATAGGTCAAGGTCAAAAGGCTTCCACCTTCTGGCATTAGTTTCTCAGCCCTCTGAGCAACCGCTGTGAAGGAATAGCAGGAGATGTTCAGGGTCATCGCAAAATTATCAGAAGTGGTGTCGATGTAACGGCCGTCCAATTGCTCCTTGTCGGAAAACGCGATGGCATGAACGACGAAGTCGATGGTTCCCCACTTGTCTTTCAAAGTGTCAAAGACTGCATCGATGCTCGATGCATCGGTCACGTCACAGGGCAACACCATTTCCGCGCCAACGGATTCTGCAAGTGGCCCAACGCGCTTGAGTAAAGCGTCACCCTGATACGTAAACGCGAGCTCGGCGCCCTGTGCATGAGCCGCCTTTGCGATGCCCCATGCAATAGAACGGCTGTTGGCCACTCCCATTATCAGGCCTCGCTTGCCCTCCATCAGTTGTGCACCTTGAGACATATGCCCCTCTTGATTATTTGATGTTTATCTCTTCGCACGACCAGGTGACCTAGGGACCATATTGGGCCCCGATTCTGACCGAACATACGCGCTCCCGGCCTAGCTAAAGGTCGTGGCATCAAATGTCAAATTCGCTTCTCACATTGTATGGGTTCTTGCCGGCCCACTTCTTGACGAACTGTGTGAAAGACTTGTTAGAGCTGGGCGGAAGAACGATCTTCAAGACAACGCTTTGGTTGCCAAGCGGGCGGGTTGGGCCGTCGCTGTCTTTGGGAAAACCGAGACCTTCAAGGGTAATTGCATTGTCAGCGTTCGATCCGGCTGGGACCGTCACCGCGGTTGGGCCGTCAACCGTGGGAACCATGATTCGTGCTCCCAGTACCGCCTCATCGACCGTTACAGGCAGGTCGAGAACAACATCATCGCCAACGCGGCGGAAGTGTTGATGCAATTCAATGGAGATTTTGATGAGGGCATCGCCTGCAATCCCTTCACCTTCACCCGCCTGACCTTGGTTCTTGAGCCTGATTTGTTGGCCATCACAGATGCCAGCAGGGATCTTAACATCCAACTTCTGACCATTTGGCAACTTAATACGTCGTGCACCACCGCGCGCGGACTCTTCAAATGTGGTCGGCAGCATATAGTGCTCGTCACTGCCCTTTTTGTTGTCAACCGGCTTAGCTTTCGATTTGAGTGTCGAAAAAATGTCACCGATAATCTCGTCAGCTTTGTTCAATCCAATGTCGAGGGGACTCTCACCTTTGACGCTGTCGATGCCAAATGGACGCTCTTGGTGATGGCGTTCAGCTGCGCGTTTAGCTTCTGCGGCGCGGGTCGCGGTTTTGAATGACTGACGTGGCGGGGACATTGGCGGCGAGGAGTCGGGTTTTGCGCCGTTGCCATTTCTCGACGGAGCAGTTTTGGACGACGTGGACGCGGACGCTTTCGATTTGCGGGCACCCTTGGCTGTAGAGGACTTGCCGTTTCCTCCATCGAATTTCTCGCGCTTAGTTTCGTTGCTCAATAGGTCGTAAGCTGTGCTGATTTCTTGAAAGCGGTCTTGCGTCGTAGGATTGGCGCCAGCAATGTCCGGATGATACCGTTTTGCGAGTGTCCGGTAGGCACTTTTGATCGCTGCAGCATCGGCTTTTCGATCAACGCCAAGAATGATGTACGGGTCGCGCATTTCTGGCTCTTGGATCCTTATCGAGTGGGCAGACCCAAATTGGCCCCCACGCGACAAAAACCTAACGAATCCCCCATACTAAATGGTTAAAACCCAGCGGAAATCTCGCACGGTCGAGGCAACATCCGGTTCTCCGTTTCCATAAAAGCGGTTGAGTTCGCCAGATTTGCACAAAAATCAGTTGGAAACTGGGGAAAGATGGCCGAAAGAGGGGGTGATTTATCTACGATCACTGGTGGAGGATGACCAGATGGACCATGAGGACGATCATGAAGAGGTCTTTACCTCAGAAGACCCTTTCGATCTTTTTCGGCAATGGATGTCCCTAGCAGAGGCCAAGGAGATCAATGATCCAAACGCTCTTGCCCTTGCGACCGTCTCTGAAGATGGCATGCCGAATGTAAGAATGGTGTTGTTGAAGGGGTATGACGAACGCGGTTTCGTTTTCTATACCAATTACGAAAGTGACAAAGGTAGAGAAATCTTGGGAACGTCAAAAGCTGCTATGTGTTTCCATTGGAAGAGTCTGCGCCGCCAGGTGCGGCTGCAAGGACCTACTGAGCCGGTCAGCGACGAAGAGGCAAATGAGTACTTTGAAAGCCGACACAAAGATAGCCAAATAGGGGCTTGGGCGTCTCAACAGTCGCGCCCCCTCAAAGGGAGATTTGAACTGGAAAAGCAAGTTGCGAAATACGCGGCTAAATACGCACTGAAGAAGGTTGATCGTCCTCCTCACTGGTCCGGGTTTCGAATCAAACCAGTGCGCATCGAATTTTGGCGAAACCGCTTGTCCCGATTGCATGATCGGAAAGTCTTCACACGCGATGACCCTGGGATCGACAAATGGTGCTCTCTAAGACTTTATCCGTAAGGCTGATGCGTCTGGGTTTCCCTAAAACAACGGTTTGTGAAGATTGCTCTCTGGGGCTGGCGATTTTGGACTGACCACGTTAGACAGTGTCTACAGGGCCCACTTTGTGGAATTGAGATATTCACAAACAATGTCGAGCAATTGAAATAAGATGACAGACACGACAGTAACTCTTCAGAGCCAGGGCAAATTGATGACCACCGCCACCATACTGGCTGTTGCGGTTGCGTCCCTGCTCGTTGTTATCAAGGCAATAGCCTGGATCGCGACCGGGTCTGTTTCCATCCTCGGAAGCTTGATTGATTCCTTACTCGACACATTCGCGTCTCTCGTCAATTTTTTCGCAGTGCGCCATTCGCTTACGCCTCCAGATACAGAGCACCGGTTTGGTCACGGTAAGGCTGAAGCTCTCGCCGGTTTGGCACAATTCGCCTTTATGAGCGGATCAGCAACATTTCTGTTACTCGAGTCGGCTCGTCGCGTGATTTGGTTGGAACCACTGACACAAACATCAATCGGCTATGTCGTCATCATCATTTCCATGGTGCTCACCATAGGTCTTGTTGCGTTCCAGAAATTTGTTGTCCGCAAGACCAAATCTCTCGCTGTGTCCGCTGACGAGCTTCACTATCGCGGTGATATCTTGATGAACCTAGCGGTTCTAGTTGCCTTAGCTTTGACGACTTACGGCGGATTTCTCGCGGCGGATGCAATATTTGGTATTGGGATTGCCATATATCTTGGATTCGCGGCGGCCAAGATTTTACTCCGGTCATTTGATGAGCTGATGGACAAAGAATTGGAAGATGCTGATCGCAAAATAATCCGCGATATTGTTGAAGCTGATCCCGATGTGATTTCAGTTCATGACTTGCGCACGAGGAAAGCTGGAATGAACAGCTTCATCCAGTTGCATCTTGAGCTAGAGCCCAACATGAGCCTCTTAGAGGCGCACGAGGTCTCAGATCGCGTGGAGTTAGAAATTCGTAAGGCTTTTCCCTCTTCAGATGTTATCATCCACCAGGACCCCGCAGGACTTGAACAAGTTTCGCCGTTGCAGAGGACCTGATCAGAATAGGCAAACCGATCCCGCGGAGGAGAAGATCCGTTTGTGTCGGCCAAGTAAGGTGACAAGACATGTCCAACGAGCAACGCAAGACATTGATATTGACGGGGGCAAGCCGAGGTATCGGCCATGCGACCGTTAAGCGTTTCTCATCCGCTGGATGGCGCGTCATTACGTGTTCGAGACAAGACTTTCCCGAAGATTGCCCGTGGGAAGCGGGTCCTGAAGATCACATCAAGGTTGATTTGGCCGATCCGGAGAATATCGAGAACGCGGTGCAAGAAATGCACGCGCGGTTGGAGGGATGTCACCTTGCCGCATTAGTGAATAACGCAGGTATTTCTCCGAAGGGCCCAGACGGTGAACGGTTAAGCACGCTGAATTGCGAGATATCAGATTGGTTGCGTGTGTTCCACGTCAACTTCTTCGCCACAATTCAACTGGCACAAGGACTGAAGGAACGTTTGGTTGAAGGTCATGCGTCAATCGTCAACGTGACCTCGATTGCAGGCAGTCGAGTGCATCCATTTGCTGGTTCCGCGTATGCGACCTCCAAAGCGGCGCTCGCAGCACTGACGAGAGAAATGGCATCAGATTTTGGACCGTTGGGCGTGCGCGTCAACGCCATTGCGCCGGGAGAGATCGACACATCGATCTTGAGTCCTGGAACTGAGAAGTTGGTGGAGGAATTGCCTCTGCGAAGACTAGGGACGCCGGAAGAAGTGGCAAAGACGATTTACTATTTGTGCACCGATCAATCAAGTTATGTGACCGGCGCTGAGATTCACATCAACGGCGGTCAACACGTCTAACGTTACTTATTTTTTGTGATGCTCCTGATGTTGCATCTCATGGTCCGTGCGTTCCATAGAGTCTATCAAGCTGAGAACTGGGATCTCGACTGAGATTTCTCCAGAGGTCTCAAACTCAAAGATGACGTCGATGATCATCCCAGGTTCGAGTGGTTTCACTAAGTTGACCAACATGACATGCAACTCGCCGGGCTTGAATTCAATGTGCGAGCCAGCCGTTATCTCCAGGTCTGAAATGTGAACCATCGACATAACACCGCTGTCGGATTGTTTGTGTGTATGTAATTCAGCCTTTTCAGAAGCCGAGGTCGACAGGGAGATCAACTTGTCATCCTGTTGCGTCGGATTGTGGATGACGACAAATACAGCACCATTTGGGCTAGCCCCAAGGCTTTCGCGGGCCCAGCCATGAGCGACATGCAATTGCTCGTGTTTCTCTTCCATTGCGACCGCAACAAAAGAGGTGGCAAACCACGCAAACACGGTCGCGAAAATCCAGAACTTCTGCATCGAAAACTCCAATCATAATAGCCAAGTCCTACCGCAGGGGGGCGTGGTGTCAAGCGGTTTCAGGTGAATTATCCTAGCCTTGTCCGTGATCGCGCAAGCCTCTAGTATCCGCAGAACAATATCAAGAAACGAGGGAGTAGGGCGCATGCAAGGTTTGATGCAAGATTGGCCGCTATTGGTTCACAAAGTGCTCGATCACGCTGCACAAAATCACGGTGAGCGAGAGCTTGTTACCAGGTCGATTGAAGGGCCCATTCGGCGCTATACTTTGAAGGATCTACATGGTCGAGCCCGCCAGGTCGCGAAAGGTTTGGATGACATAGGTCTCAAACTCGGGGATACCATCGCGACGCTCGCCTGGAACACAGACCGGCATATGGAAGCCTGGTATGGGATCATGGGCATTGGGGCTGTGTGTCACACGGTAAATCCAAGACTGTTTCCTGAACAGATCGTCTACATTCTCAATCATGCCGAAGACAAAGCGATTTTTGTCGATACGACATTCGTCCCGATCCTCGAAGGCATCGAAGAAAAACTGGAGACACTCGAAACCGTCATCATCATGACAGACGCTGAGCACATGCCAGAAACGTCTTTAAACAAATCGGTGCTTTGTTACGAGGATTGGGTGGGCAAGTATGACAGCGCTTTCGAGTGGCTCGAGTTTGATGAGAACACCGCTGCGGGACTTTGCTACACTTCTGGAACAACCGGCAATCCTAAAGGAGTTCTCTATTCGCATCGCTCAAATGTCTTGCATTCTTTGGTCGTCAACAATGCAGATGTTATGGGCCTCAAATCGACAGACACCGTACTTCCAGTGGTTCCGATGTTTCATGCCAATGCCTGGGCATTGACATTTGCCGCACCATCGGTTGGCGCAAAACTCGTCATGCCCGGTATGAACATGGACGGCGAAAGCATTTACGAACTCTTGGATACAGAAAAAGTATCGCTTTCTGCAGCCGTTCCAACCGTTTGGCTTATGCTTCTTCAGTATCTCGAATCGACGGGGAAGGACCTGCCGTTTCTCAAACGGGTCGTTATTGGGGGTTCTGCATGCCCACAAATGATGATCGAGAAATTCCAAAAGGAATTTGGGGTTGATGTCGTTCATGCCTGGGGCATGACGGAAACAAGTCCGCTTGGCACGATTTGCACGTTCAAGTCCGGCATGGATGAATGGAGTGAAGACGACAAGATTGTTCAAAAACTGAAACAAGGTCGGGCACCGTTCACCGTCGAAATGAAGATTGTGGACGACAACGGCAAGGATCTGCCGCGAGACGGAAAGGCCTTTGGACACTTGCTTGTGCGGGGACCTGCGATTTCCCGCTCATACCTTAAAGGAGAGGGCGGTGAAATTCTGGATGAGGACGGTTGGTTCGATACTGGCGACGTGGCGACAATTGACTCTCTCGGTTACATGCAGATCACCGACCGCGCTAAGGATGTTGTGAAGTCTGGTGGTGAGTGGATTTCTACCATTGAAATTGAGAATCTCGCGGTTGGCCACCCAGACGTGGCTGAAGCCGCGGTCATTGGTATTGCGCACCCGAAATGGGATGAGCGTCCGCTGCTTATTGTGGTTCCGGCTGAAGGGAAGTCGCCGGCGAAGGAAGACATATTGAAGTTATTGGAGGGTCAGATTGCCAAGTGGTGGATGCCCGATGATGTGGCATTCGTGGAAGAGATCCCGCACACAGCGACCGGCAAGATCCAAAAGAGAGACCTGCGAGATCAGTTTAGGGATTACACCTTGCCGACCATTTAATTGGGCGGTCGACGAAGGGGAGAGACAATGACAATTCTAACCGATTGGCTAGGACGACTGGCGAGGTTGGCGGTGTTTGTCGCTATTGTCGCCGCACTTGGCTCAGGACCGGCATACAAAGCAGGGTTTCTCGATTTGGGATTTGCCTTGCGCGCGTTTGGATATGCTGGCCCGATCGCTTTGGGCGCTGCCGCTTTGGCTCTTGTGGCACTGCTGGTTGGGTACTTTGCAAAATCTGAAAACAGTAAACTTGGATTGATATTTGCTCTTGTGATCGGTTTGGGTCTTGGCGGTTTTGTATTTAACCAAATAGGGACGGCCAACAAACTGCCCTACATTCACGACGTCACAACGGATATGACGGACCCGCCGGAGTTCGCAGCGGTTGTTGCTCTTCGCGGCGAGGGAACAAACCCTCTCAATTATGTAGGCAAAACGGCTCCAGCTGGCAGAGACGATCCAACCCAAATCCTTGTTTCAGAACTACAGAGCCAACACTATCCAAACGTTAAACCGCTCATCGTCGAAAAAAATGCGGCGTCTGTTTTTGTAGCTGCATTAACAGTTGCTGAAGGTCAGGGTTGGGAGATTGTGTCTTCAGATTCAGGTGTTGGCCTCATCGAGGCCACCGAGACCTCGTTCTGGTTCGGTTTCAAAGACGATATTGTCATTCGCATTACGGTCGGCGACGAGGGCACCACGCGAATCGATGTTCGTTCCATTTCCCGTGTCGGATTGTCGGACGTCGGCGTGAATGCGGCGCGCATTGAAGGGTATTTGTCCGACCTTGAGAAAGCCCTTGGATAAATGAGTGGGCTTGGCGGAAGTCCACTCATCAGACGGATGCGTGAGAGTGAGGTCCGAGAGGCGGCGGCGGTTTTGTATCGATCCGCCACAATAGCCTATCAAGACATCAATTGGAATCACGAAGAGCCTGAGACCGTGAACTGGTTCGCGTCAAGTTATGAGGCTGGCGAGTGGCAAGACGTCTATGTCGCTACACTAGGCCAATCTATCTCGGGGTTAATGTGTCTCAAGCCTCAGTTTGTCGATCAACTGTTCATTGACCTGCCGTGGCAAGGCAAAGGCCTCGGGTCAAAATTTTTGGACTTAGCGAAGGTGGAATTTTCAAGCGGATTTGACCTTTACGTCTTCCAAAAGAACACCAAAGCCATTCGTTTCTATGAAAACCACGGGCTCGTTCGCGGAAAGGCTGGGATGAGCCCTGACGAACAAGAGCCAGATTTTCTATACCATTGGCGCGAAGCCAGGTAGGGCTTCAACGCGACTTAGCCAGTTGCGGATATTGGGAAATCCGGCGAGATCAAAACCACCTTCATGGGCAACATGGGTGTAGGCGTAGAGGGCGATGTCAGCGATCGTTGGCTTGGCTGTCGCCATAAAGAGTTGCTTGCTCAATTCGAGTTCCATGACCTCGAGTGCGGCTATCCCCGGGCCTTTGCGCTCCTTGAGTTTTTCTTTGTATTCTTCAGGTTGATTGAGAAACTTCAACCAAAACCTCGACGTCGCGATGTAAGGTTCGTGGCTATATTGCTCAAAGAACATCCATTGCAGTGTCTTTGCTTGGTCGAGTGTCTCACCGGGCCAAAAGGGCGTTCCTTGTGAGAGATAGAACAATGCGGCATTGGATTCGGGAAGGATGGAACCATCTTCCCTTTCGACAATGGGAATGCGGCCATTGGGGTTCTTAGCCAAGAACTCTGGTGTCCGCGACTCACTCTTGAGGATGTTTACGTTGACCCATTGGTAAGGCCGCCCGGATAATTCCATCAGCAGTTTGAGTTTGTAACAGTTTCCTGAAATCGGATCGCCGTAGATCTTGATCATCTAGAGCCTTTCGCATGAGTGATTCGATCCAACAAGACTGGATCATAAGACACTCTTATGATTCACCATTCTTAGTTATCCACAAGCTACGGTGCGTGGAAGATTCCATTGGCATCCATCGTTCCCTCGTACCGGGCACGACCTGTATCAACCATGTGCTGCAAGTGAGCGAGCACTGACATTGCAGCGGCAGGATGAAGTCGCTCATCCACGTTCCTGTACATTGTCTTTACCATCGTTCGGACGTCACGGATCCCTTTTGACAAGCAAGTTTCGATTTGAACTTCTCTCGCATTTCTATGATCGATGAAGGATTGGACAAAAGGCTTGGGCGTTGTGATTGCGGGCCCATGTGTCGGGATCAATATGTCGTCGTCACGCGCCAACAAAAGCTCAAGGCTAGCGAAGTAGGCGGCCATGTTGCCGTCAGGCGGCACAATCACACTTGTCGACCAGCCCATCACATGATCTCCCGTGAAGAGAATGCCAGAATCGGGCAGTGAGAAACACATGTGATTAGACGTGTGACCAGGGGTATAGACACACTCGACACGCCATCCAGTGCCCTCAATCACATCCCCATGGCGGACTTCAACATCCGGCAAGAAATCCAAGTCTCCGCCTTCTTCAATCCGAACATTGTTTTCTTGGCCAGAGCCGTGAGCCCCAAAGGCATAGGTTTTTGCGCCTGTTGATGATTTCACAGGTGCAGCGGCGGGGGAGTGATCGTTGTGTGTGTGGGTAATAAGGATATGGCTGACCGTCTCGCCCTTAAGGCCCTCGAGCAACGCGTCCACATGAGCACTATCGTTGGGGCCCGGATCTACGATCGCAACGTCTCCATCCCCAATAATAAACACGCCCGTGCCATGAAAGGTGAAGGCGTTGGGATTTCTCGCGGTAATTCTGCGCAAGCCCGGAGCAATGCGCTCAATGACGCCATACTCAAATTCATGCTCACGGACAAAAGGGATGGCCATTTATCTTCCTGACATTGTGGAGCCTCAAGAGATTGTGAACCAATCTAACACAAATTCGGTCGAATGCGCGATGGTCGCAGGTCACATGAATGTCGGTTGAACAATTGATAAAGACAACGGGACTTTGCTAGGGTCGGGTTGGAAACAAACGGGACAAAGAGTCCCGACACAAAGGGAAACGTCTAATGAAATTCTACAACTCAATCGGCCCCAATCCACACATGGTGCGCATGTTTGCTGCCGAAAAAGGTATCAGTTTGGACATTCAAGAGGTTGACCTGCCTGGCATGGAAAACCGCGGCCCCGAACACTTGAAACGAAATCCTTCTGGTCAAATGCCCGCACTTGAGTTGGACAATGGCTCATATTTGAGCGAGGTGATGGCGATCGCTGAATATCTCGACGAGACCCATCCTGATGACAAAGACCTTATCGGATCGACGCCGGAGCAACGAGCGCAGGCTCGCATGTGGGCGAGAAAAGTCGATCTCCTGATTTGTGAACCCTTAGCCCACGGATTTCGAAACGGCACCGGTTACGATTTCTTCAAGGATCGCATGCCATGCGACAAGGCAATGTCTGAAGGTCTCATCAATATGGGCCAACACTATTTGAAATGGCTCGATGGCGAGATGGTCGGTAAAGAATTCTTGTGCGGCGTTCGATTTACCATCGGAGACGTGCTTCTGTTTGCTTGGTTGGACTTTTTCGCCAGCATGGGCAGCGGCATTGATCCCGACCTGAAAAACTTGACCGGCTGGTATGACCGCGTGAAAGTTCGTCCTTCAGCAGAAGCTTAGTCGAGCTCAACAAACAGGGTCAAAGTAACTTCATCTGTGGATCTTGACTTTTCGTCTCTTCCTCAGTCTCCTGTGGCTTATTGCCAAGCCTCGGCCCGATCGGTTCAACAAGGTCTGCTCCCTCTTGACCAACGCGGTTCACCTGCGTGGTAACAGGGTAGGCCTCCAACAAGTCCTCTTTGGCAGGCTTCAACATTTCTTTTAGAGTTGGAAAATCCTCATTCTTGGGATCAAGCCAAAAAGAAAAGTCGGATTCGTCCAAAATGACGGGCATACGCGTGTGCAATTGTCCGATCAGTTTGTTGGCAGAAGTCGTGACAATGGCTAAAGAGTCGATCTCGTTGGCGTCCGGCGCGATCCAGTGATCCCAGATAGCGGCCATACCAAATATTTCGCCATCATGGCGGTGGATGTAATACGGCTGTTTAGGGCCTTGTTCCCTTTTCTGCCATTCATAGAAGCCATCTGCAGGGACGAGGCATCGACGTCTCTTGAATGAGGACCGAAAGGCCGGTTTCTCGTCGATCGTTTCGCCCCGCACGTTAATGAGAGGCTTGTTTCTTATTTCCTTGGCCCAAGAAGGTACCAGACCCCACCGCGCCATTGCAATTTGCCGCTCTTTGTTCTCCAGCCGCACAAAGGGGACGGCATTGGTTGGCGCAACGTTGTAGTTGGGCCCAAGATTGGGCAATCCGCTAAACCCAAAGATCTTGGCCATCGCTTCAACGGGCGTCGTAATGGAGTATCTGCCACACATTGGCCTAGCATAAGCCATTGTCTCAGACGCGCAATAGGGCTAACAAAGGTTGGAGCGAAGTTTCGTTTGGCTTGGTGCAGGGAGTCTCCCATCACATCCATACGTATACGAATGAATGTTGATATTCTCAGATCCATAGTCCACTCAAGAGGTAAGAATGAACAGACAATATCCAACCAGACCATTTGTCGGTGTTGGCGGTGTTGTTTGGCGTGGCGATGAGTTTTTGTTGATTCAACAAGACAGACCCCAGGCAACAGCAACTTGGACGTTGCCTGGCGGACTTCAAGAAGTGGGTGAAACCGTTAGAGACGCTCTTGTCCGAGAGGTATACGAAGAAACCAACCTCAAGATCGAGGTCGGACCTCTACTCGATGTTGTCGACGGTATTTTCAAAGAACAAAGTGGACGCGTTGAGTATCACTACACATTGTTGGATTTTCATTGCCTACATGTTTCGGGAGAGGCGGTTGCCGCGAGTGATGCTGGTGCCGTGTGGTGGGCAAGCGTGGAAGATCTCGCACGCCTTGAAAGTTGGTCGGAAACAAAACGCATCATCGAACTGTCAATGAACCAAAGAAGAGCGTGAAATAAGTGGAGGAAGAAACACATGGCCTATCAACCCTTTGATTTAAATGGAAAGGTCGCACTCGTAACCGGTGGAAATGGTGGCATTGGTTTCGGCATGGCCGAAGCCCTGGCGCAAGCGGGCGCAAGTGTCATGATTTGGGGAACGAACCCTGAAAAGAATGAGAGCGCACTTGGAAAACTAAATGAAGTTGGCGGTCGGCACGCGGCGAAGGTCGTGGACGTGAGCGACGAGCAAAGTGTCACGACGTCGATGCTGGAGACGATTGAGGAATTGGGCCGTGTCGACACGCTTGTTGCAAATGCTGGAATTGGTCTGCGCACGCCTTCGTTCCTCGACATGAGCGGAAGCGACATGAATCGGGTATTCGCCGTCAATCTAAACGGTGCACTTTACACACTTCGTGAGGCCGCCAGGCACATGGTCGCGCGAGCGAAGTCGGGAGATGCGAGCGGTTCATTGGTGGGTATATCCAGCCTATCCGCCACGGAAGGTGCTGCCAGGAACCAACACTACGCAGCGACGAAGGGGGGATTGACCTCCGCCATTAGGTGCTGTGCGGTCGAATTTGCGCGGTATGGGGTGCGCGCGAATTCCGTCCTGCCTGGATGGATCGCAACCGATATGACCCGAGCCGCTCAAGACAATGACGTCTTTACGACCAAAGTTATTTCCAGAGTGCCCATGAGGCGCTGGGGTGAACCCGAAGATTTCGGCGGTATCGCTGTCTACTTGGCCTCGAACGCTTCGCGTTTCCACTCAGGCGATATGTTCACGATCGATGGCGCCTATGCCGTCTTCTAGATCCATTTTTCGCCGTAATTGGAGGTGATATTGAGTGCGTGTATCCAAAGGCTGAGTGGTGGTACAGTCGAGAAATGAGAATTGGATTGATGAGACGAATAGGATCAGGAACTGGATTGGGTGCAGCGATCTTGATCGCTTTTTTGGTCTGTATGTCCTCGCCGCTTCACGCTCAAGTTATTGAACAGGGGCGCTACCAGGAAAGGCTGTTGGAACTCTCCGAGATTCTGGGTTCCCTGCATCACATGCGAGGAAGCTGCGTGTCATCTGAAAGCAAGATTTGGCGTGAAAACATGATGACTCTCATCAGACTAGAAGCGCCATCGAATGATCGAAAGAATGCCATGGTGGCCCAATTCAATAAGGGCTACGGCACGTCGCGGCGAAACTACCCAAACTGCAACCGGGAAACATCGCGCGAAGCAGAAAGATTGGCATCGCAAGGGGCAGAGATTTCCGACGCGATATCATCAGCGGTCAACTCATAAGAGTGAGTATGTAAGCGATATGGTGAAACGTTCAGGTGGTAACAAAAAGTCGACAGATCTTGAGCGTCAAAGAACACAGGCCCTCGAAATGTTCTTGGACACTTGGGACGCAGCGTTGATCGCAGGCTTGACGCCAGACCTCTTGGCCTCAGTTGCAATATTCGCAGCACTAACTGACCTGGTTGAAAATCACGGCGAAGAGTTTACTGCCGAGATGGCGGCGGGACTGGCTGCACGCATCAGAGAAGGTGAGTTCACCCTTAAAGAAATCGGTAGATCCTGAGTTACCCAGAATAGCGCATTGATGGCATCGGCGCATCGTCATCGCTTCCCTTCACTAGATCCACACACTCTCGCAGATCGTGAGTGAGCTGATCCATTGACTCTGCATGCGCCGGCGTAATCATTAAATGGATGCCTTTGGGTTCTGCCGTAACGGATAAGAACCAGCCGCGCTCAAAGAGTTTGCCCCAAAGCTGGTTGATGTCGAATTGATCTGAGCCGAAAGCAATGACGCCGAGCTGTGGATTACCAAACACCGCAAGTCCTTCAATATCGGCTATGGCAGCCTCCAGTTTCTCCCTCGTGTCCGTGACAATCTTTGCTTTCCCGCAATAACCGTCGGTGCCCAAGTAGTGAAGTACCGCCCACGCAGCCGCGATAGCGCCTCCAGGTCTGGTTCCTGCAATGTTAGGCGTGATCATGCGCCCGCTTGGCCAACTATCGCAGTCAAAGGGTTGATAGTTGTATAGGTCGAGATCGCGATACAGAACCGTTGAAGCGCCCTTTGCGCAGTATCCATACTTGTGCAGATCGGCTGACATTGACTTCACGCCGGGGACGCGAAAATCGAAGGGCGGAAGGTCCACACCATTCTTGGCGACAAATGGCGCGAAGTATCCGCCGACGCAGGCGTCGACATGCAGCCATAGCCCATGCCTTTCAGCTACTTCACCAAGCTCAGATATTGGATCAATGAGCCCGTAGGGATAAGCCGGAGCCGAGCCCACCATCATGATGGTGCGATCAGTAATGGCAGCCTCCATTGCAGCAACATCTGCACGGTAGTCCGCTGCAAGTGGAACACGAACAATTTTGAGGCCGAGATAGTGACAAGCTTTGTCAAATGCGAGGTGCGTCGCATAAGGCACCACAATTTCCGCGTCGCGAACGTCGATCCCTTGCGCTTCCGCACAATCGCGACAGGTTTTGACAGCCAGCACGATACTCTCCGTACCACCGGAAGTCATCGACCCCGCACCGCCATCCGGTGCGTTCAGTAATGCCAGTCCAATTGAAACGACTTCGCTTTCCATTTGCTTGAGGGAAGGAAACGCCATTGGTCCGAGGCCATTCTCAGACATGTACATGGTGTAGGCTTTCTTCGCGACTTTCAGCACGTCCTTTCCTGCATAAAAGACATACATGCCAGTTCGCCCATGTCGCCAATCCGCGTCATTGTCTCCCATCTTCTTCATTTGTTTCTTCAACGTGTCCCAGTCGGTTCCGCTTGGTGGCAGCTTTGAAGACATTGCGTGGTTCTCCGATCTTGATTGCAGTGACGAGGTTGAATTGACGCCTGCAAAGTGCGAGTCTGTCAAGGGACATTCCAAACCAACCAGAACGAGGGATCTGTGACCAAACCACAGTTTGTGCCACTTAGTGGATATGAGGACGTCGACCCAGACGAGATGATTACTGCCAGTGCGATGTTCTTGGACAAGATGCGCAAGCGGCGAACCATAAGGGATTTTTCTGATGCCCCCATACCGCGAGAAGTCATAGAGAACGCCATCGCGACCGCTTCAACGGCACCAAGCGGTGCCAACATGCAGCCTTGGCATTTCGCGGTCGTAACCGATCCGCAGATCAAGAAAGACATCCGATTCGCTGCGGAAGAAGAGGAAAAAGCGTTTTACCAAGAGCGAGCCAGCGACGAGTGGTTGGAGGCCCTTGCACCACTGGGAACTGACGATAGCAAACCGTTTCTCGAAACAGCTCCTTACCTCATCGTTGTCTTTCAACAGAACTATGGTGTTGATGAGAGTGGCAATCGGAAGAAACACTACTACGTGCAAGAAAGTGTTGGGATCGCGACCGGAATGTTGATTACAGCGCTTCACAATATAGGCCTGGCGACCCTTACCCACACGCCAAGCCCAATGGGATTTTTGAGAGAGGTGTTAGGCCGTCCAAAGAACGAAAGGGCTACAATGATCTTAGTGGTCGGCAAACCTCAATCCGGCGCCCAGGTTCCAAACATTGGCAAAAAGTCCCTCGATGAAATCTGCAGCTTCGTCTAGAGCCCCACGAACGGTCTGCCCTTCCCGGTACAAAACCCCGCATTTGGCCTCAATCTTGAAGCGAAATTGCTGAGGGAGACGGCAACCAAAATTCTGACCCATTTTGGTTCGGATTTTGAGCCGCGAGAAAAGCATGTCAGAATGGCCGAGAATGGTAATGGTGGGTGACGATAAAAGGGCTGCAGGATTGCGGGCCGGTGTGGGGAAAGCCCAGAAATCTGGGCCACATCAACCTGTGTTTGGCCCTGTGGAGCAAGCACGTACCGAAGATGAAGTGAGCACTAAAACGCAAGAAAAGGCCGGACGGGGCCAAATCGTGCGCCCAGTCGGTCAGATGCTCAAAAAGTGGCGAACCCATCGCCAACTGTCCCAAAGTGCACTGGCCAAAGCGGCCAATGTCTCGTCCCGGCACATTAGTTTTATCGAAACCAACCGAGCACGCCCAAGCCGCAAGATGGTTATGCGTTTGTCGGAGGTTTTGGATCTGCCGTTCCGTGCGAGAAACGCCCTTCTGCGTGGTGCTGGATATGAAGGTGGGTTTCCCGAGACGCCGCTCAACGATGAAGCTCTTTCTCAAATTGCTGACAATATGGAGTATCTCATCGCAAGCCAGGGTCCGTACCCGGCAATCATCACTGATGGTAAATGGAACATTCACAGCGCGAATAGATCGGCTGGCCGGGTGTTCAGCCTGATTTTCGGTGAAGACTTAGATGACAATATTGAGTCCGCGAACATCGTTGACTGGCTCGTTGATTCAGAAGTTGTTCGCGAAAGCATCGAAAATTGGTCTGAGGTTGCCGTCGAATACATGCGGCGACTACATCACAAAATCGACAGTGGTGGTGGTGACGTTCAGCTGCACCACATGTTGGCGAAACTGGTCTCCGCACTTGAGGAGACGGCCCCCTCGAAGAGCATGTCCGATCTCACCGATGCTGTTTTACCGATTCGTATTCGCAGAGGTAAGCTTCAGCTAAACCTCCACAACGTCATCTTGAAGATGGGCACCCCAAGGGACATCACCCTTGAAGAGCTCGAGGTCGAAGCATTTTATCCAGCCGACCGTGAAACCGAGACGCTTTTGAGGTCCCTCAACCAATTGAGTTAGGGTCCGACGATGAGTGACCCCTGATTGACAGGTGGCGGTCAAAGGTCGCGAAATATCATCCTTGAGATTCTTGGTTTTCGCAGGCACACTCCGCCGCCATGACACATGATCAGACTTTACCAAGGACGGACATTCAACAAAATTGGATGCTTCGCAAGCCCGCCGTTAGTGGCGACAATGGCCTCGTTTCAAGCCACCATCTTGCAGCCTCCCAAATAGGGGCTCAGATTCTCAGCCGCGGCGGCAACGCGATGGACGCAGCGATCGCGACTTCCTTTGCGATTACTGCCTTAGAGCCGTGGATGAGTGGAATAGGCGGCGGGGGCTTTCTGACCTACTACCAAGCCTCCGACAAATCTGTGCGAACCATTCACTTCAACATGAAATCCCCGAAGAGGTTGGACCCGTCGGACTTCGTATTGGACGAAAGCCGGGTGGGTGGCGATTTGTTTTCTTGGCCAAGCGTTGTCGACGACGTAAATGTTGATGGTTGGAAAGCGATTGGGGTCCCTGGCCACATGGCAGGTATTGAACTGGCTCATCGAAGATTTGCGACCAAGCCTTGGGAAGAATTGGTTCGACCGTCTGTAGAAATTTCTAGGCAAGGGTTGCCGGTCAGTTGGCATACGACATTGCGGATCGCGACGGCAGCCCCTGCATTGCGAAAGGACCCAGTGGCATCAAGTTTGTTTCTTACCAATGGCCTTCCGCCATTCGGGGCAGCGGGCCAAAAAATGCCGTACCTAAAGATGGATGCTATGGCGGAAACCCTTGAAACACTTGCGACCAATGGCGCAGGCGTTTTCTACGACGGTGCTCTGGCGAGATCCCTGTCGAAAGACGCAGAGGGTGCCGGCAGCTATTTGCGCGCAGACGATCTATCTGAGTATCAAGCTGAAGAGCGCGACCCGCTTAGCTTTAATTACCGTGATTGGAAAGTCCACACGGTTGATGGCTTGAGCGCAGGCCCATCTTTGAAAATGGCACTAGGGAAGTTGCCGGAATTGGGAACGGAAGGTCCCAAGCCATCAGCCGCGGACGTCGTTGCGTGGGCCCGAGCCATAAGTGATACATACAAAGATCGCTTTGTCAGTCTTGGCGATGTTGATGACTCAAAAGATCCAGCCTGCACCACAAATTTGGTGGCGTGTGACAGCGACGGCAACATCGTCGTGATTACTCAGACGCTGTTGTCGATTTTTGGGGCCAAAGTTGTCGCACCGGACAGCGGGATTCTCATGAACAACGGGATGATGTGGTTCGATCCGCGTCCCGATCGGCCAAATTCAATCGCCCCGTCCAAACGTCCGTTGTCGAACATGTCACCGACCATTGTGACCAATGCGGATGGGGATGCATGGTTTGGCGCGGGCGCTAGCGGCGGTAGACGAATCTTCCCATGTCTGCTTCAGATTATTTCTATGATGATCGACTTTGGGTTTGATTTGGAGGAAGCTCTGCATGCACCGCGTCTCGATGTTTGCGGAACAGACCAGGCGGGTGTCGATCCAAAATTTGGACAGGACACTGCAAGCGCAGTCTCCAAGATATTGCAGACGATGTCACAAGAGAGATCGGTTTATCCGGCTTCGTTTGCTATTCCGAGCGCGATCGAGATGGGCGCTACCTCACCGCGCAACCTTTCCGCATCCGCCGTGGGAATGTGCGATCCTTATTCTCCGTTATCCGGTGTGGCGCAAGGAGGAGCTTGAGGCGCGCGCTCGTTTGAGTGCATGCATCTCAGCGCCCAACGCCGACAATAACGCAATGTGGCGATTGCGATCATAATACCATCGCTCTTCAAGGCGCGCTTTGATCATTACGCGCAGCGCACTCTTCAACACGCAGATGATGGCATCGCTGATTTGCCCTTCATCCAATTGGCGATGCCAGTAGGGCGAAGTGGGAATGAGCGTTGATAAGTGTCTGTTACGATCATAAAGAGCGATACCCCTTCTTACCCTTTGGCGAAATGATCGTTTCGCACGAGTTGAAGCAAGTCGCTCTGCTTTTTCTACCTGTTTGATTTTGGTTCCGTCCCTGTCTTTGAGAGCCTGTCAACATAACACAACCGACTTCCAATAGCAACGCATAATGCGTACATGCCATATTACACAGTATTGTGAATGTTTCCGAGTTTGCAGAAGAAGACGCCAAAGCAAGGCAATTTGTCACTCGGAGCTTTCGTGGCGCCTGGAGGGAATGTCTTCAACGTGGGCTGCTGGATAGTCCTAACAAGCCCACGAAACTCCATCTTCCAAAAATGAACTATCGAGCGAGACCAAACTACGATCACGGTTCCATGCGATTGTGCAAAGGGGTTTGCAGTCTCTCGGCGGAACAAGTCCTATGTATCAAAGTGGAGCTTAATGCCAGATCTCATAAGGAGATTGAAATCACCTTGGCTTGGCCTTTGGTAGAGGTAGTCCTTTGCAATGTCGCTGTTTGGTAGGAAATCGACATCCGGCACCTCACCGAATGAACGGCTCGTTTCAAGTGAGGAAATCAGCGCCGTAATGGCGCGACTGATCGGTGTGTGGCGCGGTAGAGTGACTCACTTTGATGGAAGCCATCATTCAAACAAGGTCGGAGCCATTACGAAGCGATTTCATCCGTCTCCGGATGGTTGGCACATCATTGCGAACAACAGCACCGGTAGTGAGAGAGCAAGACAAGAGGACTTCGAAGTCATTGCCTTACATCCAACGCGCAACGAGATCACTTTCACCGAGTTTGCGGCGGGGCGAAGCACGCAAATCATTTACTCACTTCTCGAGTGTACCAATACGAAAAATGCGGCGAAGTTGGTACTCCAATCTATGGGCTGGGATAAAGAAGAGCCGTGCGAGATAAGACAAGTATATGATGTGTCAAACCGAACTTTGGTGATTGAGACTCAAATACGTCCAGCCACGAAAGGTGGGACATTCCATACCGTTGAGTGCGTCGAGATGTCTCGGTCAAGTTAGAGCACCAATAATTGTCGCCGTGAACGACACCTTTAGGCTTTAGAGTGATGTCACAACTCGAACCACACGCCCAACAACTTGAAGCTCATTCGACGGAAATACGATTGGATGGTCTGGTTCCGTCGAAAAGGGTTCGAATCGGGTTGGCTCGAGCATGAACCGTTTCACAGTTGCTTCCTGACCAACCCTGACAACATAGAATTTTTCTGGAACGAGATCTTGTTGCGAATAGTCGATCACGATGATCGCGCCGTCGGGGGCGACGCGGTTTATACTTGATCCATTAACTCGCAAAGCAAGGACAGTTTGGCGTTCGTATTCAACGGCGACCTCATCCTCAAAGTCACCTACAGTGTAAGGATCCACGGCCTCTTCCAATTCTCCCGCCTGTACCCAACTTATCAACGGCGCAAATGTGATTCGCCCCACATCATTTGTGACATTAGACAACTTTGGCGACAATCCGTCAACATCTTCTCGTTTTACGCCTCTCTTTAACAGGACTGGAGTCAGCTTTTCGATGAATTCGAAAGGGAGATATGGCTTTTTGTATCGATCTTCGTAGTGCTGATAACTGGTCGGTCCCATCTCCAAAGCCTTCGCCATTGCACGTACTGAAAGATCTGCCTCTAGTCTCAGTTCTTTCAACCTGAGGGCACTATTTGACAGATCTTGCTGGACCCCACTTTGAGCCTTTCTTCTTAGTCGCCCATCCGTCTTTCTTCGCACGACCTTGGCGCGCTTTGCTGTTTTTGACTTTGTCTTCTTTCTGGCCTTCTTAGGCTTTGCCTGCGTCATCGATTTATCTCGTATCTTGTTATGGTCTTGATCATGCATATCAGCAGTCCATGAGCAGACCGGGATTTGCGGTCACAATAGCGTATATCGAACAAAATGCATACGTGTTTTGCGGTTGACATTTGTACGTTACGTACGTACACTACCGGTAAAATAGCATAAGTAACATATTGCGCGTTGAAAGGCGTGCAGATCAAGTACTTTTAAAGGAATTGGCGGAAATGAATGGCCTTGGTTTAGGCGAGATCGAGTTGAGAATTCGCGAGCAAACCGCAAAGCTAAATTCCTTGAAGGACGAAGCAAAGACATCACGGGTCCGGTTTTGTTTGGAATTGACCGCCTTGATATATGGGGTGGAACTGTCTGATATCCTGCAAGCAGGACGAAGTGATCGGAGAATCTCTGATGCGCGGCAATTGTCAATGTATCTCGCCAATGTGTCCTTTGGATTGGGTTTTGGAGAGATTTCCTGGTTTACTGGACGGGACCGAGCAACCGTGAGATACGGCGTCGAACGGGTTGAAGATCGTCGTGAAAACCCAGGCTATGATGCTTTAGTCTCATGCATCGAATTGCTGATTGTGAAGTTATTGTCTGATCCGATAGCCACTTCCATAAGCGAGGGCGTGCGCGTTGATTTGGGCGCTGACCCATCGGCGATTGACGAGATATGGCAGCAACCGTTGGGAGAACTAGAAGGACGAGATGCCTAAGATCGGCAGAAGAATTAGCGTACTATTGAGAATGACCGCTAATGGCGTTGTACGAGATGGTTAGTGCTACAAAGGTCACAATGATCTGCGCCAATACCGACAGCGTACATGGCAGGATTATCGCACCGAGGTAGATCAGTGTTTTAAGGAAGATGGGATCTGGGACGTTGGCCCAAATGTGGTTGCTTGCGATGTCCGCCAATCGATAGATCAATCGAAACGGAACCGTCGCAAACGCCCAGATAAGAAGTATGCGGACGAGGTGTGAAAAATTGGTGTTCCAGGCCGTTCGCCAAGCGATTGATCCTTTGGTCAGCGTTGCTGGATAAATCATTAGGGATCTTGAGATCAACACTGACATTGCGATTGCTGCAACCGTCGCCATTGCAAAAACTTTGGTCGAAAGAACTCCGTTCTCTATATCTGTCAGAGCAACCATGGCGATTGCAACAATCAGGAAAACGATGGCAATCTGGATCACCTGAACCATCATCGCTCCAAGGATCAATAGGTCATCTTTGCCAAAGTGAAAGTCGAGCCATTTCGGGGCGGCATGGGGATCCAATGCAAACCTCTGTACCCGCGCAATCATTGGAATAGCCGCACCAATGGCCACCATGAGATATGCTGCTTGTTTGGGCATTGAGGTATCGATGGGTGGCAGGTCTCGATGCAGGAAGTAACCCCACAGGCCGACGAACTCGACGACTGCTAGCGGCCAAATCAAACGAAGAAGTTCCCTGCCGTGGTGGAATAGGAAGAGGTATGCTTTCGACACTGTTTCAAGGACGGGTAGACGGTCGTTGGGGTCAAGTTGCGCTGTCAGCTCCGCGCCATCGACTTCGGCGGATTGTTGGGTTTGGGGAACAATGTTTTGAGCGCTGTCTGCCATGGTCAGAATTCTACGGGCAGCATGTGAAGATTGGGTGTATGAGAAGACGTTCCTGTCGCACTCGCTGCGTTAACCATGTGGTTGCGCACCCGCAACGCGCATAGATTAGAGTGGTGTGGTAGATACTAAGAACAACACGGTTGAAGAGGTGGTTGTGAAGAAAGCGTATGGCGGTGCAATTTTGGTTGGTGGTGCGTCGCGTCGAATGGGCGCAGACAAGTCAATGGTTCACCTTGCTGGAAAGCCACTAATTGAACATGTGGTCGTACGATTGAAGCCGCAGGTGAGATCAATACTCGTGGTCGGAGAGGAGCAATCTGATGCTCCAAACACGCAAGAATTTCGTGTTCCAGATTGCATGCCAGGGCGACTTGGTCCGCTTGTCGGAGTCTTAACAGCGCTCGAATGGTACGCGAGAGAAAGGCTGGACGTTAAGTATGTTTTTGTCACAAGTGTCGACGTACCGTTCTTGCCATTGAACGTGGTGGAACAGCTGGCCGAACGGCGTGAGGGAGATTCCGAGATCATCTTTGCGAAGTCCAGAGATCAGATTCAGTATCTGGCCGGGCTTTGGCCGGTCACAACCGCACCAAACCTCCGCTCCTTTCTAATGGAAAAGCGGGGACTGAGCATTATGCGCTTTGTTGAAAACAGGGCGTCCACAACAATCGACTTTGCGGCACATGAATTTGACCCATTTTTGAACCTTAACACAGAAAACGACCTATCAATTGCAGAAGAGATAGCGGCCAAGTTGCTTTCACAATAAGGGTCGATGCGACTTACACAGTATCGGCTCAGTGCGGGATTGGCGTGATTCGTGCTTTGAAAGTCAGTGTGGTAATAGGGAAGGACGTTTTTGATGTCGCTTGCCCTAAAATGGAACATGTACGCTATGAATAAGGATGCCGCACCTTCTGTTGAGGCTTTGTTTGAGCCTTTTGCTTTGCCTAATCTTGAGCTAAGCAACCGTTTGGTTATGGCCCCGATGACGAGAAGTATGTCTCCGGGGGGCATTCCAGGGGAAAATGTGGCGGCGTATTACCGTCGCCGGGTCGAAGGCGGCTTGGGCCTGATCATTACAGAAGGCACGACCATCAATCATCCCGTTGCCAGCAATGACACAAGCATACCGGTATTTCACGGCGAAGACGCACTCTCCGGCTGGCGTAACATTGTTGAGCAAGTACATGAAGCAGGTGGAAAAATCGTTCCCCAGCTTTGGCACCAAGGAATGGTGCGAAAGCCTGGTACCGGATGGGCACCGGAGTCACCGAGCGCTGGGCCATCCGGTCTGATCCACGCAGGAAAACAAGTTGCTGACCCGATGTCAAACGACGACATCCAAAACGTGATTGCTGGCTTCGTTAGTTCGGCAAAGTCAGCTAAAGAAATTGGTTTTGATGGGGTCGAGCTGCACGGTGCGCACGGATACTTGATCGATCAGTTCTTCTGGAGGGACACCAATATCCGAGAGGATCAATATGGCGGCGACATAGCAGGGCGAACACGGTTCGCTTGCGACATCATTGAGAGAATTAAGCGTGAAGTTGGGTTCGATTTCCCGGTCATTCTTCGGTTCTCCCAATGGAAATTGCAGGACTATGAAGCAAAGTTGGCAACCACGCCGGAAGAGTTGAACGAGTTTCTCGGCCCGCTTGTTGAAGCCGGTGTAGACATTTTTCATTGTTCAACCAGACGGTTTTGGGAGCCGGAGTTTGACGACTCCGAACTCAACCTGGCCGGTTGGACGAAACGCTTAACCGGCAAGCCAACCATAACAGTTGGCAGTGTGGGTCTGGATGAAGAGTTTATTGCCGGGTTCATGGGCACCGAAGCAACATCAACGGGAGCCAAGGGCGTCTCCGAACTCGTCGCGAGGTTGGAGCGGGAAGAGTTCGACCTTGTCGCCATCGGAAGAGCAGTGCTGGTGGACAGTGCATGGGCGCACAAAGTCGCATCCGGAAATTACAGTGAGTTGCAGCCTTTCAAGACAGAAGCATTGGGAACATTGAGTTAGTTGAGTATACGAGTGGTGGAGTAGGGTATGGCTTTCTTCTCAAAGAAGAAGAACAAAAAGAAAAAGGAAAACGCTTCGGTGGCCGATGAGCGCCAAAGCACAGGTGACGCATCTTCAATTGCTGCGCCGGCGGGGAAAACAAGGACGAGCAAAAGAGGGCGCACGCCTAAGTTTGCAGATGAGCCCGTATTTCAAAACCCGCCCGTTGAACTCAAATCGTCAACAAATGAGAGTCTTTCAGAAAAACTGGCGAAAGTTGCTCCCGCTCCTGAGAAACCAGGAGCGAATTCGCCGGACGAAGTCGTCGCTCAGCAGTTTGATGAATTGCGACGCGTTGTCAGGGAAAGTGAAGCGCGCGAGCGAGCCGAACAAGAGGCAATGTCGCCGGTCGAGCAGCCACCCGTGAACCTGGAATCGGTGGCGTTGAGTGGCGAAGAAGACGATCAGGATGGCAAAAAAATGTCTCGCCGCGAGAGACGGCGCGAAGATAAGGCCGCGGCCAAAATCGAAACAAGACGAGCAAAATCAGAAAAATCCGGTGGTATGTTCCACCGGAAAAAGAAGGCTGACGAAATCGATACGGATGCGCCTATGGCACTCGGTGAAAAAGAGAAGATTGATGAAGATCTTCTCAAAGTCGCAGCTGTTGTGGAGGCGCGCAAATCTGGCGGTGAAGCTTCGCAAGTGCAAACCCCGCAAGAAAGACCATCCGAACGGGCGCCCGCGGCAAGGCCGGCAGATTTTGACGATGCGCATGTGGAAGCGCTTAGAGGTCGTCCGTTGGTGTCGGATGAAACCGCAGCTTCTGTTCATTCAAACGTCGAGCCGATGGCTCCCGTCGAACTCAACGAGCCTGTCGATGTGGATGCAAATCCAATGGAACTGACAGATCCTGCACAGGCCATCGAAAAACAAGTGCCACCAACGAATATCCCTGTAGAGTCTTTGCATCTCCGTGTGCCGACCCATTGGCTCGGTCTTTGGGTTTCGGAAGATGGCCGTTCATTCTATCTGGAGGATGCAGGTCGAGGTTCATATCTTGCGACAGCTCTCCCTGACCCTATGTCTAATTGCCACTTCGGTCCTGACTTTCCAGAGTTGGAAACGTGGCGTATGCCATCTGCATTCGTCCGCGAACCGGTTGGAGACATTGTGGCCGACCGACTTTCAATAGAAACCGTTCCAGGTCTTCCACCGGAATTCTTATCTCCATTGGTTTTTCTATACTTCCTGGTCGATGTTGGCGATGATGAGAACGAAGGTAATCGTTTTGCCGAACCAGAAGACGGAGTTGAAGATATTTACATCGCAACGGACTTTGACCCAGGCACTGCGAACCCTTGGGGTGACGGAGAAATTCCTTGGTTGGGAGGCAGCGGAACCTACTACAAAGCACCTGAAAAACTCGACGACTACGTTTTACGTCGGATGGAAAATCAGGAACCCCGCAATAATCCTGAATAGGTGTCTCGCTTATTCTCCAATTTCCAAATACCGAACTTCGTCGTCGCTTAGTTTGAAGTCGAGAGCCCTTGAGGATGAACGCAGTTCGACCAAAGTGCGTGGGCCGATGAGCGGGAATGTCGCGAATGGCTGCGATAGAACATAAGCCAGCGCGACTTGGATGGGCGTGCAACCATATTGCTCAGCCAATTCCAAAGCCCGACGTTTACGATCAAAGTTGCCTGAGGAATAGAAGGCATTGACGAGCTCTGGGTCGTCTTTCTTGTCGGGTCCAGAGAGGTCGGTGAAGAACCCGCGCGCTTGGCTGGACCAACCAAAGAGTGCAGTTTCGGTTTCTCTTAAGAATGAAACGAAGTCGGGCGTTGACGCCGAGAAACATCCCGGCCAAACGGGATTGATCATTTGCGCAAGCGAGAATTGGTTGGAAACGGCGCCAAACCCAACGAGGTCATTGTTAGCCGCATAGGCGTTTGCCTCAACAACCCGTTCCAAGGTCCAGTTTGAGCCGCCGTAAGCAGCCACTCTCCCATGTGATATCTGCTGATTGATAGCATCGACGAATTCCCCAACAGGTATGTTGGTATCATCACGATGAAAGAAATAGAGATCCACATAATCTGTTCGTAACCGCACAAGGCTTTCGATGAGTTGGGGTTCGACTGCATCCGGACGACAATTGGGTGTGTGCGCTCCTTTCCCTATGAGAACAATGTCATCACGCACACCATGACAATTCATCCAATCGCCAAGAAGTTTTTCCATGATGCCGTTGCCATAGAGGTGAGCCGTGTCAAAGCAGTTGCCGCCGGTCTCAAAGAATGCGTCAAACATCACCGAGGCTTGCGGCATCCAAGTTTGATTGTCACACCCCATGACCAAACGAGAAGCTGGTTTGTCGATGCCCTTTACAAGGCCTGTCGGCATCTCGCCGATTGAGGAGTGATCAAGCGGTTCTCCTTTTGATGTCGCTGTCAGCGCAACCGGTCGTTCTTGCTCATAGACCAGACCGATTTTCCGTCGCCAGTCTTCTATGGCTTTCATGTTTCCCAGGGAATCGTCCCAACTCATGTGGGCGCATTGATGTTGCCCATTGAGGATTGCAGACGAGACCGCTTCTGCCTCGATTTCATAAAGACCGCGGGCATCGGTTGTGTCTATCTCCTCCTGCGCACCGCTATTCGACCTAAGGATCATCTTGCTTACCCCACCTTCGACGCCGCCCACATGCCATGGGGACAGAACGTCTACCTTTCCCTCACGTCCATAGACGACAAGGCTCCAGGGCAGACCCAGTGAAACTGACGTGGCGAGCCGCGCTTGAATGTCTCCTGGAAAACTGACCAAAGCGCTCGCCCATTCATCAACACCGGTCTTTCCGAGATGACCCAGCGCTGTCATCTTGAGGGGATCTGCAAATTCGTGTCCCGCAGCAATGCCGGCCACCAATCGAGCCGCCGACATCGGATAACAGCCAACGTCCATGATGGCGCCGCCCCCAAGCGCATTGTTGAAGATCCGATGATCCGCGTCGAACGGCATGTTGAAACCAAAACTCGAGTCGATCTGACGCACGTCACCAATGGCACCTTGTTGAATGAGCTCTTTGAGTTTCTGGGTCTGTGGGTGGCAGCGATACATGAAGGCTTCCATGGCAAAGACGCCAGATCGTGCAGCCGCATCATAGATCGCCATCGCTTCTGGGTGATTGAGCCCAATGGGTTTTTCAACAAGGATGTGCTTGCCAGCCTCAGATGCCTTGATCGACCACTCCACATGCATCGGGTGAGGTGTCGCAATGTAGATTGCGTCTACGTTTGGGTTAACGAGGACCTCCTCATACGATCCGTGTACGTCGGGAGCGCCATACCCATCGGCAAATGAGCGTGCCTTTTCGAGGGACCGACTGGCGACCGCTGACAGGGTTGCATTAGGCGCGGATGTAACCCCATTTGCAAAAGCACCGGCGATCTTTCCGGCCCCAAGGATTCCCCATCTCACGCGATCTTGAACGTTCCCAGCCATCAGTGATTCCCGTATCTAACAAATGTTGCCCAGAGATGTCGGGCGCTTAGTCCTACATATCTGGGAAATTGGATTAGAAACTGTGGCATAGAGGGGCCACCTGTTTCCAATTCAAGGTTAACGACGGGCCCATTCTTGCAATTATCCAAGCGCCATGGTCCACTGAAATCGTGCGTATTGGGGTAAATGAGTAGTTGGTGGTGTATGTCGGGGAAAGAGAAGATCACAAACCTCACGGTGCAGGCAGTTAGGCCTGTTTCTTATGTGGGCGGCCTCATTCAGATGGTCGGGCGCATCCTGTTCGGGGGCGCCGCGGTCATAGCTGTGGTGGTTGCAGCTTCGATGGCGCTGACATACATGTTCTCCGGACGAATTCCACAGAACATCATGAGCCCCAAGATAGAAGAAGGCGGTGCCACTCTTGATTATGTCGCGATCGCCGGCAACCCGAAGAGTGAAAACAAACTCATGGTGCTTGACCTGACCGGGCTCATACTCGGCGCGCCTCCATTCCCGGATCAAGATCCATACTTCTACGCCATGTTCGATGTGACGTTCGGGTACCAATTACGAAATCAAATTCTGCGCGCAGCCGGTGACGACTCCATCAAAGGCATTCTCATTCACACGCGCACACCTGGCGGCACCATTCATGGCTCACTTGCCATTCACGACGCCATAGCGCTCTATCAAGAAAAGACCAAGAAGCCCGTGGCCGTTTGGGTCGAAGGCATATCGGCGTCGGGCGGCGTCTATTCAACGGCACCAGCAACCGCTATTTACGCCGCGCCGGGCAGCCGTGTTGGATCAATTGGTGTGATCGGTCGTCCTGTCGTGTACTACAATGACCCAATCGCCATTGATGGCGGCATGGCTGGCGGCGGCATCACCACCAGAGGCGGCATCGAAGTCGAGTATATGCATGCTGGCCGTGGCAAAGACGGGGGCAATCCTTACCGAAAAGCGACGGAGGAAGAACTCGCCATTGAACAAGAGAGTCTTGACGCTCTCTATCAAAACTTCGTCGATGTGGTGGCAACTGCGCGCGGCATCGAGGCCGACAAGATCATCACCGACTTGGGCGCGCATGTTTATGGCAACGAAAGGGCTGAGCAGATTGGCCTTATTGATGCAACGCTGAGTTTGGATGAGGCTTATGGAGCGCTGGCAATGTTGGCCAACATCGAAGGCAATGACTTCACCATCGTGCGCCGTCGTCCCCAGCGTGCATCTTATCTGGAACTTCTACTGGCCGACAACAACAATTCTGGTGAAAGCGAAGCTTCCCTTGTTGAGCAAGTCCTGCCGCTCTTGGAGCGCGAAAAATGCGCCGCCACAGAACGCTTCCCAATGGCGTACCATGGGTCAATGAACTCGGTCTGCGCCACATTGCCTTAAGGGTTCAGTCCTCTTCCGGCCATTTCACTTCGACCATTCCGCTATCGAAGTCGATCAATTCATCTTTGTAATCAGACGTAACCGGAACTTCTTTTTGAAAAGGGTGATCTCTGTACGATGGGGATACCGGATACCCTTTGTCAAAAACTTTGCACTTAAAGCCGGGAAAACGATATCGCACTGTGATGCTTGATTTGTCTTGCGGAATGTCGAAATACCAATCCAATATCTCGTAATTCACGATGTATCCATTGCCTGCGACAACCACATAGTCGAATTCCGGCCAATCCAGATCGGATGTGGTGTTCTTCTCTGGAATTGGGTTTCCGTCTTCATCAAACATCTGAACAATCAAGGTGACGAGATTGTCTCTATTTTGGAAGAATCGCTTCGGCAAACAGATCGCTTCGTCAATATCATTGTAGATGTAAAACAGCGCGCTGAAAGTGTAAGTTCCGTCATCCTGTAAGAACCTCCTTGGCTCAATACCAACTTCGTTCTTGGCTATCCCTTCGACACTGAGGAATTCGTCTAAAATGACTTTTTCTGAAGGCGACGGAATGCCGTCAGTCCACAGTTGAAGGATCGAGGAAATCGCCAAAGCTCCAATCGTGAGGCCAATCATTCGCTTCTCCGTCTGTACTCAATAGTAGAGTTACTACCACGATTTCTCGTTACAGGAAAGGCCTTGAGATTTGCGATGAAACCAAACACGAGGCGCTCTAGGTCCTCTGCCTCTGGATGTCCGGCGCCCGCCATGTGAAAGGCCTCATGTCCCATTATTGAAGCCTGTTTCTTTGAAATGGTATCAAAAAACAATCGTCTGAATCGAACCGTGCGTCCGCCGATCCGAACACATGCATAGGGATCATCACCAGGACACGTCCCATATTCCAATCGAAATCCACCACCTCGCAGTATTCCTCGAGCCGCTGAGAGTCGATCATTGACTTTCGTGATGGCGATCTTCGCGTTCGGGGCATGGGAGATCTGTTGTACTCGGTTTACAATTCTCTGATCCTCTGCGGAGAGTGCTTCATTCTTTTGTTGTGCTTGCTCGACACGTAGCGAGAGCTTTCGCAACTCGCCGATCGCAAAACTGATTTTGGTGGCTGCCGAGGATATGGCTGTTCGAATTGTGGACAGATGTTCAGATCTGGTGATTCGACCGCGGTTTGGGAATTCTTCTTCCTTGTCTGAGGCGCCAACGGCGGATCTTTGAAGGGAAAGCAGCGGCTTTGGATTGTCCACTGTTGTGAGAACTGTACTCTTTGATTGCGCTGCGTTGGCTTTCGCCATGGCCTTTGCGACTTCATGCTTTTCGATGGCAATCCAGGCGGGGACCAGGGAGGCATGAGCATCACCGAACAAATCGCCGTAGAGGTTTTGGTCGATGCTGCGAACTTGCTCTTCAGTCATGTCGGGCAAGTCAGTTAGACTCTGAACCTCCAACTTCTGATCTCCAAATCGCAAGTGAAGCGGTTTGTCATAATGACGAAGACCAGGAACCTTTGGTGTCTGAACCGGAGGGGACGCGGGCGTCATGCCGGGAAGCGGCTCTGGCGAATAAGGCGCCGGTGGGACAAAAGGGGACGGTGGCGCCGGTCGTTCGGGTGGGAGTGGTTCCACCAGCCCTCGTCCCATTGTGCCTGGCGGCGCGTATGGGCCTTTGCCAAGGAGTTTCGCGAGCCACTCGGGATCTTGAGCGTCGCGCCGAAAGAATGAATTCATCAGTTAACCCCTACTCTTTTCAAAATTGAATTTGAGAGCAAGTCTGACTCAGAAAAAGTGCATGGTGAAAAGCGAAAAACTTTCTCCCCATCATTCCAAAGGGCAAGCCAACAAATGCCAGAGGAATGCTGGTGTTTTGGCGCGCTCTCTTTATCGATTTAAAATTTTCTCCCCGCCTCCAAATGGAATGTTAGGTCTGCGGTTGAACCGATCACCCGGAGGGAATGGTGCATGACAACAGGGGATGAGGCGAGCTCATCGAAAAAGCCCGCCCGCAAGACCGCTGCCAAGAAGTCGACGATAGCAAAATCCAAGACTAGGGCCAGAACGAAAACGAAGGCGGCGAAGAAAGTCGTCAAAAATGTCGCGACCAAAGCCAAAACCAAAACCAAAACCAAAACCAAAAGTGCGACGTCGTCCAAGGCGCCACCAACCAAACCGTCCATATCACCTATGGATGAGGAACCTAGAGAGAAACTCGAACCACCCAGCCTTCCTGCCGGGACCGCCATGACCGAAGCGTTGGGCGAAAGTTTCTTGAACGACCTTATTGCCAATTGGCACGCCAATGGCCACGAGGTCATCGAAAACTGTCGAACCGCGAAGCCGGATGTATATCTTCGTCTGGTGGCGACCTACGCGCCTAAGGAATTCCGAAAACGACTGCAACCCTTTGAAGAGGTCCCCGATGACGAACTCAAGAAACGGCTCGAACGAGCCCTTAAAGAGATCAGAGCGCTCGGTCTTGATCGAAACCTTGAAGCTGGCTGAAGAACGCGTTCGGCGCGCTGAGGAAAACCGCCTGAACCTGTACCGGCCTTATGCGAAGCAATTGGAGTTTCATGAAGCGGGCAAAGGGCACGGCGAACGCATGTTTATGGCCGGCAATCAGGTCGGTAAGACCACCGCAGGCGCCGCCGAATGGGCCATGCACCTCACCGGTCGTTACCCAGACGATTGGCCAGGGCGAACCTTTGATCGACCCGTGCGGTTTTGGTCGGCCGGTGTCACCAGTCAAAGCACGCGCGACAATCCGCAGAGGCTTCTCGTCGGCCCACCCAATGATGAAGGCGCTTGGGGAACTGGCATGATCCCCAAGGAGTGCCTTGTCGACTGGACGCGAGGGCGCGGAATTTCAGATGCTATAGATACACTCGCCGTAAAACATGTCTCCGGTGGTACGTCTGTCTTGTCATTCAAATCCTACGAAATGGGCCGTGCCAAATGGCAAGGCGAAACGCTCGACGGCGTTTGGTTCGACGAAGAACCGCCACTCGACATCTACACCGAAGGTCTGACCCGAACCCAGGCACACGGATTGTTTGTCATGCTGACCTTCACACCTCTTCAAGGCGCCAGCGAGGTCGTGCGGATCTATCTCAATGATGCAGCAAGCGATATCGCCATGGAATAGGTGATCTGCTAGGCTCCGCATTCGAGAATCGAGGAATGCGAACATGACCAACCTACTTCTGGCTTCGGCCTTCTTCTTCGCCATTCACTTGTTTGTGGCGGGAACCACCTTGCGAGACACCATCATCGCCCGCATCGGCGTGCGTGCCTATCTCGGTGTGTTTTCGTTGATCTCCATTGGAGGGATCGTTTGGTTGGTCCGAGCCTACAATCGCAGCGGCGACACGACCATGTTGTGGACTGTGTCAGAGGGCTTCATGCAATCCGGCCCGGTTGTTATGGGCCTTGCCTTCATTCTCGTTGTCATGGGGCTCATGACGCCAAACCCGACCACCGCCCAGATGGAAGGCTTGCTGGAAAAAGGTGATGCCGCCAAAGGCATCGTCGCCATCACCCGGCATCCCTTTCTCTGGGGCGTCTTTCTGTGGGGTCTCTTTCACATGATCGCAAATGGAGATGCGGCTTCCCTTATCTTCTTTGGAACGTTCACGCTCCTCGCGATCCTCGGAACGTACTCCATAGATGCCAAACGCAAGCGCTTGTACGGGGATGCTTGGGAAGGATTTGCCAAGAAGACCTCAAACGTTCCCTTTGTCGCCATCGCGCAAGGGCGCAACAAGATCCTCTACCGCGACGTTGGCCTCATGCGCCCCATGTCAGGCCTCATCGCTTATTTCTTCTTTGTCTATTTCCACCTGCGGCTTTTCGGCGTTTCGCCGCTGCCAAATTACTTGGCGGGGTGAACGAATTGGAACCTCATATCCAACGCCGAACTCGCCGACAGTAGGCCTCGTACTCCGCACCATATCGCCGTAACAGTTCGTTTTCCTCTGCTCTGATGAAGAGCCGGGTCATTAATAGTGGGTAGAGGACGAGAAATACGATATTGACGGCGTCACCCAACAGGACAAAGGTACCCACGAGCAAAACGAACAGACTCAAGATTTCTGGGTTCCGACTAATCCTATAGGGGCCAATCGTAACCAAACCAATGTCTGACGCACTATCCAGGGAATCTGGGTCTTTAATTTCAGATCTTTCTGGGGCGTCCCTTGCCAGTTCGTCGAATAGGACATTGGTCTCCATCCAACAAAAGATGGCAACGAAGGCAACAACCGCTCCGACATTCAAGTGCCACCGTCCATCGAAGAGGGGGAAGTAGGCTAGGTGGTCGATCCAGAACATGAGCCCGATAAATCCGGCAGTAAGTAAATAGTAATAAGCGGGAGGCGTTGGCCAATCGGCGTCGCTGTACTCTTGCGGCCGGCTTCCAACAACTTCGGTCCAGTTACTTTGACTTTCTCTGTGTGCATTGACACTCAATCTCATTCGATGTGAGAGATAAGTCCCGATGAAAATGAATGGCAAGACAAAGACGAAAACGACGACGGTACCCCCGATGAGCGCAAGCAGGAATTCCGCCCCTTCGAAGATTGCGCTGTCTGTTAGCCCGAGCAGACTCACTGAATATATCGTGGCCAAGACCACAAGAAACGCCACTTCCACACTCGCCATCAAAGCACGTTTTGGCCAAGGTTTGGCGGGCCTCCCACGCGAACGCGCCGGTGTCATAAAGGTCACTGAATAGAAGCAAAACAGTAGGGCCGCCACAATGGCCGGCCAGTAGACCACCATCATTTGCCTGACAAACGGCACAATGCCTTCAAACGGTGTTGACGAAAGCAATGAGATGCTTGCTGCCAGGAATGAGCCCAAGATGACAAAAAGTGTCAACCCATAGTGCCCCTTCCGATCTTCGGACGTCCCTTCTGGTGAAGTGGCGCCTTTTCTTCTGCGATTGTCCGAATCTGTCAACGTCCTGATCCCCGCACTTACTTCTCGCTTGTACGTGCAGATATTAATCACAATGCCCGTCATCGATCCATATCGTCTGGAGTCATTTCCCAAGTGATGCAGCGTCTTTTTGCGCTCTTCACCTTGAATTGAGTTTTGTCTACTCCCTTGGCTGCGCTCTCTCATCAATGGCGTACTCCGCCCAGAGTGAAGCGACGATTGCTAGTGCAACAAGGAGGGCCAGTGTAATCCAAAGTTGGGCAGGGTAGGCTATCGCATTGTTGCCGGGTTCGGGAAATGACTTATTGTGATAATCACCCCGACCCAGCAATGTTCGAAAATAGGCAATTCCAAAAGTCAACGTCAGCGAACGTAGCGCGACCCTGATAACGGAGCGTCTCCACCAGTTTAGTTTCTGAATACTCTTTTCCAGTTGAAGGGCTTTGGGGCAAAGATACTGATAAGAAACAGCATCAAAGCTATTGCATTTGGCCAGAAACCAATTGCCATGTGAACAAGATACTGACTGGGGCTCAGGTCGTTGTAGTGATCGTTGATGGCATCAATTGACATCAGAATTGAGAGCAAGATCATTGTGAACGCGAATGCGAACGCGCCGAGGCCATTCCTCTTTCTTGAGCTAACCATTCAAGGTGTCACTGTCGTCAATCGAGTTTCTACCGGAATGCACTTTTGCAATAATTCCTCGAACGACCAACCCAATCAAGTAGATCGCGTTCAATCCAGCACCAATCCAGATGACAATTTGAACCGTTGAGAGGTACTCCAAAATGAAGTCAAGGCTCGTCGCCTTGAGCCCAATGAAAAGCGCGAGAGTAAGCCAGAGTCCGATAATCGCTGCAATGGATGCAAACAGCGGGGCAAAAACACAAAGAGTACGCAAGGCGTGTTTTTTGATCCGTAGTATGATCGGGAATTTTTTGCGCCATTGTGCCCATCGAGCTGTACCAAGAAACCAAACTATGGTCTCGGCAGCGGCGATGAATACTAGGAACCGCCAACATAGTCTGAAGGTGCCCACAATGTAGGCGAAAGCTGTGTAAAGCCCCCATCTTATGTACCACTTTCTAATAGAGTTTCTGGCACCGGTGGTCGCATGTTCAGGGCTTGATGAGGGCGGATGAGCGAAGGCGATCGGACTTACCTGTGAACGCGCACAGGCTTCTACCATTTCGCCTTATTATCATTTTGTCCAAATGGTTGGATTGAAAGGATACGGTAATCCATATTCAGGGTCATCCTCAATCGAGCGGCTGTCCATAGTCGCATACATGCTCAAGATCCAGATCGATAGTCCCGTCAGATTCAAAATAGAATACGGCTAGCTCATCATTGTCGACAATCCGGCCATCCAACAGGCAACCCCGGCCGTCCTCTGGTGGATCACCAAAAACAATCTCTACGCGTAACGAAAAAAAAGTTTGGTCAGGACTTACGATGCCCTCCCTCATTGCGATTGAATGGAGTTTGGGTTTCTTGACCTTAGAGCGAAGCGATTCAGAAGTTTCGAAACGCAAATTCTCGGGCCCAAGAACAACGTCCAAACGGGACAAGCGATTTTCACTCACTTCCGCATCGACTGTACCGAAGTTGTAAGGTGATGAAGTCACAAACTCGATTTGAGCTGCGTTCCAGGCTGATTGTCCATGATGAGCGTGGATAAGGAATTCAATAGGCTCATCAACAGTCTCGGATTCTTGGTTGCCGACTTCGGCGGAGGATTGAACATTTGGTCTTGTCGGTGCGTCCCCTTGACATCCGGAAAGTGTAAGGATCGGTAAGAGGAGAAATGCGAATCCAAAGAAGGGAAATTGTTTCCTGATTTCATAGATCTCCATTCGTTCAATGATGTTTCCGATGGAGAGACACCTTCGAGGGTCATGGGTCATCGCAGACACGCGCCACTTTGAAATCGATGTTTCCATTTGATTTGAAACCGATCTGCGCCAAATTGAAATTATCCAGAATTCGTTCGTCGACCATGCAGAACGGGTGGTCTGTTGCGACTTCACCAAACGTAAACTCAACATTCAATGACAAAAATCTGTCATCAGGTTCTGTTGGCGAGCACCGGTGACATTCTAGCACCGGTGACATTCTATTGTCTGATACATCGATAGTGTGTCGAGTTGAGGACTGTGAATCTGAGTAAGGATATTGTCTGGCAGTGAATATGCTCTCTGATCATCTCCCAATAGGACTGTTAGCGATGTCAATTTGGCATCACTAGCTTTCGCGCTGAATTGTCCTTTCCCATAAGGGGGTGACAGCGGGAATGAAATCTCAATATGACCCCAGTCAATCTCTGGGAAAAAGACTTTGGAAATTGCATCTTCTGGCGGGCTTTTGGTGTCTTTTGGGTTGTGATCAAACTCCGCCCCATTCGCCCCAACACATGATGCCGTCCAAGTGCAGACCAACATGTTCAGCCAAATGAAACTCAACTTCAGTCCAATAGGGGTATCCCTTCCAAGCATTTTTCACTCCCTACCTCCCGACATATTATACGTGTTTAGGTGTGTTGAATCAACAATAGATTATTTGTTCAGAGGGCAAATATGGGTTTACAATTGCACTTGCAGTGCCAGGGCGGTGGTCATTGCAATCATGTCGTGGTTCATGATTGAAAATTTGGCTGCGCACCCCTCAATTAGTCATAGTCAAGATATCCGGAACCACGAATTAAAACACCTGAACCGGTGTAGGAATCAGGGCCAAATCTTCGAACAGCTCCGGATGGAGTGCCGAGGTAAGCGACAATCCTCTTGTTGTAATAGGCATTAGCTTTGTTTGTTCTTTTTCGGTCTCGTGAGCTGAGCTTTTCGTCGATTCGGTCGCGCGACTTACTTTCACTCTTTGGATGCGTGTGCACCCAAGAGACCGTTGAGGTGGTGGTACCGACAGTTATGTCACGTGTTGTTCCTGTGACCATCGGCCCGGCAGCGTACCGGCCATTCCTCAAGTTGATGCGGCCTCCTCTTTCCTTTTTGTGTCCTTGTCTTTCTCCTTGAGCTGCACGCGCGCAACGCGTCAGAAACTCGACGGCGACCGCATCCATTGCTGGTGTTGGTCTGACCCTTTCCGGTTCGGTTTTTACATTTGTGTTGTCGGATCGCGCGCCTCGCTGTCCCATTCGATTGAAACCAGAGCCAGATGCAAATGATTGAGCTCGAGTTTGGGGTCCTTGAGAAAGTGGAGCGCCAGGATTGACAGGCACACCGGTCTTCTTTGCCTGTTCGCGTTTTTCGATGGCGATCATGCCAGGCACAAGCGATTCCGGCGCGCCGCCGAAGAGGTCATTGTATAGAGTTGGGTCAAGGGAGCGCACTTGCGCCTCTGTCATTTGAGGCAGATCTGCCAGTGTATCGACAATGATGGTTTCGTTGCCGTAGCGAAGCCTCAACGTCTTAGGTAAATCGTCATCGATGTCATGGATGGCGCCAGATCGCGGCGACAGTGGTTGCGGCGCGCTCGGGGGCTTAGGTCCTGGTTGAGGTCGCGTGGGCTGAGAGCTGGGCATCGGGCGCGGCGCGGCGGTTGGTTCTGGCGCAAAGCCAGGCGAGAAAATCGGAAACGGCACTGACGATGGAGGAAGCGCAGGCGCTCCATAAGGTGGACCAGCCATCGGGCCGATGGCCCCCGCTTGAAATGGAGCTTGCGCATTGTACGGATGTTGTCGCCAAAGCTCTGCGAGCCGAAGCGGGTCAAAAGGACCAAACGGAGAAATTGGAGGCATGATTTACCTCATTGAATTGAAGGCCGAAAGTGGCCATTGCTCAATGAGGATAACTCAAGAAAGGGGCTTGGGGAGAGGGCAACAATTTTCTCCCCACTCATTGTTCCCGGGTTACGCTGTTCGGTTGGAACCAAAACCGAAAAGGAGTGACCCATGTCGCGCCACATCACCCAAATGACCATTGAGGATCAAATTTGAGTTGTCAGTCGAGATGGAAAATGAGACGCGTGGCTTACTCGTTGGAAGATATTTGAAGTGGATAATTGATCAGGGCCATGAAACGTAATGCCAAGTGAGCGGCGATTGTGACCACAAAAGGATAAGCACCTGTTTCAACAACAACGAGAGGAAACTCTAAGAGGTACAAAAAATGAACCGCTAGAAACATGCCGGCAATACAGAAAATGCCGAAAAGAATAATTGATGTGAGAAGTGCACGGCTCTTCAACAAGAATGTTGGTGCCAAACTGATCAGAAGGCAGGCACCGAAGATGCAAAAAGCGACCCATGGAGGTTGTACGTGCTCGAGGAAATCAAATGGATGGAGCGCGCCAATGATCAATAGATCGAAGAGTCGTACGCCAAAGTAAACAATCACGACGCCCGCAATGGCCGCTTCGACATGGAAAAGGAGCCGAGCAGATAAAGAATCGCGATTGGTAAGATCGAAAGGGGGAAGAAGAACAAGCACCACACTCTTACAGATGAGGTGATTTCAAAGCTAAGATCGTCCGAGCCAAAAATGAGTGGAAACAATGACCCATCGATTAGCATATTGGTGGAAATGCCATCCGATGACCACATGAGGCGTAGGAAGGCTCGACTGGGCAAGTCGATGGCAATCGGTACTAGAATTCCCACGAACGCCGCGGTCAGAAAGGCAAAAATCGCGGCTCTTGAGACCCTTTGTCGACGCATTCGCTTTCCCCACTTTGATGTCGCAACAGTATCAAAAGTAGGATTATTGGTAAAGTGCGCGTATTGGTGAAAATCTCAATTGTTCGACCCCTGCGCAACGCGAAGATAACCGGGTTCAACCTTTATCCAAATGGTCCGCTACCGTTCCCGCTGTTAGGGAAGCTCGCCAATTGCAATAAATTCGTCCCCTGACGTTTCATGCGCGGATTGTCGTTGACCATGGCTCGCAACGCTTCCGCCGCCGCTGGATAACTAGACTGAAGGTGTTGCGGATCCGTCATGTAGGTTTGTAGTCCAAAGGCGAGCAGTTCATGAGGGCGATTTAGATATGAAAAATGATCCCGCAATTCTTTGCGTGCGCGAGAATTGGCGGATGTCTGTTTGGCAATGCGCTCCATAAGACCTCATTGGGGTCATCGACGCGTTCACCATGAACATATTCAGAAGCGTTCTGCCGGAGCTCTTGGGCTCCTCGGTTGGCCCAGTACTCTGAGACATAGTCACCGAGTATCGATTCAATGGATCTATCATGCGAAACGTTGAGTCGTTCCCGCAATAAGCGGTGAGCGGCTTCGTGAGCGAGAACTTTAGGGTCGTTTTCATAGCCGGGTGCAATCTGTATTTGATCTAAGTGGGGAACATACTTGCCCAAGGTATGAACCGGGCGATTAGGATCGGTCGGGATGTCCCGCACGACTATCGGCTCGTGATTTTTATACGAACGTTTCAATCGCTCCCACCAATTGTCTCGCCCATACATGTCATGAATGAGTTGGCGGATCTCTGCCGCCGAGAGCCCCTCTTGTGCGCCAGGACCGGTTCCCGGCACGTACTTCCCGACCATTTCGTCCCCGTCTGGCGTTTCCGCCAATGTGTATCCCGGAGGGACTTCCGGTGATTGATCGAAATGCACGCGTTCTTCATCGCTCTGCCGTCCCGCAAACGATTTTGAAACGGGATTGCCGAAGGAGGTTGAGGCCTGTTGAGCCATTTTCTTTGCGTCATGCCAAAGCGCTATTTGGATATGGTCCGGGTGTTCGAACCCGAAAAACTCGTTGCGCAGGTTTGGATCGAGGTTTCGAACGTCATCGGGTCTTAACCGCTTGATCCTCTCAAAGATGTTTGAAAGCTGGTGGTCATAATCACCAATCGCATTTCCAAATTGTTGGTTCCTCCCGATGGAACCGTTGTGAATAAATTTGCGAAAATCAGTCATTACAATGTCCTTTGCATTAGGTCACATGCTTAATGGTGCGTGCCCCAAATTTGTGTTGATTGGTTTGCACTCATTGTGACTCAAAAGAGTCGGGTGGGGAGAGGTCGGAAATTTTCTCCCCACTCCTTGTTCCCGGGTTACGCTACTCGGTTGGAACCGAAACAAAAGGGAGTAACCCATGTCGCGCCACATCACACAGATGACCATCGAAGATGCGGAGCACTACACAGACGAAGAAAGAGCGGAGATCATCGCGGCCTATCTGCCCCATGAAAGGGAGGCGAGGGCGCGCGGCGTACCGCAATTGGGCTCGGGCCGTGTCTTTCCCATTCCGGAAGAGGATCTGAAAGAGGAACCGTTTGAGATCCCTGGTCACTGGGTCGAAATCGGCGGCATGGACTTTGGTTGGGATCATCCCTTTGCCGCTGTTAAACTCGTTTGGGACAAAGACAGTGATATTGTCCGGGTCACGCAGACTTACCGGGTGCGCAGTGAAACCCCGATCATTCATGGCGGCGCTCTGAGGCCTTGGGGAGACGATCTCGTTTGGGCTTGGCCTCATGATGGGTTGCAGCATGACAAAGGGTCAGGCGTTCAACTCGCCGAACAATACCGCAAGCAGGGATTGAGTTTACTCCCCGAAAAAGCAACGCATCCGGCCGGGGGCTTCGGTGTGGAAGCAGGCATTATGGAATTGCTTGAGCGAATGCAGTCCGGGCGCTTTAAGGTCTTCGCGCATCTTGACGACTGGTGGCAGGAATATCGCCTTTATCACCGAAAAGAAGGACTTATTGTCAAAGAAAGAGACGATCTCATGAGCGCCACACGGATCGCTCTCATGATGTTGCGGTTTGCGGCGACCAAGAAATCAAAGAGTTGGGATCAGCCGAAGGCAAACTGGATTGTCTAACATGAGAATTTGGGGTGGGGAGAAAATTTGTGGCTTCTCCCCACACAATTTTTTCGCATTAAGGTCTGGGACGCAAAAATCTTTAAGGAGCGCGTCCAATGGACACAATAGAACTTCAAGCACTGATCGCCCAAGAGATTCACACCGCTGTCGGCGGCGAGGGATCTGCTCTTAGGGCACAGCGTGCCGAAAACATTCGGTACTATCTCGGGGATCACTTCGGCAATGAAGTCGAAGGCCGCAGCCAAGTGGTCTCGACCGATGTGGCAGACACCATTGAATGGATGATGCCGTACCTCATGCGCATCTTCGCATCAGGAGAAAATACTGTTTCCTTCGAGCCAGTCGGGGCGGAAGACATCGCCGTTGCTGACCAGGCAACCCAGTATGTCAATCACATCTGGAACCATGACAATGACGGGTTTCTAAATTTCTACACATGGTTCAAAGATGCGTTGTTGTCGAAGACCGGATTCATCAAGATCTGGTGGGATGAAAGCGATGATATAGCTCAAGAACAATACGAAGGGCTGACACCCGAAGAGCTGGCTTTCGTGATGAGCGACCCAGAAGTGGAGGTGAGCGCCCACACCGAGCGTTTTGAGCCAGACCCAACAACCGGCAAGCTCATTCCGCAGCACGATGTGGTGGTGCAACGCAAGAAACCCGCAGGTAAAGTACGAATTGAGCCCGTGCCGCCAGAGGAATTTCTGATTTCGCGCGAGGCCAAGTCTCTCCAAGACGCGCGCTTCGTAGGGCAACGTCAGAAGAGAACACTCTCGTCTCTTGTTGCCGAAGGATATGACCAAGAAACCGTCGAAGATCTAGTCTCGGGCAATGACGACTGGTTGGACATGGACGAGGAAGTCCTCGCACGCGATACGTTCGTTGAAGAACATGAGCGCTTCGCCAATATTATCAACAATGATGCCATGCGTGAAGTCTGGGTCACCGAATGTTATGTGAGGGTAGATTTAGACGGCGACGGTATTGCCGAGATGCGACAGGTGACGGTCGCAGGTCCGGACTCGGAAATCTTGTCCAATGTTCCATGGGAAGGCCCGATACCGTTCGCGTCTCTAACGCCCATCATCATGCCGCACAGATTCTACGGTCGCGCCGTAGCAGACCTGATCAAAGATATTCAGCTCATCAAGTCGACCATTCTCCGACAGTATTTGGATGGTCTATATCTGGCAAATAATCCAAGGCAAGAGGCGGTTGAAACGAACATTGTCGATCCTGCTGAACTCTTGTCATCGCGGCCAGGCGGCGTGGTGCGTGTGAAAGAGCGTGGTTCAATCAATCCCATCGCCACGCCTTTCATTGGTGCACAAGCGCTCGAAGGCCTCCAGTACACCGACCAGATGCGAGAGAACCGAACCGGTGTGTCGCCACGGACCCAAGGTCTAGGCGACAATCCGCTTCATGCCACCGCCAGCGGTGAAAAAATGTTGCAAAATGCAGCACAAGGAAAGATCGAGCTCATTGCGCGCATCTTTGCTGAGACCGGCGTCAAACAGGCCTTCAAGATCGTTCTGTCATTGATCACACGCCATCAACAATCGGAGCGCATCATTCGATTGCGTAACCAGTTGGTGCCGATGGATCCGCGGCAATGGTCATCAGAGATGGATGTGCGCATTTCAGTGGGTCTTGGAACTGGCGACAAACAATCACAGCTCAACAATGCCATGATGCTTTTGGAATTACAGAAAATGGCCTTTGAGTTTGGTTTTGCCACGCCGCAAAACTTGTTGGAGACTGCGGAGATTGTCATTGGAGCCATGGACTTAAAAGGCGTCGAACGCTTCTTCACACCACCGCAAGGTCCCGCTGCAAACATTCCCGGAGTGCCAGCCCTCCCAGGGATGCCAAAAGGACCAAAGGATGGTGCAACTCAATTGGCGCTACAGCAAGCGGCTCTAACCCAAAACCAAGTTGCCATGCAGCAGGCGGCCATTCAGCAAGGAATGGAACAACAAGCGGTCAAGGCCCAACAAGAGCGCGAACTCAAAGAGTTGGAGATTGCGCAGAAGTTTGAAGTCGATCGATTGAAACTCGAAAACGAGATCACGTTGAAACGAGAAGAGATGGCAGCTGAACTCGACATCAAACGTGAAAGGGCGGCTCAGGAAGCCATACTTCGCCATGAAGAGCGCATGGCCAAGCTCGCCGCAGAAACCCAAATGTCGCAGAATTATGGTTTCCCGCCAGAGGGCGCTTTCTAAAGATCAAAGTCGGCGAAGGGTTGTTTAGAGTACACAGGTAAGGGCAATGAGGGCTGTCAGCAGATAAAGCCCTGCAGTGAAACGTAACGTCTCGTCAGACATCGTTCTGTCTAAGAGTCTAATCAACGTCTCGTGCCTTTCCTCAAATCAATCGTAAAGTGGCAATTCCATTAAGTCGGGCCGGTCCTTGTGATCGGCCCGATATTCGTCTGCATATCGGTCATTGAAGCAAGATCAATGACCGGCGTGAAGAACCGTGCATTGAGCGAAGCAAGGACACTCAAAATACAAACTCGAACACATCAAACGTCCATGAAAAGCAATGCTGAACAAGGACTTGCTTACATGCAGCAAGTATTGGGCCAAACTCGCAAAAATATTACGGAAAACAGAATTTCGCTAGAAAACCAAAGCTCTAAGTCGCCTCGTTGATGTGTTGAATTTACTTCCAAAACAAGGGGAAAAGCCCGTCCTGTAAAGAAACCCGACACTTCTCAAACCTCTGAGTAGATTGAGATCGACAATTGCACCGTACCCGGCGCGATTTGCAAACACCGCTGACATGAATGCTGACCTGTAAGTCAACACGATCAACCGAAGTGATCGCGACAACAACGCCCTGTACCCGTCGCGATCCGTAGTCACGACATTTCGGCAAAAAAATCTCCCAAAAAAGTGGGGAGAAAATTTTTTACTTATCCCCACAAAGAATTTCTGGGTCATGCTCGTGCGCGATGGACAAAAGATCCGTCGACGCGAACAAACCCGAGGAGATTTTGATAAATGGAAAAGGAAGTGCGGGGGCAGCGCGCGCAAGCTCTGCTCAAAGACAAGCTTCTTATAGAGAGTCTAGGCGCTTTGGAGGAACTATACACCGAAGCGTGGCGGCGAGGGCGGACCTTAGCTGCGCGAGAGGACGCTCACCGATACGTGACACTTGTGGAGAAGTTCCGCGAGCATCTGACCAGTCTCGTTTTGACCGGAACGCTTGAAGGAAAGCGCAAGGCAGACCTCGAAGGTCGCAGATTTACCTGGAAATAAAGGAAGAGCAAAATGGACGACACCACAGAAACCCAAGAAAACACAGGAAGCACGGATTCCTTAGACCCGGCCATTGCCGCGATCCCGGAAAGCGAGCGCCCTGCGCCTGGCTCCATCGAGGAAGCGGCCATCAAAATTGACCGCATCATGGGGACCACTCCGTCCGAAGAGGAGGTGGATGAAGATCTCCGATACCACGGAGAGGTTGCTGAGAACGAAAATGCCGAAACCGAAGAAGGTGAGGTCAGTGAGGTCAATGAAGCCAATTTGAGCGATGATCAAACCCTCAAAATTGATCTTGAGGATGGTGAGACTGAAGTCACCATCGGTCAATTGAAAAAGGTCTTTGAAAATGGCCGCGAATTTGTTGGCGAGGTTGAAGGCCTGCGTGCCCAAAGCCAACAAGCCCAACATATGTTTGCATCAGCAGAGGAGAGCTTGAACCGCCTCATCCCGGCGTTGAACCAACAACTCAACTCAGAATATGCGGACATTCAATCCCCGCAAGATCTTGAACTCTTGGCGGCCACCGATCCGCTTCGCCGCCTTTCAGGCTCGGCAATTTGCTTTGGGCCAAGCCAACATGCAAGCCCAAGCAATTGAAGAACGAAACTACGCCTCTTTCTTGAGTACAGAAGCGGCAGAACTCGCACATCTCGTTCCCGAAATCACTGAGGAGGGAACCGGAGATCGTTTGCGCGAAGACCTTCGCGCTTACGCACAATCTTTAGGCTTCGATGATGATAGGTTGCGCCAGGCCGGCGCAATGGAGATCGCATTGTTGCACAAGGCCATGAAGTACGACGACTTGACGGCATCGCAAGAGGACATGACCAAGCGCGTACGTCGCGCCAAGCCTGTCATGCGGCCCGGTACCGATCGTCCTTCGTCAAACCGCGCAGGCCTCAAACAAGCTATGTCCAAACTCAAAAAGTCTGGTCATGTCGATGATGCGGCCCGCGTTATTGAACTCATGCTGTAAAACGAAAAAGGATCCAAAATTATGGCAGTACAAACAAACTCATTTCTGTCTTACGACGCTGTTGGCAATAAGGAAAGCCTGAGCGAAGTTGTCTCCCTGCTTTCGCCGGAAGAAACTCCGTTCCTCTCCATTGCCAAAAAGGGCACGGCAAAGGCAGTGATGCACGAATGGCAAACGGACTCGCTTTCCGCAGCCGATTCCAACAATGCGGTCTTGGAAGGTGACGTCGTCGACGGCACCGCAACCACACCGACAACCCGTGAGAAGAACTATTGTCAGATCTCACGGCGCGATGTGGTCGTCTCCGCAACCCAAGAGAAGGTGAACAAAGCCGGACGTCCCTCTGAACTGGGCTATCAACTCGCAAATCGCGGTAAAGAACTCAAACGCGATATTGAGGCGGTGTTGGTTGGCAATCAGGGCTGGAACGCCGGCGCGGCAGGCACTGCCCGTCGCACCCGTTCACTGGAGAGCTGGCTCTCGACCAATGTGGACCGCGACACCGTCAACGGCGGTGCCAATGCGGCCACAGGCTCAGACGCGGCAACGGATGCAACCGCCACCCGCGCCTTCACCGAGACCATGTTAAAGAACGTGATCCAGAGCTGTTATCAAGAAGGGGCCAACCCCCGCGTCTTGATGGTCGGTCCTTTTAACAAAGGCACTGTCTCCGGTTTTACCGGTCGCGCTCAGGCTCGCCAAAACATCGCTGAAGATAGAATTCAAGCGGCGGCACATCTTTATGCCTCCGACTTCGGCGATCTCAAAGTGGTGCCAAACCGCTTCCAGCGCGAGCGCTCGGCTTTCATTCTTGATCCGGACTTCTTGGGCGTCTCTTTCTTGCGGCCGATCCAAGAGCACGAGCTGGCCAAGACCGGCGACAACGAACGCAAGTACGTGGTCGCTGAGTACACGCTCTGCATGAAGAACGAAGCCGCCCACGGATTTGTAGCACCGGACCAGTGGATGTTGGTGGCCGCAGCCATCGAAGACTATTTGAGAACAGGTAACGTTAACCGTAACGATGCAGCAATTCACTCGTTTCCTCAACCAGTGGCATAGAAAATTGGCAGCCATGCGCGTTGAGTGCTAACAGTTTACGAGTTCATCTGTACACATCAGGTTTTGTTAGGATATCCTCTGTATTGTTGGAGTAACAGTATGGAGTTGATTATGGTTTCGAAGGGATTTGTCAAACAACTTGATGGTTATCGTCTTGCGACCGCAGAGATCGTTTATCATTTGCCTGATTTTCCAACAATTCTTCAAAGTTACATTTGGCAAGACTTCGATCTATCTCCTGAATTTCCAATTCTTCGTAAGTTTCTAAATTTCTGGCAACTGAATCTCGATGGCAAAATCTATACCGTGACAGTCGGTACGAAATCGCTCATTGAGCCAGCTGACGTTCAAGTCTCTGAGGAAATCAGCATCCACTAACTCCGACAGTCCGGGCACTCGCAAACACATTTGTCTTGTCACCGATTGTTCCAACCATGTCGATGTGTTAGACGACTGGCAACACACCAGTTAGGAGAAAAGGTTGCCCGCAAAGAAAATTGGATTGGCCCTTGGTGGGGGAGCCGCGTTGGGCTGGTCTCACATAGGCGTCATTCACGCACTCCACAGACATGGAATTCGCCCGGACATCATTAGCGGTACCTCAATGGGGTCGGTTGTAGGAGCTTGTCTTGCCGCTGATAAACTGGAGCACCTTGAAGTGATTGCTCGGGATGTTTCTTGGAAGAGTGTCCTTAGCTTTGCTGATATTCAATTTGGCAAGAATGGTTTGCTTGGTGGCGAGAAAATTGTCCGCGAACTTGAAAACCAATTCGCTGAAATGTCGATTGAGCAGTTGCCTGTTCCATTCGCGACCTTGGCGGTTGATCTCATAAGTGGTGAGCCGCATGTTTTTACAGAGGGTTCAGTGATTGATGCTGTGCGAGCGTCTATTTCACTACCCGGAATATTCACGCCTCACAAACACAATGGCATGCTTTTGGTCGATGGTGGTTTGGCCGAGACAGTGCCAATCTCACTGTGTAGGCAGCTGGGCGCCGACATCGTCATTGGTGTTGATGTTGTTGCTGATTATCGAGGTCAAGCTGTGGCAACGGGGCTCATAGTCGAAGATCAAGACAAAGAAATATCAGGCATTGGCATTGCTCAAAAAAAGGGGATCAAAGGAGTGTGGTACGGTTTGCGAAATCGAACTGCAAAGTTGTTTCGACGCCGGCGTCGCGAACCTGGATTGCTGGGCATCGGCATTGCGTCAGGCGCGCTAATCATGAGGCAACTCGCCAAGGCTCAGCAAGAAGCACATCCGCCTGAACTAATGATCGAACCCAAAGTCGGTCACATAATGCAGATCGAATTTCACAAGGCAGACGAGCTCATCCGCATTGGTGATGATACGGTTGAGAACATGATTTCAGTGATCCAAAATGTCTTGTCCACCCAAGGCAATGACACGCAGGCCGAAAGGTCGGAAATGACAGTTCAATCTACTTAGAAATCCCCTTCAGGGGTTTCATTCTCAGGCCTCAATTTCTGGCGAAGTCATAATCCAAGGGAAACTGGTCGGGGCGAGAGGATTTGAACCTCCGACCCCCTCGTCCCGAACGAGGTGCGCTACCAGGCTGCGCCACGCCCCGACCCAATCATCAACCCAGATTTGGATTGAGGTGGCGGTTTATAACTTGATCATGAGCCCGCCGCAACCTTCACATTTGGACGGAACACTTTAGAATTCCAATAGGAGATTCAATGTGTTGTGTCGATCCAATATCAGGCTTGACCGCGGGTGACGGAGCGATGATCATTACCATCGTTCGTCAAACGGAGGTCACTTATGAAGGTGCTTGGTGTTCTAGCTGGGATTCTGACGATCGCATTTGCAGGGTGGTTGTTAGCCTGGCCGACCGGCATGAGCCCGGTCGCATTTATGACACCACCAAATCCTGGTTTCTCTGGTGCCTTTGATCAAAACAATATTCTTGAAGACGCGGTTCTAATTTCGATTGAAGAAGGTGAGGGTCCGGAAGATGTCGTTCGAAACGTGGATGGCCTTGTCATCTCCGGTCTCACCAACGGATGGATAATTGGATTTTCTCCGGAAGATCCCAAGAAACAACAACAAATAGCGTTCACTGGCGGTCGACCCAATGGATTGGATGTTGATTCCGCCGGCAACATTATTGTCGCCGACAACTCGAAAGGCCTTCTGAGCATTGACCGCCAAGGTGGCGTCTCAGTCCTCGTGGATAGTTTCGATGGCGAGAAGTTTCTTTTTGTGAATGATGTCTCCGTAGCAAAAGATGGAAAAATCTGGTTTACGGATTCATCCCAGAGATTCCCGCGACAACAGATTCTCATGGATTTCATGGAGGGCCGCTCGACTGGCAGGCTATTCTCGTTTGATCCCGAAACAAATACGACCGAACTCCACCTAGAGGCCCTCAGGATGGCAAACGGGGTTTCGGTTGCACACGATGAAAACTCCATTTTGGTGTGCGAGACATTTGGCTTTCGGGTTTTGCGCTATTGGTTTTCCGGCGAGCGGAAGGGAACTTTCGAGCCTTTCATCGAAAACCTGCCGGCGCTACCTGACAATATTTCCTACGACGGCAAGGGGACCTATTGGGTCGGCCTGGTATCGCCTAGAAGAGAGTTTTTGGACAATCTTTCTGACCGACCGCTCATGCGGGAGGCGTTGTTTCGAATCGGTAAACTGACCGACCGATTGCCGGACATTGAACCCTATGGATGGGTGATTGGCATCGATCAAGCCGGCAAAATTTCCCACAATTTTCAGGACCCAAGTGGCCGAATTTCACCGGTCACAAGCGCCAATGTGATTTCCGGCCGCCTTTATCTAGGCTCCCTAGAGGGCAGCAGTATTGCTGTCATCGACCTACTTGAAGAGTAAGGGTCTCAAGGTGCTTGAAGCTTCTCTGAGAACTCGATTTTGTCAGATCAGCAAGAGCTTGAAAATTAAGGGATTCACCGCTTGCAAGTGCCCAGCGAACTCGCTATTTTCCGGCCCCACTGAGGACCGGAAAGCCGAACATCTTCAGAAACCAATGGGGCGTGGCCAAGTGGTAAGGCAGCGGTTTTTGGTATCGCCATTCGCAGGTTCGAATCCTGCCGCCCCAGCCAAAAAACCCCGGAGTGATCCGGGGTTTTTCTCTGATTTAGCGGGAGGCTTCAATTTCAGTGTCCTCAGACTTTCCGCCGCCGAACAATCGAATGATGAACCTGAAGACCTTCTTGATCCCGCGAAAAATCTTGGGCAGCAGCCAGGCTGCCAGAAGTAAGAACAAGACGAGGAACACTAAGAAGAGCCAAGGGTGATGCAAGGCCGCCCAGATACCGCCAAAAACCATAACGTCTTCGGTTATGGAGGCTGTCCAATTGGAGAAGGGTTCAGGTGAAGTATTGATCAGGACGCGAGACCCAGCCTTTGTGGCATGCGTGGTCGCGGCCATGCCACCGCCTAGGAGGGCAGCAGCCAAAGCAACTGGTTCCGCCATTTCACCAGCAGCACCATAAGCGAGCAGCGCGCCCGCGGGGATGCGAATGAATGTGTGTAGTGTATCCCAGCCTGTGTCGACGCCTGGCACTTTGTCGACAAAGAACTCGACCATATACATAAACCCGGCTGCAAATATCACAACGGGTTCGCTAAGGATCATGAGATCTTCAGGAAGAACGACGGCGCCCGTCTGCCCCATGATGCCTAAAGCGAGGATAGCGGCATAAAGATTGATGCCGCTCGCCCATGATGCACCAAGTAACAATGCGATCGAGCCTGACACCGCGGTTAGCTGATCCATGTTGAACCCCTCTCGAAATTGTGAATCACTGGCAAATTATTGTCGAAAAGAGGCAGCTCTATGACCTCAAGATGAGGCCAATTGGGGGCGCTCTATATATATAATGTGTAAAACCACAGAATCAGTTGTGTTTTCAAAGTTTGTGAATGGACAAATTTCGAGATGAGTAAGGTCAAAATCAAGAAGCCGTAGACATGTATACCAACAAAAATGCACCAACTAGGCAATTAATGTTCGAAAAAACTCCGTTTCAATTAACGATCCTCTATCGAAAGCGTTGAAATTCCATTCGAATTATGGGAATTTGAAATCACTTGTGATTGGCAGGCTACGTGGGGCGTTGCTTAACACCTTTCTGAGGGGAGAGGTTTGATGAAATGGCCAGCCGAATGGGGTTCGATTCAAAGATTGCTTTCGGGCAGACAAATGGTTTCCGATTAAGGAGATCTTTGTAAGTTTGCCATAAGTGGTCTTTGTCAGAATGGGGTCTACCAATCACCTGACGACATTAGCTTTGGCCGTGCACGGCCGCCGCGTCAAAATGCGGATAATTTGAACTGTAGGGATTTGAAGAGTTGGTAAGTGTCAGTAATTCGATAAACTGTCTAAACCGATACTTCTAACTCGCTAACTAAGACCTGAGAGGCCTTTGATGAAACGTACGTTACTTAGTCAGTCCAGATCAGCGCTGACTGCCTTGATTCTCGGATCCGCCATGGTCATGGGAATGATGAGTGCTCCAGCCTTGGCTCAGCTCGACGCCGCGACAAACTCAACAGCGGCTGCGACCAACGAAGCCGCATCATCGCAAGATCGGATCGATCAGATCGATGACGAGACAACAGATATCGTCACCAAGTATCGCACAACGATTGATCTCTTGGACTCATTGAAAGAATACAACGCGCAGAAGCGTGAGATCATCAAAGACCAAGTGCGTCGGATGGCGTCGCTGCGTAAACAAATGACGAATGTCGAAGGTATTCAAAGAGAGATCCTTCCGCTCATCTTCAGTGATGAAAAAGGCATGGTTCCAGCATTGGATCTTTTCATTCACGCGGACCTTCCATTCTTGATGGGTGAAAGAGAGACGCGTATTGAGGCATTGAAAGCTCTCGAGACGCAGTCAAACGTTTCCGCAGCTGAAAAGTATCGTAAGGCACTTGAGGCCTATCAGATTGAAAATGACTACGGGCGTTCAATTGAGGCTTACGAAGGAGAATTGGAAGATGGCCGGTCGGTCAACTTTGTGAAAATCGGCCGTGTCGCATTGTTCTATCAAACAATCGACAAGTCCGAGACGATGATGTGGAACAACGAAACCCGTGAGTGGGATGCGCGCAACGGAGATCGGGATGAAGTTGATACCGCGATCCGTATGGCCCGCGAACAAATTCCACCGGATCTTTTGATTGTTCCGGTTCCAGCAGCAAGCGCGAATTAAGGCGAAAGAGGCGTACCAATGAAAATGACCATGAAAACTCTCAAAATGGCACTGAGTTTAGGCCTGGCCTGGGTAATCGCCCCCGCTGTCTTGGCTCCAGTGACCGATATGTCAATTGGTTCTGCAGCTTATGCTCAGGCCGATAGTGGTAACACAGGGATCAGTCTTGATGAACTTTTACGTCGCGTCCAACAGGGCCGTGTGCGTGAGAACACCGAGAACCGCGAACGTGAAGCAAGGTTCAGAGCAGAGCGAGCCAATCAAGCGGGCCTCCTGCGCCAAGCTGAACTCGACGTTGATCGTGAAGAGGCAATCTCTTTGACACTCGAGGCGCAAGAAGCAACGAACAATGAAGAGATCGCGCGTCTTTCCGTTTTGCTTCAAGAAGCATTGGGTGAGTTCAACGAACTCGTCGGCGTTGTGAAGCAAGTTGCCGGTGATACCCGCGGTCAATTGGCTGCATCATTGATCAGTGCTGAATTTCCAAAACGGAATGAAAAAGTTGGCGCTGTTGCTGAGAAACAAGAAATTCCTTCCCTCGCTGAATTGAAGTTGATCTGGGAAGCACTGCACACGGAAATGACCCAGCAAGGAAAGGTCTCAAGATTCGATGCGACGGTTTCAAGTGGCGACGGTAGCCCAGAGAAAATCGAAGTCGTTCGGGTTGGCCCATTCAATGCCGTTGCAAAGGGTGGTAACTATCTCAAGTATAATGGTGGAACCCAGACGCTTGGCCATCTAGGCAGACAGCCTGGTTCAAAATTCACTGGCGCTGCCGGAAGACTGTTCAACAACACCGAGGGTGTAGTGTCCGCAGGTGTTGACCCCTCTCAGGGTACGATTCTGGGAACGTTCGTTCTGACACCAACATTGATTGAACGCGTTCAGCAGGGTGCGGCGGTTGGTTATGTGATCATCACCATCGGTGTCATTGCCGTTCTGCTTGGCTTGACCCGGATCTTTGCACTCTTTGGTCAAAGTGGTGCAGTGCGTCGTCAGATCAAGTCTAAGAAGATCTCCAAGAGCAATCCGCTGGGCCGCGTCATGCTGGCATATGAAGAGAATAAGGGAACAGATGTTGAGACCCTTGAGCTCAAGCTTGACGAAGCGATCATGAAAGAAGTGCCTAAACTGGAGAGAGGCTTGAACCTCTTGAAAGTTATCGCCGCTGTGGCTCCCATGCTGGGGCTGCTCGGTACGGTGACCGGAATGATCTTGACCTTCCAGTCGATCCAACTTTACGGAACAGGTGATCCGCAAGTGATGGCTGGTGGTATCTCGCAAGCTCTGATTACCACAGTGCTGGGTCTCGTGACCGCTATCCCGGTCTTGTTGCTCCACAGCTTTGCATCAGGCATGGCGACTTCTGTGACGCAAGTTCTGGAAGAGCAAGCCGTTGGTATCGTAGCTAGACACGCAGAAGGCAGCCGGTAAAGCGGTAGGAGGTTCTTCCTATGGAAGGTTTTATCGACGTTATCACTGAGCCTTGGGCCAATCTTCGTGAATTTATGGAGACGGGCGGCTGGGTGCTGAACTGGATCATGGCAGCCACCTTCATTATGTGGGCGATCATTATCGAGCGCTATTGGTACTACTGGACCTCTCACGGTTCTATTGTAAAAAAGGCGCGGCGTGAATGGGACGCGCGGACCGATCATAAGTCTTGGTTTGCGCATCGCATTCGCGAAGGATTGATTTCTGAAGTTAAGCTTCAGGTCGATCAATCCATGATCTTCCTGAAAGCAATGATCGCACTGCTTCCGATGTTGGGTTTGCTTGGAACCGTGACCGGTATGATCGAAGTGTTCGATGTCATGGCGGTAACGGGATCGAGTAATGCCCGTGCCATGGCTTCAGGTGTCAAGCAGGCGACAATTCCGACAATGGCCGGAATGGTTGCCTCACTCTCCGGCATGTTCTTTGTCAACAGTCTCGAACAGCGCTCTAGGCGCGAAGTCGATGCGGTTGGTGACGTGCTGGTGTTGGAATAGAGCCGCAGAGGAAAAAAGCGTGAGACATAAGCCAACACATAGTAGCGAAGAGGCAAAGGTCGACCTGACCCCGATGCTGGACATCGTGTTTATCATGTTGATCTTCTTCATCGTGACGGCAACTTTTGTTCAGGAAGCCGGTCTTGATGTAACGAAGCCTGACAGCGACACACCGCCGCAATCTGCTATCCGGTCAATGCGCATTTATGTGACCGATACTGACCGTATCCTTATCGACGGTGTGGACGTAGACACGCGAGCCATTCGTGCTCGGGTTGAGCGGTTCATCGGGGAGAACCCGAAAGGCTCGATCGTGGTGCAGACAGACAAGCGTGCCAAGACAGGGACGGTTGTTAGAGCCCTAGACCAAGCGAAACTCGTGACCGACAAAGTGTCGATCGCGACAACGCAGGAATAACGGCAATTCAGGCGGATACGCCAAGCTAGGAAATTGAGTTTATGGCGAGAAAGAGACACAGAGGCGAAGAAGGCGCTGAGATCGACCTGACCCCGATGCTCGACATCGTGTTCATCATGTTGATCTTTTTCATCGTGACCGCCACCTTCATCAAGGAGCCGGGGATCGATATTGAGCGTCCAATTGCCGAGACAACAGGCAAGATCAAGACTGTGTCGGTCTTGGTTGCTGTGAGTAACCGCAGTCAGATCTACATCGATAAACAAGAAGTTGATGTGCGCGCCGTGAGGACGACGGTTGAGCGGATCCTCGCTGAAAATCCAGGCGGTCATGTCGTAATCCAGGCCGACCAAGAGTCCGAAATGGGCGTTGTCATTGACGTGATGGCACAGGTTCAGGCTGCAGGGGCGCCACGGGTCGATATTTCGACAGTGGAAGAGTAAAGAAGGACGATCGACACTATGGTGCGATACATACTAGGAATTCCGTTTGCAGCTGGGGTCACGTTATCACTGTTCTTTTTGATGCGTTTCTTGGTGACGGGTGAGTTTAAGCCGCCTGAAGAAGATGCCAGTGTTGGCGACATCGACATTTCTCGTGAGGATCGCGATGAGACATTGCGAACTGATGATCCAGCCCGTCAACGTCCAGAGCGAAAAGAGCCACCACCACCACCACAGACAATTCAAGCGGTGAAGCCGCCCAAAGCGGACACAGTTCAAGTCAACTTAAGTGATTTGACTGCTGTCGAAATCGATCCGAATGCCGGGTTCACGTCAGATTCCGATGTTCAGCCGGTCGTTCGCATTGAGCCAAGCTATCCGTTTAAGGCAGCAGAACGCGGCATTGAAGGTTGGGTGATTGTGAAGTTCACAATTACAGAGAACGGCACCGTGGAAAATGCACAGGTCGTACGCTGCATCGAAAATGGCTCAGAAGTATCTATTCAAAGCTGTGATTTCAGGAAAGAAGCAGAAAAAGCGGTGAACCGATGGAAATATAGGCCGAGAACAGAAGGCGGCACGGCGGTCAGTTGGCAAGATGAGGTTATGCTGACTTTTGATCTTGAGAAATAGGAAGAATTTGGAAACTGAATAAGCGGAAGAACGAGAGAAAACGGATTTTGCGGTGGCAGACCATCGGCTTGTGGTTCGAATGAAAGGTCAGATAGACAATGAGACGATACATTGTTGGTGTGCCGCTCGCAGTTGTGGTCAGTTTGGCACTGTTCTATCTCATGCGGTTTCTGATTTCGGGGGAAGCTGATCCACCGGAAGAAGGAATTGAAGCTGAAGGGATCGACATATCCCGCCCGGACCGAGAAACGCCGATAAGATCCGAAGATGATATAGTAAAAAAGCCAACAATGCCCGAACCGCCTGAAATGCCGGAACCGGAGTTTCCCAAAGAGGAGCCAGATGGCGACGAAATTCCAATTAATCCGGAGGGCATGAAGCCGAAGAAGGTAGTATTGGGGGATCCAAGTGACCCGACTAGGGATCCGCAACCAGTTGTTCGCATTGAACCGCAGTATCCAATCAAGGCATCCGAGCGTGACATTGAGGGATGGGTAATTGTGAGTTTTACAGTGACGGAAACAGGAGCCGTCGAAGGGGCTGAAGTCATTCGCTGTGTCGAGAATGACGTTGAAAAGGATCCAAGCCGCTGTGTCTTCAAGAGTGAGTCGGAGAAGGCGGTAAATAGATGGAAGTACCAGCCGCGTGTTGAAGGGGGAAATCCAATGCGCTGGGATCAAGAGGTGCTTTTGAGTTTTGATTTGGCGGAGTAAGTCCGTTTGACAGGAGGTCGGAGCATATGAGTAGTGTCGTCGATGTGACACGGAAGAGTGGTCGCCACAATGATTCGCGGCGCCGTATCGGCATTGCCGTGGCCGCGATTGCTTGCGCCGCCTTTCTTCAAGTGTCGAACCTACCTCTTCTAAACGATGCGGGCACAGGCATTGCCTATGCGCAAAACGATGATGAGGACGGCAAGCCGAAAAAGCCTGACACGCGCAAGGCAAACACCGTGACCGAAAAGGTCGGCAAGCAAATTGTTGCCGCTCAAGAGGCTTTGGCCGCCGAGCGTTATGCGGAGGCTCTTGGCATCCTTCAACGCTTGCAGAATAACTCTAGTCTCAAGCCCTATGAGTCAGCAGTGGTTTGGCGTTTGACGGGGTTCGTTTATGTCAGCATGGACAATCCACCGCGTTATGCTGACGCAATTCGAGCTTTTGAGAGAGCAGCGAGTTACAAGGCGTTTGATGGGCCACAGCAACTTCAATTAGACTTCTATCTCGGTCAGCTTTACCTAGCCGAGGGTCGGGTTGATGAAGCCATTCGCAAGATGGAAACCGTTGTTCGGGAAACTCCTGACTTCAATGACCCTCAAGGGTACTACATCTTGGCGCAAGCCTATATGATGAAGGAGCAATTCTCACGTGCTTTGACCAATGCGGAAACGATGATGCGCCTTGCGCGCGCCTCTGGGGCAACTCCCAGAGAAACCTTCTTCGGCTTGGCCGCGAACCTCTATCTTCAAAACCAGAAATACCGAAATGCGCAAACACTCCTCCGGGAGATTGTTGCATTGTTTCCAGGTAAGAAAAGGTATTGGACCCAATTGGGCGCGACATACTCTCTCTTGGAACAAGAGAAAAACGCTTACTACTTCAAGTACATGATGTACCAGCAAAACATGCTGACAACATCCAATGAACTTACCCAAATGGCGAGTTTGCATATTTTCCACGACGTGCCTTATCGCGGTGTCAAAACTATGAATCAGGGATTTGGTAGTAGTCAAATCGAAACGACGAAGAAGAACTACGAACTTCTCGCTAGGTCTTATCAAGGTTCGCGCGAATGGAAAGCCGCCATTCAGCCGCTGACCCGGGCCGCTGGGTTATCGGACGATGGCAACATTTACGTCCAACTGTGCCAATCTTACATGAATGAGCGGCAATACGCTAAGGCCCAGACCGCGTGTGAACGGGCGCTAAATGCTGGTGGCTTGCGCAACAGAGGATCGACGCTGATGTTGCTTGGCTCTATCCACTATGCGCGCGACAATTTCGAATCAGCTCTTACACGATTCCGACAAGCGTCCCGGATCGATTCTTCAAGATCGCGGGCGTCTCAGTGGGTTCAGTTCATCGAAAATGAAATCGCTGATCGCGCGCGTCGCGCCGCGGCGGAAGAAGCTAGGAAGAAGAAAATCGCCGAGGAAGAAGCCGCCGCAGAAGCGGGGCGGGTTCGTTAATTCTCTGCAGATTGCTGATGTTCTAGAAAATAAAAAAGGGGCCTCAGGCCCCTTTCTTTTTACCGCAATCTGTCCAAGACTACTGCGCGAAACTTTCGTTGATGCTTGATAGGACCTTCCAATGACCTCCCACGCTCCCAATTCACAAGCCGCACGCGACATTGATGCGGTTTTTCATCCGATGACCAACCTGGCCCAGCACTTGAAGACTGGACCCATGACCATCCAATCGGGGAAGGGGATCTACGTCTATGATTCGGAAGGAAAAGAATACATTGAGGGGCTGGCCGGTCTTTGGTGTGTCTCATTGGGTTATGGCGAGGAAGAACTCATTGATGCGGCCACCGAACAATTGAAGCAATTGTCTTACGGCCAGCTGTTTGCAAGCCGCAGCACTGATCCCGTGATTGATCTTGCAGAAAAACTCAAAGCCATGGTGCCTATTCCCAAGTCTAAAATTTTCTTTGGCAATTCGGGCTCAGATGCAAACGACACTCAAGTTAAACTGGTTTGGTACTACAACAATGCGATGGGGAGACCTGAGAAGAAAAAGGTCATCAGCCGGATGCGCGGCTATCACGGGGTGACCGTGGCGGCCGCGAGCATGACGGGACTTCCCGCCCAGCACATAGACTTTGATATGCCCGCAATTCCCGTCGTGCATACCGATTGTCCTCACTACTATCGTGGGGCGGAACCAGGAGAAACTGAAGAGGAGTTTGCTACGCGCATGGCCTTAAACCTTGAAGGCCTGATTGAGCGCGAAGGCCCTGACACCATCGCCGCTTTTATAGCCGAACCGGTCATGGGGGCTGGTGGGGTAATACCGCCCCCTCCAACCTATTTCGAGAAAATCCAAAGGGTCCTGAAAGAACACGACATCATCTTTATCGATGATGAAGTAATTTGCGGGTTTGGTCGCACTGGCAATATGTTCGGCGCTGAGACCTATGACCTGCAACCTGACACTATGTCCATGGCCAAGGCGTTGTCATCGGCCTATTTGCCGATTTCAGCCGTAGCGGTCAAGGACGAACTATTCCAGACTTACATCAAGCAGAGTGAGAAGATTGGCGTGTTCGGCCACGGCTATACCTATTCTGGACATCCAGTGTGTGCGGCCGTTGCCTTGCGAGCGATGCAATTGATGGAAGAAAGGAAGGTCGTCGCTCACGTGCGAGAAGTAGCGCCTCGTTTTCTCGCGCGACTACACGGTTTTTCTGACCACCCCTTGGTGGGTGAAGCGCGTGGCGTTGGATTGGTCGGCGCCCTTGAGCTTGTCAAAAACAAGTCTGATAAGACACCTTTCGATCCGAATGCAGGAGTTGGTGCGAAGTGTCAGCAACTCGCATTAGAGAATGGGCTTATCGTTCGAGGACTTGTCGATAGCGTCGCGCTTTGTCCGCCGCTCATTATTGATGAAAGCGAGATTGTCGAGACCTTTGATCGCTTAGGCCGAGCGCTCGATGGCACGGAAAAGTGGGCGCGCCAGGAAGGATTGCTTTAAGCAATCGCTCCTGCGCGAACCAGTTTGCTCTCTTAGGTGTTGAAGAGCAGGGTCAAAGTCTCCGCGACCATGGCAGGTCGGTCGTTGCCCTCAATCTCGATGGTGCATTCGTTGGTGAGCAAGAGCCCACCAGCCTTTGGCTCGGCGCCAAGAAGTTTCTGTCGCAATCGCACCTTAGAGCCAACAGGGACCATGTTGGTGAAGCGCAACTTATTTGCCCCATAATTGATGCCGCGTGTGACACCTTCGACAGGACGGAGACCAGAAGACAACATTGGCAGGAGCGACATCGTTAGATACCCATGCGCAATAGGTGACCCGATCTCTTTCGTCGCACGCTCCACATCGACGTGAATCCACTGGTGGTCGCCGGTCGCATCCGCGAATTGATTTACCCGTTCCTGGTTGATTTCGATCCAGTCAGACACACCAGTCTCTTCGCCAATGTGGTTGGGAAGGTCTTCAAATCTGATTGCCTCGGCCATGAGCGTTTCCTTTCTTGTTGTTAATTGGCGGGGATCACACGATCTTCGTATCGTGATTGCCCCAGTATCTATCGCGCACCAAGCGTTTGTATAGTTTTCCAGTGGGGTGTCTTGGGAGTTCTTCTATAAAATCCACTGATCGCGGGCACTTTATATGGCTTAGATGCTCTTTGCAAAAGTCGATCAATTCCTCAGCGAAGGCGTCTCCCACATCTTGCCACGACATAGGTTGAATTACTGCCTTCACTTCTTCGCCAAACTCCTCGTTGGGCACGCCAACCACCGCAACGTCCTCGACCTTCGGGTGTGTGGTCAATAGATTCTCTGTCTCTTGTGGATAAATGTTCACACCGCCAGAGATGATCATAAAGGCCTTACGATCTGTTAGATACAAGTAGCCTTCGTCATCCACATAACCAATATCACCTAACGTTGACCAGCCTTTGTCATTACGAGAGTCCTTTGTCTTGTCCGGGTCGTTGTAGTACTCAAATTCGCCACCGTTTCCGAAGAAGATTGTACCCGGCTCGCCAGGTGGAACTTCTTCGTCATCTTCTCCAACAATGTGAAGTTCCCCCAAAAGCGCTTTGCCAACAGAGCCTTCGTGGTCGAGCCATTCTTCTGATGAAATCGTGCAAAAGCCGTTGCCCTCGGTTCCAGCGTAGTACTCAAGAATAATGGGTCCCCACCACTCGATCATTTGTTTCTTAGTTGGTATTGGGCAAGGGGCCGCCGCATGAATGGCTGTCTTGTGAGTCGAAAGATCGTACTTCAATCGAACTTCTTCAGGAAGTTTCAGCATCCTCACGAACATCGTTGGGACCCACTGGCTAGCAGTGACCTTGTACTTCTCAATGAGTTGAAGCGATTCTTCGGCGTCGAAATGGTCCATGATGACGCAAGTACCTCCAAGTCGTTGAATGGTGAGATTGTAGCGCAAGGGTGCTGCGTGATAGAGCGGTGCGGGAGAGAGGTAAATGACTTCCCTGTCTAAGTTGTAAAGTGTGGAAATGAGCAAGACGAGCGATGTGGCTTCTGCAATGTCCTCGCCACCAAGTGGAACTCTAATTCCTTTCGGTTTGCCTGTTGTGCCGGACGAGTAGAGCATGTCAGTTCCCGCCCGCTCATCTGAGATGCGAGACGCGGGCATGGCATCCCGTTGAACCTCAAAACTCTCATAACCGTCCAGGGCGTCGCCGACCATTAATCGTGTTTCAACGGTGGGGAGCAATGCAGCTAGCTCCCCTGCGATATCAGATTTCTCTTCAGATGTGATAAAGAGCTTGGCACCACAGTCCGTTGCGATGTAGTCGACCTCTTCGGATGTGAGGCGAGAGCTGATGCATGTGTAATAGAGCCCCGAGCGCTGCGCGGCCCAACAAATCTCAAAATAGGCCGAATTGTTCTCCATGAAAATCGCGATCGCATCACCCGCCTTGAGCCCAACGCTGCGAAAATACTGCGCAACTTGATTGGACCTATCTTCAAGTTGTTTGTAGGTCACAATTTCGCCCGTGCGTGCCATGATGTATGCGGCTTTTTCAGGTTGCTCTTCAGCATGTATGTATGGGTGCATCGTGCGTCTCCCGCCGCTTCATTCTTGTTCTAGATGGATTGTCTTCGAGGACGATCTCGCTGTGCATAGTAGGGATTTGTGGATCTATTGCAAAGGAAGGATGGCCGCGCCATAGTGCTTTCGATCAATCTCAAAAACAAAAAGGCAGGGACCGCCCGTGACATACAATGCCATTCGATATGAGGTGACCGACAGAACTGCCACCATCACCCTCAATCGCCCAGATCGCCTAAATGCATTCACATTGGAAATGGCTAATGAGCTCATCGCCGCTTTTGACGAAGTGGATGGGGACGACAGTGTTCGTGCCGTGATTGTAACCGGGGAGGGGCGTGGATTTTGCGCCGGTGCAGACCTGTCGTCCGGTGCTGACACCTTTAATCACGATACCAGGTCTGACCGAAAAGGATCGTTAGCGGACGGTGAAGTTGATTGGGGCAATCCAAACATGCGCGATGGCGGCGGGCGCGTGACGCTTCGCATTTTCGATTGTTTGAAACCTGTGATTGCCGCCATCAATGGGCCGGCAGTCGGCATCGGTGCAACGATGCAACTTCCTATGGATATTCGGATTGCCTCCGACAAGGCCAGGTTTGGCTTCGTCTTCGCGCGACGCGGCATTGTTCCAGAGGCCGCTTCCAGTTGGTTCTTACCCCGCATCGTGGGGATCTCCCAAGCACTAGAGTGGACCTATTCTGGCAGAGTCTTCGAAGCCAGCGAAGCTCTCAATGGGGGGTTGGTCAATGAGATTGTCCCGGCCGAAGATCTAATGGCGCGGGCGAATGAGATCGCAACAGACATTGCGGAAAACACATCTCCAATATCTGTTGCTCTGACGCGTCAAATGATGTGGAAAATGATGACGGCGGATCATCCAATGGAAGCCCACAAGGTTGACAGTCGAGCTGTTTATGCGATGGGCAGAAGTCCGGACGCCGCAGAAGGCGTGTCGTCGTTTCTCGAGAAGCGCGCGCCGGAATTTGCAAGCCGGCCCTCCCAGGACATGCCCCCCTTCTATCCTTGGTGGCAGGACCGGGAATACAGCTAATCGGATTGAGGTGTGGTGCGCGAGTAGGAAGTTTGCATTGTCCAAAGCCCAGAGAAGAGGGTGAAGGTTGTCACCAACAAGAACGAGCAAGTAGCAGCCACTAGGACCGCATCAAGCGGTCCTAGGGCCTTTACAAGAATTCCGGACAAGAGTGCACCAATGGGTGCTCCTCCGAAATTAAAAAGCAACAAGACAGAAAGAATGCGTGCTCGATGGGTCGCAGGCGCAGCCTGTTGGACGATTGATCGTGTCATCGACATGCCGATGGCGCCACTCAATCCCCAACAAAAAATGACAAAGAAGAATAGAAACTCCGGTGGGTTTAGATGAATAGTGAACATGACAACCACAGTGAACATCTGACTGAGAAGCAGTGCTCTGCCTTGGTGTCGGAAGTGAGCCCATTTCGATAGGAAGAAAGAGCTGATCGTAACTCCAACAAAGAAACAAGCATGCATTGTTGTCACTTCAGGCGCATCGCCTTGATAGATATCGCGAACGATAAATGGCAACACGATCATATATACGCCCATAGTAATGAAGCCTGACGCCAGAACCCACATCATGACAGGACGAATCTCAGGCGATGAGAAGGACTCCTTTAGACCGTCCCAAATTTCGTGGAGTTGATGGGCAAACCCACGCCCGTCTGAGCGCCGAATTGGAGGATACGCAGACAGTCGAGTAGTGGTTAACACCCCGGACGCATAGATTCCGGCTTGCATAAGGATCAAGGGAACAGGTCCGATGATTGCAACAAAACGCACCAGAATGATGCCAAAGATCTGTGTTCCAAATTGCAGCATGTTGGCTGTCATGATGGACTGCTGGATTGATCTGTCAGTGAGACGACTGGTCACACGGGTCAAGAGTGAATCACGCGCCGGTTGAATGAAGGCACCAATTGTACCTCCCACAAATGTCAGTCCTACAATGGACTGCCAGTTAAGGTGTCCTGTGAGTATGACGAGCACCAATCCCAACATTGGAACCACCATGAGGGATTGCAACCGAATGAGGTGCGAGCGCAGTTCAGCGCGGTCGGCGCTGAGCCCTCCAAACAAAACGAAAAGGAGTTGGGGGAGAGTCATCAACATCTGTGCTGGTCCGGCGATTTCAGGGGGCTCGCGCAAATAGAAGACGATCAACCAATTGTTGAGAACAAATCCAATTCCGCCAGCCAAGAAGAACAGTCCCTGACCAGCCATGTACCAGCCATACTCATGTGCAGAACCGTCGGACTCTGCATTTGAGTGGGGTGCTGGTAGAGTTGGCGCAGTCGGGGCCACCCCCTTTTTGTCTGCGCGCGCGTTATTTTTGTTTTTGTCCATGGGCGCCCTGAGAGAATTGTATCAACAACCTAGTCGGCGGAACCGCTCAAAACAATCACCGACCACTCAGATTGTGCGCTACATAACAAATTGGGCGGGTAGGTCGCTGTCTTACTCGGTACGTGCCGCAGAAAGGCGCCAAAGATGGGTGCCAAAATAGACCCAAACTAAGAATATTGCCATGCCAGCTGCGGGGACCAGCACCGCGAGTTGAGGTCCAACGCCGTCAACCGCAAACCCAACCGCAAGGGCGCCAAGCGGGCCGCCACCCATAAATCCCATCTGGAACACCGCCAAGATGCGAGCGCGGTGAGATTCTTTGGCTTCCTCTTGCACCACGATACGTCCCGTGGTGATGACGATCCCACCACCGATACCCCAACCGAACATCATGACCTCAAGCGCCCAAAACGACATCGGGAGAGCCATCAACGCCAAGATGGTGGTGCCTAAACACAGGGCTCCAAACATCAGACGTCCGCGGCGGCGGATACCTCCACGACGAAGGATGACGGATGAGGAGGCAATGGTCCCTGCCCAGAACGTAAGAAACAAAAGAGCAATCTGTGCCGCGCCGCCATCGTAGATGTCTCGAACGCTTACCGGCACAACGACAAGGAAAGCACCCACAAAGAAAACGCCGACGGCCAAGTTGCAGCTAAGCACCGGCAGGAGGATACGAGACTTTTTGATTTCTGCAAATGCGTCTTTGGCTTGGTGCCATTGCCAAGCGAGTCCCATTCGCGCCCGACCGCGATCGGGCCTGATCGTTGGACCAGATATGAACATGATTGCGATGCCGCCAGAGATCATCAGTAAACCGTGAATCGCAACAAAACTCGCGGGCCCAATCTGCCCGGCTGAACTGGCAAGAGCCATGCCCACCATCATGCCTGCGAACTGGGTGAGAGATGCAGCCGCAACGGCACTTTGAAGTTTCCCTGGTATCACCATTCGACTGAGAAGCGCATCCCTTGTCGGTGTGGCGAACGCTGTACAAGAGCCGGCCATGACCGCATAGGTCAACAATATGGGGTAGGAGAGTTGGTTGAAGAACAATACCACAGACATCAAGAGAGGCGGAATGGCAGCAAGGAAATGCATCCGAATGAGGTGGCTCCGCTCATCCACTTGATCGGCGAGGGCGCCACCCGGCAGCATCAAAAAAAGACCAGGACCCATCAGCGCCAATTGCGCCAACCCAATAAATCTTGCCGGTAGATCAAGAACAACAGCAGCAAGATATGGAAAGAGAACCATCTGAATGCCGATTGCACCGTACCATCCTATATGTGATGCAAGATATGCCCGCAAATTTCGACGGGGCGGAACGGCAGCGTCATTTCCAGGAGGACGTTCAATCTCAGATTGGCTTTCTTCCAATGTCGAATTCCATCCAAATGCCGGGACTCATTAGTGCAGATATTCGCATGTAACGCTTTGAAATTCCATGATTTTTCCACAAGGGTCACACGAGAGGCCGTTCAGTTCTGGGTCGCGAAGATACTCCAAAAACTGACCCCATTCACAGATTGCCGCGATTGTCCCGTGTTAGTGTATCGTCATCTTGGGCCGATTCCGACCTGAAAGGCAATTTGTGTAGCGATGATCAATGTGGCCTCTGTCGTATTTGGTGTGGCGTGTCTACTGGCAGCATTCAGCCTTTTGATGCCGATGTCTCGCCGACTTAATTTGCCTTACACAGTGGCCCTTGCTCTCTTTGGAATTTTTATTGGAACGATCGTATTGCAGGAGTTCAACTCCAATGAAGCCGCACGCGGATTCTTGGGTGCCATTGGAAGCTTGAGACTTCCTGCTGAAGGATACTTGTTCATATTTCTGCCGCCACTTCTCTTCTCTGCGGGATTGACCATTGATGTTCGGCGAATGCTTGACGAGTTCGTGCCCATCGTTTTGCTCGCTGTCGTTGCCGTTGGTCTTTGCACTTTCATTGTTGGTTTTGCGGTCGGAATGATCAGCGGGATGCCATTGGTCGTTTGTGTGTTGTTGGGATCGATTGTCGCGACAACAGATTCCGCTGCAGTTCTTGCCATCTTTCGGGATCTCGGTGTGCCGAAACGGCTCCTGATTTTGGTCGAAGGGGAGAGCCTCTTTAACGACGCCGCGGCTATCGCGATCTTCACGGCTTTTTTTGCCATTTTGACATCTCCAGCACCACCGAGCGTTTGGCAAGCGAGTTTGAATTTCTTCATTGGCCTATTGGGTGGAGCGTTGGTCGGTTATCTCTTGGCGCGCGCGACCGCAATCATCATTGGATACATGCGTGACGCCATAATGGCAGAAACAACGCTCACAGTGGCGCTCGCCTACATCACCTACTATGTGGCTGAAGCCAATTTGGGCGTTTCCGGCGTGACGGCGGTCGTAGTTGCGGCAATCACATTCGCCATCGACGGGCGCGCCAGGTTTTCACCAGGCGCCTGGGTCGTTGCACGGGGCATATGGCGAATGCTGGACTTTTGGGCGACTTCATTGATCTTCATAATGGCGGCCATGGTCGTGCCCGGAGCGATGTTGTCATTGCAAATCACAGACCTGTGGGCCATTGGCGGCATTTTCGTCGCCACACTGTTCGCCCGCTTCGTCGTCCTCTACGGCCTTATTCCCCTGATGGCACGATTTGGAAGGTCAGAGCCGATTTCCGGCGATTACAAGCGAGTTCTATGGTGGGGAGGGTTGCGCGGCGCCGTCACAATCGCCTTGGCACTCGCAATCGCTGAAAATCCTGCCGTTCCTGGAGAAGTGGGTCGATTTATTCTGGTAGCGTCAACCGGATATGTTTTGGCTACTCTACTCATTCAAGCGCCCACCTTGCGCCCTCTTATGCGATTTTTGAAGATGGCGAAATTGACCGAGCGAGAACTTCTGGTGCGTGATCGTGTCATGGAAGTGTCGCGACTTCAGGTTAAAAATCAAGTCGCTGAAATTGCAGAAGACATTGGTTTGATGAAGTATGTCGAACAAGCAACACAGAATCTCGGCGGATCGGAGTCCAATGAGGTGGTCATGGGATCCGATGATCGTATGCAAGTGGCACTGTTGGCTTTGTCACGCCGTGAGGAAGAAATCTATTTCGAGTATCTTCAGAAAGGTATTGTCAGTCGCCAGAGTTTCGAAATCCTTCGAGCGCATGCCGGCCGGATTTCAGACGCGACGAAAACGTCAGGTTTGTTTGGCTATCAAGCCGCCGCTTTCGTAGGCCTCAAATGGTCAATAAAACTGCGCATGGCACTAGCGATACAGCGACGCTTTGGATGGCAGACCGAATTGTCCAAGCTTCTGGCGGAACGTTTCGAAGCGCTCCTTATTATCGAGATCGCACTACATGAGTTGAGGGAATTCGCACGGACGTCTGTGAAAGAACTGGTTGGGGATGATACGGTTTCGAGAATATGCGACGTATTGCTGGGGCGTATTCGAACGGTTGAAGGGGCACTAAAGGCGGTAAGTCTTCAATTCCCTTCATTTGCGGAAGGCCTGAATCGTCGATATCTGGACCGTGTCGCATTAGGTCTGGAAGAAGCGCAGTATCGCCGCCAACTTTCGCAGTCGGTGATTACACCTGAGGTCTTTGAGGACTTGGAGGCAGATCGCCTGCGTAGACTTCACGCGATCGACGTCCGTCCGCGTCTCGACCTCGGTCTCAAGCTGTCTCAGATGCTGGCAAACGTGCCGCTTTTTTCCGTCGCTAGCAAAGAGGATCTCGCCCGCATTGCGCGGCAATTGAGACCGCAATTGGCGCTGCCGAGCGAGAGGGTGATACGACAAGGCGAAATTGGAAATTGCATGTACTTCATCGCGTCAGGGGAGGTGCGAGTGAAGCTACCAGATTCAGAGGTAAGGTTAAGTGATGGTGACTATGTTGGCGAGTTGGCTCTACTGACAAAGCGCCCACGCAACGCAGACGTCGTCGCCAATGGTTATTGCCACTTGCTTGTTCTTGATCGTGGCGATTTCCGGCGCTTGTGCCGCGAAAATCCTGAACTGAGAAAACAGATCGAAAAGACAGCGGCAGCGAGACTAGAAACCGAAATAGGTCACGCCACATCAGGACTTTAGGTTCTGATTAGGGCTGCGAGCGACGGTCGCGATCAGTACCACTGATCTTCGTTGTAATCTCGAGGATTGGAGATTTGGCCGCCGCAAGCACCGTAGCCACTTCTCCACCCAATGCGATAGGCTTCGCTGGACTCAAAGGTTGCTAGATCGCGGGTAACCTTCGAGCCATATCCATTCTGGCGATCATTGGCAGTCATGCATCCGTCTGTATAACCAGAGCGATACTCAGGAGACTCCGCGACAATCGGGTCGATCCCAGCGCTGCAGCTCGCCAAGGTCCAAGTCAATACAACCGCAATTTTGGTGATCAATCTACTCACGTTCACTTCGCCCCTTATTGCGTCGCAACAAATGTTCAACGGACATGGTCTCTAATTCAATAATAGAATCCAACCCAACAATTCCTAGCTCACACCATATCAGAAACATAGGATTTTAATCATCAATTCTCCGATAGTTACAGTAGAACGCGCTGAAACAGTCGAGTTTTGAGCCAAGACCCAACTTCAATTTGAGATCATGGCAAACGGAGAACCCATTGTTTCTCCTAAAATTGTCACGGCCTACAGAGCGTCAAATTAACACGAACTCAGCCACAATCCATTGCGATGCAGGTACACCCATTTGGTTGTGCCAAATCGTCAACAGGGATGTAGTGAAAGAGGCAGGCGTGAAATCCAGTCAATTTTTGCCGGAAAAGTTGGACGAAAAGGTGGCAAACCAACAGTACCAACCGCCTGCGGCGAAGCCTGTTCCGGAATCGACCGAAGTGCCGTCAAATCCTGCCCCAATCTCGCCAACACCTGCGGAACCTGAGCCGCCAGTGAACGGGCCGCCGGTGTTGAGCGTCGTCACGCCCCCTAAGCCTCCAATACCAGTTGATCCCCAATGTGATGTTGCCTCAAGTACAGAAAATCACTCGACGAGCGAAAAAGACGTAAGTCGCGGTAGCGAGGTTAAGACCGATGCGTCAGCGAATGATCTTAGGACCTTCATCAATCGACTGATGGACCTACTGATCCTGCCGTCCGGCAACATGCCTCCTCAAGAGAGAACATTGGTTGACGACTTGGTCACCCATGCCATCACCTTCGTGCCCAAGGATCATCAGATTCGAATCGTTGAAAGACTTATTGCGCACCATGCAACGCCGCGTGCGCTCTTGCGACATCTGATGCACTCAGACGAGGATCTCTCGATCCCAATATTGTCTTCAAGTCTCGCTCTCTCGGATTCAGATCTCATTTCCGTGATTACCCAAAAAGATGAGGAACACCGCAAAACGATTGCGAAACGAGACAATTTGCCGAGTTCGGTTTCAGATGCCCTCGTCAAGTTTTCGAAGAGCAGCACGCTGCGCATTCTCCTTCGCAACGAATGGTCGCGACTATCCAGGCAAGCTTTCGTGATGCTAGCCGAGCGCAGTATTGAGGAAGAAGACATTCGTGAGCCCCTCATTGAGCGCACCGATCTGCCCACGGATTTGGCACATTTGGTGTTTTGGTGGTCAGATCACAAGCTGCGTCGCCGCATCATTGACCGTTTCACCTGTCAACGTCAGTCAATCCTGGAACCTATTCCAGTTTCGATTTTCGCAACCCTAAGGGAAGGGAAGGCTGAAATTGCCCGAACGGTGAGAATGCTGAAAAGAGACGGTTCTATTGATCCAGATCTGGTCAAACGAGCCCTCCAGGCCCTTGAGGATGACAAGGGCAATCTTTGCCTCGATTTGTTGGCCAAGGCGGCAGAAATTACGCCTGAGACCGCGGCACAAATCCTCGATGATGCCGGTGGAGAGCCGATCGCCGTGCTTGCCAAGTCGTGTGGCTTTGGTCGCGAAAACTTTTTCTGGATTCGCCGATTGATGGCCGCAAGACAAGGGTGGACATGGGATGCGGCAGCGGCGCCAACGGACAATGTTTCCATCGTGTACGACACATTATCGACTGATCGCGCAGATGTGATTCTGCGCTATTGGGATCGCACCAGTCGAGAAGTGTGTGAGGAAGCGACGTCAGGTGAAGGCGATCCTGACGTCACAAATCAAGGCAGTCAGGCGCATTCAACATGACACAATCCATTTATCATGAGCCCAAAAACAACATGACGCTAATTGACCAAAACGCCGACGATGTAGAATTGTCGGATGATGTGACTGCTCCGAATGGCGGAGAGAGGCCGTCGATTGATGTTCAGGGGCTGATAGACCTTGCCAAAGATACTGACAATCTTGCGCGGCAACGCCTCCTTGAAACAGTCACGAGATTGCGCTTCGACGGGGAAGTAGGGTTGACTATGATTGAGGAAAAACTCGTTGATGAAATTTTATGCCAACTTCTTCCAAAATCCGAATTAGCGACACGCAAGAATGTGGCCTTAAAAGTCTGTGGAGATACCAATCCCACGAGACGCCTGCTCTCTCACCTGATCTCTGAGGAGTACGAGGTCGCTCAACTGGTTTTGGAAGAGTGCGCCAATTTGAATGACTTTGACCTGATCGCCGTAATCCGACGCCAATCTTCAAGCCATCGCTTGTCCATTGCGAGGCGAAACGTCTTGTCCCAGGTTGTGACCGACAAGCTCATTGATTGCGATGAGGAAAGTGTAATGGTCGCAATGTTAGAAAATAAAGGGTCTCACCTCTCGAAGTCTGGCTTGGAGAGGTTGGTTGAACGCAGCAAGGATGTCTCAGGGCTTCAGAAAGCTCTCCTCTCTCATCCTCAGATAACCACGGCGATTGCCTATCAGATTTTCTGGTGGGCCAGTGGTGATCTAAGATCAGATATCCTTAAAAATCGTCCAGTCGACAAATCAATGTTGGATGATGTGCTGGTGGAAGTGGCCCCGAGTGGGTTGGAGGTCACGGAGCGACACGAAGTTTCCCAAACCATCCTGAAAATTGCTGAGCCCACTCACGGCGCCAATGTCTCAGAGATTGTCGAAATGATCCGGTCTAATCGGCTCAAGGATTTTGTTGAGACGACCATCGATCACCTCGGGATCAGCACCGACCTGGTTCGACATGCACTGTTGGACAGAGGCGGTGAAGCCTTTGCTGTCTTGTGCCGCGCTATTGGGGCAGATCGTCATCAGTTTAATACCATGTGCCTCATGATGGACCACAAGAGGTTTGGAAAGGCGCGTCCAGGCGGGCAGATCCAACACAATATGGAGGTGTTCAAATCGCTAAGTGTGCAACAGGCAACGGCAACATTGGCTGTGTGGGAAATAGACGATCTCACGATCGCCTGAGCAAATGATTCGAATAAAGAGGGAAGTCGAAAGCAAAGTAAGTCGCAATTAAGTCGAATTGTAAGTTTTACGCCTCGTTAAGTCGTGGCGCCTACTTTAATAAAACGTTCCATAATCCGGATGCAGCTTAGTGCGAAATTGGAACATGGAGAGATCGAAAGGAGTTCTGGCATGTCGATGCCGATGCGAGTTTTGGTTTTCGCGTCGCAAAAGGGTGGGTCTGGTAAGACAACCTTGGCGGGGCACATAGCAGTTGAAGCGGATCGCGCAGGCGCGGGACCGGTCGCACTCATTGACACGGATCCGCAAGGAAGTCTGTCCAAATGGTGGAATGCGCGTCAGTCCGAGACCCCGGTCTTTATTCAATCCGTATTTTCGGAATTGCATTCTGATTTACAAGAAATCAGAGCGGCTGGATACAAGTTGGTGGTCATTGATACCCCTCCAGCTGTGACAAGAGCGATCGCGGAAGTTGTCAGCTTGGCTGATTTGGTCGTGTTACCAACGCGACCGAGTCCCCATGACCTGCGTGCCGTGGGTGCCACCGTCGACATCGTGGAATCGAGACGAAAGCAAATGGTCTTTGTCATCAATGCTGCGACCAAGCGTGCCCGCATTACATCAGAAGCTGCTGTTGCGCTTTCTCAACATGGTATGGTCGCTCCGATCAACATCCATAACCGCGTCGATTTTGCGGCAAGCATGATTGACGGTCGAACCGTGCAAGAGACAGATCCTGAGGGAAGTTCCGCCCTCGAAGTCAAGATGCTCTGGGAGTATTTGGATTCTAGAATTGCCCGTCTGGAAACTTCATCGACAACCCTGCCGTCAAAAGCGCCTGTGACACCCGTTACCAATCTTAACGGTGTTGGTCGCGCTACTCCTGCCTTTGGCCGTCGAGCGTCGTAAAGGAGATCAGATGACTGATAATCACGACGATACCGAAAAGGTCACTGAAACGCCGTCGAAATTTGCGTCTCTGACATCTGGACTGCTCGCCAGAAAAGGGGACGCTGTGCCAGCTGCGGCGGCTTTTACGGCCGAAGCTATTGCACAACACATTCCTGCGCGGCGCTTGGCCCAAGAGGCAAAGCGTCATGTAGGTGCATTTTCCGCCTTACAACACGAGATGCGGCCACTCAAAACCGCCATGCAAGCCCAACAACTCGCTGAGTACAGTGGGGCCAGTGAAGTTGATTATGGGTCATCCGACCTTGATGTGGAAGACAGCAATCCAGTGCCCAATTCGGTCGATCAAAATGCACAGGAAGAGGCTGTTACAGATCTTGAAGAAGGAACGACGACGCCGATAGACTTTGACCAAATTGTTACTGAAGCCCTTGCTGACGTTGAAGACCGAAAGGCAAATATGGGCCTTCGAGCAATGAAGGAGCGCCTTCTTAAAGGGGCGCGTCCTGGTGATCTTGGAAGCGTGCTTGAGGAGGAAATTCCAAGCGGAAAAGGTGCGTCCGAGCCTTGTGCCGTCAAGAAGTACTCGAGTGAAATGCAGAGGCAGAAACAGGCGCAAAACTATGAGCCGGTCTCTGGATTGGGTCTAGACCCTAGGAAGTTCATCCGACTCCAGATTGCGGCGATGAAGCTGAACATGATGCCACAAGATATCATGAGCGCAGCGCTGGACACTTACTTGGATCAGTTGGATCAAGAGGTCTTCAGCGAGTGCAATTGCCTTAAAAAAGGGCTTCTCTGAGGTCGACAGAACCACCCCGGGGGCGCCGGGAAAACATCCAACAATCCCCCATTGATTTTCGGCGCCCCACTTCTCCACAATTACAATCCGCGATGTACTCTGATGATTTTGTGATCAGGGGTCGCTGAAGTATAATTCCCACATGATAGATTCGAGCAATACAGAAACAGGCTCAACTCATTTCTTCGAGTTGGCTCCCAAAGTGTCCCGTCCGTTCTGGGTGTACTTCGCCGGCATTCTACTTGTCGGTGTTGGCTCAATCCTGGCCACGGTTGTTTTGTTGATTGCGTACAATGCCCTTGGCTTGAATGCAGCTCTGGGGATTATGCAATCACAATTGAACTGGGTCGACATCACCCCTGAGCAAGATGGGGAGGCAATTGCCGGCCTTGCCTTCTTGTTCTTGTCACTTGCCAGCCTCGTCGTCATCACGCCATTGGTTGCCCGGCTTCTGCACAAGCAACCTATAAAGTCGCTCTTTACCGCACGGTCTTCATTCTCTTGGAACCTGTTTTTCGCAAGCGGTGGCATTTACATGGGGATGCAGTTGATCTTGTTCGCAGTTGCATATGCCATCGACCCAAGTGCCGTTGAATACGTATTTGATGGGGCGCGATATTGGCCATTCTTCATTGTCGTCATTCTCTTGGTACCCTTGCAGTGTCTAGGCGAAGAAGTGCTCTTTCGGGGATACATCCAACAAGGGGTCTCCCAGTTGACGAGCCGAGTTGCATTTCGCCTCCTGGTGCCTGCGCTTATGTTCACGGGAATGCATGCCACCAACCCGGATTGGGCGGCTGGTGGAGTGGCTGCGGTGGCGCTTTATCTGACGCTTGGAACCTATTTGGGATTTTTGGCCCTGAAGTTCAACGGATTGGAGGCTTGCGCTGGCCTGCACACGGCCAACAATCTCCTCTCATTTTCATTCATAACCTCTTCTGGTGCCGGTTTCCCAGTGGCCACGGTCTTCTATGACCCAAGCCCCAGTTACACCGAGAGCTTCATTTTTGTGGTTCCGGTCCTGATGACCCACTACTTCTTCCTCAGACGTCTCACGAGGTCAGCCTTAGCTACTTGAGGGTATGGACCTAGTCCTTCGACACCTAAGCGGGCGGTTTCGGGTCAACTAAGACTTGCCCGGACAATCCACCCATGGCAAATGTGAGGGCTAAGACCCATCCCATGGAGGGTCCGGGCCAGTAGTGCAGCGTAAGGCCTGGTTTTCCGCGGCGATTGTCATCCCGAATTCAAATACTGAGATCGAAGATGTCCACACATCACGTGGGGGATCTTTGATAGGAAAGAGATATGACCCAGCCAACAACCTTAATGCAGGCGCTCCCGAACAATTTCATGGGCAATTCTGCGAGGTGGTACAAATACACGATCCTCGGATTTTTGGTGGCAAACCCAATACTTCTACTTATCCTCGGGCCCACGATAACCGGGTGGATCTTGATCCTCGAGTTCATCTTCACTTTGGCCATGGCCCTGCGGTGCTATCCACTCATTCCAGGAGGCCTTTTGGCGATCGAAGCGGTTGCCATTGGGTTGACCAGTGCTGAATCTGTATATCACGAGCTCTCCGACAATTTGGAAGTCATCCTGCTGCTGATCTTCATGGTCGCCGGCATCTATTTCATGAAGAACCTGCTACTGTTGATCTTCACAAGGCTCCTCTTGAGAGTTAAGTCCAAGATCTTGCTGTCGCTATTGTTCTCTTTTTCCGCAGCCTTCTTGTCCGCATTTCTAGACGCGCTTACCGTCACGGCAGTTGTCATCGCAATCTGTGTCGGTTTCTATGGGATCTATCATCGGTTCGCATCTGGCAAGCACATCGATCACGACCACGATCATTCCGACGACAGCGAGGTGCATGAACACCATCGCAGCGACCTTGATCACTTCAGAGGTTTCTTGCGCAATCTCATGATGCACGCCGCCGTCGGTACCGCTCTTGGCGGCGTTATGACCATCGTTGGGGAGCCACAGAACCTCCTCATTGCGCACAAAGCAGGGTGGGAATTTATAGAGTTCTTCATTCGCATGTCACCAGTGACCATCCCAGTTTTTCTCGCGGGCCTCGCGACCTGCGCGGCGGTTGAGAAACTTAAGATCTTTGATTATGGGCACCAACTGCCATCCTTGGTTCGTGAGCAGCTGCAGGCATATTCGGATGAAGAGGACAAAAAGCGGTCAATTCAGGAGAAGGCCTCGCTGGTTATGCAAGGGGTGGTCGCCCTTTGGCTTATTATTGGTCTGGCGTTCCACCTCGCTGCAGTCGGGTTGATCGGTCTGACAGTTATTGTCTTTGCATGTGCATTTACCGGCGTGACAGACGAACACCAGATCGGCAGTGCTTTCACGGAAGCCTTGCCCTTCACCGCGTTGCTCGCGGTGTTCTTCTCAATCGTGGCGGTTATTCACGACCAAGGGCTCTTTTCGCCCATTATTGCGTCGGCCCTCGAGCTTGAAGGAGAAATGCAAATCGCCGTCTTCTACACTGCCAATGGCGTGCTGTCGGCGATCAGCGACAATGTGTTTGTTGCCACGGTCTACATCAATGAGGTGGTCGCCGCCTTGGCCAATGGAAGCTTGACCCGAGATCAATTCGATTTGATCGTGGTGGCAATCAATACCGGAACCAATATCCCAAGTGTTGCAACGCCGAACGGTCAAGCAGCGTTTCTCTTCCTACTGACATCATCTCTCGCTCCGCTGGTTCGCCTCTCATATTTGCGAATGGTCGAACTCGCGCTTCCCTACACAATCGTGATGAGCATTGTCGGATTTCTGATGTGTTACTTCTATCTGCCCGATATGACGCAATCACTGTACGAAAATAAACTGATTCAGCACCACAGTGTTGAAGCAAGCACGGGCGAAGAGGGTGGCTCGACAGGTCACTAGTACAGATGTGTTTGGGAAAGGTTGCGTTCTAAGCGCCAGGTCTTTTCTCGATGGCCTGACGCGCGTCGTGTTGAACACGCTTGATCATCGAGTGGAGGCCGTTCGATCTCTGCGGAGAAAGGTGCGCGTCCAGGTCAAGTTGGCTCAATGTCGCCATTGGATCGACTGCCAAGATCTCTTCAGGCGTTTTGTCTGAGTAGAGGCGAAAGAGAACCGCAATCAGTCCACGCACGATGTGAGCGTCGCTGTCCCCCTGGAAAACCAGTCGCTGCGGCCCATCACCCGTTAGTTTGCTATGCAGCCAAACCTGGGAAACGCACCCTTGGACTTTTGTGGCATCCGTCCGTAAGGCATCCGGCAAGGGCTCAAGGTCTTTGCCCATGTCGATAACGTAGCGATATCGATCTTCCCACTCTTCCAGGAGTTCGAAGTCTTCAATGATATCGTCAATGCCTGCCATCAGAGGCCTTCTCCGGTTCCGTATAAAGTTGCTCTATGCTGAGGGGAGATAGGCCTTATGGGGCTGGCTGGCAAGTCCAACAAAGCAGATTGTGGGCACTGAGGTTAAGCGCCGAACTCATCTTCGTAGAAATCCGGCTCCGGCAACTCAGATGCGATCGCCTCCACGTCGTGGGTTTGGATCTTCTCTTCTAGTGCCGCATGGGCCTCGCGGGTAATCGCGGTTGCAGCTCTGAGGGCAAAGTCACCTATAACAGCGCCGGTTTCGCAGACCCCCGGATAGCGTCCGCAAAAACCTCTGAGTTGAGAAATTGACTCAACAACGCGGTCTGACGTTTCAAGGGCAGGGTTGTTTTCTGAGAACAAGGGGATGGATTGACCGTCGACCTCAACTGTAAGATCGCGATTTCCTGATACCAAGAAAGCAACAGCCACAATCCAAAAAAGACTTCTCAACACAAGACTAATGTCCCCAAGAAAAGATCGCCAGATCACATCCTAGGGTTTGGGCGTTGCGTCCCGGTAAAACCTGTCGCTAAAATTGAAGCAATCTCAATCTATTTGAAATCATCGTTAATGAAGATTTTCACGCCCTCAGACAACTTTATCGAAATAGGTCCGAACGCGTCGACAAACGAAAAAGACGGAGCCAATGGGCTCCGTCTAGTGAGTGCATAGGTGAGACTCGGAGTGTTGTTTAGGTTGAACCGCCGTTGAGGGTCATGAAGCTCCAGCAAGCAGCAGCGTCGTTCATGGCGTGCTTACCGGTGCAATAGGCCTCTTCCGATTGATCACGGGCAACCGCAATACACTGTGCAAGATTTAGCTTCGCCCATTTCAAACACTTCTCGCCACGGTGGTTTGTGACCATCTGATTGACTTTCTGGGAATATTTCCCATCGGTCTTGTTGACGGTCATATGAGCGCCAATCGTGAGCATTTGGCCCAGCATGGGTCGTGCGTTGGGGTCAAGTTTCGGATCCGTCAGGGTCAAACGCTTCTGCTTACTAGCGAGGACCAGTTTGCCGCCGGTTCCAGAACCCAGGAACTTGTTCGTCGTGGCCCTGGAAGCCAGAGGATCGGTGGTGATCTTGCGCTTCAATTGGATGTCGCCCGTAACCTTCTTGAAGGCAGCGCCCATTTCAAGCAATTGGGTGGTTTCTGCCGTCACGTTATTGACGACGGATCTCGCCGCCTGGCCAGAAGACCGTAGCTTCATGACAGATTCGTAATGGATCTTGCCCAAGTACCGTTTGGCCCCACGCTTGTCGACGCCACGGATGACTTCGGAGTAAAAGGCCGGTGTATAAGCAGCAACGGCTGAGTTATACGCTACCCACGCCTGTGCGAGTTCTTTGTGGTCATACTTGGACAGGCGTTGGTGCGCCTTGCTGATATTGTTGCGGTTCTTGAAAGAGGCGTCGGAAATAGCTTCCAGGTCCTTGCGATAGGAATCGTAGGTCCGGACCAGTTTCACAACCCGCGATCCAGCTGTGTCTGCAAAGATCGTTTCGCGCATCGCTGACCCAGTTGCAGCTCCAACCGCTGAGCCGCCTGCATCCGCCACTTGAATCTCTTCTTTCTTAGGTTCAGCATTTGGTTTTGGTTTTGGTAACTCTTTGACTTCAGCAACTGTCTCTACTTTCGCTGTTTCTTCGACCACCGGTTCTGCGGCTGCTACTGCTTCGACTTCAGGTTTCTTCTCGCGCTTGCGGAAGAAGGAAGCCAATCGGGAGCGTTTCCGCTTTTCCCCTGGTGTTGCCGCATCCGCAGCTTCTTCGCTGTTTGCAGCGGTATTTTCAGCTGTTTGAGTGTTGACCGGATTGTCGTCAACGGGCTCTTTCTCAACTGCATCCACGACCTCTTCAGATTGGTCGTTTTTAACTTCTGCAGTTTTGCTTTTGCCAGTGTCTTCGGCTGCTTGGGCGGACTGAACCGACCCAAAACCGGACCCTGATCCAAAGCCAAATGTCTGACATCCCGCGACAGGCGGAATGGCGATCATGAGGGCTGCTGCCATCGCCAACTTTCGTTTGCGAGGGGGCAAGCCCGATTTCGAAGCAAGAAAATCTACTCGTATCACTCGTTTACACTCCCACCCGGCGTCTATCCCCAATTGCGCATCGCGCTGGGCCGTCGGATTGCTTGGATCCCAAACCAGCAACCTCAGCCCTGACACCTACAGACCCCCAACTATAGGGGATTTCGCGGCAGGAGCAACGCATGAGGCCATTTGAACCTGCAAAACTATCGACCTGGGATTAAATCCTCGTAAGGGGGATGCCAGGATTTTTCACAAGATTTCAAAGAAACTTACCTAAAAATCGCACACGTTTGCGGGAATGGGCGCGGCGTTTACCATGTCTCACTTGATTTGCCGCAAGAATGATCTCTCTTAAACAACTGAATCAAATAGGCAAATCGTCGCTGATCGGATCAATTGAAGATTCAGGAAACGTTAAGACTCAAGAGCCAACTTAGGAAACGAGAAAGAATAATGAGTCGTTCGTTAACGTTCCGCGAGTTGTCCATCAGTGTTGGAAATTTCTCTTGAAAAAAATGGTGACTGGTCACCGAGATTGGCGGGCCAGAGCCCGGCGGTAAAGGTGAATCGTCAAATCGTCGCCATCGCGATGCCACAAGCAGCATCGGGGATGTTGGCTATTGCTGCACTGCCCTTCATTCTGTTTTTCAGTGGCGGTCTCAGCATTTGGGAGTGGGCTATAGCTCTATGGGCCGTGTCACAATTGCCGCTTTCATTCCTCCCGAAATTCGGTTGGACGAAATCGACATTGAAGTTTGTTGACCTGGCGAACCTGTCCGGCCTCATGGCGTTGCTGTTGGCTCTAACCGGTGGCCTTACTTCATTCTTGCTTCCTTGGCTCATGATTATCCCAGCCGAAGCCGCCTTGATGCGCGAGCGCAAGCACATAGTGATCGGCGTCGCGCTGGTCGCTGGAGTTATTGTCAGTGTTTGGATGATGGTCGCAACGGGCTGGGCGACGGTATCGCAGTCAATTCTAACTGGACAACCTTGGCTCTTTGCTGTCTCGACGGGTTTCGCCATCGCTTACATGGGCGCTCTAATTCACGTCCTGATGAAACGATCCCACGAATCTCAGACGCAAATTGAGCAGCGCGAAGACTACTATCGCTCACTGACCGAAAATGCCCGCGATATCATCCTACGATTTGGTCAGGATGGATCGATGACCGGCATATCGGCTGCGTGCGAGGACGTGCTGGGCTATCGGCAAGAGAAGTTGCTCAAACACTCACTTGATCAATTGATCCACCGAGCGGATCGAAAATCAGTCGAAATTGGATTATCCCAGGCACACTATTTCGGAAACGACACCACAATGGTATTCCGGATCCGTCACAGTCTCGGTCACTACATTTGGTTGGAGCTGCGGTGCCGCGCGGTTCCTGTAGAAAACTGTGCAACTGTTGATGTGTTCAAGAATGATCAGTCAGAGCCCGCTGGAACCGAAACCTATACACAATACGAAGTGATTGGAGTGGCGCGCGATATCACAGAGCTGAAGCAGGTCCAAGAGGGTCTACAGCGCGCCCGCGACGTTGCCGAGACAGCCAATCAATCGAAGTCTCAATTTTTGGCAAACATAAGCCATGAGTTACGCACACCGCTCAATGCGATCATCGGCTTCTCCGATATGATGAAACAAGAGATGTTCGGGCCGGTCGGCGATGAGCACTACAAAGAATACGCCCGCTTAATCAATGACTCAGGCGCGCACTTGCTGGATCTAATCAGTGATCTGCTTGACATGTCGAAAATTGAAGCAGGCAAATTTACCGTCAAGATGGAGCGGTTGTTTTTCCCGATCGTGATTGAAAACTGCTTGAAGCTCATCCGATTGCAAGCTGAACGCGCCCGCGTCAAACTCTCGGTTGATTTACCTGAGAGCATGCAACACATCAAAGCGGATCCGCGCGCTTGTCGGCAAATCCTTCTCAATCTGTTGAGCAATGCGATCAAGTTTACGCCACCGGGTGGCATGGTCACAGTTCGAGCCAAGACCGTTCAAGGGAACTTGGAACTCGAGATTCAAGACACCGGTGTGGGTATCCCACCACAAATGCTGGTTCGGCTTGGACAGAGGTTTGAGCAGGCCGAAGAAACCGTGCCCGCAAATGACGGGCACGACCGTACGCTGGCGGGAACAGGCCTGGGCCTAGCGCTTGTTCGATCCCTGGCTGAGTTACACGATGGGGATGTTTCCATCGAGAGCCGCATGGGCGAGGGCACGACAGTTCGTGTCGTGATGCCAACGCGGGAAGATGAGATTCGTCACCAAGAAGATCAAGCCGATCTTCCACTGACGCGAGAGAGTGTTATTGAGCGTCACATGGCGAGACTTGAGGAGTTTGAGGCGGCGCAGAACCAATCACGCGAAGCTCAACCGTTCGACACTGTCGAATATGGTACAGCACGTTGGCCACCTCTCCGCGGCGCCGCCTAGTGGTAGCGGCGGAACAGGTTTTCGGTCAAATCCGATTGATAGAGTTCCGAACGGTCACCTAATGTCACACGAATCTTGAAGAAAACACCGTGCTCTGAATAGTCGCTGGCATCTAACGCGTAGGCGCCAGCCTCAGCGATGACCCGGTCGTACAAAAGCCACGCCCCTTGGACCTGGGCGGTTGCCCCCAAACCCGATGAATCCGTTGCGGCGTAGAACAAGTCGCCAGGTTGGATATCCAGCGGATAGTAGGGAGCAGCATCCTGTTCTGCCGTTTCGTAGGCGACGCTCCCTGATCCTTTCACGATCCACTTCTTGCCCTGCTCGGTTAAGAAATTGAGACCCAAACCGATATTGTACAGAGACGATGGGGAATAATATCCTCCGTGTCCATGGGTGAACCGGCTGAGGTTTTCGTCGAATGCCTCATAGCGGTAGCTTGGCCCAATTGAAAAATAGCTAAAGCCCTCAAGATCAAGATCGTAAGCAACGCTCACCGATTCAAATACATTGATGTTATCGGCGACTTGTTCACCTGTTCGTTCACCCACACGAACGTCGCCACTCAAACCCCATTTGCCAGGCAAGGGTTGATAGACCTCAGCATGAACGCCAGTTTCGACCACTCGGCCATAGCTCATGCCAGTTGCCGGATCTTGCAAGCCAGAGAGGGACAAGATGGACTCATAAATTGACTTGCGGTGGGCGCCCAATGTGTAGACCGCGCCGTCTGCGTGAAACCGGACGTCAAAATGCCCTGTGACAGTAGGATCAACTTCACCGCCAACGGGCGTTGCACCAATCGATGCGTCGAATTCAACCTCGCCCTCGCGGTTCCAGTGAAAGGATGGGATGACGACAGTACCATCCGTTGTGGTTTCAAAAGGACGAGGGCCAGGCTCTGGTAACACGCGGGTCCCGACAAGTGTGATATCGAGCGGGTCGCCACCGGAGTCGAGTAACGCGATCTCAAACTCAGCCCGCATGTGATGTCGGCCGGTCGTCTGGTAGAACGAAAACTTGCTTGAAAGCGCTTCGAACTCACCCAACCCTTGTTCGCCGTCGCGGTATTGATATCGCAGGCCGACACCGAGCCACGTCGCGCCCGCTTGTCGAACGCTGCCATACGTGGCCGGGTCGTCAAGCGCGGCACTAAGGAGGTGTCCCCGGTAATAGGCGCGATCTGCGCCAGTATTTGACATGATCTGATCAGGCAAAGGTTCCGGCTTCGTGGTTTCTTCCCCCGTTGTCACCGAAACCAAGAGTGGTCCATCAACATCACGCGCCAATCGGTTCATATCATCAAGACGATTGAGAGCTGCAAAACTAGCTCTCACACCATCAGCCGATTCTTTGTCTGGGCTTGTCCGATAGAGAGCTTCAAACCTCGACGCCGCATTGTCATATCGCTTGAGTTTAAACTCTGACCAGGCCGCCAGAAGTTGTGCTTTGCGATTGCTGCCAATCGGTTGATCAGCCTGCTCAGCAAGCGAAAGACTTGCTGAAAATTTCTCTGCCGAGTACGCGTCATATCCCCTTGACAGCAATTCTTCTCGGTACATCTGATCAAGTTTCTGGTCCCGCTGATCCAACCCGGAAAGGTATGTGAATACTGCATCTGAACCACCGGTTTCTTTCAAAGAGAGAGCGGTGCCGAGTTGCGCATTCAACATCTGTTCCTTGGAAACTGTGTCGAGAGCGAAAATTTCCTTGAAGAGAGTGAGAGCCTTGTCGAGGTTTCCATTGTTCTTGGCTTGCCAAGCTTGCGACAACAAAAAGCCTGGATCGCGTGAGGTTGGATTTTCGATGCCGAGGAGTGTTGACACTCTTTCAATTGTTGCAGTGCGCTGGTATTTGACTGCGGCGCCAAGCCAAGCCTTCAAGAAATCCGTGTGAACTTGATCGAGTTTGGTGAGGTCGCTTCCGGTCTTGGCGGTCTGCCCTGGGCGGACGAGATCGGCGATTGGGCCGCTTTGGGTTATTGCAAACTCGGACAGATGATTGAAGCGTTCCGCTGCTATGGCTGAGTAGAGGAGCCCAATCGCATTGGACGGCGATGGATCCGCACTGTACAGGCTTTCAAACAGATCCAGAGACTGTTTGAACTGCCCAAGTTTAAAAGCGCTCCATGCTTCGAAAATGTCGACTTCAGGTCTGGCGGCGCGAACAGCAGGATCACTCTGGAGAAGGGCAAAGACCTCTTCGTAGCGTGCACCTTCGTAGGCAGCACCGATTTTTTCCGCCAACTGGTGAATTCGAAGAGGCACGCCGTCATTTGGGGCAGGTGCCACGGTCTCAGTGTCAGTTGCAACACTCTTTCCGTCATCGCTCAGAGTAGATGCATCGTCCGGCCCCAGTAGACGAATGATCAAAGCAATCTCGGCCTCAGAAATCGCTTCAATCGCCAGATTGTCCTGCTCCCGTCGTTCGATCCTATTGGTTTCAGCCGAACGTTCAATCGTTGTCTCATGATCAGTACGATCAATGTCGACCTGTTGCCCCAGTGCCAGGTGTAGGCCTGACATCGGCGCCAACAGGCCAGCCGAAATTGCGAGAACCGACGCGCGATACTTCATGGGTCAAACCGTTTCTTTGAGACGCTGTCGTTCCTTCAGCATAGCGCGAACAGTCCATGCCATAACAATGATCACGATCCCAAACCCAAGAATCCACCACCACGGAGCCCGAGCCATGTGGTAGCGCATGAGTTCAAAGAAATTGATCGAGCCCACATGGAAGATCGGGCCAGCGCGCTGCGCCCACACGAACTCACTGTTGGGACGCCATAGAACCAAGTCTCCAGCGAGCTGCCCCCACATTTGTGGCTCGACAAGAAGATTTACATTCTCTTCGAGATCTTCAGACGTAGATGCCGTTACGACGGTCATTGTGGATTCTGGATCATAAGGCGATTTGTAAGCGACCATGAGGGCATTGTTGCCGAGGCCACCGGACTGAATCATGGTGACGGATTCACTTTCAACATCAGTAGAGCGCCCGCGTGCTGCCTCATAAGCCGCTGTAAAGTCGGACCAATAGTCGGCTTGTTGAATTTCTCTCAAAGCGCCGCTGGAGCCCGGGTGAGGCAGGGCCATTTCGCCATCAAGTTTGAGAGGTGCACCAATCAATGCTTCGCTTGGTAGACTGTCGACCGGTCCAATCAGGATGACGTCTCTCGATTTCATATCGTCTTTGAGGTCAAACCCTGTCCACATATTGTACAATGAACCACCGCTCACTTGTGCAAGCTTGGCCGTCATGAGGTAGGCTGATGTGATTGTGCCTTCGCTCTTGTCTGCAACGACCATAGAAAAATCTAATCCCGAAGGGTCACTCGAATAGGGAAAGCCCGTGCGCTCAAAAATATCGAGGTCAGGTTGATAAACATATCTCTCAGCACTTGGAACCGTTAGTTCCGAACTGCCACCAAGCGTCAACAAAAGATTCTCTCGACCTGGCGATATACATGGACCGCCATAGGGCGAGAAGAACGCCGGACGGAATAAAATAGTGTTGCGCCCCGGGATGAATGTGCGCGCCGGGATGTAAACCTTGTAATCACGGAATGCGGCGCCACCTTCATTGGACAGCGGAATGGCCTGTTGGAAATCTCCATTAATGAAGAGGTTCAAGACCGAGTCACCGCGAAACCCTGCTCCGTAACTCATGTCCAAAGCGAGGCCGAAATTATCGGATTCCTTCACATAGAAGTCGGCCGGTAATTCAAAGGTTAGTTCTGCGGTTTGCTCACCAATGGCGCTCAAGGTTTTCGTACCAAAACTCAGGGCACTGAAATTGTAGGTGGTATCTGGGTCCAGGCGTGATGTCTGTGCTTGTGCAACAGCGTATGGAATGTCGACTTCACTGATGAGCATGTGCGTGTCGTCAATAAAGGGAAAGGACTTCAGGCTAAAGGCAAGCGCTGCACGCTGTACCTCTTCCGCGGTTGTCCCTGCGATAACGATCGCGAAATGCCGGTTGTCATTGCCAAGTGGGTAGATGCCCACAAACGCCGAAGTAATCGCTGAGCTGATATCGCTTGAGACGAATGGCGCAAGTTCTTCGCGCGTTCCAAACAAGACCATGTTTCGGTCTGCGACGGCGCTCTCGTCCAAGCCACTGAAGAAACTTGTCGCGGAGCTGTCATTCGCTGATACAGCAGGTCGGGCAGCTTCGAAAGTGAGGCGCGGCATGATGTATTTGAGCCGAAGTGCAAGTGCTTGAGAAATGAGCCCACCCCAAGAGAGCGCATCGTTCGTCATCACTTGTCCGGCATTGATGATTGCGAAGTCGCGGGCACCGCCCATGGTTGGTGAAATGAGCTGGTCTATTTCCGAGAGATTTGGTGCAAGCAAATCGAACTCACCATTGATGGTCAGCGTTGAGAGCTGTGTGTCAATCTGCGTCCAAAGTTCAGGTGCCGTGAAGTCTTCGCATTGTTCCGTGTAATGTTGCGCAACCTCAAAGGCGATTTGATTGAAACCGGGCTCAATGAGATTTATTGGGATATCAATACTGGCGGCCGCATTTGGATGAGCAGGATCCAGAGGGAACTGTGCGATAACCGCTTCATTGTTGAGGATGCGCAATTGGGAGCGCTTCTCGACGAGAGAAATTGAATTAACAAACTCAAGATGAAGTCGAGCGCGATCGACCTTCATTTGCGGAGCAATTGAATAGTAGACCGAGTCTCGCGATCGGCTCTGACGCAATTCAATGTGCCCTGGACTGGCCCTCAATTGGTTGAGCCGCAATGAAAAGCCATCCTCCTCAACCATTTCGGTCGTGAGTTCTTCGTCGGTCAGTGCGGCTGTTTCTTCCAGAACCTCACTCTCCGTAATCTCGGTAACAGGTACAGCGTCGCGTGCGACGTCGTCGAGGCCCTCTGATTGCCCGTGAACGCTTATTGGCCAGGTCAGCAACACCACGGCCAGCGATGCAATTACAACGGATGTGGAACTCTTATGGTGTCGAGTGGGGGAGAACATCGTGTCACTTTCCTTCCCAGCTGAGGCGCAGTTTGCGTTTGTCGCCTCATGATAGGTGATTCGAGGGTAGAAGAAGTCAGAAACCCGCACAAAATAAGGGGTATGCCTGTTCTGCGATCAAATTAAGAAATACTCAAACATGGTTAACAAATTGCTTTTGATGGCACTGCCAACAGATTGATATCTCACCGAGTAAAATCAGGGGGTTTTGAGCGAAGGTTGGGAATTTGCCGTTGATTCAGAGCGGTCTCGTCTTGAGGCCCAGCGCCTTTTCAGCTTTCGCCAGTTCATAGCGACCAACATAGCAATGTGGTGCCCGGAGTTAATAAATCCGGCTTTGATGAGGAAACCGATGGCACTGAAGACATCCGGCGGACCATCATGGCGGTGCCAATAGTCATCCCATCGTTCACTGTCGCCGTGAACCAAACTGACGATGCGGGAGAAATCCGCCGATGATTCCGTGACAAATGAGAGGCCCACACCCCCTCCGACAGCGTCCTTATCAAGGACATGGGGGGTCCGCCGAATTGAAAGTTCAACGGAGGGCGCGCGGCTTCGTTCCGGCACCTCGAGAATACCCTCAGTCGCGGTTTCGAGGTCCGGCAACGGTGTGTCGAGATCCGGGACGAAACGTGCACCGCCCATAGACATGTCTGTGAGCCGTCCCTTGACCTCTATACTCCCTAACTTGAGAACCGAGGCGACTGAGGCAGGCATGCGTGGGTTTAAACGAATTTGCCGCCGCTCCATCAAAGTTCCAAGGGCCATGAGCAACGACAAGAAATTGAGCGTGTTCCACAGTCCGGTTACGAGCACCACCTCCCGCTGAGCCGGGAAGTTGATCCATCGATACCCTGCAAAGACAAAAGCCAATGTCACCAAAAAGAACACGAGGTAGAAAGGGGTGGAGAGAGGAGATACGAAGTCTTCATCCAGTTTTTCCCCTTTCGGAGTGACAAGAAATTTTTGACCTCTCGGATTAATGAAAGTGCGCAAGACCGCAGGCAACGCGTAAAGGGATTGCATGATCTCGTACACCGCGCCAACGAAAGGCCACCGCACGTTTCCAAACATGATCGTAGCATAGACCATAGATCCGACAAAGTGCGGTATCGTATAGATCAAAAATTCTATACCGGAAACATTGTAGACATGCAGACCAAAGAAAAGGAAAGCGAGTGGGCCGATCAAAAATATAAAGCGAGCGATCGGGAACAACCAATAGAGACAGCTTGAAAGATATCCCATCCTCTGCCCGAACGAGAGCCCAGGCATAAGCAACGGGTTTTTGAGCAACAAGATTTGCAGCATGCCCTGCGCCCAGCGCGTACGCTGTACCACCAACCCAGAGAATGTTTCTGGCGCGAGACCCGCAACCATTGGACGTGTCACATAGGCGCTATGCCAGCCTCTTGCATGTAAATGAAGGGCGGTCTCAGCGTCTTCAGTAATAGATTCTGTGCACAAGCCATTCGTTTCTTCCAATGCCGTCCGTCTCAAAATCGCCGCGGATCCACAGAAAAAGGCGGCGTCCCAAAAATCCAAGCCACGTTGGATCTTGCGGTAGAACATTTCATTCTCACTAGGCATCCGGCGATAGGTGCCTAGGTTACGCTCGAGTGGATCCGCATTGATCATGAAATGAGGTGTTTGCACCAGGAAGAGGCGTTTCTTTTTTTGGAATTGCCCAACCGTTCTCTTCAATATGTCTGACGTCGGAACATGGTCAGCGTCTAAGGTCAAAATAAGGTCGGCCTCAGTCTGCTGGAAGGCGTGATTGAAGTTCCCAGCCTTAGCATGATCATTCAATTCTCGGGTGCGGTAGCTGGCACCAAATTGGGAGGCGATATTTTTGATCAGGCGTTGACGTTCAATTGCAGCTTCTCGAGCGCTCACATCTGACTGTGTGATTTTCGCAGTGGTGCCGCCGTCATCGAGGATATGCACATTGAATTTGTCTTCAGGATAGTCAATCTGACATGCCGCCGCGACGGTGATAGCCAGGAGCTCTGGAGCTTCATCGTAAGTGGGAATGAAAACGTCGACGCTTGGCAGATCATCCATATCCGGCTCAATGAAGTCATCATCTTTGCGAAGCGGTGCGACATTGACAAAGAGACCCAAGGCAAACAGTAGGAAACCAAACAACTCCGCGAAGTAGAGAAGCATCATCGCCGCAAAGCTAATGGGGTCTTCAAATCCGAGGGTTTCGAATGTGCGCCAAATGAAGTAACGCAGGCTCAAGACCGTAAGGAGCGCCAGATAAACGAGCTTGCCATAGGTCTGTTCACGGAACTGATTGACGACGATCAGGCCGGCATAGACCGATAGGACCAAAAAAGTCTGGGTAACAAGATCCGTTGGCAGGGCGGCCAAGAAAATGTAGACAGCCAGACAGGCCAACAAGGTGGCAATGTAAATCGTTTGCCGACTGGCTGAAATTATGGAAAAAGAACGACCACTCACAGTCATGCATGCCTTGTTTGGTCTAACCACTCGAATCGCAGGTCTGAAGATGGCTTAAACAAAGTTAAGAATCATTTATGCCGGCAATATAAGTATACATGTGCCCCTGTGGGCATGACGATATCCAGGAGCTAAGCTTTCCCATGGTTATGGAAGCACGCATCAAGACCGAGTTTTGGGTCAAGGCACTCATTCGTCGATGTGCCATGGAAGGCGCCATGGCCATGATTGCGCGCAAGGGGGAGCCCAGCGCTGGCGCGGTTTTGGTCAAAGTGAATTCTCTCGACGGGATGGCCTATGTTCTGTCTCAATCCATCGACATGGACGGCAAAACTATTTGGCTCCGCGTCTCGGGCGAAGAAGACACGCCAGAAGCGAAAGTCGAAGAATATGTCACGCGCTCAGTCGCCAGGGATCCTGACATTTGGGTAGTTGAAATCGAGGATCGCGAGGGGCGTCATTTCCTGACCGAACCCGTTGAAGGTGAAGGCTCTCGGGTCCAATGGCCCCAAAGCTTCCAATAGGCACAAAAAGTGTGTATGAGGCCGGGCTGGCCGCTTGGCGGTGAACAGCAATCCGAACCGTAAAGCGAGGAGTAAAGAGCGATGGCAGACGTCGCCGCGCCATCCAAGGGGCAGACCCAGCAATCAGAACTGGCCAGACAAGCTGGCCAAAGGCGTACCTTTGCGATTATTTCCCACCCTGATGCGGGTAAAACCACGCTAACCGAAAACCTGTTGCTGCTTGGCGGTGCCATTCACCTCGCTGGCGAAGTAAAGGCGCGAGGTGAAGCCAGACGTGCGAGATCCGACTGGATGAAGATCGAGCAGCAAAGAGGCATTTCGGTCACTGCTTCTGTCATGACATTTGAGTTTGACGGCGTGACCTGCAATCTGCTCGACACACCAGGACATGAGGACTTCAGTGAAGATACGTACCGGACGCTGACCGCGGCTGATTCCGCCATCATGGTGATCGACGCGGCAAAAGGCATTGAGGCGCAAACGTTAAAGCTCTTTGAAGTTTGTCGGCTCCGCGATATTCCCATCATTACATTGATCAACAAGATCGACCGTGAGGCGCGCGACCCCTTCGAGTTGATGGACGAGATCGCCGACACTTTGGCCCTTGATACCGTGCCCTTTTCTTGGCCGGCAGGCATGGGCAATCAACTCAAGGGAATTTGTGACCTAAGGCGCAACGAATTCATTCCATACGAAAAGGCTGGCGACCCGAAAGATCCTATTCCGTTCAACATAGAACGTGACACGCCGCTTCCCATCAATGGGGACGTTGAAGCGACATTGAGAGAAGAAGTTGAGTTGGTCCGCGAGGCCTGTCCGGATTTCAATCTTCAGTCCTATCGCGACGGTCATATGACGCCGGTGTTTTTTGGCAGTGCTTTGAGGCAGTTTGGAATACGTCCGCTTCTCAACGCGGTAGCTGAATGCTCTCCACCACCTCGTCCGCAAGCCACGCAAACCAGGACCATTGAACCTGATGAGAAGAGTGTCGCCGGTTTTGTTTTCAAGGTTCAGGCGAACATGGATCCAAACCACCGTGACCGCGTCGCTTTTATGAGAGTTTGTTCGGGTAATTTCAAGCGCGGCATGAAACTCAAGCAATCAGGAACCGGAAAGGCGATCGGTATTCACAATCCGATTTTGTTTTTTGCGCAAAGTCGAGAACTTGCCGAAGAGGCCTGGCCTGGCGACATAATTGGCATTCCCAACCACGGCACACTCCGGGTTGGTGACACGTTGAGCGAGAGCGGGGATCTAAAGTTCACAGGCATCCCCAATTTTGCGCCGGAGATCTTACGCCGCATTCGGTTAGGTGACCCCATGAAACAAAAGCATTTGCGCCGCGCTCTTGAGAGCCTGGCGGAGGAAGGCGTAACCCAGGTCTTCAAACCAGCCATTGGGTCAAACTGGATCGTGGGGGTTGTTGGTCAGTTGCAGCTTGAAGTTCTGTCCGGCCGCATTGAGGCTGAATATGGCCTCAAGATTGATTTCGAAGCAGCACCATTTGAGACGGCAAGGTGGGTTTCGTCAAAAGACGAAGCCGAACTAAAGAAATTTGAAGGCACACAACGAAGTGCGATGGCCGAAGACCGCGATGGCAATCCTGTATTTTTAGCAAAGAGTGAGTGGGAAGTTGGATATGTGGCCGACAAGTGGGAAAGCATCAAGTTTTCCAAGGTCTGTGAACGACACTAGAGCAGGTATTTGCAATGAACGATGAAACAGCAACCGCAATGGCGGGTGAATTGTGCGGCGAGATTGACGGAACGTGGCAAAAACTCTTCTGCCATTCCGGGCAAGCTTGGCATCAATCTCTGTTTGGATTGTCAGTCGGCGAGATGATTATCGCTTTAGCGATCTTCCTCGGATTCTTGATCATTCGACGTCTCTTTTCAAAATTCGTCATCGCAACCGCTAAGAGACTCACCCGTCGAACCGAGACAAAACTCGATGACGAGATATTTGACTCAATCGAGCACCCCGTTTCGTTTTTACCGATCATCATGGGCGTCTTCTTCACCGGCGAGTATCTGATCAATGCTCAGCCCGTGCTCGCCGATCCTTGGTCGGACATCCTGGCGCGCGTCGTTCAATCAATGATAACGATCGCCATATTTTGGGCCTTACACAACGCGGTGGAACCAGCCTCCCATCTTCTCAAAAAACTTGAGAGTGTATTGAGCCGCCCAATGATGGAGTGGCTGGTCAAGGCGGCGCGGGTTCTCTTCATACTTCTCGGTTCCGGTGCGGTCTTGGAACTCTGGGGAATTCCGGTTGGACCGTTGCTGGCCTCTCTCGGACTTTTCGGTGTGGCCGTCGCCTTAGGGGCGCAAGATCTTTTCCGAAACCTCATTGGCGGACTGTCGATCCTCATCGAGCGCCGATTTCATCCTGGCGATTGGATATTGGTCGACGGTGTTGTCGAAGGGACCGTTGAGCACATTGGATTTCGGTCAACCCACGTGCGCCGGTTCGACAAGGCACCCGTCTTTGTTCCAAATGATGTGCTGTCGAATACAGCCGTCACAAATTTCAGTGAAATGACCCACCGTCGCATCTATTGGAAGATTGGTATCGAGTACCGCACAACGGTTGATCAGCTTCGCCAGATTAGAGATGGCATCGAAACCTATGTGCTTGAGAACAAGGCTTACGCCGACCCGAATGAGGTTGCGACTTTTGTGCGCATCGACAGTTTCAACGATTCTTCAATCGACATCATGCTCTATTGTTTCACCATCACCACCAACTGGGGGGAGTGGTTGGAAATCAAAGAAGAGCTGGCTTACCAAATTAAGAACATCGTGGAAGGTGCTGGTTCAGGTTTCGCTTTCCCAAGTCAGTCTCTCTATGTGGAGCAATTGCCAGGACAAGGCCCCGAGGTCTTCGTTCCACCGTCTGGTGGCGAATGAGGAAGAGGCGGTAAGTGCTTGTATTGATGCGATTAACCATACAGTCCACTTGAAAATGCGCGCGAATTGGCTAGGCTCTATTCTCAGGGTGTAAATGGGAAGATGAGTTGTGTTAGGGGTAAGCGTTAAATGTTGGGTAATCGGATCGCAGTAATCGAGTTTCCGCAGGGGTATTTCGAGACATTATCTGCAGAAAACAGCGGGTTCTTAATGGGCTTCAGCGGAAAAGTAGCAGAGCTTTTGAGCGCCATTGGCGTTGGCGGTGTCAACGTGGGTCTGGTGCGTATTGCACTCATGGCGCTGGCCATAAGCCTAATCGTACTGGTATTGACCCAAATTTCAGAAAAAATTTCAAAACGTTTGTCGCGCAAAAGCCCCGAGAAATTGGCCGGCATTCTGGTCAACAATCATGTCGCCTTTGTCGGGAAGTTCGTTGATGAAATGCAACTGGCGCTAACCGCAGGCCCGACAGATTCTGGGTCAGGCGAAGGTCCCATGAAGTTCTTGATGGATGAGTCTGAGAGCGCTTGGGAACAAGTCGCGCAACTTGGACAAGACAATCCTGCAGTCGAAAGGGCGCTTTCCTCATACCTCAACAGCTTGAAGCGTCTGAGTGTTATGGAGAGGGCGGTGCTTACACGCACTGATATCACATCGCTTGATACGTCCGATTTTGAGTTTCAACATCCGATCGCTGAGGCCGCCGCCGGATTGCGGGTATTGTCCCGAGCGCTTGGCCGAACGGGGGCAACAAAGAAGGACCGTCTAGCCAGATACGAGTTAACGGCACTGTCCGAAGACGCGGAAGTTATTTGGGACGAATTGAAGGCGAGAGCAGATGGCGACGATCTGATGCCGGACATTATTCTTCGCTCCCAGTCTGAAGAAGTCATTGAAGTGCCCCAGGCTGATCTCGACGACACCCCTGTGCCACATCTCCAGACCGACGACAGTCGCGAGGTGCGAAGTCATGGAGATACCTCCATTTCCGAACCGAAGATTTCCTTGAGTGAGGACAGGCCAGTTTCGGGCAAACCATCCAAGGGTGTTGTTGAATCCGGCGCTCTTTCAGGATACGAGATTGTCGATTGACGCTCGCTCACCCGATTGACGTGGGTTCTTTCGGCGTTAGACCGCTCTCACGCCGCGTCATATTCTCGCGATGGGAGCGAGGTCGTGTTTCCGCGCCATAGTTGAACGACATGATAAGCAGCCGCTTGATCAAGGTTTTCATACAGAGACATCAATCGCGTGACCTGTTGCGGCGATCTTTGCTTGGTGGGTTTCACCAACAACGCAAAGGTCGAGAATGTCGCCCGTTGGAACGACCGCGATTTGCAGACCACGGCGAGTGCTTCGGCCCCTTCGTCTTCTAAAATTCGTTGAACAAGTGCTTCATCAACATTGATAGCGTTGGCAAAGGCACTTTGAAAAGTTTCGTGATTTTCGGCGCGCAAGGTTTCAATGAGCCCTCGTTCGACTTTTGCGTCAGAAGAGGCAGCGGAACTATATTCTTGGCTCGACAAATCGTTCAATCCTCTCGAGTCAAAGTCTTCCTTCAGCTGCTGAAGGATGCGCAGTCGGTCTCCGTGAGTGACATGGAAAAACATGGCGGCCAAGTGAATCGGCAGGGTGTCGTTCTCGTCAATCAGAGTTGTAATGTCTGACCCTGACGCCGTTGTAGCGTCGACGATGTTACGAACATTGCTAACGTCTATTTGCGCGGTGTTGTTTCTTAGAAGAGACTTGATTCCAAGCATCTGACCGGATTGCACGATTGAGGCCGTCACCTTTTCACTTAAGTTTTCGCGTTCTCCGAGGGCCTCGACTTCTTCTGGCCCACGATTGCTGAGATCGGCAACAAGTTCATCATCGGTCAACCAAGCGCAATCTTTGAGAAGTGGCAGACAGACGGCAGTTTCGTCATTGAGCAGTTTCTTTGAAAGGTTATGGGGACCGCTGTCTTGCTCCGCCAACCGTTCTGCCAAGGTTGCTCGTGCACCGACATCGACATCAAAAAGAACCGCGCCGATAACTTCGCCAAATAGATTACGTTCTTGGGTGTCAAATTCGTCGGCATTTTCAAGGTAAAGCACGGTGACCGCGTGAAACAGGTCCTGCCGCTTTTCCCCTTTTGTATTGATCGCCATAACGACCAGCTGTTCAAGCGCCTTCAGTGTCTCGGTCATGAATGCTACGCATTTCGTCAGAGTTTGCCAGCCCTAAGCATTCCCTAATTGTGTAAACAAATGGTAGTCCTGGTCAAGCAAAGTGGAAATGCCATTTCTATGCCGGTCTCAGAGGGTTGAAATCACATGATTGATGGCGTTTTCGAGGACATCGGCTATTTGGGACATTTCAGTTTCCTGCAATGTGAATGCTGGACCAACGCAAATAATGTCGCGGACTTGCCCGGTACCCCCTGGGTAGAGAAACACGCCATCCGAAAGCGCCTTGCCGACGATCTTTGCTGTCACATTGGCATCCCCGGCAAATGGCTCAAGTGTGGTGCGATCTTTCAAAATTTCGATGCCCCACAAGAAACCACGGCCTCGTAATTCAGCGACATTCTCGTGAGCACGAAGCGAGCCCAATTTCTCTTCAAAGACAGGCCCCATGTCGGCAACGCGCTCAACTAAGGTTTCACGCTCAATGATCTCGAGGACTTTTTGGGCCGCTGCGCAAGCACCAGGATGTCCACCGAAGGTGTAAAACATTGGAGCAGATCCGGTCGCAGCCATAGGGTCGACTATTTCCGATTTTGCGTAAACGCCGCCAAGCGGGGCATAGCCTCCCGCCAATCCCTTTCCGGCAATCAACAAATCGGGAATGATATCCCAATGATTGACCGCAAACTTTGCACCTGTGCGACCAAAACCTGTCATGACTTCATCAGCAATGAGAAGGATCCCGCTCGCGTCGCAAATTTTGCGTACCAAGGGCCAATAGCTGTCAGGCGGCACAATGGCGCCACCGCTTGATCCAGTGATTGGCTCGGCAATGAAGGCGGCAATGGTCTCCGCGCCTTCACGTTCAATGGTTTCTTCAAGAGCGCGCGCTGCAGCAACCCCTGCATCTGGAAGTTCATTACTTGGTTCAAAGCGGAGGGGATAGGGGGTCGGTACTGATGGCATATTCATCAAGAGTGGTTCAAGGCCTGCGCGTCGCGCTGGATGGCCGCTGATCGACATGTTCGACAGACCGGCCCCGTGATAGGAAATATCGCGGTAAATAATCTTGGTGCGCGAAAGATCGCCTTTGGCGACATGATAGAACCGCGCCGCACGGAGGGCAGCGTCGACCGTCTCTGACCCACCACTGCCGAAATAGACTTGTGTTAATTGTTCTGGCAACCACGCGTCGCGAAGTTGCGCAACTAATCCCTCTCTCTCAGGTGTGCCCCAGCTTGGCACCACATAGCCAGATGAGGCGGTCGCATGCGCGACGGCCTCGGCAACCTCTTCGCGGCCATAGCCTATGTTCGCGACAATGGCGCCTCCGGCCGCGTCCAGGATCGTCTGTCCCGTGTCGAGGTGAAGGTAATGGCCCTCCGCTCTAAGGACCCTTAGGTCCATTGCAGAGGGAACGAAGTTCCAGGATTTCCTGTTTGAATCGGACATTTGAAAACTCAGGCGTCTTTCTTGTTATGGCGGGTCAGGCAACAAACACTATTGTCACCCGCGGACTATGGCAAATCGAACCGGGCCGTGACAGACTGTTTGTTTGGCTCTTCGACGAAACTTGCGAATTCTATGTCAAACGACTTGAGCAGAAATCCACCCCATTACAACGATCTGCGCGAAACCACTCTCGCGGCACAAACAATGCTCAAGTCGTCGCCGACGAGGGGCTCGGCGCTGCGAAACGCCGTTGTCGCAGCGCACAACCCTGCTGGGTTTCCATCAACGCGGATTATGATTGTTCGTGATTTTGAGCACTCGGCTAGATCCATGACATTTTTCACAGATGTCCGAATTCCCAAAATTTCACAGATCAGGAACGATGCACGTGTATCGCTCCTGTTTTATGATCCCGAAGAGAAAAATCAGATGCGCATCGAAGGTCACGCTCAAACGGTGGCCGGCGGTGAACCAACCCGCATCGCGTGGGATGCATTACCTGTGCCTGCCCGCAGGGACTACATGGCTGATCAAGCGCCGGCTTTCGTTTCATCAATACCTACATCAGGCCTGCCGGAGGAATTTGATCATACCAATGTCGACCTTGCGAGCACCGAACATGCATATGAAAACTTCGCGATCATGGCCGTGAAGTTTGTCACGCTGGATTGGTTGTTTCTTGCTGATAGCGGGAATCGGCGGGCCCGTCATGAATGGTCCAAAGATGAGACGCCATTCCGTAAGCCGTGTCGCTCCGCCTGGCTTGTGCCATAAAGAAAGGGGCGACTACCCGGATCGCCCCCCAACAAACTTTTCAATTTTTTCTAAGGTTTGTAAGACGCTGGCACCAACTGAACCGGTGGTTCTGGTGCGGGTTCTGATTCAGGTTCCTCTGTCTCTTCAACCGGAGCCTCAAGATCCACTGGGGTCACGGGCTCAACCGGGGCAGGCACAGTTGCGGCTGCTGGTGTCAAACTAACCACTGGGTTTACTGAAACCGATGCGTTGGCAGGTTGGGCAGAACCCCAGGCTCCACGAACCATATCACCGCGCGGCGCTCCTTGGCCAACGAGGACACCCGAAACGCAACAGGCATTCTCAGCCCGATGCGGCACCATGTTCTTCAGTCTGCATTCGCCGCCCTGTTTGGTGGTTGGCAAAACATAAGTCCAGGACTTGCACTGTTTGTCTTTAGCGCATTTATTCTGACACGTGTTGGGGTGGTTAGCTGAAACGATCGAATAAGTGGAGCCCCAACGCGCGGTTTGCTCCTCCATAAAGACTTTACCCGAGGCCATAGCGGAAGTTGAAAAGCCGGATATGGCAATCACAGCGACGACACTCAGTCCCATAAGGTGGAATTTCCCAAACATACTATCCTCCACGACCGCCATTGCAGCCTATACTGATTGAATTTTCAGCAAGCATTTTGCGCGAACAAAGTTTCGGGAAGATGAAAGTCGGGAGTTTGTTAAAATTTTACCGAATTGAGGGTCACACGACCCGCACAACGCCGCCCCGGCGCAGGTCCGCCGCGCCCGCAAGCTCTCCCGTTCCAGTTTGCGCCATATGGACACCACCAAAGAAGAAGCCGGAATCTGGCCAAAAGGTATGGTTTGGGTACTTAGTGGTTACCAAATCGACAACGTCCTGACTGATACCATTTTCAAGGTTGAGCAAACCGTCCTCCCAGTGAATGCGTGGGTGGTCGACGGCTCTCCGAAGTGAGGCGTCAAAGAAAATGAGATGAGATGCCGCCTGAAGCAGGGCCGTTCGAATGCGATTTGATCCACCGCTTCCCATTGCAACCGTGCGCCCATCGGGCCACGAAACAACCAAGGGGGCCATCATGGATGAAATCCGCGTGTTACCCTCCCAATTGAAAAACCCATTTGGATTAAGGTCTTCTTCGCCCAACATGTTGTTGAGCATAAAGCCCGTGCCAGGCACCATGTATCCACATCCTTCGCCATTGGAAACCGTGGCGCTAGCGACATTCCCTTTGGCATCTGAAACACTGATATGTGTTGTCCCTCCGATTTTGGTGGCGCGATTGGCGAGTGCGGAGAAATACTCATCCAGGACATCCTTTGAGAGAATGCCGTCACCAGAGGTGTCGGCAAGCTGTAGGTCTTGCCGCAATCGCACTTGAGACGTGGCCTCCATGACACCGGCTAGGGCGAGTAACCATTCAGCGCTTTCCGGAGAGAAAGAAGAGGCGCCCATTTGTGAGATGAGTTTCAAACCGAACGCAACAAGTCGTCCACCGGCAGAAGGCAGCGGATTGGTCAAAACCTTGCGGCCACCAACCGACATTTCCAGCGGCGATCGGTGCAATACTTCGAATGTAATAAGGTCGGTCTCGGAGAGAAGTCCTTGGTCTCCGACCAAGTCGGCGATAGAGCGCGCCACCTCGCCTTTGTAAAACAAGTCAGGACCTTCACGGGCCAACGCATCAAGAAAGTCGGCAAGGGCTGGGACTTGGTGGTGTTCGTCGGCCTGAATGCCGGAGCCCTTCTCTATTCGACTCTCAAAAACCTCGCGCGCGGGTAGTGTCGCAAGCATGATCGGCTTTACGACTTCCATGATCTCTGCTTGCAGCGGATCAAGCGCGTGGCCCTCACGGGCCAGCCGAATGCCGGGCTCCGAAATGCGGGCCATTGGCATCGAGCCATACGTCTCTTGAATATCAAAGAGACCAGCGATCATCCCGGGAACCGCAATCGAACCAAGCCCGATATGGAAGTCTTGGGTTGCGGTTCCGAAGTTTGCTTCGGCGCGGTGGAAGTCCAGATCAGCCTCTCGCCCTTTACGTCCTGGCGTCTGAACAAAGAAGTCAACAATCTTGGGTTTTTGGTCGGCAGGCACCGCCAACAAAAAGCCACCGCCACCAGGTGAGGTCAACACCGGTTCAGAGGCGAAAGAAGCAATAAGAGCGGCAACAAGCGCGTCAAACGCATTGCCTCCGTCCGCCAGAATCTCAGCCCCTGCGTCAGCAGTAAAGGCGTTTCCAGCGGCGATCACACCCCGTGCACTCAAAGACGATCTCCTCGTTCAATCCTGGCCGGTCTTATAGGCGAAATCTCACGTCGAGGCCAGGCAAGTCCCTTGTCCGAAGTGATTGAAGAGAAGGCCATTTCCCCTGCGACAAGGTGCGCATGCGACAATCGCTGCATATGGCCATTTCGCTTGATAATGGTCAATCCAGTGTCAGCGAGAGTCCCTATATACGGTGAGTGTATTGATCGAGTCGACCGGCGGTTCGATCCAGATGGGGACGCAGAGCGTGGGCGGTCAAATTTCCAGATTTGATCTTTTGCGGCGGGGGGCAAGACCGCAACCCGCAGCCATGCGGCCACCTTGGGCGGGAACGGAAGCAAGCTTCGTCAGGCAATGTACGGCATGTGAGGCCTGCATCACGGAGTGTCCCGAAAAAATCTTGAAGGCAGATGGCAACCGGCGTCCATTGATCAGCTTTGAAGATCGCGGCTGCACACTTTGCGGAAAATGCGCAGATGTCTGTGAGCCTGCTGCACTCAAAATGGAATGCAGACAACCATTCCAGCACACCGTTTCAATTGGTGCAGATTGTATTTCTGTGTCCGGCACAGCCTGCAGGCTCTGTGAAGAACAGTGCGATGAAGATGCAATAACCTTCAAACCCGCCCTGCGAGGTCGCTCGATTCCGTTTGTCGCTTCGACCAATTGCAACGGCTGCGGTGCATGTTTTTCGGTATGCCCTGCGGACGCAATCAAATTTCAACCCAGTCTTATGGAGGTCGCAGAATGAGCGATACCATCATCATCTGTGGGGTTCTTATTCATGCCCACCCCGACAAAGTCTCAGCGGTGAGCAAAACACTTGAAGCAAAGCCTGGCATAGAAGTGCATCACCGCACGGGCGACGGGCGGCTCATCATTACCGTTGAAGCAGATCATCAAAGAACGGCCGGAGATCGGCTGTTGGAACTCAACAACATTGAAGGCGTCCTGACGGCTTCACTTGTCTACCACCATTTCGAATCCGAACCCGACGCTCGGGTCCTCACGGGAGAATAGGAATGAAACAGAATCGTCGTGATTTCATCAAAACAAGTGCCATTGCCGCAACCGCCGCAACGGCGGGCGTGAGTGTCCCTGGCATCAATGCAAACGCCGCCATATCAAGTGGCATACGCTGGGACAAAGCCCCATGCCGGTTCTGCGGGACCGGGTGTTCGGTTCTTGTTGGCACCAAGGGTGGCAAAGTCGTTGCGACCCAGGGTGATCCTGATGCCCCGGTCAACCGCGGTCTCAATTGCATCAAGGGCTACTTCCTGTCCAAGATCATGTATGGCGAAGACCGCCTGACAACACCTCTCTTGCGACAAACCAACGGCGAATATGACAAGAACGGCGAATTCGAACCAGTGTCTTGGGACAAAGCCTTCGACATCATGGCTGAGAAATACAAGAAGACGCTGAAGGAAAAAGGCCCAACCGCCATCGGTATGTTTGGCTCCGGTCAATGGACCGTTTGGGAGGGCTATGCAGCCGCCAAATTGTATAAGGCTGGCTTCCGCTCAAACAACATCGATCCTAATGCGCGTCACTGCATGGCATCAGCTGTGGCGGCCTTCATTCGGGGATTTGGTATTGATGAGCCAATGGGTTGCTACGATGACTTAGAGCACGCTAACGCTTTCGTGCTTTGGGGGTCGAATATGGCTGAGATGCATCCCATTCTCTGGTCGCGCCTGACAGACACGCGGTTGACCAAAGAAGGTTGTGAGGTCCATGTCTTGTCGACGTTCAAGAACAGAAACTTTGAACTTGCTGACAATGGGATGGTGTTTAAACCTCAGACCGATCTCGCGATCCTCAACTACATCGCCAATTACATAATCCAAAACGGCGCAGTGAATGAGGACTTTGTCAACAACCATGTCAATCTTACCAAGACCAACACCGACATCGGTTATGGTCTGCGCCCAACGGATCCGCGTGAAGAAGGCGCTGAAAATGCTGCACATAAAAAGACGCATGGCAAAATTTCACCAATCACGTTTGATGAGTATGCAAAGTCAGTTGCAGAATATACATTGGAATATACCAGCGAACTCTCTGGCGTTCCGCAAGATCAGCTCTTGAAACTTGCTCAGCTTTACGCCGATCCAGATCGGAAGATCGCATCGTACTGGACCATGGGCTTTAACCAGCATAGCCGCGGCACCTGGGTCAACGGGTTGCTCTACAACGTACATTTGTTGACCGGCAAGATCTCTGAGCCCGGCAACAGCCCATTTTCTCTCACCGGGCAACCCTCGGCTTGTGGCACGGCACGTGAGGTTGGCACCTTTGCTCACCGCTTACCTGCAGATCTCGTTGTTGCCAAAGAACCTCACCGAAAAATCGCTGAGGACATTTGGAAATTACCGGAGGGAACCATTCCGCCAAAACCTGGTTTCCATGCGGTTTTGCACAATCGAAAACTTAAAGACGGTGACATGAACGTCTACTGGGTGATGTGTAACAACAATGTTCAAGCCGCGCCAAACCTGAACGAAGAAACCTATCCGGGCTACCGCAATCCAGATAACTTCATTGTTGTTTCCGATCCTTATCCAACCATTACGGCCATGGCCGCCGACTTGATCCTGCCAACGGCCATGTGGGTTGAGAAGGAGGGGGCTTACGGCAACGCCGAGCGTCGCACGCAGTTCTGGCGTCAGCAAATCGCTCCTCCAGGTGACTCGAAGTCAGACGTTTGGCAGCTTGTCGAGTTTTCCAAACGATTTAAGGTCGAAGAAGTTTGGCCGGAAGACCTGATTGCCAAGAAACCTGAGTATCGCGGCAAAACATTGTACGACGTCCTCTTCGCCAACGGTCAAGTCGACAAGTTTCCGCTTGACCAATTGCAAGAGGGTTTCGAGAATCAAGAATCTGAAGATTTCGGCTTCTACCTTCAAAAAGGCCTCTTCGAAGAATACGCAACATTTGGACGTGGTCACAAACACGACCTCGCCGACTTCGAAACCTACCATCATTCACGTGGATTGAGATGGCCGGTGATCGACGGCAAAGAAACGCTCTGGCGTTTCCGCGAGGGCTATGACCCATACGTGAAAGAGGGTGAAGGTGTGAACTTCTATGGCAAGCCAGATGGTAAGGCCAACATCATCTTCGCGCCGTACGAGCCCGCGGCTGAAGAGCCTGATGATGAGTATGACCTTTGGCTCTGCACAGGGCGAGTATTGGAGCACTGGCACTCAGGCTCCATGACCAATCGCGTGCCCGAATTGCGCAAAGCCTATCCCAACGCGCAAGTGTTTATGCATCCCGTAGATGCAGAAGAACGCGGACTGCGTCGTGGTCAGCCCGTAAAACTGATCACGCGTCGCGGCGAATTGGTCACCCGTGTTGAAACCAAGGGCCGAAACAAACCACCGAAAGGTCTGGTCTTCATTCCTTGGTTCGACGCGACACAACTCGTCAACAAGCTGACCCTTGACGCGACATGCCCGATCTCCAAAGAGACGGACTTCAAGAAGTGCGCTGTCAAGATTGAAAAGGCCTGAGGTAACGACAAGAACGGTTGAGCATCGACGATGACATCATCTGCATCCCAGTCTGTATTCCAACTAACGACACGGCTTGCCGCACAAGCGCAAGATGTCGAGCCCGCTGTTTCTGCAAAGGCAGCTTGAGGAGGTGACCTATGTCTCACGTGATTAAACCGAATGTCGATCAAGGAGATCAGAAAGTGGAAAAGAAATCGAAATCTGGCTTCATCGCAGTTGCAGGATTGACCTTTGCGGCGGCGATCATTTTGAGTGTTGTGTTAGCGCCATCGAGTTTCGGTGGTGGTCCCAAGTCGCTAAGAGGGGAAGTTGAAATCCCTGATGAGAATGTTCTCGAAGATATCTATACCGTAGAGCAGGGTGATCGCTATACAAAAGCCTATCGCCAGCAACCGCCGGTTATTCCCCACAGAGCTGACAAGTATGAAATCGATTTGAAGGTGAACCAATGTATGCGGTGCCACGATTGGCCGAACAATGTCGAAGAGGGTGCCCCAAAAATCAGTGAAACCCATTACCGTGATCGCGACGGCAATGCGTTGGATCATGTGTACGGCGGCCGTTGGTTCTGCACTCAGTGTCATGTGATTCAAGCCGACGCTGAACCCCTCGTCGCAAACACTTTTGAATCCGCACGGACGGTTGACTAAGTCGGTTCACAACCGGCCTGAGTAGGAGAAGACACATGAGTGACAATCAACAAGAGTCCGGCGGCCCCTCGTTCTTTGAAAAATCGAAGGACAAGGCGAGGCACTACTGGAAAGTTCTATGGCAACCAACCGGGAAGTATTCCTTGGGCACTTTGGCGCTTGGCGGCTTCGTGATCGGGATCGTCTTTTGGGGTGGCTTCAACTGGTCGCTGGAACTTGCCAACACAGAGGAGTTTTGCATCACCTGTCATGAAATGCGCGTCAATGTGTATGACGAGTACAAGGGAACGATCCATGACTCCAACCCCAGTGGCGTGCGGGCCACCTGCCCGGACTGTCATGTCCCTCGCCCTTGGGCCTATAAGATGGTGCGCAAGGTCCGCGCCTCCAATGAGCTATGGCACTGGGCATTGGGTACGATCAATACCCGCGAGAAGTTCGAAGATAAGAGAATTGAGCTTGCCCAAAACGTTTGGAATGTCATGAAGAAGACCGACAGTCGAGAGTGTCGCAACTGCCATACGTTCAAGGCCATGGATGTAACGCTTCAAGAAAAACGTGCCCGCAACCGTCACTTAGAAGCAGAAGACGAAGGCAAGACTTGCATCGACTGCCACAAAGGCGTGGCACACGAACTTCCTGATGGTGCGTTGGATCTCGAGCATGAGTTCAACAAAACCATTGGTGGGTAGCATCGCGAGTTAGCAGATTGATGTCATAAAACGGCGGGCTTTGTCCCACCGTTTTTCTTTGTTTGAGTATTGTGTCGTAGCCTATTCAGCCGCTTGGGCAGCCAACCGTCTCTCTCGCAAGGAGAAGGCGGTTGGAGCCGCGTCATTGGCCGGCTGATACCGAACCGAAAACTTCTCGATTTCCGCGGAGAAGACATCCGGCGTCACGCGGTCATCAACTTCAAAGGCGTCAAAGCCGCACCGATGCATGAAGAGAACTTGATCTCTCAAGACCTGACCCACCGCGCGCAATTCCCCTGTAAATCCAAACCGTTCACGGATCAGACGGGCATAGGAATAGGCCCGCCCATCCTTAAAGGCAGGAAAGGCAAGGGCAATGAGATCGAAGTGGCTGAGATCGTCTGCAATGTCGTTTGGTGCTTCACCAGGCTGGAGGAGAAGTCCAAGTGGTGCGGGCCTCTCAAGAAGCGCGGCGCGCTCCGTCTGCCAACGGTTCAAGCTGATCACTTCCATGGTGGTGCCGGTAAGAGGGGCATCATCGGCGACGAATGTCCACGGATCGGCTGTGAGTTGGCCGTTCTTAAGCAGCGGCATAGAGGGTCTCCTTAAAGGGTTCGATCCCGACGCGGCGATAGGTCTCGAGAAAGCTCTCACCCTCGCGTCTGATATCGACATAAGACGTGACGATGGTTTCAACGGCATCGACAATGTGATCCTGATCGAAGGAAGGTCCAACAACATCGCCTATTGTGGCGTCTTCGGAGCCCGATCCACCGAGCGTCACTTGGTAATATTCGACGCCTTTCCGATCGACGCCAAGAATACCAATGTGCCCTACATGGTGGTGACCGCAGGCATTGATACATCCTGAAATTTTGACTTTCAGATCACCAACATTGTGTTGTTGATCGAGATCTTCAAATCGTTCTGCAATGGATTGCGCGATGGGAATGGAGCGCGCGCTGGCCAAGTTACAATAGTCGAGACCCGGGCAGGCAATGATATCCGAGATCAGCCCAATATTGGGTGTCGCTAAGCCATCCTTACGCAAGGCAGACCAAAGATCATAGAGATCCACCTGCCGCACATGCGGCAAGGTCAAGTTCTGTTCATGAGTCGCTCGAACTTCATCAAAGCTGTAACGCCCCATGAGATCCGCAAGCGCGTCCATCTGAACATCGGTGGCGTCACCAGGAACACCGCCAATGGGTTTAAGGGAAACATTGGCGATGGCGTACCCAGTGACTTTGTGTTGTTCGACATTGTGCTTCAGCCATGCGGCGAATTCGGCATCTCTAGTCTTGGCTGCCACCATTTCAGTCGGTCGGTCATCAAGGGTCTCAAATCTGGGCGGTGCGAAGTATGTCTGAATACGGTCGATCTCGTGAGCTGGAAGATCCAGAGATTGGCCGGAATCGATTTGCGCATATTCGGCCTCAACTCTGCGACCGAACTCTTCCGCGCCGAGGTCATGCACCAAAATTTTGATCCGGGCCTTGTAAATGTTGTCCCGGCGTCCTTCCATATTGTAGACGCGCATAATGGCTTCGAGATAGGCGAGCAAATCGGACTTCGGCAGAAAGTCCCGAATTCGCTTGGCAATGATCGGCGTGCGGCCAAGACCGCCGCCTACAAACACTGCAAAGCCAATGTCACCGGCGTCGCCTCGCACCAGCTGCAATCCAATGTCATGGACTTGAACCGCGGCACGGTCGATTTTCGAGCCCGTCACAGCGATCTTGAATTTACGCGGTAGGAAGGAAAATTCCGGATGAAAGGTCGACCACTGGCGTATGACTTCACAATAGGGACGTGGGTCTTCAATTTCTTCCGATGTCGCCCCTGCATACTGATCTGAAGTTACGTTACGAATGCAATTGCCCGACGTCTGGATGGCGTGCATCTCGACACTTGCAAGGTCGTCTAGCAAGTCAGGTACGTCCTCAAGCTTCGGCCAATTGTATTGGATGTTCTGGCGGGTCGTAAAATGCCCATATCCTTTGTCATACTTACGCGCGATATGCGCCAGCATCCGCATTTGGCGACCGTTGAAGGTACCGTACGGAATGGCGACACGAAGCATGTAAGCGTGCAATTGCAGATAGAGCCCGTTCATGAGCCGCAAGGGCCGAAACTCTTCCTCAGACATGTCACCAGACAAGCGCCGGTCGACTTGTCCTCGAAATTCGTCCACGCGCTCTTTTACAGCGGCGAAATCAAATTCGTCGTAGCGATACATTGCTTGGTTCAAACTCCAACATGGGCTTGTTTGCCCAGATCAAGACGAATGGTTGGCCCTTTGGCGCGGATGAGCTCGCGCTGTTCGGTGGGACGAACGTGATCGCCATCTTTCATCACGGGGAAAAGATAAGGATCGAGAACCAATCTCCCTTCAACATCCGCGTTTGCTGCAACAAGAGCTGCGTCTTGTTCCTCTGGCGATTCATATATGTAGGCAAATTCGAAGGTTCCGGTCCACGCGCCGCCGCGATCCAAATACACAACGTCGCCGTCGCGCAGGCGATTGGCCGTCAACGCGTGCGGCCCCAGTTTTCTTTTTTTGGCACCAGCCATGTTCGTCACTTTTCTTTGCTCCAAATCACAGGAAATATGGGGGACAGCTCTAAAACCGTCAAGAAAAATGTAAAATAACTAAAAGAGCGCAATATTAGTGTGAAATAAGATTAATCCATTGATAATAAACGACAAATGAGAAGTGGGGTCGCCAACGCCTGATTTCACCTTCGGGAAATGTTGACCGGATGTGACGAAAAAACGCCGCTGCCTCACTTACAGGAAGGGGTGGTCGCTCAGTTTTCGCGATTCAAAGCACTTTCATGCCACTTCCGAAGCAGGAGGTATTCCAGGCCAGAAAGAAGGAAGAAGATGGCGATACCAAGCAACGACAGGAGCAGCAAGGCCGCAAACATTTTCGGGATTTGCAGTCGGTTGCCGGCTTCGACGATGCGCCAAGCAAGACCTGTCGCTGCTCCTGATCCGGCAACAAATTCTGCCACCACAGCGCCAATGAGGGCGAGTCCGCCTGAAATCTTCATGCCATTGAGAAGATAGGGAAGAGCGCTCGGTAGTTGCACGCGCATTAGAATTTGCCAACGTCCGGCGCCGTAAAGTTTCATGAGGTCTCGAAGTCCAAGATCGGCGGATTTCAGTCCCAAGGTTGTGCTCGACAAGATGGGGAAGAACGCAACGATCCATGCCAGGATCAGAAGTGCCACTTCAACGCGTTCAAAACCCACCCAGATGAGGATGAGCGGTGCGATGGCCACAATGGGGGTGACCTGTAGAACAACCGCGTACGGAAAAAGCATCATTTCAACGGTGCGGCTTTGTGAAAACAAGACAGCCAATCCTACGCCACCAACCAAAGCCAAGAGGAATGCGAGTGCTGTAACTCTCAAAGTGGCCCAGAGAGAAGACATCAAGGAGCCAAAATTCTCAATGAGCGCTTGAAGGATCGCAACGGGGCCGGGAAGCACATATTCCGGAATCGCAAAAGAACGAACTGACATCTCCCACAAGAACAAGATCACGATCCCGAGCAAAAGCGGCGAAATGACTTTCAGTGCGGTCGAACTAACCATTTTGAGTGACCTCCATGGCAGTTCGAAGTCCTTGCGAGACGTCGCGGCACTGTTCGGAATACTCCGAAGACAGTCGCCAATCCTCTGTCGCGATCTTTGTCTTTGGTAGGGTGAATTCTGACACAGGCCGACCGGGTCTGGGCGACAGGACAATCACGCGTGTTGAGAGAAATACTGATTCAAAGACGCTGTGGGTCACAAAGACAACCGTCAGTTCTTCGTCGCGCCAGATCCTGAGGAGATCTTCGTTGAGTTTCGCTCGGGTCAATTCGTCGAGAGCGGCAAACGGTTCGTCAAGGAGAAGCAGTTTTGGTCGACTGACGAGCGCTCGAGCGAGAGAGACCCGCATTTTCATGCCACCTGAGAGTGTGCGAGGGAAAGCGGAGGCGAATTCACCGAGCCCAACCAAGTCCAAGGCCCAAGTGATGCGCTTGTTTCGTTCCCTCTCGTCGACCTTCAAGAGTTCCAAAGGCAGGGCGACGTTCTTTTGAACCGTTGCCCAAGGCATCAGCGTGGGATCTTGAAAAACGAATCCGACCTGCCCTGTCTCAACCAGTCCTTTTGAGGAAACGGACCCATCGGTCGGCGCAATCAATCCAGCGATGATACGAAGCAATGTGCTTTTGCCACAGCCTGAGGCGCCAATCAGCGAGGTGAAACTACCGCGTTCAATTTCGAGGGAGACATCCGTGAGCGCGCGGACATTGCCGTCGAATGTCTTGGTTACATCTTTGATCGAGAGGAGAGGAGGCGAGACCGGTGCCATTAAGAGCGATTTTCCGCTGCAACATTCTTGTTCACAAAATCGAGTGTATAGGCTTGCCTTAAATCAAGGTCAGCATTGTACACACCGTTTTCAGACATAATGGCAAAGAAGTCAGTCCAACGCTCATCAGTCATCGCGCCAATACCGAACGTCTGTGCATCGCCTGAATCCACTATCCCGTACTCTTTAAGTTTGGCGATGGCATGAGCGAGTATTTCGTCTGTCATCTCCGGATTGTCCGCTTTGATCAATGCATTCCCGAGCGCAGGATCTCCGTAGAGATAGCTGTACCATCCCTCAATCGTCGCATCGACAAACGCTTGTACCGTCTTTGCATCGTTTTCGATTCTGTCAGTTGGAACAAGGACAAATGCGCCGTATCCAGGGTATCCGTGATCAGCCAACAAAAACACCTGCGGTTTGAAGCCGCCCTCCTTTTCAATGGTGTAGGGCTCGGAGGAGAGATATCCCTGCTGAATAGCCTTCTTGTCATTCAGAAATGGCGCGAGGTTGAAAGTGTACTTGCGAATTTGCTTGTCGCTAAACGAATACTTGGCGCGTAGCCAAATCCAGAAAGCACTGATTGTCGCATCCGAGATCATGATGGGCTGACCACTCATATCTGCGATTGTCGAAATATCATCACGCGGATGTGTAATCAGAACTTGAGGGTCCTTTTGAAAGGACGCCATCACCGCTTTGACAGGCGCATCAGCCGCAACAAGGTTCAGCGGGATGAAGCTGTTTGATCCCATGCCAAAGTCGACGGCACCAGCAGCGACAAGCTGTGGTATGTTGACCCCCGGACCTCCTTGGCGAATGGTGACGTCGAGACCTCGCGCCTCATAGAAGCCCATGGCCAGAGCTTGGTAAAACCCACCTTGTTCGGCTTGAGCTTTCCAATCTGTTGCAAAGGATACAGGTGTCAGTGCGCTGAGTTTCGGTGGTTGATTGGGTCGATTGGCCAGGTAAAGTCCAGCGGCAGCAAGGCTCACAACGATAAGAACTATGATAGCAAGGGTACGATTGTTCATAGGACGACCTCCTCACATCGCGGGTGATATCTTAGCCCATGATGCCTCTCAGTACCTCAAGGTGCAACAGGCTCTTCGTCCGCGGTTGGCGGCGGAGCAACATAATCATCACAGGAGGAGTTGCGACGAATCCTGTCCAGGGCGTCAAGATCAGCGTCCGCGGGGACAAGGGTTCTGGTCAAGATCACCCCAGAAAAGGTCGCTGCCTCGATAACCGGGAGCCTATCTGGGTTTTCGAGCCGTGAGCCCGTGCCGGCCAGAATCATATCCACATTCTTGCCGCCTGCTTGTTGATCATTGATGACGAAGTAGTTGTCCGAATTGTCGCCATAGATCGAGAGCGACCAATATCGATCCGGTGGTATCGCAGCCGTAATGCGTATGGGCCCATTGGTCAAATTGTAATGGCAGATCGAATATAGGAGGTTCGGGCTTGGCCTAACCACTGTTCGGCTTTCATGCGTGGGCAGAGAAGGGTGGATCATTTTATTCACGCCCGGCGTCTTCGCTATTTGCCCCATCAGGCGGCTCATGATGAGGGAAGGGGTGTAGACCACGATCCCAATGTGAGCAATTGCGGCAAGACCAAGAGTGAATATTGTCCACTGCAACAGGCGTACAAATGTTGCAACAATCCGTGTCATGAACAATCCTCCCGCTTGATCGTAGGCAGCGGAACCGTCGCGAGATTGTCGAGTAAGGCCGGTTCAGGGTTGTACACGCGAAGCGTCAACGAAAAACGAGTGGCGTCACCGATCGGTAACCAAACGCCATTCGCAGGGACATCTCGCCCGATCGAAAAAGTAAGTGTCGCGTTGTTCGTGTCTTCGAGGCTCACAGCATATCTGTTCTCTTCATTTTCCATGAGGTAGTTGTCGGGTCCGTATGCAGTGATTGTCCACCACCGCGCGGGTGGGTTTTCAACAGAAACACTGTACGTGCAGTTCCCCTCAAGGAGAGCTCCATCACTGTCATGGTCCGCGAAGAAATATATTGCTTCGGATTGATTGAGCGCCAACAAACCGCCTATGGCGACGCCTGCCCTTGTGTAGGGGTCTAATTGTGTGCTGCCGATTTTCGGATTAATCAGCCACGGTCCGTTTGCGATCGCTTGAGATTTGGACACTTCATTGATTGCCCACCGCGCAGAGTAATACCCAACCCCCAATGCGAGGATCAAAGAACAGAAGATCCGAAACAAGAAACCCATTTTACCCCAAGCCGAAACCACCACACAGCGATCACATTCCATCGATCCAGGGCGCCATTTCGACGCGAGACCGAGCACCCCTCACTAAGAAAAGTATCATAGATAGGCCGGACAATGACCTCAATGCTGGAATTGAGGGAGGGCACCGAAAGGCGTGGAATAATGTAAGGGGAAGGTGATATAGAGGGTCCGAATTTGAGATCCTTTGGTCAGAGAACCAAAGCAGTAGGAGTTTCTCAGGCCATGCGAGCCAAGCGATTTGTTCATATTTTAAGTATTGTTGCGCTGTTTTCGTTATCAGGATGTGGCGGCTTTGACCGCTCCTTTGGCGGCTTTTCGCCAACTCCCATTTCGTCGCTGGACGGGGCGGAAAATGGGTCGACGCTGGCCAGGACTATGCCCTGGTCGGATGTTGAAACGGTCTCCAACATGGCCTGGCAGGCATTGCAGATGCCTCAGGTGACCGAAGATGTCGCTTGGTCAAACAGAAATACCGGCTCATCGGGAACCGTAATGCCGGGGCCGGTCTACCTTGTTGGTTTCAACGCTGGCGCAGAAATTGAAGCACCTCTTCAGCTTGACGTGCGTCCGTATCTGGAGCCAGCCGCTGGCAACTACATCACGGTGAAGAACTCGAATGTCAGATTGTCTCCAAACATTCGTGGCGCGAAGGCAACCATGCTCGAACTTGGATCGACTGTACAAGCAGTGGGAAGAGAGCCTGCCGATGATTGGTTTCTAGTGTCGCAAAACGACCGTGTCATGGGTTACGTTTACGGACCCCTCTTGTCCAGGGCCGAGGGAGGCGATCTATTGCTCGCTGGTGGAGATGCCACGAGAGGGCGTCTGTGCCGTGAATTGACATACACCATCACATTGGGAACAGGCGAAACTGATGCCTGGGTCAATGGGGCGTGCAAGGCAGGAGATGAACCTTGGTCGATTGTTGGTGGTCGCCAACTCATTCTTGGTTAGACGCCAACGCTTCCCGGAGCATTTCGATGTTGAGCCATTCCTCTTCCAGTTCCTGAAGAGTTGATTTGGCGTTCTCAAGTTGCTTTGCGAGGTTCGAAAACTCATCTGGATTGTTCTGGTAGAGATCCGAATTCGACATTTGCCTCTCAAGATCAGCGACTAGTTTTTCCGTCGTCGGAATTAGGTCTAGTAGTTCTTGTGCCCGACGCTCATGCTTGAACGATAGTTTTTTCGCAGGCCCCTTTCGGCGTGTCTGGGTCGGCGGCGTCGACTTGGCATCCTTGGATTGCGTTGGCGCCCCTTTCGCGTCTGATTTTCGCTGCATCAGATAGTCAGAGTAACCGCCTGCATACTCCGTTGTAGAGCCATCGCCTTCAAGGACAATCGTGGACGTCACAATCCGGTCCAAAAAATCGCGATCGTGGCTGACCAAGAGAAGTGTCCCATCGAAATCGCTCAATATCTCTTGCAACAGGTCGAGGGTCTCTATGTCGAGGTCATTTGTAGGTTCGTCAAGGATGAGGAGATTGCCTGGTTTTGCGAAGGCACGCGCAAGCATCAGGCGATTGCGCTCACCGCCCGACAGGCTCTTGATCGGTTGGCGCGCTTGCGAACCATCGAACAGGAAGTCCTTCAAGTAACGTGAGATGTGTTTGGGAACACCGCGAACCATGATTTGATCGCTGCCGTCACAAAGCGTTTCCTGTAACGTTGCCTCTGGGTCGAGGCTTTCTCGTTTTTGATCGAAGACTAGTTGAGTGAGGTTCTTTCCGAGCCGAATGGATCCCTCATCGGGCGCCAAATCTCCCATCAACAATTTCAAGAGTGTTGATTTTCCAGCACCATTCGGTCCAATGAGCCCAACTTTGTTGCCGCGAGTAATGCGCGTTGAAAAGTTTTCGACAATGGGCCGCTCCATCCCCTCAAAGCACTTTGAAATGTTCTTGGCTTCGATGACCAGCTTGCCGGACGCCTTGCCGATCTCGACATCGAGTGCTGCACGACCGACCTGTCCGCGTTGCCGCGCCCATTCTTTGCGCATGGTCACCAGTCTCTTGAGGCGGCCTTGATTACGTTTGCGTCGAGCGGAGATCCCCTGTCGTGCCCATTTCAATTCCTGGGCAATCTGCTTGTTAAACTTCGCGCGTTCGATCTCTTCTTTTTCGATGATGTCTTCAGCCCATTGGTCGAAAGCCACAAATCCTTTCCCCAAGCGCCGGAGGCGGCCTCGATCAAGCCAGAGGCAAGCCTTGGATAGTGCACCGAGAAACGCCCGGTCATGACTAATGAGAATGTAAGTTCCCTTGAAGTCTTTCAAGTAGCGCTCCAGCCACTCGATTGTCGGAAGATCAAGGTGATTGGTCGGTTCATCCAGCAATAACAGGTCTGGGTCTCCAACGATAGTTTGAGCGAGGGCCGCCCGTCTTTGCTCACCACCGGACAGCTTTGTTGGATTTGCATCACCGTTGAGATCTAAGGCATTAAGGATGGCTTCAACTCGGTGCTGTTGATGTTGCTCTGATGCATCAAGGCCACGTGAGATAAATTCTCGGGTCGTTGTCGAAGTTGAAAAGGCGGGCTCTTGAGGGAGATAGGAAATTCGGGTCCTTGCCCGAACACTTCTTTCTCCACCATCTGATTCAACCAAGCCCGCGACCATCTTGAGCAATGTCGATTTGCCGCTCCCGTTGCGTCCGACCAGACAGAGGCGGTCGCGTTCCTGAACCGTCAGGTCGATGTTCGAAAACAGTTCATCGCCGCCAAATTCAGCGCGCAAGTTTCGCAATGTGATGAGAGGTGACGCCATGCCACCTTCTGGGTCAGATCAAGCATCCTTGTCAATCCCAAGGAAAGACTTTCCGCTTCTTCTTTGGAGGGCTGTCATCTGCATCTCGTGTCCACCGGCGACTACGTGCATCGACCCGACGGAATTGTCGCGAGAGGTCGTTCATAAAGGTGACGAATTCATCCATTTTGTGAGTATCGCGTGCAGGATAGGCACCAGGAAGTTCAACAACCTGCAAGTCAGCGTGAGCCGCAGTCATGATCTGGCGCCAGATTTGTGCAGGGAGGCGCCCGCCGACGACCCGGTTTGTAGGAGTGGCGTCATCATTGCCGACCCAAACTCCGGTCACATAATCTGATGTATAGCCAACGAACCAAGCATCGCGCCATTCTTGACTGGTGCCTGTCTTTCCCGCTGCTGGGCGATCGCCTAAGCTCGCAGCCTGGCCGGTGCCGCGATAGATCACTTGGTACATGAGATGGGTCATAGCTTCCGCGGTGTCTTCGTCGATGACACGTTCTGCTTCTTGCTCTTGGTGTTCGTAGAGAACCACGCCGTCTTCCGTTTGGATGGAAAGAATGGAGTAGGTCGGGTGAGAGAGACCGTTGTTGGCGAAGGTTGAATACGCGGATGTGAGTTCCAGAAGATTAACCTCTGCCGTGCCGAGCGCAATCGAAGGATGTGCTGCTAGAGGCGATTCAATTCCCAGTCTTTGTGCTCTCTCAACGACATTTTCTGGTTCGACCTTTTGCGAAATCTTGACGGCAACTGTGTTTATGGAGTCCTCAAATGCTTTCCGCATCGTGACGCGACCGGAATATGAATTGCCATAGTTGGAAGGGGACCACTTGCCAATCGTGATGGGCGAGTCTTCCCACACGCTGTCGAGATCCTCTCCCATTTCCAATGCAGCAAGATATACAAACGGCTTGAAGGCTGAGCCGGGTTGACGTTCTGCCTGGACGGCACGGTTGAACTGGCTCTCGAAATAGTCGCGCCCTCCGACCATCGCGCGAACCGCGCCGTTCGGGCTCATGGTGATTGCCGCCGCTTGTTCCGCGCCGAGTTCTTCAGCGTTCTGTGACATACGCTCTTCAACCGCTTGTTCTGCTTGCCGTTGAAGTTTTGGGTCAAGAGACGTTTGGATGATGATGTTGCTTGTCGTTTGACCGATCAATAAGTGGGCTTCGTTTGTGACATAGTCGATGAAGTAATTCTGGCCGTCTGTGTTTTCACGTTTGGTGGGCTCAGCAGGGTTGGCGCGCGCGGCATAAACTTCACCTTGGGTGAGGTGACCGTTCTTCACCAAATTGTCGAGAACAATGGCTGCTCTCTGCTGGGCGCTGTCGAGATTATTGGTTGGAGCGAGTTTTGACGGTGCCTTGGGCAGACCGGCCAACATTGCAGCTTCGGCGATGGTTACATCGCGTGCTGACTTGCCGAAATAGAACTGAGCGGCTGCATCAATCCCGTACGTGCTTGCCCCCATGTAAATGCGATTGAGATAAAGAGTGAGGATCTCATCTTTTGTCAGATGTCGTTCCAACCACAGAGCCAAGAACAGTTCTTTGATTTTTCGAGAGTAAGTTCTGTCATTGGTCAAGAAGAGGTTCTTGGCCAATTGTTGGGTGATTGTACTACCGCCTTGAACCGTGCGCCCAGCTCGAAAATTGACAACGAAGGCCCGCGCCAGCGATTGTGGATCAATTCCACCGTGCTCATAGTACCGTCGATCTTCCGTCGCCAGAAAAGCAGCAGGGAGATACGGCGGCAGATCATCCAATTGCAGGATCTCGCCATGAAAGGCGCCGCGCCTCGACATTAGTTCCCCATCCGCATCGAGGAATGTAAAGCCGAACACGCGGTTTCGTTCCCACACATCTGCGTCTTCAACCGAGGAAGGAGTGAAAACCATGTAGAGGATGAAGAAGGTGAGAACGGAAACAACAGCTCCTGAAGCCGCAGCGATCGAACCCCAGATGAGCAATTTGGTCCGAAGGCGTTTTCCAATTGTCCGTTCTTGAGTCATTAAGATCCTTCGATCCTCTGTCTATTGACGTTCACAAACCTTGTCGAAGTCGAGCCTTGCCCTCGCCAAACAGGAGGGGGCGGTCGCGCATTCAGGCTTGTTGTGGTGGCGATTTTAGGCGATTTTGAGACGGCTTGGCTATCCCGACCTATGGGATGTGTCAATGATGTGCCGTCGACCTGAAAGAATTGGACCAAACTCTTGGCAAATAACCCATTCTGGGAGCGCAAGACGCTCTCTCAAATGACCAAAAAAGAGTGGGAATCTCTTTGCGATGGCTGCGCTAGGTGCTGCCTGCTCAAGCTAGAAGATGAAGATACCGGGGAATTCATTCACACAAATGTGGTCTGCCGGCTCCTAGACTTAGGCACCTGTCAATGCACCGACTATAAGAACCGATCAAAGGTGGTGCCAACCTGCATCAAAGTGACGGCTGAAAACGCCAATGCCTTGGGCTGGATGCCACCGACCTGTGCCTATCGCCGTCTTGCCGAGGGCAGAGGATTGGCTTGGTGGCATCCCCTCATATCCGGTGATCAGGAAACTGTACACTTGGCAGGCATCTCAGTTCGTGACCGGGTCATCTCTGAAGATGAGGTCGATGAAGACGACCTGGAAGATTATGAGACACATTGGCCGACCTACGACGACCCGGGCGATGAACAGTCGGTCGAGCCTGCCGACTAAGCGAGAATTTTTTTCGAGATTGCTTCGACAACGAATCGAATTGCAACTATTCGATTCGCCGAGGATTAATTTTTTTGTGGCACGATCTGACCCGAAGTCAGAGTTTACCTACTCAAAGCGCCACGCAAGTAACACTCAAGTTTGGTTTGAAAATGAAGCAAAAGAAAATCTTCAAACGCCGTTATGACCGTCACCCGGCCAAATGGGCCGCGGTTGGGTTGGGGTTGTTTTCCCTCTCATTCGCCTCGTTCAGCGCAGGCGTACAATTTGGTCAGATGGATTTGGAAGAAGATCAATCAAGTTATGTCGAGATGCAATCGGCCTATCCAACCCGCGTCGCATTGCATAACAACGACTAAGAGCACAAAGACTTACGAGATTGATCGGCGTTGACGCGCCGCATGATACCGCCGACTATACGCTCATATTAAATGCGTGAGCACTTAAGAGGTCGGTCAGTGGATCTTCACTTGGAAAACAAAACCGCGCTCGTGACGGGGTCATCACGAGGGACTGGTGCGGCAATCGCCAACGCTCTGGCGGGCGAAGGCGCATTTGTATTTGTTCACGGAATCTCAAGAGACGAAGGATCAGAGGTCGCCGACGCGATCAGCGCGGCCAGGGGCGACTGTGCATTGGTATCTGGGGATATCACCAATGACGATGGTGCCGAAGAACTCTCTCGTCAGGTTTCGGGTCACGGACGTCCAGTCGATATCGTCGTCAACAATTACGGCTTGGCGTCCGGCGGGTCTTGGAAGAGATCTGCGTCGGATGTATGGATTGATGATTACCAAAGGAATGTACTGTCTGCGGTTCGGGTTTCGCGACTGTTCCTCGCTGCAATGAAAGATGCTGGGTGGGGCCGCATTGTTCAAATTGGTTCCGTTGGGTCTACAAGACCGAATGCCAGAATGCCTGGTTACTATGCGGCCAAGGCAGCCTTGGCTGCGATGACCGTCAGTCTAAGCAAAGAACTTGCACAAACCGGCATCACGGTAAACACCGTCAGTCCAGGCCTCATTCGCACACCGGAGGTCGAAGCTCATTTCATGGAGGTTGCAAAGAAGAAGGGGTGGGGAAGCACATGGGAGGATATCGAGCCCCGGGTTGTCAGTGAATTCATGGACAATCCTACAGGTCGGATCGCTCGCCGTGAGGATATTGCAATTCTGGTCGCCTTCCTTGCGAGCCCACTGGCATCCCACATCAACGGCCAGAACATTCGTATCGATGGGGGCTCGGTCGACATTGTTTGACCCAGGCGAGACCTAATTGCTTCACGGGATTGTTAAGTGTCGGTGATTGATTGATTTACTATACCCCAATGGGCAAGAGCATCTAAGGTCAAATCGGAGGTGGGTGTGGCGAGTAGGAAAAGTCGATGGCGAAGAGCCAAGCCGGTTAAGTTGACCCTCTACAAGTGGGCGGGGCGATGGGGTCCCTTCAAAATCAAAATACCTTGCGGTGAATGCGCGCTCACTGAAGACGTCATTGCCGACACCATGGCAAAAGAACTGGGAGAAATACCTGTCGACTTCCGAGTTCATGATTGGCTTTCGAATTGGTGGAAACCTTTGATCCGAGGCGGATGGCATGCACCCATTGTGATGGTCGAAAAAGAAGTCATCGCACAAGGTGATGCCTTGAACAGAGGCGTCTTGGCCGAAAAAATCGTTCGTATTCATGTAGAGCGATTTGGTGTTGTTGGAAATCATGTGTTCGGAAAGTCCAACTGCCCCCACTGCAATCGCTCCAAGGGTTACCTAGATGAGGCGAGCGTTGACTATGTGTATCACGATGTCATTGAGAACCCAGGGGCTCTTTATGAAATGCTCGCACGAACAAAGCCAATCGTCGGAGACAAAACACCCATAACGGTTCCGCAAATTTGGATCGAAGGAAGCTACGTTGGTGGCGCTGATGAGCTTGCCGAGATCTTAGGATGTGATGTCGAACCTAATCCAGAACGCGGCCAAAGTTCTATTTCGCCTGGCAGTTTGAAGCGGAAGAAAGTCGCTTAGGACGCCTTGTCAGGTCGCTTTGCGATTTTCTCCACATTCTTAAAGCTCTCCGTTTCCTCTTCAAGAGCAAGGTCTTTCAATGTGTATTCGCCCAGCGCCTCGCGCGTTGCATCCGCAACACCGCCAACAACCGTATTGAGCAAAACAGATCGATCACCCCGAAAACCGACCGATTGGCGTCCAGATGTTCGATTGCGCACGAAGTTGAGAACGTCAGACAAGCGCGACTCTTCGAATGGTTTCCCTGGCAAATAGGTAAACGGCTCTTTGCCTGTCTTAACAATGAAGTGGCCGCGTTCGAGGATGCCAAGGATTCGTTCAAGGCTGGTCCAGGGCGCATTAAGGTGGGCTGCCAATTCCTCCAAGTTCCAGGGTGCCTTGCCTGAATAGAAATTTCTGCCGATCAGCTGTAGCGCGCGCAGAGACAATCGCTCTTCCTGTTCAATTGAAAGTTCCAAGTCAATCGATCGTTCAACGATGTAATCGGGATGTTGAAGCAGGTAAGAACCTCTCGCCCCGATTAGGACCACCATCCAACTGGAAAAAGTCCACAGCATGAACAAGACCAATGATGCGAAGGCTGAATACACAGCTGCATATCTACCGGTGGAGACAACAAGAGCGGCGAATGTGATGCCAAAGACCACCCAGAAAGCTGCCGATATGAGAGCCGCAAGAAATGCTGAACGCGCTCGAACCCGCGTGTTAGGCATAAACATGAAGAGGAACATGAAGCCGGCGGCTGCAATAAGAAACGGTACAAGACGGCCGGTCATCGCCACCATTTGCCCAAGCAAACTGATTTCCGAAATTTTGCCAACGAAGGTCGAGTTCGACAATGCTGTCATAGCTGCAATGGAAAAGAACCCTAGCAGTGGCCCAACGATGACAGTGACGAAATAGGTCGACACACGTTGCACAAAGCGTCGCGGAGCCTGTACATGCCAAATCTCGTTCAGCGCCATTTCAACCATCTGCAACGCCGAAACCACAGAGATAACCAAAACAGCCACGCCAATCACGCCAAGTCCCTCAAGTTGCATGGCGCTGACAAACTCGAGAATGTAGTCGACGACTTCGCTCCCCTGGTCACCGAGTGGCTCGACAAAGGACAACATGATGTCGCGTAACTGATGATGAAATCCAAAGGCCTTGAGAATAGCGATGGTTATGGCAAGTAGCGGCACGACCGACATCAATGTCAGGTAAACCAGCCCCATGGCACGCAAACGGATTGATGCATCACCAAACGACCGGATCAACAACAGTGTGACCCGAACCAGTCGAATCCCCGTCGCCTTAAGGGGCGGGAAGTCCTTTGGGTCTCCAGACCAGATTTTCTGGTTCAGTTGGCGGATCAGATTGATCAAAAACATAAATTACCTGGTGCAAACTCAAGTGTGAGTAGAGGGTCGAGGCTCGATGAACACCCACAGGGGCAGGTCTATAACATTTTGGCATTTAACAACTTGACCCCAAAGATAAAGAACTTGTCAACGAAACGTAACTATATTGAGTGCCAAGGGGCGAATTGGTTCAAAGGCCAATTGTTTAAAGGCATTAACAAAGGGTTACGTCAGTCGACGGGCGACGACTATGACAATTGATAAATCAGTAGATCTGGGTGCGGCGCTAACAGAGTTGCGCAGACAAGACTTAGAAAAACTCGTTGAGACCATCGAATCCGATCGTCTTCGCGGTGGCAATGACTTGCCTCATGCCACGCTGCTGACGGCGGTTCGACCAGCCCTTCGCGGTGAAAAGGACATGCCGCGAGTCCTCTCGCCGCAGAGAATGTTTTGCTCTGTTTTTGAGGATCTACTTCCAGAACCGGGCCAACCAGAAACATCCGACCAAATATCCCGTGCTTCCATTGAGCCGATGTGGCGTTACTTGTCACAGCAGTACGAAGACCAGAAGCTTGCGTCTCGTACAGATGAAATCGCTGAACTGATCATGGCAGAAAATCTGGTCGAAGCTTGGCAAAAGACATGTGTCTTCCAAGAAGAGGCCGGACACAAACTGAAACAGGAAATCGAGAAAGCGTCTCGCGACGACGCCACCTATTCCAATTTATGCGATGATCTTGGCGGCGAGAATGTCCTCAATGATTTGCGCGAAATGGCGATGTGCCTAGAAATTGCTTCCACAATTCACGGTCTGCAAGATCGGTTCGAGCGCCCAATCGGCGGCTTCGATGGTAGCGGCCTTATGGTCATCGGCGAAGAGTACAAGAAAGTCGCGGCTGATCGGTCCGGGCATTCTAGATATCTCTTGTATGTTCTCATGGGGCGCATGGCACGGCCTTGGGAGATAATGATGTTGATCAGTTCGTTGGTCGACGCAGACGGCAATTATCTCATAACCCAGTTAGATCGATCCCTGATGGGTGAATTGATTCTAACAGAACTAGATTTGGTCTCCGGCTATTTTGAAAACATCAATCCTGTTTCCCTGAACAAGGATGATTTTCTCAAACATCTCAATTACTTTGTCCAACTCACCGGTGGATTGCGGCATGCCTCAATTTTGGATCGGTCGAACAATTGGAGCTACCGTCTCCGATTGACAAGCGAACGTGTGGCTCGAGAACTCGAATCCCTCACCGAGAAAATGCCTGCTAAAATCATGGCGGCGTTACCGATGAAGGACCCGGGCGGGTATGGATTGAGAGTACCAAGAGTGCCTGAAGTGTCGACGCCACCGAAAGCACCGGTCGCTGACGTGTCGATCCGCATGATGCGATTGTTTAGCGAGCTGCGTCTCTATGCCGATCAAACTGGATTTAGCACCGCCTATCATCAGGCGATGAACCAGATCGACAATGAGTTTGAGCGCTACAAGTCGAGCATTCTTGAGCATCTACCCCTCAGTGAGGGAGATGAGCGTGAAAACAGTATCGCTTTCGCAAACCTGGTGGCAGATATCGCAAGCGAGATGAATCGCTTGGATGAAGCAGACCAAATTCGTCAGCGCGTGGAAGCCATCACAGCCTAAGACTCTATTCTTGTACTGCATCGGATTTCCCTGGACTAACGCACAAGTAGTCGGTAAACCCAGCGCCCCTCGTTCGCGATCCTTGCGCGAACAGGACATTGCTGTAGCGGCTAGCGCCCGCTAGACGGATGCACAGGGGAGAATTATGTCAGACCAGGTATTTGTGGGTGTGGACTTCGGGACCACGAACAGCGCCGTTGCTGTCGCTGACAGCAACCGCCGCTCAGATCTTGTTGGGGTCGCGGAAAATGGCGATCCGACTTTTCGATCAATTCTATTCTTCGACTCTGAAGAGAAAGGTTCAGACCGTCGTGCTAGGTGCGACGCTGGCCAAATGGCCATCGACAGAGCCCTTGATCCATTGTTCGAAGGTCGCCTCATCCAGTCCATCAAATCTTACCTCACCAATGTTGGGTTTAGCGGAACCTCCATTTATGGCAATCGTTATGCATTGGCTGATCTCGTTGCACTCATTCTGGATCGATTGCGAGTAAAGACAGAGGAGCGCATTGGAATAGTCGACACGCCCATTGTTGCAGGTCGACCCGCGCGGTTTGTTGGAACCACAAAAACGGACACTGAGGACTTAGCACTCACGAGGCTTCAGGATGCCTACAAATTTGCTGGCTTTCCCGAGGTGTCATTCGAATTTGAACCTGTCGCCGCGGCATACTCTTATGCGCTGAGATTGGATGCAGATGAGCTCGTCCTCATCGCAGATTTTGGTGGCGGAACCAGTGACTTTTGTTTGCTAACTGTGGGGCCATCGCTGGCCGAGCGAGCGGCCCAACAAGAGGCCATCATCGGGGTTGATGGTGTAGGGATTGCAGGCGATGCCTTTGACGCACGCATTGTGGAGCATTGTGTTGCGCCGCAATTGGGGCGCGGGAGTGATTATCGTGCGCCCTCTGGGAAACAGTTGCCAATGCCCCATTGGATATATGATCAGCTCAAGGCGTGGCACAAACTATCATTCATCAACAATCGGCGAACCCATCAGATGTTGGACGAAGTGATTGCAGGCGCCGAAGATCCTGCAGCGATTTCAGCGCTCAAGAAACTACTTCAAGACAATCTTGGTTTTCATTTATATCAGTCGGTTGAGAAAGCGAAACACAAATTGTCGTCACAATCTGAAGTCGATTTTTCATTCGATCTTTCTCCAATAATACTGAGTCAGAGAATCCAAAGAACTGACTTTGAACAATGGATAATGCCGGAACTCAAGTTGATCGAAGAGTGCGTTGATGGTTTGATGAACAAACACAACTTGACGTTTGTTGATGTTGACAGAGTTTTCATGACAGGTGGGTCTTCTTTCATTCCCGCAGTCCGAAATGTCTTTGAGAAACGCTTTGGCGCCGACAAGTTGACGGGGGGCCAAGAATTGACATCAATCGCGAGTGGTCTTGCGCTTGTTGCCCATGATCGCTATGTCGGGTCTTGATAATGAGTAGAAGGTGATTGTGGGCAACGAAAAGAATCCAGAAGCGCTGGAAGATCGGGAGACCCATGCCGATGAGCGCATCTATTCACCATCGGCGGCAAGAAACCGTGAACCCATACTTGAAGTCTTGAATCCATATCTCGCCAGTGACGCACGTGTCTTCGAGGTTGCCAGTGGCACCGGGGAGCATGGAATCCATATGGTGAGCGTGCGACCGGATCTTACGTGGCAACCAAGCGATCGATCCGAAGAGGCCCTCAAGAGCATTGAAGCCTGGCGGCGCCATTCAAAATTGGATGGGTTTCTTCCGCCGATTTCGATCGACGCTTGCTCAGACGACTGGCCGCCTGAAGAATTTCGTGCCATCGACGTCGTCATCTGCATCAATATGATCCATATCTCACCCTGGACGGCTGGCGTCGGGGTGATGAGAGGCGCTGGACGAGCATTGCAACCGGGCGGCGTTCTTTGTCTCTATGGACCCTTCAAACAAGATGGTGAACACAATGCACCGTCAAACGTGGCCTTTGACAAACAATTGCGGGCGACGGATCCAGCCTGGGGCATCCGCGATATCGTGGGCGTTGAGAGTGAAGCCTCACAACACGGCCTGCGGCTCGACCGGATTGTCGAAATGCCCGCAAACAACCGGATTTTGATTCTCACAAAGTCCTGAAATCAGGGTCGGTTTTCCTAGCTTTTGTATCAGCGACAAACTAAAACGACCCGCAATGTTCTGTGATGCATAAGAAGGGCGGCGGCCAGTGTTGTTTTGGATTCTATCGACGGCGTTCGTGGTGGCCACACTGTCCGTCATTTTGCTGCCACTTTGGCGTAAAGTCCGGCCCTCCCAGTCAGAAGCCTCCTTCGACGTTGCCATCTACAAACGTCAATTGACCGAACTTGAGCATGATCTTGAGACCGGCTTGATCTCAGAGGATCAGGCAAAGGCGGCACGCGCTGAGATTGCCCGGCGGCTTCTGGCCGCCGATGAAAAAGTCACGGAAATGGGCAGTGGTGATGCATCCGAGGGCGTATCGGGCGCGAACCGAATTGTTGTAGCGGTGGTTGTTGCGCTCGTCATCCCAGGGATCGCCTACTCGATTTATGTCAAAAACGGCGTGCCGGGATTAGAGGACCAACCGTATCTCGGTCGTTGTGACGATGTTCCCCAGGACCCACACACGAGTGCGGAAGTCAATGCGGTGATCGATTGTTTGGCTCTCCGGATGGAAGACAGTCCAGACGCTGAAGGGCTGTCTCTTTTGGCACGCAGCTACCTTACGCAAAACAGATTTGAGGAAGCGGCAAACTCATACGCAAAAGCAATTGAACTTGCTGGCCCGAAGGTGGCCCTCCTTGAAGGTTTGGGACTTGCTGTAATCTTCGCCAATGATGGGGCGGTGACAAGTGTTGCAAGAGACGCATTTATTCTCGCTCTCGAGGATGACCCCGCGTCCGAGTGGTCCAGATTTTACCTTGCCGAATCTGAGTTCCAACAAGGTCAAGTATCGGAGGCGGTGAGGGCCTGGATCGATCTCTTAGAGGACACGAAAGGCAATGAGCGATTTCGTGAAATGGTAGATGGCCGAATTCGCAATGGCCTGGCATCGATTGCTGAGAGCGAAGGCCTAGACCCAGGCAATATGTCCGTGAATCCAACTGTGCCCAATTTAGCCTTGTCCGGGATCTCGGGAGAGCAGAAAAAGATGATCCAAGGCATGGTCGACGGTCTCGCGGCCAAGCTTGCCGATGATCCAAAGAACTTGGACGGATGGCTAAAGTTGATCCGATCCTATGTGGTGTTGGGCGAAGAAGCCAATGCCCGCAAAGCCTTGGAATCGGGGACCCTCGCCTTTCTCAGCGACCCAGTAGCTCTCAAGCAAATCATGGACCTTGGCGAAGAGCTCAATCTGACCGCAGGCCCACAGTTTGACATATCCGACTTTGTACCGCCGGAAGAGGCTGCCGTTTCAACGGAATAGACCCGCGACCGACCGTCGCTTGCGCATCAGTTTCCTATCTCTATAGTGCCCTCAGCGCAATGGATTGAGACCTCAAAATGACCCGAAAACAACGCCGACTGACCCTTGTCCTTTCAACCCTTGGGATCGTAGCCGTGGCGGTTTTTCTCGTCATGTCCGCTCTTCGAGACTCCATCGTCTTCTTCTACAGTCCGACCGAGTTGCTGACCCGCGACATTGAGATTGGGCAAACCATTCGCATTGGTGGTCTGGTCGAAGATGGTTCTGTCAGGCGCGGTGAGGGAACACACATCAAGTTCGCGGTGACCGATCTTGCAGAGACAGTTGCGGTTGAATTCAATGACATTCTTCCGGATCTCTTTCGTGAAGGTCAAGGCATCGTGGTAACCGGGAATATGCGCCAAGACGGTGTGTTCGAGGCGTCAGAAGTTCTTGCCAAACACGATGAGAACTACATGCCGTCTGAAGTGGCGGATGCCTTGAAAGATTCTGGACGTTGGCAGCACTACAAAGATGGTGAGACAAGCGCCGAGGACACCAGCCAAGTGAAAGGCGACTAGTCAACGATGACTGCAGAGATCGGACACTTTGCGCTTGCACTTGCAGCCGCGATTGCGCTTATCCAAGCCTGTTTGCCATTGATTGGCGCTCAAACAAATAATCGCGCTTTGATGTTAACAGCGGCACCCGCCGCCATCGCCCAAGCGGCTTTTGTGACATTGGCTTTTGGGGCCCTGACGCTCGCATATGTTACCTCTGACTTCTCGGTGATGAACGTTGCGCAAAACTCTCACACCGCGAAACCGATGCTCTACAAAGTGACCGGCGTTTGGGGTAATCATGAAGGCTCCATGCTTCTTTGGATACTCATCCTCACGCTTTGCGGTGCAATGATCGCCATTTTCGGACGCAATCTGCCACTTACGCTTCGCGCGCGCGTTTTGAGTGTTCAATCCATGTTGGCACTGGCCTTTCTGCTCTTCTCATTGTTGACGTCCAATCCATTCTTGCGCGTCTTCCCAACTCCGCTAAATGGGCAAGATTTGAATCCATTGCTTCAAGACCCGGGCCTCGCATTTCATCCGCCGTTTCTCTATGGCGGATATGTCGGCTTCTCGATGGCATTTTCGTTTGCCATCGCTGCCCTCATCGGGGGCAAGGTTGATGCCGCATGGGCACGTTGGGTTAGGCCTTGGACATTGGCTGCCTGGATTTCGTTGACCGTAGGCATCGCGCTTGGTTCCTACTGGGCCTATTACGAACTCGGATGGGGCGGTTGGTGGTTCTGGGATCCCGTCGAGAACGCTTCTTTCATGCCATGGTTGGTCGGAACCGCATTGCTTCATTCAGCGGTCGTGGTTGAGAAAAGAAACGCCATGAAAGCCTGGACCGTCTTGCTCGCAATTCTGACATTTTCCTTGAGCTTGTTGGGCACGTTCCTTGTCAGGTCTGGCGTGTTGACTTCGGTGCATGCGTTCGCGGTTGATCCAGCACGCGGCATTTTTATCTTAGCAATCCTCACAATCGTCATTGGTGGCTCGCTCATTCTGTTCGCTTGGCGCGCACCGGCGCTAAAAGGGGGAGGGATCTTTGCACCAATTTCTCGAGAAGGCGGTCTTCTCTTGAACAATGTTATTCTCACCGTCGCTGCCGGCGCGGTTTTGATCGGAACGCTCTATCCACTTCTGTTGGAGGCACTCGATGCTGGAAAGATCTCAGTCGGGGCGCCGTTCTTCAACATGACCTTTGGTCCTTTGATGGTCCCGCTCTTGTTGGCGATACCCTTTGGGCCGCTCTTGTCTTGGAAGAGAGGTGATTTGCTCGGCGCCATGCAGCGACTCTACGTCGCTTTGGGCCTGGCTATCATTTCAGCGATCTTGGTCTTTGCTCTTACAACCGACGGACCGGTCCTTGCCTCTATTGGGGTTGGTGTCGCGTTGTGGATCGTCTTTGGGTCCCTTACGGCTTGGGTTGAAAGAGTGCGGTTGTTTGAGGGGCCGATATCAAGAAGCTGGTCGCGCATGAAACGAATGCCGCGCGCGGTTTATGGCAGCACCTTGGCACACCTTGGTCTTGGGCTCTCTGTCTTGGGTATTGTTTCTGTCAGCGCCTGGAAAGTTGAAGACATCTCTGTCATGCAGGTGGGTGATACACGCACCGTTTCGGGGTATGAGATAACCTTCAAAGAAGTATCGCCGGTTACGGGTAAGAACTTCGATGCGTATCACGGCGTGTTCGACGTTGTGCGAGACGGACGCACCGTAGCGCATTTAAACTCACAACGTCGTGTTTACTGGGTGACCCAGATGCCCACCACCGAAGTCGGACTACGTTCAACATTGGCAGGAGATCTGTACATCGTTCTTGGAGACCCGCAAGGCGACCGGGCAGAGAACGGATGGGCCATTCGCATTTATCGCAATCCCATGGTCGGATGGATCTGGATCGGTGCGTTGATAATGGGACTAGGGGGCATCGTTTCGCTAACTGATCGGCGTTTGAGAATTGGCGCGCCGACCAAAGCGCGTGCCAAAGTGTCGGAGGCCGTCGCTGAGGCCAATCCAGCTGATTAGCGTCGTCCTATTCCGAAAAGACATATTTTTTATCGGTGACTGTCGCATTTGGTGGTCGCTTGTGCACCTCAAAGTAATCGTACCCTTCCTTCAGGTTTCCCCAAAAAGCAAACCAAGGACTATCTGTCGTACTAGCCAGAGTATCTTCGGTCATGCGGAACGGAAAGATGTGTACGCGAAAGAAGGGTTGGCCGGACTGAAGCGCGCTTTCAGCCATTTGATAGATTTCCGAGATACCGACATCCGTCATCGCATAGCACCCAATGGAAACACACGACCCGTGGACCATGAGATAACTCCCGGTCCGACCCAGCGCACGATCATATTGATTGGGGAAGCCGAGATTAAAGGCTCGGTGATATCTACTTGTGGGCAGAAGCGCACCTTTTGAGACGTGGTAAAAACCTTCTGGTGCTTGCCCATCGCCTTCTTGAAGTTTCGGACCAAGATCGCCTGAGTGGGCGCAAATCCTATAAGTTTGAAACAACTCAAATTCACCGTTCTCTCGTTCAATCCAGACTTCAAGTTCGCGGGATTGTTTTAAGATACGGATGAAGATTGGATTACCGAGTTCAAAACCTTGGTCGGTGAGCCGGTCCTGCAAAGGACCTTCCGGCAACCAGACACGAGACGGATTTACTGACTTGGCAATACTCGCGACGGATTGCGAAATCTGGGCAACACCGGGCACACCACCTCTCAGCATGAAGAGCAGAGAGATGCTCAAGAACGCGCAGGCAAGTGTTACAATCCGCATGTCCTATGGTATAGAGGTTCCTTGAGGCCAGAATGTGGCCAGGCCAACTAGCCGTGTAAGATGAGGTCGCGTCGTGCGAGTGATCCAAATTCTCAGAGCCATCGCGATCACATCGGCGATCATTTTTGCGATCAATTTGAAAGCCGTCGCAGTTGAGCCCGGAGAGATTCTCGACGATCCCGTCCTAGAGGCCCGGGCGCGCGAAATTTCGGAACAACTACGCTGCCTCGTTTGCCAAAACGAAAACATTGATTCGTCAAATGCATCCTTAGCCAAAGATTTGCGTGTTCTTGTGCGAGAACGACTGGTCGCTGGCGACAGCAATGACGAAATATTCGCCTTCGTCGTTGAGCGTTATGGCGACTACGTCCTCCTAAAGCCGCCCTTGAAAGGCACCACGTTCATCCTCTGGTTTTCGCCTGTCATTTTGCTTTTGATCGCAGGATCGGCGGCCTTCCTCCTTTTGAGAGCAAATGGGTTAAGAGCCGAGACAGTCACCCTCGATGACGCTGAAGAAAGTCGCTTGAAAGACCTAACAGGGCCCGAGGAATAGGTCAGATTTCTGCCTTGGCAAGGTCACAATCTATCGATACATAGAATTACTGATATGTAATATTTCAGCCATGAATTGGTAAGGCAATGTGGCTCATCTTGCTCAATTAGGGTGAAGACCGGGCTGAATGGCGTGTTGAGTTTGGAGGACTGAATGACTGATCTAATGCGTAAGAAAATCATGGCGGCGGCTATTGCCGCAACCGTCGTTATAGGGGGCAGTCAATGGGCCGCTCACGCCAATGACGACGGAGAGAATTTAAGCGAGAAGGTTCCCCAAGGCCTTTCAAGGCAAACGCTACCAAATGGTGCCCCAACCAGTTTTGCTGATCTCGTCGAAACCGTCAGCCCAGCCGTAGTCAGTATTTCGGTGGAGAGAGAAATCCCCGCCGCCGTAACCGGCATGGACCCTTCTGATCTCGAACGCATTCCTGAGCCCTTCCGGAGATTCTTTGAGGGTCCCGGCAATGGAGCGCCCAACAGTCCCCCCCAGCGTGGCCGTTCCCAGGGTTCAGGTTTCGTCATTGATGCTGATGGCTACATTGTGACCAACAATCATGTTGTCGGCGATGGTGACAAGATCACCGTGACATTTCACGATGGAAAGACACTAGACGCAAAGCTCGTCGGCCGTGATCCAGATACAGATCTCGCCGTCCTCAAGGTCGAGACAAAATCGCAACTGTCATTTGTGCCCTTTGCATCTGATGACAATCTGCGCGTAGGTGATTGGGTGGTTGCCGTTGGCAACCCGTTCGGACTTGGCGGGACCGTAACGGCCGGGATCGTATCCGCTCGCAGTCGTGAGATTGCCGCCGGTCGCTACAATGATTTCATTCAAATTGACGCGCCTATAAACCAAGGTAATTCTGGTGGTCCAACCTTTGACCTGCAAGGTCGCGTGGTTGGCGTCAACACGCTGATCTTTTCGCCTTCGGGTGGCAATGTCGGCATTGGGTTTGCCATCCCTGCCACGATTGCAAAAGATATCGTCTCACAGCTAAAAACCGCCGGTCAGATTGAGCGCGGCTTTCTAGGCGTCAACATCCAGCCAATCTCTGATGATATCGCCGCCAGCATGGGTCTGAAATCCACTGAAGGCGCTTTGATTACGCAAATCAACCCAGACAGCCCAGCTGAAAAGGGCGGTCTTAAGACCGGTGATGTGATCATCAGAGTCGATGGCAAGGAGGCCGACGATGTTCGTCAAGTAACGCGCCTTGTTGGTGGTTTAAAGCCGGACGCACGAGTAAGCATCCGCGTCATTCGCGATAGCAAAGAAAAGAACATCAAAGTGACGATCGAAAAGCGTGACGAAGTCGCTGAATTGCCTTCAAACGACAATGACGAACCAACGGTTGCGCAGTTGGGATTATCACTTGCCCCGCTGACGGACGAAGACCGCCGCCGTCTCGGAATGGAAGATGGTGATGAGGGTGCTGTCATTACCAATGTGACGCCTTACAGCGAAGCCGCCGAAAAAGGTATCCGTCCAGGCAATGTCATTTTGAAGGCGGGTGGTGAAGACGTAAGTTCACCGGGTGATGTGTCGGCGGCAATTGCCGAGGCACAGACTGGCAACGTGAAACAAATTCTTCTGTTTATCCAAACCGAAGCCACGCGCAGATTTGTTGCGCTGGGATTGGAGAGCGAAGAGTAGGAACGCGGCCACACCCCGTCAAAGGCCGCCAGGCTACGTCAACGGATTGCTCTGCCCCCCGCTAGGCATTCGTTGGCGTGGTCGTTTTTTGAAACATTTGTGTGAATGCGCTAAACTGGGTTCAGAGGTTCTGGCATATGCGAATTCTGGTGGTAGAAGACGATCTTGAAGCGGCTGCCTATGTGGTGAAGGGGCTGCGCGAAAGTGGCCATCTTGTCGACCATGCCCCTGACGGTGAACAAGGTCTCAATCAAGCCCTAGGCGGCGGTTACGATGTTCTGGTCGTTGATCGCATGTTGCCGGAGCGCGATGGGCTTTCGCTCATTCAAACCCTCCGCGAAGAACGCGACGCCACCCCGATTCTCATTCTTAGCGCTCTTGGCGAAGTGGACGATCGCGTGAAGGGGTTGAAGGCAGGCGGCGATGATTACCTCACAAAACCATTCGCATTCTCAGAATTGCTGGCACGCATTGAGGCCTTAGTGCGACGTCAGAACCCTGGTCAGGTTCAGACCAAGCTCTCGGTCGGCGATCTAGAGGTGGATCTCTTGGCTCGCACGGTTTCTCGGGCAGGTCGTCAAATTGAGTTGCAACCGCGTGAATTCAGGCTCCTAGAATATCTGATGAAACACGCAGATCAGGTCGTGACGCGAACGATGTTGTTGGAAAACGTTTGGGAATATCACTTTGATCCTCAAACCAACGTCATCGACGTTCACATTTCACGGCTGCGGGCGAAGATAGACAAGAGCTTCGATCAACCGCTTCTCCATACCATCCGTGGCGCAGGATACTCACTCCGTGCCGCTTCTTAACCTACTCAGAACCACAACCTTTCGGGTTGCCATGATTTACCTGGCGATCTTCTCCTTCAGTGCGTTCTTGGTACTCGCCAGCATCTATTGGAATACGGCCGGGTTTATGGCTCGCCAAACAGACGAAACGCTTGAAGCTGAAGCGTTCGGCCTTGCCGAGCAGTATCGTCAGCGAGGCTTGCGCGGTCTTGAGCAGATCATCATTGGTCGCAGCAGAGATCGGCAAGGCAGTTTCTACCTTTTAACAGACCCAGACCGTCGTCGTTTGGTTGGAAATCTAAGTAGCTGGCCCAACGTCAAAACTGGCCCAGGAGGGTGGTTGGATTTCCAGTACGAGACGGAAACCGGCGAGGGCAGAGAAACCCACGCAGCAAGGGGGCGCCATTTCAATCTACCTCAGGGTTTTCATCTTTTGGTGGGTCGTGATGTGCATGAACGCCTCGCTATTGAGCAGCAAATTGTTTCTGCCCTGACCTGGGGTGGCTTCCTAACGGCATTGCTTGGTCTTGTTGGGGCGATCGTCATCAGCCGAAACATGGTCGCGAGGATTGATGTCATCAACAAGACGAGCCGCGATATCATGGGTGGCGATCTGTCACGCCGCGTTCCTGTGAAAGGGACTGGCGATGAAATGGATCAACTGGCTGAAAATCTGAACGCCATGTTGGACAAGATTGAGCGCCTTATGGCCGGGATGCGCGAAGTCACCGACAATGTCGCTCATGATCTTCGAAGCCCTCTTAACCGAATTCGCAGTCGCCTTGAGGTTACCCTCATGCAGCGAGACAATACCGGTGAATACAAACAAGCCATCGAGCAGACCATTCAAGAAGCTGATGATCTCTTGAGCACTTTTAACGCATTGCTGGCCATCGCAAGGGCCGAAGCGGGTGCCGCGAGAGAGACCATGAGCGCAATCGATCTGTCTGAAGTTGTGCGCGATACCGCCGAACTGTATGAACCTGTGGCTGAGGAGAAAAGGCAGTCCTTTGAGGTCGAAGTGGACAACGTGTCCAGTGTTTGGGGCAATCGCGAGATGATTGCACAAGCGGTCGCAAACCTGATCGACAACGCCATCAAGTATACTCCTGACGGGGGCGATGTGAGCGTGTCCCTAAAACCTGGGAAGAAAGGCGCCTTGGAAGGTCACGATGCGTTGAGGCTAACCATTCGTGATGGAGGACCGGGTATCCCTGAGACAGACAGAGACCACGTCAGAAACCGGTTTGTAAGGCTTGAGCGGTCTCGAAACAAGCCGGGCAGTGGTCTCGGCCTATCGCTTGTCTCAGCCGTTGCTCAGCTGCACGAAGCCCGCTTTACACTGTCAGACAATGATCCGGACAAACACCCGCCAGGTCTGCGGGCAACGATGATTTTCCCGGCAGCTGACGGCTCGAATGCCGCGTAGCCACTCTTTCAAGACATGTTGCGTTTGCAAAAGTGATTCGAAATTCTAGTTTCGACAAACAAAAATCCTGCCTTTAGCAGAGTTGAAATGACATTTTGCGGCACTTGAAAACCGCAATCGGCCTATTACCCAGTAAAAATAAGCGATTTAGGTCGAATCTAGTGCTAAAATCGTGTTGCAAATTTGGATTCCATGCTAATCATTTGCGTACTGTATCTAGCGCTTGTGCCGTGATTCAATGGCAATGCGCGTCATCACGGAGTTTTAAGAGCGATGAGCAAATCTGCATTTATCGAACGCGTCGCAAACAAAGGCGACATGAGCAAAGCTGAAGCCAAACGCGCTGTTGAGTTGGTTCTGGGCGAAATGGAAGCTGGCATCAAGTCTTCCAAGAAAGACGGTCGCTTCACAGTTGGAACATTCGGGACATTTACCGTTTCAAAGCGTCCAGCGCGCATGGGTCGTAACCCGCGTACCGGCGAAGAGATTAAGATCAAGGCATCGAAGACCCTTCGGTTCAAGCCTTCGACGAACTTGAAGAAAGCAGCCGGCATCAAATAATCTGCCGATCTATTGCTTTCGCGATAGAATTGGGCCTGCCGAAGTTTCGGCGGGCCCTTTTTTGATGGGGTCAATTTGAAGTCTGGAGCAACGCGTGTCAGTGTTTCAATTTTTGGACGAAATCAAAAGGGTACCGGCGCCCTTTGAGGCTACGCGCGCTGAAAATGCTCTAGCTGATTTCAAAAACGAGGTGGATAATTTAGACCGCTTCAAAGACTTGGCCTCGCAATTCATTGAGACGCCTGGCGCACTCGATCTTTTAGCCTCGATTTTTGGCAACAGCCCTTACCTAACGCGGTTGCTCCTCCTTGACATCGGCGGCTTCTTGGAATTGATGCATGGCTCAAGTCAGGCGTCGTTCTCGAAAGTCATCGAGGAGATGCATTCGGATGTTCGAAACGCAGGGTCTCGTGCTGATGCGATGAAAGCGCTCCGTATTGCCAAGCGAAAAATGGCACTACTTGTCGCGATTGCAGACATTTCAGGCGCATGGGAATTAGCGGTCTGCACGCAAGCCCTGACCGACTTTGCTGATGGGGCTCTTCAGGCCTCTCTTCGATACCTGATGCGTGAACAGATCGCAAAAGGAAAATTCACTCCCGCTGACCTGGAAAAGCCCGAGGTCAATAGTGGCTTCATAGTTCTTGCCATGGGGAAATATGGGGCCGGGGAACTTAACTACTCAAGTGATATTGACATCATCGTCTTTTTTGAGCCTGACCTGTGCCCGGTAGCAGAGGGTGTCGAAGCACAAGCGCTATACATCCGCATCACCAAAGACCTCGTGAAGATGATGCAGCAGAAAACGGGGGATGGTTACGTTTTTCGCACCGATCTCCGACTTCGTCCGGATGCAGGTGCAACGGCGGTTGCGCTCTCTACGCCAGCTGCTGCCTTCTACTATGAAACCATGGGACAGAACTGGGAACGCGCAGCCATGATAAAGGCGCGTGCGGCCGCCGGTGACCTAGTCGCAGGGGAGGTTTTCTTAAGCGAACTGGCACCCTTCGTTTGGCGGCGTTACTTAGACTATGCTGCCATCGAAGACATTCATTCCATTAAACGTCAGATACATGCCCACAAAGGCCATGCCAAAATAGCCATTGAAGGCCACAACGTAAAACTTGGACGCGGTGGGATCAGAGAGATTGAGTTCTTCGCCCAAACACAACAGCTCATCGGCGGCGGGCGCGATAGTTCTTTGAGGGAGCGCACAACGAATGAAGCGTTGAACTCCCTGGCAAATGCCGGAACCGTCAAGCGAGAAACGGCAGAGCAACTTCAAGAGACCTATCGGTTTTTGCGGGAAGTTGAACACCGAATCCAGATGGTCAATGATGAGCAGACCCATCGATTACCTGAGACAGAAGAAGGCGTATCGCACATTGCAACGTTCTGCGGCTTTGCGTCGTCCGACGACTTTCGGCGCGAACTTCGGAATCACCTCGAAAGAGTGCAAGGGCACTACGCTGAACTGTTCGAGGAAGAACCCACTCTTGGAAAGGCAGAAGGAAATCTCGTCTTCACAGGCGTTGAAGACGATCCCGGAACACTAGAGACACTCTTGAAAATGGGATTTGAGAGACCATCCGATGTAACCGAAACAATCAGAGGGTGGCACCACGGTCGACTACGATTGATGCGAAGCGAACGCGCCCGCGCGCTCTTGACAAAACTCATCCCTCATCTCCTGGAAGCAATGTCGCGAACCTCTGACCCAGATGCTGCGATGGCAAACTTCCATCGCTTCCTCGCTGGACTGCCTGCGGGAGTTCAGCTGTTTTCAATGTTGCACTCAAATCCGCATCTCATGATTCTGCTGGCCGAAATTCTCGGAACCGCGCCGCGACTGGCAAGCGTGTTGTCGAAAACGCCCGGTGTTCTCGACGCCCTCTTAGACCAGAAGTTCTTTGGCCCTTTCCCAAGCGACATAAAGATGAAGGCTGAACTGCAAAATTCGTTTGATCAATGTAAAGGGTTCGAAGAGAAGCTCGATGCGGCCAGAATCTGGGCCCGCGAAATGAGATTTCGTATTGGCGCAAATGTTCTAAACGCAAAGAGTGAAGCATCAGAAGTCGGACCGGCCCTGACGAGTGTCGCCGACACCATTGTATCGACGATGCAGCCTGCGGTGATTAAGGAACTCGCCATTCGGCACGGAGAGATCAACGGAGCAATTAGCGTGATTGCTATGGGAAAAATGGGATCACGAGAAATGTCTTCGACGTCCGATTTGGATCTCATTTTCGTTTATGAAACGGACGATCCAGACGCCCAATCGATTGGTCAAAAATCGCTTCATGCCACGCAGTATTTTGCCAGGGTTTCGCAGCGCGTGATCAGTTCATTGTCAGCACCCACTGCTGAAGGTCAGCTCTACGAAGTGGATGCCAGGCTCCGACCATCGGGAAATTCTGGTCCTCTCGCGGTCAGTTTCGAGGGCTTTTCGAAGTATCAAAGAGAGGAAGCTTGGACATGGGAGAAGATGGCACTGACGCGTGCGCGCGTCATCACGGGATCTTCATCCTTTAGAGATCGTCTCGAGTCTGAAATCAAGATGGTGCTTTGTCGGTCTCGAGATCGCGCGGCGACCTTAAACGACGTCTCGGAGATGAGAGCACGCATTTGGAAAGAGAAAGCAACCGACGATGTCTGGGATCTCAAACATGTGCGTGGGGGGTTGGTTGACCTTGAGTTCATCGCTCAAGGCCTTCAGCTCATCCACGCCTCCGCCAAACCTGAAATACTAAGTCCCAACACAACCCAGGCTTTTGAGAAACTGGGTCATGAAAAACTGATCGGAAATTCCGCAGCTGTGGAGTTGGTCGAGGCCTCAAAAGTCTTGCACCAGGTGACACAAGTTCTTCGCATATGTGTTGAGGGTGCATTCGACCCAAGCGTTGCACCAGACAGCTTGAAGAGGCTTTTGGCACGAGCTGGTGGGGCCACAGATTTTTCAGAACTCGAAGACTGTTTGCGTGAAACCCGCCGGATTGTGAAGGGCCATTTCGACAATTTCATTGAAATAGGCAATCCGTAGCCTGCTTACGGAAAATCTGCACACACGATCACGTCCAAATACACGCGCTTTTAACCATGAAACCGCATTGTTTTGTAAGTATTTGGGGGATGTACCGGCGGCGCGTCGTCGGCGCGTTCTATCGCTTCGAGTGAGGTCAGGTGTCACAAAACGACGTCATCGTCATTGGTGCCGGTTTGAACGGGCTTGTTTGCGCCGCATATCTTGCGCGCGCGGGGCATTCTGTTGTTGTGCTTGATCAGGAAAACGATGACGGGACTCCATCAAATGCGGGCTGGATGAACGCTTTCGGAAATCACTTCCCAACAACCCCGGATCAGTATTGTCGACTTGATTCTTCGATCTTCCGAGATTTGGGTCTCGCTAAACGCCAATTGAAGTTTCATACACCGCAAGCCAATTTCAGCTTTTTCTCCGATGGGAGAACTTTCTGCCGCGAGCCATCGCGGTCCCGAATGCAAAGCGCACTTGCGAAAGTTTCAGCGCGAGATGCTCAGAGATACCAAGACTATATTCGGTATCTAAAGGTCGACCACATCCACGATACGTCATTCGCACGACTTTCCATGATGGATGTCTTGGATGGTTTCTTCGAGACGTCGACCTTGAAAGATCATTTGGTGCAAACCAGCTTGGGCGGCAGTCTTTGTGACATGGGGCTAGGACCATTTGATGCTACAACCTCACGAGCCCTGTTATCGGACCCGTTCGTCGGGGTGGGAAATTCGCATCCACACAACGTGGATCAATCCATCCAATGCTCCCGCATAGACAACAAAGATCTTCTGTCGGCTCTTAGACACATCGTTGTAGATTTGGGCGGATCGATTGAAACAGACAGTACTGTTTCACGCATCCGCACACGAAACAGCAAAGTCGTCGGCGTAGACCTTGAAGGTGGAAGGTCGATGCAAGCACGCTGGACAGTGTCCGATCTCAATCTGAAACAAACTGTGTTCACGTTGATCGATTCCACGGCCTTCGATTACAAGCAGCTTCACCGTCTTGCATCCTTTAGGTCTCGTGGCGCCATTGGACAGGTCAATATGGAGTTGCGTGGTCTGCCTGATCTCACATCACTCTTCTCAAGCTCCAATAATATTGGGTCGATATTCATTTCCGGCGGTGCAGAGCGGATCCAAGAATGTGTAGACGATTGGCGGATCAATGAAGTCTCCAACCACCTGCCCATTGAGGTTGTATTCCCTCCAGATTTTGATGTGAGGGAAAGCGACCAGAACCCACTGCTCGTGACGGTTTATGTTTTTTATCTCCCTTATGAACCCAATGCGGGTCAGTGGGACGATGCGGCACGATACGCGCTTGGCACGCGCGTAGTCGAATGCATATCCAACACGATCCCTGGATTCTCGAACCAGATACAAAACATCGAGACTGTAACGCCCGATGTGTTCGAAGCGCAGCTTGGTGCTGTAGGCGGTCAATTGATCGGCAGTGAAACCGCAGTCGATCAGTCCACAATTTCCCGAACGCCCAACTTGAAGAAACCAGGCGCGAGATTGCTTTCTGGATTGGCGGTGTGTGGCCCCGGCGCTTTCCCAACGCACCTTTCCTCAGGTGTTGCAGGGCGGCGTGCAGCAAGTCGTATCCACTTCGGGCGCGGCGGGGAGGACAGGTTATGAAACTGTCTGCACCTTGGGTCGACAATCTATTGCTCTCCATGAAATGGGCCAGCGCGCCAGCTTTACCTCCTGGGCACTTCGATGTCGTCGTGATCGGCGCCGGACACAATGGACTGACATGCGCCGCGTATCTCGCTAAGGCAGGAAAGAAGGTACTGGTGCTCGAAGCCAGTGATAGTATTGGCGGGTCCTGTAAGACCGGCGCAATCAGCAATGATGCCGTAGGTCCACGCGTTGCGCATTTGTTGCGCGGCCTGTCGCCCAAACCGGCCAAAGATTTGAAGCTCCGAAAATACGGATACTCTCTCGCAGCCCGAGGCTTAAAGACGATTGCTTTGGACGCAAGTGGTCATCATCTTACCTTTGGGCCAAAACGGTGGGAGACCGGCGGTTCGCTGGTGCAGCATTCTGAAAGGGACGCCGAAACCTTTGCTGAATTTCACCGGCAATTCGATACATGGCAGGAAATTGGGGCGCAGTGGCAATACGCAAGACCGCCCGGCATGACTGATCAAGGTCCCTCGGGTGGTGACGGTTACAAACATTGGTTGGCGGGTTTGCAAGGCGCCAATACGAAACTGATCAAAAATCTTGAGACACTTATCCCGGCAGGTGTTGGTGATGTTCTTGATCAAACCTTCGAGACGGACCTTTTGAAGGGTGCACTAGCACTTGATGCGACGCTTGGCACCGGACTAGGTCCAAGATCGCCTGGAAGCATGTGGCAATTCATAAAGTATTCAGCCTGTATGGGGGGCGACTTGAGTGTCCCAACCGGCGGTGTGGGATCACTAAGTGATGCTTTGGCGAGGGCGATTGAACACTTGGGAGGGGAGATCCGGACCAAGGAACCTGTCGAAGAGATCATGGTCGAGAAGACCAATGTATCAGGCGTCGTTTTGGCCAGTGGCGAACAGATCTATAGCCGTACTGTCGTTTCGGCAATCGATCCCAAAACGGCAATGACAAAACTACTCGGATCGAAGCACTTAGAAACCGAACATGTCATTGCTATGCAAAGGCCTGCGCCACGAGGCATGAACGCCAAGCTCAATTTGTCTTTGAGCCGTGTTCCGGAAATTGTCGGGCTTGAAAGTGAGCTCACGTCTTCGTCGCGATTTTTCATTTCACCGAGCGTGCAGTACCTCGACAATGCCTACATTACGGCGAAGAGAGGCATACTTGTGGACCGCCCAGCCATGGAGCTGACATTCCCAACTCTAATCGACCCGACACTTTCCTTAGACGGTAGACACGTATTGTCGGTTATCGTTCAGGGCGTGCCATATGATGTTGAGGGCGGATGGGAGTCGGCGCGTGAAACTCTCACGCAAAACTGTGCCACAGTCTTGGCTGAGTACATGCCAGAGTTGGAGAGCTGCATTACAGGCGGAGAACTGCTCACCCCCAAAGATCTTGAGACCAATTTTGGTCTACCTGGTGGACATTGGCATTTCGGCGATTTGGAACTTGCAATTCAGTTCGAGCGACGGCCATTTCTCGGTGCCGCCGACAATCGGTTGCCAATTTCCGGACTCTATTTGTGTGGTGGCGGCTGTCATCCCCAAGGCGGGGTGAACGGCATTTCGGCGGTCAATGCTTATGAGGCAATACGAATGGATGAACGCCGAGGGCGACGCGTGGCTCAGTCGATCCACAATGGTGCAAGTAAACAGCATCAAGTCCTGGCAGAGGAGGTCAGTGATGATTGAAACACCCATCTCTGCTGCGAGCCAGGAAAGCGATGCGACGGCCTATTTGCAAGTCGCACCGACACCATTCTATCTATCAATGCTGGCGGCCTGCCCCTCAAATAGCTGGTGCACGTGGAATGGATTCACGGTTCCCGACACCTTCACTACCGTCGACGAGGAGTATGATGCTCTGCACACCGCCGTTGGGATGACCGACGTTTCACCCCTAGCGAGGTATCGTATTAAAGGGGCGCACGCAGACGAATATGCCAACCGGCTCCTCACGGTGGATGTTGCGAACCAAAGCATTGGACAGATTATCACCTCGCCAATGTGCGACATGCGTGGCGGAACAATCGATGTGGTTGACCTGCTTCGAATGGCAGTCGATGAGTTTTGGTTGGTAAGTGAAAAATCACATTTACCCTGGCTGCTAGACAGCGCGATCGGTTTCGATATCACAGTTGATTACATGACCCAGAACATTGCAGCCCTCCGTCTGACAGGCCCATCATCTGGTAGAATGCTCGAAGCCATTGGTGCGCATGCATCAAGTGGGTTGCCGGAAGGTCGGTCGCAGATAGAGCGATTGGGGGATATTGCCATTCGTGTGCTTCGCAAGAGTGGACATCGATACCCGACATTCGATCTTTGGATGCAAGCTGCCCAAGGGCAATCAGTCTGGTCACTTTTTTCGCATCGCAAAGCGGAAACGGATCTTCTTCCAATAGGGACAACCGCTTCAGAGATTTTGAGGATTGAGGAGGGACGGCTTCGTTGCGGCGTTGATTTTCTTTCCTCAACGAGTTTTCAGGACCCACTGTTCCGACGCACGCCGGTCGAATTGGGTTTTGGAGAAAAGTTGGACACTGAGAAATGCTATTTCAACGGTCGTCAAGTACTGCTCAAGAGTGAGCCGATCTTTGCTGTAATTGGATTGGATTTTGAAGAAAACAGAGTAGTCTCGGGTGAAAGTCTGAGAATACCAGGCACGGAAACCGATATTGGCACGGTATTGTCTGCAACTTGGTCACCAACCCTGAAATCCAACATTGCGATCGCTGAAATTAACCTAGGTGCCGGTGCCTTGAGCGGGTCCTACGAGGCAACCTCGACAAAATTTCATGGTCTAAGTACACAACGCAAAAAAGCACTCGGAACTGTGAGAAAAAGTCCATTTCTTCCAATTGTTTGACATTTGCAGAGCTCGCGACGGAATCGAGCCACATTCTCCGTTTAATCTATACAATCAACAAACGTTTCCCCTGGGCGGGCCGAAACAACGGAGAACAGACGATGAAATCACCTTTACTTGTTGCATTACTGGGCACGGTTGCCATCGGGATGACGGCGCCAGCCGTCGCCGGGGATCGCCGCGGTGATCGCGCGGAGCGCCATTGGGAAGAAATGGACAAAGATGGTGACGGTACCGTTACGCAAGCCGAAGCCAGGGCGGCCGCCGATGAGCGGTTCGAACGTGCCGACGTGAACAACGACGGTAAGCTTACGAAAGATGAAGCGGAAGACTCACGCAAGCTGCGTCGCGCTGAGCGTCGCCAAGAGCGCTTCTCAAAAATGGACAAGAATGGTGATGGAAAGATCGCCGAAGATGAATTTGAGGGACGTAAATCCAAACACTTCTCAAAGATTGATGCCAACGAAGATGGCTTCTTAACCAAGGAAGAAATGGAGCAGCATCATGCTAAGAAGAAGGGTCATCGATGGCATCGCGGGGACGAGTAGTCCCGCGTCTTAAAGCATGACAAGAGTTGGTCGTGGGTCGCCCGGCCGACAAAAACTAAACGAACTCCAGAAGTCATATTTGGTAATTGTAGGGGACGCTGATTGGCCATGGGCTTGACCAAGCCGTCGAGAAGCCAAGATGCGCGGGAGCCGATCGACGATCCCGATGCACTCCTTGTCACGCGTATTGGCCAAGGTGATCAGGAAGCGGCGCGTGCGCTTGTTGATCGACATCTAAATAAGATCGTCGCCGTCGCATTTCGCATGATGGACAGCCAGCAAGAAGCTGAAGATGTTGCTCAAGAGGTGTTCATAAAGGTCTGGTGTAACGCCAAGCGCTGGGAGTTTGGAAAGGCCAAGTTTTCCTCATGGATTCATCGGGTCACTTTGAACGAGTGCTATGATCGATTGAGAAAGAGGACGGAAATTCCGACGGACAAGATACCTGAGACGAGTGATCCGTCCCCTGACGCCCTAAATCAGCTGGGCCAGCGTGAGACATCGCAGATCGTGCGTAAGGCAGTAGCAAGCCTTCCGGAACGTCAAAGAGCTGCCCTTACGCTCTGTCACTTTGAAGGGCATTCGAACATTGAGACGGCAGAGGTCATGGAGATCAGTATCGAAGCAGTTGAGTCGTTACTTTCGCGAGGGCGTCGAAATCTTCGCGAGAAACTATCGAGCATTCGCTCTGAGCTCGTTAGTAGTGAATAGTTGAAGTGAAATGGAGAAATCGAGGTCTATCATGGCGGGGATGACAATTGAGAGACTGGAACAAATGATCAGTGAGCGGGGGGGGGACCTCTCGCTCTGGCAAGAGAGTGATCGACGTGAAGTGGAACGTTTCATGCGTGAAAGCCAGGATGCAAAGAATCTTGTCGATGAGATGGGCGCGATTGAAATCGCGTTGGCATCGATTGTTGCGCCTGAGGCATCGCACGATTTGAAATCAAAGATACTGGCCGACGCAAGCGAGCTCTTGGCGCCGCCGTCGGTGGTCAATATGTCGGCGAACTCTAGTGAAGACCAAGTATCACTATCCTTGATTGAAGCTGTTTGGTCATCATTCGCCGACCTTTTGGCTCCATGGGCTCGGCAAGTTGCCGCCATGCTGGTTGTAGCGCTCGTAGGAGGGGTCGTTGCTGGGGCATGGGTGTCAGCGCCATCGGTAGATCACGAGACGCTAGTGGCCGCCTATGGAGCAGATATTGACTATTGGATGACGGAGCTTGACCCAGCAGGAATGCAAGTTGATGGAGGCGAAACATGAGTGACCAATCGAAAAAGGGTCGAAGCATCCTGTTTGTTGCGTCCCTTGTGATCAATCTCTTTCTCATTGGTCTCATCGTTGGTGTTGTGGGCGTAGGGCGCAATATGCACGGGAATTTTGACGGCGCACGTGGCGCGCGTCCGCCTAAAGCCTTTGTGAGCCCTAGGCACCTCATCCATGAAGCGCCAGTGGAAGCGCGTCGGCAGATGTTCAAAATCCTTCGCGAGAATTGGGATGATGTCCGCCCACAATTGGAGAGCGTTCATGCAGAGCGCGAGAAGATATATAAAATTATGGGGGCAGAGGAGCTGGACACAGCCGCATTGCAGGAAGCCATCTCACGCCTCGCAGAGGCTGAAAAGCAAGCACACCTGGTTTCGAGTGAAACCATCATACAAATGCTCCAGCTACTTCCGGCTGAGGATCGCCAATCTGTCATAGATGCGTTGGTTCGCCATGAACGAGGACGCCATGACCGTCGCCACAAACGTGGAGACAGGTTCGATCGACCTTTTGAACGAAATATGGAAGATGTCTCAGGCGAGCCCGAATCCAATGTGAAAGAGAGCGACTAAGCTCGTTGCTCTTCGATCACCCGTTCGCGTCGCGGTAGAGTGACATGAACGGACGTTCCTCGGCCAAGTTCACTCTCGATGTGAAATTCTCCGCCATGCATTTCGACGAGTGACTTGCTAATCGCCAAACCAAGGCCGGACCCCGTGTGCCGTTTCGCGTGACTGCTTTCAAATTGCATAAACGGTTGGCCAATTCTTCGGATGTCCGAGGCGGAGATGCCAATCCCGGTGTCACTCACGCACAGCGTAACCGAGTTCAAATCAGCGGTACCTGTAAGCCTGACATCGCCGCCAGCCGGTGTGAATTTGATAGCGTTTGATATGAGGTTAAGGAGGATTTGCTTGGCCGCCTGTTTGTCGGCGAACACAGGCGGCAATCCTTCAACATCAATCTCTAAGTTGAGGTCACCCTTCTTGATCCGGTCGTCACTAATTCTCAGACAGTCATCAGAAATCTTCGCCAGATCCAAGATTTGTGGATCCATATCATAATCGCCCGTCTCAATACGCGACATATCAAGAATGTCATTGATCATATCGAGAAGATGGCGACCGCTGTTCAAAATATCAGACGCATACCCTCTGTATCTGGTGTCGCCAAGATCGCCGAATAATTCTGTATCCATGATCTCAGAAAAACCAATGATCGCATTGAGCGGCGTGCGCAATTCATGGCTCATATTTGCCAAAAACTCTGTTTTGGTGCGGCTGGCTTCTTCGGCACGGCGTTTTTCCTCTGCGAAGCCTTGCGCCAATACCGACAATTGTGATCGGGAGCGCTCCAAATCGGTGATCGTATCATTCAGCGCAAATTTGTTCTTCTCCAAGTCCTCGTTCTTCTGTTTGAGGTCTGAGATGTCGCGGCCAATGCTAACCACACCTCCGCTGCCGGTTTGGTAAGATCTAACCTGCATCCAAGCATCATTTGGAAGTTCAATTTCCAAGTCCTGATGAACGGCCTTCCACGCAGCATCTGCATCGAACGGTTTGATTTCACCGTAAATTGAATTGCAAACCAAGAGATGTTGGTTGCGATCCCAAAGAACGAACGCGTCTGAAATACTCTCAATGGCATCCCGAAGTCTGGTCTTGGCTTGGTGCGCGCGAGCTTCAGCGAAGAGTTCGTCTGAAATGTCGATGATGATCCCGACAAAGTGACGCCGTTCTGGCTGTTCTTCGACGGGCGTTTCGGGGGAATGAGCAGTCTTAACCTGACCCTTTGCCCGCATCCAAATGAAATGGCCATCGGCGTGCTTTAAGCGAAACTTCGTATCGAACTCTTTCTGACCATTGCGCATTCCCTTTTCAACCCGCCGCAAATACTTGCGATCGCTGGGGTGAATAAGAGTGAGGGCGTGATCGAATGAAAGGCGCGCAGCGCTTGGCTCATAACCAAGCAGCTGCATGACCGTGCCGGACCAAAACATCTGTCCAGATTCCAGGTCCCAATCCCAAATACCGCATTTGGCGCTTGAAGCCGCGAGTTCGAAGAGACGGTCGCTTTGTTCTAACAGGGCATTGGCGCGCTTTGTTTCTTTGAACTGGCGCGTAAGGAATGAGGCAAATGCCAAGGCAAACAAGACGGCAATGACCGCAAACCCTCCAAACAGGATCCAAGACTCACGCCAGTTAGCCAAAAACTGATTTATCGGGACAGCGATGACGATTTCAAATTGGCCATCCATCAACGGCTGACGCGAATAGAAGATCCGCGTGGACCGCGCGTCGAGATAGCCATTGTTGTCCTGACCAACGTCGCCTGAGGGCAGCGCCTCCAGAACGTCTTCATAGAGAAGTCTTTGTTGAACATTGCGGTAGGCTGGATAAACGGCGGAAACATTTCCGTCCTGATGCCTAAGAGAAATAAACCCCCGCGATCCTACAGCGGCATTCACACCGGTTCCCGCCAATCCTTCCGCCAAAACGGCTTGATCGACCAGAGCGATCGCCACTTGATCTTTTCCATTGGCAGCCACCGGCAACCCTTTGGCAAAGCTGAAAAATCCTCGTCCAGAAAGTCGGCTTGGACCGGTGTACAGAGGGACTTTCGAAGGGTTCCGCCAATGAGCCGCTAAAGCGATATTGAAGGCGCGGGTTTCGCTGATATTCAGTCCGCGCCCACGATAATTGAGGATGTTTCCAAACCGATCAGCGATCAAAATACGATGTATGGCCGGGTTTGCTTGTTCTGCTTGATCGACAAACGACATCAAACTTGCGGTGTTCATCCAAATCGCCGACTTGTCGATGAGCTCAAGCGTTCCCTCAATCCCTTTCAACGTCGTTTGAGTTTCGCGCGCCATCAAAGTGGCGACACCATCAACTTGATTTTCACCAAGATAGATGTCGTCTTTGTAGTCGCTGTAGAGCTTGGTTCCAAGCAATCCAAAGAAGCTCAAAAGAAACAAGGTCGTAATGAAGAGTGTAAACCGAGTTATGTTGGACCCAAGGAAGTCCCAATTGCCATTTGGTCTTGATATGGAAGGCAGTCGACTGCGAATGCGATCAAGGTTTGGAATCGAAAGGCGCGATCCAACCAAGCTGAATCTGTCGAGCGATATTTTCGCCATTTGCCGATAGCCCCTTGGTCTCTCTCAATGGGGTCGAGAGTCGACCTCGATTACATTGACCGTCATGATTCGTCAGTTGGAAAAGGTTACTCATACGTTAACCGCTTTGTCACCAACGGAATGGCTGATTCGCTTGATTTTTCTACCCATTGAATCCGAAAAATGAGTGTTTTGACTCGTTAAAGGATCATCGCCACTGAGCGACTCGTAACCGTTGCAGAAATCACAACATCGGTTGAGTTCGAGACGCGTGATTCGGATCCGAAAATCTTACTCGTTCAAAAGCTCCAGAGCGGTCAATGTCATGGCTTCAACGCCGGTCTGGATTGTGGTCTCCGGAACCGGGGCGTAAACGGAAGAGTGTAGGGAAGGAAGAGGGGTGCCATTTTTCTTGGCCGCTTTTATCTTCTTCGGATCGACCGACCCAAGTCGCATCATCAGGCTCGGGATGCGCGGGTCGGTCCGGCCATAGCGCGCGAAGTCCTCACCGCCCATGACCGGACTGACTTCGACGATACGCTCGTCTCCTAGATTCTCTTTGAGCATGTCGGTCACGCGTGCTGTCAGATCTGGGTCATTGTAGAGCGAAGGTGTGAACTCCTTTTTGGTCGTTACCGTCGGCATCAAGTCTTTCGGCATTCCAAACGCCTCAGCTTGACCCTTGGTGATGCGTTCAATACCTGCCAAAAGATGAGCCCTGGTCTCGTCGGAATAGGACCGCACAGTGAGTTGCAAGTCCACTTGGTCGGATATGACGTTGTGTTTGGCTCCACCATGGAAGGACCCAACGGTGACGACACCGGATTCAAGTGGTGAAATTTCCCGTGACACCAAAGTTTGGAGAGCCAGCACGATCTGCGAAGCCAATACGACCGGGTCTTTGGTTGTGTGTGGATAGGCACCGTGCCCCCCAATGCCCCGGATCTTGATGTCGACGGAGTCCACATTGGCCATCGCAAAGCCAGAGGTGTAGCCAATTGCGCCAGTCTGTAAAGTCGGCGAGACATGAAACGCGACATTGGCATCGGGCCGCAGAAACCGTTTGAAGAGACCATCATCAAGCATCATCCGAGCACCAGCCCCACGTTCCTCAGCAGGTTGCCCAATCATCACCAATGTTCCAGACCATTGATCTTTCATGGCAACCAGTTTGCGGGCCGTGCCAACCCAAACCGTCATATGCATATCGTGCCCGCAGGCGTGCATCACGCTGACCTCTTGGCCGGTTTGTTCAACGCTGGTGACCGTTGATGCATAATGGAGGCCCGTCATTTCATTGACCGGCAGTGCGTCCATGTCCGCTCGGATCATAAGGGTCGGGCCATCGCCGTTCTCCAGAACCGCCACAAGACCGGTTCCGCCGACGCCCTCCGTCACCACAAAGCCTAAGGAGGACATTTCCGATGCAAGGCGTGCTGCCGTCTCGGTTTCTTTGAAGGAGAGTTCAGGGTGACTGTGCAGATATCTATATAGATCAAAGAGATACGGCAGATCATTGTCTGTCGCGTTTGTGTTTTCTGCAGACCAGGCTTGCCCGCTTAAGGAGAGGAGTGCGACGCTCAGAAGTGCGAAACAAGTCTTGATCATGGGAGAAAATCCATCTTCAAATTTGCAGGTACAAAAGACCTAGACCCATCCCCCCGGCCATGTCTATAGTCGGGCACAATAATAACCCCGGTTGCTAATTCACGGGATGAATATGGGTGCAATGGTAAGCCACGATACGGAGGAGGATATTCTCCTAGAGGCCACGCTTGGCTGGCTCTTTCAAGACGTCCACAGTCTGATGACACGCTCTTTCGACCGAAGATTAGAGAGTGTTGGCTTGACGCGTTCGCAGTGGCGCGTGCTTTCGCCGTTGCTTCGCGAAGATGGCATCACCCAGACAACCCTTGCCGACATTGTTGAAATTGAAAAGGCCCCTTTGGGCCGAACACTGGATCGGTTGGAAGACACAGGGTGGATCCGCCGCGAACGCGATCCAGATGATCGCCGAGCAAGGCGGGTTTTTCTGACAAAAAAGGTCAACCCAATTGTCACCGATGTGAGCGATGTTGTCCGATCACTCTTCGGAGACGCGCTCAAAGGCTTCAAGACCAAAGACGTTGAGACGCTCATGCGGCATCTTATGACGATCAAATCAAACATTGCGGCGGTCGAAGATGTGCACCGCGATGACGACCATTAAACAATAAGAAAAGACTCTGTTGAGAGGAAAGGACCAGCGTAATGAATTTTGATTTTTCCGAGGACCAAAAGTTCTTGAAGGAGCAAGCCAACAAATTCCTAACGGAAAAGTGCCCGGTCGAGGTCAACCGACGCGTACTAGAAGGGGATGACCTCTGTGATCGCGACCTTTGGAAGTTGATCGTCGAAATGGGGTGGACCGGAACTGCGATCCCTGAGAACTATGGTGGCTTGGGGCTCGGATATCTTGAGCTCTGTGTGATTGCTGAGGAAATGGGTCGCGCTATTGCACCTGTCCCTTTTTCGTCTTCCGTATATCTTGCGACCGAAGCCCTGCTGGTCGCTGGGTCCGAAGAGCAGAAACAAAAGTACCTGCCAAAACTCGCAAGCGGTGAGTTAATCGGCACGCTCGCCATGTCTGAAGGGGCAAAGCCAGCTAATCCCAAAACAATCGAAGTGACTTTTGATGGTGCGAAGCTTTCTGGCACAAAACTGCCGGTTCCGGATGGCGATATCGCTGATTTCGCTGTTGTTGTTGCGAGCACGGCTGAAGGGACTTCTGACAACACCATCGGCTTGGCCATTGTTGACCTAAACGGTGAGGGCGTTTCAAAGGAAACAGTAAAGACCCTCGACCCGTCGAGATCACAGGCCCGCATAACATTTGATGGCGCACCGGCGGAAGCAATTGGGCCTGAGAACGAAGGCTGGACCTTGACCCGCCGAATTCTCGACCGCGCCGCGGTCTTGATGGCCTTCGAACAAGTGGGCGGCGCGGACCGTTGTCTCGAGATCGCCCGCGACTATGCCATCGAGCGCCATGCCTTTGGTCGTCAGATTGGGTCTTATCAAGCGCTCAAACACAAGATGGCAGACATGTACATTGCCAACGTACTAGCGCGCTCCAACAGCTACTATGGTGCTTGGGCTCTATCGACAGATGCGCCTGAATTGGCATTGGCAGCTTCAACAGCGCGGGTCAGTGCAACAGAGGCCTTTCATCAGTCCTCCAAAGAAATGATCCAGATCCATGGCGGTATGGGGTTCACCTGGGAAGTGGATTGTCATCTCTTTTACAGGCGGTCAAAGAATTTGGCTTTGGCTCTTGGTGGTGCCCACGCATGGAAGGACCGTTTGGTCAGCCAACTTGAAATGCGCAACGCAGCATAGCTACAAACAATAAGAAAAAGAGGAAACGAAATCATGGATTTCAACGACACACAGGAAGAAGCTGTGTTCCGCATGGAAGTGCAGGAGTTCTTAAAGGCAAATGTCAAGCCCGCGAGCAGCCGGACATCGGGGACGGAAGTCGCGAATGAAGAAGAAGCGCTGAAAGAAGCAAAAGCTTGGCAATCGAAGAAAGCTGAAGCTGGCTTTGCGCAAATCACCTGGCGGAAAGAGTGGGGAGGTCGTGGTGGCAGCCCAATTCAACAAGTGATCTACAACCAAGAAGAAGTAAAATACGACACTCCGCGCGGGTTCTTCGATATTGGCCTTGGCATGTGTGTGCCGACGGTAATGACTTACGCGGACGCCGAAACGTGCAAGCGGGTTGTCGGTCCAGCCTTGAAAGGCGAAGAGATTTGGTGCCAGCTCTTTTCCGAGCCTTCAGCTGGATCAGACGTTGCCGGTCTTCGCACCAAAGCCGAACGAGACGGCGATGACTGGGTTATCAATGGCCAAAAGGTGTGGACGTCTGGAGCCCACTATTCAGACTTCGGGATTATCGTGGTTCGCACCGACCCAGAAGTGCCAAAGCACAAAGGTCTCACCATGTTTTGGCTCGACATGAAATCTCCAGGCATTGAGGTGCGCCCTCTCGTTCAAATGTCGGGCGCTTCAAATTTCAATGAAGTTTATTTCACCGATGTGCGCATTCCTGACAGTCAACGCCTCGGCGAAGTAGGGGAAGGTTGGAAAGTTGCATTGACCACGCTCATGCATGAACGCCTGGCGGTTGGTCAAGTTGGTGGTCCTGGACATCGCGAACTCCTCGATCTCGCAAAGTCAATTGAGTTGGAAGATGGCCCTGCCATTGAAAACGCTTCCGTGCGCGAGAAGATCGCTGATTGGTTCGTCCAAGCCGAAGGTCTAAAGTATACCCGCTACAGGACCATTACCGCCTTATCACGCGGCGGCACGCCGGGACCGGAAAACTCGATCACAAAAGTCGTCTCAGCCAAGAAACTGCAAGACGTGACATCATTTGCCATGGATCTCGAAGACATGGGCGGCATCATGTCAGACCCAAAGGACGTGCCGCAAGACGCCGCCTTCCAACAAGGTTACTTCTGGGCGCCTGGGATAAGGATTGCCGGTGGAACTGACGAGATCTTGCGCAACATTATCGCCGAACGCGTTCTTGGCCTTCCTCAAGATCTGCGTGTTGACAAGAAGGTTCCGTTTTCGGATCTCGTCAAAGGTAAAACTTGATCCATCCGACATCGTTAGGCGTGGCTTGCGACCCGTTTCAATATCGCGGCCACGCCTCTAAACAAGTCTCCCTGATTGAGTGCAAAGAGACCGCCTTCAATGCGGCCTTCTTTTTCGAGCCTGTCCCGTTGGTCTTTGAGATAGGGGACATGAATAAACCCGGCATGGGAGGGACGAAGCTTCGGTGTCATCGACATGGTCCGAAAAAACAGGTGATTGCACACATAAGCTCCCGCATCGTCGGAACAGTCGACGGGGAGGTTCAGGCCTTCGAGATCCTGCGAGATCTCCTTCAAAGGCAAGGTCGACGCGTGTGTCGCCTCGCCACCCGGCTCGATTTGAGCTTCAGTTGGTCGAAAACCGCCATTGTCGGGTAAATCGGCTGACCATTCATTTCGCGCGACACGCTCAAGTGTGAAGCCTAGAGCCTTGGCACTCAATCCAAAAGACACGACCGCATCTGGGTTGAAGTCGCGGACCTCTGTTTTAAGATTTTCGAATGAGGCGGCGTACTCTGTCGGCAGGAGCACGGCGCGCACTTCTGTGAGTGCTGGCAAGTCAATATCACCAGCGTTGATCGCGCCAACCACAACTTCGGTTGGGTTCTCTGGCGCCGTTGGAAAGGGCGTAAAGCCCGTCACAAGTATGCGCTTGTTAGCGCTCATACCCAAACTTCCTCAAGCTTGCCGCAAAGAGTTCCAAGGACCGGTAATCGCCAATGTGAATCCTGGTGATTGGATATTCACAAAGAGCACGGAACCATCAGGTGAGAAACAAGCGCCACAGAATTCTGCGCGGTCTTCATGGGCGTTGCGGGCAAAATCATAGATCTTGCCTTCTGGTGTGAGACCACGAAGGAATTGATCACCCAATCCATCTTCACACAAGATCAAGTCACCCCAAGGCGAAATTGCGAGATTGTCACAAAGATCGAGAACGTCCGCCGACGGAGACTCGTAAAGAAGCTCCAGCTTGCCAGGTTGGCTCGCCTCATCGGCACCGCCTTCGTTGGCACTTGGCGTGTACTTCCACACCTGTCCGGCTCGTGCGACACCGCCTTGCGTACAATTGAAGTAAATGGAGGCGTCGCCACCTTTGTGCATTCCGTATGCCATGCCTTCGCCGCGACAGAAGACGGCGGCCCCGTCTGCATGTCCACGTTGGGCAAGGTCGCCATCTGGTGCTTCGACGTCCTTCAGGTCGATCCAATCAACTTCGAATGTCTGTCCTTGGGTAACCAGTTGCGCACTGGGAAAGCCCCAGTCCTTTGGCCAATTGCGCGTGTCGGCTCCTGTCCATCCGCGAATGGCAAGCGCTTGCAAGCGTCCCCCTTTGCTCAAGTCTTGTCGTTCGTTTGGCAAGAAGCGATAGAACAGCCCATTCATATTATCTTCGGTTAGATACACAATGTCGGTTTCGAGATCGACCGCCGCAGCCTCATGGGTAAACCGACCCATGTCTTTGAGCGGAACAGCATCAACGGGTTCGGTCGCTGAGATTGGCACCTCAAAAACGAAGCCATGGTTTTTGCCCGCATCGTCAGGAGCCGTCACGGCAGATTCTTCACACGAGAGCCAAGATCCCCACGGCGTCGCACCGCCCGCACAATTTCCGGTCGTGCCCGCAAGGGACAAGAAGTCTTTCTCAAGTTTGCCGTTCTTGAGATCATAGATAACCGTCGTCACGCCACCGGTAAACGGCGTGCCGTCAGGCCTGTGATCATACAACTGTGCATCGCTCAAATTCGCAGCAAGAGATTCATCCGGACCAAAGGGGCTACCGTCTCTGGTGTTTGGCCAGTTTTCATGGTTGCGTGTGAGGATGCATTTGTCCGCGCTGTCTGGATGTGCAAAACAAGCCATGCCGTCTGGCCGACCGGGTCGAAAAAAGCCGTCCGACATTTGACCACCCGTTGATGAAACCAATGTGTAATTGAAGCCTTCGGGAAGGTCGACAATCCGGTTGGGGTCCGGCACAAGTTTGAGACCACTGTTCGCCGTATGCGCACGCACTGTGCCAATGAGAGGAAGGGCCGCATAACACAAGGTGGCGGCATAAGCTGAGCGCAACATAGTACGACGGGAAATGGACATTTATGAAAACCCCTTATCACTGATGACACAAGATCACTATAATAGCTTCCAAAGAAGATCAAAGTGATTGCTTATTGAAGCTTCATATTGCCTGCGTGTGTGGGCTCCTAAAACACTCGAGTTTATGAGACAACAAAACCTCAGCCGCAAATTCTCCGTAGCCCCGATGATGGATTGGACGGATTATGTATATCGGTCAATTGGTTATGAGGCGATCCGTGCAATTTCCGTACACTGAGGGTAGAAATTTTCGTGTCTTTTGCATGATACCAACTAGCGAAGTTGGGGGAACAATGGATTGAAAATCCACATGTCGGTTCGGCTCGAAACGGTTCCATTATCGAGGCACATCGTTTCCTCCCTTGGGCACCACCTATGGCACAGAAATTCAAATACAAATCGCGACATGAGAATTACGCTGGTGTTTGGTGAATTTGCCTAGGATGCGACAGGAGTGCCAATTCAAGTCGTTTGCATGACTCAGAAAGGAACAGTGTACTGATTATTATGTTGAACTAAATGGCTTTTCTCCGTGATAATGCATGCATCAATATCAGCGACATAAAGTGGAGTGGAACTCATTATTATATAAGGTACAATTACTATTAGCGCCGGTTAGTGTTTCCGGCACCGATTATGTCAACCGCCCAAAATTGATGGGCCTGATGACGATAACGGACACGACGTTCAACAGGGGGAATCCGCGTTTGAGGTATTGGAGCAAGATCTAACTTGCGGCAATCCAGAGATAGTCAGAAGGAACAATGAGAACCTCCAGGAGATGGACCTGTCCAACCGGGACTCAGGTCACAGTGGATGTTATAGTAATTGACAAAGTCACTGATGGCCTTCTCCAGATGTGATGGGAAGTAGTAGTTATCCAGCTTGATCATGTTCTTCATGGTGCGATGCCAGCGCTCAATCTTGTCCTGGGGCATGGGGTGATAGTGTGCGCCCCGGATGTGGTGAACGCCCTTGTCTTCCAAGCAGGTCTTGAGTTCTCCCGAGCCGTAGCAGGCCACTATCACCCAGCAATCGAGGTCGATGCTGGACATGGACCCAATCCATATCAGCTTTGGAAGGGGTCAGATCCAGAACCTCCATTCGCTCATATCCTCTTCGGTTTTAGAGCATTCGACGACGAGTATCTGGTTGTGATACTATGAATTCATCACTTTAGATTGCGAAAAATTGAAATATGTGTTACAAAATGCAAGTCAAACGGACAACTAGGCTGACCGATATGAAAATCAGGTATTTGCTGGCTTCTTTAGCCATGACCAGTGTGACGCTGTTTGGGGGCTGTTCAGAGAGTGACCAAGTGGTTGCTGATAAACCCGCGGATCTAAATGGAACCGAAATTCCCCTGAGCGTCGACAAGCTAAAGTTCCCGATGAGTGACCTTAAGCTCATCTATGCGCAGAAGTTCGAAGTCGAGGAACCCTTTGTTCATGACTGGCAAAGCGAGCCAGCACGATTCCATAAGGGTGTTTTGGTAGTGCTTGAAGCTGATCAAAACTACATTCACCCGCGAAACTCTTTAGAGCCAGTACTTTATGCTGGCACCACAACGGTTCAGAAACTCAACAGAGCTCATTTGTCCGGTCGTGTCATCGGGATCATTCCTGGCGATGTGTTTCTGGAAGACCTACCAATTTGGTTTGGCGAACCGGCTTTGCCAGAACAGCTCACAGCCGATGACATCGAAAAGCAATTTAATGCGGCGCGCGATGCGGGCATCACAGCCCTGCCAAAGGCTGCAATCGTTGCAGTAACAGACGAATTCGTGAGATCCGAGAATCTGTCGGCCTATTTGAGAGAACATGGCGCTGATGTGGTTCTTCGATATGCGCCCCAGGAAGAGTCTCTCGCCAAATCGTGGCGATTGCCGATTGTCGGCACCGATTTGCAATAGCCTAAGAGGGGCACACGCAAATGACAAAAAAAGGTTTTTCGAAAAGTATCGCAGTGTTTTTGGCGCTATCTCTTGGTGGAACAGCAAGCGCTGCGGTGACCAAGACGGAGTTGGCCGGTAATCCGCTGGCCGATTACCCACACTTCGAATATGTGAAAGTCATCAATGAAAATGCGGCAGTCAACATTGCCATCGATCCTGGCCGTTATCCGGGTGTCGTCGGTCAAACCTGCCGTGTTTATGTGGTCAATGCAAAGGGCACCAACCAGTGGACCGCGAGTAATACGCTGAGTGATGTCACACCGGGCGGTTTTCAAACTGAAACTTTCAGCGCTGGGACAGTCCAAGCCAATACCTTTCAAGTAACCTCGCCGTCGGATCTGAATGGAGATGCAGGTCGTAGCCTCGGTGTCGGATATGATGTCGTTCTGGATTGCAATCAGGACGGGCTGTTAAACGGCGATGATTACATTGACGGCCCGAACAATGAATCCGGTTTTTATGTGGTGGATGATTTAACGGCCCTTGGGCCGGAGGCCGTTACGGAAACAGATTACGCTTGGAGCGCCGCCGTACAGGCAACATTTGGGATACCGGCAACAAGAGCCAGCCAAAATCTTTTCTACCCGACGAATATTACTGACCTTGCATCCTTCCCCGACCCTGTGCCGTTGATTGTGATCAGTCATGGCAATGGGCACTGGTATGAAGATTACGATCATATCGGCAACCATCTTGCTTCTCACGGCTACGTCGTCATGAGCCACATGAACAATACAGGGCCAGGTTCATTGTATGCCGCCGATACGACCTTGCAACATACCGATGCTTTGCTTGATCAGCTAGGCGCTGTTGCGGGCGGTATCCTCGCTGGCCGAATTGATACAAACCGAATTGGTTGGATTGGTCATAGCCGCGGTGCGGAGGGCGTGGTGATCGCCTACGACCATGTCTTTGACGGCATTTATGCGCCCACTCACTTTAATCTCGATTCAATAGACATGATAAGCAGCATGCTGCCCACGACTCACAATCCGCCAAATGTCGCAGACCCGCATGGCGCCAACTACCATCTCTGGACGGCGTCCGGCGACTCCGATGTCGCAGGCAGTGCGACCAGCAGCCAAACTTATCGTCTCCATGACCGGGGAACCGGAAACAAAGCTTCAACGATCGTCCACGGTACCGGCCATGCCTGGTACCATAATGGCGGCGGTTTCCCATGGATCACAGGGCTTTGTCAGCTCGATCAAGCCATTACTCATGATATTCTGTTGAGCCACCTGTTTGTTCTCACCCAGCATTTTATTGAACAAGATATCGCTTCGCTGGATTTCATGACCCGGCAATATGAGAGCTTCAGGCCGCAGGGGGTCCCGACAGGCAATGTTTGTATCCAGGTCAGTCACGAATACTACGATGGCGCTGCGACCGGGAATGTCATTGTGGACGATTACCAAACGCAACCATTGACAAACCTAAGCAGTTCAGGCGCCGCAGTGATGTTTAGTGTCACCAATGTCACTGAAGATCGACTGGATGATAACAATTCGGATTTCAGCTGGGACGTTATGAACCCCTCTTCAGACCCTTTTAATGGTGCTATCCAGGCGGGGCCTGCCGATACGTCAAGAGGGGTCGTGTTTGATTGGGATGGGACGGACAGTTCTTATGAGTGGACTGTTCCCGTTTCCGACCGCGATTTCACATCATCGGATCCAATCCTAGACAATCGCTTTTTGTCATTTCGCGGCGCCCAAGGCACGCGGCATCCCAATACGATTGCTTTCATGGGTGATCTCACATTTGACGTAACGCTGGAAGACAATCTTGGAACGACCAGCACAATCAATATTGGAGCATATGGCGGCGGCGGGCTTGAGCAGCCATATGACCGAAGCGGCGGATGGCACAACGTAATGGAAACCATTCGAATTCGGTTGAATGATTTTCTCAATAATGGCTCTGGCATCAATCTCGGAAATATCGTCGCGGTCCGACTTGAAGTCGGTCCGTCTCACGGCGCCAATGAAGGACGCGTTGTTATTGATGACGTGCTCGTGACCGAGGACCGGAGGGTCTATGATGCCGGTTCTAACGGCGATCCACATCTTCGTACCGTGGACGGTACCAATTACGATTTCCAAAGCGCGGGCGAATTTACACTGCTGCGCGACAGCACGATGGAAATACAGGCCCGGCATACGGCTGTCACGACACAAGGAACCATCTGGAACAACCACACCGAGCTGCGCTCCTGCGTGAGCCTAAACACAGCGGTTGCGGCCCGCATGTCGGGACGCCGGGTGAGCTATCAGCCTGGGCAGGGCGAAGATCCGAGCCCTGATGGTCTAGAATTGAGGATAGACGGACAACTTGTTGATATCAACGCGGTTGGCAGCCAGGCTTTGGGTGCTTTTGGGCGTGTTTCGAAAGCTGCTTCCGGCAATGGTGTCAAATTCGAGTTTCCAAACGGAACCATTCTCAGAGCAACTCCGCATTTTTGGAGCTCGAAGCAATTATGGTATCTAAGCTTGAATGTTACCAATACACCGGCGACAGAAGGTGTTCTGGGATTGATTTCCCAGGGTGATTGGTTGCCCAGACGTTCTGATGGAACTTCGCTCGGCGGCAAGCCCGCGGGTGAGACAGACCGTTACAAAACGTTGTATGATGATTTTTCCAAATCCTGGCACGTGACAAATGCGAACTCGCTGTTTGACTATGGTCCCGGCATATCAACCGATGACTTCACGGTTGTTGGCTGGCCGCCGTTACAGGCGCCCTGCGAGATTCCAGAGCAACCCGAACCACCAGCGGTGACGATAGATGTTGGCGAGGCTGCGAGAATATGCAGACGCGTAGAAGACAAAATTCACCGCCGGAACTGCACTGATGATGTCCATGTGACCGGGGACGAGAATTTCGTCAGGGCCTATCTGAATATCGAGCAGGATCGGAAACGCGCAACATTGACAGAAGTTTTCGCGGACAAAAAAGTTTCCAGAGTTGACGATAAACGTCAATTTGTAGCGACCGTGAAGAATCCGTTTTCCCGCAAGGCACTGGGATCAGGAAAAGACCGCGATTTAGGCTTGGTTCAATTCTACCTCAATGGGAAAGTTTATGGCGAGCCGGTGCGTCTGGATGCATTTGGCCGCGCGTCTATTGTTGTTTCCGGGCTGGACACCGGAGAGTACAAAGTCGGAGCTGAATATCTTTCTGCAAAAGGCAATCGGGCTTACTATCCAAGCACCAGCTTTCAGCTGGATCACGTTGTGGCCAAAGTAGCAACTCAACGTCAGGAATAAGTCAGGGCGCTAAAACAGGTCGAACATTTTCGGTGCAAAGCGTGAATGGTCAGGCAATCTAAGGATTGCACTTGCGATCTTTCCTTTAGCGGTCAGAGCAAAAATTGAACTAGGTGTAAATTCAATTGGCCAATAGAGTGGGGTTGTTGACCTGACCCCAACGAGGCAGCCACCTACTATGTAACCACTAAGGATTCGATTTGGGGAGGCCGGTATCTTCGTCTCCAGCGCCGGTGGTCTGTACCCCAACGAACTGTGCGGCCGAGCTTTGTTGTAGTGGTTTTCCAGTGCTCGATGATGATCTGAGCTTCCTTGAGCGAATAGAGGAGCTTACCGTTGAGCAGCTCATCTCTGAGCTTGCCGTTGAAGCTCTCATTGCATCTGTTCTCCCAGTGACTGCCGGGATAGATACGGATTGGCTTGATGCCGACTTTGGTCAGCCAGGTTTGGAAGTTACATATGACTTACATTTGTTGCTCGCAAGCAGTTGAATATATTCATAGAAATATGCGACCCGCGCTTTGAAAATCCACGTGTTGGTCCGACTCGAAAAGGTTCCATTATCAAGGCACATCGATTCCGCACCTATCACTGTGGGCAACCCCGTGGCGCTTTTTTGGATCGGTGCGACGTCGTTCAAAAGTCATCTCTCGCTCGCTGCGTGTTTGAGGCAATGTCGAGTCAAACCCTCGCTCAGTCAATAAGGGCTCCATTTCTAGTGCTCTCCCTACAGCTAAGCGTGTTATTGCGTGAGAAAGGCTGCGCGAAGTTTTCTCGTCTTTCGACCCGTCACCCAAACAGGCGTCAAACACAACATCTTTGACCTCAACCACATGGGACCCAGTCTCTAGTGTGGCTCGGCATTACGTGTGCCCGCGGTTGACTTTTCCTTCCGTTGGCACATCCCGTTTTCGTCACAGGGCAGGGTTGCATCTGCAACCAGCCTTACAGGAAGGTAAATACAAGTCAGGATTAAGACGGACGACTAATAGTTATTCTGCTGTGCGATGAATAGGTTATTCGGTTGAAAGCCAGTCGCGCTTAGATAACACCTTTCATCCGATCGTTAATCAGGCTCGTAGTCTGCTTGCTGACGCCATGTTCGGCAGCCAGATTTCGCCAGATCGACAGGCTATCGCGGGTTTGATCAATAATCTCCGTGATTTTGGTTTTCTTCAATTTGGCCTTCTCGCCCAGTTTTTTGAGATGATCTGTACCAGGAGTTCTTCCCTCGCCCATAACGGAAGTACTTTGTTCGCCGCCTGGACCATGGGAGAAGGTCAAATCATAGGCAGGCGAAAGTTTCCATTCGCCAGTTTCATGCATAAGGAAGGTGAAGTTTTTGCTATGGTCATCGCGGTTGAAGGCCAGCACGTTGAAGACGGCCAACCGGAACATCTTTTCTACTTCACGAATATCGCGTGTAACGTATTCAGTCACCGCTAAGAGGTCTTCATAATCCAGGACGGGCGCTCTAAAGTTCGAATGAAGCAGGCCGCAGGCAGTATGAGTATGTAGGCGGTTGTCACCGACGCGATCAAATCGTTTCGTTGCGAAATACCCTGCACCATTACTGGCGGGGAAGAGGTGCGTGTCTTCCATTGTGACACCAGCGTTTTGGGCCATCACCGAATAGACATACTCAATGGCTCCTGCATCTTGGCCGTCCTGAGTATTTGGGAATTTGACGAGCCAAGGCACAAATCCAACTGGTAATTCAGGCTTCCCATGAACGATCTCTTGCCGGTCAGCATTTAGCCCGATCAGAGCCTTGGGTCGCGCGCCAGCTGACGAACCGTTAAGGCCAATGAGTTCGTCTAGGACCTCATCCGCCTTGCCTAGAATGACTTTCTGGGTTTGGGCCGCTAAGGTATCGAGATCAAGGGGCTCATTATCACGTGAGGTCTGCCCCTTATCCGGTTCGTAGGTGAGCGCACCCAAAGCCGTTTTGCCAACAAATGCCAATCGATCCAATGGCGTGACTTCGTTTGGAAGGACGCTTTGGGCACGAAGAGACCTGTCAACGAGCAACCGTCCCCATCCATCGGGCAGGCTGTCATCAAATAGGCCGGGTAGCCCATCAAAAAGGAAGCGTTCGAATTCTAGTACGCCCGGCCCAAGGGGAAGGCGGATTGGAGACAGCTCCAGTCCGCGTGCTATGAATTCCTCATCATACTCAAAGTAGATTGTCTGTTCTCGTTGAGCCAGCCTGCCCAAGACGTGTTGCTTCGGTCCAAAGTCTAAACCTACTTTGATCTCTCTAATGGGCTCCCAGTTCATGTGCGCCACCCGCGTTTGCGTTTAGGTGGCTCCTGGTCTGTCAAAACCTCATCGATGGAAGCGAAGGTTGTTTGCTTTGATTTGACGGCCTCAACAACTTCTTCCAGCCCACCCAAAACCATGAGCAGCTTTGCAAAGGACTCAAGGGAGATGCGGCCTGACTGCTCAAATTTGCGCAAGGAAGGCAAACTCACGCCAGAACGTGACGACAGCCCTTGCTGAGTAAATCCCATCGCCAAGCGTTTCTCGCGAAGGTTTTTCGAGAGTCTATTCTGTGCCGACGATACAGTCATAAGTGACATAATAATATTACTTTCTTGCTAATCGGTTATGCAATTACTATTATAATAGTAATTAGTGGAAAATTCAAGTTGATAAGTGAGTTATAGAATTGAGTTCCATTACACACGCTCAAGCTCAGAACCCCGTCGCTTCTGCGGGCCTCTTCTAGTTTTGGCGAGCGCGGTTTGTCGCGCTATGAACGGAAGCGTTCTCCCGATTCTCTCCGGGCATTGACCCCCGCTTCAATTACAAAGGAGAAGATTTTGTTCAGACGCTTGAAGCGGCTTGCCGAAGGCTTGAGTATCCAAAGTGCATTCGGGCGGATAACGGGCCAGAGTTTGTCTCTGGAGACCTTGATCTGTGGGCGTACCAAAAGGACGTCGTCCTCGACTTCTCACGACCAGGCAAGCCGACAGACAATGCATTCATTGAATCGTTCAACGGGAAGTTCCGGGCAGAATGTCTGAACACACACTGGTTTGTGAGTCTTGAAGATGCTTGGGAAAAGAAGGAGGCTTAGCGTAGAGATTACAACGAAGAAAGACCACACAGCGCGATTGGCAACAAACCCCCGACCGAGCTGATAAACATCACGGCAGTACAGTCCCCGCCGTGAAAGTTCAACCCGGAAAATCTCCAGCCGGGTGGTCCAAAGATGGGTAGCGCTTCACGGTGCCGGAGACTCTAGCAAGAAGTGGTACATAAACAGGGGGCTTTACAAGTTTCAAACCCCATGTCGATTAGGCGTTCGGTTTCCACGGCCCATTCGTCGGCTTCCTTGCGTCGAGCGAAAGTCCGAGTGACATATTTGCCTTTTCGTCTTATCTGAACGCGCCAATTGTTTTCGGGAGTTCTAAAAATGGATGCCATTGCCGTGCAATTTCCGAAAAATACGTGCACAATCCGTGCACCAAGAGATCAAAAGAGGTCCAATTCCATACAATTCGAGCTAAATCCGTGCAGTTTTGTTCACTGTTTAACCCACTGAAATATATCATAAGTCGTTGAAAAATAGAGAAAATAAATTCTCCGTAGCCCCGATGATGGATTGGACGGACCGGCACGACCGGTACTTTCTCCGCCTCATTTCCGCGCGAGCATTGCTCTACACCGAAATGGTGACGACCGGTGCGATCATTCATGGCGATCGCAAACATCTCCTATCCTTCAATGAGACGGAACATCCAGTTGCCCTACAGATTGGCGGGAGTGAACCGGCAGATCTTGCAGAAGCATCAAGGATCGCGACCGACTTCGGCTATGATGAAATCAACCTCAATGTTGGCTGCCCCTCTGACCGTGTTCAATCCGGGCGCTTCGGTGCGTGCCTCATGGAAGACCCAGGCTTGGTCGCGAGATGTTATAAGGCGATTGCTGGCGCGACCCATCTCCCGGTCACCATTAAGTCGCGGATCGGTATTGATGATCAGGACCCAGAAGTGGTGTTACCAGACTTTATTCGCACCGTTGCCGATGCCGGCTGCACCAGTTTCACCCTTCATGCACGCAAAGCAATCCTCGACGGGTTGAGCCCAAAAGAGAACCGTCAAATTCCACCTCTCAACTATCCGTTGGTCTATTGCATGAAGGAAGAGTTTCCAGATATCGAGATTGTCCTCAACGGCGGCGTCACTTCAGTTGAGGAAGTGAAAGGGCATCTCAATCAAGTCGACGGCGTGATGGTTGGACGTGCTGCCTATCAAAACCCTTGGCTCCTGGCAGGCGTAGACAGCGAGATTTTCGGAGACCTGTCGCGAAACATCACTCGCCATCAGACTGTTGAGGCAATGGTGCCTTATGCTGAGCGACACTGTGCCAATGGAGGCAACCTTCACCACATTTCCCGCCATATGACAGGGCTGTTTCAGGGACAGCCCGGTGCCAAAGCCTGGCGGCAATATCTCTCTGAGCAGGGCTCAAAACCTGGGGCGGGCGCCGAAGTTCTCAGTGATGCCTTGAAATTGGTGCCTGGAGAGCGCACATCTCTGGCTTAGAGGAGCAGAGATCACATGAATTCATCGGTTGAGGCAGTTCAGGCTTGGGCCATCAAACAAGCTCTTAAGGGCGCTGATATCAAGGAATTGTTTTTCGACTGCTGCGAGCGTTTGCACAAAGGCGGCATTGCTCTCGACCGCGGTCACATTGCCTTTCGTATGGTACACCCCTTGCATAACTCCATCGCGATTACTTGGAAACATGATGAATTGCCGATCATTGACCCGTTCGCCCATGGGCAAGGTATGACCGTTGAATTCAAGGTCAGCCCCCTTTACCATCTGATTACCAGTCGACAAAAGTACATGCGGCGCAAACTGGTGGGCGACGATGCAGAGCTTGATTATGCCCTTCTGCAAGAACTGTCGAAAAAGGGATACACCGATTACTTTTCCTATCAGATGTCCTTTGGAGGCGATCCAATGGACGGGATGTTAGGATCCTGGGCGACAATGCGCCCTGAGGGATTTCGTGATGAAGATATTGAAGCTTTGATGAGTTTTGAAAACGCGTTGGGCATTTGTTGCAAGGCTCTTACGCGCGAAGAAATTGCCAAAAACATTGTCACCACCTATCTCGGTCCCAATGCAGGACCGCGCGTGTTGCGTGGTCAGATCCACAGAGGCGACGCCGAGGTCATGCGCGGCGCCCTGTGGTACAGCGACCTTCGAAGATCCACCCAGATTGCCGATCAACTATCACCGGAAGAGTTCGCTGATACACTGAATGAGTATTTTGGGTGTTCGGCCGGCGCAGCTATTGAGGTAGGTGGCGACGTTGCCACTCTTGTCGGCGATGCGGTGCTCGCGATCTTTCCAAGTGAGGAAGGACGTGAGAGGGAAGTCTGCAGAAAGGTCATGCTGGCTGCAAAGAATGCGCAAAAAAACTTGTTCAAGGTCAACGACGCGCGGCGCGCTTCCGACCGACGTCCCATCAATTTTGGCCTCGGCGTGCATTTCGGCAGTTTCATGTACGGCAATGTGGGTGTGCCTGAGAGATTGACGTCTTCTGTTTTTGGTTCCGCTGTCAACGAGGTGGCGAGACTAGAAAACCTCACCAAGACTATTGGGTCGCCGATGGTTGCAAGTGAGGCCTTCGCGCAATTTTCACCAGAGGGACTTCTTGTTCCCCTTGGATCAGAAAAAATTCGTGGAATTGAAGAACCCATCGAGGTCTACGGATTGCCAGAAAACAAGCGCTGATACGTTCAGCCTCGCCCCTATACCTCGCCTGTGTTACGCTGTCCAAAATCGAAAAAGAGCGGGTTCCTCGGGAGGGCGAAGTAGATGACTAATCCGAAAACACTGCCTGCAACCGCGCCAGTAGAAGAGATCATGGCCGTCATTCGCGCCGACGGCGCCGTTGTCTTGAAGGATGTTTTGTCGGGTGAAGAAGTCGACAACATCCTCAAAGAGACCATGCCTTTCGTTGAAGCGACCGAAGCGGGGCGCGATGATTTCACCGGTCGCAAAACCACGAGGACGGGGGCGCTTGTTGCACGCGCCCCATCGTGCCGACCGTTGGTCAACCATCCGACGCTTATGGCGGCTTGCGAAGATTTTCTCAAACCGAATTGTGAGCGATTTCAACTTCATCTCACGCAAATTATCCGCATTCAGCCGGGACAAACTTCGCAACCCATTCATCGCGATCGCTGGGCATGGGGAACCTATCTAAAGGGGGTCGAACCTCAACTCAACACCATCTGGGCCTTGACGGACTTCACAAAAGAAAACGGCGCCACACATGTTGTGCCTGGGTCTACTGAATGGCCCGACAAGCGGCAACCAATGCCGGACGAAGTTGGCTTTGCCGAAATGTCACGTGGTTCCGTCCTCATCTACACAGGCAGTGTCTTCCACGGCGGCGGCGCGAATAAAAGTGATGGTGATCGCTTGGGTCTCAACATCACCTACACACTTGGATGGTTGAGGCAGGAGGAAAACCAGTACCTCTCATGTCCGCCTGAGATCGCCAAAACGCTCGACCCAGAACTGCAGGCCCTCATCGGATATGCCATGGGATCATATGCATTGGGTTACTACACACCGCCTCTGGCTGCGGGCGAAGGCCCTGAGTTGGTCCCGCCGTCATATGCTCTTGGTGTTAAGGATGGGGGCGCGCAATTTGGCGATGAAGGCCTGCTTGAAGCAACCCAAGCCCAAGTCGCCGGCGAATCATAGAAATCGAATTTCCAACCGTGTCTACGCGTTTTTCTTTGGCAGCACCCACATAAAGTCTCGACGCCGAAAACGGAAAAAGATGAGGATGATGCCGCTGATCGTGACAATGAGCGTGGCAGCCGCCGCGATAACAATGAGTGGATGATTGAAGTCGTCCCGGTCTTGATAGTCCATGGTGTGGAGCATCCAAAAGAAATCAAACAGCCGCCATGTCGAATTGCGTCGCGCTAAGACACGGCCGCGGTCTGGCGAGACATAAAGGCGGGTGTTATCCGCATCGTCAAAGATGATCCGCCAGACCGGGAGAGGTCCGCCTCGAAACTCGCTGACGCGTTGGTCGATCAATGTTGCTGAAAGGACCTTTCCACTGCCAGAAAAATCGAGCTGAGCGATTTCGCGAGCAATATCCTCATCGAAGGGAGTAAGTCTATTGCCACGGTGCGCATCAAACAATGCGTACTTCCCTTCAATATCGCGGGTCTCATACACCATCTCGTCCATGAAACGTCGCAAAGTGATGGTGTGTATCGTCTCAGAGTCAAACTGAGTGAGGATTTCCTTCGGCGCAAGAATCGCCTCCTGAGTACTCAGTGCCGAGGGCTCAACTTGTTTGGCATTGTGTTGACCGCGCACCTCTTCGATCGGGTACCACACCATAACGAATCCACCAAGAACCCAAGCGAACACTTGAACCCCAACGATGAGGGCGAGCCATTTGTGAAACTGGCTTGAGAGCTTTGCGATATTCATGGACGTCGATCCTCCAAGATGGATTGGGTGACAAGGTAGCAGGCTGGAACGATGAAGAGCGTCAAGAGAAGTGCTGTCACCATACCACCCACCATCGGTGCCGCTATTCGTCGCATAATTGCGCTGCCCGTACCATCTAGGAACATGATGGGAAGCAATCCAGCGACAATGGTACTCACGGTCATAGCGAGAGGGCGAATGCGGTGAAGGGCGCCTTGTTGCACCATTTGTTTGGGATCAGTTGGACGATGCGCATCGCCGGCTTCATCGGCTGATCCTCCTCGCGTCGCGATATTTAGGTAGAGCAACATGACAACGGCCGTCTCAACAGCAACTCCGGCTAGGGCAATAAAGCCGACATAGACTGCAACAGATAGATCATAACCCAGCAAATAGACAAACCAGAGACCTCCAGAAAGCGCGATGGGCAAAGTGGCGGCGATAATCACAACCTCTCGAAGGCGATTGAAGATCATGAACAAGAGGAAAAGGATGGTGGCGATGGTCGCTGGAATAATAAGGCGAAGCCTATCCTGAGCCCGCTTTAGGTATTCGAATTGACCTGACCAGGTGAGTGAATACCGTTCGGGCAAATCGACGCCTTTTCTAAGCGCTTGCTTTGCGTCTTTGACGTAACTTCCCAAGTCCCGATCAGCGATATCGATAAAGACCCAACCATTGAGGCGTGCATTTTCGCTTCGAATGAGTCCTGGCCCATCCACAATTTCAATCATTGCCACGTCGGATAGGGCGATATGGGCGCCTGACGGCGTGACGATCGGCAACATGCGAAGGGTGTCGATGCTGTTCCTTGAATCATGTGGGTATCTGAGGTTGATAGGAAATCGTTCGCGCCCCTCTACAGTCTCTGTGACCTGCATTCCACCAATGGCGGTTTGTACGACCTCTTGCACATCCGCGATATTCATTCCGTAGCGGGCAGCAGCGTCGCGGTTAATATCGATATCAATGAACCTGGCGCCAACCACGCGTTCTGCATAGACAGACACGGTTCCTGGTACATCTTCAAGAGCAACTTCAATTTCTCGGCCAATTTCTCCAATCGTGGTCAGGTCAGGCCCGGCAATCTTGATTCCAACCGGGGTCTTGATGCCAGTGGCCAGCATATCGATGCGGTTTTTGATCGGCATGGTCCAGGTATTTGTGACACCCGGAAATTGCACCAGTTGATCAATCTGGGACCTTAGGTCGTCGCTCGTCAGGCCTGGCCGCCAGTCAGACTTAGGCCTTAACTGAATGACGGTTTCTATCATTGTGATGGGCGCGGGGTCTGTCGCCGTGTTGGCTCGACCCAACTTGCCATGCACCGATCTGACTTCGGGCACGGTGGCAATCAAGGCGTCCATCTGCTGCATGACTTGCTGTGCTTTGCCGATCGAAATGCCCGGGTGAAAAGTTGGCATGTAGAACAGGTCACCTTCATCAAGTTCCGGCATAAATTCACTACCGAGTTTGGCGATAGGAACCGCAGCGCTCAGCGCAACAAGAAGGCCAATGACGATGGTGACCTTTGGTCGTTTCAACGAGCCCTGAAGGAGGGGAGTATAGATACGTTTGAGGGCGTTACCGGCCCAATTTTTCTTTTCTGGTCGAATGCGGCCTCTAATCAAATAACCCATCAAAACCGGCACGAGTGTAATCGACAAAATAGCGGCCGCTGCCATAGAGTAGGTTTTCGTAAAGGCGAGCGGATGGAAAAGCCGACCTTCCTGTGCCTCAAGTGCAAAAACCGGAATGAAACTAACTGTGATAATGAGAAGAGAGAGAAAGAGTGCGGGGCCAACTTCTTTGACAGTTTGTGCAACCACCTCCCACACGTCTTGTTTCTTTGCTTGCGAGCCCAGCCTGCGGTGCACGCCTTCGACCATGACAATGGCGGCGTCGACCATGGCGCCGATAGCAATGGCAATGCCGCCAAGCGACATGATGTTGGCACTGACCCCTTGCAGACGCATCACAATAAAGGCAATCAAAACGCCGAGAGGCAAAGTCAGAACGATGACAAGTGATGAGCGCAGATGGAGCAAGAAGAGAGCGCAAATCAGAATGACCACAATCATCTCTTCAATGAGTTTCTCTCGAAGATTTTCGATGGCGCGCTCGATTAGGCCAGACCGATCATAAGTGGTCACAATTTCAATGCCGTCGGGTAAGTTTTCTTCGAGCTCAGCGAGCTTGATCTTGAGTTCAGCAAGCGTTTCACGCGCATTGGCGCCCCAACGAAGGACAACAATACCCGTGACAACCTCACCCTGCCCATCGAGATCCGCGGAGCCGCGCCTCATTTCAGGGCCTATTTGAATTTGAGCGATGTCGCCGAGGCGAATCGGCGTGCCGTTTTGGGTAGTTTGAATGGGAATAGATTTGAGATCTTCAACGCCCGTCAAATATCCCTTGGCACGAACCATATACTCTGCTTCTGCCATTTCAATCACGGAACCGCCAACTTCCTGGTTCGCCTTTTGAATGATCTCCCGCACTTGGTGAAGTGGAATACTGAGTCCGCGAAGGCGATTGGGATCTATGATGACCTGATACTGCCGAACCATGCCGCCGACCGCTGCAATTTCGGCGACGCCAGGAACGGTTTGGAGCTCAAATTTGATGAACCAATCTTGCAGTTCACGGAGCTGAGCAAGGTCGTGTGTCCCGGTTCGATCGACTAAGGCATATTGATAGATCCACCCGACGCCGGTCGCATCAGGACCAAGTGTAGATTTCGCTTGGACCGGCAGTTGATCGGCAACTTGGCTGAGATATTCAAGGACCCGCGAACGAGCCCAATACAGATCCGTTCCTTCCTCAAAAATGATGTAGAGATATGAATCGCCAAAAAAGGAGTAGCCCCTCACAGTAGTTGCGCCTGGTACTGACAGCATTGCGGTTGCCAAGGGATAAGTAACCTGGTCTTCCAACACTTGTGGCGCCTGGCCAGGGTAGGAGGTCTTGACGATCACCTGAACGTCAGAAAGGTCTGGGATCGCATCAACTGGCGTTTGGCTCACGGAATAGAGACCAAACACACCCAAAATCACTGAAGCCACAATCACCAGAACCCGGTGGCGCAACGACCAACTGAGAATAAAGTCAATCATTGTTGTATCTCCATAGATCCATCCTCATGAACCAATTCGACAATGACGTAAATGCCTTCCTCTCCGCGATGCAATCCGAATTTGACCTGTTGGCCGATCTCAAAACTCTTGAAGTCAATCTCGGCCTCCACCTCCAAGTCCATTGTCATAGGTGGCCACCCAATTTCCGCGATCAGTCCATGAGATAGATTCACCACGCGCGTTACGGTGTCGATACTATTGATGCGCCCATGTGTGTAGACAATGCCGTGAGTTTCATTTTTAGAAACGGTCGCATGATCATGAAGCGATCCTGCAGATGGTTCCTCTAGTCGCTGAAACCCTGCCGTGATGCTGCTTTCAGAATCGATAAGGAAATTTGCTGACAGAACCACGTCGATCTGATCTTCCAGACCTTGTAGGATCTGCACTTTGTTGCCGACGGATGCACCGGTCTTGACAACTCTTGGCTGAAAGCGTCCACCGCCAAGCGCCACGATTACCCTTTCGTTCATTCCGGTTCGGATAACCGCTTCTTCTGGAACCACAACCGCATTCTCAATCGGTCGACCGAAAAGAACGATATCAACGATCATGTTTGGGCGGAGTATGTGATGTTGATTCTTCAGTCGAAGTCGAAGCTGAACAGTTCGCGTTATTGGGTCGAGTTCAGGATAAATATATTCAACAATCCCACTCCAAGAGAGTTCGGGGCGATGTGTAAGTGTGACCTCGGTCTGCATGCCGGAGTAAATCTGACCAGCTTGACTTTCAAATACTTCCGCAACGATCCAGACCGTCGAGAGATCTGTTAGGGAAAGAGCCCTCATATTCGGAGTAAGATACATTCCTTCCAGAGCAGAAAGCTCAGTTACGACACCGCTGCGCGGCGCATAGACGTGAATTCGCTCCTCAAAATTCGTTGTCGGACCGATTGACTTGATTTGTTTGGGACTTACTCCCAGAGAGAGGAGTTTATGCCGGGTTGCATCAATTCCAATGGCGTCTTTTCGTTTCAACTCACGGACATGCTCGAAAACGGCATTGGAGATCGATGGAGAAAAAAATTCAAAGAGAAGATCCCCTTCAGAAACGAGTTCACCTTCACTTCGCACGTGTAGTTTTTCAACCCAGCCGTCGGCTCTGGAATGAATGTGCGACGTTTCATCTTCATTGTAAGTGACATATCCGACTGAGTGGATCACGGGGCGAAGAGTTTCGGTTAGGGAAAGTCCCGTCCGCACACCCAAATTGTTGACGACCGCGGGGGTGATGTGCACGAAGTCATCGTTTGTGTCGTCTGTCGAATACACAGGAACAAGGTCCATCCCCATGGGCGATTTTCCTGGTTCGTCTCGGCGGTAGTCTGGGTCCATTGGGGCCACCCAATAGAGAGGCTCACGTAGCATATCCATCGATGAGTTCGTAGATAGATCTTTGATTATTGAGTTTGCGAAATATCCAACGATAAGGCCGACTGCTAAGGTGGCAGTGCCAATTGCAGCAATTCGAGATGTCATCTCGGTCTCCAAAACTTGTATTTCGAAAGCACAGATTTACCGCCAAAGGCGGTTGGAGCAGCTATCGACCTGTTTTGGGAGGTGGAGAGGAGGGCATTTGAATGTGTGTCATCGACGATCGAAGCATTAGTGAGATACTCGCGGTTGTTCGGTGAAGCGACAGCTCAAGTCTCTTGAGTGCGACGAGACTGAAACAACACGCTATCTCGCATCCGTCGGTGTCGGCTTCGTGTGTGTCACAATGACCACCTGTCTTGGAAAGACCGTTATCTCCAACATGCGAAATTGAGTTAAGGTGTTCGTCTGCTTTCATAGAAGAGCTTGTTGATATTTGACTAGCCTCTATGAACGCGAGATCGGTGTTCTGCATCCCAAGCGCAGTGCCAGTCTGAATCACTAAAAAAGCAATACAAAGCATGGCGATACGCCAGATCGACGGGTCAATTTTCGAAGATTCTGTCCACATTTGACAGTCACCCTAAACCCTCCAGTGGGTGGAAGGTCAAGATCTCGAGGAGGTCAGCTAAGCTCGGCAATAATGGACCGAGCCAGGAGGGTGAGGTCATCCACATTAACCTGTTCTGTATTGTGTTTGAGCAGAGGCGCACCTTCCCATCGGGGAATGATGTGGAAGTGTAGGTGAAAAACCGATTGTCCGGCAGCCGTTCGATTGAATTGAGCGACCATAACGCCATCCGGTGTCAAAGCGCGGTCGACGGCAGCTGCGACTTTTCGCGTGGTCTTGATAGCGGCAGCGACCGCGTCGTCTTCAGTACCAAACAGGTCTTCGCCCCCCGCCTTAGGAACAACCAACGTGTGCCCTTTGCTCTGCGGGAAAATGTCCATGAACGAAAAGGTCTCATCATCCTCGTATATTTTGACGCACGGAATGTCGCCCCGAATGATTTTGGCAAAAAGATTGTCTGGGTCATAGGCCATGGAGAAACTCCTCTTGTTCAGGATGACTTCTTAAACGGTGAGTGATCTTTGAGCGCGATCATATCTGCATCGACGTGAGTACGTTCATTCTCAAGATAGTCGGCAATCGCCTGTCGAAGGCCAGGTTCGGCGATCCAATGAAGACTGTAGGTCTTTGTTGGAAGGTAGCCACGTGCCAATTTGTGTGCGCCCTGCGCACCTGCTTCGACGCGTTTGAGCCCACGAGAAATCGCAAAATCGATAGCTTGATAGTAACAAACCTCAAAATGCAAGAAACGGTGATCTTCAATGCACCCCCAATTGCGACCGAATAAAGTGTCACCGCCGATGAAATTCAATGCGCCCGCAATGTATCTATCATCGCGCTTGGCTAGGATGAGGAGGGTATGGTCGGCAAATGTATTACCAATGATATCGAAAAATTCCCGCGTGAGATAGGGTTGACCCCATTTTCGAGCGCCCGTGTCCATATAGAACTCGTAGAATGCGTCCCAATGCTGTTGTTGAAGTTCCGCTCCTGTCACCCAATCAATTTCAATGCCCGGCTCGAGGGCAAGGGCACGTTCTTTCTTCAAGACCTTTCGCTTTCGCGACGTCAACGTGTCAAGGAACTCATTGAAATTCTTGTAGTGCTGGTTCTCCCAATGAAACTGTTGATCCGTGCGCATCAACAACCCCATATCGGCGAGATGTGACGCCTGCACCTCATCAACAAATGTCAGATGCAAGGAAGAAACACCGAGCTTCTTTGCCGCCTCAATACATCCAACCATCAAGTGTCGTTCTGCCATTGCCTCGTCGACCGCGCCACCAACAAGTAGTCGCTTGCCGGTCGCCGGTGTAAACGGGATCGATATCTGCAGTTTGGGATAGTAGGAGCCGCCGGCTTGTTCGAACGCATGTGCCCATGAATGGTCAAAAACATATTCGCCATAGGAGTGGTTCTTGAGGTACATGGGGCAAACGCCCTCGACATCGCCGTTTCCATTCGCAAGCACGACATGACAGCCGGCCCAGCCTGCATCAGCAGTGGCTGAACCACTTACCTCAAGAGCTGATAGGAACGCGTGCGCGACAAAGGGGTCGAATGGGCGACCAACCGGGTTCGCACACTGGTCCCAAACCGACGCGTCGATTTCATTCATCGAGTGGAGGAGTTTGGCAACACGTTCATCACTCATGCAGATGCCACACCCGTGTCGAGTTTCGCGGCCTCATGTTGTCCAAATCGAGAAGGTTCAAGCGTCTCGAAAATGATATTGTCAGCGGCTTTGCGCGCTCGTGTGAGGTCGCCCTCACTTCGAACCGTCCAGGCAAGAACGGGAAGGCCCAATGATCTTGCGACACGCGGTGCCAGAGCTGGCAGAGACTTCACATCATATCCAATGTAGTGTGGTCTCGAGATTGTGCACAATAGAAGATTGCTCAACGCCCAACGACGAAATCCACCGAGCTTTGGATACTCCCGCGCAGTGAAGCGTTGTGACAATTGACCTCGCAGAAGCTTTGGGTGGTTTTCTGCAAACCAACCCATGGATCGCGGATTGAAACTCATGACCGCCGCTTCGCCTTTGTAATCAGTGAGCAATTCCGACGTTCTTTTCTCCAACGAACCAGCAGAAGATTGCGAGTTTTTCAACTCAATCAGCAGCGGTACACGATCATTGACCTGTTCCAGGAACTCGCCAAATCTTTGGATGCGGTCTGTTGAGGTCCCGAGCGTGAGGCGGCAGATGTCTGATGCATCTCGGTCAGCGAGCCGCCCGGCACCTGACGTCAGTCGCTCCAGTTTGTGATCATGAAAGACAATCGCTTCGCCGTCACTTGATAGCTGTAGATCGCACTCGATCGCGTATCCGGCCTTCGCGGCGGCCTCAAATGCAGATTGCGAATTTTCCACGACGTCATTGCTCAAGTCGTGCAGGCCGCGATGAGCCGCCGGTCGTGTGCGCAGCCAATGGTTGTTTGGAACACGCGACATGGAGCTACCCAATTTCCACAACCGCATCGACTTCGACGGCGACATTAAACGGGAGGTTCGGTGCGCCAACCGCAAATCGGGCGTGGCGTCCGCGGTCTCCGAAAACATCACCGATGAGATCAGAGGCGCCATTGATGACGGCAGGGTGTTGGTCGAATTCGGGTCCGGAATTAACAAACCCACTCAGCTTGACGAAACGCTGAACCCGCTCAAGGTCTCCGCCACACGCTTCACTCACCTGCGCAATGATGTTCAAGGCGCAAAGACGGGCCGCCGCTTGACCTTCTTCGACGGAAAAATCAGTCCCAACCTTACCTTGAAAGTCGAGCCCATCCGGACCAATGGGGACTTGCCCGGAAACAAAGACCAGAGCCCCCGTTTGAACAAAAGGGACATAGCTCGCAACCGGAGCAACGGGTTTTGGCAAGGTGATACCAAGATCAGCCAGCCGGGCATTGATAGTGTCAGCCATAGTGTGAGGGTCTCCAAATCCACCATTCAATCACAATCCCCAGTTTATCCTCCGTGACCGCGATTGAATAGCGCTTTAGCACCCGTTAAGCTTGATCCATCGACCCGAGTCGAAAGGAATAGAACAATCGCCAAGCCCACACGGTTGTTTCCCATAGCGACGGCCTTTAGAGCCGTCCGCGCAAGACAGGCAAGTCTCGTGGTTGCCCACACGTTGTGCGCCGCGGTCAGTGTAATCCTGTTCGCGAATTCAAGTGTGGCGGACAAGTTCACTTCACTCGCATCCCACCGAGCGTTCTATGTCTTGAGCTTAGATGAAACACGAACCTCTGGTTCGGTACAGGCCTTGCAGGGCCGCTTGGTTTGGCAACAAGAGGCAACGTGTGACGGATTGACCTCTTCTCAACGGATGATGACTTGGCAATGGGCGGCAGAAGGGGTTGGAAGCCTCTTTGATTTTCGCCTCTCTGCCTGGGAAAGCGGTGATGGTCGCGAAATGAGGTTTGCTGAGTCCTTTTATCTCAATGAGAAACTCATCGAGGAGTCGACCGGCGTTGCAACAGTAGGGCCAACCGGCGGATTGATCGCCTTTGAGGGGAGAGAAGGCGAGGACATATCACTTGAGAGAGGCACGATGTTTCCCGCAACGCTGACAGAACGGGTCATCGCAGCGGCCAAAGCGGCAAAGAAGAGATATGATGCCATTGTCTATGAAGGTGACAGTGAGGGTGAACGTTTTGACATTCGTGTGGCAATCGGAACGATGTCCGTATCAGAGGCAGAGGATGAACTTCTAAGCGGACGCAAGACGTGGCCGGTGTTGGTTAGTTACTATGAACGCGGAGCGGTATCTGAATTGCCCATCTACGAGATTGCTTACCGCTTGTATGACAACGGAATAAGCGATGATGTTCTGATCGACTACGGCGACTATGCCATTAAGGCTGAGCTCAAAGAGCTAGACGAACTTCCACAACCAAATTGTTAGGATGACTTTGGTGGAGGCTCAAACCCGCGTCCCTTGGCAATGCTGTCCTTGCCAAACTTGTCCCGCAATCGGTCCATGGCACGTTCGGCATCCGCCCGTCGATCAGCCTCTTTGTTGAGAAGGTCCGGTTGGTCGGCAAAGGTGTCTTCACAGAGATTGGCAAGTCCAACGCCCAGCAATCGGTAGGGCGTTCCGTCGCACTCTCGCTCCAATAGTTCATGGGCAGTAGAATAGATGCGATCAGCAAGTTGTGTGGGATCCGACAAAGTCCGGCTGCGAGACTTTGTTTTGAAATTCGATGTTTTCAGTTTTAAGGTGACAGTCTCACCAGCCTTTTCAGAAGACTTCGCGCGTCGAGACACATTCTCACACAGACGCCACAAGACTTTGTCGAGGTCATCGAGTTTTTTCTTGTCTTCATTGAAGGTCACTTCATTGGAAATGCTCTTCATTCCACCGGATGGGTTCACATTTCGAGCATCTTGACCCTGTGAAAGCCGCGCCAATCGGAGCCCCATCGCACCGTATTTCTTAGCGAGCTTCTTCTCTTCCATCTTCTGAATTTGACCGATGGTCTTGATGCCATCCTTGGCCAGTGTTTGCCCGAACGCCTTTCCGACCCCCCAAATCAGCGACACCGGTTGCTTGGCCAGAAACTCAATCGCTTCTTCCTGTCCAATCACTGAGTACCCGCGCGGTTTGTCGAGGTCCGAAGCGATCTTTGCAAGAAACTTGCAGTAGCTGAGCCCGATAGAAACCGTGATATCGAGGTCATCCTCAATTTTCTTGGCCAAACGTGCCATCGTTTCCGCCGCACATCGTTTGTGAAGCCGTTCCGTGCCGGATAAATCAACAAAAGCCTCGTCAATAGAAAGGGGCTCAACAAGAGGGGTAAGGTCGCGCATCATGTCGCGGATTTCCCTGCCAACAGCGGAGTACTTCGACATTTGCGGTCGTACAATGACCGCATCAGGACAGGCCTTGCGGGCGCGGTACATCGGCTGCGCAGAGTGAACACCGTATGTGCGTGCAATGTAGCAAGCGGTAGAGACAACGCCGCGTTTTCCCTTGCCACCAACAATCACGGGTTTGTTAGCCAAGGCGGGATCATCCCTTTTCTCAATCGCTGCATAAAAGGCATCACAGTCGAGATGGGCGATTGTCAGCGACGTAAGTTCTGGGTGAGAGATAAGTCGAGGACTGCCACAAGAGTTGCATCGTGATGGAGGTATATTGCCGTCAATCAGATGAAAACAAGCGCGGCACAGGGCTGGCATCACGCAAGCCCTTTGCCATCTGGCCATAGCCAAGCCGCCCCGCGCACGCCGCTGGAATCGCCGTGCTGATTGCGTACGATCCTCGTGTTTAGGTGGGGAGACATGGCGTACTTATTTAGGAGCGTCGGGACTTTTTCGTGAATCGCGTCGATGTTCGACATGCCGCCGCCGATCACAACTGTCTCTGGGTCCAAAATGTTGACCACATTGGACAGGGCGCGCGCGAAGCGATCACAATATTGCTCCAGGGCCAGAGCAGCAGAAGCGTCCCCGTCATAGGCCCGATGACAAATGTCTTCCGGTGGTAACAATTGGCCTGTGTCCTCTTGAAAGCGCGCCGAGAATCCGGGGCCTGATAGCCAAGTCTCAATACAACCCTGAAGCCCGCAGTAGCAATGAGGACCCGGCTGCTCATTGGGTTGAGGGTGTGGCAAGGGGTTGTGACCCCATTCACCAGCGATTCCGTTACGCCCTTCCAGCACGCGGTGCGCAATGGCAATGCCGCCGCCACAGCCAGTGCCAACGATAACACCGAAAACACATGATGCATCTTTCGCGGCACCATCGACGGCTTCTGAAAGCGCAAAGCAGTTGGCATCATTGGCCATTCGGACCTCGCGACCTAAGGCCTTGGTAAGGTCTTGGTCAAAGCGTCTGCCGTTCAGCCAAGTCGAATTGGCATTCTTTACAAGACCGCTGTCGCGGTCGACGGTGCCGGGAATGCCAACACCTACCAATCCACTTTGGTCAACGTTGCCTTCGATCGATGTGACGAGATCTCGAACGGCTCGAACTGTGCCATCGTAGTCATCTCTCGGTGTCGCAATGCGGGTTCGCTCCAAAACTTGGTTGCCAGTTCCGAAGGCAATGGCTTCGATCTTGGTTCCTCCGACATCAACGCCAATACGAAGGTCGCCGTCACTCATCCAACGACCCTCCGGTGGATGACATCATGGACTTCTGGCCAAAGATCTATCCGATGATCGCTGTGTTCGGCCGGGCCTAAGAGGCGCGCAAGCCTTGGATCCGCGATGAAGTGGATAATGACGGATGATGGCACAGCCTCTCTCACAGAAGTGATGTTGTGAGGAATGTCATCAAGAAAAAAGAAGGGACCGCCAGCCCCCGCGGCAAGATATGCAGCGGCTGGACCTTTGAGCCCTTCATTGGCTATCACCGGAAAGTGCATCCCATGCTTGGCAAGAGTTTCCTCGCGCGCTTGCTTTTGGGAGAGGGGCACATTGCTCAAGACCACGATTTGCGCGTGTTCAGAGAGCCGTTCCAGGGCCAGGGCCGCTCCCTCAACGGGTTCAAGAAAAGACGTCGATACCGCGAAGAATGAAGAAAGCAAGTCGCGCATCTTTTCCGTTGGATAAACTTCATTTGTGTCTTTGTATTTGATGTTTCCTGACAGAGCGAAAGACTGAAGGTCGAGCCAAAGACCCTGCGTCTCCAAATACCGTTCCAACCCGCCGACAAATTGAAACAAGACTTCGTCTGCGTCTGAAACAATGATCGGTCGACCAGGATCGAGCGTGATCTCATCGATTTGCTTTTTGATTTCAGTTCCAAGTTTACTCATAGATCCACTTTCAATTGGCTGACTCTATTGCCAAATCCCAGATGTGTTTCCCGGCAGTGCGCGACGCGCCTGTCCGACCAGTTCCAATTCCCATTCATTTGCCTCGCAACACGCCACAAGCCGTCGCTCATCTTCTAATAGAAAATCAAGGATCGAACCCAAAAGGGCTGAGTTCTCAAGGTTATCTTTGAGCGAATCAGGGGCGAGCCCAGACTGCGCCTGTAAGGCGGAAATCATCTTCTCGTCACCGGCAACGAAGGCTAAGGCTTGGAGAGCAAGAATTTCGGCTTGTTCTGGTGTCATAGTCCGCTCACGCATGCTTTATGGTTCACAATTCATCATAATATGGCAAATCTCGCGCGGTTTTGCCCTCAATATTGCCTGTTTCAATGATTGATTAACGATATTCAGGTGAAATTGACAGCTGTAAAAATAACGATTCTCTTGGTCCCAAGCAGCGCAGATTTTTTTATCTCAAATAGCTTGCTGCAGCCGGGTTGACCGAATGAGGCCAAACAGATGACGATCCAAGAAGGTCTTGGAGATATGGATACCATGACGAAGTCGAAGACGGTACTGATCGTCGAAGACAATGAGCTCAATATGAAGCTCTTTCATGATTTGCTTGACGCCCATGGGTTTCAAACGCTGCAAACTAGTGATGGCATGCAAGCCATGGAAATCGCGCGCCAACATCATCCAGATCTCATCTTAATGGATATCCAATTATCCGAGGTGTCCGGCTTGGAGGTCACAAAATGGCTGAAAGAGGACGAGGAATTAAAGTCTATTCCAATCATTGCGGTGACGGCTTCCGCTATGAAAGGGGATGAAGAGAAAATTCGACAAGGCGGCTGCGAGGCCTATATCGCTAAGCCAATCTCGGTTGTGGATTTTCTGCAGACAGTAAAAGAGTTCTTAGAATAGGGTGGGGGAAGTATGTCAGCGCGTGTTTTGGTGGTTGACGATGTATTAGCCAACGTAAAATTGCTCGAAGCGAAATTAACCGCCGAGTATCTCGAAGTCTTGACTGCACTCAACGGTCCAGAGGCATTGGTCATTGTCGAAAAGGAACAACCCGACATCGTCCTTCTTGATGTCATGATGCCCGGCATGGACGGTTTCGAAGTCTGCGGTAAGATCAAGTCCAATCCGAAAACCGAACATATTCCTGTGGTGATGGTCACAGCGCTTGATCAGCAATCAGATCGTGTGGCAGGCATTGAGGCGGGAGCAGACGATTTCCTGACCAAACCTGTCAACGACATCGCGCTTATGGCCCGTGTGAAGAGCCTTCTACGTCTAAAGATGATGATGGACGAAATGCGCATGCGTGAGTCCACAGGCCGGTCTCTCGGCATCATGCCGTCTTCAACCGAAGAAGATGAAGATCCTTCAGCAGGCGGGCGCATTCTTGTCATCGAAGAACGCGAGATTACGGCGCGCCGTATTGTCGAGACACTCGGAGACAATTGCGAGGTTGAGCTCGACCGCGAGTATGACAGCGCCGTAGAAAAATCTCGAACCGGAAATTTTGACCTCATTATCGTCAGTCTGACAGTCGAGGCATTTGATGGTCTGCGTTTCTGTTCGCAAATCCGATCAATGGATGCGACGCGTCACGTTCCAATCCTCGTATTGGTTGAAGAGGATGATCTGCCGCGCCTGGTCAGAGCATTGGATCTGGGTGTGAACGACTATCTGATGCGCCCGGTCGACCGCAATGAACTGGTCGCTCGCGTGAAAACCCAGTTCAAACGCAAGCGTTATGCGGATCAGCTGCGGACAAACTTCCACATGAGCCTCGAAATGGCTGTGACAGATCCACTCACAGGATTGCACAATCGCCGTTACATGATGGGCCATTTGGACACGCTCATGGAGAACGCCACCACGAGCAGTAAGCCTTTGTCGCTTCTGATCGTTGATATAGATTTCTTCAAAGCGGTCAATGATACCCACGGCCATGACGCGGGGGACGTGGTGTTGAAAGAATTTGCCAACCGCTTGGAAGGCAATGTACGCGGCGTCGACTTGAGCTGTCGTTTTGGTGGTGAAGAGTTCGTGGTCGTCATGCCGGACACAGACGTCAATGCCGCCTCAATGGTCGCTGAACGTATTCGAGAGCAAGTGGCTGCTCAGCCATTCAAGATTGGCGAAAGCGACGACGATCGACTTGAACTGACCATTTCCATAGGCGTCGCTACAACCGCTGAAGATGGTGTCGGCGATGCCGACCAGCTTTTGCAAAGAGCCGACAAAGCGCTTTACCGCGCCAAAGATGAAGGTCGCAATCGGGTGGTCAACGCCGCCGCTTAAGCCTCAAATCGTCTCATAAAAAAGGCGCTTGTGACATCACAGGCGCCTTCGTCATTCAAAGGGGAGATCAAGCTACTTGATCTTGCCTTCCTTGTATTCCACGTGCTTGCGCACGACGGGATCATACTTACGAACCACCATTTTTTCGGTCATCGTCCGTGTGTTCTTCTTGGCCACATAGAAATGACCTGTGTCCGCTGTGCTGTTCAAGCGAATCTTGATGGTGGATGCCTTGGCCACGGGCCTATCTCCGTCATAAATCTCGGCGCATTTCGCGCCCGTCTGTCAATGAGGGGCGGACTTTACGGATCGCGGCTCTTTTGTCAAGCGTAGCAAGGAGGGGTTGGGCAAGCGATCAAAACACGAAGGAATTCAAAGGCTTCGCGAGGCTTCCCGGCGTCGCTTCAAGAGCCTGTTGTCGCGGTAGGACATGAACAATGTGGGCCCTTGGGCGGTAGCGGTCCCAAGCTTGCTTTGGTTGGCCAACGTCGCCACTTCCTCCAAGACGGCCTCCGTCACATCAATGATCGGCAGCTTGAGAGCCTCAACAAGGGGATACCAGGCAAGGTCGAGGAGCTCCGTCGTGGCCCGCAACGTTCCGGTCGTTGCCTCGGCTGAAGCCGTCAAAAAGCGTGCGTGAAATCGGATTGGGCTGTTTGGCGGTGTAATCGCTCGCGCGATGCAACGAAACACTTGGTGGTTGGGCGCCAGGCCTTGATCTTCAAAGGTCTGCCAGCTTCCAGGAACCGCAGACGGTGTCCTGCGGCTCCTCTCCGCCAACATCAAACCCGTTTCCTCAAAGGTCTCACGGATCGCCGCATTGGCAAGGGCGCGTGCTTTCGCCTTCGTACATTTCGTTGTCGCCCGCAAGGCGGCCTCGACTTGAGGTTCGAGCGGCTGCGTTGGCTCAACTTGCCAATCTTCAGGGTCAACTTTCCCCCCAGGAAAAACAAATGCGTCGGGGATGAACCGTGACTTCGGCGGACGCCGTCCCATCAAGATCGACAACCCATTGCCGCCCTCTTTGTAAAGCACAACGCTGGCCGCATCTTGCGGAACCACCGGGATCTGTCCGCCCACGGTTTCCGTCACGTTCGATCCTGCACCGGTTCACCGTTTCTGAAATAGACAAAGGGACCAGGCTCAGAATAGGAGAGGGGTTTTGTGAGTCGCCGCTCCACTTCGCTCAAAACCATGCGCGTTATGTTCGGCAGTTCAATCTCCTGGGCTTCCTTGGGCGTGAACCAACAGAGCTCCAACAATTCACCTGAAGCCTTGGACGTGTCGTGCAGGTCCCCTTGGATTTGGGCGGTGTCGGTCATGAAAAACCGTGTGTCGAACCGCCTTGTGCGATAGGGCGGCGTGATGGCCCGGGCCACGAAATGCAGTTTGTCCAGCGCTGGCGCCACGCCGTGGTCCATGAAAGCGCGCCAATGGGGCGAGCGGGTTCTGGGCGGGGCGCTGGTCCTCTCGCCCACAAGGAGGCCTGCTTCTTCAAATGTCTCTCGCACCGCCGCCATGGCGAGCGCCCGCGCTTTGGTTTCCGAGCACCCTTGGGTGAGCCGTGCCATCACCTGTGCATTGAGGTCGGTAAGCGGCGGTACCCGCCCATCACCAATGTCGACGCGCCCGCCTGGAAAGACAAACTTGTTGGGCATGAACTTGTGGCTTTCATGTCGCTTACCGAGCAGGATGCGCGGACTGTCCGCATCATGGCGCACCAGGATAAGCGTTGCCGCATCCTTCGGTCTTACCGCGCGCCCAGTCGAGCGGTATTCACGCGACGACATGTATTTGGGGTCAAAGTTCTTGCGGGGCGTTTCACTCAAAACCAGCTATTCCTCTTGTTTTTCCCACTGTGCCAGCTTGGCGGGGGGCAAAGCAAGCGTGAGACCCGAAACTGGCTCTGACCCCAAGGAATCGCTATTCTTGTCAAATGAACAATAATGCAAATGGTGCTGCCCATCTCGTTCCCGTGGGAGATGACTGCTGGATCGTCGAGGGCGGCATCGTCGACTTCTATTCCTTTCCGTACCCAACCCGGAGCGTTGTTTGCCGTATGAGTGACGGCACCCTTTGGGTCTGGTCTCCAATCGCATTGTCTGAGGATCTTCGGCGAGAGGTAAATGAGTTGGGCCAAGTCGCGCATCTCGTGAGCCCCAACAAGATCCATCATCTCTTCTTGGGCGAATGGAAGGAAGCCTACCCAGGCGCGCGCCTGTGGGGTCCGCAATCGGTCATCGACAAGCGACAGGACCTCACCTTCCAGCCCGCATTGACAGATACGGTGCCGGAAGAGTGGCGCAATGACATCGACACCGCCTGGTTTCGCGGGTCGTTCTTTATCGACGAGATGGTGTTCTTTCATCCAGCTTCGAATACCGCGATCTTTGCCGACCTCAGCGAGAACTTTTCTGAAGACTTCCTACGTGAGCATTGGGGTGGATGGAAGACCCGCATCGCCAAACTCTGGCGCATTGTCGAAGGCTATGGATACGCGCCGTTAGAAATGCGTTTGAGTTGGTGGCGCAAGAAACCGGCGCGCGAGGCCCTCGCGAAAGTCAAAGCCTGGCAGCCCGAGCGGGTTGTGATGGCGCACGGAGAGTGGCAACGCGAAGGCGGCCTTGCGTTTATCAACCGCGCTTTTCGCTGGCTCGACAAGAGCGAGGGATAGGCCATGGGCCGCAAACGACAAAGATCTCATCAAGCTTGGCGCCGTGACGCCACGGCAGAACCGCGCGCAACTTTGGCGCGTTCCTTTGATCCTGGCGACAGTGAGCTTGAGGCGGTGATCCGAAAGTTTGAGGAGAACGCACCCTCAAGAGGCACGCCCGCAATCACCACCGAACCATTGCACAAGGACTTCATTGCACCGGCAAGTGTCGCTGATGTGCGCGCCCAATTGGACCGCGTGCCCGCCCACTTCCTTCGCGGTCTCAAAGCCGTATTCATCCTGGGTGGGTCAAACAAGCAAGCCCAAGCCTTTCGCGCTGCCTTTGCCTATGGCCGTTACATTGAGGGCATGATCTTCCTGCACGCGTTTCCAAAAGCGCGCCTGTCACGGGTCTACAAGACACCGCTCAAGCCCAGCGACACCATTGAGTATGCCCGTGCCGGGGCCGTCGTGGAGACCAAAGCCGGCAAACAGGAAATCCGCTTCGACCGCGCAGCCCTCAAACGCTTTTATTGCCGCGACGTGCTGATGCACGAACTTGGTCACCATGTGGAAGAAACCATTGGCGGCCACAAGACCTACAAAAAATCAGAAGGCTTCGCCAACTGGTTCGCTGGGGAATATGGGTATCGGTTGGGGTAGGGTGGGCCGCTGTACGATTGAATGAGTTATTATTTTCCGGTCAGATTGCGCGCACGTATTGTCACATATCAATTTGCAGAGACTTCTGTTTCATCGGAACCGCCGATTGTTGAGGTGATGACGGGTAGGAGCTCTTCTAGTTCGTTTCTAAGATCCTGGCCATCTTCGTTTCCCAAGGCTCGAACAACTAGGTCGGTAAAGCTCTTCTTCTTCTGTCCCAGAAGAGTCGCGCAATGTGTCACCAGCTCCTTGTTGTCATATCGGGAAACAACTCCTACAAAGTCTTGAGATTCAATGAGACTCGCCAGTTCTTGCTTCACTTCGGAATAGATACTTGACGGATTCACTTCGGATGCCGATTCTTCATAGGCGTTTTGCAAATCAGCAAGGGTGCTCCCTTCAACAGTCAAACTACGCAGTTTCTCTACTATCCTCCGTTTGGATGCGCGAATGGAGTACTGTTCTAAACCTTGGTCAGCCAAATCAATCACACGTTGTTCCAATAAAGACTTCTTCTCCAATGTTTGGCTGGCATTGAATTGCAGTAGCTGGCAGATTTTTTCAAACACACTTGGCAATAGCAGTACATTCTCCATTTCTGTCACTGGTAACACATAGATTGCTTTCGATTGGAGATCTTGAACTTCAGAATCTGTTCTCCCATCGCGGTCGATTAGTCCAGCGCACGTTAGGTGATGGAGTTCAGGAATGGCCTGAAAAGCATTTGCCGATTGAATGACATTACTGCAACTGCCCATGGGGATGACGGTGAATTCAGTGTAGATTTCCCTGTAAATGTTTGCGTCAATACTGCCCCCGTCACCCTCAACGAAGAGAATATTTTTGCGGCTGCCGAGGATTTTGCTGAGAACGTCTTCTGGGATGATTTCGGACTCTGGAAGGTCGCGTAGGTTCCAGTTGGCACCGTCGAAATCACTCACAATGTACTTCTCGGCAGAAGTGCGTGATTTCGCAAACTCAAGATCGTGTGTAAGGTAAAGAAATGTGCAGTCATTCCGTTGTGTTTCAATTTTATCCCACAGTCTGTTTAACACCGCCTTGTGAACATGCAATTCTGGTTCGTCCACTATTACCAAACTGTTTTGTTTGACCAGCAGACATTGACCAATCAAATACATCATAACTCGTTCGCCGTCGCTCAGGTCTGAGGCGTCGTACTGGGTTTCAGTGCCGGGCACTTCAACTGTTATGGTACTTCCACCAATATTAAGTTTCCGATGTGGAAGAATGCTCGACCAAATGTCTCGAAGGACGTCCAATCGGGTCTCCGGTGCGATAGCCGTCTGATCGATTCGGTGAGATTGTCTGTGTCGAGTTGATAGCTCAAACTCTTCAGAATACAGTGTTTGTATCAGTCGGTCGAAGTCCGAGATTAGAGCCGTTGCCGGTTTGTTGCCCCACCGATTTCTTCTATTTCTAGTAGTTGGATGACCATACATGAAATTGTTATGTGCGGTCGCATAGGCAATAGGGCTTTGATTGGGATTGAGGACCAGTGACCTGTGCGCACCAATTCTGTGAACTGTTTCCAAACTATTCAACTGATGTTCGATGTGTGCGCCTAGCCGTGTCTTTCCAGAGCCGTTGGCTCCGAGGAAGACCATCGTACCAGGATTATCGATTGAAAAAGAGCGCGCTTCGCTTGGAGTTGGGATTGAGAAGTTAAAGACACTATTCGGCATACTCTCTCTTCCTAAGTGCTAGTCGATTCCAATTTGGAAGTGCCAACGGCATGTATGAGACGCCGGTACCGATTTCAAGGTCAAATCGCGAAATTGCATAGGTGCGATTACTTTGGCCAGGCAAAAAGACGTTACTCAACCTTCTTCAACCTTCCCGCTTCTGAGTTTCTTGATGTTTCCCCGCCGGGTCTTGTTGTCCATGCGGCGTTTTTTGGCGGCACGCGACGGTTTGGTCGGGCGGCGCGGCGCTTGCACTTCGGTGGCGCGCTGCAGGAGATCGACCAACCTTTTCACCGCATCTTCCCGGTTTTGCGGTTGAGTGCGAAAGCGAGCCGCCGTGATCACGATGACCCCGTCCCGCGTCAACCTGCGCCCGGCCAATCGTTCCGCGCGCTCTTTCACAGCTTCCGGCAGAGACGGGCTGTTGCGAATGTCAAAACGCAACTGCACGGCGGAAGAGACCTTATTGACGTTTTGCCCGCCGGGCCCGCCCGCGCGGATAAACGTCTCTTCGATCTCGGCGTCGTCGATGCGAATGGTGTCAGTGATCTCGATCATGAGGCGTAGTGTAGACGATCGCGTTGCAACAGCAATGGTAGGAAAATCAACTAAAACGCCAAGACTTGATTGAGATGTAGGAACAGTCTTTGTTCCGGAGGCTGCGCGTCGGTTTCAGAACGTGTGAACTTCAGTTTCGAAGTCCTCAGCAGCCCCTCCACTCTCCGTGTCATTTTGTGAAATTGGCTTCCAGTTGATTGTTGGAACAAAACTGTCTCCTTCACCTTTCGGATGCTGCAAGTCACGCAACAACTTCCACTCCCAGCTGATTCGAAAGAAGTCCTCCCAGTCAAGGCTACCGGGGCTGTCCTGGAAGAATCTCTTTGGTACCATTAGTTCTTCAATGATCGATTGTTCGTTCTTTGCTGTTCGCATATGAGAGCGGAAAATAATACACTTGTTCTTGTGGGCCTTAGTCAAGACCTCGTCTTTCAACGCGAGGCTGTCCTTTACACGGGGGTCATTTTTGCCAATGAGCTCTCTTCGTCCTTTCTTGTTTCCAGACTTCGGATACTTGAGTTTTTGAAATGGAACCACGCCCGGATGGTCTGAATCGTAAATCGTGCCCACCTGCGACCAGGGGAGAATGTAAGCAAATCCAGTACCACCCTCAATGACAACACCCGGTTCACCACAGCTAATTCTGCGCTGCCCGCATCCTGGCCGGATAGCACGTACTTTAAACTTCCTTGCCGTGATCGATTTTTTCGCGTGTTGGCCGCGACGACGCAGGTAGTCGTAAGAAATCTGCAGGAATAGAAATGCGATCGTGGATGCTATCAGGGCAACTTCATATTCTTGTGAAAAGAGAATGGTCTCGATCCATTCCCTTGTCGACTGGTCTGCGTTTGCTCGATCTAATAGAAACCGAACCAATACTGACAGGTCATCGAACCAACTAAATGAATTCAGTACCAAGCTCACAATCGCTACGAATGCCGAAATTCGTTTTAGGACTCCAATCGTATCTTTCATCGGTTCCGAAAAGAGACTGAAATCACTGTCCTTGTATTGCCCCCAACCGGAGGACGACATCGTGAACCCCAAGCCTCGCGAAGGTTTCCAAGGCGCGAAGGTATTGTGATCTTCCAGTGCTGCAAAACTGCGTCGTCGCCTAGGCCACGTCCTAATTCGTCGGCTTCGATCCCCCATATCTTCCCCCATTGGCCCAAATCAGAAAGGCCATGAAGGGTATGTGGAATTGCGCGTTGTGTAAACCACTACCTTAAGGAGAGCGGGGTTGTCCCCCCTTACTTCCGTCGCTTGCGATGGTATCCTTTGCCACTCTTGCCGCCTTTACTGCTTTTTCCGCGGTAGTCGGATCGGTCATTTCGCGGTTCTTTCTTGCCGGGCTTAGGTTCGCTCAAAAGTTCAAAAATGAGGCCGCCGGTAACAGGCGTTGCTTCTTCGAGGCGTACCCGCACAGGATCGCCCAAGCGGAAGCGGGCGCCCGTGCCTTCGCCAATGAGCGCGTGATGTTTTTCAGAGTGATAGAAGCGCTCCGTGCGCCCGACCCGACGCATGGGTACGAGCCCGTCAGCGCCCGTTTCATTGAGCCGCACAAACAGACCGAAGCGGGTGACCCCGGCGATGCGACCCTGGAACTCTGCTCCGATCTGTTCTTGTAGGAAGACAGCCATATAGCGATCGTCAGATTCACGCTCTGCCGCCATGGCACGTCGCTCATGGTTGGATATTTCTTCGCCGATGTCGTGCAAAGCAGAGATCTCTTCGTCGGTCAGCCCGCCATCACCGAGCTTGCAGGCACGGATCAAGGCCCGGTGCACGATCAAATCCGCATAGCGCCGGATCGGTGAGGTGAAATGCGCATAGCGTTCCAGATTGAGGCCAAAGTGTCCCAAATTGTCCGGGCTGTACATGGCTTGGCTCTGACTGCGCAGCATCACTTCGTTGACGACGGATTCAAATTCCTTGTCCCGCACCTGATGCAAGATCTTGTTGAGATAGGGTGTGTCGAGGGAGTGGTCCTTGTTGATCGGAATGTTGAGCGAGCCCAAAAATTCTTGCAGCGAACTCAGTTTCTCGACCGAGGGCCGTTCGTGCACCCGGTAGAGGAGGGCCGTGCGATGCTTTTCCAACGTCTCCGCCGCCGCGACATTGGCAGCAATCATAAAGTCCTCAATGAGACGATGGGCGTCGAGGCGTTCACGAATGGTGATGCGGCTGATATGTCCGTCGTCCCCAATTTCGACCTTGTGCTCCGGCAATTCCAGGTCGAGTGGATTGCGGCGCTGACGTTCTTTCTCCATCGTCCGATAGGCAGCCCACAAGGGCGTCACGATCTCATCCATCATCGGTGCCGTTTGTTCATCTGGCTCGCCGTCATGGGCCGATTGGATCTGATGATAGTTGAGGGACCCACGTGAGCGGATCATGGCCCGCACAAACTTGTGTCGCTTGCCTTTGCCATTTTCGTCGATAACCAAACGCACCGCCAACACGGCGCGGTCTTCATTCTCATGTAGACTGCACAGACCGCCGGACAAGCGATCCGGGATCATCGGCACAACCCTGTCTGGGAAGTAACAAGAATTACCGCGTCGCAGCGCTTCGCGGTCAAGCTCTGATCCGGGCCGGACAAACTGTGAGACATCTGCAATGGCGACCCAGATGATATGGCCGCCTTCATTGTTTGGATCTTTGTCTGGTTCCGCAAAGACCGCATCGTCATGATCGCGAGCGTCGGCCGGGTCGATGGTGATAAAGGGTAGGTCGCGCAAATCGTCGCGCTTGTCGAGAGCGGGTTGTGTGGCAGCTTCTGCTTCGGCCGACACGCTCTCGGGGAATTCGAATGGTATTCCATGATTGTGAATGGCAATGAGGCTAACCGTGCGCGGGTCGTCCATATTGCCGAGGCGTTCTGTAATGCGCGCTTGTCGAACACCATGTGATCTTCCGCGCCGGTCTTCAAGGTCCGCAAACACCAGTTCGCCGGAACGTGCGTCCATCGCATGCTCAGCGCGTACCGTGAATTCTTTTCGGGATCCGCGCTCAATAGGCATGATGCGCCCATCGCGTCCGACCTTTTGATAGATGCCTAGGATACGCCCCGAGTCTTGTTCGAGGCGACGCATCACGCGTGCTTCATAGACCCCGTTTTCATCTTTCGAGAGTCGCGCCAACACGCGGTCGCCGATGCCGAGCGCACTGCCGGCTTTGTCGCGCCCGTGACCAGCGCCGGGCGCCAGAAGAATGGGCGGCGGGGGCGCACTGTCGCGCCAATTGGTTGGCCGTGCGATGAGCTCACCATCTGTGTCAATGTCAACAATCTGGATGACGGTAACCGGAGGCAACTGTGTGGGATCTCGGAAGCGCTGGCCCTTTGGTTTTTCGATCATGCCTTCATCTGTGAGTTCCCGCAGCATTCGTTTCAAAGGGATGCGGTCGGCACCAGTGACGTTGAAGGCGCGTGCAATGTCGCGCTTGGTGGCACGGTCGGGGTTTTCCTGCACATAGGTGAGGATCTCTGCCTTGGTTGGCAAAGGGTCGTGAAGATCAGATCTCTTTGAGCGCGGCTTATTTCCGCCTTTGCGCTGCTTTTTGTTCACGCCTCGGTCTCAGCCTCATTCGCTGCAGTCTTTGTCGTGGCTTTTTTAGTCGCGGTTTTCTTTTTCGTGGTGGCTTTTTTGGCAGACTTCTTTTTTGCCGTCTTCTTCTTCGCGGTCTTCTTTTTGGCTGTCTTTTTCTTGGTGGATTTCTTCTTTGCTGCCTTCTTCTTCGGTCCCGCTGTGGCTTGCCGCGCTTCGCGCTTCACAATGAGCTCCATTGCGAGTTCCATGGTCACAGATTCTGGATCCATGTCGCGAGGGATGGTGGCGTTGATCTTCTCATGTTTGACGTAAGGTCCAAATCGACCGTTCATCACGCGCACCGGCTTGCCAGATTCTGGGTGATCGCCGAGTTCCTTTAGGGATTGCGACGATCCGCGGTTGCCCTTCTTGGCTTTCTCAGCCAACACCGTGACAGCCCTATTCAAGCCGACAGTGAAGACCTCAGCACTGTTGTCCAAATTCGCATATTGCCGATTGTGCTGAACAAAGGGACCGTAACGTCCAATCCCTGCAGTAATCTTCTTGCCGGTTTCTGGGTGATCGCCCACTTCGCGCGGGAGCGACAACAGTTGCAGCGCATACTCATAGTCGACCGCGTCGACTTCTTTGTCTTTGGGAATGCCTGCGCGCTTTGGTTTTTCACCGTCTTCAGGTTCGCCGACTTGAATGTAGGGACCGAACCGACCGGCGCGCAATGATATGTCGAGACCTGTTTCCGGGTCTTTGCCCAATATTTTAGGCTCGCTCAGCGCGTTGCTGTCTTCACCATTGGCGGTGAGCTGGCGCGTGAACTTGCAATCCGGATAATTTGAACAACCAACAAAGGCGCCGAAGCGACCGACCTTCAAGCTCAGTTGCCCTTCGTCGCAAGCTTGGCATTTGCGCGGGTCGACGCCTTCCTCAATCACAGGGAACACATGCGGCGCCAGGACTTCGTTTAGAGCATCAAGCACCTGGGTTATGCGCAGGTCCGATATGTCTTCGACACTGGCGTGGAATTTGGTCCAGAAGTCTCGCAAGAACTGTTTCCAGCCAAGTTTACCCGCCGACACATCATCAAGTCGTTCTTCAAGTTGAGCTGTAAAATCGTACTCCACATATTGTGCAAAGAAGCTTTCGAGAAAAGCGGTGACTAAGCGGCCTTTGTCCTCTGGATGAAAACGTTTCTGTTCCATGCGCACATAATCACGGTCTCGCAAGACGGAAAGCGTGTTTGCATAGGTCGAAGGTCGACCGATGCCGAGCTCTTCCATTTTCTTAACTAATGTCGCTTCGGTAAAGCGGGGCGGCGGTTCAGTGAAATGTTGTGATGGTCGAATTTCTTTTTGGTCTAGCGCGATACCGGCTTCGACTTTTGGCAGGCGACCATCGTCTTCGTCACCGCTCGTGTCGTCGCGGCCTTCTTGGTAGAGCTTCAAAAAGCCGTCAAAAACCAACACAGATCCCGTTGCACGCAACCCGACAGTGTTGTTGCCGTCAGAAATTTCCACAGTCGTGCGCTCAAATTGAGCGGCTTCCATTTGGCTGGCAATCGTCCGCTTCCAGATCAAATCGTAAAGCTTGGCTTGCGCCGGATCGAGCCCTTTGACAGACTTTGGAAGTCGCGACAGGTCGGTTGGCCTGATCGCTTCGTGCGCTTCCTGGGCGTTCTTGGCTTTGCTCTTGTAGATGCGGGCCGACGAGGGAAGGTAGTTGGTGCCGTATTCGGCGCCGATGACTTCGCGGGTTTGGTCAATAGCTTCTCCGGCGATTTGAACGCCATCTGTCCGCATGTAAGTAATGAGTCCTACAGTTTCGCCGCCAATCTCAATGCCTTCATAAAGCCGTTGCGCTGTTTGCATCGTCTGGCTTGCCGAGAACCCAAGTTTCCGGGATGCTTCTTGCTGCAATGTGGAGGTGGTGAAAGGCGGTGCTGGATTTCTTTTGGCAGGCTTACTGGTCACGTCGTCGATGCGCAATGACGTCGACTTGATCGAGGCGACGGCTTCGAGCGCGGTCTTCTCATCGTTTAGGTCGAACTTATCGAGTTTCTTGCCATTGAGGCTAACCAGCCTTGACGGCAGAAGATCCTTTGATGTGGTTTCTAGATCAGCCTCGATTGTCCAATACTCGCGGGCGCGGAACGCCTCAATCTCAAGTTCCCGGTCACAAACAATGCGCAGCGCCACAGATTGCACACGTCCTGCAGAACGCGATCCCGGCAGTTTGCGCCAAAGGACGGGCGATAATGTGAACCCAACGAGATAGTCCAAGGCGCGGCGCGCCAGGTAGGCATCGACCAATTCATGATCAATTTCGCGAGGGTTTTCCATCGCTTCCAAAATCGACTTTTTGGTAATGGCGTTAAACACGACCCGCTCAATATCGACGTCTTTGAGGGCTTTCTTTTTCTTGAGCACTTCAAGGACATGCCAAGAAATCGCCTCGCCTTCGCGGTCCGGGTCAGTTGCGAGGATGAGTTTTTCAGAACCTTTGACATAGTTTGCGATTTCGTTGAGGCGCTTGGCCGATTTGGCTTCAACGTCCCAAGCCATCTCAAAATCTTGGTCAGGCAGAACAGATCCATCCTTGGATGGCAGATCTCGGACGTGTCCATACGAGGCTAAGACCTTGTAATCACTACCAAGATACTTGTTGATGGTCTTTGCTTTTGCTGGTGACTCAACAATGACGACGTTCATAAATAACCTGACCCTTACGTCCGATTTGTTTCCCGAAACTCCCACTCAGAGAGCCGACATATATAAAGTGATGTCTGGTTGGCAAATAGTTTCTTTGGTGAGCTTGTTCAAATTGTGCGTTTTGGAAGCCTCATTAGTGCCCAAGAATCCCTCGCGCCTGACAATTGGTTTCCGTCGCCAAACGTTGTTGAAAGGGCGGATGCGGCTGGGCAGCATGTTTTGCAATCAAATACACCTTTAAAGAGAAATACAAGCAGATGCGCGTTTAAGCTTTATTATTTTATGAATCAAAGCTAAGTTCACTGGGTAGAGAGGGAAATAATTTCGCACGCAGAAGTAAGTTTCTTGTGCTGCTAGCATAGTGAAATTCCAGAAATTGGCGAAAAACGAGGATCCGCCTTGACCGATCAATCCAGTGTTTCCGCATCTCCGCCAATCAATTCCGACGATCTTGAGGTGCTAACCGAAGAGAGCTTGGCGGCATATCTCTTCGACGCATTGGTGGTTTTTAGGCAATTGTCAAACGCGCGGGGCATGGAGTTTCTGACTTATCTGCTGGATATGGCCGCTCAAGAAGCAAATGTTCTAAGTGGCAACGAGATAAGTCGCGTGAAGACTGCGAAACGGAAGTTGCCGAACAAAGGTTAGTCTTCGTCGCTGGCGTACAGACAAACGCGGTTGCCCGGCAATCGCTCCAATCGGCCAGCGAGGTCCAATTCCAGAAGAACAACTTGAACAGCGCCTGGCGTCGCTCGGCTTTCGCGAACAAGATCATCAACCTCGGTTGACGACTGTCCGAGGAGTGACACGATTTGCCCTCGCAACGCCACCAACTCTCCTTCATCCAAATCGCTCTTGGGAATTTCAAGTTCTGCGGGTGTTTCGTGATCTTTCTCTGAAAAACGGAGTGTATCGAATGACTGGATGTTGTCCAAAATATCTTCGGCATTTTCAACCAATGCAGCACCTTGCTTGATGAGACCATTGGCACCACGACAACGAGGATCAAGCGGCGACCCGGGGACTGCAAAAACGTCTCTGGATTGTTCTAACGCAAATCGAGACGTGATCAATGAACCAGAGCGCAGCGCGGCTTCAACGATCACAGTGCCAAGAGCGAGACCTGAGATAAGTCGATTGCGTCTTGGAAAGTCCTTCGCCCTCCCAACATGGCCCACCGGCATTTCGCTAAGGACGCATCCTTGTTCAACGATCTGCCGGTAGAGCTCTTCGTTCTCGGGCGGATAAATGGAATCAACGCCTCCCGCCAATACAGCGCAGGTACCATTTTGAAGCGCGCCTTTATGCGCGGCAGTATCAATTCCCCGCGCCATACCTGACACAATGGTGTAGCCAGCCTCACCCAAGTCCCGCGCAATCATCGCGGCGATTTTTCGTCCATTGGCAGATGCATTGCGAGCGCCAACTATGGCAATCGACTTTTCATGAAGCAGATGCCCAAACCCGCGGACGATGATGACAGGTGGCGCCGGTTCGGTCGCTGCAAGAAGTGTCGGAAAACCCGGTTCGCCGAAAAAGAGGAATGAGGCCTTGAGGGCATGTGTTCGGTCCCATTCATCTTGAACGTCGGACATCTTGGCAGGTCGAAGCGGACGGCGACGACCTCCACGTACTGACAGCTCTCCAAGGGCCTCAATCGACGCGGTGGCGGACCCATAGCGCGAAAGAAGTGTGTGATAGGTGGCAGGGCCAACATTTGGCGTGCGAATGAGACGAAGACACGCCATTCGCTCTTTCGCATCAGATATCACCGTGTTCCTCCTTCAGATTACACGGTATTGTATATATGGAGTTGCAGGAAAACCCAAGCACTCTTTTCGGTCTTGGTATCTCTATGTCTCTTCAGACGAGGGGATCTTTGACCCGCCAATCTTCGACTCAGCCCCATTCAAGAGCCGCATCATGTTGTCTTTGTGCCGGAAGTAGACCAGTGCGGCGAGGAGTCCCGCGACCCAGACAAACTCCGACGCGTCGAGTAGGTAGAAGTACAGAGGCGTCAGCAATACCGCGATGAGGGCGGCAAGCGATGAGTATCGCGTGAGAAATGCAACACCGATCCACGTGATCGCCGCGACCAGTGCGACAGGAAATGACCATGCCGCTGTGATGCCGAAAAATGTGGCCACACCCTTGCCGCCGTTGAACTTGAGCCACACCGGGAAACAATGACCGACAAAGGCAGCAAGTCCCGCAATCATAGGGGCGATTGCATTGTCGCTAACCGCGCTGAACAACAAGACAGCAACGAACCCCTTTGCCATGTCCAATAGCAAGGTTGCGACTGCGATCTTTTTGTTGCCGGTTCGCAAGACATTTGTCGCCCCAATATTGCCGGACCCAATATCGCGGATATCACCGTGCCCGCCCGCCCGCGTGAGCAATAGTCCAAAAGGGATCGACCCAATGATATACCCAAAGGAAATTGGGATAATGTAATCAACAACAAACAACATTCTGGCCTTTTCACTATTACGAAATTGGTTTGATGTCAGCTGTCTCTGTCAAACTCAAAGACAGTCTTACCGCCGACGAATGTGCGGATTGCACGTCCTTGAAACCGGCGTCCGTTATATGGGGTATTCTTTGACTTAGACTTGAGCTGGTCTTCTTTGAAGACATAAGGTGTGTCGAAGTCGACAAGGGCAAGATCGGCCGGGTACCCCGGAGCAATTTGCCCAGCCTTGAGCCCCAAGATCTTCGCCGGCTGGCTGGTTACTGAGGATAGCACGTTCAAAAGAGAGGTATGCTCATTGTGCGCAATCTCCAATAGGACCGGCAAGAGGGATTCAAGACCAACCGCGCCAAAGGCAGCATCGGCGAACGGTTGACGTTTGTCTTCAGGTCCTTGAGGGTCGTGTGATGACGTGACCACATCAATTACACCGCGAGCCAGCCCATCAATCATTGCTAGACGATCATCTTCTGACCGAAGGGGTGGGGCGGTCTTAAAGAATGTGCGGTAAGTGGCAATATCAATTTCGTTGAGCGCGAGGTGTTGCGCCGACACCGCGCAAGTGATGGGAAGGCCTTTCTTCTTGGCCCGCTCGACGATCTCTAAACTTGCCCGGCAAGACACTTGCGACAGATGATATCGCGCGCCCGTCAACCCAACCAGAGCGATATCGCGTTCCACAACGGTACTTTCTGCTTCCGTAGGAATGCCGACGAGGCCAAGGCGCGAGGAAAACTCGCTTTCGTTCATGCAACCGTCAGCGGCAAGATGTGGATCTTCGGCGTGATGGACGATAAGTGCGCCAATGCCTGCGGCATATTCCAGGGCCCGTCGCATCACTTGCGCATTCATGACCGACTTGCGGCCATCGGTAAATGCCACCGCACCGGCTTCGCGCAACAAACTCATTTCTGTCATGGCGGCCCCATTGAGACCGACCGTTAGAGCGCCCATGGGGTGCACATTGACAATGGCCGTGTCCCGCGCGCGTCGCTCGATGAAATCGACAAGGGACGCGTCGTCGATGACGGGATCGGTATCCGGCATAACAATGAGCGTTGTAACGCCACCTGCGGCAGCGGCTTCGCTGGCAGACTTCAGTGTTTCTTTGTGTTCGGCGCCTGGTTCACCCGCAAAAACGCGCATGTCGATCAGGCCTGATGCCAAAACATGACCTTCGCAGTCAATGACGTCCGCGTGGCTTGGCGCCCCATCGTTGTGTAAGGCGGAGCCAGCATCGAGGATCACTCCATCTTCGAACAAGATGCCCCCGGGCCCGTCATATTTCGACGCAGGATCCACCAGCCGCGCATTCTTAAGCCAAGTCAGTCGTGTCATGACGTTGGCCCTCCATTATCCAGGCGTCTCGATAAGAGGTCCAGCATTGCCATCCGCACAGCGACGCCCATTTCCACTTGTTCTTGAATAAGGCTAACGTCCGGACTGTCAGCAACTTCGCTCTCGATTTCGACCCCTCTGTTCATGGGACCTGGATGCATCACCAGCGCGCCGGGCTTGGCATAGGAAAGCTTGTCGAAGTCGAGACCGTAGAGATGAAAATACTCACGCGTGGAAGGTACAAAGCTGCCGTTCATTCGCTCTCGTTGTAAGCGTAGCATCATGACGATGTCGCATCCCGCGAGCCCCTCGCGCATATCCGAAAATGTCTCGACCCCTAATCGGTTTGCGCTTGGGGGAAGCAGTGTCGGAGGCGCAACGAGGCGGACCTTAGCGCCCATGACGCTGAGAAGATGTATGTTGGACCGCGCAACTCGGCTGTGAAGCACGTCACCACAGATCGCGACTGTAAGCCCCTCAAATTTTTTGAAATGTCGACGGATTGTCAGTGCGTCCAAGAGGGCCTGCGTTGGATGCTCATTCGAGCCGTCTCCGGCATTGACCACTGAGCAATCGACTTTCTGTGCCAGTAGATCAACCGCCCCTGACGACCCATGTCGAACGATCAAGATGTCAGGTCGCATGGCGTTGAGGGTCACCGCGGTATCAATGAGGGTTTCGCCCTTGTTCACAGATGATGTCTTGACCGACATGTTCATCGTATCTGCGCCCAATCGTTTACCCGCCAACTCAAAACTGGCCTGGGTACGGGTTGAGGCTTCGAAGAATAGATTGATGAGGGTGCGGCCTTTGAGGTGCGATAGCTTCTTGTCCACCCGTCTACTGAGATCGACATAAGAATCGGAAAGGTCGAGGATACCGGAGACCTGTCCGGCAGTGAGGCCCTGAATGCCCAAAAGGTGCCGATGAGGGAAATCCTCCAGCCCTGACGGCAATGGTGGACGCGTGTCTTTGCTAAAAGATGTCATTAAAGGTGGGTTTATAGGGGGTTGTTGGAAGACCCACAAGTTCTTTGTGAGGCCTTAAGGTAAGATCCACAAAGCCAAGGGCATGGTAAGCAATCCGGCCAATGTTGTGGCGGTGATAATGGCGGCCATCAAGGTGAAGTCACCCCCCAATTGCCGCGCCAGGACATACGAAGACGAGGCCGTCGGGACGGCCGCGCAGAGGATCGCAACTTCCCTCGCCAATCCCTGAACTCCGAACAGGGAACAAAAGACTGCTACAAGAACGGGCACCATTGCCAATTTTAACCCTGTGGCAAGTCCAACCAAGAACTTCGAGTCCGAGGCGGTACGCAGGTTGAGCCCTGCTCCAACACTCAAAAGACCCAGGGCGAGGGCAGCACTCCCCAGAAGATCGGCGGCGGGGTAGATCACACCAGGCAAGCCAATATTGGTGAAGTTTAGGAACAATCCAGCGGCGCAAGACAAGATGAGCGGATTTCGGATCAAGAGATAGAGAATGCGGCTGAGTGTTGAGGGCTCATCTGCTGCGTGCTTGGTCAAGATAACGACGCTTAGAACGTTTACGGTTGGAACGAGCGTTGCGATAGCAAGGGCGGCGATGGTGACACCCTCATCACCGTAGAGTGCGGCGACAGCAGCCAATGCCACGAATCCATTCCAACGTAGACTTCCCTGGAACACACTGGAGTAGGAGGCGCCCGACATTCCGTACTTCGTGGGTAAAGTTCGACGAAGGACGGTGAGAACAAAGGCGACGGTGAATATCGCAGCAAGAAGTGCCGTTGCCATCGGAATGATTTGCAGGCTGCCGAGTTCAGCGGGCGCGATGGTTTTCAGAATGAGAGCCGGAAAGAGCACGAAGTAAACGACGCGCTCTACAAGCCGCCAAGCTTCATCGGTGGCGAATTCCAACAGTCGCAGGCTGTACCCAACAACGATGACAAGAAAGACCGGCACCAAGGCTGAGACAATGTCGATCATCTGATGTCTCGCGACAGTCGGTCAAGCAATCCTTGCAGAATATAAGCGGCAGCCATCTTGTCGACGAGTTCAGCTCTTCTTTTCCGGCTCGTATCCGCATCTAGTAGAGTCCTGGTCACGGCAGCAGTGGACAGTCGCTCGTCCCAAAGCAAGAGTGGAAGATCGAAATGCGGAATAATGTTGCGCGCGAAAGCACGCGTTGATTGGGCTCGCGGCCCCTCACTTCCATCCATGTTGCGTGGAAGTCCTAGTACAAATCCCTTGATGTCTCGGTCTTCGACGACCGCGCGTATCGCCTCGACGTCTTGAGTGAGTTTCGATTTCTTGAGCGTCACCAGGGGGCTGGCGATCGTTCTGCTGGTGTCGGAAACCGCCAGACCAATCGTCTTTGTTCCTAAGTCGAACCCAAGGAGCGCGCCACCCAATGGCAAGGCATCGACAAATTCCTGTAATTCCGTGTTGTCACTCATGGTCTCTGGCCAATTTCAACTCGGTTGCCCGCCGGGTCACGAACGAAGAAACGTCTAAGGCCATGTGGCTCCGTCTCTTCATCAATGATCTCAAAGGCAGCCTTCTCCAATTGGGATTTGGCAGTTTGGAGGTCGTCGACCAGATAGCAGACGTGGCGTTTGCTGGTTTCATTTTGCGGGGCCGGCTCAATGCTCACATGTAGTTGAGTGGAGCCGACCTGAAACCAAGCCCCCCCACGGGCCGCGAGAGGCGCAGGTTTCTCAATGGCGGGCAGTCCCAAAACACTGCCGTAGAAATGAAGGGCAGCCTCCTCGAGCGCCGGCGGCACTGTAACTTGTATATGGTCTATGGCATTGATTTTGAGGGACATATGTGGACTGGGCTGCTTGAGGGGAGTCGCGCGCATTATGCGCGGGCAATCCCCCCTGTCAAACCAGGAAGTCTGAGACTTGCCACAGGCCCCAGTGGCTGGTACTCGTCTCCGCCTGTCCCAAGATTGATGACTGTAGAGGGCTTATGTCGGTCGACACAGAAACCGTCCGGCGCATCGCGCATTTGGCGCGGATCGCCGTTGAAGAAGATGACTTGGCGCCCATGACGGGCGAGCTGAACACCATTCTTGAGTGGGTCGAGCAATTGGCAGAGGTCAACACCGACGGGGTTGTTCCGATGACCAGTGCCGTCGACGCCAAGTTGAGATGGCGCAAGGACGAGGTTACCGACGGTGGTTATGCCGCAAAAGTAACCCAGAACGCGCCGGAATCAGATGACGGCTTCTTCACTGTTCCGAAAGTGGTGGAGTAGGCCATGACCGATCTGACGCATCTTACGCTCGCCCAAGCGAGAAACGGGCTTTTGAACAAAGATTTTACCTCAATCGAGCTGACCGAGGCACATATTGACGCCATCGAAAAGGCGCGTGCTCTGAACTGCTTCGTCGTTGAAACGCCAGACCACGCGCGCGAGATGGCCAAAATATCTGATGAGCGCCTAGCCAAAGGCAATGCAGGCCCGCTGGAGGGGCTGCCACTCGGGATCAAAGACCTCTTTTGCACCAATGGTGTTCAGACAACAGCCGGCAGTCACATCCTCGAGGGGTTTGAGCCTGTCTACGAGTCGACGGTTTCAGAAAACCTCTGGAACGATGGCGCGGTGATGTTGGGCAAACTCAATCTCGACGAATTCGCGATGGGATCCTCCAATGAAACGAGTTTTTTTGGTAATGTTGTGAATCCGTGGAGACGGGCCGGTGAGGACACGCCGCTGGTACCAGGCGGATCATCCGGTGGTTCTTCGGCCTCCGTTGCCGCACGTCTGGCGCTCGGCGCCACAGGCACCGATACAGGTGGGTCAATTCGACAACCTGCGGCCTTAACGGGGATCGTTGGCATGAAGCCTACCTATGGGCGCTGCTCACGGTGGGGCATCGTTGCTTTTGCGTCTTCTCTGGATCAAGCAGGGCCTTTGACACGCACCGTTGAAGACGCAGCCATCATGTTGAAATCCATGGCGAGCTTTGACCCGAAAGATTCAACCAGCGTAGATCGACGGGTGCCTGACTATGAGAAGGCGCTAACCGGTGACGTGCGTGGACTTAAGATCGGAATCCCCAAGGAGTATCGCATAGAAGGCATGCCGCAAGAGATCGAAGATCTCTGGCAAAAGGGTGTCACCTGGCTGAAAGACGCAGGCGCTGAAATTGTCGACATCTCTTTGCCACACACAAAATATGCTTTGCCGGTCTATTACATTGTGGCACCAGCCGAAGCGTCATCAAACCTGGCGCGCTACGACGGCGTTCGCTTCGGTCAACGCGAGGGGGACGGCGATGTTACTCACATGTATGAGCAAACCAGGGCCGCTGGATTTGGCGATGAGGTCAAACGACGGGTTTTGATTGGAACCTACGTGCTTTCTGCCGGGTATTATGATGCCTACTATTTGAAGGCACAGAAGGTGCGCACCTTGATTGTGCAAGACTTCAAAGAGGTCTTCAAGTCCGTCGATGCGATCCTGACGCCTTCCACTCCAAGTGCAGCCTTTGGGGCAGGGGAAAAAGCAAACGATCCTCTCTCGATGTACCTGAATGATGTGTTCACGGTGACCGGCAACTTGGCAGGCCTTCCAGGTGTCTCTGTGCCAGCAGGTCTGAGTTCAGAAGGATTGCCGCTCGGATTGCAAGTACTTGGAAAACCGTTTGATGAGGAAATGGTTTTCCGCGTGGGCCACGTCATCGAAAAGTTCGCTGCCTTTGATGCCAAACCTGAAACATGGTGGAGGGCGTAAAGATGGCCGAAGAAAACAAAAACCTCATGAAAGGCGCGACCGGTGACTGGGAAGTTGTCATTGGGTTGGAAGTCCATGCCCAAGTGGTTTCCAACGCCAAACTGTTCTCAGGCGCTTCAGCCACCTTTGGGGCCGAACCAAACGAACATGTCTCATTGGTTGATGTGGCCATGCCCGGCATGTTGCCGGTGATCAATGAGAAGTGTATCGAGCAAGCCGTACGCACAGGGTTGGGTATCAAAGCCCAGATCAATTTGCGCTCCGTATTCGATCGAAAGAACTATTTCTATCCCGACCTCCCGCAAGGCTATCAAATCTCGCAGTTCAAGCATCCAATCGTGGGCGAAGGTATCGTCATTGTCGACTTGCCCGATGGGTCCTCATTCGAAGTCGGCATCGAACGCCTCCACCTTGAACAAGATGCCGGAAAAAGCATTCACGACCTTCATCCTTCGCTCTCCTACGTCGATCTCAACAGATCCGGAATCGCGTTGATGGAAATCGTGTCGAAGCCAGATATGAGATCAGCCGAACAAGCGGCTGCTTACGTAAGAAAACTCCGATCCATTTTGCGCTACTTGGGAACTTGCGACGGTAATATGGAGCAGGGCTCCATGCGTGCTGATGTCAACGTGTCCGTGCGGCGTCCCGGTGATCCATTGGGCACCCGATGTGAAATGAAGAACATCAACTCGCTCCGGTTCATTCAGCAATCCGTTGATTATGAAGCAATGAGGCAAATTGAGATTCTCGAAGCAGGCGGCGAGATTGCACAACAAACCCGTCTGTTCGATTCGCGAAACGGTGAAACACGTCCCATGCGCTCAAAGGAAGAAGCGCACGACTATCGTTACTTCCCCGACCCTGATCTGCTGCCACTCGAATTGGACAGCGATTGGGTTGCGCAAATCAAAGCCGAATTGCCCGAGCTGCCCGACGAAAAAAAGGCGCGCTTCATTGACGAGTACAAACTCTCGGCCTATGACGCCAGCGTTTTGGTGTCAGAAAAAGAGAGATCTGAGTTCTTTGAAGCAGTGGCCAAAGGTCGCGATGCAAAACTCGCGGCCAATTGGGTCATGGGCGACTTCTTTGGTGCGCTGAACAGATCCAGCCTATCGATTTCCGACAGTGCCGTTTCTGCCGACCAACTTGGCAAGCTCATTGATCTCATCAGCGATGCAACAATTTCGGGCCGGATCGCGAAACAAGTTTTCGAGATCATGTTTGAAAGTGGAGGTGATCCTGCGACGATTGTCGATGAGCAAGGCCTCAAGCAGGTCACCGATACAAGCGCGATCGAGGCGGAAATCGACAAGATTATTGGATCCAATCCCGACAAGGTTGCCGAATACAAAGAAAAGCCAAAAATGTTGGGTTGGTTTGTCGGTCAAGTGATGCAAGCCACAAGTGGAAAAGCTAATCCTCAGATGGTCAATGAGATTTTGAAGCGCAAACTCGACGAATAATCGTTCAGCTCCTGTATTTTTCGTAATGTTACGTCATATGTGCACGTAGTGGTGTTGTCATGTGAGCCGTAACTGACTCAAAACACGATTTTCGCACGTTGAGTTGATGCGAAATTAGAGTCATCGTGACGAGACCTCTTTCTGTTTTTTGACGCGCAACACACGCACGATGACGCACGAAAATCTGTTCCAAGACGTGTTTCGTGCGTAACCAAAGTGAATCGAAACGAATCGAAAATGTACAAACAGTGCGAAACACTCATCTGAATTCGCAAAAACAAGTTCAATGAAAACAATCAAAACATTACGTAATTCGCGTCTTCAAATCGTTACAAACACAAGTGCACAACAATGTTTTTTGCACATTCGATGCATTCAGTTGGTTGATTATTGAAAGTCTGTTGAAATTTTTGGCTTGCAAAAGGGTTTTTGCAAGATTTAGCTTCTGATTCTCTGCATCTCTTTAACTTTCAAGGGGGCTTACGATAATGGCTCGTAAGGCAACAAAGAAGAAAGCCGCTAAGCGGAAGACCGCGAAGCGGAAAGCACCAGCAAAGCGCAAGGCCCCAGCCAAGCGCAAGGCTGCTAAGAAAAAGACCGCTAAGCGGAAGACAGCTAAGCGGAAGGCTCCGGCCAAAAGAAAAGCCGCTAAGCGGAAAACTGCTAAGCGGAAGGCTCCTAAGCGGAAAGCCGCAAAGAAGAAGACCGCTAAGCGGAAGGCTCCTAAGCGGAAAGCCGCGAAGAAGAAGACCGCTAAGCGGAAGGCTCCTAAGCGCAAAGCCGCTAAGAAGAAGACTGCTAAGCGGAAGGCTCCTAAGCGCAAAGCCGCTAAGAAGAAGACCGCAAAGCGGAAGGCTCCTAAGCGGAAAGCCGCCAAGCGCAGAGCACCAGCTAAGCGTAAGGCCGCTCGTCGCAAGACAGCCAAAAAAAAGCGGTAGCACCTTCTACCCAAAAGCGTTCAACGGTGGCATCGAAACAAGGTGCCGCCGTTCGCGCGTCTGAAGCTCCAATTGACCTCTACTATTGGCCAACGCCAAACGGATGGAAGATCTCCATCATGTTGGAAGAGTGCGACCTTCCCTATAGATTGAAGAAGGTCAACATTGGTCTCGGTGAACAATTCAAACCGAGCTTCCTCAAAATATCCCCAAACAATCGTATGCCGGCAATTGTCGATCCCAATGGGCCGGACGGGAGCTCGATATCTGTTTTTGAGTCTGGGTCGATCCTTCAGTATCTGGGTCAGAAGACGGGCAAGTTCTATCCCGCCGACACGCGTGAACGTATCAACGTCGATGAATGGCTTTTTTGGCAGATGGCAAACTTGGGGCCGATGGCCGGACAAGCGCATCACTTCCGGGCCTATGCCAAAGGCAAGAGCCGCTACGCAACCCAGCGATATACAAACGAAGTTAATCGCCTGTACGGCGTCATGAACAAGCAGTTGCGCGGCAAAGAATACTTGTGTGGTGCGTACTCCATAGCGGACATGGCCGCTTGGCCCTGGGTTTTGCCATACAAACGGCAGGGTCAAAACATGGATGACTTTCCCAATGTCCATAAGTGGCTTAAGCGTGTTGGCGAGAGACCAGCCGTGCAACGTGGTCTTGCTCTGGGCGCCGAATTGAGAAATCAACAACAGACAAGGGCGGAACAAGAACGCGCCCGCAAAATTTTGTTTGGACAGAAAGCGCGATAGAAGAGGTTTCAGTTTGCAGAGCGAAGAGGTGCGTCATTTCCCGCCTCTTTTTTTATCCAATTCTTGTTAAGAGACCGGAAATTATAATGAATGAACTATTAATTTTGAAGCGGTGAAAGTGCTCCCTACACAGATCACAAAGCTTTGAGAATTTCACGAATGCTATATTCGGCAAGGGGTTTTGCGCGGCACTTTGTCTTGAAACGCGGCCTCAAATCTTTTCTCAAAAAAATGAAATTGTGTCGATTTCTGTTAACGCAAATTTCACGTCAAAAGGGCGAACATCAACTCAACAAAGACGTGATTATTGAGTGACGAGAAGGTCGCGGCCAATTGGGAAACGGGTGCGCGAACGAGCCAATAGAGGGAGTATAAAATGGCTCTACTAGATGTAACGCCGGAGGAAGCCAGAGAGCTTGCAGACCGCGAGCAAAGCGGTGAGGCGATGTACGACTTGGGAATTCTTTATTCGACAGGCCAGGGCGTAACTATGGATTATATCGAGGCCCACATGTGGTTTAATTTAGCCGCATTGAAAGGGATCCTCGCAGCGAAAGAGTGGCGGTCTGATTTGGCGCACGAAATGACGCAAAACCAAATCGCAGAAGCTCAACGCCAAGCCCGAGAGTGGCTATCGAAACACTAATACCGAATAGGTAGGGGAGAGTGCAAAGCGGGGGCACGGCCCGGCGAAAAATCGCCGGGCCATTTCTTTTCTATTCGTCGCTGGCGTCAGTGTCAGGCATGCCAATGTTTGCGGCCGTTTCACGAGAGATATTGGCTCGGTGTACAATGTACGCCCGGATCAGACGCGCTTGTTCTTCACTTATGTGCTCTGAAAACTTCGGCATGCCGTTTGCTTCATAGAGGCCATCGCGTACGATGTTCTGGAAGACGTCGTGGGTCTCTAGAGTCATTCTCCGCAGATCCGGCAAAATGCCCGATGAGACCGCCCAGGGGCCATGGCAGACCATGCAAAGCGCTGCATAATGTTGTGACCCTAGTACAATCTCTTCGGCGGTCGCTTCGATCATGGGAGGCTCTGGGATGTCGACCGAGATCGCTTCCAGAATGGGGAGCGTTTCTTTGCCACCAATCTTAAACACCAAGAGCCGGCCATCATTGCCATATTCATCAGTGATGGATTGGGCAGGATTGGCGGTCGATAACACATTGCCACCCCAACCGGCCATTACGGCAACGTATTGTTCCCCGTCCACCATATAGGTGACCGGGGGGGCCACGATGCCGGTCATAACAGGGGCCGTCCAAAGCGCTTCACCGGTCTTGGCATTGTAAGCAACGAACCTTCCGTCTCCGGTCCCCTGAAAGACGAGATTGCCTGCGGTGGTCAACACGCCGCCATTCCAGTGGGCGATATGAGGCACAGACCAGACTTCCTCGCGTTTGACGGGATCCCATGCTTTGAGAAACCCATTTGCCGGAACATCGTCAAAGCTCAATGGTTCGAGGATCGCAGCATAGTCGATCCAATCAAGGCCTAAGTTCCACGAATCCTTTTGCGGTTTCCAACTTCCTTTCGGAATATAGATGCCGCCCATTTCGATCGCCGGAATGTAAACAAGCCCCGTGTCGGGATTGAAAGCCATAGGATGCCAGTTGTGTCCACCTGATGGACTGGGCAGCACCACCGCAGGTTCGTTCTCGTAGCGCGCGCCGGATTCAATCGGCCGCCCGGTTTCAAGATCGACGTTCTCTGCCCAGGTGACGGTGACATACTTGTCCGCCGACAATAGCTCGCCGGTTGCGCGGTCAAGAACGTAGAAGAAACCGTTCTTTGGCGCTTGCATGATCACTTTGCGAACGACGCCTTCGATCTCCAGCTCGGCAAGGATCATGTGTTGGGTGGCGGTGTAGTCCCATGTATCGCCCGGCGTCGTCTGATAGTACCAAACCAATTCGCCTGAATCTGGATTGATTGCGAGAATTGAGGAGAGGAAAAGATTGTCGCCACCGCCAGGGCTGCGCACTTCACGGTTCCAAGGTGACCCATTGCCGGTGCCGACATAGAGCAGGTCAAGTTCCGGGTCATAGGCCATGGAGTCCCATACGGTTCCGCCGCCGCCGATTTCCCAATACTTGCCCTCCGTGGTCCAAGTCTTGGACGCCATTTCGAGTTCTGCGTGCTCAAATGGTTGTGAAGGATCGCCTGGCACGGTGTAAAACCGCCAGGCCAGTTCGCTGGTTTCCGCATCATAAGCCGTGAAATATCCACGCACGCCGAGTTCGGCGCCGCCGTTCCCGATAATCACTTTGCCTTTAACGATCCGCGGCGCACCGGTGATGGTGTAGGGTTTGGACTTGTCGATCGTATTGATTTCCCAAATTACAGCGCCATCGGTCGCATCGAGAGCAACCAATCGGCCATCGATCGTGCCGACATAGACTTTGCCCTTCCAAACAGCGACACCACGGTTGACCACGTCGCAACAAGCATGACGCGCCCACCCGCCTGGTACTTCAGGGTCATAGGTCCACAGGAGCTCGCCTGTGGCCGCATTGAGGGCGTACACCTTGCTCCAGGAGCCTGTCGTGTACATAACGCCGTCTACGACGATCGGTGAGGCTTCTAAGCCACGTGTTGTATTGGTGCTGAACGACCATGCAAGGCCAAGATCTGCGACAGTATTATCCGTAATCTTTTGGAGAGGCGAATAGCGCTGTTCGCTGTAGGTCCGACCATTTGACATCCAGTTTTCAGGTTCGCTGTCTGCATTGGAGATGCGCGCGCCATCTACACTTTCAGTGGACAGGCGCACTTGATCCAAGAACGACAAGGTCTCTTGTGTTTCAACTTCCGCTTCTGCGACAACTTCTGCAGGTTCAGATGTTTTGTCTTCACCGCAGGCGGCAATCAAGAATCCACAAATCGTCAAAACGATCCAATGAGAGAACAAAGATGATTTGATTTTCGGACCCATACGTTTCTTCCTCTTGGCGCATTTTTGTTGGTATTACTGAGTCTTAAAGCCATCGGCTCTTGTTATAAAGCCTTCATTTGGACAAGATGGACTGGTCAATTTGACTGTCGAAACTAAGTAGTGGTGTCTGGGGTGTGGACTTGAAGAGCGCTTCGGAACGTATTGAATTATCAAAAGAAATTCTTGGAGAGAGTATATGCCTGTAACGGCGGTTGGCGTTGATGACTTGTACAGAAAGTGTGATCCCGAGGCGCTCAAGTTCTCGACCACAGAAGACCTAGACAATGTGGAAGGTCTGATTGGCCAGGAAAGAGCGCTGGCGGCTCTCGAGTTTGGCAGCAAGATCAACCAATACGGTTTCAATCTCTTCGTTCTTGGTCTACCCGGATCTGGCAAGCATATGACGGTTCGGACCTTTCTCGAGCGAAAGGCTCAGTCGGAACCGACACCGGCAGATTGGGTTTATGTCTTCAATTTCGATCAACCCAACAAGCCTCGAGCACTTTCATTGCCGCCCGGTCAGGGAAGAGTGTTGAAAGACGGGATGGCAGTCCTGATTGACGAGCTACAGACTTCCATTCCTGCGGTCTTTGAGAGTGATGAGTATCTGACCCGCAGAAAAACCATTGAAGAGGCAGTCACGGCTCAACAGCAACAGCGATTCAAAACACTACAGGACAAGGCGCGAGAGCAAGACGTTACGATCATTCGCACGCCGGCGGGATTTGCGGTGGCGCCAGCGCCTGAGGGCAAAGTGCTAGAGCCTGAGGTGTTCAATGACTTGCCGGAGGAAGCCCGCAAGAAATTTCAGGAAGTGATCGAGCGCATCCAAATCGAACTTCAAGAGGTACTTCAAGAAGTTCCGAAAGTCGACAAAGAGCGCCGTGAAAAAGTTCGCCAGTTGAACCAGGGCCTGGCGCAGGTCTCAGTTTCACAAGCCATCATCCACTTAGATGAATCTTTCCTCCAGAACTCGCAAGTGTCCAAGTACTTGCACGCGGTGAGGAAAGATCTCGTCGACAACATTGGCATATTTGCAATTCACAAAGGGCAGGATGCTGAAAGCCAAGTCATGGCCATGGAGATGGCGGAAGTGGCTGAGGACCGCTTTGTTCGATACGAAGTGAATGTTCTTGTCTGCCATACGGATCACAATGGCGACAGAGAAGGCGCCCCGGTTATCTATGAGGATCACCCCTCCATGGGAAACCTCGTCGGACGCATGGAAAGCATGGCCAAAATGGGCGCCTTGGTCACATCTTTTGATTTGCTCAAGCCTGGTGTGCTTCAAAAAGCCAATGGCGGATACTTGCTTTTAGACGCTCGAAAAATTCTCAGCGAGCCCATGGCCTGGGACGCCCTAAAACGCTCCCTTCAAGCCCACCAAGTCAAAATCGAGTCCCTTGCGGAATACACAAACATGGTCAGCACCGTCTCGCTTGAACCAGATCCCATTCCTCTCAATGTCAAAGTGGTCCTGTTTGGGGATCGACAGCTTTACTACACACTGTCGGCGATGGATCCAGACTTTGGCGATCTCTTCAAAGTCGCCGCAGATTTTGACGATGCTCTCGTCAGATCCGAAGAATCGAGTGTCCTCTTCGCCCGTTTAATTGCAACGCTCGCGCGCCAACAATCCCTCAAACCGGTTTCATCTAATGGGGTCGCGCGCATGATTGAGCATGCAGCTAGGCTGGCGGACGACAGTGAACGTCTGTCTCTGCGGGTCGGGCCTCTAAGCGACATCATACAGGAAGCGGATTATTGGGCAGCGGAAGCGGGCCGGGATTTAATTGACCGGGAAGATGTCGACCGAGCAATCGACCAAAGACTTTGGCGCTTGGATCGGATGAAACAAAGATCCCATGAGGCGATCTTGAGGGACATCATGCTCGTGGATACGGGCGGCGCCGTGGTAGGTCAGATCAACGGGCTGAGCGTGATGAGCCTCGGGAATTTTAGATTTGGCAAGCCGACCCGCATTACCGCAAGTGTCAGAATGGGCGGCGGCAAAGTCATCGATATTGAACGCGAAGTCGACCTTGGTGGGCCGCTTCACTCCAAAGGCGTATTGATCCTTTCGTCCTACTTGGCCGAAACCTACGTGCCCAACGTGCCATTTGCCTTGCGAGCCAGTTTGGTTTTTGAGCAATCCTATGGCGGTGTTGATGGCGACAGCGCCTCGAGCACCGAACTTTACGCATTGTTGTCCGCATTGTCCGGCGCGCCGATCAAACAAGGTTTGGCTGTAACCGGTGCAGTCAATCAGAAAGGCCAGGTCCAAGCAATTGGAGGGGTCAATGAGAAGATCGAAGGTTTCTTTGACATCTGCAAAGAGCGGGGCCTTACAGGAAAACAAGGCGTCCTCATACCTGGATCGAATGTCGAACACTTGATGTTGCGAAGAGACGTAGTGGAAGCTTGTGAACGAGGAGAGTTTACCATCTACCCAATCGAGACCATCGAACAAGGTATCGAAGTCCTCACCGGCTGGACAGTTGGAGAGAGAGGCCAAGACGGAATATATCCCGAAGGAACTCTCAATCATGCGGTGGAAAGTCGATTGATCCAGTTTGCAACTGCCCAGCGTTCGTTTGGTAAGCGTGGTCAGGCGAAAGAGCCAAACCAAGGCGAAGGTGAAGGTGAAGCGTGAACGAAACGATCCGTCTGAGCGCATGCGAGCGCGTCGTTGTCGCCCTCTCAACAGGCAGAGAGAGACGCGCGATTGAAGAGGCGGCGAGGCTGGCGCAATTAACGCGAAGCGAGTTGGTGGCAATTTTTATCGAGGATGCTGAACTCATCAATCTTGCCTCCATCCCGTTTTCGGTTGAAATCACATCACACGGGCAACGCCAGCCTCTGGAACGCCAAAATGTCGAAGGTGAGATGAGGGCTCTTGCGGACGCCTCTCGAAAGGAAATCCAAGTACTCGCGAGGGTCATGGACATTCCTTGGCGCTTGGAGGTTGTTCGCGGAGCCAAAGAGAGTGCGCTGACGCAAGCCGCAGGACAAAGAGACATCGTCGTCGCTGAAGAACGCGATGGCGCGGTTTCAGAATTCTCGAATGCCAGCGAAGACAGTGAAGGGGAGTTGGGGGCACTCCTTGTTTCAAACCGGAAAAGACCTGGCAATGGGCCGATCGTAGCCTTGGCCACACCAGGAGCCAAGGGAGATTGGGTGGTTCGCCAAGCCGCCGAATTGGCGCGTGGTCGCGACCGTTCACTGCTCATATTGTGTTTGAAGTGTGATGCACAAGGTGCTGAACATTATAGAGAAATTGCATGTAGCGAAATGGGTGAAGGCGGTCTTGTTGACTATAGAACCCGCGGCGAACTCGACCTCGCCGATATCGCAAATGAGGTCGATCGAAGCGGCGCCAGTTTGGTTCTTACTGCACCCATCGCTGAACTAGGACTCAACCGCCAAAGTGCGGGTCGCTTGGCAAATCTGCTCGGCACCCCAGTCCTTCTCTTGCGTTAATTTCTCAGCCGATGTGCGTTGAGGAATTCATACGGTTCACGACAGGCTTCCGCAACTTGCTGTAGAGGAACGCTCAGCTCGACGGGCCTTTCGGCGTAAGGGGCAAAGCCCTCAGAGTCCTCCGCAGTGCGATACCAATGCCGCGCCCAGACCCCATCACTCGTGCGAGGCCCCTTGGGCCACGCCAACATATGGTCGTCAAAGGGAACCTCAAGCACCTGGCAAAGTTGCTTAAGCTGCGCCTCTGGGTTTGTAAGAACGTCAGCGGCATTGAGCACCGGTGGGTCCTTACCAATGAGCGATTGAACTTCCTTGAAAATTGAAACTTGGATGTCGAGTCCTAGGTCCGCAGGCATGACCGCCTCACGTTTGGCGGCGTATGAGGCCACCATTTCCTCAGGAGAGCGTATGAGGAAAGCGTGCTTTACGTGTTCAAACCACTCATGTCCGATATCCACCGACATGTGATGCGCCATGTGCTTCTGGTATGAAACATTGACTCCGTCCGGGAGTGGTCTCAGCAATTCCTCGACAACCTCCCGCCATGCCGTCGGTTGTGAGGCAATGACTTCGTTGCGCATCGGATGGTCGATGCCCGTCTGGTCGAGGTAACAGGCATAAAAAGGTTCATCGAGCACGCCGCAGTCTGGCCTGTTTTCCCAAGACCGCATCATTGCCGTCGAGATGTTCCTCGGACCGGACCACATCACGATCCTCGTCTCCTGGTCGCCTGCGGCGCTCACCCACGACCTCCGCTGCATTCATTCTCGATCAATGCGAGATAGAGATCCTGCAATCGCTTTGTGACGGTCCCTCTTTCACCGGTGCCGATGGTTCGCCCATCAACACTCTTGACAGGTGCAAGGCCTGCAAAGGTGCCGGTGACGAACGCCTCTTGCGCGCCGTAAACATCCGTGAGGGAGAAGTTTCTCTCGCTTGTGTTGATCCCATTGTCACTGCTGAGCTCCAAGACGATCCCTCTTGTGATGCCGCCAAGGCAGAAATCGCCGGACGATGTGCAAACTTCATCATCTCGGACGATAAAAAAGTGGGTGGAATTGCAGGTTGCGACAAATCCGTGTGGATCCAGCATCAACGCTTCGTCCGCACCGGCTTTTGCGGCTTGGATGCAAGCCATGATGCAATTGAGCTTGGAGTGGCTGTTTAACTTCGGGTCTTGGACGTCTGGGTAACCGCGCCGCACGTGCACGGTGAAGAGGTCGATACCTTTTTCAGCCGTTTCAGGGAGCGCGTTCTTGTACTCAGGAATAATGACGATCGTAGCCGGCGTGATTGTCGCTCGCGGGTCCTGATAGGGTGTTGCCTTGACACCCCGGCTGACCATTAAGCGGATGTGTACGCCGTCTTTCATCTCGTTTGCCTCTAAGGTCTTGTAGAGTCGGTCGGAAAGCTCCTGTGGGCTTATGCCTAGGTCAAAGTCGAGTGTCTTAGCCCCGTCATAGAGGCGATCCAGATGCTTATCCAGAAAGGCAATGTTGCCATTGTGGACCCGCAGACCTTCCCAGACGCCGTCGCCCAACACGAAACCTGAATCGAATACAGAGACTTTCGCTTCCTCGCGTGGAAAAAGCTCACCATTAACATCAATGAGGATATTCTCATTTCGTGGATCAATCTCATACGAGTGGGTCGAACGGGTCATAGACATACTTTCGCTGGGTCGCCAAGTGTCGAGGGGAGACTAGCGGCTCGCGATCGTTGGGGAAAGAACCCGGTTGGAAAAAACACCTTTCCTGACCTATCCTTGCGTGTTTGGATGTTGTTGCAATTTTGAAAAAGGCAAGCCCATGTCGGATCGTGATATTTACGAGTTGATGAGCACACAGCGTGCGGTGCGCAAGCTAAGATCTGATCCGATACCTGATGAGGTCTTGCAGCGGGTCATGAAAGCCGCAACCTGGGCACCGAGCGGCGGCAATCGTCAGCCTTGGCGTATGGTCATAGTGCGCTATCCGGAGAAGAAGGCAGCCTTGGGCAAGCTATATGGCGAGCGTTGGACGCGGTTTTCTGGTTTCTACCGCAAAGGTATAGAGGGGTTGCCAGCGGATCAAAAAGCTAAAGAAGAACGCACCATCGCTGCCGGCGACTACTTGTGTGAACACTTCGCGGAGATCCCTGTCATTGCCATCGCCTGCTTCAACCCTAATCTTATGGCGATTACCGATGCGAAGCTCAACCGTCCATCTGTTGTCGGCGGCGGTTCGGTTTACCCAGCCGTCCAAAACCTACTTTTGGCATGTCGAGCCGAAGGATTAGGCTGCGTTCTCACAACACTTCTGTGTGAGGTGGAAGAAGAAGTGAAATCACTCCTCAACATGCCCGAGGATTGGTACACAGCTGCTGCGGTTCCGATTGGCTATGCCGTCGGTCAGGGACATGGCCCCATTGCAAGAATGCCAGTAGAAGAACTCTTCTTTGAAGACGAATGGGAAACGGCTCTTTCGAAATAGCCCATGCTCAAGCGTTCAGCGCCGCTCATAGACCTGTCGGACCTGAGGCGTCGTTGGGGCGAACAATTGCGAAACCGTCACAAAGACATAACCTTGGTCCCGCAAGGACGTGATGGCCTCAGGCATGGCATCAACCGTTGTCCGATGAATGTCGTGCAAGAGGATGATGGAGCCACTTGGTGGTGAATTGGACGTTCGTTGCGCAACGATTTGCGCGTTGAGAACCCGCCAATCCAAAGTGTCGTGGTTCCATAAGATGACAGGCATGTCGATCTGGTTGAGGACCCGGTTGTTGTATTCGCCGTAAGGTGGGCGAAAGAGGTCCGTGGACAATCCAGTTTGGAGCAGGAGTGCTTCATTTGTTCGATCAATTTGAGAACGAACTTGTGCGTCGCTGAGTCGAATGAGCCTTGGATGGCTCCAAGAGTGATTGCCAACCTCATGTCCATCAACAATCATGCGTTTAACATCATCTGCGTGAAACTTGATCCTGTGCCCCACAAGGAAGAACGTCGCGGGCACTTCGTGGTCCGCAAGCGTATCCAAAAGGCGACCCGTATAGTGTCCGGGACCATCGTCAAAGGTCAGCGCAACGCATTTCTGAATGAAGCAATCGGGAAACAAAGGGGTATTGTCACCGGGCAATTCGTCCTCGATGGATGCCACCACAGCAATCGGTTCCAAGGGCCGGGTCTCAAATGTCGCGGCGGCTGGCTTAGTGACCGCACTCCGGATGGATGGGTTCAGCATGTGGGAAAGCGCGTCAAATTCGACTTGTGCTTGGACGATGCCTTCCCGGCTAGGATCGATCAATGACTCTGCAAATGATAACATCAAGGTCCCGTCGCTCGTAAAAGCGAACTCGGAATTGTGCGTTTCTTCAATCAAGCTTTGCGTGTCGATTTGTTCGAGCTGTTGCTGCAATTGCCCATCGTCTGTCGGGTCACTTTCGCGAGAAGTAAAGAAACGATCAAGTCTCATCTCGGCTTGTAATTTGAGATCTTGCCGGACGTGCTTTGTAACTTCGTTAAGGTAATTGCTTTCAGGCTGGAACATATCTGCGAGTTTCAGCCGTCGACCTGTTGTTTTCTCATAGATGCGGGTGTGTGATGCGCGCCAGCCTTTTTCGTCAATGTAGTGACCATACTCAAAAGAAAATGCGATGTAATCATCGGTTTCAAACGCCAGATCGAAAATCATATTGAGTTCGTAAGTCGACGTCTCAACATCCGAACCATCAATTTGCGTTTGAGATTCCGTTGATCGAACTTTGGTCAGTCCTTGAAGTTGTAGATCGACGAACGCTTGCAGGTCCGTATTGATGCGATCGACCTTAAGGACCGGGCGCGAGATATAAATGTGAGTGCGACCGTCGTCGGATTTTCGCAGTGTCGTCAGCGTTGAGAAAGTGAAGTCACTGGGAGGTGTAGCGGCTTCAACGAGTTCTGCTGCCGGCACAATTGGCCTGTCAGGCGTAACTCGCTCAGCCTGCCACAGGCCAACCGCCATTACGGCGACGAAACTCGCCGCAAATGCCAATTTCAGAATGCCCCAAAAACCGCCCACCTTTTTATCCCCACGAGGTGCCGTCCAGGGTCAAATCTTGCCTTGATCCGCGAGCAAACGCAAGAAAAGCTCGATGCGTTGCGAAGGGAACAGAAATTCGGTTGATTGCGAGGCATCGAAAGTCTCCCATGGCATCAATGTACCGGACCCAAGATGGTTGATAGATGCACCATAACCTGCAATTCTGAAAACGAATGCCAAATGTGTGCTAAGTGGCTTTGGCGTCATCGAGCGAGCCGATTTTCTACTGATTGTGATTGTTACCATTGGGAAAAATGTCATCATTTCGCCTGTGTTGAAAGTTATTCTGAGTCAATGTTGACTTCCCCGCGTGCCGTTTCCAAACGACCTCTTGCATTGAAAGCATGCCTTGTGGCCGTGGTTGCGCTCTTGTGCACCGTTTGGACCGATGGAACCTTCGCGGACGATGAATTCACGTGTGGCGGATATATCGACTCCGATCGAGAACTGGATCAGGAGACATGTGATCTCCTTGATGATTTCGTGTCGATATCAAAAGAGCAGTCCCAATCACCGTTAGAAAAGAGACGAGCGATGAAGCGGGTCGCTACGGAGCTCAAGAAAATTCTCGTTTCAAGGGGTTACTACACGGCGGTTGTCACGCCATCGCCTTTTTCAAATCAAACCACGGATCCCAGTTTTCGTGTCAATCGCGGTGTTCGATTCAAGGTAGAAGGATATGTCGCCACCTTCACTGGGTCGTTACAGCCGTCGGACATCCCTCAACCAAAAGATCTGGACATCAAAATTACGAGTTCATCGTTGGGAGATCACATTGTCGATGTGCAAAATGCCTATTTGTCTCACCTTAGGAACAATGGATACCCATTCGCGTTGGTCGTCGACCGCGTCGTAGATATCCAAAAGGACGAAGGAACAGCTGTCGTCAGGTTCAAGATTGAGGAAGGTGATTTATGCGTCTTTGGGCCTGTCGAGATTGATGGACTGAGCTATGTAGAAGAGTCATACGTGCGCTCTTACATTGATTTGACCTCCGGTAGTCTTTGCAGTCTGAAAGCGATGCAAGACCAGAAGGCAAAACTAGCAAAGACCGGTCTTCTTTCATCTGTGGAGGTCGAGCCACAGACAATTTCGTCCGTTGGACCCGAAACACCCATCATGATCCGTGTTGTCGAAAGGCCCCACAGAACGATTGGCGCTGGTGTGTCATATGAATCGAACATCGGATTTGGGGGTCAGATCAGTTGGGAACACCGCAATCTTCTGCGTCGTGGAGAACAATTGCGATTTGAGTTGAAAGCCAAGGAGATTTCACAGTCAGCGGAATTCGGATTCCGCAAGAGATATCAAAAGAGAAGTGTCGTACTCTTTGGTGGCGTGGCGTTTGAGCATGACACAAAGGACGCATTCGACGCCTCACAAATCAATATTCACGCGGGATACGAAAGACCGTTCTTAAAGAATTGGCGATTAACCTATGCGGTGGAAGTCCAATACTCAGAGGTTGAAGCAGCTGGCGTGCTCGAAAAGGGGTTAGAAGTCTCTCTCCCAACCAAGTTGAAGCGGGGGGTGGTCGACAATGGATTGGATCCAAAAAGAGGTTATCGGCTAACCTTTGAAATCGAACCTGTACAATCGGCTGTTGGTGATGGTGTAACCTTTGTAAGGCTCGATGGCCGGGGCAGTAAGTATTTGCCACTGGATGAGCGGCAGAAATCATCCGTAGCAATCTGGGGGCATGTCGGGTCGACGATGGGTGCGCCGCTCCCAGACATTCCGGCAACCAGGCGATACTATGGTGGGGGATCACAATCTGTTCGCGCGATTGAGTTTGAGCGTCTCGGCGAAATTGGCGTGACCGGTGCGCCGATTGGCGGTCGTTCGATTCTCGAAGGAGGCATTGAGGTCAGGTCAGACATTGCTGAGAATTGGGGCGTCGCGGTGTTTGCAGAAGGAGGATTAAGCTCCGCGGCAGATTTTACCAGTCTTGACGGTGACGTATTGTGGGGAGGAGGGGTTGGCCTGCGCTATCGCACCCCGATCGGACCTTTGCGCATCGATGTTGCGACGCCCTTCAATCCTCGTTCCTTTGACGATCCAATTCAGCTCTATATTGGGCTGGGGCAGGCTTTCTGATGAAAAAACTTCGTACCATCACGCTTTGGGTTGTCGCTGTCTTTAGCACGTTGGCTCTGCTGATTCTCGGCCTTCTGCAAGTACCTGCGGTTCAATCACAAGTCATTGCAAAATTGATGGAAGGTCTTTCCACCTCAACAGGCGCGACCGTTGAGGTGAAGCATCGTTATGGATTCTTTCCGTGGATCATCGAGTTTGATCACTTGAAACTTGAGACCGAAAACCAACTCACCGCCGAATTGAACAATGTTCGGCTGCGTTGGTCTCCTTTGGCTCTCTTGCGCGGTCGAATCGTGGTCAAGGAGGCGCTTTCAGAACAGTTGGTTCTAACACTTCCTGAAGAAAAGGAACGGTCCGAACCGTCCACAATCGATATTCCTGACCTTGCGAGCCTGCCTGATTTGAAATTCGACGAAATCTCGATCTCCGACGTCACAATTCTCGATCAACAAGGCAATACGCTTTCGTCTCTCATACTAGACGCCTATGGTCAATTCGACGGGCGTTCGCAACTTGTCACAATCAGTCTGGGATCGGTTGATAAATCCCAGGACGAAGTCTTGCTGCACATCTCTCGCGACTTGCACAGAGATACGTTTGTTTTGGGTGGCAGCGTCAGCTTGACAAAAACCGGGATCTTGCAAGCCTCTCTATGGGACTCAGACATCACCTCCATTTCGGCAACTGTTGAAGGTGACGGTCCTGCATCTGATTGGGCCGGCCGTCTAGGATTCGTGGTAGACGATGTTGCTGTTGGCGAGTTTGGCCTACGCTGTCGTTGCGTCAAAGATTGGGAACTTGCACTAAACGGTGATCTCAAGGGCAGCGCACTAGATGGCATCAATGACCTTTTGGCAGATGCATCGGCTCTAGGTGTCAATTTGGAGCTGGCAAAAGGCGAGCCAGAGGACCAAGTCGTTGTTGTCACTCTTGACCTAGAGAAAGGCTCTCTCACATCCACAACCTCTGGCGAAGTAAGTCTTTTCCCGACGACCGCGAAGCGAATTGATTTTCGGTTGCAGGGCGAAGTAAGAGGGGCTCTTTTGGGCATCCCTCAAGAGTATTTGCCCGCTCAATGGTCCGCATCCGGCCATCTCAATAGCGAAGGAGAAGTGCAAATCCCAACCTTCATGTTGAAGACCACACCATTGTTCGCTGAGCTTTCCGACGCTGCCTTCTTGAGCGACGATTTGATGCGAGCCGCATTTACAGGGCAATTTGAGGCCGACTTCCTTCCGCCCTCAGAAGCAATGCCAACAGGCTCCGATGTGTTGGAGTTTGGCGGGGATGTGGTGCTATCGCGCGATCAAAAACTCACTCTCACAAACAGCACAGTGTCACTTCCTGAAAGAAAGATCACGTCGTCGATTGAGATGAGCTACGACCTCACCGCTGATCGTTTGGGAGTTCTAGTGGAGACTACGGCGTCACACCCCGTCTTGCTCAACGGATCTGAGTTCACCATCGAAGAGCCAATCGCCCTCAATGCCGAGGTAAAGGGAGTTCGATCGGGCGGGACTGCAAACTTCTCTTTGGCTTTGCCACAAAGCACTTACAATGACTATGACATACCGCCGCTGGCGGCCAAGGGACACCTGCGCAATTGGGTTGAAGCGCTTCAGGCTGAGGTGGCAATCACCGCAACGAAGGCGACGCCATCGGTCACGACGGCCGATCTGGCACTTGTCTATGATGCGAGCGAAAAGACCGGATGCCTACTCTCAGCATCCGCCAACATTGCTGGTGTCGACTTCGGCGGCGAAGCGACGTCTTGCGTTGAACACGCGGCCAATACCGACAACAACAAATACCAAGCTTCAACAACTCTGAAACAAGCGTACTGGCTGGATCAATTTGTTGCAGCCATCGCTCTCGAAGCCGAATGGCGCGCAGGTCCAACTGGCTTGAGTTGGGCAGGGAAGGTATCCGGAACCGATTTGAGCGCCTCGGGCGTATTGGTCAATCGACTGACTGCAACCGCCAAAGGTGTTCAAACCGAAAAGGGGATGTCAGGCGATCTTTCAACGTTCGAAGTAACTCTTCAGTCACAAGATTACGAACTGAAACAACCTGCCGAGTTTAACTTCAATGAAACCGGTGTTGAGATTTCAGGTTTAGAAATTGTCACCGACGATCAAGGCCGCGCTGTTGTCTCTGAGCTAACACTAGGTGATGCGATTGTCGTAGAAGGGCAACTTGAGTCTTTCGTTCTTCCGGTGGTTCCAGCGATTGCAAACGGCGCATTCTCCATCAACTCAAAAATTGCAGACCCTGAAGCCACAGTCGATGTCACCCTAACGTCCAACGTTGAGGGGTTGCCTCCCTCTGAGCTTGAATTGATGAGCCAGTGGCGCAAGGGTGTGGTGCTAGGACATGCCAATTTACGGGTTGCCAAAGGAAGCAAAGAAATCTCGGCGGCGCGTTTTGCCGAATGGCGCATTCCAATGTCGTGGTCGCGCGGCGGTGAGGGTCAGCAATGGCAAGTCGGGGCGGCTGAAGCCAAGCTCACCTATGACGGCGCCATTGACCCAATTTTAGCACTTCTGCCCACCTCCGCACATGAACTTGGTGGGCAGTTGGTCATGGACTCCGCCTTGTCCATCAATTCTTCAGGGTCAAACTGGAGCGGCACAGTGGCGCTTCGCGACGCGACCTACGTTTACGAACGCGGTGGCGTTGTTTTGGAAGATTTTGACTTGTCAATGGAGGTCAAGGGACAAGGTCTTGATCTAGCTGGTGATATGAAGATTTCCCAAAATGGTCAAGCGGACAAGAACACCACAACCACTTATCTCATTGGAAGTGGTCAAGCGGATTTCAGCTCTGTCGAAAACTGGCAAGTCGCCCTCGATGTTGAAATGGAAGACAGCCCTCTTTTGCGTCACTCATATTATGAGGGCACGGCAAGTGGACGCTTGAAGCTTCGTGCAAATCCAAAGGTGGCCCTCCTGGAGGGTCACATCCATTTCGACCGTGTTGACCTGACAATTCCGCCTCCTGGTCCAAAGCAAGTGGTGGATCTCAAGATTGTGATGGTTGACGACGAGGGCAATCCAGTTGACGCCATTCAAAATCGCGAGTCGGTCTCATGGCTTCCGGAACTTGAAATCGATCTGACGCTCAAAGCCGATGATCGCTTCATCCTTCGTGGTCGAGGGTTGGAAATCGAATGGCAGGGCCAAGGCAAGATTGAAGGACCTGTAGCGACCGCAATGCCGCAAGGCACGATGGATGTGGTCAGAGGCCATATTGACTTTGGGGGGCGCCAATTCAACATTGAAAAAGGTCATCTGTCACTTCCAAAAAGTGCGATCAATGATGGCAGCATTGAGATTGTGGCACGGCACAACGTTTCGGATGGAACTGTTGCGCGAATTCGAATTGAAGGAACGGTGGGCGCGCCAGAGATTAGTTTCGAGTCTGATCCGCCCAAACCAAAAGAGGAAGTTGTCGCACTCGTCTTGTTTGGTAAACCACTCAAGGATCTAGGACCTATGGAGGCGTTGCGAACCGGAGCTGCTATCGCGCAGGTCTCGGGTCGAATTGGATCGTTCGATGGCGGCATACTGGGTCGGGCGAGGCAGATGATCGGCATCGACTACCTCAACATCGACCCTCAAGGGGGCGAAGGGGATACCCCGATCGTGACCGCCGGCAAGTATCTTGGCAATGGAGTTTTCTTGAAAATCACAGAAGGATTGGAAGAACAACAAGGTGCCATCAGCCTTGAGTATTCAATCACAGACGAATTCACGATCAAGACGGAAGTCGGTGAAACGTCCAACACCGAGGGGTCTATTCTCTGGGAGCGAGATTACTAGTTCAACGTTGCTCAGAGCCAATGGACCGATACTGATGGCCAATTCAATTCAACTTTCCGGCTGATCGATTTTTCGCTTTCTGCATCGCCATGTTGTGACAATTTCCTCCAGAAAATCGTCGTCTTGATTCGAATCCTGTGTGGCATCAGAGTCATCCACAGATTTCCCGGTCGGTTGGTATTTCTTGTCCAGATGGTTGAACGTCAATCGCATTGGAAGAGATACGCCTTCACCGATGGCAATCGCTTCTGTGTCACCAAGCGATGGAAGAAAATCAAGCAGGTTACCGGACGATACCGAAACCGCCGCGTTTACAAATTGTTGATCCACTTGATTTGTCATGCGCATTGCAAACACTGTGTTACACTGGGACAAAATAGTGGCGGAGATCTCACTTGGGCGCTGACTGACCAATCCCAGAGAAACGCCGTACTTGCGGCCCTCCTTTGCAATCCTCGATAAGGCCCTCTTTGTGGGTTCAAAGCCGAGACTGTTATCTCTCGGCACATATCTGTGTGCTTCTTCACATACTAAAGTCAGTGGGACCTGGCCATTGCTCCAGATTGCTAGTTCAAATGCCATTCTCGCAAGAACAGAGACGACTACATTTACAATTTCTGAAGGGACACCTGAAAGATCCACAATCGTAATGGGTTTTCCGTTCTTTGGAATTCGAAATATTCGGGAGAGAACCTCGGTCATGTTGTCTAGAACCTGAAGATTACCAAACATGAATGCGTAGCGCCCGTCTACACTCAGATGTTCGATGCGATTCTTTAATCTTCGAAATGGCAAGACATCATTTGTACGGCTGAGTTTTCCGGCCATATTATCGAGCAGGATCATGACATCGGACATGCGGTACGGGGTTGGTGTGTCCAATGACACACGCGTTAAGGATCCCATACGTCTCAGTGAGACCGATGAGTTGCCGCCACCGCCACTCGAGTAGAGGCGTTTTGCTTCGGGTATTAGACTGCCCAAAATGTCAATCTGCTCTTCCCGCAATGAGTCAGTGCCCACGAGCACTTCAACGATTTCCTCTTGATTGAGCAACCAGTATGGGAGATCGAGGTTTTCAGGGGTAATCACTTCTGCAGCGTTGCCAAAAGTGGATCTATATTCACCATGTGGATCGAGCAGGACAACGCGCGCATTGTCTGACTGTTGCAAGATGCCACGAAGAATAAGGGCTAGACCACAAGACTTCCCGGACCCCGTTGTGCCGAGCACTGCGAAATGCTTCGAAAGAAGTTGATCAACAAGAATATGGGCGTTCATAGATGGATTCTGATGAAGCACACCTATGGCAACTTTCGCCCTCTTGCCAGGATCATAGACCATCTTGATTTCTGATTTTGTGGCGGGATAGGCCTTGTCGCCCAGTGATGGGTAGTTGGATATGCCACGGCGGAACAGGCTTTGGTACTGGTCAGGTGTATCTTGAATTTCGCCAACCAGTTCCAGTTCGGCAAGTCTCATTTCCGGATCGGCCAAATCGGTTGACGGCATCGGTGTGCTCAATCCTGAAATGACGCCAACAACGATCGACTGTGGCGTCCTTATTGTCACCAGAGTCCCAAGTTCTGCACGTCCCGATTCAGTCTCTAGTCCCCCAATCACACCAGTGTCAATTTGGAGTATTGCCTGGGATCCATTGAGGGAGACCATCTTCCCAATCGCAGGTCGAATGACCGCTAGGGGCTCAATCTCATCCACTTTTTGCACGGCTTGAGGCTTGTTCATCTTCTTCGATTCCTTTGAAGCTGTCCGTCTTCTTCGACGCAACCTTGGTTGGCGCGCTCAACAAGCATTTCTTTTGGGAATATGATCGCAATCTCAGTGCCAACTTTGGGTTGGCTGGTAATTTTGAAGATCGCCCCATGAAGTTCAACAAGGGATCTCGCGAGCGGCAACCCCAATCCTGTCCCGTCGTTGTGATCGTAATCTTGATTTGGAGTCTGACCAAATGGCTGCAGCGCTTTCTCCATTTGTTCAACATTCATGCCGATCCCCGTATCTCGTACGACAAGTCGAATATTGCCTTCACTTGATGTCCGCGTCGACACGATGACGCCCCCACCCTGAGGTGTAAACTTCACTGAGTTCGACAATAAATTAAGGAGAACTTGTTTGAGTTTAATGTAGTCAGCGAACAAAGTAACAGGGCCACTGTGTGATCGAACTTTGATTGTCACGCCTCTAAGTTCCGCACGTTCTTTCACAAACATCATACTCGAAGAGACAACCTCATCCAAATCAACCGAACTACAATTCAGTTCCATCATGCCATGTTCGATTTTCGACATGTTGAGCACGTCATTGATGAGACTTAAGAGATGTTGCGCGGACTGATGTATGTATTCAGCATACTCTTTGGCGGTTTCTTCTGATTTGGGGATCGACTTTGGATTACACAGCATTTCGGAAAATCCGATAATGGCATTTAGCGGTGTCCGCAGTTCATGACTCATATTTGCCAGGAATTGAGACTTTGCGCGATTGGCGGATTCAGCCTCCACCCGCGCGGCGACAAGAGCAGCCAAGGCGCGTCGCTGGCCCATCGCAGAGCTGAGCTGGTTTGAGTAGTCGGAGAGATAAGAGTCACCCCGAACCTCTAAACTAAACTGATTTGTTGATTGCATCGCAAACTTACCTATTAGAACACGTGCCAAAGATAGTCTTAACGCGTAATAATTTCGTCAATCTTACGTAAGTGATTGATTAGGAGTTTGGTAACAATGCATTAACAGTTCACATCCAATGAGTGAGAACGGAAGTCCGCTTTTTGGAGAGAATAACCTCGGTTAAATCGGCATGTTCAAGAAACATAGCGGCCTGCGAGAGCGTCGTGTTTTCAGAATTAATGGCGGAGAGGAAGGGATTCGAACCCTCGAGACGATTCCTCGCCTACTCCCTTAGCAGGGGAGCGCCTTCAACCACTCGGCCACCTCTCCGCCGCCGGGAATACAGGTTTTGCGGGCGTCTTGTCAAACCACTTTGTGACTCATGAGCCCTCAAAGCACCTCACTGAAGAGGCGCATGGCGGTGACAAGGAGAAAGACCCCAAAGCAGACACTCAGAACTCTGCGGCTGAGAGCATGAGAAAGTCTTGCGCCCACGGGTGCCATCAGCGTGGAGGCCGGGGCCACCAGGCCGAGAGCTAGGAGATTGACGTAGCCCAACGAAAGAGGAGGCAGGTCTGTGACGCCCCAGCCTGAAACCACATAGCCTAGGCTGGCTGGGACACTAATGAGAAGGCCCAAGAGAGAGGCAGTCCCAATGGCTCGGTGGATCGGCCAGGAGAAAAGCGTGAAGGTGGGAACCGAAAAGCTGGCACCTCCAATCCCCATCAAACTTGAGAAGGTGCCGATGGCAAGGGGAATACCGCGCCCTGGCATGCCAGAGGGCAATGTATGTCCCAGACGCCGATCATCAAGCGGCAGGATCAGCTTGACCCCAATAATCAAAGCCATAACGGCAAAAAACAGAGTGAGCGCCGAGCTCTCCAGATATCCTGCAATCGCCGCACCCAAAAGGCTTCCTAGCACCAGCGACGGTCCCCAGTACCTCACTGTCTCCAAATGTACGGCGCCCCGCTTATGGTGGCTGCGTGCCGAGGAAATCGCAGTTGGTACAATGATCGCCAAAGAAGTTCCAACGGCAAGATGCATGTGTGCTGATCCGGGCACACCGATGAGGCCGAAGGCCACATACAACACAGGCACCATTACGATGCCACCGCCTATGCCCAACAGGCCAGCCATGAGGCCGGCAACCACACCTGAGCAAATCAACACAATTGCCAGAAAAATGAGGTCGGGGGGCATGCAGGGGTGGGTCCTTGTTTGAGGGGCGTTCATCGTAGCAATCCAATGTGCCAGATGTGAACATCCATGGCCATTCCTAAATTGCCTTGGAATGTCGGGGTAGTCGCCGAGTCTTACATCCAAATCGTATGTATACAGACAAAATGGTGATCCCAGAACCGCTCCCATCCCACTTCAAGCATGACCCTTGCATTATTGCCATCGCAAGCGATAGATTATGGGGACAGCTTGTATCGCCAACTCTCTCAGGAATGCGCCGCGCAAATGACATCTCGTAGACCATCCTATCGCCTCGTCAAGGTTGAAGACCTGCAGGTGATTCGGAGTGTCACATTCCCGACCGGTTTCCATTTTAGGCAATTCTTGGTGACTGGTCCGCCCGGATCTGGGAAATCCACCATTATCAGAAAGATTCGCGGCTGGCCGCTCGAAGGTTACGTCGATCTTACACAACCGAACTGGTGGCAAGACCGTTCGATTAGCTACCGTCCACGCGAAGTACACTTCGGATTTCCATTTAGCGAACACGAAGAAGCTTTGGCCGTTTTCGACGACGAATGGCTAGCGGACTACGACGATCTCGAATTGGACTTGAAAAGAATTCAAATCCCCCCAAAAAAAAGGCGTTGGACATTTGTGAATTGGCGCGACCACTTCGTCTTTGAGTTCTTGCTGCCTCCTGCCGACAAACAGTTTGAGTGGCGGAAAAAAAGGGCGCGCTCTGGACTGTATCCGGCCGATGAGCAATTGACTCTTGAAATTGTTGAGCGCCAGAACGAAACCTATTTGGCGTGCGCCGTCTACTTTCAAGAGTGGGGCATGAACGTCTATGTTCGCGATGACATTTTCGGTGATCCTCTACGTATTGAAACAGTATGGGAAGTTGACGAATGAGTGAAGGGCGGCGCCTTAGATTACTACTGGGTAAGATCTTTGGGTTGCGGGATTTGATCAATCGGGCACCTCCAATTGATGTTGATGATAAGCCACAGGCTATTGAAGATGATGCGCGGATCTCCAGAGTGTTTGGGCCTATATGCCTTGACCTGGGAACTATCGGATTTGCGATCTATCCAGATCAACCGATCCTTGAATCATCAAGAGAGCGCCGGCGTGATTGGATCATCGCGCCAATGGCTCAAATTCGCAGGGGCATTTTTTCGTTCGCGAGATTAAGAGAAGGTGACACGATTGGGGTGGGATACGACGATCGGTCCTTCCGCAAATTGTTTGGGCTGCCCAAAGGTTTTACGGAATCGCACATTGCAATTATTAACGATCATGGTGACTTGGTTCTATCAGTGGTTGATGCGGATCAAGAAGCAGTGCTGACGCGGTTGGACGACGCGAGACTACGGCAATTGTTCGGCGAAAAGCGAAAGTCAAAACTGGATCGTTTGACGGAGATGATCGGGGACCTGACACTGGAAACAGAGCACCAAACTGCCATCACATTGGCGCGCGATGCCAGGATGCTATTTGCCTCATCGATCAATCGTCCATTGGATTTTGCAGGCAAACCAGGCGGGCTTCTAAGACTTCCGGATGAATTGTCCCCCATTATCCTCGGAGATCTCCACGGCGAAGTGGACAATCTTTTGAAGACCCTCTGCGAGAACAGGTTCTTGGAGGGTCTTGAGCTCGGCACTGCATACTTGTTGCTGTTAGGAGATGTAATCCACAGCGAAGATGATGACGGGTTGGACAATATGGACAGTTCGATTCTCATGCTGGACCTCATTTTCAAATTGAAGAGAGCTTTTCCGAACAACGTCTACATGTTGAGAGGAAATCATGAGAGCTTTGACCCAGGGATTGTGAAAGGTGGCATTCCTCAAGCAGCACTCTTCAAGAAAATACTGCGGGAACGTCGCGGCGACGACTATGTCAGCGAGATCGATTTGTTCTTCGATTCTTTGCCTTATGTAGCCTATTCCAATGCTTTTGCGGCGACCCACGCCGCACCGACGCGCGGCCAAGTGACACCGCAGATGCTCGCGGACCTGAGCAAATATCCAGGTCTTAGCTACGAATTGACTTGGAATCGTCTGCGAGCGCCCGGTTATCCAACTGGATACACAAAATCTGATGTGCGACGTTTCCGAAAGAGCCTAGACCTCGAAAAAAGCACTCCCTTTATCGTCGGTCATACGCCGCAATCCAAGGACGCTGGTTACTGGGTGCGGGCCGGAAATATCAAACAGCACTATGTCGTTTATAGCGCGAGACCTGAAATTTTTGGTGTCATGACAAAAGTTGGCGAAAGCATAGTTGCTTTGGATTACCACGGGGAACCGCTCATCACGCAGGAGAATGCATCTACCGGCCGAACTCTATGGCGCAAAGATACGAATTGAGTGACCCTATCGCGCGAGCAAAAGACGAAGGCGATTGCCAACCCGCTCGGCATAATCAGCCATCGTGCCGATCATTTTGATGAGCTCGTACCACAAAATCACGGAAACCGGATTCATATTGTCTTCTTGCGCAAACAAGGCCCGCGAAAGGTCAGTACCCATTTGGTCAGTGTCGGATTCAATACGGTTTAGTTCGTTGACCATGTTAGAAACGGCATCTGATTCTCGTCCACGAAAACCCGTTGAGACCAATTCATCAAGCTCATTGATAATGTTGCTGCAATGTTTGCATGCGTCCACGGAGCGACGAACCAGACTCATAAGCGGTTCTTCAAGTCCTTCGGGTACGCTCATGCGTCGCTCGTAAATGAGACCGCCGATACTTTGCGCTGTATCCGCGATGGAGTCCTGGAGGTCCAATATTTCCAGTAAATCGCGTCGGTCGACAGGCAGAAACAAACTCTTGGGCAAATGTGCACGCATGTCATTCTTAATTTCGTCAGCCGCAGATTCAAGTGTGCTGATTTCTCGGTAAGTCGCTCGCACTGCCTCTTTGTCATTTTGGCAGAGTGCCGTGAACAAATTGATAGTTTGTGCCGCACAATTAGCAGCGACCGCTGCATGTTCTTGCATCGGTCGGAATGGCGAGCGCGCGAAAAGTCCTGAAATCGTGCTTTTTGCTGCCATTGGGTTGTTATCCTTCTTCTCTATGGCTTGGCAGACGATTGAATGGTGATCGCACGGATATCGTAGGCGCGCAAGACATCCAATGTAAGGACCCAGTCAATTGTGTCTCTTGACCACTTCTTGGTTGTCCTTCACTCTTTGTGTTCAAATGAGGAGAACCAACCCATGAAAGTACTTTCCTTCGTTGCGGTCATCATTTTGGGATGGACAGGATTAGCACATGCAGATTCTGTAGCCGATGAACTCATCACTGCGGATCGCGCCTTCAACACCATGGCGCAAGAGGTGGGCGTCGCCGAGGCCTTTGCGGCCTATCTGTCGAAAGACTCTCGCATGTTGTCAGCAAACGCTCAGCCGACAATTGGGTTGGATGCCATCAACAAGCAAATGAGCGGGTTTCCCAAGAACGCCAAACTGATCTGGGATCCAATTGAAGCGGTCGTATCAGAAAGCGGTGACTTGGGGTTCACCTGGGGGCGGTTCCGCTCGATTGTCCCATTGGAAGATGGGACCGAACAGATTTCTCACGGTAAGTACGTGACCATTTGGCAAAAGCAAGCAGACGGTGAATGGAAGGCTGCGCTTGATATCGGCAATACCAATCCGCCGCCATCCGAATAGGGGTGTGGACACTAAAGAGTGTCTTCGTCCGTGTCGAACTCAAATAGTCGGTCTTTGTCTGTAGGTACGCGTGCCATCAGCGATGTTATGATGAGGACCATGATCAAGACGGCAAAGCTTGCACCAAGTGCCGTGAGGGCGCCATCCGATGTCATGCCGCTCAAGAGCATGGCATAAAGGAAAAGAAAGCCCCAAAACCCAAGGGCTGAGAAATAGATCAGTCTACGCCGTTTCAACCAACGCGCTTGCGCCTTTGGCGGCATGGATACGTAGGTAAGGTATGGCATGCGACGATATCGATAGATTAACCAAGCAAGCGGCAAGGCGGAGATCCAAATGAACCAATTGTTTTGAAGTTGGTCTGCCAGAAAAAAGCCGAGAAATATCGATCCGACGAAACCGACGGATATGACTGTGCCCCTTAATACTCGAGCCCCAAGCGAACGACGCATCTGCTTCATTCGTACGGCACCTGTCATTTCAGATAATCACAGTGTACCACACAAGGCTGAATCTGTCGAATTTGCAGCTTTTATCAGTCGGAGAGGGGGGTAAGGTCTAGTTTTCCGTTCACCAAAGCAGGGCACCAGAAATAGCTGCCTGAAATCGGTCGTGTGAAACGAAACAGTCCGTCTACGATCGTGTCATCCTGTCCCGTCATGCGGCTGAGTTGTGCCTCAAAAGCCTCGAGTGTGTGACCAAAGGCAACAAACATCAGTCCTTCACCGTTTGCGTTTGCCCAAGGCATTGATCGTCGAAGCACATGGGCATGTGGTTCGAAACTTTCTTGTTCAGTTCGCTTTACGTGGGCTGATGTCGGCGCTTCTTCAATCTCTTCATTGTCGCTTAAGCGCCGCCCGATGATATTGTCGCGTTCCGTTTGGACGAGCGAACCGAAATGGCTGAGGTCGTGAACCCATTGCTGTACAGCGACAAAACTAGATCCTTCAATTCTTGCACTTGAATTTGAGACAATCGCGGCCTTGTCAGCATCATTGCCTCTTGGGTTCTCAGTCCCGTCTTCGTAACCTGTAAGGTCAAGGCCACGATCAAACATAAAACCATCAACGCTTCGTTCAATATCGAACGCGGGCGCAAGGGCATCACTCCAAGTCCGTCCGAGGTGCAAATTCTTGCCGCGATCATCGCCGCGAATCCAAATCCACAAGTCGGCTTGGGTAGCCGGTATGGAGCACCCAATGCCCACATAGTTAGGAAATGGATGAAGGCCGTCAACGTGACCACCGAGCGAGTTCACCAGTGCCGGGCCAAATCCAACAATAGTCCGCTCGTCGAGTGCCTCGGAGGCGAGCGTTTCAATCACGGCTCTGGGATCACAATCGTGCTTGAGTCGAAATTCAAGATATCTTGAATGCGGTGGAACAGGGGCGAGAATTCCAGGCTGAGGCGAAGTCATGTGACTTAGTATCCACCCTTCTTGCCAACACCGATGAATTTGAACTCGCCGCGATATTCAAACGGTGCCCACCACTCCGTGACGGCGGTTTCAGCATCCGTGTGGCGCAGAAACCCGGTCGCCGAAGGGGGCTCAACAAGATAGGTCAAGTCGTAAGCTCCAGGCCCATCAAGCTTGATGTTGGCACCATAGTGTTGTCCGTCATTAGCAATCATCGGCATGAGCGCACCGGATGTCGTCCAATCGCTCCCTTTTTTCGTAAGGGTGTAGCTGATTTTGAGATACGGGATCCAAGACCCAGGATCAAGACCGTGCGGGTGATCCTCCATCGCCTGAATGTCTGCTTCAAGATGGATGTCGGCGTTCGCGCCTTCTTGGCCTTCCATCATGGGGGACATTTCAACGGCCTGCAGATAGACCGCCATGACTTCCATGCCATTGATGTAAAGCGAGTCACCAGCGGGGTACTCAAGCGCTTGGGCACGTGCCATGGCCGCGATCAATCCAAAAATTGAGAGTGCAAGAATTCGGAACGTTGTTTTTGACGACTGTGTTTTCAAAGCGAAGGTCTCCATGGGCAATCACGCAAACAATGCTGGCAGCCATGCGGCGCCAACAAAGACACTTCCCAATCCACCGAGGATCAAGGGAATCCAACGTTTGGTAACAGGAACGCTTTGCCGTGCCAAGAGTCGTTCTCCAAGAACAAGGCTCCAAACGAAGCCTGCGGCAAAGAAACTGCCTTTAACTGCGGCAGTAACGCCGTCACCAAACCCGAGCAATGTCAGATTATGAAAAAGATCGCCGCCAAGGCCGAGGATCAAAGAGATCATGGCGACGGGGGCAAATTGATAACCGAGCTCGATGAACCGGTCACGAAAGGTCCGATCACCTCCGAGTTTTCCCGAAGCCCAAGCCGCGAGGGCCGTTGCCGCGCTCAAGACAGCAGCGGTAAGGGCCATCCACCCGACCATGTATCCAACGATCAAAAAGAAGTCGAACCAGCGAAAAACTTCCCGCTCATTTGGATAGACCGCCATGAGCCACACAGGTCCGGGCTCGCCGAGCCAATACCATTCTCTGTCGATGATCAGGTTGCCGAGCCATATGCGCAAGTCTTGGTAGGAGCCAAGCACCAACCACAGAAAGCCTCCAAGTGCTGTGCCGGTTCCAAGAAACAAGAACATGATCTCCGACATGTTGGGGTGATGGTCGCGAATGGACGCGACTTCTTCACCAGGATTGCGCAAGCGCAAGAAGAGTCCACCCTTTGCGCGTGGTTGCACGCATTTGAAACACTCAATGCAATGGCGGCTTTCGATCTTGCGTGGCAAATCAATCATCGTCGGACAGGCTGTTTTCTCCGTCCACAACCTTTGACCTTCCTTAGGGCGCTTCGGTTTAAAGTCGACCGCACCAATGCGTGAATAGACCCCAAGCGCCAATCCGATGGGGCAGGAGTGGCGGCACCATGCCCGCTTGTTACGACCAAAGAAGAAACCGATGGCCATAGCACAGGCGAGAGTTGTGCCAAACACAAAGGCCATCGCCAGCACGTGATCGCGGGCGCCGACAGTCTGTGCCCAAACCGTGACAACAAGAAAACTGATGACCGGCGTGCCAGGCCACTTCAACCAACTCGGAATGGCAAATTGCGGACCGATCTTGTTCATCCATTCAGACGCGGCCCCCATGGGGCAAAGCAGGCCGCACCAAGAGCGCCCCGTAAAGATGACCGACAAGAACACCAACGGAAACCACAAGCCCCAGATCGCAAAGAGGGAGAAAGTGGCGATGTGTTGGAAAGGTCCGGTCTCGCCTTTTGGCACATCAAAAAAGAGAGGAACCGTCAGCAGCCCAATAAAGGCAACAAACATGACGACATGGACGAGAGCAACGAGATTTCGGTATTTGAGGAAGAAAGCCTCAACCATTCGCGCAAAGTCTTGAAAGGCGCCCGTTCGACCCCTTGGTGAGCCGCTCGGCTTAGGCGTTTGATTATGAACGGTTTGAGGGGCGTCCGACATGGGCGTTAAAACCTGCACTTTCTTGCAGAGTTCAAAATATCAGCCTTGGCAGTTTTTGCAATCGATTCGCAATTATTGCGGCAAAGCGGCGCAGACGCGTTGTTGGCCACTGATGCTAATATCATCCTACATCGGTAGTATTTTCAGAACGACTCAAATTATTTGAGAGAGCCGAATCCCGTCCGGGTGAGAAAAGGAAGTGTTTGGTGGAGTTTTATCTTCGCAGAGCGACCGATGACGACGCAACGTTCGTGCACAGCTGTGTTCGCGAGACTATGGCCGAGTATGTTGAAGAAATTTGGGGGCCATGGGATGACAATGAGCAAAGTGACCGAACGGTGAGCGAATTCGATCCTGCAACACACAAAATAGTTTGTTTTGCTGATGAAGATATTGGTTGCTTCTCAGTAAATGAGAAAATCGATCATATCCAACTAGACCGCATCCTAATATTGACAGCATATCAAAACCATGGGATCGGCACGAAGATTCTCCACCAGATAATTGCGCGATCGGAGGAGTCAGCCAAGCCAATTCATCTTCGAGTTTTGCGATCAAATCCAGCAAAGGTGTTTTACTTGCGTTTGGGTTTTTCTGTTGTAAGGGAAACGCCCGAACGATTTTTCATGGAGCGCCCGGTTGGCTAACCGAGTCAGCTACCCTAACTGATCCACATCCCTGACCGCACCTTTGGAAGCAGATGTTGTCATGGCGGCGTAAGCACGGAGGGCTTTCGATACTTTCCGATCACGAGCCTTCGGCTTCCAGGCTTCCACACCTATAGCATCCATCGCCGTGCGCCGCGCCAGAAGTTCTTCGTCTGTCAAGGCCACATTGATCGTGCGGCCGGGAATGTCGATCTCGATGGTGTCACCTTCTTCGATCAATCCAATGGCGCCGCCTTCCGCGGCTTCCGGTGAAACATGCCCAATCGACAGTCCGGAAGTGCCGCCGGAGAAGCGACCGTCTGTCAGAAGAGCGCAGTCTTTACCGAGACCCATGCTCTTAATGTAGCTGGTTGGGTAGAGCATCTCTTGCATGCCGGGCCCGCCGCGCGGTCCTTCATAGCGAATGACAACAACGTCTCCGGGCTTGAGATCGCCTTTTAGAATGCCGCTCACCGCCTCGTCTTGGCTCTCAAAGATTCGAGCCGGTCCCTTGAATGTGAGAATGCTCTCGTCAACACCGGCTGTTTTGACGATGCAGCCGTCGAGCGCGATGTTACCGAATAAAACAGCAAGACCACCGTCATGGCTGTAGGCATTCTCCCTATCGCGTATACATCCATTTGCCCGGTCGAGATCGAGGGTGTCATAGCGTTTTTCCTGGCTAAAGGCTTCCGTTGTGCGAACCCCGCCAGGCGCTGCTCGATAAAACGTGTGAACCTCTGGGTCATTCGTTTGACGGACATCCCATTTCGCAAGAGCTTCTGACATAGTCTTTGTGTGAACCGTTGGAACGTTCCCGTGCAACAGATCGGCCCGATCTAATTCACCAAGCAGTGCCATGATGCCGCCGGCTCTGTGTACATCTTCCATATGATAATCTGGTGTCGCCGGCGCGACTTTCGCCAGGTTCGGGACCTTGCGCGAGAGACGGTCAATATCAGCCATGCTGAAGTCAATCTCACCTTCTTGCGCCGCAGCCAGAAGGTGCAAGACCGTGTTGGTCGACCCACCCATAGCAATGTCGAGGCTCATGGCATTTTCAAAGGCTTCAAAGCTTGCAATGTTTCGTGGCAGGGCGGACGTGTCGTCTTCTTCATAATAGCGTTTCGTGAGGTCGACGATGGTGCGCCCGGCTCGAAGGAAAACTTCTTTGCGGTCTGCGTGCGTCGCCAACATGCTGCCATTGCCGGGTAGGCCAAGCCCCAGGGCCTCCGCCAAACAATTCATCGAGTTGGCAGTGAACATGCCGGAGCATGACCCGCAGGTAGGGCAAGCAGAGCGCTCAATCGCTTCGCTGTCCGCATCACTGACGTTTGGGTCGCCCGCGGCAATCATGGAGTCGATCAAATCCATCGAGCGGGTCTCGCCGTCGATCTCCACTTTACCCGCTTCCATGGGTCCGCCGGAGACGAAAACCGTCGGTACATTGAGGCGCATGGCAGCCATCAACATGCCGGGGGTGATCTTGTCGCAGTTGGAAATGCAGACCAACGCATCGGCGCAATGGGCATTGACCATATACTCAACCGAGTCGGCAATGATTTCGCGCGAAGGCAGACTGTAGAGCATGCCGTCATGCCCCATCGCGATGCCATCATCAACGGCGATAGTGTTGAACTCTTTTGCTACAGCACCGTGGTCCTCGATCTCTCGGGCGACCAACTGGCCCAGGTCTTTCAGATGCACATGACCGGGCACAAACTGCGTGAACGAATTTGAGATCGCGATGATCGGTTTGCCAAAATCACCTTCGCCCATACCGGTTGCTCGCCACAGAGCGCGGGCCCCCGCCATGTTGCGGCCATGGGTGGATGTTCTTGAACGATATTGTGGCATTTGATGGGCTCTCTTTGGTCGGAACGGGTGGGCCGGTGTGGCTTATCATTATCTGCCGGGCTTGGCCTTTTCAATAGCGCCATAAAAGGGCACACTTCGGCACAAATAAAACAAAAAGAATCGTTGGAGGAGAAGGCAGATGCGTGCGGTTGTCACGAGAAACAAAGAACTTGTGGTCGACGATTGGCCTGATCCCGCACCAGGCGAAGGCCATGTCCTTGTTAAAACTCTCGCTTGTGGCATTTGCGGATCTGATCTCCACGCTCTCAAACACGGTGACCATCTCGTTGATCTTGCGCAACGTGCCGGTGGCGGCCTGGTTTATGACACAAATGCCGACCTTGTTTTTGGTCATGAGTTTTGCGCAGAAATCCTCGACCACGGTCCCGGAACACTCAAGACGCACAGACCGGGTACTCGCGTATGCTCGATGCCGATCATTTTGACCGCCGAAGGCGGTGCAGGCATTGGATATTCCAATACATTTCCCGGTGGCTACGGCGAAATGATGACCCTATCCGAAGGCATGCTCTTGGAGGTGCCAAACGGACTGTCAAGCGACGCGGCCGCGATGACTGAACCAATGGCTGTTGGAGCGCACGCAGTCGAGCAGGCTGAGATGGGCAAAGACGATGTGGCACTTGTTATTGGTTGCGGCCCTGTAGGCCTTGCTGTTATCGCAGGTCTTAAGTCGCGCGGTCTGGGCCCGGTCGTCGCCGCCGACTTCTCTGAAGGTCGGCGCAAGTTTGCGGAAATTATGGGCGCCGATGACGTGATTGATCCTGCCGACAAGTCGCCATACACGAAGTGGGAAGAACTCGGCGTACCCATCAGCTCATCGGATCGCATGATGGCTGAGATGATGGGAGACACGCCAAAACGAGCCATCATCTTCGAATGCGTCGGTGTCAAAGGGGTTGTCCAAGAGATCATCGAAGGAGCCCCTGTAAATTCTCGTTGCGTCATTGTTGGTGTATGCATGGAGACCGATCATTTTGAACCAGCCCTTGCTGTGACCAAACAACTCGACCTCCGATTCGTGCTGGGATATTCGCCAGATGAATTTGCCGGAACACTTCACCAAATCGCCGAAGGCGTCATCGACGTTGCCCCGATCATGACCGGTACAGTAGGCCTCGACGGCGTGCCCCAGGCCTTTGAAGATCTGGGGACCCCAGACAAACATGCAAAGATCATTGTCGATCCTTGGAAGTAGGGAGACTGCCCATGTCCATTCGTGAATTTCGCAAAGGTTTGGAAGACCTAGGGTCTGGCGCCTATGCCTACATACAGCCTGACGGTTCCTGGGGGTGGTCAAACGCCGGACTGATTGTTGACGGCGAAGAGTCGCTCCTGGTTGACACTTTGTTTGACGAAAAGCTGACCGCGGACATGTTGGCCACCATGAAAGACGCCACCGGCCTTGGGGCAGGGGACATCACCACCCTGGTCAACACCCACGCCAATGGCGATCACACCTATGGCAATCGCTTGGTCGAAAACGCCGAGATTATTGCCTCAGAGGCCAGCGCTGAGGAGATGGACGAGACCCCGCCGGAGATGTTGGCGGCCATGATGAAAATGGCACCGGATCTGGGAGCGCTTGGAGACTATCTCGTTCAGAGTTTTGGCGCGTTTGATTTCGAAAACGTTACCTACAAGAAACCGACAAAGACCTTCAACGGTACCATGAGCGTGAACGTTGGGGACAAAGAGGCAATTCTCATCGAGGTGGGTCCGGCCCACACCAGAGGTGATGTGCTGGTTCACGTGCCCAAGGACAGAGTGATCTATACGGGCGATATTCTATTCATCGACGGCACGCCCCTCATTTGGGCTGGACCCGTTGCAAATTGGTTGAAAGCCTGCGATCTCATTATCGACATGGACGTCGACTATATCGTTCCTGGACACGGTCCGCTCACCGACAAAGCCGGTGTGCAAAAGGTGAAGGACTATCTCACTTATATCGACAAGGAAGCACGCAAGAGGTTTGACGCGGGCCTCAGCTGGCAAGACGCCGCCCGAGACATCGCCCTCGGGGACTACGAGTCGTGGGTCGACAATGAACGCATCGCCATTAATGTGCACACACTCTTTGGGGAATACGCCGGCGGCGGCGATGATGCGGACATCATGCAACTCTTCACCATGATGGCAGAGCTCGCGAAGTAGACGTCAGAGGACCGACCTACATGGACAGGATCAAAGTCTTCACTGCAAAGAAGATCATCACCATGAATGATCCAATGCCGCAAGCCACAGCGGTTGCCGTGCGTGATGGTCGGATACTCGAGGTCGGCAGTCTTGAGACATTGCGCCCATGGCTTGACGTTTTCCCTCACGAAATCGACCGGACGTTTGAAGACAAAGTCCTCATGCCTGGGTTCATCGACCCGCATCTCCACCCCACCATGGCAGCTGTCTTGCTGCCGATGAAATTCGTGACGGCAATGGAGTGGCGCTTACCTTGGGAAACCGTTCCGCCGGTTCAAAGCGAAGCGGCGTTCTTGGCGCGTCTTTCTGATCTCGACAAGTCCATGCCGGAAGAGGAACCGCTGTTTGCTTGGGGGTACCATCAGCTCTGGCATGGGAAGATCAGGCGTCCTGCGCTCAATGGAGTGAGCCAGACCCGGCCGATCATCGTTTGGCATCGGTCATTTCACGAAGTCATCTTGAATGACGCGGCACTGAAGTGGTTGGAAATTGATGAAGAGGTCGCCGGCAAAAATCCTCAAATCGATATGGTCGGTGGACATTTCTTCGAGATGGGCCTTCGCACAGCGGTCGGAAAACTCAATCCCCATATTCTAAGCCCCGAGCGCTACAAACACGGGCTCGAGAGACTACGTGAGGCGGTTCATTTCGGTGGGCATACGACTATCGGAGATATGGCAACCGGCATGTTCGAGTTGGAAATGGAATGGGCTGGCACCACAAGAGTTCTCGATAATGACGAGACCCCGTTCCGAGTGCAGTGCATTCCTGCGGGTAACATCTTAGGCCTCACCCAAGGCAGTCATGAAAAAGCGCTTGAACTCATCCAAGGTTTGCCGGAACGAAATACGCATCGGTTCAAATTCAACGACCACGTCAAGCTCTTCACCGATGGTGCTTTCTTTTCCCAGTTGATGCAGCTGGGACAGCCCGGATACATCGATGGCCATCACGGCGAATGGTTGATGGTACCGGAAACATTCGAAGAGGCTGCAAGAACCTACTGGAATGCAGGCTACAGGATACACGTCCACTGTACCGGCGATCTGGGTGTCGAGCTTGCGCTGGATGTTCTACAGAAGTTGCAGGAAGAAAAACCACGTTTTGACCATCGCTACACCATTGAGCACTTCGGATTATCGACGCCGGAACAAACAAGGCGCATGGCAACCCTTGGCGCACTGGCCTCGGTCAATGTGTATTACTTCTATGAACTAAGCGACATGTACACGCGAGAAGGATTGGGCCACGAACGCGCCTCGCAAATGGCGCGCCTCGGTTCCTTGGCAAATGCAGGCGTTGTCACCGCGCTCCATTCAGATTTCACAATGGCCCCCGCATTGCCACTCAACAGTGCCTGGGTTGCGGCCAATCGTATCAATGTCGCGGGCAATGTATTGGCGCCAGAGGAACGGATCACACTGCATCAAGCCTTGCGCGCCATCACCATCGACGCGGCATATGTATTAGGGTTGGAGAATGAGGTCGGGTCAATCCGGGCCGGTAAAATGGCGGACTTTACGGTGCTGGAGAGAGATCCCTATGACACCCCTGTTGGGGAACTAAAGGACATCAATCTTTGGGGGACCGTATTTGAAGGCACGCCTTTCCCTCTCAAACGGTATTGATATGAGCGAGAGCAGCGTCCCTCTTACGATCATCGCCGGTTATCTGGGCGCCGGTAAAACCACGCTTCTCAATCACTTGCTTGGACAAGCGGAGGATCGACGCGTTGCGGTCTTGGTCAACGACTTTGGTGACATAAACATTGATGCCAGTCTCATCAAATCCCGTAATGCGGATTCCATTCACCTGACCAATGGATGCGTATGCTGTTCCATAAGAGACAACCTCGCAGAAACGCTGGGTGATCTGGTTGAGAGTGATTGCCCACCCGACAACATTGTTTTGGAGGCATCCGGCGTCGCCGAGCCTGATAGACTAGTCTCTTATAGTCGCGGCATGCCGGGCCTACATCTAGGTGGCGTCATCGTGCTGGCTGACGCAGAAACGCTGTCCGAGCGCGCCAAAGACAAGTTCGTGGGTAGTCTCGTACAACGTCAGATTCAATCGGCAGATCTCTTGGTATTGAACAAAGCCGACCTCGCCAATGCGGACCACCTTAGCAATGCCAAAGCTCTAGTCGGTCACTTGCTGCCCAATGCGCACATTCTGGAAACTGAACAGGCAATGGTTCCAATTGATGTGTGCTTAGGAGTTAATAGCGAGGACGTCGAACGTCTCATAACTTCGGTCGACCAACATGAGATGAACCACGACAAGACATTTTTCTCGTGGACCTATGTCTGCAAGCGACCATTTGTTCTGGAAAAACTCGAAGGTGTTTTGAATGAACTTCCGGCGTCTCTGGTTCGTGCCAAAGGATTTGTTCGCCTCGACCAGGCGAATGGCGATATGCACGTCCTTCAAATGGTCGGCCGCCGTTGGACCCTAGAACCCTGGGATTTTGAGGCTGGAAGGGCCATGAAGAGCGAGATCGTCTTTATCGCGATGGAGGGATTGGGCGCGCAGTCAAAGTTGCAGGGCCTGCTTGACCAATGCGTCTCTCAGCAGGCGTGATCAAAGCCAAAGTCACTAACAAACCACTAACTCAACCCGCGGCAAACCGAGCAAATCGCTAAGTCAAAATTCATGCTTGTCTGCCAATGTGATGGAGTGTTGGCGGCCCGCGGTAGCGGGTTCATTTTTCAAGCGAGTGGTGGCAGGTTTTGAGTAGCACGAGTATCCAAGAAAACAGTACGTCGTTTGCGTCGGGACTCTGCCTGAAGCACGAGGATGCGATTGCCACACTGTCCTTTGGTGGGAGTGATTTTTTTGATCCGTCTCCGTTGCAGTTGATGCAGGATGCTTTGGCAGCATTGGATCTGGTTGAGAAGACCGCAGACATCCGCACCCTCGTTTTGAAACTGGACAACCAAAGTTTCGACTTTGGTTCGAACGTGATGGAAGTTGCGGGTCTTGATCCACATGAAGCTGTACAATTTTCGAGGCTATGTTCCGCGGTCTATTTGCGTTTAGAACAATTGGAAATATCGACAATCGCAGCCGTGAAAGGCGATTGCTTTGGAATTGGACATGAATTGATCCTTCATTGCGACATTCGCGTGGTGACATCAGATGCGCGGTTCGGTCTTACCGGCATCAACTTTGGGCTCGTCCCAAATGCGGCCGCAGTTTCCCGCCTCGCGCATCTCATCGGGGAAAGCCACGCGCGCATGATGTGTTTGACTGGTGCGATGGTCTCAGCCGATCGCGCTTTTGTCATGGGGTTGGTCACAAACGTTCTCGAAATGACCGACTTCGAATCCGGTGTTGCGGTTCTTGCCGGCCATCTTTCAGGCATGTCCGACACCGCGATTGCGGAAGCCAAGAAATTGCTTCTCATGATGGCGACGGAACGGTTTGAGACCCTGTCAGAAAGCGGTGCTCAAGCATTGGCCAAATGTATCGATGAAGAAGAAGTTGCCCGTCGCCTTGGAGCATTCGAAATGGGCGCCGACGGCGCAACGATCCACTAAGACTTAACCCCCAAGCCCTGCCAAGGTTTCTTGATTGTCAGTCTCTGCTCTTGCTGTCTTACTCTTGTTGCTACGATTGAGGTCTGCCACAATTCCAATGGGTAAATCTGTGCCAGACAAGCGATTGCGATAAACCTGCGTATTTTCAAGAACCCGCTGGACATAGTTCCGAGTTTCTTTGAACGGAATGCTCTCAACCCAATCGATCGGATCAATCTCGCCTTTGCGTGGATCTCCGTATGCCTTGTTCCACTGATCGCTGCGCAGTGCGCCTGCATTGTACGCCGCAATCGTCATGATATAGGAGCCGTCGAAACGCTCCAGGAGATCTGAAAGGTGCGCCATGCCAAGCAGGGTGTTGTAGGTGGGTTTCTCGGTCAACCATGCTTTGTTGTAGATGAGGCCGTGTTTGCGCGCTGTGATCCGAGCGGTATTTGGCATCAGCTGCATGAGTCCGCGAGCACCAGCACTAGAGATGGCTTTTGGATTGAACTCACTCTCTTGACGCGAGAGACCAAAGACCAAAGCAGGATCTGGTGGCGCACCCTTGCCGCCATACTCTGGAACTTCAAGTACCGGGTAAGAATACTCTATGAGAGCGATGTGCCGCTTGTTGGCCTTTTTGGCTACTCGAACAGAATAGTTCGGATAGTCCAGTTCCAATGCTAATTCCGCCAGGAGCGCAAATTCGTCGGACTGATGATAGTTTTCGGCGTAGTGATAGATGAAGCGTCTGACATCACTCTTCCGTTCGAACTCAGCCAGCAGTCGGATGGCCTTTACGTTCTCTTGAATGTCAAAAGCCCATCTTAAGTGATCGCGGATTGGAAGTTGGCGTGGAAGAATAAGTGTTCCGGCATCAATGATGGGATGAACGAGCGCAAGTTGGCCGTAATAGGTGTAAGGAAAATCGCCGGCGCTCAGGAAATGGATACGTGCTTTGTCGGTCCGGCCCATGGCTTCGGCAGCGCGACCCTGCCAATAAAAGGAACGTGCCTTGCTGATGGGATAGCTGACCCCTGTTTCAAGTCTCACAAAGTGTTCGTAAGCCTTCTCAGGTTTGTTGAGATAACGAAGCGCAATCCAACCCGCCAAAAATTCAGCCTCAGCGAAGTCCGCCCCTCGTGACATCCCGTTGTTCGCCGCGAGTTGATATGCTGTCTCATACTCGCCGTCTTTGTGCGCCTTGCGCGCCTGCAAGTGTCGCTCAATCCACCACTTCTCAGGGCGAACCATCAAGTCAACATCTGTAGGGCCATTGATGAGGAGGGGCCACGTCTCTTCGTCTTTGCCGCGTCGACGGGCCGCATAGATCTCGTCAAAAAGCAGGCCGGGATCACTCCGCAATTTTTTCGGAACACTCGAGCGAATCCGGTTTGCTGTATTCGCTCCCGCGAGCATGTTCATGCGCGCATTGGCGAGAGCTTGTGTATCCTTGTCGACGTAAGGAAGGAGGCGTCGCGCAGCACTGTATTGTCGATGCCAAAGCAGACGCTTCATTCGACGCACATGGGTGTCTTGCGAAATGTGTTTTTTATGGTCCCTGAGAATTTGCTTTTCTATCTTGCTCGAAAAGTCGTGATCACCCCACGCACGTTCGATCCAAACACGGCCAAATTTTTCTTGGCCAAGCGCGAAGTAGGAATCCGCGAGGCGAACTTTGCCTTCGCTGGTCAATGGCTCCTGGCCAGCAAACCAAGCGACAATTCTCTCCGGCGGCATGTCACCGGGGATGGCTTTTTCTGCTTGGACAAGAAGCCTGTCGAATTTTGGCCAATCGTCCCGGCGCTCGGCAAAAGCCAGCAATTCATCGAATGTCGCGCCGGTATCGGAGCGTGTCAAAATGTGCCAGGTCAGAAGGTCTCGGGCTGTTTGGTCTTCAATTCTGCCAATGAGGCCTCGGGCCGTGTTCCATTTCCGTCTGTCCAAGTGCTTGTAGGCTTCAAGGATCAGGTCATAGTCTTGGTCGCTCACGTAAGTGGATTTTGGCTGGTAAATGTCCTCAGTGGTGCCGACGTCCATTGCGACCTCGGTTGCCGCGGCTTGACCAATCTGGAGAGTAAACAAGGCGCAAACAAAAGCCAAAACCCATGAAATTTTCATGGTTATCGAGCCCACTCGAAGAGTGCGCAAAAAGTTAGATTGTCCAGGATTCCACCTGTTCATCCCAATACGCCGCTCAAACATCTTGTCGCGCACCCCTCCCAACAGGGTTAATTTAACCCGCGCGCCCTAATTACGCCAGATCTTCAAGCCTTGGACCTTGCAATCTTTTGGCCAATTTTGGGCCCTTCAATGCCATATCGTACCGTTATCAAGGCCTTAGGGCTTGACGGCTTCAGGCCCAATACGCATACCAAGCGCCGAATGAATTACCAAAACGCCCTGGGTATTTGGCTCAAGTGAGGATGTCATGGCAATTTCTGACATAAAGGGTTCGATCACTGCGCTTGTGACCCCCTTTAAGGATGGGCAGGTCGATGAGTCGGCCTTCCAAGCATTTGTGGACTGGCAGATCGAATGTGGCACCAATGGTTTGGTCCCTGTCGGAACCACAGGAGAGTCGCCCACGCTGGCCCACGACGAACACAGGCGAGTTGTTTCCTTGTGCATTGAAGCAACAGCAGGCCGGGTGCCGGTGATTGCGGGCGCCGGATCCAACTCGACAGCAGAAGCAATTTCATTGACGCGGTTTGCCAAAGAAGCCGGCGCCGACGCGGTTCTGGTCGTGACCCCATATTACAACAAGCCGAGCCAAGAAGGTCTTTATCAGCACTACAAGGCCCTCAATGATTGTGCGGACATCCCGATCATCATTTACAATATTCCCGGCCGAAGCGTGATCGACATGTCAGTCGAGACCATGGCGCGTCTGTTCCAATTGCCAAACATTGCTGGTGTAAAGGACGCAACCGGAGATCTCGTCCGTCCCTCTGATCAGCGTCTCGCAATGGGTCCTGAGTTCATTCAACTCTCAGGGGAGGATGGCACCGCCTTAGGGTTCAATGCCCATGGTGGAAGAGGGTGCATTTCCGTTACCTCCAATGTGGCGCCCTTGCTTTGCGCAGAGTTCCAGACCGCCTGCCAAAGTGGCGACTATGATAGAGCTCTCACCTTACAAGACCGTCTTATGCCATTGCACCGCGCTTTGTTTTGTGAGACCAGCCCGGCGCCGGTTAAATACGCAGCCTCGTTGCTTGGCAAATGCAGCGACGAAGTTCGCATGCCCATGATCCCTGCATCTGAGAGTGCCCGTGAAGTCGTGCGTCTTGCTATGGCCAATGCGGGCCTCCTCAACTAAACGAGTAATTTCATGTCGGCAAAAAAGAGCGACGAGAATGTCGGCCGCATGGTTGCCGAGAACCGCAAAGCCCGTCACAATTATTTCATAGAAGAAACCTTCGAAGCCGGTATCGCCCTTCAGGGAACCGAAGTAAAATCTCTGCGTGAAGGAAAAGCAAACATCGCTGAGTCATATGCCTCAGAGGATGACGGTGAGATTTTCTTGATCAACGCAAACATCACAGAATACTCAGGAGGAAATCGCTTCAATCACGAGCCGACACGCATTAGGAAACTTCTCCTGCACCGACGTGAAATAAATCGGCTCTCCGCTGCGGTCAACAGGGGTGGCATGACCATTGTTCCTCTGAAGCTTTATTTCAACACACGTGGTAAAGTGAAGATTGAACTAGGGCTGGCCAAGGGCAAGAAAATGCACGACAAACGCCAGACCGACAAAGATCGGTCTTGGCAACGCCAAAAGCAGAGATTGATACGAGAGAAGGGTTAGGTACATGGCTGATGACCAGCCACCGATCAAAGGTGAAATCAAAGAAAAGCTCATCAAGACCAAGCAAGAATGGGCAAAAGAGGGACGTCTCTTAACGGGCAAGGCCGACGCGGGACATCAAGACAGATTGCCGCCCGGTCAACGGCTCGTCACGAACTGGCCGGTATTGGATCTCGGTATCCAGCCTCAAGTGGCCAAGAGCGATTGGCAGCTCACCATTGATGGATTGGTTGAAGAGCCGCTCGCCTGGAAATTTTCAGATTTCATGGAGCAGCCCCAGTCGGAATTCCTAACCGACATTCACTGCGTCACCCAGTGGAGTCGTTATGACAATCGGTGGGACGGTGTTTCCGCTGTTCACATTTTGTCGCTGGTAAAGCCACGCCCCGAAGCACAGCACATCGTATTTCATTCCTATGACGGTTACACGACAAACGTCGCCCTCGATGTTTTTGCAGATGACGACGTGCTGCTTGCCCATTCTTGGGAAGGCAAACCCATCACTACCGAGCATGGTGGACCTGTTCGGGTGATCATTCCCAAATGGTATCTTTGGAAAAGCGCAAAGTGGATCAAACGCATCGAGTTCATCTCAAATGACCAACCGGGGTTTTGGGAAGTGCGCGGCTATCACAATGAAGGCGATCCTTGGAAAGAAGAGCGATATGCCGGCGAGCCGGTCGTAGAAACACATCCAGGCCCCAATTGGGATGACTTCGAGTAAGGGATTAAGAGAATTGTCGGAGTTTCCTCTCAATCGCCGCTTGATGGCAGAGTTTGTCGGCACCGCCATATTGCTTGCGACGGTCGTCGGGTCCGGCATCATGGCCGAGCGACTTGCCGGCGGCAATGAAGCGATTGCGCTCTTAGGGAACACGCTTCCAACCGGTGGTATTCTCATCGTTCTCATCTTGATGTTTGGTCCAATTTCGGGTGCCCATTTCAATCCCGCCGTGACCCTCGCCTTTGCCATGCGCAGAGAAATCTCCGTAAGTACAGCCTTCGCTTACCTAGGAGTACAAGTACTCGGAGGAATCTTTGGCACTCTCTTGGCGCACGCCATGTTCGACATCGAGATGTTGCAATCCTCAGTTCATATGAGAACGGGGCCGGGTCAGTGGTTATCTGAAATTGTCGCAACATTTGGCCTGATCGCGACCATCCTTTTGACACGGCGCATTCGTCTTGAAGCTGTTGCTGTTTCCGTTGGTCTCTACATTTCCGCGGCCTATTGGTTCACCGCGTCCACCTCGTTTGCAAACCCTGCCGTGACCATCGCCCGAACAATGACCGATACATTCTCGGGAATTCGGCCCGTGGATGCGCCGCTCTTCATATTGGCTCAGTTTGCAGGGGCTGCCATGGCTGCGATTATATGCGCCTGGATGGTCTCACCGATCGATGACCCAAAATAGATCTACCTAGATGATCTCGCAGATCGCTTCGAAAACATCTTCAAACATCTGAGGTGTCAGTCGCTTCGTGTTCGTGTTGTACCGCGAGCAATGATAGGAATCGACCAGTGTGATTTGATCGTCGATTTCGTGACGACCGCAATGGGAGAACGGAAAATCCTTCTGCCGCAGCTCAAAAGTTTTGATCACACTCTCATGGGCAATACGCCCAAGAGCAAGAATGGCTTTGAGATTGGGAAGGGCGGCAATCCGCCCAAGCAAAAACGGGCGACAGTTTGTGATCTCAGCGCCAATCGGCTTGTTCTTAGGTGGAACGCAGCGAACCGCATTCGTGATCATGCAATTGACCAGATCTAGACCGTCATCGGCATGGCCGCCATAGCTGCCGGTTGAAAATCCAAATTTCTCAATGGTTGCGTAAAGCAGATCGCCAGCATAATCCCCTGTGAAGGGGCGCGCTGTTTGATTGGCCCCGTGGAGCCCCGGCGCCAAGCCCACAATCAGAAAGGAAGCATCACTCGGCCCAAAGGAGGCAACCGGCGCGTTGTGATAGTCAGGATAAGTCACAGCATTTTCCTGGCGGAAGTCGACAAGCCGCGGGCACAGATTGCAATCGAACTTGGGCTCTGGAGTTAAGGTCATGAGGGGCCTTATAGATAGCCGCTCGCGATCATGCAATCAGTTGTATTCGGCGACCGGGTCGTCTTCAAATTCATCGAAGTCATCATCGTCGGCATACTCTGTCTCGGCGGTCCGCGGAGTAGGGCGTTGCGACGGTTCCCGTCCGATAAGATCGATGAGGTCTGTAAGTTCGATGAAGTGATCAGCTTGGCGGCGCAGTTCATCGGCAACCATGGGGGGTTGTGAACGGATCGTCGAAACGACACTAAACCGACAGCCCTTGCGTTGAACCGCTTCGGCAAGCCGGCGAAAATCACCATCGCCCGAAAACAGAACGATGTGGTCGACGCTACTCGACAGGTCCATCACATCAACGGCGAGTTCAATATCCATATTGCCTTTGACTTTGCGTCGCCCAGAAGCGTCCGTGAACTCCTTGGTTGGTTTTGTGACCATGTGAAAACCATTGTAGTCGAGCCAATCAACGAGTGGTCTGATGGGGGAGTAGTCCTGATCTTCGGAAATGGCGGTATAGTAATTTGCACGAACCAGCACGGCCTGTGAAGAAAAGTACTCGAGCAATTTTTTGTAATCGATATCGAACTCGAGCGCTCTCGCCGCTGCGTAAAGGTTCGCCCCATCAATGAAAAGTGCGATTTTGTCGGCTGGGTAAAAAATCATTCGCGCTACTCCCAAATGCCTTCTAAATATCGGTATCCAAATATAAATAGACACTCATATAGCGAGTTGATTGAACGCCTTACAACGAACTCCACGTTGAGGAAATTTGCCGATAAACTTTTACCCAATCAGATAACCTCCCAGGTAAAGAATAGGACGAGCAATGATTATTATCGCTCTCGGCGCAAATATGCCTTCGATGGTCGGCGAGCCTAAAGAGACCCTTAACGAGGCAATTCAACGGATGACGGCTTGGCCGGAGTTTCAATCTGTACGGTGTTCGAATTGGTATCAGACCAAGCCTGTGGGTCCTGTTGAGCAAGCGGATTTTGCAAATGGAGTGGCGGTTGTTGAGACATCCATTGCGCCGATCGACTTGCTCAGAAAACTGCTGAGACTGGAGCAAACATTTGGCCGCGAGCGATCAGAAAGATGGGGACCCAGGACCATTGACCTCGACATTATTGACTATGACGGCTGGGTGGCAGAGGTGAATGCCAACGGTCTTCACCTCAATTTGCCCCATCCGCGTCTCGCCGAGCGTCCTTTCGTTTTGCTTCCGGTGGCGGAAATCGCCCCCGATTGGCACCATCCGATCTTGCAGTTGACCGCCACTGAGATGCTGGAGAGGCTCCCAGATGACCAAAAAGAGGGCATTTCCCCCCTCTCAAAGCCCAAAACCTAAAATTCCAAGCGAAAAGTCCCATATATCATCAGGTTGCCCTTGTTTTTGGGGGAACAACCGAATAAACAACGCCGTTCGGCTGTATGAGACAAGGAGCACTGCCAAATGGCCCGCGTCACCGTTGAAGACTGCGTCGATAAGGTCGCCAATCGATTTGAACTGGTTCTGCTGGCTGCTCAGCGCGCCCGGGCCATTTCGTCCGGCGAGGCGATTACCATCGACCGGGACAATGATAAGAATCCGGTTGTTGCTCTTCGCGAAATCGCTGATGAGACCGTAACATCCGGTAAACTCGAAGAAGAGGTGATCTCCGGTATGCAGAAGCATATCGAGGTAGACGAGCCAGAAGAAGACAACATGGCAGCGCTCATGGGCGAATCCAACCCGGATATGCCAGAGCCGACACCGCTGACAGAAGCCGATCTCTTAAGGGCATTGCGCACAGATGGACCGATTGGTGCTCCAAGCACCGGCTACGGGAATAGATAAGCCGACCAAAGCTTTCCCTCCAAATCCACGCGTTTCTTTGTATCATGACCCTCTAAGAGTTTTGAAGGAGGCTCAATGATACGCCAGTACGAGCTGGTCGATCGCGTAAAAGCATATGACAAGAGTGCGGATGAGGCTTTGCTCAACCGTGCCTATGTGTATGCCATGAAGATGCATGGCAGTCAGACCCGCCACAATGGCGATCCCTATTTTTCACACCCCATCGAAGTGGCCGGCATACTGACGGCCCTGAAATTGGATTCAGATACGATTGCCACCGCGCTCCTTCACGACACGGTGGAAGACACCTCCGCCACACTCGATGACATTGAAGACAAGTTCGGAGATGAAGTCGCTGCTTTGGTCGACGGGGTTACAAAACTCACGCGTTTGGAACTGGCGTCAGAAGAAACCAGAGACGCTGAGAACTTCCGCAAGTTCTTCATCGCCATGTCGCAAGATGTGCGAATTCTATTGGTTAAACTTGCTGACCGGCTTCACAACATGCGCACGCTGCATTTTCATCCAAGGTCAAAGAGTCGCAAACGCATTGCCCAAGAGACCCTCGACATTTTCGCACCCCTTGCTGGTCGCATTGGCATGCAAGACTTCCGCGAAGAGTTAGAAGACCTTGCCTTCGCTGAGATTTTTCCGGAAGCAAGAGAGTCCATCATAAACCGACTCTCGTTCCTAACAGATGAGAGCGATGATTTGATCGAGCGCATCAAGAGCGGTGTGCGACAAGTCCTTGTCGATAGCGGTGTTGATGTTGAAATTATCGGTCGACAAAAGAAGCCATTCTCCACATGGCGAAAACTGCAAAGAAAAGAAATTTCATTCGAACAATTGTCCGATCTCGTGGGCTTTCGCGTTGTCGTCAATAGCGTCGATGAATGCTATCGAACTCTCGGCGTTCTTCACCAGAAATGGAAGACCGTGCCTGGCAGATTCAAGGATTATATTTCAACACCCAAGACCAACGGCTATCAGTCGATCCATACAACTGTGATCGGCCCGGAACAGCAGCGTGTTGAGGTACAGATCCGCACAAGGCAAATGCACGACGTTGCGGAATATGGTGTTGCCGCTCACTGGGCCTACAAAGAGCGCATGAAACTCAAGAGCAAGGGCGATGGTTCTTCCGAGGACGATCCTTATCGTGCCCTCGGTCGCTTGGTTGATATGCTTGAACATGGCGACTCGCCGGAAGAATTTCTTGAGCACACAAAGCTCGAGATGTTCATGGATCAGGTGTTTTGCTTCACGCCCAAAGGTGATCTTATTGCCTTGCCCATTGGGGCCTCACCGGTCGACTTTGCTTATGCGGTTCACACAAATGTCGGAGATACCTGCATCGGTACCAAAGTAAATGGCGTAACAGTCCCCCTCCATACTCGGCTCAAGAATGGGGATAGCGTGGAAATCTTGCGATCAAGTGCACAAAAGCCAGAGCCAACTTGGGAAGGAATCGCGGTTACCGGCAAGGCGCGTTCTGCGATTAGACGATTTGTTCGCGAATCTGAGCGCAGCGAATTTATGACCTTAGGCCGTGATGTCATTCAGCAATTCTTTGCGCGAGAACAACAAGAATTCACGAACAAAGGTTTGGAATATGCCGCCAAACGTCTAAGCCTTGAAAACGCCGATGAAGTTTTGGTGCAGGTGGGGCAAGGCCACATCACAGGGCAAGACGTGTTGACCGCGGTTTATCCGGGAATTCGCAGCCGCGCCAGACGGGCCCGTCAATCACTCAAAAAAGCAGTAGGGCTGGGACCCAATGATGCACCTGTGCCCATCAAAGGCCTCAAATCCGGTCTCGCCGTTCATTTGGGTGAGTGCTGTTATCCGGTGCCGGGTGATCGCATCGTGGGCATCATTGACCCGGGCAAGGGCGTCAAAGTTCACACAATTGACTGCGCAACGCTGGAGACCCATCAAGAAACGCAGGATCAATGGATCGATCTTTCTTGGGAGCCAAAGGCTTCGGAGACAGTTCGAATGACCGGTCGCATTCGCGCCAACTTGCATCACGAGCCAGGGGCACTTGGTGCAATGTGTACGCGAGTTGCTGACTATGACGGTAACATTATCAACATTCGGATGACCGAACGACGAACGGACTTTTTTGAAGTGATTGTCGATATTGAAGTCGACGACGCCAAGCACCTCACCCACATTATTGCCGCGCTACGAGCGAATCCTCTTATCAAATCTGCGAAACGTGTTCGCGGGTCATAGATTATCTCAACCAAACTCGGATACGAATGCACATGAAACACGAGGCTGTTCTCAAAGAATTCTCAGACGCTGGCGCATTGCTCGAAGGTCATTTTCTCTTGTCATCGGGTCGCCACAGTGACCGCTACTTGCAGTGCGCGCGGGTGATGATGGACCCCAGCCGCGCCGCGCGATTATGTCGTGCACTGGCAAAGAAGGTGAAAGAAGAAATCGCGAAAGACATAGACCTTGTTGTTTCGCCGGCCATGGGGGGTGTCATCGTTGGCTATGAAATGGCGCGCCAACTCAAAGTGCCGACGGTCTTCTTCGAGCGGGTGGGCAAAGATTTCGAACTGCGAAGAGGGTTCGAGATCGCCAAAAAAGCCAAGTGTTTGATGGTCGAAGACATCGTGACCACAGGGCTTTCCTCTAGAGAATGCATTGCAGCCATTAGGGAGCAAGGCGGTGTGGTGGTGGGTGCTACTTGCCTGATTGATCGGTCAAACGGCAAGGCCAAAATCGGCACAAAACTTGTCCCTTTGACAAGGCTTGAGATTGCTTCTTACGATGCAACTGATCTGCCACCCCATCTTCAAAAGACAAAGGCCATAAAGCCTGGAAGTAGGGGCTTGAAATAAGTTCGACAACAATTGGTATTGAGAAAATGAGTGCGATGAAACATCAATCAAGCGATCACTTGAGGCTAGGGGTTAATATTGACCACGTGGCCACAATTCGAAATGCACGTGGCGGCGGGCATCCCGATCCAATTCGCGCGGCCATTGTTGCCGCTAAAGCAGGTGCCGATGGCATCACTGCCCATTTGCGTGAAGATCGCAGACACATTTCTGATAGCGACATCGACCGAATTGTTGCAGAAAGTGAATTGCCTCTGAACTTGGAAATGGCGGCCACAGAGGAGATGTTGGAGATTGCATTACGCCATCGCCCCTGCGCAGTCTGCATTGTGCCTGAGCGTCGCGAAGAGCTGACAACAGAGGGCGGATTGGATGCGGCCGCCCACCACAATCACCTCGTCTACTACGTTGATAAGTTGGTGAGCGCAGGAAGCCGCGTCTCTTTGTTCATCGAAGCAAATCCAGTTCAATTCGCTGTGGCCAAAGCCATGGGTGCGCAGGTTGTTGAACTCCACACAGGGGCTTACTGCGACGCTTACATTGCCGGTGACGAAGAGCGTGTTATGCGAGAGCTCGACAAGCTGACAAACGGTGCCAAAGAGGCCTCAGAGATGGGGTTGGAAGTGCATGCAGGCCACGGATTGACTTTTGATACGGTCAAACCGATTGCGGCAATTCCCGAAGTCGCGGAATTGAACATCGGCCACTTCCTTGTCGGGGAGGCGATCTTCTGTGGCCTTGACGTTGCGATAAAGCGCATGCGGTCGCTCATGGATGAGGCGCGCCGGGATCTCAGCGGCAACAAGAGTGCGTGAACAGCATGATCATAGGTATTGGCAACGACATTATCGACATCAGGCGCATCGACAAATCACTAACCCGTTTCGGTGATCGATTTGTTCAACGTATCTTCACCGAACTTGAACAAAAGAAATCCGATCGACGGCACAATCGCGCTGCGAGTTACGCAAAAAGATTTGCGGCCAAGGAAGCCATGTCAAAAGCACTGGGCACTGGATTTCGCGAAAGTGTTTACTGGCGCGATCTGGGTGTTGTGAATCTGCCTTCGGGAAAGCCGACGATGCAATTGGCGGGTGGCGCCATGCGCCGCCTTGATGAATTGACGCCAGAAGGAATGCGCGCACAAATCGATCTGACGATCACCGATGACTTTCCCTTGGCACAGGCCATCGTGATAATTTCAGCTGTTCCGGTCGACTATCCAGAACAAGTTTAGGCGCGTTAAGAGAGCAAAAGTGGGGGCGCAGAGTTGAGAATGGGGACAACATCATTTTGGGGGAGGCTCTTGCCACGTCGCGATCACCTCTCTCATGCGGAAGCGCAAGCTGTCATCAAAGCGAGCAGCGGCGGCGCCATGTCGGTGAAACAGGAATTGGAGCGAATGTGGAATGCGCTGCAATTGTTATCTGACAGCAAAGGGGATGCGCGTGATGGGGATATCGAGAGATATCGCCAATCCCTTGAGGCGATCGATGCCGCGGTATCAAGGGCGGATTACAACGGCCTTTCCTTGATTGACGGAACGGGCTATAGGCTTGATTTGAGATCTGGATGGCGAGGGCAGTGGCAAAGAAAGATTGACCACACCTGTCTGCTATCAGGCGAAAGAGGTCTAGGTTTGATCGACGCTACGGCTCTAAGGAACGGCGCCAATATGGAAGATGCCAACGAAAAAGCTAAAGAGGCCATCGAGAAAGTCGATTCCGTCATAGACAATCTTGAGGCGGACGAGCGCACGGTTGCCTCGGTCGACGAAGCGCCTGCAGCTGCCGATGTAGGTGACGGCGAAGAGGGAAGTGCTTTCAAAGAAATCGCCCAAATCGTGTTGATCGCTCTGATAATAGCGATGGTCGTCCGATCCCTGTTCTTTCAATTCTTCAACATTCCTTCTGGAAGCATGAAGTCAACCTTGCTCATCGGTGATTTCGTATTTGTTTCAAAATTTGCTTATGGCTATAGCCACAAGTCATTTCCTTTAGGAATTGACTTCTTCGAAGGTCGTGTCTTTGAAGGGGTGCCCAAGCGTGGTGATGTTGTCGTCTTCAAACAAACTGCCGATGGCAGAACCGATTACATCAAACGTGTGGTTGGCCTGCCTGGTGACGTTGTTCAAATGAAAGACGGCGTTCTGTTCATTGATGATGTGGAAGTGGCCAAGGAGCCTCTTGGCATGTTCCTTGACAGTGATCCGAGAAATGGCCGACCGGACCAGAAAATTCCCAGCTATAGAGAGACCTTGCCGGGAGGTGCATCTCATTTGACGTTGGACGAAGTGGGAAACGGAAGCGTCGACAATACCAAAGCCTTCCAGGTGCCAGACGGGCACTACTTTGTCATGGGGGACAATCGAGACAATTCCGCTGACAGTCGCTTTGTAGATGGCGCTGTTACTTTTGTTCCGGCGGAAAATTTGGTTGGGCGCGCTGAACTCATCTTCTTCTCTGTGGATGGAACAGCCAAATTCTGGGAAGTATGGAAGTGGCCGTCCGCAATCCGCTATGAGCGGCTGTTTAAGAAAATCGAATGACGGATCAACAAAAACTGCCACCCCAAATAGAAACTGTCGCGGCGCGTCTAGGATACGAATTCAAGAATCCTGAACTCCTCGTCAGGGCACTCACTCATGCAAGTGCCGTTGAGGCAGACCTTGCCGACAATGAACGACTTGAATTCCTTGGAGACCGGGTCCTGGGTCTTGTGATTGCGCACAGGCTCATCGAAAAGTACCCGGGTTCAGCGGAAGGCCTGTTGGCACGTAGGCTCAACGAACTGGTTCGCAAAGAAACTTGTGCGGAAGTCGCCGACCAATATGAATTGGGGCGCGCCTTAATCCTTGATGTGGGCGAAGCACGAAGTGGTGGACGGAAAAAGAAAGCGCTGTTGGGTGACGCTTGTGAGGCGGTGATCGCTGCCATTTATCTGGATGGTGGTTTGACCGCTGCTCAAATGTTCATTGATAGCGCTTGGTCGCCCCATTTTGAGAAGGTGAAAAAGATATCGCCGGATGCAAAAACCGCCCTTCAGGAATGGTCGCACAAGGCACACGGCATCACGCCGGTCTATGTGCTGGACGAGCGGAGTGGTCCTGATCACGCGCCTGAATTCAAGATTTCAGTGAGCGTTGCTGATCTCGCCTCGGAAGTGGGTAAGGGACAATCAAAGCGAGAAGCCGAACAATCCGCAGCAGAAGCGTTGTTGCGTCGCGAGGGTGTTTGGACATGACGAAAGAAGGCAACACGCGACGCTCCGGATTTGTCGCTCTCATTGGAGCCCCGAACGCGGGAAAGTCTTCGCTGGTCAACCGCCTCGTTGGAGCCAAGATCGCAATCGTCACGCACAAAGTGCAGACGACGAGAACCAGACTTAGAGGGATCGTGGTGCATGGCAACAGCCAATTGGTCTTCGTCGACACCCCCGGCATTTTTGCGCCCCGTCGTCGCTTGGACAAAGCCATGGTCGAAGCCGCGTGGGGTGGGGCAGGAGACGCCGACATTGTCGCCTTGATTGTGGACGCCCATGCGTATCGCGATGCAGACAAAGGGGGCCAGCCTGCGCGCGCGACCGAAGACACGTTCAAGATTATCGAGAAACTCAAAGCCAATGAACAAAAGGCGGTCCTCGTACTCAACAAGATCGACACTATCAAACAAACAGACCTTCTTGCCCTGACCGCCGATCTCAATGGCCGGTTTGCCTTTGATGATACTTTCATGGTTTCCGCCGAACGCGGCGACGGTATTGAGGATCTGGCCACATATTTCGCGGCCAAGGTCCCAGAAGGTCCATGGCTTTATCCCGAAGATCAAATGGCAGACGCGCCTTTGCGTTTTCTGGCCGCGGAAATCACGCGTGAAAAACTCACACTGAGACTTCACGAAGAACTTCCCTATGCTTCGACCGTAGAAACAGAAGCTTGGCAAGAAAAGAAAGATGGCTCCGTGCGCATCGAGCAGGTCATCTATGTTGAACGACCAAGTCAAAAGGGCATTGTGCTTGGCAAGTCCGGTCGCGCCATAAAGGAAATTGGCCAACTCGCACGAGAAGAGATGATGACAAGTTTTGACCGCAAAGTTCATCTGTTCTTGTTTGTGAAAGTGCGCGAGAAGTGGGGTGACGACCCAGAGCGATATCGTGAACTGGGTCTCGATTTTCCAAAGGCGGATTAAGGCGACTGATGCGTGGAATGGACTGACGAAGGCATCGTAATTTCGGCGCGGAAACATGGAGAGAATTCGGTCATTGCCGACCTCTTCACACGAGATCATGGCCGTCACAAAGGCCTGGTTCGTGGCGGGTCGTCCCGCAAACATCGCGCCACTTTACAACCAGGCAGTTCAGTCACCGCCGTGTGGCGCGGAAGATTGTCTGAGCACTTGGGCTCTTACACTCTTGAGCCGGTCAGAACCCGAGCGGCCACACTGCTCGACGATGAATTGGGTCTTGCGGGGTTGAGTGCAGCCTGTGTGGTCGCCACAGTGGCTTTGCCCGAGCGGGAACCACACGCGGCACTGTTTGAGGCCTTCGCCGTGCTGCTTGACCGTCTCGAAGACCGCGACGTCTGGCCAGCGCTCTATGTGCGATGGGAGTTGGGGCTTTTGAGTGAATTGGGGTTCGGATTGGATCTTAGTCACTGTGCGGCAACGGGGACCTTGGAAGACCTCACCTATGTGAGCCCAAAATCCGGCCACGCGGTCTCGACGGACGCAGCACAACCCTATAAGGAGCGCCTCTTTCGCTTACCGGATTTTCTGGTGGCGCGTGAGATAGAGCACGCCCCAATTGCTGATATTTTGGAGGGTTTGCGCATGTCGGCCCATTTTCTGGAGCGCCGCGTGCTCATTCCTCACAATCAATCCCTGCCGGATGCGCGACTAAGGTTGGCAGAGCGCCTACAAACCCTTGTCAAAGACTGAGAGAATCGCAGACAAAGACGGATCGGGCAGTAGGATCGATCGTAACAAAGTGAGAGTGCCATGAGCGCCCCAACCACCTTTGATGATAATATTGAGCGCCAACCATTGGGTAAGGCTCTCGGCGAGCGATATCTGGCCTATGCCTTGTCGACCATCATGCACCGGGCATTGCCCGACGTGCGCGACGGCTTGAAGCCGGTTCATCGTCGTTTGATGTACGCCATGCAGCAGCTGAAGCTCGATCCCAACTCTGGCTTCAAGAAGTCTGCTCGAGTGGTCGGTGATGTCATCGGTCGTTATCACCCCCACGGCGACCAAGCCATTTACGATGCCCTCGTACGCCTTGCCCAAGACTTTACCGTCCGCTATCCACTGATTGATGGGCAAGGTAACTTTGGCAATATTGACGGCGATAACGCCGCGGCCATGCGGTACACAGAGTCCCGCCTTACCGAGGTCGCGCAAGCCCTTCTTCAACACATCGACCTCGATACGGTTGACTTCAGAGAGACCTACGACGGCGAAGAGATGGAACCCGTCGTATTGCCAGGGGCGTTTCCAAATCTTTTGGCGAACGGAGCCTCAGGGATCGCTGTGGGCATGGCTACAAGCATACCGCCCCACAATGCGCACGAAATTTGCGACGCGCTCTTACATCTATTGAAAGCGCCCAATGCCCGCATCGAAACGCTTGTTGAGTATATTCCTGGGCCCGACTTCCCAACCGGTGGAATTATTGTTGATTACTACGACTCTATTCTTGAGGCCTACAAAACCGGACGTGGCAGCTTCCGCGTACGCGCGAAGTGGGAAAAGGAAAAGGGATCGCGGGGCACCTACAACATCGTCATCATCGAGATGCCGTACCAAATCCAAAAGGCCCGCCTGATTGAGAAGATTGCCGAGCTCATTCAAAACCGCAAAGTGCCCATTCTTGCTGATGTGCGTGACGAATCCGCTGAGGACATTCGCCTGGTGCTGGAGCCGAAGAACAAAAACGTGGACCCAGAAGTCTTGATGGAAACGCTTTTCAAGATGACGGATCTTGAGACGCGCATCTCCCTCAACATGAATGTGCTCGACAAAGATCAAACACCGCGGGTGATGAACTTGCGCGAAGTACTCCAAGCCTTCCTCGACCACCGGCGCGAAGTTCTGATCCGTCGCACCAATTATCGGTTGGAGAAGATCGAGACGCGCCTGGAACTTCTTGGCGGCTATCTCATCGCCTATTTGAACTTGGATGAAGTGATCCGGATTATACGATTTGAAGATGAGCCTAAGAAGGAACTGATCATTGCCTTTAAGCTGACCGAGAACCAAGCAGAGGCCATCCTCAATATGCGCCTTCGGTCATTGCGCAAGCTTGAGGAAATGGAGATTAAACGCGAAGACAAAGACCTCAGGTCAGAGCGGACAGAACTTCGCAAACTTGTCAAATCAGACGATCTGCAGGACAAGCAGCTGGCGTCCGAGATCAAAGATATCCGCACCCGGTTTGGATACAGCACGAAACTGGGCGCCAGGCGCACAGACTTTGCCGAAGCGCCAGAATTTGCCGAAGATGCCTTTGAGGTCTTGGTCGAAAAAGAGCCGATCACCGTGATCTGCTCTGAGAAGGGATGGATCCGGGCGCTCAAGGGTCACGCCGACGCGTCAACCGAAGTAAAATACAAAGAAGGCGACAAAGAGCGGTTCAGATTGCACGCTGATACGCATGACAAGCTCGTCGTCTTTGCCACCAACGGCAAGTTCTACACCTTGGGATGCGACAAGCTCCCCGGCGGTCGCGGCAATGGCGAACCCATCCGCCTCATGGTCGACCTGGGCAACGACGAAGACATCGTCAATGTCATGGTTCACCAGCCAGATCGCGAACTGATCGTTGCGGCGACATCAGGACACGGGTTCATTGTGCCCGAAAACGAAGTAATTGCTACGAAGCGCGGCGGCAAACAGGTCTTGAACGTCAAGACGCCGAATGAAGCGGCCGCTTGTCAAGTTGCCGACGGCGACAGCATTGCTGTCATGGGCGATAACCGCAAATTGGTGATTTTCCCCATCGAGGACATGCCGGTGATGACACGTGGCAGAGGCGTCACCTTGCAACGCTACAAAGATGGTGGATTGGCCGACGTCAAGGCGTTCTATTTGGAGGAAGGCCTCTCCGTGCCAGATAAATCTAACCGCATGCACACGTTCGATGATCTCTTCGATTGGCAGGGCAAACGCGGAAATGCTGGCCGTTTACCACCACGCGGCTTTCCTCGGCGGAACAAGCTGAATTAAGCTATGCCAATTGCTGGTCATTCCGCGACTTGATCGCGGGATCCAGACCGTCACGGTTGCGCCCCTGCCAGGTCACACGTAAAGTACTCTTTGGAGCCGACCCGGGGAAAGCTATGGCCAATTCAACACCAATTCGAAGCATCCTCGATCCTGGTGAGGAACTGCTTTGGGAGGGCCAACCAAGGCGTGGTCTCGATCTACCCGCCTATGAAATTCCCTTCACCGGATTTGCGATTATGTGGACTGCAATTTCAGCTTTCTTCATTTGGTTATCGGCGCAGACACTAATAGAAGGTCAAGGACGGGATGTTATTGCCGTCGCATACGTCCCTCTCGCATTTGGTTTTGTGTTTCTAATGCTTGGTTTGTATTTGCTGGTTGGGCGGCACTATTGGGATGCGAGGCGACATCGAAGAACCTACTACGGCGTAACTGAGGATAGAGCACTCATTGTCATAGGCAAAAACGCCCGGCAGATTAGATCGCACGCCATTACACCCTTTACTGACTTAGAACTCACAACGAAGAAGAACAATGACGGATCGGTCTTATTTGGGAGGCGGTCAATCCCAAAATGGTTGTGGGGACCATGGTCGTTTGGATACGACGACTCTGAATTCGCATTCACAAATATCCGCAATGCAAAGCAGGTCTATGACATCGTCCGAAAGATTCAACGAGAACAGAAATAGTCATACTTTAGTTGACTATTCACCCCCACCAGGTTGCTCAAGTGTTGGCAGCGCCGCAGCTGATTGAGCCGAGCGCACCAGCTGAATGAACTCTGACCGGTACCCAAATTCATCCTCTCCTTTGCTACCTTGTGCCAACGTGAGGATCGAGTCGTATCCCATCTTGCCGGTATATTTGCCGCCTTTGAGTTCTTGGGCAAAGGCCGAAACTGCCGCCGCAAACCGGACATCCCCAGGCGTGTTGTCGATTGTGCCCAAGAAACTGTCAGAGCGGACCGGCGTTTCGATCAATTTGCTCTCGTCTTCATCCGGCAGTTTGTATCGTACCCGAACAAAGGCCGTCTCTGTCTGCGCGCTCGCCGACAGCTCTTGCGGTTCCGTGCCGTAACGCAGGGGCTCGGTCAACCGCGCGTCACTATCAACCGGCACAATTTCATAGAGCGCCGTAACGCTGTGGCCTGAGCCAATCTCGCCGGCATCCACTTGATCATTGTTAAAGTCTTCCCGGTTAAGCATCCGTGTTTCATAACCAATCAAGCGATACTCAGAAATCTGCGCCGGATTGAACTCAACTTGAATCTTGACGTCCTTGGCAATGGTAAAGAGAGTCCCGCCCATTTCATCGACCAGGACTTTCCGGGCTTCATTGAGATTGTCGATATAGGCCGCATTGCCGTTGCCGGCCTGTGCGATCTTTTGCATCAGCACGTCATTGTAGTTGCCGCGACCAAACCCGAGGACCGTCAAGAACACTCCAGTGTCGCGTTTCTCGGCGACGAAGTCCTCAAGCCTTTCAGGGTCATTGATGCCGACATTGAAATCGCCATCTGTGGCGAGGATGACCCGGTTGACTGCATCTTCTTTGAAGTTTGCTTCAGCGAGCGCGTAAGCTTGGCGGATGCCCTCACCACCTGCCGTCGATCCCCCCGCTTCAAGATTTTCCAGAGCGCCCAGAATTTGACGTTTCATGGATCCCTTAGTTGGTTCGAGCACCGTGCCCGCCTTGCCCGCATAGACCACAATCGACACTGTGTCGTTAGCGTCCATTTCATTGATCAGCATCCGCATCGCCTTCTTCAGTAGTGGCAATTTGTTGGGCTGGTTCATCGAGCCTGATACATCAAGTAGCAAAACGAGATTTGAATCCGGGCGAGTTTCGTTGACCACGTCATATCCTTTGATCCCCACATGCAGGAGTTGTGTTCCTGTGTTCCAAGGCGTCTCATAGAGATACGTATTGATCTTGAAGGGATCGCCCGTCGAAGTCGGCAATTCGTAATTGTAATCAAAGTAGTTGATGAATTCCTCGACGCGGATGGCATCGCGTGGGGGGAGATTGCCTTCGCTCAAGTATCCCCGCATGACCGCGTAGGAAGCTGTGTCCACGTCAACGCTAAAGGTTGAGACAGGTTCATCACTGACGAGTTTGACTGGATTTTCTTCAAAGTCTTCAAAGCGATCTCTGTCGATGTCGCCAGGCATTGGCGGTGGCGCTGATGGCATAACCTCATACGCCATATCGGCGGTTTTACCGGCGACGCGTGAGCCTGTGATGAAGAATTCTTCGACCTCACTGGCTTCGCGTTTCTCTTCTGGAGGTCTTGTTTGCCAACAGGAAGTCAGAACCGCCGCTGTTGCGATGGCAAGTGGCAACCGTGTCCAGGTCACCAAGGCTGTCCGAGTCGAGAGAGCTGTTTTCACCTTGCCGTTTCGACGGGTCATGAGAGGTCTCCATTCTAGGCACAGGGCTACAGATTGCATGCCCACATCATTCCATCATTGGCCTCGATCTGGGCTCAAATGTGGCGACAAGTGATTGAGAATAAGGAACGATAGTGAGTGCTGCCTACCCAAACACCTGTTCAGGCAACCAAGTTGCGATCTCTGGGAAGAGCGCAATAAGCATCAACGCGACGATTTGTATGATCACAAATGGGATAGCGCCTTTGTAGATCTGGGTGGTTTTAACCTCTGGCGGCGCAACCCCGCGCAGGTAGAAGAGGGCGAACCCAAAAGGCGGCGTCAGGAAAGACGTCTGTAGATTGATCGCCATCATAACCCCGAGCCAAACGGGATCGATTCCCATCATCAAGAGGACAGGCGCAACGATAGGTACGACGACGAACGTGATCTCAATAAAATCGAGGAAGAAGCCGAGAACAAACATGATCAACATAACGACGACAATGGCTCCAACGACACCGCCTGGCATCTCGTTGAGGAACCCATGAACCGTGTCATCCCCACCGAGGCCTCTAAAGACAAGACTGAAGAGGGCGGCACCAATCAGAATGACAAAGACCATGGAGGTGATCTCTGTGGTCGAGCGCATGACGTCGGTGAGGACTTTGGCGCGCAGGATACGCAAGAGGCTGACCAGCAGACACAGCGCGATTAGCCCAACCAGAAGCGCCGCTACCCAGATAGCCGCTTGTTCGTTGCCCGAAATGGTCACCCGACCAAGCCTCAAGTCGACGGTGGCGGTTAGAGTCAAGAGCATGATCAGCGACACCACGGCAACAATTGCGGGCCATGAGCTTGCTTTCCCTACCCGCTGACCGGCAAGTAAGATGGCGCCGATGGCCCCAACAGACGCGGCCTCAGTCGGTGTCGCGATTCCGGCGAGGATCGAGCCCATGACCGCCACAATGAGAACAAGAGGGGGGATGAGGGCGCCTAAGGTCTCTTTGAAGAGGCCCTTCGTGTCGCCAAGATCTTCACGCGGGATTGCCGGCGCCGCGCTGGGTCGTGTGAAAGCCACGAAAGCAATGTAAGCGATGTAGAGACCAACCAGCATCAACCCAGGAAAGAGGGCGCCTGCAAAGAGATCGCCGACCGACACTGTTTCCGGCGAGTGAATGCCTTGCTCCAATTGTGCTTTCTGGTAAGCCGACGAAATCACATCGCCGAGTAGAATGAGAACAATGGAGGGCGGAATGATCTGACCGAGGGTTCCAGCCGCTGCAATCACCCCAGCGGAAAGACTGACGTCGTAGTTTCTTTTCAACATAGTCGGCAGAGACAACAGCCCCATGGTGACAACCGTCGCGCCTACAATGCCTGTAGATGCGGCGAGAAGGGCGCCGACGATACAGACGGAAATGCCAAGACCACCACGCAGAGTTCCAAAGAGTTTCCCCATCGCTTCGAGCAAGTCTTCAGCGACCTTTGATCGCTCCAGCATCACACCCATAAACACAAAGAGCGGTACGGCAATGAGCACCTCGTTGGTCATGGTGCCGAAAATGCGTTGCGGTAAGGCGGCGAGGAAGGAGAGGTCGAACACGCCAAAGCCGAGCCCAAGCAAGGCAAAGAGGAGGGCACTCCCCGCCAATGTCAAAGCGACCGGGTAGCCACTCATGAGAAAAATGCAGACCACCAGGAACAAGAGGAGGTCGAGATGTTCGATAAGAAACACGTTGTCGACCCCCCTAAATGACCGTTTCAATTTCGCTGGCGCCCATGTCCTCTTCTCGACCGATGAGAACAAAGACGGCTTGAATGGCGAGCGAGAGGCCCTGCAAAATCATCGTCCAGGCAAAGACGAGGATCAGTGTCTTCAGCAAGTAAACACCGTGAATGCCACTGGTCTCCCTGGAACCTTCCTGGACAGCCCAAGAAAATTCAACATAAGGCAAAGCGACATCCACGATGAGAAACATCACAGGAAACAAAAAGAAGTATGTCCCCAAGAGGTCGATGAGGGCTTTGCGGTGCGGCCGTGCCTCTCGGTAGAATACATCCACGCGAACATGCCCGCCAATGAGCAGCGTGAAGGCTGCAGCGAGCATGAACAACGCACCATGCATATAAGTGACGGATTCCTGTAGCCAAATAAACCCGACGCCAAAAACACGACGCATGACCACGACGGCAAACATGATAAGGACCATAAACAAAGACAGCCACGATGCGGCATGGCCAATTCGCCGTGAAACAAAATCGGCACCCCTTCTCACACCGCCGAGATAAGTGGTGAGGCCTGACATTGCGTTCGGAGCCACTGCCGTTCCGATGAGAAGAAGGATTGGCAACATCAAATGGAAGTAGAGCGCCAGATCGAAAATTGCCAATGCCATGTCAATGGGTTGAAGATCAGTCACGAGCAACCCTCATCAATAGGAAAAATCGAGGCGACGTGCGCTCAAATAGGGTTCGACATTGACACTAGAGAGCTCCATAGCGCGACGTCGCGCATCCATGAAGCTTGTGTAGATCCGCTGGGTTAACTCATCTTCCTCGCCAGCCTCGCGAACAACCTCTCCTGATACGCGACCGATTTCGGTGAGGATCTCATCTGGCATCCGTCGCAATTGCACACCGTGTTCCTGCGTGAGTGTGTTGAGGGCATTGAGGTCCTGCGCGAAAAACTCAGCCAATCCATAACTGTTCTGCGCTCCACAAGCCTGCTGAAAAATAATCTGGTGTAATCGCGGCAAAGAATTCCAAACATCCAGGTTCATGCCAACGGCCAATTGCGCTCCCGGCTCGTGAAACCCAGGGTAGTAGTAGTATTTTGCGATCTTGTAGAACCCAAAGGCCAAGTCATTCCAAGGCCCGACCCATTCAGTTGCGTCAATGGCGCCGGACTGGAGAGCGGGAAAGATCTCACCCCCTGGCAAAGCTATGGCCGTCGCCCCAAGTCGCCTTAGAACTTCGCCACCGAGACCAGGCATCCGCATCCGAAGCCCTTTGAGGTCTTCCAGACTGTTGATCTCTTTGTTGAACCATCCCCCCATTTGGTTGCCGGTGTTATTGGCCATGAAGGGCTTGATGTTGAACTTGGCTGACAATTCGTCCCAAAGCTCTTGCCCGCCCCCATGCGCAATCCAGGCTTGGTTCTCAATGGCTGTCATACCAAAAGGAACGGTAGTGAAAAAGTTGAACCCCTTAGACTTACCTTGCCAATAATATTCTGCGCCGTGATAGAGGTCGGCAGCGCCGGTGGAGACCGCGTCAAAGGCTTCGAATGCCCCCACCAATTCACCAGCGGCAAACACCTTGAGTGTGAGAGCGCCGTCCGTCATCTCCGAAACGTTTTTTGAAAGGCGCTCTGCGGACATGCCGAGGCCTGGAAAGTTCTTCGGCCATGTCGTGACGAGTTTGAGTTCACGCCTGTTGGTAACAATGGCGGGAGAGGCTGGATCACTTGGCGCGTCTACATTCCCTGACGTCGTGCGGCTGGCGCGCCGTGTGACCCCAAGGGCGGCAAGCCCCGCAGTGGCAGCACCTGCCGTTGCGATCAGACCGGCGCCTGACAAGACCTTTCGTCGATCCATATGGAATTCCCCCCGGGCGAAATGAGCATGGGCGAGTATAAGGCTGAAGGGGCAGGGCGCAAGCGCTCCAAGCGAAATGCAATGTCATTACCGGGTTTGTCCCGGTAATCCAGAGCCAAACGAATATCTAGTTTAAGAGTGGATGCCCGCAACAAGTACGGGCAAGACATAACAGAGTGGAGTCGTCACTCACGATCTTCCCATCGACGCCAGCGGCTGGATTGTAAAATCTCTAAGGGCTGGAAGTTGGCCTTGTAAGACATTTTCTGGCACTCATCAATCCAGTATCCAAGATAGAGATACGGGCGTCCCAACTTCTGGGTAAGGCGAATGTGATCGAGAATCATATACGTACCCAAACTGCGAGAACGAAAATCCGGGTCAAAGAAACTGTAGACCATTGAAAGCCCGTCATCGAGAACGTCCGTCAGTGCTGTAGCGATTAGTTGTCCCGGCGGTTCGTCAATGCCGTTCGTCAACCGATATTCGATCACCTGGGTCGCCACGGCGGTATCTTCGACCATGGAGCGATAGTCATAGACGGACATGTCTGTCATGCCGCCATCGAAGTGACGATCGTCAAGGTACCCGCGCAAGATGCCGTATTGTTCATTGGTGCCAACCGGCGGTAAAACTTGGCTTACCACATCCGGGTTTGCTTTCAGGATCCGTTTGAAAGAACGACGTTCATGAAAGCCGTCCACAACAACTCGGGCCGAGATGCACCGGTGACACTCTTCGCAAGCCGGTTTGTAGAGGATGTTTTGACTGCGACGAAATCCGTCCCGAACCAATTCATTGTGAATGGTCTCGTTCATGGGGCTGGACAGAGTTGTGAAAATCTTGCGTTCGCGTTGACCCGGCAAATAGGGGCAATCCGTCGGCGCCGTGACGAAAAACTGCGGAATATATTTCGAACTCTGATCGGTCACGGGCAATCCCTGGGCAAATCTGTTGCGAGTAAGATGGTGCAAATGGCCCAATCGTCAATGAACATATGCCCGCCAGAATATCAGCACACCCTTGATATACAAGAGCGACAAGAAACCTCTGGCTCTCTACAACCCAAAATACCAAGGCGCGAACAAAGAGAAGGTTATCCAAAGCAAGATAATGAGGGGCGTGCCTGCCTTCACGTAGTCAACAAATTGATAGTGTCCAGGCCCCATCACCAAGAGATTGGTTTGATAGGACATCGGCGTTGCAAACGAGCAATTCGCCGCAAAGATCACCGCATAGACGAACGCACGTGGTTCAACGCCGGTCTCAGCAGCGATCCCCACGGCAATCGGTGTAAACAAAACCGCCGTGGCGTTGTTGGACAAGACGTTGGTCAGGAGCGCTACCAACAAGAAGAAGGCGGAAAGTAGGACCGCGCTGTCAGCGTTTGCAAAGATTGCAACAAGACTGTGGGCGAGATAGGAAGCCCCGCCGGTGAACTCTAATGCCGTTCCCATGGCGAGCGCGGCGCCAACGAGTAGATAGATACGACGGTCAAAAGCACGTGCAGCCTGTCGTATGTTCAAACATCCAAAGGCAACCATCGCCACCGCGCCCATCATGGCTGCCAAAACAATGGGCACGAATCCAGATGCGGCGGACAGAACCGTGATGCCAAAAATGATACGCGCGCGCAGTGAATTCGCGATGTCGGGAAGTTCTTCTGTCGACCATTCCAAAGGCAAGACGTCTTTGTTCGCGCGAAGTCCGCGAATGTTTCGGTGTGTTCCAAATATCAGGAGAACATCGCCGGCCTCAAAGCGAATATCGTTCATACGCACGCGGATCATGCGACTGCGCCTTTGGACGCCGAGGACGATACAGCCGGTTTGATAGCGAAACCCAATTTGCTGAATGCTACGTCCAATGAAACGCGAGCCGGGCGCCACAACCGCTTCAACAAGCGACAGGGCTTGTCCACCACGTCGGCTTGGATCTTCTTGATGATCGATCATACCACTCAAGAACTTTGGCTGAGAGGCCAAGATTTCCGTGAGTTTCTTGCGGGTGGCGGCAACAATGACCGCATCACCTGATTGAAGGGATATGTCTTCAAACGGGGGCAGTATGGCTTTTTCCCGTCTCTGGATCATACGAACCGTCATGTCCGTCAGATCAGGAAACAACCCCGCCACAGCCGTTTTTCCGATGAGCGGATGATCCGGTGTCAGGTCAATTTGGGCGATGTATTGACGACCCGACTGATCAACTAACTCGCCGGACATGGACTGACGGATCGGCAATAATCGGGGCATGATGTAAAGGACATAGAGGGAACCGACGCCAAGCAGCACAAGGCCCGGCACCGTGAAGTCAAAAAACCCAATGTCGAGTTGCGCCCGTTGCGCAGAATCCACGGCAGAGTGATGGGCGGTTTGTGCAACCAGTAGGTTGGTCGACGAACCAATCAGCGTGGTCATGCCGCCGAGCACACACATGAAACTCAAAGGCATCATAACTTTGCTAACCGGTATGTCCGCCCTCGCGGCGACCGCGCTCATGATGGGAATGAACATCACTGCCACCGGTGTGTTGTTCAACACGGCGCTGATGATGGCAACAATGGTGAGGATCAGGAACAAGGTAAGCCCTGGGCGTCCTCCAGTAAGTTGCGTGAGTTGTTGTGTGGGTCGCTCAAGCGCACCGGATTGATACATTCCCTGTCCGACGATCAACAGCGCAATGATGGTGATCAGCGCCGTGTTGGCGTATCCGCTCAGAAGTCGTTCAGCATTGAGTTGATTAAACCCTGTGGAGGGATCTGAGACGGGAAAGAAGTGAAAGATGAAGATCAGCGATACGACAACGCCGATGGAGATCATCTCCAACGACCATCGCTCCAAACTGTAGAGAATGACGGCGCAGAAAATGACCCCAAAGGTCACCCACATCTGAATTGAGGAAGTTTCGATCAGATCCATATGCTGCCGTTTCTAAACGCTTTTTTTGCCTATGGCCACAAAGGAAGGTACTTTGGCGGGTGAATTGTTCACCGACACACTACCAGCAATTCATATGAAATGAGCCCTTTCCATGCAGGCGGACTTGCCCTATTTAGAATGATTCTCAGTTTGCAACAGGCAGCTTGACGCAAAGGCGGGACAACGACAGATGGTGACATTGATTCTATGGACTTGATCTACAATACGCGAGAATTCCGAGATGCTCTTGGAGGCTTTGCAACCGGCGTCGCTGTCGTCACGACGAAGCTTTCAGACCAAGACGCATTAGGTCTAACCGTCAATTCTTTTGCATCGCTGTCACTCGAACCACCATTGGTGTTGTGGAGCATCGACCGCCGGTCCGATACTCTAAAGGCTTTTGAGAGAAGCGATCACTTTGTCGTCAATGTGCTGACCAATGAGCAACAAGAAATAGCCGATCATTGTTCGAAGCCGGGTGATCACGCTGTGACCGGGTTCGTGCACGAAATTGGTCTCAATGACATTCCGATCCTTTCAAATGCAAAAGCCATTTTCGAATGTGATGTTTTTGACCGTGTCGATGGGGGCGATCACATCATCATCGTTGGCAAAGTGCGACAGTTTGCAAACACCAATGCCGCTCCGCTCCTCTACTACGAAGGGAACTACGCATCTTTAGCCTAAGTTATTGTTGATTTGGGTCGATGGTCATCCGCTTGATGACAAGTGGTTCTAGTATCTCTCTATCAGTGACCATTGGGAGAAGTCGACCCTCCCGCCAATGCGGTTCAAAATCTCGGTATTGTTCCGATAGTATGTTCCCAGATTGCCCGGTTGTTTGCACAAATACCGACCGATCCAAATCCTCAAAGTCATAGACCGCACGGTACCCAGCACCATGTCGATTGACAAAGGGAGAGGACCCAGAGCCGTAGTAAGAACCCTGATTGGGTGTGAAAGGACCGCCACCTGTTTCCGATACGATATTGAAATAGTTCTTCAAGATGGGAAAGAAGCCGAAAGGACGATGTTCGTGGACGGCGCGGTGTTCAGAACCCCATCGCCATTCAGACCAGTCTTTCCCCAACCGATCTTCGAGATCGTCTATGGCCTCATTCAATGCATTTGAGACGAGTTGATCGCAGTTTGGTTCTGGGTCCATCGACGACGTCCCGCACCAGTGTGATTGTCCGTCCTTGTCGTTTAGGACATTGATCAAAAAATAAGGGGAGGGGCGGGAGATCCGAGCGGATGAGTCGCCCAGCCGCTGTTCGACAATAATTTTTCCAAGGTGACGCGTCCAAGCAGAGAAGAGAAGCGGTGCAATGCCGTCTGCCTGCATGTGACCCTCCCAGGTCTCCAAGAGATTGAGTGCTCTTGACGGGTCTTCCATTTCGCCTCCAATTCGAAGAAGTAACGGCAACATCTCTTTCGCATAGTCGGAGACATTGTCGGTTTGAATGGCCGCCAAGGACTCAATCGTGTGTTTTTCTTTCTCCTTGATGAGGTTTGCAATTCGATTGGCGCGGTAGGGAACGCCCCACTCATAGGTGAGATGGTGATTGTAGTCGTCTGGAACGATCTTTTGGTTTGCGGTGACGATCATGCCCTCGGTCGGATTGTAGACCCGTGGCAGTTCATCGAAGGGAATGTATCCGACCCAATCATTTTGTTCGAGCCAACCAGGAGCTGGGAGCATGCCCTTGGTTTGATGGTCCGGGCCGCGGACCGGAACAATGCCTGGCGCAACGAAACCAATATTTCCACGCACATCTGCATAGACGATATTTTGCATCGGCGAATGAAAATGTCGCAAAGCAGTGTTGAAGGCCGTCCAGTCCTTCGCATGGCGTGCGCCCAAAAGGCCGTCCATTGCGCGTTCATCGCTGGCCAATCCCGTCCAAGCCAGTGCAAGAACATGACCTTCGTCGATCATTGGGAGATCCTCGACCAATGAGGTCGGCAATACTGGTCCATGCCGCGTTTGTCGAACATCAATCTCGATATCTCGACCGAACCGAACTTTGATTGTCTCTTTCCGTGATTCGAATACTTGCCACCCATCTGGTGTGCGGTATTCATTTAAGTTTTCTGGGTTCAACTGCTCCACATAAAGGTCTTGAGTATCTGGACCGGTGTTTGTGAACCCCCATGCGATGTCATTTGTCCGTCCCAAAACCACAAGCGGAAAACCAGGAAGTGTTGCACCAATAATGTCACCTTCGGGCGTTTGCATATGGGCGAGATACCAAATACTGGGAGCTGAAAATCCAAGATGGGGGTCATTTGCCAGCAACGGCGCGCCGGTTGTGGTTCTGTGCCCATCAATGACCCAATTGTTCGATGCCTCGATGGAGCCAAAGTTCGGGAGGGTGAACGAAACTTGTTCTTCATCTTCCTGCACAAAGGGAAAAAGGTCTGAAAGCGAAGGCAGGACGATTGCTTCGTCACCTGGATAGGGTGGTTGCAATTCGGTGAGTTCCTGTGGCGTGATTTCGCTAAGGAGCGCACTTCTTTGCAACTCTGACCACAGATTAGTCGACAGGCCCACCGACATCATCCGCAACACGGCAACGGAGTCTGTGGGTGTCCAGCGTTCAGGCGTATGACCAAGAAGAATGAACTCCGGAGAGAGAGAACGTCCGCGCTCTTCAAACACTTGATTGACACCGTCGCTATAGGCTTCCAATGCAACCCTTGAGGCTTTTGACAAGTTGGGTATCGAGTCATGTGCGGCCTCGTAAAGACCTAGGGTCCGCGTGACGGTGTCGAACTGGACCCCAAGCCGCCCGACGATTTCTGACATTCTCCCCTGAACAATCCGTCGCGACATCTCCATTTGCCAGGATCTGTTTTCTGCATGAAGAACGCCCAAGGCAAAATAGGCGCCATACTCGTCTTCAGAAAATATATGCGGCACATGGTTTTCATCCCAAAGCACCTCAACGCTTGTTGTGAGGCTTGATGAGACAAGTTGGTCGGGTGATGTATGAAGCGTACGCTGAAGTTGCAGTATCTGCGTTGACAGCGCCAGGATCAAAATCACTGAAAATATGAGAAGGACCCGCGCAAAACCCAGGGTTAGTTTTCGTTTCTTCGACATGGTGGGACCATCTCTTCGTTAGTGCGTGCCTTTTTACCTGGCCAATGCTATGGGCATTTTCAGCGTAGGTCGAGCATCACAAAAAGGAAACGACATGTCCTCAAAATCCACCCATGTCAAAAAAGTCAGCTTCATCGGTCTCGGCGTTATGGGATATCCCATGGCGGGTCACTTAGCGCGTGGGGGCCTGGAAGTAACGGCATTCAATCGCACAGCATCAAAGGCGGAAACTTGGGTCGCAGAATTCGGCGGTCGAAGTGTTGAGACACCTCAGGCGGCGGCGGAAAATGCGGACATCGTGTTTGCCTGTGTCGGCAATGATGACGACATCAAAGAGGTTACGATTGGGCCGGATGGGGCTCTCGGCGCGATGAAGGCTGGTGCCATCTTCGTTGATCACACGACGGCGTCTGCAGATGTCGCACGGCAATTGTTCAATGAAGCCAAGGGCCGAGAGATCGACTTCCTCGACGCGCCCATCTCCGGTGGACAAGCGGGGGCGGAGAACGGTGTTCTAACTGTCATGGTAGGTGGTGAGGAGGGGCCTTTTGAACGTGCGGAACCGGTCATTGGAAATTTCGCCCGCTCAATCAAGTTGATGGGCCCGAGCGGCGCTGGTCAATTGACGAAGATGGTCAATCAAATCTGCATTGCAGGTCTCGTTCAGGCGCTGTCAGAAGGTCTAGATTTCGCAGAACGCGCAGGTTTGGATGGTCGTGACGTCATTGATGTAATCTCAAAAGGAGCCGCACAATCTTGGCAGATGGAAAATCGGCACGCCACCATGATTGATCGTGAGTTTGAACACGGCTTTGCCGTTGATTGGATGCGAAAAGACCTCGGATTCTGCTTTGAAGAAGCTGAGCGCAACGGCGCGGACTTACCAATTACGCAGCAGGTTGATCAACTCTATGCGAAGGTTCAAGCTCTTGGGGGTGGTCGTTGGGATACGTCGAGTTTGATTTCCTTGTTACAGCGCGCGGACTAGCACGCTCCAACAGAGTATGTGCAGCCCCTTGTCGAAGAATGACGGCGCCGCCGATCTCGATAGCGATCTCTTGCGACAGAGAGGCCACTTCTTCAGGGCCGACGTTTTCGTTACGAGACCAAATACGCTCACCCGTCGCCGCATCTTTTAGGCAGAGGCGCATCTGTGCACCTTCCGTCGTGCGCTTCACGGTTCCAGCAACGACGTAGACAGATGCCTTACCGTTGGAACTGCAGGGCTGCGGCGTTGGTGATGACAAGCAAGCTTTTTGCGTTTGCAGATTTGGAACGCGTTTCAAGGTCGCGTGGAGACCATCGGCAAGTTCGCGCGCGATCATCCGATCAATTCCATCGCCGCGCACAAAGTCGTCCAACGGGAGAATGCGAATAATCGGCGTGGTTGCAACCGGCTGATCGTCGACGCATTTTTCTCTCTTCTCGACCTCGCGAACGTCTTTATCTGCGAGGGCACCGACCGTAGTGCGCTCACGCATCCGTTTGGGCTTGGGTTCTTGAATGCGACCATAGTCTGCTAACGTTTCCCCACGAAAGAGAGGACGCAGAGGGCGGATTGCCAATTTGAATAGGAAATAAAAACCCGCCAACCCTAGGATGACGGATACGAGCGCGATCAAAGGACCGGCGCCTGCATATTCTAGATCTTCTCCGAGCCAACTGCTCGCCAAAGCGACCCAAGCTTCGAATAACTCAGCCAAGTGTCTTCCCCTAACACCATCACGGGCACCAATCTTTGGTGACCCGACTACCCCGTACCAGCTTACCCCGAATCTGAGGCTACGCCCCTTTCAACCGCTCCGCAACATTTGCTGCAAAGTAGGTTAAGACGCCGTCGGCCCCAGCCCGTTTGAACGCTAACAAACTCTCAAAGATCACTCGCTCACCATCCAGCCATCCGCGCTCTGCGGCGGCCGTCAACATGGCGTACTCACCGGACACTTGATAAGCAAATGTCGGTACGTTGAAATTGTGCTTCACTTTTGAGACAATGTCCAGATAGGGCATGCCAGGTTTTACCATGATCATGTCCGCGCCCTCTGAAATATCGAGAGAAACCTCCCGAAGGGCTTCATCTGCGTTCGCCGGATCCATCTGATAGGTCTTCTTGTCGCCTTTCAACGCGCCAGTTGAGCCCACCGCATCCCTAAAAGGACCATAGAAAGCTGATGCATACTTCGCCGCATAGGCCATAATTTGCGTATTGTGATGTCCATCCGCTTCCAAAGCCGACCGAATGGCGCCAATTCGACCGTCCATCATGTCCGAGGGCGCAACGATGTCGCAGCCCGCTTCGACTTGGACAAGTGATTGTTTTGCCAAGATATCTACGGTTTCATCGTTCAAAATCGTCCCGTGGTCGGAGAGCAATCCGTCATGGCCGTGATCTGTATAGGGGTCGAGCGCCACGTCACAGAGGATGCCGATCTCAGGCACGTTCTGTTTGATGGCCCGTGTGGCCTGGCAAATCAAGTTCTCTGGATTGAGCGCCTCCCGCCCATCGGGTGATCGGAGCTCTGGGTTCGTATAGGGGAACAAAGCGATCGCTGGAATTCCAAGTTCGGCCGCGTGTTCCGCAGCTTTGACCGCAAGATCTACCGAAAGCCGCTTGACGCCGGGCATCGAGTCGACTTCGACGCTTTGCTTCTCACCATCCACAACAAAGATTGGCCAAATCAGATCATCAACCGAGAGGCGGGACTCAGAAACCAGCCGTCTTGACCAATCCGCGCGACGATTTCGCCGAAGGCGCGTGTCTGGAAAACGTGGCGAGGGACGATCGGTCATCAATTCCAATACCTTGCTATGGAGCCGGTAGGTTTTCTAAGCGCCAATGATGACTAAGTCCAGAACACTGCACCGCAAAAGAGCAGGATTAGACCTTTCATTCAACATGGGATAAGGTAAGGGATACTGACTTAAAACTCTGAAAACACGGGCGGGTGGGTCTGCTATGATGGGGTGTCAGGAACAGGTCGATTGATATTGTGACCTTTCGAGACTTCAACCGGACCGCCCACCCGAGAGCGATATCGAGACAAGGAAGTGCCCCCATGTCGGTGACTGCACAAGACGCCCCTCATTCTTTGCCTGAAAAATATCAAGCCGAAAACAGAGTCCGGATTGTCACGGCGACCAGTCTCTTCGACGGCCACGACGCGGCCATCAACGTGATGCGTCGGATTCTACAGTCGACGGGCGCTGAAATTATCCATCTCGGCCACAATCGCTCAGTGCAAGAAATCGTCAATGCGGCGATCCAAGAGGATGTCCAGGCAATTGCCATTAGCTCCTACCAAGGCGGTCATGTGGAGTTTTTCCAGTACATGATCGATGTGCTCAAGGAGCGTGGATCCGAGCACATCCAGGTCTTCGGTGGCGGTGGCGGTGTCATTGTTCCCCATGAAATTCGGTCCCTCCACGATTACGGCGTTCGCCGTATTTATGCGCCAGAGGATGGCCAAAAGCTTGGTCTACAGGGGATGATCAACGACATCTGTCAGAAGTCCGATTTCGATCCATGCGAAAACCTGCCAAAGGACTTGAGTGGCTTGAAGGCGGGAGACCGCTCGGATCTTGCACGTCTCATCACGGCCTTGGACAACGGATCGCTCGATGAATCTCTCAAGAAAGAGATTCAAGCCGCTGTAAAATCAGAGAAAACACCGCCTGTCTTCGGCATTACTGGCACCGGCGGGGCAGGCAAGTCGTCTCTCACAGATGAGATCATCAGACGTTTCCGGCTGGATCAAGATGATCAATTGAAGATCGCGATCATTGCCATCGATCCGTCCCGTCGACGTAGCGGTGGGGCCCTTTTGGGCGACCGTATTCGAATGAATGCCATTGATCACCCCAATATCTACATGCGGTCCCTAGCAACGAGGGATGCTCAGACTGAAGTCCCCGATCATTTGGCCGATGTCATCAATGTCACCAAGCTCGCCGGTTTTGACCTCGTGATTGTTGAAACGCCAGGGATCGGGCAGGGCAATGCCGCCTTGCTGCCTCTGGTTGATCTCTCCATGTATGTGATGACCCCAGAATTTGGTGCCGCCACCCAGCTTGAAAAAATCGACATGCTGGATTTTGCCGATGTCATCGCCATCAACAAATTCGACCGGAGAGGGGCCGAGGATGCTCTGCGCGATGTGCGCAAGCAGGTTCAGCGAAACCATGAGGACTTCTCATCTTCTCCTGAAAGCCTGCCGGTATTTGGCACGATCGCGTCTCGGTTCAACGACGATGGCGTGACGGCGCTCTACCAAGGTATTCGAAAGAAGCTCGAAGAGCGTGGATTGATGAATTTCAGTGACGGCCACTTGCCGGAACTTTCGATCAAAGCCCCCTCAGGCTCCACGGTCATTGTGCCGCCGGATCGCCGGCGTTACTTAGCAGAAATCGCCGAACAAGTGCGCGGCTTCCACCAGGAAACCCAAGCCCAAGCGCGCGTTGCCCGCGAACATCAGCAGCTTGCCGCCGCGAAGGACATGCTGACAGCCGCTGGAAAATCCGCTGGGGATCTAGATAGTTTGATCTCAGGGAGGTCAGACCAGCTTTCCGCGGAATCCAAGGCGCTTCTCGAAGAGTGGCCAACTCTAAAACTGGCCTATGAGCAAGATGAGTTTGTGTCCAAAGTCCGTGACCGCGAAATTCGCACCAAGACCTTCACAGAAACGCTCAGCGGCAACCGTGTGCAAAAGGTCTCTTTGCCTGCTTACGAAGATGAAGGAGAGATCCTGAAATGGCGGAGAAAAGAAAATCTGCCCGGGTTTTTCCCTTACACCGCTGGGGTCTTTCCTTTTAAACGCGAAGGCGAGGATCCAGCCCGCATGTTTGCAGGTGAAGGCGACGCTTTTCAGACGAACCAACGTTTCAAGAAATTGTCCGAACACTCTGAAGCTAAAAGGCTTTCGACGGCCTTTGACTCCGTAACATTGTATGGGTTTGAGCCAGACGAACGCCCCGACATCTACGGTAAGGTTGGCAATTCAGGCGTGTCGATTGCGACCCTCGAGGACATGAAGGTGCTTTATGACGGGTTTGATCTTTGTGATCCGCGCAATTCTGTTTCCATGACCATCAATGGTCCGGCACCAACGATCCTGGCCTTCTTCCTAAACACTGCCATCGATCAAAGAATTGAGGCCTTTGAGAAGGAAAACGGTCGGGCTCCAAACGCAAGCGAAGCCCAAGATATGCGGGCCTGGGTCTTGGAGAATGTTCGCGGCACGGTGCAAGCCGACATCTTGAAGGAAGATCAGGGGCAAAACACCTGCATCTTCTCCACCGAGTTTTCCTTGAAAATGATGGGCGATATTGCGGCTTATTTTGTCGACAACAATGTCCGTAATTTCTATTCCGTTTCCATCTCCGGCTATCACATCGCAGAAGCAGGCGCCAACCCGATCAGTCAATTGGCCTTCACCTTAGCAAACGGCTTTACCTATGTAGAAGCTTACCTAGCGCGCGGCCTCAAGATTGACGACTTTGCCCCCAATCTTTCCTTCTTCTTCTCCAATGGCATGGATCCCGAGTACACCGTACTTGGCCGAGTGGCGAGGCGCATTTGGGCCATCAATATGCGCGACAAATACGGGGCCAATGCGCGCAGCCAAAAGCTCAAGTACCACATCCAAACCTCCGGCCGCTCTCTGCACGCCCAAGAGATGGCGTTCAATGACATTCGAACCACGCTTCAGGCGCTCATCGCCAGTTATGACAACTGCAACAGCCTACATACCAACGCCTATGACGAAGCCATAACGACCCCAACTGGTGAGTCCGTCAGGCGGGCCTTGGCCATCCAAATGATCATCAACCGCGAATGGGGTCTGTCGAAGAACGAAAATCCGAACCAGGGATCTTTTATCATCGATGAGCTCACAGATCTGGTTGAAGAAGCCGTATTGACTGAGTTTGAGCGGATCTCCGACCGCGGCGGCGTGCTCGGAGCCATGGAAACCGGGTATCAGCGAGGCCGGATACAAGACGAATCCATCCTCTACGAACACAAGAAACACGACGGATCGTTACCGATTGTCGGTGTTAATACTTTCCTCAATCCGGAAGAGGAAGCATCCGAGGAAAAGGTCATTGAACTCGCAAGGTCGACCGACAAGGTCAAACAGAGCCAATTGAAAAGGCTGCGCGACTTCCAAAACCGACACGAGAGCGAAGCGACGAAGGCGCTCAAAGCCCTTCAACAATCGGTCCTCGAGAACCAAAATGTGTTTGCGGAACTGATGAAAGCCGCACGAGTTTGCTCTCTCGGTCAGATTACCAACGCCTTGTTCGAAGTCGGCGGGCAGTATCGTCGAAACATGTAAGTAATCTCTCGAAACCGTTCCGTATGCTGCCAATTCAACCATTGATTAACCTTGACAAGAGGTTGATAAATGCCAGCGTTTGTGCGGCATTGGGACACTTTCAATCGATTCAAATTAAGAACTCTTTAGCGAATACCGGACTACTCTACAGGTCACGTAATTGCTTAAAGGGGCGTTGTAAGTATGAGTATTTCAAATACAGCCCAAATGATCGGTGGCAGCCCGGCGACTGAGCCGGATCGCGATAGTCTAAGAGTCCAATACCTAGAGTCATTGACATTGATCGAGCGACTGCACCGTCAGTTGTTGGATGTGATCAAAGATGATCTTGAGAGAGCCGGGCTTTCTGACATCAACAGCGTTCAAGCGCTACTGTTGTTCAATATCGGTGACGCTGAAATGACAGCGGGTGAACTTCGCTCCCGTGGTCACTATCTCGGTTCTAACGTTTCGTACAATCTCAAGAAGCTTGTTGAAACGGGATACATACACCACGAGCGTTCAGAAATGGATCGCCGCTCCGTGCGTGTTCGGTTGACCGAAAAAGGCCAAGAGATTTGCGATCAAGTTGAGCAGCTCTACAAGCGTCATACGGAATCGATCACAGAGGTCGGCGGCGTTCAGCCTGACGATCTCGACAATCTGAACCGAACGCTCAAGCGAATGGAGCGGTTCTGGACCGATCAGATCCGATATCGACTGTAGATCTCGCATTATTCAGTTTAATAGGGCGGCCTTGAGGGCCGCCTTTTTTTGTGTGTATTGGCGAAATTGCCTAGAATGGGCGGTGAACTCTTGAATAAGTGCAAAACGAGGCTCATTCGACGTGCCGACCAAACCCCATCCTTATCTAGCCCATGATCAATTCATGGCCTTTGCCCACAGGGGCGGATCATTGGAAGGTGCCGAAAATACAATGGGAGCCTTTGAGGCGGCCATTGACATAGGTTACCGACACATTGAGACCGATTGTGTAGCAACGCGCGATCAAGTCTTGCTTTGCTTCCACGATGAAACACTGGACCGGATGACCGATCGACCGGGCCGCATCGATGAAATGACCTACCAAGATATCAAGCCGGCCAAAGTCGGTGACAAAGAAAGGATCCCCTTGATGGAGGAGGTCTTGGGAACTTGGCCGGAAGTCAGTTTCAACATTGAGCCAAAGAACGACGGGGCGGTGGACGAGCTAATCACTGCAATTCGTAAGACAAATGCCCTAGACCGGGTCTGTGTGGGCTCCTTTGCCACCCACAGGATTGAGAGACTTCGCGCCGCTTTAGGTCCTGGCTTGTGTACCTCAATGGGGCCAGGCGAAGTTGCCCGCCTCTACTTTTCTGGCTGGGGGTTTCCGAGCGGCCATTTGACGGCTCGCTGTGCACAAATACCCATCTCCGAAAGGGGAATTCGTCTTGCGACAACGCGGATGATCAGAGCGGCCGAGAAGAAAGGCCTAAAAGTTCACATCTGGACCGTCGATGACCGAGAAACCATGGAACAACTCATCGACTTAGGGGTGCACGGGATCATGACCGACCGACCCAGCCTCTTGAAACAAGTTCTCGAAGAGAGAAATCTCTGGATCTAAGCCGAAAATAAGGTGTCCCCGTATTGCAAAATGCCCTTCCAATTGCGACATTTCGCCATTACAGGATGGGGCAAAATGGCGTTAAATACAGAGGTTACTGATACCCGGAAGCGCTTGCGAAGCTTTCGGGGCCATGAGATAAATGGCGTAATTCAGGGGATTTCCCTGGGCGTAGATGGATTGAGCGATGAACTACAAGAAGGCATTGGACAAAGCGATCTCGACGGTTCGCTCAGAAGGGCGCTACCGCGTATTTGCAGACATTGTCCGGCACAGAGGTGATTTCCCGTGCGCGTCTTTCCATGGTGGAGAGGGCGTGGACGAAATTGTGGTCTGGTGCTCGAACGATTACCTTGCCATGGGGCAAAACCCGAAGGTCATCGATGCCATGCACCGGGCCATCGACACTGTTGGCGCAGGCTCCGGCGGAACCAGAAACATTGCCGGGACCACGCACTATCATGTTGAGCTTGAAAAAGAGCTGGCTGATCTTCACGGCAAAGAAGCCGCGCTGCTCTTTACTTCTGGCTACATTGCCAACGACGCCACTTTAAGCACTTTGAATAAGGTGTTCAAAGGACTCGTGATTTTGTCGGATGAGCTGAACCATGCTTCCATGATCGAAGGCATACGACGTGGCGGTGGGGAAAAGAGAGTTTGGCGGCACAATGATCTTGAGCACCTTGAAGAATTGCTCAAAGAAATCCCGCATGACACGCCCAAGGTGATCGCATTTGAGTCCGTTTATTCAATGGACGGTGATATCGCCCCAATTTCAGAGATCTGCGACCTTGCCGAAAAATACAATGCCATGACCTATCTGGATGAGGTTCACGCAGTAGGCCTCTACGGGCCTCGCGGCGGCGGTATTGCTGAGCGAGATGGTCAATTGGACCGGATCGACATTGTCGAAGGAACGTTGGCGAAGGCCTTCGGCATCATGGGCGGATACATTGCGTCCAGCGCCACCTTGGTTGATGTCATTCGGTCATTTGCGCCTGGGTTCATATTTACGACCTCTTTGGCGCCGTCACTGGTGGCAGGCGCTACGGCTAGCATTCGCCATCTAAAGGAGTCGAATGCAGAGCGTGAGCAGCATCAAGAACGCGCCGAGTACTTGAAGCGGGCTTTGGCAGAGGCGGGCCTCCCCGTGATGCCTTCGGTGACCCATATTGTCCCCGTATTGGTCGGTGATCCCGTCGTGTGCAAGCAGGTCAGCGATGAACTTATGGACACCTACAAGATCTACGTTCAGCCGATCAATTTCCCGACAGTGCCGCGCGGCACGGAAAGATTGAGGTTTACGCCAGGCCCTCGACACACAGACAAGCAAATCGCCGACCTGGTCAGTGCGCTTCAAGCCATTTGGACCGAGATGAAACTGCGCCGCGCCGCCTGATTTGATCGAATTCTCGGCTTTGATTTGCCCTCGGTCCTGGGCGCGAAATCGCGTGGGATATCCAGAAAAAACCGTGTTGCCTCATCGCGAGATATGGTATGCACCTTTTCCCTAGGCGGCATGCCTGGTAGTTTGCCACGAGATATTGAGCCATTCGCGTCATTGAGTAAGAAGGAACGGAGCATGACCGCTAAGCCGGCTGCCAACGACACAACATCTGTCGAAGATCTCTTTTCGGTGCCTTTGCGCCAAAGGGACCCGGAAATTTTGGAGGCTCTTAAAGGTGAACTTGGCCGACAGCAGTCCCAGATAGAACTGATCGCGTCGGAGAACATCGTTTCTCGCGCGGTTCTTGAGGCACAAGGCTCCGTCCTGACAAACAAATATGCCGAAGGATATCCGGGTCGACGATATTACGGCGGCTGCGAATATGTAGACGTTGCCGAAAACTTGGCCATTGAACGGGCAAAGAAACTCTTCAATTGCGGTTTTGCAAATGTTCAAGCAAGTTCCGGCAGCCAGGCTAATCAGGGCGCCTTTCAAGCACTCATCAAACCAGGCGACACAATCTTAGGCATGAGCCTCGCGGCGGGTGGTCACCTCACACACGGTGCACCGCCCAATCAATCCGGCAAGTGGTTCAACGCGGTCCAATACGGCGTTCGCAAAGAAGACCACTTGGTTGACTTCGAAGAAGTTGAAAAGCTTGCCAAAGAGCATAAACCAAAACTGATCATTGCTGGCGGTTCCGCATATCCAAGAACCATAGATTTCGAACGGTTCCGCAAGATCGCTGATGAGGTCGAAGCACTGTTGATGGTCGACATGGCCCACTTTGCAGGTCTTGTTGCGGGCGGTGTTCATCCGAGCCCGTTGGAGCACGCCCATGTGGTGACATCTACCACGCACAAGACATTGAGAGGGCCACGTGGCGGCCTCATTCTGACGAACGATGAAGCCATTGCAAAGAAAGTGAATTCCGCCATTTTCCCAGGCATTCAAGGCGGACCATTGATGCATATCATTGCGGCAAAAGCCGTGGCTTTCCATGAAGCACTCCAGCCCGGATACAAAGCCTATACCCAAGCGGTTGTCGAAAATGCCAAGATTCTTGCTTCCACGTTGAAAGACGCAGGTCTTGATATCGTATCGGGCGGAACAGATACCCACCTCATGCTGGTAGACCTTCGACCCAAGAAACTAACTGGTAATATTGCTGAGGACAGCCTCGAACGCGCATTCATCACCTGTAACAAGAACGGTGTTCCCTTCGACCCTGAAAAACCAACAATTACTTCCGGCATTCGCATTGGATCGCCAGCGGCAACAACACGCGGGTTTGGCGTTGCGGAGTTTGCACAAGTTGGTGCACTGATGGGCGAGGTGCTTGATGGGTTGGCTGCAAATCGTGAGGACAATTCTGCCGTCGAAAAGTCGGTCAAGGACAAAGTCATTGCACTGACAAAGCGGTTTCCGATCTATCAATAGTTAATCACTATCCGTTGCTTGCAGCGGTAAGAATGAAGGAGTTGGTATGCGTTGCCCCTACTGCGGAAATGAAGACACGCAGGTCAAGGATTCTCGGCCAACCGAAGACAATACAGCCATTCGCAGGCGTCGCTATTGCGCTGCATGCGGTGGACGATTCACAACATTTGAGCGCGTTCAACTTCGTGAGCTGACGATTGTCAAGAAGTCCGGAAAACGCATGCCCTTTGATAGGGACAAATTGATGCGGTCAATCCAGATTGCTCTTCGCAAGAGACCCGTAGAGCCTGAGCGGGTGGAGCGCATGGTGAGCGGCATCGTTCGGCGGTTGGAAAGCATGGGTGAGCCTGATATTCCCTCCGACGTGATCGGTGAACTTGTCATGCAGGGGCTCGAGTCCTTAGATGCCGTTGCTTACGTCCGATTTGCTTCCGTTTACAAAAACTTCCACGAAGCGCAGGATTTCCAGAATTTCCTGGGCCGGTTGGAAGAAGGCGAAGAGGATCGCCACTAATGACGGTGGGGCGACCAGATCGTCCGTTAGATAGCCTATGACCCGCAGCGATGACGCCTACATGTCAATTGCCGTTGCCCTGGCCCGGAGAGGGCTTGGTGACGTTTGGCCGAATCCGAGCGTTGGCTGTGTCATCGTCAGGACCGAAACGGACGGGCGCGAGCGGATAGTTGGGCGAGGGCGCACGGGAAGTGGCGGACGTCCCCATGCAGAAACGAATGCCCTGAGAGACGCCGGTTCGGATGCCAAAGGTGCCACCGCCTTTGTGTCGCTTGAACCATGTGCCCATCAAGGCGAAACACCTCCTTGCGCTCAAGCCCTCGCGAAAGCAGGTGTTCGCAGAGTGGTTTACGCTGTCGCAGATCCAGATCCTCGCGTGTCGGGCAAAGGTGCTGACATGTTGGAGCAAGCCGGTATTGGGACCTCTTCCTCGGTGAGGGCTATTGAAGCCGAACGGGTAAACGCGGGGTTTTTTAAACAGGCCACAGATAACCGACCCTTAGTGACATTGAAGATCGCTACCACGCTTGACGGCAAGATTGCAGCGCATAGTGGCGAAAGCAAGTGGATTACTGGCCAAGAGGCAAGAGCCCGCGCTCATCTTGCAAGGGCCGAGAGTGACGCCATCATGATCGGCAGCACCACGGCCATTCGTGACAATCCCGAACTGACATGCCGGCTTCCAGGGCTGCTGGACCGCACGCCGGTCCGTATCGTCTGCGATGGCAGGCTGCGGTTGCCCCTGACGTCCAAATTGGTCGAAACCGCGAGGGAACACCCGACCTGGATGGTAACCTTAGAGGATGCTGACAAAGTGCGGACCCAAGCATTCCGAGATTGTGGGATGGAGGTCATTCAAGTGCGCGAAGACGCCAATGGCCGACCCGATTTGGCTATTGCTCTTAAGGAAATCGCCAAGCGAGGCATAACCAGATTGTTGGTGGAAGGGGGCGGACAACTGCATGCGTCCCTTCTTTCCGCCAATCTTGTAGACGAGCTGATGTGGTTTAGAGCTGCAAAGGTGATTGGCGGTGACGGCCTGCCTGCGATACAGTCCCTCGGCATCGACAAGCTTGAAGATGTGCCGACTTTTGACCGAACTGGTCTTGAGGCCATCGGCGAAGACTTGATCGAAACATACGAAATACGGACCTGAGGACGCGAAATGTTTACCGGAATTATCACTGATGTTGGCCGGCTAAAGTCGATTTCGAAAGACGGTGACACCCGGATAGTCATTGAAACCAGTTACGACAGTTCAGGCATCGACATTGGTGCCTCTATTGCCTGTTCGGGCGCCTGCCTGACGGTGGTCGACAAGGGGCTTGAAGGCGATCAAAACTGGTTTGCTGTGGACGCCTCAGCAGAAACCCTCGCGTGCACAAGTCTTGGAAGTTGGAAACCTGGTATGCCCGTCAACTTGGAACGGTCCCTCAAAGTAGGCGATGAGATTGGTGGACATATCGTATCGGGCCACGTCGATGGAGTTGGATCAGTATCTGCGAAAACTGCTGAGGGAGACAGCGTGCGCTACCGCTTCAGAGTGCCAGCGCCACTTCTTCCTTTCATCGCTCAGAAAGGGTCCATCACAGTTGAGGGAGTGTCACTCACGGTCAATGAAATCGAAGGTGATGAGTTCGGTGTCAACATTATTCCGCATACCCAAATTGTAACATCGTTTGGTAAGATCGATGTCGGAGATCCCGTAAACCTTGAAATCGACGTGTTGGCGCGCTATGTGGCGCGACTACAGCAAGCGGCAGAATAAGCCGTAGATAAAGAATGGAAGTTGGAAATGTCGGGCAGTAATGAGTTTGCGGATTTCTTGTCCCCCATTGAGGACATCATTGAAGATGCTCGAAATGGGCGGATGTTCATTCTCGTGGACGCGGAGGACCGTGAGAACGAGGGCGATCTCGTTATCCCCGCGCAGATGGCGACGCCGGAGGCGGTCAACTTTATGGCGCGCCATGGCCGGGGCCTCATTTGTCTGTCGCTCAACAGCGAACGCGCACATGATCTCGATCTTCGATACATGAGTCATGACAACCAAACCCGCCATCAAACGGCATTCACGGTTTCGATCGAAGCCAAGGACGGCGTGTCCACGGGCATCTCAGCCCACGACCGGGCCCTTACAATCTCCGTTGCCATCGATCCATCGAAGGATCGCGATGACATCGTGACCCCGGGACACGTCTTTCCGCTCGTCGCTAAAGACGGTGGCGTCTTAGTCAGGGCTGGTCATACGGAAGCTGCCATCGATATCGCACGACTGGCAGGGCTAAACCCGGCCGGTGTCATCTGCGAGATCATGAACGATGACGGTACAATGGCACGCATGCCGGATCTTGTGGCCTTTGCTCAATTACACGGCCTTAAGTGTGGCACCATCGCAGACCTCATCGCGTATCGTCGGCGCCACGACAATCTTATACACAAAGCTGTAGAGACGCCGTTCCATTCTGCCATCGGCGGCGAATGGACGATGATGCTCTACATCAACACAGTTGAATATGCGGAACATGTTGTACTGGTAAAGGGAGATGTCACCACCCCCGAGCCCGTTCTTGTGCGTATGCATTCCATGAGCGTCTTCAATGACATGTTGGCCATGGAAGGAGGGCGCAGCGATCTCGTGGACGAGTCCATGCGTCTTATTGCCGAAGAAGGGCGCGGTGTTGTGGTTTTGTTGAGGGAAACGCAGACAACCGTTCTTTCAGACATTTTGGTGCGTAAGGGCGTGGATCTCGATCCACCGCGACGCTTGCGCGAGTATGGAGTCGGGGCGCAAATCCTACTCGACTTGGGCCTTAAGAAACTGATCAGTCTCTCCAACACGGAAAAACAAATTGTCGGTCTGGATGGCTACGGTCTGACGATTGTTGAGACGCGAGCAATTCCGGAAGGGGAAAAGTCGTGAGCGGAGAAACTATTCTCATTGTCGAAGCGCGCTTTTATCCGGAACTGGCCGATGAGCTTGCTAATGGTGCCATCGCTGAAATTGAATCGCGTGATGCAAAGTACGAACGCGTTGCAGTTCCAGGTGTTCTCGAAATCCCGGCGGCTGTTCGATATGCTGTCGGCAAGTATGACGGCTTTGTGGTCCTTGGTTGTGTCATTCGAGGGGAAACAACGCACTATGACATTGTGAGCAACCAATCCGCCCGTGCGCTCATGGACCTTGTGGTTTCATATCAATTGGCTCTCGGGAATGGGATACAGACCGTCGAAAACAGTGATCAAGCTTGGGCGAGAGCAAAAGTCGATGACAAGAATAAGGGACGTGGGGCCGCTGCTGCCTGCCTCGACATGATTGGGATAAAACGCAAATTCCATGTGAGTTTGCGCTGATGGCCTCCACAAAATCAGGCAAGGTCGATGTCAATGCGAGACGAGCCGCGCGGCTCGGTGCCGTGCAAGCGCTTTATCAGATGGAACTCAGTGGAGCGACTACAGAAGAAGTGATCGAACAATTTATTGAACACCGTCTGGGTCGTGAAATTGAAGGCACTCAGTATCCAGAGGCCGACGAGCTATTCTTCTCAAAAACCGTGCGCGGTGTTGTGGAACAACAGGTGGCAATCGACCGCCTTATCGAAAACTCACTTGCTTCAGGTTGGACCATGGGACGTATCGACACCACGTTGCGCGCCCTGCTGAGATGTGCCGCTCATGAACTGGGGTTTGTCAAAGAAATTCCGCCACGGGTTGCGATCAATGAGTTTGTCGATATTACTCATGCGTTTTTTGAAGATGCGGAACCAAAGTTCGTCAACGGAATTCTCGACCGGATCGCGCGTGATATGCGCGCAGATGAAATGTAAGGGCCAATGTATGATGGCTTGTGGGAGTAATTGATGCCCCATCCAGACGAGTTCGCGCTGATCGCCAAAATATTTGCCCCTCTCACAAAGTCAACTTCTGAAGCCTTTGGACTCAAGGATGACGCGGCGGCATTCACGCCACCACCCGGTGAAGATATTGTTGTGACCAAAGACGCTCTTGTGTCGGGTGTTCACTTTCTGCCCAACGATCCGCCGGACCTGATTGCCAAAAAATTATTGCGCGTCAATCTCTCCGATTTGGCCGCCAAAGGCGCGACCCCCCTTTACTATTTGTTGGCTTGCGCCTGGCCGCGTGAGATTACCGTTGATTGGCTGCGCGGTTTTGCAGATGGCCTTGCTGAGGATCAATCAATCTTCAATGTTGGGCTTTTGGGCGGCGATACTGTGGCGACGGTCGGGCCACTGACACTGTCGTTGACCGCCATTGGCCACGTCCCACCAGAAGCAATTGTGAGAAGATCCGGCGCGCGCCCAGGGGACGCAATATGTGTGACAGGGACAATAGGGGATGCGGGCCTTGGACTTCAGGCTCTGCGTGGAGAAATATCACTGGGTGATGGAGATAGGAAGATGCTGATCGCTCGCTATCAGGTGCCCCAACCAAGATTGGGGATTGGCCTTGCTCTACGCGGCCTCGCCAGTGCGAGCATCGATATCTCAGATGGGCTGCTGGCAGATGCCGGGCACATTGCCAGCGAAAGCGGTGTTGGCCTCGACATTGAGGCCGCATTGGTGCCGTTTTCAAATCCGGCACAAACGGTTATGGCAAATTCTAACGTGAACGGATCCGATCTAATGTCGGCAGGCGATGATTATGAGCTCTGCTTCACTATTCCCGAAGCGCGCCTAAAGGAACTGCTCAGAAACGTTCAAGGAGAGCCGCCAATCACCAAGATCGGGACGGTCAGAGTTGGCTCCGGAGCTCGTCTGTGGGCCGAAGACGGTGAAGAAATAGTCGTAGAAACAAGCGGTTACCGTCATTTCTAATTGTCTTTGCGATGGCTAGCCGTGCCGCCATGAGGCCAGCTTATCTCGTCGTCGCATTTCCAAGATCACATTTGTTCTAGGAAATTGCGCAACACTTTGGTTTTCCGCTCAAATCTCGCGTTCTCACGGTTGCTTTTCGGCGGCAACTTTGGCATGGTCCGCGCGCTTTGAACGGCTCGCGGGGCGGGGCACGCTGAGTCATTCCCCTTCGAGACCGTCTTCACTAAGGGACATTCGTCAACAAGACTCAAATTAGGCCTGAAAAGGAACTTCCATGACTATTTCAATTTGGATGATCATCGGCTGTGGCGTCGCCTCGTTGCTCTATGGCGGCTGGGCAGTTCGCTCAGTTTTGTCCGCGAGCGCCGGCAATGAGCGCATGCAGGAAATTGCGCAAGCCATTCAAGAAGGCGCAAGCGCTTACCTCAACAGACAATACCGCACCATCGCAATTGCCGGCGTTGTGGTCGCTGTGATCCTGTTCTTCGCTCTAGGGCCAATTACGACGGTTGGGTTTCTGATCGGTGCAGTTTTGTCCGGTGCGGCAGGTTACATTGGGATGCTGGTTTCAGTTCGCGCAAATGTGCGCACGACAGAAGCATCGAAAACCGGCCTTGCTGAGGGATTGGCTGTCGCTTTTAAGTCTGGCGCTGTGACCGGAATGCTGGTTGCAGGTTTGGCGCTCCTTGCCATCACGTGCTTCTACGCCTACTTGACCATGGGACTGGGATGGACACCGGCACAAAATGCCCATGACATCATTTCCGCCCTTGTCGCTCTTGCACTTGGCGCTTCCTTGATTTCGATCTTTGCTCGTCTCGGCGGTGGAATTTTCACCAAAGGCGCTGACGTAGGCGGCGATATGGTTGGCAAGGTTGAGGCAGGTATCCCAGAAGATGATCCGCGTAACGCTGCAACGATTGCTGACAATGTAGGTGACAATGTTGGTGACTGCGCTGGTATGGCTGCCGATTTGTTCGAAACCTATGTTGTGACCGTTGGTGCAACTATGGTTTTGGCTGCAATTTATTTTACAGGCGCTGCCCAGGAAAACCTTATGATGCTGCCGCTCGCAATTGGCGGTCTCTGTATCATCACCTCCATCATCGGCACGTTCTTCGTCAAACTCGGCAAGTCCAACAATGTGATGGGCGCTTTGTACAAGGGCTTCATTGTGACCGCGGTCCTCTCGCTGATCGGCATGTACCCGCTCTTCGAAATGGTGATTGGTCTGGGTCAGCAGTTTACCGCCAAAGGCGCGACATTTATCGGCATGGATCTTTATCTCTGTGCGGTCGCCGGTTTGGTGATCACTGGTTTGATCATTTGGGTAACCGAGTACTACACCGGCACCAACTACCGCCCTGTCAAGAGTGTCGCCAAAGCATCTGAGAGTGGTCACGGCACCAACGTGATCCAAGGACTGGCTGTCTCTATGGAAGCGACCGCTATTCCGGCAATTGTAATTTGTGTTGGTATCTTCGTAACCTACAACCTAGCGGGCCTCTTCGGAACAGCTATCGCTGTCAGCGCTATGCTCTCACTCGCAGGCTTTGTTGTCGCCCTCGACGCGTTTGGTCCAGTGACCGACAATGCCGGTGGTATTGCCGAAATGGCAGAGCTTGATGAAAGTGTCCGCAACACGACCGATACACTCGATGCTGTTGGGAACACCACTAAAGCTGTGACCAAAGGTTACGCCATTGGATCTGCTGGACTTGGTGCATTGGTTCTGTTTGCAGCCTACACAGAAGACATTGATCGCTATTTCCCGGACGTCAAAGTCGATTTTGCGTTGTCGAACCCATACGTCGTCATTGGTCTCATATTTGGTGGCTTGCTGCCGTACCTCTTTGGTTCCATGGCGATGATGGCCGTGGGTCGTGCTGCGGAGGAGGTAGTAGCTGAAGTCCGTCGCCAATTCAAAGAGATCCCAGGGATCATGGAGCGCAAAGCCAAACCCGACTATTCGCGCGCGGTTGACATTTTGACCAAAGCAGCGATCAAGGAAATGATCGTGCCCTCAATGCTGCCGGTCCTTTCGCCCATCGTCCTATTCCTGGTGATCCGCTGGGCCGACGGTATGGATGCCGCGCTGTCTGCGGTCGGAGCAATGCTGCTCGGTGTCATCGTGACGGGTCTGTTTGTGGCTTTGTCAATGACCGCTGGTGGCGGTGCTTGGGACAATGCCAAGAAGTACATCGAAGACGGTGCATTCGGTGGCAAGGGTTCAGAGGCGCACAAAGCTGCTGTAACAGGTGACACCGTTGGTGACCCCTACAAAGACACCGCAGGTCCGGCCGTGAACCCAATGATCAAGATCACGAACATCGTGGCCTTGTTGCTTCTGGCTGTGCTCGCATAAGCAACCAAGACCAACTGAAAATCAAACGGCCCCGTTCAAGAATGACCGGGGCCGTTTTTCGTTTCGTAAAAAATGAAACCTAATACGAAATGTATTACCGTCCGGGGTTTGCGATTGATTCCGTGGAGACGCGACCGGCGTTACCAAACAGTTGTTCGAGGAAGGTCAATTCCTTTCCTTTGGTCGGCGTCTTACGATTTGTAAAGTTGATGATTCGACCGTCCTTGATTCCATATCTGTCGACGGTTGCAACGATGTCGCCCTCGTCGAATTTGACGACCCAAATATTGCGTTTCTTAACTTCCGGCGCGCGCCAGGCAAAAGAGTGGATCGTACTGGAGATGTAGTACCAAGTTTCACCGTCGAAAGAGCCCACAGTTGAAGGTGACCCCAGCATGCGCCGGACTTCACGCTTGGTCTGCAACCCTCCCTCAAGTCTTGCCAATGCGAATGAATCAGGCAGGTAGCCATGATTTCGCACCACAGGTGCACAGGCACCAACAGAGACGGAAAGTATTGCGGCGGACAAAAGCAACCGGGTCGGCAAATATCGTAATCTACGGTTCATCCTGTACTTCCTCAATTGCCAGTCACATGGTATGCCCCCCGGCGAGTGGGGAACGCTCCGTTGACCTATCTCGCCTCTGTCCCAAATTCAAGGGTCTCATGAGTATTCGTCAACGACTATAGCGGGCAAGGAGCCTATTCGGCATGAAATTTCCGTCACTTCGGAGAAAAAACCCTAACAAAGTTGCCGCTGAAAACCTATATGCGGTCCTGTCAGACCAGGCCAGGCTGCCGGTTTTTTATCAGGACCTCGGGGTACCGGACACGATAGACGGGCGATTTGATATGGTCGTACTGCACGGGATTTTGCTCATGCGTCGCCTGAAAGCTGAAGGAGACCAAGCCCGAGATTTGTCTCAATGCCTTTTTGACACAGTCTTCAAGTCTTTCGACGGCTCTCTTCGGCAAATGGGTGTGGGTGATCTGAGTGTCGGTAAGCGAGTCAAGAAAATGGCTGAAGCCTTTTACGGTCGGGTGGATGCCTACGAGACACCGTTGGCGGAAGGCGACAATGAGGCGCTCAAGAAGGCGATCATCCGAAATCTCTACCGAGAAGAAGTCCCAGACGAAAAGTTTGCGCAAGTCATCGCCGGTTACATGCTGAGCGCGGTTGCGGAACTGAACGATACGTCGCTGGAACAGCTGTGGCGTGGCGCGTTTGAATTTCCAGCGGTGGAGATGAGTGAGCAAGTCGAGGTAACACCGTGAGGGAAATCGACATCTCAAACGCTTTTGACCTTTCATCGGTTGGTGAAGACGGTGTTGAGGCGACAATCGTTGCAAGCGACAGCTATCAATCGGAACTCCCAGGCCGTCTTGGTGTCTTGGCAATCACATCTTTGTCAGGTGCCATTGCTGTTCGACCATGGCGCAAGGGCGGGTACCGGGTTTCTGGTACGATCGTCGCTGAGATTACGCAGTCTTGCATCGTGACCCTGGAACCCATCACAGAAAGGCACGAAGAACCCTTCGATAGGACCTTCCTGCCGGCCAAAGAAGTAGAGCGGTATCAAAGTGATGACGAGGTCGAGATTGACCCGCAAGCAGATGATCCGCCCGAGACTCTTGAGGGAACGAGCCTAAATCTCGGAGATTTGATCGCAGAACATTTGGCATTGGGTCTCAATCCCTATCCCAGAAAACCCGATGCAGCAGCCGATCTGCCGTCTGAGGAAGGTGAAAACGAGCGTGTAAGTCCTTTCGCTGCCTTGAAAAATCTCAAAGAGGCAAATGAAAACAAAGAGAAATCTGAGTCTTGAAATTCTCCGTTGAGTTTCAACTTGTAACCCGGCTCGAAATCAGTATGTTGGCCGCTCGCGCGAGCAGGGTGATCTGTTGGTGCCGATAGGATTTTGAGAATGCCCGCCCAGATCAAGACTTGGCGGCAGAGTGAAGAGAGACGAGAAAATGGCGGTTCCCAAGAAGAAAGTGACCAGATCGCGACGCAATATGAGGCGCGCCCATGATCGCCTGGCTGCTGCCAGCTACCGCGAATGCCCAAATTGCGGGGAAACGAAACGCCCCCACCATGTCTGCCAATCCTGTGGTCAATACAATGATCGCGACGTGGTTGAGCCGACCGAGGCGGTATAGCTTTGACAAACCTGCTATAAAGGCCGCTACCGAATCTGAACGAGCCGGTCGAAATTGACCTTGGGCTGACAACCGGGACAGGCTTTGAGCGTGCAGACCATCATATCTCTAGATGCTATGGGGGGCGATTTCGCCCCCGATATTGTTGTGCGCGGAGCTGAGATAGCACTCGTGCGTCATCCCAATGTGCGATTTATTTTTCATGGCGACCAGGCAAAGCTGGACCCGCTCCTAAAAGCCCATCCCAAAGTCGCCGATGCGTGTGAAGTCGTTCACACCGATCAGGCCGTGACAATGAAAGACAAGCCAAGCGAGGCAGTCCGTCGTGGCCGCAAGACAAGCATGTGGCTTGCCGTTGACGCGGTGCGCAAAGGGTTTGCCGACGTCGCCGTGTCAGCAGGTAACACCGGCGCACTAATGGCTATGTCAAAGGTGCAATTGAAGACCATGCCGGGAGTGAGCCGTCCTGCAATTGCTGCGGTGTGGCCGACCACAAAAGGCGAGACCATTGTTCTGGATGTTGGGGCAAATCTTGTCGCAGACGAAAAGCAATTAGTTGATTTCGCTATTCTGGGGGAAGCTCTAGCACATGTGGAGCTTGGTCTTGAAAGTCCGTCTGTGGCGCTCCTGAACATCGGTGCCGAAGAACTCAAAGGCCACGACGAGATTAGGACCGCTGCTAATATTATTCGTGAGCAAGTCCCGCATCTCAACTTCCACGGCTTCATTGAGGGGAATGAAATCGGGGCGGGCCTCGTCGATGTTGTTGTGACCGACGGCTTTACGGGCAACATCGCCATCAAAACCGCCGAAGGAACGGCGCGGCAGATGGGAGGATTCCTGAGTACTGCCATGCGGCGCACGATTTGGTCGCGAATTGGAGCCCTCTTTGCCTCCGATGCATTCAATGCTCTGCGACGGAAAATGGACCCTCGGCACGCCAATGGCGGTATTTTCCTAGGTCTCAATGGCTTGGTGGTGAAGAGCCATGGCGCAGCTGATGCGATGGGGTTTGCAAGTGCGCTCGATCTGGCCGTGGACATGTCCGGCAGCGATTTTAACGAGCGCGCCGAAGAGCGGTTCAATGAATTGAATTCTACTGCGGGGGAGGGCAATGAAACGCCATCTCCAGCAATCAAACAAGTCAATTAGGGGCTCGTTGCAAAGAATGAAAAGATCCGTCGTCTTAGGAGCTGGGTCCTATTTGCCCGAACGTGTTTTGACCAACGCCGAGTTGGCAAAGATGGTCGACACCAGCGACGAGTGGATCATTGAGCGTACCGGTATTCGCCAACGCCATATCGCCGCCGATGCCGAAAAGACATCCGATCTTGCCATGCGGGCGGCCATGCGGGCCATGGACAACGCAGGCGTTGGGCCGGATGACATCGATTTGATCGTTTTGGCAACCGCTACGCCGGATCAGACCTTTCCCGCCACTGCAACGCGCATTCAGGCGGGGCTGGGCATCCACCAAGGCGCGGCGTTCGATGTTCAAGCAGTTTGCACAGGTTTTGTATTTGCGATGGCCACCGCGGATAATTTCTTAAAGGCTGGCCAGTTCAAGACCGCCCTAGTCATCGGCGCAGAAACCTTCTCGCGTATTCTCGATTGGGAAGATCGCGCAACTTGTGTGTTGTTCGGCGATGGTGCCGGTGCGGTTGTTCTCCAAGCAGAAGAAGGCGAGGGCACCACAGAAGATCGGGGCGTCTTGCAAACCTATTTGCGCAGCGACGGTCGCTTCTCAGACCTCCTCTACGTGGACGGGGGCCCTTCATCGACCCAGACCGTTGGTCATCTGCGCATGGCGGGACGGGAAGTGTTCAAGCACGCGGTCGTCAATATTGCCGACGCCATTACCCAGTCTCTTGATCGATCTGGTCTGCAATTGTCCGATGTCGACTGGTTCGTACCCCACCAAGCGAATCAACGGATCCTCTCTGCAACGGCCAAACGAATCGGTTTGGACGACGACAAAGTAGTTATCACCGTCGCAAAGCATGGAAATACGTCGGCTGCGTCGGTTCCACTTGCCTTGATCGAAGGCCTCCGCGACGGTCGAATCAAGCGCGGTGATCTTGTGTTGATGGAGGCTATGGGTGGCGGATTCACTTGGGGATCGGCTCTTGTACGCTGGTAATGTGCGGTCGATTCGCCGAACATGAACCCGTTTCTAAGGGGCTTCACAAGCGCTCACGGAAAAGTCAGCTATCCCTTTGATATTGACGGCTTTCTAGCTGCGCCCTAGTGTTGGGCAAAAGCTGAAGGAGACGAGGGTAATGACGTCGAAAACTGTCACGCGTGCGGACCTATCCGAAGCGGTGTTTCGCGAAGTGGGATTGTCGAGAACCGAGTCGGCTGACTTGGTGGAAACGGTTCTGGAAGAAATTTCTACCCATCTCGTCAAAGGTGACACTGTGAAACTCTCATCCTTTGGATCGTTCTCGGTTCGCCAAAAAGGTGGGCGGATTGGACGCAATCCTAAGACAGGACAAGAAGTGCCAATCGACCCACGTCGAGTTTTGGTGTTTCGCCCAAGTCATGTATTAAAAGATCATGTGAACTCGGCCCTCTCGAATTCCCCCGCCGAGTAATCGAGGATAAACGGTGCACAAGTCGCCAGATGCATTTCGCACCATAAGTGAGGTCGCCGAACTTCTCGACGTGCCTCAACATGTGTTGCGTTTTTGGGAAACCAAGTTTGCCCAGATCAAGCCGCTAAAGCGGGCCGGTGGGCGCAGGTATTATCGTCCCGCTGACATAGAACTTATTCGCGGCATTCAAGGGCTGCTCTACGGCGATGGCTACACCATCAAGGGCGTTCAACGTATCTTGAAAGACCAAGGCGTACGTTTCGTCATGGACACAGGGCGCGCGCGCTTTCTGGGTTCTGATGGGGCAGAGGATGCTGATGAGCATGCCGTCGACCTGGATGCGCAAAAGGGCGAACTTCCCATTGCCACGCCGGAAAAAGTGGCCAAACAGGAGCCAGCGCCGGAGCCTGAGATCGAAGAACCCGAACCTCTGCCACTTGAAAAGTTCATCGATGAAACAAATGGCAAGTCTGAGGACCCTCCGCAGCCGGCTGCACATCTGAGTGGTGAGCAGAGAGAGACCTTGCAACATGTGCTCGATGATCTGAGTACATTGAAGGCCAAATTGGCAGCCATCAAAGCCAACAAATAGCCGCGCCCACGCGACACCCGATTTGAATGCGCGATCTTGCCCTGAGAGGCGGCGATGGCTATAGTCCGCGCCTCTTGAAATGGTTCTCGGAGCGTGGCGCAGTCAGGTTAGCGCACTACACTGGGGGTGTAGGGGTCGGTGGTTCGAATCCACTCGCTCCGACCATTTTAAGCCAAAGGAAAACCGGCCCCATGAGGGCCGGTTTTTTTGTTCGAGCTATTGGTTGGGCCTGGGTGCTGGCCCCGGGCGTCCAAGGCGCAGGCTCACTCGCGCCACTTCCAATAGTCTTGCGGATGCTCGGCAAAGCCCTCGTCGCCCTTGTCCAGCGGGTAGGGCGGGCCGCCATCGGAGTTGATCCGCCGCGCAGATGCGTTGTCCTGCTCGGCATTGCTGTCGATGCAATGATTGTCCGTGCCGATATCGCGTTTGAGTTTTTTGCCATTGCCGTCAACAACATCGGTCCAATCCCAAACGCCGGGAGGGCTGACGCCGGCTTCGAAGTCGCGCCGCTCATTCGGCACACATTTCAGCGCCACGTTATCCCAGTAGACCCGGTTGCATGTCGGGAAATCGTAAGTGTAGAAACGTCCGTTCTGGATCTGGATCTCATCGCCAATCAGCCCGGCCGCCGGATAGATCTTCGATTTCGGTACCGGCTTGATCTCAAACCAGCTCGACTTGTACTTTTTGCCCCAGAAAAAGCCCGATGGGCAAACCCCAACGTCACAATCCTTCTCTTTGTAGTTCGTGGTCGTGCGCGCTAAGGACTTGGAGCCGTCGAGCAGCAAGGCGAATTCATAGCCCAAAGCGGCTGGCGGGTTTTGGTCTGACGGTTCCGCACCCTCTTCGATCCATTTGTGCAAGCCTTTCAGCGCATCGAAGCCGTCGTCGCTGCCGCCACTGAAGAGTTCGGTAATGGCGTTAGAGCCGAGTTTGGAGGAGCCACCAATAATGAACCCGCGAGCAGACATGGATTCCAGCGCCTTCTTGACTTCCGTATTGACCTCGCCTTCTGCATCCACGACGCCCTTGTATCCGGCCGAGACCATGGCTTTGACATCAAGCGCGCTGTCGGAGGATTCAAACAGCACATAAGCTTTGCGGCCATAATCCATCGCACTGACATAGAGTGGCGGATTGTACTGGGTCATCTCTTTCTTTATGAAATCGATGTCTTGACGGCTGAGATCGTTCGCAAACAGTTCCGCCCCGTAGTCCGGTCGTTCCATATAGACCCGGAAAAAGACCTGCGTCACCGAGACAAGCACGTATTGCCGCGTTTCGGTCGAGTCGATACTGAACTGCGCCGCCACATCGAAGCTTTTGCCCGACACATTGGCCTTCATTTTGAATGCCAGCTGATCTTGAGAAAAAATACGTTCAATCAAAAACCCTGTGCTGGCCGGAACGTTACCAATGCCACCTTTGAGGATCCGCCGCATAGCATCGAGATATTGCGACTGCGAAATCGGCGACATGGTCTCGGTGCCAATAGTCTGGCTGGTGTAGGGCGAGTTGATGGTGATCTTGCCCGAGTTCCGCGGCCCGCTAAAGACACCGTACGTGTTAGTCAGGAGCGTGTCGCCCTTGATAATCGATCCGGGGAAAACATTGGACGGAACGGCTGCAAAGAGCGGAAAGTCCTCGATATTGTCTGCGAGGCTAATATCAGTCTCGCGGCACGCGAAGCCGGGCCTGGTGTTCATGTAGGGATCGGAGCGATCTTCGCTGGGCGGTGTCGAATTTCGAACGTAGGACAGGTCGTACCAAAGCTCAGCCCAGTTATACATCGCTTCTTGAATTTCCCTTTGGCCCGAATCAAGCGTGAGCATTGAACGCTCTCTAATCCGCCGGTCGTTGTCCGCATCGGCCTTTGCGCCTGCCGCAAAGGCGTCCGACGATAGGGTCAGTGCAGCGGCCAAGAAACAGAACTGCAATCCAAACAGGCCGGTCGATCTCAATCGGTGTCTTAAAAGTCTCGTCAACATTTGGGTCCCTCCCCATGGCCCCACGCGTGGCTGTAGCCAGGCGACTTCGCGGCGTGAGGCGGCCGCTCCAATTCGCCCGGGCGATGAATGAATTGGCCTTCGGCGAATAGGCGTTCGCCGCCGGCGTCTTCGGACGCACTGCGTTACTGTGATGAACTCGGTGTTCTGCGCTTACGCACTAGTATGATTGGTCGTGCGACCAACTAGGCGTGGATCATTGGCAATGACATTAAGGGAAAGAGGCAAAATTGCAACAGAAATAAAATGCATACACAACCAAAGAGGGTTGTCGGTTGTGCGCGTGAAAACTCCACCACAGATGAAGTTCCGAACATCGATCATCCGGGTGCGGATCAACGAGCCGAGCCGATAAGGCCGCAGTGGAAAGATTGCAGGATCTGTTTCAAGGATTGCCGCCCCAAGCGGACTTGAGCTGAACTCACTCAGGCGTGAGGAACAATTCTCGTTCGCGTTTGCGCCGTTCGGTCAAAGCCATGTCTTCAATAAGTTCGCCATTGGAACTCATCTTGTTCCAATAGAGAAACGAATTCGCCGCACCGACCCGGTCGCCAGCGTTGAGTTTATCGAGGATGGTCGAACTCCAAAAGGCACTGACACCGATATCATAGGCGAACGAAGCAAGCGCGCTGAATTCATTGTCGTTGAGCGGAACGGAAACCGCCGCTTTGATGGCGTTTTCGACCTCGAAAAGATCTTCCGACAAAAGCGCATTTGCCTCAGCCTTCGAGATCTTCTGACCGAGTTCAATGTCATCACCACTGTGCCCATAGCCGATTTGAAGCCATCCACTGGCATTGCGGAAAGCCTCAAGACGAAGGTCTTCATTTTCTTTGATAATCACGAGTGCTGTGCTGTTGACGCCTAACGCGGCATTGTCCATGACCGCCGCCTCAAAGTCGCCGCCTTCATCTGCATCATCTAGAGGAGGGGTGTCTTCGGGATCAGAGTCATCGCTTACGTCAATGGGGGTCTCAATCTCGGTCGTCAACTCCTCGACGCTCTGTGATTGGGGCGGGGGCGCATCACCTGCATCCGTGAAAATCATATAGGCGACAAAGAGCCAGCCCATTGCCCATGCGAGCCCAAGTGTGAAATTGGCTCCATTCATTACCCCAACTCCGATACTGGTTACATTCCCCGTCCAGAGTTTCTCAGAAGTGAGAGATTCTGGCAAACAGCGAAGGGGTTTATGGTAAATTTCATTCGAGTGATACGCCACCAAAAAACGCAAAAAGGCCGCCCAATAGGCGACCTTCAGGTATCAATACAATCCCGGCGGGTTTAGTCGATGCGTCCGGACGACAGGACGTTTAGCACCGCAAAAACGGCCATCATAATACCAATAACGATGAGAGCGTTCATTTTGGGTCTCCAAATATTCCACGAATCCGGCGCCATCCTAGCCAGAAAGAGATTTTGTGCAAGCGACGCTTAGTCGCTGGGCTCGCGGTTCATCCAAACAATCAGGTATTTCGTCGGAAAGGCCCAGGCAATGCCAGCCACGATGTAGTAGGGAAGTTCAACGTACCAGACGTGGGGAATGAAGGATGCCCCGATAATGACGCAGATCAAGGCATAAATCGACAGAGCGACCAACAAAAAGAGCGAGCCCACGAGCTTCTTCATCGATACTGACACGAGGGGTCTCTCCAATCTGACAAGGCGCTTCAGACGCCGCATGATTACGCGACAGAGTGCCACGCGATCTGCCGCTTGCGACCTCCCTTGCATATAGTCTATCTGGGTAGCAAAACTCAACACGCGCGAACCGCCCCGGAGATTGAGCCATGACTGACCAAGTCCACAATCGCCATAAGGCGGACCGCCAAATCGGAATTTGGATTTTCTCCATTGCGGGGCTGATCTTCCTCATGGTTTTGGTCGGAGGGATCACGCGCCTCACAGATTCAGGCCTCTCGATCACCGAATGGGACCCGATCATGGGGGCTCTTCCGCCGATGAGCGATGCGGCTTGGAACGACGCATTTGAGAAGTACAAGGAAATCCCAGAATACAAACTCATCAACAAAGGCATGAGCCTTGAAGAGTTTAAGTTTATCTTTTTTTGGGAGTGGTTCCATCGCTTGCTTGGTCGCTTCATCGGTTTAGCTTTCGCTATTCCCTTTTTGTATTTTCTCCTCACACGGAAGATTGAACGACGGCTTACACCCAAACTCGCAGGCATCTTTGTACTCGGCGGTGCGCAAGGCGCCCTTGGCTGGTACATGGTGATGAGCGGGCTGGTGGATCGCGTTGATGTCAGTCAATACAGGCTGACCGCTCACTTAGGCGTTGCCGTCATCTTGTATGTGTTTTGTCTCTGGGTGGCGTTCGGTCTCTTGTTTAAGAAACGTGAGTTGCCATCTGCGCCACAGCCTTCCAACCGAAGGGCGTGGGCTTACGGGTTCGCCTCACTGGTTTTCTTGCAAATTTTGTTGGGCGGCCTTGTCGCCGGACTTGATGCGGGCATTGGATACAACACCTGGCCCCTCATGGACGGTGCGTTTATTCCTGTCGGTCTATTGGGCGAGGGAACAGGTCTCATAGGCGTGTTTGAACATCCCAAGACCGTGCAATTCGATCACCGCATGATTGCCTATCTGATAACGATCCTAGCAGCAGTGTTATGGGTTGTTGGAAGGCGCGGCGCGTCGGGGCAGGTGGCGCGAACGCTAGATTGGGTGCTGATCGCCGTTCTCGCACAAGTCTTGTTGGGCATTTTGACTTTGGTCTTCTTCGTGCCCTTATGGCTCGGCGTCGCTCACCAAGGAGGGGCACTCATCGTCCTCGGGTTCAGCGTCTACTATGTGTACTTGCTCCGACGACCGGCGACTAACTCTTAGATTGGGGTAGATTAGGGCTGATAATACTCATCGGTTACCATTGTGATCTTACAATTGTTCGATCCGTTGTTCCAATGCGTGGGCTTCCCGTTCCATTACGAACAGATACTCTACAATGTACTCCAACAGATCGAGAATCAGCGCCGCAGTGTCCCGATCGGTTTCTATTTCAAGATTGAAGTGAGTGGCGAGGTTTCCCGCCTTGCGGATTTTGTCCGCCACTTCCTTCAACGGTGAGATGATCGATGGATCGCTCAATACCTCCATCAATCCTCCAAACAAATTGCCTTCAAATTTCACATTTAAGTGTTTCACTATTCCTTCAAGCGTCTTTCTTGCCATTGTTCCACAAGCGTCCCATTGCGATGAATTGAAAGTATCCACCGCGGATTTGTACGCTCGACCGAGTTGGGGGTTGGGAAACTCGTCGACCGTCAGCACATAACTTCTTTGCGCCCGAGGTACCGGCATCATAAACACCCGAAGATCCGTTTCATCTGCACCTCGTTCTTCCGGCGAGGTGGCGATCAATGACCAAAAGTACACCGATGCATCGCAACCGGGACACTGAGCGGTTGATGCAACTGTTTTTCGAGGGTCGTCTATGTGAAGACTGCCCAATCTAAAGTTGCCGGTTTCATGACAGTAAGGACACACAGAACTGACCGCTATTGGCCATCGCAAATTGCCCCTGCTCGATATTCCATTCCGAAAGTGTTCAGCCCGAATTTCAAACAATTTTTGTCATCCTTCTGATTTTCCGGTGTTCTAGTACTTAGCAACTGCTCGATGGTGAGACCTGGAGTGAAGGCATAGGTCGACAAGCCCTGCGAACACCGCATGGCTCGTCCCACCCCTTGCGTGCAAATCTGCTCAACGGAGCCGACCTATCGCTTCAGGCGTCCGATGTGTGGTTGCTCAACCATCGAACTTGGCAGCTACTATGCGGAAAGTGAGCACTCTCCGACGGCCACGCTTCTGCCTTTCGGGCTGCGTTTGAGCTAAGGCCGCGCCCCTTGGTTGCTCATGAACATCGTCGCGCCAATGTCTTTCAACCGCCCACAACTATGAGTGCATAACAAGTACTAAACATGAACATAATAAGAACTTTTGCTGGCAATGCAAGGCGATAAAGTATAGAATCAGTAGTAGTTCCAACGAATATTGGTCAAATCGCAAATATGGATACGAACCATGGCTAGAAACGAAAAAACATCTAAGGCTGTCGCTTCCAAGGCGGCCAAACTATTGAGGAATCCGAAGACTCCTAAAAAGATAAAGAGCGTTGCTGCCTCAGCGCTAACTCAAGCGCCCGATCGGAAAAAGTCGTCCAAAAGAAAATAAGTCAAGTTGAGGGATCTTCCATCGTCTCATATGAGCCTAAGTTCCCTCAGTTACCCCTATGCATTGCAATCTTGGTATTTCGATCGCGGGGCAGCGGTCCATCACGACTTTGAGGCCCGCGTCTTCTGCGTTCTTTGCGGCTTCCTCATCGACGATATCGAGCTGGGTCCAAATCGATTTGGCCTCGAGCCGGATGGCGTCTGCGACGATGCCAGCGACAAACCGTGATTGACGAAAGACGTCGACCATGTCGATTGAAGCGGGGAGGTCGTCAAGGGTTGCAAAAACCTCTCGGTCATGAATGGTCTTTCCGGCTTGCCCAGGATTGACCGGATAGACGTCATAGCCGTGGTCGAGCAGAAACTTCATGACCCGGTGACTGGGACGTTCAGATTTTGGGCTGGCGCCGACAAGCGCGATTGTCTTTGTTTCGATAAGTAATTGTGAAATGTCTTCGTCCGACGTTAGTGGCATTTTCGCTCCTTAAACATCGCCCCACTTGGGATTGCGTTTCTCCAGGAATGCGCTGGCGCCCTCAGCGGCATCGTCTCGCATGGTGCCTTCAATCATGGCTTCAATGGCAAAACTATATGCATCTTCCAAAGGCATATCGATCTGTCGATAAAACGCTTCTTTGCCAGCGCAAATACTTTGGGCGGATTTGGACGCAATCTTCTCCGCCAATGCCTGGACTTCCGCGCGCAGTGCTTCTTTGGGCACCGCCTTATTGATCAACCCAAACCGCACCGCATCATCGGCAGGGATGACATCACCGGTCAAAGCCATTTCCATCGCGTGCTTGCGGTGCATCTTGCGGCCAATGGCAACGAGAGGGGTTGTACAGAAGTTGCCAATATTGACCCCCGGTGTGCAAAACCCAACCTCGTCGGCTGCGATGGCCAAATCGCAGGAGGAGACCAATTGGCACCCCGCGGCTGTCGCCATGCCTTGGACGCAGGCAATCACCGCCTTCGGAGAATGTTGGATCGACATCATCATTTCCGCGCAATCCGTCAGCACTTGGCGCAGATGCGCTTCTCGGCTCTTCTCATTGTCCCCGGACCGCGCACCCATTTCGGTCATGTCATGACCTGCCGAAAAGACCGGACCGGCACCGGTCAATACGATGACCCGCACTTCGGAAGACCCATTGGCGCGCTCAATAGCTTGGCGAAGCGCCTCAATCATGTCGCGCGACAGAGGATTGCGCTGTTCAGGGCGATTGAGGGTTAGCCAAAGGACATTACCCGCCAGATCTTCCAGGACAAAAGGAGGGTTTGTTTTCTTTGGATCGTTCATTTTCCTCACCTGATCCCCGTTTCTATGGGGTGTTATAATACCGTAATCGTAAAGTGTTGTTTTATTGCAGGTTTTGAGCGCAGTTGTGCATTGACATGGATCAACACCTCCAATACAAAGCGCCGTTCAATCGGGCCGACATCATTCGAGCCCATGAAGAGGGTAGACCATGAAGACCTACAATTTGAAGCCCGCTGAGGTGGAAAAGAAATGGGTGCTGATCGACGCTGAAGGTCTTGTTGTTGGCCGTTTGGCCGCTTTGATCGCATCGCGCCTCCGCGGCAAGCATTTGCCAGCCTATACGCCTCATGTGGATTGTGGCGACAACGTTGTTGTCATCAATGCTGACAAAGTTGAGCTCACGGGCAAAAAGCTGACCAATAAAAAGTATTATCGTCACACCGGTTATCCGGGCGGCATCAAAGAAACAACGCCAGAGAAGATCTTTGGCGGCAAACACCCCGACCGGGTTCTAGGTATGGCTGTTAAGCGGATGTTACCAGACGGGCCCCTGGCCAACACACAGTTGTCCAATTTGCGCATTTATGCCGGTACGGAACATCCTCATGAAGCTCAAAAGCCTGAAGTGCTCGATGTGGCTTCCCTGAATTCTAAGAACGTAAGGAGCGCTTGAAGCCATGGCTGAAGAAGCAACCACATTGGAAGGCTTGCGCGACGCAATGGATCCTGCTGCAGCAAGTGAAGCCCCCGTTAAAGCGGAACCCAAGCTCGACGAACAAGGTCGCGCTTATGCCACCGGAAAACGGAAAGACGCCGTTGCCCGCGTCTGGATCAAACCCGGCGTTGGTAAAGTGACCGTCAACGGGCGCGATCAAGAAATCTATTTCGCCCGCCCTGTCTTGCGGATGATTTTGGCCCAGCCTTTGGTCGCAGCCAATCGCTCCGACCAATACGACGTAGTTTGCACCGTAAAAGGCGGCGGCCTCTCAGGCCAAGCCGGCGCGGTACGTCACGGTATTTCGAAGGCACTGACGTATTTCGAACCAGAGCTCCGTGGCGTTCTAAAAGCTGGAGGGTTCTTGACCCGCGACAGTCGTGTAGTCGAACGGAAAAAGTACGGCCGCGCCAAAGCTCGCCGTTCGTTCCAGTTCTCAAAACGCTAAGTCGCACCACACTCCGAATTCGAAGGGCGCTCTTAGCGGAGCGCCCTTTTTCTTTGCTGCAAATACGCATAGGCTATTGATTACAAAGAGGGAACGGACATGGCCGACAAGATTAAAATCGGAATACTAGGCGCAAGTGGCTATACCGGCGCGGATCTCATGCGTCTGCTCGCCGAACATCCACATGCCGACATTCAAGTGCTGACCGCCAACCAACATGCCGGCAAAGCATTGGGTGAGGTCTATCCACATCTTGCAGGGTTAGGACTGCCAACCCTCACCAAAGTCGATGAGGCGGATTGGGACGCGTTGGATCTAGTCTTTTGTGGACTGCCTCATGGGAAGACGCAGGACATAATCGCTGGCTTGCCGGGTCACTTGAAAGTGATCGACCTATCCGCGGACTTTCGCCTGCGTAATTTAGAGACTTATGCAGAATGGTATGGTCACGTGCATCGTGCGCCCGACCTGCAAAGTGATGCCGTCTACGGATTGACCGAACACTATCGCGAGGACATCCGCGACGCGCGACTTGTGGCGTGTCCGGGGTGTTATCCGACAGCCGCCTTGCTGCTTCTCCTGCCGATACTTGCAACAGGCGCCATCAAATCCGAAGATCTGATCATCGACGCCAAATCTGGTGTCACCGGTGCGGGACGCTCTTTGAAAGAACAAAACCTCTTTTCCGAAGTTGCGGACGGACTGCACCCTTACGGCATCGCCTCCCACCGTCACGCCCCTGAGATCGAACAGGAACTCTCCGTGGTGGCAGGGTCTGAGGTCCTCGTGAATTTCACACCTCACTTGATCCCCATGAACCGCGGCGAGCTTCTCACCGTCTACGCCAAGCTGTCCAAAGGCACATCCGCAAGCGATGTCCGCCAGGCCCTCCAAGAGCGCTACGCAGACGAACCCTTCGTCCGGGTCGTAGACGAAGGCGTGGCTCCAGGGACGAGACATGTCAGGGGATCGAACTACTGTCTCTTAGGCGTCTATGAAGACCGCCTGCCGGGCCGTGTCATATTGGTTTCAACCCTTGACAATCTCGTCAAAGGCTCCAGCGGTCAGGCGGTTCAGAACATGAATGTGATGTATGGATTCGAAGAAACACTCGGCCTAACCCAACAGCCCTTGTTTCCGTGATCTCCTAACGTGTTGATTTTATTGAACTGTCGGGTGCATGTCGTGTCAGTGTCGCACCTTTGGCGGGTCTGTGGCATGCTTTTGACGTGGGAATTGCCAATCGCCGTCCTTATGTCTGGTTCCACTCGAAATGACGGGAAGCATCAATGATCGTTCGAAAACTTCGCCTTGAAAGAGGGTGGTCGCAAGAACAGTTGGCCGAAGCAAGCGGACTGAGTGTTCGAACAATTCAGCGTATCGAGCGCGGTCAGGCCCCTGGTCTTGAATCGCTAAAAGCGCTTGCCGCCGTCTTCGAGGTAGACGTTTCAGATCTACAAGCGGAGCCAGAAAACATGACCAAAACAAGCATCACCAGCGATGAAGAAACCGCGATCAAGCAGGTTCGCGAAATCAAAGCCTTTTACAATCACCTCATCACCTATTTGGTGTGGATGGCAATCCTCAGCGTCTTCAACCTTGTCTTCACCCCAGAATATTTCTGGGTCGTCTGGGCGGCCTTTGGCTGGGGCATCGGCGTCGTCGTTCACGGGGTATCGGCATTTGAGTTTTTCAATCTCTTTGGACCTGAGTGGGAACAGCGCCAGATCGAAAAGCGGCTTCGAAAGAACCGGTAGGAGAATTTTGCCAACCACATTTTGACATTGCCCCGATAGAATGTCGATTGCGAGTCCTTAGGGCGTTCGTATTAGTCAACCGCTGCACCGGGACTGCGATCATTGCGGTTGAGAATTTGCCCAACAATTTAATGACATCGATTGCAAATGCAGACACCAGGTCCGCTTACGAGCTTTTCGACTTCACTTGATCCAAGACCGCAGAATGCGCAGCTAAATCCATTTTTGTGTGCGGCTCTTCGTTCCATTTGTTCAAAACTCATCGTCGGCAAATGGGTTGGTAGCCCCTGATCATCAGGGAGAACCCCGGCCACCGTTTCGGTTTCATATCCGCATTCAGTTCTTCGCCTGATCACCCACGACCTTTTGAATTTACCCTTTCGGTATCCAAGATGCAGGTCTGATGTGATCTTCTCAAAATATGGCTTGTCCCTAATTTCTAGTCGGTTTCTCTGTTCTGGTGTGCGTAAGTGATATGGCCAAGGGGTCACCTCTTGTTTGAGGCGACAATTTAACACGAATTTCGTCGTCGGATTGTCCAAACTCTGTCTAATGCCACAGCGAGTCCGGGCGTCCTTGGAGCCCAGGTCCCTAAGCCCGCACTTTCACGTAAGCTCCTGGCGCGTCTTCGATCACCTTGAGCTTGCCGTCACCGGGCTCTCGCGCCGGCACCTTTGGTCCTGACCGCTTGCGCAGCCATTTTTCCCAATAAGGCCACCAAGAGCCGGGATGTTCTTCCGCCCCGTCCTGCCACTCCTCGACGCTGTCGCACACCTCGGAGTTCGTCCAATACATGTACTTATTCGCCGCCGGTGGATTAACAACACCGGCGATGTGGCCAGATCCGGCCAACATGTATGTCACCGGTCCAGAATAAAGATGCGCGGCTTTATAGACCGAGCGATAGGGTGCGATGTGATCGTCGCGGCCGGATTGCAGGAACACCGGCACTTTCACTTTGGTGAGATTGATCCTCTCCCCGTCCAGAACAAATTTTCCTTGGCTCAGATTGTTGCGCAAATAACATTCCCGCAAGTAAGTGAGATGCAGGTTCATCGGCATGCGAGTTGAATCGGCGTTCCAATAGAGAAGATCAAACCGCGTCGGGTCTTTGCCGAGTAGATAATTGTTGACCACGTACGACCAAATCAAATCGTTGGAGCGGAGCATATTGAAAGTGTTCGCCATCGACGCGCCTTCCAAGTAACCCCCCGTTTGCGCCATCTCCTTTTCCAAATGGTCGAGCTGTTCTTCATCGATGAAGATTTTGAGATCACCGGATTCTTCAAAATCAACTTGTGCTGTAAAGAAGGTCGCGGACTTGATCCGATCAATCTTCTTGGCCGCCATGTAGCCGAGAGTGGCGCCAAGCAATGTTCCCCCAATGCAGTAGCCGATCGTGTTGATCTTCTTCACACCCGTTGCGGTTGTCACCGCGTCTAGGGCTTCAAAGATGCCCTCAATCATATAGTCGTCAAAGGATTTGTTGCCGAGATCCGAGCCTGGGTTAACCCAAGACACCACGAAAACCGTGTATCCTTGGTCCGTGACCCATTTGATGAATGAGTTGTCTTCCCGTAAATCCAAAATGTAATACTTGTTGATCCACGGCGGGAAGATAAGAAGAGGCGTCGTGCGCACTTCATCGGTCGTAGGATTAAATTGTAGAAGTTGGAAAATGTCGTTTTGAAAGACGACTTTGCCAGGGGTGGTGGCGACATTACGACCAATCTCGAAGAATTCCATGTCGGTCTGTGTGATCGACAGTTGGCCGTGCCCGCGTTCAAGGTCCTTCAACAATTGCCGAAATCCACGCAGTAGATTTTCACCGCGCTTGTCGATCGTCTCTCGAAGAACTTCTGGGTTCGTCAAAAGGAAGTTGGAGGGCGAAATGGCATCCACATATTGCTGGGTATAAAATTCCACTTTGCGCCGGTTTTCTTCATCAAGACCGGAAGCCGATGACACTGTTTCGTGCAGCCAGCTTGCGGTCAGGAGGTAGGACTGTTTGAGGAAGTCAAAGACAAATCTTTCACGCCAATCTTCGTGGCGAAATCGTTTGTCCCGGCGCGACGGTTCCACCAATGGGTCAACATCGCTACCGATCAGGCGGCGGGCCGAATTCTGCCAGAGCTGCATGTGCGACTGCCAGAGGTCGATCTGTGCTGTGATCAACTGTGTCGGGTCACGCAAGAACGATCCAACCAGATCTTGGAACGCCTTTGAAATGTTCAGAGGATCGAGAACGCCGAGCCCTGCGCTCGTGTCTTGCCCGAAGGCACCACGTTTGGTCGTTTCACGACTGACATATTCAGCCAAGACACGTTGGCTCCGCCCAGCTATGTCTTTGAGATTCTCCCTCATCCCAACAGGTTCCTCAATCTCAACGGAACCACGATTTGGTTTGGCAGTCGCCTTTTTGGAAGCCTTGATTTTCGACTTCTTTTTCTTCTTGGGGCGATTTGGGTTTTGATCGCTAACGGTCATTTTCGCTCTCCACAGGCGAACTTGGGGGCACGAGGCCGAATAGGCCTTGAATTCGGCCTTTCTATACTTTAGCGCTTGAGCATTCGAAATCATAATTTTGCGACATCTGGGACAGTCACATCATGAAGGCCATCGCACCGATACTAGGTCTAGCTTGGATCCTCATCGGATGTGTTGAGGATTGGGGCAGTGATCCCTTCCCAGAGCTGGCTGATATTCCTGAACCGCCAGAGCACACGTCCACCTTGGAAGAAAAACGCGCGATCGCAGCGGAAATGGCGGCTGAAGCCCAAGAAGATGTGGGCGTATCTGAGGGCGAGGACGAGCCTTCACCCGCCGAGGACTGACACGGCAATGGGCTTTGCGTCGTCGATCCTTCCGAAAACGTCCTGTTAACCCACAATTTCTGCGAAAAACGTGTCGCTCAGGCTTCCCATTTCGCAGCCAAGCGCTATAACCGCTCGGTTGAATATTGCAGCTTTCGGACGGTCGTCTTGGTCGATCCGGTGCCCGGAGACTATTTTGTGAGCATGGCTTCTGAATTTCACCAGATAAAACGGCTCCCTCCTTACGTGTTTGAGGAGGTGAACCGGCTAAAGGCGGCTGCGCGATCGCAAGGCAAGGACATTATTGACTTCGGCATGGGTAATCCGGACATGGCCACACCCGAGCACATTGTCGAGAAATTGGTCGAGACAGTGCGAGACCCAAAAACCCATCGCTACTCGGCTTCAAAAGGCATCGCTGGCTTAAGGCGCGCCATCTCATCTTATTATGATCGACGCTTTGGGGTCGCCATTGATGCTGACCGAGAAGTTGTGGCGACCATTGGATCGAAGGAGGGCTTTGCCAATCTAGCACAAGCAATCACCGCTCCAGGTGATGTGATCTTGGTGCCTAACCCATCTTACCCCATTCACGCATTCGGGTTCATCATTGCCGGCGCAGCCCTGCGACATATTTCGACAGAATCGCACGATGAGTACTTCCGGCAAATCGATCAGGCCGTGAAGCACACGGTGCCGGCACCATCGGCGCTCGTGGTCAACTACCCATCTAATCCTACAGCACAGGTCGTGGATCTCAACTTTTACAAAGAGCTTGTTGCCTTTGCGCGGGCGCGCGATATTTTGTTGTTATCGGACCTTGCTTACGCTGAGATCTATTTTGACGACAATCCTCCACCTTCCATTCTTCAAGTCGAAGGTGCGAAGGATATTGCGATTGAATTTAATTCCTTAAGCAAGACTTATGCGATGCCGGGTTGGCGGATGGGATTCGCGGTGGGCAACGAGCGGCTGATATCAGCCCTCGCACGCATCAAATCCTATCTCGACTATGGCGCGTTTACGCCGATCCAAGTCGCGGCGACAGCGGCTCTTAACGGGCCACAAGACTGCGTTGATGAAATCCGTGCGGTGTACAAATCCCGTCGCGACGTTTTGGTCGAATCTTTGGAAAGAGCAGGCTGGGAAATCCCAGCACCACCTGCAACCATGTTTGCTTGGGCACCCATCCCTGAAGGGTTCCAGGAAATGGGATCATTTGAATTTTCAAAGCAGTTGCTGCAAGAAGCCGAAGTGGCCGTGTCACCGGGAATAGGATTTGGCGAATATGGCGAGGGGTATGTGCGCATCGCGATGGTTGAAAACGAGCACCGCATTCGCCAGGCAGCAAGAAACGTAAAGAAGTTTTTGTCGAGTCATGGATCAGACTCAAGCAGTGGAGAGGTCGCGGTTCGATGAGCAAAGAACTAAAAGTCGCCATTGCAGGGCTGGGAACCGTTGGGTGCGGCCTGATCAATATCCTTGAGGAAAATCGAGCGTTACTTGCGGAGCGCACCGGCAGCGACATCCGCGTAACCGCTGTGAGTGCGCGCGATCGAAAGAAAGATCGCGCAGTCGACATTGATCCCTACCAGTGGTTCGACAGTCCCGAAGAAATGGCCAAGACCGCTGATGCGGACATCTACGTTGAACTCATTGGCGGATCGGACGGTGTTGCCCTTGCTTCAGTTCGCGCAGGTTTGTCCACCAAGCGGCACGTGGTCACTGCAAACAAGGCCTTGTTGGCCGTCCATGGGACAGAGCTTGCAAAACTCGCAGAAGAAAATGGCGTTGCGCTAGCGTTCGAGGCAGCTGTCGCCGGTGGCATTCCAATCGTCAAAGCCCTTCGCGAAGGACTGGCCGCAAACAAAGTCGACCGCCTCTACGGAATTTTGAACGGAACATGCAACTATATTTTGACAGAGATGGAGGCGACCGGTGAGTCTTTTGACAGCGTCCTTCAAGACGCCCAGCGCAAAGGATATGCGGAGGCTGACCCAACATTTGACGTCGGAGGGATCGATACCGCCCACAAACTAAGCCTCCTCGCAAGTGTAGCCTTTGGAACCGAAGTCGATTTTGATGCGGTTTATGTCGAAGGAATTGAAAAGATTGACGCTGGCGACATTGCTTACGCCAGAGAGCTTGGCTACCGCATAAAATTGATGGGCGTCGCAAAGCGCACAGACATCGGTTTTGAGCAGCGCGTTCATCCCTGTCTCATTCCGTTGTCATCACCCATTGCCAATGTTGATGGCGTCTACAATGCCGTCGTTGTTCACGGTGATCGTGCGGGTCAAACGACCTATGAAGGGCGTGGTGCAGGCGAGGGTCCGACGGCATCTGCTGTGGCGGCAGACATTGTCGACATTGCGCGTGGGCTTCAGCTCTCCACCTTCTCAGTGCCGGCTAAGGATCTAGCTCTAGCTCAACCATCACCAATGGAGCATCATGAGGGGGCCTACTATTTGCGTCTTCAAGTTATAGACCGGCCAGGTGTTATGGCCGCCATTACTGTTATATTGGCAGAGGCGGAAGTGTCGATCGACAGCATCATTCAAAGAGGTCGTGCCCCAGAAGAGCCAGTGCCGATCGTAATCCTGACGCATGAAACCAAAGAATCTGTCATGATGTCGGCACTTGCGAGAATTAAGGCCCAAGAGGCTGTGACCCAAGAGCCCCGGCTCATAAGAATTGAGAATTTTTAAGATCAAAGCAACGTTGCGCGGGGTGACCCGACGCCGGCCGCATTTAGAAGCGAAGGAACGAAAAATGGGCGATAAGAAAAAGGGGTTGGACCGCAGTCTCTCCTTGGAGTTGGTTCGGGTCACGGAAGCAGCAGCGCTTGCTTCCTACAAACTTGTCGGCCGCGGAGATGAAAAGGCCGCGGATCAAGCCGCTGTAGACGCCATGCGCAGCGAGCTCAATAGCCTCGATATCGACGGCACTGTTGTCATTGGTGAAGGCGAGCGCGACGAAGCGCCCATGCTCTTCATTGGCGAGAAAGTCGGAACGACCAAAGGTCCGAAAGTTGACATAGCCTTGGATCCACTAGAGGGAACCACGCTCACCGCTAAGGCGATGCCAGATGCATTGGCGGTAGTGGCGATTGCCGAAGGGGGCAGCCTGCTCCATGCGCCAGACGTCTACATGGACAAGATCGCCATTGGCGCTGGTTACCCGGATGGGTTGGTCGATCTCGACGCCGAACCTAAGGACAACATCAAAGAGTTGGCAAAAGCCAAGGGTGTCGATGTGAGCGAAATCACAGCCTGCATTTTGGACCGACCACGGCACATGGAAACGCTTGAAAAGATACGTGAAGTCGGCGCCAGAGTTCAACTCATCACGGACGGTGATGTCGCGGGCGTCATTCACACGACCGATGGTGCCACTGGTGTTGATATTTACATGGGGCAGGGCGGCGCACCGGAAGGCGTGTTGGCCGCGGCTGCATTGAGATGCATCGGCGGACAGATCCAAGCGCGTTTGATCTTCAGGAACAACGACGAAAGAGGAAGGGCCGAACGCATCGGCATCACCGACCTTGATCGCAAATACAAGACCGAAGAACTCGCATCCGGCGATGTCATGTTTGCGGCGACCGGTGTGACGAAAGGCTCGATGTTGGATGGCATTCGCGTTCAAAATGGGCGCATTGCTTCGCACTCGATCGTCATGAGATCAAATTCCGGCACCGTACGTTGGGTCAGAACAGCCCATTCATTGACCAACAAATAAAACAACGCAAAGGAAGCATGTGGCAGAAATAGATCATAGCCGCTTGGTTCTGGGTGTTGAAAAATCCTTTAAAGGAAGACCCTGGGTCGCGCGCGGCTGCGACGACCGATTGGCTTTGGCGCATGCACAACGAAGTGGCGTGCCCGAAGTGATTGGCCGGGTGCTTGCGGGGCGAGGCGTATCCCTTGAAGAGTCCGAGCACTTCTTAAACCCAACACTGCGTCACTACATGCCGGATCCCAATGTCATGCGGGACATGGATGTGGCGACCGAGAAGCTCCACGAAGCAATTGAGCGGGGCGACAAAATTGCGGTCTTTGGCGACTATGATGTCGATGGGGCAACTTCAACCGCACTCCTCATGCGTTTCTTCCAAGCGATTGGAATAAACATTGGGTTCTATATCCCGGATCGACAGAAGGAGGGATACGGTCCCAATGTTGCGGCCTTTAGGCAGCTGCGGTCTGAAGGTGCCGACATCGCGATTTGTGTCGATTGTGGAACCATGTCTTTTGAGCCACTCATCGCTGCTGATGAAATGGGGCTCAGGGTCATTGTTGTGGATCATCATCAGGCGAGTGCTGAGCTTCCCCCTTGCGCGGCTCTGATCAATCCAAACCGCATGGACGACGAAAGCGGTCTTGGCCAATTGGCGGCGGTGGGCGTTGCCTTTTTCTTGATCGTCGCCTTGAACCGACGTCTCCGTGAAACCGGCTGGTATGAAAAACAAGGCCAGCAAGCGCCAGACCTTATGCAGTGGTTGGACCTTGTGGCACTCGGCACCATTTGTGATGTGGTGCCGCTCACTGGCATCAACCGCGCGTTGGCGACCCAAGGTTTGAAGACCATGCGCGGGCGACGCAATCCCGGCATTGCTGCCTTGGCGGATGTCGCACGAATTTCAGAACCGGCAGGCGCTTACCATGCAGGCTTCATCATCGGTCCGCGTATTAATGCCGGCGGGCGCGTGGGAAAGTCTGATTTGGGAACCCGAATTCTTTCGAGTGGCGATGCGCAAGAGACCACAGGTATCGCCTATGAATTGGACAGGCTCAACCGTGAACGCCAAGATATTGAAGCGCAAGTACTGGCGCAAGCATCCCAGATGGCCGAACAACCTGAGGTGCAGGACCAGGCGGTTGCGGTACTTGCCGGGGACGGTTGGCATCCAGGCGTCATTGGTATTGTTGCGAGCCGCATAAAGGAAAAGCTGGATCGCCCCACATTCATTCTGGCCAAGGGCGACAATGGATTGGCGAAAGGGTCAGGCAGGTCGATCACTGGCGTCGATCTGGGTCAAGCCGTTGCTCTCGCGAGAAGTGAGGGGATTTTGGCTGACGGCGGCGGGCACAAAATGGCGGCCGGTCTGACCGTTGCCATCGACCGCATTCCTGATCTCATTCAGTTCTTTGACAAATACCTGGCGAGCGAGGTGTCGGCGGCGAGATCTGGGCGAGCCCGTCAAATTGATGCATCCGTTTCGGCGAGTGGGGTTAATCGCGAATTGGCTGTGCAGATACAATCCCTTGGACCTTATGGTCCGGGCAATCCCGAACCGAACTTTGCCCTAGCCGATGTTACCATCACCAAAGCCGACATCGTTGGGGACGGTCATGTCAGGTGTTTTCTTGTGGGATCGGGGGGCAAACGTCTCAAGGCCATCGCCTTTCGAGTAGCCGACAGCGAGCTTGGATCAGCCTTGTTGGCGCGCGAGGGACGGCCGCTTCATTTGGCGGGCAAGATCCGCCCAGACAACTGGCAGGGGCGTGAGGATGTTCAGTTTCAAATTGAAGACGGTGCTTGGGCCTAAAACCCGCAGATTTTGGCCGTCGCCTGACCAATAGGGTCCATCAGAACATCCGGCAAAAGGCCCTTGCCAAGGACCGCTTGGGCCTTTATAAGCCCGATCTGTCTCGCAATCGCTGAGGCCAGCGCTCCCTTCGTCTATCGGTTAGGACGCAAGGTTTTCAACCTTGAAAGAGGGGTTCGATTCCCCTAGGGAGCGCCATTTTTTCTCTTCCAGCAATTCGATTGCCTATCACCGCATTAGTACCCCTCTGTCCACTCAGGTGCTCTTGCAACGCCCATCGCGGTCAGCTCTTAAAATTTGCTTCTAGTTACGAGCGGGCCTTGTCGATGCTCCACACTCCCGCGCCGCGGGTCGCAATGAACAAGAAAATAAAGCTATACAAAGCCACAAGTTCACCATGGTTCGCGATTGGGAATGGGCTCTGCAAACCATGAGCCATCCAATAAGCAACCGCTGACATGCCGCTACAGATGAATGCAACAGGGCGCGTAAACAGCCCTACGATGATCAGTGCACCACCAACCAACTCAATACCCCCAGCCGCAAAGGTCAGTGGATTCAATGGGCCGTAGGGATAGTCCACTGGAAAATTCAACAGCTTCTGCGAGCCGTGGCAGAAAAACAAAAAGCCGCTGACGATCCGCAACAATGCGTAGGCATGTTCTTGATAGTCATCCAGGAATTTCATGAGTGAACTCTCCAAGTTGATCATGTGAAAAATCTTGCATGCCTGATCATTCCTTTCAATGGGTATCTGGATCATGGCAAGTGGATTGAGTTGGAAAAGACCTAGTTGGACGCTTTGCGAAACCCTGCAGCAACTGCGTCTTCTTCATTGCAAAACCACTGTTCACCGCGGGTGAGGTCAATGAGCGTCCGCTTGTAGTGAGCAGCACCTGGGGAGTGATAGATCTTGTTGCCCGTTCGCCGCGCGATGTTGCCTTTGATGGGACAATCACGCGGAGACAGGAGCCCCGTGGCAAGTGCCGAAGCATAGTCTTTCATGACTTGAAGCGAGAGAAGACCCGCCGAGACACTGTTGAGGCTCGGCGCGCCGTCTGTGAGGGTGGTAGGATTCTCGGGAAACATGATCGCCAAGCCGCGCGCGTTGATCAGCTCCGAAAGATCCTCGCTACCCAGCAAGCAAGTCGCGGTTGGAACGGAACCTTGCGTCCGATCTTCCAGAGCGCAAGTCACTGGCTTGTCACCGATCAGGGCGATCAATCCTGCTTTCGAATAGGCCGCGCAACTCTGACCATCAAGTGTGCATGGGTTATCAGTTGTTGGCACTGATAATCCGCTTAGGTAAAGTTGTTGGCCTTGCACCTCAATCTTGTCGCCGGCAAGGACACGGGCCGGGCCTTCCAGCACGTCTTGCGCAAAAAGAGGGAAGGTGATGAACACAGAAAGGACAAGGCCAATAAAGGTGGTGAGAAGTCGCTGCCACATGTCGTTCTCCTTCATGAGAAGAAAAATGAGAATGCACTATTAGGTAGAGATCGTCAAATGTACGACTGACTTAGGCTACGCCCACCCACCGGCGTAGGGAATGACTTGCCCTGTTAAGAAGTCAGACTCACCCAGGGCCAAGAAGGCGACCAGAGCCGCGATGGATGACTGTTTCCCCAGACGTCCCAAGGGAATGTTCTTTAATATCTTTTGCGCGACCTCTGGGTCGTCCATCAGTTCCTGCGGAAAGTAGGTGGGGCTCTCGACAAAATTGGGCGCAACAGCATTCACGAGAATGTTGTCTGGTGCCAACTCAAGCGCTAAGGATTTGACCAAAGCGTTGGCCGCGCCTCGCGCGGTCGCGTACATCGAATAATTGGCCAATCCACGCAAAGGTGCCGCCGACGTGATGAAGATGATTCGCCCTTGTTCGGCCGTGCGCATGTGCGGCGCAACCAACCCTGCGAGTTCAAATCCCCGAACCACAAGCCGGTCCAACGCTTCGCGCAGATCATCGACGTGAGCCTCATCGACTTTGGCACGTTTGGCCGGATGGGCGTCATTGTTGATCAATACGTCAATTCTACCAAACCGCTCCATTGCTTCTTCGACAAATGCAGCGCATGTGTTGTTCTTGCTGGCGATTGCGCCTGGGCACTCTTTCTCAAAACGACTTCGCTCAGACGCATCCACAAACGAATCGTCATGACAAAGGACGCGCGCCCCTTTCTCAAGGAGTGCTTGTGTTGTTGACTGACCGACAAAGTGGGTAACGTCTGTAATCAGAGCGACAGGAGATGCGGCTGGTTCGCTCATTTCTGTTCCCTCTCTTTGAGTGACCGAAGGGCCTCTTGTGTGTCCACGTCGATGAGGGCCGCTTCATTGGGCATCGGCACTTCACACACCAACTCTTCATGATGGGCAATCATTGATTTTGCCCCGATGTCGCCCTTGAGAGAGAGCATTTCATCAAAGAACTGGTTCGACCACAGCACGGGATTGCCCTGTTTACCGTCATGGGTGGGGACACAAATCGCGTGATCATCCTCCGGCGCAAAGGCCTCGATAAGCTTGTTGATTTCTTCCGCCGTGATGAGAGGCATATCGCCCAAACAAACAATGGCGCCGTCGACTTCGTTCGTCACGCGGCGCAGACCAGCTCGCAAAGAGGAACTCAAACCTTCTGCGAAATCTGGGTTTTCGACGAACTCAACATTGTGGCTAGTAAGTGCATTGCGAACGTCATTTGCCTCATGTCCTGTGACGACCACGATCCGCTCGAGATGCGCATTCCGAATTTGCTCGACCACATGGGCAATCAATGGCTGACCGCCATAGTCTGAGAGAAGTTTGTTATCTGGCCCCATGCGGCTTGAAAGTCCCGCGGCAAGCACAATAGCAGCGATGTTATTGCGATGAGGCGTCGAACTGGCACTATGAATGGTCGAGATCTCCCTAGGTTGAGGCCGTGCAGGAATTTCCTTGAGCAGTCCACCAGCACCCAGATGCATCAGATCCCGCGAGGATATCGGGACGTCGGCGCAAAGTCGCGCAAGAATAAAATCAAGGCCGTTCTGCTTCGGTGAGCGTGCACAACCTGGCAACCCAACAACCGGAACGGCCCCGACATGCGCGAGCAAGAGAAGATTACCTGGGTCAACGGGAATGCCGAAGTGATCAATTGCGCCATCAGCGGCGACAATGCTTTGCGGGATGATGTCCGCCCGATCTGCGATGGCCGTCGCGCCGAACAACAATATGAGATCGCATCCTCTCTCAAGCGCACTCCCGATGGCTTTAGAAATATCACTTGTGTTGTGATCGACACGGGTCTGCCACGCGAGGTTCGATCCAAGGCGTTCGATGCGTTTCTTCATCACGACTTCACTCTTTTCGACCGTGATGGGCTTAAGGCCCGGTCGGAGCGTGTGAATAAGCGTCACTTTTTTGGATAAGAACGGGGCGACAGAAACCACCGGGCTCTCGGTCTTGGCGATCTCAGTCACCGTTTTGAGCGCGCGTTCCGGCACAGCGAGGGGAATAATCTTAACCGTCGCCACCAACTGACCTTCCTGAGCCAAGCCGAATGGATCAACGGTCGCAATGGTGATTGCTTCATCGACTACATTCATGCGGTCAATTCGCGCCCGGTCAACCAGCACGACCCCGTCGCATTCAGCGCGGATGTTGGCGCGGCCTGTAAACGCGTCATCGACGTGCGTTTGATCGCCAGCAATGACCTTAGCCAGGCGCGCGGCCGCTTCGTCCTCAAGGACATCGCCGGTTTCTAGTCGGCCACCAACAACGCTCCTATGACCTGCACCAAGTAGTGATTGGAGATCGGTTGAGGTGAGGACGTGCCCTTTGGCGAGGCGGCCATCTTTCAATGCAACGCTGTGAGCCAAGATGACGCCTTCTGCTTCATCCACATGATACTCGCCAAAGATCATGCCTCCGATCTTTCGCGAAGGGTCTTGATAAGATCTGCCATAATCGAGGCGGCAATTTCAGCGGGGCTCTTTGCCCCGATCGCCAAACCAACAGGACCGTGTATGCGTTCAAAGTCTTCCTCACTGAACCCGGCGCGGCGAAGGCGCTCCAATCTTGCGGCATGGGTTTTCTTGCTACCCAGAGAACCAATGTAGAAACAGTCAGAGCTCAGGGCTGCCTCCAAAGCTGGGTCATCGATTTTTGGATCATGGCTCAACGTGACCACCGCGGAACGCGCATCCAATGCCTGTTTCCTTAGCGCCTCATCCGGCCATTCATGAGAAATCTCAAGTCCAGGAAAGCGAACATCGGAACCGAACGCTTCTCTGGGGTCGACGACAAGCACATGATATCCGCAAAGTGTCGCCATCTGAACAAGAGGCTGAGCGATGTGCACCGCACCAACGACAAAAAGGCGAAGCGGGGGGTTGTATGGATTCAAGAACCACTCACTTTCCTCGATGGCTTCTACCCGGGCCTTATCCGCACGCAAGATATCCCTCACATGCTCGGTGAACAGCCCATCCTCATCTGAGGGCTGAATGAGCACTTGCTCACCAGTTGAGAGGTTCGTCGCTAGAACGACCGGTGTCTTCTGCGCGCGAAGGGCTTGCAATCTCCCAAGGGTGTCACGGTTCATGAGGTGAGGGGCTCCACAAAGACGCGGATTTTGCCACCACATGCAAGGCCCACTTCCCAAGCTTGTGAATTGCTGACGCCGAACTCCAAAGTTCGTGGTTTTCCATCGGAGATTACATCCAAGGCGTCATGTATGACCGCGCCTTCGATACATCCACCAGACACTGAACCCACAAATTGACCACTCTCATGAATGGCAATTTGACTGCCAGCGGGCCTGGGTGCCGAGCCCCAGGTCGATACAACCGTGGCGATTGCTGCTTTCTCACCGTCTTCACACCAAGACAGTGCGGTTTCAAGAACCAGGTCGTCCGTAGCAAGAGTGAGAGAACTTAGACTTGCATCACTCATTTGTTTTTCCTTGCTTCTGGCTCGGTGCAATTTGTGTCGCTCAGAAAGCCATCCAGAGTATGAGGAGGAGGGCGAGGATCACAAGCACGCTCACCCACAACATCGGTGACAGGCCTGCTGGCGTCGCTTCAGTGGCTTCGACCTCCGGTGGCACGACTTTTTGACCGCCAAAATGGTCCGACAAGGCTGTAAAGAACTCCTCGGACATCTTCTTGGCCGTCGCATCGATAAATCTCTGTCCGATTTGGGCAAGCTTTCCACCAACGGTCGCATCGACTTTATATGACAGGATCGTCCCACCATCGTCCTCGGCAAGCGACACGAGAGCGTCACCTTGTGCGAACCCCGCTGCGCCGCCTTGTCCTTTACCGCTGATCCGATAGCTCTCCGGCGGGTTCAGATCACTCAGTGTGACGTCGCCGACAAACTTCGATTTCACCGGCCCTACTTTGGCGGTGACGTTGGCCTTGAAGTTAGTATCGCTGATTTTGTCCACGCTTTCACATCCTGGAATGCAAGATTGTAAGACATCAACATCGTTCAGGGCTTGCCAAACAAGTCCGCGCGAGACGGGGATTCTGTATTCACCGTTAAGTTCCATAATCATGACATCCGTGAAAAGCGTGGCGAACAAACAACGATATTGGCCCAACTGACACACTTGTCATAGAAAATTGCGTGAACAAATCGATTTCTCTATTCTGTGTCGCGGGTTCGAAGGTGTATTGTCCGGTCCAATCTTGCGCATTCAATGCATTGTTTTTTCATAATACTGTGTGCAAGCAAAAAATTAGCAAATAATTAACCATTTTTTCTTGGGGATTCTTTCGTCTCGCCATATCATCCCTGCACTGGGGTCGGGGGTCCGAATTGTACATGTGGTTTCGGGTAAATGGTTCAACTGCAACATCTCAAAGACGGGGTTGTGTGAATTGAGATGGAAAAAAGCGTAGCTGTAGCTGACGACGTTCCAGAAGTGGTAAGCGAAGTCAGAGGTGTTATTAAGTGGTTTGACTCCGTCAAGGGGTACGGCTTTGTAATTCCCAGTGATGAGACATCATCAGACGGTGATGTGCTCTTACACTTGTCGTGTTTGCGACAGGCGGGGCACGACGTTGCGCGAGAAGGTGCGACCGTTGTGTGTGAAGCGGTTCATCGACCGAAGGGGTGGCAAGCGGTTCGCTTGCTTGAAATGGACGACAGTACCGCTGTTGTCGAGGTTGATCGCGAATACGAAACCCGTTCTGATCGCCCTCCTGTAGAAGCCTCTGGTGAATTTGAAGAAGCAATTGTCAAGTGGTTCAACCGTGCAAAAGGCTACGGTTTTGTCACCAGAGGCGACGGCACACCCGATATCTTCATACACATGGAAACCTTGCGCAGATTTGATATCCGCGAACTTCGACCCAACGACAAAGTTCGGGTTCGATTTGGCGAGGGTCCCAAAGGGCTCATGGTGGCGGAGATCGAAGTGACAGAACAAGCCCCCGAAGAGCCTCAATAAAGTCAATTTTCCGTTGATACAGTACCTCAACCTTGGGCGGACAAGTGCCTTCGAGCGTGGTGTTAACTATGGATCCAAGTGTAGGCGGCAGCCCGACGGCAGATTCCGTCTCGATTGTGGTGCCTTGACGAGGCGCTTCGATGTATGATCAAAAATATTGACGCGACCAGCGCTTCGTTGACGCCAGGTCCACGTGGTTTTTGGGAGTTGAGTAACTGATATGAGCAAGATGTGTATTTTGAGTTCTGGCTCCCGTCTCCTAATGGCCTCTTTTCTCGTCATTGCGACCGCGATGCCAGCAACGGCGGCCCGGAAACTAGTGGAAGAAGTCGAGTCCCGATACAATTCCATTTTCATCTACCGAGATGGTGATTATGTCAGCATGACATTCGGGTACAATCGTCGTCTCTACACAGAATCGATCATGAACCAGGACGATGAACTCGAGTTGCCGGTCAAATACACTCGTCATATGGTCGCCGGACTGGCCTATGCGCCGAGAGCACGAAAGATTCTTATGATCGGCATGGGGGGCGGTCGGACGTCATGGTACATCCACAAGATAATGCCTGATGCTGAACTGACGGTCGTCGAGCTAGATCCAGATGTGGTTCGGTTGGCGGAAAAGCATTTCAAGGTTCGCGAAGAAGACAACTATGCCATCGTCACCCGTGACGGTCGGAGCCATCTTATGCGGGAAGACGAAAAGTATGATCTCATCATGGTCGATGCTTATCGCGGCCCTTTCGTGCCGTTTCACCTTCTAACGACAGAATTCTACGAGTTGATTGTGTCCAGGCTGATGCCCGGCGGTATCGTCATTCAAAACGTAGAACCAAACACCATGCTTTTTGACAGTGCAGCTGCAACCATGCAGACAGTCTTCAAAAATGTGGACTACTTCGATGCCGGTGGAAACATCGTCTCTGTTGCCTATGATTTTGAACGCCCGGATTTGGAGACGTTAAAGGTCCAAGCGGACGAGCAATTGAGCCAGTACTCATTTCGCTACGATTTCGATGACACACTTGATCAACGCCGTCTCTATGCGCCAGCGGAGTCCGTGAAACCGCTCACGGACGACTTTGCGCCAGTCAACGCATTGCGCGCTATTGAAGTGCACAATCGGCGATGGGATTAGGAATATGAGCGATACCACAGTCGGCCGCGCCGACAACGTCCACTTTTCCTTCATCTATACAAATTCGTTTGTTGTTGGCATTGCAATTATGTCGTTCGAAATGCTTGGCAGTCGATATGTGAACCCGTTCTTTGGCGGCAGTATCAATACGTGGGCAGCACTGATCTCGACGGTCCTCTTGGCTCTAATGGCTGGCTACTTCGGAGGCGGGATCATCGCCGACCGTAAGAATTCTGAGATCTGGTTGGGATCATTTGTTATTGGGGCGGCGGGGTATATCACTCTGGTGCCTGGTCTCGCAAATCCATTCTTCACGATAATTTGGGAGGTTATGGGCGACGGTGCGGCGGGCGTACTCACCGCATCCATAGTGCTGCTCTTTGTCCCGGTAGCAATGCTGGGCGTGTTCACGCCTTATGCCGTCAAGATTTTGCTGCACTCAACGGAAGTCTCCGGGCGCGTGACCGGCCGCGTCTACGCAATCTCCACTTTGGGAAATATCTTCGGAACCTTGTTTACGACATTCTATCTGATCCCAAACTACGGCACGCGTCGGATCACCTATTATCTGGCCTGCGTTCTTTTGGTCTCAGGGGTCTCACTGATCTGGGCGTTCTGGCCTAAGTCGCAAAAATCATGAAAATCAAGATCGGTGCCAGCGCTGGTCTCATCGCGCTAGCGATTGTTGTTTTGGGCATCACTCCTGTGAGAGCCGATGACCCAGAAACCCTTCTCGACAATCTCGGTTATCCGGAGGGACCTATCTGGTTGGGCGGTGAAGTATATTTTGCTGAAATGTGGTCGGATCGCGTGAGCGTCTGGGATGGCAAGAAGAGAAGAACGTTTTGGCAGCGAAGCAATTGTGGCCCAACGGCCATCGCGCCGTTCGGCGAAAACAGCTTGGCGATCCTGTGTCACATTTCGAATGAAATCGCCATCGTTGGGTCAGACGGTGAAGGCGGCCCGCTTTACTCTTTGCGAAATCTTGGACCGGACATTTTCAATCCGAATGATGTGGTGTCTGATGGGCAGGGTGGCATCTACCTCACCGCTTCGGGTCACTTTGATCTCACCGCGCCGCGGCAAGGTCACGTCGTCCATTTGAAGGAGGGTGGTGAGCTAAGAGTTGTCGCATCCGACATCCACTACGCCAATGGAATTACCATGCACCCGGATGGGAACTATCTGTTAGTTTCAGAGCACCTTGGCTTACGGGTTTTAGGGTTCCCAATCCTTGAAGACGGGCAGTTGGACGAACTGGAAGTCTATGCGGACATTTCCTATCTCGATATTGACAGTCCGATTTTCTACGAGAAGTGGGGTCCGGACGGGTTAGAGTTCGATCGCGACGGAAATCTCTACGTAGCGATCTATGGTAAGGGCATTGTCCTTGGGATCGACCAAGACGCACGTGGCATTGACATGATCACAACTGATCTCCAGCTTTTGACCAATGTTACGTTTGACCCGACCGCAGAACACCTCTATCTCACCGGCTCCCGGTACTCGAGATTGGGTGCTGGGCACGGTGCGCTCATGGTTCGAGAGAAGTAGTCTCTAGCTCCGCGTTGAAGACAGGGACCAGAGCGTACATGCCAAACTGCGCGACCCAGTGGCTCACCCGACGATAATCTCCATCCCAGCTCTTTCGGTTTCGATAGGCCGTTAGAAAGTGTTGTGCGTAGAGGTCGGCATACCGTTTGTCCTTAGTGACCTGGTAGATATGCCAAAGGCCCCATGCGCGGCTGAAGTTCAGGCCGTTGTGATGAGATGTCTTTGGGTCGCTGACGGGAGCAATAGCTGACATGTCCGGAAGATATCCGTCGAGCCACATCTCAAACTCAGATTTCGGAAGTACCTTGGAAACCAACCAAGCCAAATTGGTGCAAATCGCCATAAAGCCCTGACCCTCACGAGCTATGGCGCATTCCTCTTTGTTCGCGTCAATGTACTTTCGGACGACATCTCCAACGAACGACGAGAGAACTTTATCATTACGGTGTTTGGCGTATTCAAGAAGGTTGATCAACGCCCAACTCGGATTGTCATACTCACCCAAGTTTGGATCGAAAGCCGTGTTCGAATAGTAGTCTTTAATGCTTACAGCAACGTGGTCGCCAAGCGGCTTGAGTCGATCATCTCCGATAATGCGTTCATAGTCGATCACGAGCTTGAGAAACCAAGCCCGACCATAGGGTATTTCGAATCTGGGATTCGCTCTTATATCACTCAGTTCTTGTTCTAACAGTGATCGATCAAGGGTTGCCTCAATTGTCTCAACGTAGCGCTTATCGCCGGTCGCGCCTGTGTACGCCACAATGGCCCAAACACCATGAACTGATGAGTGCCAATCGATACATCCGTGAAAAACTGGGTGAGAAGTGTCTGTCCGTCTGACACAGTTGTTTATGGGGACCGTCAGGTTTTCGGCAATTTCTCCCTTGTTATCTTCAATCCACTGGAGTGTCTGCGGTAGTTGTCCGTGTGCTGGCATGAAAGTCACCAATGTTACCAAAACAACAAGAAACCCCGCGCCAATGCGCCTAGGGAACATTCCTAGTGCCGAACTTACACGAGACACACCCACTTCAGTGACTCAAGAAATAGAACCGAAAATCGGAACCATCATGAAGCATGGCTGCTGATCCGGTCGCGCTATCGCCCGGAATATCCTTAAGCTCTAGAACGGGAATTGAATTCAATTGGTATTGGTATTGCTGCGCTGATGAACTGAATGATCCCTGGTAAAATTGACTACTAAGATTGTTCTTGAAAGCATAGAAACGAAAATCCCGACCGTCATGAACCATGGCCCATCGATTCCAGTCTGTGTCACTTGGAAAACCTGTCACGCGAATCTCCGGAATTGAGTTGTAGCCATATTCGTAACGTGATGTTCCTGCATTAAACCCAAATTGACGCAGTAGGGTTGGATCATTGTGGCTACGCAAATAGAGTCGATAGGTTGTTCCATCATGAAGCATGGCAAAGCTTCGACTGTCAGTGCCGGAGGGCGCACCATGGATCTTCAAAGTCGCAATGGAATTGTAACCCCATTCATAGCGAGAGGACGCGACATTGAACCCAAATTGGTAGAGAGTATCTGAGGTGTCTCTCTTGAAGAAGTAAAGTCGATAGACACTGCCGTCATGCACCATTGCCCACCGACCCCAATCCGTATCGGCAGGAGCACCACTAATCCCGATCTTTGGGATTGAGTTGTATCCAAACTGATAGGTTGTGGTGCCATTGATGTAAGCAGCTTGATTGAGTTCCGCCGCTTGGACAGCAGAAAAGCCGAGCGCAAAAGATACGAGCGAAAAAAGGACTAAGGCGCGACGAATGACGGTGTGAACCAACATTGGAATCTCCCCTGATTAAATGCTGTACAGGAAGGAAACGCTACCATTCGACAGGTAGGTCGTCCATGAACAATGCCAAGCATCTTCAGGGCCTTGCTTACATTGGGAAAATGTTCGAGAAGGAATACCTAAGGCGAAGTACTTAGAGGCGATGTGACCAATCAAAGGGGCGCAATGGGAGCGAGATGGCTGACAAGGAAACAGATCTGCAAGAACTGGTGCTGAAGGCGAACCCACCTGAAGGGTTCGTGCCCACTACGAATCGGGGACCATACACATCCCATAACGGCCCCTATTTTCACAAAGTCGAAGGGGACACGTTCTTCCACGGATTTCGCGTGCTCGAACGTCATTGCAATTCCCACGGAATTCTTCACGGCGGGATGATGATGACCTTTGCGGATGGCTTGTTGGCAACGGCCGTCTGGCGTGAAACGAGAGTACGCTTTGTCACCATGCGCATGACCAGCGACTTCAAGGGCATGGTCCGCCCAGGAGACTGGGTGGAGGGCACTGGTCGTGTCACCAGGGCGGCTCGATCAGTTGCCTTTGCCGAGGCGGAGATATTCGTCGGAAATCGGCTGGTTTTCGGGGCCACAGGTCTCTTCAAGCTCTTTCGCCGTGAGGGCCGCGAAGAGGCTTGAGGGCTCAATCGAATATTTCCTTACCATCGCGCGTTTGCCTGCTTGCTCATCTGCTATCAATCGTGTATCCCCTGTCCCGGTTTCGGGGCATAGCGCAGCCTGGTAGCGCACCTGTTTTGGGAACAGGGGGTCGCAAGTTCGAATCTTGCTGCCCCGACCATTCTCTGAAGGCTTTTGGCCTCAGATCCGGGAAAGTTGATGAGGTAAGAGGTCGCCATGTTGGCACGCATTTACCAGCCCGCAAAGAACGCGATGCAATCAGGGCGTCGTAACGCCAAGGGTTGGGTCCTTGATTTTGACGCCGCTGAAGCGCGCAAGGTTGATCCTCTCATGGGGTGGACCGGGTCGAGCGACATGTTGGATCAAGTGACCCTGACCTTCGAAAGCAAAGCGGCGGCGGAGGCATATGCCAAAAAGCATGGCCTTGCTTACAAGGTCGAAGAGCCTCAACAACGCAAACCCAAGATCAAATCCTATGCCGAGAATTTTTCGGCTGATCGCAGATTTACCTGGACGCACTAGTCCATCTGCGGTCAAAAAGGTCCTGCCGCATAGAGATGGGCGTCAGGCGTCTTCTTTCTGTGGATCAATAGAGCCCTCGTAGCTCAACCGGATAGAGCAACGGATTTCTAATCCGTAGGTTGCAGGTTCGAGTCCTGCCGAGGGTGCCAGATCCCTAACAAACACGAGGGAGCCAACCATGACTAACCCAACCAAAGCGACCGCTCTTCCAGACTGGATACAAGATCACATAAAGCTCTATTTGGAAGATCCAGAAAAGGCCCACATGTGGGACTCGTCAGCGCTCGGCGGCCCCGGTGTTTTGCCAACACTTCTTTTGACCACCACTGGGAATAAGTCGGGCGAACCGCGCATGTTACCGCTGATCTACGGCAAGATAGAAAGTGGATTTGTCGTCATCGCCTCCAAAGGTGGCTTTCCATCGCACCCATCCTGGTACTTGAACCTTGAAAAGACCCCCACAGCGCACATCCGCGTTGGCGCCGAACAGTATGACGTAAAAGCGCACACAGTAAGTGGCGAAGAACGCGAGGTTCTTTGGAAAATGATGGCTGGCATCTACGCGCCGTACGATGACTACCAAGCGGCAGCGACATCCCGAGAGATACCCGTCGTGGTGCTTGAGCCCATCGAAGGTGAGGATGAAGACGACGGTTACGTCGACTAGCGAACCTCTATCTCGCCCATGTTGAGGGCTTCAAGTTGCGGTCGGATGACTTCCCAATCGCCGACAACCACCCAGGTCAAACTTTCCGGGTTTAGCGTTGAGCGCGCCGTCGACTGGACCTCTTCGAGTGTTAGGTTCTGATATCGCTGAGTAAGCGAAGCGGGGTAATCAAAGGCGCGATCAAATGTCTTGCTGCTTAGTAGGCTCGACATGACGGCACTCGCTGTTTCGAATGAACCTGGCAATGAGCGCGTTTTGTTTTGTACCGCGCGGTCCAGTTCTGCCTGAGTGGCCGGATTGGATGCGATGTATCCTTCCAGAATCTTTTGCATCTCAAGAATCGAGGGGCCTGTCTTATCGCTCTGTACCGGTGCATAAATGATCAGTGGTTGTGGACCACGCGTACTTGGCAGGATTGAAAAGGCATTGTAGGCCCAGCCTTTCTCTTCCCGGAGCTTCACATTGACCCGCGAAGAAGATTCGCCGCCGAGAATACTGTTCATGGTGCCAAGTTTAACTTCATCAACCTGGGTTCCAGAAGCCGTCGGGTGGCCGGTCACGATCATAGACTGAACCGCGCCCGGTCGGTCGACAACAATCAACCTTGGTTTCTTGGCAAGTTCAATCTCTACAATATTTTTTTCGGGAGCGGTTCCTTGCGACGTCCAGCCCCCGTATGCACTTTCAAGAAGCGGCAACATCTCTTTAAGGGTCGTGTCTCCAACCACAAAGAGCGTTGCTTTCTCAGGCCGCATCCAATTTGAGCGATAGGAAACTATGTCCTGACGCGTGATTATTTTGATCGAGGCAGCGTCGCCCGTTCCCGTAAGAGGAACACCGTAAGCATGATCATCCCCATAGATTATCGGTGGCAAAATGCGAATGGCCGCAGTGAAGGGGGAGGACTGTTCTTGTTCTAATGAAGCAAGCCATCGTATGCGCAGTTTTTCGATTTCATCTTCTGCGAATGTCGAATTAAAGACCACGTCGTGCATAAGGTCGAGAGAACTGCGCAGGTTCATCTTCAATGCCGACAGGGAGACCGTTGACGTGTCGAGGCGTGACCTGGCACCCAATGACGCGCCGAGCGCCTCAAGCTCTTCCGCAATTTCGGTCGCGGACCGGTTCTTCGTGCCCTCATCTAGCATCGCCATTGTGAAAGACGACAGGCCCAAGAGTCCCTTTTCGCGTCCTCCAATCGCCGTCCGGTCGGAAGAATAGCCAGCATCCAATTGCAACGTAACATTGACCACGGGGATTGTCGGTCGTGTCGCAAGAACAACGCGAACGCCGTTGCTTAATGTGGCTTCTTGCACGTCTGGAAAGCTCAACTCAGGCGCGTCCCCAACGTCCGGCATGCCAGCCGTTCGATCAACTTGGGCGGAGTGCGCCATATAGGACGGAAAGGGCATGACTTCGAGTTCGTAATACCCAGCACCCAGCCAACGTCTTGCGGCCTCTAGCACATCCTTCGGAGTGGCTGTGTTGATCCACTCCATTTTGTCTTTGATATAGAAATGAGGATGGCCGCCATAGAGTTCGCCGCGCGCGAGAGAGGAGGCTTTGCCGTTCACGGTTTCCAGGGATCTGATGTGACCGGAATTAAATTGCGTCTTGGCGCGCGCCAACTCGTCCTTTGTGGGCCCTTTGCGCAAAAATTCAGCGAGAACGTCGTCAGCCACTGTTTTGACTTCTTCAAGGTCGGTGCCAGGCTTGCTGTCCACACTCATTTCGATGAAGCTCAAGAGTTCAGCATCCTGTAAATATGCACTTGTCGACGTCGCAATTTCGCGCTTGTAAACGAGTTCTTGGTAGAGCCTGGAGGTCTTTCCGCTGCCCAAGATATTGAATGCGAGATCAAGCAGAGTTGAGTCTCGATCTGTAAGAGGTGGCCCAACCCAGTTTCGGCTCAGGCGTGACTGGGGAACATTATCGTACATCCGCTCATACCTGTTCTCGGTGAGCCTTGGCGCAAACATATCCCACGCGTGAAGGGGGGGGCCTGCTTCAATGTCGCCGAAGTGCTTTTCCACCAATGGTTTGGCGGTCGCTACATCCACGTCACCAGACAGTACCAAGACCGTGTTGGCGGCACCGTAATATTGTTTGAACCAAGCGTGCACATCGTCCAGAGACGCCGCTTCCAAATCTATCATTGAGCCAATTGGCGGGTGTCGATAGGGATGCCCGACGGGCAACAAACCTTCAAGTTGGTGGTAGAACATCCGGCCATAGGGTTGATTGTCCCGTTGCCTCTTTTCGTTCTTCACAACGCTGCGTTGGGCGTCGAGCTTTTCTTGGGTGATCGCGCCGAGCAAATGCCCCATGCGATCAGATTCCATCCACAAGATGCGCTCAAGCGCGGGCGTTGGAACCGTTTGATAATAGTTCGTGCGATCAAAGGAGGTCGTGCCATTGACGTTGGTGCCTCCCATCTCCTCCAAAGGCGTGAACCAATCTTTGTCGCGATGCTCAGAGCCATAGAACATGAGGTGTTCGAAGAGGTGGGCAAATCCCGTCTTACCGTTTGGTTCATTCTTGGAGCCCACGTGATACCAAATGCTCACGGTGACAACCGGCGCCTTGCGATCCTCGTGCACGATGACACGCAACCCGTTGTCCAAAGTGATCTTCTCAAATGGGACCGAAACCTTCGGGAGATCATCGGCGGCCGAGGATGCGGGCGAAAAGTGGCTTAGCATAAAAACCGTTATGCCGGGCACGAAGACACGAGAAATAATGTTCATGGGGTCTCTCGAAAATGGAAGAAATTCTCAAACTTGTTAGCTCGTGAGTTTCAATAATTTCAATGAAACGTCAAGCAAATGCGAGTATTGGCAGGAACAAGTGAGTTGCAGATGACAAAGTGTTCAAATGCATCAAGCGAGATGGTGGGCTTCAGTCTTTACCGACGTCACTCGGCGATAGATTCTCTTTGATTTGGCGAAGCGCTTCAAGAAACTCACTGACTTGGCCTTCATCGAGGCCAGACAGCGTCTTTGAAAAGATCCGCTCCGCAATATCACGCATCGGTGCAAGCCGATCTCTGGCGGAAGGGCGTGCGTAAACCCGTTTCACACGACGATCACTTGGGTCCGATCGCCTTTCAACAAGTTGGCTCTCTTCCAGTCGATCGATCAGGCGCCCGACCGGTGCTTTCTCCATACCAATGATTTCCGACAACTCCGTTTGGGTGAGGTCGTCACGTCGTAAGAGGTGTGCGAGAACACGCCATTGCGGTGCCGTGAGACCAAGTTCCGCACCTTCGCGGGCAAACTCTTTTAGCAGCAGCCAATAGACATCGTTGATAAGCCAACCGAGCTGGGCTTCCAGTGAATCGTCTGGATTGTCGTTGGTCGACTGGAGATCTGACATTGCAGCGATGTCCCCCAAAAGGTCTTGGCGATCACTTAGTTTAGATATATACAGTTTCTATGTATACGAAATGAAAAGTGTAGGCAAGTCATGTCACTGCGTGCCATCTGGGATCAAGGGGTAGAATTCGCCAAGGCCATTTTGGCCATGGGCGTGATGGTTCTTTTGGTGTCTTGTTCCGAGGAAACGGGTTCCAAAACCCAAAGCATTGAGAGAGGTGCGTCTTCGGAAGCGGTTCAACTTCTTCAATCCATCATTGAAAGACGCTCGCTTGTGGAGCCGGTCGTTGGAACCGGGACGATTGCTGCCGCAAAGACAACTGATATCGGTCCTTCAGTAGAGGGGATTATCGAGGAAATTTTTGTCCATGTCGGCGATCGGGTCGAGAAAGGTCAACCTCTCTTTCAGACGAGGAGTATTGAGTACGAACTTCGCAAAGATGAGCTCTCCTATCAGCTAAAATTGGCTCTGGCTGAAAATGATAATGCCCAGTCCCAGCTCAATCGTATGCAGGACCTTAAGAAGAAGGGCGTGGTCTCTGCTGGTAAATTTGATGAGGCCTTTGCCGCCGCGGAAATTGCGTCTGCTCGATTCGGTATCGCCGAAACGAAACTCGCCGCAGCGACACAGTCTTTTGAAGATACGCTTGTCATGGCTCCTTACAACGGCGTTATCACCCGAAAAGATGTCAATGAAGGGCGCTTCATGTCTGTGCGGGGTTTTAGCATGCCGGGGCAATCGAGCGGTGTCGTTCAACTCATGCAAATTAATACCGTGTTTGCGATGATCCAAATCGCGGAGGTCGACCTGCCGCGTATAAAGATCGGCACACCGGCAAAGGTCATCATCGATGGTGTCGAACGTGAATTCGAGACCGAAATCGCTGTAGTTAACGACCTTGTGGACGTCGAGTCGAGAAGCGTTGAAATCCGTCTAGGTCTGAGGAATGACGACTACACCATAAAGCCCGGCCTGTTTGCAAAAGCAGAAATTTATCCCGCCCCTCGGTCCATTCTTCTGGTCGAACGTCAATCCGTATTGGGGTTTGTTGGCAGCAGATATGTGCTGATCAATGAGGGGGGTGTCGCCAAGAGACGCGCCGTCGAAGTGAAAGACTTAGACGCAGAGTATTTTGAAGTCATTGATGGATTGCGCGAAGGTGAAACGATCCTGAGCGGCCCTAGACTTCGAAGGATTGATGAAGGATCCGCCGTGACAATCCAGTCCCAGCATCAGCCGATTGACGTCAGTCAGGCCAACGCAGGGCGAGGCTGACCGGGATGTGGATTTCGGACGTCTCAATCAAGCGACCAGTCTTTGCCGTCATGTTGATTGCGGCTCTTGTGGCTCTGGGTGCTGTTGCGTCGGGTCGCATCGGTGTGGATCTTTTCCCCAGAGTTGAGTTTCCTTACGTGATGATCAACACCGCCCTTGAGGGCGCCAGTCCAGAGACCATCGAAACCGAAGTCACCGATGTTCTGGAAGAAGAGATCAACACCATCGCAGGTCTAAGATCACTTCGATCGGAAAGTGCTGAGGGGCTTTCTCTGATCGTCGCAGAATTTGACCTTGATCTTGATGTAAACGTCAAAGCACAGGATGTACGAGACAAGGTCGCACGCGTCCTTGGGAAACTACCGCCTGAGGTAGAAAGCCCCATCATCGAAAAACTCGACCCCGACGCGTCCCCCATTCTTTCGGTGATGATTTCAGGAGACAAAACGCCCAGCGAACTGTCCACATTTGCCAAGAGTGTTGTGAAAGATCGTATTCAACGGATCCCAGGTGTTGGGACCGTCACCCTTGTCGGCGGAAGAGAACGCGAAATCAGGATTTGGCTCGACGCTAATCGTCTAAGGGCTTATGGCGTGACAGCGGACGACGTCATCAACGCTCTACGTCGTGAGCACGCTGATATTCCCGGTGGTCTATTGGAGTCAGCCGGAAAGCTGAGCGAGTTTGCGGTGAAAACCAAAGGGGAAGTCGAAACGGTCGCTGAGTTTGAAGACATCGTCATCATGTACCGAAGTGGTCGTCCAACCACCATCGCAGATGTCGCCCGTGTCGAGGACGGCCTCGAGGATGAGCGCACCTATGCTGAATTCAACGGGAGGCCCGGGATTTCCCTCGATGTTCGTCGACAATCCGGTGAGAACACATTGGTTGTCGCAAACGCCGTGAAACGGGCCGTTGACGACATCAAAAAGACACTGCCGGCCGGCATGGAACTTGTCATCGCGCGCGATATTTCTGTTTTTATCGGGGAATCCGCACGTGATGTAGGTGACGACATCATGCTTGGTGTTTTGCTCGTGGTTCTGGTCACCCTGGCTTTTCTTTTGAACCCCCGCGCGACCGTAATTGTCGCAATCGCTATGCCGACGTCCTTGATCTCCGCTTTCTTTTTGCTCTACATCGCGGAGTTTTCGATCAACGTCCTTACGTTACTCGCACTGTCTCTCTCTGTAGGGCTGTTGGTCGATGATGCAATCGTGGTGCTTGAGAGCATTCACCGAAAGCTCGACGAAGGTCTGTCGCCTCTTGAGGCTGCTTCACAAGGTGTGCGCGAAGTTGGGGCGGCCGTGTTCTCCGGCACCATTGCCATCGTGGCTGTCTTCGTGCCGATCGCCTTCATGGAAGGCGTCATTGGCAAATTTTTCTATCAATACGGTCTCACCATTGTATTTGCAGTGATGGTGTCGCTTCTCGTCTCAATTACATTGACCCCGGCGCTTGCATCGAGATGGCTGACCAAAGAAACCAACCTGAAAGGGCCTTTGGCTCAGAAGGTGGATCGTTGGCATGAACAACTCAGCCTGAGCTACCGCAATCTTCTTGAGGTTTCTTTGCGGCATCGTTGGATTGTCGGGATCGCAGCCCTCTTTTTCGTTTCAACCGGCGTGTTCGCCGCCACAACACTTTCGTTTGGTTTTGATTCCAGAGCTGACCGTAGTGAGTTTGTTGCACAGATCGAGTTGCCGTATGGCGTCGGCATTGAGGGATCAAGACAAATCGCTCAGCGCGCTGCCGCTCAATTGAGTGAAGTGGAACATGTGCGCGGGATTTTCGTGACCATCGGAGCGGACCAAAAAAAGAAGGTCAACCTCATCGATTACTATTTGGCTTTGACGCCAAAAGCGGATCGACGGACGGACTTCACCGAAATCCAGGGTCATGTGCGAGAAAAACTCACCGAAGCCGTGCCGGAGGCTCAAAGCATTCTGGTATCAGACATCCCCTGGTTTGGGTCAGGGGGATCTTCGAATGCGGAGATCATGTTCTCCCTAGAAGGCAGTGACATCGAACAGTTGCGAATCTATTCGGAACAAATCTTGAGAGAGCTTCGAAAGTCCAAGAATGTCGTGGATGTGGTGAGCTCTCTTGAATTGGGCAAGCCGGAGATCCAATTCCACGTGGATCGCCGAAGGGCGGGAGATTTGAGTGTCTCCACGCGCTCGATCGCAGACAGCATTCGTATCATGGTCGGCGGCGCCACAGTTGCAACGTTCCAAGACGGCGGAGATCGCTTTGACGTACGCGTCCAAATGCAAGGTGATCAACGTGCCGACTTGGCAAATCTCAACCTCATTCAAGTCCGAAATGCCGATGGGCTAGCCGTTGATCTGGCAAACGTGGCGGGCTTCGAAGTAAGAACCGGCGCGGCCCAGATTGACCGCCGCAATCGATCCAGAAATGTATCGATCAATGCCAACCTGGCGCCAGGTGTCGTCTTGGGCGATGCCACCAATGAAATTGAAGCAGTCGTGCGTGGTCTCAACCTGCCCGATGGATATCAAGGCGCCTTTGTCGGCAAAGCAGAGATGATGGACGAAACTATCGCCGCCATTGTGTTTGCTTTTGTCATGGCGCTGACCGCGCTCTACATGATCCTCGCCAGTCAGTTCAATAGTTTCGTTCAACCAGGAATCATCATGCTGACCGCGCCGCTCTCATTTATGGGCGCTTTTGTATTTCTCGCCTTGGCCGGTGGCGCCTTGACCCTGTTCACCCAGATCGGGCTGGTTGCCCTTATGGGCCTTGTGATGAAGAACGGTATTCTGCTTGTCGACTATGCCAACCATCTAAGGCGCGTTGACCCCGAGCTGGACGCCGTGGGGGCCATGCTTCAAGCAGCACCCGTTAGATTGCGCCCAGTATTGATGACCGCCATTTCGACCATCTCCGGCATGATCCCAGTGTCTCTATCGAACAGCCAAGGGGCTGAGTTCCGCAATGCCATGGGAACCCTCGTCATTGGGGGCATGACATCTTCGACGTTCTTAACGCTCATTGTGGTGCCTGCGGCCTATTGCGCAGTAAGTGCCTGGAGTGGCCAAGCCAACAGTATTTTTGGTCGACTGAAGTCTGCCATCAAATTGCCTGTCGGGATTGGCGGTAAATAACTCTGGTGGTCGACCTAAATGTCGATCACGGCCACGACCTGCCCTTCTTCAACGGGATCGCCTTTCGAGACTAGGATCTCTTTGATCGTCCCGTCAGCCGGTGCAACGATTGGAATTTCCATCTTCATGGACTCAAGGATGATGATTGCATCGTCTTCATCAATGGCTGAGCCAGGCTTCGCCTCAATCTGCCAAACCTTGCCTTTGACCTCTGACTTAACATCCTGTGCCGCCATGCTTGGCTCTCCCGTTGTTGAGTTTTTGTTTTGCGAGACTTTGTCAGCTTTAGGTGTGAGACGCAAAGTTTGGTGTTGGAGTACCAGTTACAACGGCGACTGACTTGACCATGGCCCAAAGGGATTGGCCGGTCTTTATCTCCAGGCGCGCCGCTGATTTGCGGGTAATGCGAGCCCAAACTTCGACCCCACCTTCGTGCCGCAGTCTGACGTCCACATGGCCAATAGTTGGCTCGCAAATCTCTTGAACATCTCCAAAGAACTGGTTGATAATGCTGGTATTCTCAGATTGTTGGAGGGAGAGGGCGATGTCACTGGCGCGCAGTTTGAGGCGTACCGTCGAGCCAATCGGGCGCTCAATCGCTGGCACCCAAAGTGAGAGGCCATGACCATGCAGCCGCGTCAAACCAAATGTCATGTCCTGTTCGCTGAGCCGCGTTGATAGGATGGTTTGGGGCGTCCCGGCAGGGTCGATATCTGTGAGGCCAAAGTGATCTCTCAACTCAGCCCGATTGAGTACGTCATCCACGGTTCCAACAGCCACCTGTGTGCCTTGATCGAGCAAGACGACTCGGTCGCCGAGCCTCACCACTTCATCGAGACTGTGGCTCACATAGACAATCGGGATCGCGAACTCGTCCTTCAACATTTCAACAAAGGGAAGGATCTCTTGCCGACGAAGTGGGTCAAGGCTTGCCAAAGGTTCATCCATGAGAATCAGTTGAGGACTAGACATTAGTGCCCGTCCAATGGCCACACGTTGCTGTTCGCCGCCAGAAAGACGGTGAGTTGATCGCTCAAGCAGGGGCTCAATGCCCAAGACGTCGATCACATCATCAAAGGAGATGCGTCTCTCCTCAGTCTTGAGCAACCGCTCACCGAAACGTAGGTTCTCGTTGACATTGAGGTGGGGAAACAGCCTGCCGCTTTGGAACACGTATCCGACCTTGCGTTTCTCAGGAGGCAGGTCAATCGTAGCATCATAGTGGAAGAGTGTTTCACCCCCCAACTTGATGCTGCCGCCCGAGGGCCTCTCCAGTCCGGCAATGGTATCGAGAAGCATTGTTTTGCCGGAGCCCGAGGGCCCAAACACAACAGTAATGTCTTTATCGCTGGAGAACTTGGCGGCCAAAGCGAAGTCTCCAACGCGTCGTTCAATATCGACTTGGAGCGAACCGGTCATGGGCTTTCTCCATATATTCTTTGTCTTACACGCTTGGCCAACAGCTCCGAAGCCACCAAAGCAGAAATTGCGATGACAATAGCGATGATAGCAAGCCGCATCGCAGCCGCTTCACCGCCTGGCGTTTGATGAGCGGTGTAAAGCGCGGTCGGGAGTGTTTGTGTGACACCACGAATATTTCCAACGAAAGTGATTGTCGCACCAAATTCGCCCAAGGCCCGGGCAAAACCAAGAACGACACCGGCAATGAGACCGGGCGTCATCAAGGGAAGTGTGATCGATCGGAACGTTTGAACGCGTCCGGCCCCAAGTGTGCGAGAGGCGCGTTCGAGTTTTGGGTCAATGGCTTCGATAGAAAGTCGGATGGACCGAACCATGAGCGGAAAGCTCATAACGGACGCGGCAATCGCGGCACCCACCCAAGTGAAGGCTAGGCTCACGCCAAATGTCGAGTAAAGCCAACCTCCAACAACCCCATTTCGACCCAACCCAACAAGGAGAAGGTATCCAACCGCAACCGGGGGAAGCACGAGCGGTAGGTGCACCAAACTATCAACGAGTGTTTTGCCCCAAAATTGACGTCGCGCCAACAGCCATGCCATGGCGATTGCAATGGGAAGGCTGAATAGAGTGCTGATCACGGAAACTCTGAGGGAGAGTGAGATCGCTTCAATCTCAATTGGTGTCAGTCCCATCATGGCGCGTGAAAACCCAATTCGTTGAGAATGTCGCCAGTCTTAGCTGACATCAGATGTTCAAAGACTTCGCGAACTTCGTCGCGTTCACGCCCTTCAAGGACAGCGATGGTGTAGACGATTGGCGCGTGATCGGTGGATGAAAAGTCTTCAACAATCGAAACCTTGTTCGACTGTTTGGCGTCACTCGCGTATACGAAACCTATGTCTGCTTCGTCTCGCTCAACCCAGAGCAAGACGGAACGAACCGAACTGCCAACAATAAGGCGTTGGTTAAACGTTTCCCAAAGATCGCGGCCAATGAGTGCTTGTTTCGAGTAGATGCCCGCTGGAACGGTTTCCGGATCGCCCATGGCGACACGAAGGGAAGGCCGTTCACCAATTGCTCGAAGAGAGTGGGTTGTAAGGGCACTCCTTGAGGGTGCAACCGCGACCAACGAGTTTCTGGCAAAAGCGTGTGCTCCCAGGTCAGAAACAAGCCCAGCAGCGATGACATAATCCATCCATGCTTGGTTGGCAGAAATGAAGATATCAGCGGGTGCGCCTGCAATGATCTGTCGCGCCAGGGTCTGCGTGCCCGCATAGGACGTTGCGACGTCGATACTGTTTGGTAACAGATCGGTGGATTGATCGACGGCACTGGACAGGCTAGATGCCGCAAAGATTGTGACCCGCGCCTGAGCTGCGCCTGATGAGACGAGCGTGCTGAGGCTTATTGCGAGGACCGTGAGTGCACGCCTCATGCTTTTCGCATCCTCCGCAGAGCATGAAAGCCTTTGTCCATGTCTTCGATGAGGTCATCGATATGTTCAAGACCAGCATGAATCCGAAATGACATTCCTTCCGGCGACCAAGTCGAGGCCGTCCTCTTCACCCCTTTGTTGGGAATGATCAAGCTCTCATAGCCACCCCATGAATACCCAAACCCAAAATGCTCCAGCGTTTCAATCAGGTGATCGCTTTCATCTGCGTCGCCTCCGTGCAGGACAAATCCGAACAACCCAGTGGCGCCGAGGAAATCGCGTTTCCACAAAGTGTATCCTGGATCGGTTGGCCATGCTGGATAGAGAATGCGCGCGACCTCGGGTTGCTCTAACAACCAAGCGATAAGAGCCATTGCATTTTCACCATGGCGTTCGAGGCGCACGGAAAGTGTTCGAAGACCACGTTGGCCTAAATAGACATCGTCGGGGCCAACGCTGTAACCGAGTTGTGCATGGGTGTCCGCCAGTTTTTGCCAATGTTCTTCCGTGGTTGTGACCACGCCCAGCATGGCGTCCGAGTGACCTACAATGTACTTGGTCCCTGCATGTAAAGAGACATCGACGCCGTGCTCAAAAGGTTTGAAGTAGAGCGGCGATGCCCAGGTATTGTCCGAGATTACCGTGATTTCGCCTTTCGACTTCGCAACCGCTGCAATGGCCGGAACGTCTTGAACTTCGAAAGTGCGCGAGCCCGGTGACTCAACAAAAATCGCCTTGGTGTTCGGCTTGATGAGTTGTTCAATTCCGGCTCCGATGAGGGGGTCATAGATAGTGGTTTCGACGCCAAATCGTTTGAGCGCGGTTAGACAGAACCCTCTGGTAGGACCATAGACCGAGTCCGATAGGAGTAAATGATCCCCCGAGCTCACATAACTCAAGATTGCGAGTGAGACGGCGGCCAGTCCAGAAGGACATAGAGCGGTCCGATATCCCCCTTCAATTTCCGCAACCGCCTCCTCTAAGGAGCGATCCGTCGGGGTGCTGAAGCGGCCATAGACCGGCAACTTGCCTTCTCGTTCGATGCGACGGGCATCAGCGACGGTCGGAAAAACAATTGTCGACGCATGCACCACAGGAGGATTCACTGCGCCAAATTGCTGTTCCGGATCACGTCCGGCGGTGACGACTTTGGTTTCATCTTTCATAAACAAACGCCTATTTTCTGCCTTGTTCATCCTTACAATTTGCTGCCCATGGATGCAATGAGGCAAAGAGAGCCAGAATAAGGGGGCGGGGCTTGTTTTCTGCCGAATACCTGTCCATGGTAGACTAAAATCCGCGGTCCTCCATTCAAGACTTGGGTCGACGGAAACCAAAACAAGCGCGTGGGAACGCAATGATCGCCAAGTCACTCATTACAGGTCTGGTTACTCTCACACTGGCATATTCGGCCGGCGCTACAACGTTGGAGGATGTCAAGGAGAGAGGCTACGTCCTCTGCGGGATCTCAACGGGTTTGTTGGGGTACTCAACCACCGATGACAATGGCGAGTGGACGGGGCTTGATGTCGATTTCTGTCGTGCCGTCGCCGCCGCTGTTTTTGCCGATCCAAAGGCTGTGCGGTTTGTGCCGACAACCAACAAAGAGCGCTTCACCGCCTTGCAGTCCGGTGAAGTTGACTTGCTGTCACGCAATACCACGTGGACCTTCTCTCGAGATGTCAATTTGGGTCTCGAATATGTCGGCGTCAATTACTATGACGGCCAGGCTTTCTTGGTACCAAAGGCGCTGGAAGTCGGAAGTGTTCTTGAACTCGATGGCGCCAGCATTTGCATCCAAACCGGCAGCACCACAGAACTCAATCTCGCCGACTACTTTCGAGCCAATGGAATGTCCTATCAGTCGGTCGTCATCGCAACACCGGATGAGGGGATGGCGAACTATGCGGCCGAGGTTTGCGACGCCTACACCACGGACTCCTCAGGTCTTGCATCCATACGGTCGTCTCTGCCAGATCCAAGCGCGCACATCATTCTTCCTGAAGTGATTTCAAAAGAACCACTCGGACTGATCGTCCGACACGGCGACAATCAATGGGCGGATATTGTTCGCTGGTCTTTGTTTGCAACCATCCTGGCTGAGGAGCTTGATGTCTCTTCAACCAGTGTCGAAGAAATGCGCAGCACTAGTCAAAATCCTGAAACGCGCCGCTTGCTGGGTGTCGATGCGAGCTTTGGTGAGCAGTTTGGTCTCTCGAACGAGTGGGCCTACAACATCATCTTGATGGTCGGCAATTATGAAGAGATTTTTGAGCGCAACGTCGGCACGGATACGCCTTTGCAGTTGGAGCGGGGGCTCAACGCGCTTTGGACCGATGGCGGCATCCTCTACGCCCCGCCAATCCGGTAGCGCCTCCGATCCATGGGCACAATGGAACCACAGAAGGCGTCCAGCAGATCGTTTCGCATTTGGACCGACGAGAGATGGCGTGGCATTCTCATCCAGACCTTGGTGGCAACAGCCATCGCCGCGTTCTTTTGGTTCATAATATCAAATACTGCGACAAATCTGGAGAAGCGCGGCATTGCCAGCGGCTTTGGTTTTCTGAGTGAGCCAGCCGGGTTTGATGTTGCAATGCATCTCATTTCCTTTGATCTTGAAAGCACACACGGCCGTGTCTTTATCGTCGGCGCCCTCAACACACTTCTTGTGGCTGTCTTTGGTATTTTAGGTGCAACATTTCTGGGCGTGTTGGTCGGCGTCTTGCGCCTGTCGCCTAACTGGATCGTGTCACGTCTGGCGGCGGTGTATGTCGAAACACTCCGCAACATTCCTCTTCTGGTGCAGATTTGGTTTTGGTATTTTGGAGTGGTTCTCCTGACCTGGCCAAGGGTGCGTCAAAGTTGGTCATTCGCCGATGTCATCTTCTTCAATCGGCGTGGCGTGGAAGTCCCTCGTCCCATATTTGAAGATGGCAGTGGCATTTGGCTCGTTGGCTTCCTTTTTCTCCTCGCCGGATTGGTTGTAGGACGTAGGATTGCAGCAAAAGCAAGAATGAAGACAGGTGGGTCGTCAAAGAGGGGATCCGCCATCGCAGTGGGATTAATGATCGCATTCATCGTCGCTGCCACTCTTGCTATGCCAATGACTTGGGATTTGCCCGTCAAGAAGGGGTTCAATTTCCAAGGCGGCATTTCCATCTTGCCGTCTCTCATAGCGTTGTGGCTGGCGCTTACGACCTACACGGCAGCCTTCATTGCGGAGAATGTTAGGTCTGGTATCCAATCAGTGTCGCAAGGACAGAGAGAGGCGGCTTTCGCACTTGGGCTAAGACCCGGACGAACCATGCGCCTGATCATCCTGCCTCAAGCGCTCCGGGTCGCCATTCCCCCGATCACGAGCCAATATCTCAACTTGACCAAAAACTCTTCACTTGCTGTTGCCGCCACTTATCCCGATGTCGTGAATGTCTTCTCCGGCACATCGCTCACCCAAACCGGCCAAGCGGTCGAGGTGATTGCTATAACTATGGCGTTCTATCTGGTCATCAGCCTTCTGATCTCTGCAGCCATGAACCTGTACAATCGAAGGGTCGTCAACCGGGGCGGGGGTGAGAGATGATGCGAACATCCACCTCCAACATTTCAAACGACTATGTCCGGGGCGAACATCCCGACCTGCCCCCACCTCGTGAGATGTCGGGCGCGGTTGGGTGGATGCGCAACAACCTCTTTTCCTCTCTCCCCAACACGCTCGCGACGCTGATCTCGCTTTTGGTTTTGTATTGGATTGGCAAAGGCATCCTCACTTGGGCTTTCCTTGATGCGGACTTCGTCGGCCAATCGGCCCGCGATTGCAACTCAGACGGGGCCTGTTGGGCTCTCGTCACGACGCGCTGGCAGCAATTCATGTTTGGGTTCTATCCGACCGCTGAACTATGGCGCCCCATACTGGCCTTTGCCTTGCTGTGCTTTGCCGTGATGCCTTGGTTACGCGAAGATATGGCCGCGCGCCGAACCGCCATGAAACTCTCGCTTCTTTTTCCCATCATTGCTTTCGTACTGCTTGCGGGTGGTTTGGGGCTTGAGAAGGTGGAGACCAGTCAATGGGGCGGTTTGATGCTGACCCTCGTGGTGGGCGTGAGCGGCATTACCGCCTCACTTCCTCTTGGTATTTTGCTCGCGCTTGGCAGACAATCGGATCTGCCGGTGATCAAATCGTTAAGTGTCGCGTTCATCGAACTCATTCGCGGCGTTCCGCTTATTACCGTGCTCTTCATGGCCAGCGTGATGCTGCCTCTATTCTTGCCCGAGGGTGTCACCCTGGACAAACTCCTGCGCGCTTTGATCATGGTTGCCTTGTTCGCCGCCGCCTACATGGCAGAAGTCATACGCGGCGGATTGCAAGCCATCCCAAAGGGTCAGATTGAAGCGGCCCAAGCTTTGGGCTTGGGGTATTGGCGGACAATGATCCTGATTGTGTTGCCGCAAGCCCTTCGGATTGTCATTCCTGGTATCGTGAACACGTTCATCGGGCTCTTTAAAGACACAACGCTTGTGGCCATCATTGGCCTGTTCGATCTTCTAGGTATCGCCCAAAATGCCCTCACCACGACCGCATGGCAGGGACTGTTCATCGAAGCTGCGGTTTTCGTTGCGGCAGTTTTCTGGGTGTTTTGCTTTTCAATGTCGCGTTATTCGCAAAAACTGGAACAAAGACTCAAAGCAACTGCGGGTCACTGAGACCCATTGAGTGAAACTAGGAACCGAAATGACCAACGAGAACGACCACAAGACAAACGCATCACTCGCCATCAAAATGACGGGTGTCCACAAGTGGTTTGGTCAGTTCCATGTTCTAAAGAACATTGATCTGTCGGTCGGGCATGGTGAGAAGATCGTCATTTGCGGACCCTCCGGGTCTGGCAAATCGACACTCATTCGCTGCATCAACCGGCTCGAAAAACACCAGCAAGGTCAGATTGTTGTCAAAGGCATCGAGCTCACGGAAGATTTGGCAAAGATCGAAGAGATCCGTCGTGAAGTTGGCATGGTCTTTCAACAGTTCAATCTGTTTCCACACAAGACGATCCTGGAAAACCTGACGCTCGCGCCGATCTGGGTGCGCAAGATGCCATTGGCCGAGGCCGAGGAACTGGCGATGCGATATTTAGAGCGCGTTCAGATCCCGGAACAGGCAAACAAATATCCGGCTCAATTGTCCGGTGGGCAGCAACAACGCGTCGCCATCGCACGGGCGCTGTGCATGAACCCCAAGATCATGCTCTTCGATGAGCCAACCTCCGCGCTTGATCCAGAAATGATCAAAGAGGTCTTAGATGTCATGATCGAGTTGGCCGAAGAGGGAATGACCATGCTGGTGGTCACTCATGAAATGGGGTTTGCCCGCACCGTCGCCGATCGCATCATCTTCATGGACAATGGCGAGATCATCGAAGAAGCCCCACCAGAAGAATTCTTCGAAAATCCGAAGAGCGACCGCACCAAAGAATTCTTGAGCCAGATTCTCACATGAAGAACAGACAAGCAAAAGCCACGGGAGAGTAACATGAAAACATCAATCGGCATCGGTGGATATGCCCACGAGAAAACAGATGGCATGGTTGAGTTCGTTCAACACGCCGAGAATTTGGGCGTTGATTATGTCTGGTCCGCCGAAGCTTGGGGTCAGGACGCGGTGACCTCCCTGGCCTATCTCGCTGGCAAAACCAACCGCATCAAACTCGGCTCAGGCATTATGCAGATCAGCGCCCGCGTTCCGTCCATGACCGCCATGACGGCGCTGTCATTGCATGATCTCTCCGACGGCAGGTTTATCCTAGGCCTAGGCGCCAGTGGCCCGCAGGTTGTTGAGGGTTTGCAGGGGGTGGCCTATCAGGGTCCCCTCACACGGTTGAAAGAAACCGTGGAAATCGTGCGCATGGGTTTTCGAGGCGACAAGTTGGAATATGATGGCAAGTATCACACCCTACCGAGACAGGGCGGAGAAGGAAAAGCGCTACGTCTCGATCATCCCCCTGCCGATATTCCAATCTATCTCGCAACGCTCGGCCCGAAATCGTTGGAGTACACAGGCGCGGCCGCCGATGGCTGGCTCGGGACGAGCTTCTCTCCCAACTATCCAGAAGCTCATTTGGACTTCATCAAGAAAGGCGCGGAAGCAAACGGTCGCTCGCTCAAAGACGTTCACTTGAACGTTGCTTGTGCCATTGCCATTGGTGACAACGTCGAAGAACTGATTGCGGCGCGAAAACCACAAGTCGCCTTCTCCATGGGCGCCATGGGTTCCGCCAAGACCAATTTCTACAATGAAGCTTTTCAACGTGCCGGGTTCCAAGACGAAGCGAAAGAAATCCAACGCCTTTGGATTGATCGCAAACGAGAGGAGGCGGCCAAGGTCGTGCCCGATGAGATGGTGACGCATTTCAATGCCATTGGGACGGTCGACATGGTCAAGGAGCGCATCCAACTCTATGCCGACGTTGGCATCAATGGACTGTCTCTCGGGCTTGCTGCCCGCGACACGAAAGAAAAATTCGCGATGCTCGAGCAAGTGATGGATATCGTTGCGTCCATCAACAATGAGCCGAGTTGAACCACAGAGATTTAGAGCATAGTATTTGGTGACTGTGCCGGAAATTTGGCCGGACCTCCATTGGCAATATTGGGGAGCCAATTCATGTCTTTGCTATTCAAATCCATTTTCAGATCAAGCCTTGTACTCATTCATTTGTTGGTATTTGCGAGTTATTCGCATGCTGAAGAAGACGCCATTCTCGTCCTCGACGCTTCCGGGTCCATGTGGGGCCAGATCGAAGGCGAAGCGAAGATCGTCATAGCACGTCGTGTCATCGACCAATTGCTGGAGGATTTGCCAGCAGATAGGCGCTTAGGTTTGGTGGCTTATGGCCACAATCGAAAAGGCGACTGCACAGACATTGAACTGGTCGCCGAGGTAGGAGCGGATCGCGCCGCCATCAGTCAAACCGTCAATGGGCTAAACCCAAAGGGGAAGACGCCCTTATCTGCGTCGGTAAAGTTTGCAGCTGAGCAGCTGGGTCACACGGAAACCAAAGCAACGGTTATTCTCATCAGCGATGGGGAAGAGACTTGCAACCTCGATCCATGTGAAGTTGGGTCGGCCTTAGAACAAACTGGTGTCGATTTCACCGCACACGTCATTGGTTTCGATGTCACTGTGGAACAACACCGGGCCCAGCTTCAGTGTCTTGCGGACAACACAGGCGGAAAATACCTGAATGCATCAAATGCAGAAGAGCTCTCGAGCGCTTTGCAAGAAACCGTTGTTGAAGTTGAAGAAGTCGCCGCTAAGACGGGCCTGTTGTTGAGGGCAACCGAACTCAAAGGCGGTCCGGTCATCGAGTCTGGGTTGTCTTGGAAAATTCAACAAGCAAGTGGTGGTGACATCGCCTTTGAACAGGGTGAGCAAGGATCAATTGAACAAGAATTGGCGCCGGGCACTTATGACATTTTCGTTGAGCGGCCATCAGATGGACTAAAGGGCGAAGTCAAAGGCGTGGAGCTTCGCCCCGGAGCACTCAAGACGATTACAGTTCCGTTGGAATTGGCGTTCGAAGCGACCGTCAGGTCTGAGCCATCGAGTGAAGGTCCTGTTAGTTCAGATGTCATTGTTTACTGGACCGGACCCGACAGAAAAGGCGACTACGTCACCATAACGGTGAGCGATGCTCGAGAGAACGCCTACACAGATTACGAATACACCAACAAAGGTAATCCTCTGAAGATCAAGATGCCAATTGAGGCAGGCGACTATGAAGTGAGATATGTCCTAGGTCGCCCGGCCAAGGTCCTCGCACGCTCACCAATCGTAGCAACAGACATTCAAGCCCGCGTGGCAGGACCTGAATCAGTCGCTGCAGGTGCCGATTTCCAAGTGTCTTGGACCGGACCTGGCTATGACGGCGATTGGGTTACCATTGTCAAACCAAATGCAGGTGAGCGCGCATACATGGACTATGAGTATACCCGCAAGGGGAATCCTCTGACCCTTCATGCGCCTGTCGAGGCAGGTGACTACGAACTTCGCTATGTGCTGTCCGGCAATAAAACTGTCGCGCGTTCTCCGATCAAGGTCATTGCTGTCGAAGCGAGCGTCAGCGGTCCGGTATCGGCCATAGCCGGAACCCATCATCCGATCTCATGGACGGGACCTGCAGGTGACCGAGACTTCATCACAGTGACAGCCGTAAGCGATGCGGAAAACAAGTACACCGACTATGAATACACACGGAAAGGAAATCCGGTCACCATTAGGATGCCGCTCGAAGCCGGCCCATATGAGCTTCGCTATGTACAAGACAGTAAGAAAGTCTTAGCCAGACAAGAAGTACAGATCAGTGAGGCGGTGGCGACCCTGGAAGCGCCTGAAGAAGCAGTTGTCGGATCGATGGTGAGTGTTGCCTGGACCGGTCCTGGTGAAGATCGTGACTTTATTACCGTGACAGAGCCAGATGAAAATGAAAAACGATATACCGACTATGAGTATGCCAAAAAGGGAAGCCCTGTTGAGATTAAAATGCCGATTTTCCCCGGTGAGTACGAGTATCGTTACGTGCTCGATAGCAACAAAGTAATCGCGCGTAGGTCAGTGACCCTGGTAGATGCGGAGGCAACAGTTTCTTCGCCAGATCGTGTCGTTGCTGGGTCAAAATTCCAAGTGGAGTGGACGGGACCGGGCAACCACCATGATTTCGTGACTATTACGGAAGTGGGTGCTGATGACAGGAAATACACTCACTATCAGTATGCACGCAAAGGGTCGCCATCCATGATTACAGCGCCAACGAACCTGGGCACTTATGAAGTAAGATATGTTCTTGACGGTAAACGCGTGCTCGCAAGGAAATCGATTGAGGTGACCGCCGAGTAGTTGATCACCTCAATCTGGCAGAACCAGTGTCTCTTCCATTTGGCCGCATGGAACGAAACCAAATTTCTGGTATGTCACCAAGGCTCTTGGGTGATCAAGCGTACATGTCTGCAAGTGCACGCGCGAGGGACCTCTTTCCCATGCGCGGCGAATAGCTGCGTTTAGGAGAAAGCCTCCAAGCCCGTTGCCGAGATTGGATTTGGTCAATCCGATAAAGGAAATTTCAACGTCCGGCATCTTCTTGAAGTTGAGTTCAAAGTAACCAGCCGGTGCGCCATCTCGGTAGAGAACAAAGATCTCAACATCGTCATGATGAACAATCTCTGCAAGTTCTTCATCGCTCACCAACTTGCGGCTAATCCAGTCATAATCGCCGCCAACCTCATCAAAGAGAAAACGGTAGAAGGGGATTGGTATGTTGGTCACTTTCATCAGCGCAAAGCGCCCAATGTCGGGCGGATGCGCCGGGGAAAGGTGTGGATCCTCGGTCATCTCCAAAAACGTGACGGTAGTCTGGATTTCCTTAGGCAAGAGGCGCCTCAAACATCAATGGGCGTGTCTTCTCGTGAACCCCATTCGGCCCACGAACCATCATAAAGGGCAACGGATCGATGACCGATCAGACTAAGGCCGAGATAGAGCACCGCAGCCGTTACACCAGAACCGCACGACGTGATTGCAGGGCGGCTGGAATCATATCCCGCCGCGTCAAATGCCTCTCGCAGCTCACTCTCGCTTTTCATGGTCTTGTCATCATTCAGCAAGGACGAGAACGGTAAGCAGAGGCTGCCTGGAATGTGTCCGCTTCGCAGGTCCGCACGAGGCTCTGGTTCCGTGCCTTCAAATCGTCCATTACTTCTCGCATCGAAAACTTGCTCCCTGCCGGTTTCAATGTTTCGCAAAACCTGATTGGAATCACGGATAAGAAGATTGTTGCGCCTTGCTGTATAATGACGTTCGCGCGGCATCGGCGCCATGTCGGATAGGGGGCGATTTTCGGCCTTCCATTTTGGCAGGCCGCCATCGAGCACGGCCACGTCCTCGTGGCCCATCGTCTTGAACATCCACCATGCGCGCGCTGCACTAAACAGACCGGCCCCATCGTAGACCACAACACGGTTGCCGTCTCCAATGCCCAACTTTCTCATACGGCTCGCGAACTTCGCTGCGCTCGGGAGCATGTGCGGGACGCCGTCTACATTGTCGCAGATATCATCAAGATCAAAGAAAATCGCATTTGGAATGTGTTCCGCTTCATACTCGGCGCGTGCGTCGCGACTTTCGCTTGGCAGATACCAGGAGGCATCGACGATACGAACATCTGGTGCGTTTAAGTGTTCAGCAAGCCAATCCGTACTGACCAAGAGTGTCGTGTCACTATGTGGCATTGGTTTTCCCGTATTGGTGTCTTAGCGGTCCAGCCATTCAGGTGTCGGCAACCCCTTCTCTTTGAGGAAGGACGGGTTGAATAACTTGGTAATATAGCGGTTCCCATAGTCGCATAGGACCGTCACAATTGTATGACCCGGGCCGAGGTCTTTTGCAAGCCGAATGGCACCGCCAACGTTGATGCCCGTCGATCCCCCCATGCACAGCCCTTCATGCTTCAAAAGGTCGAAGATGATGGGCAGAGCTTCCGTGTCCGGGATCTGGTAGGCATCATCAATCGTGATCCCTTCCAGGTTGGCGGTGATGCGACCGTTGCCGATACCCTCGGTGATCGAGTTACCTTCGGCTTTTAGCTCGCCATTCTTATAGTGGTTAAACAATGCAGACCCCATGGGATCGGAGAGGCAAATGCGTATGTCTGGGTTTCTTTCTTTGAGCGCTAGCGAGACGCCCCCGAGTGTACCACCCGTTCCAATGGCGCAAACAAAGCCGTCAACCTTGCCTTCTGTCTGCGTCCAAATTTCCGGTCCCGTTCCATCAACATGCGCTTGTCTGTTGGCAACATTGTCAAACTGGTTGGCCCATATGGCGCCGTTTGGTTGTTCTCCCGCCAACTTTTCGGCGAGGCGACCGGAGTATTTCACATAGTTGTTAGGGTCCTTGTAGGGTACAGCGGGAACTTCAATCAGTTCAGCACCGCACAGACGAAGCATGTCCTTCTTTTCGTCCGATTGGGTTTCAGGGATGACAATAACCGTCTTGTAACCCAACGTATTGCCGATAACAGCCAAGCCGATTCCTGTGTTGCCTGCGGTACCTTCAACAATGGTTCCGCCAGGGCGCAAGTCGCCGCGTGCCACCGCGTCACGAATGATATAGAGCGCGGCGCGATCTTTTACAGATTGGCCTGGATTGAGGAACTCGGCCTTTCCCAAAATTGTGCATCCGGTAACTTCCGAAGCCTTCTTTAGAACGATCAGCGGTGTGTTGCCGATCAATGAGATCATGTCGGTGTGAAATTCCATGGAGTTTCTTCTGATCAATTCAATTGGATGATAGGTTTCCTGTGCGCATTGCAAATTAGGCGGCCCATGATGCCTGTTCAAGCGGCTGCAAGCATTATTGTGACCATTGCCCAGTCAAACGTTCACGGTTGGCCTCTAGCCATAGGAGGCAAAGCGTTGTTGGGGCTGACACAATGCGCCCGTCTCGGGTCGCAGACAGAGCTTCAACTAACGAAACTGTGAACGCGCGAATATCTTCCCCTTCACTATCCAGTCCAAAAACTCCACCAGCTCCGCTCAGGTCAGCCTTCCCACAGAAATAGGTAATGTGCTCTGCAAAAATGCCTGGCGATTGATAGAAGCCCCCAATCTCTTCTATCTCGCCGACCTTACAGCCAGCTTCCTCGATGGCTTCTCGGCGGGCTACGTCGGAGGCACTCTCACCCTGGTCGATACGCCCGGCGATACACTCAAAGATCCATGGTTTGTTTTCGCGCACGAACGGCGCCACACGGATTTGTTCAATGAGCAAAACCTTCTGGCTCACCGGATCGAAGGGAATGATCATGACGGCATCGCCTGAGGAGAACAATTCACGGGTGACGTTTGGTGAACGACCGCCATCAAACCGTTCGTGATTGAAAGTCAACTTTCGAACGTTGGCATAGCCTTGATATACAGTCTCATCACGCTCAACCGTCAACGCATCTTTGCCAAAGGGCCAAGTCGCCATAGGGTCATTGTTGAATTCTGTCACGGGGGCCTCTGTTAAGACAGGAGAATAGATCAATCGTCTTGTGTCAGGCGATCGCCAAATTGACAAGAAGAAAGGGAAGTACTTACTTCGTCAACACTATCTGCGTGACATCAATGCTTCGTGCGCGAAAGCCCGCCTCGCAATAGGACAGGTAGTAGTGCCACAATCTCTTGAAGCGGTCGTCAAATCCGAGAGGCTTGATTTGGGACCAGCTAGCAAGGAACCGCTCCCGCCATTCAGAAAGCGTCGCTGCATAGTCGAGACCGAAATTGACATTGTCGACCCATTTGAGGCCTGCCTCCTTTACTTGGTCGAGCAAAGCAGCGGGCGATGGCAGCATGCCGCCCGGGAAGATGTAGCGTTGAATGAAATCGGGTTTAAGGCGGTAAGACGCGAAGTATTCATCCTTGATTGTAATGATTTGGAGGGCCGCTCTTCCACCTGGCTTCAAGGCATCGCGAATTTTGGAAAAATACGCCGGCCAGTAGGATTCCCCGACCGCTTCAAACATCTCGATTGAGACAACCGCATCAAAGGTTTCATCCACATCACGGTAATCTTGAAATCGTAAAGTGACCCGGTCACTCAAGCCGGCGTCGGCAATACGCTTCTGCGCAAAGGCGAGCTGTTCCTTGCTGATGGTGATGCCGGTTACTTTGCAACCGATCTCTCTGGCCGCGAACTCGGCGAAACCGCCCCAACCGCAACCGATCTCAAGAACCGAGGAGTTTTTCGTAATCCCGGCACTCTCTGCCAAGCTTCGATACTTATTGAGTTGTGCTTCGGAAAGCGGAACGTCGCGTCTGTCGAACTTGGCGGACGAATAGGTCATCGTTTTATCAAGCCACTGCTTGTAAAATTCATTGCCAAGATCGTAGTGCGCGTGAATGTTTCGCTTCGAACCTCTTTTCGTATTGCGACGGAAGAAGTGAAGCATGCGTTGCACAAACCGAACAACGAAGTTGCCTTGCAGGTCCTGTTCGATTTCGTCGATGTTGTTAGCGAACACCAGAAGAAGGTCAGTCAAGTCTGGGCTGTTCCATTCTCTTGCCATGTAACCTTCCGCAAATCCGATTCCGCCATTGCGTGCAATACGCATGGCGAACTTGAAACTATCGACCACCAACACGCCTTCGGCGCCAGGCGTCGTTCCTTCAAAGCGAAAGGCACGCCCGTCAGGCAATAGGACCACGAGGCTTCCCCACCTGATTTTGGTCAACATTCGAAAGACCATGCGAAGCCAGGGGGAAAGTCCATTCAATGTAGCCAGATTGGTGCGGTCGACGCGCACGATATCGTTTGGAAGAGCGAACGCCGCCGTTTCTGGCTGATGAGTGTCGATCAGTTGCGACATAAGGGTCTCTCCGGAAATTGGAAATTGAAGAGGTACGCCAAACTCAGCCAATAGAAATATTGCTGTTTGCCCACGTTTTTTCAAGTCAAGGGATCGTGACAATCGCGTCTATGTCGTTTTGGAGGGGAGTAATCATCAAAACACACGTTTCTCTGTTCTTTTTCAACCCATCATGTATACTTTCCTACTGATGCTCGCTTAGGGCTGCGTCTGCGAGGCGTAGAGATGCGCGAAGGATAAGGAGGAAGTCTGATGCGCTCAACGAAACATCCTGTAGATCTTCATGTTGGTGCGCAGATAAAGTTGCGCCGTGGCTTAATGGGGCTCAGCCAGACTGACTTGGCAAAGGGCCTTGGTATTACATTTCAACAGGTTCAAAAGTACGAGAATGGTGCCAACCGGGTCGGCGCCAGTAGGCTTTTTGAGATCGCACAGATCCTAGGCGTGTCCGTTCAATACTTCTACGAAGGAGCGCAAGATGAATCGAGGCGTTCTCCCCTGGATTCTAAAGTTGAGGGTCCTGATAGACTCGAAGATTTCATACGAAGCCCAATGGGGATTGACATTTGCCGTGCCTTCGTACGGATCGAAGACCCAGAACTCAAATCCAGATTGGCGAAACTTGTCAAAACGGTAAGTGAGTCGCAAGAAGGTAATCGGGGGCATCCCTAGCAAGCGACCAATCAATCCGAATTGGCATTCAATCGGATTGGCACGTATACTGACAGTCACCTGGTTGGTCGGACTTACACTCGTTGTAGCCGAAACAGTCCCCATCGTCGCAATCGTTGCTCTCTTGCCAGGGTCCTGAGTTCGGTTGACAATTGTACACGAAATCATAATTGGCCATCAGCCGCGCGACACGGAGCTCGCCAGCGTCTCGATACAAATATCGACAATCAGGTTCAGATTGGAACACGGCTTTTTGGAACTTCTCGACTTTCGAGTAGTTCGGTTTATCCGCATATGGAGCATGGAAATTGCGGCTGTAGCTCATGGATTTGATCTGGGAAACGGTCGGGCACTGCAAAGTCACAGATCCGGCAGCTTGCGCGGCGCCGATCATCATCGTCAGAAAAAGAAAAACGACGCAAACAATCTTCATGATCAGTGTCCCCACACAGCGATCTGAATATTCCGTTGTAATTCTAGATGTTTGGCAGCCCAAAATCCATGACATTGATCAAAAAGGTGATCGCTAGGCCTTTCGGGGCGCTGTTTGAATCGTTCCGATTGCCTCACCGCCATGTCGCGTGGACTTGAAAGCGTATCAAATATAGGGTGGCATGGAGGGCCCAGTCGAACGAAAGAACAGAGAAGGTCATATGATCCAGAAGAGAAACGTCAATATGGCAATTGTGCTATGCGCGACATGGCTGACAAACTCCTGCGCCGCAACAAATCTCAAATCAGACGCAGAATTCGGACCCAACGATCAAAACGGACTCATTGCGGTGGGTATCACATCACGTGTGTCGCCGGATCAAAGACTGGAACTAGTGATCACCAAATTCAATCCTGAAACATTGCGCGCCGATGACAGTACGCTGTCGCCGGGACGGCTCATCAATGTTCGGGTGGCGCCGACTGAAGAAGAGGTCCAATACTCAATCGTGAAAGTGAAGCCCGGCCTCTATGCAATTAGCGCTGTCAATTTCATGCCTGGCGGATACCCGAAGAAAACCCGCCAGACGCACCTTTGCGAGTCCGTCTACTTCGATGTCAAACCAGGGAAAGTAACTTACATAGGAGATCACCAGGTTGAGCCGGGTCCGCCCTCCAGTGTTTCGTCCCTTGGTGCCTCAGAAGAAGATGCGTCCTGGTATGTCAGCACACTTCCCAACGTGACAGCAGAACTCGTTGTCGCGCCGCTGACGTCAACAAAGCTCATCTCTAAACCACTATTCCAAAAAGAGAAGAACTGCGATTAAGGAGCGAACGTCGCCCGCGCAACCAATTGAAACATATCGGGTCAGGACCCTAAATCTCCCACGAGATCCATGCCGCTCATGATCTCTTGGTGACCATCAATTTTGACTTGCCGCATGAGAAAGAGTGAGGCGAAGGTGAAGGTTGCGAAGATCAAGAAGAGCTGCTGGAAGGAGAAAAACTCCCGCCCGGTCCCAAGCAGCGACGAGCCGCCCACATAGCCGACATTTCCATTTCGCGGGCAAAGGTACGTCCCTCCAAGCCCGCAGTCGTACCAGCAATACCAACCGCAAACACGACGGCCTATTCAGACAGGTTGGCTGTGTGAACGGTCAGCGGGCGGTGTTGCTCCTTGGTTTCGAGGTGGTACCTATGGAACTGACTACTCGTGTATGCAGGAATGCCGCAGGCCACCCAGCGAGGGTTGGGTAAAATTCCGCTGCGTGCCTCAGTACTACTAGACATCGGTGTCTTGTTGTTTTTCTCGCGAGGTCTCCTCACAAAACAAAAAAAGGCCAGAAGGGGTTTCCCTCTGGCCTCTCTCTTAGGCTTTCGCCTCAAATTGGCTCCCCAGGCCGGACTCGAACCAGCGACAAAGCGGTTAACAGCCGCTTGCTCTACCAACTGAGCTACTGGGGATCAAAGTCACCCCCGCTGACCAAGGTCAGCGCGCATGAGCCGCATGCCTATAACAAAGTCACAGGCCACATTCTACCCCAAAAATGCGTCGCCGCCCTGGCATTATCGGCTAAGCTGCATATGTGTTGGGAACGGGTGTCGCCAGAGGAGAGGGCTCTTTTGTCCAAAATACGCTTTAAAGGCCGCGAAGTCAGGCTGCCAAAGTCTCGAGCGCTGCGCATGACCGTTGGAATTCTATTAGTTTTGGGTGGATTCCTCTGGGTCTTGCCGTTTTTTGCGCTGTGGATGATTCCCTTAGGCCTCGTCGTTCTTTCAATTGATCTGCCCGCCGTCCGACGCTTTCGCCGTCGCTCAGAGGTTTGGGTCTTGAGACGCTGGAAAGCGGCCATAGACCGCTACAAAGGCCCCGTTCAATCCGATCCTGAATAGATCAGATGGCACAAAAAAATCGGGGCCGCTGGGTAGGCGGCCCCGGAGGTGTTGGGTAAATGGTGGGGTGTCTTCAAGGGAAGACAAGAACGAGATTGCGCCATCCGAATTAACAAATGGTTAACGGCCATTTAAGGGTTTGTTCGAAGAAAGAGAGTGGAGGCCACGACCGGAATCGAACCGGTGTTCACGGCTTTGCAGGCCGCTGCGTAACCACTCCGCCACGTGGCCGGGGAAGGGGTCTCGCGATATAGCAGGGGCCTTGCACCAAAGCAACGCTTAGTCAGGACATTCGAAGGTGATTCTCGCACCAGGGCTGATGGTCGCAGGAGCCGCCCTGTGTGTTGTCTTCCCCGGTGGAGACGGCTATAAGCCCCGCGTGCCCATTCCAAGCAGTGGTCACTGAAATTAATAGATTCCAGGACAGACGAATGCCATGACCGATAGATCTGAAGCGCGCGAAAATATGATCGAAGGACAGGTCCGGACGAATGACGTGACCGACAGTCGAATCATCGACGTAATGGGCAGGCTCCCACGGGAGAGCTTCGTGCCTAAGTCCAAACAATCACTGGCCTATATGGGCAAGAATCTCGAAATCCGCGATGGCAGATATTTGATGGGACCACGCGCCTTTTCCAAACTGGCTCAAGAAGCCAAGGTTCAAGAAACTGATCTCGTGCTCGTTATAGGCTGCGGTGCCGGATATGCCACCGCTGTCCTGGCAGAAATTGCAGATTCTGTTGTGGCCGTAGAATCCGATGAAACCCTTGCCGAACAGGCATCAGCCAGGCTCTCAGAACTGGGGATCGACAATGTTGCTGTGATCACAGGTCCCTTGCCAAATGGACTGCCAGATCAGGGCCCTTACGACGTCATCTTTTTCGACGGCGCCATTCCCGAACGGTGCGCAGCCATTGAGGACCAATTAAAAGAGGGTGGTCGTATGGTCGCAATCATCCAAGAAGGCCCGGTTGGCCGTGCCCATCTTATCGAGCGCGTCAGTGGCAGGATGACCGAACTGACCTGTTTCGATGCCTCGGTTCCAAACCTCCCTGGCTTTGAAAAAGAACGGGAATTCGTATTCTAACCAAAATGAAATCGATGGATTTGTGCACAAATACCTGCCATCTGTGTTCAAATAGTCCATATTAGTCTTGATTCTGATTGGGGATTTTCAATAAGACGACGCGTCGCTCGATGTCAAAAATTTGGATGGAGCGTCATGATGGGGAACATCACGGGGTCTAGGAGTCAGTACATGAATTTGAAAACAACGTTTACGCATCGGCGTCCTCGTTCCGGTCGCGGTGTTGCACTGGTCGCGGCCATTGCTTCAAGCGCCTTGTTGAGCGTAACGCCCGTGTCTGCGGAGACATTGGAAGACGCACTGAGGTCTGCTTGGGAATCAAATCCAACTTTGGGAGCCGAGAGAGCTGGTCTGCGCGCCGCCAATGAGTCGATTTGGCAAGCACGCGCCGCCTGGCAGCCATCCGTCACCGTGAACGGTTCTTATGGCCATTCAGAAACAGACAATCGGAATCCTGGAAGCACAACGACAACAGATCTAGATCCGATCTCCGGATCGGTTGTGGTCAACCAACCGATCTTTACCGGCGGCCAAACATACTATGGGTCGAAGAAGGCCAAAGCTGAAGTACGGGCAGCGCGTGCAAACTTGAGCGCGGTCGAGCAGCAAGTATTGCTGGACGCGGTGGCGGCTTATGTCGACGTCAATCGCGACGAGGCGGTTGTACTGTTGAGCAAGAACAATGTGCAGGTCTTGGAGCGTCAACTCCAAGCATCACAAGATCGATTCCGCGTTGGTGAAATTACAAGAACCGATGTCGCACAATCAGAAGCACGCTTGAGTGGGTCGCGAACCCAACTCATCAACTCCGAAGCAGCACTCACGGCAAGCCGTTCTGCCTATCAGCGGGTCATCGGTCGTCAACCAGCCGACCTCGCCGAGGTGCCGGACTTGCCTCCGCTTCCTGCGACAGAAGATGAAGCCCTCCTGATTGCGCTTGATAACAACCCAAGCTTGATCGCTGTTCGTGAAATTGAATCAGCGTCAAAGAGTGCTGTCCGCCAAGCGCGCGGCGCAATTTTGCCACAGGTATCAGTGCAGGGATCGCTGAATCATGGCGAGGACACTTTCCTAACTGGCGCCCGTACTGATACGACGACTGTCACAGGCAATGTAACCATCCCCCTCTATCAGGGTGGTGCTGCGCTATCGCGCATTCGCCAGGCCCGCCAATTCAACAACCAAGACCGTATTCAAATCGCTGAAACGGAAAGGCTCGTTTACGAGGCGGTGGCCAATGCTTGGGAAGCTTTACGGTCCACCCGCGCGACCATCATCTCAAGCCAACAGCAAGTGCAGGCCAACGAAATCGCTTTTGAGGGCGTAGAGCAGGAAGCGCAAGTTGGATCCCGAACGACATTGGATGTATTGGATGCTGAACAAGAGCTTCTTGATTCGCGGGTCGCACTGGTTCGCGCAAAGCGCAACGAGTACGTGGCGGCCTATCAACTTCTTGCCACCATCGGTCGACTCACCGGTCGTGATCTTGGATTGGCCTCTTAGATCCGCGAGTTAGAGCGGTCTTTTGACTTAAATTATGACAAAAGGGTTGGGAAAAATCTGCTTCCCGCCCTTTTTCTTGCACAAATGCATGAAATATTCATATTTGGAAGTTGGAATGTCTGGTGAACGCTGGCTTTTTGGCTGGTCCTGTCTTAGTTTCGGATCGTATCTGGTGAACCGGATTAAGACCCCCAAATCAACCGTGAATGAAGAGTCCTGCGATGAGTGAAGATAACGCCCAACAAGAACCGACCATGGAAGAAATTCTGGCATCCATTCGCCGGATTATTTCCGAAGACTCCGATGAAGACGTCGCTGATCAATCAGGTGACGTTGCCTCGGATGAAGCCTCGGATGAAGGGGCGGTGTTTGACTTGAACGAGACCGTCAATGAAACTCCGCAAGAAACATACGCGGAAGAAACATACGCCGAAGAAGAAGTGTACGAAGGACCCGTTGTTGAAGAAGCCACGGTGACCTTTGGCCAATCTGCGGCAGACACACATGTCGAAACGGCCGCTGAGCCGTCATACGCAAGCTCAGAACCTGCCTATGAGGCCCCTGAGCCTGAGTATTACGGAGAGCCAGAGACAGTACAAGAGCCGGAAGTTTCTTACGAAGCCGAGCCGTCCCATGTTTCTGAAGTCGTTTCAGAGCCTGTATTTGAACCCGAAGTCGTACATGAAACTGTTGCTGAGACCCAAGAGCCTGAGGAGAGTGCAGCCGTGAGTGACCTAATGAGCCAAACCGCCGCTGGTGCAGCGGCAGCGTCGTTTGAAGAATTATCCCGTGTGACCCCGGTTGCTTCTGAGCCTGGCGCATCCCTAGAGGATTTGACCAAAGCTATGCTCAAGCCAATGCTGAAAGATTGGCTGGATCAATATCTGCCGGGTATTGTCGAAGACATGGTTCGCCAAGAGATCGAACGAGTATCCAAGCGGGGTGGCTGAGACTAACCCGCTCAATCATCGATCCGCCGACGTGTTTTGAACCACCCCTCTGGGGTGGTTCTTTGTTTTAAAGTGCTTCCAGGAAAAGTGGGCACCGGTTTTCCGTCCGGAAGCACGACAAGACAATAGACTAGGGCCGGTCTTGATCCCATAAAGCCGTATGACCTAGAACATTGGATAATTGAGGATCGCAGCTCTTCATGGCAGAACAAACCATGCAAGACGGGAAAACGAGACAAGAACATGCTTGAGAAGATATTTCAGCCCCAGGAGGTCGAAGCACGCCTCTATAAACAATGGGAAGAAAGCGGCACCTTCAAGCCGCGCATGCAGGATGATCTGGACACATATTGTATCGTCATCCCGCCGCCCAATGTGACTGGCAGCCTACATATGGGCCATGCCCTCAACAACACGCTCCAGGACATTCTGGTGCGGTTTGAGCGCATGCGCGGCAAGGACGTTCTCTGGCAATGCGGGACCGATCACGCAGGAATCGCCACCCAGATGGTGGTCGAACGCCAACTCCAAAGCGAAAACCAAACCGATCGCCGCGCCATGGGCCGCGAAGCCTTTGTTGAGCGGGTTTGGGAATGGAAAGATGAGTCTGGTGGCATCATTACCCAACAGCTGCGTCGCCTCGGGGCCTCTTGTGATTGGAGCCGAGAGCGTTTCACCATGGATGACGGTCTCTCCAAGGCCGTGCGCAAAGTCTTCGTCCAGCTCTACAAAGAGGGACTGATCTACCGCGACAAACGGTTGGTGAATTGGGACCCAACCTTCCACACCGCTATCTCAGATCTTGAGGTCGAAAACAAAGAGGTCCAAGGCCACATGTGGCACTTGCGGTATCCGATTGAAGGCGACGAGAGCCGAACGCTTACCGTTGCGACGACACGACCGGAGACCATGTTGGGCGACACCGCCGTTGCGGTGCACCCGGACGATGAACGCTACAAAGATCTCATTGGCAAGAACTGCATCCTGCCATTGGCCGACCGTCCGATCCCCATCGTCGCCGACGAACATGCCGACCCTGAGCAGGGATCAGGTGCGGTGAAGATTACTCCAGCTCATGACTTCAATGACTTTGAAGTCGGTAAACGCCATGTCCTTCCTATGATCAATGTTCTCGATGAAAACGGCTGCATGAATGAGAACGTGCCTGCCGCCTATCAAGGCATGGACCGTTTCGATGCCCGCGCCAAAGTCGTCGAGCATTTGGAAGCCAAAGGGCTCTTAGAAAAAGTTGAAGATCACACATTGATGGTTCCTTACGGCGATCGCTCTCATGATGTCATTGAGCCCTGGCTCACCGACCAGTGGTACGTCAATGCGGAAGTCATGGCGAAGCCTGCAATCGAGGCGGTGGAGAAGGGCGACACGGTCTTTGTGCCGAAGAATTGGGAAAAGACCTATTTCGAATGGATGCGCAATATTCAGCCTTGGTGTGTCTCGCGCCAACTTTGGTGGGGGCATCAAATCCCCGCCTGGTTTGGTCCAGACGGCGAAATTTTTGTTGAAGAAACAGAAGAAGAAGCAGGCGTCGCCGCAAAGGAACACTACGGCAAAGACGTTGATCTGGTCCGCGAGGAAGATGTTCTCGACACGTGGTTCTCATCTGCCTTGTGGCCGTTCTCAACACTCGGCTGGCCGGAAGACACCGACGAACTCAAGCGCTTTTACAAGACAGATGTCTTGGTAACCGGTTTTGACATTATCTTCTTCTGGGTTGCCCGCATGATGATGATGGGTCTGCATTTCATGAAGGATGTGCCGTTTCACACGGTCTACATCCACGCCTTGGTTCGCGATGAAAAGGGCCAGAAGATGTCGAAATCGAAAGGCAATGTGGTCGATCCCCTTGAGCTGATGGACGAGTACGGCTCTGACGCGCTTCGCTTCACGCTCACTGCAATGGCCGCCCAAGGCCGCGACATCAAAATGTCGAAGTCGCGGCTCGAAGGGTATCGCAACTTTGGCACCAAGCTTTGGAATGCCGCACGCTTCTGTGAGATGAACGAGTGCGCCATCGACAAATCTTTCGATCCGGCTGCGTGCAAGGAGACTGTCAACCGCTGGATCGTCTCCGAACTGCAAAAGACCGTGGCGATTGTGGGTGAGGGGATCGAAACCTATCGTTTCAACGAGGCAGCTTCAGGCATTTATCGCTTCGTTTGGAACATCTATTGCGATTGGTACCTGGAACTTGTGAAACCAATTCTCTACGCAGAGGCCAGCGCAACGAAAACTGAAACACAAGCGACTGCCGCCTGGGCGCTCGATGAAATCTTGAAATTGCTTCATCCATTCATGCCCTTCATCACAGAAGAGCTTTGGCAGACTTGCGCCTCCGCCCATGGCGGTCGTGATGAAATGCTGATTTCAGAATCGTGGCCACAGGCCGATCAATCGATGGTTGATGAAAAGGCCATGGAGGAAATGGATTGGGTGATGCGTTTGGTCACGGAGGTTCGCTCCGTGAGGTCTGAGATGAACATTCCCGCAGGTGCCAAGATCCCACTGCAGATCAAAGGGGGCAGTGAGGATACCAAGTCTCGCAGCCAAGTTCACCAAGAGGTTTTGAAACAGTTGGCCCGTTTGGACTCAATTGATCACGTAGACGAGATTGCCGAAGGCTCAATCCAAACCGTATTGGAGGAAGCGACCCTTGTCATTCCATTGGCTGGCGTCATCGATCTGGATCAAGAAACCGCAAGGCTGCGAAAAGAGATTGAAAAATCCGAGGGCGAGATTGCAAAAATCGACAAGAAGCTGTCAAACGAAAACTTCCTGTCCAAGGCGCCAGAAGCGGTCGTTGAAGAACAAAAGACCCGCAAGTCAGACCACGAAGCCGTCCGCGACAAGCTCAAAGAAGCGCTGGCAAGGTTAGAGGGCGTCATCTAGTTCTCAGACGAATGGGTTCGCTCTTTAGCACCTCAAAATTCAAGCACCGACCAATATTGCCGTGGGCAACCAAGTCTTATAAACTAATAGGGGAAATCAAAGCTCACTACTAGTATGGCAGAGAAGGGTATTGGGATCTTTTGGAACGCATGAGCGGAAAAATGCGGACTGTCCAGAAGTCAGCCTCCATTGGTCCCTGGATGATGATTGTAATCGTCGCCGCGATCTGGGCCTTTTTCCGGCAGGTGTGGACTACTGTTTTGGTGTTCCAACGTCCTGATTGTCCGCCGGTGGACTACGCGTCGTACTACGCACGCTGGCAATCGGATCTATACGAGTGGGGACTACTGATACTGACATCCGCAATCTTGCTCGTTTTAGTCGATTGGGCAGTCAGATTGTGGTTTGGCAAGAAGATCGAATACTTTGTTACAACCGTCTATCTGCTTTTGATTGTGGTGCTGTTTCACACTTTGTGGCTTCACGTCGATTTGTATCATGGGTTTATCAGGTTACCCATTCCATGTGAAAGTTGAGATTTGTGGTTCGTAGTGGATCCGGCGGCCAATTTCACTTCATTGGACATTTAAACGGCAATTTTCACGCTTTTTTTTGCGGCGCCCGGTCGGCTGCTTTCACGGGCGAGGGGCATTCTCCAGAGCATCAAAACGGCCATGTCGGCCTGCTGATACTCGAAAAATGGAGATACCTCATGATTGAACTCGGACTATTAGATTGGATCGTCATTTCGATGTTCGCAGGCTTCTGCGCCATCGATGCCATCCGAAAAGCCCGCTTCTTCCCTCAAATGTCCTGTTGAAAGTCCGCGGCATCCTCGCCTTTGTGACCTACTTCTTCCTGGCTGGTTACTCGCCCTTCTTGTGGGACAGCTGGCTTGGAGAGCGCACATTGTTTGACGCCTCAGGCCTGCCGTTCTGGGCAGCCCCCTTGTTGTCGGATTCTACGACGGCGCCTCAAATCGGATCGGTGAGATGTTGATTGAAAAACTGGTCGACGAAGAACCAGAAGGGCGCGATACAAGACCAGCCCCGGCCTTGTCAGACTAGAAAATGATAGGTGCAGCGATTGTCTCAGTTATGTAATGATCGCTGCATCTGCACAAAATGTTGTTTGGGCAAGCCTAGTCAGGTTGAGAAAACGAATATACCAGTTTACGAAGGTTTGTGATACAAAGCTCCTTTAAGGTGCATTTTGAGGTTCAAATATCGCACTGTGTTGTTTAAGGAGGCCATCGAGTGTCGCTTACATTCAACGACATTCTGATCTTTGCAGTCTTGTTGCTGCCCGGCATATTGATTGAGAGTACTTGGTCTAGATTTCTCCCGGGACACGCTGTACAGACGCTCCCGCAAAAGTCTTTCAAATACCTAACAATTAGCCTCATAAATTTTGCGGTTGTACTAGGTCCGGTCTTGTATTGGATCCCGACGGTCAACTATTCAGAGACTCCAATTGTCTTTGGAATTCTTGCCTTTGTGTTCCTTGTCCTGGAACCAGTCGCAGCGGGCATAGCTATTGGGTTTGTGAGTCAATATGAGTTTGTCCGAAAAGTTCTTTCTAGGGCCGGCCTACAAATGACTCACCACATACCAACGGCATGGGATTACAGGTTTGGCAGATCTGACTCCGGGGCGCACGTCCTTGTGACACTAAATGATGGAACCGAAATGGCAGGGGCGTTCTTCGGCGCTTCGTTTGCTTCAGGTGATGTTTCGGAACGAGACCTCTATCTGGAACAGGTATTTGAAATTGATGACAACGGAAACTGGAACACTCCTGCAAAAGGTAAAGGCGTACTGATAACGTCTGGAAAAATTAAGTTTATTGAATTCTGGCCTGGAGGAGAAAATGACGACCAAGAAAAAGAGCCGTAGCAAAACAACGAAGAGATCCAACCCCACTGTTTCAAAAAAATCTATTCGTGGCGGATATCAGCCGAGTGGAGGAAAGAAAACTGGGAAAACGCCAAAAGGTGGTTCAAGTGCGAAACCGCCCAAAAAGAGCTGATCAGGGAGTTAGGGGACGAGGTCAATGAGTGACGTTGTTTTCATTTTGGGGGCCGGAGCCTCAAAGCAGGCCGGCGGTCCCTTGATGTATGAGTTCTTGGATACAGCGGCACTCTTACTTGCTCAAGGACGTGTAGATGAGCACAAATCGCAATTCGAGCAGGTGTTCAGGGCGATTTCGGCTCTGCAGGCTGTACACTCGAAATCAAATCTGGATCTGCAAAACATCGAGAGTATCTTCACTGCGCTTGAAGTCGGGAAAGTGTTGCAAAAACTACCGGGATTCGATGTCGACGAAATCGCTGAGACCATTGATGCGCTGAAGAGACTGATAATTGTAACTCTGCAGACGCAGATGGAGTTTCCCTTCGTCGATGGTCGAATTGTGCCTCATTATCCTTATGGTGAGTTCGCTGACTTGTTGCTCTATCTGAAAAAGGAAGCACATCCGGCTCGCTCAGTCTCAGTACTCACTTTTAATTATGATATCGCAACCGACTATGCGCTCCACAACCGTGGCCTCTCTCCAAATTACGGATTTAGTGGGCCACAATTTGGAGACAGAACGGTGCCGCTATTGAAGCTCCACGGGTCGATCAATTGGGCGACCGATTCCAAGACCGGGGATGTTGTTCCACTGAGTATGCAAGATTATTTCAAGAAGTTCGGCCCTCAAGGGCCATTTTATGAGTCGAAGACAATATCGATACCAATTGGAAGCCAACTACAGAAATATTTTCACGATTTTACAGAGTCAGAAGTTGAACCGGAGCCGGTGATTGTTCCGCCGGTTTGGAGCAAAGGCGAGTACCATCAGTTATTGTCGGAGGTTTGGGCGCAAGCCGCGCATGAACTCTCAGAGGCCCAGCACATCTTCATAATTGGATACTCAATGCCGGAGACCGATGCCTTCTTCCGACTTCTCTATGGTTTAGGAACAGCAGGGTCAGTGCCAATTAGGCAATTCGTGGTGGCAAATCCTGACCGAACCGGTGCCGTTGAAGGGAGGTTCAGAGATTTGCTCGGTCCTGGGGCCTTGTCCCGTTTCGAATATTGGGATTCTCCATTCGCAAGTGTCATCGATCTGATTCAAAGCCATTTTCCACCCAGAAATAGCTAACTACCCTTCGATCTCAACCCAGATGGGGATGTGGTCGGAGGGTTTTTCCCATCCCCTGGTCATTTGATCCCGGTCGCAAGCTTGAAGGCGGTCGGCCGCTTGCGGCGAGAAGAGATGATGGTCGATGCGAATGCCATGGTCCTTCTGCCAGGCCCCTCGTTGGTAGTCCCAAAATGTGTAGCGATGTGGTTGAGAGTGACAGGCGCGGAAGGCGTCCGTTAGCCCAAGGTTGAGGAGCGCGCGGTAGCGGTTGTGCGTTTCTTGTCGGAAGAGGGCGTCACCGGACCAGGCGTCTGGGTCGTGTACATCATCCGGCGTCGGAATAACATTGTAGTCCCCGCAAAGCACGATGGCCTCTTCATAACTCAAGAGCTTTTCTGCATGGGCGATGAGGCGCTCCATCCAGGAAAGTTTGTAAGGGTACTTTGGGCTGTCTACTGGGTTGCCATTGGGCAAATAGATCGAGGCAATGCGCACCGGGGCCGTCTCACCGGAGACAACGACTTCCAAATATCGGGCCTGTTCATCATCAGCGTCGCCGGGCAAGCCTGCATTGACCTCATCAAAGGGAAGTTTGCTCAAGACAGCCACACCGTTATAGGTCTTTTGTCCATGAACAGCGACGTTATAGCCGAGGTCTTCAAAGCGCTCAGTGGGGAAATTCTCGTCTAGCGATTTGATTTCTTGCAAGCATGCAACGTCGGGCGAGGTCTCTTCGAGCCACCGGGTCACATTGTCGATCCGCGCTTTGATGGAATTCACGTTCCAGGTGGCAATTCTCATAGCCAGGGCCTCATTCGGGAGCAAATGTCTCTTAAAGAGATACTAGATCGAGAAGGAAGTACCACAACCGCATTGAGCTTGGGCTTGTGGATTGCGGATCTGGAAGGAAGCGCCGATCAAATCATTCACATAATCAATCTCCGACCCCTCCATATAAGGAATGGAGACCGAATCAATGGCGACTTTGATACCGTTTTTCTCGATCACCAGATCGTCGTCGCCAATGGCATCGTCGATGGTGAAGCCGTATTGAAACCCAGAACACCCGCCACCAGAAACCGCCACGCGCAACAGCGTGCCAGGCGTCTCATCGCTGAGAATTTTGGCGATCTGTGTGGCCGCAGAATTACTCACTGTAATTCCGGCACTATCGATAACTTCAATACTCATCACACACCTATCTAGGCATTCGCTGGCTCTTGTCAAACCCACCACAGGGAAAAGACTTTTGTTCCTTCGGGTTTTGCCCTATGCCGGAGATGTCGGCCAGTAGGGGCCCAATAGTGTATTGTCCGGCAGAGCGCAGTATAGCATGTCTAATCAAAATGAAAAAACAAAGGGTTACGGAGAGTACTTATACTCATCCTTTGGTTCAAATGCGTCTGAATCATCAGGCAGACTGGTCGATGAGCCCGAAAGCCCGACAAGAACCGCCTTTCAGCGTGATCGCGACCGCATCGTCCATTCCGGCGCTTTCAGGCGCCTCAAGCATAAGACCCAGGTCTTTGTTTACCATGAGGGCGATTACTATCGAACAAGGCTGACCCATTCCCTGGAGGTCGCCCAGATTGGACGGTCTATCTCCCGCGCCCTCGGTCTTGATGAAGACCTCTGCGAGGCATTGGCGCTGGCGCACGATCTGGGGCATACGCCGTTCGGACATGCAGGCGAAGGGGTCGTCGATCAGTGCATGAAAGAGATGGGCGAGGAGGGCTTTGACCACAACGTCCAATCCCTTCGGGTCGTTACACAACTTGAGCACAGATATGCTGAGTTTGACGGGCTCAATCTGACCTGGGAAACACTGGAAGGATTGGTCAAACACAATGGTCCCATAGAAACGTCCTCAAACGACCGCGACGTACCCAAGGCTTTCCTGTCATATTCAGCAAGACATGATTTGAGACTTGCAACCTACGCTTCGGCAGAGGCTCAAGTTGCCGCACTCTCTGACGATATCGCCTACAATAACCACGATCTTGATGACGGCCTTCGCGCCGGATTGTTCGACATCGAAGACTTGAAATCGCTGCCTCTCGTAGGAGATCTGTTTCGCGAGGTTGAGCGAATGTACCCAAATATTGAAAAATCGCGCTGGGTGCACGAGGCCATTCGCCGCCTCATTTCACATATGGTGACGGATGCTCTGAACGAAACGCGGCAACGAATTGAAGATGGCAAAATTGGCTCGGCGGAAGATGTCCGGCTGCTCGGTCGGCCAACGGTCGCCTTTTCACCCGAAATGGGCAAAGCCGACAAGGCGCTAAAATCGTTTCTTTTCAACAATATGTACCGACATGATCAAGTGCTTTCTGCGACCAACAGGGCCAAGGAAATTGTGAAAGAGCTTTTCGAGCACTACGTCAAAGACCCCAAGCGGCTGCCAGAAGAATGGCGAAACCAGATGGCAAGACAGGCGGAGGCCAAGACGCCCCGCATCATATGTGACTATATCGCCGGCATGACAGATCGCTTCGCCATGGCAGAGCATAGTAGGTCGTTTTCTCAAGCGGCCGGCGACAGTTTGAGAGCCGGTGATTTTCTATAATCTCTAAGGGCTTGTCGGAGGTCTTCCTTCCGTGATCTCATTGGCCAAGGTCGGGGCGGATTGATATTCTCCGGGCTCCCGAAATTGATTCGCAAGCGATCCCTTTTTGGGTATAGATCGAGGTGAACTCGGCCAGAAGCGCTTTAGGAGAAGCGATGTCAGACGACACAGAAATTGAAGAAGCAGAAGATACCGACGGCTACGGACCGCCAGCGGACGATCCAATGACCTTTGAAGCGAGCGAGGCGGCCTATGGACGCGGGCGCTTGGTATTGGTTCTCGTTGTGGTGATGGTCTTTGCCGCCGTTGCAATCTTCTTTGCCGTCTATCAACAAGGCACCCGTGAGCGCGGCAAGACAACACCGCCGGTAATCACTGCTGAGAAGGGTCCAACCAAGGTTGAACCTGAAGATCCAGGTGGGATGGTCGTCGAACACCAAGACAAACTGGTCTATGACAAAGTGTCCGGCGAGGAACGACAACAGGTTGAAGTCCTGCTTCCTGAATCAGAAGAGCCAGTAGATTTGTCAGGGCTCCGCACCGCCGAAGAGGAAGCTAAGAAAGAGACCGCCAAGATTATTGAGAGTGCTGCAAAATCTGAAGAAAAGAGCCCGTTGCCTCCGGAAGAAAATGTCGTCATTGAAACCGTTGACATGGGGCCTAGTCCTCAAACGACGACCAAAGAAGCAGAGCCTGCGCCTGTGAAAACCACGACCCCGAAACCAGCCGGCCCTAAGCCTGCTGAGGTCATGCCCGCGACAACTCAACCTTCCGCGGCATCTGGCCAGCCTGCAACATCGGGCTCGCATGTTGTCCAAGTCGCCGCATTTCCTGAGGCTGAGCTTGCAGCCAAGGCCTGGGAAACTTTGAAGGCGAAACATGGACCTGTTGTGGGAAATATGCGCCCCGACATTCAAGTCGCAGATCTCGGTGACAAAGGCGTGTGGTACAGGCTGAGGGTTGGACCGTTTGCCTCAAAGTCGACCGCCCAAGACGCTTGCAACAAGTTAAAGGCACGGGGACAAGAGTGCTTGGTTCGCACGCCTTAGAGAATTGCATGCGCCATAGGTAGCCATCGAAAGGATACAGTTTGTCATCTCAGGCCGTTATTTTCGGGTGTGCTGGTCTGACACTGAGCGATGACGAACGAGATTTCTTTCGTGAGGTAAATCCGTGGGGATTCATCGTCTTCGCCCGCAACCTTGACAATCCAGATCAAGTCAAAAAACTCACCCACGATTTTCGCGAGACGGTCGGTCGTGACGAGGCACCGGTCCTGATTGACCAGGAAGGTGGCCGGGTTGCGCGCCTTAAGCCACCTCATTGGCGTGCAGTCGCGCCTGCGGCAACATTTGGTGCGCTCTATGACAGCGACCACGAGGCGGGTCTAGAAGCCACCTACCTCAATCACCAACTCTTGGCCGATGAGTTGATTGGGCTCGGCATCAATGTCGATTGCGTGCCGATGCTCGATGTTCGCACGCCTGACTCAAATCCCGCTGTGATCGGCGACCGAGCCTTTTCAGGAGATGCAGCCTCTGTTGCGAAGCTTGGGCGGGCCGCTGCAGAAGGTGTGATGTCTTGCGGCGTGTTACCAGTCATCAAACACATGCCGGGCCACGGCCGTGCCATTGTTGACAGTCATGAATCCGTTCCGGTCGTCGAGGCATCAATCGCGGATCTTGAGCGCGTCGATTTTCTGCCATTTCGCGAATTGAATGACTTGCCGCTCGGGATGACCGGTCATCTCGTCTATCCAGCGATTGCGGACGGCGAAACGTCGACCCTATCAAAGAAGATCATCCAAGGCGTCATACGGAGCACGGCACCAAGACGAATTGGCTTTGATGGGCTCTTGTTGACCGATGATTTGTCCATGGGAGCCCTCGAATGTGGGTATGAGGACCGTACGCGCCTCGCGTTGGAAGCCGGCTGTGATGTCATCCTCCATTGTAATGGCGAAAGATGCGAAATGGAGGCCGTGGCCAAACAGGTGACCCCGCTGCAAGGAAAAAGCCTAGAAAGAGCCGAAAAAGCCTTAAATTTCTTAGGTGTACAGGCAGATTTTGACAGTGAAAATGCAAGGAATCGGTTACAAGAACTCATTGGTTGGGTATGAGTGGTTCAATGAACGAAGAAATCAAAGACGAAGCAGAGTCAGACATTTTCGATCCCGGCGTTGAGACCGTGATCGCCGGGTCTGGCGGAGACGCATCATTGGTCGTTGATGTAGAGGGATTTGAAGGCCCTCTCGACGTACTGCTTGCTTTGGCGCGCACCCAAAAAGTCGATCTCGCAAAGATTTCGATCCTTGCCCTTGCCGATCAATTCCTCAATTTCGTGACATCTGCCAAGAATATGAAGTTGGAGCTGGCCGCAGACTATCTGGTGATGGCGGCATGGCTTGCTTTCATGAAGTCGCGACTGCTCTTACCATCTGATGATGAAGAAGAAGGGCCATCCGGAGAAGAACTCGCTGCAAGATTGGCTCTGCAACTGCAACGGCTGCAAGCCATGCGCAACGTCGCTGCCAAACTCTTTGGCCGCGATCGATTGGGACGTGATGTCTTTGCGCGCGGTATGCCGGAGGGCATCCGCCTAAAACGTACGCCAGAATACAAGGATACACTTTACGATCTCCTCAAAGCATACTCTGAAGAGCGTGTTCGCAACATTGATGCGGATTTAAGGATTCAAAAACCTCCAGTATTGGCGATTGAGGACGCGCGTCGTCGATTAGAAGCTGTCCTTGGACGGATTGAAGATTGGAGCAAGTTGGAGGATTTTCTGCCCACCGGAGTCGCAGCCTACAAGCTTTTCAATATTAGCCCCGAACAAGCCGGGGATCCTGACTCGAACCTAACTGAGAGGATTAGGCGTTCGGCAACGGCATCAACTTTTACCGCCGGACTAGAATTGGCGAGGGATGGATACTTAGAGATCCGTCAGCTCGAGCCTTTTGCCCAGATCTACATTAAACAGCGCGTCGCAGCCAACGACGACTAATGCGAACGATCACGGAACAGACTTGAACCATGACACAAGTATCAGAAACAGGCGGCGCCGAAGCCGTAAGGGCAGAAGACGAAGAAGAAGCGCTCGTGGAAGCCGAAGAGACATCTGTGGATGAAAACGAAGTAGAAGTCGAAGAAGAAGAGATCGACTACGAACTCGATCTGGAGCATGTCCGGATGGCTGAAGCATTGTTGTTTGCCGCTGCCGAACCACTTGATCTTGCGACTCTGGCTGATCGTCTCCCGGACGAAACCCACATTCCTACCGTGCTCGAAAAGATCAAGGTTGACTATGAAACCCGCGGTGTGAATCTCGTTTCAGTAGCCGGACGGTGGATGTTCAGAACATCTTCAGATCTTGGTTTCCTAATGGAAAAGGAGAGGGTGGAGCAGCGCCGTCTCTCACGAGCTGCCATCGAAACTCTAGCTATCATTGCCTACCACCAGCCCGTCACCCGGGCCGAGATTGAGGAGATCCGAGGCGTAAGTGTTTCCAAGGGAACCATTGATGTGTTGATGGAGGTGGGATGGGTCCGCTTGAAAGGTAGAAAACGTGTTCCTGGCCGTCCGATTACGTATGGCACCAGTGACGATTTCTTGGAGCATTTTGGGCTCGAAACCGTAAGAGATTTACCTGGGCTGGAAGAACTCAAGGCAGCCGGGCTTCTGGACGCACGGCTTCCGCCCGGGTTTTCGGTGCCAGATCCAGACGATGTCGATCTTGAAGAAGAGGAAGATGACGAGGATTCGGAAGACCTCTTCGGCGGTGATCTATCTACGCCCTTCGATTCTGAAGAGGGCGAAGACGTCTGATCGTTGAGAATTTGCGTTCAATTGCCGCAATTCATGGCAATTCTGGGCGCATCTTTTGACGGTTCGTACCGACTTTGACATAGTAGAAGCTTAGCTGGCGTTATCTGAGTGTTCGCGAGGCGCCACGTATTCAATGGAGAAGCATCATGCTCGGCCCATGGCAAATCGTGATAATATTGGTTCTTGTTGTCTTATTGTTTGGACGTGGAAAAATTTCGGAGCTGATGGGCGATGTTGCCAAAGGTATTACGAGTTTTCGCAAAGGCCTAGCCGAAGGTAACGCCGAAAATGCGACGCCAACAAACGACGCCAACAAGCCTGGCGTAGATGAGACGCAATCCGGAACAGTGATAGACAATGAAACCGGCAAGCCGGTCGAGAAAGACGGCGTAGCCAAAGACTAAGATTGTTAGTCGAAACAGGCGGTCGCCTTCATGATCCCAGATATTGGTTGGTTTGAACTACTTGTCATCGCGTCCTTGGCGATTATCGTCGTCGGGCCAAAAGACTTGCCACGGCTCATGCGAACCTTAGGCCAGTGGATGGGCAAAGCACGTGCCATGGCCAAGGAGTTCCAGAAGAGTTTCGACGATATTGCAAGAGAAGCGGAGCTTGATGAATTACGACAGCAGGTTGATGCTCTGCGCAAGACCAATCCCGTAACAGAAGCGCAGAAGATACTGGATCCTAACAGTGAGATTGCGGCCGCGGCTTCTGACCTGAAAGCCGAATCCACAAAGCACAAATCTCAAGAAGACGGCTCAAAGGAATCGACAAAGGTCGAAAATGAGGCGAAGCCGTGAGCCAAGACGACATAGATTCAACCAAGGCGCCCCTGCTCGACCACTTGATCGAATTGCGCCGTAGGCTGATTTACTCATTTATCGCGGTCCTATTTGCATTCGTTTTCTGTTTCGTCTTTGCAGAAGAGATATTCAATTTTTTGTTGATACCTTATGAGCGCGCTGACGAAGTCGTTCGGGCTTCTCGGGGTATGAGTGAAAGTGAAGGACAAGATATCTCTCTTATCTTCACTGCACCTCAAGAATACTTCTTCACGCAGATAAAACTCGCATTGTTTGGGGCACTCTTTCTGGCCTTTCCAATCATTGCATCCCAGATATGGATGTTTACCGCCCCTGGACTTTACAAGAATGAGAGAGGCGCCTTCCTTCCATTCTTGTTGGCGACCCCGGTTTTGTTCGTGGCCGGCGCTGCTCTTCTCTATTTTATCGTAATGCCATTGGGATTGCAGTTCTTCTTGAGCTTTGAGCAGCCTGGTGGAGACGGCCAAGCGGCCATCCAATTGATGCCGCGGGTCAGCGAATATCTCTCTCTCATTATGACGCTCATCTTTGCCTTTGGGCTGTGTTTTCAATTGCCGGTGTTGCTGACATTGCTGGGGCGGGCAGGCCTTGTTACCGCCGATCAGCTCAAGAAAAACCGCAAATATGCCATCGTAGCGGCCTTCACTGTCGCTGCACTCCTAACGCCACCTGACCCCGTCAGTCAGCTTGGTTTGGGACTTCCAACACTTCTGCTCTACGAACTCTCAATATTCGCTGTCAGATTGGTTGAAAAGCGACATTTCGAAGGAACGGCGAGTGAGGCTGAGACGTCTTAGACCTCTCTATTGTGAAATAGAGAATTCCTACGTATACCTTCGCCAAAGCGCCCAAAGACCTGAACAAAGAGATCTTCTTCCCAAATGTTAGATATCAAGTTCATACGTGACAATCCTGCCGAGTTTGATGCCGCCCTGGCAAAGCGTGGTGTCGATCCAAAGTCGAAGGAAATTCTCGACTTAGACCGTCAACGAAGGGAAGTCATTGCGGAGACGCAAGCAATACAAACGGAGCGAAACGAAGCCTCCAAGAAGATTGGACAGGCCAAGGCATCGGGCGATGAAACCCTCGCACAAGAGTTGATTGCCAGTGTTGCGACCCTGAAAGAGAAACATCAATTGGGAGAAGAAGGCGCTCGTGACATTGAAGACAAACTTCATGAAGTGCTCTCTTGGGTACCTAACTTGCCTTTTGACGACGTGCCGGTTGGCGAGGATGAAGACGCCAACGTCGAGGTCCGGGCCAACGGCGAGAGGCGGCAGATGAACTTCGAAGCCAAAGAACATTTCGATGTAGGTGAAGGCTTGGGCCTCATGGATTTTGAGGTGGCTGCCAAAATGTCTGGCGCCAGATTCGTGGCTTTGAAGGGGCACTTGGCGCGGCTCGAAAGGGCAATAGCGTCGTTCATGATCGATACTCACACAAGCGAGTTTGGCTATACAGAAGTATCACCTCCGCTGTTGGTGCGAGACGAAGCGATGTTCGGCACAGGTCAATTGCCAAAGTTTCGCGACGACCAGTTCAATGCGGGGCCAAACCACTGGTTGGTTCCCACTGCCGAAGTGCCGCTCACAAACTTGGTGCGTGAGAGCATTCTAAATGAAGAAGAGTTACCGAAGAGATTCACCGCCTTTACACCATGTTTCAGACTGGAAGCAGGATCAGCAGGCCGCGATACACGCGGAATGATCCGCATGCATCAATTCCCAAAAGTCGAACTCGTCAGTATTGTCGCTCCAGACAAGGCCAATGAAGAACACGAGCGGATGACTTCATGCGCAGAAGAGATCTTGAAACGATTAGATCTGGCTTACCGGGTGATGGTTTTGTCGACCGGGGATATGGGCTTCTCAGCACGCAAAACTTATGATCTTGAGGTTTGGCTGCCGGGCCAAGATGCCTATCGTGAAATTTCAAGTTGCTCAGTTTGTGGGGATTTCCAAGCGCGGCGAATGAATGCGCGTTACCGACCCAAAGGGGAGAGGTCCACCGAGTTTGTCCACACATTGAATGGCTCCGGTCTTGCGGTCGGGCGAACCATGGTCGCAATCCTGGAGACCTATCAACAAGCTGATGGGTCCGTCACGATCCCAGAGGTTCTGGTGTCCTACATGGGCGGCCTTGAAACTCTGCATCCCAGCGCGTGAGGGCGATGAATGAGCAATCAGGAACTCCGAATTCTTCTGACAAATGATGATGGTGTGCACGCACCTGGGTTAGACATACTTGAGAGAATTGCTTCTGAATTGTCAGAAGATGTCTGGGTTGTTGCGCCGGAAAATGAGCAGAGTGGGGCGTCTCATTCTCTTACGCTACATCTGCCATTGAGACAGCGACGGCTATCTGAAAAGAAATTTGCCGTTCATGGGACCCCAACCGATTGCGTAATGATGGCGGTACGTCACATCTTGCCGGGCATGGAAGATGATCGGCCGTTTGATCTGGTGCTCTCAGGGGTGAACCGCGGTTCGAACATTGCAGACGACGTGACCTATTCTGGAACCATCGCCGGCGCGATGGAGGGCACGGTTCTTGGCGTTCCTTCCGTCGCTCTGAGTCAGGGTTATGGGTTTGATCCGCAAGCAGCCATCATCCATTGGGAAACCGCTTTGCAACACGCACCGCCTTTGCTCAAGAAATTGCTGAAAACGGGTTGGCCAAAGAACGTTCTCATCAATTTGAACTTTCCTGGTGTGCCAGCAGAAGAGGTTGAGTGTGTCGAGGTCACAAGACAAGGCCGCCGGGACCAATCGCTTATCCATGTAGACCACCGCATCGATGCGCGCGGTGAAGATTATTTTTGGCTGGGGTTCAAAAGAATCCCGAGCAACCCACCGGCAGGAACCGATCTGAGGGCGATCTATGACGGCAATATTTCGATTACGCCTCTCCACCTTAATCTGACTGAGGTTGGCACCATTGCGCCCCTTGCGAAGGTTTTCGACGGAAGACCACCTCTTCTCGAAAACACGCAAGCAGATTGACATGCCGCAAACGCAAAAGAAGATCGAACTCATTATGGCGTTGCGGCGGCAGGGCATTACCGATGCTCGTGTGCTATCTGCCATAGAGAGCGTTCCCAGAGAGAAATTCGTATCACCCGGATTTGAGGAACGGGCCTATGAAAACAACGCGCTGCCCATTGAATGTGGCCAGACGATTTCCCAGCCCTTTGTTGTGGCGTATATGACCGAGCAGTTGGACGTCCAGCCCCGTGACCGAGTCCTAGAGGTGGGAACCGGGTCAGGATATCAGGCGGCGGTTTTGGCCCGTCTATGCCGTCGGGTCTACACAATAGAGCGGCATACCGATCTTTATCGGCAAGCGGAAAAGCGACTTGCGGCCCTCGACATTTCAAATGTGACGACCTTTTTGGCTGATGGATCAGAGGGTTGGAAGGAACAAGCGCCCTTTGATCGGATTATAGTGACAGCCGGAACCCCGAATATCCCACAGGCCCTGGTCGATCACTTGGTTGTCGGCGGTATTATGGTCGCGCCGATAGGCGAATCGAGTGAAAATCAACGTCTGGTGCGATTGGTGAAATTGGAGGAAAGCCTCCAAATGGAGGATCTCCTGCCAGTCCGATTTGTACCCCTTGTGAAAGGGGTGGCGCGCGGCGAGTAAAATGGGGAGTGAAGTCAGCATGACGAAGAAGCTGACATTGGCAGCAAGAGGTTTTCCTATTCTTCTGGGAATTGCCTTGACCAGTTGCGGTGGTGATGCCGGATACAATCCGCATGACCCAACCACTTCCTATTGGCACATCACCACCAACGGCGCCATGCCGAAGCGTAAACCCGGACCAAGTCTGATTGTGGTCGAGCGCGGCGATACGCTCTACTCAATAGCCCGACATCATGACATCGACGTCCAAAGTCTGATTGAAGCCAACGACCTCGTAGAGCCATTTGCTCTATCGCCCGGGCAATCGCTACGACTTCCAAGTGTGAGATTGCATGCTGTTCAAAAAGGCGAGACTATATACTCAATCTCAAAAGCGAAGGGAGTGGATACACTCTCTCTTGCATTGATGAACGATATTCAACCGCCTTATACGATTGTAATTGGGCAGAAATTGCGACTGCCTGGATCCGACGATGTAACGTATACGGATGATGTATGGCAAGAAGACGAGATCGATTGGGTGGATCAAGATGTCGGTGCGACGGTGGTTTCGCGATCGACCAGTGGTGGCAGGTTCATGTGGCCTGTAAACGGTCAGATTATCTCAACATATGGACCCAAAAAAGGCGGGCTTCACAATGACGGGATGAACATTGCAGCCAAGGCGGGTTCGCCTGTCTTTGCGTCCGACGACGGCGTTGTATCCTATGTTGGCAACGAATTGCGTGGATACGGGAATCTAGTTCTTATCCGCCATACTGATGACTGGATTTCCGCTTACTCCCACAATGGGGTCATTCGCGTCACCAAGGGTGAACAAGTTAGGCGAGGGCAACACATTGCGGATACGGGGCAAACCGGGAATGTAGACCGTCCTCAACTGCATTTCGAGCTGCGCAAAAAGTCGAGAACCGTAGACCCGGCGCGTTATTTGCCGTCTCAATAGAATTGCGTCTCAGACTTTCGATAACACTTGCGGAAGGTACTTTCGTCCGATCTTCTTTTCCACACCGTTTGACAACAAAATGCGGTAGTCGCCACCTTGGTAACGAACAAGTTCGGCCACATGTTTCATGTTGACGATAGTGGATCGATGAATGCGCAAGAAATCATTCGACTCCAGCTGTCTCTCCATGGTCTTCATCGTGCTGCGGATGAGATATGTGTTGTTTCGTGCAACAATGTTCACATAGTCTCTGTCCGCGTGAACGACAATGATCTCATCAATCGACAGCTTGATGCGACGACCCCGATCACGTACAAAAATAGAACGTGTTTCCTCAGCCTTCAAGAGCCTGACGGTTTCACTAATGACCTGACTGGTGGAGATTTGGCGTTGCTCTTTGATAGCGCCGAAAGTTGCCGTCAGTTCAAACGCACGACGTAGTTGGTCCGAACGAACGTTCTCTTCACGCAATCTACTTAGAACGAGATTCAATCGTTCATCATCAATTGGCTTCAAAATATAGTCAAAAGCGTGTGCCTCAAATGCCTTCACAGCGTATTTGTCGTAAGCCGTGACGAATATGATGTGAGGGGTGGGTGAGAGTTCGAGGTCTGACAAAACTGAAAATCCATCAAGATTTGGCATCTCGATGTCGAGGAAGACAACATCGGGTTTTAGTTTTGTAATGGCGGATATCGCCTCGATCCCATTGGTATAGCGACCAATAATCCTTATGTCGGAATGCGGGGCCAGTCGAAGGTCCAATCCTCGTATTGCCAACGGCTCATCGTCAACGATGATGACATTCATCATTGATTGAGCAAGGGTCTGAGTTTCATACATCACTGCCCTCCACTGGGATCCTAATAAAGACTGACATCCCCGATGGGTCATGATTTTCAAACTTGACACTGGCGCGATCACCATAGGTTTCTTTGAGCCTCAACCGCGTGTTGGTGAGTCCTACGCCCGGTCGTCTTGTCTCACTAGTGCTCAAGTTTTTGATTCCGGGACCCGTGTCTCGCACTTCGAGAACCAGATAATTGTCATCGAGTTGACTTCGAATGTCAATTTCGCCGCCATTCTCGGAAGGTGCAACGGCATGCTTGATGGAGTTTTCGATGATTGGTTGCAAAATTAAGCTCGGTATCTGGCAATTAATAGTGTCAGTGGAAATCTGTTCCCGAATCGTCAATCGTTCTGCGAAACGAGTTTTTTCTAGGTCCAAGTAGAGTCTCATCGTCTTCAGTTCCGATTCAAGTGAAACGGTTTGCTCCGGCGCGCTGTCGAGCGTATGACGAAGAAACTGGCTCAAATTGACCAGAACCTTATTCGCTCTTTGTGTTTCCTTCTCCAAGACAAGCGTTGAAATACCATTGAGTGTGTTAAACAAGAAATGCGGATTCAATTGGTACCTCAGCATCTTCAATTGTGCCTCATGGGCGAGGGCATCAGCTTTCAGCGCTCTTTCTCTTGCCTTGTTGAGTCCAGCAATGAAAGTCATGACAAAGTAAAGACAGCCCCACAGAGCAATCCATGTTCCAGACATAAGTATCTCAGTTGGCGGAAATAGAGGGGGATCTAGTCTGATCAATTCATCGTCAAGCCATAGCGAAATATTGTGTTTGGAAATCGCAAACAAATAGCAAAGCACAGGAAAAAAGACCAAAACAAACAACACCATCTTTGTGAATTCGCGGTCGGAGGCCCAATTGAGGATTTTCGCCGCCGCTGCCGTCAGAATCACCCCGGCGATAACAGTCATGATCCTTACGTCGAGGGATGATAGGAACGTCGAAGATACCAACGCGACCGTACTGCTCGCCAAAAAGTATATCGCCCAGGTCAAGATGGCTGCGAGCCATACTGTGGCAAAGTTGACACTCAAATTGACCATTGCCTCTGATCCATTCTTGCTCAAGCTGTATTCCTGCTCAGTCATATGCTTGCCTTGGCGAATCTCAATGGAGTGAAAATTGAGTTGCAGCGTATTTGGACCCTCGTGGTGTTGCCAAACTGCACCATTTTCTGGGGTATTTCGAGACAATTAGCATAGAACAATCCATTTCATGCAGCTGTTTATCGACGACTTGGGGTCGTCTATCGCAAATTTCGGCGTTGGGTCGTGTTTTCCAAACTGTCGTCGCAGATTTCTTGTTCCTTTTCGCCTCCTATGGAAATTTTGGCCAAGTCAATTTCGTCCGCTTTCTGATTAGTTTTAGGGGGGCGGGTTTTATGTTCATCCATCATTCTGGGGGATAAAATGCGAACAAAACAGAATGGGCGTCAATTTCTAAAAAGGGCCTTATTGGCCACTACAGCAGGCGCCATGCTTAGCGTTTCGAGTCAGCCGGTTTTCGCGCAGGACGACGACGGGGAGATCGAAGAATTCTTTATTACAGGTTCACGCATTGCGCGGACCGATGCGACCTCTGAGAATCCAGTTACGGTTATTTCCGGTGAAGCCATCCAGCTTTCCGGTATTTCCAACCTTGGTGAAGCACTTCGCCAACAGCTGGCTTCAGGTTCTGGCGGTTTCGGCCAATCGAGTGTTCTTTCCGGTGGCGGTGCAACATCCGTTGACCTGAGGAACCTCGGCCAAGACCGTGTGCTTGTTTTGATCAATGGTAAGCGTATGGCTTCCTTCGCAGATGCTCTTGCGAACCAAGCTGGCGACTTGTCGCTGATTCCAACAGCAATGGTTGAGCGGGTGGAAATCCTTCGGGATGGCGCCTCCTCGACATACGGTGCTGACGCTGTTTCAGGCGTGATCAACGTCATCCTTAAAGATGACTTTGAAGGCTTGAACCTTTCTGCCATGCAAGGCATCTCCACTTATGGTGATGGTGAGCAGACGCAGATTTCAGCGGTCATGGGCGGTTCCCACGATCGTGGTAACATTGTTATGGGTGCGGAATTCCGCTTCTTCGACAACATTCCACAGTACGAGCGCGAATGGGCTCGGTTGGACATCACCCGCGTGAATGCAGCTGGTTGGAGAAACGGTTCTATCTTCTCTCCTGGTGGTTCATTCCTCGGCAACTATTCCGGTGATGACCTCTTGACCTCTATCAGTCATGGCTTTGGTGTTGCTTGTGCAGACTTTGCATCCAAGCACGGTCAATTCTCAGGTGATGGCACAGGTCTCTTGCCCTTCTTCTCCTGTCCGTCCTTTGCTGGTACGCAACCACCACCCATCGACATGAATGGTGCCGTTCGTTACGACTACTCGTTCGAACAAGACCTCATCAATCAGTTGGAAGTGTTGTCGATGGCTGGCTACGGCACCTATGAAATCACCGATAGCATTGAAGCCTTCATGGAGTTCCAGTACTCTAAACGTAAGACGGTTAGTAAGCTCGATGGTAACCCTGGTAGCTTCGGTACACCAACGTTTGGTTCAGGTTGGGTTGTGCCTTGCACGAACACCAACTTGGCAGTTGACTGGGCTCTACTCTACGGATCACTTCCTGGTCCGGGCACAGCCTGTGACCTTCGTGGCGACGGCACATTTGATATTGGCTTCACGCCAGGCGTCAATGAAGCAATTGACACATTGAGCGGTGGATACATCATCCGTCCGGTTCAAAACATTGGCATCCGTCACTCAGAGATCGTCGCCGACCTTATTCGGGTCGTCGTTGGTGTTCGAGGCACGCTTCTCGATTGGGACTACGAGCTGTCCTACCTCCACACCCGCATCGACAACAGTGTCATTGGTCAGGGACGTTGGAATCTTGGACGTGCCAACACGATCACTGATCCGGCTGCTTGTGCTGCCGACATCATTTGTTCGGGGGTTGTGAACCCATCAGGTAGCTTGGACATTCTCCAGCCTGGTAACTGGACGTTCCAAGAGAACCAGTATCTGGCACAAACCATTGCATCGAACTCTCACTTCTCGACAACCGGTGTGTTTGCCAGCATCTCCAAACCTGATCTCCTCGAGCTTCCAGCAGGTCCGCTGGGCGTGGCGTTCGGTTTTGAGTACCGTGAAGACGAAGGCTTCAACAAGCCAGACTCTGTGACAGAGTCCGGCGAAAGTGTTGGCAACCAAGTCTTTACCACCCAAGGTAAGTTCAACGTTACCGAGTTCTTTGGTGAAGCCAACATCCCAGTCTTCTCTGACCTTTCGTTTGCCGGTTCCCTTGACGTTAACGTCCAGGGCCGTTGGTTCGATTATTCGACCTTCGGATCCGACACCGTTTGGAAAGTGGGTGCCAACTGGACGGTCACCGAAGATATCCGGTTCCGTTTCAATCTTGGTAATGCATTCCGCGCGCCACAGATCACCGATCTGTTCGCCGGTGGTGTTGTCTCCTTTGACTTCGTCTCTGATCCATGTGCCAACCACCAAAACATCGTGGCTGGTGGACCGGAAGGCTTCACAGCCGCTCAGGTTGCTAACGTCGTCGCCAACTGTATCGCAGATGGCGCGCCGGCTGGCACAGTTCAGACAGCTGTTCAGTACCCAGTTCTTGCTGGTGGTAACCCGAACGTTGGTCCTGAAAAGGCCGATACAGTATCGGTTGGTGCTGTGATCACGCCACGTTGGATTCCAAACCTGACCGTGACAGTTGATTGGTGGGAAATTGAGTTGGAAGACTTTATTACCCGTCAGCAGTTCACAGGTCTCCTGCAAAACTGTTACTCATCCCTCGCTTTCGGCCATGCTGACTGTGCGTTCCGTAACGTACCAGGCGGTTGGACACGACGGACGACAAGTGCTGGTACCATCGTTATCGGTGCTCGGTCACAAACCACAAACCGTGGCGACGTCCGTACAGATGGTATCGATTGGGGCTTCAACTACTTCTGGGATTGGAACGACGTTTCCTTTACCTGGGATTGGCAGAACACCTACATCTTCGAGAACGATCTGTTCCCAGGCGAAGGTGGTTATGACGAAAATGGGTCGATCCCGGCCTACAAGTCGATCATGACAACCAACGCTGACTGGAATAACTGGGGCTTCACATGGAGAACCCGTTATATCGCAGAGACTTATGACCGTCAGAACAATGCCTCGCTCAACAACTTCCGCAACTACACAGGTGCAGAAGAGCATATCGAGCATGACATTCGCCTCGGTTACGAGTGGGACAACTACGGTCTGACATTCGGTGTTAACAACCTGTTCGATGAAGAAGTTCCGTTTGGCTTCGCATCTAGCCCGAACGGCGACGTGTTCACCTACTCAGCCATCGGTCGTTACTTCTTCCTGCGGGCTTCTGCAGACTTCTAGGGGACTTAAACTGCTAACGTCGTAAACCCCAAGTTTGTGAATGGCAGTTGAATAGGGCGGCGGGCCCCAACCCGCCGCCCAAATTTTTTGGACAATAGCTAAGAGAGTTTTTGACCCAAACGCCCGGCGAGATCTTGCACAAATTGCCAAGCCACACGTCCAGACCGTGCCCCTCTCGTTGCCGCCCATTCAAGAGCTTGAGCTCTAACGGTTTCCCCATCCACTTGCAGATCAAATCGCGTGACATAAACACTGACCATTTCCAGATAGTCATTCTGACTGCAGTTGTGGAATCCGAGCCACAATCCAAATCGATCTGACAGGGAGACTTTCTCTTCCACGGCTTCTGCCGGATTGATAGCAGTCGACCGCTCATTTTCCATCATATCCCTTGGCATGAGATGGCGCCGATTTGAAGTGGCGTAAAGCAAGACATTATCAGGACGGCCTTCAAGACCACCCTCCAGAACCGCCTTCAGTGACTTGTAAGCCGTGTCCTCTGCATCAAAGGAGAGATCGTCGCAAAAGAGGAGAAACCGCCTGTCCAGTCCACGCAGGTGGGACATAAGAGGCGGCAAACTGTCGATCTCCTCCCGCTGTATCTCTATCAAAATCAGGCCCTGATCTTCATCACTATTGATTTGGGCATGAACCGCTTTCACCAATGAACTTTTCCCCATGCCTCTTGCGCCCCAAAGAAGAGCGTTGTTGGCTGGCAATCCCTGGGCGAACTGTCGAGTATTCTGAACGAGGATATCCCTGGCTTGATCAATCCCGATGAGCAATGAGAGGTCAACACGGTTGACGACCGGAACAGGCTCAAGGCGCTGTTCTTGCGCCTGCCAAATATAAGCGTGAGAGGATCCCAATTCCGCTGTAATCTGCGGTTTTGAGGCCAACCGCTCCAATGCAATGACAATCCTCTCAAGTAGGGTCTCGACGTCTTTCGGCTTGTTCCCAGCCATACAACCTCACTATTTGGAGGGCCCAGATAGCACAAGCATTTGCAAAGCGCCAACTGACGGGTATATTCCGCCCGATTTCACTTTGGGAATCATCACCTTAAGCTTGCCGTCGACCAGGCAGGCGAGGAGATGGGAGACCAAAAGTCGGGGTCGACAGACGGGGCACGAGTGCCTATCTGTCAAGAGCCCTTGGGCGCCCCTATTTCGTGTTTGACGCCCGCCACGCGCGGCGAGTTTAGGAGATCTATATGTTTACTTCCCCAGCCTACGCGCAAGCAGCCGGCGGTGTCGGTGGCGGCGGCGGCATGCTCTTTCAGATGCTGCCCTTCGTACTCATCTTCGTCGTTTTCTATTTTCTGCTCATTCGACCGCAACAAAAGCGGGCCCAAGAACATAAGACAATGGTCAGCAACGTCCGGCGGGGTGATGTCGTGGTAACGGCAGGTGGTCTGGTCGGCAAAGTGACGAAAGTCGGTGAAGACGCTGAAGTCACGGTTGAAATCGCCGAAGGTGTCCGTGTCAAAGTCGTAAAGACAACTTTGAGTGACATTCGATCAAAAACCGAGCCCGCCGACTCGAAAGGCGAGAAATAATCAAAGTTCAGAAACAATAACACGGCTTTAAATAGAAGAGCCGTGTCCATGTCGCTAGGAAGTAACCATGCTGCATTTTGACAGATGGAAGATCATCACAATTCTCTCGGTTGTATTGCTGGGGATGTTGTTTGCTGCGCCGAATTTGATGTCGACCGGTGTTCGAAACGCCGTTAGCGGATATCTACCATCAAAGACTATCAATCTCGGTCTGGATTTGCGAGGCGGTGCTCACGTTCTTGTCGAAGTGCTAGTTGAGAAAGTAAATCAGGAGAGACTCAACAATCTCAAGATCGACGTTCGTCGCGCTCTACGGAACCCAGATCAAGGCATCCGGATCCAACACTCCACCAAGGTTGAAGGCGACCGCTTGAGAGTATCAATTGCCAGCCCAAGCGACATGCCACAGGCCCTCTCATTGATTCGTGGCGTATCGAACCCAGTTTCATCCGGTCCATTGGGTGTGGGAGCTCTCGGTCAAGAGCTTGACGTCGAACAACAAGGCGACAATCTCATTGCAGTGACGTTGACCGACGTTGCGAAGCAAGACATGGAGCGCAACGCCGTTTCGCAAGTGATTGAGATTATTCGCCGCCGGATTGATGAGCTGGGAACCCGCGAACCTACCATTCAACGCCAAGGCACCAGTCGCATCATCATCCAGGTGCCCGGCGCTGAGGATCCGCAGCAGGTCATTGACCTGATTGGTCAAACCGCCAAGCTTACATTCCAAATGGTCGAAAGCGACAACCCAGCCGTTATCCAAGAAGCCATGGAAGGGAAGACATTCCGAGATGCAGTTCTGCTGCCAACTGAAAATCCCAACGAGCCGGTCATCCTGATCAGCAGCGATATTTCTATCAGTGGGGAAATGCTAGTCGGCGCTTCTTCTGGTTTTGACAGTCAAAACCGCGAGCCGATTGTCAATTTTCGTTTAAATGGGGTTGGGGCCAGCAAGTTTGGTCGGATTTCGACTAACAATGTCGGCAAGCGATTCGCGATTGTTCTTGATGATCGCGTCATCAGTGCGCCCGTCATCCGTGGTGCCATTACCGGCGGGTCGGGGCAGATCAGCGGGAGCTTCACAACAGAGACAGCCAATGATCTCGCCATCCTCTTAAGAGCGGGGGCTTTGCCAGCACCTGTGCAAGTATTAGAACAGCGATCCGTCGGAGCTGAGATGGGAGCTGATTCGATCGCGGCAGGAAAGTATGCAGCGCTCATAGGGTTCGGGGCAGTAATTGTTTTCATCATTCTGGCTTATGGTCGCTTTGGCATCTATGCCAACATCGCCTTGATCGCCAACCTCACTCTCATTTTTGGCGTTCTCTCTCTCTTGCAGGCAACATTGACACTGCCCGGCATTGCAGGAATTGTCTTGACCATCGGGATGGCCGTGGATGCCAACGTGTTGATCTTTGAGCGAATGCGAGAAGAAGTGAGAGCGGGGAAAACGCCGATCAACGCCGTCGAAGCAGGTTATGCCAAAGCTTTGGGTACCATTCTCGATGCCAACATCACGACATTCATTGCCGCCGCGATCCTCTTCTTCATTGGATCCGGCCCGGTTAAGGGATTTGCGGTTACACTTGCCATTGGGATCCTGACATCCGTCTTCACCGCATTCACGTTTACGCGTCTCATTGTCGCGACGTGGTTGAAGAGGGCCCGTCCCTCTGAATTGCCGATATAGGAGTAGGGCTATGAAACACCTAAGGATCGTACCCGCAAATACAAAAGTACCCTTCATTCAGTTTCGGTACCCTGCCTTTGTCTTTTCGGCTTTGGCCATCGTGGCTTCCGCAGTCATCTTCCTTTCGATGGGATTGAATTTTGGCATCGACTTTCGTGGCGGCACGCTCATTGAACTAGAGACAGAAGGGCCCGCTGACATTGGGAAAATCAGGAGCATCATTGGCACATTGAATCTTGGTGACGTTCAAGTTCAAGAATTTGGCAAACTCGAAGAAGTCCTCATTCGAATTGAACAGCAAGACGTCAAGCCAGAAGTCGAAACAGATGACGCCAATGTTGAGCAACTGCAGCAAGATGTCATTCCGGCGGTGATGGCTGCCCTCGAAGCAGGCTATGGCGGAGAGGTCACCAAAAGACGACAGGAAGTTGTTGGACCGAAAGTGTCTGGTGAATTGATTCAGACAGGAATCATGGCCGTCGTCATCGCTGTCGCTCTTATGTTGGTCTACATTTGGTTCCGATTTGAATGGCAGTTCTCTTTGGGGGCCGTCGCTGCTCTGGTTCACGACGTCCTTCTCACGATTGGGGTGTTTTCGTTGACTAGAATCGAATTCAACCTGTCGATTATCGCGGCGATCCTGACCATTGTCGGATATTCCATGAATGATACCGTAGTCGTCTATGACCGCGTACGTGAGAACCTGCGAAAGTACAAAAAGATGGATTTGAAAGAGCTACTGGATCTCTCGATCAATGACACCTTGTCTCGCACCACGATGACTTCGGTGACCACGTTGATTGCCTTGCTTTCACTGTTCTTCTTTGGAGGACAAGTGATTAAGGGATTCACGTTTGCGATGATCTGGGGTGTGGTCGTTGGAACTTACTCTTCCATATTTGTCGCCGCACCATTGCTCCTCGTCACGGGCGTGAAACGTGATTGGAGCACTGCTTCCAGTGATAACAAGATGGCCACTCCAATCTAGTGTGAAGAGAGGGCGCAAAGTCCATGCAATTGTCGGCGCCAACTTTCGAAGGCCGCATACCGATAGACGCTTATGGTGATGGTGGCTTTCGGATCGAGGGAGAGTTTCGACCTGGTTCACTGCTCATCTTACCGACCGAAGCCCAGGTATGGCCGATTGATGAAATCTCCAAAGTCACCACGAGTGATTTTGATGTGATAACAAATGCGCAGCCCACGCCAGAAATTCTGATCGTGGGCACAGGTGAAGAAATGAAGCCTCTACCGCGAGAGGTAAGGATAGGTTTAGAAGACCAAGGTATTGGCATCGAACTTATGACCACGCCATCCGCGGCACGTACTTACAATGTGCTGTTGATGGAAGATCGACCGATCGCGGCCGTGCTTGTGGCTGTTTGATTTGTTATTCAAGTATTCTGCATTTTTCATAACCGCACAACTGGTAGGGGCATAAGTCCTTGTTTCATGTCTGCTTTGCGGTCCCCAAGACTAAAGCAATTCTGATTCTATGCTATAACATGCGAATCAATCTTATGACGGAGCGAGTTCAATGGCATCGATATTGACTTCATTGCGTAACACGGTGGTTGCAGGATGCGTGTTAGCGATCATCTTGATCATTCTGTTTATCATGTGGGGCGGCTCACTCGGCAGCTCCGCGTTCTGGCAATTTTTCTTCCGCTACTTGCATGTCTTGAGTGGTGTGATGTGGGTCGGATTGCTCTGGTATTTCAATTTTGTTCAGATCCCGAACATGCCCAATATTCCCGACGAACAAAAACCGGCCATTGGCAAAGTCATCGCGCCAGCCGCGCTGTTTTGGTTCCGTTGGGGCGCAATGGCGACGATCGTGACCGGACTTATCGTTGCGACATACAATGGGTACCTACTTGAAACACTGACCCTTGGTCTTGCTGGCGGGTCAGCGACGACAACCATGCTCGGTATTGGCATGTGGTTCGGTATCATCATGTGGTTCAATGTTTGGTTTGTGATCTGGCCAAACCAAAAAATCGCGCTAGGCATTGTTGAAGGCGGTGACGCGGATGCGAAAGCGAAAGCAGGGAGAACGGCAATGTTGTTCTCGCGCACCAACACCATGTTGTCGATCCCGATGTTGTTCGCCATGGTGTCGGCTCAGAATCTGCCTATCTAGACTGAGCACAATTCGTTAGAGTATGGCCGCTGGATGATACCTCTGGCGGCCATTTTCTTTTCCGGGCAATGATATGACCGTGCCGAAGCAAGCCCTTGAGAACTGCACAATCTTGGTAGAGCGAGAAGATCCAGATCGATATCTGTCTTCGCTGTTTGCGCCTGAAGATTTGCGGCAGTCTCTCCATGCCCTCTATGCCTTTGACAATGAGATTAGGCTTGTCCCTGACAGGGTCACAGAACCATTACTCGGTGAGATCAGGCTACAATGGTGGCGCGACGCAGTCGCAGACATCTACGAGAAACGTGAACCGCGCCCGCACGATACCGTGATTGCCGTCGCGTATGTCATCATGCGGTACGATCTTCCGCGCGCCGAATTTGACGCCCTCATCGATGCCCGTGCATTCGATTTGTATGACGAACCGATGTCTGATTTGAAATCCTTTCAGGATTATGCGACCGGGACTGAAGTGAGTTGTCTTTCTCTTGCGACTAAGATTCTGGCGCCAGGCGGGGAAATGCCTGAAGGAACTCTGCAAGATCTGGGCGAAGCCTGGGCGCTGATGAATGACTTGAGAAGAACCTCAGCAGGTGCAGCGCACCACGCGAGAGTTGCTCCAGTGGAATTGGCAACCGAAGATTTTGCGACGCACATTGGCGAGAAGTTGATATCCGCCAGGGCCAGATTGTCAAACATTTCAGGTGATGTCCTGCCTGGTCTTCTTCACATGTGCCTCATTGAGAGCTACTTGAGGAAGGCACGATTGGAACCTGCTCAAGTGAATTTGAGCGGTTTGTACAAAAGGTACAAGCTATTGAAACACTCTCTATTGGGGCGAATTTAGGTAGCGTCCGCCAAAGTGTATTCGTCGACGGAAGTCAACCAGTGTTGAAGGTCAGTGAGGGCGCGCAACGTGACCGCATGTTTCTTGGCTCGCCCCTTTTCTTTGCCGCGGTAACGCGAGCCGTCTTCTTTACGGGGAATGTCGATCTCAGGGAAAAGGCCAAAATTAACATTCATCGGTTGAAAGGTCTTAGCATCAGCTCCGATCGTAATGTGATTGAGCAAAGCGCCGAGTGCCGTGGTGTCGGGGGGCGCGATCAGTGTTTCACCTGTGGTCTCTTTCACTGCAAATCGACCGGCCAACAGCCCCATCGCGGCACTTTCTACATAACCCTCAACACCAGTGATTTGACCAGCAAATCTGAGATGGGGCCACACTTTCAGCCTGAGCGATGGATCTAACAATTTCGGACTGTTCAAAAAAGTGTTCCGGTGGAGGCCGCCAAGACGGGCGAATTGTGCGTCTTCAAGACCGGGGATCATCTTGAATACGCGAACCTGTTCGCCGTGCTTTAGCTTCGTTTGAAACCCAACCATGTTGTAAAGCGTGCCGAGAGCATTGTCTTGGCGCAGCTGAACGATGGCGTGCGCCTTAACTTCTGGGTTGTGAGGATTGGTCAAGCCGACCGGTTTCATCGGGCCGTGGCGCAATGTTTCACGCCCACGTTCTGCCATGACCTCAATCGGTAGGCAGCCATCGAAATAGGGTGTTGATGTCTCCCATTCCTTAAAGTTCGTTTTGTCGCCGTCTAGGAGTTCCTGAATGAAGCGGTCGTATTGCTCCTTGTCCATGGGCAAATTGATATAGTCTTTGCCGTCTCCGCCTGGTCCAACCTTATCGTATCTTGATTGAAACCAAGCCTTGTCGAAATCGATGCTTTCTTTGTGGATGATAGGCGCAATGGCATCAAAGAACGAAAGCTCGTCTTCATTGGTAAGCGATTGTATCGCGTCACTCAAATCCGGCGAGGTGAGAGGACCTGTCGCAATGATGGTTGACCCCCAGTCTTCTGGTGGTAGCCCAGTGACTTCCTCCCGAACGATCTCAATGTTTGGATGTTCTTCAATCGCCTTTTGCACGGTTGCGGAAAATCCATCTCGGTCAACCGCCAAAGCACCGCCGGCTGGTACCTTGGTCTGATCTGCAGCGGAAATGATGATCGACCCACAGCGTCGCATCTCTTCATGCAACAAACCAATGGCGTTACTCTCATGATCATCTGATCGAAACGAGTTGGAGCAAACGAGTTCTGCAAGACCGTCGGTGTGATGGGCATCGGTACCGCGTACGGGTCGCATTTCATGAAGGATCGCTTGTCCACCAGCTTGGGCGACCTGCCAGGCGGCTTCGGAACCGGCGAGGCCGCCACCGACGATGTGAATGGGTTTGTGGCTTGTCATCGGGAGCCTATAGCCCCTTATGACGTCAAGCTCAATCCCAAACCGCAGGCTTGCGATCAATCCACGGAAGCGCCTTCTCAAGCTGTCCGGCCAATCGGAACAAGGTCGCTTCGTCGCCGTATCGCCCGGCAAACATAACGCCGATTGGAAGACCATTCGGATCTTGGAAAAGTGGCATCGACATGGCCGGTTGCCCGGTTAGGTTCATCGGCGGCGTGAATGAGAAAACCCGACCTTGCCGTTTGCCCACCTCCCGTGGTTCCAAGTTAACCGGATCAATGTATCCAATTTCTGGAACTGGCGTACCAAGGACCGGCGTCATCCACACATCATTCGTTTCAACGATGCTGAGGATCTGGTGATTGAAAACCCGAAGCTCTTCCCAGGCGCGCATCACCTCTTCACCGGAGAGTGACTGTCCGCGTCGAATGCCGGCCCAGGTGAGTTTTTCATATTCATTCTCTTCAGGCTCGCGGCCAAACTGCTCGACGCGTCTTGCATGTTGCGCTGCCGCTCCCGCACAGGAGACCGTGCCCTGAGCGCGATAAAATCCGCGGTAGTCAATATCGAGGCCTTCTTCGTGTACGTCGTGGCCGAGTGACTTCAGCACATCAACTGTCTTTTGTATGGCGTCTAAGATTTCTGGTTCGCCCTCAGACCCATTTGCTCGTTTTGTCCAATAGGCAATCTTGAGTTGGCCTGGGGTTCGTTCCATCTCCTCGAGATAGGGATGCTCCTTTGGGGGAGGGGCATAAGGTGAGGCGTTCTCTGCATATCCAGTCGCATCAAGCATCGCCGCGCTGTCTCGCACAGACCGAGACACCACATGGTCAACACTCATGCCGATGGCGCGACCATAGTCGTTGGGCCCATTTGGATTGCGGTCTCGCGTAACCTTAAGGCCAAAGAGACCACAGCACGCCGCAGGAATGCGAATGGAGCCAAGGCCGTCACTCGCATGCGCGAGCGGAACCACGCCAGCCGCAACAGCTGATGCCGCACCACCGCTGGAGCCACCCGAAATGTGATTTGGATTCCACGGGTTTCGGCACGGGCCAAGGAGGGCGCTCTCCGTGGTGCCAGTGATGCCAAACTCAGGCGTGTTGGTTTTGCCGACAAAGACCGTGCCAGACGCGCGGTATCGCTTGATCAGCTCGCTGTCGTAGGCCGATACCTGATCCTTTGTAAACCGGCTACCACTGGTGATCGGCCAGTCCTTCACTTGCACGCCAAGGTCTTTGATCAGGAACGGCACACCGTGAAAGGGACCGTCGGGCAGGTTTGACGATGCAGACTTGCGTGCATCGTCATAGGCCTTGTGTACAACGGCGTTGAGAGTTCCGTTGTGCTTTTCGATGCGTGTGATGGCGCATTCGACCAACTCCGATGGGCTAACATCCTTTTGGCGCACAAGCTCGGCCAATCCCAACCCGTCGTAATCTGCGTACTCCGTGAAAGACATCTCCGTTCTCCCAATTTCCTATTCTTTGAGCAGCCCTTTACCGGGCACATGATTGAGTTCGATGCGAATGCCGTCCGAGTCTTCAAAGAGGACCGAATAGTATCCCGGTGCCCATTGATCTTCCTGCGGTCCATGTACAATAGACACGTCGTGTGTCTTCAAGAATTCATACACCGTGTCAATATCTTCACGGGCGCGCACACGAAGACAAAGATGGTGCAAACCAACCCGTTCTTGGTTGAAGCGATCATCAACCGGAACGTCGGCACTGGTGCGGATCATGACCGCGGTTCGACCTCCCACGCAGTAATAGACGTCTTCCATATCAATAACTTGCGTCAAACCAAGAAAGGGCAAAAATTCGCCATAGAATGCTTTCGCCCTGTCAAAATTACTAACCGTCAAGACCGTGTGTGCGATCCCGTTGATTTCAATGCCCATATCTCAACCCCAGACTTGTGGTCGACGCTCCCGCCAAGGCATCGCCTCCTCAAGCTGACCCGCAAGCGAGAACAGCGTCTCTTCGGCACCGTATCGTCCAGTAAACATCATTCCAATTGGTAACCCTGACGAAGACTGTTGCAAAGGCAATGACAATGAAGGCTGGCCTGTTGCATTGAACACCGGCGTATAGGTCGCATAGGTCGTCTGACTCATGAATGTCGCCTCCACATCTTCACTCATTGTGTCAAGCTCGCCATTCCTTATGGGTAGCTTTGCGAGCGTCGGAGTGAGAATAATGTCATAGGAATTCATGAATTCTCCAATAGAAAATCCAACTTGATGCATTTGATTCCAAGCCTCGACATATTCCATGGCCGAGTACTGCTTTCCTCTTTCATATAGTCCCCAAGTGAGGGTTTCGACGTCTGCTCTTTCGACAGGTCGACCAACGAACTGGGCCAAAGGATCCAGTGTGGCCGTCGCACCGACCGACCATATCACCACAAAGGGATCAATCATTTGCTCCAATAGACCTGAAGGATAGGTATCATCTACGATATGGCCTAAGCTCTCCAATTGCTTGGCTGTTGCACGCACCGCTCCCGCCACTTCCTCGTCGATCGGATCGCCTTGCCAGGTTTCTGCACAAACCGCGATCCTGAGTTGACCCGGCTCGCGTGTCACGGCATCGAGAAATGATCCCTCCGGACTTGGCGCAATATATGGATCGCCGGGCATTGGTCCTGCTGTTGCATCGAGCATGGCTGCGCTGTCTCGGACGGTTCTACTGACGACATGATCATTGACCAAACCACCGAGAATTTCACCGATCATAGGCCCCTGAGTTATCCGCGCACGCGATGGCTTGAGTCCGACCAAACCGCAACAAGACGCAGGAATACGTATCGACCCACCACCGTCATTGGCATGCGCAATTGGAACGATTCCGGCCGCGACAGCTGCCGCCGACCCCCCGCTTGATCCTCCGGTGGAGTGGGCGAGATTCCAGGGATTGCAGGCTGGGCCATAGAGCCTAGGTTCGGTTGTGCAAACCAATCCAAGTTCTGGCGCATTGGTCTTACCAAGAATAGATACACCTGACTTTTTGTAGCGGCGAACCAATTCATCATCAAATGGGGCAACAAAGTCCTTCAAATAGGAAGACCCGAACGCAGTGGGTAGTCCCTCGCAGAGAGCACCAATGTCTTTCAGGAGGAATGGAACGCCTGCAAAAGGCGCGTCTGATCCGGCAGATTCTGTATCATTGGCTGCAGACCTTCCCAATTCATAAGCCTTGTGGACGACTGCGTTGAGGTCGTCGTTATGTCGCTCAATACGGTCAATGGCTGCTTCGGCGAGTTCTGTTGGCGTAACATCCTTGTTCTTGACCAACTCCGCGAGACCTAGACCGTCATAGTCAGAATAGTTATCAATTGGCATATTTCCTCCGGCACGTTTGGTGCTTCTTTCGACTAGGGGCCAATGCGAGCATTTCGGAGCGGATCGGTGTTGACCCCTGCCGGTCAATAGGTTTGTTTGGGGCAATTCGACTTGCCTCTTTAGCGAGACTATATGACCAATCAAAGAATTCCAATCTTCCCTGTGGTGACCCAAGCATTTGCGTTTCTTTTGAGCCACTGGCGCCCAATACTACGGATTGTATGGTTGCCAATGCTGATTGTCTGTTTCGCGGCAGCGTGGATGGTCACATACCTTCCCGATGTCAATTTGATGACCCTGGAGGAGGGGGCTGCGGCCGATGCGATGAGGCCTTTTGCCTTCACCAACATTGTCTCCTCTCTGATCTTTTTCCTGACCAGCATCATGATCTACGTAGCTGTCTTCCAGCTATTCTTCGAAGATGTCAGGCCAACACGACTCTTCTATTTGCGTTGGGATATGGACGAATGGCGCGTTGCGGGGACGCTCGTTGCGCAATATGCGATTTTGTTTGGCTATACATTCGCCGCACTGTTTGGATTGTCCATCGCTTATACAATCGCGCTTCTGATTGCCTCCGCGTTAGGTACGGACATTTCCTTCCTAACCCAAATTGCGGAATCAGGAGATTTGGAAGCACTCTTCTCTCATCCCCTGAATGCAACATTAATTATATTCTTTGGGGTGATCTTCGTCCTCGGGCTGTTCTGGATGTCCTTGCGCATGTGGTGTTTCGTGCCCCACGTCGTTCAAGAAAGACGGGTGGCGTTGAAGGAGGCATGGAATCTGTCAAAAGGCCATATCTCGCGACTTCTTGCGATCGTCATTCTCACCGCACTTCCAATCTATTTCGTTGGCTCACTAGTCCTCGTGGGTTTGGATATGATCGTCCTAAACCACGCATTTGAAGACTATGGGTCAATCACTGCATGGTCTCCAGGTCTAACTCAGGCACCCGACATTAACCCTCATGAACGATTGCCATCCTTGATGTTTGCCGCTGCGCTTAGTCAACTTCTTATGGGCGTCGTGGTGGTAGCATTGGTGAGCGCGCAAGCGTGCAGCTATCGCTATCTTATAGCGCTCAATCTGGCCCAAGAATATCGGGATGGCGAGAGCAGTTAAGGTCGTATATACTGACCTGAGTGCGTGAGTATCCCTGGGGGTGGGGTGATGAAACGGGGTAAAATCCCAGTATTTCGAAGTGTTGGCGCTGGCCTCAGATTCTTCTTTGGGGATTTCTGGCGGATTCTGCGTGTCGCATGGTTCCCAGGACTTCTGATTGTCCTTGCCGCTGCGACCGCCCGGTACATGACGGCCATTCCCGCCCTCGCCGGCATGTCCGACGGCCAAGTTGTTTCGTTTCTCCAGGGGTGGGGGAGCGTTCTCAGTGTACTCGGTTTGTTTGAAATGCTCATGATGTTGGTTGTGCTTGTCGGCCTATATCGACTCTTCCTAGATGACTTCCGACCTAGGGGCTTTGCTTACTTTCGATTGAGCGGTGATGAATGGCGTGTCGCAGGGCTTTCTATTCTTATCATCGAAATCACAGTCATTGCCTTCTTGTGCATTGCAATCGCTGGGATCGCCGGTGCCGTTGGGTTTGTGTTTCTGACGAGCGATAACTGGGCGTGGGTTGTTAATTTAAGAGAGACGAGCGCATCGTTTGGTCTGGTCGCGGCGTGGGTCGGACAACACGGCCCGAGTCTCTTTTTGTTCTACATCCTGTTTGGCATTGCACTGACAATATGGATCAATTTGCGGTTCGCCTTCGCCGTACCTGCCTCCATTGAGCACTATGCGGGCACCTTGGGGAATGCTTGGAAATTCACCAAGCACAATGCGCTAAGACTTCTAGGTTTCGGAATTGTCCTATCATTTGTGTTGTTAGTGCTCTTGTTGACCTTGTTCTTTCTGCTGATTATGGGTGCCACACTTGCGGTGGTCATTCTGCAGGTTCTCTTAACCTCCCCTGATGGACAGGAAATCAGTCAGCAATCATCTGACCTCTTCACAAAGAATATGGAAGTTGTTCCTGCTCATATTCATTTTGCAATTCTCAGTATTCAAGAAGCATTCTCATTTGTTTTGAACTTGTCCGCCACAGCAATTGCAGTGGGCGCTACCGCCTATGCGTTCCGTGCCGTCTGGCCGCGGCCGGGGCAGGAGGGGAGGTAACCCCCTCCCTCTATCGAATGCCGTTGATTATTACCGAGAGGCCGCTTCCGCTTCCACGTCTTCCAATGTCTCCTCGAGGACTTCTTCGGCTGTTTCAAGCGCGCTAGACGCAACTCTTAAGGCGAATTTCTCGATGGTGCCAGCGTCTTCGTCGCTCAAATGATCTTCGAGCTCGGCCCGTTCGTCGCGAATTTCTTCGAGGCCCTCTGAGAGTTCTTCTTGGGCTTCAACCAACTCTTCGTCGGACATTTCTTCAATTTCTTTCCCATCAATGTTCAATTCGATATGGGCGCTGGCTGGTTCTGCAATACTCAAACAAAAAGCGGCACTGGCAGCGATGGCGAGGGTCTTGATAGACATGCTGTGTTCCTTTGTTGGATCGTCGATGTACACGGTATATCCGGGGAAGGAGAAGGATCTCTATAAACCGGTTTACAAAGAGGTGGCCTATTCGTGACCGATGTGGAAAACTTCCTTTTGTGTTCAACCGTGGTATTCACTGGACCTAGGACTTGTCGGTATTGGGGTTGAGTTGTGTCTCGGTCTATCGAGGAAAGGAAACACTTTATGAACTGGCGTTTTCTTCCATTTGTAATTTTTCTCTTTTTCACAATGTTCGGTTTTTCGGTACTAGCCGAGGACGATCAAGACGACGGCGACGTTGGCGAACAAAGTGTCATACATGATGACAGTGCTGAAGACGATGACGACGACGATGAGGGCGCAATTGTTATTGACGGTGACGACGACGATGTGAAGACAGAGATTAGTACGGGCAGATCCACCTCAGACGCCGGCTGTTCATGCCCAAAGGAAGGCAACTGGAAAGTTCAAAACCTGGAAGGTTGGATGAACTGTACGGGTCCCTTCGACATAAAGCGAAAATTGGGCGAGGTGAAAGACAAGGGAACAATCTGGATCCTAGAAGAGGAATGCGACAACGCTTTTGGTGAAGCGGACCGAAAGAAAGACGAAGATGTCTTGATGGAACGCGAAGAGACTTGCCAATACAAGGGCAGGATCAACGGTGAAGAAGACGGCGTCAAAATGGTCATTGACATCATTTGGGATCTAACGGGCGATGATTTCATCGAAGGCGAAATGTACTCGAAGCCTTCCCTGCAAGGCATGTTGTGCGAATTCTTCCGTCCATTCGAAATGCGATTTGATGACGAGATCCCGGAAAAGGACTACGACAAGCGCAAAAAGAAGATGGAAAAGAAACTCGAGAAATTCCGCAAGACCGCCGGACGTTAATTTTCTTCATAACGCAATCGAAACATCTTAGTACACGCGTTTTATCCCAAGCGACTCTTGACCATCTTCATGATAATGCGGTCGCCGAAGATCCGTCTGAGGCGCCAAAACAATTTGGCGTCCTTTCCGGCGAGATAGCGCAATCTGTCTGAGCGATCTGTTGCGGCTTTGTAGATTACCTTAGCGACATCAATGGGCGCTGCAGAGCCTGCGATCGCTTCATCTCGGGCCTTATTGAATCGTGCGGTCATCTCGTCATAATCGTGAAGGCCGTCTCTTTCCAGATAGTCCATGGACCGACCGCCAAAGTCGGTGGCGATGGCGCCAGGTTCCACAAGTTTCATGCTAATACCGAGTGGAGCCAATTCAAAAGTCAGACTTTCCGTCAGCCCTTCGACGGCCCATTTTGTTCCGTGATAGAGGCTATAGAAGGGCAGCGTTATGCGTCCACCAATGGAAGAGACGTTGATGATGGTTCCAGACTTGTTTGATTTTAAGTGAGGAATGATTGCCTGCATGACAGCGATAAGGCCATTGACATTGGTGTCAAACTGGCGAGCAATTTGTTCTTTAGTGGCGGCTTCCAAGGGCCCCTGCGTGCCATAGCCTGCATTGTTCAAGAGGACATCGATGGAGCCGAAATCTCTGATGGCAGATGAGATGGCGGACTCAATGCTCCTGTCGTCCAAAACGTCAAGTGAGTAGAGTTTGAGGCGTTTGTTGTCGTCCATGTCTGACACGGCGGCGGGATTTCGCATTGTAGCGGCGACATTCCATCCTTTGCTGAGGAAATATTCCGCAGAAGCACGTCCTATGCCCGTTGAAGCGCCCGTAATAAGGATCGTCTTTACCATTTGGTCCATCCTGTCATCGATTCGAGAACCGACACGATAGAAACAGATCAACGGTTGGTCAAACGGCCCCAATACCGATCAATGGAAAAAGGTCGAGGGAGCAATCCGGTGGCTTGTCGAATTCAAACCTCGGCGTGGAGGGTTATTTCCCTTTTCTCTCTGTGGTTAATTTCCGTTAACAAAATGCCTCAGACCGGTTGGAAACCGTTGCAGTACGGTCCTGTGATTATGGGGGAACAACACAACCGGGAATTAACACAGCAATAATTTAATCGCCTTATAGTTCCGTCGAACGCGGCCGTGAGACATAGGTCGTGTAAGGAATGAATCTTGATACCAGAGGATGACGGAATCATGCGGTCAAAACTGATACGACGATTTGTGAAAGATGTCAGAGGGGCATCCGCAATTGAATATGGAATGATCGCGGCCGGCATTGCTGTTGGTCTGATCGTCGCAGTGTCGAGCGTCGGAGACAGCGTCAAATCAAAATTTGAACAATCTTTGGACGGCTTCAACATTAGTAACACGACCGGCGCAGGCGGAGCAGGGGCCGGCGGCAGTGGCGGTCCTTTTGGCGATAGTGGCGACTCTTCTGGATCAGGATCTGGCAGCGGATCCGGCGGATCCGGAGGTGGCGGCCAAGGAGACGGTTCATCTGACGCCGACAGTAGTGCTGGTTCCGGCAGCGCAAGTGGTGGATCAACCGGCGACGATGCGAGCAGCGGTGCGGGCGATGGATCGTCGGGATCGGGATCTTCCGGCGGAGGTGGCGGGAGCGGCTCATCGGGCAGTTCCTCTGGTGGGTCTGATGATGGCTCCAGCGAGGGGTCTTCAGGATCCGGAGGATCGTCCGGCGACTCAGACGGCAGCTCATCAGGCGATTCTTCAGGCGCATCAAGTGGCGGTGGTGAAGAAGACGCCAAAGGCAAAGACAAGGGTAAGGGCAAAGGCAAAGGCAAAGGCAAAGGCAAAGGGTAGGGCGCCATTGCCACCTTCTGTAGCTATCCAGGTATTGCCTTTGGATCGTGCGCCGAATTACTAAGGGCAGCTATGAAGTTGCTCGAAGGAAAACTCGGAACACTGCGTTCAAACGTTGTTCGATCTTGAATTTTGGATTGGTTTTGGTTGCCGGGGCTGGGTTCGAACCAGCATCTGCCGAGTCAAAGTCGGCTGTCCTACCATTAGACGACCCGGCATCACTGCCGAGTGTGGGCATTAGTACATATTGAGAGAATCTAACGTCACCACACAGGTATGCGGCGCTCAATGAGCGCCTAGGCCTGTCGAAAACTGGTGCGGCTTTTTTTCATGTGGCGGGAAATAGACCAATGTGAGGAGAAAGTCAAATTGGGCTCAATGAACAATGGATTTTCCTTTGCGTATTGCAGGGAGTCGTTTGTTGATAGGCCAAGATCTCTGGGCAAACATGGCTTGTGCCATTGGCATAGTCAGGTCCTTAGTGGTGCTCATTGGATTCAAAAGTCTTGAGCTTCGCCTCTGTCTTGGGATCGTGCGTCGCAAGGATGATGAGGTCGGGCAGTTCTTCCTTCAAGGCTCGAACCTTGGCAAAAGTTGTCCGCATCAGTTCAGGATCGCCTGTTCCCGGTATTGTGTCGCTCATCAAGAGATCAACGTCGTAAGTTAGGTCACCGACGAAAAGGACCGGAGGTTGGTCCGGGGTTCGCACAAGAAGGGACATGGAGCCCGGGGTGTGGCCAGGCGTCGGTATCAGCATCATCGATCCATCACCCATTACATCATGACATCCTCCGAAAGGCCGTAGGATTGGATCATCTGTTGGTTCAAACTCGATCTGGTGCCACTGCGCGCCAGGAAGCTCGATATGCTCTCGAAGCACCCACTCTTTTTCCGGTTGAGGTTCAGATAATTGCGCCCATTCCCGTGCGCTGACCAGCAGTTCAGCATTAGGGACATCCACAATGCCGCCAATATGATCGAAATGCAAATGCGAGATGATGGCTTTTTTAATGTCGAGAGCGTCGAAGCCTTTCTCTCTCAAGCGATTACGCAAGGCATCTTCCGGGGTCACATGGAATCGGAAAATACGGCGTGAGAGAAAGCGCCCAATCGTGTTAGAAAAATAGTTAGGGTCGGACGTGATAGCGGGGTCTATGCCCGTATCAAACAAGACCAGCCCATCCCGATGCTCAATCAGAAAGGCATTCATTGGAATGCGGATCCAACTGCGCGAAAACAATATCCACCAGACTTGAGGCAATCGGGTGCCAAAACGATGTTCATTGTGTTGTTCGCCGTACCCAGTGGTCAGCGTATGGATTCCCAGAATAGGATTGTTGTTCTCAGTTCGTTGGAGAGAGCTGTTCATGTTGGCTCGCTGTCACGGGTTGCGAAAGGGAGCGATCTATACCGCTGACATTGGGTGGGTCATGGGGGGTGTCAAGGATACCGCGTCAATCCGCCTCACGCCCTTCAAATTTGATAGCAGCCCACGCTCAAAAACCGTTTCTTCGTTTGTCAGCATCTACACACTTGGAAAATGAGCTTATAGTGCGTTGTTACAAGCCTCCCCTGAATGCCATTAAGAGGAAGATGGGATGTACATAAGACCCAAGTTCACCCGAAGGGGAATTGTGAAACTTGCCGCCGTGACGCCAATTGCCCTTTCGGTGACCAGTGTGCTTGCTACCGAGGAACCCATGAAGGATAGGATAGCCCGGACCATCAAAGAATATTCGGAGCAAGGCATTCATCGGTCCGGTACTGAAGGTGATCTGGAAAATGCTGCCTGGCTTTCGGATTCTATCAGATCCTTAGGTCTTGAACCGCAGCTTGACCAATTCAATTTCAGACGTGTCCGCCTCCTTGAGAATACCGTGGCAATCGGCAGCAGGGTGGTGAACGCGATGCCGCTATACGACTGCACGTTCTCCGATGGCAATGGCATCACTGGACGCATTGGGGAGATTGGCAGCGATGCTGATATTGGAATTGTTTCAGCCTTCCCAACTGCGAGCTCGCCAGGTGGTCGACAGCTCCACAAATCGCGGCTTGAAGGCAGGCATAAAGCGATCATCGTCATAACAGATGAGCGCATGCCCGCAGGGATCACCATTACCAACGCCGAAGACTTCACTTCGCCTTTTGGTCCACCGGTCGTGCAGATTTCAAACGTCGATGCTGAATGGATTCAGAATGCCGCCGCGTCCGGACTTGAGGGAACGGTTGTTGCCTACTGTGATTATGTTGACGCAACAGGGATCAATGTTGGTGCAATAATTCGCGGCAAGAACCCGGACCTTGCTCCTCTGGTCATTATGACGCCGCGCAGTGGCTGGTGGGCTTGCGCCTCCGAGCGCGGCGGCGGAGTTGCGGCCTGGCTCGAGATGATGCGCGCGATCTCGGGCGTCGGTGCTGAACGTGATGTCATCTTCACCGCCAATACTGGACACGAACTGGGCCATATCGGGCTCGACCACTATCTGGACACTCGAAAAGCGTTGATCAAAGACGCGCATATGTGGATCCATCTTGGGGCGAACTTCGCGACAGCAATATTGCCTGAGATTGGAGTGCAGTCGTCGGATGAACAGGCGCGCAAGCTCGCTTTTGATACGTTGTCAGAGCATGAACTCAAGCCGAAATCTGAGATAAAACCAGGACAACGTCCCTTTGGTGAGGCTCGGAACATTTTCGATGGCGCAGGTCGGTACATCTCATTGCTTGGGCGCAACGGCCTCTTCCATCACCCGGCAGATATCTGGCCAGACGCTGTCGATCTGGATAAGACAACCCGTTGGGTAAGTGCTTTCACAGAAATTGCTCTAGAGCTGTCAAAGCAAGAGACTAACGCTGCCGACTAGGCCGTCATTCATAGGCTAGAATCGGCCTGGTTTGGGCGCTCAAAGGAGTGACCTTTCCTCACCCAAAGCGCAACTATTTCAGGGGCGATAGGTTGTTGTTCCACCGGAGGGTATCGACGGAGGAAGTTGTCTAAAGGTAGACTGTGTAGTGACTCATCAAGCTAAGGCAAATTTCGTATGTCAGTAACGCGTCGCACAACCCTCTCCCTATTCTTGGCCAGTTTAGCGCAAGGTTTTGTGCCCAGAAGCGCTCTTGCCTCTTCAAACAAAATTCGTCATATCCTACCGACCGTTTCTTCGACCAGCTTTGGTTTGTCCATATCCCTTCAAAGGCCGTCCAAACAACTCATTTTGAAGGTGAGAGGCCAGAAATCTCTGGGAACCCAGAAAGACAGCCAAGGGCGGTTTTGGGCATTTCGCATCGACGGACTTGAACCAGATATTGAGTACGACCTTCAATTATCAACAGAAGATGGATTGGTCGGTTCCTCTTGGCCACTTAAGACGTTTCCAGATCCGCAGAGCATGCCGGATCACTTTCGGTTGCTTACTTATACATGTGCCGGAGGTGGGGATGGATTTGGCATGCCAGGCCGGCAGTTCTTTAAACCACACACCTTCAGACAAAAGCTATTTGACGAAGCTCTCGCTGAAGACCCTGATGCCGTAATCGCTATCGGGGATCACATCTATTGGGACCTGAGAGGGGGGAAATTGCCTCCCATCGGTCGGCGATCTAAACTCATCAAAACCGTGGCAGGTTGGTATCTCGGATTTTTCTACGGCAAGTTTGATCGTTCCCAACCTCTCATTGGAACAAGAAACGAAGAGGTCTTGACACGTATTGGTGATGAACAAATTGCCGCCCTCTACGGAACACGGTTTCGATCCACACCAGTATTTTTTGTTTCAGACGATCATGATTATTTTGAAAATGACGATGCGGAAGAAGACTTGGTTACATTTCCACCGGATGACTTTAGCAAGAAAGCCCACAAAGCCGTTGCTGATTTATATTACCCGCCACTACCCGGCGGTCCTGCACCAAACTTGGAGAAATCATTTGGCACGCTTCGCTATGGCAGGCTCTTTGAAGCCCCCATGTTTGATTGCGCTGGCCATTTGGCAATTGACGGCGCCGAAGCCGGTCTGGTGCCGCCTGAGATAGAAGAGTGGCTCGTCGGCCGTGCTGAAAAATCGGATGCCCGTCATTTTGCCTTTGTTCCGTCCCATCCCTTTGGGTGGACGGCTGGGAAATGGAGGGAATGGTATCCCGATGTTGTTGCTCCAGAGGGATACACAGGAGTTGTCACCAATGCGCTTATGGACGGGAAGATTGCCGGCCAATTGACTTCAAAAGCGCAGAAGTATCTTTGGCCGCAAGCTTGGTGGAGGCAGCATCAAAGACTACTCGCCTCAATTAGCAGACGTTCCTCAAGTCGGTTCATATTTTCTGGAGATATTCATGCGCAAGGGGCAGTTGAAATTCTAAAGAGCGGAGATCTGGATCTTAGCAATACGCCTTTGTGCTCCTTATTGGTCGGCCCGGTTGGTACGTCAGAAGCGACGTGGCCATCGGCAGCGCGCGGCATCGCGGCTGCAGAACCAGATTGGATGACAACATCTACGATCAAAGAGACGAGCGAGGTCAACGGATTCACGATCTTAGACTTTGGCCCGGAAAGCGTTGAGGGTCGACTGTTTGATTGTGGTGGATTCGATTTGGGCCTGAATGAGGATGGTCGCATTCAAGGGACGTTTGAGTTTGAACTCAAATAGAAGCGCTGGGGATCGCGTTGTGTGAGGAACGTACTTTACCTGCCTGTTTCGGAGTGCCTATAGTTGTCACCAGACCGGAGAGAAAACGCCTAATAAAATGAAAAGAAAACAATGACAGAAAATCCAACGAATGAATTTGGGATCCCAGGGAGCGGGCATGAACCGATCAAATACACGCCTTTATCGACCCCTGAAGCCGATCCATGGGCGCTAGACCTCTCAGAGATTGATATGGCCTATGGCGCCTTGTTTAAGGCAGGCGTCCATCACGAATATTTCAAGAGGCTTCGCAAGGAAGCGCCGGTTCACTACTACGCTCATAATCCATTCGTTGGGCCATTTTGGTCCGTCACGAAATACAAGGATGTTTTGGCGGTCGACACAAACCATAAAGTCTTTTCGTCAGAGCCTTCAATCGCCCTCATAGACCAGTTGATGCCGGGCGAAGTTGTGTCGTCCTTTATCGCCATGGATCCGCCGGGACATGACAACCAACGCAAAGTCGTCACCCCTGCGGTCGCGCCCTTGCGTCTCAACGAGCTCGACGGATTGATCCGCGAACGCACAGTCGAAGTGCTGGACAGTTTACCAACCGGCGAACCGTTCAATTGGGTGGACAAGGTTTCGATCGAATTGACAACGCGTATGCTGGCAACTCTGTTTGACTTTCCTTTCGAAGAGCGTCGCAAACTGACCTATTGGTCAGATATCGCGACAACGCCGCCGGTCCAAATGGGTCTGACGCCTGAGGAAAGAGTGATGCACCTTTTTGAGTGTCTCGAGACCTTCACCAATCTGTTCAAAGAGCGCCAATTCGAAGGTAATGAGAGCCAAGACTTCATCTCCCTTCTGGCCAACCATCCAGACACCATGAACCTGGAAGGTCTTGATCTGCTCGGCAATTTGATTCTTCTGATCATTGGTGGCAATGACACCACCCGCAATTCCATGTCCGGCGGGGTTTGGTTTATGCATGAGAACCCGGGCGAGTTTGAAAAGCTAAAGAAAGACACGTCTCTGATTCCAAGCGCTGTTTCTGAGATCATTCGGTATCAAACACCTTTGTCATACATGCGCCGCACTGCATTAGAAGATGTTGAATTAGGCGGCAAGCAGATCAAGAAAGGCGACAAGGTGGTCATGTGGTACGCCTCCGCCAATCGCGATGAAGACGAGATTGAAAATCCGGACGCCTTCATCATTGATCGTAAGTCGCCCCGACATCATATTGCCTTCGGGTACGGTATTCACCGTTGTCTCGGCAACAGGGTCGCAGAAGCACAATTGCGCATAATCTGGGAAGAAACCCTGAAACGCTTTGATCGAATTGAAGTGATTGGAGAGCCAGACCGCCTCGAACACAGTTTTGTACACGGCATCAAAGGCCTTGAGGTCGTTTTGCACCCAAAGAAATAGGGCGCGGTCCGACCCAAAGCGAAGCTTGCTTTGGATTCAGAGAACGGTTTGGTTTTACCAATTCCCAGGAATCAGAATGCGTAAGGTCCGCCGCGTTCCAGTGCATTCTGGTAGGCCGGTCTTTGCCTAATACGTTCAAGGAATTTGCTGAGATTTTCAAACGGACCCAACTGACCTTGGACATTGGCAACCTCCACGACAAAACTCAACTGCACATCAGCGGCCGATAGAGTGTCGCCAAGAAAGTAGTCTTGCCCGTCAAGCAGTGAATTGAGATATCCGAGATGATTGCTTGTCTCACTATCAATGCGGTCGTGAAGCGGAGCCCCAGCATCACCTAGGCGGCCAACATAGAGCCGCAACATAAGCGGCAGCATCGCCGACCCTTCTGCGTAGTGAAGCAATTGAATATATTGTGAATACTTGGAGGACTCCATCGGTGGTGACAACTTCCCAGATCCATAGGTTCGCGTGAGGTACTCGATAATAGCCCCCGACTCTATGATCGTCTGGTCGTTGTCAACGAGCACCGGTGATTTCCCAAGAGGGTGCACCTCTAGGAGCGCCGGCGGCGCCAAATTGGTTTTCGAGTCGCGTTGGTGCAATACGAGTTCATACTCGAGTTCAAGCTCTTCCAACAACCACAAAACGCGTTGGGATCGCGAGTTATTTAGATGATGGATGGTGATCATTCCATATTCCTCCAGGACGAGTGTTTCTCCAAATATCTTTTAAGCTGACGCCCGCTTTGCCCTTTTAGGAGCAGATCTCCTAGCGACTTTCCGTGTTGCCACCTTCTTGGTCTTGGAAGTTGTTTTCGACTTGGCGGCACGCTTGGCCTGACTATTTGCCTTTTTCGCTCTTGCAGTAACCTTCGACTTTGCGTGTGCCGCCCGCGAAGACTTTGCGAGAGCGTCCTTGAGATAGTGACCTGTATAGGAAGTTGTACTCGCGGCCACCTTCTCAGGCGTTCCTGTGGCCACAACCTTGCCACCGCCATCGCCGCCTTCTGGTCCGAGGTCGATAATCCAGTCAGCCGTCTTAATGACCTCGAGATTGTGCTCGATGACGATGATGGTGTTTCCTGTGTCCACAAGTTCGTGCAGGACTTCGAGCAGCTTGCGCACATCTTCAAAATGCAAACCCGTCGTCGGTTCATCAAGGATATAGAGCGTCCGTCCTGTCGCGCGTTTTGACAGTTCTTTGGCGAGCTTTATCCGCTGCGCTTCGCCGCCAGACAATGTGTTCGCCTGCTGACCCACTTTGATATAGCCGAGCCCAACTCGTTGAAGTGTTACGAGCTTATCTCTAACAGAGGGAACAGCTTTAAAAAACTCGGCACCGACCTCGACGGTCATGTCGAGCACATCAGCGATGGACTTGTCTTTGAATTTGATTTCTAGCGTCTCACGATTGTAGCGCTTGCCCTTGCAGATATCGCACTGCACATAGACGTCTGGAAGAAAGTGCATCTCAATTTTGATGACACCGTCGCCCTGACATGCTTCGCAACGCCCGCCCTTCACGTTGAACGAAAATCGTCCTGGCTTGTAGCCTCTAGCCTTAGCTTCCGGCAATCCGGCGTACCATTCGCGGATCGGTGTGAAAGCGCCGGTATAGGTCGCTGGGTTCGAACGCGGGGTGCGACCGATCGGTGATTGGTCGATATCGATGACCTTGTCGAGATGCTCCAACCCCTCGATACGGTCGTGCTCGCCAGGATGTTCACGGGCCCCGTTTAAGCGCCTCGCCGTCGCCTTGTAGAGCGTTTCGATGATAAGAGTACTCTTGCCGCCGCCAGAAACACCTGTGACACAATTGAAAATGCCAAGCGGTACACTCACCTTCAGGTTTTGTAGATTGTTTTCCCGTGCGCCAATGACTTTGAGCTGCTTGTCCCGTGCCTGTTTCCGCCTCTCGGCAGGAATGGGAACCTGCTTGAACCCCGTCAGATATTGTCCTGTGAGGCTCTTGTTGGATTGCATGACTTTCTTAGGTGTGCCTTGCGCAACGATCTCGCCGCCGTGAACGCCTGCGCCAGGACCGAGATCGACCACATGGTCAGCAGTCAGAATTGCCTCTTCATCATGTTCGACCACAATCACTGTGTTGCCGAGGTCTCGTAAATTGACCAGCGTCTCAAGCAAGCGACCGTTATCACGTTGATGGAGACCAATTGAGGGTTCATCCAGAACGTAGAGAACACCAGTCAATCCAGAACCGATCTGAGAGGCTAAGCGAATGCGCTGGGATTCGCCGCCAGACAGTGTGCCAGATGAGCGAGAGAGATTGAGATACTCGAGCCCCACATTGTTCAAGAAACGCAACCGATCACGAATTTCCTTCAGGATGCGCCCTGCAATTTCTTTTTGTGTTGACGTGAATGTCTTGTCGACATTGGTAAACCATTCCAAGGCCGCCTTAATCGACATTTGCGACACTTGAGAAATGTGAAGCTTGTCGATTTTGACCGCCAGAGCTTCGGGCTTGAGCCGAAATCCCTCACAGGAGTCACACGGAGCAATGCCTTGAAATTTCTCAATCTCCTCGCGCACCCACGCAGATTCGGTTTCCCGCCAACGGCGCTCCATGTTCGGAACCACACCTTCGAAGGGTTTCTTGGTCTCGTAGCGTCTGAGCCCATCATCGTAGACGAACTTGATCGGTGTATCGCCGGATCCAAAGAGGATAACATGGCGAGCCTCCTCGGAAAGTTCTTCCCAAGGTTTGACCATCGAAGCGCGGTACCGCTTGGCGACCGCCTGCAGGGTTTGTTGGTAATAGGGTGAGGTGGTCTTTGACCATGGAGCAACGGCCCCCTTTTTCAAAGACAGGCTCTCATCGGGGATCACCAACATAGGGTCGAAGTAAATCTGGGTCCCTAGGCCGTCACAAGTGGGACATGCACCAAATGGGTTGTTGAACGAGAAGAGCCTGGGCTCAATTTCTTCAATAGTGAAGCCAGAAACTGGGCAAGCGAACTTCGCCGAAAAAGTAATGCGTTCTGGATCGCCCTTGTCGTCTTTCTTGTCGGCAAACTCCGCGACAGCGATACCGTCAGAAATTTGAAGGGCTGTCTCAAAGGAATCCGCGAGCCTGTTGCCCAAGCCCTTGTTGATCACAAGTCTATCCACGACGACGTCGATGTCGTGCTTGACCTTTTTGTTTAGCGCCGGCACATCCTCGATTTGATAAAACTCACCGTCGACTTTCACCCGTTGAAAGCCGCGTTTCATCAAGTCGGCAAACTCTTTGCGGTATTCGCCCTTCCGGCCGCGGATCATAGGCGCGAGAAGATAAAGGCGTGTGCCCTCAGCTTGTTCCATCAAACGGTCGACCATCTGGGTCACGGTCTGGCTCTCAATGGGGAGGCCAGTTGCGGGCGAGTAGGGGACGCCAACCCGCGCAAACAGGAGACGCAGGTAGTCGTAAATCTCTGTGACCGTTCCAACGGTTGATCGAGGATTTCGGGATGTCGTCTTTTGTTCAATCGAGATCGCTGGGCTCAAGCCTTCGATGTGATCCACATCGGGTTTTTGCATGAGCTCTAAGAATTGGCGCGCATAGGCTGACAGGCTTTCGACATACCGTCGCTGGCCTTCCGCATAGATCGTATCAAAAGCCAAAGAAGACTTGCCCGAGCCCGAAAGTCCGGTCATCACGATGAGCTTGTCCCGGGGCAGGTCGAGTTCGAGGTTTTTGAGATTGTGTTCTCTCGCCCCGCGAATGGAAATGTTCTTCAGCATATGTTGTCTTTAAGACCCGAATTTTGCTGGTATTACGAATCGGATCAGTATAGAACATAAAGAGAACATTCATAGATCCGTGAAGCGATGAGTTTTATTTCGCATGCCCTCAAAATGCCAGTGGCATTTCGCCTGGCCTCTGAGGTAGTGTGCCCCCCACCGCGCACAGGAAGTTAGATCACACGCGCACGATAGACAGAGGAAAATCATGGCAGGAAGTGTCAATAAAGTCATCCTAGTTGGGAATTTGGGAGCAGATCCGGAAGTGCGTCACACACAGGATGGCCGTCCGATCGTCAATCTTCGTCTGGCAACCTCGGAGAGCTGGCGTGACAAGTCTTCTGGCGAGAAACGGGAAAAGACCGAATGGCACCGTGTTGTCATTTTCTCCGAAGGTCTGGCCAAAGTCGCAGAGCAATACCTACACAAAGGATCCAAGGTCTACATTGAAGGTCAATTGCAGACCCGAAAATGGCAAGATCAATCCGGTCAAGACCGCTATTCCACCGAAGTCGTCTTGTCCGGTTTCAATGGCACGATGACCATGTTGGACAGCCGCAGTGGTGGCCAAAGCGACAATGCTGGGTTCAGTGGCGGATCCACCGGTGGTGGCAATGATTTCGCTGCGGAAGACATGAACGACGAGATTCCGTTTTAGGAATTACTCGTCGGTCGCTTCCGACATTTCTTCTGACTTTTCAGCAGCTTCGTCTCTTTCATTCAGACGATTGATGAGGTCCTGCACCTGATCGCGTTGTCTTTGCTTTTGCAATTCGATCACTTCGATGGGGGCGGTGAGCTTGACCGCAGGACCTGTTGTTGGCCAACCATTTTCGGCTGCAATCGCTTTTAAATGAGAGATGCGATTGTCCACGTCCGGATGTGACGACAAGATCTCCGGCGGTATTTTGTCCGCCGGAACGCTTTGTTTGAAGGTGTAGAACATCTCTTCCATGCCCCTCACGTGACCATAACGAACAAACATCGCCGCGAGGGCAAGCTCATCTGCAGCGGTTTCCATGTCACGGCTATAGCTTTGACTGAACAAAACACCACCGGTTTCCGCGACTTCGCCCAGCCTTCCCGTTTGTCCAAAGAGCAAGTTTACAACGCGAGAGACGAGGATTTGACTGGCCATACCACGGGCCACATGGCGCAGTTTCACATGCGCAATTTCGTGAGCAACGATAAAGGCGAGTGCATTTTCGTTTGGCGCCCGCACGACTAATCCATTGAAGACCGCGATATGCCCGGCAAACGTGGCGCCGGCGTTTACCTGCGGTGTTGGCAGATACTCAATATTGATTTTCATCTCAGAGGGAAGGTCCATCGTGGCGGCGATCTCGTTCGCCATCTCCTGGAGTTTCGCTTCCCAGGCTTGAGCGATAGGGTCTTTGGGTGTTTCAAGAGAGGTGTCAAAGAGCGATTGCATCAGAGCTTTCTCCCAGCGCAACAGATCGTGTTCCCACGCAAACGGCATGCGTGCCGCCAATCGATCGGCAACCTGAAGCAGCCCGAAAAACATAACGAAGATAATCGCTAGGAGGGTGAACCCCTGCATAAAGAATCGGCGAACCGGCTGCGGTCCTTCCGATTTCATTGGCGATACGTGTTTTCTTCTAGCCCCCACAAACTTCCCCTTAAGCACTCACACTATTTCCGCCGACGATCGCTGTTCCATAAGCAATGACTTCCATAGCCGTAATCGATCCATTCGAACTTGAGGCAATGTTGGACGTTTCGTACCGCATGCTCATCACCATATCAGCGCCTTGTGACCGCGCCGTCGATGCCATGCGCAATCGTGCTTCGCGTCGCGCCCGGCGCATCAACTTCTCATACCTTCGAATCCGCCCTCCGAACAATTTCCGAAACCGAATGAGGAATCCCCGAAAAGTGTCCTCTGACAGAGCAACCGTACCAGTTACAAGACCAATATTTTGTGCGCCAGGTGGAATGGTGCGGCTTGGGCTTGTCACGAAGCCCACCAAGGCTTTTTCCCTTTGCCGCAGTGACCAGAAGTGGGTCAGCTCGATAAAGATGCCGACGACCATCCCAAACACACCAACAATAAGCGAGAACAATATAGGTCCCCAGAAAACAACCGCTTGGTTGCCCCACAGATCCGACCAAGTAGATACCCCTAGATCGCTCAGCATTTGTCTCATGACCCTCCCGTTTCAACTTGAAGGGCAGTGCCGTAGACAAAGAGCTCTGCAGCTCCTTGAGTGATGGAGGAGGTAGAAAACCGAACATTGGCGACAGCATTGGCACCGAGGGCTTCGGCCTCAGCCACCATCCGGTCAATGGCCTCTTTGCGGGCATCTTCCAAGAGGTCAGTGTAGCTGGCGATTTCGCCACCCACGATGTTCTTCAAACCCGCAAGGATATCCCGGCCCACGTGCTTCGCACGGACCGTATTGCCTTGAACAAGGCCCAAATGCCGGACCGTACGCATGCCCGGTACACTTTCAAGATTACTAAGTAGCATTCCCCACAGTCACCCTTTAGAGTTGCCCCCACAACAGCCTCTATCGTATCAGCAAAACCTGGTCATTCAAGGCTCAGGACGTTTGATGTTGCGTGCGCGAAATGCTAGTAAATGAGGCACAAAATGACCTTCAACGAGTCGCTGGTCGCCAAAACTGGGCGAAGCGCAAGAAAATCCGAAAAACCCATTGTCAAATAACGAGAACACACCGCCAGAAGAGCCGCGTGACGGCACCCCTCCGGAAGGGTCAGGTAGCGATATAGCGCTGATTTCTATTGAGGACGAGATGCAACGCTCGTACCTCGATTATGCCATGAGCGTAATTGTTTCGCGCGCCTTGCCTGACGTGAGAGACGGCCTCAAACCGGTTCATAGACGTATTCTCTTCTCCATGAGTGAAAACGGATATGATTGGAACAAACCGTATCGCAAATCCGCCCGTGTCGTCGGTGATGTCATTGGTAAATATCACCCCCACGGTGATCAATCGATCTATGACGCTTTGGTTAGATTGGCGCAGGAATTTTCCATGCGCCTGCCGTTGTTGGACGGACAAGGGAACTTTGGTTCTGTTGACGGCGATCCACCTGCTGCTATGCGTTACACCGAAGTTCGCATGGGAAAGCCTGCGCACGCGCTTCTTGAGGATCTAGATAAGAACACAGTCGATTTTCAAGAAAACTACGACAATTCCGAAAGTGAACCAGTTGTTTTGCCGGCAAGGTTTCCAAACCTGTTGGTGAATGGGGCCGGTGGTATCGCGGTCGGGATGGCGACCAATGTGCCACCGCACAATCTCGGCGAAGTAATCGACGGTTGCCTGGCATACATTGATGACCCGGAGATTACCGTCGCAGATTTGATGCAACACGTTCCGGCCCCTGATTTTCCGACCGGCGCATTGATCCTCGGTCGTTCAGGATCCCGTTCGGCTTTGCACACCGGGCGCGGCTCCATCGTCATGCGTGCCCGCGTCACCACTGAAGAAGTCCGCAAGGATCGTGTGGCCTTAATCGTCACGGAGATCCCGTATCAGGTCAACAAGTCCAACCTGATCGAAAAGATCGCAGAACTCGTGCGCGACAAGAGGGTCGAAGGGATTTCAGACCTTCGCGACGAATCTGATCGTGAAGGGATGCGCATTGTCATCGAGTTGCGCCGTGACGCGGTGCCGGATGTTGTGTTGAATCAGCTCTATCGCTTCTCGCAATTGCAGACAAGCTTTGGCGCCAATATGTTGGCGCTCAATGGCGGTAAGCCGGAGCTCCTCAATCTGCGGGATATGATCGCGGCCTTTATTGCATTTCGCGAAGAGGTCATTACCCGTCGTACCAAGTACGAATTGGATCGCGCGCGCGAGCGAGCCCATGTGTTGGTCGGCATGGCGATCGCTGTTGCTAACATCGATGAAGTGATTGCGCTCATCCGCAAAGCACCCAATCCAGCGACCGCTCGTGAACAATTGATGGAGCGAGCTTGGCCGGTCGGGGATGTAACACCGCTTCTGCGTTTGATCGCGGATCCTCGTCATGTCATCGCCGAAGATGGCACGATCCATTTAAGCGAAGAACAAGCCCGCGCCATTCTCGAACTCCGTCTGCAGAGATTAACAGCACTTGGTCGCGATGAAATCGGCGATGAGCTTAAGGGCCTTGGATCCAAGATTGAAGATTTCTTGGAGATTTTAAAAAGCCGGACCCGCGTCTACACCATCATTCGCGAAGAACTCATTGAAATGAAGAGCGAGTTCGCCACGCCCCGTCGTTCTGAAATTGTCGATGCAGAACTTGAAGTAGACGATGAAGATCTCATTCAACGCGAGGACATGGTCGTCACGGTGACCCATACTGGGTACATCAAGCGCGTACCGCTCAGCACCTACCGAACGCAAAAACGGGGCGGTAAGGGTCGGTCTGGAATGTCGACCAAAAGCGAAGATTTCGTGACCCGTGTCTTCGTCGCCAATACACACTCGGCCGTTTTGTTCTTTTCTTCGAGCGGCATGGTCTACAAGCTCAAAGTTTGGCGTCTTCCACAGTCAACGCCGCAAGGCCGTGGCAAGGCGATGGTCAATCTACTGCCGCTTGCTCAAGATGACAGTATCACCACGATCTTGCCCTTGCCTGAAGACGAAAGTGATCAGGAAGCGACCTATGTGATGTTTGCGACATCATCCGGGAATGTGCGTCGCAACAAGATCAGCGACTTCCTCAATGTCATGGCGAATGGCAAGATTGCTATGAAACCTGACGAGGGTGAGACCATCATTGGTGTGACCCTTTGTACGGAGCACGACGACGTCCTGCTTACCACAAAAAATGGCAAAGCCATCAGGTTCCCAGTTACCGACGTGCGCGTGTTCAAAGGTAGGGAATCACGAGGCGTGCGCGGAATCAAAATTGTTGGCGACAATGAGGTCATCGGTATGGCCATCCTTCGTCATCTGGATGTTGAGCCTGCGGAAGCGAGAGCTTATCTCAAACAATCGAGTGCCATCAGGCGGGCGGTTTCAGGTGAGTTGGAAGATGAAGACATCGGCGTCGATGTGGAAGAGGGCGAGGAAGAGGGCGTTGAGGAAGCGACCTTGAGCCCTGAGCGCTATGCGGAACTTGGCGCCTATGAACAATTTGTATTGTCCGTAACAAACAATGGTTTCGGAAAGAGAAGTTCTTCCTTCGAGTATCGAACCTCCAAAAGAGGGGGCCAAGGGATCATTGCCATTACAATGTCGAAACGAAATGGCCAACTTGTGGCCTCATTTCCCGTCGAAGATAGCGACGAGATTATGTTGGTTACCAATGGCGGCCAATTAATCCGCTGTCCAGTTGACGACGTAAGAGTTGCCGCCCGTAACACCCAAGGGGTAACTATTTTCCGGACGGACCCAGACGAACACGTTGTGTCTGTCGAACATCTTGGCGAAGCAGGCGCGGAGTCAGATGAAGATGTGGAGGAGGATAGTCCTCCCGAATCCGAGTAAGCTGACAACAAGAAGCTGCATCGAGGCCAGAATGACATCAGGAACCAATAGAACGGGGTTGTACCCAGGGACGTTTGATCCCATGACCAATGGCCATTTGGATATTATCAGTCGGGCGGTCAAGCTCGTCGACAAGTTGATAATCGGTGTGGCGATCAATGAGGCCAAGCAACCGCTCTTCAATTTGGATGAGCGAGTAAAAATGATCGAAGATGCCTGTCAGGCATTTACTGGCAGCGATGTTGCCGATATTGACGTGCGGCCGTTTGACAACCTGCTTGTTCATTTTGCGGAACAAGTCGGTGCTGGCGTTATCATCAGGGGCCTCAGAGCAGTATCTGACTTTGAATACGAATTCCAGATGGTGGGAATGAATGGGGTGCTGAACCCCGATATCGAAACTGTATTTCTAATGGCGGAAGCAAAGCATCAAGCGGTTTCGTCAACTCTTGTCAAAGAAATCGCGAAGCTTGGAGGTAATGTATCGAGCTTTATTCCAGGCTTTGTGGAAGATCAACTGAGGCAAAAATTCGCAATAGGCGAATAAGTGTAAAGTGGAGTAGTGACCGATGACGATGTGGAAAAAGTGGCTTGTGGCTCTGACGGGCGTCGCTGTGTTTGCAGGCGTAGCAATGACGCAGGAAATAGATCCAGCGATTGAAATCCCAGAGGGCACCGAGCAAGAAAACAAGGCACCAGAGGAAAAAGAGCTTCTCGATCCAGAGAACACTCTTTTCATGGAGCTAATTTATGGGCGTGTAACCATAAAGTTGTTTCCGGATGTCGCACCGGAGCATGTCGCGCGCGTAAAGCAACTGACGCGGGAGGGTTTTTACGACCGCTTGTACTTCCATCGGGTTATTGACGGATTTATGGCCCAAACCGGGGATCCAATGAATGATGGGACAGGTGGTTCTGAATATCCCGACCTACCTGCTGAATTCTCAGACACATTGGGTCACAAGAAGGGTACTCTGTCGATGGCTCGATCTGAAGATCCAAACAGCGCCAACAGCCAATTCTTCATCGTGTTCGAAGACGATGGTGCGAGCCACTTGGACGGTCAATACACGATCTTTGGAGAAGTCGCGCAAGGAATGCGCTTTGTCGGCCGTATCCAAAAGGGAGAGGGGACCGAAGGAGAGTTCAGTGATCCGCTCGATCGTGACCGAATTCTGCGCATGCGTGTCGCGGCTGATGTTGCAGCAGAACAAAAAGCAGCGAAACAAAAAGCCAAGCGCCATGGCATTGACGCAGATGACACCGAAGAACAGCCAGATGCGCCGATAGACGAAAGCCTCGAAGAGAACATGGCCGTACCAGTGACCGAAAATGACTTGCCGACGAACGATCAATAATACGAAATTCGAAAGGAGGCCTTTGTGGCCGAGGTATCCCAAGACTCAGAAAACACACTTCTCCTGGAAACTGCCCACGGTATTGTGACGATCAAGTGCCTGCCTGATGTCGCACCAAACCATGTGGCCCGGGTCAAGGAACTGACTCGTTCTGGCTTTTACGATGGAATTGTATTTCATCGGGTTATCGATGGTTTCATGGCGCAAACAGGAGACCCGACGGGAACCGGTACCGGAGGTTCAGGTCAAAATCTCTCCGCCGAATTCAATGCTACTACCCATGTTCGTGGAACATGTTCTATGGCGCGCGCTCAAAATCCCGACAGCGCGGACAGCCAATTCTTCATCTGCTTCGACGAAGCCCCTTGGCTTGATGGTCAGTATTCCGCATGGGGTCAGGTTGTGGGCGGCATGGATGCCATTGACAGTGTCGCCAAGGGAGAGCCCCCAGCAAGTCCCGACAAAATCATTTCAATGAAGGTCGCTGCGGACGCAGAGTAAACGCGCCATGACATCAGGGTAGGGCAAGGCATTCCCATGCAAGTGGATCTATTTGACTTCGATCTACCGCAAGATCGGATTGCGCTTCGCCCTGCCAATCCCAAGGAAGCAGCACGTCTTCTTGTTGTTCGAGGCGATGCGCTAGATGATCGTCATATTTCAGATCTCACATCGCTCCTTGATCGGGGCGATGTACTTGTGGTCAACGATACCAAAGTGCTCAATGCGCAACTGCGTGGGTTTCGCGGCCCCAGATCTACATCTGGCGCGGGGGCAAACATTGATGTCACACTGCACAAGCAGGTTGATGACCGGACCTGGCTTGCCTTTGTCCGCCCCGCCAAACGCCTCAAAAATGGGGACCATTTGGATTTCGAGGATCAACTCAATGCCAAGGTGGTGGCGTGCAATCCGGGCGGAGAAGTGGAGCTGTGCTTCTCGCTCAGCGGTGATACGTTTGCCGACGCCATTGCAAAGTTCGGTGCGACCCCATTACCTCCCTACATTGCCTCGCAGCGTTCGGTCGACGAGCGAGACAAGCAAGATTATCAAACAGTTTTCGCTGAGTTCACAGGGTCCGTGGCGGCACCAACGGCGGGTCTCCATTTTTGTGAAACGCAATTGGATGAATTGCGCAATAGGGGCGTTGAGATCGAACAAGTGACACTGCACGTGGGCGCGGGGACGTTCCTGCCAGTGAAAACCGAAGACACAGATCAACACAAGATGCACAGCGAATGGGGTGAGATCAACGCTGCGACCGCTTCGCGATTGACCTCGGCTAAAAAGGAGGGACGGCGGATTATCTGTGTTGGCACAACATCTTTGAGGTTGTTGGAGGCTGCTGCAACATCTGAAGGTGTAGTTACACCGTTCTCAGGTGAAACAGATATATTCATTACGCCCGGTTACAAGTTCAAAATCGTCGACAAGCTTTTGACAAATTTTCACTTGCCACGATCAACGCTCTTTATGTTGGTCTGTGCATTCTCGGGACGGGAACGCATGCATGGGGCCTATGCTCACGCCGTAAAGTCAAACTACCGATTTTATTCATATGGCGATGCGTGCCTTCTCTCTCCGGAGGAACTCGGGTGACAGCGTTCGATTTTGAGATAAAGGCAAGCGATGACCTGGCCCGAACGGGGGTGATCAAGACACCTCGTGGCGAGATCCACACGCCTGCCTTTATGCCTGTGGGCACCGCTGCCACCGTCAAGACCATGCTGCCCGAACAAGTCCGCCAGACAGGGGCCGACATTGTTTTGGGGAACACTTATCACCTGATGTTGCGACCGGGTGCCGAGCAAGTAGCGGCACTTGGCGGCCTTCATGAGTTCATGCAATGGAAACGACCGATCCTTACAGATTCCGGTGGCTATCAAGTCATGTCTCTCTCAAAGCTTAGAAAGTTGACGGAAGACGGTGTCACCTTTCAATCCCACATTGATGGCAGCACACACATGTTGTCGCCAGAACGCGCCATGGAGATACAGGCACTCTTGGGTTCAGACATTCAAATGGTGTTGGACGAATGTACACCCTACCCAGCGACCGAGGAGGAAGCGAGAGCGTCCATGGGGCTTTCTATGCGCTGGGCGGTGAGATCGAAAGAAGCTTTTGCCGGCAATGAAGGCCAGGCTTGTTTCGGCATCGTGCAAGGCGGGGTCTATGGCGAGTTGCGTGAGAAATCCGCCAAAGCGCTCATCGACATCGGGTTTCAAGGCTATGCAGTCGGCGGCCTGGCTGTCGGTGAGGGCCAAGAGATCATGTTTGATGTTCTTGATTATACAGTGCCACATCTCCCAACCGACAAACCCAGATACCTGATGGGCGTCGGAAAACCGGACGATCTGGTTGGAGCGGTGGCAAGAGGCATTGATATGTTCGACTGTGTCTTGCCGACACGATCCGGCAGGCACGGCCAGGCCTTTACCCGTCGGGGCACAGTAAATCTGCGCAACGCGCGCCATGCTGCCGACCCTCGCCCCATCGATGGGGAGAGCGCTTGCCCTGCCTCATCACAGTATAGCCGGGCCTATCTCCACCACCTCTTCAAAACAGGTGAAATATTGGGGCAGATCCTGCTCACATGGCACAATCTCTCTTACTACCAGGAGCTAATGGCGGGTCTGAGAGAGGCCATAGAAGAGGGCGGTCTCAGCAAATTCAGAACCCAATTTGAACGCGATCAAGCCAGCGGCGACATCGATCCTCACTGAACTTTCATTTGATGTGTGAAATCCCCAGAATCTCCCAAAAGAGAGGTTGACCTAAGCCAACTCTGACCCTATGTTCCGCCCGCATTTGCAAGGGACGGTGCCGACTCGCGGTACCACATTTTTCCTCTCGTGGGCCCGTAGCTCAGTTGGTAGAGCAACTGACTTTTAATCAGTGGGTCACAGGTTCGATTCCTGTCGGGCTCACCAATAAAATCAACAAATTAGACGATTTGAGTATTGCAAGTGGATGTCTATTCCTCCTCAAGTAGACACTGTGTAGACGCTCTTCATGTCGTTACTTGTTTCGCTGCCCCCGGGGGAGGGGGGACCGGGGTTCATTGCCTTCGAGTGAATTCAGTGAAGAATTTTTCGGCTGGAAATTGACGCAATAGTCACTCCAAAGAAGAACAGAGTTAGATGGTTTTTCTTGTTTTTACAGCAGCTTGAGCGCGCGCAAGACCTTGAAGTTCTTACAAACCGTACTTAGGTTCCAATCAGTATACTAGAAAACTGTAGACAACACTCATTGCAACATAACGCGAAAGTCTATCGCACCATTTCCTAGATCGACACTCATGGCTCGAAGAACTGAAGCTGTCCATCGCCTCTCGAAACGGGTCAAACTCTTATGACTCAAGAAAAAGATAACTGGCCCCCGAAATTCACTCTGGACCAAGAGAAAATTCTCACTCTTTTGACCGGTGATCGCTTCTATTCGAATGCAAGTGCAGCTCTTAGGGAATCGATACTAAATGCCATTGATGCAACACATAGGCAATTGCAGGCGGACTCATCATTTCAACCAGCGATCGAGGTGAACTTCGATCTAGAATCGCAGCGGCTGGCTATCTCCGACAACGGGGACGGCATGAACCAAGTTGACATAACGGACTTGTTTGCAAAGGTTGGAGCTTCGGCGGCGGAGTTTGATACCAACAAAGGCTCGGTGGGTGAGTTTGGCATCGGTGTTATCAGTTACTTCATGGCGGGCGACGAGTTTGAGTTGGACACATTTGATGGTGAGACCCATCCAATAGCACTCAAATTTACACGCGAGATGTTGGCAGGTGGAAAGTCCGAACCCATCACTTCAAATCGCACATCGAGAGGCACCACGATCGTAATAAAGATTCGTGACCCAGAAACGATGAATTTGTTGATTGATAGGTACCCGCACTGGTGTCGGGACGTGAAAGACCTCAATGCGGTTTTGCTGCCAAAAGGAGAGATTCTGTCTCAGGGGGGAGTGGATAGGGCCGATGCCGTTGAAGGTCTGACAACTCCGAACTGGGTTGAGAAGGCACACCTGTCCCCGATTGATGGTCCAAAAGGCTGGGATTCAATGCTTGGCTACTCGACAGTGTCGGTCTTGTATCGAGGAGTGTTTGTCCAGGAGTATAGGGCAAACGGGGTATGGGGAATTGAAGGTTCAATTGACGTTGATCCCAAACACTTTAAGCCTAGTCTGAACAGAGAGGGTTTTATTGAAAAAGCATTTGATGTTGAAATCGATAGTTTTCTCAGATCTGTGCACCCTGAATTGCTCCGAGCAATGGCTGGCAATCTCGAGAACTCGCTATCTGGGCTATTGACCTCTTGGGATGTGAAGCGATGGGCTACGCTGTGGCTGTCAGTTCCCCGTGATGATGCTTATTCTCAGGCCGCAGACAGTTGGGATGCAATCTTCCGAGGTGTTCCTGCGTTTGAGCTCGCTTCGGGAAATGATTGGAAACCTCTTTCTTTCGACGAGCTACTGGGACTGAGTGGCGAGATTTATGTCGCTCCTCAACCCGACCAGAACCCAACTGTGGTTGTGAACGCCGCAATTCGATTGTTGAGGCATACAAAGGAAAACGTCATACGTGGACTCAGCAGGGACGGCAGCTACCTAAAGAATGTTGGCAGCTACTTCGGCACCACAGCAGATCTAATCACAAAGGTCTTTGAACCAGAATTGCCGACGTTGAAATATCTGACAAACTGCGCAGAAGACACAATCGCCAGTGTCGCTATTGTGGCACCACTCTACGTAGGCGAGCCGAAAGTAGATATTGTCCAGCTAGGAATGGACGGTCCCCCGGTCCTGCGTCTTCAAACGCGACTAATCCTGAATATCGATCATCCCGACGGAAAGGCGATCGTAGAAGAAGCACTGATTGTAAACAAAGGTCCCGGGTCCCTGGTCGAGATCACGGCTAGGAAGTCATATGAAAACATCTCACAGGTGGCGGCTGCGGTGCGACAGTCTATTGGGGAGACACACCGTCTTGGGCTGGTACGAAGAGATTACATAAGGGGATTATTGGAATGAAGCTTTTGGTCTTTGCTGGGGCGGGAACATCGATAGAGCTTGGCGTGCCTGCCATGGAGGGTCTTGCGATCGAATTTCTGCGTCATGCCAAGGAGTGGGATGTGGAACCCAAGCTTGTTGAACAATTAATGAATAGCTCGAACGACATTGAGGTTCTTATTGAGAACTTGGATAGCATTTATGCTGCGAGCCAATCGTTGGTAATGATAAAAGAGACAATAGAGTCCCAATCTTCGATTGAAAAAATACGATCAGAAGTCGAATGGTTTGTGCAACACGCAGCGGAACGAGTTGTTCCAAGCGATTGCCAATTAGTGTGGGGAGCACTGTTGAGGCTCACAGCGTCTCATGACATCACATTTGCGACAACCAACTACGATAGAGCGATTGAGCTGGCCGCCAACTCTGAGGGTATCAGTCTTGCAGACGGCTTCAGTCAGTTTGGCGTTAGTGAGACAGCTGTGTGGTCAGCCCCAACGGACTATACCAGCGGAGACTTATTGATAAAGCTACACGGGTCGACCGATTGGTACACAGTCGCAGGTGATGGGTCTCCTGTGAAACTGAGGCATCCGATGCCTTTGTTTGGAAGTGCGACGCTGGGATTGTCTGAGAACCTAAAGCTAGGATCAGCATTGATCTTACCATCGCGAAACAAGTTATTGACTAAATCGCCGTATCCCAGGCTGTCACAGTGGTTTCTTACCGCGATAGACAATTGCGAAATTGCGGTCATTGTCGGAGCCTCTTTAAGGGATACTCATGTTAGGGACGCCATCGAATCTATCGCGGGTAAGCGGCCTGTTTTTATAGTGAACCCAGAAGGCAACAGTCATGGCATCACAAACGCAATTTCAATCGGGCACTCCGCAAGCCAATTTCTAATTTCAACTCTACCATATGCGCTTACAAAACCCGACCCAGTAGGCGTTCTGGTGGAGTACGGTAAAATGGAGCCACAGCCAAATAGCAATATTCTTGAGCTGTTGAAGATGGCCCTTGATACGCAAGATGACAAGGACCGACGCTGCGATGCAATTGAAGAATTACATAGGCTCGCAGTGTCTCTGGATAACGAGCTCGTATCAGAACTATTGAGTGACGAGGTGATAGAAATCTCTCAGAATGCTTTGGGTCTGGTAATAAACGCCCACAACCCGGCGGACATAGTCAAAGATCTGAACCAACTGCCATACCTTGGCGATGAAGAATATGCCGCGGAAGTGAGTCTGCTCCAGAGCATGATACAGAATGAGGAGGCGGCATAGATTCGTTTAGCTGAAGACGGGGAACGCCGATCGGAATCTCCTGTCGTATTGGTGCCGCTATCTAAATGTAAAGTGAGGTCTCAGCGACCGCAGGATGAGTGACAGGAGTCAAGCTGAATTTCCGGGTCCTAAAGCACCAACAGGGAGGCGGGGACTCTGTATGGCGATCCTGGGCCGATTAACAAGGGATTGAGGACGGTGCCTCACTAAGCATGTCAATCGGACATCTAGGGTGCCTCTGTCCTCGGAACGTTGGGGTCGTTGGAGCGGGTGATAGGGGGGCAGGACAGTTGATTTGTGTAGGCAATCTCCATGAGGCTTTGCTTCTTAATATTGCCCATTTCCGGCAGGCTTTGACAAACCTGAACGGCACCGTTCGGGCCGACCCACAACGTGTCACTCATGTTGCAGGGTACGTCGACTTGGTCTTTCTCCAGGAGCCAATAGGGTATCGATTTGATACCTTCGAGCGAGGTCATGACCAAATCTGGACGTTGACCCTTGAGTTCAGCAAGCATGCTTGCAAACTCTGTGATGGCAGCTAGGTCATCATGTAGAAATTGAAGTTTCCCGTCCTCACCGGTCGAGAAGTACGGAAAATCATAGTGAACAAGCGCAACTCCAAACGGAATTGAGTATCTTGCAGATAGAGAAAAGACGCTTCGAAGTGTTTCAAGATTGCATGTGGGTTTCATGAGGAGAAACGAAAACCAAAGTGAAACATCCGGGTAGGTTGAACGGATGTATGCGATATTGGATTCAAGAGTTTTGAATTTGTCACTTCGATTTACATACTCGTCATAGTCTTGATCAACGCCATACAGGCCAATTGAAATCACACGCAGCCCAGCATCATAGAGTTGGTCAGCCCTGTCGGGGTCGAGCAAAGAGGCGTTGCTACCAACGGCCGGAAATATTCCCTTAACCTTCGCATGTACAATCATTTCGTCTAACGATTTGTGGAGAAGGGGTTCGCCGCCATAGAAGACGACTTTGGGAATATGCAAAGCGGCCATGTCATCCAAAAGTCGTTTGACATGACCGAGTTCTAGTTTCTCTCCGCGCATGAATTCTCGACCGTAAGTGCATCCCTGGCACCGATAATTGCAGTTAGATGTCAGAGAGACCTTGACGGTTTGTATGTCTGGTTTTGCCAAATGCGGAAATCGGGCGACATATCTCTGTTTACCCTTTTGGATCGTCGTATCAATCGAACCAGCAATTCCAACGAGGCCATTTACAACGGTGCTGCTGTTTCTTTTGTCTTTGATGTTGTTCAAGTAAAGGCCGACGGCCCTGTTTCGAATACTCACGTCACTTTCCCCATGTACCCGAAATAGAGGCTAAACCCAGACGAGAGATATGTCAAAACACACCCCACTCGCCAGCCAAACTACTGGGAACGGAGACCCCACGAATCATCTTCTAAGATCAGGTCACTTCCCGCCAATGCGAGTGACGAAGGCCCATGAAAGAGTCCGATCTCTACCCACCCCTAAAAACCTACCTTGAAGGTCAGGGTTATGACGTGAAAGGGGAGGTGAACCATTGTGACGTGGTGGCCGTGCGCCAGGATCATGTGGTCATCGTGGAGCTGAAGAAATCTCTAAACTTGAGCGCTCTCTTGCAAGTCGTCGAACGCTTGTCGACAACGGACGCGGTCTATGTCGGCGTGCCGACAAGTTGTACGGTGGTGAAGTCAAAGCGCAAGCCAGTCATCAAGCTGATGAAGATGCTAGGGCTTGGATTGATTTCCATCGACCCGATGAACACGCGACTACCTGTGGCCGTTCATATAGACCCCGCCAAGTATCAGCCGCGCATTGACAAGAAAAAGCGTTCGCGCCTTTTGTCTGAGTTTGAACGCCGTGTCGGAGATCCAAACCAAGGCGGCGCGGCCATGAAGAACGGCGTCATCACCGCTTATCGTCAAGAGGCGCTAAAGATCGCCGATCATCTCGAACGCAATGGTCCAACCAAGGCCTCTGTTGTTGCACAAGCGGTCGCCAACCCGAAAACACGGGATGTTCTTTACCGTGACGTATACGGATGGTTTGAACGGCAAGGGCAGGGGGTCTATTCATTGTCCCCGAGAGGGCGCAGAGAATTAGCAGTTTGGTCTAAGCGGACTTCGTTCTAGCGAGGGTGCTTTGCGCGAGTTATGTTATGGAACGCAATTGTAGGTAGATTTTTGAAATTTCGAATGATACGATTCTCTATTATTGACTCAGTCGGGGGCGGAGATGAGCGACAATTCAACACACGAAAAGTCAGATCGGTCCTATGGAACAGCTGTAGCGCTTTGCATGATTTTTGGCATGCTGGGGATACATCATTTCTATCTGGGTAACTGGGTTCATGGGATTTTTGACTTAGGCCTCTTTATCGTTGGCTTTGGGCTCATTTTCGTGAGTGAAGATCCAACACTTGTGGCCGTTGGCATCGGGCTCATTTGCCTCGACTTCCTACACACACTCATCGTCACAATCCTGCTTTTCGTTGGAAAAGTGAAGGATGGCGACGGTCGGCTGGTGTCATATCCTGGCCAATTCTAGAACATAAGAATTGTTAGTAATTCTCTACTATCTTGCGGCAATCTTTACATTGAGGGAGATCTCCTGTGACGGACCAAACATCGCAACCAGTAATGGGCGAAAAGGGCTTTGTACCAACTATTTTGCTTTGCTTTTTTCTTGGCACATTCGGTATCCACCGATTCTATGTTGGTAAAATAGGTACTGGAATTTTGATGCTTCTGACCCTTGGCGGTCTTGGCATTTGGACGCTAATCGATTTTGTTATGATTGTCGTTGGCAGCTTCAAAGACTCCAAAGGTCTAGATCTGAAACGATAACAGCGATGACACACTGCGAACTCGCAGAGTGTATCGCATGAGTAGGAGTGCCTCCGATCTCGGGTTGGGGGCACTTTTTTGTTGCGCCAAGACAATGTCACGGATAGGTCATTGTGGCGTTTCGCATTTTGAGCAAGGGTCGGTCACATGAAAATCCACATTTCTGCAGACATTGAAGGCGTGACTGGCGTCACCGTTGCCGACGAGACGAATAAGGATCACAAAGACTTTGTTCCCTTTGCCGAACAAATGACAAAGGAAGTAGTGGCGGCCTGCGACGGCGCACTCGAAGCCGGCGCAACAGATATTTTGGTAAAAGATGCCCATTGGTCCGCGCGTAACATTATCGCTCATATGTTGCCGCGCGAGGCTCGTCTTTTGCGTGGCTGGTCTGGACATCCACAAAGTATGGTCGACGGCCTAGATGAGACCTTCGCGGCATCAATGTTCATTGGCTATCACTCGCGTGCCGGTTCGGCTGGCAATCCCCTGGCCCACACACAGGTCGGGCCAACGATACAGGAAATTCTGATCAATGAGACCCCAACCTCAGAGTTTCGGATCGCGGCTTACACATCGAATATGCACGGCGTCCCAACCGCCTTTCTTTCAGGAGACGAAGCCCTTTGCCAAGAAGCAAAAGACTATTGCGACGGCATGGGAACTTTCGCGACCTTCAAAGGGCGCGGTCTTTCAACCGAAAGCCGCCATCCTGAGCAAGCATGTGAAGACATACGTAAAGGCGTACATGAAGTTTTGAGCGGTGATCTCACGAAACTTCTACGCACAAATCCCGACCGCTACAAAGTCCGGATCGAATACAAATTACCACCAACGGCGTATAGGCGTAGCTTTTATCCGGGTGCAAGACTCGAGAATGAACGGTTCATCGTCTATGAGACAACCGATTGGTTTGACGTTCTTAGATTGTTTGGTTTTGTCTTGTAGAGACCCGAGCGCGTCTGCTTCGCAAGGCGAGCGTTCCTGCAACACCAATTAATAGCATCAAACCAACGCCAGGCTCCGGCACTCTTTGACCATCTTGCGTGGTTGTTCTCGTTTGGACGATCAGGGGTTGTTGGTCACCACCAGAGGGCAGAATAGGCCCTTGTGTTGATGTCTGTAAGATCTGCTGTCTAAAGATGCGACGATCGTTTCTAGAAACGCGAAAACCGTTGCCACCAGTTCGAGTTCGAGGGCCAACGCTCAGGCGTGGCGTTGAACTTGAAGGAGTGGATCCGCTCAGTCCAAAACCACTCGAACGAGAAATTCCCCCAAACGACGAACCTCCGCTTCGACCGGAGGTTCCACCAATTACGTTTGATCGATTGGCACCACTAGAAGAAAAGCCCCCAAGACGCGCATTAGTTCGTAAGTTCGTGGCAGTCGACTGCAGGCTCGGTGATCGGGGACTGCTCGATCGCGCCGTCGAAATGCCCAACGAGCTTTTTGCCGATAGGGTGCCAAACAGAATTGGTGTGGCGTTCGCGGACATATGGCCACCCATCATTATAAGAGCCATCGCGGAAGCGATGAAAAAGTTTATTTTGGTGTGCCGCATATTGGACATGACCATGTTTGTCTTAGCGAGTTACATTGAACACAATACCGCAAAATTGGCATTCTTTGCCGCCAAATCGAAAGAAAAATCATCTATTTGGTTAACGCGACTTAAAGCGCATAAGACCTTGCCGTCTTGGCGTTACTAATTGTTAGGTTGCCGGTGTATCTCGTGCAGCGTATGGTCGCCTCATCGGAGTTCTGGAAAATCCGGTTTGTTGGTGCGAGTGGCGTATTGGGAGTGGGGCGCGTGAGAGTATTGGTTGTTCTTCTAGTGGCCGCAGCTTTGTTGCGGCCTGCGGAGTTACTTTTTCACCCTATGTCGGCATGCCGTTCGATGAATTTCGTTACCAATGCAATGTGGCCAAAGCAGATGTCCCACATGTTTCACACGATGAGAACGGTCAGAAAATCCATTTCTGCGACGATCGCTCACATCAGTATATATTCGAGAATAATAGGCTCGTAGAAATTCGGTAGTCGGTTTCTTGATTCGATCTATTTGCGGCCCGTGAACTTGGCGCTCCAGACTTTGCCATCAAGCATTTTGGCAGTTTGCTCATAGGCCTCTTCACCAATGGCGCGTTTGATTTCTTCCATATCTGCCGTCAACTCCGATTCCAAAAATGCTTTCAATGTCGATGTTTCATAGACCAAACGGTCTTCCACGTTGAGCTCCTCAAGGCCTGCTGCTTTGAGTCCCTCCAAGTACTTTGCCTCACTGATCGCCCCACCGGCACACATGTTGTAAAAGGCATCGATAGATCGAATGCTCTCAGGAATTTCTTCCGCAACAATATCGGAAATCGAAAAACGCCCGCCGGGTTTTAGTACGCGAACAATCTCGCCAAAGACACGAGGCTTATCCGGGGAAAGATTGATCACGCAATTGGAGATGACCCAATCAACGCTATCAGATTCCACAGGCATATCTTCAATGAGGCCTTTGCGAACCTCGATGTTCGATACGCCCGCCCGCTCAACGTTGAGTTTGGCTTGTTCAATCATGTCATCGGTCATATCAATTCCGATGACCAGGCCTTCTGGGCCGACTTTCTCAGAGGCAATGAGGAGGTCGATACCTGCCCCGGATCCAAGGTCTAAGACAACATCGCCCGGTTCAACCCCTGCAAAAGCAAGGGGATTGCCACATCCAAAGGAAGAAGCCACGGCTTCATCCGGCAACGTTTTCAATTCGTCCTGATCATATCCAGCGAGTTTTGCTGCCACACCGCCGGGCTCGCGCTGGTCTGTGCCACAACAAGGTGTGTTGGTCTTCGCACCCAGTTCTTCAACTTTGCCCTTAACGGCTTTGCTGTAGTGGTCGGATACAGAGGTATGTACTTTGGTGGGAGGGGTCATCGTGCGGCTCCTTTCAGCGTTTGATCAGGGGGACAACAGGCTTCAATGGCATCAGCGATCGTGCGTAATGTGTGGACCGCATTTTCGCTGGAAATGCAGTAGAAAACTTCTTTGCCTTGGCGCTCCGCACTTACAACACCTGCGTCTTTCAAGAGCGCTAAATGACGAGAGACCACGGAAGTATCGACGGGCATACTGTCGGCTAAATCACCCACATTGCGTGGGTTGCCCGTGTCCGCCAATTGACACAGTATTTCAAGGCGAGTTGGGTCGCAGAGAGCTTTAAACAGTCGAGGGTCCAGGTGTTCCCTCAGACCTCCACAACATTCGTCGGTTTTTGACATATGTCCTCTCATTTGCACAATTGCATGAATCTGCAATTAATGTAGGAGTGTAGCGATCAAACGTCAAGACGCAAATTGACAATAAATCAGCCTTCCTCAAGACTGCCCTCAAAGCGCTGTTTGCAAAACAAGTGCAAAGACGAGGAAACCCATGGACCAAACCCAATTCACCCAAGCCGAACTAATGGCGGAACATGCATACAGCCGTTTCCAATCAATCAATCAATGGCAGAAGGCTCCATGGCGGATTTGATGAAACGGGTACATATGTATCACCGCGCACATTGCTGAGATGGCCTGCGGTGAAGGCATGGCAGGCCAAGCTTGAACAAGCAGGAGCGCCGCTCATAGACGCCAGCGCCAAATTGTTGAACCGAGAGAATTATCCAAATCATGCGCAGCAAAAGCTCCTGCTCAAAAATGGGCTCGGCCAGACCTTCTGGAATGCGCTGACAATCACAGGCATCTTTGAGGCACGCGGTAAGGCGCTCTGCGAGATCGAATTGCCCGACTTCCAAGACATCATCGAAGAAGATATTTCTGAGACCTGCACGGGACATCTTCATAAAGGTCTCCTCTATGCGCATGGTGCGGATGAAGGGGGCGACCCCGAACAAAGCGAGGTCGGCGCCCATGACGAAATGTGGTTCGCGGTGCGCGATCTTGCCTTTGGGGATGAGAGCTATCCGATGCCGGAAATTCCGGACACATTAACTCGTCCTTCCGATGGGCTTTTATTCCCTCAGATAGCGAGTGGACATGGCCAACTGTTGGAACTGCTGCTCAATCTTCTGATGATTGAAGTGCGCGCCGAAGCATTCTTCGCCTTTTGTTGTTCAGTTCTGCGGGATCCTGAGCTGTTTGTTGGTCGCAGGGTGGAAGCAGACGAGGCGGTCGCGCTGGTCGAGAGAATAAGAACCGATGAAGCGATCCACACTCATTCGCTATGCGTGACACTAAGTGAAATGCGGACGTTTCATTTCAAAAGTGTCGATGGCGCTTCATTGTTGGGAGCGGATCTGCTCGACCCACCTTGGGAAGTGATCACCGAGTGGCACGGCAAAATCCTGCAGGATCTTTCAAAAGAAAGAGCGCGAGACAGCTTCAAAGAACAAATTGGCGCGCTTCCAAATGCCTCAGATGTTTGGGCAGAGTTCGAGCGTTTATCGAGTTAGTGAATTGGGCGAAAAAGTATCATGTGAACAGGCCACCCCTAGGTCAGAAATCACAAGATTTCTGGGGATTTGAGTTAGTTTCCCGCAATTTGGTATCTCTGATTGAACATGTTAGGGTCCGCGACAGATCAGGGATTCAGATTTTCAGGAACTAAACTATGCGCGTGATGGTTTTGGGTGGCGACGGCTTTTGTGGTTGGCCTTCTTCTTTGCATTTGTCCGCACATGGACACGACGTGATGATCGTCGATAACCTTGTACGTCGCAAGATGGATGAGGAACTAGGCGCGCAGTCGTTGACACCAATTGCCTCTATAGAGGATCGGTTGAAAGCCTGGACTGGATTGCAAGAAAAGCCGATTGAATATGCGTCCATAGACGTTGCTCACCAGCACGATGATCTGTTGAAACTGATCAAAGACTACAGACCCGATGCCGTTGTGCACTTTGCAGAACAACGTGCCGCGCCGTATTCAATGAAGACGCCGAGCCACAAGCGCTACACAGTGGACAACAATGTCAACGCCACCCACAATCTGCTTTGTGCAGTGGTTGAAAGCGAAATTGACACTCAAGTTGTTCATCTCGGGACAATGGGTGTTTATGGTTATCATGGCACGGACCCAATTCCTGAAGGGTACTTGACGGTCAAACTCGAAAGCGGTGCTGAACGGGAAATTGTCCACCCCTATAGCCCCGGTAGTGTCTACCACGCGACCAAATGCTTGGATCACACACTCTTTCAGTTCTATGCAAAGAACGACAAGCTCCGGATCACCGATTTGCACCAAGGAATTGTCTGGGGAACCCAGACCGAGGATACCAGCCGAGACGAAGCCCTCATCAATCGCTTCGACTATGACGGTGACTTCGGGACTGTTCTAAACCGATTTTTGTGTCAGGCCGCGATCGGATATCCGCTGTCTGTCCACGGCACCGGCGGGCAAACGAGAGCCTTCATCCACATTCAAGATACCGTCCAGTGCGTACGATTGGCAGTCGAATCACCGCCCAAACATGGCGAGCGGGTCAGGGTAATGAACCAAATGACCGAGGTACACAAAGTCGTCGATTTGGCCAAACTGATTGTGGAACTGTCTGGGGCCGAGATCGAATTCGTCCAGAACCCTCGTTTGGAAGCCTCGGAGAACGAACTTTTCGTGGCCAATGAGGGGCTCCTTAAGCTTGGCCTCAATCCGATCACATTGCGCAATAGGTTAATGGATGAAGTGGTTGGAATCGCACGGAAATATGCTGATCGCATTGATCCTGCCAAAATCCCGTGCAAGTCTTATTGGCGCAAGGACATGGCTGGTGAAGGAAACGACAACCCAAATGCAGGGTCGAATAAGGCCGCAGGCTAGACAATTTTGCGGTTAACCGTGACCTAAAACGCCTATTTTCTTGACCCGAAAGGGCATATATTCTTCCATAATGTGTACCAGTCGGTGCTCACGGGGGTTGAGCAGCGGCGCGGTGTGTGAGTCTAGGCGAGTGGGGTATCTATGACGTCAGAAGTCCTTCTGATGAATCGCGGCGCGGTGGCCATGGCTGCCGACAGCGCTGTCACAATTTCAAGTCGCGATAGCCAGACCATCTATCAAAGCGTCGATAAAGTTTTTCAGCTTATTGAAGGCCAGCCCGTTGGCGTCATGATTTACAATCATGCCGACATCATGAACGTGCCTTGGGAAACCGTTATCACGCTCTATCGGGCCAAGTCTGGAAATAAAAAATTCGCGACTGTTGAAGAATATGCCGAAGACTTCCTTCGCTTCATCCAAAAAAGCGACGATCTCTTTCCGCCGGAACACCAAGACCTAGAATTTTACAAAACCGTGGCCATTGTTTTTGGGTTACTGGCCGATGAATTTGACGACCAGGTCGCAAACTTCCGCGAAGCATCCAATGAAGAAGTAGGCGGGCACTACAATTCCATCTTTAAGTTTGTCGTTGGCGAAATTCACCGCGCTTACGAAGCATATTTTGATGACAGTCCCAGAGAAGATCTCACCTGCTTCCCACCGGACATGGGAAAGAAACTCAGGTCCCGTTATGAGGGACAAGTCGATGAGCTGATCAGTGGGTTGATGGGGCACTTGAGTGCCGACTACACAAACTTGTCTGTATCGCCAGACTTGCGCGAAAAGCTTCAACAGATCGCCGTCATGGCTGTGACCAAGAATGCATTCTTTGAAGGGTACACGGGAATTGTCTTCGCTGGCTTCGGTCAACGCGACAAATTCCCCGCCATGATTTCCTATCATACAGGCGGTGTGTTTGGCGGCATCCTCAAGAAAGCTCCGGATCGTAGAGACGCGATTGAAGCAAACACCGGTCCCGTTGTCATGACCTTCGCTCAGGACAAGATGATCCACACATTCATGACGGGGATCGACAGAGACTTCCGCCTCTATTTGTTTATAGAGACATTGAAACTGACCCATCAATTGGTTGCGGATCTCATCTCGGGTCTCCCTGCGTTGGATAAGAACCAAAAGCAACAACTATACAATCAGTATAGTGAGGAAAATCTCTCTGCCGCTCTGATCGCCTTCTTCCAGAAAGTGGAAGAGTATCAGCGCTACATGCACACTTCGCCAATATTCAGGGCTATTCATACTCTGCCGAGGCAAGAGTTGGCTGAAACGGCAGCATCGCTCGTGAAGCTAAATTCCTTCCAGCAGAAGGTGATGCAGGAGCCTGAAACCGTTGGGGGCCCTGTTGATGTAGCCTTGATTTCCTTAAGCGAAGGCCTCGTTTTGATCCGCGACGGCGGTAGTATATAGTGAGTTCTGGGGTCGGCTGACCCGAAAGGAGTAAGATCGATGACAAACAGAGTGAAACAGATGTTGAATCTGGTCAGCGAGGACTACGGAGGGCGGATGTCTGCATCGCAGCCCCACCGTGAGGTCCACAAAGCAAGACGTCTCAATGATCTTTGCGATACAGGGTTTGAGAAGGGTGACTACGCCTATGACTCTCGCATCGCATATCAATCTCCTCGTCAGCCAGATGCTTGGATTAAGCCACGTAATGACTATGAAGCCCTTGCTGAGGCGCGCGAAGCTGAGTCCGGATTGGATCCTGTGGGTGCGGCGATGACGGCTTTTGAAGCGGCACGTACAGGCAAAAAGTCGCGCCGCTCGAAGAAGCAGTCGAGACGAGCAGAAAAGATGATGGAAACATCACTGGCGCCAAACTTTCCGCGACGCGGTTCGTTTGCCGATGAAGGGCCGGAGGCCACCAGCTTGAAAAAAGGAACGTTGGTTTCCACTAAGCGCAAAGGTAGTTGGCTAAAGGCCTTGCGTCGTTCCAAGTAGGTTTGCAAAAAGTTGGCTGTACAAGCGGATTAGTTTGACCAGGTCCGAACCAGGTCAACATCAAACGCGACCATTTCGGACACCAATTCTTCGAAACTAATTTTGGGTTGCCAGCCAAGCTTGGTTTTGGCCTTTGAGCTGTCACCGAGCAAAAAGTCAACCTCAGCCGGCCGATAGAACTCTGGGTTCACGCGAATAATCAATCGACCCGATTTCCGGTCAGTTGCTTGCCTCGCTTCATCTTCACCGTTCCATTCCAAATTAAACCCTGCGCATTCTGCGGCGATATTGGCAAACTCTTCAACAGAGTGCGTTTGGCCTGTGGCGATGACATAGTCGTCTGCTTCGTCTGAAGTAAGCATCAGATGCATCGCACGCACGTAATCTCGCGCATGGCCCCAATCACGACTGGCACTTAAATTGCCGAGTTCCACCGGCTCTCCATCACCTTGCTGCAAACGCGCGAGCCCCATTGTGATCTTGCGCGTTACAAATTCAGGCCCGCGGAACGGAGACTCGTGATTGAACAAGATCCCAGAAGCGGCGTGCAGGCCGTAAGCTTCGCGGTAGTTCTTTGTAATCCAATGACCGTAGAGTTTCGCGACACCGTAAGGGCTGCGGGGATAGAAGGGTGTATCTTCGTTTTGTGGGGTCTCTTGCACCTTCCCAAACATCTCCGACGTAGAGGCTTGGTAGAACCGAATGTCAGGATCGATGATACGGATGGCTTCAAGAATGCGAGTGACCCCCAATGCGTTGGCATCACCAGTAAAGACAGGCTGGCTAAATGAAGATCCGACAAAACTTTGGGCGGCCAGATTGTAGATTTCATTTGGCGCGACATCGCGCAAGGTGCCGATGATGTTGGAATGCTCCAAGAGCTCCAATTCAAAGAACTTGATCTTGTCCTCAAGGCCAAGCTCCTTGAGGCGCCATGAGTTTGTCGTGGCCGTTCGACGATGGGTGCCGATAACTTCATAGCCGCGTTCCAATAGGAGCTGCGCGAGATAGGCCCCATCTTGACCAAATATTCCGGTAATGAGGGCACGTTTTTGGGACATAGAAGGAACTTACACCATTTTGAGGGAGCTTGTGAGGTCGGTCTTGTACCATCTGAGGAACAGGGGCGGCAATGAAGGATCGGAGTAATTTTTCCATAAGCGAACGATTGTTGCAGCGGGTCTCCAACGGTTGACACATTTACGGTTTCCTCAGAGGGTGCGGCATAAAATATCCAAGTAGAGATTTAGGGACGCTCATGTCGCGAATATATCCAGTCATTCTGTCGGGAGGATCGGGCACGCGCCTATGGCCATCTTCGCGTGCTCTCTATCCAAAGCAATTATTGTCGCTCATCTCGGAACGCACCATGCTTCAAGAGACCGCGCTACGTGTTACTGACGATGCCTTGTTTCAGAAACCTGTTATCATCTCCAACGAAGAACACAGATTTTCTATTCGCTCCCAGCTATCAGATATCGACATTGTTCCAGCCGCTCATATCCTTGAGCCGGTCGGTCGAAACACAGCGCCCGCAGCCATCGTAGCGGCCTTGTGGATTGCCCAGAATGACCCGAAGGGGCAACTACTCCTTCTGCCAGCAGACCATCATATACGCGAGCGGGACGGACTTACGGAAGCTATCCAGAAGGCGTCGAAAGCTGCTGAGGACGGATACCTAACGACATTCGGCGTTAAGCCAACTGCACCAGACACGGGCTTTGGTTACATCAAACAGGGTGCAGTGCTAAAGGGTCTCGATGGTGTTTATGCTGTGGACGCATTTACAGAGAAGCCAGAACTGGATACCGCGCGGCAGTTTTTGGCCGACGGAAACTACAATTGGAACAGCGGCATTTTCCTATTCGGGGTGGAAACGTTTCTAAACGAGGCACGCAAGCATTGCGCGGAAATGGTGCGCGCTTGTGAGTCATCCATCGAAAAAGCGTCTCACGATCTAGATTTTTTGAGGTTGGATGCGGCTTCATTCGAAGCATCACCCTCAGATTCGATTGACTACGCCGTCATGGAAAAAACAGACAAAGCAGCCACACTTCCGGTTGATATGGGGTGGAATGACGTTGGGTCGTGGCATGCGCTTTGGGACATTGGCGAAAAGGACAATGCGGGCAATGTGACCCACGGCGATGTCATGCCGGTGGAAACTTCACACAGTTATCTAAGATCAGATGATTCCTTGGTCGTCACGTTGGGTGTTGAAAATGTCGTTGTTGTTCAAACATCAGATGTTGTTTTTGTCGCCGATCGTGGACGGGTTCATGATGTAAAGGGCATCGTTGAAGAGCTCCGCAAGTCCGGCCGTTCTGAACACGAGAGTCACAAAAAGGTTTTCCGGCCATGGGGGTATTATGAGAGTTTGGACGATGGAGACCGTCACCAGGTTAAACAGCTCTATGTCAAACCAGGCGCAACGCTCTCCCTTCAAAAACACGCCAAACGCGCTGAACATTGGGTCGTTGTTGAAGGCACTGCACGTGTCACCTTAGGCGACAAGACATTCGATCTTGAGGAAAATCAGTCAACCTACATCCCGATCGGCACAATGCATCGATTGGAAAACGCGACAGAAGTACCGCTTCGCATAATCGAAGTGCAGTCCGGCTCCTATCTCGGTGAGGACGACATCGAGAGATTTGAAGACATTTATGGACGCAGCAAAGAGTAGAGGGTCGTGTCTACGCTTTGAGAAGTTCATCAAAGTATGTGATGGTTTTCTTCAGTCCATCTTCAAGCTTCACTTTGGGCTCCCAGCCAAGCAATTCTTTCGCCTTCGTGATGTCTGGTTGGCGTTGCTTCGGGTCATCCTCTGGTAGGTCGTGGTAGACGATCTGAGATTTCGAACCTGTCAATTCCACCACAGTTTCTGCGAGTTCTTTGATGGTGAATTCACCAGGATTTCCAAGGTTTATGGGCCCGGTTACGTCATCAGGAGCAGCCATCAAGCGCATTAGCCCGTCGACAAGCTCATCGACGTAACAAAATGACCGGGTTTGTTGGCCGTCGCCATAGAGAGTGATGTCTTCACCTTTGAGCGCCTGGACAACAAAATTTGAAACCACACGGCCGTCATTGGGGTGCATGCGCGGTCCGTAGGTATTGAAAATGCGGGCAACGCGAATGGCCAAATTGTGTTGCCGTCTGTAGTCAAAGAACAACGTTTCGGCGCAACGCTTACCTTCATCATAACAAGCGCGGGTCCCAATCGTATTCACATTACCCCAATACTCCTCCGTTTGCGGATGGACGGCTGGGTCCCCGTAGACTTCGCTAGTAGAAGCCTGCAAAATGCGCGCGCCAAGCCGCTTCGCGAGGCCCAACATATTAATGGCGCCAATGACGCTGGTCTTGGTTGTTTGAACAGGGTCGTGTTGATAGTGAACAGGGGAGGCGGGACAGGCGAGATTGTAGATCTCATCAACCTCGATATAGAGCGGCCAACAGATGTCGTGGCGGATGGCTTCAAATCGGTAGTCACCCAGAGAGTTTTGGATGTTCTGCCGCGCACCCGTAAAGAAGTTATCCGCGCAAATAACCTCACATCCTTGCTCCAATAGACGTTCGCAGAGGAAGGACCCGATAAATCCGGCACCACCTGTAACAAGCACGCGTTTTGAAATGTGCATGGATAGTTCCTTCAAGATTAGTGTGGAGCGACGTAGGGTCGACCTACGCAATGATAGTGTATCCCGTGGGCTGCCATCTCATTCGGGTCATAAATGTTCCGAAGATCAACCATGATCGGCTCTGTCAGTAAGGATTTGAGGCGCGTCATGTTGAGGGCTCTAAACTCGTTCCACTCGGTCAGGATCGCCACCAAATCAGCGCCCTCGATGGCGTCATAGGCGTCATTGCACCAGTCGACATTCTTCAAATCGCCCTTTGCTTCATCCATGCCTTCTGGATCGAAGGCGCGGACTTTCGCGCCGCTCTTCTGCAACTCAGGGATGATGTCAAGGCTTGGAGAGTCCCGCATATCATCTGTGTTGGGTTTGAACGTAACACCCAAAACAGCAATCTTCTTTCCGTCGACAGAGCCGCCAGCCGCATTGATGATCTTCGATGCCATCGCTTTTTTACGTTCGTCATTAATACCGACAACCGCTTCAACGATACGTGTGGGCGCGCCAGCTTCTTCAGCGGTGCGGACCAATGCCAAAGTATCTTTAGGAAAACAAGATCCCCCATAGCCCGGCCCAGCATGCAAGAATTTCTTGCCGATCCGACCATCTAGGCCAATGCCTTTGCTGACATCTTGAACATCCGCCCCAACTTTTTCACAGAGATCAGCCATCTCATTTATGAAAGTGATCTTTGTCGCCAGAAACGCGTTGCCTGCATACTTGATCAACTCTGAGGTCTGGCGCGTGGTGAAGAGAATGGGCGTCTCATTGAGAAAGAGAGGCCGGTAGAGTTCGCGCATCACCTGCTTTGCTTTTTCGGAATTGGTCCCCACCACCACTCGGTCTGGTCTTTTGAAATCTTCGATGGCAGACCCTTCGCGAAGAAACTCAGGGTTTGATGCGACATTAAATTCGACATCAGGACGGCGTTCGCGAATGATACGGTCCACTTCGTGACCGGTACCAACAGGAACTGTAGATTTGGTGACGACGACCGTATAGCCCTCAAGAGCATCGGCAATTTCTTCCGAGGCCGCATAGACATAGGAAAGATCCGCAAAACCGTCGCCGCGACGGCTGGGGGTTCCAACCGCGATGAAAACCGCATCCGCATTTTTTACGGCTTCTTTCAGGCCCGTCGTAAAGGACAAGCGTCCGTTGCGCACATTGTCCGCAACCAATGCGTCCAGACCAGGTTCGAAGATGGGGATTTCGCCTTTTAAAAGGCGATCGATCTTACTCTCGTCTTTGTCGACACAAACGACGTCGTGACCAAAATCGGAGAAACACGCCCCCGAGACAAGGCCAACGTAACCAGTACCAATCATCGCAACACGCATTCGTGTCTCCTCAAATTACTCGGCCTGTTCGACCAGTTCCTTCACCATCGGGAGCAGTCGATCCTTCAAATCGTCTCGCTTCAAACCCAGTGCCAAATTGGCCAGTAGGAAACCCAATTTTGTACCGCAGTCATAGCGGAGGCCTTCGAACTGCAAGCCATGGAACGGCTGAGAGCTAATGAGCTTAGCCATGGCATCGGTCAATTGAATCTCGCCACCAGCACCGGTCTCATGTTTTTCAAGATGTGTGAAAACCTCAGGTGACAAGATGTAACGTCCAAATATTCTCAGAGTTGAAGGGGCCTCAGCTGGATCGGGTTTTTCCACCAGACCTTTGACCTCAACAAGCGGGCCATCCGTTTCACCCACATCAAGTACACCATATTTGTTGGTGTGTTCGCGAGGAATGTCTTCAACAGCGACAATGTTTCCACCGGTCTTTTCATAGGCCGCCACCATTTGGCCGAGACAGCCCGGTTTTGCAACGACGAGGTCGTCGGGCAAAAGAACAGCAAACGGCTCATCGCCAACAAAATTTTTGGCGCACCAAACCGCATGTCCAAGGCCCAAAGGTTCTTGTTGTCTAACGAAGGCGGCTTTACCGGATCGCGGCATAAGCTTCTTGAGAAGTTCCAATTCTTCGTGCTTGCCCTTGTCGTGAAGCAAGGTCTGAAGTTCAAAAGCGTGATCCAAATAGTCTTCGATGGCTGTCTTGTTGCGGCCATTTACAAAAATAAACTCATCGATACCGGCATCGCGCGCTTCATCAATGGCATATTGGACCAAAGGGCGATCCACCACGGGGAGAAGCTCTTTTGGGACGGATTTGGTAGCCGGCAAGAACCGCGTGCCGAGCCCTGCCACAGGCAAAACAGCCTTTCGAACGGATTTGGTCATATATAGTCGCCCATAGGTTAGGGGTGTCACGCTCCGAGACAGATGGCGTGAGCTTGTGCCATGCAATTGTTAGGTCTGCAAGCGACAAGCCAAACTGCGGTGTTTTGACCATAAAAGCGCTAAGATATCGTCTCTTTAATAACAAATATAAACTGTGGTATAAATATAAATACATAACTATTTGTATAAAGTAACCAAAATTCTGATTGAGGCTTGAATTTACAAGGAAAAACTGGTCAATGGGCGGTCGAAAATCGGCATGCTAATGGTGTGCTGGGTAAAGTGGTGAAGCAGGCAGCGAAGTCAGGTGATATCTGACAAAAAAGGGCATTGGCCTTGCTTGATCAAGATCAGTGAGTAGGTGTACGAGAACACATGACCGAATTGACACATCTAAGGCGGCTTGAGGCTGAAAGCATTCACATCATGCGTGAGGTTGTTGCCGAGTGCCGCAACCCTGTAATGCTGTATTCCATCGGCAAAGATTCTTCAGTGATGCTGCATCTTGCTATGAAGGCGTTTTACCCCTCAAAGCCTCCCTTTCCGATCATGCATGTCGACACCACCTGGAAATTCCGGGAGATGATTGAGTTTCGCGACAAACTGGCGGCTGATCTTGGACTGGATCTCATTGTTCACATCAATCAAGAAGGGGTTCAGCAAAATGTTGGACCATTCTCTCATGGATCCGCTGTTCATACGGACATCATGAAAACACAAGCCCTCAAACAGGCGTTAGACCATTACGGGTTCGATGTCGCGTTCGGTGGAGCGAGACGCGATGAAGAAAAATCCCGCGCCAAGGAGCGAGTCTTTTCTTTCCGAAGCCGACAACATCGCTGGGATCCAAAAAACCAACGCCCAGAACTTTGGCGCGTCTACAACAGTCAGATTCACAAAGGGGAGAGCATGCGAGTTTTCCCATTGTCTAATTGGACAGAACTCGACATTTGGCAATACATCTACCTCGAAGATATCCCAATGGTTCCGCTCTATTTTGCCAAGGAGCGGCCGGTGGTTGAACACGATGGGGCACTTGTGATGGTCGACGATGACCGCATGCCGTTGGATGGCAAGACGCCCGAGAAGAAAGTCGTGCGGTTTCGAACCCTTGGTTGCTATCCCCTGACCGGTGCCGTTGAATCAACAGCTGCTACATTGCCCGAGATCATTCAGGAGATGCTGCTCACACGCACATCTGAGCGTCAGGGTCGGGTCATCGATCATGACCACGGCGCATCGATGGAAGAAAAGAAACAAGAGGGGTACTTCTAATGTCACACTCCTCAGATCTCATCGCCACCGACATTCATGCATACTTGAAAGCCCAAGAGGAAAAGAGTTTCTTGCGTTTCATTACGTGTGGCAGTGTCGATGATGGCAAGAGTACGTTGATTGGCCGACTGCTTTACGATTCCAAGTTAATCTTCGAAGATCAGATGTCTGCCCTTGAAGTCGACAGTAAGAAAGTAGGAACCGTTGAAGGCGAAGTCGATTTGGCCCTTCTCGTTGATGGACTACAAGCAGAACGCGAGCAAGGCATCACCATTGATGTCGCGTACCGGTTTTTTTCGACCGATCGTCGCAAGTTCATTGTTGCCGATACGCCTGGTCACGAACAGTACACGCGAAATATGGCCACCGGGGCCTCAACCGCCGAACTTGCTATCATCTTGATTGACGCAAGAAAAGGAATTCTCACTCAAACGCGCCGCCACTCTTACATCGTCTCTCTTCTTGGTATTCGTCACATCGTTTTGGCAATCAACAAGATGGACCTTGTGGACTATTCACAAGAGGTCTTTGAGACCATCAAAGCTGATTACGCCAAGTTTGCAGCCGAGCTGGGGTTCAACGACGTAACCTCCATCCCAATTTCTGCTCTTCGAGGGGACAACATCCTCAACGAAAGCGACAAAACTCCGTGGTACGAGGGTCAGACACTGATGTCTCATTTGGAAGGCGTCGATGTCACAAGGGATGACATGGAACGCCCATTCCGCCTGCCTGTTCAGTGGGTCAATCGTCCTAATCACGAATTTCGAGGATTTAGCGGAACCCTGGTCTCAGGTCGCGTTCATCCTGGAGACGAAATCGTCGTTCTTCCCTCTGGCAAGGCAAGCCGCATTGAGAAAGTGGTGACCTATGGCGGAGATCAAGATGAAGCGATCGCTGGACAAGCGATAACGCTCACCCTTGAAGACGAAATCGATATATCGAGGGGGGATATCATTTGCGCTGCCGAGCATCCCGCGCAGGTCTCTGACCAATTCAATGCGCATCTGCTTTGGATGCATGAGGACGCTCTTCTTCCTGGCCGACCATATTTACTCAAATCCGGCAACCGGACGTCGACAGGTGTCGTTTCATCCTTGAAGCACAAGATTGACGTCAACACGCTCAAATCAGAGCCGGGCAAGACGCTTAGTCTCAATGAAGTCGGACTTTGCAATGTTACGGTCAACAAACCGATCGCGTTCGACCCCTATGTCGAAAATCGGGATACGGGCAGTTTCATTCTGATCGACCGACACACCAACAATACGGTCGGCGCCGGCATGTTTGACTTCAGCCTACGTCGGGCATCGAACATCGTTTGGCAAGATCTAGACGTCGACAAGCGCGCCCGGTCCGGTCTCAAACATCAATCACCTGGCATTCTTTGGTTTACAGGATTGAGTGGGTCCGGAAAGTCGACCGTCGCCAATCTTGTTGAAAAGAAACTCCTCGCTCGTGGCAAACACACCTACATTCTTGATGGTGACAATGTGCGTCACGGATTGAACAAGGATCTCGGCTTTACAGATGTTGACCGCGTCGAGAACATCCGTCGCGTCGGAGAAACATCGAAACTTCTCGTCGATGCAGGCTTGTTGGTACTCGTTTCCTTTATCTCACCGTTTAGAAGCGAGAGACGCTTAGCGCGCAGTCTTATGGAAGATGGCGAATTCGTTGAGGTTTTCGTCGATACACCATTGCAAGTTTGCGAGGAACGCGATCCAAAGGGCCTCTATGCCAAGGCACGTGCGGGTGAGATCAAGAATTTTACCGGATATGACTCAGATTATGAAGCGCCGGAAACAGCGGAAGTCATCATCAAGACAGCAGATCAATCGCCTGAAGAGTCGGCCGATCAAATAATCGAATATTTAGATCTTAACGGCTATCTTGAGAGCGATCTCTAACAAGGCCAAAAGTAAACAGATCGTTAAGGCCAATACTAAGGATAGCGTATGAGTATCTTAGTGACGGGCGGAGCCGGGTATATCGGGAGCCACATGTGCTGGCTGCTGGAGGATACTGGCGAGCCCTTCGTGGTGCTCGATGATCTGTCGACCGGGAAACGCAATTTGCCACCGAAGACAGCGCCTTTCGTCCAGGGCGACGTCGGCGACGCAGAATTGCTTGACCAGGTTATGAAGGACAATGACATCGACTCAGTGATTCACTTCGCAGGGTCCATCATTGTGCCAGAATCTGTTGAGCTGCCACTGAAGTACTATGACAACAACACTTCGAAAAGCAGAACCCTGATCGAAGCCTGCGTGCGCAACGGCGTAAAGAACTTCATCTTTTCTTCTACTGCAGCGGTGTATGGCGAACCAAAACTCAATCCGGTTCCAGAATCAGCCCCCTTTGACTCGCAATGCCCGTATGCCACGTCAAAATTGATGACGGAGATGATCCTCAAAGACACCGCCATCGCCCACGACATCAACTATGTGGCCTTGCGGTATTTCAACGTCGCCGGTGCCGATTTGAAGAAGCGCACTGGGCAATCGAGCCCCAACGCAACGCACCTCATCAAACTCGCAAGCTTAGCTGCGCTCGGCAAACGACCGGCCCTGCAAATTACGGGCGACGATTATCCAACCCCCGACGGGACTGGCGTACGCGATTACATTCATGTGATGGATCTCGCCGAAGCCCACTTGTTGGCTCTGAACTATCTGAGAGACAAAGGCGCCAGCATTGTCCTCAATTGCGGCTATGGCCGCGGATACTCTGTCTTGGAGGTGATAGGCGCCTTGGAAGAAGTGATTGAACGCTCGCTTCCAGTTGAACGCGCGCCGAGGCGCCCTGGGGATGTCCACACGCTCGTGGCCGACAGTTCTGCAATTAAAGAGAAGTTTGGTTGGAAACCGAAACTGGATGATTTGCATACGATCGTTCGCACAGCGTTTGAGTGGGAAACACGATTGCACAATCAGAGTTAGTCGTGCTCTCTGGTCAAATGTGAGTCGGTAGCGACAGTTATGAAGAGGCCAATGTGACCATACTGGTAACCGGTGCTGCGGGATTTATCGGATCCTATGTTTCACACGCTCTGCTTGATCGTGGGGAGCAGGTCATTGGTGTAGATAATCTGAACACGTATTACCCGGTAGAGCTCAAACAATCACGCCTCGATCGACTGATCGACCGGAAGGGATTTGAGTTTCACAAAGCAGACATCGCAGATCTCGACGCACTGAAACAAAGCGTGAGTGGACACAAATTGACCAAGGTGGTTCATTTGGCGGCGCAAGCGGGTGTCAGATATTCCATCGAAAATCCTATGGCGTATGCCCAGTCAAATTTGGTTGGTCACCTTTCGATTTTGGAATTGTGTCGCCATTCAGAGAGTTTCGAACATTTGGTCTATGCCTCTTCAAGTTCTGTCTATGGTTCTGACAACGATATGCCTTATTCGGAGGCTCAAGACGTCAACCGACCTGTGTCACTATATGCGGCGACCAAGCGGGCCGACGAGTTAATGAGCTATTCGTATGCCCATCTTTATGGCTTCCCACAAACAGGCCTCCGTTTCTTCACGGTTTATGGTCCGTGGGGGCGGCCGGACATGGCGTACTGGAAGTTCACAGAAGCCATCTTCCAAGGCAAACCAATCGACGTCTACAACAATGGCGATATGCGTCGCGATTATACATATATCGACGATATTGTTTCGGGGGTGCTTGCTGCATTGGATGAGCCGCCGGTTTCGACGGATAATACGCCACCACACAGGGTGTTCAATATTGGCAACAACAAGCCAGAAGATCTCATGAACTTCATTTCAATCATCGAAGATGCCGCAGGCAGAGAAGCAGAAAAGATAATGTTGCCCATGCAACCTGGTGACGTCTACGAAACCTATGCAGATATTTCTGCAATCAATGAAAAATGTGGATTCACGCCGACGACGTCGATTGAAGATGGGATTCCAAAATTCGTCGAGTGGTACCGCGGATACAATGGTCTGAAGTAAGGGAACGGAATATGTGCGGCATTGTCGGCATTGTTGGCCATCGTGATGCATCTGCCTTCATGATTGAAGGGCTGAAGCGATTGGAGTACCGCGGATACGATTCCGCCGGCGTTGCGACGTTGATCGAAGGCAAGGTCTATCGCCGGCGCGCCAAAGGCAAATTGATCAATCTAATTGACCAGTTGCAAGAAAGCCCACTGGACGGGTGCATTGGCATTGGCCATACGCGTTGGGCGACACACGGCGCCCCCACCACGCAGAACGCTCACCCGCACCAAGCTGAAGGCGTGACCATCGTCCACAATGGTATCATCGAAAATTTCTTGCAGTTGCGGGATGAGTTGGAAAAAGCCGGAAGGGTTCTCGAAACCGAAACTGACTCCGAAGTCGCTGTACATCTAGTCAGTCACTACATGTCCACTGGAAAGTCGCCGAAGGAAGCAGCTTCCGCCGCACTGAAGAGATTGGAAGGCGCGTTCGCGATTGGCATGTTGTTTGATGATCACGAAGATCTGATTATCGCAGCCCGTCGAGGCAGCCCCCTGGCGATTGGGATCGGCGATGGCGAAAACTATCTTGGATCTGATGCATTTTCATTGGCGCCCATTACCAACCAAGTCATTTATCTCGAAGACGGAGACTGGGCTGAGATTACGAGCACTGCGGTGCGGATCTATGACAGCGAAGACCGACCAATCAAGCGGGGCATATCAACCACCAGCGTGAGCGCTGCCCTGGTCGACAAAGGAAATCACCGGCACTTCATGGCCAAAGAAATTTTTGAGCAGCCAGATGTGGTGGGTCACACCCTTGGCGCCTATATCGATCCAAACCAGTTGAGCCTGAACCTGCCGGACCTCCCATTTGACCTGGCGCACCTTCCTAAGATCACCATCATCGCTTGCGGCACCGCATACTATGCTGGGCTGGTCGCGAAATATTGGTTTGAACAAATCGCACGCGTGCCGGTGGAGGTCGACATCGCCTCTGAATTTAGATACCGCGAGGCAACCCTTCCACAAGGCGGTTTGGCCATACTGATATCGCAGTCGGGCGAGACTTTCGATACATTGGGGGCTCTTCGTTATTGCAAAGAACAACATCAGCACATTCTGTCGATCGTCAACGTGCAAGAGTCCACAATCGCACGTGAATCTGAAGTTATTGTGCCCACATACGCTGGACCAGAAATTGGCGTAGCGTCAACCAAAGCCTTCACGTGCCAACTCGTCGTTCTTGCCACATTGGCAATCGCCACAGGTGTCGCCCGTGGACAATTGCTCCCGGCTGATGAACACAGATTGCTAAATCTCATCCAGGAATTGCCGCGCCATATGGCAGACGTATTGGCCCACGACAAAGCATTTGAACGCATCAGCTCAGAGCTTTCGAAAGCGCGCGACGTCCTGTTCCTTGGTCGTGGTGTGCATTACCCCATCGCGCTTGAAGGAGCGCTCAAACTTAAGGAGATCTCCTATATCCATGCTGAGGGGTATGCAGCGGGTGAACTAAAGCATGGGCCCATTGCACTCATTGACGAAAATATGCCGGTCGTCGTCATCGCCCCTTGTGATGATCTGTTCGAAAAAACCGTATCAAACATGCATGAAGTGATCGCGCGCGGTGGAAAGGTTACCTTGATATCCGACAAGAAAGGCATTCAAAAAGCCGGTGCCGATGCAACCGACGCTTTTGAGATGCCGGAGAGTGATCCGTTTATCGCGCCAATTCTCTATGCGCTCCCAGTGCAGATGTTGGCCTATCACACGGCAGTCTTTAAAGGCACCGACGTGGACCAGCCACGCAATCTGGCAAAATCTGTTACCGTCGAGTAAAACAGGTCTCATGATTGAAACGGATCGATTACTTCTTCGCCAATGGACGCAAGAGGACAAAGAGCCTTTCGCTAGGTTGAACAGTGATCCAGAGGTGATGCGTTATTTTCCTAGACCGCACACTGTTGATGAAAGCAACCGAACAGTTGACAATCTGAGCCGTTTGATAGGCCAGCAAGGGTGGGGGATCTACGCGGTTGAGGAACAACAGACCGGAAGTTTCGTAGGATTCGCAGGCCTTAACTGTCCGACTTGGAAAGCACATTTTACACCCTGCACAGAAATCGGTTGGCGCCTGGCCAAAGAACACTGGGGCAACGGTTATGCAACAGAAGCGGCCTTGGCGTGCATCCGATTTTCCCGAGAAAATTTGGACATCGATGAAATTGTGTCCTTCACGTCGGCGCTGAACCTGCCATCGATTGCGGTCATGGAAAGAATTGGCATGGCGCGGGATCCGGGTGGAGACTTCATGCATCCAAACTTGGCGGAATCAGATCCCCTTGCGCTGCATGTACTTTACCGGCTGCAGATCTAGTTGGTAATTTCCTATTCGGGAGTGGCTTGGGCTTGGGATTCTAGCCTGCGGCTGTACTCGGCGATGGCCTTCTCAAGATCTTGCTTTTCAAAATCCGGCCACAACACCTCGGTGTCGTAGTATTCTGCATCCGCAGATTGCCAAAGCAAATAGTTCGAAATGCGTTGTTCGCCGCTGGTTCTAATCATGAGGTCTGGGTTGGGAAGATCAGAGGTGTAGAGACGACTATCAACGAGGGCTTCGTCGATATCCTCGGGCTTAATCACACCATCATCAACACTCTTGAGAATGCTCTTGGCCGCATCCATAATCTCTTGCTGACCACCATAGTTGAACGCGAGGGTGAGGCGAAGACCGGTATTGTCTTTCGTGGTATCAACAGCTTTGTCGATCCATCTCAGGATGTCTTCTTCGACCCCTTCTCGCCGTCCAATCATCGTAACTTTCACATTGTTCTGGTGAAGCTCTTTCAAATTACGTTTCACAAAACGCCGAAACAACTGCATGAGGCCATTAACTTCGGATTTGGGGCGGTTCCAATTTTCGATCGAGAAGCTGTATAGGGTCAAATATTTTATGCCGAGCTCGCCAGCGGCACGAACGACTCCTCGAACACTTTCGACACCGCGTCGATGTCCTTCCAGCCGTTTGAGTCCGCGCCCGGTCGCCCATCGACCATTGCCATCCATGATAATGGCGACATGCATTGGTCTGGCGGTTTGTCCTTGTGGCATTAAAGAGCTCTTCATTGCGCGGTCCCGGATCACTCGGTTACGACGGAAATTGGCGGGAAGCAATGGGAAATCTATCTGCGACAGATCATAGACCTAGTCTCTTGTAGCCTTAGGGCAAATCTGTACACTTGCCAAAAAAGCACGTTGGAGGAAGTAGACTATGGGCGAAAATGCCATCGGAATCACCAGTTTTGGCGGCTATATTCCCCGTCGCCGGCTAAGCCGGAAATCGATCGCCGAAGCCAATGCTTGGTTAAATCCAGGTCTTATGGGCCGTGCCAAGGGCGAACGCGCTATGGCCAATTGGGACGAAGACAGTGTCACCATGGCGGTTGAAGCCGCCAGAGATTGTCTAACTGGGCGCGACCGAGACCGGTTGGGCGCCGTCTATTTGGCCTCAACCACACTTCCATTTGCCGACCGTCAGAACGCTGGCATTGTCTCCGCTGCACTCTCTCTTTCTGAGAATATTTCTGCTACCGACATCACTTCTTGCCAAAAGGCGGGAACCAGTGCCGTCCTCGCCGGCGCTAATGCTGTTAAGGCAGGGGGCATCGACGAGGCTTTGGTTGTTGCCAGTGATCAGCGCAAAACCCGCGCAGGCGCCATGCAGGAAATGCAGTTTGGCGACGGCGCGGCCGCGCTCACTCTCGGCTCAACCGATGTTGTCGCAACACTCATAGGTCATGCCAGTGTGACCGTCGACTTTGTTGATCACTTTAGAGGTGATGAAGAAGAATTCGATTATCAATGGGAAGAACGTTGGATCCGCGATGAGGGATTTAGCAAGATTGTACCACAAGCAGTCAGCGCCGTTTTCGAAAGAACCGGATTGTCTGGATCCGACATAGACCATTTCGTGTTGCCTTGCCTCTTTCCCCGCATCCCGCAGAAGATTGCAAAAATTTGTGGAATTGACCCAGAAAGAACGGTCGACAATCTTGGTTCCAATTGTGGGGAGACCGGTACCGCGCACACGCTTGTCATGCTCGTCCACACGCTTGAGCAGGCAAAGCCAGGTGAAAAGATCTTAGTGGCGAGTTTTGGGCAAGGGTGTGAGGCCATCATTTTTGAAACCACCGATGAACTGTCGAAGGTTCCGTCAAAGAAAGGCATCACCGGGTCCTTGGCGAACCGGAAAGAAGAAACCAATTACGTAAAGTGGCTGGCCTTCAACGGCCTCATTGAATTTGAGAAGGGCATGCGCGCCGAAAAGGATGTCAAAACGGCTCTGACCGTTTCCTATCGCAAACGGGATATGCTCTTTGGTCTCACAGGCGGCAAGTGCTCGACCTGCGGCACCGCTCAGTTTCCGCGGACCCGTATTTGCGTCAATCCAAACTGCCAGGCTGTTGATACCCAGGAGCCATACTCATTTGCCGAACAGACCGGAAAAGTCCTTTCTTGGTCTGCCGACTTCTTGACGTTCTCCATGGACCCGCCCAGTCATTTCGGCATGATCACCTTCGAAGATGGCGGCCGCTTCATGGCTGATTTGACTGATGTTGATGTCGGAACCGTGGATTCTGGCACGGAGGTGCGCATGGCATTTCGGGTGAAGGACGTTGATGAGAAACGAGGCTACAGAAGATATTTTTGGAAAGCCGTTCCCCAGACACAAACACAACAAGCAGCCGAATAGGCGCGGAGGAGGAAATCATGGCAACAGGAATCAAGGACAAAGTCGCTGTTCTCGGAATGGGGTGTTCCAAGTTTGGAGAGCGTTGGGAATCCGGCGCTGAAGAATTGATGGTTGAGGCCTATTTGGAAGCCATCCAGGACGCAGGTGTGGAAACTAGCCAAATTGAAGCCGCATGGTTCTCGACACAAATCGATGAAGCTGGCGTCGGCAAGGGCGGGACACCGCTTTCTGTCACGCTCAGACTTCCCAACATCCCGGTGACGCGCGTCGAAAACTTCTGTGCCAGTGGGTCTGAGGCATTTCGCGGCGCGGTATACGCGGTGGCCGCAGGCGCATGTGACATCGCACTGGCGTTAGGCGTCGAAAAACTTAAAGACACAGGTTATGGCGGTCTTCCCACCAATCAACCAGGAACGCTAATGCCGCTGTGGGGACCTAATGGGTCGGCGCCCGGCAACTTCGCGCAACTCGCAAGCGCCTATCGCACAAAGCATGGCGTTTCTAAAGAAGACTTAAAGCGCGCCATCGCACATGTGTCGGTTAAGAGCCACGCCAATGGAGCCAAAAACGCAAAAGCGCACCTGCAAAAAGTGGTGACCGAAGAGCAAGTCTTGAAAGCACCGATGATCGCTGAGCCTTTGGGTCTTTTTGATTGTTGTGGTGTTTCCGACGGCGCGGCGTGTGCGATCGTCACCACTCCAGAAATTGCCAAAGCCATGGGAAAACATGATGTCATCACGGTAAAGGCACTGCAGCTTTCCCTTTCCAACGGATTGGAATCTGCCCACAACTCCTGGGACGGCAGCTACTTCCACACGGCCCGTATCGCAGCGAAGAAAGCCTACGAAGAAGCGGGGATCAAAAACCCACGCGAAGACGTGTCCATGATGGAAGTACACGATTGTTTCTCAATCACCGAACTTGTGACCATGGAAGATCTGTTTATTTCCCCAGAGGGCGGCGCGGTGAAGGACGTGATGGATGGCTTCTACGACGCTGATGGCGGTGTGCCTTGTCAAATCGACGGAGGCTTGAAGTGCTTCGGTCATCCCATAGGCGCCAGCGGATTACGTATGCTCTATGAAATGTACTTGCAACTCCAAGGTCGAGCCGGGGAGCGACAACTCGCGGATCCAAAAATCGGATTGACCCACAATCTCGGCGGCGCGCCAGCGCAAAACGTCTGCTCGGTTGCAATCATCGGTGCTGAAGGGGCGTAAGGAAGCAACTCTTTGTTACTCTTTTCCAGCCAGACGTGCCTTCGCAACCCGGAGGCCGGAGTATTTCGGTTGATCGATCTCGACTTTTTGCATGGTTGTGGCCAAAAGATGTTCCGCCAATCCAGGCGTCCCAAGATCAAATTCACTTGATCGGAGCTTTTCGCACAGCTCTTCGTTGAGGGTGCGAAGCTCGCCGTCGTGTCCGAGCAGCGTAATGAGACGAGCCTTCTCTTCCGCATTTGCCTCGGTTCCTTGCGCGAGTTCTCGCGCAACAATGCCAAGCGCGTTGGCCGCGACCCGGGCATGAAACGCCGAGTGACCCTTGAGCTCAACCATCGCCTTTTCTTTCAAAAAGGTCTCGACCGCGTCGACAAGTTCTTGAATGGAGGGGGAGTCCTGCATCACGTCCTCACTTGACCAACAGATTTAGGAGATCGATTTCGGTCTCCGAGGCGCGTCGCCCGATGGTTGCCCGCTCAACTGATCGATCCATGCCGCTACGAAACGCTGCCACCATAATGAGACACATCACGCCCCATTTAAGCGTGCCTAAAACCTCCCAGAAGTGAACGCGCTCGCGGTTAACCACGCCGCCAGCACTTTCATATCCTGAAAAGAGTTCTTCATAGTCACCGAAACCGCCGACCGGCTTTTCAGGGTGTCCAAACCGCCACGAGTTGACGCAGATCCACCCCAGATCTTCCATCGGGTCTCCAATGTGAGCCAGCTCCCAATCGAGCACCGCCCGCAAGCCGTCCTTATCTATCATCAAATTGCCATGGCGAAAGTCGCCGTGGACCAAAGCGGGTTCAACCTCTGTCGGCATGTGATCACGCAACCACCGGAAGGCCAACTCGAACACTGGATGAGGGTCGCCGAACTCATCGTATATTGCAAAGTACTTGTCCAATTCGACGTGTGCTGGTGACATTGAAAGGTCGTCGATGCCCTTCGTATTGATATTGTGGATGCCTGCGAGCGCTTGGCCGCATTGGAACGCGAGCTTTGATCGCGCCTCGCGCAAGTTGTCATCGCGCAAGATCTTTTGCGGGATTGCTTGTCCGCTCAAACGCGACATCACATATCCTTCGCCAATGCCGTCTTGATCACTCAAAACAGCAACGACCTTTGGCACGGCAACACCAGCCTTGTCAGCACGTTCAATAAGCTTGGCCTCAATGGGAAGCGGGAGGGCATTGCTTCCCTCACCTCGCGGCAACCCACCTGGCGTTCGTCGCAAGACTAAGGGTCTCAGAGCTCCCGATGAGACCTCATCAAAGGACCATGTTTCTTGACTTGCCCCGCCCGACAGACGGTTGAGGTCTGAGATAACACCAGTTTCAACATTCAAGGCGGCTGATAAACCCGCAACCAGCTTGTCTTTTTCGGTGTGTTCGGCATTCATGACTATTTTCTGCCATGTTTTTAATCCAGTGTCAGCCCGCTTAGGTGTATGTACGGCGCTGGAAGGTTGCGGGCAGGGATTATGACAAACGACATTGACCAGGATGACGAGCAAGAATTGACGCCGGACCAACAGGTGGGTGAAGGTGAACGCCGTGGCGTGACCCGACGTTTACGTGCCTATTTTGTCACCGGTCTGGTCATCGCTATCCCCGTCGGCGTGACGCTTTACTTGGCTTGGACTTTTGTCGCTTTTGTAGACTCAACTGTCATGCCCCTGGTGCCGGCGCGGTATAACCCGGGCACCTATCTCCCTTACTCAATTCCAGGGCTAGGGCTCCTCATACTGGTGGCCAGCGTCACTGCGTTGGGTGCACTCGCGGCCAATCTTTTCGGTCGCAAACTCATCGACTATGGCGAGCTGCTGCTTCACCGGATGCCGGTGGTGCGCAACATTTACATGGCGCTCAAACAGATCATGGAGACGGTGGTTGCTCAGAGCGACTCAACTTTCCAAGAAGTATGTCTCATCGAATACCCTCGCATTGGCATTCATTCCATCGCCTTTGTAACAACGCGGGCGCGGGGAGAGGTTCAAAACGTGACAGAGGATGAACTTGTGAGTGTCTTCTTGCCAACAACACCCAACCCGACGTCAGGGTATTTATTGTTCCTGCCGCGCAAAGATATTCATGTCCTCGACATGACAATCGAAGAGGGCGCCAAATTGGTGATATCTGCAGGATTGGTGGCACCGGACGCGGACGGTGAAGTCGTCACAAAGTTTCAAATGCGCGATAGTCGGGCTAAAAGGTTCCTCCGGCGGGCTCAAAAAGCCGCTGCCGGAGGAAAGGTCGGTCCCTAAGAGGTCTTTTCTCTCGCGACCCAAGCTTTGATGTTCTCTTCCAGTATTGGCAGTGGAATTGCGCCAGAGCCCAGGGCCTCTTGGTGGAAATCCCGAATGTCGAAATCATCGCCAAGTTCTGACTTCGCATACGCACGAAGCTCCAAGAACTTCATCATGCCGACTTTGTAAGCGGTTGCTTGACCCGGATTCGCAATATAGCGGTCGACTTCCGAACGCACGTTTTCATTGCTCAGATTGGAGTTTTTCAACATGTAGGCGGTCGCCTCTTCCCGCGTCCATTTCTTTAAATGGATACCCGTATCAACCACCATGCGAAGACTGCGCATCAATTCCATCGACAACTTTCCAAACCGCTCATAGGGAGTTTTGTATAATCCCATTTCGCCGGCCAGATGTTCAGCATAAAGACCCCAGCCTTCGCTGAACGCCGTATCGTTACTCATCCTGCGAAACATTGGCAAGTCTTTCAGCTGTCTGGTGATGGCAAATTGCATGTGGTGACCCGGATAGGTCTCATGGAACACCGTTGGTTTTACCCCTGGTTTTTCGTGGTACGTCATGTCGGCCGTGTTGCTGTAGTAACGGCCTGGTCGGGATGCATCAGGTGGTGGAATAGTGTAAAAGGCCCCTGGAGCTGAGGCTTCCCGATATTCTTCCACTTTTAAAATCTCCAATGGAACTTCCGGCGGCTCATAAAAGTACTGATCGACGAGGCTCTTAGCTTCGTCCACATATGTTTTCAGATCTGCGATAAGCTGATCGCCGCCTTCATCGTTGTTCGGATAAAAGAACTGCTCATCCGTCTTCATGAACTCGAAGAAATCTTGCAACGATCCTTCGAATGCGACTTCGCCCATGATCGCTTCAATTTCACCATGGATACGAGCAACCTCTGCCAGTCCAATTTCGTGAACCATCTCGGGTGTCATATCGGGTGTCGTATTTTGGCGTATTTGGTAAGCGTAGTAGGCCTCACCTTTCGGAAATTTCCAAGCACCATCATCGGTCGCCGCCGTTGTAGCCATATCATCCCAAACGGCAATAAGTGTCTCATAGGCGGGGCCAAACGATTCAAGCATTGCGCGGCTCGCGTCTTCGATCAAAGCCTCTTTCACATCGTCTTCTATTTCTAGAGGTTCGATTTTCTGTTTGAAACTGGCAAACACGGGGTTGTCTTTACTATCATCAAATGGAGCCCCCTTAAGGAGGTTTTCCATTGTTGGACGCACAAGGCCGAAGATGAATTTTGGAGGGAGGATACCCATCGCTTGACGATTTCGGACATCAGTAATCAATTGGTTCATGCTCGCAGGAATATTGTCGATTCGTCCAATGAAAGCGTTCGCGTCTTCAACAGTGTCAATGCGGTGCATGTTGTTGAGAAGTTGACTGTAACCTGTATGCGCTCCCCAAATCTGACTGATCGGGTATCCGTGATGTCGGTGTTCAAAACCTTCAATTTGATTTTCCAAATTGAGTTTGAACAGTCGATAACTCAGTTGGGATGCAGGTGAGAGAGCGTCAAAGTCGTGTTCACCTTGGAGTCTTTGCAAATTGTTCTTTGCAATTTCATTCGATTCGATTGCGTACTCTTCAGATCTTTCATTCCACTGGTCGTAATTCGTCTTTCGACCAAGATAGGTTTGGAATCCTGGAAACCGCATAACGGTCGCTTCAAACACCTCAGCAAAAAAGGCGTTGAGCTGTTCATCCTCTGAAACCTCAGTTGGTTCTTCCGTAGCAACGGTTGCTTCCAAAGCGCTGGATTCTTCAGCGGCGACGACTGCCGCCTCAGGCTCCGAGGTCTTCTCTTCTGAACATCCCGCAGCAACAAGCAGCAAAGCTATTGCCATTGCGAGTGTTGGTGACTTGAAAGTCATGTGTATCTCCTTGGTCGAATCGCAATCACAGTCTGACGCAAATTACGTCAGCCGAGCCGATTTAAATTGTCCCCAAGTAAGTGATCGGATCTATCCCCGTCTTCGCCTTGTTTGGCGATGATCACCTGCCCCAAGTGATAATGGAATGAGCAAAAAAAGCAAGGTCAACTTGGGTTATCCAGAGCGCAAATACCGAATGGTTTCATCTTTTTCGAATAAGTAAAGCAGTATACGTAACGCTTTGCCGCGATCTGATAACAGGTCTGGGTCCTCGCGGATGATCAATTCCGCATCGTCATGTGCGGCGGTCAGCAAATCAGCATCGATCATGAGGTCGGCAATTCTCAAATCGGGCAGACCGCTTTGTCGCACGCCGAGCAAGTCGCCAGGGCCCCTTAATTTGAGATCTTCTTCCGCAATGCGAAAGCCATCTTCGGTTTCACGCATGATACCAAGTCGCGCCTTCGCGTTCTCACTCAAAGGTGTCTGATAGAGAAGCAGACAGGACGAAGGGCGTTCGCCTCGGCCAACTCGGCCCCGCAATTGATGCAGCTGCGCAAGACCAAACCGCTCTGCATGTTCGATGACCATGATCGTGGCTTCCGGGACATCGATGCCCACTTCAATGACTGTGGTCGCCACAAGGATAGAGAGGTCTCCTGACTGGAACTTCGACATTATTTCGTCTTTTTCAGGTCCCTTCATACGGCCATGGATGAGTCCCACCTTGTCTCCAAACAGGGTCTTTAAGACGGCGTAACGTTCTTCAGCTGCAGCGACATCCAATACGTCTGACTCTTCTACCAATGGACAAACCCAATAAACCCGGTCATCGGCGTCAATGGCGCGGCGCATTGCGCCAATAACGTCGTCCAGACGAGTGAGCGGCATCACGCTCGTGCTAATCGGTTGACGCCCTGGCGGCTTCTCGTTGAGCACAGAAAGGTCCATGTCGCCATAATAGGTGAGGGTCAACGTGCGCGGGATGGGCGTTGCAGTCATCACGAGAATATCCGCGCGCAACGGTCCTTTGTCCGACAACGCGATACGCTGATGAACGCCAAATCGGTGTTGTTCGTCCACCACGGCGATACCAAGATCTTTGAAGGCGACATCATCTTGAAACAATGCATGGGTCCCGACAACAATTTGGGTGCTACCATCCGCAAGAGTGGCGAGTATTTCCTGCCGTGTTTTTCCTTTGCCGCGACCGGTCAGCAATACGATGGAGACACCGGCAGCCTTTGCCAGTGGCTCAATTGTATCAAAATGCTGATGGGCCAAAATCTCTGTGGGTGCCATCAGGGCTGCCTGCGTTCCGGATTCAACGGCATTGAGCATCGCCAACAGAGCGACAACTGTCTTGCCGGACCCAACATCACCTTGTAGCATTCTGAGCATACGGTCCGGTGATGCCATGTCTTGCATAATCTCAATCACCGCCTGACGCTGTGATCCAGTGAGATCGAATGGCAGCGCACCCAGCGCTTTGGTTCGAAGATGAGAATCGCCCGAAAGCACACGGCCCTTTTGGCGTCGTACTTTGAGACGCATTAGACGCAATGCCAGTTGGCCCGCAAGGAGTTCATCAAAGGCGAGCCGCTTCCGAAACTTCGAAGTTTCCGAGATGTCTGTCGGATCTGATGGCTTGTGCATGGACGTGAGAGCGTTTCGCCATTCCGGCCATTTGTTCTTTTCAACCCAGGCCGTGTTTTGCCATTCCGGCAGTTTCGGTATGAGCTCAAGGCCTGCGTCAATGGCTTTGTGCAACACTTTGACGGAGAGACCGGCGGTCAATGGGTAAGTAGGTTCAATCAGAGGAAGACTGTCTATGTCACCGATCGCAACCATGTAGTCAGGGTGCGGCATCTGGATCGCGTCATTGTAGAATTCAATGTGCCCACTAATAACCCGTGTCTCCTCAACCGGCAGCGCACGCTTCAAATAATCCTTGTGTGCATGAAAGAAGACCAAGGTGATGTAGCCGGTTTCATCGCGGCACCGGACACGGTAGGGGCGTCGTCGATCCGATGACGGAAAGTGCTCTTCTACCTCGACCTCGAGGGTTGCGATATCACCGTCTCGCACATCTGAGACTTTGGGGCGGTGCCGCCGGTCAATCACGCCGTTTGGCAGATGCCACAACAAATCGATGACATGCTCGCCAGCCGCTTTGGCAACAAGCTTTTCAAGCCGCGGTCCGATACCTGGGAGGGTCGAAACCGGCGCAAAGAGGGGAAACAGGACTTCCGGTCGCATGAGGCAAGGGGTCTTTTGGGCTGACAAGATCGGGAGGACAGTCTATATCCCTTGTCGCCGGTTTCAAATGGCTATTACAGACAAGTGGATGGGTCATGGGCGCGCCTAAAGAAGATGAAAACAGTCTCAGTATCCGGCGCAAGCGGCTGAAATTTCAGTGTTGGCACCGGGGGTTTCGGGAGATCGACTTGATCCTTGGCCATTTTGCCGATCATCACCTCGCGACAATGGATCAGGTTGAAATAGCGGATTTGGAAGCGCTCTTATGTCTTCCAGATCAAGAAATCTATGAGTGGATTACAGGAAAGACCTCAGCACCTGAAGCATATGACAGCTCAGTCTTGCGACGTATCAAGAAACTTGATTTTCTCGATGACACTCTCTTGCGCGGTTGAGGGTCGACCCCATGGTTGATCTGAACAGAATTCTTAACGCAGAAAATGCGCTGACAATCACGGATGTGCCGGAAGGTTTGGACGCTTTCGTGCTGGCTGATCTCGCGCGCGTAATGTCGGGAGAGGGAGAGGGCGCTCAAACTCTGTTGCACATCGCACGTGACGACGCACGCGCCGCTTTGATCGCTGAAGCGATCAATTTTTATTCGCCAGACCTAAAAGTACTTCACTTTCCAGCCTGGGATTGCCTTCCCTATGACCGCGTATCGCCTAAGGCAGAGATCGCCTCCCAGCGTATGGCTTGTTTGAGCGCTCTCGCAAATCGAGAAAAAGATGACAACGTTCTGGTGATGACCACGATCAATGCGGCAATGCAGCGTGTACCACCACAATCCGTGGTCGCAAGCTCGAGCTACAATGCCCATGTGGGCAATACCCTTGATCTCGACCAACTGACGGCATTTCTGTCACGCAATGGATATGCGCGGGCAAGTTCGGTCATGGAGCCCGGCGACTTTGCCGTAAGAGGGGGCATTGTTGATATCTACCCACCAGGCACGCCAGACCCCGTCCGGCTTGATCTCTTTGGCGATACTCTGGAATCGGTTCGAACTTTCGACCCAGAAACACAACGCTCCATTGCACAGAGAGACCGGGTGGACTTGGTCCCCGTCAATGAGGTGTTCATCGACGATGAATCGATAGCAAGATTTCGCAAAGGCTATGTCACGAAATTTGGTGCGGTCACCGGTGACGATCCGCTCTATGAGGCCGTGAGCGCAGGCCGCAAGTATCCAGGTATGGAGCATTGGCTGCCATTGTTCCACGAAGAACTTGAGACCCTCTTTGACTATTTGCCGAAGGCTCTCATTACCATCGATCCATTGGGGGAAGATGCCCGCGCAGACCGCCTGGAGCAAATCGCCGACTACCATGAAGCCCGGGTGTCAGCCGAAGACGGCCCAAGTGCTGGTGGATTTTCTGCGCCGCTCTATCATCCCCTGGACCCAGATCGCCTCTATGTTCTCGGTCCCGAATGGAGAGAAAACTTAAGTCGAAATCGCGTACGATACTTGACTCCGTTCTCGCAGCCCGAATCTGAACGCGTGATGAGCGTGAGTGGAAAGGTCGGACGCAATTTTGCACCCGAGCGGGCTCAGGACAACATCAATGTCTTCGATGCCGTGCGAGAGCACTCAAAGAAGTTACAAGCAGACGGTAAGCGCGTCCTCATAGCGTACTGGACCAAGGGGTCGCGAGACCGAGCCTCACATGTCTTACAGGAACACGGGATCGGGCCATTGAACATGGCCGAGAACTGGCAAGACGTTCAAGGTTCGCCAAAATCCTCGATCAATCTCATTGTCTTAGGCAGTGAACACGGATTTGAAACTGGGAGCCTCGCCCTAATTAGTGAACCCGACATGATCGGCGAGCGCCTAAATCGCGGGCGAAGAAGCGGCCGCCGGGCCGCCAACTTCCTGAAAGAGGCGAGCAGCCTGTCGGCCGAAGATCTTGTGGTTCACATTGACCACGGCATAGGTCGGTACAAAGGCCTTCAAACCATTGATGTTCAGGGCGCACCCCATGATTGTCTCTTGATCACCTATGCCGACGGCGACAAACTGTTTCTCCCTGTTGAGAATATCGAATTGCTAAGCCGCTATGGGTCGGATGATGAGGGCGCGCAACTTGATCGCCTAGGCGGGTCAGGTTGGCAAGCGCGAAAGGCGAAACTCAAAGAACGCATTCGCGATATTGCCGACCAACTTATCAAGATTGCCGCAGAGCGAGAGCTAAGAACCGCAACGAAAGCAAGCCCACCCCAAGGACTATACGAGGAATTTTGCGCTCGGTTCCCATATGAGGAGACCGAGGATCAAGAACATGCCATTGAGGATGTGATTGAAGATCTGATGCGGGGTCGTCCGATGGACCGCCTCATTTGTGGCGACGTCGGATTTGGTAAGACAGAGGTTGCGCTGAGGGCCGCCTTTGTTGCCGCAATGTCAGGCGAACAAGTCGCTGTTGTTTGTCCTACAACATTGCTCGCGCGACAGCACTACAAGACCTTCTCTGAGAGGTTTGCCGGGTGGCCAGTGCGGATTGCCCAATTGTCCCGATTGGTCGGCACCAAAGCTGCAGCAGAAACAAAAACCGCATTGACCAGTGGTCAAGTGGATATCGTCATCGGCACCCATGCATTGCTGTCGAAAAACATCAAATTTGCTCATCTGGGCCTGTTGATTGTCGATGAAGAGCAGCATTTCGGTGTTTCGCACAAAGAACAATTGAAGCAACTCCGGTCCGATGTGCATGTTCTGACACTCACCGCGACGCCCATTCCGCGGACCCTTCAAATGGCGCTGTCAGGTGTTCGAGAATTGTCTCTAATGGCGACACCGCCCATTGATCGCCTCGCGGTGCGGACGTATGTGACGCCCTTTGACCCGGTGGTGGTCCGTGAGGCGCTCTTGCGGGAGCACTATCGCGGGGGACAGAGTTTCTACGTTTGTCCGAGGATTGCTGATATCCATGAGATTGAAGAATACCTCAAGGAATACGTGCCCGAGGTCAAAGCAGTCGTTGCACACGGTCAAATGGCCTCAGGTCACCTAGAAGACGTGATGACCGCCTTCTACGACGGCAAATTCGACGTGTTGCTCTCGACCACAATTATCGAAAGCGGTCTCGACATCCCCACGGCGAACACTTTGATTGTGCACCGCGCCGATATGTTTGGACTGTCACAGCTCTATCAAATCAGGGGGCGCATCGGTCGGTCCAAACAACGGGCCTATGCCTACCTAACTTATCCGCCCAAAAAACCACTGACCGCCAATGCAGAGAAGCGGTTGCAAGTCTTACAAGCGCTTGATTCACTGGGGGCTGGTTTTAATATCGCAAGTCATGATTTGGATATTCGCGGCGCCGGCAACCTTCTGGGCGAAGAACAATCCGGTCATGTGCGTGAAGTGGGCCTTGAGCTCTATCAAGAGATGCTGGAAGAAGCTGTTGCATCCTTGCGGAGCGGCGACAAAGCCGTAGAGATGGAAGGGCAGTGGTCTCCACAAATCAATATCGGCACGTCTGTCCTTATTCCGGAAGGATACGTACAGGATCTGAATGTGCGGTTGGCGCTTTACCGTCGGCTTGCGGAACTCACCACCCGTGAGGAAATCGACGAGTTTGCAGCCGAACTCATTGACCGATTTGGTGATCTCCCCAGTGAGGTGGATCACCTGCTCGACATCGTTACGATTAAGGGGCTTTGCAGACAGGCTGGTATTGAAAAGGTCGATGCAGGACCGAAGGGCGCCATTGTAACCTTCCGCAAGTCCAAGTTTGCCAACCCAGAAGGCTTGATCGCCTTTATCTCGATCCAGCAATCCCGTGTGAAATTGCGCCCCGACCACAAGCTTGTCTATTCGCAAGTGTGGGACATGCCGGAAGATCGCTTGGCTGGAACACGCCACCTTGTCGCTCATTTGGCGGACGTAGCGACGGGTAAATAAATCGGTTCTCCAATGATCCGCTATTGAGTTATCGCCTCTGCTTCCATCGCCTTCTCCCGTGCTTTCAGGAGAAACCACAAAATGGTGTTCGGGTCTTGCGCTCCGCCAATAGGGAATTTGGATTCGACGATAAAGGTCGGGACCCCTTGAATGCCCATCTCGCGGGCGAGCATGTCGTCTTTGCCGATCAAGTTGAGATCCGCTCCCTCGTGAAAGAGCCGATTGACTAAATCAGCATCCATGCCGGTTTCTGACGCGATTTCCGTGAGGACATTAATGTCGCCAATATCTTTGCCGTCCTCGAAATAGGCCTTAAAAAGCGCATTGACCACCGCGTCCTGACACCCTGAACTACCGGCCCAACGAATGAGGCGATGTGAGTCTAGAGTATTTGGTGTTTTTGCGATCTTCTCAAAGGCAAAAGGGATACCCGTCTCTGCTCCCATATCAACGATCCGTTGATAGGCCGCCTTCACTTGCGGCCCGCTGCCAAACTTCTTTGCCAAATAGGTTTTTCGATCAACACCTTCCTTTGGCGTTGAGGGATCCAATTGATAGGGCCGCCAAGTAACGTCCACATCACAATTATCAACCTGATCATAAAAGAGGCCGAGCGCACGTTCGAACTGACGCTTCCCGATGTAGCACCACGGGCAGACTGTGTCGGATATGATGTCGATATGCATGTAAGTAAGGGTAGGCGGCAAGCCCAGGGTCTGTCAAATTGGTGACCTAGCCGCGCGTACCTGCAACCTGTTTGGCTCTTTGAAGAAGACTTTCAGGCGTATCGCCACCTTCATACGCACAGTATCCGGCATTAACGAAATACTTCAGCGGTTCATCGCTGTCCGGCACGGTGAGACCAAGGGCATTGATCGTCCTGGCAATGCGGCGAACCAATGTGCGCGTGAAGGAGAGGTCAGTGCCTGGCAGAACGACGGCGAATTCATCACCGCCAGAGCGTGCGCAAAGGTCCTCGCCACGGAACATGTGCCCGATGACACGGCCCGTTTGGCGAAGAACTGAATCGCCAACACCGTAGCCGAATTCAGTATTGATGTCGGCAAGCTTGAAAATATCGAAAAGCGCGACTGAAAACGGCTGTTTCGTCTTTTCCGCATCTGCCACTTGCTCTTTGAGGTGATCCATCAGAAAGCCAAAATTATAGAGCTCTGACAGGACGTCGCAAGTCAAAGGCGCGCGTTGCGAGAACGAAAGTTCCTTTAGCTGCCTGCGGTATTGGCTTTCACAAATATAGGCTCGCGACTGCCGATACAGTGTGTGCTCATTAAGCGGCTTGACCATGACATTGCACTGGGCGTCCACATCGTGGGTCTCACCATCGACATTCTTGTCACCATCTAACAAGAGTAGAACGGGTGTATCCTGCCAGCGAGGGTCGTTGCGTATGGACTTGGCAAATTCGACCGATCCATCTTCGACACAATCGATAATGAGAAGGTCAAAGAGTTGCCTCTCCAAGTAGCTCAAAGCTGATTCAGGCGTAAAGGCACTGACGAGAACCGTATTGCTGCTGGCGACCGAGGTCTCAATAAGGCCGTAATCAACAGACGGACGGGCCAAGAGTAGGACAGCTGCTTCCTGCTTGCGCGGGCGTTTTTCTTCGGGATCGAAGGGTGCTCCTCGTATCTTCGATACCACCTTGCGGCGGTCGAGTTCGCGAGACAACGTATCCAATCGCGTCCACATATCCATGCACGAAAGGACTTCCTGGTCTGCATTCAATCCGGTCAATACTTGACACCGTTCAAGGTCCTTATGAACTGACTCTGGTAGGGGAGCTGTTTCATCTGACAAAAGGACAATCTTTGATGCTGGTGAAATCGCGCGGTAGAGCGTGTCAACATTCTCAACCGGCACCGATTGATCCCGGCAGTCCAACACAACCACATCGAGATTATCGGTTTCGGCAGCTTTGTGCCGATCCGCTGCCCACGACGCGAGCGTGACATCAGCCCCCCGATCACACAGTAGATTGTGCAACGCACTGGTCCGTGGAAGAGAGGACGTTACCAAGGCAATTTTTGAATTCTGGAGCATGCCGCTCTACGACCTTTAATGATTCCTTAATGGCGCACTGGCCATTTGCATCAAAATCATAGACAAGGCTTATTGCTATTCGATAAACGCCGGGTAAGTTTTCCATCAACAGAGAGGCGATTATGACAATCGAGGGGCTGAGGACGGGCGCGATTGATCTAGCAGGGCAGGTTGCCCTTGTGACCGGAACCACGAGTGGATTCGGTGAACGCTTTGCCCGCCTCTTGTCAGCGGCTGGTGCCAAAGTGGCTCTCACTGGGCGCCGCGTTGAGAAATTGAAGGTTCTCCAATCTGAGATAGAGGTTGGCGGTGGCGACGTGTATGCCTGCCCCCTCGACGTAACCGACGCCAAAAGCATTTCAGACTGCGTGTCGGCGGTTGAGGCGAACTTAGGTGCAATCGATATCCTAGTGAACAATGCCGGTATGAATGTTCAAGGGAACTTGGTGGATTTGGACGTGGAAAGTATTGACACCATTTTGGACACCAATTTGCGTGGGCCCTTGTTGATGGCCCGTGAAGTCGCCTCACGAATGATCGCGCAGGGGCGAGAAGGGCGGATCGTGAATATTGCGTCGATGGGCGCGCTGAAGACGCTCCCAGGATTGTCGACCTATTGCACCACCAAAGCAGGGCTTGTGGCTCTAACGAAGTCATTGGCCCGAGAGTGGGCGAGACACGAGATCAACGTGAACGCGATTTCACCCGGCTACATCGAAACCGAACTCAACGCAGATTGGTTCAGATCAGAGGTTGGAAAAAAACAGGTCCGATCATTTCCGAAGAGGAGACTGGCCGACATCGCTGACCTCGACCAAGCACTGCTGTTGCTCGTGAACCCCGAATCGTCGTCAATTACAGGAACAAACATTGTTATCGATGATGCCCAGTCACTATAGGTGAACTTATAGAAATTGAGATTTTCGATATCTTTATGGACACATCCCATTGTGTCTATGGGCATTTTTCTCACAGCCTAAATCTTCACTTTAAAAGCAGGCATAAAGCCCTCAATTACCTTTTGGTGGGGTGTTGACACTTTCATAACCCTTGTTTTCATCTCACCTGTGTTTCATCTTGGCAATTGAAACCAAGAATCCGCTATGAAGCGGACGATGTGAGGGAAGGAAAAGACCATGGGGCCGTTGAAGGGCATCAAAGTCATTGAGTTTGCCGGTATTGGGCCGGGCCCATTTTGCGGCATGTTGCTGTCCGATATGGGGGCAGACGTGATCCGTATTGATCGCAAAGGCGGTCGCGGCGGATCGAAATACGACATCACCGCCCGAGGTCGCCGCTCTCTGGCTTTTGACCTCAAAAAACCCGAAGCCGTAGAGGCGGTTCTTTCTCTCATTGAAAAAGCCGACATGGTGCAAGAAGGATTTCGTCCTGGCGTCATGGAACGATTAGGCTTGGGGCCGGATGTTTGCTTGGAGCGCAATCCAAAGCTCGTCTTTGGCCGCATGACAGGGTGGGGGCAAACCGGTCCGCTCTCACAAGCCGCGGGCCATGACATCAATTACATTTCGCTGACCGGTGCTCTACACGCCATTGGGCACAAAGAAGGAAAACCTGTCCCGCCCCTCAATTTGGTTGGAGACTTTGGCGGGGGAGCACTTTATCTCGCCATGGGTATGTTGGCCGCCCTGGTGGAAGCGCAGCGCTCCGGCATAGGCCAGGTCGTAGACGCCGCAATGACCGATGGTTCGGCGTCGCTGATGGCCATGTTCTATGGCTTCATGGCCTCAGGCATGTGGGAGGACAAGAAAGGTAGCAACCTTCTGGACAGCGGCACCCATTTTTACGACACCTACGAAACGAAAGACGGCAAGTGGATATCCCTTGGCTCCATTGAGCCACAATTCTATGCCCTTCTGCGTGAGAAGGCTGGCTTCGATGATCCTGCCTTTGACGCCCAAATGGACAAGACCGCCTGGCCAGATCTAAAAGCGAAAGTTGCGTCCACCATCAAGACGAAAACACGGGACGCGTGGGACGAGATCATGGAGGGCACCGATATTTGCTACGGACCTGTTTTGTCACTCAAGGAGGCGCCTGAGCATCCCCACAACAAAGCGCGCGAGACTTTTGTGAACATCGACGGCGTGGCCCAGCCCAACGTGGCGCCGCGCTTCAGCCGAACCGAGAGCGCGATCCAGGGCCCAGCCCCAGAAGTTGGCGCTCACACCGAGGCAGTTCTTGTAGAATGGGGTGCGTCACCAGAAGAGATCAGCAAACTCAAAACCGCTGACGCTATTTGAGGTTACAGCAATTATGTCAGCTCTTGACGGAACGGACTGCCGTCGACGTATCTACCTGCTTCGCCACGGACATGTTGACTACGTTCGCGATCTGCCAAAGGTTGGCAGTACACGATTGGTCCCCCTGACTGAGAAGGGTGCAGAGCAAGCAGGCTTTACCGGTGAGGCTCTGGCCTCGATTCCCTTTGACCGCGCCCTCCACTCCGGATTGCCACGAACCAAGAAGACGGCCGAGATTGTACTCTCCCATCAAGATGGCAATCAGACCCCTATGGTCGAAGATCCCAGGTGGGAAGAAATCGAAGTAGACAATATCGGCCAGGGTAGTCCTCGAGAGATCGTCGACTATATGCTGACAACTTTTGGGCAAGCCCATGAACCAGGCGCGCGACTTGGCCCAGACGGAGAGGTCTTTGCTGAGGCGCTTAAGAGGGCGCAAGCAGCGCTATTTGATGTCTTGACCCAACCGGGATGGAAGAACCACCTCGTCGTGGCCCATGAACTGATCAATCGCCTACTTCTAAGCTGGCTTGTTGGTGACGACCTCTCCATCGCGGACCGGTTTGAGCAAGACATGTGCTGTGTCAATATCTTAGACTTCGATATTGATCTTGATTATGGACCTGACGAACCGGACCGTCTTATCCGCCGTCGCTATGTCAAAGGCATAAATCTGACGCCCTACAATTGGATCAAGCACGGCATGCATCGCACAAGTTTTGAAGAGATCTTCGCTGATTATTTAAAATAGAAGGGGCGATCCCAGCGAGCAACGATATCAGTTGTCGCTCGACATCCACCACGCGTTCAGTCGAAAGCCAGCACCACCATACGCCCAACCTAGAAGAGGTACTTGCTCAGGATGTTGCAATTCGCCCCACCACGCCATGCGGTCGACTTTTTGGTAGTAGAGCGGAACCGCATAAGACCCTGACAACAAGACCCGATCCAAGGCCCTAACCGCGGTTACAAGTTCTTCGCGCGTTGCCGCTGAAGCGATAGCCTCAACCAGCGCGTCGACGGCCACGCTTTTGACGCCAGCGAGATTGTACGTGCCTTCAACATCGGCTTCTCTGGATCCCCAACGATAGGCTTGCTCGTTTCCAGGCGACAACGACCCGCCCCATCGGAATGGGACCATGTCGAAGTCGTAAGTCTGCAATCGATGTTGATACTGCGCACCGTCTACGACCCGAACCTCGACATCGATGCCAATGCGTTTGAGCGAAGCGGCATAATTCAAGGCCAATCGTTCGAAGGTGCGGTTGTTGAGCAATATCTCGAAGACGAACGGCTCTCCGGTTTCTTGATGCACCATGCGTTTGTCACGAATGACCCAACCAGCGCTCTTCATGAGATCGAGCGCGGCTCGGGCATTGTTCCTTGCGGCGTCTCGAGATCCGTTGATCGGTGCAGACCAACCTTGGGCAATGAACTGAGGATCAAGCTCGGCGCCAACCGTTGCAAGCAGTTCCTGCTCTGCGAAGCTTGCCGGCCCGGCCGCAGCGAGTTCAGAATTGTCAAAGAAGCTCTGCGTGCGTTCGAAACTATCGTGGTAGAAGTTACTGTTAACCCATTCAAAATCAAAAGGAAGTGTGAGTGCGCGCCGTACATCTGGATTGTTGAAAATGGGTCGTCTCGTGTTGAACACCAATCCCAACATTCCACTTGGCCTGCCGTGCTCAAACTCATCTCGGAGGATGAGTGCATTCCGAGCCGCGGCGAAGTCGTAACCACTGGCCCACCTCGTCGGATCGCCTTCCATTCGGTAGTGAAGGAGCCCTTTTTTGAAGGCCTCGAACTCACTGTTCTTATCCCGGTAGAATTCCAGTTTGATGCGATCAAAGTTGTTACGATTGGCATTAATGGGAAGATCTCGTCCCCAGTAACGTTCATTACGCTGGAAAGTAATACTGCGCCCTGCATCAACGTCGACGACGACATAAGGACCGGTCCCCAGCGGTGGCTCGAGGGCGGACTTTTCAAAGTCATGCTCAGAATAATAGGTCTGTGAAAGGATCGGCATGAGGCCCATCAAGAGAGGGGCCTCACGGTCGCCGGTGTTCTCAAACACAAATCGAACTGTTCTCGCATTGAGCTTGTCGGTTCGGACGATCTTTGAGTAAAAACGCCCCATATTGGGCAGGCCCTTATCCCGAAGTGTCTCCATCGAGAAGACCACATCCTCGACGGTGACCGGCGTGCCGTCAGAGAAAGCCGCCTCAGGGCGCAAAGTGAAGGAAACCCAGCTCCGGTCCTCAGGGACCTCAATTGTTTCTGCCAACAATCCATAGAGGGTAAAAGGCTCATCTGGGTTGCGCGCCATCAGGCTTTCAAAGGTTATGTTTCGAATGTCCCAATAGGCATTACCCTTGATGATGAAGGGATTGAGACTATCAAAAGGAACGTCGCCGCCTGATGCCTGTGGGGTCACTGTGATCTCCCCACCTTTAATGGCTCGGTCGCTGGTAAAAGGGAGTTTCATGAAATCGGGTGGCAGGGCCGGATCGCCATGCATGGCGATGGCATGACGTGGCCCTAGACCGGGCGAAAGCTCGTCAGTCGTATCAGCATATGCTGTGAGTGCGGCAAATATGAACAGGCACGAGGCAAGCAGGCCAATGGCGAAAGGAAAAAGCCGTGGCGTAAGCGGGCAGGCTGATTTGGTCATGGAAGAGAGTCCGACATGAAGTTTCGGCGCTAACATGGCGGAACTACGGCGGAATCGCAATGATTCGCTTGGATGTGATTATCTACTTCGATTAGTTAGGCGATCAATTCGAGATTGCACCGAGGTTGATCTTCCCCGTCCAGAGATACAGAGCCACAAATGATCTCTGGCTTCTTTTCCATGGCGGTATCGGTCAATGGAATTCGCGTTGGAACATGTTTTGAAGCCCCAGTTGTCTCGGAACAATCGTCTGGGTGCACAGAGATTACAATCATTTCGGTGGTCTCAGAAACATCCGTCACAGTGAACGAAAGTAAAAAGCCGGTAATCGCTGCTACTGCTAAATGAGTCATCTGCCCGCTCCCAAACTTCGACTGCCTCGACTCAAACCTACCCAAGTTTACAACAATACTGTGCAAAGTAGTTTGCACTATATCGTGAACCTTTGGTAAGGCGAGCGAAATTAGATCACAGCTGTGTGTTTGACGTGAGCAATCCGCAGTTTTCAGAGGGCCTCAGGCGAGGCCTCACGGTCTTTGAGAGTGCTTAAGTGCCCGCTGTTACCGATCGAGTTCGCGGTCGACGATGTCTTGCAGGGCATCCATATTTTTCAGCACGACAACACCGCGACGCAACGTAACCCAGTCCCGATCACGCCATCGGCGGAGGTGTTTTGAAATGCTGATACGTGAAGTGCCTAGCATCTGACCCAATTCACTTTGAGAGGGTCGCAAGTGAACGACAGTGCCTTCTTCAGTCTGTTCGCCGGAGATCTCAGCCATATGCAGTAACTGCTTGGCCAGACGACCCGCCACATCCAAAAATGCTGAATCTTCGATGCGGTCACTGAGCCAGCGAAGGCGGGCTCCAGCAAGCTCGAGAAAGTGGAGTGCCAATGAAGGCTCTTGTTCGAGCAAATGTCGAACGTCCCGGCGTTGGATCACCATAAGGTCACAATCATCAATTGCTATGGCATCGGCTGTGCGTGGTTTGCCGTCAAGCAGGGCGATTTCGCCGAACACTTCACCGGCCTCAATAATGTTGAGGACCAGTTCTTGGCCTCCAGCCGTACCGGTGCAAATACGAATTCTGCCACCCAAAACACCGTAGAGCGCATCACCATCGTCATTTTTGTAAAAGAGGGCTTCACCGCGACGCAGACGCTTGTTGACGCTGAGCTTGACGATTCGGTCAATCAAGTCCTCGGGCAAATCCTTGAACATGTAGTTGCTGGCGAGCAGCGCGCGTCTGTCACTCTGCATGGTCTTACCCGCTATCGTTTGACCGTCATTCGCTTGGTACTTCATAAATGCCATCTTTTCCACCCTATGTAAATGTGTTTACACAATTGATCGTTGATTTGGCGTAGTGCGATTCACTCAACTGTCTGATTGAACTTCCACTGTTTGTCCTGGCCTCAGCATCTCCGCGCCTCGAACCACAACTTTGTCGTCAACCTGAACCGGCCCACGTACAGCTATAAAATCGTCTTGCCCAGGCCCAGGTGTTACAGCCACGCGTTCAGCTTTGTTTTCTCCGTCGACGCGGTAAATCCAAATCCCTTCGCTTCTAAGAACGAGAGCGTCCCGTGGCACAGCAATCATCTGTTCTGGTGCGGCATTGGGGACGGCCACTCGAACAGGGCTCCCGACGATCCACTGGCCTTCCGGTAAACTGACTCTGATTTCAAAGGTTCGCGAAATTTCATCTCCCACCGGAATAAGCGTCCGCACAATTCCGTCATGTCGGACTTGGCCCAAGGTGATCGGTACTTCCTTCTCAATGCTTAGATATGGTGCGACCGCAACTGGCACTTGTGCACGAACCTCGACATGGGTCGTATCAACAAACCGGGCAACTTCGCGTCCAACGGTCGTATACTCCCCGAGTTCCACCAGGCGTTCCACGACGCGTCCGGGGAACGGAGCACTGACTTGTGTCCGTTCAAGGTCATAGGCGATACGCTCTTTTGTGATCTTCGCTTGAGCCAGGTCCTGTCGCGTCATGTCGCGCGTGGAAACCGATTCTTCTAAACGAGCGGCTGGAATGTTCTTTGATGCGGCAAGAGATTGTAAGCGTTTCACGTCTTTTTGTTGATAGACGAGGCTTGCCTCTAACCTTTTAATGCTGGCTTCAGCGCTCTCTAGCTGAAGCTGCAGATCACGGTCATCGACCTGGGCGATAATGTCACCCGCCTCCAATATGTCACCAACTTCTGCAATCCAGGCGATCCGTCCAGAAACCTCTGAGGAGATTTTGGAATCATTCCGACTGATGATGGTGCCTGGCACCTCGATTTGCGGCGAGATGAGAAGTTTCTCTGCATGCTTCACACTGACGAGGGTAGGGGGTTGACCATCCTGTTGCGCAACTGCCGGTACAGAGAGCACGCCGAACAACATGGCAAACAGGAAGCTCATGACCACAAAGCGAACAATACTGATATTCATATGTCTAACTCTCATTTCCCTCATAATTACTACGCGGCCTTTTTATCTTCGCCTTGGGATTGCCAACGTGCGAGGTCGTAGATCTTACCAATCCAAGGAGCGGTCGCTTCGCCGGTGCGCAACAGACAAGGCAGGAGGATGAGTGTGAAGAGAGTGGAGACACACATGCCGCCAACGATTGTCGCCGCCAACCCTCTATAGATCGCGCTTCCAACACCCGGAACAACCACCATCGGTAACATGCCGAAAATGCTGGTGAGCGTGCTCATGAAAATAGGTCTGAGACGTACTTGCAGAGCTTGTTCAACAGCATCGCGACGGCTAAGGCCGTTGTTTTCACCTTGGCGTGTTTGGTGCACCAACAAAATGGCGTTGTTCACCACAAGACCGAGCAAAATGATAAAGCCGATCATGGTGAGCAGATCCATTGGTTGGAACGTCACGAAGTTAAGCAATCGCAGCGCCAATATGCCGCCCACAGTCGCAAGGGGAATTGAGACCACGACGAGTAGAGAATCGCGCATCGACTTGAACAACGCGGCCAATATGAGGAAGAGAAGGCCAAGCGCGAAGAGAAAATTCTCCGTCATGGTCTTGATAGCGTTCTTCAATCCACTGGCACTGCCGCCATATAGAATGCTGCCGTCTGCTGGAAGCAGCGCGTAGATCTGAGGTTCAACACCTTCAATGATTTCCACGGCGGTCCCAAGAGACATGCCTTGCGGCGGATTAATCTGCAGACTGATCGAACGACGCCCCTCGACACGACGAATGGCCGCCGGCCCAACGGTGCGTTCAAAGGACGCAAGTTGACCTAGGGTGACAATGCCGCCTGACCGAGTTGCCAACGGAACGTTCTCAAGATCCTCTGCGTTCGCGGTCTTCTTGGCCTTGAGAATTATGTTCTGACGTTCTTCACCATTGAAGTATTCACCAACATATTGACCGTCACCCATGGCGCGGACAATTGTTGCAACATCAGATCGATCCCAACCAGCTTCTCTGATCCGGTCATCTCGGGGGTAAACCCGCAATTCTGGTTGTGCCATCTCTGGGTTTGGCCGTGGATTGATTTGCGCCCCGGGGATCGCTTCATTGAGGATGGCAATCGCTTGCGCTGTTGCCTCTCTCAAAACTTGCGAGTCTTTGGTTTGGAGGTGCATTTCGATCGTGCCATCGCCGCCAAATCCACCAAACAGATTGCCTTGTTGCGAGAATGCAAAGGCACCTGGTAGATCAGCGAGGATTTCCTCACGAACGACAGTTTCAAGTTCTTTGATCTTGCGTTGATCTTTGGCGCGAATGCCAATGCCTGCACCGTCATTACCCGCCCAGCGCGAAATGTAGTAGTTTCGCAAAGCTGGTTCTTTCTCGCCTTCCAAATAGGGCTTCAATCGCTCAACAAGGACCTGAGCAACTTCCGTCTCCAGGACTTCTGTTGTGGTGCCCGGAGGCATGCCGACAAACCCATCAACAGCGTCACGTTTTACAGGCGGCAGATAATTGAGCGCCGGCATTAGTAAAATCGTCGCGAGGACAGGAACGATCATGAGGCCGGCAATCCAGGAAATTCGTCGTTTCGGGGTATCCGTAATGCGCATGAGAAACGCCGTCATTCGTTTCCAAAGCGTGTTTTGGTCCTCAATTTTCGGTAGATCAATGAGGAAGTGGCGCGCGGCCGCCGGTAGAACCGTTACCGCAACAAAGAGCGAGATCGTCACACCGATGGCAACCGTTAAGGCGAGGTCGGAAAAGAGTTGTCCCTCCACATCTTTCAAGAAGATGACAGGGGTAAAGATCGCCACAGTCGTCGCTGTTGAAGCAACCAAAGCACCCCAAACTTGCCCCGCCCCTTCATCAGAGGCGTCACGCGCATTGCTGCCTTGTTCGCGAAGCCGAACGATATTTTCGAGCACGACGATGGCGGCATCAAGAACCATTCCCACCGCAAAGGCGAGACCCGCCAGCGAAATGACATTAAGTGTTCGTCCGAAGAAGTTCAGAACAACAAAGGTGGCAAGCAAACAAATGGGGATCGTTAGCGCGATGAGAAAAGTTGCGCGCATTTGTCGAAGGAACCACCACAGGACCCCAATGGCCAAGACAATCCCGATCATAAGGTTACTGGTGAGCAGTCCAATCGCACGGCGGATAAAGACGGACGGATCGTAGGATTGAGCAATCGTCAGTCCTTGTTCCTCCATGGGTCCATCTCGGATGTCCCACAACACTTCTTTGACGGCATCGAGGGTTGAAAGAACATTGGCACCGCTCTCGCGATTAACACGAAGGCCCAAAGCAGGATTTCCGTTTTGGTAGGCAAATCCATTGTTGCGGCCACGTCCAACGTTGACGGTGGCGATGTCACCAAGGCGAATGGGCTTTCCGTCACGCCATTCAAGAATTTGATCTGCTAATTCTTCCGGTGACCGACGGCCTTCAAATCTCAAGGTGTAGAGACGTCGACCAACATCGACGAACCCGCCCGACACGTCGTTCGCGCGTCCGGCAGATCGGGCGATGGTTGGAATTTCAATGCCATACTGTGCGGCGAGGAAAGGGTCGAATTCGATCTGGATCTCTTCTTCAGCGCCTTGCCCAACTTCCAATCGAGCTTGCGAGACACCGGGGACAGATTCCACCCGCGGGATCACGTAGTCATTTACCCACTTCGCATACTCTAAGACCGGTCGGGTGTTACCAGGCAGGGACTGAATAAAGAAGAAACTCAGTGTCTCATTGGAGCTGCCTCCTTGCCCGAGAATGAGTTGCGGAGGTTCGGCATCGAGCGGCAGCGGCGGCAATCGATTAAGGCGACTGATGATATCGAGCAATGTCGTGTCCATATCGGTCGACATATCGAACTCAAGCGTCATCCAGCTATTGCCCGCGTTTGCCCAGGCTTCCATCTCGACCAATCCCGGGATGCCCATGAGAACGTCTTCTTGTGGCTCCAGGAGCTCTGACTCAACTTCCGACGGCGAGGCAGCACGCCAAGATGTCTGGATTGATACCTGCGGTCGCTCGATGGAGGGAAAAAGCTGAAGCGGGAGTTTGGCAAGGCTGAACAGGCCAACGAAAAAAATGATCGCAACCACAACGGAAATGACGGCGGGATTTCGGAGAGAGAATTTGGTCAACGGCATGGGCGTGCTCTCTATTTCAGTTTGCCGGTTCGGCAGGAGGGCTTTGGGTACAATTTCTCACTTCAGACAAAAGCAACCTTTGTGCCACAGAGAAAACATAAATAAATCAATAAGTTAAACCACTCTCGGAAGTCATTGCCTGGCGAACTGTACGAATTCGTACACAATTGTGTTCGCGAGCGTACGCCTCAATTTACGTCGGTTCCGAGTCTAGCTGTGAAAAGGGGCTTACATTGTAATTTAGTTTGCACATTAAGTGACCCTTCATCAAATGTCGCCAAAATATCAGCGATTACAAAGAGATAAGAGGGTTATCGCAGAGTATGTTGTTTTCACCCAAGATTGGAAAGCTTTGGCTCGTCAGTAATCGCCACTCGAACAAAGACAAGGATTCAGAAGAAATGGGATTGCAAGAGACAAGGGCGGAAGAAGTCACCTCGGAGGGTACCAGTGAAGCGCCAGATCTTCTGGCGGCGGAAATCGCGAACCTGAAAGACGTGTTTGAAACATGCAAAAACAAGTCTGAAGAGACAGGCCGGTTTGCGCCGATGGCAGATTCAGCGGAAGATCTGATTACGCTTGCCGACAGCATGAGTTTTGCGGAAGTGAGCCAGATAACAGCTCAGCTATGCAGTCTTGTTGAAAGACTGGACCCAAACACATCCTCAGACGTTGATTTGCTTGGTCTCCATGTGGACGCGCTCAAATTAGTCGCACAAATGACCCATCAGGCGGAGAACCCAGAAGGGGTTGCTGAAATTACCGAAGAGCTCTCACGTGCTGCCAATCGAAAGCTGAATAAGACCTATCTCATGTCGGTCTGAATATTTCACTCCCAACACAACTGACGACAGTGTGATATGATTGGGTTCCTAAACGCGGGGAGCTCAATGTGAGATCGAAAGACGTCGATAAGTTCAACCACGATCCGTGGGCAGATGAGTATGATGCGGATGTGCAAGATGACTCCGATCCTATAAGAGCGGGTTATGCGGAACTCCTGGATTGGGTCGCGCAACAGTGTTCCCACAAACCAAATGCGACGATTGTTGAGCTCGGCTCTGGCACGGGAAATCTAACGGTACTGTTACCCGAGACATCCCAAGTAACTTGTGTTGATACCTCGACACGAATGTTGGAGATCGCCAAGAACAAGCTGGTGGGGCGAGAGATCAACTTCGCGCGTGATGACATTCTCTCATACGTCACAGAAAAACTCTCACCCTGCGATCTCATCGTCAGTACCTATGCGATGCATCACCTTGACGGATCGGAAAAGAAAATCGCTTTGTCCGCAATGCATGAAAGGCTCAATCCCGGTGGCCGAATTGTCATGGGCGACCTAATGTTCGAAAACCCGACTGGCAAACAGGACGTTATTCAAAAGTTGGAATCACAAGGGCACGGTCGGATCAAAGCGGATATTGAAGAAGAATACTTCTGGATATTGAGTGAGGATGTCAAAACGAACTCTGATTCGAATGGCATCATCAGTTTTCACCGAGTGTCATTGTTATCTTGGGGTGCCCTGATTCAAAAGGAATCTGAGTAGTGCATGAGCCTTTATAGTTTTTGATTGGCATTCGGCAGGAATTATGAAGTGATAACTCAAGCGATTTACACGCAAAGCTCGGTGCGGTTATAATGCATGCAAGAGCTCAATCTCGAATTGGATTTGGCAATGCAAACAATTAAGGGTCTCATTGTGAGGAAGTCGTTAGTCAAATTATTGCTGACAACCACACTGGCATGGCTAGTTCTCAGTTCGAGCCAAACGGCTTTCGCCAAGCCTCCTGTGACTGAGAAGACCTGTCGGGATGCCTATTATCACAGCATGTTCGAAAAGAAACGAGATCTGACGATCAGAAAACTTCACGTCGCCAACGACATATGTGCCTGTCTCATTCCCGAGATTAGTGGACAAAAGAGACTGGAAGACGCCTGGCGCAACATTGAATACGCACTAGGTGGCCGTCTTGACTTGTTGGACATGAATGTTCGACAAAGCGATATGGATAAGGTCAAGGACATTTCGACCAAGTGTTCTGATGAATTGAGCAAGAGATAAGGTCGGTCACTCAAACCGCACGCCACCGATGATGACGCTCTTGGTGAGGGGTTCGGCTACCTCAATTTCTTCCGACGTCTGGGCTGTCTTGAGATCTTGACTGTCAAGGGAGTGATCTGCAAGTGCAAGTCGAGGACCGACGCTCCAACTTTCGTCATCGGCCTGGAGATACGTCCACAGTACCGAGCCATACAGCCAGACATATGCATCTTCTAACCCATCGTCGTTCAAATCAATGAACTGCAATTTGCAAACCTGATTTCGAGTGGTGATTTCATTTCCACAAATTTTGACTGGAGTGTCGGATTCCAACTGGATGGCAGCTTTTAATCCTGGAGGGATTGGGCGTCCTTCAGGGCGGATGCTCAGATATGTCGCCGGGTCGTTTCGATCGACACCTGGTTTTGTGACACTGGTCCGCCCATTGCGCCAACTCCGATAATTGTCTGCTTCTTTGAGCGCCGCCAATACTTTGCTGACCTCCGGGTCATTCGATAGTCGTTTATCGGCTTCGAGCTTTACAAGCGCTTCGCGGCCTTGGTCGCCCAATCGGAATTTCAACATCCCAAAGTCAAAGTCTCGCGGCGAAACGGCGCCGTTCTCAAGTCGTGAAAGTTGATTGTTGGTCGACCAGCCAAAGACTTCATATGGGGGCAGATGGAGTATGACAGCAATTGTCATGGTCACCGCTGCAATGGCTGGCATGAAACGATCAATCGTCACGAGCCAGTCTCTTCCAAGCGCGAGCGCCGACAGGAGACCGACGACTGAGATGATGCCAGCAAACACAACAATGGCGCCGCCATAAAGCCGCTCTGGCGTCAATCCGTACTGATTGATCCGAAGCCACAATGCCATGGCTGCCAAGAAGGTCAAGATAGGCAGGGCCAACAAACCTGCGCGGATCACCCAATTCTCAAATGCAGAAACCTTGGTCTTTCGCTCTCGCACCAATGCGGCACCTGCGACGCCCAAGGCAAGTGCGAAAACTAGGCTGAGAAGAATTCCCGTCGCACTCTTTGTATCCCAAAGGGGTTGGAGACCAACGAAGGGCAGCGTGACCAAGAACATGAGTGACACCAGCGCCAACACCGGCGTCAAGGTGCGGAACAAAACACCGAACAGGCGCCCGACGGCTTGGACAATTTGGGGCCGCCCACGCGCAAGCCAAACACCGGCGCCAAACATCGTTCCGCCAAATACGTAAGCAAACCACTCAGTGTCTGTGAAAAGGTCGTCGAAGAATTCGATGTTGATCAACTTGAAAAGGGCGGCCCAAAGAAAGAGAACAAGCCATCCAGCACCAACAAACAACAATGAGAGAAGGATGGTGAGAACGTTATCCCAGGCACTCTGTTGCCAGGATGGCATGGGCAGCATGACACGCCGATCTTGTCGTATGCTTTGAATGAATGTCGTCGCCCCCGCGCCAACAACAATGAGAACAACAAAGATAGCGCGAGCGCTCTCAGCTTCACCAACATCACGCACAAACAGGTAGGAAAGGGAACTAAGCGAAAGCCCGACTGCGCAAGCGATCAATACATCTTTGACCAATCGACGTGCTTCGACGACGAACATCGCGACAATCGGCGCGACCCAAATGAATGCGAGCAGCGCCATATAAATTGAGGGCTCAACGTTGTCGAGATACTCATAGACAATATAGAGACCGAGCCCCAACACCGTTCCAAATAGGATGGGGGACATGTCCTCAAGCAGATGACGTCGATTGCTGGTGCTATTCTCCATGTGATACTTTCCTTCGTTTTCAGCTTGATCCTAACACACACGGGGGAGTGGAGCACAGTTCATCTTTCCTATCATAGCGACAGGGATGCAGCGGCAATGTGGCCGGAATGGGTGGGGCTGATGAGAGGACTAATGAATTGGAGAGGGCGCGACAGGGTATCATAGGATGGTCGCATAACTCATTGGGCGGCGGCTTCCTTTAGTTCACGTTCCATGCCATCAAAATCACAGACGGCGTCGAATTTTTTGATTTCGGCCGCCTCAGATTCATCGAAGGTCAAATTCCATTTTCGCTTGGTGAGAACACCGGCCAGAATAAAAGCGCATTGAGCATCAGGGTGAGGGGGGAGGAAGTGGGTCACGTCCTTACTCCCTTTTTCTTTTGCGGACGAGAGCCTGACCGCGATGAGGTTATCTAGATCATTCGCGAACTCGGCCTTCTTGGTCTTCTTCCAAGACCAGGCGCCCGAGAGATGCGCCTCCTTCAGAGAAACAATGTGGTCAATTACAAGGTCATCCGGATCTGAAATTTCAACAAGATTTCGATCATTCGTATAGAGATCATACCAACGTCCGGATAAGAGAACGCACTCAGCACTAGTCACAAAGGTAACTGGCTCAACGCTCTCTTCAATGAGCACGAGATCGCGCGTGTTTAGGCATTCTCCGGTTTCTTGTGCCCATTCATCTAAATAGTCGTCTTTCACGAAAGGGACTGATGTCACGCCTGGGCCAATGAGTAAGCCGTCTTCGGATTGCGGCACTTTCGACGCACGATCAAGAAAGGGGATCGATTGACAGCCTGTCACCGTTATGACCGCCAAAGCCGCGAAAACTCCCCGGACGCAACCATTTACTCTCAACATGGGTCAAGACTCATCGACAATTGATGCGATACAATTGCCACTCTACCACATTCAGGTGAGAATTGTAGGGTGGCTAGCAACCTTGGTAACTTCCGGCATGCTGTCACATTGGCATTGTTGGAGTGGGACTCTGCCATCATCCAGGCCATAGATCCTGTCGTGATCGTGCAACATGATCCCAAGGATGATGGGCGCCTCCCAACCTTTCCTAGTGAAACAGAATAAGGGTTTTTGCAGTACGGTTTGAAAAGAACGGTGTTCTGGCGGATGGGGTGGGATTCGAACCCACGAAACGCTCTCACGCTTGCTGGTTTTCAAGACCAGTGCCTTCAACCACTCGGCCACCCATCCTTTTTGTTCGCGCTTGAAAGGCGCCTGTGCCTGCACCTAGCAAATAGAAGCCAACTAGAAAAGAGGCAATTTGGGTTGGATCAGGCTCAACCTTCGACTTCGAGCACCTTTTTAAAGTCCACAATCCCCAAAACCTGTCGTGCGAACTTGATAAAGGCTTCCCGGTCGTCCTTTGGATAGACCACCCGGTCCTCGACCACCAGCATGGCAAGACCGTGCACGGTGGACCATGCGATGAGCACCGCGCGGTCCAACCGATCATCGGGAAGATCCGGGTCAAGCCCCAGGTAATCCCCGAGCGTCCGGCGAAGTTTCATATAATTGTCAACGGCCGCTTGAACGTGTTCGCGCTCGTGGTAGTGCAACAGTTCGCGACCGAACATGAGATGAAACTGCTGGGGATGATCATGCGCAAACAGAACATAAGCGAGGCCAGTTCGGCGAAGTCGCTCGAGTTTGTCCGTTTCATCACCGATGAAAGCGAGGGAGGAACGAAGAAGTTCAACATGTCCTTGGGTTGCGACAGCGCCAAGCAAGGCCTGATGATCTTTAAAATGGTGATAGGGGGCTGCTTGGCTGACGCCGGCTTTGCGGGCAACGCCGCGAAGGCTCAGAGCTGCAACACCGTCTTCTTCTAAGATGTCATTAGCCGCTCGAACCAACATGTTCGGCAGGTCGCCATGATGATATCGTCCCTGTCTAGCCACTGTCACCCTCACTGCAAGATTGCGTAACTTTTGGTCTGGGCGAGTAGAGCGAGGCCTGCAGGGCTGGTGGCCCACGTAAAGCGCATCGTATGTGTTGTCTGCCCTGATCTGGTAAGTGTTAATTGGTTCGCCAGGCGAATTCCACCACTTTTCAGGACCTTATATAGTAGGTGTTAAGATGCTAGGCGAGACACATTGTTACGTGATCAAGACTTGAGTGACTTGGCAACGTCACCAATGGCAAACTGTCCGCCCTCCAAGGGAACCGCAGTAATGCCCTGAATCACACGGTCGATATCCAAAAGATTGACCGTCTCGGCCACAAAATGAACCAGTTGCTCGCGATCTTCGCGCGGGTGCCCCACACGACCATCGACAAGCAGTGTGGCAAGACCGTGGGCCATCGACCAGGCGCCAAGAGCAGCCCGCCGCATGCGCTGGTCGTCCAAATCAACCTCAATGCTTAGATGAGACGCGACGCTTTTGTAAAGCAGTCTGTAATTGCGCAAAATCATCGTGTCCAAACTTGAGGTATGAAACTCCACAACTTCTTGGCTGTACATCAGCCGGAACATATGGGGGTTGTCGTAGGCATACATGACAAAGGCAACCGCCATCCGTCGCACGCTATCAATCCCACTTTCGCCTGCATCAATGGCCGTCTGTAGGGCAATGCCAAGTTCGTGGTGCGCCTGCTCAACGACCGCACCGAGCAGAGCCTGACGATCCCGGAAGTGGTGATATGGCGCTGCTTGGCTGACGCCAGCTTTTCGCGCCACACCACGAAGGCTCAGGGCATCAATGCCGTCAGAAGCGAGCAACTCCATCGCGGCTTGCAGGAGAGTGTTGGGGAGGTCCCCATGGTGATAGCGTCCATTCTCCGTCATAAGCCCTTGATCCTCGCCGGTTTTCTGCGCTTGATTCTCAGTATGATCAGGATTGTTACATTTCTGTCAATAAACTTGTGGGTATTTGGAAGGTCAGGGGCGTCGGCCATGGTTGCCGAGCTGGAATCGAGTAGTTAGACTCGCAATATTCATGAATCGCATACGTGATTTCCGAGGAGTAGATGTTGAGTAGAAGCGTGTCGCCCCGTGTCGGGCATCTGTCTGTTTTCGCTATCTTTTTGGCCTTTGCCTTGGCAGCGTGTGAAACGACACCACCGCCTCCAAGCCAGTCCAAAGGTGCCTACAAAGTAGGGACACCTTATCGCGTGAGTGGCACTTGGTACTATCCGCGGGAACAGCCTGACTATGATGAGACAGGATTTGCGTCCTGGTATGGCAGCGATTTCCACGGAAAGCAGACTGCCAACGGCGAAATCTACAATCAAAATTCCATGAGTGCGGCGCACACAACCTTACCGATGCCTGTAAAGGTTCGCGTTACCAATCTAAAGAATGGTCGGCAGGTGGTCTTGCGTGTGAATGATCGCGGTCCCTTCGTTAAGGGACGCATTATTGATGTGTCGTCCCACGCGGCTGATCTCTTGGGCTTCAAACAGGCCGGTACGGCCATGGTGCGGGTTGAGTATTTGGGGCGCGCCGACCCAGAGAGTTTTGTCTCTGCCAAACCTGTAACCGAAGCCGCTGCAAGAACTGTATCTGCATCAGCGCCCATTAGCGGTGTTGAAGCAGGCGACTTGGCACCACCACCAGGAGCAACAGTTGCCACGGCTGATGAGACGACAAAGCCGAACCCAGTTATGCAGTCGGTCTCTAACGAGCCAGAAGTGCAAATTGTAAGAGTGCCGGAAAACCCAGAAATTTTCATTCAGGCCGGCGCTTTCCAAAATCGAAACAACGCTGTGCAGGTTAAACAACAGCTCGTCAGCCTGGGCATGGGAACGCTTGCACACATCACCACCGCGCGCGTCCGCGGAAATGAGTTCTTTCGCGTCCGGATTGGGCCTATGGCGTCAGTCGAGGCAGCGGACAAGATTTTGAACAAGGTGCTTGATACGGGCCACAAAGGTGCCCGAATTGTCGTTGACTAAGTTGGTCGACCTTCAATGAGCAATTGAGAGAAAGATTAGAGACGATGATGAAATTTCTAATGTCACTTGGACTTGGGTTGATCTTCACGGTCGCAAGTATCAGTGCGCAAGCGGATGTGATTGATACACCGGCGGACTTCGTCGTGATCATGGACGCCGAAACCGGTGATGTCGTGTATGAGAAGAACGGTTACGAAAGCATGGCACCTGCCTCGATGAGCAAGCTCATGACCATCGCGATCGTATTTGATGCGATCAAACAGGGCGTCTACACGATGGACGATAAGTTCTACGTGAGTAGAAAGGCCTGGAAGATGGAAGGATCCAAAATGTGGGTCCTCGTCGATACGGATGTTCGCATTGAAGACTTGCTACGCGGTGTCATCGTCCAATCGGGCAACGACGCATGTATCGTCTTGGCCGAGGGTGTTGCAGGCACCGAAGAGGCCTTTGCGGAACGTATGACAGAGTTTGGCAAAAAAATTGGCCTCAGGAATTCGACGTTCAAAAATTCGACAGGCTGGCCGCATCCTGAACACCGCACAACAGCCTATGACCTATCAGTGCTTTCGAGATATTTGATCAATGAGTTTCCGGAACATTATGCGATTTTTGCGGAAACAGAATTCACATGGAACGACATCAAGCAAGAGAATAGAAATCCACTCTTGTTCTTGGACCTTGGGGCAGATGGTTTGAAAACCGGCCACACAGAGGAGTCTGGATATGGTTTGACCGCTTCTGCTGTTCGAGATGGGCGGCGAATGATTATTTCCTTCAATGGTTTGGATTCGAAACGTCAACGATCGAGCGAAGCGAGGCGGTTGATCGATGCATCCTTCCGCGAATTCAAATCATATGACTTATTGGCGTCGGGTGAAGAGGTTGTGCAAGCCAAAACCTGGAACGGCACACTGAGCCGCGTTCCTCTTGTCGTGAATGATGACGTTCGCGTCGTCATGCACAGAAGCGCGCGCAGTGATATGCAAGTGAAAGTGAAATATCAATCACCACTCCAAGCACCAATTGCAGCTGGTCAAGAGGTCGGGTCACTAGTTGTATCCGCACCGGGTATCGAAGATCGATCCGTGCCGCTTTATGCTGGCAAGGATGTAGGTCAAGTCGGCTTTGTAGGGCATATGATGACGGCAGTTGGGCATCTGTTGTATGGTCCACCTGCACAATAAGTGTAGATCCAACCGAAAAGAGAGGCCTTGTGCCGCGAGCGCAATTCATCACGTTTGAGGGCGGCGAAGGGGCTGGAAAGTCAACCCAGGCCGACAAACTCCGCGCCCGGTTGGAAGACAAAGGCGTCGATGTCCTTGTGACCCGTGAACCAGGCGGCGCACCCTCCGCGGAAGAAATTCGGGCACTATTGGTGACCGGCGAACCAGACAGATGGACCCCACTGACTGAGGCATTGTTGCACACAGCCGCGAGACAAGAGCATCTTGAGAACACTGTGCGACCTGCGCTCGCTTCTGGGCGATGGGTGCTGTGTGACCGCTTTTACGACTCGACCATGGCCTATCAAGGGTATGCCCAAGGCTTGGGCAAAGGCCTTGTCGAGCAGCTCAATGCGCTGGTAGTGAGGGATACAGTTCCAGATCTCACCCTGGTTTTCGATCTACCGGTCGAGCAAGGCTTGTCACGCGCCCAAATTCGAGAGGGCAATGAGGATCGATATGAGCGAATGGGGCAATCCTTTCACGAAGCCTTGAGATCTGCTTTTCTCGACATCGCGCGCGAAAACGCCAGTCGATGTGAGTTGTTGGACGCGTCTCAGTCCATCGACCAAATCGCGGGCCGGGTATGGAAAATTGTGGAAGCGCGCTACTTTGATGCGTGAATAGACCAAACGAGAAACCGAGGCCGAGAGTGAGTGATCGACCAGAGCCAGATCGATTAGAAGACTTCCCGCACCCGCGTGAGACTTTGGATCTATATGGTCACGAAGATGACGAGCAAACGGTCCTCGAGGCACTGCGCAGCGGAATGATGCCGCACGCTTGGCTGATCACCGGCCCGCAAGGCGTTGGGAAAGCAACATTGGCATACAGAATTGCCCGTTTTATTTTGGCTCATGGGGACAAAGTACCGGCATCGGCGACCTCACTCCAACTTCCTCCAAGCGAACCAGTTGTGCACCGTGTGAGCGCGGAAGGTCACGGCGACCTTTTGGTGCTGCGCCGACCCTGGGACGACAAAGGCAAGAAACACAAACGCGACGTGACCGTTGATGAGATCCGTCGGATGCATCCGTTTTTTGGCATGGCCGCCGGGGAAGGGGGGTGGCGCATCGCGATTGTGGACAGCGCAGACGATATGAATCCATCAGCGGCAAATGCCTTGCTCAAAACACTGGAAGAGCCGCCGTCGCGCTCGCTCATTCTTGTTATCGCCAGTTCACCCGGAAAACTACTTCCGACCATAAGATCCCGTTGTCGCAACTTGAGTTTGAAACCACTCACCTCTGATCAAGTGGCAACAGCGATCGCTCATCATTTGGAGGGATCTGATGGTCCACCACTATCAGAACAAGATCGTCTTGCCATTGCCGGGCTTGCAGAAGGAAGTGTTGGGCACGCTCTCAGCTTGGCTTCAGGAAACGGGCTCGATCTCTATCGTACGCTCATGCGCCTCTTTGCTGGCATGCCGTCACCTGATCCGCGCGACCTGCATGTCTTTGCGGCGAGTGTTGCTGGTAAGAATGGTGAAAAGAACTGGCGTCTCTTTGGGGCCTTATTGTTGAGCTTCTTGGCGCACCTTGTTCACAATCAAAGCGCAAACACAGTCCGTGCGGCAGTGCTCAATGACGAGCAACAGGCGCTGGATCGATTGATGAGCCTGGCCGCGCCAGTAGATTGGATCGATACGTGGGAATCTTCACGCGATTTGATGGCGCGCTGCGATGCGGTTAACTTGGACCGAAAGCAAGTGACATTGAGCATCTTCTTTTCAATTCAAGAACTGGCCGCAAAAGCCGCATAAGGAAGAATTAGATACGTGTTAGTTGACAGCCATTGCCATTTGGATTTCGACAAATTGTCGAACGAGCTAGACGATGTTGTGGCACGCGCGAGCAACGCCGGCATCGAAACGATGGTCACCATTTCAACCAAACTGTCAAAGTTCGACCGCGTACTAGAAATCGCTGAATGCTACCCAAACATCTATTGTTCTGTCGGCGTGCATCCGCATGAGGCTGCCGACGAAATGAATGTCACCGCCGATCATCTCATCAAGATCGCCGAGCACCCAAAAGTTATTGCCATTGGCGAAACAGGACTGGACTATTACTACGAACATTCACCGAGAGAGAAACAAAAGGAACTCTTTCGCAGGCACATCGATGCGGCGCGACAAACAGGTCTACCACTCGTTGTTCATACCCGCGACGCGGAAGCCGACACCTGTGAAATATTAGAGGACGAGGCGGGGAAGGGCACCTTCCCCGGTCTTATCCATTGCTTCACGTCGACCCAAGATCTCGCGACCCGGTCTCTCGCACTTGGCCTCTATATTTCCATATCAGGAATAGTGACCTTCAACAGCGCCAAGGACATCCAAGAAGTGGTGCGCCACATCCCCAAGGATCGATTGCTTGTGGAGACCGACGCGCCATATCTAGCACCCGTGCCCAAACGCGGTAAAAGCAATGAACCAGCGTTTGTTGTTCACACGGCCGCCAAAGTGGCGGAGCTTCAACACTCGTCACCGGAAGAAATCGCTCAAACAACCACCGATAATTTCTTCTCGCTGTTCTCTAAAGCCAAACGGCCCTCATGATTGACTTAGGCACAAATGAAGGTCTCAAGGTAACCATCCTTGGTTCTGGGTCGTCCGGCGGCGTGCCACGCATCGGCGGCCATTGGGGAGCCTGCGATCCAAGCGAACCGAAGAATAATCGTCTTAGATGCTCATTGCTTGTGGAACGCGGTGACACAAACGTTCTCGTCGATACATCACCCGATCTGCGTCAGCAGCTCTTGAATGTAGAGTGCGAACGGCTCGATGCGGTTCTCTATACCCATGATCACGCCGACCAAGCACACGGTGTCGACGATCTTCGCATGGTTGCCTACAACATGCTTCAACGCGTGGACGTCTACATGGATGAGCCGACATCGAAGACCATGAACACGCGATTTGGATATTGCTTGAAACAGCGGGAAGGGAGCTACTACCCACCCATTCTGTCAGAACATCCAATGCCAAAGCCCGGTTCGACACTGACGATTGAAGGACCCGGCGGCGCAATTGATGCCATACCATTTCTCCAACATCACGGTGAGATTGACTCCCTTGGCTTTCGGTTTGGCCCCATCGCATACTCTGCCGATGTGGTCGGTTTGCCGCAGGAGAGCTTTGAGATTCTCGAAGGCATTGAGTGCTGGATTGTCGACGCATTGCGTTACAAACCGCACGTCAGCCATGCCCATCTAGACCTGACTTTGGAATGGCTGGCACGGGTCAAACCAAAGCTCGGAATTATAACCAATCTCCACATCGACATGGACTACCAGACCCTGGCAAGGGAGCTCCCCGAAGGCGTCATCGCGGCCTACGACATGCTCCAAATCAACGCCTGACTTCAATTCTTTCTCGAAAATGGCTTTGCGTAAACTGGTTAACAGAGGATTTGCCAAACAGTTCCTACATAAAGAGTAGTGAAATTTGGGACTGAACGGAGTTTCTCATGACCGATGAAAATATGGTCGCACCGGTATGCCACAAAAGCGAAAGCGGGCTATCGCCGACCTGGATCTATGTCCTGTACCTAATTGCGTTGTTTACGGCTTTGCCGGTTCTGGTTGGCGTCATCGTGGCGTATGTGTCGAGGTCTGATGCTGAAGAGCCTGAGGAAAGCCATTACCAGTATCTCATTCGAACATTTTGGATTGGCCTTGCATATCTGATCGTTGGCGGGCTTTTGATGCCGGTTGGGATTGGTTTCTTGATCTGTGCTTTTGCCTGGGTGTTCGTACTTGTGCGATCAATGAAAGGTCTTGGTTGGTACAACAACTGTGAACCAGTGCCGAACCCGAAGACTTGGCTCTGGTAGTAACCTCAAGACTGTGAATGAAGCGGCCGCCAATGGGCGGCCGTTTTGCTTTGTCATTTGGGTGGAACCCTAGAAACCCCCTGATTCAGGTACATCCAGTATTTCCATAATATATATTGTGCGCCAAAGGTGTGTACCAGCAAAACGAAAATGTCACCCCGTGGCAAAGCAGAAGCGCCATTGGTGTTAGGTACTTACCCACACAAGACCATGCCAACTCTTATCCGTTGAGTATCGGTGTGAAAAATCCAGAGCAGATTTGCGTTGTAGACCTATCCGTTCCATAACGGCTTGAGATCGAGAATTGTCGACTGCGGTATAGGAATACACCTTGGTAAGCCCTACTCGTTGAAAAACATCGTCCAAGGCCGCTTTTGCCGCCTCTGACGCCAAGCCATTTCCCCAAGCATGCCTCACCAATCTCCAGCCGATCTCGTCATGAGAACCAAGCGGGTGGTCGCCGCGGCAAGGTACTACACCGCAATAACCCAGAAACTCACCGTCTCGTTCGATAACCCAACGGCTGTACCCGTATTGCTCAAAGGCTGCAATGTATCGATCCATCTTTCGGTTGCTATCATTGAAGCTGATCGTGCCACCAAGATCGCTCATGACCTCGGGGTGTTGGTTCATCTTTGCAAAGGGAATGCGATCAGTGTTCTGCCAGCATCGCAACAAAAGACGTTTAGTTTGCAATTGTGTTGTTTGATGTAATTTCATTATGCATAGAATAACGTCCAAGAAACAAAACAACAATCCATTAGCCCTGCAGCTCAGAAGTGGCAGGAGGATTTCGAGCGCTTGCCTCCAGTTGGATTGGTCCATGGGTTCGAGGTGGACGTTACACGTGTATTTGATTTCCAATCAGACCATCGAACGAGCCCAAATATTAGCGTGATTTGCGAACCATCACAGACAGTTCCCATACCTCTTTTGTATGAAAGAAAATACCTATTTGGCATGCACAAGAATTGCATCAACCACGTGTTTGACGGGCGCTGTGGCATCAATTGAGATTGCGTTCTTTGGAAGATCTTCTTTCGTCGCATGTAATCGCGCAATGAGATCCCGTTCGCTCGGCTTGCCGCCCCACTCGTCTTTGGGTCGCGTGGCAAGACGCTGGTTCAGTGTTTCCAGATCGACCTCAAGAATGAAAACGACATCGATCAGATCAATAAATTGGTCAAAATTCCTGGAACCACCGCAAAAGAACTATGCCGCATGACTCTTGTCGGCCACCAGAGATCTGATCTTATCGACGTCCCAGATATGATGTTCGTGGGTCATCCCGTCCAAAGGTTCACCGGTTACTGGGTCGCCCTGATAGGCCAGTTCCCTATCGCCATGAATGGCGTGATAACCGCGTCGTAACAGCTCGTCACAGACTATGGTTTTCCCGGTGCCGGAAATGCCTTCTATGAGATAATTTTTGAGCGCCATTTTTCAATCTTAGTGAAAAGGATCTGCAAACTTCGCGATATATCATATCCGACCGACTTATGTATTGCTGAAGGCGAGATGGTTCCAGACGACCTAAACCTCGCATTGACGCTCAGAGAACCCGGCTCTTAAGATTGAGGCCCAATTCACAAGGTGATAAGGACCTATAGAATGCGGCACGATTATCTTCCAATTGCGTGGAAGTCAGGTCTCAGCGAACTTGAACCTGTGCAGATCAATCACGGCCTGTCCGGAGCGAACGTCGTGGCGCTCGCAAAAGATCATCTTCCAGTGATGTATCTCAAATCGGAACCGGACACGCCTTTTTCGGAACTGCCACTTGAACACGTTAAACTCAAGTGGCTTGCCGGTAAGAGCATTCCCTGCCCCACGGTAAGAGACTTCATTACAGAAAATGGGCAGCACTGGATGCTTCTCACGGCCTTGCCAGGTCGAGACCTCGTTCACCAATCTACTCTGAGCGCACTGCAAATTATCGACTGCGTCTTCGAAAGCCTCCAGAAGTTGCATTCGTTGGACGTTGTTGATTGCCCTTTCGACATGCGCCTTGACCACAAGATCGAACAAGCAACCGACCATATGAAAGCCGGTCTCGTGGACGAAACAGATTTCGATGCGGAACGTCTTGGCGCCTCGGTGATTGACTTACATGTTGATCTAACAAAAAGTCGACCAGAGCAAGAAAAACTAGTCGTTGCTCATGGTGACGCTTGTTTACCCAACCTCATCGTCGATGGGTCGACGCTTTCTGGTTTCATCGACTGTGGGCGATTGGGTGTTGCGGACCAAGCGCAAGATATAGCACTCGCAGCCAGAAGCATCGAGTACAATTTGGGTGTTCGATGGAGAGATAGGTTTCTCTCGAGATACGGAGTGGCACATGACGACCCTACTCTCGCGTACTATCGCTTGCTCGATGAGTTCTTTTGAGGATCGACAGCAACGTCACTTAAGACAAAAGAAGCGTCGGCCCGCCATGTGGGCCGACGTCATGGCTCTCGGGGAAAGAGCGCTTTTTGGACTTTTAGCGGAACGAAAGGTCCACGATTTCTCCGTCATTCTTCGATAGACATTCGGCAATTTGTCTGACTTCAGCGCCGTCGCCATCCGTGTACTTGACAGTGAATTTCAACAGGACGTTTTGTCCCTTATCTTTGATGCGCTTTAGTTTGGTCTTGGCTTCTTCAGACCCAACTTTTTCTCCAATAGCTGTTTCACAGCCATCGATAGCAGCGTTGCGATCTTCTGCGACGGCGAATTGCGTACTTGCGAGGAACATTGCACTTGTGAGGGCAAGAGTGAGTTTGGTTTTCATCGTGTACTCCTTCAGAACCAACTCATGCCGACCCATCGTCGGCATCAAATATCGGTGACCGAAATCTATCCACCCGAACCGCGCTCGCAATAAGTTTCGGAGAAAACCGGATACCGATGTGATGGCCGTATCCCTTCGCTCCGAAAAAGAGCGTCCATTCGTCACACTTCTTTCAAATGTGATCTTTGGATGTAGTTAAGTTTGCGGTTGGGAAGCGCGAAAAAATCGAGTCGCGAGGCTGGATGATTGTGACTCTTAGATTCGCTCTAACCCGTAGCACGAGGAGAAACAGCGTAGATCTTTGTCTCGTGGCTGTGGCCACGAAGGATGATTGGATCAAGCGCCTTCTTAACCAGAGTCTTGGGCAACTCAATCGCGTCCATCAATGCTCCCGAAACCAGGCATTTGTGCCCCAATTCCTTCGCCTTGTGTTCAAGTCGCGCGGCTGTGTTTGGCGTATCGCCAATATGAACAATGGCGAGTTTGCTGTCGCCACATTCTCCGACCACAACAGGTCCAGTGTGAAGCCCCGCCCAAAGCTCAGGATTAACCCCGTATTCTGCAAGATAATGGCCCTCATTCTTTTTCAAACGGGCCACAATGGCAGCGTAGCATGAGAGGCAACGCGCCTGTTTGAGGCCGTTTTCCTCCGGCCAACTTGCGACCAACTCATCGCCGTTGTAGTTCAATATTTCCCCGTGATGTTCTGTGATGAGGCGGTCGGCATCAAAGAAGACGTCTGTGATAAAGGCGTGCGTTTTCTTGTCGCCGAGCCTTTCCGCAATTGATGTCGAGCCCTTGATATCCAAAAACATGAAGATGCGATTTTCTTGCTGCGGCTCATGGTAGCGACCTGTGATCACTTTCCACATGGTTCCTTCACCCACAAGACGACGAACCTGCAAAACGAAAACGATGATAAGGAAAACCATAAATGCGACGCAAACGTCGATTAACAAATCGTTCCTGAAATAGGCATTGAAATAGCTCAAATCGCGATAGTAGAAGAGCGATGTTACAAGTCGTTGAACGATCATCGATCCGGCAATGATGACGGTTGAGATAAGATCAATGATGAGCCATCCAGCTACAAAGCCCCTTCGGCGTATGCCCGTGCCTCTTTGATCATAGATAAAAAAGATCATGAAGAGGCCGAGGAAGAAGCCAATGGTGAGCGCAGATCTAATTGCGTGTTCGAGCTCAAGAAACGTTGGCGGCATGAGTCCCGAGACCATACGCAGTACCGAGTAGACGAAACCAAAGAGCGCTGCGACTAAGGTGATCGCTAGGACCAATCGCCAGTCTTTCTTTGTCTTTCGAGATAAGTTCATGGCTCGATCACGTCCTTATGAGATGAATGCACGTCCAAGGTGTCTGGACATTCTGATATAGATGGGCTCGAATGTGCCAAGAACAAGAATAACCTAAGATTCTCCGGAAACGTCGGACAAACAGGACCGCATGAGCAATTTCACTTTGAAGAAGCGAATGCTCATAGCTTTCGCGGCCCCCGCAATCCCTATCTCGGCTCTCGGTTTACCCCTTAGCGTCTACCTGCCGCCCTTTTACGCGACCTATGTCGGCTTAGACCTTGCCACTGTGGGGTTGGTTTTCATGTTTGCCCGCTTCTGGGACATTTTCACAGACCCCATTTTGGGCATCGTTGGAGATCGCTACAACACCAAGTTTGGACGCCGCAAACCATGGATCGTCGCCTCGGTCCCCATCATGGTCGTCGCGGTATATTTTCTGTTCTTCCCACCAGAGGGTGCAACAGGGTTGTACCTTGGGATTTGGCTATTCGTACTTTACATCGGCTACACTATGCTCTCGATTTCTCACATGTCTTGGGGCACCGAGCTTGCAGATGAATATCACGAACGGTCACGCATTCACGGCTGGCGTGAATCCGCTCAAATCGGCGGCATGTTTCTCGTGTTGGGCCTCCCCGCCATCATTCAAATCTCAGGTATTGGTGAGAACTTTGGCGATGGTGTTGGTGCCATGGGCATCTTTATCATGGTCGTCCTTCCACTCACGGTTGCCTGGGCTGCGTGGCAAGTACCCGATGACCCCCACCACAAACCAGAACCGGTCGATTGGGCCCACTCCTTCCAAGTGATTTGGAAGAACGGGCCACTGAAAAGGATATTGGTTGGAGACGTCCTCGCCAATTTTGCACCAAGCGTGACAGGCGCTCTCTACATTTTCTTCATCATCTACGTGATGAAACTGCCCAATTGGTCGGAGCCTCTTTTGCTCTTCTATTTTGGAGCGGCCTTTCTTGGCGTACCGCTCTGGATGCAAGTCAGCTACAGGTTGGGCAAGCACAGAGCCTTAGGCGTGGGGATGCTGTGGGGAGCGATGACACTGCCCTGGTTCTTTGTTTTGCCCAAGGGTCTTTGGGGTGTCATGGCGGTTGCCAATCTTCTCTACGGATTGGCCTATGGTGCCGGTCCCTTCTTGCTTCGGGCCATCATGGCGGACGTCACAGATCATGACCGCATTGAAACCGGGCAAAAACGAACCGGGCTCTACTTCTCACTCCTCATGATTTCGAGCAAGTTCGCCAGTGCTCTTTCGGTAGGCGTCACGTTCGTCTTGCTTGATTGGATCGGGTTTGACAAAACAGATGGTGCCGTGAACACCCAGCAGGCGATTGATGGCCTCGCATACATGTTCGTAGGGTTCCCGGTCGCGGCGATGCTCATATGCGCCCTCTTCATGTGGCGCTTTCCCATCGACAAAGCTGCGCACGAAGAAATGCGGGGGCAGCTCGATTCCGATGGTCAGGTCGCCTTCAAGAAGGAAAAGCCTGAAGGTTGATAAAATAAAGAAATGGCGTTTGACCCCCCTAAGGACCTAAGAAACATCAAGTCTCTCCTTGAGATCATGGCCCGCTTACGCGCGCCTCAAGGCGGCTGCCCTTGGGATCTAGAGCAGACGTATGACACCATCGCTCCATACACTCTAGAAGAAGCCTATGAGGTCGCCGATGCCATTGAGCGCAAAGACTTTAAAAGTCTAAAGGACGAACTCGGCGATCTTCTCTTCCAGGTGGTCTATTACACGCAAATGGCATTAGAAGATGGCCATTTCAATTTCGCTGACGTTCTTCAGAATGTTTGCGAGAAGATGATCCGCCGCCACCCGCACGTCTTTGGCGATGCCAACGTTGAGACAGCTGAAGGACAGACCCTTGCCTGGGAGGAAATGAAAGCCAAGGAACGCTCAAAACCTGGAGAAGGGGGCGATGAACGCCAACGCACCTTGAGTGGGCTCCCCCTCGCCCTCCCTGCTCTCGTGCGGGCCGTGAAACTCCAGCGCCGCGCTGCACGAGTTGGGTTCGACTGGCCCTCTAGTCGTGAGGTTTTGGATAAGATCAATGAAGAAATGCTCGAACTCTCAAACGAACTGGCGGCAGACCCAGAAAGTCCCAAAGTTGCCGAAGAACTCGGTGACCTCTTGTTCGTCTATGCCAATCTCAGCCGTCACCTTGGTGTTGATGCGGAGGAAACACTCCGCGCCGCCAACGCAAAATTCGAACGTCGATTCGCATTCATCGAAGATCGCTTACACGAGCAAGGCCGCAAACCAAGTGACGCTGACCTTGAGGAGATGGACAACCTTTGGAATGAAGCAAAGAAGAGTGGCATTTAACTCGGTCCACCCTACTCCTCAGTACTGGCGGCCGATTTAGCTTCAAATGTTCTAACAAGCCGTAAGTCTTTCTCCGCGATTTGATCTCTCACTTCCGCGATGAAGGTGTATTCTCCAATTAGATCACCATCTTCGAATTCAAAGCCAGCATATCCAACCCCGAGTTCAATGGAGTATCCGGGAGGTCGTGATTTGTTCTGCCACAGTTCGACCGGTCCGGATTCCAACAACACTTCGCCATCGGGCCCAATCATCGTGTACGCAACGGTCAAGTCACACAAATCATTTGCCGCCACCTGACATCCCGAGAAAATGACAAACCCGACGATCGCTTCGCCGTCAGTGACTTCACTAGAAGAAGTCATCTGCACGCCATCAGTTGGTTTACCCCAGTTTTCAAGTAGTTGCTCGGGCTCCGACGTCAAAATCAGCATCGCTCCAAAATCGCCGACAGACTTTCGCCATTCACTATCAGGCACGGGTTCGCCTTCGTCGTACCAAATATTGGTCAAAACGACTGCGGCAAGCAAGGTAGCCGATAGAATGTGCATGCTGCGTTCCAGAATGTCATCGATGAAGGTGCGATTGGGTCAGCTTAACACTGTATGCGGGTGTCGCAATAGAGCTATTCCGCCGCCTCATCTTCGATTTCATCCACCGGAACAATGCCGAGTTCTTTCTCCGCCCGCCCGAGATTAGCCGGCGTGATCTCAACGAGGAAACGTGAGGTCTCCTCACCATTGTCCTGTTCAATGATGCGGGCATGTTCATGCAGCCAACTCATGGCGCGGCCATTTTCTGAACTGATCTCGTAAGCGACAACAACGTCGTTCTTCGCTAGATTTTTCTCAACAAGGGCAAGCAGCTCATCTATGCCGTCGCCGGAAATGGCCGACACCGCCACGCTACTCTCGCACAGCCGCGTCAATGAAATGACACGGTCTCGATCTCCTTCACCAAGAAGATCAATCTTGTTCAATGTTTCGATGATGCAAGTGCTACTCTCATCTATGCCAAGTTGTTTAAGAACAGCGTGGACGTCTTCTCTTTCCGCCTGAGCGTGGGTGCCCGAAACGTCACTCACATGCAAGATGACATCTGCCTCCAAAACCTCTTCCAGTGTGGCTCGAAAAGCGGCGATCAAATCAGTTGGAAGATCGGATATGAAGCCCACAGTGTCAGAGAGAATGATCTTCTTGCCTCCCGGCAAGATGAGCTCCCGCATTGTCGGATCAAGCGTCGCGAAGAGCAAGTTCTCGGCAAACACTTCCGCATTGGTAAGGCGATTAAAGAGGGTCGACTTGCCAGCGTTTGTATAGCCTACTATGGCGACGATCGGATATGGCACCCGTCGGCGCCCTGCCCTTTGCAGTTCTCGTGTGCTCACCACAGTCTCGAGTTGCCGTTTGAGTTTGACGATACGCTCGTCGATAAGCCTGCGATCAGCCTCAATCTGGGTTTCTCCAGGCCCTCCGACAAAACCCAGGCCCCCTCTTTGCCGCTCCAAGTGAGTCCAGGAGCGCACCAAACGGCTCTTCTGGTAAGTTAAATGGGCTAATTCAACTTGTAACCGTCCTTCCCGTGTACGGGCGCGCGCGCTAAAGATCTCTAATATAAGTCCAGCCCGATCAAGAACTTTGGTCTTCCATTCTCGTTCGAGGTTTCTCTGCTGCACCGGTGTCAGGCTGCCGTCAACGATGGCCAAGTCAATTTCGAGGGCCGCCATATATCCTGCGAACTCTTCAACCTTTCCTTTGCCGAAGAGTGTTGCGGGACGCATCCTCTTGATATGTGTGATTGAACGGTCAACGACATTGAGCTCGATAGCTCTCGCAAGTCCGTATGCCTCGTTAAGCCGGTCTTCGGCGCTGCGGTCATGAGGCTTCTTTCGACCCGGCAAATCCGGGTGTATGACATAGGTCCGCACATGCTGAGCGCTCTCGCCATCTCCCCCATCGGAAAGTAGATTCTGGTGTTGAAACTCGACCAAATTAGTCTTCTTCCGCCGCCTCGCCTTCAAACAATTGTATCGGCCCGCCAGGCATAATCGTCGAAATCGCGTGTTTGTAAACGAGTTGAGAGTGTCCATCTCTGCGCAGGAGGACACAGAAATTGTCAAACCACGTAATGACGCCCTGCAGCTTCACGCCGTTGACCAAGAAAACGGTGAGTGGAACTTTGCTACGTCGGACATGATTGAGAAATGTATCTTGCAGATTCTGCATTTTGTCGTTGCCCATGGGTTGGTCCCACTTTTTTCCAGCCGTAATGTTCGCTGGATTGTTGAGAATAGATCTGGCGCTTAAGATAACTATCCGACAAGAAACGGCAACGCTTTGTTTGCGAATTTTCCATACTTATTCAAAGTCCATGACGGACTTACGATTGCGAAGAATATTGATGACTTTTTGGAACTATGTGTCTTCCACAGCTGTGAAATAGGCGTCTCGCAGGGCTTTTGCAACAGGTCCCGGCGCGCCATCTCCGACAGAAGTGCCGTCTACCGCCACAATCGGCAATACGTAAGCTGACGCAGACGTCATGAATGCTTCACACGCCATTTGGGCTTCACGTGGTGTGAATGGCTGTTCGACCAATTTGAGCCCCCTTGCCTTTGCGACTTTGACCAACGTCGCCCGCGTAATCCCCGCCAGTATGCCTCTATCGAGCTGACGCGTTTGCAGTTCTTGGTTCTGCGTCACGATCCAGGCGTTCGAGGAAGAACCTTCGGTGACACATCCGACCGCATCTACGAACCAAGCTTCATAGGCACCCGCTAACTTGGCATCTTGTTTGGCGAGCACGTTGGGGAGCAGTCCTATCGTTTTAATATCGCACCGAGCCCACCGAGTATCAGGCGTAGTTGAGACGCTGACGCCGGTCTCAAAGCGAGCCTCAATAGCATCCATATTTAGAGATTTCGCGGTGACAATTATCGACTGAGGTGTCGACGGTGTGGGAAATGCGTGGTCCCGTGATGCGGTTCCGCGAGTTACTTGGATGTAGATGAGACCCGACTTGACCCGATTTCTTCGCGCAACCTCCCGCATAATCAACCGAAGTACAGGCTGGGACACCGGCATCTGCATCTTCAGCTCCCCAAGGGATCGCTCCAGCCTCTTCAAATGCGGAACTTCATCTATCAGATTTTCCTGCCGAATAGACACGACTTCATAAACGCCGTCACTAAACTGATAGCCTCGATCTTCAATGTGAACCGATGCGTGGTTGTGAGGGAGGTATTGTCCATTTACGTACGCGCAGCGTGACATCAAACTCTCCAAAATCTCGGGCCCATCAGGGCGAAGACCGCAAGGACCTCAACACGACCCGCGATCATCGCCAAAATGAGGAGTGCGCGAACGTATGAAGGAAAGTCAGAGTAAGTCGTTTCACCGGCTGTGACCGCATCCAGCGCTGGCCCTGCATTCATGACAATCGAGATCGAGCCTGCAATCGCGGTCTCGAAATCAAATCCCGCGAAAGTAATGATCAAAGCAGTAATTGCCGTAACAGCCATAAAGGCGAGAAAAAGCCCCCACACCCCGGACATTGTTTCATCAGGTACCCGCCGGTCGTTGAAGGAATAGTGAAACTGGCCATGAGGAAAACACAGTCGCTTCATTTCATGCATACTATGTTGAATGAGTAGACTAAATCTGGCGATTTTGAACCCGCCGGTGGTGGAAATTGCGGCGCCACCAATCAAAACTGGAAACAGCAGAACCATCGGAAGACCCCCGGCAACACTTGAAGCCGAAATTGACCATCCAGTTGTCGACAACATGGCCGTTGCATCGAAAACACTCGCCCATAGGTCTGATGGGTTTCCCATAGCTGAGTACGTCAACCAGAAAGCCAAAACACATAGTATGAAGAAGAGCCCATATTGCCGAGTTTCGAGATCCTGGCGATACCCTTCGAATTTGCCTCTGATACCGCGCCAATGAAGGAAGAGATTCAGTGAAGCGAGCGTCATAACCACAAACAGCGTAAGCTCTATGGTTCCGGATCCATATGCCTCAATGCCTCCGGATCGGGTGATAAAGCCGCCCGTGGAGACAGTGGACATGATCAGGCAAAAGGCCTCCCAAACTGGTAGGCCATCAATCCACAAAAACAAAAAACCTGCAAAGGTGATTGCGGAATAGAGCGCGAAAACCGGTGGCGCGGTTTGTCTGATCCGGCCGATGAGGTCATGGGAGAAATCGCCAAACACAAGAGAGGGAAGTTTGACACGCCGCAGCGGTAGAGAATTTGGTGTCCAGCTTGTGAGCACGTTTGCCGATATGATGACAAAACATCCGCCACCAACCCACTGCAGCAATCCACGCCAAACGAATATGGCACGGGGTACCTCATTGTAGTCGGTAATGAGCGTCGCGCCCGTTGTGGTCAATCCAGAAGCAGATTCAAACCAAGCATCGACAAGAGTTGGAAATCCGTCGGCAATAGCAAACGGAAAACTCGCAAAGAAGGAAACAATCAGGAACCCGAAGACCATCAGGAGAATGCCCTCGCGCACAGCGGTATGATGTGAGCCGCTACGCAGTGAGAGCATGAGAGCAGCTCCCACAAATCCTGTTACGATGGCGCAGATCAAAAAACCGGAAACCAAGTCGCTCTGCCCATCATCAAAGGCAAACAAGATGGGAAGCAGCATCAGGCCTGCGAGTAAAACCAACAGCCATCCGAGAATATGAAAGACGGGCCCGACCTGCATGTCAAAGTCCTAGCACAATTTAGAAATACTCCAGGCTTACGCGGAACATGCGTTCAACGCGTCGAACAACATCTCGTTGGGCAAAGAGAATGACCTTATCATGGGTCCGAACCTCGGTTCCCCCACGCGGGATGATGATCTCACCCTCCCGCACGATGGCTCCAATAATCAGACCGTCCGGTAGATCCGCGTCCCGTAAAGGCTTGCCGACCAGTGGCGAAGTCTCTAAGGCTTCCGCTTCAATAACTTCAGCCGCACCATCTTCCACGGAATACAAATCACGAATCCGGCCGCGCCTAACATGGCGCAACACGGTCGATACCGTGGAAGCGCGCGGATCAATGAAAGCATCGATGCCAAGCGGCGCTGACAATGAGGCGTAAGTGCGATCATTGATCAAACAGAGCGCGCGCTGACAACCTTCCTTTTTGGCGAGCACGCATGCGAGCACATTCGCTTCATCTTGGTTAGTCAGCGCGACGATTGTTTCGGCTTCGTGAATGCCCGCTTCACGCATAATCTCTGAATCCAAACCATCTCCGCTTAGCACGACCGTTCTATCCAAACTGTCAGCGATTAACTCGGCTCGTTTCTTGTCCTTTTCGACAATCTTAACGTTGTGCTTGACGCCTTGCCGCTCAAGTTCGCGACCCAAATAGAGACCAATATTGCCTCCACCGACAATCACAACACGGCGAGCCTCTTTTTCTTCGTGGCCAAAAATATCCAAGGTCCGCTGCACATGGCTCGACTCGGCAATCAAATAGATATCGTCGCCAATCATCATTTGATCAGTTGGTTTGGGGACAAAGACCTTTCCGCCTCGCGTGATCCCCACAACAATGGCAGCAAGGTCCGGGAAGAGCTCGGTCAACTGTTTCAATTGGGTGTCGACGATTGGGCAATCTTCTTCAAGGTGAACACCAATCAATTGTACTCTCTGATCTGAGAAATCTCGCGTGACAAAAGCACCTGGTACCGCCAAGCGGCGTAGGATCGACTTGGCCACTTCGAGCTCCGGGGATATGATGACATCAATCGGCATATGATCGCGACTGAACAGATCACTCCAGGCTTGATTGAGATAGCTCTGCGCGCGAACCCTCGCGACCTTCAACGGAACACTAAAGATTGAATGCCCGACTTGGGCCGCCACCATGTTGACTTCATCAAAGTAAGTCACCGCGATCAGCATGTCCGCATCACGTGCGCCGGCACGATCAAGTACATCTGGGTGCGCACCGTGCCCGACGACGCCTTGAACGTCCAATTGCTCCACAATCTGGCCAATGAGTTCAGAGGATTGATCGATCACCGTGACGTGGTTCTCTTCCGCCGCGAGTTCTCGCGCGATCCCAAAGCCGACCTGACCGGCTCCGCAGATAATGACTTTCATAACCGCCGAAATCTCCCAATTGGGTCAATCTCTCCAGGAAAGGATGGGGAGCCTTACGCTTTAACGCTAGCTTTTGGTTCAATGTCAGGCTGTTGTTGCCTTTGGTTAGGATTGATGCCTAACGATTTAAGTTTACGGTGTAAAGCGGAACGCTCCATGCCGATGAAAGCGGCAGTCCGAGAGATATTGCCACCAAAGCGGTTGATCTGTGCCATCAAGTACTCCCGCTCAAAATGTTCGCGCGCCTCGCGCAGAGGCAATGAGATCACTTGCTCTGCGTTTCGCGATGGCAGTGCAGGTGTAGATTCTCCGACTTCTGAAGGCAACATATCAGCAGTTAGGATACCACTCTCACTATCTATGCCAAGTATCAGAAGACGTTCAACATTATTGCGAAGTTGTCTGACATTTCCTGGCCAGTCATGTGTTTGAAGCATTGCCATTGTATCTTCGCCAACTTTCAGGACAGGGAGCCCGGACGCCTCTGCAAATCGTTGCATAAAATGATCGACCAACAAGGGGACGTCTTCGCGACGATCAGCCAGATCTGGCATTTCAATGGGGACCACGTTGAGGCGATGAAAGAGGTCCTCCCGGAACCGTCCCGTAGCGATTTCTGCACGCAGATCTCTTGTGGTCGCTGAAATCACCCGTACATCAACTTTGACGATGGATCCACCCCCCACTCGTTGGAAGGTTTGATCGATCAATACGCGCAACAATTTGCTCTGGGTCTCGAGGGGCATTTCAACAACTTCATCGAGAAACAGGGTGCCCCCGTGCGCTCGTTCAAAGACGCCCGTGCGACGAGGCGTATCCGGGGTTGCTTCAACACCAAAGAGTTCCTCTTCAACCCGGTCAGGGGTCATTGTTGCAGCGTTAATGGCCACAAAAGGCGCATCGGCCCGGCGTGACAATGAGTGACATAATCGGGCGGCGACCTCCTTGCCGGATCCAGCACTTCCAGTAATCAAAATGCGGCTCCCGGTTCCTGCCACCTTGTCAATCAACTGACGGATCTGGTTAATGGCTTGGCTGGTCCCCACGAGCTCGTCTTCCTGGCCTGCGCGGATCTTGAGCTCTTCATTTTCTTGTTTCAATCGACTTGCTTCTATCGCCCTATCAACCGCAATGATCAACCGGTCAGCTTTGAATGGCTTTTCGACAAAGTCGTAAGCCCCACGCTTAATCGCCGCTACCGCCGTCTCAATGTTGCCATGTCCAGATATGATCACCACCGGCAAATCTGGATGATCCCGTTTGATGGCATCAAGAAGTTCTAAGCCATCCAAACGACTGCCTTGCAGCCAAATGTCGAGGACCATGAGCGAGGGCAGTCGACTTCGCACTTCTGAGAGCGCAGTATCACTATCGCCGGCCACCCGAGTTTCATAGCCTTCGTCTTCTAAGATGCCAGATATCAAATCTCGGATATCGGATTCATCATCAATGATCAAAACGTCCCGTGCCATGATGTACTCTACTCCCCTACTTTCAGCGTGTTAACGGGTGGGTCAATTACTTGTTCCTGATCGGTATCGATGTCTGCATGAGCGTGGTCAGGAAATACGAAACTAATTTTTGCGCCGCGCTCGGACGCAACTCCATTGGTTCCCAAAGGACGGTCATCAATGATCAATTCACCTTGATGATCCTCCAAGACTTTGCGAACGATCGCGAGGCCGAGGCCGGTACCTTTCGCTCGAGTGGTCATATATGGTTCTGTCAAACGATTGCGGTATTCCCGCGGCAATCCACAACCATTGTCAGTAATATCAATGGCGATTTTTCCATCCCGGTTTGTGAGATTGAGGTTAATCACACCTCGATAGTCAGGTTCGTCATTTTCGTCTCGTCGAGCATCGACTGCTTCACCGGCATTCTTGAGAACATTGGTCAAGGCTTGCGACATCAAACGCCCATCACAATGGACCAAGATTTGTTCATCTGGGATTTCGACATCGTATTCGATATGGGAATTTGCAACTTTTTGCATGAAAATAGATTGTCTTGCAATCTCGCAAATATCGTTTGTTTTCATCACCGGTTCTGGCATACGAGCAAAAGACGAGAACTCGTCTACCATCTGGCCAATGTCATTGACTTGTCGAATGATTGTATCCGTGCATTGTTCGAAGACTTCAGGGTCGCTTTCGACTTCCTTCCTATATTTGCGTCGAAGACGTTCGGCTGAAAGTTGGATCGGTGTAAGCGGATTCTTGATTTCATGGGCGATGCGCCGCGCCACATCCGCCCAAGCAGCCGTCCGTTGTGCAACGACAAGATCCGTGATGTCGTCGAATGTGATAACCAGACCACGCGCGTCGTCTTGACCCATTTCGCTGGTAACCCGGACATTAAATGTATGGTGATGATCGTCCCGCGTCAATTCGACTTGCCCGCGGACCAATCTCTTGCCCTCACCCTTTTGAAGTAAGGCTTGGTGAACCAGCGGCGCCATTTCCGGGACCACCTCACTGAAGAGCTGTCCGATCATGCCGTCGGCATTTGTCTCCAAAAGGTCGAGCGCAGACCTATTGGCAATGTTGACGCGGCCATTGGAGTCGATGCCCACGACGCCAGCGCTAACGCCAGACAAAACGGTTTCAGTAAATCGTCGTCGTTGATCGAACTGTCTGTTCGCCTCGACCAATTCACTTCTTTGGCTTTGGAGCTGTCCGGTCATCCGGTTAAACGATCGACCCAAGGTCGAGATTTCGTCGTCATTGTTGGCGACTTCCACCCGGGCGGTGAGGTCGCCTTCACTAATTCGTTCAGCCGCACCAACCAGGCGGCCTATCGGGATGACCAATCGATTGGCCGCCCACAAGCCGCACCAAATGGCAGCCAGGAGAAGCAAGAGCGCCACAACGACGTACATCAGCAAAAAGGTGAGCTGAATGCCAAACCGATTGTCTTCCGCTTGCCTGAAACGATCGACGGCATCCGCCGTCATGCGCAAATGCTCAAGTGCTTTGGGATCCACCAAACGGACAAGATAATAGAAACGATCATTGGAAACGCTATAGAGACCGCGAATTTGCTTCTCGTCCTCGCTCGAGGTCACGGTAGCACCATATTCTACCGCCTCGGCAAAATCCGCAGCCGTTGGCCTCTCGATTTCAAGGTCACGAAGTTCGTAGCTGAAGAATGGCTCTTCCGATTTTGATGACAGCATGTAGATCGCCGCAAGATTGCCTTCTCTCACCCGCTCTTCAATGACTCTGCGAAGCGCAGAAGTATAATTATCTTGATCTATCGCCCCCACAGCAAACTCGCGATCCAATTGCGTAAGTCGTTCAACAAGAATGATGATCTCGAGCCGGATACTCCTGACATTCGCTTCGACGTAGTTCTCTGCAATCTGAACTGAATTATCGATTGCGGAGCTGACCCGATTTGAGAACCAGGTCTCAATACCCATGTTGAAGAGAACAGCAGAGAATGCGGCGACAATAATGGCCGGCATCACCGCAAGGATCGAAAACATGGTTACGATGCGCGAATGCAATCGCGATCCAGCCGACCCACTCCGACGTGCGATCCATAGCTGAATGATGCGCCAGGCAATGTAGGCCGCGAAAATGAGGCCAACAGCCAAATCAGCAATCAGCAAATAGACGATGGTCTTTGCATCAAGTGTGGAGGGTTCGAGTTGGGCAAAAATGAAGTAGTTGAAGATCAGGAGCGCAAGGGTAAAGATCGCCAACCCAAAGCCCATAACTTTTGGCTTTAGGCTGCGACGCAATCGGGCGTAAAGCCGCGAAGAGCCAGAAATCTCCAAATTTTCAGACGAAGTCGCCATCCGCAAGTGTGCTCCATGCCACGTGTTGACCAAAAAACAACGGCGCAATCAACACAATGTGGTATTATTGCATCACTTGACCCTACGCACCACCTCTATGTCAAGCTCTCGTATCTTTTTTCGTAAAGTATTACGGTTAACGCCCAGCAGCTCTGACGCCTTGATCTGATTGCCGCGTGTAGCATCAAGACATAACTCGATAAGGGGGCGTTCAATTTCTTTCAAAACCCTGTCGTAAAGACCTGAGGGAGGCAGTCCCCCCTCATGTCCGTTGAAGTATCGCGCCAAGTGCCGTTCAACCGCATCACTCAGACTGTGCGTTTCGATTGTTACGCTGTTATCCGCAGATTGATGACTGCGCGCCTCTTGAAGTTCTTTACGGACAGCGGCTGCATCGATCATATCCTCCGTATAGAGAGCAGAAAATCGCCGCGTTAGGTTTTCGAGTTCTCTTATGTTGCCTGGCCATGTGTGTTTCTTCAGGAGATCAATGGCCTCATTGGTCAGTGTTTTTGGAGGAAGTCCCTCTTCTTTTGCTTTCTTGAGAAAATGACGTGTTAGATCACCAACATCCTCAACTCGATCGCGAAGTGGTGGAAGAGTGAGCGGGACAACATTGAGGCGATAGAACAAATCTTCACGGAACAGGCCTTGCTCAATCAATCGACGAAGATCGCGATTTGTGGCCGCGACAATCCGTACATCCACTTTTTTGACTCTGCTGCCGCCAACCGAGGTGTATTCGCCTTCTTGCAAGACCCTAAGCAATCGGGTTTGAGCCTCAAATGGCATGTCGCCAATTTCATCCAGGAACAAGGTGCCGCCTTCAGCCTGTTCGAAGCGCCCTGTCGCCTTTGAGCTAGCGCCGGTAAAGGCGCCCTTCTCGTGACCAAACAACTCACTCTCGATGAGCTCTCGGGGAATTGCTGCCATGTTCACCGCGACGAACGGGCCAGGCTGACGCCTTCCATAGTCATGCAAGGCGCGCGCAATAAGTTCCTTTCCGGTGCCGGATTCTCCCGTGATCATCACCGTAAGGTCGGTCTTCATCAGGCGCGCCATGGTACGGTAAATGTCCTGCATAGCGGCTGATCGACCAATAATGGGAAGCGCTCCCTCCTCAATCATCTGTGATTGATCTATAGCTGGCTCTGCACCATCACTGGCGCGTCGTTCGGAACTAAGTACCCGATTGACAATGCCGGTCAGTTCATTGAGGTCGAAGGGTTTGGGCAGATACTCATAAGCCCCCTGCTCAGTAGCGGTAACGGCCGTCATCAATGTGTTTTGGGCACTCATAACAATGACCGGTAAATCCGGTCTTTCAGCACGAATTTGAGGGAGAAGGTCGAAGATGTTCTCATCCGGCATTACGACATCGGTGATGATGAGGTCACCTTGGTTGTCGCTCACCCAGTTCCACAAAGTGGAGGCGTTTGATGTGCAACGAACACCGTACCCCAGTCGACCCAGGGCTTGTGTGAGGACTGTTCGAATTGCGGCATCGTCGTCGGCGACGAGGATAGTCTGAGTGCTCATTGCGTGTCCTTCCTGTCGCGATCCCCATCAAAGACGGGCAGTAATGTTCGAAAAATTGTTCTCTCAGAATTGCTGTCACATTCAATGGTCCCACCATGATCACCGACAATCTTCGCGACAAGTGCGAGCCCCAACCCAGATCCATTGACTTTCGATGTCACGAATGGGTCAAAGAGATGAGGTCGAATATCCTCTCGAATACCGCCCCCATTGTCTTCAATAGAAACTTCGAACGGTAAGGAGACACGTTCCGTACTCCCTGAAACGGCAATTCGAACTCCTGGACGGTAAGCAGTTCGCAAAGTTATCGTCCCGCCGTCGCGATCACGGACAGACTCAGCCGCGTTCTTGACGAGGTTGAGAAAAACTTGGATCAATTGATCACGATTTCCCCGCACAGAAGGAAGAGATGGATCGTACAGTTCCACAATTCGGACCGCTTGAGCGAAGCCGGTCTGCGCCAATCGTCGCACATGATCAAGAACGCTGTGAATATTCACGTCGCCGCTAGACGGCAAACTTGGATCGCTGAAGATCTCCATGCGATCAACCAAGCTGGCGATGCGATCGGTCTCGGTACAAATGAGTTGCGTAAGGGGCCGGTCGTTGTCGGTGGCATTTTGTTCTAAGAGCTGGGCAGCGCCCTTTATGCCAGACAGTGGGTTCTTGATTTCGTGAGCAAGCATTTCGGCCATTCCAGAAACAGAACGTGCTGACCCCCGATTTGTCAGTTGTCGGTTCAGTTTCCGCGCCATCGTCAATACTTGCATGATGACCAATACGGTATCTGGATCCTCCAGTGTCGGCACGACCTGAACATCAAGATTGTGTGCTTCCGTTCGTGGCGTGGAGAATTCAACATCATACTCTGAAATCGATGTACGTGTACGTTGCGCTTGTTCGATTAGACTACGGACCGGATTCCCGTCCGGGAGGATTTCAGAGATCGAAGCTTTGTTGAGGGATCTAAAACTAGCACTCAGGAAATTCTCTGCTGCGACATTCACGAATTGGATCGTGCCATCTCCTGCCACAACAAATATGGGGTGAGGAATGGAGTCCATCAATCCAATCTCATAGAAAACGTCTTCTTCAGGTGCTGATCGCGCTTGCGTCATGCCGGTTCAATTTCTCCATGTTCGGTGGATGGATCGAAGAAGCTCGATACCACTGCGACGACGAGCTTGGGGTTGTCTTCTCTACAAATGCGCGAGCGGAAATTAGCACCATCAGGGAACACGCTGCCGTACCAGATGAGGTGCTTTCGTGCGATACGGACGCCCATTTCCTGACCATAGTGCGAAAGGATTTCGTCATAGTGCGCAAGTATGAGTGAACGAAGGTCGTCACCCTCCGGTTCAAGTCCCATGACCCCGGTTTCAAGATAGATCGCAAGTTGGCCTGGCAGCCACGGTCGTCCGTAGGCCCCTCGTCCAACCATGACGCCGTCTGCTTTCGATTGCCTGAGGGCGTACGTGGCATCTTCACCGCTTTGAATGTCACCGTTGGCGATAACGGGAATGCCCACAGCGTCTTTTACTTTTGCAATTTGTGTCCAGTCTGCACGGTCCTTGTAAAACTGTGCACGCGTCCGTCCATGCACGGTGATCATTTGAACTCCGGAACCCTCGGCCCGCTGTGCCAATTCCGGGGCGTTCTTGGATTTCTCATCCCACCCAAGTCGCATTTTGAGGGTGACCGGCAAGGCGACGGCGTTGATGATGGCCTCAATCAATGTGAGAGCGTGATCGGGATCCCGCATGAGTGCTGCACCAGAGTATCCATTTGTCACTTTCTTGGCGGGACATCCCATGTTGATGTCGATGATGTCGGCGCCTTCAGCTTCTGCAATACGAGCCGCCTCCGCCATGGGTCCCGGCTCGCGCCCAGCAATCTGCACCGAGGTAGGGCGAACATCACCAAGCCCGCTCACCCGGCGTCTGGTTTCCTTCCGCTTGGTGAGGAGTTCCTGGCTGGCAACCATCTCAGAGGTAACGAGGCCCGCGCCCAATCTGTGGGCCAGACGGCGGAATGGTAAATCCGTCACGCCCGCCATGGGGGCGAGAAGTACTTGATTTTTAAGGGATATATTTCCAATTTGAAGAGGCATCAGCCATTGTTGCCTAGTTTTTATGCGATCGAATTCGACCAATTTGCCAATAGTATAGGCAATTCACTTGTTTGCACAAATTTTATTCACTCGGCCCATGAAACTATAGCGCGCAGGGCGCTTGGCAAGCTGCACGAACCAAAATAGAAGGATGACAACAAGTCCGGACGAAAGAAGAGCCCGTGCCCGCAAAATCCCACGGTTCAGTGGATGTCATTGCCCTAATAGTCGCTGCTGGTCGCGGTGAACGATTGGGGGGCGATTTACCGAAACAATACTTGCGAGTTGGGGGTCGACCGATCCTCGCGGTCACGGCGGATCGTTTCTTAAACCACCCACTTGTGGACGGAGTGCGTGTTGTTATTAGCGCCAATGATGACACGCTCTATGAAGAGGCCATGCCATCCCACGCGCACCTATTACCCCCGGTCGTTGGCGGTCTGACGCGACAAGAGTCTGTTCGCAAAGGGTTGGAAAGCCTCGTCCCTCTCGCTCCATCTATGGTTCTCATTCATGATGCCGCGCGTCCTTTTTGTTCTGACGGCGTCATTACAGAGCTTATTGAGCGATTGAATGACGTGAAGGGCGTCTACGCTGGCATTCCGGTCGTCGATACATTGCGTCAACACAAGGCACACCCGTCAGCGTCCGATCTCATCGATCGAGAGAATGTGTGGCGTGCACAAACCCCTCAGGCCTTCCGATTTGAAGACATACTTGAGGCGCATCGAGATGCCGTGGGCGAAGTATTTACCGACGATGTTGCGGTGGCGCAAAATGCTGGCTTGGAAGTCGAAGTTGTTCGGGGCACCAGAGAAAACTTCAAGATTACGACCGAAAATGATCTGGAGATGGCAGAAACGTTGTTGCGAAACGCTTCCCCACTACCACAATCCACCGAAGTCAGAACCGGAATGGGATATGACGTTCATCGGTTTTGCGACGGAGAGAAAGTGTGGCTCTGTGGTGTGGAGATCAATCACACGCGGTCCCTCAAAGGCCACTCAGACGCTGATGTTGCGCTACATGCCCTAACCGACGCAATTCTAGGGGCTGTCGGTCAGGGTGATATTGGTGATCACTTTCCACCCTCTGATGAGAAGTGGAAAGGGGCGCCCTCTCGACTATTTCTTGAACACGCGGCCTCTCTCGTGCGGGAGCAAAATGCAACCATTTCGAATGTCGATTTGACAATCATCTGTGAGGAGCCAAAGATTGCTCCGCACCGTCAAAGAATGCGCGAGAGCGTCGCAGAAATACTGCGACTGCCTCAGGCAAGAATTAGTGTAAAAGCGACGACCACTGAGGGGCTTGGATTTACTGGTCGTCGTGAAGGGATTGCCGCACAAGCGGTTGCAACGATCAACGTCCCGCGAGGAGAGTGAAATGGCGTTTTGGGTTCCACCCCCCGCCCCCTATCGTTTCTGGCACCCAACCAGTTTAGTAGCGACATGTTTTGGTGTTGGCTTGCTACGCCCAGCTCCGGGAACATGGGGGTCTCTTCTAGCTGTCGTGATCGCATGGTTTTCGGTTCCAGCCATTGGCCAAGTAAATTTTGCACTTCTAACATTTGGTATTGTCGGGGTGGGTCTTTTGGCCTCTGACCGTTTGGAGCGCGCGAGCAACGACAAAGACCCATCTTCCGTGGTCATCGATGAAGTGGCGGGTCAATGGCTTGTCTTACTGGTCACGCCCCATTCCCTGCTCGGATATGCCATGGCCTTTGGTCTGTTTCGTCTCTTTGACATCTTGAAACCTTGGCCGATTTCCCTGGCTGATAAGAACATGAGTGGCGGTCTTGGGATCATGCTTGATGATTTGATTGCCGGGGTCATGGGCGCCGCTGTGGTAATCTTGATCTATCATTACTTGGTTTGACGAACATGTTTTCTGATCGCATTTTCAAGCTTGCGCAACTGACCCTCACTTCAGCAAGGGATCAGAAACTCAAGATCGCAACCGCTGAGTCTTGCACTGGTGGCCTCATCATCGGCGCTCTAACAGAAATCGCCGGATCATCTGATGTCGTGGATCGCGGGTTCATCACATACTCAAATGAAGCCAAGCGAGATATGCTCAATATTCCAGGCGACATGATCATGGATTATGGGGCGGTCAGTGAGCCTGTTGCGCGGGCCATGGCGGATGGAGCCCTCAACAATTCCATGGCTGACCTTACCATTGCGGTCACGGGCGTCGCCGGACCAAGTGGCGGCACCGCCATGAAACCGGTCGGTCTCGTACACATTGCCAGTGCTTCTGGCACACAAAATGTCAGGCATGACTTCTTCAAGTTTGGTGATATTGGTCGCGACAAGATTCGCGAGCAAACAGTTGAGGAAGCTCTCAATATGCTTCTGGTGCAACTAGGTGGGTGATGTGGTTGTTTGCTCTGGTGTCACCTTGTGCGGTGATGCAGTGTTGCCGTAGAGATCGTGCGCGCGCGTTTCAAAGGCCAAGACCATCTTGTGGACTGCGTCATGGAACATTCGGTTCATCATTTTGGCGAGGACCCGACTCCGAAATTCAAAATCAATGTAGAAATCGATCATACAACCTGTGTCGGTTGGTTCGAAATGCCATTTGTTTTCCAAATGTTTGAACGGTCCATCCAAATACTCAATGGTAATGGATCGGTTCTGCCGGTCCAACGTGACGCGGCTGGTGAACATCTCCCGGAACATCTTGAATCGAATTATCAAGTCGGCAGTGACCAACTCGCCTTTTAGGCCCTGCCCCAGATCAATGGGCTCTCTTTTTTGAATTCTTGTGCCGATACACCACGGCAGAAATTCTGGATACCTTGCGACATCAGCGACCAATTCATACATCTGAGTGGCGGTAAATGTTACTTCGCGCTTTTCTTGGTGGGTATGCACGTTCGCGCGTCCTCACAAACTCTTGGAAGCCGACACGCCTGTTTCGCGCGCTTTTTTGAGTTTTGCGAAGTCGTCACCTGCGAGATAGCTCGACCGCGTAAGTGGTGAGGACGACACCATCAAGAAACCTTTTGTGTAGGCAATCCTCTCAAAGGATTTGAACTCGTCGGGCTCGACATAGCGTTTGATGGGATAGTGTTTTCGACTGGGCGCGAGGTATTGGCCGATGGTCAAAAAATCGACCCCCGCACTGCGCATATCGTCCATCACTTGTAAGACTTCGTCGCGGGTTTCCCCGAGCCCAACCATGATGCCGGATTTTGTAAATTGCTTAGGATTGATTTCTTTCGCTTGTTCCAACAAGCGCAGGGAATGGAAATAGCGAGCTCCTGGCCGAACTCGCAAATAGAGCCCCGGCACAGTTTCAAGATTGTGATTGAAGACATCTGGTTTTGCTTCAATAACGGTCTCTAACACACCGTCTTTTCGGAGAAAGTCAGGCGTCAATACTTCTACGGTCGTTGAAGGTGAAGCCTTGTTCGTGGCGTGAATGGTCTGGGCAAAATGTTGTGCGCCACCATCGGTCAAGTCATCACGGTCAACGGACGTGATGACGACGTGCGAAAGACCAAGCTTTGCGACCGCTTCAGCTACATTTTGTGGTTCGCTGGGATCAAGCAAGCCAGGAATGCCTGTCTTAACATCACAGAAAGCGCATGCGCGCGTGCACGTGTCGCCCATAATCATCATGGTGGCGTGCCGTTTGGACCAACACTCACCAATGTTCGGACATCCTGCCTCTTCGCACACCGTGTTGAGATTGTGATCCCGAACGATACGCTGTGTCTCCGCATAAACCGGGGTTTGGCTTTTGGCTCGCACCCGTATCCAACTGGGTTTACGCAATATAGGACTGTCCGGATTGTTGACTTTCTCCGGGTGGCGTGGCCGTACTTTGCCTTCCGCGGAAGGCTGTGTTTGCCGGCTATCATGCACTGTGACCATTTGGGTTCTCACCTGTTACTGGCCAGAGATATATCCCGGTGGGCCGTCATTTCCAATGCAAAAAGGACGACCAAGCGGATCGTCCTTTTCCGCGATATTCAATCCGGCTATTCGTCTGGCTTAGCCTTCATCCCCGGTTGACTGGATCTCACCGCCACTTCTATCGAAGAGTGCATTGAGATAGGCACCGGACCCGAAAATCATGGCCAGCACACAAACGATGATGCCAATGATCGGGATGAGAGTTAGGACAAACAAGATCAGCCAGCCCAAGAAAGCAAACAGGAAGCGTTTTCCACCACCCATGTTCCCATCGCCTTTATTAGCCAAAACAACCATCAAAGCGTAACCGGTCATAACAAATCCAACCGTCAGCCACATGACGTAGACAGCGAAGAGAACTGCGATTGGTGGGAACAATGCGGTCATAAGCCCCAACACGATGGGTGCCAAGAAGACAACGCCAAGGCCGATTAGGAAAGATCTCAGAGTCTCATGACGGATCATTTGAACACCGCGTGCGGACACTTTTGATCCCCCCGCAACGATGAACAAAGCAATGATAAGGAACAAGAGGCTCAAGATCAGAACCGCAACAGCACCGAAGCCAAAGATCATGGCCATTTCGTACATCTCAGCGTCACCAAATGAGATCTCTGTTCGTGAGATTTTCTCATAGGTGTAGCTGCCACCAACGGTTAGACCATCGGGGATTTCCGGTTCATTTGGGGAACGGATCGTTAGATCGCCGAGAAATTGAACGCTGTCACCAAACTCCAAATCTTCAACTTCAATGATGACATCGCCTCCAAAGAAGCCGTCGACTTCAACGTCGTAACCTCCGATTTCAACCGTGTCAGAAAAGTGTCCATTCAATGTGATGGAACCGCCACCGGTTTTGACATTGCCCGAATAGACGCCGTCTACGGAAACATCGCCACCAAAGATGCGCGCCTCGCCTGCAACATTGGTTTCTGGGTCGATGCTTACTTGGCCGCCGGCGACAACAAGTTCATCGCCAACAATGAGACCAACGTCTAGATCTCCGCCGAAAACGACGGCAGAAGATGTCGTTATTCCTTCAACGGTAACTTGTCCGCCGATGGCAACAATTTCGCCTTCACTGTGGACGTCGATATCCACCTGGCCGCCGATGGCGACCATGTCCCCGCCAATGTTTCCACCAATGTCGATCTGGCCGCCAAGAGCAACCACATCGCCTGTATCGTCATCTTCGATTGTGATAGATCCGCCGATGACAACATGATCGTCGTCCGATGCCATGGCAATTTGGCAAGATCCGCCCCACAGAAAGAGTGAGCACGTCAGAATTTTCAATGATTTCAACAAGATCTGTAACCTCATGTTGCTCCCCGCTTGAGGTCGATTAGCTCAAGCACACACTGCATTCCTACTCAATATAGTGGAGGATCGGTAATGTTTATGCAACGGGGTTTACACAAACGTTAGCTGTGGATCGCCCTGTCAAAGGCGTCGAGAGCGGATTCATGCATCATCTCTGAGAGCGTTGGATGCGGGAACACTGTCGAAAAAAGTTCTGCCTCGGTGGTCTCAAGCGTTCGAGCCACCGCATAGCCTTGGATCAGCTCGGTGACCTCAGCGCCAATCATATGGGCGCCTAACAGCTCACCAGTCTCAGCATTGAAAACAGTTTTGATGAGGCCTTCCGGTTCACCGAGCGCGATGGCCTTGCCGTTGCCCATGAAGGGGAAACGCCCAACGCGCACTTTGAGTCCTGCCTCTTTTGCTGCAGATTCTGTCATGCCGACGCTGGCAACTTGCGGTCGGCAGTAAGTGCAGCCCGGAATATTGCCTTTGTCCATCGGGTGAACACCGTCGACGCCCGCAATTCGCTCCGCGACCATGACGCCTTCATGGCTGGCTTTGTGCGCGAGCCATGGCGGACCAACCAAGTCACCGATGGCGTACACACCCTGCACGCCCGTCTCGCACCATTCGTTGACCACGACATGCCCCCGGTCAACTTGGACACTTGCCTCCTCTAGTCCAATATTTTCGACATTCCCCGTGATCCCGATAGCGAGGATTGCGCGGTCGAAAATGGCTTTCTCGACCTTGCCGTCTTTGGTTTTGATGCTAGCGGTCAGCTGTCCGTTTGATTTTTCGAGGCCCTCAACAGAGGCGTTCGTGACGAGGTTCATTCCCTGTTTCTTGAACGACTTTGCAGCAAATGCAGATATCTCTTCGTCTTCAACGGGGAGAACGCGGTCAAGCATTTCAACGACAGTGACTTTCGAACCCAGGGTGCTGAAGAAACTTGCAAACTCGATACCGATCGCACCGGATCCAACCACCAACAATCGCTCAGGCACAGTGTTTGGAAGCAACGCTTCTTTATAGGTCCAAATGAGGTCGCCATCTGGCTGGAGATGGGGAAGCGTCCGCGCCCGAGCGCCCGTGGCCAAGATAATATTCTTTGCCTTGAGTTGGCTCTCGCCTTTGGATGTGGTAACGACAACGGTACCTGATCCGCCAAGCCGCCCTACCCCTTCAATAACGTCAACTTTGTTCTTCTTGAGAAGAAATTTCACGCCCTTGGAAAGCTGGTTTGCGACTTTTCGTGAGCGCTCAACGATCGCATTAAGATCGAACGAGACATTATCTGCTGAAAGACCAAAGGACGCAGCATCTGTCATGTAGTGATAGATTTCCGAGGATCGCAAAAGCGCCTTGGTCGGGATGCATCCCCAGTTGAGACAAATGCCGCCAAGGTGATCTCGTTCGACCACGGCCGATTTGAGCCCCAACTGGCTGGCGCGAATGGCTGCAACATATCCGCCGGGTCCTGACCCAACGACCACAACATCGTAAGACTGTTCCGTCATATCAAAGCATCATTGTTAGAGGGTCTTGAATAAAGCCCTTAAACGCGTCCAAGAACCTGGCACCGATGGCGCCGTCAATCACACGGTGGTCGCAAGACATCGTGACAGACATCATGGTCGCAACTGCGATTGCACCGTCGCGAACCACTGGTCGTTCTTCTCCGGCACCGATTGCCAGAATTCCCCCGTGAGGTGGGTTCACCACTGCTGAGAATTCTTTGATCCCAAACATACCAAGGTTTGAAATTGAAAACGTGCCGCCTTGATATTCATGCGGCAAGAGTTTCCGGTCATGAGCACGACCTGCGAGATCTTTCATCTCACGTGCGATCGTTGAAAGCCCCTTGTTTTCCGCCTCACGAATGATCGGCGTGATGAGGCCACCGTCGACAGCGACCGCAACCGCCATATCCACATGGGAGTGCATCAACATGGCATCATCGGTCCAGCTGGCATTGGCTTCTGGCACACGCCTAAGTGCCAACGATGCCGCGCGAATAATGAAATCATTGACGCTGATCTTGTAAGCCTGGTCTCCCTCCGGCGATTTCGCGTTCAGTTCCTTGCGCAACGCAAGGAGTTGGTCAATTTCACATTCGATAGTGAGGTAGAAGTGTGGAATGGTCTGCTTGGCTTCTGACAGACGGCGCGCAACGGTCTTGCGCATGGAAGTGTGAGGAACGGCCTCGTACGACCCATCTTCAAACAATCCGTGAACGTCCATCGCTCGCGCTGGCGGTGCTGCACGGGCGGTGGGCTCAATGACGGCAACGGATTGTGTCCCACCTTTGGACGCGGCTTCAATATCTCGTTTTACGATCCGCCCCTTAGGACCGGAGCCTTGGATGGTCGAAAGATCAAGACCAGCTAACATCGCCATGCGCTTGGCTAGTGGGCTTGCAAAAACGCGAGACCCGTCGTTGGCCTGCGTATGACCATTTGCAGCTGGTGCGACCGGTGTCTGTGGTGCAGAAGGCGTCGATGCTGGCGCGACCGGTGCTGGAGCCGCTGTGGGGGCCGGCGCGGCTGCAGGAGCCGCCGCCGCTGAAATGTCGCCGGCATCCTCACCATCTTCTAGGATCACAGCGATGGTTTCATTAACTTTCACACCTTCGGTGCCCTCAGAGACGATAATCTTGCCGACAACACCTTCATCAACGGCTTCAACTTCCATCGTGGCCTTGTCGGTCTCAATCTCGGCCAGAATGTCCCCGGAAGAAACATTGTCTCCCTCTTTGACGTGCCATTTTGCCAGTGTGCCTTCTTCCATGGTTGGTGAGAGCGCGGGCATCAAAACTTGTATGGGCATAGGCGTCTTCCTCAAGTCGCGTATGAAACGGCCTTAACCGCTTCAATGACTTTTTCGGCGTTGGGCATGGTTGCCGCTTCTAGGTTTGCCGCATAGGGCATGGGCACGTCCTCTTGTGTCACACGCAAGAGCGGCGCATCGAGATAATCGAAGGCCTGCTCCAAAATAACAGCGGCAATCTCAGATCCGATGCCACAGATACGCCAGCCCTCTTCCACCGTCACAATACGGTTTGTCTTTTTGACGGAAGCGATGATGGTTTCTGTATCTAGAGGGCGCAAGGACCGTAGATCAATTACTTCTGCATCAATTCCTTGGTTGGCCAATACGTCAGCTGCTTGCAGCGCATAATCAACTGAGCGTGAATGACCGACAATAGTTACGTCGCTTCCCACTCGGGCAATGCGGGCCTTGCCGATTGGTACCGTGAAGTCGTCAAGCACCGGCACGTCGAACTTGTGACCATAGATGATCTCGTTTTCAAGAAAGAGCACCGGATTGGGATCGCGTATGGCCGACTTGAGAAGTCCCTTCGCATCGGCTGCCGTATAGGGGGCGACAACTTTCAATCCGGGCACGTGAGCGTACCAGGACGAATAGTCCTGACTATGCTGGGCACCAACCCGTGACGCCGGACCATTGGGTCCGCGAAACACCATCGGGCATCCCATTTGTCCGCCGGACATGTAGAGCGTCTTGCCGGCAGAGTTGATGATTTGGTCCATCGCCTGCATAGCAAAGTTGAACGTCATGAATTCAACAATAGGTCTCAATCCACCAAAGGCTGCGCCGACACCCAGCCCCGCGAAACCATGTTCGGTAATAGGTGTATCAATGACGCGCTTGGGGCCAAATTCTTCTAACAGACCTTGGCTGACTTTGTAGGCGCCTTGATATTCGGCGACCTCTTCCCCCATCAAAAAGACTGTATCGTCGCGCCGCATTTCTTCGGCCATCGCATCACGCAAGGCCTCACGGACCGTCGACTCGACGAACTGAGTGCCTTCTGGAATCTCTGGGTCGTTTACGACGAGTCTAGAGGGTGTCGGAGCTACGGTTGCGCTGGCCGTCGCTTGAGGGGGTGTTGTGGCGGGGCTCGGCGCTTGTGGTGTCAGTGCCGCCGGGGCCTCAGCGCTGTCTTCACCGTCCTCTAAGAGTAGAGCGATTGTCTCATTGACAGGGACGTCTTCTGTTCCCTCCGCCACCAGGATCTTACCGACAACACCGTCGTCACTGGCTTCAACTTCCATTGTCGCCTTGTCCGTTTCGATTTCGGCAATCACATCGCCAGAGGTAACCGCGTCACCTTCAGAAATGAGCCATTTCGTTAGAGTGCCGGATTCCATTGTCGGCGAAAGCGCGGGCATGAGAATAGGGACAGACATTAGCGAGCCCCCTCTTCAACAAGAACGTCCGTATAGAGTTCTTCGAGTGCAGGCTCCGGACTGGTTTTTGAGAATTCAGCCGCCTCATTGACAATCGCCTTCACCTCTTTGTCGATTGCCTTCAGGCCATCTTCGTCAAGGGCATTGGCCGTCAAAACTCTGTTGCGCGCCATATCGATGGGATCATGGTGTTCACGAACCTCTTGAACTTCCTCGCGCGTCCGATACTTCGCAGGGTCGGACATTGAATGTCCGCGGTACCGATAGGTTTTCATCTCGAGAATGTACGGGCCATTTCCTTCACGGCACCATTTGGCAGCTTTGAGGCCGGCATCCCGAACGGCCACAACGTCCATCCCATCCACTTCCTCGCCAGGAATGTTGAAACTTACGCCGCGCTTGTAAAACTGCGTCTCAGCGGAAGCGCGCTTCACAGCCGTTCCCATTGCATATTGATTGTTTTCAACAATGTAGATGACAGGTAAATCCCAAAGCTCCGCCATGTTGAAGCTCTCGTAAATTTGGCCCTGGTTCGCAGCCCCGTCCCCAAAGTACGCAGAGCAGACATTTCCGTTTTCTTTGTATTTGTTGTTAAAGGCGAGACCCGTCCCGATAGGAACTTGTGCGCCAACAATGCCGTGCCCACCAAAGAAGTTCTTCTCCCGGCTGAACATATGCATCGAGCCACCCTTGCCCTTCGAATAGCCATCAATCCGGCCCGTCAGTTCCGCCATGACGCCTTTTGGATCCATGCCGCAAGCCAACATATGTCCGTGATCACGGTAACTCGTGATGACTTGATCGCCTTCAATCATCGCTTCGTTCATCCCAACAACCACGGCTTCCTGTCCAATGTAGAGGTGACAGAAACCGCCAATGAGGCCCATGCCATAGAGCTGGCCTGCTTTCTCCTCAAATCGACGAATAAGGAGCATCTCGCGATAAAGGCGAATGATATCTTCATCAGAGATCACAGAGGCGCCCGCCTTACCGTTTCCGGTTTTGGTCGGCTTTTTTGTCGAGGCTCTCTTTGACTTCGATGACGTGTTCTCGGTCATTCAAAAATTCCAGTATCCAGTATTGCATCATTCGGATCTCAATCCGAACGGTGCACTAAATTAAATAACTCACTTCGAGTTATGACCTGCAAGTAACGACTGAGTGACTATTCTTCTTCTGGCTCATCCAAAAAGATGACCAACTCGTCCTCTTCAGCCAATCCCAACACCGCCCGGGATCGCTCGTCCAACATGTCGGGATCGAGATGATCTGGGCGCAAAAGACTAACTTTCTTTTCCAATGCCATTCGTTCAGCTTTGAGTCTTTCCAACTCCTTGTTATCTGCATCAAGTTCTTGATTGATACCGAGCCAAGCAATGAGGCCACGATCTCCTTCAATCAAATTGTATGCGAGGTAATACCCCAGGCCGAGAACGATGGCAGGTAATGCCGCACGGCGCAGGAGTGAAAGGAAAGACTGCTGACTTGTCATGGTTCTTCAAACCATGATTTCAAACCTGCCGTCAAGTGTTAAGTGATTGATATTCCTTGCCTTGTTAGGATTTGAGGACGCTGCGACCGGCGTAAACCGCTGCCACTCCAAGCTCTTCCTCAATCCGGATAAGTTGGTTGTACTTTGCCAATCGGTCGGAGCGGGCAAGAGAACCGGTTTTGATCTGCCCGCAATTGGTCGCAACTGCGAGATCAGCAATCGTCGAATCCTCGGTTTCTCCAGAGCGATGCGACATGACGCAAGTATAGGCCGCCCGATGGGCCATATCGACGGCCTGAAGGGTCTCAGTCAGCGTTCCGATTTGATTGACTTTGATCAAAATGGAGTTTGCCGTGTTTTCCGAAATACCTCTGGCGAGGCGCTTCGGATTGGTGACAAACAGGTCGTCACCGACGAGTTGAACCTTATCGCCAATCGCCTGGGTCAGTGTGTGCCAACCCTGCCAATCATCCTCAGCCATCCCATCTTCGATAGAGATGATCGGATAGCGATTAACAAGATCGGCATACTTGGCCACCATTTCATCAGAACCCAGAACTTTGCCTTCCCCTTCAAGGTGGTACTTGCCATCCTTAAAGAACTCAGTCGACGCGGTATCCAGCGCTAAATAGACATCTTCGCCTGGCCGATACCCGGCTTTTTCAATGGCCTTCAAGACATAGGAAATGGCTTCATCTGTCGATGACAATGCCGGCGCAAATCCACCTTCATCCCCGACATTGGTATTGTGTCCGTCGTCTTTGAGGCCTTGCTTGAGTGCGTGAAAGACCTCCGCCCCGATGCGAATGGCCTCTTTGCCACTATCCGCCCCGACCGGCATGATCATGAATTCTTGGAAGTCGATAGGATTGTCCGCGTGAACGCCGCCGTTAATGACATTCATCATGGGAACTGGGAGAGTTCGCGCGCCAGAGCCGCCTACGAACCGGAAGAGTGGCAACGCGGCCGATTCAGCCCCAGCCTTGGCAACGGCGAGCGAAACACCAAGCATCGCGTTTGCCCCCAAGCGGGACTTGTTCTCAGTCCCATCGAGCTCGATCATCAGTTCATCAAGTCGGACCTGGTCTTCCGCATCTAGACCGCTTAAGGCGTCAAAGATCTCGCCATTCACAGCCTCAACGGCTTTCTCAACGCCCTTCCCCAGGTAGCGGGCGTCACCGTCTCTGAGTTCAACCGCCTCATGGGCCCCCGTTGATGCGCCAGAAGGAACTGCGGCCCGGCCCATCGCTCCGTCTTCCAAAATGACGTCTACTTCAACGGTTGGATTTCCCCGGCTATCAAGGATTTCACGGGCATAAAGATCAAGAATTGCGGTCATGCGGGAGATGTCCTTTGGCGAGCTTCAAGGTCGGTAATGAATTGTTGGCTTAATAGCCGATGCCAGCCCCTTGGGAAAGGTCGAATTATCATATCCGCTATGCACCACGGGCAAAGCCAATGGCTCAGCAGGCAGCTGAATCGATGGTTGAGGATTTCGGGCTACTCCGTTCTAGCACCGAAGAAATTGAAGTCCACGTGACGATCTTCCGCCATGTCTTGCCGCTGTATCGGAATGTTGAGATCGCTCATAACGTTGGCGTAGACTTGTTCAACGCCTGAAATGATGTTCTCGGTGTCCATGAAGGCTTTCATGAACTCGTATTTCCATTCTGGGTCGACCGGTTGCTCTGGGTCGGAGATTGGGTTGAAAACGTCCTCTAGATCAGCGTGGAAGACACTGCTTTCGACCCCATCATTTTGTTGACTATGTTTCTTCTGCATGAACCGTTTGATGAACACCAAACGCTCGCGAGTAACCCGGTACAGCACACAAGGTGACGCAAACACGCCGGAGGTCCCCGTTAAGGCGCGCCCAAGCTGGCCCCCCACAAATTTGTCGTAGAGACCGTCTTCGCGGCGAGACAGGCCGTTGAGCACCATCACCGCCAAATTATGGCGCATGCGTTTGACTTGCGCAGAGTTTGCGTCCTCTTCCGATTTTGCCGCTCCGTATTCATCGTCCGACTTAAAAGCCATCACCGTCGCGGTGTCGTCCTGCAGGAACAGATTGCCGAAATAGTGTTCTTTCAATGGATCGCCTGGTGCCCCACCACTAGGCTGGTGGAAGGAAACTTTCGTGATTGAGTCCCCAGCTTCCTTCTGAACACGCAGACAACCGCGGTAAAGCTCATAGCGACCCTGGTCCGCCAAGACCGGTCCAATATCGACAGTGTAAACCTCATAGGTTTCATCAATGGCACTGGCCTGTAGAACATCGCTGTTCGGAAAACCTGAGCGCTTGGCAAAGGCATGAAACAGCATGTCATCATGGTCAGCCATCGCAAAGACAGGTTGTTCGTGTTTGGTTAAGCCCCACTCGTCCAGATATCTCAGGACCATGTCGGATTCGTATTTCTTGATCAGACGTGCACTCGGCGGGCGCTTGACGTCATGCCAATCTTTGCCACGCCAGTTCTTTGCCCCATGCGCATGAAGGCGGGCCATCTTGTGAATGATGGCGGGCGGAAAACCTGCAGCCTTAAAGAAGTAGCGAATTCGGCTTGGGTGGGTTTTCGGGAACTTGTTACCAGCGCCAACCGGGATCGACTGCAGTGATGCAATATGCGCCAATGCTTTTTGTAGGCGTTGATACTCGTTGACCGAAGGCGCACCCAAAGCGGGAATGCCCTCTCGGTTCGGTCGAACCAAAGAAAGAATATCGACAGGAAACCTAATCTTGCCGGAGTCTCGCTTTGAAAAGAGCCCAAAAAGCGCCATTACGTATACCGAATTCCAATCCCCAGAACCCAAAGTCGCACATTCCGCCGGGAGAATCTCCCCGCGATGTCCCTAGTGAGCCACGAATCCCAAAGATTTTCAATAATCTTAAGGGATTTAGCTGGGCATGCATGAGTCCTGTCACCTAAACTCCACACAGAGCGGAATCGACAGAAACCAACGAAAAATCAAAAGCTTATGGTTAAGAGTAAAGGCGCTAATTACGCATTTGCTTGGCAACCGCGTCGAATTCCTGCAATTCTCGGCATAGATCCGGCAATTGATGGATCGGAATCATGTTTGGACCATCCGAAGGCGCATTGTCAGGATCGTTGTGGGTTTCCATGAAAACAGCCGCCACACCTACTGCAACTGCCGCTCGCGCTAGCACCGGAACAAAGCGGCGGTCTCCGCCGCTAGAAGTGCCCTGACCGCCCGGTTGCTGTACTGAGTGGGTCGCATCGAAGACGACCGGCGAGCCTATCTCCGCAAGTTGTGGCAAGGATCGCATGTCGGACACGAGCGCGTTGTATCCGAAACTCGCCCCGCGCTCTGTCGTCAAGACATTTGGATTACCGGATTCCAAGACCTTGTTAACTACGTTCTTCATATCCCAAGGGGCCAGAAACTGACCCTTCTTCACATTGACCACCCGCCCGGTCTTGGCTGCTGCGATCAAAAGGTCAGTCTGTCGACACAGGAATGCTGGTATCTGCAGAACGTCGACTATCTCCGCGACTTCAGCGCACTGCGCTTCCGTGTGGATATCTGTCAAGACCGGCATGTCAAAGCTGGTCTTAATCTCTTGGAAAATCGACAAGGCGCCGGAGAGTCCAATGCCGCGCTTGCCGGAGATGCTGGTCCGATTGGCCTTGTCGAAGGAGGACTTATAGACCACCCCTATCCCGAGGTCTTCCGACAGACGTTTGATTTTCTCTGCCATCATCAAAGCGTGGTCCCGACTCTCCATCTGACATGGACCAGCAATCAGGACAATGGGCGCAGAATTGCTGACCTCGACATTTCCGACAGAGACCGTTGTGTTGGGCTTCATATCAATTCCTAGACCAATCTTGATTGGGTCACAGCCGCTTCGATAAATGAGGCAAAAAGCGGATGGGGATCAAACGGTTTTGACTTCAGTTCTGGATGAAACTGTACCCCGATAAACCAAGGATGCGAAGGGATCTCAAAAGTCTCCGGTAATCGCTCATCCGGTGAAACTCCTGAGAATTGGGCCCCGTGTTCCTCCAAAGCCTCGCGGTAAGCCATATTGACTTCATAGCGATGGCGATGTCGTTCACTGATTTCCGTTGTGTCGTAAATCTCGGCAACTTTGCTGCCAGGCGAAAGAACCGCGTCATAGGCCCCAAGGCGCATGGTGCCGCCTAAATCGTCTTCAGCGCTGCGTTCTTCGCGTTCACTGCCTCTGGCCCACTCAGTCATAAGACCGACGACCGGATTGCTTGAGCTGTGATCGAATTCCGTGGAATTGGCCTCCGTCATGCCTACCACATTGCGCATGGTCTCGATCACTGCCATCTGCATGCCGAAACAAATACCGAAATAAGGAACATTCTGGGTGCGCGCGAATTCGGCCGCCTTGATCTTGCCTTCAGCACCCCGTTCACCGAAGCCTCCAGGAACCAGAATACCATTCACGTTCTCAAGGTGGTGAACGGCATCTTCATTCTCAAAGATTTCAGATTCAATCCACTCAAGGTTAACCTTCACATTATTGGCAATGCCGCCGTGAATGAGAGCCTCTGTCAGCGACTTATAAGCGTCCTTGAGAACCGTGTATTTGCCGACAATCGCGATGGTGACTTCACCGTCCGGGTCCACGACCCGACGTACGATCCGTTCCCAGGTCTCAAGATTGGGCGGCGGCGCGTCGTCAATGCCAAACGCCCGCAAGACCTGATCATCTAGCCCTTCTTCATGGTACGCGATCGGCACTTGATAAATTGTCTGAACGTCGAGCCCCTGGATAACGGCTTCAGGGCGAACATTGCAGAACAGGCCAATCTTTCGCCGTTCGTTCTCTGGCACAGGTCGATCAGATCGGCAAAGCAGAATGTCCGGCTGAATACCGATCGAACGGAGTTCTTTCACAGAGTGCTGTGTTGGCTTGGTTTTCAACTCACCGGCGCTTGCAATGTACGGGAGGAGCGTCAGGTGCACGTAGATCGCATGCCCGCGGTCTAACTGGTTGCCCAACTGCCGGATGGCTTCAAAGAATGGCAACCCTTCGATATCGCCAACGGTCCCGCCAATCTCGCATAAGACGAAATCAACGTCATCGTTGCCATAAAGCACGAAGTCTTTGATTGCATTGGTGACATGCGGGATGACCTGAACGGTTGCGCCGAGATAATCGCCTCGTCGCTCCTTGCCCAAGATGTCTTGGTAAATTTTGCCCGTGGTGACATTGTCGCTTACCGATGCACTCACACCTGTAAAACGTTCGTAGTGGCCGAGGTCCAAATCCGTCTCGGTACCATCGTCCGTCACATAGACCTCCCCGTGCTGATACGGGGACATCGTGCCCGGATCGACATTGAGATAGGGGTCTAGTTTTCTCAGACGAACGCGATAGCCTCGCGCTTGTAGAAGGGCTCCAAGCGCCGCCGAAGCTAAGCCTTTACCGAGGGATGAGACCACGCCGCCAGTTATGAAGATATAACGCGCCATGGGAGTGCAGATTACGCGATTCCAAAGCGGTATTGAAAGCGCTTTGTTGGATCAGAGGGGCTTTTTTCTGTGGATTGAAGAAACAATTCCTCAAGACCCGATCAGCCGTCCTCGTCAGGGATGACGGGGCCTTCTTCGACCGGCTTGCTCTCAACAGGCGCGACAACGTCTTCCGGCACCTCAGACGCACCTTCCGCGCCTTCAGGGACCGCATCATTCGTCGTGCTCAGCATGTCCTGGACGTTAATCGCGCCCTCCTCCACATCTGTCGTGCCCTCAATAATCGCTGAATCAAATTCGATGCCGCCATCAGACTGGTTCCTGGCGATAATTGTCAGAACAATCGATGTAGTGAAAAAAGCCGCCGCGAGAATGGCGGTCGTTCTTGTTAGGAGGTTTGCCGCGCCCCGCCCCGTCATAAGGCCACCAAGGCCCCCACCGCCACCACCACCGCCGATTCCAAGTGCGCCCCCTTCAGAGCGTTGCAGAAGAACGACGACCACAAGAGCGACCGTGATCATGATTTGGACGATGAGAACGACTGTAAACATGTGGGATTCCTGGCCTTCAAGCCTTGGCAATCGCCAAGGTCCCGATTAAGGCGGCTCTTTTAGCCCTTCAATGGGGCAAGAGCAAGGAGGAATCCAAGCCCGGTCAGACGTGGTAGAATTCCGCCGGTCAGCCAAAAAAGGCCTCGCCGACGGAAGTATCTCAAATGCTCACTTGCGTTAACTGGACGCTTTCGGACCGGCAAAGAACCAGATCAGCAATCCAATGATAGGCAAGAGCAAGACAACCAAGCACCAGACAATTTTCATTGGCATTTCTGCCTTGCTGGTAACAATATTATAGATGGCCCAAATATCCGCCGCCAAGATGACCAGGTAAATTAGGGTTTCCATGTATTCCCCCTATTCTGCCCTTACAAAAGAAAGGGCATAGAGTTAAGTCAACTGACCAAGACTTTGGTATCGATCAGCACCAAGCGGCCCCCGCGACCGCTGGTCGGACACTACCACTGATTCGCCCCCCACGGAGCATTTCGCAAACAGCGTTTTCCAGAATACATCAGGTATTGCTTGAAGGTTTGCTCCTAACAGGCGTCGATAATGCCAAAGAAATCTTTGGCCTTTAGACTGGCACCACCCACCAATCCACCATTCACATTCGCAAGCCCTAGTATTTCTTCCGCATTGGAGGGTTTGACTGATCCGCCGTAGAGAATCCGAAAGCCCTCTCCATCGCCTGCAAATCGATCCATGAGCTTTTTTCGAATATAGGCGTGGACGGTGAGGATCTCTGCGGATGTCGGCGTGCGACCGGTTCCAATCGCCCACACCGGTTCATAAGCCACAATCGTCGTTGCTGGTGTCGCCCCATCAGGAATAGACCTTTTGAGTTGTCGCCCGACGACGCGCAAGGTCTTGCCTTCATCTCGCTCTGCTTCTGTCTCTCCCACACAGACAATTGCGGTGAGGTTTGCGCGGTGGCTTGCTTCAGCTTTAGCCTTAACGACTGCGTCGCTCTCTCCATGATCGGCCCGGCGCTCGGAATGACCGACGATGACCGCACTGCACCCGAGATCCTTAAACATCTCAGCACTGATATCGCCCGTGTGAGCACCCCCTTCATTGGCATGGCAATCCTGCGCGCCAATGGCGATCCGAGTACCTTTGGCAGTATCTTTCAAGGTGCTGATCAGGGTTGCTGGCGGGCAAATCATGACATCACATCCAAGCCGCCCTTTCCTCTTGATCGCGCGCGAGAGATCCCTAATTTCCTTGGCGGACGATTTCAGGCCGTTCATCTTCCAATTACCGATAACAGCGCTTCGAGGCTTTCGTAGCCGAGCGGATTTGACGGCAGTTTTTGTGGATTTGTGGGCTTTTTTGGTTTTGCTGGGCGTGGCCATGAGCAGATTGGCTCCTGTAAATGAAGGTTTGGCGTTCTATATCTGATTTGAGAATAAGGCAAAACGGCAATTCTCCCCTTATATATTCCGTTCGAGCTGTGCTAAAGCGATCAATCTCGGGCAATAGACCGCTTTGGTCTCAGCCCCAGCGATCAATACGAGATAAGGATTTCGATATCATGGCGTTACTGTCCCTGAGAAAGGCCTCACGGTCTCCCATCTTTGCCGTTCTGCTGATCATTATCGCGGCGAGTTTTGTTTTGTGGGGGCCAGGAGATGTCTTCAGGTCCAATACAGGGCGCGCGGTTGCGACCGTGGGCGGTAAAGAAATTGGTATTCGAGATTTTCAGCAGGAATATGAGCGTAGGATTTCGATGATGGCCGAAGAAAGCGGACAGCGGCTAACGCCGGACCAGGCCCGCGCCACTGGCGTGACGGATCAAATTCTAAACGGCATGATCTCGCGCACGGCCGTCACAGTCCATGCGGAGAACTTAGGTATCACCGCCTCTGATCGTCTCGTACAAAAGCAAATCGTCGATGTGGAGGCTTTCAAAGGCGTGGGTCAACGGTTTGATGAGCAAGTGTATGTTCGCGTGCTGAATCAAAGTGGGTTGAATCGCCTAGATTTCGAAAGGACCATGCGAATGGATGCCGCCCGCGAACAATTGGCCGGAGCGTTGATTGATGGGTTCAAGACACCAAGAGGAATGGCTGAGCTAATTTACCAGTACCAAGCCGAACAGCGACGAGTTTCCTACCTAACTTTGTCACCCGACCTGGTTGGTCTTATCGAAACTCCGTCTCAAGAAACACTGCTGGATTTCTATCAAGCCAACATCGTGCTGTTCACGGCACCTGAATATCGTACCGCTACATACCTGACATTGGCGCCTACAGATTTTGCCGACAGTGTGGTTGTCAGCGACGAAGACATCAAAGCATTGTACGATCGTCGGATATCGCTGTATTCGACTCCTGAAAGTCGGGGCATTGAGCGTTTGTTTTTTGACAGTGAAGCTTCTGCTCACGCAGCGCTTGAGCGTACCCAGGCTGGCGAGAGCTTTATAACCGTTGGTCAAAGTTTTGGATTGAATCCAGAAGACGTTGTTCTAGGGCTCGTCACCGAACGGGAAATGAGTGATCCAACTGTTGCGGCAGCCGCATTCGCAAACGACAACCCAGGCATTGTGGGCCCAATTGAAGGCGATCTTAGTTGGGCTATCGTGAACGTCGTTTCCATTGTTCCAGAATCCATTCAAGAGCTGGATTCGGTCTCTAATGAACTTCGGTCTGAAATCGTACTTGATGAAGCCCAGGAGGTTCTGTTTGACCAACTACTTGTGGTCGAAGAAGAAATTGCCTCTGGCACACCTATTGAAGAGATCGCAACCAAAGTTGGCCTCAAAGCAAAGATCATCGCAAATATTGATGCAAACGCCAATGGCCTCGATGGGCGCAAGATCAGATCAATTCCCTCAGATACAAGGTTCTTGGACGAGGTGTTTGCCAGTGCCAAAGGATTTGAAAGCGACCTCATCGAACTTGCTGACAACTTCAACTTCGTGGTTCGTGTTGATGAAATTTCTGAGAAGGCAGAGCGTCCTCTTGAGGCAGTTCAAGAAGAGGTCCTGACTGAATGGCGAAAGCAAGAAAGGCGCAATCGACTTGATGTTCTGGCTCAGGGTATCACCGATCGAGCCAAGGCAGGCGAAGAGTTCAGAGCATTGGGCAATGAAATCGGCCGCGGCGTTCTTGTGGCGGCCACCCCGCTAAATCGAATTCAAACCAGCGACACCTTCTCTCCAGATGTCATCTCAAGAGTCTTCACTGTTGACGAGGGGGACTTCGTGTACGGGCGTGTTGGCATCGGATCAAGCCTCGTGATTGCCCAAGTAAACGAAGTGATTGCCGGTGATCCTGCACAAGCAAGCGACATTATTGATGAGTTTCAAGGTCAACTTGCAGAAACGATGAGAAGTGACCTCACGGATGTTTACCTGCGAGGTCTTCTTTCTGAATTTGGGACCCAGCGTAACAATGATGCCGTCGATCTTGCAACCGGCGCGGTTAGTCCGAACACATAAACTCTAGGCAGAAAACATGCTTGTTGAACCGGATTTTCCATCTTTTAAGAAGAGTTACGAAGATGGTAAGCCGCAAGTCCTATGGACGCGATTGATTGCGGACCTGGAGACGCCTGTTTCGGCAATGCTCAAACTCGCTGATGGTTTGCCCAACAGCTTTCTCTATGAGTCCGTTCAAGGGGGCGAAACCCGAGGCCGTTATTCCATCATCGGTATGAAGCCGGATGTGATTTGGCGCTGCAAGGATGGTAAGTCCGAGATAAACCGACAAGCGCGTTATGATGAGACGGCTTTTCAACCACAGTCGCAACCTCCGCTGGAAGAACTTCGCGCTCTGATTGAAGAGTCCCGGATAGACCTTCCCGAAGATTTACCGCCCATGGCAGCAGGCGTCTTTGGTTATTTGGGCTACGACATGGTCCGGTTAATGGAACACCTGCCTGATCAGCCAGAAGACGCCCTCGGATTGCCGGACTCGATCCTCATTCGACCAACCATCTCTGCGATCTTTGATTCCATCAAGGATGAGGTCATCCTAGTTACACCTGTTTGGCCTGAAGGCGGCGTTGATGCCCGAGCCGCTTATGCGAGGGCAAGTGAGCGGATTGCAGACATTGTCTCAGACTTTGATCGCTCCCTGCCCCACGACCAACAAGACATGACCGACCAAAACGAGCGTGGTGCGCCGATTTCCAACACCACCCGCGCGGAATACGAAGCCAATGTGGAACGCGCCAGGGAATACATCCGAGCCGGCGACATCTTTCAGGTCGTTCCGAGCCAGCGCTTCTCTCAGCCTTTCGAGCTTCCTCCTTTCACTCTCTACCGCGCCCTACGTCGCCTCAACCCTTCGCCCTTTCTTTACTTCTTGAACTTTGGCGACTTCTCGATCATTGGCTCAAGCCCTGAGATTCTTGTTCGACTGCGCGATGACAAAGTCACGATTCGACCGATCGCCGGCACGCGCCATCGTGGGAAAGACAGAGAAGAAGACGAAGCCCTCGAACATGAACTCTTGAACGATCACAAAGAGCGTGCGGAACATTTGATGCTCTTGGATCTAGGGCGCAATGACACCGGCCGCGTTGCTAAGCCCGGCACTGTTGAGGTCACCGATCAATTCATCGTTGAGCGCTATTCTCACGTTATGCATATCGTCTCGAACGTTGAAGGCGAACTCGATGCCGAAAATTTTGACGCCGTATCTGCCCTGGTCGCCGGCTTCCCAGCGGGCACGGTATCTGGCGCCCCAAAAGTGCGGGCCATGCAGATCATCGATGAGTTGGAAAAGGAAAAACGCGGCGTTTATGCAGGGTCCGTAGGTTACTTCTCAGCCAATGGGTCCATGGACACATGCATCGTCCTTCGCACTGCTGTGGTCAAAGACGGGCAAATGCACGTCCAAGCAGGCGGCGGCGTGGTTTATGACAGTGATCCGGCATTTGAGTACGAAGAGACAGTGAACAAGTCGAAGGCCCTCTTCCAGGCAGCTGAAGAAGCCTATCGGTTCACCCCTGGCAACTCACGGCGTTAGTGCGACGTTATCGGTTGCGTCCCGTGTAGCCGCGAATTCCCCAGATCTTTGATGTTCATATTGAGCAGCCACATCTCGCATCCGAACAAAAAGCAGTCCTTGTGATTTCGCGTTGGGAATCCATTGACGCAGTGCTTCGAGGGTTGCGGGATGTGGATGACCGATAGCAACCGCGATGCCCCTCTTTCGCGCCTCATCTTCCAGAACCAAGAGTTGGGAAATCACCTTTTGCGGATCGCTCGGGCGTTCATGGTCGAGAAACACATGTCGGCGAAGCCCTGGCATGCCGGACGCAATGGCAGCCTGCTCACCCTGTGTTTCAGTGGTCGTCCGAGAATCGAGAAAGAGTAACCCTCGGCTTCGCATTTCTCCCATGAACCAAACCATCGAGTCGCGATCTGACGTAAATCGACTGCCCATATGGTTGTTCACACCATCCAAATGGACAAACGGAGCAAGGTTGATCGCCAGCGTCTGCTTCAGGTCAGCTTCGCTCATCTCAAGCTTCAATACATTTTCACCGGCATTCGCATTGGGGTCCATTGGCTCCATCGGAATGTGCGCGAAAACGTCGTGTTCTTTTCGGTGGGCGTAAGCCACCTGCCCTTGAAGATTGGACGCATAAGGCAGAAATGACATGGTGAGAGGCACGCCAAGGTCGGCAACCGCCTTTGTGCGCTCTTTGCTCAATCCGAGGTCGTCAATAACCAATGCGATTTGTTTCCGGCCCATCAGTGCATCAATGGCGGCGCCATCATCCAATGATCTGCCTGATTGGGTGGTGATTTCATAAGGAGCGAAGTGGTTTGGGGAGTGTTCCGGCAGCGTAGAAAGAACTGATGCCTGTTGGGGTGCAGTGGTCGGATCCAAGACCGTAACGGCTGCCGTTTGGTTCTTCGATGTGGTCTTTGAGCCTGTTTGGCTCCAGACAAAGGCGATCGCCAGTATGACAAGAACCAGCAGTCCAAAGTACACTTGCCGGCGAAGGCTTCCAGGACCCGCAGCCGTTTGCTCAGATTGCGTGGGTTCGAGATCCGCAGGGATATGCGATGGCGCCACTCTCTTGGGCGCGCCCAGGTCCAACTCGTCTGTCACCCCACCTCCCAAATACCCCTTCACTGTATGGTTTTGACTGTAGCCTATGATGCCCGTGTTAAGGATTCATTTACATTTGGCAGTTGGACACCTACGCAACAATCAGACTTTTGCCATAGAAGCCTGTGTCCCTTGAGTTATACTCCCCGCCATTAACGTCGATTGCTCCAGAGCATTGACCTAATCGACTGAAATCTTTACGGAACTCCAATGATCCTGCTCATCGATAACTATGACAGCTTTGCCTACAACTTGGTCCACTACCTCGGTGAATTGGGGGCGGAGGTCGTGGTCAAACGCAATGACGCTGTTTCAGTAGAAGATGTTGAGGCGATGAAACCAGAAGCCATCGTTCTGTCACCCGGGCCTTGCGATCCGGACAAAGCGGGCATCTGTCTGGAATTGGTTGAAAAAGCGGCAGGTCAAATACCGATACTGGGTGTGTGTCTGGGTCACCAGACAATTGCGCAAGTCTATGGCGGCAAGATCGTCCGCGCCCCAGAATGTATGCACGGCAAAGTCAGTCGCATCACTCACGATGGAACCGGCGTCTTCAAAGATCTGCCCAACGAGTTTGAAGCCACCAGGTATCACAGTTTAACGGTCGACCCCGCTTCGGTGCCTGACGTCTTTGAAGTCAATGCAACCGCCGCCGACGGCGTCATCATGGGGATCCGCCACAAGGATCTGACCCTACATGGTGTACAATTTCATCCCGAAAGCATCGCCTCTGAACATGGACACGCTCTGTTAAAGAATTTCTTGGACGCATCCGGCGTGAAGTTGAAGGAGCTTGCGGCAGCCAAATGAGTGTCAACGATTTCAAACCCCTTCTCAACAAGGTCGCAACCGGTGCCAAGCTGGGCTCGGAAGACGCCTATCAGGCGTTCAATGTGATCATGTCCGGTGAAGCGACGCCAGCACAGATCGGCGCCTTTCTCATGGCTCTACGTGTGCGAGGAGAAACTGTTGAAGAGATCACCGCAGGCGCGAAAGTCATGCGTGAGAAATCACTCAAGGTCTCCGCGCCAGATGATGCCATCGACAATTGCGGGACCGGCGGCGATGCTTCCGGGACTTGGAACATTTCAACCGGAGCGGCTTTTGTAATCGCGGCTTGCGGCGTGCCCCTCGCCAAACATGGCAATCGGGCCCTTTCATCAAAATCCGGGACCGCCCAGGTGCTTGAAGAGCTTGGGGTCAATATCAACATCCCGCCTTCGCGGATTTCATCCTGCATATCGAAAGCCGGGATGGGTTTCATGATGGCGCCCAATCACCACTCAGCCATGAAGCATGTGGCGCCCGTTCGCATGGAGCTGGGGAGCAGAACCATCTTCAATCTCTTGGGTCCCCTTTCCAATCCTGCGGCGACCAAGCGACAACTCATCGGCGTGTTTGCTGAAGAGTGGGTAGAGCCGTTTGCGCAAGTCCTCAAAGAACTAGGTTCGGAAAAAGTTTGGGTCGTTCATGGGTCTGATGGACTGGACGAAATCACCACCACAGGTCCGACGAAAGTCGCTGCCCTTGAAGACGGCGTCGTCAGGACATTTACAGTAACCCCTCAAGATGCTGGACTGCCGGAAGCCAGCCCTGAAGATCTCAAGGGCGGAGACCCAGTGACTAACGCCGCCAAACTAAAAGCGCTATTGTCCGGCGAGCAAGGTCCTTACCGCGACATCGTTCTCATCAATGCTGCTGCGGCACTCATTGTTGCGGGCAAAGCCGGCACGCTGTCTGAGGGTGTTGAGCTAGGTGCTAAGGCCATCGACGACGGCACCGCCAAGCGTGTGTTGGATACGCTGGTTTCCGTTTCAACCGGGAGTTAGTTGTGGCAACCGTTCTCGATGACATTGCGGAATACAAGCTTCGTGAAATTTCCCACGCACGATCAGAGCGTCCCCTCGGTGACATCGAAGGCGAAGCGAAAGATCAAGAAGCGCCGCGCGGATTTGCAAGCGCACTGATAACCGCCATCAATTTTGGAAAGTATGGATTGATCTGCGAGATTAAGAAAGCAAGCCCCTCCAAGGGCCTCATCCGCGAAAACTTTGATCCGCCAGCGCTCGCGCAAGCCTATCATCGTGGCGGTGCAACCTGTTTATCAGTTTTGACGGACGGCCCTTCATTTCAGGGATCGCCCGATTATTTACGCCAGGCAAAAGCGCGCGTGCCACTGCCAATCCTGCGCAAAGATTTTATGTTCGATCCCTATCAGGTCATCGAGGCCCGGGCCTGGGGTGCTGATTGTATACTGATTATCATGGCCGCCGTGAGCGATGGACAAGCACAAGAGCTTGAAGCCGCCGCCATGGAATGGGATCTTGATGTACTCATAGAAGTTCACAATGAAAAAGAGCTGTCTCGAGCACTCAACCTTGCAAGCCCACTGGTTGGGATCAACAATCGAAACCTTCACACCTTTGAGACCGAACTTGCCACCACAGAGCAATTGGCTAAGCTAATACCGAAAGGCCGTATTGCCATCAGCGAAAGTGGCATCAATGACGCCGATGATCTTTCGCGGCTATCCGACGCAGGAGCAAATTGTTTCTTAATTGGCGAAAGCCTCATGCGACAAGAAGATGTCGAGCAAGCGACCCGAGATCTTCTAGAAACTGAAGTTGAGCGGTAGTTCTATGAGCGATCTGACACATTTTGACAAAGACGGAAAAGCAGTGATGGTTGACGTTTCGGCCAAAGACGTCACAGAGCGCACCGCCGTAGCGTCAGGATCCATCACAATGTCTGCTGAAACCCTCAAACTGATCAAGAGTGGTTCGGCGACAAAAGGCGATGTCTTGGGCACGGCGCGTATTGCTGCGATCATGGCCGCCAAAAAAACCTCTGATCTTATTCCCCTTTGTCACCCACTTCCTATTTCGAAGGTTAGTATCGACTTTGCTCTGGATGAGAAGCGTTCCGCAGTCGAAATCAAGGCCATCGTCAAAGTGTCCGGCAAGACGGGGGTTGAGATGGAAGCTCTAACCGCGGTGTCCGTCGCAGGCTTGACGATCTATGACATGGTCAAAGCCGCCGACAAAGAAATGGTCATCAGCGACATCAAGCTTGTCCAAAAAGAAGGCGGCAAGTCTGGTTCCTATCGCCGGTCCAACAAAGCAACGACCAGCACATATGAACAAAAAGCGCGGCTTGCCAAGCCGACTGAGGTGCCCCTGTCTTCGACAGCATCGTCAGGCAGCCCACCACATCCGGCACCAAGATCCGACGCCCTTCGCGCGTTCATGACCGCAAAGAGAATTAAACCACTCAGATGGGCGCAAGATGCAGGTATTGAACCAGGTCGTCTCTATGGGTTTTTGCAAGGGACTGTGAGTCGGCTGTCGAATGAAGAAGAAGAACGCCTCGCCTCTACGGTTAATGTTTCGGTTGAAGCTCTTTACCCAAATGGTTCCACATGATTTCGGTCGAGGAAGCCCTATCTCGAATCCTCTCGGCCATGCCTCTCATGCCAACCGAGGTTGTATCTCTATTGGATGCTCACGGCCGTGTGTTGGCAGAAGATGTCCCTGCCCGCCTCACCCAACCGCCGTTTGATATATCGGCGATGGACGGTTATGCAGTCCGGCAGGCCGATGTAACCTCCGCCCCCACAGTTCTGGATCAAATTGGCGAGGTTCCCGCCGGGAACGCTTTTAAAGGGCGTGTTGAGGCCGGAGAAACAGTGCGCATCTTTACCGGCGGCCGCATGCCAGATGGAGCCGATTGCGTCGTCATTCAAGAAAACACAGACGTCGACGGGCGCAATATTACCATCAACAAGAACGCTGAACCCCGGCAAAATGTTCGAGATGCCGGAACCGACTTCTCCAAGGGTGAGGTGGTTTTGAAAGCTGGCAGTCGCCTTGGTCCGCGCTACATTGGCTTGCTGGCGGCCATGAACGTTCCGTCGGTATCCGTGGCGCAAAAACCAAAGGTTGCCATCCTATCGACAGGCGATGAGCTCGCCCGCCCGGGCGATCCGATTGGCGAGAATCAGATTGTGAGTTCCAATTCGTTTGGTCTGTCCGCGCAAATCAAAGCTTGGGGAGGCGAACCAATTGATCTTGGTATTGCACCTGATGATGAAGAAGAACTTCTCCGTCGCGCCCAAGCGGCCAAGAGGGCGGACATGCTGATTACCTCCGGGGGCGCCTCGGTTGGGGACCACGATCTCATTCAAAAAGTTCTCTCGAAAGACGGACTAGAAGTCAATTTTTGGAAGATCGCCATGAAGCCAGGCAAGCCGTTGATCTTTGGTTCCTTCGATGGACGTCCGATGATCGGTCTGCCAGGAAATCCAGTTTCCGCCCTCGTGTGCGCACAGCTCTATCTCAAGCCGGCACTGGCCGCCATGCAAGGCAACACCGACGCTAAGAATGCCAACACCCACCACTCAGTTCCCTGCGGATCCGATCTTCGGCCCAATGGACCAAGGCAGGACCATATCCGCGCCAGGTTATCTCGTAGCGACGATGGTGAGGCAGTGGCAACCCCATTTAGCCAGCAGGATTCCTCCCAATTGAAGAACCTGGCCAATGCAGATTGCCTCATTGTGCGAAAACCCAATGCAGGCCCTGTGGCCAAGGGCGAACGGGTATCGATTATCCCCCTCTTCCTGGACTAGTTCTTTTGACGCTTGACGACCTGTGAGAACCAAAGTAGAACATATCTTGTGTTTCACTTTTGTTCCCCCACAAGGGATGACGCCATGTTGACACGTAAACAGCACGAACTCTTGATGTTCATCCATGAAAGGATAAGAGAAACAGGCGTTTCTCCTTCTTTTGATGAGATGAAAGAAGCCTTGGATCTAAAGTCAAAGTCCGGCATTCACCGTCTGATCACTGCCCTAGAAGAAAGAGGCTTTATCCGGAGAATTGCCCATCGCGCCAGGGCTCTGGAGATTGTGCGGTTGCCAGATTCGGCTGTTCCATTGTCCGCATTGGGTCAGACCGGGTTCTCGCCGAGCGTCATTGAAGGAAGCTTGGGCAAAGAAGCGCCCAAAGATGCCGACAACAGCAATATCGAGATTCCAGTTCTCGGGCGTATCGCGGCCGGTACACCGATTGAAGCTATTCAGCACGAAACCCATCGCATTGGCTTTCCGCCCACAATGTTGGGACGTGGCGAACACTATGCCCTTGAGGTCAATGGTGATTCGATGATTGAGGCCGGCATCCTAGATGGCGATACGGTTCTTTTGCAACGCTGTGACAGCGCCACCAACGGTGACATTGTGGTGGCCCTTGTTGATGATGAGGAAGCAACCTTGAAGCGACTGCGCAAGAAGGGCGAGTCGATCGCGCTGGAAGCAGCAAATCCGGCATATGAAACCCGCATTTTCGGACCTGATCGGGTCAAGGTCCAAGGCCGCCTCATCGGTCTGCTTCGTACTTATTAGAATACGTCACGATTTTTTGTCAGACCACGGACGGTCGCCACGCGCTTCCGATGCTGTGAGTATGCGGTAATTGCCTTCATCCAACCAAATGGCATAGGCACCATCCCGCCGTACATCAAATTGATCGACGATGATTTTTGGTGACCGGCAATTTCCTGGCACCGGCTCATCGCTAATCAAGATGTCAGCGTCGGCACACTCATCTTGGAATGCGCGCCCGTCGCTTACATAAGCGATGATCGGGCCTCCCTCTTCCGAAAAGACACACCCAAGAATATCGCAATTGAAAACTTCACCGTCTTCAGGCTGTTGATACTCAACTCCTTGTCCGCCGCGCCGGCTCCAAGTATTGGCGCTATACTTGGATCGCGCCTTCATGACGATCACACGGCCGTCAAGCGCCCGCACCGCCACGTTCTTTGCCTCGCGGTCAATGAGCAGATCTGGGGGGTCAACACGGGTAATCATTACCATGGCAATTGCCATGGGGATGAGGCCCGCCAGTCGCCATCTTTGTTGCCACAGGCAAAGCCAAAGACCGCCCAACACAATTGCCACGAGCACACTATTGGGCCAAGAGATCACGTGCGAGACAGCGTTAGGAAGATGAGAAACATACTCGGCAACCACAAGGATTTGATCGATGCCAAGGGCCATGAGCTTGAACGCAGGCCCATCTAATCCAAATGGCATGAGTAGCATGGCCAGAACGGCCATAGGCATGACGATGATCCCCATGAAAGGAACCGCCAATAGGTTCGCAATAAGACCGTAATTGGCAACTTGATTGAAATGAAAAGCCGCAAATGGGGCGGTCGCGATGCCTGCCAAAAAGCTCGTGAGCGCGAGACCGGAAACATATCGAAGGGCTCGTGACGAAAGACTTCGAATGTGGAAAGGACCGCGCTCAAACCATCTATCCAGCTTGTTCATATCCTTTGGCTGCTTGGCTCGCCGTCGCCGCAAATACTCGTAGGCCGAAACCAAAACCGTCACGGCTGCAAAAGACATTTGAAATCCTGCGTGCAACAAGCTTTCAGGCTTGAGAACAAGAATGATTGTCGCTGCGATGGCCACCATCCGCAGTGTGAACGCAGGTCGGTCGAACAGGATCGCAACAAAAATCAGCGCGATCATGATGAAAGCGCGTTGAGATGATATGGACGCGCCGGACATGACCAAGTAGCAAGCGGAACCGATGAGCCCGAGTGCCGCGGCGATCTTTTTAATCTGAAATCGAAGTGCGATGGGGGGAATGAGTGCAAGAGAAAACCTCACGAAGGAGAAAAGCGCCCATCCCGCAAGTCCCATATGGAGACCGGAGATTGCCAGAAGATGCGCAAGACTTGCTTCTCGCAAGGCCTTTGTTTGAGCCGGTTGAATACCGCTTCGATCGCCTGTGATGAGGGCCGCTGCGATCGCTCCTGTATCTTTGTCGATCGTCTCGCGGATGTGACGAGACAAGGACAATCTCCAAGCACCGACCGTATGTGAAAATCTCGCCTTTAGCGATCGTGAGCGCTGGATGTCTGAAGGTTTCACAGAACCGATAATATAACCGACAGCACCGATTTGTTGGTACCAAGCCTGCCGCGCAAAATCAAAACCGTTCGGTGAAACCGGCGACGGTGGCGGCATCATGGAAACCGACATTTCAACGATGTCGCCAGGGATCGCGTCAAGATCCTTGCCACGAAAAGAAAGCCGAACTTTGGCTGGATAGGCTTCTTCCGCCAGGCCATCAATCCAGATTGGCGCGATCACCAAACGCGGATACCCATCAGACCCCGCCTTCAGGCCCAAGAAGCGACCGCGCATTTCCGTATATGAGATTTCACGCTCCAAAACAGGCGCGCGAACCATTTCGGTTCGAACCTTGGCAAGTGCCAGCCCGATTAGAATGAGCGCAAAGGTCAAAAGTGCCGTGAATATCAAGGCGAAGCGTTGAAACCGAACAGCTGCCAATGTGAGCACGAAGCCGATTGAGGCCCACCAAAACGCATTTTGAGAGCTAGGCTCTTGATCAAACTGAAAATAGAGTCCAATGCCCGCTCCTAACGCCACAGGAACCCAGAGGACCCACCTCTCTCTTTCTTGGGTCACAACTCCGGCAAAAGCAGAGCCAACATCCAACGCCTTACGGGTCGCGCGATGCGCCACCAATGCCAAGCAATCCCAATAGCCCTTTCTTCGCGTAAGAATCGGCCTATTCCCTACCTTTTTGAGCCTATGGGGTTTAATCGCGCGGGCACTCTGTGCTAGAACCCGTGCATATTCAACAGGCACGCCCCACGTCATCGAAATTGCCTATCAGAACCTCATGAATGAGCGTTTCGAGGACGAAACGCCTCTACTTTAACGTTTGCAGGACACATGGCACAACGCTCAAAAGTCGTGACCCGATTTGCTCCCTCGCCGACAGGGTATTTGCATATTGGGAACGCCAGAACCGCCCTCTTCAATTGGCTCTATGCGCGCCATTGCGGAGGCGTGTTCAAGCTGCGCATTGAGGACACGGATCGCAAACGTTCAACAGATGATGCCATTCAGGCGATATTGGATGGCCTTTCTTGGCTGGGGATCGATTGGGACGGAGATCCCATCTTCCAATTTACAAGAGCTGATCGACATCGCGAGATTGTCGAGGGCCTACTGTCGGAGGGAAATGCCTACCGATGCTATGTGACCCCTGAAGAACTCGCAAACATGCGTGACAAAGCAAGAGCGGAAGGCAAAAACCAGGTCTATGATCGACGCTGGCGCGATCGCGATCCATCAGATGCCCCATCAGGGGTTGATCCTGTCATTCGGTTGAAAGCTCCGCTGGAAGGCGAGACAGTTATTGAAGACCGTGTGCAAGGTGACGTGCGCTTCAAGAACGCAGACCTTGATGACATGGTTCTCCTTCGCAGTGACGGAACGCCAACCTATATGTTGTCGGTGGTCGTCGACGATCACGATATGGGAATTACCCACGTCATTCGCGGCGATGACCACCTAAACAATGCCGCCCGCCAGGCCCAAATATTCACAGCGCTAAATTGGGAGCTACCGACATATGCCCATGTACCTTTGATCCATGGACCCGATGGCGCCAAGCTCTCAAAGAGGCACGGATCTCTTGGTGTGGATGCTTATCGCGAAATGGGGCTGCTTCCCGAGACCATGAGAAACTATCTGCTGCGGCTCGGTTGGTCACACGGAGATGATGAGATCATCGACACCGTTCAAGCGACAGAATGGTTTGATCTAGGGGGGCTAAACAAGTCTGCGGCGCGATTGGACTTTCAAAAAATGGAAAGTCTGAATGGGCACTATTTCACGCATGCAGACGACGATCGTTTGACAGCCATGACCGTGGCCGAAGTGGAACATGCTGGCGGTGTGATCGATGAAGTACAATCAGCTCGTATTCAAACGCTCATGCCTGAATTGAAAGAGCGCGCGAAAACCATAAAAGATCTTGCCGCTTCAATCGCTTTTCTAATTTCAAAGCGACCCTTAGAGATAGATGCGAAAATGGTAAAGTCTCTTCAAAAGGACGGTGCCAAGGATCTGTTGAAAATCGTGGGGGACCGGCTTGCTGCTTTAGAAAACTGGGACGCCGATGCGCTTGATCAACTTCTCAAAGATGTTGCAGCTGAACAAGAAGTAGGATTCGGACGTGTCGCTCAACCCTTAAGGGCCGCCATTACCGGAACCCCAAATGCGCCGAGTATCGCTGGTGTTCTAATTGCCCTCGGCAAGGAAGAGGTACTGGCGCGAATCCGCGATCAACTGTCGGAGGCCACGTAAACCTTTGATCACAATGACGTTTAAATGAACGCCCTCACCTCGCCGTTTGTCGCGGACAGGGCTATAATAGGGGCAGAAAAAAGAACCACGCCCCCGAATAATGTAGGTTCGAGAAGGATTGGAAAGGAACGCCAATGTCAGTAGAGAGAAAAGCGAAATCAACGCTTGGCAATGCAACGCTCAATATTGGGAAGGACAATTACGAGTTTCCCATCTATGGCGGGACCATCGGGCCGAGCGTCATCGACATTCGTTCGCTTTATGCCAAGACCGGGCATTTCACCTACGACCCAGGTTTCACATCCACCGGCAGCTGTGATTCCACCATTACCTATATTGATGGTGAAGAAGGTGTCCTGCTTTATCGCGGATATCCCATCGAACAACTTGCCGAACACGGCAACTTTATGGAGACCTGCTACTTACTTCTCTATGGGGAATTGCCGTCGCTAAAGGAAATGAAGCAGTTCCGTCACGACATCACCTATCACACGATGTTGCACGAACAACTGCACAATTTCTTCAAAGGGTTTAGGCGTGATGCCCACCCAATGGCGATAATGGTGGGCGTGGTTGGCGCCTTGTCCTCTTTCTACCACGACTCAACCGATGTCGACGATCCGCATCAAAGAATGGTTGCTTGCTATCGCATGATCGCAAAGATGCCGACCATTGCTGCGATGGCTTACAAATACTCGACAGGTCAACCTTTCATCTATCCTCGCAACGATATGGGGTATGCGGACAACTTCTTGAGGATGTGTTTCGCCGTGCCAGCGGAAGATTGGGTCAGCCGCCCTGTTCTGGCCAAGGCGATGGATAAGATCTTTATCCTTCACGCTGACCATGAGCAAAACGCTTCAACTTCAACCGTTCGATTGGCTGGTTCTTCAGGCGCAAATCCATTTGCCTGTATTGCTGCTGGCATTGCTTGTTTGTGGGGTCCGGCCCACGGCGGCGCGAATGAAGCCGCTCTGAAGATGTTGTCAGAGATTGGAACCGTTGATCGCATCCCTGAATACATCAAAAAGGCCAAGGATCCAGATGACTCGTTCCGTCTCATGGGCTTTGGCCACCGCGTCTATAAGAACTACGACCCACGAGCGCGTGTTATGCAGAAGACTTACCATGAAGTGCTTGCAGAAATTGACGCGGATCGTGACCCATTAATGGCCGTGGCTCTGGAGCTGGAGCGCATCGCGCTGGAAGACGAATATTTTGTCGAGAAGAAACTCTATCCTAACATCGATTTCTACGCCGGAATCACGTTGAGGGCCTTGGGCTTTCCAACTTCCATGTTTACCGTGTTGTTTGCATTGGCCCGGACCGTTGGCTGGATCGCACAGTGGCGCGAAATGTTGGAAGATCCTGATCAGAAGATTGGCCGCCCGCGCCAGCTCTATGATGGTCCGATCCAACAAGATTACATGCCAATCGACAAACGATAGAAATTGGGGCTATCATTTCACCCGGTTCCAGATGAACGGGGGTGGTTCGTGGAGAACTCAAAGAGCGGTCCAACAAATTGGGTGGATGGTGAACGCCGTCCGCCGACGCACATCGCGCGTTTTGGTCAAGCAAAACGTAAAAAGCCCCCTGCCAATGACAATCGCGAGCCCGCAGCAAAGTTTTTATCAAAGTGGGTGTTGAGGATGCGCGGCATTCTCTTGCCGATTATTGGCGCTGCAATTCTTATCTACGCCATGACCCATTAGGTCACGCCATGCGCTCCGCCTTCTATTTCTTGTGCAACACAACGTCCAGGATCGCCTGAGCGGCACGGTGGCTCGGGCGTTCCGCCCCCAGGCCTAGCTTTTGTACAGCCTGTGCCATTTCCATTTTCTGTCGGTCACACTCCTGTTCGCTGGTAAGGAGGTTCTCAAGTGCAGAGGCAAGTGCAGCAGGCGTGCAATCTTCTTGTATGAATTCAGGAAAGACTTCCTTTTCCTGAATAATATTCACCAAGGACACCAACGGAATATTGATCATGCGACGCGCAATGGCGGCTGTGAACCGCCCTACCCGGTAGGCAATAACAGTCGGCGTTGATGACAGAGCGAGTTCCGTTGATACCGTTCCAGAGGCGGCGAGTGCCAAATCCATGGCGTCAAAGGATGCAAACTTTCCCTCTCCATCTCGAACAATCGTGAGAGGCGTTGGCCAATCCTCTGTTTCTTCAATCAGTCGTTCTGCAACATGCGGCACAGTCGGCATAACAGTGTGGAGGTTTGAGCGCGTCTTTGCGAGTTCAGCTACCGTTTCTCTAAATACCGGCAGCAAGAATCTCAACTCGTTTGATCGACTGCCTGGCAGGACGCCTAAGATTATCTTGTCACCGGAGATTTCGTGCTTTTCTAAGAATTCACTACCACCCTTCATACGAAATGCCCTTTCGATCACCGGATGGCCGACAAAAGTGGTGGCAAGTCCGTGTGACTCAAAGAATGCGGGCTCAAAGGGAAGCAGAGCTAGCAGGTGGTGGATAAATCCGCCAAGCGTCTCAGCGCGCTTTGGTCGCGACGCCCACACTTGTGGTGCAACATACTTGATGACTTTGATGTTGGACCCACGCTTGGCAAGCATGCGCCCAATACGATGCGTGAAATCCGGCGCATCAATAAGCACAACGGCATCTGGCCGCTCTCGCTCGGCGTAATCAGCGGTTTCGCGAACCCGTCGCAGGATCAAAGGTATTTTGGGCACGACTTCGCGAAGGCCCATGACCGCGGTGTCATCCAATGAAAACAGAGACACAAGACCCTGCTCTGTCATGCCTTCCCCGCCAACCCCTGAGATCTTTATGCGGCCATTGGTAAGTTCCTTTAAGGCTCCCATGAGTTGTTCGCCCAAGGCGTCGCCCGAAGGCTCGCCAGCCACCAACATAATATGAGGAACGGATTGGTCGACAGATTCAAGGGTCACGAAATTCCCTCGTCCACATCAATTCCAAGCACAAAGAGGCCAGCTTTGTCCGCAGCAGATATCACTTTCTCTGGGTCCAATATGAGGGCGCCACCTGCAGCAACGGCGATGCCCGCCAAGCCAGCACGATCTGCCATCTCGACCGTTCTGACGCCGATGGTTGGAAGGTCGACACGCTTCTCTTGCCCTTTCTTTGGGATCTTAACGAGGCACCCACGTCTCTTGTCGATGTCACCTCGAATTTCTTTGGGCAACTCCGCACTTCTGCGAAGCATAAGGTCGGTACCCTCCGCTGCTTCAATGGCCAGAACAAGCTGATCGCAGATCACGACGCCCTGCCCAACATCGAAGCCGCTTGTCGCGTTGAGTAATTCGATGCCCTTCAAGATATCAGTCTTGTCCGTATCGGTTGGCACATGAAGACCCATTACACCGGAACCTGCCAGCAACTCCGCAAGAATTGTTTCAGCGCCAACAACTACATAGCCCTTCTTTTCCAATGCCTCGACAAGCACTGTCAGAAGAGCGTCATCCCCCTTGCGCGCAGCATTGAGCACCTTGGGAAGGAGTTTGGCTCCGGCGCGATCTAACTTGAGTTGGGAGAAATCCGGCCGCTTCACATAGCCTGCAATAACAACGGTCTCACATCCCGCTGTTTCTAAGCTCTTGTAGGTTTGTCCAATGCCACCCAGCGAAATCCAAACATGCTCAAAATCAACAATCTCTGGCCCGGCCCAACCTTCAATACCCAGTATGATGAAGGGTCGACCCAACGACTGACAGGCTCTGGCCAGGCGGATTGGCAGTTCACCGCCACCAGCGATGATGCCCACCTTGCCGAGATGTTCTGTGTTAGGTGGGGTCACTTTAGTTGGAACGTTCCATTCTAGGCATGCAAACTGATCGCGAAGATCCGCTGCGAATGAAGTCAATGATCTCCATGACTTCTTTGTTTTCACCAAAAAGGTCGGCAACGTCTTCAATCCGCTCTTGAAACGTGCCTTCTTGTGCGAACAACAGACGATAGGCCGCCCGCAATTTGTGTATCGTTTCACGGTCCATCCCGCGACGTTTCATGCCGACGATATTGAGGCCTGAAAGATAAGCGCGATTAGACAAACAAGAACCGTACGGAATTAAATCGCTTTCGAGTCCCGCCATACCGCCCACGAAGGCGTAAGATCCAATGCGGCTAAATTGGTGGACGGCACAAAGCCCGCCCAAATTGACATAGTCCTCAACAACTACATGACCGCCAATTGTCGCGTTGTTTGCGAATATGGCATAGTCGCCAACAATGCAGTCATGGGCCACATGTGCCCCGGCCATGAACATTCCATTATCACCGATAACCGTTTGTCCGCGACCCTCTTTGGTGCCTGGATGCATGGTGACATGTTCGCGAATGAGATTGTTCTTCCCGATAATGAGTTTGGTATTGTCTGATGAAAGCTTCAAGACTTGCGGCGATTGCCCGATGGCAGCAAAAGGGTGAATGATGGATCCATTGCCAATCGACGTGTAACCATCAATCGCCACATGTCCCAACAGACGAACGCCGTCGCCTAGAGTGACATTCGGTCCGATAATGCAATACGGGCCGATATCAGCGTCCGCGCCAACCACCGCACCATCTTCAATGATCGCGGTTGGGTGAGTCTTCCCCATAGATCTTACCTATCTCTAATCATGGCGCCAAATTCGGCATCAGCAACGGTTTTGCCATCCACGGTCGCCTCCCCCCGAAACTTCCAAATAGCGCCTCTCGACTTTGTCACCCGAACGTCGAGTCGCAATTGATCGCCTGGCACCACCGGAGCTCTAAATCTCGCCTTATCGATGGTCATGAAATAGACCAGTTTGTCCAGCGCATCATCGCCCAATTTGTGAACCACAAATGCTGCTGCGGTTTGCGCCATTGCTTCAATAATCAAGACGCCAGGCATGACTGGATGGCCTGGAAAGTGGCCGGCAAAGAACTGATCATTGATGGTTACGTTCTTAACGCCAACGGCACCGACCTCATGGTCGATATCTTCCATGCCGTCTATCAGTAGAAAGGGATAGCGGTGAGGAATAAGTCGCATCACCGCGTTCACGTCGAGCTTCACCAAGTTGGCGCTTTTCGTTCTTGATCTACTATCTGAACTGAGGTCGTTCATAGCCATTCTCACTCGCTCACCAATGCCTACACTTTTCGTTTCTTCTGTTTGCCCAATCTGGATAGTGCCGCCATTTCGCGGCGCCATTGGCTCACCGGCTTCGCGGGATAACCACCATAGACACCGCCAGCCGGTAAGCTCTTGGTTATACCAGCCTTGGCGGCAACTTGAGCACCGTCTCCAATAGTTAGGTGTCCGGCGGCCCCGGCGTTACCTCCTAAGACGACGAAATCGCCCAAAGTAGTGCTCCCTGAGAGGCCCACCATGCCAACAACGACACAATGTCGACCAATGACGCAGTTGTGCCCGATTTGCACCAGATTATCAATCTTGGTCCCCTCACCGATAACCGTGTCCTCAACAGTGCCGCGGTCAATAGCTGAGCAAGCCCCAACTTCGACCCGGTCTTGAAGGATGACCCTACCGAGTTGAGGAACCTTGTGATGCCCGGCCAAGCCGGAGGCGAAACCAAATCCTTCTCCGCCAATTGAGGCGTTGGGCTGAATGACAATTTCATTGCCGGCCAAAGTGAACTGAACCACAGCTCCGGCATTTACAGTAGAATTTCTGCCTATTGTGACCCCAGGGCCAATGGTGACATTTGGGCCAATGGTTGTGCCTCGACCAATCTCAGCTCGCGCCCCAATGACCGACCCCGGCCCAATGCCAACACCCTTTTCGATCTGTGCGCTTGGATCAATGAGCAGTTTTGTACCGGCTCCAACTATTGGATCTCGGATTTCATAAAAGTAGGCTGCGGCAAGCGCGTAACTCTTCTGCGGATCCTCGGAAACCAAAATCGCCATTCCGTTTGGAACAACGTCAACATCACCCTCTCGCACAATACACGCAGTCGCTTTGGATTGGCGAAGGTCGTCGTGATATTTAGGCGATCCACAAAATGCTATTTGTCCGTAATCGGCGGAGGAAAGAGGAGCAACATCCTCGATCAGCAAGGTGTCACTGTTGGGCTCGGCCAACCTTGCTTCCAGCTGCGGGGCCAAGTCTTCTAGGGAAATCGGGTCGCTTTTCAAGTAGAATCGTGTGTCAGCCATTCAGCATTTATAGGGTCTATCTCACTGTATCCAAATAAAAAAGGTGCCTCCCAATGGAAGGCACCTTGGATTTTCGGGAAAAGATCCAACCTATTTGTTATTCGCCTTTTTCTGCGCTTCCTGTAATTTCTTCATGCGCTCTTGGGTCGCTGCCACTAGGTCTTTGAACAAAATGCGCTCGACTTTGATTTTAGGTGAACGGGCATCCAATCTTTTGATGGCTTCCGGCGTAATGTCATATTCTGATGCAGCCATCATCACGTAGCTGTTTTCAAACAACATTGTGGCGTTTCTCTCCACCATAATCTCTTGTATAATTGGTAGAAGCTGGGTCATCAATTTGGACCGAACTTGCTCGTTTAAAACCGTCAACTCTTTCTCGTATTTATAGTCGATAAATTTTTGTTTCTGCATCATTTCGATCTGTTTGGTTTTGTACTGATCAGCTGGGAGCAACGCCTTTTGTTGGATCAGATTGTCCATCTCCGTTTTCAGCTGCACCATCTCGGCATCTTTGTCTTTCATGATGGCTTCGTTGATTTGGACAATCTGCTCCCGCTGGTTTCTTCCAGCAAGAGATTTACGAAACACCTCTTCTTGGTCGATTATGGCAACCACAGGAGGTTCAGCTGCAACCTTTGTCGTGATGATCCCAAAGTTTGCAACAATGCCGATCACAAGAGCTGCAATGGCCATGGGGAAACGGGAAAAAGCAAGTAATTTCATGATCTAAAACCTAGTTCCTGCACTGAAACGGAAGGATTCCGTCTTGTCATAGTCTTCTTGAAGGAGAACTTCGGCAAAATCAAGGCGTATGGGTCCAAATGGTGAATCCCAAAACACACTCAATCCCACAGAAGCTCTTAGTGAAAGGTCATCGCGGACAATGTTGGGGTCAATACTACTTCCGATCGTATTGAGATCCTTGCTGTCGACAATCCCTACGGTTCCAAAATCCGCAAAAAAGCTGGCAAGGATGCCATATTCTTCTGGCAACCCGGTCGGGAAACTCACCTCGGCAGTCCCAATGGCATAGAATTTACCACCCAGACCATCCTGAGTTCTGATGTCCCGAGGACCAATCCCTGAGGGCTCAAAGCCACGGAAAGTCGCACCGCCTTTTCTAAACCGATCTGAAAGTCGGACCTTGTCTCCGTTCAAAGACTCGATGACACCAGCTGTCAGTTTCAGACTGCCAATCACGTCATCAAAATGGAGTTTTTGGAAAACGTCGAACTGATACTCCGCACGCACGTAGTTGATGTCACCCCCAAGCCCAGCTATGTCGTGCTTGATTTGAAGGTCATAGCCCTTGGTGGGTTTAAGTGGATCGTTTCGCTTGTCCATGAAATAGGTGAATCCGAGCACTGATGTAGTAGTCGTCCCCGCTTCATTACAAATGAACTGTGATACGCTTGTCGTATCGCAAACAATGATGAATTTGGAAGGATTTGTTGGATCAGTTGGATCAGGGGCAGCTCTTAGCGGAACAAGAATGTTGTCGCTTTTCAACGAGTACCTCACCGACAAGCGCGAAGAGTCGTTGAGAGGGAAACCTGTCCGCAGGTTTAGACCCGTCGTCTCCAATTGGTAATTTGAAGCATCGGCAATGTCGAAATCAGTCTGCGATCGAAAGACGTCAAATCCTGCAACCAAATTTCGTCCGAACAAATATGGCTCCGTAAAACTAATGTCGACTTGTTGCCTTCGGTTGGAAGCATTGATTCGAAAACGTAAGAACTGCCCTCTCCCAAGTAGATTTCGCTCCGAAATACTCAAATCACCAGCAATTTGATCGGCGGAAGAGAATCCAAAACCGAACGAGAACTCTCCCGTTGGCTTCTCTTGGACCTGCACGTTCACCACAGTCTTATCAGGCTGCGATCCCGGCAATTCCTCAATCTCCACTTCTTCGAAAAACTGCAGCGCTCTGATGCGACCACGAGAACGCTGAATACGGACCCGGTTATAGGCGTCGCCTTCCGAGAGGCGCATCTCTCTTCGGATAACGCGATCAAGTGTACGCGTGTTTCCGACAATATCGATCCGTTCTACGTAAACTCTAGGGCCTTCGTTAACAGTGAACGACACATTGATTTTTTGATTCTCTCGATCGCGATCGATCGAGGGGCGGACGTCGACAAAGGCATAACCAACCGTTCCGGCCAGAAACGTTATTGCGTCAACTGATTTTTCGACTTTGTCGGCGTTGTAGACTTCGCCCGGCTCTAACTTAACCAACCGCTTTAGGGCTACTTCATTGAGTTCGTCAAGTTCGGTAGTAACGTCAATTTCGCCAACTTCATATTGTGCACCTTCATCGACAACCAAAGTGATGAAAAACCCGTTCCGGTCTGGCGCCATTTCTGCAACAGACGAAGTGACTTGAAAGTCTGCATAACCATTCTTTTCGTAGAACTGTCGCAGGAGTTCCCGGTCATAGGTCAAACGATCAGGATCATAGTTGTCTCCAGAGGCGAATAGGTTCCACCACTGAGATTCCTTGGTCGCAATAATCTTCTTAAGTTTGCGATCTCCAAATATTTCGTTTCCGAGAACATTAATACGGCGAATGCCCGTCACCGCTCCCTCGTTGATTTCATAGATCAAATCAACGCGATTTTGGGGCAACTGGATGATCTTTGGCTCGATGGTCGCAGCAAACCGTCCCTTGCGACGATAGAGGTCGGTCATCCTCTGCAAATCGGCTTGGACGCGCGACCGGGTATAGACAATGCGGGGCCCGAGCTTAATCTCTTTGTAAAAATCAGCATTATCAATGGCTTTGTTACCCTCGAAAACCACTCGGTTGATGATTGGATTTTCGACCACGTCCACAAATAGGGTGGTTCCCTGGCGGGTAATGCTGACATCCGCAAAAAGACCGGTTGCGAACAATGTCTTCAGAGATCTGTCTATACGCTCCGGCGAATACGGGTCTCCGATCTCAATGGCCAAATAGGACAAGACCGTGCCAATTTCGATACGCTGATTGCCGCGAACCTCCAAAGCCTGAATTGATGTTTCCGATGCTGCGCCGACAGACTGTGCGCTGGCAATACCAGCAGTGATCGTTGGGCTAAATATCGTGGCCATTGCGACAATGGTGACACGCGCGCCAAATCGCAGCGCTTTGGCTTTCAAAAACGTCGAAATCACAGTGTGTAATACCTACCCTAAGTTGCGACCAAAAGCCCCGCCGTCAAGAAAACAAACCCGTCAGTTTCTCAATCGCCTTGATACTGTTCAAATCATTCCATGTCACGAATATCAACGTGACGAGTACCACGATCAAACCTATACGAAAACCAAACTCCTGAGTTCTCTCGCTAAGAGGCTTACCGCGCAATGCTTCGAAGCCGAAATACAGCAAATGGCCCCCATCTAAAAGGGGAATCGGGAACAAATTTACCAAACCTATGCTGATCGACAAAATCGCAATGAGCCCAATGAGGGAATAAACCCCTAATTGAGCCGCTTGGCCTGAGACTTGGGCAATTTTCACAGGGCCGCCAAGCTGTTTGGCATCCTCCTTACCGCGAATCAAACGTCCCAAATAGGCAAATGTTCTCTCAATAATGAAGCCTGTGCGCTTTGTACCTTCCCAGAGCGCTTCTCCGGGTCCATAGCGATAAAGGTGGATATCCTCTTCCGATTGCCTGGGGGTAATGCCGAGCCGCCCAATCTTCTGGCGATTTCCGAAAGCGTCTTCAGACTCTACCCTTCGAGGCGTCGCGGTTAGGACAACTTCCTGACCATCACGCGCGACCATAATCTCGCGCTCGCTTTCGGCACTCATACTAATAAGCACTTGAAGATCTCGAAATCTCTCAACTTTGCGCCCATCGATTGCAAGGATGAGGTCGTCAGGCAAGAAGCCCGCCTCTTCAGCAGCGCTGCCTTCTTCAACGGTCCCAACAACTGGATCCAAACCATAGTCGCCTAGTCCCATGAACAGGCCGGCGTAAACCACGATACCTAATATGAAATTAGCAATTGGCCCAGCCGCTACAATGGCTGATCGTTGCCAGACAGGTTTGAGGTGAAGAACTCCAGAGGCATCTCTCCCGTCGTGTTCGGCCTCCTCCACAATGGCGTCAATATGCTCCCGGTCTGGAACACTAGCGGCACCATAGTCCCCAAGAAACTTGACATATCCACCAAGCGGCAACAGGGAAATCTTCCAACGGGTCCCGTGCTTGTCCGTCCGTCCGATGATCTCTTTTCCGAACCCAATGGAGAAAGTCTCAACGGTTACACCGCACCACCGCGCAACCAAAAAATGGCCGAGTTCATGAAAGAACACGACAATCGTGAGAACAACCAGAAACGGGATGATAAAGCCGAATATTCCCGCTGAACTTAAAAACTCCATAACTCGTCCCGTTCCTTGCGTACCAAATTACTTCTGCAATTAGTCTCTCGCCTACGCCGCAGTTACCTTGTCCGTCCACCGTTCAGCCCAATCTCGAGCCTGACGGTCGACATCGAATACACCCTCTAACGATGTGAGACGGTTGCCCCCCTGCCCGCCATTTGAAGTGCCCTCCAAAGCGTCGAGTGTCGCCTTAACGACCTCAGTAATCTCGAGAAAACCAATATCGCCCCTCAAGAAGCGTGCGACCGCAACCTCGTTCGCAGCGTTGAGGATAGTAGGCGCGGACCCTCCGGTTTGCAAGCAATCCAATGTCAATCCGAGGGCCGGAAATCGCTCCGCATCAGGCGATTCAAAGGTCAAACGGCCAAGCCCCGCTAAATCCAAGGGTGCGACCGGTGTCTCCATCCGAGACGGCCAGGCAAGTGTATAGGCAATGGGCGTGCGCATATCGGGGCTGCCCATCTGCGAAAGAACGGAGCCGTCACGATAGGTTACGAGGGAGTGGATGATGGATTCTGGGTGAACCAAGATGTCGAGCTGATGTGGCGCGACAGGGAAAAGATGAAAAGCTTCAATAAGTTCCAGCCCTTTGTTCATCAAAGTTGCAGAATCGACCGAGATCTTTTGTCCCATTGACCAATTTGGATGGGCTACCGCTTCATCGGGGCGCGCCTTTGACATTTGCTCCCGAGACCAAGTTCGAAAGGGTCCGCCAGAAGCAGTCAGAGTGATCTTCTCGATTGTTTCAGAGTGGTCAAAATCAAACACTTGAAAGACGGCGTTATGCTCAGAGTCCACGGGCAGCAGCACGCCGCCAGATTGTCTCACACGGTCCATGAATAAGTCGCCCGCACAAACCAGACACTCTTTGTTTGCAAAGGCGACAGTCGCGCCGCGGTCTACCGCCGCCAATGTAGGCTCAAGACCAGCGGCCCCAACTATGGCCGCCATGACCCAGTCTGCCGACCCAGAGGCGGCTTCAACAAGAGCCTTGCGGCCTGCGTCAACCTGAATGCCCAGTCCGGCCAAACCGTCCTTGAGGGGCTCAAAGAGGTCCTCTCGGCCAATAGCCACCCGTTTGGGACGAAACTCTTTCGCGACCTCAATGAGTTCTGTTACGCGTTTCTCTGCGGTGAGGACTTCGACACTCAAAGGGCCGTCATGGGATGTACCTGTTGCTTTTCGATTTTCCTGACGCACGAGATCCAAGGTGCTTTGCCCGACCGAGCCTGTAGCGCCGAGTATCGCCACAGTCCGTTCAGATGTTTTGTCCGTTGAGTGAGGTTTCGTTTTCTCTAGGGCCAAATCAAAAGCCTCCCGTCATTCAGAAAGGCAAAGAGACCAACAGCCATAAGTACAAACAACAATCCATCCATACGGTCTAAGACGCCGCCATGGCCTGGAATGAAACCACTTATATCTTTCACGCCAAAATGCCGTTTCACAGCAGATTCAAAGAGATCCCCCAATTGTGAAATAACGCTCAAGACTGCGCTAAGGATCACAAATACCTGCAGTGAAGCATCTTCAATGAGATATGCGGCGATAACCCCCATCAAGATCGACAGGACAATTCCACCAAAAAATCCAGCCCAAGTCTTATTCGGAGAGATTGAAGGTGCAAGTTTCCATCCACCAATCGATCGACCAGCAATGTAGCCACCGCTATCGGTCGCCCAGACGACGAAGAGCATCCAAAAAATAATCTCAAGCCCAAGGTCGACTTCAGCACGTATCCAGATGAAGATGATGCCGGGGAAAACGATGTAAGGAAGCGCCGCAACTACCCATAAGGCTTGAGTTTTTGCCTTTTTCAGTGAGAGGATTAGGCTGCCTAGACTGCCAATCCCGAGCGTCAGTATCGAAGCAAGCCAATTGGAATTCGTCGCAAAGTAAAAACACAGCAATGCGCTAACAGTGGAAACCATGAACACTGGTGCAAAGGCCGCCATGTGGGCGCCGTCACTTAAGGCCATTCTGTACCATTCAAAGAGCATAAGAACGCCTACTAGGCCCAGAAAGCCGGCAAGCGGCCAGGCCCCAAAATAGACGACGGTTACCGCCAAAGGCACGAGCACCAGCGCAGAGAGTAGCCGCAGCGTAAGCGCTGACCCTCCGGCAGATTGCCCCGCCTCTCCATTGTTTTTCTCGGAAGTCTGGTTCACTTGAGCTCTATTCCCGCGCTACGCATCGATTTCCGTTTCCTCCCCCAAGGCGCCAAAACGTCGGTTCCTGTTGGCGTATTGATCTAACGCAGATTCAAAGTCTTCAACACCAAATCGACTCCAGTGTTTTTCACCAAACACGAACTCAGAGTAGGCCCCCGCCCAAATGCAAGCCTCACCAAGACGGCACTTACCTGTGAGATAAACAATGAGGTCCGGTGGCGTATTGCCACCAAAAATCAACGCGTTAGGCAGTAAATCCTCAAGTCTTTCGGGGGGGCAATTGTCATTTGCCAGACCCTGAATCGCACGGACAATATCGGTTTTGGCTGAATAGTCGAGAACAAAGACCCAATCAAAGGGTACAACCCCAACCGGGGGAAAACTCATTTCATTTTGTGTTTGAGAGTTCTCCTTGGAATCAAACGGTTCCGGAGAAATATGAATGTGACACATTGTCGAAGTATGACTTTTCCACTCACTGATTGCCTTGGTTACCAATTCCTTAACGGTCGCTCGTGTCTCAGAGGACTCTGAAGCATCAATCTGAAGGATAACCCATGCGCGTCCAATTCCTTTCTCAACACATACTTGAGAAATAGACTCTAGTTCATTGTTAAATATTGTATATCGAGATCTTTCGATATCGGTGGAAACGTCGATGATGAACGCAAGGGTCTCAGGGTACCTCAACTTATCTCCGCCTCTTCGCCCCGAATATCCAATCGCTGGTTTAATAAAACCGCAGATCAGACCTGCATGATCTCTTGGTCTTTTGAGTGTAACGCATCATCAATGTGCTTGATCGACTCATCTGTAAGACGCTGGATCTCCTCGGACCACATCTTCAACTCGTCCTCGCTCATGCGCCCCCCTTTTTGGGACTTCTTAATATTCTCCATGCCGTCACGTCGAACATTGCGAACGGCCACGCGGGCTTGCTCAGCATATTTTGCAGCAACCTTCGTGAGCTCCGTGCGTCTTTCTTCGTTCAATTCAGGAATGGGAACCCGGACCAACTGGCCATCCACGACCGGGTTGACCCCAAGGCCGGCAGAACCGATCGCCTTTTCAACTGCCTTGACCATGCTCTTGTCCCACACCTGTACGGAGAGCATTCTTGCCTCCGGTACAGATATTGTTCCGACCTGGCCCATAGGCATCTGTGTGCCATAGGCGTCAACCATCACTGGTTCGAGGAGGCTTGCTGAGGCACGACCTGTTCTTAGTCCACCAAATTCAGACTTCAGAGCGCCGAGTGCGCCTTCCATGCGGCGCTCAATGTCTTTGAGGTCCGGTTTGTCATGTTCTTCCATGGCTACTTCTCCTCGACCTTGGAAACTTAGGAATCTGAGATGATTGTACACTGTCCTTCAGCATTAAGCACGCGAACGAACCCACCTTTTTCCCGTATGGAGAATACGACAATTGGGATGCCATTTTCACGAGAAAGCGAGATTGCTGACGCATCCATCACTTTGAGGTCCTGGGTCAAAACATCCATATAAGTCAGCGTCTCATAGCGCGTCGCATCCGCGTCGATCTTTGGATCCGCGGTATAGACCCCATCGACCTGCGTCCCCTTCATCAGGGCATCACAGTTCATTTCAACCGCCCTCAATGCGGCTGCCGTATCGGTTGTAAAAAAGGGGTTCCCTGTACCCGCAGCGAAGATTACCACGCGGCCCTTCTCCATATGCCTGACAGCCCGGCGACGAATATAGGGTTCACACACCGTGGTCATGGGAATTGCGGATTGGACGCGGGTATCGACCCCTATCCTCTCCAAGGCATTTTGCATGGCCAAGGCGTTCATCACCGTAGCAAGCATGCCCATGTAGTCGGCACTTGCCCTCTCCATGCCCTTGGCCGCGCCTGATAGACCGCGGAAGATATTTCCCCCACCGATAACCAAACAGACCTGTGTCCCAATGGCGGTCGCATCTCGCACTTCGCCCGCGATCCGGTCGACGGTGGCGAGATCGATTCCAAAGGGTTCATCCCCCATCAAAGCTTCGCCGGAGATCTTGAGCAGGACCCGGCCAAACCTCAGATTCGAGGGCATTTCAGATGAATTCGACTCAGCTTGTGACATGAGGTTAACTGTCCCTCAAATTGCCGATAATTCCAACAAGTCGTTGTGCTGCCAATCCCCACTTAGGAAGTCGCGGCAGCGGCAACCTCAGCGGCAAAATCCTGCTCTTCTTTTTCGATGCCTTCGCCCAACGCAAATCGGACAAAACCAGCCAGCACAATAGGAGCACCGACGTCAGCTTCCGCATCCTTTAGAGCCTTTTCAACAGTTCGCTCGCCATCAATGACGAAAGTCTGCTTGGTCAAGACGACTTCCTCGTAGAATTTACGAATTCGGCCTTCCACCATTTTCTCAATGATGTTCTCAGGCTTTCCGGATTCTCGTGCTTCTGCGGAAAGAACTTCCTTCTCATGCTCGACAACTGCTGGATCAAGCTCATCGGTCGTTACCGCAAGAGGGCCCGTGGCCGCAACATGCATAGCAACCTGCTTGCCAATGGCTTCAAGTTTCGCAGCATCACCCGTGGATTCAAGGGCCACCAAAACACCAATCTTGCCCAAGCCTGGGACAACTTGATTGTGCACATAAGCGCTGACCACACCACTTTCGACCTGAAGGCCTGCTGAGCGACGTAAAGTCAGATTTTCACCAATCGTGCCGACCATGGTTGTCACGTGGTCCTTCACATTCTCACCGGCACCTGGGAAATCGGCCGCGGACAGAGCAACGAAATCTCCGTTGGAATCCAAAGCGATACCAGTGATTTGGCTGGTCAATTCTTGGAAGCCGTCATTGCGAGCCACAAAATCGGTCTCAGAATTGAGCTCAACAACCGCCCCAGACGTGCCTGACGTCGCTACGCCAACGAGCCCTTCAGCCGCAACACGGCCGGCTTTCTTGGCAGCCTTTGCCAGCCCTTTGGTCCGCAGCCAATCGATAGCGGCATCCATGTCGCCATTATTCTCAGTTAGAGCCGTCTTACAATCCATCATGCCTGCGCCAGATTTCTCGCGCAGTTCCTTCACGAGCGAAGCAGTAATGTTCGTCATTTTGTCCTCATTCAACATGCTGTGGCGAGGAAACCCTCGCGCGTGCCCTCATCGATCTATCGTGAAGGCAGTATTCAGTTTGGCAAATTCAGCTACTCGGCCGCCGTTTCGGCCTTCTTCGTTTCACCATCTTCGGTTTTTGCCTCAGGAGCCGCTGCTTTTTCTGCCTTGGCAGTCTCTGCAACTTTCTCAGCAGGTGCTTCCGCAGGAATTTCTTCCGCAATCGGTTCAACCGCAGCACCAACGTCGACGCCGCTTGCAGAGGCGCTTGCTGAGAGACCATCAATCACTGCGCGTGAAATCAGATCGCAGTAAAGGTTGATCGCTCGAGCCGCATCATCGTTACCTGGAATTGGGAAATCGATCTCGTCCGGATTACAATTGGTGTCAATTACCGCGACGACAGGAATGCCGAGGTTCTTTGCCTCTTTAATCGCAATGGATTCCTTGTTGGTGTCGATCACGAACATGATATCAGGCAATCCACCCATTTCCTTGATACCACCGAGTGCGCGTTCAAGCTTGTCACGCTCACGGGTCAGACCAAGAAGTTCCTTTTTGGTGAAACCTGATGTCTCTTTCCCAAGAGTCTCTTCCAGAGTGCGCAAACGACGAATGGAATTCGAAATGGTCTTCCAATTCGTAAGCGTCCCACCAAGCCATCTGTGATTGATGTAATACTGGGCGCAACGTGTTGCAGCGTCAGCAATCGGACTTGAAGCTTGGCGCTTTGTTCCGACAAAGAGGACCCGTCCGCCATTCGCGACGGTATCGCGAACCGTAACCAATGCTTGGTGAAGCAATGGAACAGACTGCGACAGGTCCATGATATGAATATTGTTCCGCGCGCCATAAATATAGCGCCCCATTTTTGGGTTCCAGCGGTGTGTTTGGTGTCCAAAGTGAACGCCAGCCTCAAGCAGCTGGCGCATGGAAAACTCAGGCAGAGCCATGTCTTTATCTCCTTTTCCGGTTCAGCCTCCGCGGGGTTGGTCTGGATTATCAGACACCGGATCGATGAAATCGGCGAATTTGCGCCGCTCACCGCTATACCCGCGTGTGGAATGGGCGGCTGTATAGGAGGTTTTCTAAAGGAAAGCAAGGGGGCAAGATCTGGCGGCATTTGTCGACGTTTTGGCCCAGAATTTCAGCCGGTCAGATCACAACTCTTCGACGTCGACCACCCCATTTACCGACTTCAACGCACCTTTGAGTTTTGGGTCCACTTTAAAGCGTTCCGGCAGTTCGATTTCCACCTCCCGCTCGCTGTTATGGCTCAACATGACAACGGTCACCCGCCCTTGCGCCGACTTTTGTGCCAATCGGTTCAGTCGCTCTCTGAGGCTCGGCAATGGTTTCTCATCGTCAATGAAGACACGCATGGTGCCGTTTGCATTCGCGGCAACTGCATCAAGCGCCGTCGCTGTCTTTGCCAAGACCCTCAAATTCTCTTCGCCTTCAACGGCGCCTTCTTCCCATTGTGCATCTACAGTCAGAACAACCGATTGTCCTGGCTCAAGGAGGTCCCCTGCCGCCATTAGAACATCGGAAAAGACCGTCACTTCAAATTGCCCTGTTGGATCTGTCAGGGTCAAATAGGCAAATGGCGATCCTGTTCGGGCCGACTTGCGGTCTTGCCGAGTGATAATGGTGCCGGCAATCCGTGCCACTTTGGGGATCCGGTTCGGGTCATTTATGAGGTCCGAATAGCTGATAACCCGGCTTTGTCTCAGAGCCTTCTGGTAGTCGTCGAGCGGATGGCCAGACAAATAGAAACCAACGGCTTCATACTCAAAGGTGAGTTTTTCCATCGGCATCCACTCATCCACAATGGGAAGTGGTGGATTGTCTGCTTCAAGCCCACTGCCACCAAACAGGCTTTCTTGCTGACTACCTCGTTCTTCGGTCGCAGCGTGGGCATGGTTGATGATCATCTCCGCACTAGCCACAACTTGCGCACGACTTGGGTTCAGACTGTCAAAGGCTCCCGCCTTGGCGAGGTTTTCAAACGTCCGCTTGTTGATAAATTTGGGATCAACCCTTTTGGAGAAATCAAAGAGGTCACTAAAGGGTCCGCCAGACCGCCTCTCATCGACAACATGCTCCATAGCCTGTCGACCCACATTCTTGATCGCTGCCAATGCATAGTGAATGGACTTGCCCTTCACTGAGAAGTCAGCCTCTGAAGCGTTAATATCAGGCGCTTGCACATCGACGCCCATCCGAATGGCTTCTTGACGCAAAATATTGAGCTTGTCGGTGTTTCCCAAATCCAAGCACATGGAGGCCGCCATGAATTCAACTGGGTAGTTGGCTTTCAAGAACGCTGTTTGATAGGAGACTTGTGCGTAGGCGGCAGCGTGACCCTTGTTGAATCCATAACCTGCAAATTTTGCACATCCTTCAAAAATCGTCTCAGCAACGCTTTTCTCAACACCCCGTCCAACGGCACCGTCAATGAATTTATTATGATGCTTGGCCATCTCTGAGGCAATTTTCTTACCCATCGCGCGGCGCAAAAGGTCAGCCTCGCCAAGGGAATATCCCGCCAAATCACGCGCGATCTGCATCACATCTTCTTGGTACGTGATCACCCCAAAACTCTCTTCAAGAACAGGCTCAAGGAGGGGGTGAAGGTATTCCACCTCCTCTCGACCATGTTTGCAGGCGATGTATTTAGGGATTGAGTCCATGGGTCCTGGGCGATAGAGCGCCACAAGCGCAATTAGATCTTCAATACGGTCCGGCTTCATCTTGCGCAAAAGATCGCGCATGCCCGCACCCTCAACCTGGAACACGCCAATCGAGTCGCCCTTCGACAACATCTCATATGCATTAGCATCGTCGAACGGAACTTGGTCCGTTTTGATGGTGATGTCGCGTTGCAGGAGGAATTTTTCGGTGCGCGCAATAACCGTCAGCGTTTTAAGTCCAAGAAAGTCGAACTTCACCAACCCAGCCGGTTCGACCCATTTCATATGGAACTGCGTGACAGGCATGTCCGATCGCGGATCGCGGTACAGCGGCACAAGTTGTTGCAGCGGTCGGTCACCGATCACCAGTCCCGCCGCATGGGTCGATGCATTTCGGTAAAGCCCTTCAATTTTCATCGCAATGTTTAGCAAACGAGCGACAATTTCCTCTTCATCTCGGGCGGCCTGAAGGCGTGGTTCGCCGTTGATGGCGTCGCTCAATTTGGTGGGGTCCGCCGGATTGTTGGGCACCATTTTGCAAAGGCGGTCCACTTGCCCATAGGGCATTTGCAGGACACGCCCGACATCCCGAAGGGCCATTCGGGCTTGAAAAGTACCGAAGGTAATAATCTGTGCAACTTTGTCGTGGCCATACTTTTCTTGAACATATTCAATGACTTCGTGCCGCCTCTCCTGGCAAAAGTCGATATCGAAATCTGGCATGGAAACCCGCTCTGGGTTTAAGAACCTCTCAAACACCAGATCAAATCGAAGCGGGTCCAAATTTGTAATGTCTAAACACCAAGCCACAATTGACGTAGCACCAGATCCACGTACGCCAACTGGAATACTCTGTGCACGGGTCCATTTCATAAAGTCAGAGACGATCAGAAAGTACCCAGGGAAATCCATCGAAATGATGACATCAAGTTCGTAATTCAAACGATCCCAATAGGTCTTTTCATCCGTATAGGCACCACTTTCGTGGATATGTCGTTCAAGCCCCTCCTCTGCCAAACTTCGAAGTTCAGCCGCGGCGTCGCCACCCTCAATATCAAATTGCGGGAGAATAGGACCCCGGGTTTTTGGTCGATGGGAGCAGCGTTTCGCAATCGCGATTGTATTCTCAATAGCTTCTGGAAGATCTGCAAACAAAACCTCCATCTCGCGAGAGGACTTAAAGTAGTGTTCGGACGTGACCTTTCGGCGGTCTTCTTGCATCACATACGAACCCTCCGCGATGCACAACAGGGCATCATGGGCCTCATACATATCCTTGTCAGGAAAATAGGGTTCGTTGGTGGCAACCAGAGGCAGTTCAAGCTCGTAAGCAAGATCAATGAGCCCAGGCTCAGCAAGGGCCTCCGGCTCTGTCCCGTGGCGCTGCAGCTCGACGTAAAGCCTGTCAGGAAATGCAGCTGAGAGCTGCTCGAGGAGACCTCGAGCGAGGTCTGGCTTGTTATGCGTCAATAGCTGATTGATCGGTCCTGAAGGACCGCCTGTGAGCAAGATGAGGCCCTCGCTGTGCTGCTCAAGCAGGTCCAGTGTCACATGGGCCAGTTGTACGCCGTCAGTATCCAGAAATGCCCGACTGGAGAGCTCCATCAAATTGAGATAACCAGCCTCGTTGGTTGCGAGTAGCGCGACAGGAATGGGGTCTTGCCGGCGATCCGCGCGCGCGGCACCATAGGCCTCACTGGTCTTATGATCGAATTCGGGAAAATCGACCAGCAATGTACAGCCAGTAATCGGCTGCACCCCATTTGCGACCAGGGCCTCAGATATCTGCAGCGCGCCATAAAGATTGCCGGAGTCCGTGATCCCAACCGCCGGCATGTCATTTTGAACGCAAAGCGGGCCGAGTTCATTGACGCGAATGGCACCCTCCGCCAGAGAGTACGCACTGTGGACACGCAAATGGACAAAATTAGCTAAGGTCATGATCTCTACGAGGAAATGGAATGTGCAACTATTTTGGCCAATCCACCTGCCCCTGTCGCGGATCGGCAATTCTTATGCACAACAAATTCACACAGGTTGAGCAACCTGAACGACCCCAAGCCAAAACAACAGGGTACAAAAAATGGCAGCAAATGAGACAGTTTCTATGAGCCTATCGAGCAATTTTGAACGCATATCATCCTCCATAAGGATTACATGTTCCCGGTTTGTTCCGTCTTTGTCAAGCGTGAAAATTCACCATCCAGGAAATCAGGAAGCGCGATTAGCACCCACCGAACTGTCGAGGACGCGAAAAGCAGGCAGAGTTATTGTGGCTTTTGTACCGACACCCATTCGGCTTTGAAGCTCAAAAGTCCCCCCATGGAGTTCTAAGAGAGAAATCACGAGGGGCAGGCCAAGACCGGCACCCCCTTTCTTACGCGTCAAAACACCATCCGTTTGATTGAACGGTTTGAGCACTTTTCGCAGCTGAGTTTCCTCAATTCCAATGCCCGTGTCGCTCACCGAGAGCTTGAGATCACCCTCCTCAGTGAGCCCCGTACGCAACGTGACAACGCCACCAGGTCCCGTGAACTTCACGGCATTCGAAAGCAAATTCTGAATGATTTGTTTTATCGCTCGATTGTCAGCGAACACCGTCGGTAGACTATCATCGATCTCAAAATCGAGAGCAACGGTAGCCTCTTCTGCTCTCTCATTGATCACACGTCGACAAGAGAGGATCGCTTGGCAGATTTCGATCTCCCCCTCATTCAATTCCATTTCGCCAGTTTCGATCTTAGAGAGATCGAGGATGTCATTAATGAGGTTTAGTAAATTCGTGCCACTTCGATGAATTTCATCGATAAACTCTCTGTACTTTTCATTCTGAACCGGGCCATGAATTTCACGGCATATCATTTCAGAAAACCCAATGACTGAATTAAGCGGGGTACGTAGTTCATGACTCATATTTGCGAGAAATTCCGACTTCGCTCGGTTCGCCTGATCCGATTTCATCACAGCAATCCGCAATTCTTCTTCTGTCTCTTTGTGTTTTGTGATGTCCAGGGCAATCGCGGTAAAGAGCGAAGCAGACCCTTCCTTCATCAACTGTAAATGGACCTCCACATTGTAGGTCGACCCATCTTTTCGTTGATGCAGGGTTTCAAAAACGACTTTTTCAATTGTGCCGTCACGCAATGGTTGAACGAGCTCATCGAAATCCTCAGCGCAAAACTCAGGTTTGATATCCAGCGGAGTTAGGTTCTTAAGTTCATCAAGACTGTACCCAAGATTAGATCGCGCACCTGCGTTAACTTGCACAAACTTAAATGTCTCAGCATCGAACAAATAGACTTCATTAAGGGAGCGCTCAATGATCCTCCCCATTTGGGAATCCGAACTGGGTCGGCGTTCATCACTACCGAAATGTTGATCCGTATTCTGAAGTATTTGGTCCATTCAGTTTCTTTGTTGGCAAATGTTAAAACCAATCGCGCACAAAAGAGATCGCACGCGCATAACAAAGTAACGCAGGGAAGTGAAAAACTTCTAAAGGGTGGTAAACAGGCCCTTAACAAAGCCATTAGAATTTGAGTGAATTGACTCTAAGTAGCGTTGATGAGATCACGCCCATCAATCAACTGACCCTCATGCAACAAAATGACCCTGTCCATGCGGGACGCAAGCTCAAGATTGTGCGTTGCGATGATCGCAGCAAGACCCTCATCCCGAACAAGATCAATGAATGAGTCGAAGACGTGCTTGGCAGTGCGCGGATCCAAATTCCCAGTCGGCTCATCAGCAAGCAGAATCAAGGGCTCATTTGCAAGCGCTCGAGCGATAGCGACCCGTTGTTGCTCACCACCTGACAATTGAGCCGGCCTGTGATTTTCGCGTCCGGAAAGACCGAGATGTTCAAGAAGAACGCGCGAGCGCTCCGTGGCAACAGGTTTCTTCAGACCAGCAATCATCTGAGGCACGACCACGTTTTCAATGGCATTGAATTCCGGTAAGAGATGGTGGAATTGATACACAAAACCGAGTGAGTTTCGGCGGATGAGTGTTCGATCAATATCGTCAAGCTCAGTCGTGTTGACACCGCTGATAATAACCTCACCAGAGGTCGGTGGTTCCAAGAGACCCGCAATGTGAAGGAAAGTCGACTTACCAGAACCTGAAGGTCCGACCAGGGCAACAATTTCACCGGGCCAAATTTCGAGTTCGGTGTTGTTGAGCACCACAAGCGGTTTGTCAGATTTCTCATTGTAGATACGAGAAATATTGTACATCGCCAAAACGGGTTGACCCTCATGTGCAACCTGGGTCTCACTTGGATCACTACTCATAGCGCAAAGCCTCCACCGGATCGAGACGCGCCGCACGCCATGACGGGTATAGCGTCGCTAGAACCGACAGACCTAATCCCATTATCAACACTGCCGTTGTTTCACCTGAGTCCACATCAGCAACCATCTTGCTCAAGAAATATACTTCCGGGGAGAAGACTTCCGTGCGCGTAATAAACATGATGAATTGGCGAATGCCTTCGATGTTCTTACACGCCAAAAGACCCAATCCAAAGCCCGTCAATGTTCCCGTCACACCAATGCTTGCGCCTGCGATGAAGAAGATCCGCATGATTGCACCACGGCTCGCACCCATGGTGCGCATGATTGCAATACCTTTACCCTTGTCTTTGACAAGCATGATAAGGCCAGAGATCACATTCAATGCTGCGATGAGAATTATCAGCGTCAGAATGAGGAACATCACGTTTCGCTCGACGATGAGGGCACTCACAAATGTCTGATTCATTTGTCGCCAGTCATAGACACGCAACTGGCCACCCGTCGCATCAATGATCGCATCAAGCTGATCGTTTAGCGTATCTGGGTCTTCGACCATGACGTCAATGTGGCCCACCGCCCCCTTTTGCGAGAAGAACAGTTGGGCTTGATCAAGTGGCATAAAAATCATCGATTGGTCGTACTGCACCATCCCGACCTCAAACATGCCCGTGATTGTATAAGCCTTTCGTCGCGGCGCCGTCCCAAAGGCCGTATTGGGCCCTCTTGGTGTCATGATGGTGAGACGGTCTCCCAATCCCAAATTCAAGTTAGCGGCAAGCCGAGTGCCGATCAGGATCGAAGATCCGTCACCAAAGTCGTCAATGGTTCCAACTTGGATGTTGTCGGCCACGAGTTTTATGTCGCGCAAGTTTTCTGGTGAAACACCCCGAACACGCCCCCCCGCCAAATTGGTTGGGCCTTGCGCCATTATATCATTCTGCACGACCGGAATGACTTGGACGACCCCATCAATCTCTTCAAGGGACTTCACAATGTCATCATAGTCGGTGAGTGTAATGCCCTGGCCATAAACAGCAATATGGCCGTCGAATCCCAAAATCTTACTGAGCAATTCCGTGCGAAAACCGTTCATAACCGCCATGACGGTTACCAGAACCCCCACCCCGAGCATGATCCCAATAAAGGATAAAACGGCAATGACAGAAATGAAGCCCTCTTTGCGTCGCGCCCGCAAATAGCGTCCTGCAATCATCCATTCGTAACGCGAGAACGGTCGGGTCGGCTTATCGGTGGTACTCATGAGGCCATCCCAAGTACGTTTAACAGTCTATCGACCGCGTCTTCGACGGAGATCATATCGCGTTCTCCTGTTGCCCGGTTTTTCAATTCCACTTGGCCCCCTTTGAGGCTCCGCGGTCCTGCGATGGCCTGCCAAGGCAAACCTATAAGATCCATGGTTGAAAACTTGGCGCCTGCGCGATCATCCGTGTCATCAAGCAAAACTTCAACACCTGCTCTGTTAAGATCCGCATAGAGTTTCTGGCACGCCGCATCTGTTGTCTCATCACCTGTCTTTAGATTGATGATCCCGACTTGAAAAGGCGCCACTGACTGTGGCCAGACAATGCCCGCATCATCGTGGCTAGCTTCGATTATGGCTCCCATGAGCCGGGATACGCCAATGCCGTATGATCCCATTTGAACTTCGACATCTTTGCCATCGGGACCTGCCACTTTCGCCGACATAGGCGTTGAGTATTTGGTGCCAAAGAAAAAGATGTGCCCAACCTCAATGCCGCGCGCTGACAGTTGTTTGTCACTGGGCACTTCAGAGTCAAAACGGTCTTTGTCGTGCTTCTCATCAGTTGCTGCGTAGAGCTTCGTCCGCGCGTCAATAATCGGCTGTAGATCCGACGAATAATCAACATCATCAGGCGGCGCATCAAAGGCAACCATATCCGCATGGCAGAAGACTTCGCTTTCACCTGTATCTGCTAGAATAATAAACTCGTGGCTCATGTCACCGCCAATAGGGCCTGGGTCTGCCGCCATTGGAATGGCCTTGAGCCCCATTCGGTCAAACGTGCGCAGATACGAAACGAACATCCGATTGTAAGACCGTCTCGCGCCTGTCTCATCAATGTCAAAGGAGTAAGCATCCTTCATCAAAAACTCGCGGCCGCGCATCACACCAAATCGAGGTCTGATCTCATCGCGAAACTTCCATTGAATGTGGTAGAGATTCAAAGGCAGTTGTTTGTAGGATCGGACAGAATTACGAAAAATATCTGTGACCATTTCTTCGTTGGTTGGGCCGTAAAGCAGATCACGTTCCTTGCGGTCGACAATCCGCAACATTTCACTGCCATAGTCATCGTACCGTCCGCTTTCGCGCCAAAGGTCGGCCGGCTGCAGTGTCGGCATCAAGAGCTCGACAGCGCCCGCTTTGTTTTGTTCCTCGCGAACAATCTGCTCAATCTTCTTCAATACCCGAAGGCCAAGCGGCAGCCATGAATAAATTCCGGCAGCCGATTGCTTGACCATACCAGCTCGTAGCATGAGCCGATGAGAGACAATTTCAGCTTCCGATGGATTCTCTTTTATGGTCGGAACGAAGTAGTGGGAGAGAAGCATAGTTCCTACATACAAAAACGCATATCGGAGAAGTTCCCGATATGCCTGGACAAGACGAACAACTTGTATGGAAAGTGGCCCTTGATTGCAATTGCTTCAATCGCTTCTGTCGACCCTGTGAATAGCGCAAGTTCTATGAAGTTGGATCTATCTCACAATCGGCAAAGAGAGACCCACGAAGGCCCTCAACTCCTCTTTCATGTGGAGCGGCTAGAGCGGGCAAGTCTAACAAGGATTGAGTAGGGATTTCAGAGTTGGTTGCGGTGGATGTTTGCGCTTTTTCGTGTGGCGTAGTGAGGAATCCGCACCCCTCCTCAGTCAATTTCAAGGTTCCAGGCCAAATTCCGGCCGAAATGTCAATTTTGGGCTGGTAGCCACTCTGACCTGAGGTGTTCAAAACCACATTTCGACCCACTGCCAGGCTCAAGGCCAGCAGAACCGAAAATCCAATCAGATATGCCATCTCCACTCTTTTCATAAGTCGAGAATGGGCCCCGAACATTAGTGTTCCCTTAAGCTGCCCTATGAGAAGCAGGGTCCGAATATGTGTTGGTGGCGTTCTTTTTTGTAATATTCATCACAGAAGACGTTGGCGGCACTATTCTTATGATATTTCTGCACAGATTCTAGGTGACAAATCGTCAGTCACTGTCTAATTTAGCGGCGCACGTGAGATGCATAAAAAAAGGGCCGCTTTTTGCAAAGCGGCCTAGTTTAGGGAGGAAACGCCATTAAGCGCAGTTAGAGGAGTGTGTTCTCTAACCGTATTCAGGATGGCGTAGATACTGTTTCGAGGCAAGGCTCATAAAAGCGCCTTGTCTCTTTTTTTGTGCTTATGTTGCATTCCAGCGAGTTTCGACAACAAAATGTGGTTAACGCAGCACCATTTGCGGCTAATTCGTTAATCAACAAGTACCAAAAGGTCGAATCATTCAGGCGCAATCGCGAACAAATCAAACACGATGATTATGTAAATAAGGCCCCATATCAGCATGGCCACAAATGTATTGATGACGAACTTTTTCAATAGGTTTGTTTTTGCTGGTGCACCCCGTTCGCTCCCTGGAACTACCTCACCACTCTCCTCCTGAGATTGCACACCAAACGGCAAGACGATGAAGAGTGATATCCACCAGACAACAAAGTAGACCAGAAAGCCTGTCAAAAGATCCATGCGATTCCGTCCTTAGGCCTGTTCCAACTCAACGAGAGTTCCAATGAAATCCTTTGGCGATAGGAAGACAACAGGCTTGCCATGAGCGCCAATCTTCCATCCACCATCACCGAGTACTGTTGCACCTTCTGCTTTCAGATGTGCAATCGCGGCATCGATGTCCTCAACCTCATAACAAACATGATGCATGCCGCCCGACTTGTTGCGTTCCAAAAACTTCGCAATGGGAGAATTCTCTCCCAGCGGTTCCAGCAGTTCAATCTTCGTATTTGGCAATTCCACAAAAACCGTAGTCACTCCATGGTCGGGTTGTTCAACAGCATCGGAAACCGTAGCCCCTAGAGTCTGTCGATAAACTTGAGCAGCTCTCGCAATATCGGGAACCGCAATGGCGACGTGATTTAGTTTGCCTATCATTTCTGAACACTTTCTTTTCTTCTTAGCTGGCCTTCCAGCAAAGGAAGTAGGAGAACCATCTCTCAGTCAATCCGAATTATTCGAACGTCAAACTGGGGACGCTTTCCCCAGCTACTCCTCAATCGTGCGCGCCCCACTTGCCGCACCGCACGCTCCACATCCTTGTCGATATTTCGTTCCCGCACCGGGAGATCCTCGACACGTTCAAAGATGTCATCCTCAAGCGCCTCAGCAATCGTACGGCCGGACATTCCCTTAACTTCAGGCATCCCGTATGTGCTAACCTCACTTCCTTCAAGAAGGTCTCCGGCCCTATCGAAGATCAGCAAGGCGACAACAAGCCCTCCAAATGAGAGTTTCTTTCTTTCACGCAATGAAGTGTCCGCCGCAGAGACAAGTAGGTCTCCGTCAAGATGCAAACGTCCGCTCGGCACCTGGTCCACAATTTCCGGTCGTCCAGGGGCAAGTCGCATCATCCCACCATTGCCCGTTACGCAGACTTGAGGGACTTGAAGTTCATGCGCCAGTTCTTGATGTTCTCTCAGATGGCGCATCTCTCCATGTACCGGGACTGCCAGTTTGGGTTTCACCCATTGATACATTTGCGCCAACTCATCCCGGCACGGATGTCCGGAGACATGTACGAAATGGTCACGTGCTGTAATGATGTCCACGCCAAGTTCCGTCAGTTCATTCTGTAGGGCGTATATCCCGCGCTCATTGCCAGGAATGACACGTGATGAAAAGATGACCGTGTCACCTTCTTCGATCGTGATATGAGAATGGTCTCCTCGTGCAATACGCCCTAGCGCTGCACGCGGTTCGCCCTGACTGCCCGTACAGATGTAAAGGATTTTTTCCGGTGGCAAGAACCCGGCCTCATCCTCGGGCACAAAATTGGCGAAATCAGTTAGATATCCAGTTTCTCGCGCAGCTTCGACAACCCGAAGCATGGATCTCCCGGCAAGCGCAACATGACGGTCATTGGCGCGCGCAGCCTCAATGACACTCGCAACTCGTGCGACATTGGAGGCAAAAGTAGTGATCACAACACGACCGGTTAATGTACCGACGAGGTCAATGAGGCTTTCTCGAACATCTGCCTCAGACCCTGCACTACCGGGCACAAAGACATTTGTGGAATCACAAACCATGGCCAGGACACCCTCTTCGCCGATGGCTGCGAGGCGGTCTTTGTTGGTGACATCACCAAGCACAGGATCAGGATCAATTTTCCAGTCTCCTGTATGCAATATGATGCCAAGAGGCGTGCGGATCGCAAGTGCATTGGGCTCAAGCGTAGAATGCGTCAACGTAATGTACTCAATATCGAAAGGCCCAAGGTCAAATCTAGCTTCGAGATCTATGACCTCCAAGGGGGCTTCATCCAATAATCCCCTTTCCGCGAGTTTTGATGCAACCAGCACGGACGTAAATGGTGTCACAAATATTGGACAGCGCAGATAGGGCCAAAGGTGAGCCACAGCACCGATGTGATCTTCGTGGCCATGGGTCACGACAATGCCGAGAAGGTCATCTTTGTATTGAGCAATGTATTCTGGGTCCGGCATGATGACATCAATGCCGGGCGTTGAGAGATCCCCAAAGGTGACGCCGATGTCGACCACGATCCATTTGCGGTCGTTGGGTGGGCCGAACCCAAACAAATTGAGATTCATGCCGATCTCGCCGCAGCCCCCGAGCGGCACAAAAACAAGTTCATTCTGGTCTTGGTTTTCCCCCGTCACGTCAACACTTGTCAGTATTGCGATTATAGAGTTCGACAAGCCCGCGAATTGTCAGATCTTGATCGACCTTTTGGATGGACTCGGTTGCATTCCTAAAGAGTGCTGAGAGCCCCCCGGTTGCAATCACAGACATGTCAGGGTCCTCACGTTCTGCGCGGATACGTGCGACCAGACCATCTATGAGGCTGACATATCCCCAAAACACACCAGACTGCATGGCGCTCACCGTATCGCTACCGATCACCGATTGAGGCCGCGCAACCGCGACGCGTGGCAATTGCGCAGCCGCCATATGCAGAGCTTCCAAGGAGAGATTGATTCCGGGCGCAATAATACCGCCCTCATAAGCTCCATCTGAGTGAATGACATCAAATGTCGTAGCTGTACCAAAATCGATGATGATCAGGTTACCTGGATAAAGGACATGCGCGCCCGCTGCATTGACAAGACGGTCTGCGCCGACATTTCCTGGCTGATCGATCCTTACCTCGAACCCCAACTCAACGCCGGGCGAGCCAACAACAAGAGGCTCACTCTCAAAAAATTTACGGCACAGAGATTGAAGATGGAAAAGTGTCTCGGGAACAACCGTCGAGATGATTGTCGCGGTGACATCATCTCTCTCCAGGCCATCAACGTGCATAAGTTTGTCGAGCCAGACCAGGTACTCATCCGCAGTGCGGGCACCATTCGTGGAAGCGCGCCATTGGCCGCGCACTTCTTTGCCGTCATGGATCGCAAACACTGTGTTGGTATTGCCTGCATCGATTGCAAGTAACATGGATCATCCTCCTCTCAGCCTCCTAACCTTGCGGAAAGAAAACCTCGCCAGCTGAGATTACCCGCTCTTCTCCGCTCTGCAAACGAATTCTCAAAGCGCCATCGGCAGTGAGAGAAAGGAAGGTTCCTTCAATCTCTTCCTGCATCAGCCGCGCCACAATTGGCTCGCCAAGGCCCTTGGCTCGAGCCAACCAAAGCTGCCTAATCGCTTCAAAACCCTGTTCTATGAATATGAGTAGAAACTTTTCGAAGGAAGAGGTCAAAGAAGCCAAGAACACGTCTGGGGTCGGTGGTTCATGATCTCCAAGCGACGCCTGCAGAGACGTTGTGGGGTACGGGGTATCCGTTGGAAAGGTCACTAGATTGACGCCAAACCCAACGGAGACCCAGTCGAGTTTGGAAGCCGTGCTAGCAGATGATTCAAGCAAGATGCCTGCGATCTTCTTGTCCATTGCCAGAACATCGTTAGGCCACTTCAATGTCACTGAGGCGGGGTCAATATAAGTGTCGAGTGCCTCAGCGAGAGCCAGTGCCGCGACAAAGGAAATTTGTGCCGCCGCTTCAACGCTCAAGTCAGGTTTAAGAAGCAATGTCGCAGTCAGATTGCCACTGTCGCCGGAGGTCCAGCTCCTACCCCTTCGTCCACGACCAGCCAATTGACGTTTCGCCCATATCCAAACCGGGCCGCGTTTGTCTCGATCAAACCAGTCCGATTGGATACGCTTGGCGTGTTCCATCGTGCTGTCGACTTCTTCAAGTACGATCAGATCATATGTCTTTGGGCGCGAAATGGGGCTCTCTGAGGAGGTCATGACATTGGGAAAAGCGAAGCCGCTGCTGCTTCGGCCCATTCCAATGGGATGCGCGCGAAGACGAAAAAGAGCAATGCAAAGACACCGGCGATTCCGAGAAGACTACGCAATTCCATGGGCTGTGGTTGGAACGCCAGCTCGGGTTCATCGAAGTAGATGATTTTGACAACACGAACATAATAGAACGCACTGACCACGCTCGCCAATACACCGATGATGGCAAGCCCGACGAAACCAGCCTCAATTGCCGGAAGGAAAACGAACCACTTCCCAAAGAACCCAGCTAGTGGCGGAATGCCCGCGAGCGAGAAGAACAGCATGGAAAGGAAAAAGGCCGCAACAGGGTGATTGCGAGACATGCCTGATAGATCGCTGATGTTCTCGACCATGCCTTCTTTGCGCCGCATCGAAAGAATGCAGGCAAATGCACCAATGACCGTGAAGAGGTAGATGAACATGTAAATGAGAACGCCTTCGACACCGGCCTTCGTGCCGGCCGCAAGACCCACAAGGGCAAATCCCATATGACCGATCGATGAATAGGCCATCAGCCTTTTGATGTTGGTCTGGCCAATTGCCGCAAAGGCCCCGAGTACCATGGAGGCAACGGAGATAAAGACGATGATCTGTTGCCACGGGGCAGAACCGCCCTCTTCCACTGGAAAGACACCAACAGTAACCCGAATGAGAAGCCCCATCGCGGCAACCTTAGGCGCAACCGCAAAGAAGGCCGTCACAGGCGTTGGTGAGCCCTCGTAAACGTCGGGCGTCCACATATGGAACGGAACCGCTGAGATCTTAAAGGCCAGGCCTGCAAGCAGGAACGTCATCCCAAAAATCACACCGATTTGCGAGGATGCGGGCAGATCGCCAGAAACAATCGCGGCTATGGATGTAAAATTGGTTGTGCCGGTAAAACCATAAAGCAGCGAGCAGCCATAGAGCAGCAGTCCAGAGGAGATCGCGCCCAGAACAAAATACTTAAGACCTGACTCCGTAGAGCGAAGGCTATCGCGATTAAACGCCGCGAGAACGTAAAGCGCCAGGCTCTGCAACTCGAGACCCATGTAGAGTGTGATGAGGTCATTGGCGCTCGCCATCAACATCATACCCAATGTGCCCAAAGCCATAAGGATCGGGTACTCAAATCGATTGATTTGATTGTTGCGAATGAAGTTGAGGGACAACAAGATCGAAGCGCCGGCGCCTGTGAGAACAAGCAGTTTGATAAAGATTGCGTAGGGTTCAAGAATATAGGAACCGCCAAATGCGGTGATCCCCGCTTTGGGTGTGGAAGCAAGGTTCGTCGCGACCAAGAACCCAACAATGCCGAAAAGACCCAAGGTCAGCCAGGATGTCCACGCCACCGCTTTTTCCCCGCGGAAGACACCGTACATCAACAGCACCATTGCGAAACCGCCGAGCGTCAACTCAGGACCCACAAGTCCGATTGAGTCGCTCAATGTCGTCAGTACGATTTGCCCGTCCATGTTCTATGCGTCCTAGTGGCTGGTAATCTGAGTAACCTCACTGCCGTGATAGGCCGTGAGTGCTGTTTGAACATCATTGATGAGATTTTCGACCGATGCTGCAGTGGCATCCAAAATCGGCACCGGATAGAAACCCATCCACAAAGTGACGATAACAAGAGGCAGCAGGATTGCGACTTCGCGGCGGTCCAGATCCAAAATGTCTTTGAGGCTGTCCTTAGTGATTTCGCCAAAGATTACACGCCGATAGAGCCATAGCGCATAAGCGGCGCTGAGGATTGCACCCGTCGTGGCAAAGAAGGCAACCCAAGTGTTGACCTGGAAGGCACCAATCAAGGTCAGGATTTCGCCCACAAAACCACCGGTACCCGGGAGACCGACATTGGCCATGGTGAACACCATAAAGATTGCCGCGTAGATCGGCATTCGGTGGATCAATCCGCCATAGGCGGAAATGTCACGCGTATGCATTCGGTCATAGATGACGCCGACACACAAGAAGAGTGCTCCAGATACAATACCGTGGCTCAACATCTGATAGATACCGCCCTGCACGCCCTGCATCGTTACGGTGAAGATCCCCATGGTGACAAATCCCATGTGGGCGACCGATGAGTAGGCAATGAGTTTCTTCATGTCCTCTTGCACCAACGCCACCAAAGACGTGTAGACGATCGCAATCACGCTGAGGACGAAGACAAAGGTCGCGAAATACTCAGACGCAATGGGGAACATAGGCAGAGAGAAACGAAGGAACCCGTACCCACCCATCTTCAACAATATGCCCGCCAAAATCACGGACCCGGCCGTGGGCGCTTCCACGTGCGCATCCGGAAGCCAGGTGTGTACCGGCCACATGGGCATCTTCACCGCAAAAGACGCGAAGAACGCGAGCCATAGCCATCGCTGGACACCAGGGTCAAATTCGAAGGCCAGGAGCGTTGGAATGTCGGTCGTTCCAGCTTGCACATACATGGCAATAATCGCCACCAGCATGAGCACTGAACCAAGTAGCGTATAGAGGAAGAACTTGAAAGCAGAATAGACCCGACGCGCCCCACCCCAAACACCAATGATGAGGAACATAGGGATCAGGCCGCCCTCGAAGAAGAGGTAAAAGACCACCAAATCGAGCGCGCAGAAAACGCCGATCATCAGCGTTTCTAGAATGAGAAACGCGATCATGTATTCCCGAACACGGGTTTCAATCGCTTTCCACGAAGCCAATATGCAAAACGGCATAAGAAACGCCGTTAGGACCACAAAGAACATCGAGATGCCGTCAACACCCATATGGTAATTGATATTGTTTCCGAGCCACTCGCTCTTTTCAACAAATTGGAAGTCTGCAGAAGATCCATCAAAGCTAAACCAAAGGAAAAGCGCGAGCACGAATGTGAACGAAGTCGTCAATAAAGCACGCGGCGAGCTTGCATTGGACCTGTTTTCGGATCGTTACTGCCCAATAGTAGCAGCAACGCACCTACAGTTGGTAGGAACGTAATGACCGAGAGGAGATGCGGGAAGCCTTCCATTAATGCGCTCCTCCGAAGAACATGAAGTAAGTGATGAGTGCCGCAACACCGAGGAGCATCGCAAAGGCATAATGATAGAGATAACCGGATTGCAGTTTCACGACACCGCGTGTGGTGCGCAGGACCGTAGCCGCAATCCCATCAGGACCAAGCCCATCAATGGTCGCACCGTCACCTTTCTTCCAGAGAAACTTACCAATCCTAAATGCTGGACGTACAAAAATGAAATCGTAAAGTTCGTCGAAGTACCATTTGTTCTTAAACAACTTGATCAACAGGTTGTCACTGGTTTCAATCTGTTCGGCCAGTGCGGGACGTTTGATGTAATAGTAGTAGGCAATGCCAAGACCGGTCAGCATGACAACAAACGGAGCCCACACAACGAATTTGACCGTTTCAGCAACATGATGAGCTTCCTCCATCACATGATGGGTTTGGCCGTGAATCGGGAAGCTCTCGCCCCAGAAATGTGCGAGGTCGTGCCCCAAGAAACCACCATAAAAAGCCATACCGGCGATCACAGCGCCAAACCCGAGAATAGCCAACGGGATCAACATGACAGCCGATGATTCATGCACATGGCTCAATGTCTCGTTCGACGCCCTCGAAGATCCATTGAAAGTCAGGAAGATCAACCGCCAAGAATAAAACGATGTCATCAATGCTGCGATGACACCCATCCAGAAGGCATAGCGACCCGCCGACGTTCCGGCCGCATACGCCATCTCAATGATCGCGTCTTTCGATACAAATCCAGCAAAGCCAACAGGAGTCCCAAAGATCTTAAACTCTGGAATTCCAACGCCGGTGAGTGCAAGCGTGCCGATGATCATGAGGGCCCAGGTTGCGGGGATCAATTTCACGATACCGCCCATTTTGCGCATGTCTTGCTCATTAGACATTGCGTGAATGACCGACCCTGCGCCAAGGAACAAAAGAGCCTTAAAGAACGCGTGTGTGAAGAGGTGGAACATAGCGACGGGATAGGCAGAGACACCGGCTGCAAAAAACATGTAACCAAGTTGGGAACATGTAGAGTAAGCGATCACCCGCTTAATATCGGTTTGGAACAAGCCAACAGTTGCTGCAAAGAAAGCAGTTGTCGCCCCGACCACGGTGACAAATGCAAGGGCCGCGGGTGCTGCCTCGAACATGTAGGACAGTCGGCAGACCATATACACACCAGCCGTCACCATGGTTGCCGCATGGATCAAGGCTGAAACCGGTGTCGGGCCCTCCATCGCGTCTGGCAACCAGGTATGCAAGAACAGTTGAGCTGATTTGCCCATCGCGCCCATGAACAGGAGCAGGCAAATGGTGGTCATGGTGTGTACTTCCCAACTCAGGAAGCGAAAGTGATGGTCTTCGAAATGATGTACTTGCTCAAAGACGGCATCGAATTCAACGGTGCCGAAGACAAAGAAGGTCGCCATGATGCCAAGGGCAAATCCGAAGTCCCCCACCCGGTTAACGACAAAGGCCTTAATGGCGGCGGAGTTCGCTGAGTCCTTCTTGTACCAAAATCCGATGAGGAGATAAGAAGCAAGGCCCACGCCTTCCCAACCAAAGAACATCTGCAAGAAGTTTGGCGCCGTCACCAATGCCAACATAGCGAAGGTGAAGAGGGACAAATACGCAAAGAAGCGTGGCCGGTGCGGATCGTGGCTCATATAGCCGACGGAATAAATGTGCACGAGGCAGGAAACCGTGTTCACCACCACAAGCATCACCGCAGTGAGTGAATCAATCTTAATCCCCCAAGCAACCTCTAACGCGCCGGAAGTCATCCAGGTAAACAGCGGAACCGTAAAGCTCTCTTGGTTGCCAGTGACAGAAAAGAAGGCCACCCAAGAGAAGACGCCGACAATGACCATGAAAGTACAGGTCAGCACCTCCGCGGCGCGAGCCCCCCAGGCACGCCCCGCAGGCATCGCAAGCAATGCCCCGAAGAGAGGCAAGAGAACAATCGCTTGATAAATGAAGTCTCGTGACATTGAGAGACTGCCCTTCCTAACCCTTCATGAGATTGATGCCCTCGACGTCGATATTGCCGCGGTTGCGCGAATAAACGACGAGGATTGCAAGACCGATGGCTGCTTCCGCAGCAGCGACCGTCAGCACGAACATGGCGAACACTTGGCCAACCAAATCACCAAGGAACGCAGAAAACGCTACCAGATTTATGTTTACAGCAAGCAACATGAGCTCAATGGACATCAAGATGACGATGACGTTCTTCCGATTTAGAAAGATACCCAGGATCCCTAACGTGAAGAGGATGGCCGCGACCGTCAGATAGTGTGCAAGACCAATTTCCATGACTATTTCCTCACAATCCTTGACCAGGTTTGATGTCGACCATTTCAATCGCATCTTCTGGGTGACGGTTTATTTGATCCGCGATGACTTGGCGCCTCACATTGTCCCGCTTGCGCAATGTCAATACAATCGCACCAATCATTGCGACAAGAAGGACCATGCCGGAGGTCTGGAACATCAAGAAGTAATCAGTGTAGATGAGCTGACCGAGCGCTTCAGTATTGCTGACCTCGTTCATATCAGGCGTCGGGTGTTGAACCTGTTCAGGCAATGCGTTTTGCGCACTTCGGGCCCCAAGGGCCAGGATCAATTCAAAGAGTAAGATCACACCCACAGTGGCCCCTGCCGGTAAGTTTTGCATCATGCCTTGTCTGAGTTCAACGAAGTCGACATCGAGCATCATGACAACAAAGAGGAACAACACCATCACCGCGCCCACATAGACCACGACCAACAGCATGGCGAGGAACTCCGCCCCGATCAGGACAAAAAGGCCCGCCGAAGAGAAGAATGCCAAGATGAGATAAAGTACCGAGTGCACTGGATTTCGCGCAGAAATCACCATGAACCCGGCAGCTACAGCCACCCCGGCGAAAATGTAAAAGGCGATCGTTGTCCAAATCATGTCACGTCGTCTCTCTTATCGGTCAAACACGCCCTAACGGTAAGGAGCGTCCAATTCAATGTTCTTGGCGATTTCCCGCTCCCAGCGGTCGCCGTTATCCAAAAGCTTTTCTTTGTCGTAGAAGAGTTCTTCACGGGTTTCCGTGGCGAACTCAAAGTTTGGTCCCATGACAACCGCGTCCACCGGGCAGGCTTCTTGGCAGAAACCGCAATAGATGCACTTAGTCATGTCGATGTCATAACGGGTGGTTCGACGGCTATCATCTTCACGTGGCTCTGCTTCGATCGTGATGGCCAGAGCAGGACAAACCGCTTCACAGAGTTTGCACGCAATGCACCGTTCTTCCCCATTGGGATACCGACGCAACGCATGTTCACCGCGAAAGCGTGGTGATAAGGGTCCCTTCTCAAACGGGTAGTTCACAGTCATTTTGGGCCGGAAGAAGTATCGCATTGCCAATATGAACGCAGAGACAAATTCCATCAGGAAGAAGGCGCGTATGGTTCTAACTACATTGCTCATATCACCCTCCTCAATTCAGTATCGGTGCAAGTGGTGTGAACGTGGCAATTGCAGAAATCAACACGACCCAGCCAAGTGACAATGGTAAGAATATTTTCCAACCCAAACGCATGAGTTGGTCGTAGCGATACCTAGGTACCATCGCCTTGACCATCGCGAACATGAAGAAGAAGGCGCAGATTTTAATCAGGAACCAAATGGGGCCTGGGATAAAGTCAAGGAACGCAAATGGCGGCAACCACCCACCAAAGAAAAGAATGGTCATCATGGCGCACATGAGCACGATGTTGAGGTATTCTCCAATCATGTAAAGCAAATAGGCCGTCGATGAATATTCGACCTGATACCCAGCCACGAGCTCTGATTCCGCTTCTGCCAAATCAAATGGCGGACGGTTTGTCTCTGCCAGAGCAGAAATAAAGAAGACCACGAACATTGGGAAGAGCGGTGTTGCAAAGAACCACCATCCCTCTTGTGCTCGTACGATGTCAGAAAGATTTAGCGACCCGGCCCAAAGAAGGACCGTGACAATGACGAACCCAATGGACACTTCGTAGGAGACCATTTGAGCCGCAGATCGCAATCCACCAAGGAACGGATATTTCGAATTGGAGGCCCAACCGCCCATGATGATGCCGTACACCCCGAGCGAGGAAATCGCAAAGATGTAAAGAATGCCCACATTAATGTCGGACAGAACCCAACCATCGCCTACAGGCACCACGGCCCAAGCCGCCGCGGCCAAGATAAAGGTAATCAACGGGGCCAGCAGATAGACGCCTTTGTTGGCCCCGGCCGGTATCACCAGTTCCTTGAAGATAAACTTGAAGAAGTCTGCGAACGACTGCAGCAACCCAAAGGGTCCCACCACATTCGGTCCGCGCCGCAGCATGACCGCCGCCCAGATCTTCCGATCTGCCAAAAGAAGGAACGCAAGCGCCACCAGCAGACTGACAAGCAAGGCCAAGACGAACACGACTGTCTCAATACCAATCGCTAGCCATCCAGGGATGAGCGAGAAACTGACAAGCCAGTCGTAAAATTGTTGAGAAATCGACTTATCCATCGGTGCCGGTCGCTCCCTCATTTTCCGATTTCACAAAAGTTCGCGAACATTCAGCCATGGTGTGCGACGCCCGTGCAATCGGATTACTCAAGAAGAAATCATTGATTGGAGAGCCGAAAGCAGCACCATCAATGGGTCCCACTGCGCCAACCTCGCCAAGATCTATCTCAGCACCGTGAGCGACTTGATCCCATTCCGCAAAGGTCGGGCAAGCCTCAAACAATTCGCGGCGGAGACCTTCAAGAGTATCGAACGGCAATGATTTTCCAAGCGCACCGGAAAGGGCACGGACAATCGTCCAGTCTTCTCGGGCATCGCCGGGTGGGAACACGACGCGTCTGCCTCGTTGAACCCGGCCTTCGGTGTTCACCCAAAGTGCGTTCTTTTCGGTATAAGCCGAGCCTGGCAAGATTACGTCGGCAACATGCGCGCCAGCGTCACCATGTGATCCTTGATAGATCACAAAAGCCTTCTCGAGCGCAGATGTGTCGATTTCATCAGCCCCAAGCAAATAGACCACTTCGATGTCGCCGCCTTGCACGCCGGTCAGAATATCGCAAACCGCTTTTCCGCCTTCGCCTGGAACAAATCCAAGATCGAGACCTGCAATTGTAGCAGGCGCGCTATGAAGAATATTGAAGCCGTTCCAGTCCGGTTTAACCAGTCCACAAGTCTCGGCAACACGAGCGCAAGCAGCAAGAACAGCCGCACCGTCTCGGCGGGCGACAGCCCCCTGCCCCACAATCATCATGGGGCGTTCGGCAGATTTCAAGACTTCAAGGAATGAGATTGAACCAGAAGCCAAGCCCTCAAGACTTTCCGCTCCGGCACCGATGTGCTCAACATCATAAGTCAAGTCAGCGCGCTCACCGATACTCGCCACACGAAAACCGCCTTCAATCCAACGCTTGCGAATGCGTGCGTTGAGGATGGGTGCTTCTGTTCGCGGATTGCTTCCTACCAATAGCAGGGCATCTGCGTCTTCAATGCCTGCAATTGTGGTATTGAACAGATAGGAAGATCGCTCGCCGCCCAGCGGTGCCCCATTTTGTCGGCAATCAATATTGCTGCTTCCAAGAGCACTCATCAATCCCTTCAAGGCAAACATACTCTCGGTGCAGGCCATATCACCAGCAATCGCCGCGATCTTTTGACCCGGCAGGCCGCCTACTTTTTCGCTGATAGCCTTAAAGGCTTCCGACCAAGAGGCAGGTTTGAGTTTGCCATCCACGCGAACATACGGCTGATCCAGACGTTGTCGTTTCAAGCCATCCCAAACATAACGTGTTTTGTCCGAGATCCATTCTTCGTTCACGTCTTCATGCACACGTGGCAGTATTCGCATCACTTCACGACCCCGTGAATCGACCCGGATGTTTGAGCCAACCGCATCCATCACGTCGATGGTTTCGGTCTTGTTGAGCTCCCAAGGACGTGCCGCAAAAGCATAAGGTTTAGACGTCAAGGCGCCCACTGGGCAGAGATCAATCACATTGCCCGACAATTCGGACGCAACTGCTTTTTCAAGATAGGTTGTGATTTCCGCATCTTCGCCGCGACCGATAAGCCCCATGTCTGTTACACCAGCGACTTCCGTCGTAAAACGCACACAACGGGTGCAGTGAATGCAGCGGTTCATGATCGTCTTGATCAAAGGACCCATGTTCTTGTCATCGACAGCCCGCTTGTTTTCATCGAAGCGGTTTTTGTCGATGCCATAGGCCATGGCTTGGTCTTGCAAATCGCATTCACCACCCTGGTCGCAAATGGGGCAATCAAGGGGGTGATTGATCAACAAGAACTCAAGGACACCCTCCCTCGCCTTTTTGACCATCGGAGTATCCGTGTGGATTTTCATGTCGGGTGCGCAAGGCATGGCGCAGCTTGCAGCCGGCTTGGGCGGACCACCTTCAATCTCTACCAAGCACATGCGGCAATTTCCAGCCACACTCAGACGCTCGTGGTAACAGAACCGCGGTATTTCTTTGCCCGCGATTTCACACACCTGAAGCACCGTCATGCCAGGATCAAATTCTACTTCAATGCCATCAACTGTTGCTACTGGCATGCCCTTACTCCGCTGCTACCGTTGAACGATTGGATTGATACTCTTCAATCCGACGTTCGAGTTCCGGACGGAAATGTCTAATAAGTCCTTGGATCGGCCAGGCGGCCGCATCACCCAATGCACAGATCGTATGACCTTCGACCTGTTTGGTGACATCAAGGAGATCGTCAATTTCTGACTTGTTGGCTTCACCTCGAACGAGCCGTTCCATAACGCGCCACATCCAACCCGTGCCTTCACGGCAAGGAGTACATTGTCCACAAGATTCATGCTTGTAGAAGTAGGCCAACCGCGCGATCGCTTTGACGATGTCGGTCGACTTGTCCATGACGATGACAGCAGCCGTGCCAAGACCCGATTGAACGCCTTTCAACGAGTCAAAATCCATCAGCACATTGTCACAAATCTCTTTTGGGATGAGCGGCACTGAAGATCCGCCAGGAATGACGGCCAACAGATTATCCCAACCCCCTCTTACGCCTCCTGCATGCAGCTCAATAAGCTCGCGCAAGGGGATGCCCATCTCTTCTTCGACGTTGCAAGGGTTGTTCACATGGCCAGAAATCGAAAAGATCTTGGTCCCTGTATTGCCGGGCCGACCCAAACCGTCAAACCAAGACGATCCGCGCCTCAGGATGGTCGGCGCAACCGCGATGCTCTCAACATTATTGACCGTCGTTGGCGCACCATAAAGGCCAACATTGGCAGGGAAAGGAGGCTTCAGACGAGGCTGTCCCTTTTTCCCTTCCAGACTTTCCAGAAGTGCGGTTTCTTCTCCGCAAATGTAAGCACCAGCGCCATGATGAAGGTAGACATCAAAGTCCCAACCGGATCCGGCGGCATTCTTGCCCAACAGTCCGGTGGCATAGGCCTCGTCCACAGCTACCTGCAAACGCTCGCGCACTTCAATGTATTCTCCGCGCAAATAGATGTAACAAACCGTGGCGCTCATCGCGAAACCGGCAACCAAACATCCTTCAAGCAGAATGTGTGGATCATTCCTCATGATCTCGCGGTCTTTGCACGTGCCCGGTTCAGATTCATCGGCATTAACAACCAAGTACTGTTGTGCGCCCGTATCTTTGGGCATGAAGGACCATTTAAGGCCTGTCGGGAAGCCCGCTCCGCCGCGTCCGCGAAGCCCAGACGCTTTAACCTCGTCAATAATCCAATCACGACCCTTTTGGATCATCTCCGCCGTACCATTCCAGGCACCGCGCGCACGTGCACCGTCCAATCGCCAATCGTGATGGCCATAGAGATTTGTGAAGATGCGGTCTTTATCCTGCAGCATCAGACGTCCCCACCTTTTGGTTCGCCCGAGTAAAGGCTCTCGTCGGTCAGACTCGTCGGTTCGCCATATGGTTCTGAACTCGTCCGACCCTTTTGTGATCCGCGCTTCACGTCTTCGCCCTTGGCCAACTTATCAAGTAAGGCTTCCATGGCCATATCATCGAGATCTTCAAAATAGTGGTCGTTGATCTGGGCCATGGGCGCATTTGAACAAGCCCCAAGGCATTCAACTTCCATCCAAGAGAATTTGCCGTCTTTTGAAACTTCGAACTGCTTTTCTGCAATCTTGCGCTTGCACACTTTGACAATATCGTCAGATCCGCGAAGCCAGCAAGGCGTGGTTGTACAAACTTGAACGAGGTGCTCGCCGACCGGTTGCAAATTGAACATCGTGTAAAAAGTCGCGACTTCGTAAACCCGAATATACGGCATATCGAGAAATTCGCCGACATAGCGAATGACCGGCTCGCTGACCCAGCCATTTTGCTTTTGCGCGCGCCAAAGGAACGGGGTGACCGCACTTTGCTGGCGATCTTTCGGGTATTTCTTCAGTTGCTCTTTTGCCCACGCAAGATTGTCTTCCGAGAACTGGAAGTCTTCCGTCGGTTGATCTGGCGCAAGTCGTCTTACCGCCATGTCTAATCCTTCAACTCTGTACGCGAACTTCTGCGTACCTATCTATCAATCTCACCAAACACAAAATCCAAAGTGCCCAAGATGGCAGCGACATCTGCCAACAAGTGCCCCCGTGACATGAAGTCAACGGCTTGCAGATGCGCATATCCAGGCGCGCGAATTTTGCAGCGATATGGTTTGTTCGTCCCGTCCGAAACCAAATAGACACCAAACTCACCTTTTGGCGCCTCGACGGTTGCATAGACCTCACCCTCAGGCACTCGGTAACCTTCCGTGTGCAACTTAAAGTGATGGATGAGGGCTTCCATGGATGACTTCATCTCACCACGCTTGGGCGGCACTACTTTACCGTCTGTGGCGGATACCGGTCCGTCAGGCAGCTTCTCGATGCATTGGCGCATGATCTTCACGCTTTCGCGCATTTCTTCCATGCGACACAAATAGCGATCGTAACAGTCCCCGTTCTTTCCAATCGGAATTTGGAAGTCGAGTTCGTTGTAACACTCATAAGGCTGAGAGCGCCTAAGATCCCAAGCAGCCCCCGATCCTCTCAGCATGACGCCAGAAAAACCGCGAGCCATGGCGTCTTCTTGGGTAATGACTCCAATGTCGACGTTTCGTTGCTTAAAGATCCGGTTTTCAGTCAACAGACCTTCGATGTCATCCAACACTCTTGGAAATGTGTCGCAGAACATCAAGATGTCATCTGTCAGGCCTTTCGGAAGATCCTGATGTACACCACCTGGACGGATGTAGGCCGCGTGAAAACGCGCGCCACACACTCTTTCATAAAAGATGAGAAGTTTTTCACGCTCCTCGTACCCCCAAAGTGGGGGCGTCAAGGCACCCACATCCAGCGCCTGCGCCGTGACATTTAGAAGGTGGTTGAGTATGCGTCCAATTTCACAATAGAGAACTCGGATGTATTGCGCCCTTCTCGGTATTTCCAAATCGAGCAACTTCTCGATTGCCAGCGAGAAGCAGTGCTCCTGGTTCATCGGCGCCACATAGTCCAAACGATCAAAGTAAGGCAGTGCCTGAAGATAGGTCTTGTGCTCTATCAGCTTTTCAGTTCCCCGATGGAGCAATCCAATGTGAGGATCTGCACGTTCAACAATCTCGCCGTCGAGTTCCAACACCAAACGTAAGACTCCGTGAGCGGCTGGGTGTTGCGGACCAAAATTGATGTTGAAATTTCTAATCGGGGTTTCGGCCATGACTTAACCCTCCCCCTTGTCTGAATCAGCATCAGCTTTTTCGTCGCCTGGCAGAATATATTTAGCACCCTCCCAGGGGCTCAAATAATCAAAATCCCGAAATTCTTGAGTGAGCTTGACGGGCTCATAGACAACACGCTTTTGCTCGTCGTCGTAACGCACTTCGGAAAACCCGGTCAGCGGGAAGTCCTTACGCAAAGGGTGACCCGAAAAACCGTAGTCCGTCAAAATTCGCCGTAGGTCGGGATGGTCTTTGAACAAGATCCCGTACATGTCGAAAGCTTCGCGCTCAAACCAATTGGCAGCCGGATAAAGATCGCACGCGCTCGGAACCAAGGTCTCTTCATCTGCCTCGACTTTGACACGAACTCGCTGGTTCTGGAACGGACTGAGCAAGTGAAAGACGACATCGAACCGCTTTTTTCGGCCTGGATAGTCAACACCACAAACATCCATGAGGCAGCTAAACCGGCACGCAGGATCATCTCTCAAGAAACGCAGAACTTTTGCAAGCGGCTCAACCCGCGCGTCGATCGTCAATTCGCCGAACGCAACCGAGAAGCCCTTGACCTCTTGCTCGAGGGCACTTGCAATGAATTCGCCAAGTTCTTGTAAACTCTCGTCCATAACCGTTCTTGTGTCTTCAATGGGCGTCTTCGAACGAGACGCCGGAAGGACTAACCCCGTTTTGAGTGACGCTTATCGCGTAATGTTGCCGGTGCGTCGGATTTTTTTCTGCAATTGTAGAACGCCGTAGAGAAATGCCTCTGCGGTTGGAGGACACCCAGGCACATAAATGTCGACTGGGATGATCCGGTCGCAACCACGAACCACGGAATAGGAATAGTGATAATAGCCACCGCCATTGGCACAGGACCCCATGGAGATCACGTATCGCGGTTCGGGCATCTGGTCGTAGACCTTGCGCATGGCGGGCGCCATTTTGTTCGTCAAAGTGCCGGCAACGATCATGACATCAGATTGACGCGGTGAAGCACGCGGTGCAAATCCAAACCGCTCCATGTCATATCGCGGCATGGCCCCTTGGATCATCTCAACCGCGCAGCATGCCAGGCCAAACGTCATCCACATCAACGAGCCAGTTCTCGCCCACGTGATGAGGTCATCTGCACGGGCGACGATGTATCCTTTGTCGGCCAACTCATCTTTGAGGTAGTCGGCAAAAGGATCCTGTTGAACAGGGACCTGAGCGGATTGGTCCTCTACTCCCATTCCAAAGCTCCCTTTTTCCACTCGTAAATGAAGCCGATGGTCAAAATGCCTAAGAACAGCATCATCGACCAAAAGCCAACGGGTCCAAGCTCTGCCAGAGAAACCGACCAGGGGAACAGAAAGGCGACTTCAAGGTCGAAGATGATGAAGAGAATGGCGACAAGATAGAATCGAACGTCGAACTTCATTCGAGCATCATCAAAGGCATTGAATCCACACTCGTAGGTCGACACCTTTTCAGGATCTGGATTGTTTGGTGCAATGATGTATGCCGCGAGTAACAGCGCTATGCCGATAACCGCAGCAATACCGATAAATACGATGATCGGTAGATACTCAAGCAAGAACGCGTCCATACCCCGTCTCTCACGCCTTCTAATTTGGTTCCTGGGCTCAGATTTGGATTGGTCTGAGTTACCCCAAACCGGCGAGGCTCAGAACCCCGCGCGCGGCGCAAACCTATGGCTGTTTGCCACATTCTGCAATGCAAAAAATAGGGTCTTTTGCCGCAGTTTGTAGGAAAAGAGACCGGCACAGTTTGGGCCGATGATATCAAGGGTAAGAATGAAAAAAATGGCGGGAGTGACGAGACTTGAACTCGCGGCCTCTGGCGTGACAGGCCAGCGCTCTAACCAACTGAGCTACACCCCCAATACGCGAAGATGCAATGAGCACCCTTGGGCGAAGAGCCGCTTTGATAAGGCCGCCCCCTCCCCAAGTCAAGCGCAGAATACTGGGTGTTAGCGGAATTCTCGTTCCCGCTTTTTGAAGGCAGAGCTTACTACCATAGACGAGCATTCTTGAGGCCATCAGCCCGTGATTGCGGAAACAGCCCGACATGCTCACCCGTACCCAAGGGCCAAAAAACAAAGGGCGGTCCAAAGAACCGCCCCAAAATCGAGAATGTAACTTTCGCCGCTCGTGGCTTATTGCGGTTTGCGCCGCCTTGCCATCAATCCAAGTCCCACAAGACCCAGACCGAGCAGTCCGAGAATTCCAGGCTCAGGTACATGGCCGCCGGTTCCTCGCGCATAGAGGGTCGCGTGTGAGAGCCCATTTTTGGTCCAACTAGAAAGATCGAATGTACCACCATTAATGCTGGTATCCGTGTAATGATAGGCGGTCCATCCATTACCGGCCTTGAAAACAAGCAGAAATGAACTGAAAGAGCTTAAGGAGCCTGCCGCAACTGACCAGGTGCCCGACAATTGATTAAGACTCGTAGAGAATGAGTACTGAGCCGGATTTACGCCGACTGAGGGATCCGCATCCCGTGCCAAAGCCTGCCAATCATTAAACCCAAAGAGGTTCAGAGTATTAACAGCCAGAGGGTTTTGAAAATCATTGACCGGGTCTGTGATCTTTCCGACGCAAGCAACCGCGGTCGGTGTCAGGTCAGAATTTGTGCAGGTGTTCAAAATCGTCACAGCATTGGCAGCTGGCGATACAGCCAAAAACATCAATCCAATGAAGGCGCCGAAAATGGTCGTTTTGTACGTCATGGTTAATCTCAACAAGCTACAATTACATATACAGACTAATTAGCAATTACCAGGCCAATATGCAAATATCAATTATTACAGTGACTTATAGAAGTCATTGAGTTTGATACGTAAAAAATCCTGACACCGATTAAATTAACCTCACAATCACCATGGTCACGAAGATTTTCCCTTTCTTCGTCCAATTGAGGTGTTTGAATCGATGGTGGGCGGTGAGAGGTTCGAACTCCCGACCCCCTCGGTGTAAACGAGGTGCTCTTCCAGCTGAGCTAACCGCCCTTTGAAGAGGGTATCAACAATAAGACCGTCGGAAAGGCAATATCTTTCCGACGGCCCTGATGTTCAAGAAGAAAAGACGGTGATTAGTTGACCGCGTCTTTTAGTCCTTTGCCTGCCTTAAATTTCGGCTGATTTGATGCCGGAATTTGTATCTTTTCACCGGTTCGTGGGTTCCGGCCTTGGCTAGCTTGTCGGCGGGTTACGGAGAAAGTTCCGAATCCAACCAAGCGAACTTCGTTACCGCTTTGAAGCGAACCAGTAATCGTATCGAAGACTGCATCGACAGCTTTTGTCGCGTCCGCTTTGGACAGATCAGAATCTTCGGAAACCTTAGCAATCAGGTCATTCTTATTCATAGGGGCCCCGCCTTGAGTTGATGGAGGTAATGAGCGTTAATGGTGCGATTTTACCCCTCTTCGTCAAGGCAGGCAAAGGGAAAACGGTGAAAAGCCTAGGTTTTCCGCCGTTTTCAATGACTTAGCATGGGTCTCTCAACGACCATTTTCGGCCAATTAGTGCGCGACTCTGGAATCTGGCTCACTTTTCGATTCGCGAAGGCGTGCCGCTTCGAGCTCATCAGCCTCATCCCATTCGATGGGAACCAGCGGTTGGACTAGTGCATGCTTGAGCACATCGTCCATTCCAGTCACAGGAATTACGTCTAATCCTTCCATCACATTGTCAGGAATGTCGGCCAAATCCTTCTCATTTTCATCAGAAATCAAAACGGTTTTGATTCCGCCACGAAGAGCTGCCAAAAGTTTCTCTTTCAGACCGCCAATCGGCAACACGCGGCCCCTGAGCGTGATTTCACCGGTCATCGCCACCTCACGTTTCACCGGCACGCCGGTCAAGACGGAAACGATCGAAGTGACCATAGCAATACCTGCTGACGGGCCATCCTTTGGCGTTGCGCCTTCGGGCACATGGACGTGAATGTCCTTCTTGTCGAAGATGGATGGTTTTATGCCAAAGTCGACAGCCCGCGAGCGAACATATGAATGCGCTGCATCGATGGATTCTTTCATAACATCGCCCAACTTGCCAGTGGTGGTCATGCGCCCCTTGCCAGGCAACATCACTGATTCAATGGCGAGTAAATCTCCACCGACTTCGGTCCAAGCCAGCCCAGTGACAACACCGACCTGGTCTTCACCATCAATTTCGCCATAGCGAAACTTGCGAATGCCTGCAAGGTTGTCAATGTTCTCATCTGAGATCTCAAAAGACTTATGTTCCGTCGTCAGGATGTCTTTGACCGCCTTGCGGGCAAGGTTGGCAATTTCCCGCTCAAGGTTACGAACGCCAGCCTCTCTTGTGTAGTAGCGGATCAAGGCACGGACACCATCATCGGTGAGGGTGAATTCGCCGTCTCGCAGACCATGGTCTTTGATCTGCTTGGGGATCAAATGGCGTTTCGCAATTTCAACCTTCTCATCTTCTGTATATCCAGCAAGACGAATGATCTCCATCCGATCAAGAAGTGGCTGTGGCATCCGCAAAGTGTTTGCAGTTGTAATGAACATGACATTTGAGAGGTCATATTCCACTTCAAGATAGTGATCCATGAACGTGTGATTTTGCTCCGGATCCAAAACTTCGAGCAAAGCCGATGACGGATCACCACGAAAATCTGCACCCAACTTATCAATTTCATCAAGCAAAAACAGTGGATTGGTATTCTTTGCTTTCTTCATGGATTGAATAATCTTGCCGGGCATTGAACCAATGTAGGTCCGACGGTGACCGCGGATCTCCGCCTCATCCCGAACACCGCCAAGCGACATTCGGACAAACTCACGTCCTGTCGCACGAGCAACTGACTTACCCAGCGACGTCTTACCAACGCCAGGAGGGCCCACCAAGCAAAGGATGGGGCCTTTGAGCTTATTGGTTCTCTGTTGAACCGCCAAATACTCGACAATGCGTTCTTTGACTTTGTCCAGACCATAGTGATCCTGATCAAGTATTTCTCGGGCTTTGACCAAATCCTTTTTGATCCGCCCCTTTTTGCCCCATGGGATTGAGAGAACCCAATCAAGGTAATTGCGAACAACCGTCGCTTCAGCGGACATTGGGCTCATGTTGCGAAGTTTTTTGAGTTCTCCAGAGGCCTTTTCTTTTGCCTCTTTCGTCAACTTCATTTTTTCAATTTTGTCTTCAAGCTCGGACAGTTCATCAACACCATCTTCTGTTTCGCCAAGCTCTTTTTGGATCGCCTTCATTTGTTCGTTAAGATAGTACTCTCGCTGCGTCTTTTCCATTTGCCGCTTAACACGCGAGCGGATCTTCTTCTCAACTTGGAGAACGGAAATTTCGCCTTCCATCATGCCGTAAACGGCCTCAAGACGTTTTGCGACACTTGTTATTTCGAGCAGATCTTGCTTCTCGGATAGCTTGATAGCGAGGTGAGACGCAACAGTGTCCGCCAGCTTGGAGGCTTCTTCGATTTGATTCACTGAAACCAAGGTTTCTGGAGACACTTTTTTATTGAGTTTCACATAGCTCTCAAACTGACTAACAACAGAGCGCGTCAATGCATCAAGCTCAGTTTCCTCTTCGACCTCTTCGGGAATTACCTGGGCTTCCGCTTGGAAGAACTCGTCATTCGGCACGTAGCGTTCCACTTTGGCCCGCTCGCCACCCTCGACCAGAACTTTGACAGTCCCGTCAGGTAGTTTCAGTAACTGGAGAACTGAAGCAATGGTGCCAATGGTGTAAATCTCATCGGTCGTTGGATCATCATCAGCGGCATTCATCTGCGTGACCAGCAAGATCTGCTTGTCATCCAGCATGACATCCTCGAGAGCCCGCACAGACTTCTCTCGCCCAACAAAAAGGGGCACGATCATATGGGGGAATACGACAATATCTCGAAGGGGAAGAACCGGATAAATCCGCTTCCCGGGGGTCGGCGTCTGAGTTTCGTTCTCACCAGACATTACTCTTATCCTTTCCTTCCACCAGCAACGTACATAATTGCGTCCCGCGCCAGTCATCTTGCCAAGTTCAAGTGCTCGGCCTCTAGAGGTCCCAATTGGTGGCAACCCCGGGTTGGAAACCAAACGGATAGACCGTTAGGCTCATTGTGACAATGCCTGATTCTCCGGCAAAAGCACTCATATGTCTTTAATCTCTCCTATTTGTGCACAGTATTCCCCACTCGTTCTAGTTGGCGTCTGCACAGGTTTCTTCAAGAGGCACGCACATTTCAGTGAACCATCTGTAACAATTTCCACACTTGTCGAATTTGGCAGGAGAATCCTGTCCCATTGAAGGTTAATGAGTAGCAAATATAGAGTTTCTCGGGGAAATGCTAGGCTGAGGTTTCAACCTCTTCCTGACGCTCGGAATAGATGTAAAGGGGGCGCGCCCGTCCTTCGACGACTTCCCCGTTAATGACAACCTCTTCCACACCTTCCAGCGAAGGCAGCTCGTACATGGTCTCGAGCAAAATGCTCTCCATGATTGAACGCAGACCCCTCGCCCCGGTTTTCCGAGCGATCGCCTTCCGAGATACCGCCCGTAAAGCATCATCTGAGAAAGTCAGTCGAACATCTTCCATTTCAAACAGTCGTTGATACTGCTTCAAGAGGGCATTCTTTGGCGTGGTCAGGATTTCGACGAGGGATTCCTCATCAAGATCTTCCAACGTTGCAAGAACCGGCAACCGACCCACAAATTCCGGAATGAGACCAAACTTCAAGAGGTCTTCTGGTTCGACATTCTTGAGAATTTCGCCGGTCCGTCTTTCGTCTTCGTGTTGAACATTCGCGCCAAAACCGATGGAGCTGTCACGGCCTTTTTCAGAAATAATCTTGTCTAGGCCCGAAAAAGCACCGCCGCAAACGAACAACATGTTTGTCGTATCGACTTGCAAAAATTCTTGCTGAGGATGCTTACGACCGCCCTGTGGCGGCACACTGGCAACCGTACCTTCCATGATTTTAAGGAGCGCCTGTTGCACACCTTCACCCGACACGTCCCGCGTGATGGATGGATTGTCCGATTTGCGAGAGATCTTGTCTATCTCATCAATGTAGACGATGCCTCTTTGAGCGCGTTCAACATTGTAATCGGCTGACTGAAGAAGCTTCAAAATGATGTTCTCAACGTCCTCACCAACATAACCAGCTTCTGTCAATGTTGTAGCATCTGCCATCGTGAACGGAACATCCAAAATTCGAGCAAGCGTTTGAGCCAAGTAGGTCTTACCGCAACCGGTTGGGCCAATCAGCAGAATGTTAGATTTGGCCAACTCGACATCGTTGCCTTTGACGGAATGGTTAAGGCGCTTGTAGTGATTGTGAACCGCGACGGACAAAACGCGTTTTGCGTGCCTTTGCCCGATAACGTAGTCATTGAGGACATCGCAAATCTCCGCCGGCGTTGGAACGCCATCCTTTGATTTCACGAGCGAACTTTTGTTCTCCTCGCGAATAATGTCCATGCACAGCTCAACACACTCATCGCAGATGAACACAGTGGGGCCCGCAATAAGCTTGCGCACCTCATGCTGGCTTTTGCCACAGAAAGAACAATACAGAGTGTTCTTTGAATCGCCGCCGCTAACTTTGCTCATTTACTCTCCTTAGCTTCCGCCAACACGGAATAGCCGTTGATCTTTTCCCGCGGGTGCCCCGCAACACCCAGAATTCAAATAATCCTAACAATACGAGCATGATAGCCCTGCTTGGATCAAGAAAACATTAAATCGATCAGTCGCAATTTCCCCTACGCGTAACCATTCTGCGACGCTTTCCAATTCGTTAACCTTTTTCCTCGCCCTCAATGCCTTCAGCTAGAGCAGGTCTCGCTTGCTGTACTTCATCAATCAATCCGAAAGCCTTCGCTTCATCTGCGGTCATGAAGGTGTCTCGGTCCAGCGCCTTTTCAATCGCCTCAACTGGTTGACCAGTGTGCTTCGCATAGATCTCATTCAACCTACGCTTGGTTTCAATGATATCTTTCGCGTGTCGCTCGATATCAGAGGCTTGCCCTTGAAATCCGCCAGAGGGCTGGTGAACCATGACCCGCGCGTTAGGCAAAGCAAATCTCAGACCAGGATGGCCCGCCGCCAGCAACAATGATCCCATGGAAGCAGCTTGCCCGATGCACAACGTCTGACAGGCAGGGCGAATGTACTGCATCGTGTCATACATCGCGAGACCTGAGGTCACGACACCTCCAGGGGAATTAATGTAAATGGAAATCTCTTTTTTGGGGTTATCCGCCTCCAAAAACAGGAGTTGCGCCGTTACAAGTGAAGCAACGATGTCATTGACTTGGCCGGTAATAAAAACAATGCGCTCTTTGAGCAATCTCGAATAGATGTCAAACGAGCGTTCGCCCCGGTTGGTTTGCTCTACCACCATAGGTACGAGCGTATTCATATAGGTCTCATTTGGGTCATGCATAATCGTTTTCCTTACGCGGCAATAAGTTCAATATGGCACATTCTCTGGAACAGGCCCGATGAAGAAGATCCGTCATGTTTCATCACGGAACCTTCAGCGCCCGATTCATCCCCTCAGACTCATGCTTAAGCCAGTAGAGGTTAACGAGATGTTATTTGGTGCTTTTCGCGAGAAATGAAAGGACAGAACTGTCTTCCATTGAGTCTAGGCTGATTCGGTTTGATGTCGAATCGCTTTAGTCAACTACGTTAACGGCCATTGCAGATCAGCCAGTCCAACTCTCGCAAAGTTCAGTCACAGGTTTCGCCGGTCCGAAACACCATCATAAACGTCGAAGAAAGGTCTAGTTACAAGTCATCAAACCAATAACGCAACCTCGGTTAACATCCAATATTCGGCAGTCGTATCCGCGTATTCCGGAACCGAAGATGTTGCACGCCACAATCGTCGGATTATTTTGCGACCTTTTTGGTCGTGGTCTTCTTCTTCGCCGCTTTCTTTGCAGGTGCCTTTTTCGCCGCAGTCTTCTTGGTTGCGGCCTTCTTAGTAGCAGCCTTCTTTTCGGTCGTTTTCTTCGCCGCAGACTTCTTCTTTGATGCCACTTTCTTTTTCGTTTCTGGCTGCGCTTTTACATCCTCGTCAGGATCTTGCATGAGTTCATCAACACTCACCCGCTTATCGTCGATAGAGGCAATCTCAAGGATGAAATCAACCACTTTTTCCTCGAAAATCGGCGCCCGTACTTGCTCAAGAGCTCCCGGGTTCTGCTGGTAGAAGTTGTAAATTTGTTGTTCTTGTCCGGGATACTGACGCGTCTGTTCTTGGATGGCCGCACCCAATTCATCTTGCGTAACTGTAATATTGTTTCGATTACCCAACTCGGCCAATAGCAAACCGAGGCGCACACGCCGCTCAGCAATGGCTCTGTATTCTGCTTTGTCCTGGTCGGTTTCTTTGATGTCCTCGCCACCTTCTTCAGGCGACATAGACGTCACTTGCTGCCAAACTTGGTCAAACTCTGAATCGACCATTCCTATTGGGAGTTCAAAATCATGAGCTTCATCAAGCACATCTAGTAGCTGACGTTTGAGCTTAGATCGCGAGTGGAGAATCATGTCTTCCAGCAAGCGGCCCTTAATGTTTAGCTTTAACTGGTCGAGGTCTTCAATACCCAATCGCTTGGCAAGTTCGTCATCAATTTCTGGTGTCTTAGGCTCAGCAACTGATGTCACGTTTACTGAAAACTCTGCAGGTTTCCCTGCCAATTCGGCAACTTGATATTCCTCAGGGAATTCCACCTTAACTACAAGCTCATCACCAACTTTGACGCCTACAATTTGTTCTTCAAACCCCGGAATAAACTGACCAGATCCAAGCACCAACGGAAAACCTTCCGACTTCCCACCTTCGAATTCTTCACCATCAATCCGACCCACGAAGTCAATCGTTACCTGGTCACTGTCTTTGGCTTTGCTCGCCGTCGATCGTGGCTCATAGATTTTTTGCTGAGTAGCAATTTCAACCAGAGCTTCGTCGACTTTCTGATCTTCAGGCTCGGCAATCTCTCGAACCAGTTTGATTTTGGCAAGATCCATCGGCTCAAATTCAGGCATCAGCTCAACAGAGATCGTAAACTCGAGCGGAGAGTTCCCATCCACGACTTCATCAATACTGTCGGGCAAATCAATCTTCGGCTGCATGGCCGCTCTTAGGTCGCGCTCCTCGAGTGTTCCTTGCGTTGATTTGGAGATTGAGTCTTGAATGACCTCTCCCATAATGGCCTTGCCGTGCACGCGACGTAGATGGGAGACCGGTACCTTTCCAGGTCGAAATCCCTTCATTTGCACTTGATCTTTCATGCCATTGAGGCGGTCCAAGAGCTTTTCTTCCAGCTCCTTGGCTTCAATAACGACTTTGTACTCGCGCGAGAGGCCCTCGGCGCTGGTCTCCGTAACCTGCATCGGAATTACCTGTTCTTTTCAAATCTATCTAGCGAGGGGCGCTCCTAGGCTTCTAACGACGGATTGGTGCGGATGGAGGGACTCGAACCCCCACGGATTGCTCCACTAGGACCTAAACCTAGCGCGTCTACCAGTTCCGCCACATCCGCAAAGCCTCAGTGGTACCCCTACGGGTGAAACGAGCCGCACTTAATATCACAAGCGTAGGCCCTGGCAACCCAAGATTTTACCCTGCTTTTCTGCCTATCTCTGGGCTTTTTGGTACCAGGCAACATCCCAGTACTGGCCAAACTTGCGTCCGACCTCTTGATAGAGCCCAATCTGAACAAATCCGAACGACTCGTGAAGGGCCACAGACGCCTCATTGGGCCAGGTTATGCCAGCATAAGCCCTGTGGACATCTTCTGTCTCAAGCTGCTCGAAGAGGTGAGAGTACAGTACCTTCCCCACCCCCTGCCCTTGATTCCGCGGATCCACATAAATCGTGGTCTCGACCGAAGTTGCATAGGCAGCCTTTTTGCGAAATTGCATGCTTGCCGCATAGCCACAAAACACCCCGCCCAGTTCCGCAATGATCAGCTGATGCGGTCCTTCTGGTGAAAACCGCGAAAACCAATCACTTCTCACATCCATGTGTATGGGCACGATATCGAAGGTTATTGGTGTCGTGAGTATGAACTGATTGTAAAGCTTATTGATGGCCGCGAGGTCGTCACGACACCCATGTCGAACATGAACAATGGAGCCCTTTGGTGGGTTCAGTTTCTCTGTCATCAAAATTGACCACCCATCAGTTTTCGAAGGCAAGCATCATCAAAACATCACTCAATACACCAGGAAAGACCTCGGGTAGATCTTCGGCAATCAGACCCGGCCCGCACGCGTCCCCTGCTTGCCCGTGAATCCAGGCCCCCGCGCATACCGCCTCAAACGCTGGCATTCCTTGCGCCATGAGACCTGCAATGCACCCGCACAAGACGTCACCACTGCCGGCTGTGGCAAGCCAACGAGGCGCGTTGTTGGTTACCGCAGCACGTCCATCGGGAGCCGCAACCACCGTATCTGGGCCTTTGAGCAAGACAACAGCCCCAGACAGTTTCGCTGCTGCTGTGGCCTGTTCAATGCGAGATTGTCCCGTTGATACGATATCAGGAAAGAGCCGGCGAAACTCACCCGGGTGTGGTGTTAGAATTGTATTTTCACGTGTAATTGCAAAGAGTTGCGTCGGATTTTTCTCCCAGCTTGTCAAGCCATCAGCATCGATCACAACAGGCCTACCGGAAGATAAGGCAGCCCGGACCAAGTCCTTGGTTCCAGACCCAACTCCGCATCCAGGACCAATCGCCACAACATTCTTGCGGTCATCCGAAAGAAGCGAAGAGAGATCTGCTGCATCATCGCAAGGCGTCAACATGATTGCCGTCAAGTGCGCCGCATTGATGGGCAATGCCTCAGAAGGTGACGCTACCGTGACCAGTCCCGATCCCACTCTCAATGCAGCCCGGGCCGCAAGCCTTGCAGCACCCGTCGACCAAGGGCCACCGCTCACGACAAGAGTGTGGCCACGATCATACTTGTGTGACTGTGGTTCTAACTTGGGGAATTGGCTCCCCCAAAGACCGATGACATTTTCAAAATGCGAGGGCTCAATTTCTCCGAGAACGGTATCAGGAATTCCGATGTCGCATACCAGAACCTCACCACACACCCCTCTCCCCGGCATGAGCAAATGACCAAGCTTCTTTCGGAAGAACGTAATCGTTGTTTCTGCCACAAACGACAAACCACGTACGGTCCCGTCATTCCCATCGACCCCGCTTGGCACATCAATGGAGATCACGGGAATATCGGATTGATTTACTTGGGAAATCACCTTCCCCATTACCCCGTCAACATCTCTCGCTAGTCCTGCACCAAATACAGCGTCCACCACTAGCTCAGACCCAATGACACTGTCCGTGGAAATCGGCGTAAGTGATCGCAGATCGCAAACATCTGACCACGCCTGAGCTGCCAGTGCGGCATCTCCTTTCAGAGAACTTAGCTCCCCAAGCAAGGCCACTCGGACGACCCAACCCTCCTGTTGCAGAAGACGTGCGATGACAAAGCCGTCCCCGCCATTGTTGCCCGGTCCACAGAGAACCACCACCGAGCAGGGATCGTGGCGCTCAATTATCGCTTGGAAGCATAGGCGACCGGCGCTTTCCATCAATTCGAAACCGGAGGTCCCGCCTTGAATGGTCATGCGGTCGGCTTCGTACATTTCCTCGACGGTCAAAAGTGCGGCGCGATTTGTCATCCACTAGTCTTTCCCCGGTAAAGCTCCAGCCGTCAAGTCATGAAGTTGTCTTGATCCTGCCCCCTTCTGGTCAATTGCGGGGCCCTCAATAAAGCCATGAAGATCATCAATCTCATTTTGGTAGCAACTTCACTCGCCATTGGATTCTCTGTCGCCTCAGCAGAGCCCTTGGCTGACCAATTGGTTGAAGCTGCCCTAGATCGCACAAATCAGAGAGTTGTCTATGACCCCGCCTATCAATCCCTCGACTACCCCGGCGGAGATGTGGCCGCCAATCGCGGTGTTTGTACCGACGTTGTCATCCGAAGTTACAGGGCCTTAGGGATAGATCTTCAAAGACTGGTACATGAAGATATGACGGCCAGATTCTCAGACTACCCAGACTTTTGGGGACTCAAAAATCCCGACACCAATATTGACCATCGCCGGGTTCCAAACCTTCGCGTCTTCTTAGAACGCCAAGGTGCCGAGATCGAGATGACATCAAATCCCGCTGACTACTTGCCCGGAGATCTGGTCACCTGGAACTTAAGAGATAGTGGAAGTCTGCCACATATTGGAATTGTCACCGACAGGACCGATCGCGCCGGCGTCCCCTTCATCGTTCACAATATCGGCGCCGGCCCACGACATGAGAACATGTTGTTCGACTACAGAATTACCGGCCATTACCGGTACCTGCCCGATGTGAATCAACCCACCACGGTGGCCCCTTCCGAACCAAGGGAGACAACACGAAATTTCCCACCTTCGATTTCCAACACAGTGATGGACGCATTGTCAGGGCGAAAGCAAACAACCCGGTCATCGCTCAAGGCATGTGCAACAACGGCATTGATGGCGATGAAATGTGAAAAGACGACGGCGTCTTCGCTAATATCCCGCAGTGAAGAGATCACCCCCGCTTTCCAGTCTTGAACCCAATCTTCCCCGTCGGACCACTTGCCCTGCATGAAATCTCGCAACCAGGTTGATCGTTCTTTCAAGTCTTGCGAGGGCGAAGGGATTTCTGACACCCCTTCATTGATGAGCGGCGTCATCTTCCATTGATCCGCCAAGGGAAACGCTGTCTCCTGGCACCGCTTCATCGGGCTGGTAATAATCGGCATGGGATCAAATTCAGCAAGGCCCGACGCTGCCTTGCGAGCCTGAACTAGCCCAACTTCATCCAGCCCAGGGTCTACGGCTTCATCAAATCCTGCCGCAGCACGACCATGCCGTACCAAATAGAGTCGAGTCATGTTGGATACCTTTTTGTCGGACTAGTTTGCATCGGGCACGAAAGTGTTGATCGGGTCGCCAGCGGTCACAACCCCAGATCGTCCAATGAAATCTTCCCGTTTCATCTGTTCTAAGAGGTCTTGGTTGTGTGGAACATGTGCCACGAAACGTACACCATCCTCCAACCGCCCGATCACGATCCCCATACGGACTTTATCTCTCGCGTGAACCACAGTATAAGTCTCAATTGTCCCACGACCATTAGCCTGAGCGAAATGGGTTGGATGATCCATGGCATCAATAATCTTTTGATACTCGCGCGGAGATTCTCGTTGCCACCCCCCTTCAATCGGGTCTGTCGAGTAAAGACCCATCGAATGCTTGGTCACAAACCAACCATTGGCGGTGACAAGGCCTTTTGAACCAGGGTTTTGACGCACCTTTTTCATCATTTCTGCGATTGAGCACATGACATAGGCATTGCCTGGCCCACCAAAATAGGGAAGACCACCCGTAACGGTTAACCTCCTGGGGTCGTCGTGAGGAATTCCCAACTCGTCACAGGCAATCTCAACGACTGCAGGGAAGCAGGAATAGAGGTCAATGTAATCAACCTCCTCAACTGTCCAGCCGGCCATCACCAATGCCTTCTGCCCCATCAGGCGGATCGCAGGAGACGAATGATAGTCAATTCGGTCAAGGACATTCCAAATCTCATAAACATCAGCGCAGCCATGCAGAAACACCCATTTTGCAGGATCGATGCCTAAAGCTTCAGCCTTTTCAACGCTCATCAACACGACGGCCGCCCCTTGATCGACTAGCATGATTGAATTCATAAATTTCGTGTAGGGAAACCCAACCAAACGGTTCGCGGGTCCCTCGATTGAAATTTCATCAGCACGATGCGACGTTGAAAACCAAGCGTTTGTATTTTTCGCCGCCACGTCGGAGAAAGGCGCTAACAACTCACCAAGCATTTTTTGATGCTCTTCGATCGAACGCCCATAATGCGCCCGCAAAGCGTTTTCAAACATAGGATAAACATTTGTGGGAAAGTCCAACCCATGGGCCTTCTCGATCTCGTTGGTACCAGGGTCATCGCACCCTAAGATTCTATCCGCCGGAATTGGATCGCGATCATCGCTCCAATGGGTCATGTCTTCGCCTGCGCGAATACGCTTGAACATTGAATGGAGAACCTCTCCACCAACAAGAAGAACAGCATCGCGTCGGCCTTCAGCGATGTCTTCCGCGAAGCGATTTACAAGCATCTGTGGTGTGTTGCCGCCGGTGGATGTAGAGAGCTGATGTTCGGGCGATATCCCCAGCACTGATGAGATTGTCCGCGGAGGATCGTTTAAGTGCCCAACAGGAAACGCCTTAAACCCTGATTCTGCCGTTGTAGATTGGACAACCGTCAGCGTGTCGATCGCCGCTAAGACAGCGGCCTCGTCACCCGCATCCGCCGCAGCGCGCGCTGCAACATCCGCCAAGAGGTCCTTTGGTCCTTTGGCAACTGCTGGATCACCTTTTTGTAGGTATTGTGCGCAACCGACGAGAATCGGTGTCCTACCATTGACGGTCATGGTTCTTCCTTTTCCTTTTCTTTCTGTTCGCGACCCAAGACGAAGAGTAGCGCTCAATCAAACAGGCACTCAAGGCGACTAAGGGCCTCATCCAAAACTTCAGGACGCTTAGCAAAGCAAAAACGGACAAATTCTGAGGGAACCTCACCCCCCTCAGTTGAAAAAAAGGCGCTCATCGGGATCGCCGCCACTTTGGCTTTCGTGGTGATATGTTCGCAAAAACCCACATCTGTCAGGCCCAACCCAAAAGGTCGAATGTCGGCGGCAAGAAAATAGGTGCCATGAGAGGGAATGACTTCAAAACCTATTCGTGTAAGGCCTTCCTGCAACCGGTCCCTTAACTCCTGCTGTTCCCGGGCCAGCCCCTGGTAATAGGCCCCATCGCTGGCAAGTCCTTCAGCGACCGCGTATTGCAAAGCGGGGACTGAAGTAAAAGTGACGAATTGATGAGACCTTGCGACCACCCGGGTGATCTCAGGTGAGGCCGTGATGTAACCTATCTTCCATCCTGTCAGAGAAAACGTCTTACCGGCCGATCCAATGCGAATGGTCCTGTCCCTCATACCGGGCAGAGTCATCAAAGGGATGTGTTGACGGTCGTCGAAAAGCAGGTGCTCATAAACTTCGTCACAAATCGCATAGGCATCAAACTCTTGGACGAGAGTGGCAATAAGCTCCAGTTCTTCTCGCGTGAAGACCTTTGATGCTGGGTTCATCGGCGTGTTGAGAACAATCGCCTTGGTTTTTTCGCTGAAGGCCTCTCTAAGAGCCTCTTCATTCAGCTGCCATTCCGGCGGATACAGGCGCACAAAACGAGGGATACCGCCGGCGGCCAGGATTTGCGGCACGTAACAGTCATAGTAAGGCTCAATGACCACGACCTCGTCACCGCGGCATACCAAGGCTTGAAAACAATCGGCCAAAGCCTCGGTTGCGCCGGACGTCACGATGATTTCGCGGTCGGGGTCGACTTCCAAACCGTAAAACCGCTGATTGTGCTGGGCAACGGCTTGTCGAAGCTCTGGGACGCCAGTCGCTGGTGGGTATTGATTGGACCGTTCAATCAGAGCGCGTGCCGCCTCTTCGCGGATCCATTTGGGCCCATCGTCTTGCGGGAAACCTTGGCCAAGATTGATGGCCTCATGTTTGTTTGCCAAAGCCGTCATAACCGAGAAAACGGTGGTTGGCATATCCGCATAAAGCTTGTTAGGGTTTTTCAAGAGCTTGCTCCCCTTCCTTGCGGCTTTTTGACGTCAATTGGTCGCAACGGTAAGTTCGACTAGTAATGCGGTTTCGAATGCCAAAGAATTAGGCGGTCCTGCCTGATTCTTGTGCAAACAGAGCGAGTAACATCAGTAGGATTGACAATATTCCCTTACCAATCAAGGGACTAATTGAGGCGACCCACTTGGCATGGGATCTGCTATGGGAGATTTGAGGTAATCACTCACTCACCTCATCTTCGCTTCAATTCCAGTCTCGAAGACCAACAACAATGAGAACCGGAAAACCATGAAGAAGATCGAAGCAATCATTAAGCCTTTTAAGCTCGATGAAGTGAAAGAGGCGCTCCAAGAGGTTGGCATTCAAGGCATAACCGTGACAGAAGCAAAAGGCTTTGGCCGTCAGAAAGGCCACACTGAACTCTATCGCGGCGCCGAATACATCGTGGACTTCTTGCCCAAGGTGAAAGTCGAGGTGGTACTGCAAGAAGGGAGTCTGGAGCGAGCGATTGAAGCGATCCAGAACGCGGCACGCACCGGCCGAATTGGAGACGGCAAGATCTTTGTCTCAACGGTTGATGAGGCAATTCGGATTCGTACCGGCGAGACAGGGCGTGAGGCGATTTAGAAATGGGAACCAATCGGTCGAAAGAGACCGACGGCAAAAAAAACGCAGTCGCCGGTGGCGGCAATCGGATCACTCAGTAAAGGAAAACTAGGAAATGGCTGATGCAAGTTCAGTTCTGAAGCTCATTCAAGAAAAGGACGTTAAGTACGTCGATCTGCGCTTCACCGATCCAAAGGGTAAATGGCAACACGTCACCTTTGATCGCGCTCTCGTGGACGAGGACTTTTTTGAAGAAGGCGCTATGTTCGATGGTTCTTCGATCACCGGTTGGAAAGCCATCAACGAGTCCGACATGACCTTGATGCCTGATCCAAGCACCGCCGTCCTGGATCCCTTCTGCGCTCAATCCACTCTGGTTCTGGTTTGCGACATTCTTGAGCCTGCCACCGGTGAAGGTTATGAACGCGACCCCCGCTCCACCGCCAAGGCAGCCGAAGCCTATCTTCAACAAACCGGTATTGGCGACACAGCATTCTTCGGCCCAGAGGCAGAGTTCTTCGTATTTGACGACGTGAGATTTAGCGTCGAACAGAACTACACAGGCTTTGAAATCGACTCGACCGAAGGTCCATACAATTCAGCCACATCATATGAAACCGGCAACCTCGCCCACCGCCCGCGCGAAAAAGGTGGCTACTTCCCCGTACCGCCGGTGGACAGTGCGCAGGATCTGCGGTCTGAAATGCTGACTGTGTTGACCGAAATGGGCGCCGAGCCCGAAAAGCACCACCACGAAGTGGCGCCCTCGCAGCACGAACTCGGCATGAAGTTCAACACCCTGACCCGCATGGCCGACAACATGCAGATATACAAATACGTCGTGCACCAGGTCGCTCATGCCTATGGCAAGACGGCAACTTTTATGCCCAAGCCGGTCTTCAATGACAATGGCTCCGGCATGCACGTTCACCAATCCATTTGGAAAGAAGGCAAGCCAACTTTCGCAGGGTCTGGATATGCAGATCTTTCCGAGACCTGCCTTTATTACATTGGCGGGATTATTAAGCATGCACGCGCGCTAAACGCCTTTACCAACCCATCGACCAATTCCTATAAGCGCTTGGTCCCAGGATTTGAGGCACCGGTTCTATTGGCATATTCCTCGCGCAACCGTTCTGCCTCGTGCCGCATTCCATTCTCACCGTCCCCAAAAGGCAAGCGCGTGGAGATTCGCTTCCCCGATCCCGCCGCAAACCCATATCTTGCCTTCTCAGCCATGCTGATGGCAGGCCTAGACGGCATTGAGAACAAGATCCATCCCGGCGATCCTATGGACAAAGACCTCTATGAATTGCCACCAGAGGAACTCCAAGATGTGCCTCATGTTTGCGCTTCATTGCGTGAAGCACTGCACTTCTTGGACAAGGACCGCGAGTTCTTGAAAAAGGGTGGCGTCTTCAATGACAGCCAAATCGACGCTTACATAAATATCAAGAATGAGGAGGTTATTCGCTTTGAGCAGACCCCTCACCCGATCGAATTTGACATGTATTACAGCGTCTAACAGTCACGTCTTGTGATGAAGTTGAGGCCGGGGCGCGATCCCCGGCCTTTTTTGTGATAGACCATGATCACAAATAGGCCGCGAGACATCCATGAATGAACACATCGACAAAAAAATGATCACCGTCACGGGGACGGACCACCCGGTCACCACAAAGCGACTAGTCTCTGATCTCGAGAATCTTGGATTGAAGAAGGGCGATGTCATCCTCGTTCATACATCACTCAGTAAGATCGGGTGGACCGCCGGCGGCGTCCAAGCCGTCGTCGAAGCATTGATCCAGTCAGTTGGCCCGGACGGTACAATCGTAACACCGGCCCACAGCACACACTTGACGGATCCGGTCCATTGGCAAAACCCACCAATCCCCCAAAGCTGGCATGACGAAGTGCGAACCAGCTCTCCAGCCTTTGACAAGGACCGCACACCTACGCGGGGTCTTGGTCAATTGCCTGAAGTTCTTCGGCGTTGGCCCGGCGCCATCCGCTCAGACCACCCACACAACTCGTTCGCCGCCCTCGGAGCGGGCGCAATAGAGATCACCAAGGTTCACGCTCTCAACTCTCCTATGGGCGCCAAATCGCCGCTACAATCCCTTTACGATCTCGATGCGAAGATTCTATTCATTGGGACCAATTGGGACACTTGCACGGCCTTTCATTTGGCTGAAGATCGTATCCCAGAATTACCCATGGCTGCGCAAGGTGCACCTGTAAAAATCAAGGGCAAGACCCAGTGGATTACATTCGATTGTACGGACTATGACTCCGACGACTTTGCCGAGTGTGGCGATACTTTCGAAGAAATTTCTGACCTTCAATCAGGGAATATTGGACAAGCTGAAAGTAAACTATTCAGTCTACGGAACGCTGTTGACTTCGCTGAGAATTGGATTAGGGCAAAACGGCTGTCCTAATTTTCATAAACCGATCTCGCCGCGATTCCTATTGACTCAATTCGGATCGAGTCCTACCCTTTTTGCACAAAGGAGGTTAGGAATATGAAACCACCTAAACGGATGGCATAGCCGAAAGAATTCTGTGAACAGAAATGTAATCAGAGACCTTCTGACGGCACAAAGCCAAACCTTTTTTGAGGCCCGGTCTCGTGATCGGGCGGTGCAGACTAAAGCACCCGCATAATAACCCCGACTGGGCCCACGTGCCACGTGGACGACCCGATAGGCGGGGTTATTTGCTGAGCAAATCCAATCCGTTCCCAGATCAAATTCACGCAATACCTAAGTAGTGTGAAATCAGGATTTGTTTGCGCGTAGCTTTTCCCAATATGAAAGACGCTTCGCAACGTCTCTTTCGAATCCACGTTCGGAGGGTCGGTAGTATTGGGGACGAGATCCCATGTCATCAGGAAAGTAATTCTGCCCTGAGAATCCTTCTGGCGTGTCATGGTCGTAGATGTAGCCTTCCCCAAAACCCAACTCGTCCATCATTTTTGTTGGTGCATTGAGGATTGTTTTGGGAGGCGTCAGAGACCCGGTTTCCTTTGCTGCCTCCTTCGCCACCCCGAAGGCCTTATACATAGCGTTCGATTTGGGAGCGGTCGCGAGATAGACACAAGCCTGCGCCAAAGCGAGCTCTCCTTCGGGGCTACCGAGGAACAAGTACGCTTCTTTGGCCGCATTGGCTTGAACCAGGGCTTGCGGGTCTGCAAGTCCAATGTCTTCCACCGCCATGCGGACCATACGCCGTGCGATGAACAAGGGGTCCTCCCCGCCCGCCAACATGCGCGCAAGATAGTAAAGCGCTGCATCCGGGTCAGATCCCCGCACACATTTGTGCAAGGCACTGACAAGATTGTAGTGACCTTCTTGTCCCTTATCGTAAAGCGGCGCACGTTTTTGTAGGAGGGCGCCCAAATCAGACGTGGTGAGGACATCTTCAGGATTGAGATTGAACAGTTCTTCCGCCAGATTGAGCAGATAGCGACCATCACCGTCGGCCATCACTTTGAGCGCAGATCGGGCCTCGGGGTCCAACGGCAGTGGTCGATCCATCATAGCTTCGCCCCGGGCCAACAGGATCTCAAGCGCATCATCCGTCAAACGTTGCAAAACCAGAACCTGAGCCCGAGAAAGCACCGCGGGGTTCAGCTCAAATGAAGGGTTCTCTGTGGTTGCCCCAACGAGTGTAATTGTGCCGTCTTCCACATGAGGCAAGAAGCCGTCTTGCTGAGCACGGTTGAAACGGTGGATCTCATCCACGAAGAGCAAAGTGCCTTGGCCGGTGTCTCGTCGTCCCTTGGCCTCTGCAAATACTTTGCGAAGGTCGGCAACCCCAGAAAAAATGGCGGAGATCTGAACAAAGTGAAGACCGACGCGGTCTGCCAGCAATCGTGCAATGGTTGTTTTACCGGTGCCGGGCGGCCCCCAAAATATGAGAGAGGCCAAACGGCCATCCTTAACCATTCGAGCAAGCGGAGCATCTCCACTCAAGAGATGATCTTGACCGACAACGTCTTCCAATTTTTGCGGACGGAGTCGTTCAGCTAGCGGCGTGGGAGCGCCGTCCGACAAACCAGCAGCTTCGAAGAGACTTGCCAAGCCCTCACCCATTGAAATTAGTAGCGCAGGTTGACGCGCCTTTCTCGTCCGTTACGTGACAGAACAAGATTCCATCGACGGGTATCATACGACATTTCGTCCTCAAGATCGCGAACATCTTCAATCTCGACGCCGTTAACGGTGCGAACGATGTCGCCGCGTGTCAAACCGACCTGAGCGGCTGCCTCGCCACGAGCGACAGAAACAACAACAACACCTGTCTTGGTCGTATCAAACCCAAACTCTTCATTAAGTGCCGGAGAAAGATTGGCTACCGTCGCCCCAGCGAGAGGTTGGCGACCTTCTAGCAAGGTTTCATCTGGTTTCGGATGTGCCGGCGGCTCCGTGAGCTTCAACTTCGATGACTTCGCTTTGCCATTTCGCAGGTATCTAAGTTTTATCGACTTCCCAAGTTCCTGGGTCGCAATTCTATAGCGAAGGGATTGGACGTCATAGACTTCAAAGTCATCAATGGCCAAAACCACATCGCCTATATCAAGGCCCGCCTTGTCAGCAGGACCGTTCGGATGAACCTGGCTAATCAAAATGCCCGCTGGTCGGTCAAGCCCGAGAGACTTAGCGATGTCTGCCGTCACAACCTGACCAGAGGCACCAAGCCATGGGCGTCGAACCTTACCATCGGACAAAGCAGATTCCACCACAAGGCGGACCATATTCGATGGGATCGCAAAACCGATGCCATTGCTGCCGCCGCTGCGCGAAAAGATCGCTGTGTTGACGCCAATCAGGTCACCTTCCATGTTTACCAGAGCGCCACCCGAATTTCCGGGGTTTACGGCGGCGTCTGTTTGGATGAAAAACTGATAGTCAGAAACGCCGACTTGCGTCCGCGCGAGGGCAGAAATAATCCCGCTTGTGACGGTTTGACCAACACCAAAAGGATTGCCAATGGCAAGTACCAGATCACCGACTTCAGCAATGTCAGAATCATGAAACTTCAAGACAGGAAGTTGCTCGCGGCCTGGATTTATCCGCAAGACCGCGAGGTCTGTTCGCTCATCTTGCAAGATCACTTCCGCATCAAATTCACGGCGGTCCGCCAAGGCGACTTTAAACTCGTTCCCACCGGCGATGACATGATTGTTCGTGACGATGATGCCGTCTTCTCGAACGATGACGCCGGATCCGAGTGAACTCTGCACCCGTTCCTTGGGCACACCAAATCCACGGCGATCAAAGAAGCGGTTAAAGAATGGATCGGATCGATAGTTTGATTGGACAACGCGGGTCGCATACACATTAACGACGGCAGGCGCCGATTGTTTGACCAGCGGTGCATAGGACAGCTGCATTTGCAGCTTGCTTTCCGGCACCACTTTTGTCTTTTCAGCGGCGGCAACGGGCGTGGTAACAATACCGCTCCCCAAACAGGCAAAAAGAAGAACTCTCAGTATTTTCATCGTTTTCTCTATGTTTTGACGCGTGTCTCAATCCCCAACGCGTCTCAATATGCCCCCCAAATAGGGCCAGACAGTGGTCTCCGCAAGCCCCCAATACAGCTTCAGCTTGCTACAAGATGGACCCCTTGCAAACAACCCCTAAATCATTATATTGACTGACTGAGTCAGTTAATCATTTGAGGCTAGATTTTGCAAAACAAACGTGTAGAAAACAGATTCAGAGAAATCATCAAGACAGCAGGCACAGTTTTCGGTCGAAAAGGATTTCGCCGCACCCTCATCTCCGACATTGCCCAGGAAATTGGCGTTTCTCAAGGGACGATCTACAACTATTTCGAAAGTAAAGAGGCGCTCTTCGAGTTTACCCTCCAGGCGCTTTACCGCGAAGACTACGTCCTGCCAACATCCCTTCCCGTACCGACGCCTCCACCAGGGCAAGAACTTCTGCAATCCAGAATATTACTTCAAGAGTATCGACCTCACCCAAATCTGGTCGACGTACTTGAGCGTCCTGCCCAATCAGACATTGTGGCCGAGATCACAAAGATCGTACGTGAACTCTTCTGGCAGAACGTAAGATATGGAACACTCATTCGCATGATTGAGACATCTGGAGATGACTATCCAAAGCTCTATGATTTTTACTACGGTGACATCCGCGGCATGACCATCCAACGATGGGAAGAATATCTGCGCGCCCGCGTCGAACAGGGTCTCATTAGACCACTCCCCGATCCCGCTGTCACAGCCCGGTCCATTATTGAACTCTCCTCATGGTGGTCCCGAAACGCCAAGGGCGATTCCGGTCCAGAAGTCTATGACGACCATCGTGCCATCGACGGCATTATCGATCTTGTCGTCAATTCATTGATAAAGGAACCTGCACATGTCCAATAGGTGTACAGCAAGTAGCGGCTTTACCGTTTTGTTGATTGCCCTCATAACTCTATTTGCTGCATGTGGGGAAGATGCCTCAAACCCAACAGGCCCAGCAAAGGTAAGACAAACCTCTGATTGGTCGGAGTACGGTGGAACAAATGCCCAACGACATGCCACCGTTGATCAAATCACCAAAGAAAATGTCAAGTCTCTAAAAAAGCTTTGGACTTATCGCACGGGCGATGTGGCCGATGGCGAAGGCGAGTATCGCTCAACATCAGCCTTTGAAGTCACCCCAATTCTGGTTGATGGTCTCCTAATTTTTTGTACACCCTTCAATCGGATCATCGCGTTGGATCCGCTGACAGGCGCTGAGGCGTGGAGCTTTGACCCTGGCATCGATGAGACAGCAAATTACTCTAATCAGCTTGTGTGCCGCGGTGTCAGTCACTGGGTCGACAGTGAGCTTTCCTCTGACAACCATTGTGCGTCACGTATCATAAGTGCCACCAACGACTCGACCATCGTGGCAATCGACGCCCACACCGGGGAGGCATGCACTGATTTCGGCAACAATGGATTGATTGATCTCCACCCCGCCGAAGGCGAAACTCTTTGGAAGGGCGAACATCACATCACCTCGCCGCCTGCCATCATCGGCGACCTCGCGATAACCGGCGCTGCGATTTCCGACAATGTGAGGACCGATGCACCAAGCGGTGTCATTCGGGCCTTTGATGTGAGATCAGGCAAGGAAGTATGGACATGGGACGTTGCACCGCCAGATTTTGACTACGAAACAGGATTAACCAATAGCGAAGGTCACGCTCTCGGAACGCCAAATGTCTGGGGCGTGATCGCAGCTGATCCGGAACGCGATCTCATCTTTGCACCAACCGGTAATCCGTCTCCAGATTATTACAGAACCGGAACACCTGAGATGGATCATTTCGGTTCATCGATTGTTGCCATCCGGGCAAGCACCGGCGACGTCGTTTGGCATTTCCGAACAACCATTCATGACTTTTGGGATTTTGATGTCGGCGCTCAACCGAGCCTCATCGATCTTCGTGTCGATGGAAAAAACGTCCCCGCTGTCGCTCAGGCCACTAAGACAGGGTTTATTTTCATCCTAAACCGCGAGACCGGAGAGCCACTGTTTCCAGTGGAGTACCGTGATGTTCCCACCGAAGGACCGTTAAAGGACATGCTGTCGCCCGTGCAACCGTTCCCACCCGAAGCATTTCAAGTGGCCCATATGAACCTGGAGCCGGACAAGGCTTGGGGACTGACATTCTGGGATCGTGGCCAATGCCGCAAGATCTTGGAAGATATGCGGACCGGAGACATCTATCTACCGATTACAGAGGAATACACAGCCGTTCTCCCCTCCAACCTTGGAGGTATCAACTGGGGTGGTGTTTCAATTGACCCAGAACGACAGCTCTTGATCGTCCGCAACACCAATACACCCTTCAAAGTCAGGCTTATTCCCCGCGAAGAATTCGGTGAAGCAAAGGGTGCCGAATTCGGGACCGAATATGCCACACAACGCGGCATGCCTTTTGCGATGTCGAGGGCGCCTATCCTGTCGCCAATCGGTGTCCCTTGCAATCCACCCCCCTGGGGCACCCTCACCGCCATTGACCTCAACACCGGCCAACAGCTCTGGCAGAAGCCTCATGGAGGGCTACGAGACATGGCGCCCGTGCCAATCCCCTGGGAAATTGGCATGCCTGGTATCGGTGCCCCTATGACGACCTCATCTGGTCTCATCTTTATTGGTGCCGCAATGGACAACTTCTTGCGCGCCTACGACACAGAGACCGGTGATCTCTTATGGAAAGGCCGTCTCCCCGCGAGCCCACAAGCCACGCCGATGAGTTACACGGTTGAAGATGATAGCGGCCAGGCTAAACAAATTGTTATCATCGCCGCCGGCGGTCATGGCCGAGCAAACACAACTTTAGGCGATCATCTCATCGCCTACGGACTACCGGACTAAATCTTATCGGGATGTTGCAGCCAAAAAAAGGGGCGGCCCATGAGCCGCCCTTTTCAATTCGGTCTTCGTCAGCCTATTCGTCATCATCCACGACAACAGGTCCGGAATCCTTACCTTTTGCGTCTGGATCGCGATCGACCAATTCGATAATGGCCATTGGCGCCGCATCACCGTAGCGAAAGCCGGCTTTCAGAACCCGCGTATAGCCACCTTGGCGCTCATTGTAACGCGGTGCCAAAGTCTCAAACAATTTGGAGACCATAGCTTTGTCGTCCATCTGCGAAATGGCTTGGCGGCGGGAATGAAGATCCCCACGCTTCCCAAGCGTAATGAGCTTCTCCACATATGATTTCAGCTCTTTGGCCTTCGGCAAAGTCGTTTTGATTTGCTCGTGCTTAATCAAAGCAGCGGCCATGTTTGCCAGCATCGCCTTGCGATGACTGGCTGTCCGATTGAGCTTTCGGTGAGCAACACCGTGTCTCATGACTTGATCTCCTTAAACGCGCTAAAGCGACTAGTATTGGTCCTCGAACCGCTTCGCTAATTCTTCAATATTGTCTGGTGGCCAATTTGGAACTTCCATACCCAGATGAAGACCCATCTGAGCGAGAACTTCCTTGATTTCATTCAGTGACTTCCGACCGAAGTTCGGAGTGCGAAGCATTTCAGCTTCTGTCTTCTGGATGAGGTCACCGATGTAAACGATGTTGTCGTTCTTCAAGCAATTTGCCGAACGAACCGACAATTCAAGTTCGTCAACCTTCTTAAGAAGAGCTGGATTGAACTCGAGATCTGGTTCTTTCTCTTCAACCCGCTGAGTTGCAGGCTCTTCGAAGTTGATGAAGATTTGTAGCTGGTCTTGCAGAATCCGAGCAGCGAAAGCTATACAGTTTTCCGGTGAAATCGTTCCATTGGTCTCGATTTCCATGGTCAACTTGTCATAGTCAAGGATCTGACCTTCCCTTGTGTTCTCAACTTTGTAAGAGACACGTTTGACAGGGCTGTAAAGTGCATCCACTGGGATAAGACCAATTGGTGCATCTTCTGGGCGGTTGCGGTCCGCGGGGACATAACCACTCCCAGAGTCGACCGTGAACTCCATGCGCACTTCAGCACCAGTATCCAGTGTCATCAGCATTTGGTCAGGGTTCATAATCTCAACATCGGCAACTTCTTCGATGGCTGCCGCGGTGATTTCGCCTGGTCCCTTTGCGCTCAACACCAGACGCTTCGCGCCTTCAGCATGCTTACGCAATGAAAGCTGCTTGATGTTCAAAATGATGTCGGTGACATCTTCACGAACACCTGGGATCGATGAGAACTCATGCAAAACGCCGTCAATATGAACGGCGGTCACCGCCGAACCTTGCAAGGACGACAATAGGATCCGGCGCAAGGCATTACCCAGCGTCAGTCCAAACCCTCTTTCGAGGGGCTCCACAACAACTGTCGCATGCCGCTCCGGATCATGGCCGGTTTGGATGTCCAGCTTGTTGGGCTTGATGAGTTCATGCCAATTCTTTTGAATCATGGACAATGCTCGTCTCCATTTATTTGGCGCTGAACGAAAATCAGTTCTCGCGCCGGTATGAGAGATACCTCAAATTCGGCAAATTTGCCGCTTACACTCTGCGCCGCTTTGGCGGTCGGCAACCATTGTGGGGGATAGGCGTCACGTCGCGAATACTGGTGATCGTAAACCCAACCGCTTGCAAAGCACGCAAGGCGCTTTCGCGTCCTGAACCAGGCCCGCTGACATGTACCTCAAGGGTCTTCATGCCATGGTCTTGCGCCTTCTTGCCCGCATCTTCCGCAGCCATTTGAGCTGCATAAGGGGTCGATTTGCGCGAGCCCTTAAAACCCATCGTGCCTGCTGAAGACCAGGAAATTGCATTGCCTTGCGCGTCGGCAATGGTGATCATCGTATTGTTAAACGTTGCGCTGACATGTGCGACGCCAGAACTAATGTTCTTTTTTTCCTTGCGGCGAACGCGTGTCTTTTCCTTAGCCATAGTCGCTTACCTTCGTGTTCCTAAGAAACCCTCGCGGGCGGAATTACTGTTTCTTACCAGCGATCGGTTTCGCTGGTCCTTTTCGTGTACGCGCGTTTGTGTGTGTTCTTTGGCCTCGAACCGGCAAACCACGACGATGACGCAAACCACGATAGCAACCGAGGTCCATGAGGCGTTTTACATTCATCGCCACTTCCCGCCGCAAATCACCTTCCACGAGGTAATCGCGGTCAATGACTTCTCGGATTTGGATCACTTCCGCATCAGAAAGTTCATTCACGCGGCGCTCGTCGGCAATGCCAGCCTTGTGAATAATCTCTTCTGCTTTCGTGTGACCAATCCCATGGATATAGGTCAACGCGATCTTTACGCGCTTGTTCGTCGGTATGTTGACACCAGCAATACGAGCCACGGTGTATCTCCTAATTCTTTGCCCAACGGCACATGCTCCGCGCGCGCCACGGTCCAAGCGGACCGGCCAGGCCGGAGCTCAATTCAATTCTGCAAAAAGTCGCAAAGAGCGGCGGATTATAGGATTCTTCCACAATCCGTCAACTACCTAGCGTCCTCTTACGCACCTCCTTCAATTTCGGCCAAAATCCGTTCGATTTCTGCCGAAACTTCGTCGATCGACCCCATGCCGTCGACAACCTTCAGTTTTCCCTGCCCCTCATAATATGGGAGCAAAGGCGCCGTCTGCTCATGATAGACGACCAATCGCTTCCTCAGGATTTCAGCGTTGTCATCTGCCCGAGCCCCTCCAGTCTCTTGTGCCCGCTTCTCAATGCGATCGACCAGAATGGCGTCATCCACCCGGATTTCGATGACCGCATCCAAAGATAGGCCCTTTTCATGCAACATGGCATCCAGCGCTAGGGCTTGAGCCACATTCCGTGGAAACCCGTCCAAAATGAAACCAGTCTCACAATCCGGCTCATCTACACGATCCGAAATGATTCCAACGACCACCTCGTCCGGAACCAGATCTCCACGATCCATTATCTCTTTTGCCTTCTGACCAACCTCTGAGCCTGTTGCAACAGCCGCACGCAACATGTCGCCTGTCGAAAGCTGGACGTATCCACGCCCTGAGACCAATCGTTCAGCTTGAGTCCCCTTTCCTGCCCCAGGAGGACCCAAAAGGATCAAGTTCATCGTCGGCTCCCCCGAAGCTTGGTCTTCTTGATCAAGCCTTCATACTGGTGAGCCAAAAGATGGCTTTGAATTTGCGAGACCGTATCCATGGTCACGCTCACGACAATGAGAAGCGATGTGCCCCCAAAGTAGAATGGAATGTTAAATCGGCTTCGCGCGATCTCAGGAATCAAACAAACAAAGGCCAGGTAAATCGCACCAACAGTGGTCAAACGCGTCAAGATCCAATCCAAATACTCAGCGGTGCGTTTACCGGGGCGAATGCCCGGAATGAAACCGCCGTATTTCTTCAGATTGTCAGCCGTATCCTCAGGATTGACCACGATTGACGTGTAAAAGAAGCAGAAGAAGATAATCATCGCCATATAGGTGATGAGGTAGAATGGCTGACCAGGCCCCAACAAAGCACTCAAGTTGGTCACCCAACCAGGTCCACCGGTTGCCATAAAACCAACCGCCGTTGCTGGCAGCATCAAAAGAGACGAGGCGAAAATAGGTGGGATAACGCCAGCCGAATTGAGTTTCAACGGCAAGTGAGAGGTTTCACCCCCGGCCATCCGGTTACCCACTTGGCGTTTTGGATACTGAATGAGAAGCCGGCGCTGAGCACGCTCCATCATAACGATGAAACCAATCACAGCCACGACGACCACCAACATGCCAACAATCAAGGCACTACTCATAGCGCCAGTTCGACCAAGCTCAAGGACTTGGAACAATGCCCGCGGCAGTTCTGCGACGATACCAGCAAAGATGATCAGCGAAATGCCATTGCCCACTCCACGTGCTGTAACTTGTTCACCAAGCCACATTAGGAATACGGTACCACCAACCAATGTGATCGTAACCGAGAACAGGAAAAACGGTCCGGGGTTCATGGCGATGTCGCCCTGTTGCAACCCAACCGCAATCGCAAATCCTTGGCCCGCCGACAAAAGCACCGTGCCATAACGGGTGTATTGATTGATCTGCTTTCGACCTTGTTCGCCTTCCTTCTTGAGTTGCTCAAGCGTCGGGACAACGGTCGTCATTAACTGCATGATAATAGATGCAGAGATGTAAGGCATAATGTTCAGCGATAGAATACTCATCCGCTGCACAGCGCCGCCGGCAAACGTATTGAGCATTCCTAAAATGCCTTGGGACTGGTTCTGGAAGAGTTGCTCCCAGTTCGCCATATTGATCCCAGGCAGTGGGATATAGGTCCCGATACGGTAAATCACCAACGCGCCAACCAAAAACAACAAACGCTTTTTGAGCTCGTCAGCCTTTGCAAAGGCTGAAAAGTTCATATTGGCAGCAAGTTGTTCGGCGGCAGATGCCATGTAATTACTCCGCAGTTGCAGGCTTGGTCAGCGTCAGCTTTCCACCTGCTTTTTCAACAGCTTCGATGGCACCTTTGCTGGCGCCCGTAACTTCCAAGGTCAAACCAATCTTGAGTTCGCCTTTGCCAAGAACACGCACACCATCAAGCTTGCGGCGCACTAATCCTGATTCAACCAGGAGGTCCTCAGTAATTGGTTTTTTGGCGTCCAAAGTTCCGGCATCAACCGCGGCCTGCAAGCGACCAACATTGACCTCGACAAAGGACTTACGGTTTGGCTTCTTAAACCCGCGTTTTGGCAAGCGCATATGGATGGGCATTTGACCACCCTCAAAGCCTTTGATCGCAACACCCGAACGAGATTTTTGTCCTTTGACACCACGGCCTCCGGTTTTGCCTTTACCGGAGCCGATGCCACGACCAACTCTCATGCGCTCTTTGCGCGATCCCGAATTATCGGAAAGTGCATTCAGTTTCATCGTACTTTCCCTTTAACCTATTTCTCGACCACTTCGACCATGTGAGCCACTTTGGCAATCATGCCCCGAACAGCCGGTGTGTCTTCCAGCTCTTTCGTCCGTCCAATTTTGTTGAGACCGAGACCCACCAATGTCGCCCTTTGATCTTTCGGGCGACGGATGGGACTGCCGGTTTGGCGGACAACAATCGTCTTTTTCTTGGCCATCGTCTTCTACCTCAATGCAAACTAATTGGCTGCGTCCGCTTCGGCGGCACTTGTTCCGTTCCGACGCGATACAATCTCGCCAACTTTCATGCCCCGCTTTGCAGCGATCATTTTGGGGCTGTATTCGCTTTTCAGCGCATCAAAAGTGGCACGAACCATATTGTATGGATTTGAAGTCCCAATAGACTTCGCCACTACGTCTTGAACCCCGAGTGTTTCGAAAACGGCGCGCATAGGACCACCAGCAATGATGCCGGTTCCTGGAGGCGCTGAGCGAAGAACAACCTTACCTGCTCCATGACGACCCGTTGTATCGTGATGCAACGTACGGCCTTCCCGCAATGGTACGCGGATCATGCTCTTCTTGGCTGCCTCTGTCGCTTTGCGAATCGCTTCCGGTACTTCCCGCGCTTTACCGTGCCCAAAGCCAACCCGGCCCTGTTGGTCACCAACGACAACGAGGGCGGCAAAGCCAAAACGGCGTCCACCCTTTACAACCTTGGCCACTCTGTTGATGTGGACAAGCTTATCGACAATTTCGCTGTCTTGGTCCTTACGATCTCTTGAATCACGTGCCATATGGGCTTTCCTTAAAATTTGAGTCCGCCTTCACGAGCAGCGTCGGCCAAAGCCTTCACGCGCCCATGAAAGAGATAAGATCCACGGTCGAAGATCACGTCTATAACGCCAGCTTTTCCGGCCCGCTCAGCAATCAACTTGCCAACCGTCTCTGCAGCTTCTTTGTTGCCGCCAGTCTTCAGCTTGGACCGAAGATCCGCTTCTAGACTGGATGCAGACGCAATCGTCTTACCTTCCGCATCATCGATCAATTGCACATAGATGTGCTTACCTGATCGATAAACCGAAAGCCGGGGTCGACCGTTCGCGACCGCCTTCAGGTCTCTGCGCACACGGGCGCGTCGACGTTCTGCTACTGACAAATGCTTGCCCATCGTCTCACCTATTTCTTCTTGCCTTCTTTGGACATGACATACTCGCCCTTGTAGCGAACGCCCTTGCCCTTATATGGTTCTGGCGGACGATAGCTGCGAATTTCGGCCGCAACCTGTCCAACTTTTTGCTTATCAATGCCCGAAACCAAAATCTCTGTAGGCTTCGCGCATTTCACATCAATGCCTTCGGGAATATCGTAGACAATGTCATGACTAAACCCGAGTTGTAGTTGCAAGTTCTTGCCCTGCATTTGCGCACGATATCCAACGCCGTTTATCTCGAGTTCTTTTTCAAAACCTTTGACAACGCCTTCGATCAGATTATTCACAACTGTGCGGCTCATGCCCCACATAGCACGCGCGCGCCCGCTGTCATCCCGCGGCTTTAATTCGACGCCGCCGTTGGCCATAGCAACAACAACGTCGTCAACAAATGTATGCGCCAGCTCACCCTTAGGTCCCTTTACGGAAATCTGTTGACCGTCAACGTTCACGTTGACGCCATCAGGGATATCAACTGCCTTTTTTCCAATTCGTGACATAGTCACACTTCCCAATTCTTTGCGCTCTCAAACAAGAGCACCCTAGTTAGAATATCTGGCAGAGAACTTCGCCACCAACATTCTCTTCCCGCGCCTTCGCATCTGACATCACACCTTTTGGCGTTGAGACAATCGAAATACCAAGACCATTATGGATACGCGGGAGCTCTTTAGCGCCCTTGTAAACGCGACGGCCAGGGGTCGAGACCCGCTTGATCTCACTAATGACCGGCTCGCCTTCAAAATACTTAAGCTCAATGTCGAACTCAGGGAATTGACCTTCCTGTTCAACGCGAGCATATCCGCGGATGTAACCTTCATCAGCTAGCACATCCAAAACCCATCCTCTTAGCTTTGAGGCAGGCGCGCTCACTTTGGACTTTCCACGCATCTGAGCGTTTCTTATCCGAGTCAGCAGATCGCCTAGGGGATCACTCATTGACATTAGCGTTCTCCTTACCAACTCGACTTGACCATGCCAGGGACTTGTCCCTTTGAAGCAAAGTCTCTGAGAGAAATACGTGACATTCTTAGTTTGCGGTAATAGCCGCGTGACCGACCGGTCACTTCACAACGATTGTGAACGCGGCACGGCGATGAGTTTCTCGGCAACTCAGCAAGCTTCAAGCGTGCAGCAAATCGTTCATCCGCTGGCAGACTCTTGTCTTCTGCAATAGCCTTCAGGCGCGCACGCTTCGCCGAGTATTTTTTGACCAGCCGCCGACGCTTTTCATCGCGAGCTATCATGCTTTTCTTAGCCATTCGTGTCCCTCCAGGACCAATTCTCTTCTTTCAACGCCATTGCCTCTAATTGGCAAATGGGAACTGCAACTCCGACAACAATGCTTTTGCCGCTTCATCATCTGAAGCTGACGTGCAAACCACAATGTCCATACCCCACATCGTGTCGACCTGATCGTAGTCGATCTCCGGGAACACGATATGCTCTTTGATTCCCATCGCAAAATTACCGCGACCATCAAAGCTCTTTCCGTTCAAGCCCCGAAAATCTCGAACACGCGGAAGCGCAATGGTGACAAGACGGTCAACGAACTCAAACATGCGCTCTTTGCGAAGCGTCACTTTCGCGCCAATCGGCATATCCTCGCGAACCTTAAACGTCGCAATTGACTTACGAGCCCTCGTGATAACCGGCTTTTGACCGGCAATGAGCTCAAGATCTTTCGCTGCAATACGAACTTTTTTTGTGTCGTTTACCGCATCGCCAATGCCCATATTGAGCACGACCTTCTCAAGCCGAGGAACCTCCATCGGGTTCTTGCACTCGAGCTGTTCCATCAACCGTGGATGGATCACCTCGTGATACTTCGTCTTAAGACGTGGGACGTATTTATCTGCCTCAGACATCGATAACCTCGCCGGACTTCTTGGCGAAACGGACTTTACGACCGTCTTCCAATGTTTTGTACCCAACCCGCGTTGCATCGCCGGTTTTCGGATCAACCAATGCCAAATTCGAAATTTGGATTGGTGACTCTTGGGACTCACGTCCACCTGGATCCGTTTGTGTTTGACGCTTGTGGCGCATCGACATGTTCACACCACGAACCAAAGCACGACCTTCATTTGGCATTACTCTTATCACTTCGCCAGTGGTGCCCTTGTTCTTCCCGGTGCGAACAACAACGCGGTCGCCCTTTTTGATTTTCAATTTCATCGACATGATCAAAGAACCTCCGGCGCCAAAGACACGATCTTCATATGACCTTTGACACGCAATTCGCGTGTTACTGGGCCAAAGATCCGAGTGCCAATTGGCTCTTTTTGGTTGTTAATCAAAACGGCAGCATTCCGGTCAAACCGAATTGCACTTCCATCTTGACGACGAATTTCTTTTGCCGTGCGAACGACAACCGCCTTCATGACGTCGCCTTTCTTTACGCGACCGCGCGGAATAGCTTCCTTGACGCTGACAACAATAATGTCACCAACAGCCGCATATCTCCGCTTCGCACCACCCAGCACTTTGATGCACTGCACCTTGCGAGCACCTGAGTTGTCTGCGACTTCCAAATTTGTCTGCATCTGAATCATGGCAGGAAATCCGTACTAGTTTCGTGTTAATCCAATCAGGCTCGAGCTTCGCCCTGAATCACCACCCAAGTTTTCTTTTTTGATATCGGTGCACATTCCTCAATGCGAACGATATCGCCCTTCTTAAACGTATTTTCGGGATCATGAGCGTGGTAACGCTTGGACTTCCGAACCGTCTTCGCGAACACTGGGTGAGCCACCCGGCGCTCAACATTGACGACGATCGTCTTGTCATTCACATCACTAATCACGACACCCTGCAAAATTCGCTTTGGCACGTTTCTTCTCCTTGAGAAATTCAGAGAGGCCTATCAGCCCTCTTGTTTCTCTCTCAAAATTGTTTCCACTCGCGCCACGTCGCGTCGCACTTGGCGCACGCGCGCGGTATTCTCTAACTGGCCTGACGCACCCTGGAAGCGCAGATTGAACGCTTCCTTCTTCAACTCGACCAATTTGGCCTGCAGTTGATCCGGTGACAGATCTCTTACTTCACTGGCCTTCATGGCCTCATTCCTTCTCGTTCGTTGACCAGGTCAGGCTATGCGCCAACCCGTCTCACCATTTTGCATTTGACCGGCAACTTAGCCGCACCAAGACGCAAAGCTTCTTCTGCAACGTCAGGCGTCACGCCATCAATCTCAAACATGATCCGACCAGGCTTGACCTTGGCAACCCAGAACTCAGGTGTACCCTTACCTTTACCCATCCGAACCTCGGTTGGTTTCTTCGAGACCGGCACATCCGGAAAAATCCGAATCCAAACCCGACCTGCCCGCTTCATGTGACGCGTAATCGCCCGACGGGCGGCCTCAATTTGGCGCGCAGTCACACGTTCAGCATCCATGGATTTCAAACCATAGGCCCCAAAGTTAAGGGTACTCCCGCCCTTTGCATTGCCTTTGATCCGCCCTTTATGTGCTTTGCGGAATTTCGTGCGCTTCGGCTGCAACATGGTTTCAAACTCTCTTTTCTCTTACCTGCTTTTTAGCAATCCCAGTGGGTTATTTTTTTCGCGACTGGCGACCGCCTGTCGGACCTTCTTGTGCGGCTTCCGATTGCTTGTCTTGTGCCATCGGATCGTGCTCAAGAATTTCACCCTTAAAGATCCAAACTTTAATGCCGCAAATGCCATAAGCAGTTTTCGCCTCGGCTGTGCCGTAATCGACATTAGCCCGCAATGTATGTAGCGGAACACGTCCTTCGCGGTACCATTCCGTACGCGCAATCTCAGCGCCACCCAAACGACCCGCAGCATTGATCCGGATCCCTTGAGCGCCCAAACGTACAGCCGATTGAACCGCCCGCTTCATGGCCCGGCGGAAAGCAACTCGACGTTCCAATTGCTGAGCAATATTTTCTGCGACCAAGTTCGCATCAATTTCTGGCTTGCGGATCTCTACGATGTTCAAGTGAACTTCACTCGAAGTAATTTCGCCAACTTTGCGGCGCAGCTTTTCAATGTCTGCACCCTTCTTGCCAATGACAACGCCAGGACGAGCCGTGTAGATCGTAACGCGACACTTTCGGTGCGGACGTTCAATAACAATCTTGGAGACACCAGCTTGCTTGAGTGTCTTGTGCAAGAACTCACGGATCTTCAGATCTTCTTGGAGCAATTGGCCATACTCTTGACCACCGGCGTACCAGCGAGAATCCCACGTGCGGTTAATGCCCAGTCGAATACCGATTGGATTAATTTTCTGGCCCATTAGGCACTCTCCTCAACGTCTTCCGGTTGGCGCACCACAATGGTCATTTCAGCAAACGGCTTAAGAATTTTGCCGGTGCGACCACGTGCCCGCGCGCGCCAGCGCTTCATAACCAAATTCTTACCAACAAACGCTTCTGCGACAATCAACTCATCGACATCCAGATCGTGATTGTTTTCCGCATTCGCGATCGCCGAATCCAAAATCTTAAGAACGTCGTTCGCAACGCGCCGTTTTGAGAACCGAAGTTCTTGCTGAGCCGCCTCAACCTTCTTGCCTCGGATCGTTTGCGCAACCAAGTTAAGCTTTTGCGGACTCGTCTTGATCATGCGGCCAATCGCGAAGGCCTCATTGTCTTTTACGCGGCGTTGGGACTTTGCCTTACCCATGATTTAGGTCCTCTTTGCCTTCTTGTCCGATCCGTGTCCAAAATACGTACGGGTCGGTGCAAATTCTCCAAACTTGTGGCCGACCATGTCTTCGCTCACCAACACGGGGATATGTTTGTGGCCGTTGTAAACGGCGAATGTGAGGCCCACGAATTGCGGCAGAACAGTTGAACGGCGCGACCAAGTCTTGATTGCACCTTTTCGGCCGCCACCATGTGCAGCTTCGGCCTTCTTCAACATGTATCCGTCAACGAACGGGCCTTTCCAAACAGAACGGGCCATCTTTGAAATCTCCTAGCGTTTTTTCTTACGCAGATGACGACTGCGAACGATAAATTTGTCTGTCGCACGATTGCTACGCGTACGCTTGCCTTTTGTGGGTTTGCCCCAAGGGCTAACCGGATGACGACCACCAGATGTACGACCTTCACCACCACCATGTGGGTGATCAACTGGGTTCATAGCCACACCGCGAACCGATGGGCGCTTGCCAAGCCAACGATTACGGCCAGCCTTACCAAGCTTGATGTTGCCATGATCTGGATTTGAGACAGCGCCAACAGTTGCCATGCATTCAGCGCGAACTTTGCGCTGCTCACCGGACATCAAACGCAGGAGCGCATACCCCATATCTCGACCAACCAACTGGGCATAGGCACCGGCAGATCTTGCAATTTGCCCACCTGCTCCAGCTTTGAGCTCCACATTGTGAACGATCGTGCCAATTGGAATCGAAGATAATGGCATTGCATTGCCGGGCTTAATGTCCGCCTTGTCACTCGCCATCACCGGATCACCAACACCAAGACGCTGTGGCGCCAAAATATAAGCCTGTTCACCGTCTTCGTATTTGATCAAAGCAATGAATGCGGTCCGGTTCGGATCGTATTCGATCCGCTCAACGGTACCTTTGACGTCAAACTTCCTACGCTTGAAGTCGATCTTTCGGTACAGACGCTTGTGTCCGCCACCTTGGCGACGCGCGGTAATGCGGCCACCATTATTGCGGCCACCATTGCCCGCCAGACCCTCGGTCAACTTCTTGACTGGACGTCCCTTATACAGGGCCGAACGGTCTACAAGCACGAGGCCACGCTGACCAGGTGATGTTGGTTTGTATTGTTTTAACGCCATCGGCTTAATCCAACCACTCTTGCTCTAGTCTCAAAGACCACTCGTCACATCGATCGGCGCTTGGCCTTCAACGAATGTGACAATGGCTTTCTTCGTATCTTTGCGTTTCCCCATCTGGCCACGAAAGCGCTTCACTTTCCCTTTCGACCTGATGGTGTTGACCGCTTTGACTTTCCGTTCAAATAAACCCTCGACGGCCTCTTTGATCATCGGTTTTGTCGCAGTCAACGGAACACTGAAAATCACTTGATCGTTCTCGGCCGCCAAAGTTGCCTTTTCTGTAATGATCGGGCCAAGAATGACGTCGTATTTTTGCCCCTGGTTCATTTCAACCGAGCCTCCAATTGATCAACGGCCGACTTGGTCAACACCAACATCTCACGACGAAGAATGTCGTAAACATTGATGCCTTGCGCCGGCAAGACATCAACATCGACAATGTTGCGGGCCGCCAACTCGAAATTGTCATCCAACTCTTCGCCACCAATGATCAAAGCATTGTTGAGGCCAAGTTTTTCAAACGAGTCTTTCAGTGTCTTAGTACGAGGTGCATCAAGTTTCACATCGTCCAATATAATCAGTTGGTCGCTAGTCTTCTTAGCTGACAAAGCGTGTTTCAAAGCCAGCTTGCGGACCTTTTTCGGAAGCGAAATCGAATGATCCCGTGTTCTTGGACCAAAAGCTTTAGCACCACCACGAAACTGAGCAACCGATCCATTACCGTGCCGAGCCGTACCGCCACCTTTTTGATTGCCAATACGCTTCTTGTGCTTTGAAACTTCACCACGCGTAAGCGTATGGTGTGATCCTTGGCGACGCTTGGCAAGTTGGTACACGACCATGCGCTGCATGATGTCTTCACGTGGCTCTAAGCCAAAGACCTCATCCGCAAGCGTGATCGTACCCGCTTTTCCGGCGTCAAGTGTTGTCACATCCGCCTTCATTACTCGTCACCCTTCTTATCTTCGCCGTCTTTTGCAGCTGCCTCTACAGGCGCCTCAGGTGCTTCTGCCTCAGGAACATCAACCGTTGCTTCTTCTTTGGCTTCTTCTTTGGCTTCTTCTTTGGCTTCTTCTTTGGCTTCTTCTTTGGCTTCTTCTTTGGCTTCTTCTTTGGCTTCCGCCTTTGGCTCTTCCTTCAAACGAAACGCGCCAGGCATCGGAACCCCATCTGGCAGTGCCCGCTTAATGGCATCTTTCAAAATGACCCAGCCGCCCTTTGACCCAGGGACCGCGCCCTTGACCATGATGAGACCGCGATCAACGTCCGTGCGAACCACTTCCAGGTTCTGGGTTGTTACGCGAACATTTCCCATCTGGCCGGCCATCTTCTTGCCCTTAAAGACCTTACCCGGGTCTTGGCATTGACCGGTCGCTCCAAGACTACGGTGCGAAATCGAAACACCGTGGGTCGCCCGAAGACCGGAGAAGTTGTGACGCTTCATGGCACCGGCAAAACCTTTACCAATGCTCGTTCCGCATGCATCAACGCGCTGACCTTCAACGAAGTGATCTGCGGTTAACTCAGCGCCAACATCAATCATGTTGTCGGCTGAAACACGAAACTCAACGACTTTCCGTTTGGGTTCGACTTTGGCAACCGCGAAATGACCGCGTTGCGCCTTCGTCACCCTCTTAACTTTAGCCTTACCGGCACCAAGTTGCAGAGCGGAATACCCATTCCGATCGTCTGTACGTTGAGCGACAACCTGACAGTTATCGAGTCTCAACACAGTCACCGGCAGATGCCGCCCGTCATCGGTAAAGATGCGGGTCATCCCCAGCTTCTGAACAATCACGCCTGAACGCATGGACTTGTTCCTTACAGTTTAATCTCAACGTCAACGCCAGCAGCCAAATCAAGCTTCATAAGCGCGTCAACGGTTTGTGGTGTCGGGTCAACGATATCGAGGAGGCGCTTGTGGGTCCGAATTTCGAACTGCTCGCGACTCTTCTTATCGATGTGTGGGCTTCTAAGCACTGTGAACTTCTCAATGCGTGTCGGTAGTGGAATAGGTCCACGTACCTGTGCGCCGGTCCGTTTCGCAGTATTGACAATCTCACGCGTCGACGTATCGAGCACGCGGTGGTCAAAGGCTTTTAGCCGAATGCGAATATTCTGGTTCTGCATGACTTTACCTAGTTGAAGCCCAAAAAATTCGCGGGATCATTTTGACGCGACCCCGCAATTGTTTCTTACTCAATGATGCCAGCAACGACACCTGCGCCGACGGTACGACCGCCTTCACGGATGGCGAAGCGAAGCTTCTCTTCCATAGCGATCGGCACAATCAGCTCGACTTCCATCTCGCAATTGTCACCAGGCATCACCATCTCCGTCCCCGAAGGCAAGCTCACAACACCGGTAACATCCGTCGTTCTGAAGTAGAACTGAGGCCGGTAGTTAGTGAAGAATGGCGTATGACGGCCACCCTCTTCCTTCGTCAGGATGTAGGCTTCCGCCTTGAACTTCGTGTGCGGGGTCACAGACCCCGGCTTGGCCAAAACCTGACCACGCTCAACTTCTTCACGACCAATACCTCTGAGCAAGCAACCAACATTGTCGCCAGCTTCGCCGCGATCAAGCAACTTACGGAACATCTCAACGCCCGTGCAAGTCGTCTTCGCTGTGTCTTTAACGCCGATGATTTCGATCTCATCACCAACATTCACAACACCGCGTTCAATCCGGCCGGTCACAACCGTTCCCCGACCAGAGATCGAGAACACGTCTTCAACTGGCATCAAGAAGTCACCGTCAACAGCCCGCTCTGGCTGTGGAATGTATGCGTCGACTTCCTTCATCAGCTCAAGAATGGAGTTCTTACCCGTCGCTTCGTCGCCGTCTTCAAGCGCCACTAACGCTGAACCCTTCACAATCGGAATATCGTCGCCAGGGAACTCGTAGGAGCTCAAAAGCTCGCGGATTTCCATTTCAACAAGCTCAATCAGCTCTTCGTCGTCCACTTGGTCGACCTTGTTCATGTAGACCACGATCGCCGGCACACCGACCTGACGAGCGAGCAAAATGTGCTCCCGGGTCTGTGGCATCGGGCCATCAGCGGCCGACACAACCAAAATCGCGCCGTCCATTTGGGCAGCACCGGTGATCATGTTCTTCACATAGTCAGCGTGACCTGGGCAATCCACGTGGGCGTAGTGACGATTGTCCGTCTCATACTCAACGTGCGCCGTTGAAATCGTAATCCCACGGGCCTTTTCTTCAGGCGCCTTATCGATCTCGTCATAGGCCGAAAACGTCGCCCCACCACTTTCCGCCAACACTTTCGTGATCGCCGCAGTTAGCGTCGTCTTACCGTGGTCAACGTGACCAATCGTGCCGATGTTGCAATGCGGCTTATTACGTTCAAACTTCTCTTTGGCCATCTTTTTCTCTCCGTAATCTGACGGCTAACAAAACTTCTTACTCAAACTATCCCGGCTAATCCGCGAAAGGGGTCATGCCAGTTTCGCCTGGACCTCTTCCGCCACTGCCTGGGGGACTTGCTCATAGTGATCGAACTGCATCGTGTACTGAGCACGACCCTGGGTCATTGACCGCAGCGTGTTCACATATCCAAACATATTGGCCAGCGGCACCATCGCATTAATGACGGTTGCATTACCTCGTTGCTCTGTTCCGCTGATCTGTCCACGACGACTGTTCAAGTCACCGATGCAATCACCCATATAATCCTCAGGTGTCACTACTTCGACCTTCATAATCGGCTCAAGCAAACGTGGCGCAGCTTTTGGCGCCGCTTCACGGAAGGCCGCGCGAGACGCCATTTCAAACGCCATAACACTGGAGTCCACGTCGTGGCTCGCGCCATCAATCAATGTGGCCTTGAAATCAATCATCGGAAAGCCAGCAATGAACCCGCCATCTTTGACGCTTTCAATACCTTTTTGGACGCCCGGGATGTATTCCTTAGGCACATTGCCACCAACGATCTTACTTTCAAACTCAAACCCAGAACCAGCTTCAAGCGGTTCGAAGATCATCTTCACGCGCGCAAATTGACCAGAACCACCCGTTTGCTTCTTGTGGGTGTAATCAATCTCAGCTGTTCTCGTAATCGTTTCGCGATAAGCGACCTGCGGTGCACCCACGTTAGCGTCTACTTTGAATTCACGCTTCATTCGGTCGACAATAATGTCGAGGTGAAGCTCGCCCATACCCGCAATCACCGTCTGACCGGATTCTTCATCCGTCGTGACACGGAAACTTGGGTCTTCTTTTGCCAAACGAGCCAAGGCAACACCGAGTTTCTCCTGGTCACCCTTCGTTTTCGGCTCAACCGAAAGCGAAATCACAGGCTCAGGAAACTCCATGCGCTCTAGAATCACAGGATTCAATGGATCGCAAAGTGTATCGCCAGTGGTCGTGTTCTTAAGGCCAGCAAATGCAACGATGTCACCCGCACGCGCTTCTTTGATGTCTTCACGGCTGTTCGAGTGCATTTCGAGCATCCGGCCGATACGCTCACGGTTGTCTTTAACCGAGTTCAAGACGCCGGTACCGGCTTCAAACACTCCTGAGTAGATCCGCACGAATGTCAGTGAGCCAACAAACGGGTCATTCATAACTTTGAAAGCAAGACCAGAAGCCGGAGCGTCATCGCTGGATTCACGTGTTGTTTCTTCATCCGTCTTCGCATCAATGCCCTTAATGGCGGGCACTTCGAGTGGAGACGGCATAAAATCAACAACCGCGTCAAGCATGGGCTGTACGCCCTTGTTCTTAAAGGCTGAACCGCAAATCACTGGAACAAAGTCGAGGGAGATCGTGCCCTTACGGATGCAGCCCTTTAGCTCGTCTTCCGTTGGCATTTCACCATCGAGATATTTCTCAAGAAGAGCCTCATCTTCCTCAATGGCGGCTTCAACGAGCTTCACTCGGTACTCATCAGCTTTGTCTTTGAGGTCGGCCGGAATATCGACGTAGTCGAACTCAGCGCCAAGGTTCTCATCCCGCCAGATAATGGCTTTCATTTTAATGAGGTCAACAACACCAGCAAAGTCGGACTCAGCGCCAACAGGCAACTGAAGTACCAACGGAGTTGCACCCAAACGATCAACAATCATATCGACGCAGCGATAGAAGTCAGCGCCCATGCGATCCATCTTATTGATGAAACACATGCGCGGCACTCGGTATTTGTCTGCCTGACGCCAAACAGTCTCGGACTGAGGTTCTACACCAGCCACTGAATCAAAAACGGCCACTGCACCATCTAGAACTCGCAGGGACCGTTCAACTTCGATCGTAAAATCAACGTGACCAGGGGTATCAATAATATTGACACGGTAGTCGTTCCAGAAACAGGTCGTCGCAGCGGACGTAATTGTAATACCGCGTTCCTGTTCCTGCTCCATCCAATCCATCGTGGCGGCACCATCGTGCACTTCGCCAATCTTGTGACTGCGACCAGTGTAATAAAGGATGCGTTCTGTCGTCGTCGTCTTGCCCGCATCAATATGGGCCATGATGCCGATATTTCGGTAACGATCGAGTGGTGTTTGACGCGCCATGACTAAGTTCCCTTACAACCCTTGTCCGCAAGCCTTACCAGCGGTAATGCGAAAACGCGCGGTTGGCTTCAGCCATCTTGTGCGTATCTTCGCGTTTCTTCACTGCGGAGCCCCGATTTTGAGAGGCATCCATAAGCTCACCGGACAACCGGCTTTGCATTGTGTTTTCGTTCCGACCACGAGCTGCGTTGATGATCCAACGGATCGCCAGAGCTTGTTTGCGGTCATTCCGGACTTCAACCGGGACCTGATAGGTCGCACCACCAACCCGACGAGACCGAACTTCGATCGAGGGCTTTACATTGTCCAACGCTTCGTGAAACAGGGACAACGGATCTTGGCTCATCTTCGTTTGGATCTCATCGAAAGCGCCATAAACAATCCGCTCCGTGACGGACTTCTTGCCGTCCAACATCAGCGAATTCATGAATTTCGTAACAACAATATCCCCGAACTTTGGATCGGGAAGCGTGTCTCTTTTTTCCGCGGCGTGACGTCGGGACATGAAAAAGCTCCTTACTTCGGCCGTTTGGCACCGTATTTCGAACGACGCTGGCGACGGTCCTTGACGCCCTGCGTGTCCAAGACACCGCGCAAAATGTGATAGCGAACGCCAGGTAAATCCTTCACGCGACCACCGCGGATAAGAACAACGGAGTGTTCCTGCAGATTGTGACCTTCACCCGGAATGTAGCTTGTGACTTCAAAGCCATTCGTCAAACGAACCCGCGCGACCTTCCTGAGAGCCGAGTTCGGCTTCTTAGGTGTCGTCGTATAAACCCTAGTGCAAACACCACGCTTTTGCGGGCAAGCCTCTAGGGCAGGAACTTTGTTTCGTTTGACCGGCGCCTTTCTCGGCTTCCGGATAAGTTGGCTAATGGTTGGCATATCGCCGTCACCTCAAATTCGTCCAATCCAGCGCTGAATCACAAGGTGCGCACAATCCAATTAAGGGCTGCGCGCAGCTCAAGAAACGCCCATACAAAACTCTGGCGCTCTCAAAAACAGAGGACCCAACAAGAAACCCTTGGGGTCATGTACCAATCTTCAGCGTTTAATCCTCGTCGCAGCGTATAGTTCCGCAGTGGGCCAATGGCCTAAACACCCCAGACCTACGGCCTGCTGTTCAAAGGAGGCCTGTACATACTTTTCGGAACCTGCCCCGTCAACCCCCAAATCCCTGAAAAATAGCGTTTTTCAGCGATTCACGGAGCCAACGCCAACACCTTGTCAGAAGTTACGAAAAAGGCCGCCCGAACCAACGTCCAAACGGCCTCTAACTGGTGTTTTACAACAACATTATTGCGCGACGTCTTATGCGGCAGGTTCCTCACCAGCTGACACTTCAGCTTCTGGCGCTACTTCCGGCGCTTCAATCGCTGGCAAGGCCGCTTCTGCTTCCTCTGCCTTCGCCAAAGCAGCACGTTCCGCGAGAATCGCATCGTCCCGAGTGGTCGCCAGATTCTTGTATCTGGTGAGCGCACTGCCGGTGCCAGCCGGTATCAACCGACCGACAATAACGTTTTCTTTCAAACCAATGAGGTCGTCGGATTTCCCGTTGACCGCAGCTTCCGTGAGAACTCGTGTGGTTTCCTGGAAGGAAGCCGCAGAGATGAAGGATCTCGTTTGAAGGCTGGCTTTGGTAATTCCCAACAAAACAGGGTTTGCCGTTGCTTCTTTGCCGCCTTCGGCCTTCACACGCTCATTCATCTCCTCGAATTCAACGAGATCGACCTGCTCACCTTTGATAAAAGTGGAATCACCCGCATCAACGATCTCCCTCTTCTGCAACATCTGGCGCACGATCACTTCGATATGCTTATCGTTGATCTTCACACCCTGCAGTCGGTAAACCTCCTGGATTTCGTTCACCAGATAAGAAGCGAGGCTCTCCACGCCGTTAATGGCCAAAATATCATGCGGAGCTGGGTTGCCGTCTAGCAGATACTCACCTTTTTCAATGAAGTCCCCTTCCCGAACCGAAAGGTGCTTGCCCTTAGGAATCAGATATTCGGAGTTTTCTTCATCTTCAGCTTCAGGTCGGATGACGATCCGGCGCTTGTTCTTATAGTCGCGTCCGAATTCAACATAACCTGAGATCTCAGCAATAATAGCGTGATCCTTGGGACGACGAGCCTCAAATAGCTCAGCTACCCTTGGCAGACCACCGGTAATATCCCGGGTTTTCGCACCTTCTGTCGGGATCCGAGCCAGTGAATCACCAGCATGAACCAATGATCCATCTTCAACTGATAGAATTGCGTCCACGGAAAGCAAGTAACGTGCGTCATTACCGTTCGCGAGTTTCAGTACTTCACCATCGTCATCAACCAAAGAAATTGCTGGACGCAAATCACCACCACGTGTGTTGGTTCGCCAATCAACAACGACCTTGTTCGAAATACCGGTTGCTTCATCGACCACTTCACGGATCGAAACACCGTCCACCAAGTCTTCCAACTTCACGGTGCCATTGAGCTCCGTGATAATCGGAATGGTGTAAGGGTCCCACTCACCGATACGTTGACCACGCTTAACCTCAGCACCATCATCAACAAGAAGGCGCGTTCCATATGTAACCTTATGGTTCGCCTTTTCTTTGCCCTTCTCATCTGTCACGGTGACTTGCGCGTTTCGTCCCATGACAATAAGAGCCCCCGAGCTGTCTTTTACAACATTCCGGTTCTTGATCAAGATTTGACCGTCTTGCGTGGTTTCAATAAAGGACTGGTCGGCAACCTGCGCTGTTCCACCAATGTGGAAAGTACGCATGGTCAACTGGGTACCAGGCTCACCAATCGACTGCGCCGCAATAACACCAACCGCTTCACCAATATTCACCATGGTTCCACGAGCCAGATCGCGACCGTAGCAGTTACCACAAACACCGCCTCTGGTGTCACAGGTCAGAACAGAGCGAATTTTGACCGTCGAAACACCAGCCTGCTCAATCAGCTCGGCTTGCACTTCAGAGATCTCATCACGCTTCTTGGCCAAAACCTCATCTGTCAAGGGATGGACAATATCTTCAACAGCTGTCCGACCCAGAATACGCTCACTCAAAGCCTCAACCACTTCGCCGCCTTCAACAACAGCACCAACGGTCAAACCATCTGTAGATCCGCAATCCCGTTCCACAATGATTGAATCCTGAGCAACGTCGACTAGGCGACGTGTCAGATACCCGGAGTTTGCAGTCTTAAGCGCCGTATCAGCCAAACCCTTACGGGCACCGTGCGTCGAGTTAAAGTACTCAAGCACCGAAAGGCCTTCTTTAAAGTTGGAAATAATCGGTGTCTCAATGATTTCACCGGAAGGCTTCGCCATGAGACCGCGCATTCCAGCGAGCTGTTTCATTTGCGCGGCACTACCACGAGCACCCGAGTGAGCCATCATATAGATCGAGTTAACCTCAAGATCCCGTCCGGTTTCCTCGTCTTTGCCAGTGCTTGAAATGCGCATCATCATTTCGTCAGCCACACGCTCCGTGCACCGCGCCCAAGCATCAACAACCTTGTTGTACTTCTCACGTTGAGTGATAAGGCCATCCACGTATTGCTCTTCATACTCACGAGCAAGCGAGCGCGTTTCATCGACCAAGGTCACCTTGGTGTCAGGAATGACCATGTCGTCTTTACCAAACGAGATACCGGCACGACAGGCTTCTTTAAAGCCAACTGCCATGACCCGGTCACAGAACAGAACGGTCTCTTTCTGACCGCAATGACGGTAAACTTCATCGATAACAGAAGAAATTTCTTTCTTCGTCAAAACACGGTCAACAAGCGCCAAAGGCACCTTCTTGTTCTTAGGCAGCAGTTCGGCAAGACGCAAACGACCAGCAGTGGTGTCGATGATCTTGTCGACGATATTGCCTTCCTCGTCAGCAATTTCGAAACGACACTTGACCTTGGCATGCAACGTAATCGCCTTGGCATGAAGTGCATGTTCAACTTCCGCCACGCTTGAGAAGACCATGCCTTCGCCAGGCTCATTGTCCTTCTCAATTGTAAGGTAGTAGATACCCAGAACAATATCCTGACTTGGAACGATAATCGGCTTACCGTTGGCCGGGTGCAGGATGTTGTTAGTGGACATCATCAACACACGAGCTTCAAGCTGCGCCTCCAGAGAGAGAGGCACGTGAACCGCCATTTGGTCACCGTCAAAGTCGGCATTGAAAGCCGTACAGACGAGCGGGTGAAGCTGGATAGCTTTTCCCTCAATGAGTACTGGCTCAAAAGCTTGAATGCCCAAACGGTGCAATGTTGGCGCCCTGTTCAAGAGAACGGGATGTTCGCGGATTACTTCTTCAAGAATATCCCAAACCTCAGGTTTCTCTTTCTCCACCATCTTCTTGGCTTGCTTCACCGTGCCTGAAAGGCCCTTCGCATCAAGACGCGAATAGATGAAGGGCTTGAAGAGTTCCAAAGCCATTTTCTTCGGCAAACCACACTGGTGAAGTTTGAGTTCAGGACCAACCACAATCACTGAACGGCCCGAATAGTCGACCCGCTTACCAAGCAGGTTCTGACGGAAGCGGCCTTGCTTACCCTTCAGCATATCTGACAGGGATTTCAGCGGACGTTTGTGTGCGCCGGTGATGACGCGGCCGCGACGACCATTGTCAAACAATGCATCGACAGATTCTTGCAACATCCGTTTTTCATTTCGGATGATGATGTCTGGAGCGCGAAGCTCGATAAGACGCTTCAGACGATTGTTACGATTGATCACCCGACGATAGAGATCATTTAGATCAGATGTCGCAAACCGACCGCCATCCAGCGGAACCAAAGGGCGCAGTTCCGGAGGAATGACGGGAACAACGGTCATGATCATCCATTCCGGACGATTGCCAGATGTCATGAACGCTTCAATAAGCTTGAGACGCTTCACCAACTTCTTCGGTTTCAGTTCTGACGTCGTTTCAGAAATCTCGACACGAATGTCATCGCATGCTTTTTCCATGTCGATTGACATCAGCATGTCGCGGATGGCCTCCGCGCCGATACCAGCAGTAAAGCTGTCCGGGCCATACTCGTCTTGCGCCTGCATGAAGGCTTCTTCTGAAAGCAACTCACCCTTCTTCAGCGACGTTAGACCTGGCTCAATAACGACCCAGTGCTCGAAATAAAGGATCCGCTCAAGATCCTTCAACGTCATATCCAGCATCAAACCAATCCGGCTTGGCAGGGATTTCAGGAACCAAATGTGTGCCACTGGCGACGCGAGTTCGATATGGCCCATCCGTTCACGACGGACTTTCGACAAAGTGACTTCGACGCCGCACTTCTCGCAAACGATGCCCTTGTATTTCATGCGTTTGTACTTACCGCACAGGCATTCATAATCTTTGATTGGACCAAAGATACGAGCACAAAACAGACCGTCACGTTCCGGCTTAAATGTCCGATAGTTGATCGTTTCCGGTTTCCGAATTTCCCCAAAAGACCACGACAGGATCTTCTCAGGGCTTACCAGCGAAATACGGATACGATCAAATGCTGGAGCAACACTTGCCGTATTGAATACATTCATTACGTCTTGCTTCATGGAGTATTTCTCCTACTGCGCGGTAATTTCCGCACTTTCACGAATTTTATTCGTCTGCAAATATCAACTATCAACACTTACTCAGCTGCTTCCGAAGTTGGCGCTTCCAAGCCTTGCAACAACTCGACGTTCAACCCGAGAGATCGCATTTCTTTGACCAACACATTGAAACTTTCAGGAATACCCGCCTCAAACGTGTCATCGCCACGCACGATCGCCTCATAGACTTTCGTCCGGCCGGCTACGTCATCCGATTTTACAGTCAGCATTTCCTGCAAGGTGTAGGCAGCGCCATAAGCCTCAAGCGCCCAGACTTCCATTTCACCGAAGCGCTGGCCACCAAACTGAGCTTTACCACCCAACGGTTGCTGGGTAACCAAGGAGTATGGACCAATTGAACGAGCGTGAATTTTGTCGTCCACCAAGTGGTGAAGTTTGAGCATGTAGATATAGCCCACTGTCACCGAACGTTGGAATGCCTCACCCGTACGTCCGTCAAAGAGTGTAACCTGCCCAGAACTGTTCAGGCCTGCCTTAACCAGCATGTGGTCAATGTCCTTCTCGCGCGCACCGTCAAACACCGGCGTCGCAATTGGCACACCACGCTGCAGATTGGTCGCCAACTCCGCCAGCTCTGACCCATTCATGCTCTTGATGTCATCATCAAACTCATAAACATCGACGATCTTCTGACGAAGTTCATCAACTGTACTGCCCCGTTGATAAGCTTCCAACGCTTCCTTGACTTGACCGCCCAAACCGCGACATGCCCAACCCAAATGGGTTTCCAGGATTTGTCCGACATTCATCCGACTAGGCACACCGAGTGGATTCAGAACCACATCAACAGGGGTTCCATCTTCCAGATAAGGCATGTCTTCAACAGGGATGATCTTAGAGATCACACCCTTATTGCCGTGACGACCAGCCATTTTGTCACCAGGTTGAAGCTTACGCTTCACAGCAATGAAGACTTTGACCATCTTCATCACACCCGGAGGCAACTCATCACCACGTTGCAGTTTGTCGACTTTGTCTTCAAAACGCATTTGCAAACGAGACTTGGCTTCTTCAAACAAGCGATTAAGAGCTTCAACCTCGCCCATAGCTTTGTCGTTATCGAGAGCAACCTCCCACCACTTACTACGGGGAACTGCATCCAAGTCTTCTTCTGAGAGTATCGCACCTGTCCGAATGCCGGTTGGGCCTGACACCATCTTCTTACCAAGCAGCAATTCGCGAAGACGGCCATAAATGTTGCGCTCTAGAATGGTCAGCTCATCATTGCGGTCTTTCGCCAAACGATCGATTTCGTCCCGCTCGATAGACATTGCACGTTCGTCTTTGTCGATGCCATGACGATTGAAGACCCGAACTTCAACCACTGTACCGGCAACACCAGGTGGTAGTTTCAGTGAGGTGTCACGGACATCTGATGCTTTTTCACCAAAGATCGCGCGCAAGAGTTTCTCTTCCGGCGTCATTGGAGATTCGCCCTTCGGCGTGATCTTACCAACCAGAATGTCGCCTGGGTGCACTTCAGCCCCAATGTAGACAATCCCGGCTTCGTCCAAGTTCTTCAAAGCTTCCTCGCCGACATTTGGAATATCGCGCGTGATCTCTTCAGGGCCAAGCTTGGTATCTCGTGCCATCACTTCAAACTCTTCGATGTGAATGGACGTAAACACGTCATCACGCACGATACGTTCGGAGATGAGGATGGAGTCCTCGAAGTTGTAACCATTCCAAGGCATGAACGCGACCAATACGTTCTTACCCAAAGCAAGTTCGCCGAGATCCGTTGACGGGCCGTCCGCGATGATATCGCCGGCCCGCACCTTGTCACCAACCTTGACGATTGGACGTTGGTTGATTGACGTATCTTGGTTTGAGCGTTGGAATTTTTGCAGGTTGTAGATATCAACCCCAGGCTTCGAAGGATCTGTTTCCTCTGTCGCCCGAACGACAATCCGTGTGGCATCAACCTGATCCACAACACCGGGGCGACGAGCCCCTATGGCAGCGCCTGAGTCACGTGCCACGATAGATTCCATGCCCGTCCCAACCAAAGGTGCATCCGCCTTGATCAGCGGTACGGCTTGGCGTTGCATGTTCGAACCCATCAAGGCTCGGTTTGCATCATCATTTTCCAAGAACGGAATGAGCGCCGCAGCAACTGACACCAACTGTTTCGGCGAAACATCGATGAAGTCGAGGCTATCTGGTGACACCATGGCGAAGTCGCCAGCTTGTCGTGCCGACACCAGATCACTTTCAAACGTCCCATCTGACTTCACAACCGCGTTCGCTTGCGCAATGCAGTATTTGCCCTCTTCCATCGCTGAAAGATAAACAACCTCGCTTGCGACCTTACCTTTCGCGACCTTGCGATAAGGACTTTCAATAAAGCCGTACTTGTTAACCCGCGCGTAGGTCGCCAGTGAATTGATCAGGCCAATATTTGGACCTTCTGGTGTTTCAATCGGGCAAATTCGACCGTAGTGCGTTGGATGCACGTCACGAACTTCAAAACCCGCTCGCTCTCTTGTCAAACCACCCGGGCCAAGCGCCGAAAGACGGCGTTTGTGCGTAATCTCGGACAATGGATTTGTCTGATCCATAAATTGGCTCAACTGCGATGAACCAAAGAACTCACGCACTGCTGCAGCCGCTGGTTTCGCATTGATCAAATCATGCGGCATCACTGTGTCGATATCGACAGAACTCATGCGCTCTTTGATCGCGCGCTCCATACGCAACAAGCCAATGCGATACTGATTCTCCATCAGCTCGCCCACGGAACGCACACGACGGTTGCCCAAATGGTCAATGTCATCGATTTCGCCGCGCCCATCACGCAGATCAACAAGTGTCTTGATGACCGCGAGAATGTCGTCTCTGCGTAAGACACGCACCGTGTCTTCTGCGTCAAGACCCAAACGCATATTCATTTTTACCCGGCCAACCGCCGACAAATCATACCGCTCTGAATCGAAGAAGAGACCGCTAAACAGCGCTTCTGCCGTTTCAAGCGTTGGCGGCTCACCCGGACGCATGACCCGGTAAATATCGACAAGCGCTTGATCACGGTTTTCCGCTTTGTCAGCGGTCATCGTGTTGCGCATAAATCCACCGATATTGATGTGGTCAATATCAAGGGTCTCGATTTCTTTCTCTCCGGCCTCGAGAAGTTCGGCCACTCTCTCAGCGGTCAACTCTTCACCGGCTTCCGCAAAAATCTCCCCGGTTTTGACGTCCACCACGTCTTTCGCCATATAACGTCCGGCCAGTTCTTCGTCCGTGACCAAGAGGTCTTTCAGGCCTTCTTCGCTGAGCTTACGGGCCAAGCGAGGCGTAATCTTTCGTCCTGCTTCAACAACAACTTCGCCGTTCTTCGCATTTATTAGGTCGTGCGCAGGAACAATACCGCGCATGCGCTCCGGCATGAACGGTGTCTTCCAACCCTTCTTGAACTTCTTGTAGGAAACGGAACCATAGAAATGGTCGAGAATTTCCTCGCTAACCATACCCAAGGCAAAAAGGAGTGTTGTAACTGGCAGTTTGCGGCGACGGTCGATACGCACGTGCACAATGTCTTTAGCGTCAAATTCAAAATCAAGCCACGATCCTCGGTATGGAATAACCCGTGCTGCAAAGAGCAGCTTTCCGGAGGAATGAGTCTTGCCCTTGTCATGGTCGAAAAACACACCAGGCGACCGGTGCATCTGGCTAACAATAACCCGTTCCGTACCATTGACGACAAAGGTGCCATTGTCGGTCATGAATGGCATATCGCCCATGTATACATCTTGTTCTTTGATGTCTTTGACCGATTTTGCGCCTGTGTCTTCATCGACTTCAAAGACGATGAGACGCAGTGTCACTTTCAGCGGTGCGGCAAACGTCATGCCCCGCTGCTGACATTCTTCGACATCGTATTTGGGCTTCTCAAACTCGTATTTCACGTATTCGAGGGTCGAGGTTTCCGAAAAATCTGAAATCGGAAAGACCGACTTAAAAACGGCCTGCAATCCACTATCGTCCCGAACAGAGGGATCGACCTGCAGGAATTGATCGTATGACTTCTTTTGAACCTCAATGAGGTTAGGCATTGTCGTTGTTTCGGAAATACGCCCGAACGACTTGCGGATCCTTTTTCGACCAGTGAAGGACTGCGCCATGTTTATTCCTCTCGCCACTTTATCAATGATTCAGCAGTGAACCCTTGTTTTCTGCGGTGAAGGTCACCACCCTGGGATTTTCGCCACATCCCCTGTCTTTGGTTTCTAATTCGAGACGCCAAAAACCGGCCTCGCGCCGCAAATTTGCAAGGCCGGATCTGGTAGAATTAGAGGTCGGTGGGCAAAGTCACCCACCGACTACGCATTACTTCAGCTCAACGCCCGCACCAGCTGCTTCAAGCTTACCTTTAAGCTCTTCCGCTTCGTCTTTGCTCACGTCGGCTTTGACATCTTTCGGTGCACCTTCAACAAGCTCTTTGGCTTCCTTCAGGCCAAGACCAGTGATGGCCCGCACTTCTTTGATGACATTGATCTTCTTTTCGCCTGCAGAAGTAAGTACGACGGTGAATTCCGTCTGCTCTTCTGCAGCTGCGGCATCACCACCAGCGCCCGGAGCGGCTGCAACAGCAACCGGAGCGGCGGCAGAAACGCCCCACTTTTCTTCCAGCATCTTGGAAAGCTCTGCAGCCTCCATTACCGTCAAGCTGGAAAGGTCTTCAGCAATTTGTTCTAGATTTGCCATTTTTCAAGTTCCTATCGATTTGAATCTGGTTGACGTCACTAATGTCTAAGCTGCCTCTGAGGAGCTATAAGCTCCAATGACACGCGCCACTTGACCGCCGGGGGCTTGCAACACGCCAGCGATCCTTGTCGCCGGTGTGCTGATCATGCCGACCAGCTTGGCACGCAGCTCGTCGAGGGATGGAAGCGCGGCCAAGGCCTTAACTCCACCTTCGTCAAGCAGGGTATCGCCCATGATGCCGCCCAGAATGACGAGGTTGTCATTCCCTTTAGCAAACTTGGCGATGACCTTTGGCGCCGCGATCGGATCTTCCGAATACGCAATCGCCGTCGGCCCCGTGAACAGATCAGCAATGCCGTCTGCGCCCGTACCGTCGAGAGCCAGCTTCGCAAGACGGTTCTTCGCTACTTTGAGCGACGCCCCCGCCTCAGCCATTTCGCCGCGGAGACTTGTCATCTCTTTGACGTTCAGGCCTGAATAGTGGGTGACAACCACGACGCCGGCTTCTGTGAAAACACCATTAAGTGATTTCACCATGTCGGCTTTTTGGGTTTTATCCACTGCTCTCTCCTGTTTTTGCAACTCCGACACATGTCGGAAGTCACAGGTCCAGCAAAACCGCCGGATCGCCCTCTGAAACAGTCAGACATGCGAGCCGACGCTCATTTGCCTGCCCTTTTCCTCAACAGTGACAACCACCGCTTCGGACGAGGTACGAGATTCAAATCGACTTCAAAGGCCCCTTGAGGCCAAAAAAATCAGATCGTCTCCCGTCTAGGTGGGCAACACTCGATTAAGCCCTTAAAGGGCGCCCACGGTCTCGGACAGGTTGGAAGCTTCACAATCACTTGCTTGGCCCCCACTCCCGCTTCACGGTTTGAAACCGATCACGGGAAACTCTTCAAACTATCCGCCCAGTATTGAGGACGGATCGATATGGATGCCAGGGCCCATCGTCGAGCTCAACGCGAGCTTTTTGAGGTAAGTCCCTTTGGCACCGGATGGTTTGGCTTTCATCACCGCATCAATAAAGGCACGGACATTGGTTTCAAGCTGATCTTCGGAAAAGCTTGCTTTGCCGACGCCGGCATGAATGATCCCGGCCTTTTCGACACGAAACTCAACCGCGCCGCCTTTGGCATCTTTCACCGCGGTTGCGACATCTGCAGTCACCGTGCCCACTTTCGGGTTCGGCATCATGCCGCGCGGTCCAAGGATTTTGCCCAACCGACCAACAACCGGCATCATATCCGGCGTCGCGATACAGCGATCAAAATCAATGTCGCCCTTTTGAACCTTTTCGGCCAAATCATCAGCACCAACGATATCGGCGCCGGCTTCCTTAGCTTCATCAGCTTTCGCATCCTTGGCAAAAACCGCGACGCGAACCGTACGGCCTGTGCCGCTTGGTAAGGAGACCACCCCCCGAACCATTTGGTCCGCATGGCGTGGATCAACACCCAAGTTCACCGCAACTTCGACGGTCTCATCAAACTTCGCCTTGGCCCGTTCTTTGACCATCTTGACCGCATCACCAACAGGATAAAGCTGTCTTCTATCAATGCCTTCAACGGCACCTTTCATTCTTTTTCCAAGCTTCGCCATGACCTTACCCCTTCACCTCAAAACCCATCGAACGGGCAGAACCCATGATGATCTTGGCCGCTTGATCAATGTCACGCGCATTAAGATCGACCATCTTGGCTTCAGCGATCTCTTTGACCTGCTTCATGGTCACACTGGCCATTACTTCACGGCCAGGCTCGCTGGCACCCTTATCAACCTTTGCTGCTTTACGCAGCAAGAACGAGGCTGGCGGCGTTTTGGTCTCGAACGAAAACGACTTATCCGCATAAATCGTAATGATCGTCGGGATCGGCATACCCTTTTCAAGGCCGTCGGTCTTTGCATTGAAGTTCTTGCAAAACTCCATGATGTTCAAACCTGCCTGACCCAAGGCCGGTCCAATCGGCGGTGACGGATTTGCCGCCCCCGCTGGCACCTGCAATTTCAGGAAGCCGGTAACTTTCTTCGCCATTCTATCCTCTCAACGTCCGTGAGGCCGTTGCCTCACATTTCAGAGTGCGTGGTCTGGGTTCCGCTTGGACTTCTGCGGTCGCCTCCCACACGAGTTATCCGATCAATTTCAAAGCCCTATTCAAGACTTCTGAACCTGACCATATTCAAGTTCGACCGGGGTCGCCCGTCCGAAAATTGAAACTTCCACCTTCAACCTGGCGCGCTCCTCGTCCACTTCCTCCACAACTCCGGAGAAGGATTGGAACGGACCATCCATGACCTGAACCTCATCACCCACTTGATAGATAATCGATGGTTTCGGTCGCTCAATCCCTTCTTGCACCTGGTGCAAGATGCGGTCGACTTCTGCCTGAGCCACCGGCATCGGTTTATTCTGCGCCCCTAAGAAACCCGTGACCTTGGGTGTTTCCTTGATCAGGTGATAGGCCTGATCGGTCAAATCCATTTTCACCAACACGTAGCCTGGAAAGAACTTCCGCTCCGCATTGACCTTTTGACCGCGCCGCATTTCGACCACTTCTTCGGTCGGAACCAACACTTCTTCGAAGGCGTCTTCGAGGCCCGAAGCAACCGCCTGTTCACGGATCGACTCCGCCACCTTCTTCTCGAAATTCGAGTAGGTGTGAACGATGTACCACTGTGCCGCCATTAAAGTTGCTCCTTAGGAAACCCCAATGGGTCTCTTAGCTGCCAAGTCCCAAAATGAACTGGATGGCCCGTCCAATAACCGTATCCACCAGAAAGAAGAAGATCGCTGCGATCGTGACCATGATGAAAACCATGATCGTGGTCACAATCCACTCATTGCGGGTCGGCCAAGTCACTTTGCGAACTTCGTTCTCGACCTCGCGAATGAAGCGAAGAGGGCTTGTCCGCTTCTTCTTCGGCTTACTTTCCTTGGCTACGTCTTGGGCCATCTCGTTCTTCGTCCTGTTCTGCACATTTATTGGCAGGAGTGGAGGGATTCGAACCCCCGACACCCGGTTTTGGAGACCGGTGCTCTGCCAGCTGAGCTACACTCCTTCGGGCGTCTCCTTCTTGTCCTAAGGACAAGCCTCCAAATCAATGTGCGGTTTGGCCGCCTTTCTTACTCAATGATGCCAGCAACGACACCTGCGCCGACGGTACGACCGCCTTCACGGATGGCGAAGCGAAGCTTCTCTTCCATAGCGATCGGCACAATCAGCTCGACTTCCATCTCGCAATTGTCACCAGGCATCACCATCTCCGTCCCCGAAGGCAAGCTCACAACACCGGTAACATCCGTCGTTCTGAAGTAGAACTGAGGCCGGTAGTTAGTGAAGAATGGCGTATGACGGCCACCCTCTTCCTTCGTCAGGATGTAGGCTTCCGCCTTGAACTTCGTGTGCGGGGTCACAGACCCCGGCTTGGCCAAAACCTGACCACGCTCAACTTCTTCACGGCCAATACCTCTGAGCAAGCAACCAACATTGTCGCCAGCTTCGCCGCGATCAAGCAACTTACGGAACATCTCAACGCCCGTGCAAGTCGTCTTCGCTGTGTCTTTAACGCCGATGATTTCGATCTCATCACCAACATTCACAACACCGCGTTCAATCCGGCCGGTCACAACCGTTCCCCGACCAGAGATCGAGAACACGTCTTCAACTGGCATCAAGAAGTCACCGTCAACAGCCCGCTCTGGCTGTGGAATGTATGCGTCGACTTCCTTCATCAGCTCAAGAATGGAGTTCTTACCCGTCGCTTCGTCGCCGTCTTCAAGCGCCACTAACGCTGAACCCTTCACAATCGGAATATCGTCGCCAGGGAACTCGTAGGAGCTCAAAAGCTCGCGGATTTCCATTTCAACAAGCTCAATCAGCTCTTCGTCGTCCACTTGGTCGACCTTGTTCATGTAGACCACGATCGCCGGCACACCGACCTGACGAGCGAGCAAAATGTGCTCCCGGGTCTGTGGCATCGGGCCATCAGCAGCCGACACAACCAAAATCGCGCCGTCCATTTGGGCAGCACCGGTGATCATGTTCTTCACATAGTCAGCGTGACCTGGGCAATCCACGTGGGCGTAGTGACGGTTGTCCGTCTCATACTCAACGTGCGCCGTTGAAATCGTAATCCCACGGGCCTTTTCTTCAGGCGCCTTATCGATCTCGTCATAGGCCGAAAACGTCGCCCCACCACTTTCCGCCAACACTTTCGTGATCGCCGCAGTTAGCGTCGTCTTACCGTGGTCAACGTGACCAATCGTGCCGATGTTGCAATGCGGCTTATTACGTTCAAACTTCTCTTTGGCCATCTCGCTTTATTCCTCAATCGCCGTTATCTTCAATTCGTCCCATACCGCGTTTGCGGCCAATTCACTTTACTCATGTCCCCGATCCCGGAGTTGGAGCGGGCGAAGGGAGTCGAACCCTCGTCTTCAGCTTGGAAGGCTGTGGCTCTACCGTTGAGCTACGCCCGCATAATCTCCAATCGCAGTTATGGTGGAGGAGGTTGGATTTGAACCAACGTAGGCTAAGCCAACGGGTTTACAGCCCGTCCCCTTTAACCACTCGGGCACTCCTCCGTACCGATCGTCAGCTCTTGATCGATGACGCCAAGGCGCAACCCGTCAAGTCAAACTGCTTTCATCCAGATTCCCGAAATTGGGTGGAACCGCGCGTATTCTCTTGCAATCGCCCGGTCCAAAAAGAAAAATGCCCTTCTATTCGACATGAATCAGGATATGCAAAAAGTCCCCGCACCCCAACCGGCTCGCTCCAAAGGATCTAAAATACGGATCTGAAACAAGTCTTGTGGGCCCCGAGGGCGTTCTTGCATGGCCTGGAAGCGCGGAATATAAGCAGATCGTCCAGGAAATTCAAGCGGCTATCCACCATAGAATCGAAAGAAAAATACGTGCCTCAAAAAAGCCGTCCGAACAAGAATTCTAGATCAAAAAATCCAAGTAAACATAAGGATTCAAAGGGAAATCGCGATAGTACCGATGGTTGGATATGGGGACTTCACGCTGCCCGCGCCGCAATCAGCAACGAAAAACGCAAAATCGATCGCATCGTCGCGACACAAAACGCCGCCCGAGAGCTCACCCAGGTGCCCCATGAAATTGAAATTCTGAGAACCTCAGATATTGATTCTCTCCTTCCCTCAGGCACGGTCCACCAAGGGCTGGCCGTCAAGGCCGGGCCCTTAGAGCCCCAGCCCCTGGAAGATCTTCTCAAACAGGCCGAGAGCGCTGAGACCGCCTTCATCGTTGTGTTGGACCAAGTGGAAGACCCTCACAATGTAGGTGCCATACTGCGCTCCGCCGCTGCTTTCGGCGCCATCGGTGTTGTGGTTCAAGACCGTCATGCCCCGCAACTCACTGGAGCACTGACAAAAGTGGCCTCTGGCGCCGTCGAGCATGTACCGATTGTTCGCGTCACCAATCTCGCGCGAGCCTTAGAACAAATTGCCGAAGCTGGGTTTTTCCGGATTGGACTGGCTGGAGAGGCCGAAACCGTCCTCCCAGATATTTCCCCCTCGCCAAAGGCAGCCCTCGTTTTGGGGGCTGAAGGCTCTGGCCTGCGCAGGCTAACCCGGGAAAAATGCGACCTCCTCGCCCGACTTCCCACAGACGGCCCCGTCTCAAGCCTCAATGTCTCAAATGCCGCCGCCGTGGCTATGTATGAGATCTCACGATAGAGAACATATCGTTCAAAATGTAAGGCGAATGCCTGCCAAGATATATCGGCTCGAAAAATCAATCTCGACCGTCTCGCTAGCCGCCGGATAGGAGTAATAGGTCTCAGCAGGGATATAGAAATTAATTTCGATCTGAGGCATTGAAACGTAACGATAGGCGACATACAGACCAACGTTGTCAGATATGTCGTACCGCAATCCAACCCCTGCTTGGTACGTAAGTCCGCCAGAGACATCGGCAATAATTTCATTAAACGCTGTGGAATCGCCGCTAGTCGATGTGAACCCATAACCGGCACCAGCTTCCACATATGGAACCCAGCGGCCATCGAAGAAATTATACCGAAAATTGCCCATCAGCGATGTTGTTTTCAGTTCACCGCTGTTCCCAAAATTATAGCCCGCGTATGGCGCCGGACAGGTTCCTTGAACAACGCATTGAAGTACGGAAAAAACACCAATGCTTGCGCCATATCTTGCGACCTGGAACTCACCTCAGCTTCGATCTCAAATCCACTCTCAGTTGCAAATCCAAATGCACCGCCGAACGCCATATCTGGCTTGTCGACCTTCCCACTGGCCCTCGCGCCACCTGCGGCAATCGAAGAAGACAACCAAATGTCGTCTGCCTTAACGCTGCTACGCCAAATAGACACATAAGCGTCCGCATTCGCTCTTTGCGAAAACAAAACACATGACAAAACGACCCCTGCGACTAACAACTGACGCATCACAACCCCCACAAATTAGATCACCCAATCGCGCACCTTTAGTTGTACGAGCTTATCTACCCTCGCACAATCTTTGATTGTCATCAAGGTTGTTAGGACACCAGGTAACTGAGTTGGCAATCAGATTGGCTGCGACCGTGTGAAGTATAGACGCAGCGGTTTGTCAGGCTAGAATGGGTCAAAACAAACGCCAACGGGAGAGAACCAGATGATCATTCCAGAAGAGATCGCCTTAGCGATCATGGAACCAAAGTCCTACGCCGAAGACACACCTATGCATGAGGCCTTTACCTGGCTGCGCAAAGAACTCCCCCTGGGTCAAGCGCAAGTGGAAGGTTTCGATCCGTTTTGGGTCGTTTCCAGGCAGGCTCACATTCGCGAAGTCGAAAGGCAAAACGAGCTCTATCACAATGGTGATCGCTCAACTGTGCTCACCAACATTGAGGCCGATCAAAAGGTCCGGGAGATGATGGGCGGCTCGCCTCACCTCGTCCGCTCACTCGTGCAAATGGACAATCCAGATCACGCCAACTACCGCGGTCTCACCGCTGACGCATTCCTCCCCCAAAACCTGATGAAGCTCGAAGAGCGCATCCGGGAGATTGCCAAAGGCTTCGTGGATCGCATGGCGGATATGGGCTCCGAGTGTGACTTTGCCCGCGACGTCGCCTTTCTCTATCCCTTGCATGTCATCATGGAAGTGATCGGCGTGCCTGAAGAAGATGAGCCGAGAATGCTGACCTTGACGCAGGAGCTCTTTGGTAACGCAGACCCTGACCTCAATCGCGACAAACAGGAATACACCGAAGTCGACGACGCCCTTGCAGGTCTCCAAGAAACCATTGCCGACTTCATCGTCTACTTCAATGAAATGACCGATGACCGCCGGGCCAATCCTCGCGAAGATCTCGCCAGCATCATTGCCAACGGTCAAATCGAAGGACAGGCTCTGGGACACCTCGAGGCCATGTCCTATTACATCATCGCTGCCACGGCCGGTCACGACACGACATCCAGCACCACCGCTGGCGGCCTATGGGCCCTATGCGAAAATCCTGATCAATTCCAAATGCTAAAAGACGATCCAAGCAAGATCAATGGCTACATAGAAGAATCGATCCGTTGGGTGACGCCGGTGAAACACTTCATGCGCACCGCGACAGCAGATGCCGAACTGCAAGGCCGTCAAATCAAGAAGAACGATTGGTTGATGCTCTCCTATCCATCCGGCAATCGCGATGAAGAAGTGTTCGAGGATCCTTTCAAGTTCCGTGTCGACCGGGCTCCCAATCGCCACATCTCCTTCGGCTATGGCGCCCACATATGCCTTGGCCAACACCTCGCAAGAATGGAGATGCGCCTGCTTTGGGAGGAACTGTTGCCCCGCCTGAAATCGGTCGAACTCAACGGCACACCAAAGCGTATGGCCGCAAGTTTCGTCGGCGGTCCAAAGTCTGTCCCCATCAAATACGAAATGGCGTGAGGACAAGATGGCCGACGACTTCAAAACCTGGCAATGCAAAACCTGCGGTCACATCTACAATGAAGCCGCAGGTGATCCCATGGAGGGATTAGAGCCTGGCACCAAGTGGGCTGACATTCCGGACGATTGGATCTGCCCCATGTGCGGCACGCCAAAGTCGGATTTTCATATGATTGAAATTTAGGGATGGAACCCCAAACCCTCCTCCTCTTCTCACTCGGTTTCTTCGCCCTTGTCGCGGCGCCGGGGCCGGACTTTGTTTACGTCTTCTCAAGATCAATTCACGAAGGACCCAAGGCCGGGCTCATCTCGGCTCTGGGTATATCCGCGGGCATGGCTGTTCATACAATCTTCGCAGTCGTCGGACTAACGGCCCTTCTCTACACATCAGCGATGGCCTTTCTTGTCATCAAGTTCGCTGGCGCGGCCTATCTCATCTATCTTGGTATCAAGTTCTTCCTGACCAAACAGCAATTCAAATTGGATTCCAGCAAACAGCTTGCTGATCCAGTAGTGATTTTTCGACAAGCTGTTCTTACAAATGTGCTCAATCCAAAAGCCGGCTTGACCTTTATGGCTTACATGCCGCAATTCATCACACCCGGGACGGCCAGCGTTTCAACGCAGGCCCTTTTACTGGGTGCCATCATTTGTGTGATCACATTGTCCTGGTACATCACACTAGGCGCATTCTCTGGATGGCTTAAGCGGTATGTAGTGGATAGCCCGCGCCTGTCTGATGCCATTCGCTACTCAGTCGGCACAATTCTCATTGGTCTAGGTCTCAGATTGGCCTGGCTTGAACGGCGCTAGCCCAATCGCCCGCCCTTCCGAAGGAAGTGCCAGCCGGCGAATGCGAACATAAGTTCCATCAAAATCGAAATGCTCAAAAACTGTGCCTGAGGCACACCATCAACTCCCAGGCTCAACAGTCGCCCCGCTGCTGCCCCCAACATGAAGGTGATCAGCGCTACAAGAGCTGGACGCGTGTAACGATCATTAAGTGCGCCCATGACAAAGAGCGTTGCCATGCCCCAGTAGATTCCCATCAGTGCCCGAAATACATGTTCGCTGTTATTGGAGAAGATCAGCATATTGAGCACTTTGGCGACGGAGCTTTTCGGATTAATGCCGTAAAATCCACCTACAAGGTAGAGAATAAGTGCTGCCAGTAGAAGAAAGATTTTGGTCACGTGTGCCCCCTGCTTGGAAATGGGAATTGGCGGTTGTCGTAATGTTACGCGATACCGCGGCAAGAAATCGTTAAGCCGCCTGCTCACCTCGACAATGCGCCCCTCCCTCGATTGCAATTGACCCAGGGACAAGGCCTAATGGAAAAAACGATAGGACTCAATGGGAACGCGATTATGACAACAAACCTCTTTGATCTGAGCGGTAAAGTGGCTGTAATTACCGGCGGCAACAGCGGCATTGGATTGGGCATGGCCGAAGCCATTGCCGCTCATGGCGCAAGCGTCTGCATTTGGGGAACTAACACAGACAAAAATGCTGTCGCATTAGAAACACTCCAGGCGATCAATCCCGGTGCACACGCGATCAAGTGCGATGTCAGTGACAAACAGGCCGTGGACAAAGCCTTCGACCAAACACTTGAACGATTTAGTCGAGTTGATGGGTGCTTTGCCAATGCTGGCGTCGGTGGATCAGGTCAGCGCTTCCAAGAAACTTCCGTTGAAGAATGGCGACGCATCATGGATGTCAATCTCGATGGTCTCTTCTACACATTCCGGCGCGCCGCCGAACATATGGTCGAACGCGCAAAAGCCGGCGATCCCGGCGGGCGGCTTATTGGGATATCCTCCCTAGGCGCCATCATGGGCATGCCACGATCACAAGCCTATTCCGGAACGAAAGGCGCTGTAATATCAATCATGCAAGGGCTCGCCGTTGAATTCGCTCGCTTTGGCATAACCGCAAACTCCATATTACCCGGGCACATTCATACCGCCATGACCGATCAACTGTATCAGTTTGAGCCCTTTGTCAGCGCCTATCATTCCGGCGACACGTTGTTGATTGACGGCGGCTTTCGTTTCGTTTGAGCGCAATTGAACCTATGACCCAGTGGCAACAGATAGACAGCGACCGTATACCAGGTGGTGCAGAACTCACATTCCATCGCCGTAACAACGAATTCATGTTGCGCGCAGATGGACTAGAACTCATGACAAGTTCAGCTTCAGGGTCTGAGCGTCAATTGATTCATGAAGCCCTGGATCACCTCGAAATCGACACCGTCCGATCCGTTCTCATTGGCGGCTTAGGACTTGGCTTTACACTCGCAGAAGCCTGCAAAACTCTCCCCCAAGATTGTCAGATCACCACCGTCGAGATCTCGCCTAAGGTTAAAGAGTGGGTGGCCTCTCACTTGAGTGACAAAACCGGATGCGCCCTCACTGATCCTCGCGTTTCTGTAGAGATTGCGGATATCACAGAGTTCTTAGGCCGATCTGACAGACACTATGATCTCATTCTCTCCGACATTGACAATGGACCCCATGCATTCGTGGTGCCTTCAAACGACCGCCTCTATGAGATCTTTGGCCTGGAGCTCGTGCGAAGCAAGCTGTCTCGAAAGGGATGTGTTGTCTTTTGGTCAGGCTCAGACGAACCGGAATTCTGTGACCTTCTGGCCAAGGTTTTCCCGAAAGTCACCACCCACACTTACACATTGCCTCAAGCCCCAAAAATCAAGCAGTATCTCTTTGCCGCCTACAAGGCCGATGAAGATTCCCGATAAGAAGGAAGCAAAACGTGTCGCTCAACAACTGCCATAACATCTGGGACATTCGGAAAATGGGGACGCGAAGGCTTCCCTTCCCATTCCGCGATTACTTAGAAGGCACAGCCGACGATGGCTACACCGGTGATAGAAACATCAGCGCCTTCGACGATTGCGAACTGGTGCCTGAATATTTGGTAGGCGTCAAAGATATAGACACCACCACAGAAGTGCTTGGTCAGAAACTAGATTTCCCTGTCTTCATTGCGCCCACAGGCGCTTCGCGCATGTTCCATCATGAAGGCGAACGCGCTGTCGCTAAGGCTGCCGCCAAAGCCGGTACCATGTATTCGCTTTCAACCGTTTCGACATACAGTATTGAGGAAATTGGTGCCCTTACCGACGGCCCCAAAATGTTTCAACTCTACGTGTCTCCGGACAAATCCGTGGTCAACGATTTGGTCGACCGCACCAAGGAAGCAAAATATGACGCCCTCTGCCTGACGGTTGATGTGCCGGTGTTAGGCAACCGCGAACTGGATTTACGAAACGGCATGGGCACACCTCCAAAACTAACAACGCGCGGTTACCTCAGCATATTGGCCCACTACCATTGGCTCCTCGGATTCATCAAACAACCAAACCTGGACTTCGCCAACCTCACCGCTAAAATGAACGACTTGGAAAAAGCAAACTTGCCCAAGATCTTGGCAGCAGCACTTGATCCAGACATTACTTGGCAAACTGCAGCCGAAATACGCGACAGGTGGAACGGACCCTTCGTTCTCAAAGGTATTATGTCGGTGGAAGATGCCAAACGCGCCGTCGGTCTCGGCGCCTCCGCCATCATGGTGTCAAACCACGGTGGGCGGCAATTGGACGGCGTGCCTGCTCCTATAGATGTCGTTGGTCACATTGCCGATGCCGTCGGCGACCAGGTCGAAATCATTATGGATTCAGGCATACGCCGTGGAACCCATGTGCTCAAAGCACTCGCGCGCGGCGCCAAAGCCTGTGCTATTGGCCGACCTTACCTTTATGGTTTGGCTGCCGGCGGTGAAGCTGGTGTGGACCGCGTCTTATGGTTGCTCCGCATGGAAATTCTTCGCGATATGGCACTGTTAGGCTGCAACTCGATTGAGGACATAGGGAGGCGCCATATCCGCACGCGCGCCTAAATCGGAGATAGTCCCTCAATCAGTCCCATATTGCCTTTTGCGTGTAATATTGGTAAAAAGCACCTTCATATTAGGTCAATCCCGTCTATCGCGGTCCTCAATCTCATCTGGAGATGTTTGATGCCAAATGTAAATCGAAGGTTGTGGGTCTCTCTCGCCTCGTTATTGGTCACCGCATGCACACATGCCCCTAGTACATTCGACTTTTTTGTCATCGGTGACACCGCTTATACCGTCCCCAATGACTACCCAGCCTACGAACAATTGATTGAAAATATCAATCAAGCCGATCCAGCATTTACCGTTCATATAGGCGATACAAAGTCCGGCGGCGACAGTTGTAACGATGCCCGACAACAGATCATCAAATCGCCCTTCGACCTATTCGAAGAGGCCTTGATCTATACACCCGGCGACAACGAGTGGACCGATTGCCATCGTCCGGGCATCAATGAAGACCCGAACGACCGCCTCACCGCCATTCGTCAAATCTTCTTTCCAAGTGCTTTCAGCCTTGGTCAAAAGCCCATGCACCTGACCCGCCAAGCTGACGTTTCAAGTCATGCTCTCATAGTCGAAAACTCGAGATGGAAAAAACGACAGGTCATGTTCGCGACAATTCACGTTGTCGGTTCCAACAACAATCACACACCACCAAACCCGACAACCCCGCCGGAATTCGACGCCCGCAACGCAGCTAACATTGAATGGATCCAGGAGACATTCGACTTAGCCAAAAAGAAAAAAAGGCGCGCTATCGTTTTCTTCTTCCACGCCAATATGTTCAGGGGTCCGCCCAATGCGTCGGGATTTGTAGATGCTCTTGCAGCCATTGAGGCAGGAGCACAAAAATATCCTGGTCAAATACTCCTAGTTCATGGTGACACCCACACCTACAGGGTCGACAAACCCCTTGATAGTGTATTAGGCACTCCGCCGGGTACGCCAACAAGATTTGACAATGTCACTCGATTGGAGACGTTCGGTGCCCCTGATATTGAAGCCGTACGAGTCACAGTCGACCGAAAAGACCCCAAGATTTTCACTATCACCCCGTTCTAGATCAGGTTGTTAGCCCTCTGCCCCGCCAAATTTTTCACCCCACTCGGCGATCTGTTCGTCACTTATTTTGCCAAACAAGACTTCCGGGATCTCAAACGCACGCCCAGGCTTCAAATGCTCAAGTTGATCCCGCATTGAACCTTCCGGCCAATGCTCTCCATCCCCAGATGATCCCAGAACGTTCAAAAGTTTGTTCGAGGTTGTCGGAACGATCGGCGCCGCCAGGATCGCAAAAAGGCGGATCAAATTGATGCCGGTGCGGCATGCCACCGCCGCCCTCTCGGGATCTTCTTTAAATGCGATCCATGGCGCCGCATCCGTCAGATACTCATTGCCAAGCACCCAGATCCCTCTCAGATCTTGGAAAGCCTTCCGAAACTCCAAGGCTTCGAGGTTATCTGCATATGCCGCAATGCGTTGGTCTAGCTCCTTCGAAAGCGCAATTTCTGCTTCACCAAAGTCACCACCGGCCGGCACTTCCTCCCCAAACTTCGATTTAGTAAATCGCAGGATCCGGTTAACGAAATTTCCGAAAACGTCCGCCAAGTCCTTGTTCACGACACTTGCGAAATGTTCCCAGGTAAAGGATGTGTCGCTACCCTCCGGCGCATTGGCCATCAAATAGTATCGCCAATAATCCGCAGGCAGAAGATCCAGGGCTTGATCCATGAAAACACCACGATTCTCACTGGTGGAAAATTTGCCGCCATACCAATTGAGCCAATTAAATCCCTTGATCTGATCAGCGGTCTTCCACGGTTCATGGCTTCCCAACAAAGTCACAGGAAAGCTCACCGTGTGAAACGGCACATTGTCTTTGCCCATGAATTGAACGTAAGTCACGTCCTTGGCTTCATCGCCAAACCACCAGCGTTTCCAATCATCATTGTTGCCGTAAGCCTGCGACCATTCTTGCGTCGCCGCGATGTACTCGATGGGCGCATCAAACCAGACATAGAAAACTTTGTTCTCAAAGCCTGGTCGAGGTTTACCGTCTTTCACGACAGGGATCCCCCATTTTAGATCCCTCGTGATGCAGCGGTCGTTGAGACCTTCATCCAACCACTTCAAGGCAATGGATGTAACCAGGTGCGGCCAGCCCTCCTTTTGGGTGACCCACTCACGCACTTCATCCACCATCTTGGACTGCAAGAGATAGAGGTGTCTCGTCTCCCGCACCTCTAGGTTCTTCGATCCCGAAACCGAGGAGTAGGCATCAATCAGATCGACCGGATCGAGGAGTTTTCCACAATTGTCGCATTGGTCTCCCCTTGCCTTCTCAAATCCGCAATTTGGGCACGTCCCCTCGATGTACCGATCAGGCAGGAAACGGTCGTCGTCAATCGAATAGACCTGTTCGTCCACCCGCTCCTCAATCAATCCATTGGCTTCCAGCACTTCCGCGAAATGTTGGGTCAGTTTATGATTGGGTTCAAAGGAGGACCGACCAAAGTGATCCCAGGAAAGGTCAAATGCCTGTCCGTACTTTTTTTGTAGTTCAAACTGCTCGGCGCAATAGTCTGAAACCGCCTGGCCGGCCTCCAGCGCCGCCAACTCGGCCGGTGTCCCATGCTCGTCCGTCGCGCAGATCAGCAAGACCTCATGACCCCGCATCCGCAAGTAGCGCGCATAGACATCCGACGGCAGCTGAGAGCCCACCAAGTTCCCTAAGTGCTTAATGCCGTTAATGTAGGGAAGCGCACTTGTAATAAGGATTCTGGCCATAGAATTGGAACTTCTCGCGGGGCTGAAAGGGAAAAATCGGTTAGGTAGTGACATATAGCGAATGCTTGGGCCATTTGCACCCGAAACATCCCAGACAATATGGCTGAAATCGGTGACTTTTGACTTGCCAGATTCAACAAGACCGACTAAATGCTAGTCCCCCAAGCGAGGACTGCCTCAAAGTTGTGAGGCCGCAAGATCGCCAAGATGCCGGTTTAGCTCAGTTGGTAGAGCGGCTGATTTGTAATCAGTAGGTCGGCGGTTCGACTCCGTCAACCGGCACCATTTAAGCCTCAAAATACATACGAACGGCCTCTGCGGGCCATGATTTCACCATAACAGTATGGACCACTCGCAATATGTTGAGATGGCATTCACTTTTGGTCTGTACTTTCGCGTTGACCTTCTGGGATATCGGTATTCTTAACAGCGCCGCAGACACATACTGCGAGATCGCGGGCACACCTTGTGATGACTACACCGGTTATTCCGAAAGCGGATTGAATGAAAAGATCCTTTCGCGACTTGAAAGGTGGCGAAACGCCAATTCAAGACTCATCAATCATCGCTACATCACACTCTTTGATGTAAGTCAGCACTCCGCAATCCCGCGGTTCAGTGTCATCGACATCGAAGCCAAAGAAATCACGACCTACCTCGCCGCCCATGGCAAGGGTTCTGATCCGGATCACGACGGTGTCGCCACCATCTTCTCAGACACACCCGGTTCAAAGGCAACCCCCCTCGGATTTTTTCTGACTGCCGAAACCTATGTTGGCAAACATGGCCTCTCTTTGAGGCTGGATGGACTAGAAGATCGCAACAAGAACGCACGTGCGCGATCAATCGTTATTCACGGCGCAGATTACATTGATCAGTCGCGAGTTCGTTTGGGGAGATCCTGGGGCTGCCCCGCTCTATCCCATTCTGAGGTGGTGACCGTCATTGATCAAATTAAGGGGGGGTCAATCCTCTATATCCATGAGGGGCCAAAACCATAGACAAAGCGCCAGCTGATGTCTCCACCAGCGCCGTTTCTCGCAATCGATAATCGTAAAGGCCAGCTCTTAGGCTTCGACGACTTCCAAGAGTTGTTTCACGCGATCACGAAGCTTTGGATTTTTGATCTTTGCAAACTCGCGAGCGAATTTCAGACCTTCACCAGGACGCACAGTCGATTCATCGTCGTCACTAGGTCCAGCTTCCTCCAGCCCTTCAAAGAAGTAGGCCACAGGAACTCCTAACACCTCAGACATCACGTACAGTTTGCTGGCGGCAATCCGGTTCGAACCATTCTCGTACTTCTGGATCTGCTGAAAGCTAATCCCGAAGTGATCCCCAAGTTGTTCCTGACTGATGCCCCGCACCGTTCGCGCGGTTCTCAACCGTTTCCCAACGTGGATGTCAATTGGGTCCGGCCCATCTTGAATAGCAGTTCTACGCGGCATACGAATCCTCCCTTTGTTCGGTCATATTACTCAAAGAACTCCCAAAAAAAAGAGAAATTGCTGACCTTCGACAGATTATGGCGCACCGACACATTGAAACGTAACGCATTTACCTCGGAGGTCAAGTCTTCGCGATCATCTGGAACCAACAAACCGCATAGATAAAGGGCGACGCCAAGACGTCGCCCTCAACTCCCGATCACAAGTAATAACGGGAAACTTGGGACATTACTCCGTAGCGTCTTCCATGATTTCTTCCGCGGCTTCTTCCGCTTCATCCATCATGGTGTCAGCCGCATCATCCATTGCAGCGTCAATGGCTTCGTCCATTTCTTCTTCCGCCACATCCATTGCTTCGTCAACGGCATTCATTTCGTCTTCAATCGGCTCATCCATGGCTTCGTCTATGGCTTCGTCTATGGCTTCGTCCATAGCTTCGTCTATGGCTTCGTCTATGGCTTCGTCAACTTCTTCCATGACTTCTTCTTCGACATCAGAATCCAATTCAACCGGACCAGAGTCTTCGTCCAAAGCCTCATCTTCTCCGTACTCATCACCCATGGAACCATGGATTTTCTCTTTAAACGCTTGGTATTCCGGCATTTCAATCAGGTAATTCTTGTAGCCATAACCGATACCGAACGACAAAAGGATCATCAGAATGAGTCGGATCAAAAAGCCTGGTTTCCTCTCACCACCAAAGATGCTTATCCCCAGCAGTTCAAGCAAAAGATTAAGCAGGGCAAGCAACACAAACCCTACACAAAGATAACAAATTATTTCAGATATTGGCATCGTACGCCCCCATGTAGTTACAAATTCCCCAACACACGGCTGTCCAGGATCGTCCGCACGACCCGCCGCCATTGCTGCCGACACCCTACATTACATTTCTGTAATTTCAAAGGATTACCGAAAATCCTTTGTCGACCCTTGACCTCAAGAAATCATGTTGAAAAATCCCGTAATAATTGCAATATAACTTAGATTCTAAATCCAACTAGGTGAAATTCCACCGAGACGGCCTCACTAGGATCAACCATAGTCGCCACCGTCGACTACATCTCCCATACATCCAGACTGAAAGCCCCAATATCACAATTCACTTGCGAACAGCTATTTGTTTGATAGGTTGAAAGTCAGACTCTTAGAATCGACCAATTGCCGATCAAACAAAAGGGTTTTCAAATGTCAGTTTGATTAGTAAGGAACGAGTAAATGAAGGGTAAATCAAAAGCAATTGTGACAGGAGTAATCGCATTTACAATGATCGCCAGCCAAGCGTTCGCCTTCAAATTCGATGAGTACGTTTGCACGACAGCAACTCAAGAACCAACCAAACTCCCAACGCAATATGGCATGCTCATTGATGCAGGAATCATGGGCGATGACGTTGGTTACATGATTGACACAGATGACGATGGAATTGTCGATCTATTTCTGATCGATCGCGGTGGCGACAGTTACACATTCGAAGAAATTGCTGAGTACCCAGAGGGAAAATCGGCAATCCGCGTAATTTCACTGCGAGATTCACGCTGCGCTTGAGGACGACGAAAAATGCCATCGGAGCTTAACCTCCGATGGCATTCTATATTTTGATGCTGTAACTCAGCACTAGGCAACGACTAATTGTTCATCAACCGTCACCATCCCCAGAAGAAGCCTGAGAATCCATCACATTGCGATTAATATCGTCTTGAGCTTGTTCAGATACTTCTTTCCACTGCCGCTTCGTCATACAGACTTTCTTAGGAAAGCGCGTGCCGGTCACGTGAATTCGCTTGCACACCTGACGCTCAACCATTTGACCCTCAGATGCTGCTGTGGGTTCAGTCGTCGTCTCAGCTGGAGCTTCAGCAACAGCGACACTGGACGTCGACTTAGGAGCCGAAGATTGTTGTTCCGCAGTACCAGCGCAGGCCGAAAGCGCAAGAAGCCCAATTGAAATCATTACTGTACGAAGTATCAACATAGTTCCCCCTCAAAAGAGATGTGAGCCATTTCTCACCGAATTGCTGCCAGCGAGATGCATACCGAGTGTGTTTTAGATGATCGAACTAACCTCACGCAAGGCATATGTATGTTAACCATAGACAAAGACTACAATTCCTGCGACGAAATCGGCAAAAGCGGGCCAATTGAAGAAGATGCAAGTCCTTGAGGATGATGTAATAGGCAGATTTGCTTCGAGATTTTTGTGTCAGCAGGTTTACTGAACGAAACTCACGATGCCGTTCGTCTCAAATTGTGATGCGGTGGAACAGACCGTCCGAAAAATTGAAAGAAAATCGACAATATGTTCGCCGAATTTCTAGATACAATTTTCCCAATAGCGCTGCGGATTTACGGCGCACTAACCATCATCACTCTCATTTCGCTACTTTTCATAGCCGCACCCTATGGCAGACATGCCCGTGAGGGTTGGGGGCCGCGAATAAAGGCAGTTTGGGCTTGGGTTATCATGGAAATGCCAGTCCTCTTAGCGTTCCCCATTTATCTTTGGATATCGGGAGCAAAGCTAAATCTGGTGACGGGTATTTTCACTCTCATGTGGATCGGCCACTATGGGTATCGGACTCTTTTCTATCCATGGCAACGCCGGCATGTACTGAAATCCTATCCAGTCCTGATCCCTCTCCTCGCCATCGTTTACAATCTCATCAATGGCTATACCAACGCATGGTACATCTATGCGATTCATCCAGGCTACAGCGTGGCCTGGCTTAGCGATCCTCGCTTCATCATTGGTCTGTTTCTTTTCTTGACTGGATTTGCAATCAACTATCACTCAGACAAAATCCTGCTACGTCTCAAGTCGATAGGCGATCAATCCTACAAAATCCCAAAAGATGGTTTGCACAAGTACGTCGCCTCACCAAACTACCTTGGTGAAATATTGGAGTGGACGGGTTGGGCGATTGCCACATGGTCGCCAGCCGGATTGCTTTTTGCAGCCTACACTTTCGCCAACCTAGCCCCGCGCGCACACTTCAATCTCAAATGGTACCGAGATAACTTTCCGGACTATCCAAAAGAGCGAAAAGCACTCGTGCCATACATTTGGTAGACGTTTCCCAGTTACGACTATGGTTTATTAATCGTTAACTGACGTAAGGCAAGATGGTCATCACTGTCCCATGCTCTTGTCGTTGAAGTTCAACCATGTTTCGATTGCTACGGATCGCTATAATTTTCGCCGCGCTCTTTGCGCTCGGCTCTGCTTGCTCGCACAGCGCACCGCGCAGTGAGGAAGTCGCAAATGCCTGCGACATATTTGATGAACGCAAATCTTGGTACCGGGACATGAGGCGTGCCGAAAAGCGTTGGGGTATGCCGGTTCATGTGCAGCTAGCCATCATGCGTCAAGAATCGAGCTTCATTCGCAATGCTCGGCCCCCACGCACTAAAATCCTGTGGATACTTCCGGGTCCGCGCCAATCCTCCGCCTACGGATTTGCCCAAGCCAAAGACTCAACCTGGAAATGGTATAAAGCGAAATCTGGGCGTAGCGGCGCCGATCGCAATGACTTTGGTGACGCTTCCGACTTTATCTCCTGGTATGGACGCCAAAGCTTGGAGATGGCCGATATCAGTCCTTGGGACGCCTACGGGCAATACCTCGCCTATCATGAAGGTCATGGCGGTTACAAACGTGGCACTTATAATAACAAAGCGTGGTTGGTCAGCGTTGCCCGTAAAGTCGAACACAATTCTCATACTTACCGAAATCAACTCAAGATCTGTGAGAAACGGTTGAACCGCGGGTTCTTGTTCTTCTAACGCTCCTTAAGGCCCTTTTGTTTCATCCGCCAAAGCAGAAGATCAATCCGGTCCTGGCCGAAAAATGCTTCACCGTCAAAGACCATTAGCGGCACGCCCCAATGGCCTCCCTTTTCTTGCGCCTCCTCATTTGATGCGATGAGCGCGTCGTACTTGGACGTGTCAGCTTCGATCCGTGACTCAAGTTCAGCGAGATCAAGCCCGGCACGCTTGGCAGCGTCAGACAAATGAGTACCCTCGTGCCAGTTCGCGGTACCGCCCCAAATTGCCTTTGAAATTTCATCAATGAATGACAGTCCCTTGCCCGCCTCAGAAGCCGCAGCGCCAAGCCGGGTCAGACGGTGGATATAGGGCTGCTCTTTCGCAACTTCACGCGTTTCCAAATCTTGGGCGATCGGGTCCGGATTCGGCCACACATAGGGAATGTCGTTCATCTCGGCAACCCGGATTGTGTCAATGAAGAGATAAGGAGGCCACAAGGGATTGACGGTCTCAAAGAAACCAGGAATGCGAACCGCAATGGGGTAGACCGGCCGCACGTTGATCTCGACATCAAATGCTTTGTGGATTTCCACAATTCGGCCTGTGGCGAGATAGGAATAAGGGCTTCTAAAAGACCAAAACAGGTCAAACGAAAGGGACATCCGGCATCTCCAAAATCAGCACCATTGTTGTGCCAAACATCATAAGGCCAAGCTTGGCAGCCACAAACAAAAATGGGCCGAACATTGTCCGACCCATCTCATCGTCAATCTGAAATCAGATTAGCCAGCATCAGCGCCTTCAGGTGCAGGTGGAGCACAAGTCTTGTCGACAAGCTTAGTCGTGCTTTCTGTCCAATTCGGACGGGGATCTTCACCTTCAGGTGTCTTTTCCTCGGCATCGCGGAAGTTGGCCGCATTGTCAGCGGTCGCTTTGTTGACGATGCAAACACAACCATAGTCGTCGTTACCGAGATCTACAGGTGTTCCTTCTGGTGCTTCACCGGCAGCAATCGCCGCTTCCGTTGCGGCCGTCACGACTTCACCGCACCGCTCAGTGATCCAAGCTTTGTCTTCGTCGCTAGCCATGCCAGCAATAGCGCTCGTCGCTCCAAATCCCATAGCAACCGCAATTGTGGCCGCCAAAAGTGTCTTTTTCATTCTTATCTCCTTAAGAAAGTCAAATACGTAAACGCCCCCAAGCGCCTCAGGTATCAACCAATCAAGTCAAAACGCTTTCCGCAAACATGAACACATTCATCGAATGCAGACCTCATTTCGATTTCGTCTTACTGAAAGCCCCTTGATCGACCGACGGGAAATTTGATGGACATGGTCCTCACGAGCCATCAAATGAACAAGCCTCCCAAGAGGAGGCCTATTAACCATAATCTTGGTCATTCTGATTGGACATGCAACAAGTTTCCCAGCAAATCCAAAAGCCATTGTTTTGATGGTGGTTTTCCGACCCTCTATTGACATAACTCCACGCCTAGCAAGCGAATCAGGACAGACCAATTATCGCGAATAAGTCTCAACTATTGACCTAAATGTCAGAAAACTTCGGCAAAACACCCCTATTTACCTTCATTCGGCCTTATCTTTTCTCTGATTAGATGATTCTTGGATCAGACTTTAGAGATCCGGAAGGCGACACGATGGAATTAGATCCGAGCGCTGTCAAAATTTGGAATGCGTGGGTAGGTCTTGGGCGAGACCTCACACTTTGGGACCCATATGGGGCGGCCCTTACGCTCTTGTTCGTAGGCCTATGGTCTGGGTACATGGTTCGCAAATTCGCGACAGATACAAAGAAGTAATCTATTCCAGTTGCTTGCCCGCAATGCTCAATCCTCGCACCATAAAGTTGGTTAGGTTTTCGACAATCGTCTCTCTATCGATCGCATTTTTGGCGGCATAGAGTGAGGCAGCCATGATCATACCAATGATCGAGTGGGACAATATTTCTGGGTCGTAATCAGGATAAAGGCGTCCGGCCTCCAGATCGCGCGTCAGGCCTGTCGTCCATCCGTCGGCCCATTGCTCAATGAGTGGTTTGCGATCATCGCTTCCCGATCCAATGACTTCAGGATCTGCACTGGCTGCGGTTAGAACGCCTGGATTTTCATTGGCGTAAATGAGGACACCTCTGAGGACCCCTCGAATATGAGATTCCATATCGTGAGAGTCTTTGGTGTTCTCTTGGACTTCTTTGTCCAAGCCTTCTTGAGCCTCTTCGACAAACGCAAGAAAGCAGGCTCGTTTATCCGCGAAGTGGAGATAGAACGTTCCGTGCCCGACCCCTGCAACCTTCGAAATATCCTGCGGTCGCGCATCGTGGTAGCCTTTCTCGACGAACAATTGACGGGCTGCATCCAACAACTTCCGTCTGCTGTTTGGCTTTTTTTTGGAGCGGCCCGAATCCGTGACCTCACCTACCGCGATTTCTTTATCCATACTCATAGGTCTGATATTTTGTCAGCACTCACACAATGTCAAGGTTCGAATACACCCGACCATCACCTCACATTAGATTTTGCATCCTGAATTACAGTCCATATTCGCGATGGTGTGGCTGGCAAGTCAATTGTGGTCACGCCAAATTCCGAAAGAGCGTCAACAACCGCATTGACCGTGGCAGGAAGCGCACCGGTGGTCCCCGCCTCCCCACACCCTTTCACACCCAGTACGTTTGAGCGACAAGGCACCTCATTGTAAGAAAAAGAAAAGTCACAAAGATCATCTGCGCGCGGCATCGCATAATCAGCAAACGACCCCGTCATCAATTGACCGGTACCGCTGTCGTAAACACAGTCTTCCAACAAGGCTTGGCCGATACCTTGCGCGATCCCGCCTTGCACCTGCCCTTCTACAATCATCGGATTGACGATCACGCCAAAGTCATCAACGACAACATACTTCACGATCAAAGTTTCGCCGGTATCTTCATCAATCTCAAGTTCGCATATATGACAGCCGTTCGGTATCGCCCCACCACCTTTCGCCTTATAGACGGCATGGGAGTCTAACCCTGATTCAAAATCTGATTTGAGTTCGTCAGAGAAGTTGTTTGTGTCACGACAAAACGCAGCGACTTCCTTAAGTGTCACGGCACTCTGTGAGTCTTTCACAACGAACTGCCCTACCCCGGTTTGCGTCTCAAATTCAATCGCATCTGCCGTGGACTGCAACATCTGCGCAGCCGCCTTTTTGCCTTTCCCAATCACAACATCTGATGTCTCTAAGAGTGCACCCCCTTGCATATGAAGCGACCTAGATCCCCCGGTGCCTCCGCCTCTCCCAACAAGATTGGTGTCTCCTTGCACAAACTCAATGTCGTTAAAGTCAATTCCGAGTTTTCCCGAAACGACCTGACAAAAACTGGTTTCGTGCCCCTGCCCGTTCGACTGAGTGCCGACCACAATCTGAACCCCACCGGTTTCCAGAAACTTAATCGTCGCCCCCTCTACCCCTGAAGCAGAGGTCTCAGCATAGTACGCCAAACCAACACCGCGCAGGCGGCCATTATCTCGCGCAGTTTTCTTGCGCCCATCAACACTCTGCCAATCAATTGCTTTGAGAGCATCATCAAGATTACGTTCAAAATCACAGCTGTGAACCTCCAACCCATTCCATGCTGACGCAGGCATTTCCGCCGTTTTTAGAAAATTCCGTCTCCTCAGCTCATCTGCCGGCATACCGATCTGCCGGGCGGCCTCATCCATCAGGCATTCAACCACATAAGCCGCTTCCGGCCGGCCCGCACCACGATACGCATCCACCGGTGCCGTATTCGTGACCGCACCGATACATTCCATGTAAGCCGCTGGAACTTTGTAAGCACTCGCCACCCATCTCCCTTCAGCCAAAGTTGGAATAAGCGGACCGTAAAACGAATGATAAGCACCAAGATTTGCTCGTGTCTGAACGCGAAGACCGAGGATCTTTCCCTCTTCGTCAAGAGCAACCTCGCTCTTCGTCTTCATGTCGCGTCCGTGCAGGTCGCATAAAAAGGCCTCCGCACGGCTTTCAATCCAACGAACCGGTCGACCAACCAATTTCGCCGCATGAAGGACCATTATGTATTCTGGAAATATGAACCCTTTCATGCCAAAGGCGCCGCCAACGTCCGGAGCGATGACCCGCAACTGTTCCGGCTTGAGTGGCATGAGCCCTGAGCAAATGCCGCCTTGGATATTGTTGGCCCCCTGACAGGAGACATGCAATGTGTATTGATCCTCGCCGCCATCATAGAAAGCAATCGCACCGCGCGTTTCCATTGGGTTGGGGACCACACGCGCTTGATCGAGGTCAACTGAGACGACGTGTGTTGCTTCGGCAAATGCTTCATTTGTGGCAGCTTCATCACCCTTTGCCCATCGATATGATTTGTTTCCCGGCACACTCTCCCAAAGGTTTGGCGCACCTTCCGCCAAGGCATCATCGACGTCCGCCACCGCTTCAAGCGGCCCGTAATCGACGAAAATTTGCTCTCCAGCTTCCTGCGCAATACTCGCGGTTTCAGCGACCACAAAAGCCACTGGCTCGCCTACGTAACGGACACGGTCACGCGACAACAACCACTGTTCAGTTGTTGCAAGCGGTTTGTCATCCGCATCCTTGAAAGGAATTCGGCAAGAAAGGTACCCGTACCCAGCCGCTTCGAAGTCCTTCCCCGTAACCACCGCCAGCACACCGGGCATTTCTGCAGCCGCACTTGTATCAATCGACTTGATGACCGCATGCGCCATCGGCGAGCGCAGGACAACGCAGTGGCTCTCATTTTCCACCGAAATGTCGTCAACATATTGCCCATCCCCAGTGATGAACCGAATGTCTTCTTTACGTCGAACCGGTTGTCCGATACCGAACTTCTTCATGTCTATTCTCCCCTAGGCCAGCTAAACCGACCTGACACTTCTTTCTGAAGAGATTGCTGAAATGGCCAAATGGCTCGCATTCGGTTTCATGTAACTAGGTCTGTTCACTCAGAATTGTCTTGATTGCTTTCTTCCAGTTTGAATATCGCCCCTCACGTTCCATTTCACTCATTTGGGGGTCAAACCGGCTCTCACACTTCCAGACACTGCTGAGATCCTCCAAGGTTGAATATAGACCGCTTTGATAGCCAGCTAAATAGGCGGCTCCCAACGCCGTCGTCTCAGGAAACACCGGGCGCTCGACCGGGCGCCCAAGGAAATCGGCCAATGTCTGAAGAAACCAATCATTGGCGACCATTCCCCCGTCCACTCTCAACGGCGCATTTGCATCAAGATTGCCATCCATGTCATCACTCATTGCATCCATGAGATCACGGGTTTGGAACGCAACCGACTCAATGGCAGCTTTGACGATCTCGGCAACTCCGCTGTCTCGCGTTAACCCGAGAATGGCTCCACGAGCGTGCGGATCCCAGTATGGCGCCCCAAGACCTGTAAACGCGGGAACCAGGATCACTTTGGAATCTGGGTCAGCTTTCTTTGCCAAATCCTCACTTTCAGACGCAGACTTGATCAACTGGAGCCCGTCACGGATCCATTGAATGGTCGCCCCGGCCATGAAGATTGACCCCTCCAAAGCAAATGTCGTTTTACCATTGAGCCGGTAAGCGACCGTCGTTAGGAGTTTGTTGTGGGACAGAACCTTGTCGTCGCCCGTGTTCAACAGGGCAAAACACCCCGTGCCATAGGTCGATTTCATCATCCCCGGTTGAAAGCATGTCTGGCCTACTGTTGCAGCTTGCTGATCACCGGCGACCCCACAAATAGGGATTTCGCGCCCAAACAATTCCGAGCTACAAACACCAAAATCATCAGCGCAATCAAGGACTTTTGGTAAGGTATTCCGAGGAACCCTCAAGATCTCAAGCAGATCATCATCCCACTCTTGCGAGCCAATGTTGAAGAGCATTGTACGCGAGGCATTGGTGGCATCGGTGACATGAGAACGCCCGCCGGTTAGATTCCAAATCAACCATGAATCAATAGTCCCAAAGGCAAGCTTCCCGTCTTCCGCTTTATGCCGGGCACCCTCAACATTGTCCAAGATCCAACTGACTTTTGTCCCAGAGAAATATGGATCGAGGAGAAGCCCAGTCTTTTCTTGAACCAGAGAGCCGTGTCCGGCCTTTGCGAGTTCAGCACATCGCTCAGCCGTTCTTCGGTCCTGCCAAACAATCGCATTGTGAATTGGTTCTCCTGTTTCGCGGTCCCAAACGACGGCTGTTTCGCGTTGATTTGTGATGCCAATGGCCACAATCTCATTCGCCGGGGACAGTTCATCAATTAGCTCCTGGCATAGGTCTTTCGTGTCTTGCCAAATACGAAGCGCATCATGTTCGACCCATCCATCCTGAGGGAATATCTGAGGAAACTCACGTTGTGCGGAGTTCTTAGGGTCACCAGACGCACTGAAGAGGATTGTGCGCGTGCTCGTTGTGCCTTGATCGATTGCAAGAACGTACTTCTCTGGCATCAATTCCCTTCCTCATACTCCAGAAACCGTTATACCGGCTGAAAGCTGCAGTTTGTCGCAGGCCCCAATTGGGCCTCGCCCCTTCAGATTGCCCCCGATAGGATGGTATTTGCAATGTTTCAGGTGGAATTTCACTACAAAAGGGCCACTTAGAACATACAACTTCTCGATTAAACGATGTAAAATCTACCTATGAACTTAGAAATCACAGATGAGCCCGAAGTCTTGTCACCGAACGGAACGGCATTGACCAACGAGCAGGCACCATTGATCGATCCTTACGGCAGGCATGTGACCTATCTAAGGGTGTCGGTGACGGACCGGTGCGACTTTCGCTGCGTCTACTGCATGTCAGAACACATGACGTTCCTCCCCAAGAAAGACGTTCTTTCCTTGGAGGAACTGGACGCTGTTTGCTCCGCTTTTGTCGAGCGCGGTGTGAGGCGCCTTCGACTAACAGGTGGAGAACCTCTTGTGCGACGCGGTATTCTTACTCTGATCGAAAGTCTCGCTCGGCACTTGGAATCCGGAAAACTAGACGAACTGACAATCACCACAAATGGAAGTCAGTTGGCAAAGTACGCTGATGACCTTTATCACCTTGGCGTTCGGCGCATCAATGTGTCACTGGACACCATCAATGATGTGAAGTTTTCCGAGATCACGCGTTGGGGGAAGCTAGACAAAGTACTGGCGGGGTTGAAAGCTGCAAAGAAGTCGGGCCTCAAGATCAAGATCAATGCCGTGGCCGTCAAAGACTTCAATGAAGACGAAATTCCTCATCTCATCAAATGGGCACATGGTGAGGGATTTGAGATGACCGTCATCGAAACAATGCCGCTAGGAGAGATCGAAGGGGACCGCGCCGATCAATATCTTCCACTCTCCAAAGTTCGCAAGAGCCTTGAAGAACAATTCACTCTGAGAGATCTCGACGTGAGAACCGGCGGACCAGCCCGCTACGTCGATGTGGTGGAAACAGGTGGACGGCTTGGCTTCATCACCCCGCTCACTCACAATTTTTGCGAGTCTTGCAACCGTGTCCGACTGACCTCAACCGGCCAACTTTATATGTGTCTGGGTCAAGACGACTCTGCCGACCTGAGAGCCGCCATTCGCTCAGAAAACGGAAGCGAGGCCTTGGCCGCAGCAATTGATGAAGCCATCGGCCGAAAACCCAAAGGACATGATTTCGTTATCAAAAGAGAAGGGACAAAAACCGTCAATCGCCACATGTCGGTGACCGGCGGCTAGCCAATTCTCACTTTGCATTGTTTCCAGGGACCGATAGTGTTCCGGAAGGAAGTATCACTTCTAATCAAGAACCGAGCTCTTCATGGCTTCAAAAAACATCGCCTTTGTGGCCGCTGACATTCCCCAGGCAAGTGATGCCCTCGAACGGCTGTCGCGGCTCTACGGAAATTGTTCCCCTCAAGAGGCTAACGTCATCGTCGCCCTAGGCGGTGACGGTTTTATGCTCCAAACCATGCATGATTTCTTGGACCTCAACAAACCGATCTACGGCATGAACCGCGGTTCTGTCGGTTTCATGCTCAATGAATACAATGAAGAAGGTCTAGAAGAGCGCCTAAGCAAAGCCATCGAAGCAAAGATCCATCCCCTGCGTATGATCGCATCAAATGCTGACAACATTGAAACGAAAGCCTTAGCGATCAATGAGGTGTCGCTCCTTCGCGAAACGAGGCAAAGCGCAAAAATCAAAATCACAATCGATGAAAAAGTTCGCATGCGAGAACTTGTCTGCGATGGCGTCATGGTGGCGACCCCGGCTGGCAGCACGGCGTACAATCTCTCTGCTTATGGCCCCGTTATTCCGATCAACGCGAGGCTCCTTGCACTCACGGCGATTAGCGCTTTCAGGCCCCGTAGGTGGCGCGGCGCCCTCCTCCCCCACAGCGCTGAAGTGGTATTCGAAGTGAAGGAACCCGAGAAGCGTCCAGTTAGTGCTGTGGCTGATCACACCGAGGTGCGCAACGTCTCAACGGTGAAAATTGCCGAAGCAACAGAAGTCACCATCAACATGCTCTTTGATGAAGGCCACTCCTTAGAAGAACGCATCATTCAAGAACAATTTGTCGACTGATAGCGGTCCTTACCTTCACATTTCCTTTGCCGGAATGGCAACGTCACCATACCCCGCATCACTGGGTAGACAGAGATAAGGTTCTTCGTTGCGCGTTTCGATGAATGGCATGACGGGACTGATCTTCCGTTGCTGTGCATGCAAGATCGCTTCATCCGCATTACTGCTTTCGGCGAGTTTTTGTAGGTTCATGCGCGTGGGGAAAATGATCGTTCTCTTCCCCTCATCTGCATCGCTCAGGGCCTGTTGAGGACTAATCCAAACCGAGTCCACTGTTTCACTTCCATCGTGCAACGCATTATGGAAGCTTGGTGGTATGGCGAGATAAAAATGGGTATCAAAACGCTTTGGCATAAATTCGGGCGTCACCCAATGCGAGTATCGGGTGAGCGCGTCACAAGCGAGCCTGAGGTCATTCGCCTTCAAAAACTCAAGGATCGGCAAGTCTCCCTTGTCGAGTTCACCGCGAAACCGGTCTAGACTCTCTAGTAGGTCCGCGTCGACAAATTCGCTTGATTTTCCTGCCCGCGCCAGAAGAACACCTGACTCTTCAAAAGCTTCTCGAATTGCCGCGACCATGAGCGAAAGCTCAACATCCGTGGCATTCTCGGCCCCATCACATAAGTCACGAACCCCTGGATCTCGGTCATGCGCATGGGCCTTCCCACCAGGGAAAACCAAAGCGCCCGAGGCAAAATCGATTTGGTGATGGCGAACTACCATGAAGACTTCAAGGTCTGTACTAATCTCGCTATCCCGCAGGAGCAATATCGTCGCCGCAGGCACCGGCGTCGCTGGGCTCTTTTCAGAACTCAAGTTTCTTCCCCTCAATTGGGCGCCGTTGTTTCATTCCGGGCCACTGTGTTATTGCGGCAACTCTAATCAGATTCAGGGCGGAAAGATACCGGTTCGATAAAATTTGGCACGCCACATTAAGCACTTGTTATCCCTCACTTGTGACAATCCTCATTCAGACTACTCCTAGTTCAGTTGCGTCAGCGTTTGGGGGCCCAAGCGACATGTCTAGTACCGAAATTCTGTTGAATAACAATCAGCTCAACACCGCGTTCGAAGAGCGTCAGTTTCACCTTGTCTATCAACCGCAAATTGCGACAGATGGCGCGCGCGTCTCAGGCGCTGAAGCGTACGTTCGTTGGATGCACCCAGAGTTTGGTGCCATCTCACCTGCGTTATTCTTGAAATTCGTTGATCTTCAAGGCAGGTCGCGAGAGTTGACCAACTACCTCATTCGTCTTGGGCTCAAGACCGCGGCCAAGTGGCATTACGCAGGTCTTGAATGGCCGGTTTCTCTAAATGTCGGGGTAGATGATTTGGTCGATGGGACCATGCCCATGACCTTGGATATTCTCCTTCGAGAAAACGAAATTGACGCGAACCAAGTCAATCTCGACATCCCTGAAGGGGAATTGGTCCATGAATGGGATGCGAAGTGGGGAAAGGTCAGCAAGACTCTTAAGGAATTACGGGACATGGGTGTATCTGTTTCTCTCGAGTGTCGGGGGCCTCATCGCCTTGACCATGAACAAATTGACCGCGACTACTTTGATGCCATCAAAGTCTCTGGACCCACCCTGCTCCAGTTCGCCAACAATACGCACAATTTGACATTCAGCCTCATTTCCAAGCGCATGCGATTTGCCAAGGACAATGACTTCAAAACCGTCGCCGTAGGGGCAGAAGACAATGCCGCCCTTTTGGTACTAAAGAAGATTGGTTTTGATTACATACAAGGTCACATCATTTCTCCACCGGTTGCCTTAGACAAGTTGACCGATTGGCGCCGCACTTATGTACCGCCTGCAATGTACGTCAACCCGGACAAGCCTGTGGAAGATTGGAAGTCTCCAGCTTCAGAAGTCGAAATAGCGCCACTAGAAACCGCTGATGAAACAGCCGAAAGCGTCCTTGATGGACAATGGAGTCGTGCCGCGAGCGGTGAAACACTCGACGAAGTCACACTGACACCGGAAGCGACGCCATCTCAAGACGAAGAAGAGAACGCAAAAGGGTGGCGAAAGGCCTTAAAGATCGGCCGCAAATAGTTGGAAATGGTTCAGTTGAGTCTGGGTCTATCCGGCTATTGCGTCTGCAACGGTCGGAATGGTCAGGTCCTCGTCTAGGTCGGTCCCATCATTGAGGATCTCAAGCAGCACACCCAATTCAGACGTATCAAAGTCCTTGTGGTCCGATACAATTCGTTGCAAGACCTTTTCCTTAAACGCTTCAGGCGACGGTTGCTCCCCACCTTCAGTGGGGGACAGGTCATGAAAAACATCTACCGCAATCCGACATGGCAAAAAATGACTTTCCGAGAGACCGGCTTCTTTGAAGATGGCGCGGAGCCCGAGGTCGCCCTTGTCATGTATGAGCATCCAAGCTTTGGCGTGGTCGAGACCCGCCAGGTTTGCCAGCGCCGACTCAAAGAACAAGATCTGGCCTGAACAAACCGCCCTCAAAATCACCGACGGCGTCAATCTTCCAAAACGGTGAAGTTGAGATACAAGCTCTTCGATATGAGCTTTGCGTTCAACACTTTGGGCATAGTCGACGGTCACCGTTTCACGGCTGTGATCCACAAGTCGAACCGCGTCGGCTTCTCGAACACGACCAGACTCAATCAACCGTTCACGTAAATGATCAGACACCATGACAACGAGTCTTTCCGCAATCGCTGGAGAAACATCACCCCTGAGCGCCAACCATCCACTGACATCACCATCTCCACCGAAACGGTCTACGACAGCGTTCATCGCCTCTTCTGAGAGTTCCGCACCAGGATTTTTCACCAGCTCAGAAACAACATCTTTGCTGCCTGCTTCCACAAGCGCGTCTGCCACCGCTTCGCCAACATGAGACCGTCCCGCAATCGCAAGCTGTTTTGGGCGCGTTGCATCCGAGATCAATTGAACCAATTCTTGGTCAGAGAAAATTGGAGACGCAGAAAGCAACGGAACCGCCACCGATTCAACATCGCCCGCAAGGTCGAGAGCAGCTTTTCTGGGAATTCTTTCCGAATAGCATAAATTTTCGACCAAAGCTTCGCGTACACGAACAGCGGCATCGCGCGTCATCAATTCAACAATCTCATTGGCGATGGACTGTTCTTTCTTAGAAAAGCTTTCATCCGTAATTTGCTTGGCTACCTTGGAAGCAAGTGACACACGCCCTTCCTCCCCTCGGTTCTCGAGGAGCTCATGAAGATCGGACTGACTAAGACGGCTGCGTATCATGCCTTTGTGTCACTGCATTGCACTTAGCGGCTCACTGTGAGCGCACCTTATTTGCTATGCGGAATCTAAGGATGAGGTCTTAAAACGCCGTGTAAGATTGCCTGGAAATTGAATTGGCTTGTCAAGAACATTAGGAATTCATTAAGGCTGTTGAGCCCGCCTAGGAGGCCGCTCTGTTCGCACACCCGATACAAGTCGCAATCGACAAGTCGAGTTCCAATCTCTCAGACTGAATTTCATCCCCACACGTCACGCAGTACCCATATTCATTTTCATCAATGCGTTTCAGTGCACCGCGGATCCGAGCCGTCTCTTGGGCTCGTCGCCGGTCAACAGCTTGTGCCATTGCCTGTCTCTGCATTGCATCCATTCGCGACAAGCGACCGACCTTCGTTTGGTCCAATTCTACCGCGTCGCGAGATGAACTCGCTTGTTGGGACTCAACCTCCAACGCTGCTAACCGTTGGACGAGCCTCTCTTTTGTCGCTATGAGGTCTATATCAGCCATAATCAAAACAATAACAAATGAGGCGGAGATGCTGGAAGGAATAAAAGTCGTTGAATTTGCGACCTATATCGCTGGGCCCGGGGCCGGTGGACTCATGGCCGACTGGGGCGCCGACGTCGTCAAAATCGAGGCACTTAAAGGCGATCCGATCCGAAACTTCTTTGGCAACATTGGCGTTGAACGTAGTGACAACCCCGTCTTCGATCTCGACAATCGCGGAAAACGCAGTATCGCCCTCGACACCAGCCGTCCGGAAGGCGCTGACGCCCTCAAGAAACTGATCGAGACAGCCGACGTTTTTTTGACCAATCTCCGACCAGGAAGCCTCGAGCGTGCAGGCCTCGACTGGGGCATTCTGCAAGCTGTAAATCCTAAACTTGTTTTCGCAAGTATCACCGGATATGGCCTGAAAGGCGAAGAGCGTGACAGACCAGGTTTTGATTTGGCAGCGTTTTGGGCCAGGTCAGGCGTTGGCAGTCTCACCACACCCAAGGGTTCCGACCCCTTTCCATTGAGAACGGCCTTTGGTGATCACGTAACATCCATGGCAACCGTCAACGGGATCCTCGCCGCACTAATAGAACGTGGACGAACCGGGAAAGGACGTCTTGTTGAAACCTCACTCCTACGAACCGGCATCTACGCCATGGGAAGTGACTTCGCAATCCAGCTGAAACTGGGTCGCATTGCATCGACAAGACCACGACATCAGGCCGTTCAGCCTCTCAACAATTTTTTCCAAACCAAAGACGACAACTGGTTATGCCTCGTACTACGACAATCCGAAGAAGATTGGGTGCGCGTTTCAACAGCACTTGACCGTCCTGATCTAGCCACCGACGACCGGTTCAATTCTGCAAAAATGAGAAAGGAAAACACAGCCGAACTGGTCACGGAACTCGATCAGATCTTTGCGACAAGGACTTTGTCGGAATGGGCCGAAAGTCTCGATGATCACGGACTTGTTTGGGCACCCTTTCAAACCGCCGCCCAAGTGGTTGAGGATCCACAGGCCATTGCCGCTGGCGCCTTCGTGGATATGCCGGATCATACCGGCGGCACTTATCGCTCTCCTGCAGGCCCCGTTCGCTTCCACGGCAAGGATAACGGCCCGCAAGGGCCGTCTCCGACCATCGGACAGCATACCGATGAAGTCTTAGCCGAGTGCGGTCTAACAGGTGAAGAGATTGCAATTCTAAGAGAAAACGAAGTTATCAAATAGCGTATTGGTAACGACGCTTAAAGCAGCGCACCATTGTGTTGGAAAAAGAGCAGCCATAAATAGACGCCGTAACCTACGACCAGCAAGAGCCCTTCCGTTCGGCTTAGCCGCCAATTTGTGAGGAGGAACGGCACAAGGATCAGAGTTGCCACCAACATCACACGCAGGTCAAACACGAGGCTTGGGTTGATCTCGATTTTGGTCAACGTTGCAGTCGTACCAAGCACCGCAAAGATATTGAATATATTGGACCCAATAATATTACCGACGGCGAGTTCAGGATGACGTCTGAGTGCGGCAATAACGACTGTCGCAAGTTCCGGCAATGACGTCCCAATCGCCACCAAGCTCAGGCCAATGACGGCCTCGGAAACACCAAGTTCTCGGGCAACAGATACCGAACCAGTGATCAACATTTGAGCACCAAAGGTCACGCCCAAAATTCCAACCGCCAAGATCAAAAGATCGACCAACATAGAGGGGATGTGCAATCGGTGATGATCTGCCGCGTCGAGAGCCCGCTCACCAGCCGGGCTCGTACGTATACGTTCGGACATGTAGGAAAAGGCAAGATAGACCAAGAGCAATGCCAACATGCAAATACCCATGGAGCGGTCAATTACGCCCATTTGGCCAAGCCATACCAACATTGAGGTGGCCAACAAGACGGCAACTGAATCCCTAAAGACGACAAATCGACTGGCCGGGATTGGGCAAATCAGAGCGCCGAGACCCAAGATCAGGAGAATGTTGGCAATATTGCTGCCGATCACATTACCGACGGCAATGTCGGTTTCGCCGCTAAAGACAGCACCGATGGAAACGGCCAGTTCTGGCGCAGAGGTACCAAACGCCACCACGACCAGTCCTACAAAGAGCGGAGACAAAGACAACCGTTCCGAGAGAGTGACAGCTCCTCGCACAATTGCCTCACCACCAAACAGCAGTAGTGCCAGACCTCCAGCTACAAAGGCGAGATCCACAAGACCCCCAAACTATTTACCAAAAAATTCGCATTCCCAACTCCGGGCACGAAATGGACGCCCCAGCCTAGACTTAGCTTACATGCCCCTCGAAGCAATATCGAGAAATTTGATTAATTCAGGGCGCTCTGACCAACCATTGAGATCATTAGAATTCTCGAACTCCCGTTTTTCAAGAACCCAAATAGTTTTACCTTCAAGAAACGATCTCTGGATTGATGTATCTAACAACATTAAGATGGCTGTTTTCTGCCACGCCAATAACCAATGCCAAGATGTCGCCGCATTTTGAGACCATCCTGGCATCAATCACGGGAGATCAGCCATGTCAGCCTTCTTTGGAAACTCATTACGCCGGATTTTTGCAATGATCATTGTGATCTCAGCCGGAATATCGCTTTCAGTTCCATCTGTGGCAGATGATGAGGAATCATCGAAGAATGATCGCACCTGTCTCCACGTGAACAGCATCAATGGCTTTAACCCCATCGACAAGAGGCACCTCACCGTCTCCGTGGGTGCCAACAAGGTCTATCTCGTCACATTAAAATCCAATTGCCGCGACCTGAAATGGAATCAAGCGATTGCAATAAAGGCGACGAGCTCTTGGACTTGTTCCAACAGTCACGACAAGATCTTTGTTGGTGAACAACGCTGCTTCATTGCAAATATCGAAAGAGTTGAGAGCCACGCAAAAGCCAAAGCCAGGGTCTTAGGCGAGGATGAGTCCTAGCCCCTTCTCACAATGCAAGTCCAGCCCCCTATTGGTCCGGACATATCGACTGACTTTTCGGTAAGGCTTCAGCCCGACACAAGTTGGCGTCAGCAAACAAAGGATGTACACGGATTGTTTACGCAAATTGCATGACAACCTGTTGCATTTTTGCCCCGCCGAACATCAAAGCCACAACTTGTACGGAAAATCTTTGACCTATTAATCCTCAAGGATTAGAAACACCTCAATTCACAGGCGACTCCGATTCGATTTCAATGTCGCCACCTAAGAGGAGGATATCCGATGAGACCATTACCCTATCAAAAGATATCCCGAGGCCACCGTTAACACGACGTTCGCCTGGGATACCGAGCCCGGGCGCAATTGGACCAAGCTGCGGCGAATAACGCTGCACCCTCTGAAAAACAAACCAACTCTTACTCTAAGAGCGCACGCGGGCCACCGCTACGGATGATTGCGCACTATTGCGCGCGAATAAACATCCATCGTTACACAAGATATATAGGAGTCAGGCGGTGTTGCGCCTGCTTAAGACCATGTCAAATTCACTTTTTTGGAATGCAAATCAATTTGTTTGGGGTTATTGGCGTCGGTTTCCCCGTGTCGTTTCGGCCTTGCTTGCTGGCAAAGTGCTCAAAGTAACCTGCGATGTCTTTTTACCAGTTCTGGCCGGCATCATGATCGATGCCGTTGCCTTAGACAACGCCCAGCTCGCCCCGAGTGCAGAGCAGATCAACTATGCCTTCCTGGCATTGATCGGCTTTGTCGGTATTGAGACCTTCTACTTCATAAACTGGTTCTGGGTCGACAAGTGTTGGATCTGGCTTGCAAGCGAAGTTATGACCAAAATGGTCAATGACACTTTCTACCGTGTCCAGCGCTTTAGTACCGATTGGCATGCCAACAGTTTCGCAGGCGCAACCGTTCGGAAGATCACGCGAGGCAAGTGGGCGTACGATACTTACGCTGACAGTTTCTTCTTCGGTATCCTGCCGACGACACTCATCATCTTCGGGATGACGATTATGTTTTGGGTTCAGTGGGCTCTCATGGGTCTCTTGCTCCTGACAGGCATTGTCTTACTGATCGGTATGAACGCGGTTCTGGTCACCAAGTACATTGCTCCAGCAAACAAGGCCTTCAACAAGAAGGACACCCAGTTAGGTGCTGTGTTAGCCGACTCGATTACGTGTAACTCCGTCATCAAGTCTTTCGGTGCGGAGACCCGTGAAGACGAGCGATTGCATGACGCATCCAATGAATGGCGTATGGGAGCCCGTGGGTCCTGGAACCGCGAGGTCAACACTCACGGCCTTCAGATCACCTTGATGCTCATGATGCTGACCGGCATGCTGGGTTTAGGGATTTGGTTCTGGTCTCGTGGAATGGCAACACCTGGACAGGTCGCCCAAGTAATGACGAGTTATTTCGTCATCAACGGTTACCTGCGTCACATCGGTATGCACATGCGCGATATGCAAAAGGCCATCAACGAGATGGAAGACATCATCGAGTTTATGCATTTGCCCCTCGATATAGAGGATCGCGACCATGCGACGTCGTTTGTACCTGGACCGGGTGATCTCTGTTTGGAAAACGTCACTTTCCAATATGAGAACCAACCGACCGCCCTCTATGATAACTTCTCACTCAACATCAAACCGGGTGAGAAAGTGGCCCTTGTTGGCAAATCTGGCAGTGGCAAGAGTACTTTTGTGAAACTCGTTCAGCGTCTCTATGACTTAAGCGCCGGTCGTATCACGATCGATGGTCAAGACATTGCCGAAGTCACTCAATCGAGCCTACGTGAGGCCATTGCGCTCGTGCCGCAGGAACCAATCTTGTTCCACCGATCGCTGCAAGAGAACATTGCCTATGGTCGTCCAGGCGCTAAGTTGGATCAGATTATTGATGCGTCTAAACGGGCCCATGCTCATGAGTTCATTGAGCAACTTAAGGAGGGTTACGACACCCTGGTCGGTGAACGCGGTATCAAACTGTCAGGGGGTGAACGGCAACGGGTCGCCCTTGCCCGCGCCTTCCTGGCCGATTGTCCGGTGCTGATCTTGGATGAGGCCACGTCGAGTTTGGACTCACATACAGAGGCTTACATCCAAGAGTCCATGGCGGATCTCATGGAAGGGCGCACAACGATTGTGATCGCCCACAGATTGTCGACCATAAGATCGGTCGATAGGATACTGGTGTTCGATGGCGGTCGCATCCTAGAGCAAGGCAGTCATGAAGAACTCATGGCGCAACAAGACAGCCACTATCGCAGCCTTGTGGCGGTTCAAATGCTCGAAGAAACCGCCAAGCCGAAACTAGCCGATTTGGCTAGCTAGGCTCCACAAAAGACAAAGCCCTTCAGACACTCTGGTGGGCTTTGTCATATGCGGTGAAGTCATCGTCAAACCATCTGTCACGATTTACGGTATGCTCTCACCATGAGCCAGGTTGAATCAGACAAATCAAAAGGACCGCCAGGTGCCCCCTCCCCCTGGGTGGTGCGGTTTGCGCCTTTGGTTCCGCGAGGCTCCATCCTCGATGTCGCCTGTGGCTCAGGGCGGCACGTGCGACACTTCCTATCGCAAGGTTTTGACGTCACAGCCGTCGATATCGACACGTCGGCAATCGAAGATCTGCGCTTAGAACCAAATCTGATAATTGTCGAAAGCGATCTCGACAACGCACCCTGGCCCTTCGAAGGTCAGACCTTTAGTGCGGTTGTCGTCACCAACTATCTTCATCGCCCCCTGCTCCCTGCCCTGATCAAATCCGTCGCGCCGGGTGGGTTACTGATCTATGAGACATTCGCACAAGGCAATGAACGGTTTGGAAAACCGAAGTCACCAGAGTTTCTCCTAAAATCGGGAGAGCTTCTTGAGGCTGTGCGTGGAAAACTCAACGTCATCGCCTATGAAAACATCGAGGAACAACACCCCCGCCCCGCCATGCGCCAGCGCATTTGCGCGCGCCGTTAACACAGAATCCACCCGCGGGGAGAAAATTATTGGCTTATCCCCACCGACACATTTCGGCCGATCATGTTGCTCACGCAACAGAAAGAAGCTGTTATGACAAATTCCAAAAATCAAAACTTAAGAACTCTCGTCAATCGCATCAATGCCTATGTGGCAACGCTGACACCACAACAGAAGTATGATCAATTCGGCGATGTCCACACGGACCTCATAGCCGCAACCGAGATCATGTCGGCAAAGAAAATGGGTACCCCTACCCGTCCTACGGCAGATTATGGCACTGGCGTCCAGCGGCACCGCCTCTACAAACATGGAAGTCGAGAATTCAGTTTCAGACAGGAGTAAACAGCCGGCAAGAAGCATCGGCTACACTCCTCCCAATACAGTTACCGACAATCCCTTTCGCCACATTCCCGCCTATGTCATGCCGTCAGCTAGGTTTGTAAAGCACTACTACACTGGAAAAGGCCGACCCATCACACTGACTCAAATGGGCATCGCCAGCCAATTTGAGCGAGCCCCTTCGGTAAGAAAGGCGATCAACACCTTCCTTGTGGATGTCCGAACCGAAGCCAATCGTCGAGGCGGCAAAGGGGCACAATTCAGTCTTTCAGCAAAAGAGCCCATAAATGTCACTTGGTCCCCCGGACAATTTGCATTAGGGAATGGTTTTCTAGTATTTTATGCCATATGCAACTATAATGGGTGCCACTTGAGAATCAAATATCAGGACTCCTTTAGGGACCCCCTGGATCTAGACGGGGTCTCAATTGCACCACAATGGCTGCGCGAACCAGGAGGAACACCCTATGAGATTTCCCATCGGTGGATCGAGCAATTCAATGTGTGAGATAAAAACCAATCCAAAGAGAAGCAGATTGCCTTTCTCGCTGTTCTTAGCTGCGGCTTGTATCTCTGGCCTCTCGGGCTGTGGTCGCGAGGATCTAGGAGACGGCTACCAACTCGTTGAAGAGTACTCAGAAGCAGTTTTTCTTGCACGGGAAGGTCCAGGCACCGGAGTTCCCGTCTGCTCGCACATTCCGAGGGCAGCATTCAATAAGCAATTTATTGTCGGATACCATCAGAAACCGGAACCGGTCGGAGCTAAACCATTGCACAAATGTGATTGGGAGGACTTGGGTTACTTCATCGTGACCAAAGAGACCGCCGAGCTCGAACTAGAGCTGACAGAAGACGAATTCCTCAATCGTTGTTAGGAGTTGGGTCTGAAAATCTGCGAAAAGATCGTTGAATGAAAGAGGGCCGAACCGAGTACACGGTTCGACCTAATTTCCAGATAACTCTGAAAGCAGATTTAAGCCACCTCAAACAATCCTGCCGCGCCCATGCCGCCGCCAACACACATTGCAACAACCACGTACTTGGCACCGCGACGCTTACCTTCGATCAACGCATGACCCGTCATCCGGTTACCCGACATGCCAAACGAATGGCCGATGGAAATCGAACCACCATTGACGTTGAGCTTCTCGTCAGGAATGCCGAGCTTGTCGCGGCTGTATATCACCTGAACAGCAAACGCCTCATTGAGCTCCCACAAGTCGATGTCATCCATCTTCAGGCCATTGCGTTCGAGCAATTTCGGCACCGCATAAACAGGACCGATCCCCATTTCATCCGGCTCAAGGCCAGCAACTGCCATGCCGCGATAATAACCGAGGGGATTTAGGCCACGTTTCTCAGCGGTCTTAGCCTCCATCAAGACGCATGCGCTCGCCCCATCTGAAAGCTGCGAAGCATTGCCTGCCGTAATGCACCCACCTTCGCCGATCACCGGCTTAAGTCCTGCCAGGCCTTCAAGGGTCGTGCCCGGACGATTGCATTCGTCTTTCGTGACAGTCACTTCATGCATGGACTGCTCACCGGTCTCTTTGTTGTACATCACCATTTCACAAGTGACGGGAACGATTTCATCATTAAACTTGCCGGCTTCCTGTGCGGCAGCGGTGCGCTCTTGACTTTGCAGCGCATACGCATCTTGCGCTTCCCGGCCAATGCCATATCGCTTCGCCACTACCTCCGCCGTGCCAATCATCGGCATGTGGATGTCTTTGTGCAGGGCAATGAGGTTTGGATCCGGCACACGGTGCAGATTGAAATGCTCGTTTTGGATCAAGGAAATCGAGTCGACGCCGCCAGCGACGCCAATATCCATGCCATCACATATGATTTGCTTGGCAACCGTGGAAATCGACATCAGACCGGATGAACATTGTCGATCGAGGCTCATGCCCGACACTTCCACTGGCAGTCCGCCGGCCAATGCAGCCAAACGTCCAATGTTCATACCCTGAGTGCCTTGCTGCATCGCTGCACCAACAACGCAGTCATCAACCTCACCACCTTCCAGGCCAGCCCGCTCAACCGCGGCGCGGATTGGGTGACCTAACATCGTGGGCGATTCAAGATTGTTGAAAGATCCACCCATGGCCTTCGTCAGGCCAGTCCGGCAGTTGAAACGATGACGGCTTCTCTCATTGGAGTGCTCCCTCTAGCATTCTTGTTGTTTTCTGGCTCGCACCCTAGCGGCATGTTGCACTGCGGAAAAGCGTTTTCTGTGGCCCTAGGGGAACACTGAATACGCGAAGCCAGTTTGCTTTTACCCGCCATTCTTGACACACGCACACCCCCATTCGATACTCGCATATCGGGCACCGAAACGGCTTCTCACCAGGTGTCAATGTTGGGGATGGGAAATGAGACAAGTCTTCTTGTTGTTGTGTCTGATTTCAGCAATGGGCATGCTGATTGATGACGCGTTTGCCGTTCCCGGCATCCACATATCTGCACACGAATATCCCCAACCACCCGACCGCATCAAGAGCTATGAGAATGCGGTCGAAAGATATGAGAGCGCTCTAAGAGAAGAAGGCCTCACAGACGATCAACTTGGTCACTTCGCATACCGCGCTGGCAATCACGCTTACGCTGTGTGGAGTTTCGAGGAAGCCAAGGCTTACTTTGATTCCAGTATTGCGTATTTTGAGTCCGCGCACGGCGAGAGGTCAGAAGCACTCCTAAAACCGCAATCCGGTTTGGTTCACGCAAACATACAGAGGTGGCGAAGAAACGAGATACGAAGTTCAAGCAAGAAACTAGAGAAAATTGTAACCGCAAACTTCTCATATCCTAGCCCTGAAAGGTACGACTACTTTGTTCTACGCGCGCAATCGGCTTTTTCACTTCGTGAGCACCAATGGGCAAAAAACTATCTGCAAAAAGCAATTGAAGATGCGATTGCTATTGGTGACGAAGTGCGGACCGCGGATGCATATGTAAAATTGGCGTGGATCATCTCCGGTAAATGGACAAACAGGGACAAGAAGCACCCAGAAGATTCGACAAAGCACCTTGTCGCCGCTGTTGCACTATACGAGAAGAACTTGCCGCTCAAGCACCCTAAGCGGATACGCGCATACCGCAAGCTGCATACGAACTACATTATTCGCGGTCAAGGAGACAATGCGAGTAAGTATACGCAATACTACAACGGCGAATGGGGTGTGGATGAAATGAAGATTGGGCACCCCAGTTATAGCGAACCACCAAGGTTCCCAGATTCTGATTTGCGGATATACCCCTATGAATGGACTATTGTAGAGTTCACAGTTAAGAAAAACGGGGAGGTCTCAAACCCAATCATTGTTGACTCTGAACCGAAGCGTAAGAATGACAGAAGGTCCAAACACGTCGTTCAACAGCGGAAATTTGAACCCAAACTTGTTGATGGTATGCCAACTGAACGGCGAGAACGGATCCTAATTTCGTATGTCTACACCTCTAATTGACAGGCACAACACAAACTCGCGAAATGGCGCGATAAGAGCTGGCTGAGAAACTATATGCGACACTATTTGATTTCGATCCTTTATCTCCTTGTCACAACTATCACATTTTCCGCGCCGGCAATCGCTTCCGACGCATATCAAGAATCGTATCAAGACTCCCAACGACTTGAACGGTCCGGCTCGACCTACGGCGCATTCGAGGTCGCACAACGGGCCTTTGAACTCTCCGAGCAAGACGCATCCCTCTCATATGAGAAGAAGATTGAAGTCGCCCTTCATGCGGGCCGTTTGGCGCTACTGGTCGATGCGCCTTCATCAGCACTGTACTATTTTGAACGTGCCGCGTGGTACACAGAGTCTCTTTACGGCGTCGATGCACGTCAACTACTTGTCCCGTTGAGCGGTATACTAGAATCCGAAATTGGGCGCTATCCAAACTCTGATCGAGAGATCCGCGCCGCGATGAAGCGGTTGGACAAGGTTGCCGCAACACATCTTCGAACACCCAGTAAAGAAAGATTTGACTACTACATGCTCAAGGCCCAAGCCCTCGCCACACTTCAAAACGGCCAAGGCGCACGAAACTACACAAGAAAGGCCGCCAATGATGCCGAGCACCTTGGTGATGTCATGCACATCGGCGATGCATACTCGCAATGGGGTCTTATTGAACTGCAATACAGGCAGCACACAAGGGCCATCAAAATGTTGAAGAAAGCCTTGGTCCAATATGAAACTGTACTTCCTCCAGGCGATGAGAAGATATTGAAAACCCACACAGCGATAGCGGTCGCCTACATCCGTGATCAACGAGCGGGCATGGCGACCGATCACATTCAATATGTCGGGATACATCAATCTGAAAAGGATCGAGACAACCCGGAGCCTCTTTATCAGCCGCCCGCAAAGTTTCCCCAACGTGCGGTCAGAATGCGTAAGAACGGTACGGTGACAATTCAATTTACGATTACTATTGAAGGACGGGTCGTCGATCCAGTAATTTTGGAGTCAGACCCTCCAGGCCTTTATGACGAACCCGCAAAGGCCATGGTCAAGCGATGGCGTTACGCACCCCGCGTCGTTGACGGAGAGTTTCGTGAAATGCGGCATACGGTATATTACATGTTCACTGTTACTTAGTCTCGTAGCTGACGCAGGACCACTACATGAGCACTCGCCCTCAGATAGACCACATCGTCTATGGCACCCACGACCTTGAACAAGGCATTCAGGCTATTGAAGGCCTGACCGGCGTTCGGGCCGAGTTCGGCGGTGCCCATGAAAGCTTCGGTACCCACAATGCCCTTATGTCACTCGGGTCCAGCATCTACCTTGAGATCATTGCGCCAGACCTGAGTCAACCAAAGCCTCAAACACCGCGACCCTTTGGGATTGATGATCTCAAACAGCCCGGCCTTGTCGGGTGGGTCGCCCATACCAACGACATTGAAGCGCAAGTTGCGGCTTCGATCGCAGATGGCTACAACCCAGGTGACGTTGTTGTGGCAAGCAGAACCAAACCAGATGGCGGTTCGGTATCTTGGAAGCTCACAGTTGGCGACCCTTTGTTTACAGGCGGCGCTGTTCCCTTTCTCATCGATTGGCGCGACGCTGACAGTCCAGCCCTCTCAACACCGAAGGGATGCGAGTTTCTTTCCTTGGAAATCTACTCATCCGAAGCAGATCACGTGAACAACTGCCTCAAGGCGTTGCAACTCGACATACGCGCCCAACCGTCCGAGCGATTTGAGCTGTCAGCGGAAATTATGACCCCAAAAGGGAAAGTCAAACTGAGCTAGTCCGGCCTACATCATCTTCTTCTTGATGAGATGGTCACAAGACAGCACTCCGGGTCCCCTGGCAATGAGATAGGTTAACGCGGTTGCCCAGGTCAAGTGAACGACCCATGCCTGCGGATAGACAAGAAACTGAATAACCAGTGTCATGATCAACAGCGCTGTCGCCCCAAACCGTGTAGCCAGACCTAAGATCAAAAGGACGGGAAAGAAGTGTTCCGCAAAGGCAGCCATGTGTGCGGCAAACACAGGCGAAATGAGAGGCAAGTCATATTCATATTCAAACAGGAAGATGGCCTGCTCGGTCACCTCAAATCCATTCACCTTGGTTTGGCCGGATTTCCAAAAAACGGTCGCCATGGATAGGCGCGCCATGATAGCAATCAGAGAGCCAGGAATATTGTCGGCCAGAGATACCGCACGGTTTACAAGTCCTTTGAGTCCCGATTGGTTGTTGTTCGATACCATGGCCATCAAGGCCTCCCATTACTAAGTGCTGAATGCTGTAAAAAGCTCGTTCGATAGACCAGATGCCAAGATTTGGCTAAGGTCTAGGTTTGGGTCTTGTGCCGTCGCTGTAGCAAAGGCTTGTCCCAACGATTGGCCATCATGAAGCGCCGCCCAAAAAGAAAATTCACCCAAAGTGATTTCTTGAACCAACACCTCGAGACCAATTCTGATCATGAGAACATGCTCCGCTCCCTTGTCTAATGACAACGCCTCGGGCTCTTGATCGGATTGATGTGAGTGCCAGATGGCGTGGACAGGATACGCTGACGTGAGAAGTTGAAACGACGGATTAAAAGTAAACACTAGATTGACGATATCTTCTGGCGCCAGATCTTGCACATCTGTCGGATCAAGCGGCAACACATCTTCAGCGTGAAAGGCTGCAAGCCATGCATATTCAAGCCGCGCCACATCCGCGAGGTAGGCGTGATTTTGAGCAGCTTCCAAGGCCTCTAGAAACTGCGGAAAGGTCTCGCCAAGTTCGAGCAAAATTGGGCTCTTCGGTGCGTGTGCCTTTATGTATCCTCGCGCTGCGAACTTGAAAAAGTCTTCGCCAACCAGACGCCGTACAACTGGAAAGGTATCGCCTAAGGCCTCGATGAGACTGTGAAAAACGTTGTTCTGGTATACCTGCCAGCCAATTTGGGCGCGGGCACCCGATTCATCAAACAGGTCTGCCGGCACCTCAGCCTTTTGTGTGAGAACGCCCTCTTTGAAATGCGTTTGGAATTTCATTAAATCAGGCATGGACCACACTCTGCGTGGCTTGTTCGAAGTGCCCACGACATCTCTCCATCACCATTTCCGCCATTTGGGCTTCAGACCTCAGAACTCGTAGTTCCGGAACGTCAGTATCCCACTCAATTAGTGTTGGCTTTGGTCCAATTCGACGAATAAGACGCTCATAGAGTGACCAGACCTCGTTGCACACGGCAGACCCGTGATCGTCGATCAGGATTTCAATGCCGTCTCGCCGTTCATTCGCATGCCCAGCCAAGTGTATTTCGCCAACCAAGTTGCCTGGTACGCCGTCGATATAGCCCTTCGCGTCTCCGCCCACATTTTGACAGCTGACATAGACATTGTTGACATCAAACAACAGTCCGCAGCCAGTTCGGTTTGCGACAGAAAGGAGGAAATCCAACTCTTCAATCAGCGAGCCCTTAGGCGTCAAATAGGTCGAAGGGTTTTCAATGAGAATCTGTCGGCCCAACACGTCGTGCACTTGATCGATATGAGAACAAACGACCGCCAATGCCTCATCCGTATAATGGATCGGAAGAAGGTCATTAAGGTAGGCATCTTCCTGTCCTGTCCAAGCCAAATGTTCAGATACAAGTGCTGGGTCATATTTATCAACAACACTTTTGAGCCGCATGAGATGCGCGGTGTTCAACGGACCGGCTCCACCAATCGACAGGCCGACACCATGAACAGACAGTGGATATTCTTCTCTCAACTTGGAGAGATAATAATGGGGCGAACCACCCGCCCCCATATAGTTCTCAGCATGAACCTCAAGCCAGGTGACACCTTCGCCACCCTCCAGCAATTCATGAAAGTGCTGTGGTTTCGCACCGATACCGGCCGAAGCCGGTATCGGAAATGAATGCGAGATCCATTTTTCGTTTGTCACAAGCTGGTCTCGATCACTTAGGCGTCGGAAGCTTCCAAGCTACCACCAGTAAGCTTTTCGCATGTACCGGCAGGAACGAAGAGCCAAGCATTCCCTTGGCCATCTTCCGTAGACGTGCCAGCACAGGTGGTACCTGGGCCTGCAGCACAGTCATTGTGGCCAGCTTTGGCAACGCCGTAGCATTTTTCCATGTCGTCTTTGCCTGCAAGAGCAGAACCTTGAGTAAGCGCAACCGCAGCGGTTAGCGCGCCTGCAATCGTAAGTGCAGTAGCTGTTTTGGTCATCGACATTTTGAACTCCTAATTCATTGTACAAATACGCGAGGACGCGCATTGGGGTAGCGGCGCTATTTGAGCGCTCGGTGAGGGGAGTATGTAAGGGGAGTCGCAAGACATCAAATGACGAAAAGTCAAATATCGATCACGCATTCTTGAAGTGCCTGTGAGGCAAGGGAACAAAGAGAATCAGCACCAAACCGATGGCGAGGACGACATTCAACACAAACCCCATGGGCCATAAGAGACAGATCGACAGCCCGGCGGTCAAAACCCGAGCTGGAACCGCCAAAACCCGTTCAGAATATCCTGACAGACTGGCCGTTAACCCATAGAGGCCAAGAGCAGAGAATATGAATACCGCGATCGCAGCCCACCAATTGGAGGAGATAAGTGGGGTAAAAGCCAGAAGCAATGGGATCACATAGATCCCCTTAGCAATGCGCCACGCCGCAAAGCCGGTCTTCATTGGTCTCGCCTCGGCAATCGCCGCTGCCGCGAAGGCAGCCAGACAGACAGGCGGCGTAACATTGCTATCCTGACTTAACCAGAAAACAATGAGATGCGCGGTCAAGAGCGTCACCGCCAATGTCGGCGCAGCTAAAGAACTATCAAAGACCAGTGACCGCATTTCTCCTGGCAACGCACCGAACAGCTCTCGTGCCTCAACTGAGGACATAGGTTGCCCGAGCAGCGCGGCGGAATCTGGCAAAGCTAAAAGGAACATCGCTCTTGCTTCTTCACCTAATTGACCAGCTTGCAAGAGATCCAGAACCTGCGAGGTCGCAAGAAGCTCAAAAAGTGCCGGCGCAGAAAGCGTGCCCAGGACAATGTAGGAAGCTGTCACTGGCAACCCCATACCAAGGACAAGAGAGGCAAGAGCAACAAGGATGATGGCCACCAGAAGACTTCCGCCAGCCCAATCCGTCATGAGTAATGAAATCGTATTGCCAAGTCCCGTCGCAGAAACAACCATGACAATAAGCCCAACCGCCACCAGCAACATGGCTGTCGAAATCGCATTACGAACGCCAAGAGCGAGTGCCTCTGCAATCTCTTGCGCTTTCATCTTTCTGGGTCCAAGCCAACTCGACGCGATCACCGTGACAATGCCGCCAGCCGCTGCAAATGTCGGCGTGAAGCCCAACATCAACAAGATGATAAGGGCAACAATTGGAAGTAGAAAGGTCATGCCTCCCCGCGCGAGAACTTGACGAACGCTCGCCACTTCAGCCTCTGAAGGCTTAAGGCCCAAGCGCTTGGCTTCGATACGCACCCAAAAACCCACGGTTAGAAAATAAAGAAGTGCTGGAAGAATGGAGACCGCAACAATCTGCGTGTACGGCAGCTGAGTATAGCTTGCCATGATGAAGGCCCCTGCCCCCATGATCGGCGGCATAACTTGCCCGCCTGTCGATGCGGCAGCTTCCACGCCGCCCGCGAAGGGTGAAGAGAACCCGGCTCTTTTCATCAAGGGGATCGTGATCACTCCGGTCGAAACTGTGTTGGCCACCGCTGAACCCGAAACCGTTCCCGTCAACGCAGAGGCCATGACCGCCACCAATCCAGGTCCGCCGGTGACACGACCTGCTACAGCTTGTGCAAGATCAACAACAAAGTCGCCGGCGCCGGATCGGATGAGGAACGCGCCGAACAAAACGAACATGAATACATACGTCGCAGAGATACGCGCAATGTCGCCAAACATGCCGGAGGTTTCAAAATATGAGCGAAACAAAGCTGTTTCATATGTCAAACCGGGAAAATGAAACATGCCCCCAATCTCAGATCCCCACAGAACCAGGTAACTAAGCCCAACCATTGTAAGGACAGGAATAAACCAACCAGCAGCGCGTCGTGCAAGTTCGAGGACAAGCACTATGGCAATGATTGCAAAGACCCAGTCTCGGGTGACCAGGTGAACCCCGCGTTCATAAACACTGTCAAGTGAAAGGATGACGTAAATTGAAACCGCAACTGCCGCCAATGCAAAAAGGCCATCAACTACTAGTGACACCCGCGGATGGCTTTGATCGAGCCTGCGTGAGAATGGATATGAGAATGCACAGACAAACGCCAATCCACCCCAATGCAAAGCAGACAGTGTCAGTTCCGGCAAAACCCCAAATGTGTTCGCATAGACATGGAAGACCGCAATAGCGACAGCAAACCAGAACAAACATCGTTCGAACCGCGGAAGCGCGTGCTGTCGTAACGAAAGAAACTGAGGTCTTTCTTGGTCGTCTACCTGCCGTGTCACGAAGTACTTTCTAGTTGATGTCAGTCGATGAGCATGGTTTCCGGCACGTCGACGCCAGCCTCAACATAGTACCGTGCCGCCCCAGGGTGTAGAGGAACCGGTAAGCCAGCAATGGCTTTTTCAAGGGACATAGCCGTCGTCGCTTTGTGAATACCCCGCAAGAAACCCAAATTCTCATAGAGGGCTTTTGTTATCTCATAGACAGCGTCTTCAGAAACATCCTTTCGCGTCGCCAAGAAATTTGGTTGAGCGATGCTCCGCACCGGTTCGTCTTGCCCAGGATAGGTACCCGCTGGGATCTCAATCCCCGACCACAGTTTGCCGCCCGCGTTCGCCTTCTCAATCTGCTCGTCTGTGAAGGACAGCAGCGTGACCCCGTCTTTCAATGACGCGAAAGTTCGTGCCACGGCGCCAACTGGCGGTCCTGCTGGCAGATTCGTGGCAACGACCGTTCCGTTTTGCATAGCATCCGCTGTCGGCCCATATCCCAAAAAGGCCAGGTCATATCGACTGTCGGGGTCAACACCGAGATTGTTCAAGAGCAATGCCGTCGAGCCATAAGCACCTGAGTTCCGTTTCCCAATTGAAAATCTTCCGCTTTTCAAATTGATGAGATCATCGATGGTTCCAGTTTCGACATGCTTAGACAACAATAAGAAGTGTTCAACATTCTGCCAAAGCATGGACACGGATCTGAGGTTTGAGTCAGGTCCTCTTGTTTCCAATGGTCCCGTACCGTTGTAGGCCCACTTGCCATAGAGACCCATGATGATCGCAAATTGTGCTTGGTCTTCAAAGAGCAGCTTCACATTCTCCGCAGAGCCCGCCGAGCTGATCGCCGACATCGCAATACCCTTGGAGGCCTGCAGCTTAACTTTGGTCAAAGTCGAGATCGCCACGCCAACCGGATAATAAGTACCACCGGTGGTTCCTGTGGCCAGGAGATAGGACTGCGTGTCGCTCGCAACAACCGGGACGCCGAAGGTCGCAAGTGCGCCAACACCGCCTAGACCACCCAAGACGACCCTTCGATTTAACATAACCAAACTCCCCTGCATCAATCCGTACAAATCCATCAAACAACTTCAATTTCAGACTGCCATATTGGCCGTGTGAACGGCATTTGCCAACCACACGTTAAGGTTATGCTGCTAGGACAGGTAATCGGTCAAAAAGAGTACTTAAGTCAATTCGAGGAATTCACTGTGCAAGAGCGTTCATTGAACCCATCCGAGACCCCAACACCCGCTAATAATTCGGGCCGGTCTCGCAAAGAGCCAATAAAAACCCACCGACTCTCAGCGGATGATGGTGTCTCTCTCTCCGTCCAGGAATGGGGTCAGACCGACAAGCCTGCCATCATTTTTATCCACGGTTGGTCGCAGAGCCATCAATCTTGGGTAGAGCAAATTGAAAGCGAACTCGCAGATCATTTTCATATCGTGACCCTTGACAATCGTGGACACGGAAACTCTGACAAACCACTTTCGCCGGAGTATTACTGCGAGACCGAAAGGTGGGCCAATGATGTCCACACGGTTATCGAGAGTCTCGATCTCAAAAATCCACTCCTCGTCGGTTGGTCTTATGGCGGACTAGTTATCAGTGACTATCTTCGTATCTATGGCGAAGAGACCATTGGCGGTGTTGTTTTGGTCAGCGCACTCACGAAAGCCGGCTCAGAAGAAGCTTGGGCCGTTTCTGGTGAAGGCGTTTTGGACACCATACTGTCTATGTTCGACACCAACGAAACCGCAAATCTCGAAGGAACCACCAAGTTTGTACGCATGTTGACCAATGAAGAACTCGACCGTGAGATCGAGCATGAAATCATTGCTTACAACATGGCTGTTCCAACTGAAGTTCGCAGTGCGATGTTTGAAAGAGACATCGACAATGACGATGTATTGTCGAGCATCTCAGTGCCTGCCCTCATTATTCATGGGGAAATGGACGAAGTCGTATTGTGTAAGGCCGGTGAACTCCACGCGAATACTGTCCCGACAGCTGACCTATTGGTCTACAAATCCGCCGGGCACATGCCCTTCTTGGAGCGTTCAGAACGCTTTAATCGGGACCTGATGGAATTTGCACAAGCAGCCTTTGGCGATACGCAGTAACGGTACCTCAGAGTATCAATTCCATAAACACAAGTCCCTCGAGCATATCCTTCGGGTAGTCATGGTATGGCTCAATGAACGAAAACCCGAGTGACCGGTACAGTCCTTGGGCTTCATTCTGGCGAATGCCCGTATCAAGGCGCATCTTACGGTACCCCGCCTCCCGGGCTCGAGAAATCAGATCGACACAAAGCTCACGCCCCAATCCGAGGCCATGTGCGGCAGGCTCAACAAAGAGCCGTTTCATCTCGCAAACACTATCTTCAAGTCGGTGCATCGCAACAACACCGCGAGCCTGTCCATCGACAGTTGCCAACAGAACCGCGCCGTCTGGCGGTGCGTACTTCGTGTTGAGTTCTGAGAGCTCATTCTCCCAAGCATCAGCATCAAAATACTTGTCGAGGAAGGGCGCCATGTCCAAATAGCGTGCTTGCTGAAAAGTCAGAAAACCCCGCATGAGACGCGCAGCCTCATCGAAATCTGATCGCGTTGTAGCTTTCTTAATCTCAGCAACCGGCATCAATCGAACTCTCTTTAACCGTCAAACCTCGACACAAGATAACGCGTGCCCCACCAGCAAAACAATTGCGATCGGTCTGGCCTACATAACCAAGCACACAAGAAAGCCACACTAACATACTGATATTGCTCAAGATAAATTTCTTCCCATTCTAGTATGCGCTTTCTAATTCTTTACTCTAAATTCCAAATCAAGCTGATGATCCCCTCAGCACCCAAAACTGATTTATCGACCCAAAGGAACCCAAAATGGCTAAAACCAAAGCAAAGACCAAAACCGAAAAGACCACCGAAGCCGCCCCTGCTGAACTTGCCCGCAAGATCTGGCTCGCCGGCATCGGCGCTTACGGCAGAGCATTTGAAGATGCTCAAGAGCAGTGGAACAAGCTCAACGAAGATTCCAGCGAATACTTCGATAAGCTCGTCGAAAAGGGCGAAGAGCTCGAAACCGACACTCAAGAAAAAATCGAAAAGTTTCAGGAAGAAGCTTCCGCTTCTGTTGAAGACCGTATCGCAAAGGTTCGCGAAACCCTGTCAAGCTTTCCTGGCGTTGCCGGTCGCAAAGATCGTATCGCCAAATTGGAAGAAGAAGTTGCAACACTGAAGAAGAAAGTTGCTTCTCTCACAAAGGCTCCAAAGGCAAAGAAAGCAAGCTCCAAGAAAGCTGCTTAACAACGCGTCCGTAAAGACAATGGGCGGTAGAACAGAGACCTGTCCTGCCGCCTTTTTCTATGCCAGAATGTCTCAGGGCTCACAGAGCAGCCGGAGCACATGGCAGACAAACCAATCAAAACCCGCGAACGAATACTCCTCGCGAGTCTCGATCTCTTCAATCTAGAAGGTGAACCAAATGTCACGACCGTTGATATCGCCAATGAACTCGATATCAGTCCCGGCAATCTCTACTACCACTTTCACGGCAAGGAACTGATCCTCAAAGAACTCTACACCCGCTTCGATCATCGCATGCGCGACGTCCTCACCGCCCCCATCGAACGCCCCCTCAACACGGAAGACAGCTGGTACTACCTCTATGTCGTCTTTGAAGATATCTATGCTTTCAGATTTCTCTATCGAAATCTGAGTGATATTGTTGGACGCGACAAAGACATCGGCCGAAAGTTTGGCCGGCTCATGCAAGTCAAAAAGACCACAGCGGAAACCGTCTGTTTGCGATTGCGAGAACTTGAGATTTTGACCGCCACCGATGATGAAATCCAAGCCATAGTGGAGACCATCGTGCTCACCCTCACCTACTGGCTTCCCTACTCAGGTCTGAGCCATGGCAACCAAGAACCAGCAGCCCTCATACACCGCGGCGTCTTTCAGATCATGTCGATCGTCGCCCCCTATCTAGGCGACCATCAACGCACGTTCTACGATGAATGCAGAGACATCTTTTTGGATGCTGAGGCCGAAAAAACTACTTAGCGCCGTGCATGCCCTTCTTCAGGAGCGGCGAAATGATCAACAGTGCTGCAGCTGATCCAACCGCAATCCAGCCCACCTGGGAGTAGACATCGATATAGACCAACTTCGCCGCGGCAATATCGATTTCACCTCCCACCGTTTCCCCAGAACTCGTCATGCGCGCTATCAGTCCAGCGATGAAGTTTGCTACTGCAAACCCCATGAACCACACACCCATCATGAGACCAACGATCCGCGAAGGAGACAGTTTAGTCACCATGGAGAGACCGACAGGCGACAAACACAATTCTCCGGTGGTGTGAAGGAGGTAAAGCAGAACAATCCAGATCATCGGGATCATGGCGGCACCAACGGATGACTTCATGCCAAAGGCAAGAACCAAGAACCCGAGACCGACCTGCAACAATCCCAATGAGAACTTCACTGGGGTGTTTGGTTCCCAACCTCGTCTCGCCAATGCGACCCAGAGAATGGAAAAGATGGGTGCCAAGGTGAAAATGAAGAGCGCGTTGATTGATTGGAACCACGTCGCCGGAACCGTCCAACCCATAAACTCACGATCAACAGCCCGGTCTGTCAGAAGATTGACGGAAGAACCTGCTTGTTCAAAAAGGGCCCAAAACAAGATTGAAGGGATCATCAAAGACAGAGCAACGATCACCTGATCGCGTTCGATCTTGCTGCATTTCGTAAAGGCATAAACGAGAACGGCCGCGATGATCAATCCACCACTTCCTGTCAGGAGCTGCCCAACAAGTGCTTGGTGTTGCATTAACTGCCAACAGACAAACACAATCAGAAAACCGCTGAGGTAAATGGTCGTTTCAATATTGAAGAAGAGGAAGGTTTTCTCTTTCAGTTTTTTTGGATCCGGTGGCTCTGCATGACCCTCCAAGAGCGGCTGTCCCCATAAGAAGATCACCAGGCCAAACAACATACCAACACCGGCCGCGCCGAACCCATATCGCCAACCGTAAAGCTCTCCAAGGGTTCCACAGACCAGGACGGCAAAAAACGCTCCAATGTTGATTCCCATATAGAAAACCGTGAAGCCGCCGTCGCGGCGTGGATCGTCTTCAGCATAGAGAGCGCCGACAATGGTTGAGATGTTGGCTTTTAGGAAACCAACGCCTGTGATGATCAGCGCCAAGGACAAGAAGAAGATTTGCAAGTAGAAATCGTCTTGAATGACCGCACCGCCGTCAACCGAAGCAGGTGGACCTTCAAACGCCATGCCGAAGTGTCCAAGCACAAGAAGGATGGCCCCGTAGGTCACCGCCTTTCTTGAACCCAGGTAACGATCAGCCAAAAGCCCACCCAGCACTGGAATGAGATAAACAAGCGCCGTATAGGCCCCATAGATCAATGCGGCTTTGCCATCAGCAAACAGGAAGTGTTTTGTAAGGTAGAAAATGAGAAGTGCCCGCATTCCATAATAAGAAAAGCGCTCCCACATCTCGGTCGCAAAGAGAATGAACAGTCCCTTCGGATGCCCCAGGAGGTTTCCAGATTTGTAGTGTTCCGGAATCGCGTGACTACCTACATAATCGCTCACAGAGCATCTCCCCCTAGTATCTCATCTATGAAACCGAACCCTCAAGCGTTGGATTCGGTAACCTCTTCATGCCATCGAAAGACGTTAAGCTCAATGAAAACGAATGCCAAGAGCCATAGGAACGCGTCCCAGAAGTCAAGGAAGACCCCATCAATCCACCAATAAACAGCAGCGCCAAACAATGTCCCGTAGAGAATAAACTTGGCGATCCCACCCAGCCAATTCGCGCGCGTTGATAATTCACGACCCAATTGAAGGCGCACATCGATTTCCAATACGACGACGACGAGAATCCATGCGCCAGCATTGATGACATCCGTCCATGCCAAATTGCGAAACAAGGTCAGGCCTGCATCATTGGAAATGATCGTGAGTTCACCAAGTTGATAGAGCGGTGCCCCATTAAACGCCGCACAATTCTCCATGGTGAGCGCAACATATTCATCAAGCGTTTCAACATAGGAAAACCCAGACGCAACCAGAGTACACGCATCCTTAACGCTAATCGGACTGAAAGAGTACGCCAGCATTAACTTGGCCATGTATCCATAGAATGCGTAAACAATGAACATGTAGCAGATAGTCCGCAATCCATGCAGAGACCACTTCAAAATGCCTTTGATTTTTTCATCAGGCAAAATGAAGGTCTCCAACTCAAACATCAGCAACAAGACGACCCACGCTAGCGTGTCAATGGTTGCCGCGTACCCCTCAATAATCTGATCGAGCGCCATTCCTTCTTTGAATAGTTCTGAAGAAGCAGCAAGATCTTCTCGCAACCATAGAAAAACATTGATCGAAAGCAGGACATAAATTGTGTATTTGAAGGCGGTAAACAGAACCATGCCAAAATGGCGTGAACTTGGATGGCTGGCTGTCATAATCCCCCTTTCAATCAGTCCGCTCCATTTGGCCAAAGATCAATGTCTCTGCCAAGCTGTTCTTCGTCTCAAACCTAGGTCAATACCCTTTCTTCACTCGAGTTTTCATAATTTTGGCTGTTTACCAATGGGTCATTTCTTGCCATGTATTGTCAAAGGCCTGTACTGAGCCAGAAACCGGCATTCCATGCATCAATATTCCTCAAAACCCAAGATCGGATTGGCCCTCGGCGGGGGTGTCGCGAGGGGATGGGCACACATAGGTGCTGTCCGAGCCCTAGAGAGAGCGGGATTTGCCCCTGATATAGTTTGTGGCACATCCATAGGCGCACTGGTCGGTGGTTTTTATCTTTCCGGCAATTTGGATCAACTCGAAGAATGGGCCCGTAGCCTCAATCGACGGCGCCTCATCTCGTATCTCGACATCGTCACAAAATCATCTGGCCTCTTCGGCGGCAAGAAGCTCGAGAAGCTCATGCTCAAGTACATTAACGGCATCACAATCGAAGAACTTGATCGCCCGTTTGCTGCCGTCACGACGGAACTTGCGACGGGCCACGAAATCTGGATTCAAAACGGGTCTTTAGCAAAAGGCATTGAAGCCTCTTACGCTCTTCCTGGCGTCTTTCCACCGGTTCGACATGAAAACCGCTGGCTTATCGATGGCGCATTGGTAAACCCAGTTCCTGTGTCTGCGTGTCGCGCCATGGGCGCTCGCCTTGTGATTGCCGTATCCCTAAACTACGATGCATTTGGCAAGAGCAATATTCAGTCAACCGATGAATTTGCAGACATGGATTTCACGCCTACCGATGACAACAATTCCAAAAGAGTGAACCGCCCCATGAGCGCGCAGCGCGTTCTCATGCGACAAGTATTTGGGACTGGGCAGAAGTCGCCCGGCATCGGAACCGTCATGCTGGGGTCATTGAACATCATTATGGACAGACTTTCCCGGTCTCGCATGGCTGGCGATCCGGCTGACGTTCTCATTGCACCGCGTATTGGGCACATCTCACTGTTGGAGTTCGACCGCGCGGAAGAGCTCATTCAGCTCGGAGAGGAGTCCGTTGAACAAGTCCTTCCGTTCTTAGAAGAAGCACTCGCCATCTTGAGTATCTAGTTTTGGGTATGCTTTAGCCGTTCGCGATGTAGGACTTTAGCGCGTCCGCTTCGCTTTCCACTTCCGCCATGCGGAACTTGACCACATCCCCGATGGAAATAATTCCTGCGAGCCGACCCTCATCGAGAACCGGGAGATGTCGTATGCGCCTTCGGGTAAACAAGCCCAGCAAATGGTCGACAGAATCTGAGAACTCACACGTCACAACTTCGGTCGTCATATAGTCACGAACAGGGCGTGAAAGTATGGTGGCACCGTCTTTCTTCAAGGCGCGAATAACGTCTCGCTCCGAAATGACGCCACAGACGTTTTGACGGTCTTCCAACACCACAGCCGCGCCAATCCTCCGGTTACAGAGAAGCTCAATCGTGTCGGAGATCATCTGTCCCGGCTCGACTGTATAGACCGCATTCCCCTTTTCCCCGATGATTGTCGAAACATGCATAGTTGGTTCTCCCTTCGCGACACTTGTCAGCGTTTGCGGGATGTCATGTTTGCATCCCTTGCGAGCCCAATTTTCGGCTCATTCCTTAGCGAACACAAGAAAAGCTCCTATTGTTCGCTAAGGAATACATACCACAAATTGTATGATTTTACAAAATGTCGCATAGATGTGGCGTTTTTAGAAATGCTCGCGGGGCGGGTGCGTTCAATTTGATCGAAGGCTACGCGTTCTCAACATTCGGGAAAGCCCCAAACGGACAGGGCCGTTCGTCACTCGAATAACCAAGATACGCACCGATCTGGCGCATATATTCAGCCAAGTTGGCGGTAAACTTCTTCAGATCATCATTGGCTTCGCCATTGACCAAGCTGAAGATAAATTGAACCAACGCCAAGAGGCAGATCGCCCAAAACACGAAGTAACCAATAAATCCAAACAGAATCATGCACAAAACACGCTCAACAATCTTGCCTACGTTATGGTCTGGCTTGTCTTGGTTAATCTGTTCAGTTCCGCTGTCTTGTGCACTGGCAGACGACTGCGCGGCGCTTTCGGTCGAATTTGATGGGGTTTCTGGAGAATTATCTTCGCCAGGCTTATCGGTTTCGCTCATTGAAACTCGCTCCTTTAGGGGCCGCATGGGATCTATTGTCAATCTAATGTGGGCAACACAAAAGGAACTTCAAGCCCCGAAAATCATTGGGTCACTTACTTAACGATCCGAATATGTGAACGGTCCTTACCGTTCCCTCCTGATCCACCTCCAGATGAAGAGCCGCGACCATACCCATCAAACCAGGGGAAAAGAAGCAAGCCTGCAATGTATCCAACCAGATGAACGTCCCACGCGACCAACGCGCCTCCGCTCAGTCCGGCGCTTAGGCCAAAGACAAGATTGATGGCAATCCAAACACCTGAAAACGCCAGCACACGACGATCTGTTAACGGCATGATCAATCCTTGCGAATGACCAGACTGCATCATGCCGCCAACGCCACTTTCACCAAACAGAGCAAATCGAACGGCCGCCCCCATGAGGGCGGAAACACCGCCAGAGGCACCTATCAAGTGTGAGGAACTACTTGGAACCAAAAGCAAGTGAGCAAGCGCCCCTAAGACACCGCAGGCGAGATAGAATGAGATTAGTCGCCGTGTTCGCCATCTTCGAGCAAGCGGCGTTGCGAAGACTAACAGCCAAAGAGAGTTGAAACCTACATGCATGAAGTCCCCATGCAGGAACATATAGGAGACAAATCCGATACCCTGTTCAAATAGTGAGAAATTCCCGCCACTGGTGTACTTCACAGGAATGAATGAAAAATAGGCCATGAGCTCAAGATTCAAACCATGTGGCAGAATTTGGCGAATCACATGAATGCCAAAGATAACCCCGATCATCCACACCACAATACGCGGCGCATTAAACATAGGGGGATTGGATCGACCTTGAGGGCCAGGATTGCGAATGACCATAGATCTAGGACTTTCCGGCGCGGGTCAGGGCGGCTTCAACCAAAGGCAATCGGTCATTGCCAAAATACATATCGTCTCCAATAAACATTGTCGGCGAACCAAAACCACCACGGGCGATCAATTCATCGGTGTTTGATTTGAGCCGATCTTTGATAACCGGCGCGTTGGCACGCTCAAAGAAGTGTTTTGGCTCAAGACCGACCCTCTGGCAAACTTCCTCCAATACAGGCTCCTGCGAAATATCTTTCAGATCACCCCAATAGGCCTCAAACACCGCCCAAGAGTAAGGGACGATGCAATCTTCTTCTAGGGCCACAAAGGCGCCCCGCATGGGCAACACGGCACGTACAGGAAACACGGGTGGCATCCCAATCTTAATGTCACAGAGCCGCGCCCAGTCAGCCAGATCTTTCATATAGTACTTCATCTTTATCGGCTCGGGATTGGCCCGCTGCTCATACACGCTTTTGTTAACAGCATTGAAGACACCGCCAACAAGAATCGGCTTCCAGGCAATCTCCGCATTACATCGCTCAGCAAGTTTGTGAATGCGACTAAAGGCAAGATATGTCCAAGGACTTGAGCAATCGTAGTAGAAATCCATTTGAGCCACAGGTGAGCCCTCGCGTAGTGCTGCGGCGCTTCATGGTGCAGCATGGTTAACATAGTTACCGCCACTTCCTACCTGGCCCGTACCACTTACGGCAACAGTTCAGTTCGTCCCCTATACCATCAACTTAACAACGAACAACCGCTCGTCCCATCAAGACTGGCACAAAAACTGCTCTTTCATGGACCAACGCAGATCGGTCAACCGTCTGCACCGTGTTGGAACAATGGGATCGAAGAAAACGAAAAAGCCGCCGCGCGCTTCGCGAGAACGCTTACGTCTCCGGTCATAGGGTCGAAAATGGAACACTTCTTAACTCAAAGACTGCATCGCTACTGGCAGTCACTCTGCGATGGCCAACGACCGCCCCTCCGGCGACAACTCGAGCCCCATCTCATCAAAGCCATCCTGCCTCACGCGTTCATCCTCCAGAGGATCGATGATCGTCATTTGGTCTTCCGCCTCGCAGGAACGAGAATTTGCGAACTCTATGGCCGCGAATTCCGAGACCACAATTTTCTACAAATGTGGGAAGACCCTGCCCGTCGAAGTGTCCGTCTCCTGGTTAACGAACTCATGATCACGGGCGCCCCAGGACTGATCAATTACAACGCTGAAACCTTTGACAAGCACGAGATCCCTTCCGAGATTTTACTGCTTCCAATGCGTGATGATGCTGGACAATCCTCAAGGCTTCTAGGGTGTGCTATCCAATTAGACACCGCCAAAGAACTAAAGGGAAAGATGATTGTGAGCCAGGCCATCTCGTCGGTGCATAAGTTGAATGCGCGGGCTGAACTATTCACGCCAATCGCAGCGGCTCACGCACTTCATGGGACAACACCGCCTTATCTCAAACTGGTTCACTCAAGTTAGATCGCTGGCGCGCGGCCAGCGACAAAAGACAACCGCGCAAACACACACAGCGCCCAAAAAACCCGTCATCTTGGCGGACTTTTCTTTGTTGACGTGAGCTAGGCAGCGACCCCTTCCTTGTCTTCTTTGACAGCGATGTCCAATGGCCCGAGCGGATTCCTGCCCAAGATCATATCTGAAGCTTTCTCAGCAATCATGATTGTTGGGGCATTGGTGTTTCCGCCCACGAGCGTCGGCATGACAGATGCGTCAACAACCCGAAGTCCTTCCATGCCACGCACTTTCAACTCGCCATCCACGACGGCCATGTCATCGTTGCCCATCTTACAGGTTCCAACAGGGTGATAGATGGTCTCAGCGGTTTTTCTAACCCACTTGTCAATCTCATCGTCCGTTTGAATTTCTGATCCGGGCATGAGCTCAGGCCCCCTGTAAACATGGAAGGCGTCTTGAGCGATGATCTTACGGGTCATTTTGACCCCTTCTCGCATCGTGATCCTGTCGGCTTCTGACTCCAAATAGTTCGGTTGAATCATCGGATGATCCTGTGGATCCGCAGACCGCAGCCCAACGAACCCTCGGCTCTCGGGGCGCAGTTGGCAGATGTGAACGGTAAACCCATGTCTATCCGCCTTAACACGTGCGTGGTCAGTCATGACCGCGTTAACGAAGTGCATTTGGATGTCCGGTATCTCAAGCTCAGAACGTGTTTTCAGGAAACCACCAGATTCTAGACCTTGTTGTCTTCCAGCCCCCGTCCCAAATGCCAAATACTGCATGCCGGTCAAGAGCGATCGGTGAAGCTTTGTTTGCGTGTACAAAGTGACAGGTTTGGTGCTTTCATATTGAATTGTGCAATCCAAGTGGTCCTGAAGATTTTGCCCAACCCCCTTGAGATCATGAACAGGATCAATGCCGAACTTGGAGATTTGATCCGCATCACCAATGCCTGAGAGTTGCAATACCTGTGGCGAATTTACGGCCCCGCCACACAAAATAACCTCGCCATCGACCCAAGCATAACTCCGTTTCTTTTTGCGAATGTACTCGACACCAATCGCCCTGCCCCCTTCGGTCAGTATGCGTGACGTCAGCGCTCCGGTTTCCACAGTAAGGTTGGGACGATCAAGGATCGGCGTAAGATATCCGCGCGCCGCGCTCCATCTTTTCCCCTCATGGACAGTTAGATCGTATGAGCCAACACCTTCCTGAGCAAACCCGTTGAAATCATCGGTGTGCGGGAAGCCCGCCTCACGCCCAGCCTCTACAAACGTTCGAAAGAGCGGCGCGCTGGACTTTCCGGACGATATGCGCAGCGGACCATCCCCGCCGTGAAACTCATCACCACCGTCTTCATGACTTTCAGACCGCTTGAAATAGGGAAGGACTTCACGAAAACTCCACCCCTTCAATCCCATTTGGCGCCATTGGTCGTAATCGCGCGCATGACCACGAATATAGATCATGCCGTTGATCGAACTGGAACCACCCAGAACCCGTCCTCGTGGCCAGTAAAGCTTGCGTCCATCCAGGTTCCGTTGACCCTCTGTGTAAAAATACCAGTTTAGCTTGCTCTCTCGCGAGATCAGCGTGCCAACACCTGCCGGCATGTGAATGAGAGGTGACTTGTCCTTGCCCCCAGCTTCAAGCAACAAGACCTTGTTGTTTGGATCCTCAGAGAGGCGGTTCGCTAAAACACATCCGGCACTTCCGGCGCCAATAATTACATAGTCATATGATGGCATTATTGAAATTTCCTGCGCTTGTTCCTGGTTCGTTGGCCAACGTTCTTCGTTCCCTCGCCTTGATAATAGATGCTAGAACCAGCGCCACAAGCACGTCTTTAAGAAAAATGACGGCGCCGTCAAATAGTCACAAGGCTTGCCTCATGTCCTTCGTTATCCGCCCTGCAAAAAAAAGCGATGTCCATAGCCTGCCTGAAGTCGAAAAAAGTTCCGGAGAGGTCTTTAGAGCCATCGGCATGGGGTCTGTGTCAGATATGCCAGTTACAAGCGATGAGACACTCAAAGCTGCTCAAAAACGTGGTCATCTTTGGGTCGCTGAATTTGACGGAGATATCGCCGGTTTTGCTTTGGCGGAAATGAGGGACGGGTTGGCCCATCTGGGTGAAGTTTCGGTCGCGCCACAGTTTGCTCGAAAAGGAGTGGGAACACAGCTGATCAACCAAGTCATCGAATGGGCCAAATCCGCAAAGTCACCCTACTTGACCCTCACGACATTCCGCGATGTCCCTTGGAACGCCCCCTACTACACGAAATTAGGATTCTCAGAATGTGACGCCGAAGGTTTCGGTCCAGATCATCGTGACGCCTTTGAGGCAGGAAGGAAGCTCTTTCCCGATCATCCGCGTATCGTTATGCGAAAACCAGTCTCTGATCCTACTTAGAGTCTACTCCGGTATTTGCACAAGCTTTGACGTGAACCGCTTGTAATTCGCAACGTAAACTTCGGCTGACATTTCCAAGGATTTAATCACCGACGGCGAGAGCTCTTTGACCACTTTGCCAGGCGCTCCAATCACCATAGAGTTATCGGGTATCTCTTTGCCTTCCGGGATCAAGGCATGCGCACCGATCAAACAGTTCTTACCAATAACCGTGTTGTTAAGAACCGTCGCGCCAATACCAATCAATGTGTTGTCCCCAATCCTACATCCATGGAGCATCGCTTTGTGACCAACCGTCACTCCGGATCCAATCGTCAATGGAACGCCTACGTCGGTATGAAGGACGGAGTTGTCTTGAATATTGGTTCGTTCGCCAATTGTAATGGGATCATTGTCGCCTCTTAGTACAGCACCCCACCAAACACTAACGTCCTTCATGAGTGTGACACGACCCATGACATGCGCGCTTGGTGCAATCCAATAGTCGCCTTCAGACGGCAATTCAGGCGATACACCATCAAGCGAGTAAACCGACATTTCCAATCCTCACAATTCTCAGTGTTGAAATCATGTCTATCAGATTGAAAATCCCAAACAATCCCTATCAAACGCCACCCTTTAAATGAGACGGTCTGATACCTATATGTTGATTACCTGTCAGTGAGTGAGGGAACGATTGGTATGCCTGAAGCGCAAATGAGCCCAGAAATCGTCAAGAATCTGCCGGCTCTCATGCCCGCCGACCTCGCAGAGAAAATTGTTCAAGACAGCATTCGCAAATATTTCGACCAGCGTCGGGCCAGAATTCCGGGATTCATTGATCGTCATTTCTCTGTCAAAGGGGCATGGCACCTCAACAAGCGCGCCTTCGGTCGTGATCTCTATAGAACCCCAGCCAACGTCCTGACCATCGCTCCGGTCCTGTTAGCGCGTACGCTGGGGCGCGGTCTCAAGAAGCGCGGCAAGCCCTGGCTGCATGACAAGATTGAGTCCAGAGACCTTCACCTTAAGACCGACGTCAATCGGGAACTCGAATGGCGCCTTTATACGGATTTGCTCGAGGTCCCTTTTGCCCAGTCCGATCGGCAAAGTGAACGGGATGTTCTTGCTGAGGAAATTTTCAACAACCGAACTCTGTCAACCGCGCTTGAACAAGCAATCAACAATGTTGTCGATGCCGCCGGACCTAGAAACAAACAACAGCTCCAGTCGGTCATGTCCCAGTATCTGGAGACACGCGCCGCTAATGCTGAAGTCGTCAATCTCGCACTTTCACTTGCCATCGGTGCAACCGTCGCACACAAGGTTACGCCGGGCGCGCTAACGTTGGGCCCAACGATGGCAAATGCCATTGCACACAAAGCGGCCGTCAGCACCTTCCCACTCGGCGCAAGCGTTGGATCAATGTGGTACAGCGCATTTCCTATCGCCCCTTCAGCCGCACTGGCAGCCACCACTACCGGCGGCGCCCTCGCGCTAGCTGCCGTCGTCACCGCTTTTTCAGGCGTTGTTGCAGATCCTCTACAACGCTCACTCGGCCTTCACAAGCGCCGCCTCGACAAGTTCGTCGACACGCTCGAAGACAACATGCTTTACGACGAAGTCGTACATCTGAGAGTGAAAGATCACTACGTTGGACGTTTGATCGATCTCTTCGACGCCTTAGGTGCGATGGCCGCTTACGCGAAGTAAACTCTACGCGTCGCGAATATGGAAAGTGTGTGTGAGAAATATTTCTCAAGACGCATTCATCGCCGCACGTTACTCTTACATCAGGTATCTTGATTCGTTTCCGTTGCGGATTTGCTTATCGCGCAACGCAAAGGGGGCAACTTGTCGAACATGCGCACCGCATTTGCGGACCAGTGCCATTTAGCAAACTTGCATCGACTCGTTCGAGAAATTCTCACGCTCCAAGATACCTCTTCAGAAAACTGTCAAACATCGCAACCCAACAGGAGTCTTTATGGGTAAACGATCGTCGCGTCACAAAGCTCGAGATCACCGTCAACCAAATCAAGAGAGAGAATACGAAAACAATATTCGCTCGCTCCACCCGGACCCACATGGCTGGAGTCCTCTAGACGCAGACAGTCGTGACAAACGATATATCAAGAATATTCGCCCTCAGAGTGAGAACCAGAAGGCACTCTTAGCCGCTATTGCCAATCACAGTTTGGTGGTGGCAAGCGGACCTGCAGGAACCGGAAAAACATTCCTCGCCATCGCCAAAGCGGTTGAAGCACTAGAACGTGGCGACGTTGCCCGCATTCTCCTCACCCGCCCTGCCATTGAGGCCGGTGAGAGCCTTGGCTTTCTCCCGGGAGATCTCGAAGACAAACTAGCGCCCTATCTTCGCCCGCTCTATGACGCTCTCAACGACAGAATGGGGGCGAAGCGACTCCGTCAGGCCCTCAGCGATGGATCGATTGAGATTGCACCGGTTGCTTATATGCGGGGCCGAACCCTGAACAACTCATTCGTTGTGATCGATGAGGCGCAAAATTGCACCTACGGCCAAATCAAAATGCTGCTAACACGCCTTGGCTGGCACTCCACGATGGTTCTAACCGGAGATCCCGATCAAAGCGACTTGCTCTCTGGCATGTCGGGCTTTCAAGAGGTCGCCGACAAACTTCGGCAACTCGACACCGTGTCGGTTATTGATCTCAAAGACCACGATATTGTCCGACACCCTCTTGTCGCAAGTATGCTCGGCGTGCTCTAGACAAAAAGAAAGCGCGGACAAATGCCGCGCTGAATGGGAAACTGGTTTGTGCCCTTAAAGTCCGAAGGCAATAGCCTCGACCAAAACAAAGGTTCCAAGAGCAAAACACCCAACGAATGAGTAGTACGCTCGACGGCGAGGAAACGCCGATGGGTTGGAAAAGAGAGACCGCAGAACTTCAAAAGCGGGACGGCCCTCGTGGCGGGTCAAATGATACCCGGTGAAGACGGTCACGATTGTCAACGCGAAAAAGAACGCATTGGCATCCGACATAGCGCCAGCAAAATAGGTAAGTGCCACCAAAACCGAGGCCACAATCGCGGTAATGTTTACAGATGCTGAGGACATTTTGTGTCACTCCCACTTCTAACTATCGGAACTTGAACAACCGCCACATTGGCGGCTCACGACTAATAACTAGTATCCGGAGTTACCATGCGCAATGTGTTGACCGTCACATTGCCCAACCTCCGACGGCCGTGGAGCTTCCCCAATCCTGATTGTGTAATCACCGTCACACCCAATTTGCATCAGTTTCGAACCACAACAATTCCAAACAAGGTGAGAAAAGTGTTAATGAGACGACAACCATTCCCCTTCAAATGGGGATCGAAGTATCAAGGAGCACGTTGAAAATGTCGAACGCTCGAGTATGGACCGTCTATCTCTCAGGAGAAATCCACACCGATTGGAGAGATCAAATCGAAGCCGATATCCGGTCCCATGACCTGCCGGTCACCTTCGTGGGCCCCGTTAAAGATCACGCCACGAGCGATGATTGCGGCGTGGAGATATTGGGAACGGAGCCGAGTGACTTCTGGAAGGATCACAAGGGCGCCAAAGTCAATTCCATCCGTAACAAGGTCTTGATGGCAGACGCCGATATCGTTGTCGTACGATTTGGCGACAAATATCGCCAATGGAATGCGGCCTTTGATGCCGGCCTCGCGCACGCCCTTGGAAAGCCCCTCATTGTTCAACATGACCCAAGCCTCACCCATGCGCTGAAAGAGATCGATGCAGCAGCCCTTGCCGTCGCAAACACCCCAGAACAGGTGGCGAAGTTGCTTAACTATGCCGTGACCGGTAAACTTCATGCTTGAGAACTGAAACACAACACATTGAAATTGAAGCGGTTTATCGCCTTGGGGTCACAGTTCTTGCGCGCTTGTCGAAGCACCGACTATTGTATAGAAATGGCCACGGGGCTTTGGCCTAAGTTCAGTAGAGTTGGGGGTTGGAGGAGTTCACTTGTTTGACGAAGACGCCAGAGAGGAGTCGTCATGGACGACGCCCCTGAGAATTCTGATTATCACGCTCGTGCTGGCGGGGGGCTTTCTCTACTACTATTTCGGCCCAACGGTTGATGATCTTCAAGGCAACACGCCGGTTGCCTCTCCAAGCACAGTGCCTATCGAATTGACTGTAGGCGGCGTCAAATTCTCCATTCCAGAGAATTTCACCCAGTTTCCCCGTGTGCGGCACGGCGGTGTGCGCGAAAACGTCGCCCTTTATGGGATGCTCCCTGACCTGGATCCCTACACTCTCGCCACGGAAGTCATTTTCGAGGCGAATGACGCTAAGTCACCGATTGTACACTTTCAAATCGAGTCCTACAGAGCTCCGCTGTCGGAGCCAGAACGTTTCAAGCGTATATACCTCCCAAGATTGGAGAACCCAGAAGGTCAACCGGGGCCGGTCGGTCTCACCCACTACACATTTTTGGCTGGCACAGGGTATTCTGAAGAGGACTTATATGTCGAGCGTTTCGACAACGGAGAGATGGTCGTTCTACGGTGTACCCGACAAACCTCGAAGCTGCTCTACCCAAATTGCCGGCGAGACATGCGTCTGACGGAGACGGTGGGGCTTAGCTACCGCTTCAAGCGCGAACGTCTGGAAGAATGGAAGCAAATCGACCGCATAATCCGAGATCAAGTCTATGCCTTCATGGTCAAATCAGAGGAATAGTCGTCCGGAAAATTTCCACTAGTGTGAAAATCCTAGACCTCATCCGGCAAATCGAAATCTAGTATCGCCATATTAAAGGCATAAGAGATTTCGCCGTCTTCTTCATCCCGAAAAATAACCCCGATAAACTCATCGCCAATGTTCACTTCCACGGAATCGTCTTTTTGCGGACGCCTGTGCAGGCTTATTGTGTCTAGACGGAAAGTTTCGCGTAGGTATTTCTGGACTTTTAGAAGTTCCGTATTGTCCACAATGGGCTCCTTTTAGGCGGCAATCAGTCGAAGAGACGTCGGAATAGCAGGACATGTGCGATTTCGCAAGCGCTCCATTCCCATTCTGATCATGAACAAAAGCGATCAGCGAAACTGGGTCTAAATTGATGATCCGTCGATCTCGCCGTCCAAGAACGACTGGTCCATCATGTGACTGGGACTGTTGTCACACCCAGCCTCCCCGACAATCTTAGCCGGCACACCTGCAACGGTCTTATTGGGCGGAACGTCCTGCAGCACCACACTCCCCGCCCCGACGCGAGAGCAGTGCCCTACTTCGACGTTACCAAGAACTTTTGCGCCAGCACCAATCATCACGCCTTTGCGAATCTTTGGATGCCTGTCGCCAGACTCTTTGCCGGTTCCCCCTAGGGTCACTTCATGGAGCATGGAGACATCATCCTCAACCACTGCCGTCTCACCAATGACAATAGAGGTTGCATGATCAATCATGACACCACGCCCGATCTTTGCAGCCGGGTGAATGTCGACGCCAAAAACCTCTGACATGCGGTTTTGCAAAAACATCGCAAGGGGCTTGCCTTTGTAGAGCCAAAGCCAATGCGACATCCGGTAAGCCTGCAAGGCATGGTAGCCTTTGAAGTATAGGAAGGGTTCCGCATAAGTCGTGCAAGCTGGATCACGATTAAAAACCGCGATGATGTCCGCCCTCGCCGCTTGTCCAATATCTGGCGTGTGTTTCATCGCTTCATCAAACACTTCACGGATGATAAGCGCGCTCACTGCTTGGCTGCCAAGCTTTTGTGCAAGTTGGTAAGACAGAGCCATCTCAAAGCTGTCATGATTGAGAACCGTCGCGTGCAGAAAACTCGCAAGCAACGGTGAATGACCGGCCATATCCGCCGCCTCCCGGCACATGCGCTCCCATGTCGGGTCAACGACTGCTAAGGTCGGTTTCACAGATCTTTTTGATTCATTGGCCATAACACTGCCTCGTATTTTACATTGACAGGCATCTTACAGTGATTTGGTGATTTCTGCCAATTCTTGCCCTCAATCTTCCGTGACAGATCGCACAATCAACTCGATTGCGCCGTCTGGCACCCTTAGCAACTCGGCTCTAAGCGCTAACCTTTTGCCTTGACCGCTTCGCGTTCCGCAATCTCAGCTCGCAGAATTTTTTGCGTTTCTTCTGTCAATGGAAAACCCCACATCAAGACCGCCATGATGATCGGGATGATGATGGGAGTGAGGATGTAGATGTAAAGAAGGCCACGAACAGCCGATTCTGGATTGTCGACGCCTGCCTCAAATCCAATCATCGGCAAAAAAATCGAATAGACGGCGCCAATCGCCAACGCGACCCCAAGCTTCATAGTCAGCGTGAGGAGTGAGAAATAGAGCCCCGTTCTCTGCTCGCCGGTCTTATGCATATCGTAGTCGGTAACATCACTCATGATAGATCGGGCCAGGAACTGTGCCGATCCGTAATTTGCCCCGAAGACAATGAAGACCAAACCGGCCGCGATGAAGTTTCCTTTTGGGATGAGAAGCATGAGCGAAATGGTCGCCGCACTATACGCAAAGGAAGCAACAAGCGCTTTGTGTTTACCAATCTTGTAGCTCAATCGGATCCACAAAGGTGTGCACACCGCCCCGCTCAAAAAATAGAAAAGCAATAGAAGTTGGGCGCCCTTTTCCAACTCTAACACATAAGTCGCAAAGAACATAAACAGTGACGCAATTGTGCCGCCGAGAAAACCATCTGCCAAGTAAACCAAGAGCAATCGCCGCAACGGTGCGTTTGAAGCCAAGACCTTCAATGCTTCCCTTGGACCCGGTGATTCTGTTCGCTCGCTTGTCGCAACCTTCCTGGATTCAGGGACCAGCAGAATGGCAATCCAAACCGCAATGGGAAGCGTGACAAACATGTACCAACCGATCGCGCCGGTTTCTTGAATTTTGTTGGCGCCCTGCAGTTGAGCAAAAAACGGAACGAGAAGCGTGACGATGAGACCGACGATGATAAACGCTTGAACGGCCCCTTGAATACGCGAGCGTTCATGATAGGCAGAATGGATCTCCGAGGCCCACGCCAAATGATTCAGCGTCACCATCGTCCACCCCACATACATGATGACGAGACAGGCTAAGAGGGCACCCGGTGTAATGGACGCAAAAAACATTGTTGGGTTAAAGACGACAAAAGCCGCCATCAAGAGAATGGGCGTCCCGACAAAAATCCAGTGACGCCGACGACCAAACCTGGAAGGAAACTTGTCTGAGACCACCCCCATAATGGGGTCAGTCACCACGTCCCAAAGACGGGCGATGAGAAACACTAATCCGACCGCCTGAACCCCAAGCCCCAAATCTCCGGCATACAGAGGCGGCAAGAATACAGCGATGGGTAATCCGATGGCAGCAAGCGGCCATTGTGGCGCAGCGAAGGCCATTAGACGTGGCAGCGACAAATGGATGTCGCCTTCTGTCATTGGCAGTTTGAGTTTCCCCATTCTACCGGCTTTTTCCTCCACCACGGTCCTCACTTCTTTTTTTCAATCTGCCGGAATCCGACAGGTTGCGCAATGGCCGTTGACGGCTATAAATACGGCCTTGTGCGTCTATCACAAGACACAGCCACGTAAGTTCTACGGCGATGAGGCCAAGATGAGTATTTCTTCAGAACTCCTGAACTCAGTATCACAAGCTCCAAAAGATGGAGATCAATTGCAGGCCACATCTCCTTCCGTTGCTGCCTTGGAGTTGTTGGCAATGAGGCGATCAACTCTCGCCCGCGAGATGATGGAGCCCGGCCCAACGGATGCTGAAATCACGACCCTCCTTCGCCTCGCCGCTCGCGTGCCCGACCATGGCAAGTTAGGTCCCTGGCGATTCTTGATTTTCAAAGGCAACGCACGCATGGCTTTCGGGGAGAAGCTCGCGACGATCTTCAAAGAAGCACAATCCGATATGGACGATGAGCGTGTTGAGTTTGAACGACAACGCTTCACCCGTGCACCTGTCGTAGTAGCTGTCATTTCCAAAACGCAGCCCCATCCAAAAGCGCCAGAATGGGAACAAGTTCTCTCCTGTGGTGCGGTCTGTCAAAACCTTCTCCTCGCCGCCAACGCGAGTGGATATGCCGCCCAGTGGATTACCGAGTGGTTGGCCTATGACAAGGCTGTCGATTCCGTGCTTGGACTAGGTGAAGGTGAACGTGTCGCGGGCTACATCTACATTGGCACTGCAAGGTCACAACCAACAGAGCGCCGGCGGGTGGGCCTCGAAGACCGTATTTCCTACTGGAAAGAATGAATGAACGACCAGCTTAGTTATCCGCGTCCACGATAGGCGGGAACTCCGGTGTCTGGAATCCAAACACCTTTCGGTGGTTCCCCTGACTGATAAAAGACATCAATCGGGATGCCACCTCTTGGATACCAATATCCTGCGATCCGAAACCACTTCGGCGACAAAACGTCGATCAGTCTCTTGGCAATCGCGATGGTGCAATCCTCATGAAACGCGCCGTGGTTTCGAAACGAACCCAAATAAAGTTTGAGCGACTTGCTCTCAACGAGCTTGCGATCAGGAACATAGTCGATAACCAAATGAGCGAAATCCGGCTGTCCCGTCACCGGGCAAATGGACGTAAACTCCGGACAGGCAAACCGGGCAACATAGTCAAGGTCTGGATGGGGATTACCAACCGTTTCGAGTTTCGCCTCATCTGGAGAGGTTGGCAGTTCACTTTGTTTACCCAACACGTCAAGCGGGGTGTGAATTTCTTCTTGGCTCACAACAGGCCTCATTTCTAGCAGATATCCTCTTGCGCTTATTACGCGACCCGCCACAACCTTGTAAAGCAAGCACGAGATGAAAAGAGCCGTGCTCAATCAAAGGGCAGTCGCCCAATATTTGTGCCCGCCCTTCCTTCCACCATGGCATTCAGAGAATTCGAGCGGCCTGACCAGGCAAGTTCCGCGTGACAGAAATCAACTCAAAGCCTCAAGGATTCCGCCCGTTCTTTGCCCGGTAGCCGTCCGATTCAAAATAATCAGCGCTTATCGCTCAAACTGGCCTCATCCTTGAAATGTCTCCCATCGCATCACCATAAGAACAAAAAATGGGAGGAAAAAATGAAAAGCAAAAAGTACCTCGCCTTGCCGCTAATACTGACCTTCGTCGCGCTAGGGACAACAAACGTCAGTGCGGACGAGGGCGAAGAAGCAGGAAGTTTCTCGGCCAACGTGACACTAACAACCAACTATATGTACCGAGGCGTCACCCAAACCAGCGATGGTCCAGCCATTCAAGGGGGGTTTGACTATGAACACGGTCCGTTCTACGTCGGCACTTGGGCATCCAGCTTGGATTTTGACGATGGTTCCGGTTCAGGCATCGAGATCGATTACTACGCTGGCTGGGCGCCAAGCATGAACGGTGTCGATTTGGACTTTGGCGTTCTTTACTACACCTACCCAGACAGCCGCGATGATCTCGCCGAACAAGACTTCCTAGAACTCTATGCAGGCGCAGGCACATCCATTGGGGAAAAAGTCTCTGTTAGTGTGAAAGTTTCCTACTCCCCAGACTTCTATTTGGAGTCCGGCGGCGCTTGGTACCCAGAGATCAGTCTAGGTGTCGCAATCACCGATAATCTGAGCGCTGACATTCATGCTGGCTTCCAATCATTTGAGGACAGTCTGCAAGACGATTACACCGACTACAATCTCGGGCTCACATATTCCTGTGACTGGGCAGACTTCGATCTTCGGTACTTTGACACGTCCGATCGGATCGGTGGCAGTGCCGACGACGTTTTCGTCTTTAGCATTTCTAGGTCATTCTAAGACGCATTACCGAAGAACTTGACCGCCTCTTCCTTGAAAGTGCGATCACCGACGGCACTCATATGGTCGCGTCTGGGTAACACCAATACGCGACCATTCCCATACGCCGCCGCCAGGGGACGCGGATCTCCGATTAGAATGTCCTTCTCTCCGGCCACAACGAGAATGGGGATTTGCACTTTTGCGAGATCGCCGACAGTGGGTTTTGATCGCCCCCCACGCATACAAGCTGCCAAAGCGGCAAGGTCCCCGCCCTGTGATTGAGCGAACGCGCGGAACTGTTTCGCAATCGGATGATCAATCACAGCATCATACGCTGCCTCCAAAGCTTGCACGATATCAGATTGATCCCCACGCCCCCCTTTCAACATGTGGTCACCAATACCACCAAGAACAGTTGATCGAAACCTGTCTTCATGATGTAGAATCAGATAGTTCGAGATCATCCCTCCCATTGAGTATCCCATCAGATGTGCACGCTCGATGCGGAGGTGATCCATGAGACGCAGCACGTCCCCACCCATATTCTCGTCACCATACGCCGAAGGCTCATGTGGTTTGCCGCTTTGACCATGACCGCGACAATCAAGTGCGACAACCCGGTACCCTGCACTTGTGAGCGTCGCAAACCATTGCGTGGACTTCCAATTCAAGGTGAGGCTCGAAGCAAAACCATGGATCAAGACCACGGGCGGTCCATCGCCTTCATCTTCGTAGTAGATTTGAGTTCCATCAGATAGGAATGAAGGCATGGTCGAAACTCCAATGACCGCACAATCCTGCGGTGCTAAACGCTCGCCGCAATTATGAACGATTCGTTAAGGCAAACCCCTTACAATCAAATCCGATGAAAGAGTGACACGTACATCGTAGGGCATCACTCAAGCCAGGGGGACAAACGATGAGCGACGGACGGAAGCTGGACATTGGTGATGCCATCGGCGGAACTCTTTCTGCCATCTTCAAAAATCTGCCAAACATTGGCAAAGCCACCCTTATTCCAATCGTAGCTTTGATGGCCCTCACGTTCTATTGGTTTCTCCCACAGTTCTTTCCGCTCGTCGGCGCCCTCATTGAATACGCCGACCATCAAAACGATCAAGCCTTGATCGCATCAGCGCTTGGAGTATTGGCGTCCGTCTTCGTGGTCTTACTCCTATCATTACTTGTTTACGGAATGACCTTGGCGCCACTGTTGCGTAACGTGATGTTTCAAGAACCGGTCGGCTTTCTTCGCCTTGACGGCCTCGTCATGCGTACAATCGTCGGTCTCATCATAATCTTCGCCATAGTCTACGGCCTTGTCTTGGCTTTCATGATTCCAGTTGGCGTCGTTCAAGGCATCCTTATCAGCGCCGAGAATGACGCTGGTGCCGCGGTCGTCGAAATGATCGCGATGCTCTTACTCTATGTTCTCATGGCCTATGTCATGGTGAGAACGTCACTCATTCTTCCAGACATCGTCGCATCCGGTCGCCTACGCGTTGCTGCTGGTTGGCGCGCATCCAAAGGTAATTTCTGGCAGATGTTTTTGACCTATTTTGTGGTCTACGTCATTCTCACAATGATGACCTATGTAGGGATCATCATCGCCTTCTTCGCCATCGGATTTTCGGTGGCAACAAATCCAGCAATTCAAAACATGGATTGGGAAAACTTCACCGTGCCAATGATCGCGGAAACTTACTCTGTCGTCATGACGTCACCAGGTGGCATCTTCATGTTCGTCGTATTGGTTTTGACTTCGATGCTTTCCATTGGGGCCTATGCCGCAATGCTTAGCACCATCTACAAGCAACTGGTGTTAGACAAAGAAGCGACTGAACCAGCCTAAGAGAACTGTTCCTGCAAAGTCTCTATCGCGAAAATTTCCGCCGCCGCTTCATTATCGCCAGGCGCGAAAGCTGCGCAGGTGATCGGTGTTGCCATTTCTGGGAAATGATAAACCGCTGCAACGTTTAAAGGTCCTGCCCCCGAATGTCCCATGGCTGGGCCCAGTCCAGTGACCGTACCCATCATAAGGCCCAAACCGTACCCATGAGTGGACCAAGGACGTCCCTCGATTTCCTGACCAAGTCGATGCTCATTTGTCATGGCCTTTAGGCCGGCAGCCGAAATCAGTCGACCAGCCATAAGTTGATGCAACAGCTCCGTAGCATCACAAGCAGACCCTGTGAGAAGACCATGATAGACCCAGCCGGGATTATACCCGGTCGCATTCCCCCACCCAATCTCTCCTAAGTCTTCAGGATTTCTTGCAAACTGAACGCTTGTCAATCCTAAAGGATTGGAAATCTTGCTTCGCACAACATCGCCAATGTCCAAATCCATTGTTCGCTCAATCAACTGGCTGACAAACATGAATCCAATGTTCGAATAGGACCACCCGTCGCCCGGCGCGAACAAAAGCTCGCGCGCGTTTGCACGCTGAAGCATATCTTTCTCGCTCCAAGGTCGCTCGCCCCGGCCAACGGCCTCATGGTATTCTCTCAGCAAACTATAATTGTTAACACCAGCATTGTTTTGAAGCAGATGCCTTAAAGTAAAAGGGTGATTAGGCAATTCGCCATCAAGATCTAACTGCCCCTCATCAACCAGCTGAAGTGCACAAATAGAAAGAACTGTCTTTGTAAAACTCCACCAGGCAATTGGAACGTGAGGATCACCCTCCTCCGCAATCCCACCCGACCCATCCCGGCAATACAGGACAGGTCTTTCTTTGTTCACGCGCGAGGTTCGCAAATGAAGACTGGAATGTCGCGATCCGTTCTCTTTGTGTAGAGATCGTAGTCTGGATAATGTTCGACGCAGATCGGCCACACTTCCGCTTTCTCTTCCGGTGAAGCGATTCGTGCACGAAGTGCCAAAACATCATCTTTAACCTGAACATCGATGTCTGGATTAGCAACAAGATTGTGGTACCAGGTCGGATGCTGCGGTGCACCACCAAAAGACGCAACGAGAATGACACCTTCTTTGTACGGGACATACATCAGGGGCATGTGACGAGTCTTACCCGTTTTCGCCCCTTTCATCGTGACAATACAGATATCTCGGCCCCCAAAACTCCCCATCGATTTGCCGCCGGACTTCATGTACCGCCGTGCATTCAAACGAGAAAACGGCTTCATTAAAAACTTCATCACCTTCATCTGGCGCATGCTAATCGGCTTTGGATCGCTCATACTATATGTCCTGACAATTGGGTTGAGTTGATAGATTCGTAAACTTCTCATAGCGGCTATGCAACCAAATCATCGCAGACTCATCACTGATGCAGCCACATCTCCACTTCTCCCGCAAAGAGTTTTGGGAGATCTACATGATCGAGGATCAAGCGATCCATACCGGCGCAGATACCTTGTTTTGAAAGCTGCGCTTCACCTACTCAGGTAACGCCAAGGGATCGCCTTCCATCCCCACCTCTTCGCGGCAAGATTGCTCGATCATCTCCCATGCGATCGCAACAGCCTGATTGCGCTCAAGGCACGCTTGATAGGCCGCCTCTTGCTCGCTCACCGCTGGCTCTTTCTCGGCCATAGGTTGAGCTTCTTCTGATGGCCACCAGGCACAGGCCGAAAGCATCATCACCGCAACGCCAAGCGTCAACCACTTCATTGTGTTGGACATGTCAAAACCTCTCCTTAGTCGGACGGTCGATCACCCATCCTATCCCAAGCCCTACATAAGGTCACTACACCCAGAATCCGGCAATTTGGTGTTGACCGAGCGGACAAAATCAGACCAACCTGCCCTCTATGGCAGAAGAAACCATCCTCATCGGAATTAGCCAACTAGCACTGATATTCAATGGCTTCGTCGCAATTTTCTTGGTCTATGTGCGCCAAGACGGCCGCTTTTCACCGGCCGACAGCTTGCGCATCGCCTCCATCATCTTTGTGGGATTTGTAGCGCTCTTTGCCGCCCTCATACCTTTGGGTTTTTGGTCATTTGGCCTGGCTGCCAGTGACACTTGGCAATACTCAGCGATTGTCTGGTTTGTTATTGGTCTGCCATCAACAATCATCATTGCACGTCGACAGATGGCCTTGTCGTCAGACGACCGCAAGGAAGTCGGATACATTCACACGACCATTTCATGGACACTTAATTTCGTCTCAATACTCTTGATCATCTACATCGCATTGGGGTTCGGGGGTGCCGGTGAATACGTCCTTGCACTCTTGCTCATGCTCGCCATCGCCACCACGAACTTCATCACGATCTCAATGCAAAAGCTATTATAGTTTGGTCGGTTCCAATCGGTCACCACCCCGCATTCAGATCTAGTATCCAAGCAGATTTGCTTCAGAAGCATCAGACAAATTGTCCGTCTCACCAACGTAGGGCCTGGTAAATTGGCAATCATTCAATCTATCAATATTCACATGCAAGAGAATGTCTGACTCGAGGAAATACTCAAGAACCTCATCCGACACAGTATCGTCAGGCACGTTTAGACAAACCGTGTCTATGTTATTGTCATCGGCGACACGTCGAATGTGAGCACGCAACTCGGCGTGTTCTGGATTGCTGAGTAAGTCTCTCGGCAGAAACTTGCAGCTAACCGTCGTGGTTACCAGTGGAAACATTTCCTTCAGAGATATCAAACGGCTGAGGTCTGACCACTCCGAGGAGTAGTCATGGTCGTAACCCGGATCGTATCCAAACCTAAGCTCTGAGACAAAAGCATGAACCATACAACGACTTGCACCAATCTCGCTAACAACCTGATGAGTTAAGTCCCAAGCACGATTGTCTTTGCAATCGACTATCACTGGTATATTTGCATTAGAGATGATTCCAATAGCATCCTCGAAAGGCATAGTCTTCGGCCGCTGTCTTTCACTTATTTGATAGTACTCTTCGCTGTGACCTAGGTAAGGTCTACCATTGCTATCGATGCTGACGTCCAGATCCATACTCTTATTGGCTGCGATGGCTCTTTTTAGTTCTTCCCCCACCACAGCGCGAGTGTGAAACAATGTGAATGGCTCTCGTCTGTCGACGATTCTCTGAGCAAGTGATCTAGCATCGTTCATTTGGAAAACCGCAATGGACTGTTTTTCAAAAAGTTCCTGGGATTCCTGTTGTTATATATGGTGTTGCTGCGGACGGGGATCCGAACTTCTACCACAAATCCAAAATAGCCATCTCACCAAGAGCTTCGTTGCGAGATTACTACTCACTGCCGAAGATGGCTTTCCATGCCGGCGTGAACGCCAGCCGGGCCCGCGCCAAGAAGTCGACCAATACATTGGGTGTCACAATTTCTGCTTGTTCACCCCAGGAGATGGCACCGATTTCAACGAGGTCCATACTTGTTCCGCATTGTTCGAAGATTTCCTCTATATTGTAGGGCCGATACACCGCGAGGTGTACTGAAGTCGCAGCCCCCTCGCTTGAGAAATACATACTCGGCGCTTGAGACAGATCACCCACCCGAAACCAACCATGCTCTGGGTTGTCGACCAGCAACAGGAGCTCACAGGGCCAGCCATAGGGTTGATAGTCGATGGCGTAGATCAAGTGGTTCTCAACGCTCGGTAAATCCAACACCGTTTCAACGACAAATCCCGGCGACGTAAGTTCGAAGTTGAAGGCAGCCAACTTCTTTTTGATTTCGGCTTCATCGGCGCCACGCTTCTTCAGATCCGAATTCACTTTCGCCGTATAGGAACTATACAAAGGATAAGAAGGTCGCAGCTGAGTGAAGCGAGGCGTGTCTTTGGTCACTTGATACTTGAGATCTTCAAAGTCACGTTGCGTAATATCGGTGACATAGAGCCGGGCAATGATGTCTGATGAGGTTTCAAATTGGGCAAATCCTTTGTCTAATTCTTCCTTGTGTTTGCCACTCATGTTTGGAACGTCACGGCGCTCCAGAAGGTCCACCAACAGATCGACCCGTTGCGCAATCACTTCGGCATCAAATTCCCACAAAATGTCTAACGACTTAATGTCCCCACCGGAAGAGGACAGAATAGCCACCACCTTCCCTTCAGCATTAATGATCGGGCTACCACTATTGCCCGGAGTGGATGGGATATTGTGAACAATCGCATATTCCGACTCTGGCGACCGGTTCTCTGGAACCATCGGCAGATAGAAAGATGTGGCTGTGACGCTTCCAAATTGCGGTCGTGGCATTGGTGTGAGGGATTGGAAGTGACTGCTAGCAGTTCCCGACAACGGAAACCCTAACATCGCCAAAGGATCGCCAGGCTTAATGCTCAAAAGGGATTCTTGATCCGCGAGTTCAAGCGGCGGACCAAGTTCCTCAGGTTTATCGACATAGAGCAGCCCAACGTCAAAGCCTGGCAAAGGAACGACAATATCGACTTCGCCGCGAGGTAACACGTGCCAAGGTTGTCGTTCGTCAAGCGCCTTATCGAACGCCTTGTAACCGGCATGCATTTCCGCACCAACTACACGGTGAATGACATTTGTGGCGCTCGATTGAACCGACAAGAAAACAACACTGTCTGGTTTGAAAACCTCCGACACATGAGCGTTGGTAGCAAGGATACCATCCGCAACCACCCACGCGGTTGCAATGGCGGTGTTGTTGCCGTCCGCATCACTCAACATAACTAAGTAAACCGACGGGCGAAGATCCCATACACGTTCACCCGGTATCGATCCGGCACTCAATTCGGTTTTCAGACGGCCAATGCCTTCATCGGTCTCATCCACATACTCACTGAAGTCCGTTTCAATTTCGCCTAACCGAACGAAGTTTGAGTAGCTGAAAAATCCGAGAATTATCAGCACCCCAAGAATGACGATGTCGAGAAATCTCGATCTCCTTGGTGATGGTTTTTGGCGCTCTGGTGCGGATGCACGCGCCTTTCCCCTTTTGGCCATCCTGTCCCCCACAACCCAACACTATGCCAAGTTGTGAGCGTATCACCCTCGATTGATTTAGTCAAAATTTACCCTTCTTTGTTGGTGCGAAGAAGGCAATTTGGTGAGGGAATGAGAGGCTTGGTGCGGACGGGGGGACTCGAACCCCCAACCTCTTACGAGGGACAGATTTTAAGTCTGTTGTGTATACCAATTCCACCACGTCCGCTGATGCGCAAGCCCCTGGGGCCCGCGAATGGCGCGGAGAATGCCTCAATTCCTGCAGCCACGCCAGCCCAGATTTTGCATCAATCCTGGCGCACAATGTCAGGCTCAGCGCCAAGCGCCTCGACCACCTGAACCACCTCCCCAGCCGCAAGCTCCAGGTCGTCAGGGTTCGAAGATCTAAGCACCACTGACACACCATAACGTTGCCCCTTATAGAAGGGATATGAGCCGATCGAGACATCGCTGTATCGACCATCGATCTCCCCCAGCTGCGCTGCGATCTGACCCTCCGCCAGTTCTGAAGACACCGTGACGGAAAGGACCTTCGCACCGCCGGAGATTTCGCCGCGGACACTCTCAAGCATCGTTTCGACGATCACAGGGATGCCGGCCATAACGAACACATTCTCCAGGCGAAACCCAGGTGCCTTCGAGATCGGATTGTCGATCAGGCTTGCCCCATCGGGAATGCGCGCCATCCGCAGCCGCGCCTCGTTGAGGTTCTCCTTGCCGCCATAGTGATCTTCAAAGAGTGCCACCACGTCTGGGTGGTGATCGATCCCGACGCCAAAGGCCTTGGCCACGGAATCCGCGGTGATGTCATCGTGGGTTGGCCCAATGCCGCCGGTTGTGAAGACATAGTCAAATCGGGACCGAAAGTCATTTACTGCCGCGACAATGACCTCTTCAATATCTGGAATGACCCGCGCCTCACGCACTTGTACGCCGATCTCGCCAAGCCATTTTGAGATGTGGCCTAAGTTCTTATCCTGGGTTCTTCCAGACAAAATCTCATCACCAATGACCAGGACCGCCGCTGTTACTGTCTTGCCGCTCTCCGGCATACCCACCTCTCACAACGCCAATTGCATTTGGCGCTCAATTTCGCTATCGCCTCACCTTCAAGATAGAAGCAATCTTTGACCCTGGGAACAGAAAGCCGAGACATCCATGGAATGGCCGACCCCCCTCATTCGAGGCACGTTGATCAAACGCTACAAACGCTTCCTCGCCGACATTGAGTTGGAAAACGGCGAAACGGTCACGGCCCACTGCGCCAACCCAGGTGCCATGACCGGGCTGAAGGACCCAGGTCTCACAGCCTATCTGTCCACCAGTGACAACCCAAAGAGAAAACTCAAGTACTCCCTAGAAGTTCTTGAAATCAATGGCGGATTGGTTGGGATCAACACCGCTCATCCCAATCGGATCGTCGAGGAAGCCATCAAAGCCAATCAGATCGCGGAACTCACCGGATATGACAATCTGCGTCGTGAAGTAAAGTATGGTGAGAACAGTCGCATCGACATCCTTCTTGAGGGCCCCAATAAACCATTGGCCTATGTGGAAGTAAAAAACGTCCATTTCTTACGCCAATCGGACCTGGCCGAATTCCCCGATTCCGTCACAGCAAGGGGCACCAAACACCTACACGAACTCGCCAGAATGGCGGCTGCCGGCCACCGCGCGGTTATGATCTATCTGGTTCAAAGAACCGATTGCCGACGCTTTTCTATCGCCGAAGACGTAGATCCAACCTATGCCAATGCCTTCAAATCAGCCAGAAATGCAGGGGTTGAAACCTTGTGTTATGATTGTGAGATAGACTTGGGCGGCATCAAGGTTCGACAGGGCTTGGACATTGAACGATAAACAACCGCCCCTAGACCTTCCAAGACACTGGGAAAACGCGGGAAAAGCGTTTAAACTTGCAACCATTGAGACTTAGAGAGATGAGTTATGACCTACGTTGGAACCCAAGAAGCACCGAACCGCAACTCGGGCGAGATCAAGCTTCACCGGCTTGAGGACTTCGAAGGCATGCGTGAAGTAGGCCGCGTGGCTGCTATGGCGCTTGATGCCATCGCACCTTTGGTCAAGCCAGGTGTCACAACGGGCGAACTCGACAGGTTTGCGCATGACTTTGGTCTTGAGCACGGGGCCGTTTCTGCCCCTCTTCACTATCGCGGTTATACGAAATCAATTTGCACGTCGATCAACAACGTCGTGTGTCATGGCATCCCGGGCCCTAAGCCCCTGAAAGAAGGTGAAATCGTCAACATTGATGTGACTTACATTATTGACGGTTGGCATGGCGACACGAGTCGGATGTTTCTCGTAGGCGATGTGCCTCTAAAAGCGCGCCGCCTAGTCGACATTACGTATGAGTCGCTGATGCTCGGGATCGCTGAGATCAAACCCGGCGCAACGACCGGCGACATTGGCGCCGCTATTCAAGAATTTGCCGAAAGAGAGCGCTACTCAGTTGTGCGCGATTTCTGTGGCCATGGATTGGGCCGGGTCTTTCACGACGTCCCTAACATTTTGCATTATGGACAGCGCGGCAAAGGAACGGTCCTCAAAGAAGGCATGTTCTTTACCGTCGAACCCATGATCAATATTGGCAAGCCAGACGTGAAACTGAAGAAAGACGGGTGGACCGCCGTCACGCGTGATCGCTCCCTTTCTGCACAGTTCGAACACTCCATCGGCGTCACCGCAGACGGATGTGAGATCTTCACACTATCTCCGATGGGCCTGACCAAACCGCCCTACGAAACATAAAGAAGAGTTGAATTGGTGGGGGAAACTGCAAATCAAAAGACGAAAGACGCACCGCACCACCTCGGCCATCGTGATCGCCTGCGCGAACGATTTGCAAGAGTGGGTGCCGACGGACTCCACGACTATGAGCTCTTGGAGCTCTTGCTCTTTCGTGCCATCCCTCGTCGCGACGTCAAACCGCTTGCCAAAGAGCTGATAACCAAATTTGGGGCCTTTGCTGACGTCATCAGCGCCCCTGTTGAACGCCTAACCGAGGTCCCAGGCATAAGCTCGAAGGTTGCAACGGAAATCAAGGTCGTCCAAGCCGCCGCTGTCAAACTGGCCCAAGGACAAGTCTTGGGCAAACCCGTCATATCATCCTGGTCCGCCCTACTTGACTATTGCCGCACCGCCATGGGTTACAACAAAACCGAACAACTGCGCATTCTCTTTCTGGATCGCAAGAATGTGCTGGTTGCCGACGAACTGCAACAGCAAGGCACCATCGACCACACGCCCGTCTATCCCCGGGAAGTCGTCAAGCGTGCGTTAGAACTCGGCGCCTCCTCAATCATCCTGGTCCACAATCATCCAAGCGGGGACCCAACCCCCTCCCGCGCAGACATTGAAATGACCAAAGAAATCGTCGCCGCAGGCAAAGGTGTCGGCCTGACAGTCCACGACCACCTCATCATTGGAAAAAGCGACCACGCGAGCTTCAAGTCCCTTGGATTGATTTAGAGTATTCAGTATGACGAGTGTCTGGCGCTTCACCTTTGTTCTTCCTATTTCTTTTTGCGTTCTTGTTCTCGGTGGGCATGCGAATGCCAACGAAGCAATCGAAGAATTCGTCATCACTGAGACAAAAGGAAACAAGTCGCTGCAAGATCTTGCCGGCAACACCGCAAGCCTAGACGAAGATCAAATCGACGCACTCGCTTTCGATCACATTTCAGAAGCACTCAATCAGCTTCCCGGTGTCAATCTGCATCACAACAACGGTCAAGAACATCTCACAGCCATCCGCTCCCCAGTGCTCACAGGCGGTGCCGGCGCAGGGTCCTTTCTCTATTTGGAAGATGGCATTCCTCTCCGATCACCTGGTTTTGCCAATGTCAACGGCCTCTTTGAAGCCCATGGCGAGCTTGCCGGTCGCATCGAAGTCGTCCGCGGTCCGGGCAGCGCGCTCTACGGATCAAACGCCGTCCATGGCTTGGTCAATTTCTTGTCACGAGACTTAGAAATACCGACAAAGGTGGTCGACATCAACATTGGTCCTCACGAACAAATGGCAGGAAAGTTATCCATCACCGGCGACCTAGACACCGACAGTTCTGCGGGTTTGTTTGTGACCCTCAAACATGACGACGGGTACCGGGCGAATTCAGGCTATGATCAACAAAAGGCCACACTCAAATACGCCTGGTCACATGGGGATACTGAAGTAACTGCGGTATTGTCTGGTCACAACCTCAATCAGGAAACTGCAGGCTTTGTTCAAGGTTTCGAGGCTTACAAGAACGAAGCACTCTCAATAGCAAACGCCAACCCGGAAGCCTACCGTGATGCCAAGGCCCTGCGCGGATACCTTAGATGGCAAAGGAAACTAAGTGACAACTTGAGCCTCTCACTCACGCCCTACTTCCGTCACACGGAAATGGAATTCTTCATGCATTTCTTGCCTGGTCAGTCCATCGAAGAAAACGGCCATGACTCAATTGGGTTGCAGGCCTCAATGTACAAGGATCTCGACGGGGATCATCTCATCGTCGCGGGCGTGGATATCGAATACACCGATGGATTTCTGACCGAAATCCAGCCGGGCCCAACTATCTTCAGCTTCGTGACCGGCACGCACTACGATTACAGTGTTGAGGCAACACTACTCTCTCCATATCTCCACACCGAATGGCAATTGACAGACAGCACCCGCCTCACCGCCGGCATTCGCCTCGACCACACAATTTACGACTACGACAACCACACCGCGACCAACACAGTGGGTCGCTTCCAGCGCATCTCAGACCGAACCGATCGTTTCACCACAGTCACACCTAAACTCGGCCTTACCCATCAGATCCAAGATGAGTTGACTCTGTTTGGACTCTATGCCCGCGGTCAGCGCGCCCCGCAAACCACTGATCTTTACCGCCTCCAAATCAATCAAGTCCCTGGCGAAGCCGATCCTGAGATCATGGACAGCATCGAGTTTGGGCTGCGCGACTCCATTGGCGACATTCGGTGGGAAGTTTCCGCTTATGCCATGAAAAAGAAGAACTTCTTTTTCCGAGACTCAGACGGTTTTAATGTTTCCGAGGGCAAGACCAAACACGTCGGCATCGAAGCATCCCTATCGGCACCCATCGGTGAACACTTTGATATCGCCGGATCGGTCTCCTATGCCAAACATACCTACGACTTTGACAACCTGGTTGCGGCCAATTCAACCGAAGACATTTTTAAGGGCAACGACATCGACACAGCACCTCATTGGCTCGGCAACCTCCGGCTCGGTTGGTCACCACTCGAACAGGCCCGCGTCGAGCTCGAGTGGATCCATATGGATAAGTATTTCACCGATGGCGCCAACACCAACTCCTACGACGGGCACGACCTCCTCAATCTCAGAGCTCACTGGCAACTTACCGACGAACTTTCCATTTATGGCCGAATCGAAAACCTGACCGACACCGCCTATGCAGAGCGTGCCGACTTCGCCTTCGGCAATCATCGCTACTTCCCGGGGGAAACAAGGTCGTTTTTCATTGGGATAAGGGCGGATTACTAGGCCGGGCCCATCGACAATCGCGCCCTTTTGCTTTAAACACGCTCCTTCTCAAAATCACAAACCTTAGGGATACTGATCTCAATGATCCCAAGATATACCCGCCCCCAAATGTCATCCATCTGGGAGCCCGAAACGAAATTCCAAATCTGGTTCGAAATTGAAGCCCACGCTTGTGATGCACAAGCTGAGCTCGGCGTCATCCCCAAGGAAGCGGCCAAGGCTGTCTGGGAACGCGGACAGTTTGAGGTGGATCGTATCGACGCCATCGAGCGCGAAGTGAAGCATGACGTAATCGCCTTCCTGACGAATCTTGCTGAACATGTCGGCGATGAGGCCCGCTTCATCCACCAAGGTATGACTTCTTCCGATGTACTCGACACGTGCTTGAATGTTCAACTGGTACGCGCCGCAGATCTATTGCTGGAAGATCTGGACGCCCTCTTGGCCGCCATCAAGAAGCGCGCTTACGAGCACAAAGACACTATCTGCATAGGTCGCAGCCACGCCATTCACGCCGAACCCACCACCTTTGGTCTCAAACTTGCGCAAGCCTACGCTGAATTTGATCGCAACCGACGACGCCTAAAAGCAGCCAGGCGTGACATCGCAACATGTGCCATCTCCGGGGCCGTGGGCACATTCGCCAATATCGACCCACGCGTCGAAGAACATGTGGCTGAAAAGATGGGGCTCTACCCAGAACCGGTTTCAACCCAGGTTATTCCACGCGATCGCCACGCCATGTTCTTCGCAACCCTAGGCGTTGTGGCAAGCTCAATCGAACGCCTCGCCACAGAGATTCGTCATTTGCAGCGCACTGAGGTTCTTGAGGTCGAGGAGTATTTCTCCGAAGGCCAAAAGGGCTCGTCGGCCATGCCGCACAAGCGCAACCCAATCCTCACCGAGAACTTGACCGGCCTTGCCCGTCTCGTGCGCATGACCGCTATCCCGGCCATGGAGAACGTGGCCCTTTGGCACGAACGCGACATCTCCCATTCGAGTGTGGAGCGCGGCATTGGACCCGATGCAACAGTCACATTGGATTTCGCACTGGTCCGCATGACCAACGTCATTGAGAACCTGCTCGTTTATCCTGAGAATATGCAAAGGAACCTCGACCAATTGGGCGGTCTCGTTCACTCAGGCCGAGTGTTACTCGCCCTCACCCAAGCCGGTGTATCGCGCGAAGACGCCTACCGTCTTGTGCAACGCAATGCCATGCCAGTCTGGCGCGGTGAAGGTAATTTCCTTGAACTCTTGAAAGCCGATGAAGAGGTGACGCTCTCAGACGATGACCTCGAGGCGCTCTTTGACCTCACCTATCATACCAAACATGTAGACACGATCTTCAAACGGGTCTTCGAAGATTAGAAAACAGGTCATCCTCAGCTTGACTGGGATCCATTGCGACGTTCGTGACAGTGGATCCCCGATCACGCCTGCTCCGCAAAATTGTCGAGGATGGCAAAAGAAAGAGATGTGATCCAAATGCCAGAACCACGCTATGCCATTGATGGATCTCTCCGTCGCCGTATTCATCTCTTTCGACATGGTGACGTCTCTTATGTAACCGACGCAGGCGAGCGCGTCCCTGACCCGCGTGTCGTTCCTTTGACCGACTGGGGACATGAACAAGCCAAAGAGATGGGTGAGTTCATGTCGCACGTGGACTTCGATCACGCCGCCTGTTCTGGCCTCCTCCGCACTGTTCAAACATCTGCCGGTATCTTGGCAGGGCGGGATTTAGAACCTGCACACATTCCTGAGATGGAAGAAATTCAGAGCGCCAGCGATCGATCCATATTGCCAAAGACACTCTTCGAAGCTGCTTACGCCTTTGCTCGGGCCCACGAACCAGGGGCCACCTATCGCGGAGGAGAAGTCTTTGAGCACTTCCAGACGAGAGTGCTCTCGGGACTAGATAAGATTCTCGCCGCGCCTGATTGGCAAAGCCTCGCACTTGTCCTGCACGGCGGCGTCAATCGTATTCTGCTGGGTTGGGCGCTGGAGGCCGGACTTGAAAGCTTTGGCAACTTTGAACAAAACACCTGTTGCCTCAACATCATTGATGTCGACACACATCCAGAAACCGGCGAAGTAGTCCGCAAGCTGGTGCGTGGCGTCAATATCACGGCTTATGACACCGCACGCCACAAAGACCATCTGACGACCCTCGAGGCCGGTGCCAGCAAATACCGGAAGAAATTCGACGAATAGAATCGATCAGCAAAAAGGGGCCGGAAACTCCGACCCCAGCCACTATTCTGTACTGCCGCCTAAACCTCAGATTCGATCTGCTCCATAGCGTTATGCATCAGATCCGCCATTTTCCGCTTCAGAATATGATCGGAAACGTCCACTTTGGCCGAATCAAAATCAGCCCGCAACTTGCCAATCAGGTCGTCTTCGCCCGGTTCGGCCAGATCCGCGACCACGACTTGCTTGGCGTAGGTTTCTGCCTCATCACCCACTTTTCCCAGGAGATCTGCGGCCCACAAGCCCAAGAGCTTGTTTCGTCGCGCTGTAGCCTTGAATTTCAGTTCCTCGTCGTGAGCGAACTTCTTTTCCATTCCTTTTTTGCGATCATCCATCGAAGTCATTGGGCCAAAATCTCCTACAATCTGCCGTCAACCGCGGAATTCCGCGCGGTCCCTATTTCCTCTACGCATAGCCCGCCAGCCCGTGCAAATCAACCTGATCCGGTGCCGGAAAAATTACCCAAATCCGCATTGTTTCCGGGAACGCCTTAGGCTAGGTTGCGCCAGCAATTGACCGGCGATTCCCACATAGCTTAGGTGGGGCTGCAGTCAGGCTCATTCAAGCCCATCTGCCAAGAAACCGGCTCACTGTTTAGTAGCTGAGAGACCCCAATGAACAAACGACGTATGGTCTATGAAGGCAAGGCCAAGATCCTCTATGAAGGGCCTGATGCCGACACCTTGATCCAGTATTTCAAGGACGACGCAACCGCCTACAACAACCAGAAACATGACACCATCGACGGTAAGGGCGTGCTCAACAACCGCATCTCTGAGCACATCATGACCCAGATCGGGGCCATTGGCATTCCGACCCACTTTGTGCGTCGGCTCAACATGCGCGAACAGCTGATCAAAAAAGTTGAGATCATCCCGGTTGAAGTCATCATCCGCAATGTTGTGGCTGGTTCAATGGCCAAAAGACTTGGCATTGAAGAAGGCACACCTCTGCAAAGATCGATTGTCGAGTTCTCATACAAAGACGATGATTTGGGCGACCCTCTCGTTTCCGACGAACACGTCACAGCGCTTGGGTGGGCAAACCCCGCCGAGCTTGACGACATGGTCGCCATGTCGCTCCGGATCAACGATTTCATGTCCGGCTTGTTTGCCGGCATCGGTATCAAACTTGTGGACTTCAAGCTCGAGTTTGGACGCCTCTTCGAAGAAGCCGGCATGCGCGTCGTGTTGGCCGACGAAATCAGCCCAGACAATTGTCGCCTGTGGGATATGAAAACAAATAAGAAGCTCGACAAGGACCGCTTCCGGCGCGACCTGGGTGGCCTGATGGATGCCTACCAAGAAGTTGCTCGGCGACTGGGCATCTTGCCAGAGAACAAACCGACCGATCACAAAGGTCCGGTACTGGTGAGTGAAAACTGAGTGTTGGGGGATCGATGAAAGCGCGAATTCATATCACACTAAAGAACGGGGTTCTCGACCCCCAGGGCAAGGCCGTTCAGAACGCCCTTGGCGCTCTCGGATTTGACGGCGTCGACAACGTGCGACAAGGCAAATACATGGAAGTCGACCTCACAGAGATCGACGAAGCATCAGCCAGGTCCGCAGTCGAAGCCATGTGCGAGAAACTCCTCGCAAACACAGTCATCGAAAACTACTCCATCGACTTAGAGGCATAAATGAAAGCGGCAGTCATCGTTTTTCCTGGATCCAACTGCGATCGGGATGCGGCGGTCGCCTTGGAAGGCGTGACGGGAACAAAACCGGCCATGGTCTGGCATGCTGAGACCACTCTACCGGATGTTGATCTCGTTGTTCTTCCAGGCGGATTTTCCTACGGCGATTATCTCAGGTCCGGCGCCATGTCGTCCGGATCCCCAATCATGAAAGAGGTCGTCACGCACGCGAAGAGAGGGCGCGCCCTGATTGGTATCTGTAATGGCTTCCAAATCTTGACGGAAGCACGCCTCCTCCCTGGCGTTCTCATGCGCAATGCCAATCTTCTTTTCGTCTGTAAGCCTGTAGCTCTTAAAGTCGATAATGATGACTCGATCTTCACCCGCGGATACCGAATGGGCAATGTCGTCACCTACCCGGTCGCCCACCACGACGGAAACTACTTTGCGGACGATGAGACCCTGAACCAGCTTGAAGGCGAAGGCCGCGTAGCGTTCCGATATACCGCCAATCCAAACGGCTCAGTTCGCGACATTGCCGGTATCCTCAACGAGCAAGGCAATGTCCTTGGTCTCATGCCCCACCCAGAACGCGTTTGTGATCCAGCCCTTGGCGGCACCGATGGCCTGCCCCTCTTCAAGTCTGCTGTGGAGGCGCTTCAGTGAGCGAACTTACCGCCCTCGATACGGCTGCAATAACGCCTGAAATCGTCAAAGAGCATGGCCTAACGAAGGACGAATACTCCCTTATCGTCAAACGCTTAAACCGTGAACCTAACCTGACGGAACTTGGCATTTTCTCCGTCATGTGGTCCGAGCATTGCTCCTACAAATCCTCCCGCGTCTGGCTCTCAAAGCTCCCGACCGAAGGGCCACAAGTCATTCAAGGCCCCGGTGAAAATGCTGGCGTCATCGACCTTGGCGACGGCGATGCAGCTGTCTTCAAAATGGAAAGCCACAACCACCCAAGTTTCATTGAACCCTACCAGGGCGCAGCCACCGGTGTCGGCGGCATCATGCGCGACGTGTTCACCATGGGCGCGCGCCCTGTGGCAAACATGAACGCCCTGCGATTTGGCGAGCCCGGTCATTCCAAGACCCGCCACCTCGTCTCTGGCGTAGTTGCCGGAATTGGCGGCTATGGCAATTGCATGGGCGTCCCAACCATTGGTGGCGAGGTAGATTTCCACCCGCGCTACAACGGCAACATCCTTGTGAATGCCATGACGGTCGGCTTGGCAAAAACCGACAAAATCTTTTATTCCGCCGCCAAAGGCGTCGGCAATCCTGTGGTCTATGTCGGGTCAAAAACCGGGCGAGACGGCATCCACGGCGCTACTATGGCTTCTGCCGAGTTCGATGATGATAGCCATGAAAAACGTCCTACTGTGCAGGTCGGCGATCCATTCACAGAGAAACTCCTCCTCGAAGCATGTTTAGAGCTTATGGCCGGAGACGCCATCATCGCCATTCAAGATATGGGCGCTGCGGGCCTCACCTCCTCGTCTCTCGAAATGGCGGACAAAGGCGGTGTCGGCGTCGACATCAATCTAGATCTTGTTCCCCAGCGCGAAGAGAACATGACAGCTTACGAAATGATGCTGTCTGAAAGCCAGGAACGCATGTTGATGGTTCTCAAGCCAGGTCGTGAAGACGTGGCGCGCGAAATATTTGAGAAATGGGGTCTCGATTTTTCCGTCATTGGAACGACAACAGATACCGGTCATCTGGTCCTTCACCATGAAGACGAAACGGTTTGCGACATTCCGATCGCCCCCTTGGCTGACGACGCGCCTAAATACGAACGACCCTGGGTGCCAACACCTAAACAAGTCGCCATCGACCCTGAGGACATCGAAAGTCCCAACAGCATGACGGGGGCTCTCAAGACAATTCTCGCAGCTCCTGACATGGCAAGCCGACGTTGGGTTTGGGAGCAATACGACTACACCGTTATGGCTGATACCATTCAGATCCCAGGCGGCGACGCTGGCGTTGTGCGGGTGCACGGAACAAACAAGGGGCTCGCCATATCGACAGATGTCACGCCGCGCTATTGTGAAGCTGATCCCCATGAGGGCGGCAAGCAAGCCGTTGCCGAAACTTGGCGCAACATCACCGCGACCGGCGGTCGCCCCCTTGCCATCACGGATTGTATGAATTTTGGCAATCCAGAGCGCCCAGAGATCATGGGTCAATTTGCCGGGTGCATCGGAGGCATGACAGAAGCCTGCAGCGCACTCGACTACCCTGTCGTTTCAGGCAACGTCTCGCTTTACAACGAAACAAACGGGCAGGCCATCCTACCAACCCCAGCCATTGGAGGGGTCGGCCTCATCGACGACATCAAAGGAATGGGCACTCTCGCTTTCAAGAACGACGGAGATGTCATTCTCATTGTAGGGAAAACAATCGGGCATCTGGGACAATCGATCTTCTTGCGTGAGATCTCAGGTCGTGAAGAAGGAACTCCACCATCGGTGGATCTCTTAGCCGAACGCAAAAACGGCGATTTCGTCCGCACATTAATCAACGACGGCACAACGACAGCTTCTCACGACGTCTCTGATGGCGGCCTTCTTGTCGCAATTGCCGAGATGGCAATGGCCGGCAAACTTGGCGCCGCCATCAACGTCCCAGACGGAACGAACCACGCTCACGGATTTTTGTTTGGCGAAGATCAGGCCCGCTACGTCCTCACTGTTCCAGCGGATAAGGCCGAAACGGTCGTAACCATGGGCCGCGAGGCAGGGATCGTCATCGAACAACTCGGACAAACCGGAGGCCAAGACTTGACGATTGGGCAAGATGAGACCATTTCCTTAAAAGAGCTGGTATCCGTCCACGAAGAATGGCTGCCAACCTTTATGAATACGGTCTAAGGAAAACCAGCCCAATGGCAATGGACGCAAGCGAAATTGAAAACCTCATTTTGGCTGCATTGCCAGACGCAAAGGTCACGATCCAAGATCTCCGCGGTGATGGCGATCATTACGCCGCTGAAGTCCTCTCAAGCGCCTTTGCAGGCAAAACCCGAGTGCAGCAACATCAAATGGTGTATGAAGCCCTACAAGGCCGAATGGGCGGTCAACTTCACGCCCTCGCACTTCAGACAGGCCTTCCAAAGGAGCAATGACAATGAGTGACACAGAAACCAATGGCGCCATTCAGGCCGAAGTGAAAGCACAAGACGTGGTCTTGTTCATGAAGGGCACGCCCGTCTTTCCACAGTGTGGATTTTCCAGCCAGGTGGTTCAGATATTGAGCTACCTCGGTGTTCAATTTAAGGGCGTAAACGTCCTTGAGAATGAAGACATCCGCCAAGGCATCAAAGCATTCTCAAATTGGCCAACCATCCCTCAACTTTACGTCAAAGGCGAATTCGTCGGTGGCTGCGATATTGTGCGTGAGATGTTTGAACAAGGCGAACTCCGCCCCTTCCTTGAAGAAAAAGGCGTGGCACTCGAACAAGCCTGATCGTTTAATAAGAAACCCAGGCTGTCTAATTGGCGAATTGCCATATTTGCTGCGCCGTGGCTCCCGCTATTTGACAAATTGGCTAATTTATCTATACTAGCTAATATAGCGAGGAAATTGATCATGTCGGAAACCAAGACAGTCACATCAACTGAGTATCAGAATGCCGTCGGAGAATACGGCGAAGCCGCCCGAAAAGGGCCCGTAATTGTCACCCGGCACAAAAGGCCTTGGTTTGTGGTCATCGACCCTGACGAATATGAGCGCCTTATGCGATACGACACGCGTCAATCAATTCATCCAAGTAAACTCAGCAATGACCTTAAACTCGAACTTCGAAAGAAGAAGCTTGGTAGCCGAGACAAGCCCCTCGACCACCTAATGGAATAAGACCATGAGCATCGACCCGACACCCGGTTTGGTCGTTGGGTTCGATTTTCTTTGGCTCGACGAAGCCCATCAAGGCCTTGAGTACGGCTTCAAAGACCGTCCTTGCGTCATCGTTCTCACCCTCAACCGTCCTGGTGGCAAAGCTAGCGAAGTCGTTCTTTGCCCTATCACCCACAGCGAACCGAGAGACGCTCAGACCGCCGTCGTGTTGCCACCCAAAGTAGCCGAACATCTTGGACTCGACGATGACCCGATGTGGATTGTCACGGACACAGTCAATGTCGTCACATGGGTGAAGGGACAAATCCCTTTTGGCCTCACCCCAACTCCGAGTGGTAACTGGAGCTATGGCAAGATACCTTACGCTTTGCGCGAACAAGTTCACGCCCAAGTGCTGGAAAATGCCGAAAGCCGAACCCTTGGGCGAGTCCGAAGGGATTGACTCCAGATTTTCAGTAGCACCTCACTAACATGTAGGCGAAAACAAACTGCATCATCAAAAAACCAATCTGCCAAGTAAGGACACTGACCTTCAGGCTCCACGTCTCACACAGAGTCGGTCTTTGAGACTATCCTTGAGGGCGACCCAGCATAACCACGACATGTGCAACAACGCATCCAATGACCAATGCTGACCAACACCAAAAACCCAAAATGACACCGCGTCGAACGGTTTGTAGGTTCAGCGCCATTGAGATTGGGTCGCCGCATAGAAACCAGCGAAATACACTACAACAAGGCCGACTTTCGCAAGCCTGACAAGACGAATCCCAACTTCCGTATTCATGGCTGATCTCCTTCGTATAAATCTTAGATAAGATCAAACCACGCAAGTTCAAGTTGAATCGTAGCGCCAGCAAGTACATCGCCTGTGTGTTAGAACCAACCAACAGCTAGTACGAAATGTTGGAATCGACCGAGCTGAATAGAAAATAACAAAGGAAACGGCATGTCAGATTCAATCAATCTCAGGGCTCTTCGAGCTGATTGCAACGCCGTCATCACTGGCGGAGCCAATGGTATTGGCCTCGCTGTTGCCGGGACGCTCGTCGGAAAAGGAATGAATGTCGCGATATTAGATTTCGACGAGACGGCTCTTAAAACCGCTTCGTCATCGCTCAACAAAATCGCCGACAACAGTAGCCAAGTTCTTTGTCTTCAATGTGACGTGTCAGACAAAGATCAAATCTTCAACCTCGCTTCCAAGATTCACGAGGAGCTGGGTGACGTTTCATTTCTCATGAACAATGCTGGCGCGGGCATGCAAACCGGCAAGCCTTGGGAAAACGTCGATGCCTGGCGCAAACTCATTGACGTCAATCTTTGGGGTATCATCTACAGCGCGCAAGCTTTCGTTCCTGCCATGATCGAAAGTGATCACCCTGGTATTGTCATCAATACTGGCTCCAAGCAAGGCATCACGCGTCCTCCTTCAGGCTGGGCTTACAATATGTCAAAGGCGGGTGTCATTGCTTACACAGAAGCACTCGCCTATGAATTCAGGCAGATTGAGGGTCAGCCGTTGTCTGCTCATCTCCTCATTCCCGGCTTTACCTATACCGGCATGATCTCACGCTTCATTGACGAAAAGCCTGATGCCGCTTGGACATCGGAGCAAGTCGCAGATTTCATGTTTGAACGCCTCGCAAAGAACGACTTCTATATCCTTTGCCCTGACAATGATGTCTCACGTCAGACAGATGAAAAACGTATTCAATGGTATGCCGATGATCTCATTAAAAACCGTCCGGCTCTTTCGAGGTGGCATGATGACTATTTGACCGAATTTGAACGCTTCGTTGGCGGACACAAGCTTGATTGATCATACAACGTCCCATTTCACCACTCGCAAACCCACAACGAATTAGTGGCGCCGGCCACCAAAGCCCGACGCCACCAATGCGATTTTCAAGTAACAGTGACAGCTAATCACCAAATTCAATCCATCAATTTGTTGGCGCAGTTGTCTGTTCCATACGTCGATAAAGATAGGTCATCATGACCGTTGCAAGAGGAACCGTAACCAAGAGACCGATGCCCAAGGCCAAAACACCTGCGACGCCCAATAGCCCAATGAGAATCATCTTTATGAAATAGCTCAATCTCCGGCCCTCAGTGATATCAGAAGACGCCTTCAGACTGTCCTGCCATGTCAGCCGTTTGTCGACAATCGCATACATAAACAATCCAAATCTGGCAGCAATATAGAGCCCAGGTATGATCAGAAGAATGAAACCAATGAAGAACATGATCATAAACACGACATAGGCAATGAAAACCGGAACGAAGATATCGCCACCGGAAAACAACAGACTGAACTCAGCATCTTGACCATCCACAAGATTCAACAAGATTCGATAAACACCAATTCCGAGAAAAACTTGCACGGCCCAAAAGATCAGCTGCAGTCCATAGCCTGCAACGAAGGAACCAGACTCCTGTATGTTTCCCGAAACGATGTTCCCAATTATCCCGACAGCATAGACCGCCAAGAGCGTACCAATGAGAAGACCAAAATTCGCTTTTGTCACGCCCCATCCGAATTCAAATATTTCTCCGAAAGAAGGAAGATCTCCTCCTCCGGTTTGGGGTGAGATCTTATTCTGCGGGTTATCTGTTTCATTTGTTGCCATGAGTTGCTTCTCCGAGGATATGTTTCGATTGAACAATTATACGCAACGCCACCAGACATAATCGCAACGCGTGACCATGTCGGGCAACAAGGACTTATTCCGTACGCTGAGTCGTAAACTACCTCAAAAGCCGATAAAATTCAATGAGATGCACTCTGTTCCGCAGAAGACTCGGTGTTTTGCCAATCTCAAAACCCAAGCATCGTGTCTTTACAACCGATCCGAACGCCTCTTAGTCTTTGACCAATCACCAAGCTGACCAAAGTCACGGGACCTCTTAGATGCCGAAAAGTTACACACCAAGAGCGGACATCCTCGCCGAATTTCCGGAAATGTCGGGCAACACCGTCAATGGTTTGGGTGAGAGGCAACGCCGACCAACATCACCCTTCTTTTGGCATGCCCCAGATCAACAGACACACGGCAAGTTACAGTCCAAAGTCTTGGAGTACCTCTTCCGCCCCTCAACAACGTTAGGACAAGAGGCTCCTTATGTGCCACAAGACCGAGGCCCCGATCCCATCGACAAGGCGTCGAAGAAAGTTGAAAGATCGGCGGGTGAATGGGCTCAAACCATCAAAGAATTCGCTCTCACCCATGAAGCGGATCTCATTGGCATGACCAATATGTCCGCCGACTACCTCTATGAGGGATTCAACGTCGCAGAACAAAACATTATCGTGGTTGGCGTCGCGCACGACTACGATCGCATGAAATCCGCACCGGCCACTCTCGACGATACTTCCTCCGCAGATGAAGTCGGCGTTCAATACAGTCGCGCTGCCAGAGTGGTTCATCATTTAAGGAATTTTGTCCTGGCCCAAGGACATGATGCCACTGCCTACCCGGGCCCACGCGCCGACGCCATCAATATGATTCCTGCCGCAATAGACTGTGGTTTGGGAGAGCTTGGCAAACATGGCTCCATCATCAATCGAGAGTTTGGGTCATCATTCCGCCTGGCAGCTCTCACAACTGACTTGCCACTCCTTTATGACAAGTCCGACGACATCGGTGTCGATGACTTTTGTCTGCGATGTCAGGTATGCCAGAAGGCCTGCCCTCCAGACGCCATCTTCTCCGAGAAGCAAACCGTCAGGGGTTTCGAAAAATGGTACGTCGATTTCGATAAGTGCATTCCATTTTTCGCCGAGTCTTTTGGGTGTGGCGCCTGCATCGTGGCCTGTCCGTGGAGCAGACCAGGTATCGCTGAAAAAATGATCATCAAACTTAACAATCTGAGGCAGACCGATTGAAAGTCAAGGAACCCAAGCGGTCAATGCGATAGGTCTTGATACTTCTTGACCGCAGCTTCAAGTCGCATACGTGCATCGTCGGCCCGGTCTTCTTTTAACTCAAAGCCAACATAACTGCGCCCAAGCAGAACTGCTGCAACCCCAATCGCGCCAGACCCACAAAAGGGATCAAGAACCGTGTCGCCCACATTGCTCATCGCTTTGACCAATATCGCCATTTTGTTGATATCGCGTTCGTTCGGATGAATGGATTCCGGTACAATATCAGCGGGCCAAGTCTCGGCTGTCTGATCATCTGTCGTCACCGGATTGATCACCAAAAAAGTTGCGTCGTTTCCCCGACCATCGGCAAAGCCATCCGACACCACAATTTCCCGTGATGGCGGAAGTTTTTCGCGAAACAAAGCCAAACGATTGGGCAGTTGAGAAATCGAAATGCGATGATCTGATTTCGTCACGCGCATCATCTGATCAACGTAAGGCTTGAACCCTCTCCAGTACAGTATCGGACGTTGTGCGAACCCAAAACCAACATATGGTGGATCGGTAACCACGCAATCAATGGATGATTCCTCCATCGCCTGCATCAATTCAAGGCTATTGCCGTGCAGAATTTCTTGCGTCGGTCCACCGTCGGTCATAGTACTAATTACCCTGTCGAGATGAATGAGTGGATATTAGGTAATCCCATATCCCGTCGCCAAATTTGGACTACGAAGAGTAAAACTCTACCACCAGGTTCGGCTCCATGTGCGTCGGATAAGGTACGTCCGCAAGTTCCGGAACACGTGTCATTGACACCGTCATCTTGTTGTGGTCGGCATCAACATAGTCAGGAACATCACGCTCAGGGCTCTGCGTTGCCTCAAGAACAAGGCCTATCTGCTTGGACTTGTCGCGGATCTCAATAACATCACCGACTTTCACACGATAGGATGCAATATTTGTGCGCGTCCCATTTACTTTGACATGACCGTGGTTGATAAACTGGCGAGCAGCAAAGACCGTTGGTACAAATTTGGCGCGATAGACAACCGCATCCAAACGGCGCTCCAATAGACCAATCAGGTTTTCGGCTGTATTACCTTTGCCACGTTCGGCTTCACCATAGATGGAGCGAAACTGCTTCTCGGTGATGTTACCGTAGTAGCCTTTGAGCTTTTGTTTAGCGTGGAGTTGGATGCCGTAATCGGAGAGTTTTGAGCGGCGTCTCTGACCATGCTGACCAGGGCCATACTCTCTGCGATTGACCGGGCTTTTCGGGCGACCCCAGATGTTCTCACCCAGACGTCGATCAATCTTGTATTTCGCGGATTGTCTCTTGGACATGTCCACCTTCCTCTTCTATGCCGCTTCTCAACTCCGCAATATCACTATCGCGGCGAGGCGGCCTGATGCCAAACAAATGAAACGGGCCTGAAGCCCGCTTCGAAGCGCGCAATATACGGATGCGGCTAGCCTTGTCAAACCCTTTGCATGAACCCCTATTTGCCAGGCTTTCGGCCACCCCCATAGAGCACCAAGGCCTTGATAATCCCCCGCAATGTGCGGACATCCTGCTCGTAGAACCCAGCCCGATTCCACATATTTCGCAAATTCCGGATCATCGCTGGCTTCTTTTCCGGAGGTCTCAAGAATCCGGCAGCATCGAGTTCGGCCTCCATGTGTTCAAAAAAGGCAACCATTTCGGCTTTGTTGGCCGGTCTCGTATGATCGTCAGGCACCCGCTCAGAAGGCGCCTCAGCCCCCAGCTTGAACCACTCATAGCCGGTCAACAGTACCGCTTGGGCCAGATTTAGCGAGGCAAAGGTCGGGTTCACAGGCACCATAAGAATGGCGTCCGCCAGGGCCACATGATCACTCGCAAGCCCCGCCCGCTCTGGCCCAAACAACAGGCCACAAGATTGCTCATGTGCTGCTGCCGCACGAATACGAACCGCTGCTTCTTGCGGTGTAATAACAGGCTTTAGTTGGTCCCGCTCACGCGCTGTTGCGGCATAGATGAGTTGGAGATCTGCAACCGCTTCCTCAACCGTTTCGAAAACACGAGCGCTTTCTAAGATGTCGACCGCCCCGGAGGCTGCTGCAATCGCTGATTCATTCGGCCACCCATCACGCGGTTTCACGAGCCTCAGATCAGACAACGCGAAGTTGGCCATAGCCCTCGCCGTCATACCGATATTCTCCCCCAATTGAGGGTACACCAATATGACGCAAGGCGCCCCGGCCTTGAGATTTTCAGGAGTTCCCGCCGACTTCGCAGTACCCGATAGTCCTTTCTCTCGAGCGCTCAAAAATTTCAGCCTTTCGCTCTTTTCTCTCAACAAGGTCGGTGCTATTACCACGCCAGCAATGCGGAGGCCAGTCGTGCCGTTCGCGCTCCGCGCCTGTCGGCCACCCGCCGATCGGCGTCTTCAATTGTCACAGCTTTCCTCTGAGAGGCCTAATTCCATGAGCAAGATTAAAGTGGACAATCCCGTTGTCGAACTCGACGGCGATGAAATGACCCGCATCATTTGGCAGTTCATCAAAGACAAACTGGTCCTGCCCTATCTCGACATTGATCTAAAATACTATGACCTCGGCATCGAAGCCCGTGACGACACCGACGATCAGATCACAATCGACGCCGCTGAAGCCATCAAGAAATATGGCGTTGGCGTTAAATGCGCGACCATCACCCCTGATGAAGCCCGCGTTGAAGAATTCGACCTAAAGAAGATGTGGCGCTCGCCAAATGGCACGATCCGGAACATTCTTGGCGGCGTTGTCTTCCGTGAGCCGATCATTTGTGAAAATGTTCCACGGCTTGTCCCCGGGTGGACGCAGCCCATCGTCATTGGTCGTCATGCCTTTGGCGATCAGTACCGCGCCACCGATTTCGTCGTGCCCGGTAAAGGCAAGCTCTCCATCAAATGGGAAGCCGAAGACGGATCAGAAAACATCGAAAGAGAAGTCTATGACTTCCCAGGCGGTGGTGTTGCCATGTCCATGTACAATTTGGACGATTCCATTCGCGACTTTGCTAGAGCTTCTATGGCGTATGGGTTGGGTCGCAAATGGCCGGTTTACATGTCCACCAAGAACACGATCCTCAAAGCCTATGACGGTCGTTTCAAGGATCTGTTCGAAGAAGTCTTCCAGAACGAGTTCAAAGACAAGTTCGATGAAGCAGGCATCACTTATGAGCACCGCCTCATTGACGACATGGTCGCTTGCGCCATGAAATGGTCCGGTGGCTTTATTTGGGCTTGCAAGAACTACGATGGAGACGTTCAGTCCGACACGGTCGCCCAAGGCTTTGGATCCTTAGGCCTCATGTCTTCTGTCCTTATGACCCCTGACGGACAAACACTGGAAGCAGAAGCCGCCCACGGCACTGTGACCCGTCACTACCGGGCTCATCAACGCGGCGAAGAAACCTCGACCAACTCCATCGCTTCAATCTTTGCGTGGACCCGTGGTTTGGCGCATCGCGGTAAGCTCGACAGCAATGAAGCGCTGACAAACTTCGCCACCAAACTCGAGAACGTTGTGGTCGGAACAGTTGAAAGCGGTGACATGACCAAAGACTTGGCGCTCCTCGTCGGTGCCGAACAACCATGGTTGTCCACCACAGGCTTCCTCGACAAGGTTGACGAGAACCTTCAAAAAGCCATGGGGTAACAGTACCCCTCACCCCGAAGGCAAAACGCCTTTGGACCTCTCCCAAGGGAGAGGGTGGTGACCACCGTGAGCCGGGTGAGGGGTCAAGCCGCGCCTAGTTTGTCGGATATCGCTGCAATGGCTTTGTCGGAGTCAGACCCGTTAGGCCCACCGCCGCGCGCCATATCTGGTCGACCACCACCGCCCTTGCCGCCGACAGCCGCCACACCCGCTTGCACGAGTTCGACAGCGCTGAAACGTTCGGTGAGGTCTTCGGTCACGCCGACGACAACAGCCGCCTTGCCTTCATTGTTGCACGCAAATGCAACAACGCCTGAGCCAACTTTCTCTTTCGCATCATCGACCACGCCTGGCAGATCTTTGCCAGAAACACCGTTTAGGACCTGGCCAATAAACTTCGTACCGCCTATTTCCTCGATGGCGGGACCGGAGCCACCACCACTTTCGCCGGCAAGGGCCAATGATTTACGAACCTCTGTGAGCTCACGCTCGAGCTTTTTGCGTTCCTCAACAAGCGCGCTGATCCGGGATGGTAAATCTTGTGGGGTGGTTTTCAATGCACCAGCGGCTTCCTGAAGCAGGCGACCCTGTTCCACCAAGTAGCTGCGTGCCGCTTCTCCGGTTAACGCTTCAACACGCCGAACACCCGCCGCAACTGCGCTCTCGTGGACAATCTTAACCAGCCCGATATCGCCAAGCCGCTGCACATGCGTACCGCCGCACAGTTCCACGGAATAGGCACCCTCTCCGCCTTGGGTCGTGCCCATGGTCAACACACGAACTTCGTCGCCATACTTTTCGCCGAAGAGTGCCAAGGCACCCTTCTCAATCGCGGCCTCAGGCGTCATCAGATGTGTCTCCACCGCCTCATTTGCCAAGACGGTTGCATTCACTTCATCTTCAATCCGCTTGATTTCTTCATCAGTCAGAGCCCTCGGCTGGGCAAAATCAAACCGCAAGCGTTCATGATTGACCAGAGACCCTTTCTGCGTGACGTGGTCACCCAACACATTTCTGAGCGCTGCATGAAGCAAGTGGGTCGCGGAATGATTGCCGCGGGTTGCAAATCGTCGGGCATGATCCACACTCATATCCAGCGTATCACCAACCGTCAGACTTCCCTCTTTCACACGGCCAACATGGGTATGGAGAGTGCCGAGCTTCTTTTGGGTATCAGTGACTTCAATACAGACGCCATCATTTGACGACGCCACACCTTGGTCACCCACCTGCCCACCGGACTCGCCATAGAACGGCGTTTGGTTGACCAGGAAAACCACCTCAATCCCGATCGGAGCTTTATCAACAATTTCACCATCGACAATGATGGCCGTCACCATGCCCTCAGCGTTCTCGGTTTCATACCCAAGAAACTCAGTTGCCCCGTGTTCTTCATGCAGATCAAACCAAAGTGACTCGGTGGCCGTTTCACCAGACCCAGACCACGCCGCACGCGCCTCTGCTTTTTGGCGCGCCATAGCTTCATCAAAACCCGGCGTTTCAACAGTTATGTCCTGCTCCCGCAGAGCGTCCTCAGTGAGATCCAAAGGGAAGCCATACGTATCGTAAAGTTTGAACGCAACCTGGCCCGGCAGTTGCTTCGCACCGCCAAGATCGATCACCGCTTCATCAAGCAGCTTCAATCCACGATCAAGGGTCACCCGGAAACGCTCTTCCTCTAACTTCAACGTCTCCGTCATCAATGCTTGGGCGCGCACAAGCTCTGGATAAGCATCCCCCATCTCATGGATCAACGCCGGAACCATTTGATGCAACAGCGGGTCTTTGGCACCCAAAATATGCGCATGACGCATGCCACGACGCATGATACGGCGAAGCACATAGCCACGACCTTCATTCGACGGCAAAACACCATCAGCAATGAGAAAACACGAAGACCGCAGATGATCGGTAATAACCCGGTGACTGGCGACACGATTGCCATCCGCAGAAACAGATGTCAGATCTGCTGACACTTCAATCAAATTACGAAACAGATCGGTCTCATAAACACTCCGGACCCCTTGCAGGATCGTCGCCATGCGCTCGAGCCCCATGCCCGTATCAATCGAGGGTTTTGGCAGCTTGACCCTTTCGTCAGCTGAAACCTGTAGGTACTGCATGAAGACCAAATTCCAAAACTCGACGTAACGATCACCGTCCTGATCCGGCGAACCAGGAGGGCCTCCAGAAACACCTTCACCATGATCATAAAAAATCTCTGAACACGGACCACACGGGCCTGTATCCCCCATGGACCAAAAGTTGTCATCGGTCGGAATTTTGAAAATGCGGTCTCTCGGCAACCCCGCGATCTTCCGCCATAGATCATAAGCCTCTTCATCCTCTGAATAGACAGTCACCAACAGCCGGTCCTGCGGCAATCCAAAGTCTTTAGACACAAGATCCCACGCCAGTGAAATCGCCTGCTCTTTGAAATAGTCACCAAAAGAAAAATTTCCAAGCATCTCAAAGAATGTGAGGTGACGAGCCGTGTACCCAACATTGTCCAGGTCATTGTGTTTGCCACCAGCACGCACGCACTTTTGGGATGAGGTTGCCCGCACATAGGGACGCTTTTCTTCACCAGTGAAAACGCTCTTAAACTGGTTCATACCGGCATTGGCGAACAAAAGTGTCGGATCGTTTTGAGGAACCAAAGGACCCGACGAAACCACTTCATGGTCGGCCCTCTCAAAGAAACTCAAGAAGCCTCTTCGGATGTCTTTCAAGTTCGTCATAGCCGGTCTTCCAAGTTACGATCTGAGAGCGAGAATCTCTGGGCAACCAAACGGTTACATCCAGTCCATGCTTGTATCGCTGACCTCGCCCCCTGTCCAGCACAAGGCCTCCATCATCAAGGTCCTCTACGCAAAACGGCGCCAGAGAAATCTCGCCCAAAACCCACGCATACGCAAAACGGCACGAGACTAAACTCGTGCCGTGCGCCGCAGGAAACCTGTCACACCATCGATGAGGTCGGAAGGGGCACTCTCCCCTCATCGTGCGAGGAAGGCCGTGTCGCGTGGAGTGAGTAGGTACCGCGAGGAAGGTTTTAAAGGCTGTTAGGCCTCCAAAGCCGTCTCTTCATCATCATCCTTCGGAGTTTCGATCGGACCCGTGATCATCTCATCAGCAATAAGACCTGCATTCTGCCGAACCGCCCGCTCGATCTCCTCTGCCATCTCTGGGTTTTCGCGCAAGAACGTTTTCGCATTCTCACGACCCTGGCCAATCCGTTGACTGTCATAGGAATACCAAGACCCGGATTTCTCAACACATCCAGCTTTCACTCCGAGATCAAGCACTTCACCCATCTTGGAGATGCCTTCGCCATACATGATGTCGAATTCAACCATCTTAAACGGCGGGGCCACTTTGTTTTTGACCACCTTGACACGGGTTTGATTACCAACCACTTCATCACGGTCTTTGATCGCGCCAATACGGCGAATATCAAGACGAACCGACGAATAGAACTTGAGTGCGTTCCCACCGGTTGTGGTTTCCGGATTGCCAAACATCACACCGATCTTCATACGGATCTGGTTGATGAAGATGACCATCGTGTTTGACTTCGAAATCGATCCGGTCAGTTTGCGCATCGCTTGGCTCATAAGACGCGCTTGCAAGCCAGGCAGGGAATCCCCCATCTCACCTTCAAGCTCTGCTTTCGGTGTCAGAGCTGCAACCGAGTCAATCACCAATACATCGACAGCACCTGAGCGCACCAACGTGTCGGTAATTTCGAGCGACTGCTCACCGGTGTCTGGCTGGGAAATCAGAAGTTCTTCAATATCGACGCCGAGCTTGCGCGCATAGATAGGGTCAAGGGCGTGTTCCGCATCAACAAAGGCGGCGATGCCACCGTTTTTTTGCGCTTCCGCTACCGCATGCAAGGCCAAGGTCGTCTTACCTGAGGATTCAGGCCCATAAATCTCAATGACCCGCCCTTTCGGCAGACCACCAATACCAAGCGCAATGTCGAGACCAAGGGAGCCAGACGAAATCGACTCGATTTGCACCACGTCCCGATCTCCAAGCTTCATCACCGAACCCTTACCAAAGGCCCGATCGATCTGGCTCAGTGCCGCATCCAAAGCTTTCTTTTTATCCATTCCGCCCTTCTCATTCATTCTCACAACGTTCTCTGCCATTGCTCACCCTCCTTATTTCACACGGCCTCATGCCTGGCAATCAAGTCGAATGTACATGCTTTGTTCTCATTGGCAAGTGGAAAGTTAAGTAATTGAAACTTCACACGATTTCACAAAACGTTCTGATATTGTTCACATAAAAACGACACGCCACAGCAGAAACAGAAATTGCTAAGGACACAGCCCCATGCCCTTCGCCCTGCGCCTCGCATCTCGGAACCATTTGTCACCAATATGGACGTCGGTGCCCCCTGGCCCCGTAGCAACAATCGCTTGATTTCGGGTGTTGTTCGCAAGCCAACTCTCAGTATGCGCTTTGATCAGGTTCACATCCTGCTGGGCAATGACGTCCATGTCCATTTTGCCTAGACGCTCAAGATCGTCCTTATGCAGGTCCGCTGGTTTGGAAAGGACCGGGGCGGCATCTGGTCCCGAACGGTTAGGATGCAGAATAGGATTAAACCGTGCAATCCTCAGATCCATGTTGGTACGTGTGGTCCCACTTCGCCCCGGGACTTGCGTTGAGATCATCATATGTGACGTGTAGGTCGCAATATCCGGCGGATGAGACAAGATAGCCTTCGATGCAAAGAGAACATCCTGTTTGAATCGTGGGAGTGGCCTCTTTGGAACATCCGGCGCATCGATCACCAAACATCGCGCGTTCGGTTTGATCACAACGCCCGCGGGTAAGTGTTGTTTGATGGGCCGAAGATCCGCCCCCGTTCCGATACTCATGATCTTAATTTTGTTGCGCGTCGCCCCATTGGCCAGGGCTTCAGTCACCGCCGCCACCATCGGGTTGTTATACCCCGCCATCGCCCCGTCCCAGGCAAGCACGTCGTATCCAGATGTATCGGTTCGGCTTTTTCGAAGATCAAACGACGCCGGTCGATCAAAATAGACCACCGGAGCATTGGTGGAAGCATGAACCGCATCCCGCAATGTCGGTGTACGAACTAAATTTGGGTTGCTACCCGTTCCCGCTTTCGTGTGATCATTGGTGCGAAAATACCGAGCGCGATGTTCGACATAGTCGTACGCCAAGAGCAGTAGGTGCGGCAATCTCGTCGCCCCAAATGGCCACGCCTTGTGCATCGGTTCATTGTGAAACCAGTCTAGGGTCTGACTTGAGATTCCTGGTGTCTTTGCCACGACATCAGTAAGCCCGGGTCTTTTCAATGCCGCCTCCCAACGCGGCGCAATTTGTTTGACGAGATCCAACAATCCTTCCCGCTTGTTCTTTTGAAAGATCAACTTTCGATTGGTCTGTATATTCAGCAAATCAAATAGATCGCTGAGTTTCAAATTCAAAAACAGGCCTGCCGCAACGATACTCCCGCCGGAATTTGCAGCGACTAGATCGAAGTTCTTGAGAATCTCGTGTCCAGTCGCATCGTCTCCGTAGAGCCTCTGCAGGGCCATGATCTGGATGATCGCCCATGTCCCTCCCCCATCTAAGCAGAGTATCTTGTGCGGTGGCGGGCTCCGATTTATGAGTGTCGGCATGCGTATCTCCCCAGGCCAATGAACAGATCAAATCTACACGCAAACACAACTAATTAGACAGTACTGAACACAATACAATTACACTGATGATAGGTAATGTCAATTTCTGTTGGGAAATCCGCTGCCACAAAAGAAAAGAGCCCTTTGATAGAGAAAGCTCTCCATCAAAAGGCTCTTAGTCTGGATCAATCCTTAGCGTCCGTTTGGCCCCCGAAACGGCCGGGAAACCCGGCCCCGCCGAACGCCGGACATAGGCCAACACTACTACCCCCATCTAAACTTATGGTGAATGGTGCGTTAACCATATCGACATGATGTGATACGCTCAGACTACAGGCAATAAGTGCCGAAAACTCCCAGTATCTGTGGCTTTTTCTTGCGTTCTTCCAAGTCTCCAACCACCGGAGTTTTGAGCCTTTGGCTCCTCCGCCCACTTTTTTGAGGAAGATAATGATGTTCAGAGGATCAATTTTCGTACTCGGCCTTTTCGCCGCCGCCCTATTGCTGCCCATGGCCCAAGCGCAAGAGGATCCCTACCAAACTTTGTGCGGACCGGTCGACTCCGCGGACAACGCCTCCTTAAGGAACATTGGGATCTGGCGAACCGAAATCGGCGCACGGTTGCGACACGAACGCTATCTCGTTGACAAGACGTATATCAGCACCATCGAGCATCCGAACATTACGAAAATCAAACGTGCGCCTGACGGCACACGTATCCCCAAGATCACCGACCCCAAAGATAGCCCGCCAAAGAAGATCAACCTCACGCCTTTCGAACGCCTTCGTAATTTCTTTGTCGGCAAACAAACCGGCTCACCGGTCACCACCGACTTCATGATCAACGGTGCGAAAGTCAACGTCGCGCAAATTTATCAAGCCAATGCGAGCAATGGCTGGCAGGTTGTCCTGCAAAAAATCACCGAAGACACCCTGAATCGATATCCCAATATGGATCCTGGCGTCGCAGATGTGGTTGCACGTTATGTATTGATCCAACATCTCCAATCCCTCATTGAGGCCCATTATGAATCAATTGTCACCGACCTCGATCGTTGGCGATGTCTGCAGAATTATTCCACGGATGTAAATGCGGGGTTCGGCCTCTTTGATTTTGCCACTAGTCTCACCAACATCAACAACGCGCAAGATCACTATGACAATCACCTTCGTATCGAATTCACTGGCGACGAAATTGATCTGAGTGTGTTTCTGGACTTCATGACAGAGGCCCGTGATGTTGCCGTGGCCGTCCTCCCCGATATCGAAGAAATTGAAAACTATACGCGCGACATTAGAGCCCGACCTCTCCCCATAGAAAGGGCTCTCTCGACCAATGTCGCCTCCCAGTCCTGGAATACAGTCAACGGTGAGAGCTTCATTACAACAGCCGTTGATGCTGTACCGCCGATTGAAAATGGCCTTAGCACAATGAATGCGGCGATCGCCGAACTTCAGACATTTCCAACGCAAGGCCCATTTGATGACGACGACTTTGCACGCATCCAGCAGATACTGACTGATTTTTCCACCGGTGGAACACAGGTCTTCACGGTCCTGACCAATCTGAAAACTCTCTGGATCAATAACAACCGGTATTTGTCGACATTTCCAAATCCGTCGAGCCAATACCGCATGCCGATCGACACGGAAGCGGCACTCAGTTCCACGCGAGCCCGAGCCTCAATGGACGAAATTGACACACTCAATCAGGTGATACAGTCAATCCAATAGCAAATGAAAGCAATGCGGAAATCACTCGTCGCCAATAACGTCTTTCACTTTGGCGGCGAGTTGCAACTGGTTACTTTGTATCGATTAGTCATCAGGTTCTTGTTGACTTAGGCGGCATCTCCGTCCGCAAAATCATCAAAGAACGAAGATTCAAATGCAGGGATCTTCCTTTTTGAAGCCGTGACTTCCTTGTACTTAACTTGCTTGTCTTTGACCGTATCGTTCAACTGAGTTCGAAACCCCAAACTGCGAATTGTGCCCACAATTCGATCAGCCTCTCGTTGAGGCAACCGCCTCAAAATAGTCTCCGCTTTACCTTCAGAGCTTTCACTTAGAACGTAACATTCTCGAGTGACCGAACAAGGGTTGGTAATGAGGTGAAAACTAGAAAAGTCAACAAAATGACAAGCCGCGATAACCGGTTTCAAAACTTTCTCCCGATCACTTTCCAATATTTTCCTTCTTCGGAATCTAAGAATTTCGTCCCAAAAAGCTCGGACCGGCGACATTGGAGAAATAAACAACATTGAAAGTGCGGATGGCCGCAAGAGCAACTCGAAAATGGCTTTGTAGAGTCCGGGAAAATCGTCGGCGAGTTGGGTCGGGTTAGAGCAGACGACCCATATCTCATCAGAATTAAGTTTCGAGACCTCTTCAACCCTTAGACTTGTCCCTCTTAGTTCAAAGACATTTCCCACATTTCCCATGGTCAAAAGAATTCCGTCTGCGCGCGCAACGGCTTCATGATTATCATTTTTCCAGAAGTGCTCCCTAACCGTCAGGACGTCGTCGACACGTATGTAGTCGGTCTCATCAGCGATACCTCTCGCCAATGTCTGCCGACTTCGCTTGATGATATCGGCCATCACGCGAATACTCAGCCCCAAAGTATCAACTATTTCGCTATCACGACTAGACATTACATCCCCTTCGGTTGCACCCAGCATTGTGGGTGGCACAAATTTTATTTCATCAGACTCATAATTTCTGTCCAATTTTTAACACACTATGAACTTGCAGCCCAATTTGCATAGGGAATGTGACAATTATGTCCAGAAAGTTGGATTATCTTGCCTTTTCAAGTATCAATTTGGATAAGTTGATCCAATTACGACCACATTATGGTACTCGATCATTCTCCAGCACAATCCCGTAAAACGTAATGTGACCTACTGCTCAGCGTAAAAATGTACATTTATGTCGAAACTTCAGAACAATTATTAGATAGATTGCGCAAACTGCTGACACACGAATTGATATAGTCGCAATTCGTATATATGGCCACATCGAGACCAAGTCAACTAGATACACCCCAATTTCGGCACGCTGTGTCACGAAATAAAACAAGATCCAGAGAAAGGAATAGTGAATCGCCCAAATATTGACAAGTGTCCCACTATGGGCAATTCTCCATTTGGGAGGAGGAAACATGCCTAAGAATGCAAGAGTCAAATCGACAACTCGTCGGATCGTCCGGGTGGCACGCAACATTGCAATATTTCGCGCTGCCATAGAACTGGCTATTCAGGCGAAGGACGGTGCAGATTGGATTGATGAGCATTGTTCATCGGAGATGCCCGCGAACTGCATCGTGAATGCGGGCAGCGAATTTTGGGAAGACTTGAACGGCGACAACGACAACGAGCGAAGAGTCTGGATCCATCGCTTTGTTCGACAAAAATTTAACCTGATTCAGTTCAAAATCCGCGAATTTCTCAAATCGATTTGGCACAAAAGTAACAATGAAATCGTCAGACCTGCAGATATCCTTGAGGTAAAGTCGCCTTCGCTTCAAGTTCGCGCTCAGATCGATGATCTTTTACCCGCTCTGTATGACGCATTCGCCAAAGTGAAGTCGACAAGCAAAGACGTTAAAATAGTGATCAGCATTGAGACCGCTAAAAACGCTGCTTAGGTCAATTCACTCGTCGCCAATAACGTCTTTCACTTTAGCGGCGAGTTGCTTGAGGCTGAAGGGCTTGGGTAAGAACACAAAGTCCTCAGGCCGTTCCAACTCGTCCTCAAAAGCATCTTCGGTGTAACCGGAGATAAAAATAATCTTGATGTCGGGGTGGATCTCCCTGACCTTCTTGGCCATGGTCGGACCATCCATGTGCGGCATGACAACATCAGAGATCATCAAATCGATTTGGCCATTCGCCTCTTCAACGGCCTCCAGACCCAATTCCCCGTTCGCCGCCTCAATCACGTCATAGCCCCGCGTCTTGAGGGCTCGCGACGCAAAGGCACGAACGGCATCTTCATCTTCAACCAAAAGAATGGTCCCCGTGCCCGTGAGGTCTTTCGCTTCAGACTTTTCTTGGGTTGCAGCGTCAACCCCCACATCCTCACCATGACTCTGGAAATAGATGCGGAAGGTCGTTCCTTGATCCGCAACACTCTCGGCAAATATGAACCCGCCTGTTTGTTTGACAATACCGTAAACCGTTGAGAGCCCAAGGCCGGTTCCTTCGCCAACCCCCTTGGTCGTGTAGAACGGTTCAAAGATCTTGCCCAAATTCTCTTGCGCAATGCCGCAGCCTGAATCCTCAATTTCAAGGCACACATAGTCCGCAGAAGGCATGACGGAATGACCGAGTGCCTTGGCCTCTTCCGCACTCACATTGTAGGTCCTGATCGTCAGGCTGCCATCATCTTTCATCGCATCACGCGCATTGACCGCCAGATTGATAATCACTTGTTCGAGCTGACCTTGGTCCACTTTGATCAAACCAAGGTCGCGCTGATGAACCTCTTTGAGTTCGATTTTCTCACCCAGAAGCCGGTCGAGAAGCATTTTAGTTTCGGCAATTGCGTCGGACAGTCTGAGTACTTTCGGCACCAGCGTTTGTTTCCGGGAAAAAGCCAAAAGCTGGCGCACGAGATTTGCCGCACGGTTTGCATTCGTCTTGATCTGGTTGATGTCTGCGAACGAAGGATCACCAACTTTGTGCTGCCCCAGTAATAGATCGCAATATCCAATAATGGCGGTCAGCACATTGTTGAAGTCATGCGCCACACCGCCCGCCAACTGTCCCACAGCTTGCATTTTTTGAGATTGCGCAAACTGCATTTCCAATGACTTCTGATCCGTGGAATCGACAAAGTAGAGTGTAACGGCCGCATCCGAGCCTTGCGTCATCGCCTTGTTGGGGCTTGCATAGACTTGGCAAATCCGCGCCTTGGTGCCGCTCATATGGGCATCAACCGGGTTCAGGCCGGCCTTGCCATCAGCGACCGCAGTGATGAGGTTCTGAACACCTTGCCGATCCTCATCATCGATCCCTCCAAGAACGCTTTCCCCAGGCAGCATAGAGGCCGATGATGCTTTGCGCATAACACGGTTGCTGTTGAGAACCACGCCTGCGCCGTCGACAATGGCGATGCCGACAGGTGCCGTCTCAATAAAGGCGTTGAGTTGTTCCGCTCTCTTTCCGGTGGATGCGACGTCTTGGTCCGGCGCCGCATCGTTGACAACCACTGTGGGTTCACTTTCGTAAATCAGGAATGTCCGCTCATGACCCTCACCATGAAGCCCTTCATTTCGAAAGGCCTCAATCCGCACAAGAACATGCGACCCGTCTTTGCAAGTGAGTTTGATCGGCCCGTCATGGCGCAGATCCTCCAAAGCTGTTGGCGGATCAATGATATTAGAAACCGAAAGGTCTTTACCTTCTGTCGGCAATTCGCGTCCGGTCCACTCCCGCAAGAACCGATTGGCATAAACAACATTTCCCGCCTCATCGACCCGCATGATGCCAGCAGGAACCTCTTCGTATGTAACTGGGTTCGATTTCTCTAAGCCAAAGTTTTGTGCATCCTGCAACGTCTTTTCGTCGGTGATATCGAAGACTTCCCAAAAGCAATAGGTGCGATCTTGATCAACAGGTCGCGCATCGATCCGCAACCAACAACTGCCCCGCGTTGGATCTCCTAGAGCGTTAAGCGCATCGCCGGTTAAGAACACGTCCTCAGAATCGCGCTCACCATGGCCTGCTTCTCTTTGCAGCCGATAGAGGGTTGCCAAGGCCTCATCATCGCCGGCAAGGATTTGCTCCAATGTGGTGACATGGCCAGTGGTGATATTGAACAATCGGTAATAAGCTGGATTGGCGTAAATCCCATTCCCTTCAATTCCAGTAATCAATGCCGCATTGGGAGCCTGGTCAACCAAAGCAAAGGTGGCATGACGCGCTTTGGCTGCCGCCGTCACGCTAGCCTCACTTGGAAGGGGCTGTTGGTTCTTAAAAAGCCCTCCGCCAACCGACATGATCATGATGAAAGAGACGGCGTACACGCCGACAAGCAAGGTAAGTCCACCAATACCGGCAACACCTGGCTCGGAGGAAATAATGAACGGAGAAAGACCAATCGCAACCGCAACCAGACAAACGATCAGGAAAGTGAGACGGTTCAGTTCTCTCGGGCGAAACTTGGACGCCAAAGACCCTCTAACGCCTTCTGGTGCCACATCAGAATCCGACGATGCGCCTTCTGTTTCGGGAGCATTATCTGGATCAAAGGGAACGAGTTCACCGCCCTCTTTTGAAGATCGAGAAACATTGTTGTCTTCCATTTGCTCAGCACTCATCGAAATGGCTGCGTCCTCCCAGAATCAACGACCGGTCGATACCAACCTATCGCCGTTTGACCAAAGCTATAGCCGAATTTCGGGACCTGTTGGAAGGACCCTGCCTTAGAACAATCGAGCCAGCCAAAGCTCGATAATTAGCTCGCAACGGTTTTCGCCTATTCTTCCTTCACAATTCGTTAACCCTGTTACCACAATACAGCGCTTAGTTCTCCCTCACCTTCTTTTTATTTCAATGACTTAGGGCGAATACCTCACTCAAGAACACGATCACAAAAATGGTGCCAAGCCTTTAATTCGATCGACAATCGGTTACTATTCTCGTTCCGGGGCAAAGGGGGGAATTCGAACATCACTTCCACAGACCGGTTGTATTGCAAATTTGAGGAATGTGTCTCGTGCCACGATGTATCGCCGTTTTCTTTTCTTGCCTTGCTCTAACCTGGATCGCCCTGCCAACTCACGCTCAAACAAACCCGGTCCGATTCGAACAGGGAAACCTCGTCATTGAAGGCATTCCACCCATTCCAAAGAGAGTGAGTGAAAGGCTAAAGCAATACCAAAACACGCGAGCCGCCAGTTTTCGAGCTTGGCATCCAACTGGTGAAGCCATGCTCATCGGGACCCGCTTTGGCAACACGTCTCAAATTCATCGCCTCAATGCACCTCTCGGCGCACGCAAGCAGCTGACATTTTTCGACGAGCCCATCAGCTTCGCAAAGTACCATCCTAGTGGCACGTCCTTCGTTTTCACGCGCGACACCAGCGGCAATGAAGACTATCGCATTTTCCTTTTCAACGAGACATCAGGTGTGATTTCCGATCTTTCAAAAGAATCCGGACGCCACACCTCACCTTTGTTCAATCTCGATGGAACCAGACTCGCTTGGAGTTTTGTCGGACGCGGCTCCGATCAATACAAAATCGTGCTTGCATGGGGCGCTGGCTACAAAGAACGACGGTCTTTCAAATTTGGTAAAGGCTTCTGGGCTCCGCTCGATTGGTCGGATGACAGCACCAAATTGTTGTTAGTCCGAGGAATATCAAATTCAGACAGCGAATTGCACATCTTAGATATTGCCTCCGGCAACATCACGCAGATCAACCCATCAGCTGAGAAGATCATGTATCGCAATGGTGCCTTCACCCCCGACGGTCAATCGATCTATACGATCTCAAGTGAAGGCAGCGAATATCGAAACATCTACCGATACACTGTGTCCACAGGTTCAAAAGAAAACCTGACCACTGATGTTAACTGGGATGTGGTGGACATGGATTTGACCAATGACGGCAAATTCATCGTCTACGCTATCAATGAAAACGGCAGTTCGCGCATTGAGATTTTGAGCACCAGCAATGGCCGCAAGCTACCCTCGCCAAAACTGCCGGTCGGCATTGCAAGCAACCTCAAATTTTCTCCGGATGGTCAACAACTCACCTACACTTTCAATTCGGCTGACACCCCAGGTAACATCTTCATCTACGATCGGCGCAAGAAACGCTCTGTGTTGTGGACGGATTCAGAAGTCGGCGGACTAAACACCGACACTTTCGTAACACCGGTCCAATTCTCCTATCCTACTTTTGACCAAGTTGACGGCGCACCACGGCAAATTCCCGCTTACATTTACCGTCCATCAGGAGACGGGCCGCACCCGGTGATCGTCTACATCCACGGTGGACCGACAAGCCAGTTCAAACCTTCGTTCATCACATCGTTTCAACACTGGGCTGTAGATCTGGGCATTGCCGTTGTCGCGCCAAATGTCAGGGGGTCCATCGGCTACGGCAAATCCTATTCAGACCTTGATAACGGCAAGAACCGCGAAGACTCTGTGAAAGACATTGGCGCCCTCCTCGATTGGATCGAGACGCAACCCGACCTCGATAAGAACCGCATTGTCGTCTATGGCGGCTCCTATGGTGGCTACATGGTTCTCGCTTCGCTCGTCCACTACAATGACCGTCTGTCTGGCGGGATCAGCAGTGTGGGCATCAGCAATTGGGTAACGTTCCTGGAAAACACAAGCGCCTACCGCCGCGACAATCGCAGAGCTGAATATGGTGACGAAAGAGACCCCGCCATGCGGAGATTTCTTCAGGGGATCTCACCGCTCTCTCACGCCACAAAGATCTCAAAACCTCTGCTCATCATCCAAGGATTGAACGACCCACGTGTCCCGGTCACAGAATCCGAGCAGCTTCTGTCTGCCATACGTAAGAACGGCGGCGCGGCATGGTATTTGATGGCAAAGGACGAAGGGCACGGATTCCGCAAAAAAGAAAACAAGGATTATCGATCCGCCGCGATCTCCCTCTTTCTTCAAGAGCACCTCGGCGTCCAGTAAAGCAGCTGTGAACTAGTTCTTTTCCGGCGCCACAATGACTTCAAGCCTGGCGCCTTTAAGCCCCGGTTGCAGAGTGGTGTGGATTGGGATGTGTCGGTTGTATCCAGCTTCTGAGATACCATCCGCCGTTTCAATGGCCCGAATGAGATTGGCTTCCCACAACAAACGCCAAATATGTACGGATTGACTTTGCTCGGCCGACGGCGCCGCACCGTAGCTTCCGATTGCGACGTCGTTGTCGATTTGCCGCAAAACTTCAGAAATTGACGCCATGGTCTGGAGTTCCTGACGTGATCTTTCACCAGGATGGAAGCCCTTCATGACGATTGCCAATTCCCCATGATAGTTGATCGCGCTTGTACTCGCGAGCTCAGATCGTGCCAGATTACTTTTGACGATCATATGCAACGCATCAATCTTGATATCATCATCGAGAAACGCAATTGAGGGTACATCGGCCAAAGAAATTTGGCTCGAGGGAGCAAACGTGTTGAACAAAGACGTTGAGAAGTCACGCCACGACTGACGGTCCAATACCGATGTTGAGAACAAAAGAACCGTGACAACCAAACAAACGCCAACCAGATTACTAAGGGAAAGATCCCAAACCCGGCGCTCACAATTTGTCACCGATGAATACGGATCATGGACGCTCTCGAGGCTCATAATGCGCCCTCCGGATCAACAACCTGCCCCTCTTCAACCTCGAAGCCAAACCGAACAATGTCTTGCGGACCATCAACCAGCACAACATTAAATTGGTCCATGGGAATTCCAAAATATGAGACCTGAGCAGCCAATGTGGAAACCCATCTCGTCGCATGAGCCGAATCTAAATGAAGGCGAGCCTGCACCGCAAGTTTCAAATGGAGAGGCGTGGTCTGTGACGTGGACGTCATAAGTTCGGCAATATGTCGCAACAAGGCCTCCGTTGACTTGAGAGGTGTTGCAGTTCCCTCAATGAAGAGTGCTTCATAGGGGACGACAACCTCGCCACTTCGCGGACCAATGTCACCTTCAAGAACGCGCGAAGTCAAATGCGCTCCGAATAGAGCGGCAATCTCTTTCATAGGCCCATCAACGCCGGAGTTCACATCGAAGGTATGTGGTGACGACGAAACATGGGTTTCACTTTCCCGCTCGCCGTCGAAAGCCATTGCGAGACTTGCCATGACTTTCTCGGTCCGATTGTGACCAGGAATCGACCGGGCGTTTATCGCCGAAATGAAAGCAAACAAAATTAGAACGACAGAAACAAACAGCATCGCTGTAGGCGACATGCGAACAAATGGAAACTTTCGTGCACTGCTCAACAATGCATCTCTATTTAGAACTGAGTTAAGGTCGATTTTCAAGCCAGGCCCCTTCCCCGATTGCACACGGAAGGATCTTATAGGAACCGCGTTAAGCGTCTGTTGATCAGCTCTTCATGAGTACTTAAGTTCACAAAAAAAGGCCGGCGGGAAAATCGTCCAGCCGGCCGGAAATCGTAAAATCTAGTTCACATTCTAATCGTCGCGATAAACCTTCTCGCGCCGCTCGTGGCGTTCTTGCGCTTCGATGCTCAAAGTGGCAATCGGCCTGGCATCGAGACGCCGCACGCTAATCGGATCGCCGGTCTCCTCACAATATCCATAAGTCCCTTCTTCAATGCGCCTCAGGGCCTCATCAATTTTCGAGATCAACTTTCTCTGCCGATCACGCGTTCGCAGTTCTAGCGTGTGTTCCGACTCTGTCGTCGCTCGATCCGCAAGATCCGGATGATTTACCGTATCCTCTTGCAAGTTCTGGATCGTCTCACGACTCTCCTTCAAAATGTCTTCTTTCCAGTCCACCAACTTCTGGCGGAAATACTTCTTCTGCCCGTCATTCATGAACGGCTCTTTTTCCGAAGGTCGATACTCGTCCTGCGACGCTACTGACATATCCACTGGCTCCTCAATTATCCCCTGCACTTCTGTTGAAGCGGGCCGGAGTATATGAATCCACTTCGCCGGGTTCAACCGTTGTCGCAGTTGGATTTTCTTATCCGGTTTTTGTTCAAGAACACTCATCGCTCACGCTCTCCCACTACGTCAATTATCTGTTTAAAATCAATGTCTTAGGGAGTTCGCGTAGATACGGACCTCGGCTTTGACAGATTCTCAATCGTCTCGGACGCGTTCCAATTCTTCACCCATCTAGGGGTGAAAGTACCGAATCGGAGCTTTCCCGACCGCAAATTGACTTCCGAAGGAACCCTAATTCTCCAGCCTTTCAGAAATGTGAACCAGCCACCGATTTACATTCTCAAAGGCAATTCCATTCAAAATCGCGACATTATCCGTTAGAGTGGGAGTGAATCATGGTTAACGGACCGCCGTGGGGCACGAAGAAGCGGTCCAAGGGCGGTACATTCATGGTCCAAAAGATCAATCAACAGGGGCTTCAGCTCATCAAGTCTTTCGAGGGATTGGCACTTGAAGCCATTCGCGATGAGCTTGGTGTATGGATGATTGGCTATGGCCACACCGACGGCGTGGTCGAAGGATCACGCGTCAGTGAAGAAGAGGCTGAAGCTCTCCTGTTGGAGGAACTTCACAACATCGAAATTGGCGTGGACGACCTGTTGCGGATACAGCTCAATGAAAACGAATTTAGCGCAACTGTTTCTCTCGCCTACAATATTGGCGTGGATGCCCTCGCACACTCCGCTTTCATTAAGAGGTTGAACAAGAATGACCGACTGGGCGCAGCAGACGCCCTCGAGTGGTGGGCCGAAATCGAGATCGACAACCAGGAAATAGAACTTGCAGGGTTGAAACGAAGACGAGCCGCAGAGAAGGTACTTTTCCTGACGCCTGCTGCAGGCGACGCCGCCACTCTCTCTATTGCAGACAACACGCGGCTCCAACCCCATGAAGAAAACTCCCCACGCCGTAACCGCCTCCTCTCAAGTCGCACCATTCGCGCCATGCTGACGGCCATCATACTTGGCGCGGTTGAGGTCGCGCGCGCCTATGTGGAGGGCAAAGATGCCAGCGCCATCGCCAATGGCGCAGCCCGGTCAATCGTGGAATTCTTGCAAGGCCTAAGCTCAGAGTCTTATCTCGTGCTTGGCGGGCTTGCTTTGATCTTGATGCTCTACGTCGTCATCATTCGCGTAGACGATTGGCGCAAGCACAAGCGTTAACCAGCGTGCGCTTCCTTATGCTCAATTTGGATTTGTGATTGCCTCGCGCCATCAGCGACAATTTCTGCAATTCGGTATGCACCGCCACCATCCAAGAGGCTCTGAGCCCGATTGCTGGCATGACGCCGCTCTGAAGGTGCATCGAGCCAATCAATGAGCCCTTCAACAAGACCATCAATCGCCCCTTCAGGATCGACGCGCACCACCTTGGCAACACCTGCGGTCTCAAAGGCAGTGGCTCGTTCAACTTGTTCTTCATCAAGACACGCCATCACCGACGGCAGTCCAAGATGGGTCAACTCAAAACTGGCAACCCCAAAAGAGACGATCGCAAGGTCATGCTCTTCTGCCAGATCCGCAAAATCTTCCGGCGCACAAACTGCATTGAACCCTTTGTCCAAAGAGGCCAGACGTGCAATCGACATACTCGCATTCTGTGTGCCCGGCCCAAGAACGAACGTTGCTTCAAAGGGTGTCTTGCTAAGTCGACGACGCTTATCGAGCATGTTTTGCAGTTGGCAAGCAACTTTCCACGTCAAACCTTTTGGGTCCGCGCCGCCAAAGCTAATGAGAACTCGTGGGACTTCTTCTCCTGGTGTCGCCATTGCCCGTTCCAAAGCGGCGGTTTGGTCGTGAACTTCGCGCCCCTTTCGTCGTGAAAACTGAGGTGACATCGCTACCCACTGCCAACCATTGTGTACGTCAGTCTTCGAACCCATCCATCTCAACCGTTCCGCCTGTGGCGAAGGAGGATAGAACGCTGCATCAGCAGCAAGCCGGCGTTGGGTCATGTCATCAATCGTCGCAACAAACATCTCATCACCGGCAATACTTGAAATCTCTTCTCTGGACAGATCCGTATCCACATCAAAGATAAGAGCCGATGGTTTCACTTTGACGGAAAGAGAATTGAGCCAATCGGCTTCACTGTGGGTCTTGGGCCAAACTTCCAGAGCAAAGCCGTTTTCTTCGACCAATGAGGGTCCAGCATCGCCTTCAGCGCTTTCCGCCATCGCGAAGTGAACTTTGAGCCCCATCGAGTCGCGCAAGATTGTTGCAATGGACAAACAGCGCATTAAGGAACCGTAACCGCGGCTCGCACCAGCGTCGCAACGCATGACAACCGTCGCCTGCATTTGCTGCCAAAGTCCGCCTGTCTCGACGTTCAAGGGCGCACATAAGTCCTCACGTCTTTGCAGCAACTCAATCACATCTCCAAACTGAACTTGTGCCATCGGAGAGCCAAGCTCCTCGACAATCGTCTCAGCTCTTTCGAGGTCGACCCCATCGCCTAGCGCGACGTGAATGCCTGGAAATGTGTAATGATCCTCTAAGTCGACGTTGGCAACTTTGACCATGCCATTGTGACGCTTGAGGTAGTCTGCAATGGTCAGCCTCGCGGCAGAATTGCCTTCGGTGGCATCATTCAATTTCTTGACAGCAAAACCGCTTAAGAACTCCATGCCCGCATGATTGCTGTCCATACCGACCTTCGGCACCACCAGATCGGCATTCTCGCGTTCCAGCGCATCAACCATGAAGTCGATATACGCTGGATCGAGGAGAGGCATATCTCCGCGCAGAACCACAACATTCCTGACGTCTCGGTCCGCAACAATGTCGGAGACCCTGCCCACGACATCATCTTCATCACCCCGATAAACACTTGTTTCATTCTCAGCGCCGAAATCCGCGATCGCATCGTCCACAGGACTCACGGTCGTCGAGATTGCAATTTCATCGACAGACGCACATTGCCGCAATCGATGGATCACATGCCACAACACTGGACGCTCCGCGAGTGACCGCAAAACTTTGCCGGGCAGGTGTGTCGATCTCATCTGAGCATCGATAATTGCCAGTGTTTTCATGTCACCGTCTCCATGAACGCAAATAGATGTGTTGAAAAATCAGGTGATCTCTAAAGAAAAGAATTCATTTACCAATTTTTCAGGACAACAAACTAATAATCATAGGTGAGTTAACAAATGCATATGTTCTGTATTCGTTGAAAATTGAGCAGACTTGTAAAACGAGACCCTCAAGCTTCATTGCGAAGCGAATGGTAAACTAAGGATTAACGGCATGGACCTTTGTGATTGCTGTGGCACACCTAGCCTAGAGTCGATCTACATACCGACCGACAGCCTCCACAACATTACGGTTGCCGGTTGCGGTCATTGCGGTCTCGTGCAAAGCCTTCCCCGTGTCGATCAAATAGAAAATGGCGACATTGCCCGGTCATCAGATCTAAGCTGGGACCATGTGCGCTTTGGCAAAGGCTTTCGCACTCAACAAAATCTTGATGTCATCCGCACACATGTTGGTCTGTCTGGGTTCCTCAATGTCCTTGATGTCGGATCCAACCGCGGTAGTTTCTGCACCAGCCTTAAAACCCAAGCGCCCAACGCAAAAATTGTCGCTGTAGAACCTGATTGGACATTTTCCGAAACATATCAGCAGAACCCCAATGTCGAAATGATCCAAGACCGCATCGAAAATGTTCGCCTGCGAAGCGACAGTTTCGATCTGGTATACTCTTGCCACACCCTGGAACATCTTCGCTCGCCTGCCAAAACGCTCTATGATCACTTCCGTGTACTTCGCCCAGGCGGTTGGCTCTTCATCGAAGTACCCAACATTGAGCTCCTCAAAGCCGAAGACATCGTCGAAGAATGGTTTGTCGACAAACACCTCTATCACTACTCCGCTGAGGTTTTGCTCGACCAGCTGGCCGCGCTCGGGTTTGAAGCTGTTGATGGTCCCGACATTACGGATCCTTTGAACATTTCAATTCTGGCCCGCAAGACCCAAACCGGCACCGGGGTCCTTCCACGAAATACAGACCGCCTCATCAAGGCAAAACAATTGGTACAGAATTATCAAACAAGCCGAGAGCGTAACCTGACCGCTGTCAGGCAAGTTGCGCGTCAGATTGAAGGGTACAAACCACAACGCGTTGTCATTTGGGGCGCCGGACGTCTGCTCAATAGTCTTGTCCAATACGGCGAACTCAATCCCCGCAATCTGGCCGGTATCGTCGACAAATATCTGACAAAATACACCCACAACGGATACGACGTCGCTTTGATGCCACCAACAGCTGTCGGCGGCCTTCAACCTGATGTCATCGTCGTCATGTCCCGTAGTTTTTACGATGAAATTGCTCAAGAAGCGCGCAATCGCGTGCCTAACGCACAAGTCCTGAGCTACTCAGAGCTATTGGTCAACGCACGCGAAAGAGTTGCAGCATAGCAATCTCCACAATTTGAATATTGCTCGACGCACAACTCAATCTCAAATTACTCCGTGTCCGCCCGACCTTCCCATCAAATGTCAAGACTGGTGTTGACAAAATCTCAATGATATTGTCTCCGCTTACTTGGGGGAGAATTCATGCGCAGGACTTTAACGTGCCTGGCGGCTTTCATGTCGTCGACGGTCGCGCTTGTTGTTAGTGCCAACGCACAACCGTTTGAGGTTGATGCCAGCATCGAAACAAGCGTCGAATATCTGACAGGCCGTGTCACGCTTTCAACACCAGGCGACTTTTCGTCACCACTCATCATCGTTGATGATATCGCGACAAGTGCGTCCATAAGAGTCGGAACCAACTATTCGTTCGGCTCAGGAATCGTCGGCGCCAGCTATGAGTATGAGGAAAAAGTCTACGCAGAAAACGATGGCTTCAACCAAAGCACCTACGTAGCGGAAGTCTACGTCACCATCTCCCCAACCGACAGAACCAGCCTTTGGACCCGGTACAAATCCAAGAACGCACTCCCCAACGGTCAACTCGGCGACACATATCTCGATCTAGTGACTTCCCAACTGCGCCTTCCGAAGTATCAGGTCGGAAACCTAAAGGCACATCTCAGGCCTCATGTGCTCCTTGAATGGGAGGCTTTAAGCTCCCAAAAAATCAAACCTCTCAACCACACCGGCCTCTATTCTGAATTGGGTTTCGAAGTCACGCCTCAAACCGGCCCCTGGCGCTCCGAAATATATCTAGCCTACGGCGTCATCGACTCAGAATTGGTCGATTTCGACAACGACTATGTCGACATCACCTGGTACCATGGCACCGATCTCGGCGCGCGCCTGCCCGCACCTGTCTTCAAGTCCGTCAATGCATCCGTGGAGCTCGCTCTTCGTCGCGAGTGGTATGAGGGATTTGGAGCCGACGATGGATCTCCACGATACGATGAGGTCTATGAAGCAACATTCAAAGTCTCAAAGAAGATTCGCAAACGCACCACCGTAGGAGTAGAGTTTGAAGTCAGCGACCACATTTCGAATTGGGCTCTCGCAGATGCAACCGAAACTTCCACTAAGGTTGAATTGGAGGTGGCTTTCTAGATGACAACTCCCTTTCGAAGCATCATCACTCAGTTTCCTCACAACTGTCTATTCTTGTGTGTTGCCGGTGCGCTGAGCGCCTGCGGCCCCAGCCTCCCGATTGTCGGTGACCTTGCCATCCATCCTGTCGAAGACCAAGCACGGCCATGCACACAGATCGTGCAAGAGATGGGCACAATAGAAAAACAAGCCTTGGCGCTCGTCGAACCAAAACCAAACGGCGAGGTCATTCGCCGGTCCGCCACCGGGTTTGGCACCATCATCATTTGGCCGGTTCTCGAAACCTTGGTGAGTGCGGAAGATCAAGACAGACTTCATGAACTCAAATATGCTCATGAAGACTTAGAGCGAGAAGCCGAAGCCGCTGAGTGTTACGGCCCGCGGCAGGACAGAGAGCGCGAGCGTGACTACGATGATGGCGGATACTAGAGTTTTACTAAAAGCCAGAGAGGCCCCATGAGACAGGTTTGGATTTCAAAAGCCGGTGAACCGGACGTCCTGGAAGTACGCGAAGCGCCCGACCCAAGCCCGGGCCCCGGCGAAGTGCGTGTTCAGGTCGAGTATGCCGGCATCAATTTCGCCGACCTCATGGCGCGCATGGGCATCTACCCAGACGCCCCCAAAATCCCTTGCGTCGTCGGCTATGAAGTGGCTGGCACCATCGATGCGGTCGGTTCAGGCGTCAGTGGCTTCCAAGTCGGTGACAAGGTCGTCGCCCTGACCATGTTCGGTGGTTATTCAAGCGTTGTCGTGGTCGCCGCTACCCACATCGTCAAACTGCCTGCGGGCATCGACACCAAAACCGCCGCCGCCCTGCCCGTCAACTACCTCACCGCTTGGCTCATGCTCATCACTTTGGGCAATGTCAAACAAGATGACGTGGTTCTCATGTACAGCGGCGCTGGAGGCGTCGGTCTCGCGGCTTTACAGATCTGCAAAATGTACGGCGCTAAATACATTGCCGTTGCCAGCCCGTCCAAACATGACCGTCTCACCTCTATGGGCGCCGATATCTGCGTCGATTACCGCGAAAAAAACATTGACCGCGCGCTCAAGGAAATCTCCAACGGCCGCGGCGCCGACATTATTTTGGATTCACGCGGCGGCAGTTCCTATCGCCGCAGCTACAACCGCCTCTCGCCTATGGGCCGTCTCTATCTTTTTGGCGTCTCACAGATGGTCACAGGCGGCAGTCGAAATCTCTTCAAACTGATCACGAGCCTCATGTCCATGCCCAAGTTCAAATCTCTGAAACTCATGGACGACAACCGCGGCGTCATGGGCTGCAACCTCGCCCACCTCTGGGATGAGATGCATGTGCTGGGACCTGCCTTTCAAGATATCGTTGACCTCACCGCCAAAGGCACCTTCGCCCCCGTCATCGACAGCGTCTTCAGTTTTGACGACGCGCCTGAAAGCCACGCCCACATCCACGCCAGAAAGAGCTTCGGGAAGGTTCTGCTGGAGCCTTAAGTAACTTCAAACTTAAGGCACGCTTTCGTCTCTTCCTCACGAATGTGCCTAACTCTTTTGCTCAATACCAATACCATCGCGGTCCATCGTACGGATGCAATTTGTAGTATTCTTGCTTGAATCTCTCGACACCACCTTTAATCGGCAGGTAAACCCGAACGCTGCCCCCATGCACTTTGCGAAACCATTGATTGGGGTTCGTACGTGTGCGTGGATAACCGCTCTTACGTAATTGTTCTTTTGGGCCTCTAAAAAAAACAATTATGCCAGCCCAATTGAACCCCCCCATAATGTAAAACGGCTTTTGCAACATTTCATGGGTGATCGGTTTGTCACACCAACCATAAAAGGTCACATCATCGCGATCCAGTTTGACCAAAGGCGCGTCCAGATGCCAGATCTTCCAGTATCGGTGCAGCCAGAACATCGCTTCTAAAATAAGCACCATTGCAACGGCGACACCCAAGATCATGAGACCATTTCGTATGTGATGTTCATTTCCGATGTATCCGAAGAATACCGGTATGCTGAAAATGGCAATCGATCCGGGAAAGAGCAAAAGCCAAAAGAGATCTCGTATGATCAACGACTTCTTCGCGTAGAAATACTTCGGATACTCATTGTCCTGCCCCCCTATAACTGCTCCACGAATTTTGTAGTATTCTACGAACTGAAGCGCTCCCCTTGTTTGGACCACCCGGCTGGAGATTTTCCGGGTTGAACATTCACGGCGGCGACTGAGCTGCCGTGATGGTTGTCAGCTCGATTGGGGCTTTGTTGCCAATCGCGCTATGTGGTCTTACCTCGTTATAGTCTCTACGCCAAGCCTCCATCTTTTCCCGAGCATCTTCAAGACTCATGAACCAGTGTGTGTTCAGACATTCTGCCCGGAACTTTCCGTTGAACGATTCAATGAACGCGTTGTCTGTGGGCTTGCCTGGTCGTGAGAAGTCGAGGACCACATCCTTTTGATACGCCCACAGATCAAGATCCCGTGACACGAACTCAGGACCATTGTCGGCACGTATGGACTTTGGATAACCGAACCTTCGACAGGCGGCTTCGAGCATCTGGACAACATCTTCTCCTTTGTAGCTGAAGCGGGGATCGACAATTGGTGAGAAGCGGGAGAACGTATCAACCACGGTCAGGATACGTAACTTACGTCCCGTGGCGAGTTGGTCATGAACGAAGTCCATGGCCCAGGTCTCATTCATCGCTGTGGCGACAACTCGATCCTCACGCAGTTTTGCCTTCACGCGTCGCTTCGGTGTCTTGTTCCTGAGCTGTAAGCCCATTTCGCGGTAGAGCCGATAAACCCGCTTGGGGTTGATCGCCCATCCTTCCCGGCGAAGCAGTACATGGATACGCCGATAACCGTAGCGCACACGCGTTTCAGAAATCTCCTTGATCCGTCTTCTGAGATCGGCCTGTTCGTCGCGGGTGGTCTTGTACATATGACTGGATCGCGGCGCGGCAAGGACCCGGCACGCCCGCCTGACACTGACCTGCCAGGAGGCCGTCAGATCACCAACCAGTTCCCGGCGACGAGCAGGCCTTAGAGCTTTCGTTTGATAACGTCCTGAAGCATGGCTTTATCCAGCGACAGATCAGCCACAATGCGCTTGAGCTTTCCGTTCTCTTCCTCAAGCTGTTTGAGACGCTTCATCTCAGAAGGCATCAAGCCACCGTACTTCTTCCGCCAATTGTAGAAAGTGGCCTCCGCAATACCTGTCTTCCGGCAAACCTCCGAGATCGACGTGCCTTCTTCGACCTGCCGCAAGACAAAGGCGATCTGGGCGTCCGTAAACTTCGATTTCCGCATGGAATTCTCCTTCTCCCATTCAAGGGATCATTATTAGAAAATTCCAGCTCTAAATGGTCCAAGTATTGGGTTTCACGTCAGAACCTGTGGAGGTTTTGAGATGGCAAGAAAGCGATATTCGGATGAGGATGTGTTGAATTTGCTGCGCCAGATTGAGCTCGGTTTGGCCTCGGGCAGCAGTGTCGCGACGGCCTGTCGATCGGCAGGTGTTAGCGATGCAACATATTATAACTGGCGCAAGAAGTACGGCGGCATGGGCAAATCCCAGCTTCAGGAATTGAAGTCTCTGGAGAAAGAGAATGTCCGGCTTAAGAAGATTGTTGCTGAACTTGAGTTAGATAAGCTGATCCTCAAGGAGAGCCTGGACTTCCTAAAGCCGAAAGCCTGACGGTTGCCGATCTACGCCAGGCTGTAATCCAGGTGCGCCAAAAGATTGGTACTTCCGAGCGGCGGACGTGCAGAATGATCGGCGTGGCACGGTCCACACAGCGTTATGAGGCAACAGCGGAAGATGATGACAGCCTGCGGCTGGCATTGATCCGACTGGCAAAGCAGTACGGTCGTTATGGCTACAGGAAGATTGCCGCACTGCTTCGCGTTGAAGGCTGGAAGGTCAATCACAAGAAGGTAGAAAGGCTTTGGAGAGAAGAAGGTCTCCAGATGCCTCAGCGACACAAGAAACGCAAGCGGCTTTATCACAAGGATAGTTCGATCATCCGTCTCCGCCCGAAGTATCAGAACCATATCTGGAGCATCGACTTCGTCCATGACAAAATGACCAATGACAGGTCGTTCAAGATGCTCACCGTGCTGGACGAGTACACCCGTGAGGCCCTGTGCGTTGCAGTAAAGCCTCGAATGGGCAATGCAGAAGTTCTGGAGGCGCTTTACCCTCTCTTCCTGAAGCATGGGCGGCCAGAGTTCATCAGATCAGATAACGGTCCTGAGTTTATTGCGGCAAACTTCCAGACCTGGCTGACGAAGGTCGGGATCAAGCCTATCCGCATCTATCCAGGTTCACCGTGGGAGAACGGCTACAACGAGCGCTTCAACGGAACCCTGCGCAGGGAAGTTCTCAATGCCGAATGGTTCACATCAATCAAACAGGCTCAGGTCGTGATCGAAACCTGGCTGAAACAGTACAATCATATCCGCCCTCATCAAGCCCTGAACATGCGACCACCGGTGCCAGAAACTCTATTAGAAAGTGGTACATAAGATGGGGGCTTTACAAGCAAGGGTCGCCACCTGGGTTGTAAGTGAAAATTATCACTCTCTCTTTTACGAGAAGTTAACAGGGACCGGTTACAAGGACACGTACCGCACACAGTGGAAAGGGCCTTAGTCATGAGTTTCTTTGACGCCGTTACAAACCCGAGTTTTAAGAAGGACGATCAAGGGAGGGACGTTTACTACCCGTGGGGCAACTTAGGCAAAGGCTATATCGCAGACACGCCTGAAAAGTATCAGACGCTTTATTCCTTCCAACGCAAGATGATGAAGTACTCGATGATTGGGTTCTTTGGGACCATGTTGTTGATTGGTCCAATCATTCCAATGATGGCCCTTCCCTTTTATTTGCTATGGCTTTGGAGAGCCACAAAATCACGCACCAAAGACCTCCGGGTCTCTGGAGAGAAAATCCGTCTCAAGGAAATTCAAACAACGACGGCAAAGGGATTGCCCATGTGGGCCCTCGTTTCGATCGTTGTTTTTTCATTCCTGCTTTTCGTTCTGGGCTTCGGCATGCTGTTTACCGAGGTTAGTGTTCAGTCAAGCCTGATCACGATGGCTTTCTCAGGATTCTTGGTCTTTGCTTACATCCGCATGATCCGGCTTAAGCGGAGTGGTACCGACTCTGCCGCGAGCTGACAGAGTCGGGCTTGACCCACACAACGCGAGCAAATCTCCTCAAGGCACCTTTGGATTGGCGCGGGTCTTGTGCCGTACGCTCTTTGCAAAGGCCCTCCTTTCTTTCTTTTGGCTAAGCGCGAAGGCTTGCGATTCCTTCGCCCGTTGAAACCGCTCTTCAGCCAAGAGTTTGAGATAGTTTTTGTAGTGTCCGGTATCGAGGGAGCCGTCACTCAGCGCTGTTTGAATGGCGCAATCCGGCTCACTCTCATGAGCACAATCGCGAAAACGACAGGTTGTTCCAAGCTCTTCAATGTCGGCAAAGACATTTGTCGTCGACGCACCCCCGCTCTCCCCGAAGAAATGTGCAAGTTCGCGAATGCCGGGCGTGTCGATAATCAAGGCGCCTGACTTGAGCTTGAGCACTTCACGATGTGTCGTGGTGTGTTTGCCTTTGCTGTCATCTAACCGCACCTCCTGGGTCACCATTTGGTTCTCCCCTAAGAGGCGATTGATGAGCGTCGACTTGCCCACCCCCGATGAGCCAATGCAGACGATGGTTTCTCCGGCCCCAAGATAGGGGTCAAGATCTGAGACCCCAAGTCCACTCTCCGCACTAATGGGCACCACAGTTGCCTCACCTGCCACGTTCATGGTGTCGATGAGTTGTTTGGTGAGGTCGCTGGCCACATCTGACTTGTTTAGCACCACCACCGGTCGAATGTTCGATTGCTCGACCAACACGAGGTAACGCTCCAAGCGACGTAGATTGTAGTCGCCGTCGAGCCCCATCACGATAAAGGCTGTGTCCACATTGGCGGCAATCACCTGGCGGTCCGTCAATTTGGTCCCAGCGGCTTGCCGGGCCAATTGACTCTGTCGAGGGAGAATCTCCTCTACGACGGCTTTGGCTTCCCCCGCCAAGGGCCGCACGGCCACCCAGTCACCTGCCACCGGCAGGTTTTCTTCCGCGTCCGGTGCGTTGAGTAACCGGCCGCGCACAACACCTTCAATATCGCCTGCAGCTGAGGCCAATCGAAAGCGGTCACGTTCTTGCCTTATGATCCGCGCCGGCATCAGGCCGTCCGCGAAATACGTCTCAAATTGGGTGGCAAGCGCATCGCGCCACCCAGCATCATTTAAATTCATTTGGAAATCTCTTGTCTGACAGGATCAGAAGTACGCCGCACGGAATCCCGCAAGGCGAAATGAGTTAGCCGTTTTTTTCTGAGCGGAAATGGGCCATAAGGCACCTCCTGTCTCAGCCTGGTTGTGGCTGTCTGATGTCAAACAAGGTCTGTCATAAGCTGACAGTCTTAAGGCAATGTTCCCCAAAAGTCAAAGCACCCTAGCCATATTCCTTTTTTTTCAAGCACTTATCACACTTTTTCCCCGGTGACTTGATTGGCGACTTGAAACCATATGCACCTCCCCCTAGTTTGCTACTGACAATTACTCAGAATCAAAAAAGACAAGGGACGGAAAGAACTTCCATGAAATTTGAGGGCACAAAGAATTACGTAGCAACGGAAGACCTGCGGGTCGCCGTGAATGCGGCGATCACGTTGGAGCGTCCGCTCCTCGTCAAAGGGGAACCCGGCACTGGTAAGACCGTGCTGGCCATTGAGGTGGCGCAGGCGCTCGGCCTCCCTCTCATTGAGTGGCACGTGAAGTCGACCACCAAAGCCCAACAGGGCCTGTATGAATACGATGCCGTGTCCCGCCTACGGGACTCGCAGCTTGGCGATGAGCGCGTCAAAGACATCCGCAATTACATCGACAAGGGCAAATTGTGGGAAGCCTTTACTGCTGACGAACGGCCCATTCTTTTGATCGACGAAATCGACAAGGCCGACATCGAATTCCCGAACGACCTCCTGCTCGAGCTCGATCGCATGGAATTCTTCGTCTATGAAACCGGCGAAGTCATCAAAGCGAAGCAACGCCCCATCGTCATGATCACATCGAACAACGAAAAAGAATTGCCGGACGCGTTCTTGCGTCGGTGTTTCTTCCATTACATTAAGTTTCCTGATCGCGACACCATGATGGAAATCGTCGACGTTCACTTCCCAGATGTGAAGAAGAAGCTTGTCGCAGAAGCATTGAACGTCTTCTTTGAGGTGCGTGATGTCCCTGGACTGAAGAAGAAGCCCTCAACGTCTGAACTTCTTGATTGGTTGAAACTTTTATTGGTCGAAGACATCGACGAGAGCGTGCTCCGCGAACGCGATCCTAACAAACTCATTCCGCCGCTTCATGGGGCACTGCTGAAGAATGAACAAGACGTGCATCTCTTCGAACGCCTAGCCTTCTTGGCCCGTCGCGAACGCAATACGTAAGAGCTAGCCCATGTTTTATAACTTCTTCACCGAACTCAAGCAGGCCGCCGTGCCCGTCACACTCAAGGAATACCTTGTGTTGATCGAAGGGCTCGACAAGAACCTTGCTGACTACAAGGTCGAAGATTTTTATTACCTGTCCCGAACGACACTCGTCAAAGACGAACGCAATCTCGACAAGTTCGACAGGGTTTTCTCACACTGCTTCCAAGGGCTCGACTCCTTGGAAGAAGTGGAGACCGCCGTCATTCCAGAGGAATGGCTACGCGCCTTGACCGAGAAATTTCTGACCGAAGAAGAAAAAGAGATGATTGAATCTCTGGGTGGGTGGGAAAAGCTTATGGAGACCCTGAAAGAACGTCTGGAGGAGCAAAAGAAACGCCACGAAGGTGGTAACAAGATGATCGGGACCGGCGGCACTTCTCCCTTCGGCGCCCAAGGGTACAACCCGGAAGGCGTGCGCATCGGCCAAGACAAAGGCCGACACGGCAAGGCCGTCAAAGTTTGGGACAAACGCGAGTACAAGAATCTCGATGATTCAGTGGAACTCGGCACCCGCAACATTAAGGTCGCTCTGCGCCGCCTGCGCAAGTTTGCCCGCGAAGGCGCTCAAACTGAACTCGATCTGCCTGATACAATCAAGTCCACGGCACATCAGGGTTATCTCGATATCAAGATGATCCCCGAACGTCATAACAAGATCAAAGTTCTGATCTTCTTTGATGTTGGCGGCTCCATGGATGCCCATATCAGAACGTGCGAAGAGCTCTTCTCCGCCGCCCGGACCGAATTCAAACACATGGAATATTTCTACTTCCACAATTGCATTTATGAAGGCGTGTGGAAGGACAACCGCCGTCGCCACGCGGAACAAATCCCTACCTGGGATGTCCTTCACAAATACCCGCACGACTACAAGGTCATCATTGTCGGCGATGCCACCATGAGCCCCTATGAGATCACATACCCGGGCGGCTCGGTAGAGCATTGGAACGAAGAAGCCGGCGCCATTTGGATGCAGCGCGTGACCAACATCTATGAGAGCGTCGTTTGGCTGAACCCAGTGCCGGAGAAACACTGGGAATACACACCTTCCATTGAACTCTTCAATCAGATAATTTCGAACCGCATGTTCCCCTTGACCCTCGAAGGGTTGGACGGCGCCATGCGAGAGCTCTCGCGTTAGGAAACGAACCTTTGATGACTTCCCTCCTCACCCGGTGGTCCATCAAGCCCCCGGACGGAAATTGGCGTTCCCCGGTTGCCATGCTTATGCTCATGGCGATTGCGGTGCCCATGTCGTTTTCCATTTGGCGCACGTTGCTCGACAATTTCGCCATTCAGCAGGCCAGTTTCACCGGTCGTGAGATCGGCATTCTCCAGTCCTTGCGCGAAGTTCCAGGCTTTCTCACTTTCCTCTTCGTCTTCATCACCATCTTCTTTCGCGAACAACGCTTCGGCGTGTTTTCGCTGGGACTTCTTGGGGTGGGCACTGCCCTAACCGGTTTCTTCCCAAGTGTCATCGGCCTCTATGCCACAACGGTCCTCATGTCTGTCGGCTTTCACTACTATGAAACCGCCAATCAGTCCCTCACCCTTCAGTGGATCGAAAAGGACAAGGCACCGCAAACCATCGGCCGCATCATGGCCATTGGATCTTTGGCGAGCCTTGTCGTTTACGGCATCATCTTTTTGACCCGCGGTGTCTTGGATCTTGATTTTAAATGGATCTATTTGATCGGCGGCGGCATCACCGTCGCTGTTGCGATCTATGTTTGGTTTGCATTTCCGGTTTTTGAAACCAAGGTCAAACAACGCAAAGAACTGGTCCTTCGAAAGAGATATTGGCTCTATTACGCCCTCACGTTCATGAGCGGTGGTCGCCGGCAAATCTTCGTGGTGTTCGCAGGCTTCATGATTGTAGAGCGGTTCGGATTTCCCGTGCTGGCGATGACCGCGCTCTATATGACCAATCACATGCTAAACCTGTGGTGGGCACCGAAGATTGGCTATCTCATCCACAAATGGGGCGAACGCCGCTCCTTAGGCATTGAATACATCGGCCTCATCATCATTTTCTCACTCTATGGATTGGTCGCGACCTTGCCCGTCGACTTTGCCAACACCCTGTTTGGCCTGCCCATGATCGGTTTTGCGGCCTCGGTTCTCTTCTTTATGGATCACGCTTTCTTTGCCATGGCCATCGCCATCAAGACTTATTTCCAGAAGATCGCTGATCCCGCCGACATTGCGCCAACCGCAGGTGTTGCCTTCTCAATCAACCACATCTCTGCGGTCTGTTTGCCAGTTCTCTTTGGCATCGTCTGGATCTATTCAAACGCCGCCGTCTTCTGGATCGGCGCCGGCATGGCCGCCATATCTTTCGGCCTCTCGCGCCTGGTTCCCCGCCATCCCGAGCCAGGCCACGAACTTGTCTGGGGATCAGCCATCCCCGGCACTGTCAAAGCCGCGGAGTAGTGGCAGGTCCCGAGCTTGCCCAGCAAGCAGGAACCGAATCTCATGTCATCAATTCTCTGGAACCGAAAAGGTCTTGAATAGTCCAACATCCTTGGCATTCGGAACTTCAGCGACAATACCGTATTCACCCGCTTCCAGGTCGACCTTGAAATAGGCTATTGAACCCTCGGGCATATCGTGAATACCGCCAACGAAGTGAGCCGGGGCCGGTGTCTGTTGCCCATCCATCGGAAAGAAGTCGACCCACTTGGCTGCCGCTTCGACATCGGTCTCCGGCGTAATTCTAAAGAAGTGGGCATCATGGCCTATAAAGTCGTTGTAGAGCCTCTGCTCGACAAACCGAATCTGCACGGCGTTTTCGCCGGCCGCAAACTCGCCATCAGTAATCCGATACCCCGAATTGGACACTTCAAGTGTTACGGTGGATTCAGGTTCATCCATACCACCTGCCTCCTCTTTAACAGTCAAAGGAAGTACCATTCCGTGTTCACCAAGATTCGGATTATAGTTGTGTTGGAAGCCGTCCGTTTTGACGTAGCATTCAACAACGTAGTTGCCCGGCTCCAGATACATTGTCGCCTCTCCAACGACCCCGTCTGATATCATCCCCGGGCCACCAAAATAGACGATCTCACTAATCCAAGCCGGAACAGTAGCGGCAATTTCAGCTGCTTTCTCAAAATCTCCTTCAAGACTTGCCGTTAATGTCTCTTGAAACGGCTTAACAACTTGATCTGAAACCATCTGTGCCGTCACGCCATCGGGCAACCGATACACCAACCCAAAGTGGGTCATTCCAGACTGGTTGTTGATTCTAACCGTGGTCCACCCCGAGGCGATTTCACTGGGTCCAACAAAAGACCACCCGTCAATATCAAGAGACAATACATTGCTTGACGTACTCGAAGACTGTTGTGTCAGGGGCACATCGTCCACTGATCGATCTTCACCACAACCGGCAAAAAACAAGATCAAACCAAAGGTCACCACAGACTTTTTCAATTTTGACATTCCCTCTCCACTTTCTGCCCTCAATACCGCTTGGACAAGTTGTTGAGACCATTGACGACTTACGAGGACGCAAGCGTAGTCTATGAGAAATCCTCGAAACCGTCCACAATCGTCACCCCGCGGTTTAACCGCGGGCCCAGTCTTCCCTGAGATCCTCGCAAAGTTCCTCTGGATCCCGCGATCAAGTCGCGGGATGACAAGCACCATTAGGAACTCACACAAGTTTGAACGAAACCGGCCTTGTCCGTGATCGCCCATAAAGACTAGTGTCGCCCAAAGTGAACTCGCCAAAGGAGCCCCTTTTGATGGACGCTGTTAAGAACCGCTATGCCCAAGCCGCCCAGGAACGTGAGGAAGCACTCTGTTGTCCCGTCGACTATGATCCGAAATACCTCAAGATCATTCCGGCAGAAGTCATCGAGCGCGACTATGGCTGCGGCGACCCATCCGCTTACGTGCGCGAAGGCGATACGGTTCTCGATCTCGGCGCAGGTGGCGGTAAGATCTGTTTCATCGCCGCTCAAGTGGTTGGGCCCAAAGGGCGCGTTATCGGCGTCGATATGACCCCTGACATGCTGGCTCTTGCCCGCAAACACCGCCCCACCATTGCGGAACGTTTGGGTTACGACAACATCGAGTTTCGTCACGGACAAATCCAAGACTTGAAACTTGATCTTGACGACGCGGAGAGCTTCTTCTCCGACCGTGAAATTCGTTCCGTCGAAGACATGACAGCATATGAGGCATTCGCCGACGAACTCCGCCAGCACCGCCCTATGATCGAAGACAACTCCATTGACGTGGTGGTTTCAAACTGTGTGCTCAATCTCGTTCGCGACGATTTGAAAGACACATTGTTCAAAGAGATCTACCGCGTGTTGAAGCCGGGCGGGCGCATTGCCGTCTCTGATATTGTCTCTGACGACCCCACACCACAACACATGAAAGACGACCCCAAACTTTGGAGCGGCTGCATCTCAGGCGCCCTGCAAACACACGAGTTTGTCGAAAAACTCCAAGAGGTCGGATTCAAAGCCGTCGCCCTCGACAAATACGACACCACCCCCTGGGAGGTCGTCGAGGACATCGCCTATCGTTCTGTGACGGTTACCGGTATGAAACCGGATCTTGCCGCATCTCATGCAGAAACAACGGTGCTCTATACTGGCCCCTGGGCTTCCGTCACCGACGATCACGGCAACACGTTCGAGCGCGCCCGCCCTAAGGCCATCGGTGTTGCCGACTACGATATCCTCGCCTCCGGCGCCTACGGCCCTTCGCTGATTACCGGACAGGAAGAAGAAACATCAGGTGGCGGGTGTTGTTAAAGCATCGGCGTATGTCTCTATCAACCAAGACCTGACATAACGTACTGACAGGATTGTCAAATCCGCTCTTCCAAAAAGGTCATACAGCACAGCAGCGTTTGGTGTAGACTGAAAACACCCCCATATGACCTGCAGAGGCTTTGCCCCTTTGCGGGAACGGAGGGTTTGCCATGAACAAGGCCATCATCTTAACAACCTCAGCGTTCTCACTGCTAATCAGCACAATTTCTCACGCCGACATGGGGCCATTTGAGGCAAACACTGACCGGCCCGGTTCCGATTACAAGAAAATGGATCTTCCCTTAGGCAGCGAGAACCAATGTCGCGACTACTGCGACTTGGATTCGACATGCAAGGCATACACATTTGTGAAGCCGGGCGTGCAAGCCGAACACGCCATCTGTTACTTGAAGAACTCAGTACCCGAGGCACAGCGTAATCAATGTTGTACATCAGGTGTCAAACTCCAGATGATTTCGGTTCCAATCGATCAGATTGGTGACTCTGGTGTTGTCATCAAATTCCGAGAACCGACCGGTGAATGGAAACGCCTTTCAGAAAGTCTTCGCCTCATGGCCATTCACAATCAGGCCTACAACGAATGGCAGGATTTTGGAACCAATGTCCAAAGAGGTTTCTACGTCAAACAAGTTGGCGGTCCGGTTGTCGCCTCGTTCAACTCCCACATACCTTTCCAACCCGCGAGCACGTTAAAACTTGCTCCCTTCTATGCAGCGATTGACCTTGTCGATCGAAAAGTTTGGAAGTCGATGGACAAAGAAGCCGTTAGTTGGGTTGGAATCAAGGGGAAGATCAAAGCCGAACACGACCAGGATTGCGAAACAAACACAGATGGCAAAGACAGGGTCTGGCGCAGTGCCAAACTCAAGGACGCCATGCCGACCATGATGTACAACTCCGACAACCCCATTCACGAGGCTTTGCTTCGCAAGATGGACATCGACACCCTCAATGACATCATCAAGAATGCCGGCTTGATCAATACGGTTCAGTATTATGGATGCAAATATGATCCACAGCAAAAAAACTGGGCAGATAATCGATCAACCCTTGAAGATCTTGGCCTTCTCTATGAAGGGGTTATAAGCGGTACACTCCTGAACAAGCAGAAATCCCGCGATTTCTTTGTCGCCAATCTCATCACTTTATCCTCCGGATCGACTTACAAGAGTACAATTCGAGATCAAGAATGGGAATACAACAACGAAGTGTTCCGAAGGATGGTGGCACGAGAAGCAAAATGGCTGGGCAAAGATAAGAAGGTCGTTGATGCATTTATGAAGCGTGTCATCTGGCGGTCGAAGGCCGGTGGCGGGAGTCCCAACAAACCTTACAGCTATTCGGAGAGCGTCATGGGGATGTTCAGTGTACCTCACCGATTGCCTGGTGGCAGCATTGAACCCAAGCACTACGTTGGCGGCATCTTCACAGAGCAAATCGGAACGCCCAGCAACTGCTACCAAAAGGACTGTTCAGACAAAATGAACCCAGAGAGGAAGGTACAAGACCGTCTAATTCAGGAAGAGCTATTCACCTACGCGGTCTATTGGGCACTCAAGACCTGGCCAAACACCGTGCCGTGACGGCTTGATTGTCAGGACAGAATAAGAACGGCGGGCTCCACAACTAGCTCATGTTCGCCAGAACAAGACACCGATGAGTTTGGTTCAAGGGTACATATTCTGCCTTAGAACCAACTCAATCGAAACGTCGCAAATTTCCTGGTTTAGGAAGTCGGAGACAAGCCCTCCACGACTTTGACTTGTTCATCAACGTATGTAGAAAAATCATCGTTGAATTCACGGCGAGCCGTCGCCCAGTAATCTGAAAAATAGTCAGTACCCGCGAACATTCTAATGATCAGCATGTAGGACTGTACGATTCCATCATCAAGCAGTCTCTGTCCCGACAAATGGAATTGCAATTCATATAGGCGGAATAACGACTGATAAAAAGCGTATCGCCGAGCCGCATCAATGTTCTCGATGTTTCGGATCTCGGTCCAGATCTTTGCGAGTTCATCATTGGCCGCAATCTCAAGGATCGCCTCCCTGGAGGCTAAGTATAGATCCTTGGTTGTTTCCGCGCGAGCAACTCTGGTGTTCTGACGAATCTGCAAAGCAAGGTAGATCAGTGAGAAGATGACACCGACAGCACCGACAATTTCGGCGATAGTAGAAATGGCTTCCCAGTCCATGACAATAACCTCCTGGCTGCGGCCCGAAGGTTGTCCGGTGATGGCCATCTAGCAAGGCCAAGAGATCGCCGACCAAACAATATCGCACGAAAACACCGATTGTACGATGATCATTTTTCTAGAAGGCATTGAAATACGTGCCCGCAAATAGATCAATGCCCTGACTACCCAATCACGAATTGGATTCAAATGCCATGGTGTCACAAATCTCGTCGTGGAGCTCCATCTCACCCATCTGAAAATCAATTCCAAGGGAATGCAAACTTCTTTGCCAAAATCCAAGAGCAGGTTCGTTTGTCTTTAGAACGGCGAGCCAGTATCGACCAGGATATGTTTCAAACAGGATCCTTAAGATCTTCGTCCCAATTCCCCTTCTTCGGTGACCCCGCAACACAAAGGCATCTTGAATGACAAAGTCAATGTTCGGGTTCTGCGCCTCTGAGCCCAATATGAAACCGATAGTCTTGCGACCCAACATGATCTTAAATGCCTGCTGTTCATCTCGCTCAAAGTAAGTCGATATGACAGAGGTGTCGAATTCACCAGTTGCGCTAGGATCTAGATCCCCCGAAAATTCAGACAGATCATGAAGATAGTACCCATAGAGATGCTCAATGAGCGTTTGATCATTTTCTGTTGCGCGCACCAAATCGACGGGTTGGATTTCCATGCCACTCGCTCACAAACACAACTTTGAGAAAAAGAGATCACCTCTTAGACAATTCGCAAGGAGAGGTCAAATGAGCTGCACCGAGCATACGCTCCTAAAACTCTGCCGCAACAACCCCATCCAAATTGAGATCGCGTTCTTTCTTGATGCCCTCAGCAAGTAAGAAAGCAAGCTCCAATGCTTGGCTTGCATTCAGACGTGGATCGCAATGGGTATGGTAACGCGATGAGAGGTCTTCCTCTGAGATCGCTTGCGCACCCCCGAGGCACTCCGTCACATCTTGCCCGGTCATCTCAAAGTGCACACCGCCCGCATAGGTTCCTTCCGCCTGGTGAATGGCGAAGAAGTCCTGAACCTCGCTCAAGATCCGGTCGAAGGGCCGTGTCTTGAACCCAGTAGAAGCTTTGACTGTGTTGCCATGCATAGGATCGCATGACCACACAACCTGCCGGCCCTCTGATTTCACCTTGTTCACCAACTTCGGCAGGTGACCACCAATCTGATCGGCGCCAAACCGGGCAATCAGCGTTAATCGTCCCGGCTCATTTGCCGGATTGAGAACGTCGCAAAGACGGATGAGGTCGTCACCTTCAAGACTTGGACCGCATTTCAACCCAATAGGGTTTTTGACTCCGCGCAGAAACTCCACATGAGCACTGTCCAATTGGCGGGTCCGATCACCTATCCAAAGTAAATGGGCCGACGTGTCGTACCACTCACCACTGGTGGAATCGATCCGGGTCATCGCTTCTTCGTATCCAAGCAGCAACGCTTCATGGCTCGTGTAAAAATCCGTTTGGTGCAAACGCGGCGCTGACTCAGACGTGATGCCACAAGCCTTCATAAAATTGAGCGCGTCCGATATCCGTTCAGCCAACTCTTGATACCGCTCGCTCTGATCTGAATTGGCAACAAAGCCTAACGTCCATTTGTGAACGTTTGTGAGGTCAGCAAAACCACCTTGCGCAAAGGCCCGTAACAGGTTGAGGGTTGAGGCCGCCTGTCCATAGGCTTGGATCAAACGCTCTGGTTCTGGTTCGCGCGACGTCGCATTAAATTCAATGCCATTGACGATGTCACCACGATAGCTCGGCAGTTCAACATCACCCTGCTTCTCAGTGCCGGAAGAACGCGGCTTGGCAAACTGACCAGCGATCCGACCTACTTTGACGACCGGGACAGAACCCGCGAACGTGAGCACTACCGCCATCTGAAGCAGCACCCGGAACGTATCTCGAATGTTGTTGGGGTGAAATTCGGCAAAGCTCTCGGCGCAATCGCCGCCCTGCAATAGGAACGCATTGCCGCTCGCAACTTCCGCCAATTGTGCACGCAACTGACGAGCCTCACCGGCAAAAACCAAAGGCGGAAAGGAGCTCAGCCGTGCCTCCGCGTCGGCCAGGGCCTTCTTGTCTTTATAGTCCGGCACCTGCAAAACCGGTTGATTTCGCCAGGTCTCCGGCGACCATTTCTTACTCATTGGCCCTTGTCCTCAACTCAATATTGCGCACAAACCGCAGTATATAGAGGAAAGGTATCACAAACGCTAGCATGACAAAAACACGCAGTTAACCAGCCGGTTGCCACTTCTGGCTCATGGTCACGAGCTCTTCTGATGCGGTCGGGTGGACCGCCATGGTCGCATCGAAATCTGCCTTGGTCGCCCCCATCCGGACCGCGATACCCAGACACTGGATCATCTCACCTGAGTCAGGACCCAGCAGATGAACCCCCAAGACCTTGTCGGTCTTCGGGTCGACGATGATCTTCATCATTGTCGTTTCATCTTTGCCGGAGAGCGTGTTCTTCATCGGTCGGAAGGAAGACTTGTAGATATCAACATCTCCGTGCGCCATTCGAGCATCTGCCTCGCTCAGGCCAATTGTGCCCATCTCAGGCTGGCTGAACACCGCCGTCGGAATATAGGCATGGTCAACCGGCGTAGGGTTATTGTTGAAGACCGTCTCCACGAATGCCGCGCCTTCCCGGATCGCCACCGGCGTCAGGCTCACACGATCCGTCACGTCACCAACCGCATAAATGGAATCAACTGATGTCTTTGAGTATTCATCCACTTCCACCGCGCCGTTCGGTCGTGTCTGAACGCCTGCTTCCTGCAACCCAAGATCATTGGTGTTGGGCACACGGCCGATTGCCGTCATCACCAACCCAACGTCAAGATCCTCACCCGTTGTCAGCGCAACGTGACATCCGCTGCCCGTCTTCTCAATAGTGGTGAGGTTCGTATTGGTGAGAACACGGATCCCTTGTTTTTCCATCTCAGCATGAAGACCAACCCGCAGATCATCATCGAACCCGCGCATGATCTCTTCACGGCGATAGATCAAGGTTGTGTCAACGCCGAGCCCATTGAAGATGCCAGCGAATTCAACGGCGATATACCCACCACCTACAATCAAGATACTCTCCGGCAATTTCTGAAGATGAAACACCTCGTTTGATGTGATGGCATGTTCAATGCCTTCAATCGAGTTATCCCGGTTTGGCCAACCGCCCGTCGCAACAAGGATGTGCTTGGCCGTGATGTCGCGATTTTCTTGAACCAAATGAACGGTGTGAGGTCCTTTGATCACCGCCCGACAGTCCTTGATCTCGACCCCGGCATTCTCGAGCCCTTGGATGTAAATGTTGTTCAGACGGTCGATCTCGCGGTCCTTGTTCTCAATCAATGTTGACCACTCGAATGAACTGTCCCCAACCGACCACCCAAAGCCTGCAGATTCGCGAAACCCTCCAGCAAACCGGCTCGCATAGACCATGATCTTTTTCGGCACGCACCCTCGGATGACACAAGTGCCCCCCACCCTGTGCTCCTCGGCCACAGCCACCCGGGCACCAAGATTGGCCGCCAATCGGCTGGCGCGAACACCGCCAGAGCCTGCCCCAATAGTGAAGAGATCGTAGTCAAATTCGCTCATGGGCTTGGTTCCCGTCCTCATTTTTCACAATTCCCGACATAAAGGCGCCGGAAAGGTCTACTATATAATCTCCTCACTTAAGCGATGAGGCGTGACCATGCAACAAGCCTCACGCATATGTCAGCCGTCGAGATGAGGAATTCCCACAAGACGGGGATCTGGGAGCAAGGACGATGTACTTCACGGGGTTCAATTACGCGGATTGGAAGTCACACTTTGAGGCGGCTGCGCGCGAATCTGATGCAAGGCCTGTGATCTTTGATGAACGACCCCTCACTGCTACCGAGCGGGATCTCGTCCAAAAGTGCATCGCTCAATATCAACTCGGTAAAAGCTCTGACGGCGCTCATCTCATTGGACGCATGAGTCGCTATGGTTTTGCACAAGGTGACCCGGACATCGCCTCAGATGCCGTCCTCTTCGTGCAGGAAGAGCAGCGTCACGCCCAAATGTTATCTGCCTTCATGCAGCATCATGATATGGCGCCGATCAAACACCATTGGGTGGACACTTGCTTCCGTCTCATTCGTCGTATGGGCAACGTGGAGCTCATGTTGGCAACATTGATGACCGCAGAAGTCATTTCAACGCACTTCTACAAATGCCTTGGGCACGCGACCCGCTCTCGCATGCTCAAACGCATGTGCAACACATTGCTGACAGAAGAGACAGCCCATCTCTACTTCCTAAGACAGATAATTTCTGAAATTCGCAAAGACCGAACAGGCCTCCATGCCAAATTGACGGAAGGTTTCGAGCGGGTACTTTTCTTCGGCGCTCTCATCGCCGTGTGGCTCAACCATGCGCCAGTCTATCGTCGCGCTGGCACAGGGTGGAGCACGTTCTGGAAAATATACTGGCGCAGATGGCATGAGATCTATCAGGCCGATCCTTCTTGGGCTGATGAAGATTTCGAGCTTTGGCAGGAGACCTTTACACCGAACAGATAGAAAAAAATGAAAATGATGTACATTGTACTGAATAATTGACAGGAAATGGGTACACTCACCAGATTAAGACGTATATACTCCTTCAACGAGACCGTGAATGACCTTTCTTCGAGAACTTCCAAAGTATGCAGACTATTCTTGAGCATGCGTCCTAAGGAAACGACTTTCACAAAGGAGATTCCGCATGGGATGGTATTTTCTAGCTCTGAGGCGCATCTTTTCTTATCGCGGGCGATCACGCCGGAAGGAATTTTGGTATTTCTATCTCTTCGGCTATATCGTTTTAATCCTTACACGAATCGTTGAGATGATGTTGGGACTAAATACTGTTGAAGAGACAGCATATCAAGTGACCCATGGGCCTGGAGTATTGATGGGCATCATTGGCATACCTCACGTCTTGGCGGCCATTGCCGTTCAAGTTCGACGACTTCACGACATAGATCGGTCTGGATTCTGGACACTAATCTTCCTCATCCCGATTGTGGGGAGCATCGTACTACTGGTGTTTGATGTACTCAATGGCACCGAAGGTGAGAATCGATTTGGTCCGGACCCTCTTGCGGAAGAATAGTGCATTAGGCCATTCGTAACCCAGGAGCTTGCTTGATAGGTGACACCTTTTGGGGTCCAAAACAAGCGGACTGCAAATTCCTATTGTCTCCTGATTTGACCTGCTATTGCTCCTGGACCAAATCGCCTAACCGCCAAAAAACCTTTCATAAAAGAGGATTCCGACGATCAGGATTGGTGTAGCGACCAGGCCAAATATGATGGTCTGCGCAATACTCCTAATTCTGATGAAGCGTCTAACAAGTTCGGCAAATCCTGGTTCACCTGTCACCCGCAGTTCATATGTAGTCCCGCCCCCATCGACGGTTTCACTCACAATCAAGTCTTTAACACCAGGAACTTTTCTAAGCAGAACAAAATAATAGGTGAGAAAAAAAATGGGAGCAGCGATCACCATTGCGATGACCAACATCGTAGCCAAAAGACCGCCTCGGTCTTCTTCGGCCCAATCGCCGGTGAGTAAAATTGCGCTCATTTGTATTAGAACAACCACTAACACGGCGATTGTCCACGCATATCGGGCACCTGATCTGAACCCCGCTTCTAGTGTTCGAAGATCTATGTCATTTGCCATTGACCAAGCCCCCAGCTAAGTCGCCTAAGATCGGACACTCATCATACTGCAAAATTCACTCTAAATGCAAACAAGGCAATTGGGGCTGAGGACTGTCGACACAGGATCTAGTTTGCCGCGACAATGGCAATATTCTCGAATGGTCCCAGTGAGTTAGGTTCTGTGTCCTATCTAACACTCAACCAACCGAACACCATCGTCCGTCCCAAGAACACCAACCGACGACAAGCCGATAAAGAGCCCGTGCTCGACGACGCAAGGCAAGGTATTGAGAGCCGCCGCAAGCCCTTCTGGGTTCGGGATCGACTGGCATGCGCTATCGGCAATCAAGTGGCCGCCATCTGTGACAAAGAGAGAACCATCGCCCGTTCGGCGCAAGGCGACCTCATCGCCTTCACATTCAAGGTCACGGACAACACGCACAATGTCCCTTTGAGCATGCTCAGGCGCGAAGTCGATAATCTCAATGGGCAGCTTGAAGGCACCCAAGGTCTCGACCAACTTTTCTTCATCAGCGATGGTTATGATCTTGTCGGAAGCTGCCGCAACGATCTTCTCGCGCAAGAGAGCCCCGCCACCCCCTTTGATCAATCTGAGTTGCGCGTCGATTTCATCCGCGCCATCAACAGTCACATCGATGCGAGATACGTCATCAAGAGCAACAAGTGGAATGTTAAATGTCCGCGCGAGATCAGCGGTCTTCACCGATGTCGGGATGCCTTTGATCTGCCAGCCACCCGCCACACGCGCGCCCAGCGCTTTCACAAAGTGATCCGCCGTCGACCCAGTGCCCAAACCGACCACCATGCCGTCTTCGATGTAGGTGAGCGCGTGCTCGCCGGCCGCCTTTTTTTGATCGTCTGCAGACACGTCAGCCTCCTAAACCTCGCCGAAGCAAAGATATTTCATTTCAACATATTCTTCGATGCCCTGTCGTGCCCCTTCGCGGCCAATGCCGGACTCTTTAATTCCGCCAAAAGGGGCGACTTCCGTCGACAGGATCGCTGTATTGATCCCGACCATGCCGGACTCAATACCTTCAGCAACCCGCCAAACACGCCCAATGTCTCGCGCATAGAAGTAAGAAGCCAGACCAAACTGCGTGTCATTCGCCATTGCGATCACATCTGCTTCATTTTCAAACTTCACAATCGGAGCAAACGGCCCAAAGGTCTCGTCGTGCGCAAACTGCATGTCTTGAGTGCAGTCCGCGACAATCGTTGGTTCAAAGTAGGTGCCACCGAGTACATGGCGCTTACCACCGGTCACAAGTCGTCCGCCTTTCGCAAGAGCGTCTTGCACATGCTCTTCGACTTTTTCAACCGCGAATGTGTCAATCAAAGGTCCCTGCCCAACGCCGTCTTCAAACCCTGGCCCGACCTTCATCGCCTCCACCGATGATTTGAATTTTTCAACGAATGCATCGTAGATCCCGGCTTGGACATAGATCCGGTTGGCGCAGACGCATGTTTGACCTGTATTGCGGAACTTACACGCGACAGCCCCTTCCACCGCCGCTTCAATATCTGCATCATCAAAGACAATAAAAGGCGCATTGCCACCAAGCTCCATTGAGACCTTTTTCACGGTTCCTGCCGCTTGTCTCATGAGGATTTTTCCAACCTCAGTCGACCCAGTAAATGTCACCTTCTGCACGGTCGGGTTCGTTGTAAGTTCTTCACCAATGGCACTGGCACTATCAGATGTGATGATGTTGATGAGACCTGCGGGTACGCCAGCTTCTTCAGCCACCGCCGCCATCGCCAGGGCAGAAAACGGCGTCTGCTTAGCGGGTTTGATGACGATGGAGCACCCGGCCGCCAGAGCAGGTCCTGCCTTCCTTGTGATCATGGCTGCAGGGAAGTTCCAAGGCGTAATCGCGGCGACAACACCGATTGGCTGTTTGATCACAACAATCCGTTTGCTGGCATCATGGGTCGGAATGGTCTCGCCATAGATCCGCTTGCCCTCTTCTGCAAACCACTCAATGAAAGATGCCGCGTACGCGATCTCACCTTTGGCTTCTGCGAGGGGCTTACCCTGTTCCGCCGTCATGATCGCGGCCAACTCATCCGTGTTGGCGATCATCAGGTCAAACCAGCAGCGAAGCACCGCTGCGCGCTCCTTTGCCGTCCTTGCGGCCCAAGCATGGCGCGCGGCTTCGGCGCATTCAATCGCCCGCCGCGTTTCACCGACACCCATATCTGGCACGGTCCCGAGAACCTCGCCTGTCGCAGGGTCCGAGACATCAAGAGTTTTGCCGCTGTCAGCCGCAATCCATCGGCCATCCACATAGCCTTGCGTCTTGAACCATTTTGAATTTTGAATGTCCATTGCCAACCTTTTCCCATTAGCACAAGCGGATGAGCATCTTGCTGGCAGTTTCTAACACCCGCCTCGCGGCGCATCTAGGGGATAATTGTCCCCCTTTCATTCGTCCCTCAGGACAGCTAAAACGGACCGCCAAAGCGACACATCGATTGGATCGGCCCCTATGAACTACGACCCGTACTTTTCTGACAGCTATTTTGAGGCCCGAGAAAAATTCAGAAGCGCGTGCTTCGACGCCGACCTTTCTTTGACTTGTTTCATCAATCCGATTGCCAAAGGCCCCGCTGGCGAATGGCTCTCCATGGATATGGCATGGATCGGTCCAAGAGATGCAGAAGCAGTTTTGCTGAACCTGTCAGGCACACACGGCAACGAAGGTTTCGCCGGGTCTGCAGCCCAAACAGCTTGGATTGAAAGCGGTGCCTATGCTGACCTTCCCGACAACGTGGCCATCTGCATGGTGCACGCGGTCAATCCATTCGGATTTGCCACCTATTCCAGATATACAGAGAACAACGTTGATCTCAATCGCAACTGGATCGACTTTGACCAACCTCTCCCAGAAAATGAGAAATATGTCGATTACTACAGCCTCATAACTCCTGAGAAACTCACCACCCGAATAGAGGAAGATATCTGGGTTGAGATTCAACGGCACATGGATCAAAAGGGGCGCTGGGAAGTTGAAGACACGCTCTCGCGCGGCCAATACACTCATCCGGACGGATCCAGCTTTGGCGGATCAGGGCCGGAATGGAGCCGGCAGACCCTAAGTGACATCCTGCAAACCCATTTGAGACAAGCAAAGAACATCGCCCTCATCGACTGGCACACCGGCACACCGGGCGTGGGTGAAATCATCTTCCTCTGTTACGCCCCACAAGTAGATCCCATGTATGCCCGAACCGCCAGTTTCTGGGGCAAAGCCAATATTGACCCAGGCAAAGTTCAAAAACAGTGGGGCAACAAGCGTCCAGGAAGATCGGGGCTCATGTATTTCGGATTGCGTGAAATCGTTGAAGCTCAAGGGGCAGAACTCGCAGGCGGCGTTGTCGAGATTGGTACCCGTGAAAAAGGCGACCGCATGGGACCCGCGCGCGCAAGCCTCTACGACAGGTACTTAAGATACGAAGAAGAACCCACCGCTGAAGAGAAAGAGCGCATGATTGCGGAAATCATGAAGTGCTATTATCGACCGGACAGTAATGCGTGGAAAAAGGCAGCCATTGAAAAGACTTCTGTCATTTATGACAAGACGCTCAAAGGTCTGTCAAAATGGCTGAACGAAAGCTCATAGCCCTTTGAATTAGTGTGAGACTATTTCATCACATGCCGGAGATAGACATGGAAGGCACGGATCTGTCGCTCCACATGCTCAGCTATGTCTAGACCCCCACGATGCGCCGGCCCGACGGGAACAGTCCGTTCGACAATCACCGAAGTAATCTCAGGTCCGCTCGGCACCTCAACAGGCTCTTCGGTATCATGTTCGTCAGGCGGCTCCTCAAGCGGAGCTACTTCAGACATCGGCTCATCAAAAAGTTGTTCAAGGGGAAGGATAACGGGATCAACGCTTGGCCCACGTTCCAGCCGAAGGTCGGTTTTCGCCGTTTCACCCGACGGAATCAACGCCAATCGCTCACGCAGCCAATCTTTCGTTTTCCCATTTTGAAGCGCAAACAAAGGGAGGTGCGCCCGCGCCTGCATTGTCAGAACATTGCCTTCGCAGTCGAGAGCCAAATACATGGCCTCCTGCCACGAAGGAACCGATATGCGCGCACAAAGTTCACGGTTGGAGGCAAGCTGAGCCTCGGCTGTTTGAGGGTCGAACAGTGTCACATCCGGCCAAGACGTCGCCATCGGGAGGCGAAGGCGCAAAGAGGCAAACCGAACAAATTCCCCCCAATCTTGTAAGACGGCTTTGTCTTGTTCCGCTTGACCTCGTTTGTCCTCCACCTCATCTGGTGCATCGAGGGCGTCTGAGAGACTGGCGCCAAATGGTTGATAAGCCAGCAACTTGTGCGCACGCCGCCGGAAGAAATCATAAAACTCATAGACGATCTGCGCTTCGTTGGTTCGCACGAACAGCTCGTCGTCGAGCAGCGTCTCGGCCTCCAGCCAGATTTCCATCCAACTCAGAAACCGCATCTGCCGCGAGCCGAGAGGCGACCAACGGGAAACAAGAGAGCGGCGATACTCTTCAGAAGGACGGGACGCAGAGACCCCCACCAAGCGATCTAGTCTGACCTTGCGGACAATCTCAAGTTCCTGGCGAAGCTCTTCTTCCTGCCGTTCACCAAAAGTGCCCCGCTCAACATTGACCAAAACCCGGCGGCGACGCCCCCAACGGTCCGTCAGTTCGACCAAACCATCCGGCACGCGGTTGTTGGGTTGCCCGTTGAGCTGAACGTTGCGAAAGCAGGAGACCTGACGCGGCCGTCCGCGCATACCAGCAAAGCGCCCGAACACAACACCGGCAAATGTCGGTGCAGCGTTGCACGTCGCCAAAAGAACGGATGTGAAATCCTCTCCTGACAAATCTTGCTTTTCAATGACATTCAGCCGCGGCCGATCCCCCCGAGAAAGATCGGATGGCCGGTTCCCCTTTTCCGTACCCATGCCACCTCCCAAAGGAGATGTTAACAAAGAATCGGGGCTGGAGCCACATCAGTAAGAAAATCACCCTTGAGACGTTATTTGTTAGACTTTTCAGCCTTTTCCGCGGATTTCTTAGAGCGAAATTTCTTGGCCCACTCGTCTTTGTTGGACTGTTTGCCCCGCGCCACCCCGAGCGCATTCGCCGGAACCTCTTTGGTAATCGTGCTGCCGGCCGCGATGTTCGCCCTGTCACCAATCTTGACCGGCGCCACCAAGGCGGTGTTGGAGCCAACGAAAACGTCTTCACCAATATCGGTGAAGTATTTGAAGTATCCGTCGTAATTACAAGTGATCGTGCCCGCGCCAATATTACTGTAGGCACCGATCCGGGCATCGCCAATGTAGGCGAGGTGGCTGACCTTCGCGCCCTCCTCGATGTCGGCTTCTTTGATCTCCACGAAATTGCCGATCTTCGCGCCAACGCCAATGTCCGCCCCAGGCCGCAACCGCGCATAGGGACCAATCGACGCGTCACGTGAAACATGCGCCCCTTCGAGGTGTGAGAAAGGTTTGATAGTGGTTCCACTCTCCACCTCAACATCCACACCGAAAACCACGTTTTGGCCAACGGTGACATCCTGGCCAAGAACCGTGTCATAACTGAAGCACACCGTGGACGGATCCTGCAACGTGACGCCGCCTGCCATAACCTCAAGGCGGCGTCGGTTTTGGAAGATCATCTCTGCGTGGGCCAGGTCAAACCGAGAATTAACCCCCATCACATCGTCTTCTAAGGCCTCAATAGCAACGCAAGGAAAATCCCTTTTGCGCGCACCGACCACAGTGTCCGTTAGATAAAATTCGTTCTGCGCATTGTCATCAGACAACTCGTTAAGAAGTTGACGGGCGTAAGCCCCTCTCAATCCCATCACGCCGCCATTGCAATACCCAATCTCACGTTGTTCGGGGCTCGCGTCCTTAAATTCAGCAATAGCCTCAAGCGCCGTATTGCCATCAGATGCAACATCGCCGGTGATGAGACGGCCATACTGTGCAGGATCATCCGGGCGAAACCCCAAGACGCCAACGGCCGCACCGTTGGTCAGCGCTGTTCGCATAGTTTCGAGATTTTCGGCTCGCAACATCGGGGTGTCGGCGAACAGAACCAGCAGGTCCCCGTTGAAACCCTCAAGCTGCGGTAATGCGCATTGAACTGCGTGCCCGGTTCCCAAGGGAGGGTCTTGCACCGCGACCTTTGCTGACGGCGCCCAACGCGCAACCTCTTCCGCCACGGCCTCATGATCTTTGCCACAAACCACAACGATCTCATCCGCCCCGACCTCGGCACATAGGCGCACCACATGGCCGATCAACGAAAGCCCCCCAACTTCATGCAAGACCTTTGGCCGTTCAGATTTCATGCGTGTCCCCTGGCCCGCCGCTAAGATGACGGTTGCAAAGGGATTGGGGATCGAATCGGTCATATCAAGTCCAACGATGGTGGCGAAGCGTTAAAAAAGCCATACTGATTCCTGCACCCTCTGTCACATCCTTTCGAGGCTCCAAGATTATGCAAAGAACCGCACCATGATCGAGCCTCTCGTGAAGGACGGCGGCCTCACCGTCATCTTCGATGTTGACGGCACGTTGGTCGACACCGCGCCCGACCTCATGATGACCCTCAATCATGTGCTGGGCCCCGAAGGATTGCCAAAAATTGAGTCCGACAACGTGCGCAAAATGATCGGTCAAGGCGCCCGCGCCCTCATCATCGAAAGCTTAGATCTTCACAATGTTCAAAAGACTGAAACCCAGATCGATGTCCTTTTTGAAAGTTTCATCGACTATTACAGTCGCAACATTGCGGCGCATTCGAGGCTATTTCCGGGTTTGGACAAGATCCTCACAAGATATCAAAGCGCCGGGGTGCGATTGGGTGCGTGCACCAACAAACTTGAGTACCTCACAGTCTCCCTCTTTAAAGAACTGGGCATCACCCATTTTTTCGGCGCGGTCGTCGGCCGCGATACCGTGGGTGTCAGCAAACCGGACCCCGCACCGCTCTTTGCGGCCATTGACCGGGTCGGCGGTCTGCCTGAACGCACCGTCTTCATCGGCGACAGCATCACCGACGTGAACACCGCCAAAGCCGCAAACATCCCTTCCGTGATTGTTAGTTTCGGTTACACCCCAACCCCAGCTCATGAACTCGGCGGCGATGTGCTCATTGATCACTTCGATGAGTTGGACGCTGCAATCGTAAATCTTCTGACAAACAAATAGGCCAGTGCTTGACTTGAGCCCCACCGCCCCTCTATAGGGAGCGTCCAACCGCGAAGGCTCAAAGCCCTCACACAGGCGGAAGGGCGCGTAGCTCAGTGGGAGAGCGTTCCGTTCACACCGGAGAGGTCGCAAGTTCAATCCTTGCCGCGCCCACCATCACATACATCAACCCTACTTCTTCGCCTCCTTCAATCGATCACTGAAGTTTTGGTTCTGCACGACCATACGCATGGCATCGAAAAGGCTCTGTCGCGTTGTAAATAGACACACGAACACAAACTCAAACTCATAAAGTTCGGCCCCAGCCGATGTTGCGGCTTCAACATCGCCCGGCGCATAAGGGTTGCCGGTGAATTCATCACACTCCGGCATGAAGCTCTGCCAGGCACCCCCTCGTTCAAACCCTACCAGAGAGTAGATGTAAGCCTGCTCATCCTCATCCCAATGCGCCGTGACATAAACATCCACGCCACCTTTGGTCATGAGGTAATTGAGAAGAACCGTATACCCCACCCATTCCCCTTCGGTTCCATCGTCGTGCACAACCGCAGTCTCATAATCGTACCAACCATCCGATCGCGGATTGAGACGCGCGTGATTGGTCGTACCATCCCTCGTATAGTGCCAATCATCATAAGTAGTGATGGGTTGTCGCGCATCTGTGGTATCCAGAAGCAGGGTTGTCGACTCGTAACACCCCGCAAAGAGGAACGAGGCGACAATCGCGGCCCCAAGCAGTCGAAACACATTCGTCATAGCAAGCCCCCATTCAAGAGATCAGTATACCTCAGTTGCCCAATCCACAAAATGTCACCGAAAATCAACAATTTTGTCATTGTCGATTTCCATGTAATTCTCAATGCCAATTGCCAAGGAAAGAAGGAATCCATGGACCAGATGAAAGAACACCTGCCTGCGATCACCATTGTTTCATGGCTCGGACTGGCGTTAGTCGGTTGCCAGTGGATTGAAAGCGAAGGCCCACCCTCACTGGACCGGATGACAAGTAAACAAGTCACTGAATTCTTCTTCGAAGCTTACTTAGCAGGAGACCCAGAGCTCGCCGCCAAAGTTGCTGAACCAAAAGCGATCGAAAAATTGAAGTGGGATGGCGGCGCGGCCAACAATCCAACCATGATGTTGGCAGGTGAGAGCATTGTCTACGAAGGTGGCGCCATCCACATGATCATACATCAAGACGGTCATGTCGGAGCGCGGATTGTGGATGTAGAGCTGATTGTGGACTAGGGCGTCTGACTAGTTGCCATACTTGTCCGCCACATACTCGATCGAAGCCCGGATCAACTGCTCCAAAGCCTTGAGATCAATGTCTTCGAGTTTGTTTACATAGAGGCACGACTTGCCAATCTTGTATTTGCCGAGCTTTGCCATCAACGCATCATGCTCTTTGAAGCCCGAAATGATGTAGATCGTGAGCGCTTGTTTGCGGTGCGACGCCGGTGACAAAGATGTCCCCTTCGCGACCGCTCTCATATTTGTAGTGATAGCTGCCAAAGCCGACCATGCTCGCACCCCACATTTTGGGTGGCTTGCCGGTGATCTTCTTCATCAACGCGATCACAGTTTTGCAATCCTTACGCCGCTTCTCGTTGTCGACCGTATTGAGGAAAGCTGCCACACTGGCCTTGGTTTCCTTGGTTTTATTCTCCGCCATGAGCTCCATGCCTCCGGATTTCACGATCCCCTCACAGGTGATAGGATACGAAATCGTAGCGCAACCTGGTAGCGTTAAGGGGAATTCTATGCTACCCGGCCTGTCCGACCGAAAAACTGTAGGAATTTCATGAGTTTTAAAGACCGCCTCAATCGCTGGGCCAGGGATGGCAAAGGCAATCAAAGCTTAGGCCGCGTGGTCTTTCTAGGTCTCTTGATCACCTCAGTCTTGAGCTTCTTTCTGCTCGGCGCCTTTTTCAACATCGACAGCACGGCGCTCGAGGGCTGGATGGCCTGGGCCGCTGATAACCCCATGTCGCTCTTCGTGGTGGTAGGCGTCTATGTGGTCTTGAGCTTTCTCGGCACCCCGCAATTTTTGCTCTTCGCGGTAACCGGCGCAGTCCTCCCGCCTTTCCAAGCTTTCACCTATGGCTGGACCGCCACCATGATCGCCGCCACCATCCACTTCTTCATTGGCCGACAATTCTCAGATTGGATTAGAGCGGCATCTGGTAAACGCTTGCGATCCCTCAAACAAGTCATGTCCCGCAACGGCATTGTCGCCTCGGCAGTTTTGCGCAACATTCCCGCCGGTCCGTTTATCTTTGTAAATATCGTTTGCGGCGCGTCAGGCATGCGCGGTCATCACTTCTTGATCGGCACCAGCGTTGGTATCATTCCAAAAGCCGCCGCGCTCATCTTCCTCGGCATCAATCTTGGAGCCTTCTTGCGCGACCCAACGCCGCAAGGACTTGCCATTATTGGCGCGGTCCTCATTGCGGTTTTCTTGGTGAGCTTGGGCCTCACGAAAGTATTCCGTCGCTTCGAAGAAGCACCGGCTGAAAAGACCGAACCATAGAACTAGCTACTCGCTTCCACAACAGACAACGTCATCCCCGTACTTGTTACGGGGATCCACGCGATCTCAATGGTGACTTCAGAGTGGATTGCCGGAACAAGTCCGGCAATGACAGATTGAATGCGCTAATGCACCGTCCCGTTACCGTTGCCATTGAGCGCTTCGGCGACCAGGTCGCGCAAAGCTTCAATGGTCGTAAGTGGTTCAATGGAATTGGCCCCTGCCCGGTCGGTGATTAGCAAAACTGAAATGCCCGTCAACGCTTTCAAGGTCTTGAGGATCGGCTCAATCCCTTTGACGGCCGCCCAAGCCCGCGCTGCTTCATTGTGCTCTGACGTTTCGCTGAGGAGCGCGATCAGAGCCTGCTCAGCGCCGTTGATCGACGAGATGCCGGTAACATCCTCCGCTGGGAGGTCAAGCAATGCAGCGCTCAAGATCGCCCTCACCGACGCGACGATCTGACCCGCTTCCTCTGAGACCGCATCGCCCTCTGGCAGAAGTTCCGCAATCGGCAGTTTCGATAAGTCCTCAAGACCATCTGCGCCTTTCATCTCGGTGATCAACTCGCAAACGAAGCTGTCCAATAGGAAAACACGTTCACGCCACGATTTGTCGGTGAAATCAGCCGCCAAGACGCTCGACATTTCAAACGCAACTTCCCACACCTCAGGTTGGGTCCGGCGCAAATAGGCGCGCCCCCCTTCTGACTTCAATGTGCTCATGAACTTTCGCTTTCTTGCGCTTCAATTTCGGCAATGGCCTTCAGGGTCGCATCAAAGGTCAACATGACCGAGGCATGGCGAGACTTGTACTCGCGCACAGGCGTCAAGACCTCAAGATCTTCCCAGCGACCGGTCGGGGCCGGGCCACCTTCTTTCAACATCTTGCGCATGGTCTCCGCAACTTCATGGATCTCTTGGCCTGTCGACCCTATGGCACACTTCGCCATCACCGATGATGACGTCTGACCCAAGGCACATGCCTTTACATCATGGGCAAAGTCAGAAATCTTGCCATCTTCCATTTTGATATCGACCGTCACCCGGCTGCCGCACAAAGGGCTCGTGACCGTCACTGTTGCTTGCGGATCTTCGAGGCGTTCTGTGCGCTGAATATCAGCCGCCAGGCGCAAAATGCGCCGCGAGTAAAGATCGTCAATCGGTTCTGGCGTCGTCGCCGTCATGTGTCTCAAACTCCTAAACAGAGGCCTTTCCTCTTGATTCCGAGAGGAAAATAGGGATTTAACGACAATTTACAAGCCTCAAGCCCATTTGTTAGGGTGAACACAACAATCGGTCGCAAAAGTGGCTCAAACAAAAGAAGAAAGCACAATGCCGAACCCCTCACCTTTCGCCAAACGAGGCGACAAAGAAACCGTTGAAAATGGCTGGACCTTCATGCCGAAGTTTGATGGGCAAGGCCTCATGCCCGCTGTCACCGTGGATGCGGAAAGCGGCGCCGTCCTCATGTTGGCTTACATGAACGAAGAAGCCCTCAAACTGACCATTGAGACGGGTGAAGCTCACTATTGGAGCCGCAGCCGTGGGGAACTGTGGCGCAAGGGCGCGACCTCAGGCAATACCCAGAAAGTTGAAGAGATCCGCACTGACTGCGACCAGGACACAATCTTGTTGCGCGTGCACCCAAAAGGCCCCGCCTGCCACGTCGGCCACCGCTCGTGCTTTTATCGGACGGTGGAGAGTGTAGATGACCTAAGAGACCTCGACAAAAGCTAATCAACCTCTCCTTGGGGAGAGGTCGAAACGCTTCATCGTTTCGGGTGAGGGGTAGCTTGACTACTCCGCCGCACCCTTCTCCTGTTCGAGGTAAATCTTGCCGCCTTGCGCATTAAACTCATCCGCTTTGGCTTTCATGCCTTCTTCGGCACTCACATCATCTGTCACCAAGTTTTGCGCCTTGGCCGCATCTCTTACTTCCTGACTGATCTTCATAGAGCAGAACTTCGGCCCACACATAGAACAGAAATGGGCGACTTTCGCCCCTTCTGCCGGCAAGGTCTGGTCGTGATAGTCGAGCGCGGTTTCCGGGTCGAGGGAGAGATTGAACTGATCCCGCCACCGGAACTCAAACCGCGCTTTCGACAGCGCGTCGTCCCGCGCTTGGGCTGAAGGATGACCCTTTGCCAGATCTGCCGCATGGGCCGCGAGCTTGTAAGTCACCACACCGGCTTTCACGTCATCGCGGTCTGGCAAGCCTAAATGTTCCTTCGGCGTCACATAGCAAAGCATCGCCGTGCCGTACCAACCGATCATCGCCGCCCCAATGGCACTGGTGATGTGGTCATAACCAGGCGCAATATCTGTCGTAAGGGGGCCAAGCGTGTAGAACGGTGCTTCATTGCAGACCTCAAGCTGGCGATCCATGTTTTCTTTGATCTTGTGCATGGGCACATGGCCCGGCCCTTCGATCATCACTTGTATGTTTTTCTTGTCGGCAATCTTGGCAAGTTCGCCCAGTGTGTCGAGCTCGGCAAACTGCGCCGCATCATTGGCATCAGCTATTGAACCAGGACGCAAACCATCACCCAGCGAAAACGCCACATCATATTGACCCATAAGGTCGCAAATCTCTTCAAAGTTGGTGTAGAGGAAATTCTCTTTGTGATGGGACAGGCACCACTTGGCAAGAATCGACCCGCCACGCGAGACAATACCGGTCGTGCGATCCGCCGACAGCGGAATGTGCGGCAAGCGCACCCCAGCGTGAATCGTAAAGTAGTCAACCCCCTGCTCGCACTGTTCAATCAACGTGTCGCGGTAAAGCTCGAAGGTCAGCTCCTCGGCAATCCCGTCCACCTTCTCAAGCGCTTGGTAGATCGGCACCGTCCCAATCGGCACCGGCGAATTGCGGATGATCCATTCGCGGATCGTGTGGATATGACGACCCGTGGAGAGATCCATCACCGTATCGGCACCCCAGCGCGTCGACCACACCAGCTTGTCCACCTCTTCCGCAATGGAAGACGTCACCGCCGAGTTGCCGATATTCGCGTTGATCTTCACCAAAAAGTTTCGCCCAATAATCATCGGCTCGGTTTCTTGGTGATTGATATTGGACGGAATGATCGCCCGCCCCCGCGCGATTTCGTCGCGCACAAACTCAGGCGTGATAACATCAGGAATGATCGCCCCAAACCCTTCGCCCTTGTCGCGGGTTGCCGCACCTTGGCGAAGAACCTCTTCACGGCCCAGGTTCTCCCGCGCCGCAATGTATTCCATCTCCGGCGATATGATCCCGGCCCGGGCGTATTCAAGCTGGGTGACGCATTTGCCCGCCTTGGCCCGGTAGATCTTGCGACCGCCGCGCTCAAACACCGGCACATTCAATGCCTCACCTGGCTTCAACCCATCGTCCTGCGGGGTCCGTTCCCGGCCTTCACATTCTTCAACATCATCGCGGGCCAAGATCCAGTCCCGTCGCACCAGCGGCAAGCCCTTGGTGATGTCCACGTCGATCGAAGGGTCGGTGTATGGGCCGGATGGGTCATAGACCCGCACCGGCGCTTCACCGGAAGTCGGCTCCTGATCCACTTCACGCATGGCCACGCGAATCTCAGGGTTGGTTGCGGCAGGCACATGAACCTTGCGCGAACCAGGCAAAGGCCCTGTCGTCACGGTCTCAGCGGTGATGGGGATGATCTCGGCGGTTTTCGACATGATGAAGAAACCTTCCTCTTTTCAAAGCAGCAAAGCGTTTCCAGGAAAAGTGGATACCGGTTTTCCGTCCGGAAACGCGTCAAACAACAAACTGGAACCTAGTTCCGATTCTATCTAGATCGAGACTATCCCAAATCCGGTTTTTCAACGAAAAAAGCAAGTGGGTCAGAGCCAAGGCGGGCGACCGCCGGAACACCGCTTCCTACGCCGGGACAAACCGGATCAGGTTCAAAGGGACTCACAAGCTGTACAATTTCTGGCCTGGATCTCAGCCCTCTTAAAAGGGCACCCCTAGGGTTCTGGGGCGCATGGTCTGCCTTACATGTGCCCAAGTCAAGCATGACGGGATCATGACAAAAACTTCATGAGGTTTGGGCGACGGAAGCCGTTGGACGGCTCCGTTTTATGTCCGTCGAATATGAAGGCGTCCTCGGTCACCCCAGACGAGCGGCGTCCGCTCAACTCCCAGGTCTCCTCAACGAGGAGCCTCTCCCCCCAAGGAGCTGTTCGACACCAGAACGGGCGGGTGTCCTCCCCGTGGCATCCGCCCGTGATTCGATTTTGTGGTCAGTCTAATTCAGACTCTTCTATCCAACTTTGGATATCCTGCCACACCACTTCACGCTGCAAATCCCGCAGGAGCATGTGGTAGCCATTTTCATATTCCTTGAACTGCCCCTCCGGCAATTTACCAGCGACATAACGCACCGGCCCGCTTGGAATGATCTCATCCTTGAGCCCATAGACCACCAAAGTGCGCACGGGCATGTGCGGCGCGCCGTCGAACCCGTCATCCATCAGCGTCACCAACCCGTAGACCGCATCTATGCGGGTCTCGCGGATCATCAATGGATCCTTTGAGCTGGCGCGCAACATCTCGATGTTGTCGGAGGGCCAAATCTGAAGTCTACCCCCGGAGAGCGTTTTGCCCGGCATGACATGAGCCCCGAGCCATAGAGTCATCTTGTAGAAGGGGTTCATGGCTTGCCAGCCCCAAACCGCAGGCGCAGACAGGATGACCCCATCAAGCGCCGGTGCATCGGCATCGGCCATGGCGGTCAAGACAACCGCCCCGCCCATGCTCACCCCAAGGGCATACGTTGGCACGTCCGGATGTTGCAATTGCAAGGCACGCACGAGTTCCTTGAAATCGCGGGTCATGACATCCGATCCAGCCCACAATCCACGATGGGGTGCGCGGCCAAAACCGCGTTGGTCATAGGCATAGAGGGCAACCCCGCGTTCCGCAAACCAAGGGCCCGGCAATTCAAAGGTGCGGGCATAATCATTCATGCCGTGGATGGCGATGATGACCGCGCGGGGTGCCTCCGGTCCCCATCGATCAAGCGGCAATTCCGTACCGTCAGACGTCACAAAGACGTTGCGCTCCAACTCTATGGAGGGCGTCACGACCTGCGTGCCAGGCGGCTGCACAATGGGCACGCACGCACCAACAATCACCACAACCAAAAGACTAAGCCAAATTCGTTTCATGGCTCAAGTATCCCCCTCACCCGCTCTTGCAAATATGGCACGACTTCCGCCTCGAACCACGGATTCTTTTTGAGCCACACATTGTTGCGCCAGGACGGATGCGGCAGAGGCAGAAAGTCAGGAGCATAGTCCCGCCACTTCTCAACCGTTGCCGTCAGCGTGCGTGGGCGTTCTTTGCCCAGATGCCAGGTTTGCGCATAGGCCCCAACCAAAAGCGTCAGCTCAAGGTTCCCCATGCCATCAAAAACCTGTTGCCGCCACTTCGGCGCGCACTCCTTGCGCGGTGGCAAATCACCGCCTTTCGCATCAAGGCCTGGAAAGCAAAACCCCATCGGCACAATGGCAAAGTTGGTGGTGTCGTAAAACTCTTCCTCCGTTACGCCGAGCCAGTCGCGCAACCGATCGCCACTCGGGTCGGTGAACGGTTTGCCGGACGCATGCACCCGCGTTCCCGGCGCTTGGCCAGCAATACAGAGGCGCGCTGTCGAACTTGCCATCAAAACCGGGCGCGGTTCGTGCGGCAGATCGCAATAGGTGCACGCGCGAATGTCTTTTAGGAGGTCGTCGAGGCTCACCCCAATCTCTTCAACAAGTTTCGCGCGACCACTAGCTGCTGCACCTGGGTTGTCCCTTCATAAATCCGGAAGATCCGCACATCGCGGTAAAAGCGCTCAACACCGTAGTCGCTCACATACCCAGCGCCGCCAAAGATCTGGACCGCACGATCCGCCACCCGGCCCACCATTTCAGCGCAGAAGAGTTTGCACGCCGCAGATTCCAGAACCACATTATCGCCTGCGTCACGTTTCTTCGCCGCATCCACCACCATGCAACGACCGGCGTAAGCCTCAGTCTGTGAATCCGCGAGCATGGCCTGTACCAATTGGAAATCAGCGATGGCTTGGCCAAACTGCTTGCGCTCCAATGCGTACTCAACACTGTCTTTGATCAAACGTTCCGCAACACCGACACAGACAGAAGAAATGTGAATGCGCCCGCGATCCAGAATGCGCATGGCGTTCTTAAAGCCCTGCCCCTCTTCACCCAGCAGGTTCTCCGCTGGCACGCGGCAATTTTCAAACACGACATCACATATATGCGCACCTTGTTGCCCCATTTTCTTTTCAGACGGCCCGATGTTCACACCCGGCAAATCTGCCGGCACGATGAAAGACGACACACCGCCTGCGCCTTTGTTCGACGGGTCAGTCCGCGCCATGGTCGTAAACACATCAGCGCGATTCGCATTGGTGATAAACCGCTTGGTGCCATTCAACACATAAGCATCGCCGTCGCGGATCGCTGTTGTCTGCACCGCCGCCGCATCCGAACCCGCATTCGGTTCGGTGAGCGCAAAGCTCGCAACCATTTCGCCGGACGCCAGCTTCGGCAACCAAGCTTGCTTTTGCTCTTCCGTGCCGAACATGACAATGCCTTGGCTGCCGATGCCCACATTTGTGCCAACAACCGAGCGGAACGCTGGAGACGTTCGCCCAAGCTCAAAACCGATATGGACCTCTTCCTCCATATTGAGACCGAGCCCACCATATTCTTCCGGGATTGAAAGGCCAAAGAGCCCAAGCTCACGCATCTCTTGGATGACGTCTTGCGGCACCTCATCATTTTCCGCCACTTGCGCCTCGATCGGCACCAGTTGCTCCGCCACAAACCGGGCCACAGAATCGATGAGTTGTTGTCTGGTTTCAGCGTCGAGCGCCATGGGTCACCTTCCCTTTGGGGTTTGTTCTTGTTTGCCGCACATTAGGGCAATCAGACGGCGCGCGTCAAAGCACTCAATGGACCAGACAAAGCAGGTGCACCTATCTCTGATCCTTGTTATGAACGAACCCAGAATCTCAGAAGGCTCAGGGCACAATGCGCACAGATCATCGACCCTATTGGATGCGACGGGCTTACGACGGCTACCAACTCTGGTGGCAACGTCGCTTCCTCGAGCCGCAATTTGACCGCGTTGGTGACGGCCTTGATGTCACCCTGCCGTGGAAAGTCACGGTGATCGGTGAGAAAGTCGACATCGGCAATCAAGTCCATATCCGGACTCACGCCGACGGCGGCGTCCTCTTTTGCACTTGGCCGAACGAAGGCAAGCGCGGCACCATTCGGATCGGTGACTACTGTTTGATCACGCCCGGTGCCCGCATCTTAGCCGCCCGAAGCATCACCCTCGGCGACAACACCATGTTGGGATCGAACGTGCTGATCTCGGACTCCGATTGGCACGACCTCTACGACCGCACATCGGCACCCGGCGATGGCGCTCCCATTGTTACCGGCAAGAATGCATGGATTGGTGAGCGGTCCATCATCTGCAAAGGTGTCACCATTGGTGAAAATTCCATCATCGGCGCCGGTTCTGTTGTCACCAAAGACATTCCCTCAAACGTGGTCGCCGCTGGCAACCCGGCCAAGGTGGTTAAGGAGTTCGACCCCACTCGCGAGTTCACCACCCGCGAAACCATCTTCGCGGATCCAAAAAAGCTCTACGACGACACCTGGGGACTCTACAAATGGCTCACCCGCAACAACTCGTCACTCGGGTGGCTCAGAACAAAAATCAAACCCAATCGGGAGGACTAGTCCATGGCCGCATTTGAGCGCATCGAAGGAACCGGCCGCTATGAAGGTTGGGTAACCTTAAAAGGTTGGGATCCACACGAGGATTTCATCGGCCCTTTCTATCACCGTATTGTTGACGGCAAAGTCAGGCCCGGCTTTTACATTGATGACAAACACATCAACGGCGGCGGTGCCGTACACGGCGGTCTCCTCACTTCTTTTGCCGATCACGCTATATTTGTCATTGCCCAAGAGGAATTGGGCGAAGAACTCTCCGGTGTCACCATTTCTCTCAACGCAGAATTTTGTGCGGCAGGCATGAAGGGTGATCTGGTCGAAGCCGTCGGCGAAGTCATCCGCGCCACCCGCACCCTCGCCTTCGTCCGCGGCAAACACATGGTGGGCGACAAGGTGTTGATGAACTTCTCAGCAATTATCAAGAAACCGAGTAGGAAGGAATAAATCGTTGAGCTCCAATCATCACAACTGGTGAGCGATCACTATCCTGACTCATCTGTTCTAAAAGGCACGCCCAAACGTTCGGCCTTGTCGAACCAGAGATCTGCCATTCTTCGGTTACGCTTTGTGCCCAATCCATAGAAATGCATTCTCCCAACTTCGTAGAATGAGTCTGTATCCCCTGCCAAAGCTGCCTGAATGTACAATTCCAGCGCACGAGCCTCTGACTGCTTTACGCCATCCCCCGTCTCGTAACAAAGCGCGAGATCAAAGCAAGCCTCTGGCAGATTCTCCCTAGCGGCCAACTTCAAAAGCGGAATCGCCTTTCGTACACTCATATTGCAGACACCCGATTGCCCGAGGAGATACCATGTAGCCAATGCATACGAAGCCAATACATCGCCATTCTCATGGGCGTGATCTAGCATTGACTTGACTTTTGCCATGTCACAATTGGGCTTACGCGCCTCAATCAAAGCACGCTGATATTCTGGCGAACCATCGCTTTCTAAGTCCAAAGTCTTTGGCCAATTCTCATGCGTCATCTCGCAAGAACTCCATCGATTGCTGGCAAGGGCAGGAATAATTCATGAGGTCCGTTCCCTTTGATCCCACACCTACTTTCTACTACACTATCTGAAAACACCGCGGGGAAACACCATGGGCAAGTTCTTTAAGATCATCATCGGCTTGATCGTCATTATTGTTCTCATACTTGCCATCCTGTTCTTTACCGGCGGGGCGTTTAAGGCTGTGATCTCGCTTAACAAGCCAAAGCATGACTTTGACCTCGCCATGAAGGTCCCTGCCCCTGACTACGCTGATGAGGTAAATTGGGCCGCCCTCCCCACCACGCAAGATCTCGCTGACATGATCCCGGCGGGCATTCCCGACACAGACATTCGGGGTTCAGCCCCCGTCGATGTGTTCTTCATCCACCCCACCGGATACTTGCGCGGTGGCGACTGGAACTCGTCCATGGACCCAGACAGTGCCACTGAGGAAAACACCCAGTGGATGCTCGCCAATCAAGCCAGCGCCTACAACGGCTGCTGCAATGTCTATGCGCCGCGTTACCGCGAAGCTTCGATCTTTGCCTATTTGGTCATGGATGAGACTCTCATGAACCAATCCCTCGACTTTGCTTACGAAGATGTCGAACGCGCCTTCGATTACTTCCTCGAGCACCACTCAAAAGGTCGGCCTTTCATCATCGCCAGCCACAGCCAAGGTACTCAGCACGCCCGCACATTGTTGAGCAAACGCATTGACGGCACAGCGCTGCGCGATCGCATGATCACAGCCTACCTCATTGGCGGCGGTGTCACCGTGAAACAAGTCGAATCCATGGAAACACTCGAACCATGCCGGGAAGTTAGCGACCTTCACTGCGTCATTCACTGGGAAACTTATGGCGAAGGCGGAAAACACGACGGTTGGCACGGGCCCGACGAACTGCTCTGCACCAACCCAATCTCTTGGAACATTGATGGCGAACGCGCTGGCCCAGAAGGTCATCAAGGGGCGGTCACCCCTTCAGGGGACTTCAACATCAAGATTTGGGGAGAAGACAAAGCTGAAGGCGTCGAGTTCGAACCGCTTGGAGAACCCGATCCCAACCACACCTGGGCGCAGTGCACCGATGGTGTTCTCTATGTGGCCGAACAAAAAGGCGGCAAGTATGAACGCTACGGCCGCATGCCAGGCAAGAACTATCACGGCCTCGACTACGCGCTCTTCTTCATGGACATTCGCGAAAACGCCAAGCTACGTGTTGATGCCTATCTCGCCAGAGGAGAAACCGAAGGGCATCTAGAAGTCAACGAGTAGGGCTTACATCAGTATCCCAACCACAGCGCCGGTCATCGACGTCGCGAGCGTTCCGGCCACGAGCGACTTAATGCCAAGGCCGATCACTTCGTCACGGCGCTCTGGCACCATGGCAACAAGAGCCGAGACCATCATGCCGACGCTGCCCAGATTGGCAAAACCACACAGCGCATAGATCATGATGAGTTCTGATCGCTCTGACAGCGTGCCTTCCGGCAAAGCCGCCAAATCGATATAAGCTAGGAACTCATTGAGGATTGTCTTGGTTCCCATCAAGGCGCCCGCATCCATGGCTTCTGACCACGGCACGCCGATGAGCCACACGAGCGGTGCAAAGATCCAGCCGAAGATCCGTTGCACAGACAAAGCGCTATCCCCAACATCTGGGAAGATCCCTAGGATGACATTGGTCAGTGCCACCAGAGCCGTCATGACGATGAGAGTGGCGATGATGGTGAGGACCAGTTGAAGACCGTCTTGGGTCCCCTTCATCACTGCATCAAGCGCGCCGCGGTACTCGACGGTCTCGTCAATGTCTTCCGCATCAGTAACCCCGTCGCCGGGCACCATGATCCGCGCCAGGATGACCGCCGCAGGCAGTGAGATAAGGGACGCTGTGATGATGTGTCCAAGCGCGCCCTCGATCACCGGGCCCAAAATGATGGCGTAAAGAACGAGCACAGTGCCAGCGATCGTCGCCAAACCGGTGGTCATGACCACAAACAACTCGCTGCGGGTAAGGCGTGCGAGATAGGCACGAATGAGTAACGGCGCTTCGATCATCCCCATGAACACATTGGCCGCACAGGCAAGGCCCACTGCTCCGCCGATCTTCATGGTTCGCTGCAAAAGAAAAGAAAATCCGCGCGTGATCCACTTGAGGATCTTGAGATGCCAAAGAAGAGCAGACAAGGCTGACATGACGAGCACAATGGGAAGCGCCTGAAATCCCATGATGAACATGGCCGACGAATCCGTCACTTCAAACGGCGCCCGTCCACCTCCCACATAACCAAACACGAGTGACGTCCCTGCTTGTGTCGATTGCTCCAACGCCTTCACAACACCGTTCAGCGCAAGAAGCGCCTCGCGCGCCCAAGGCGCTTTGAGCAGCAACAAACCGAGCAATAACTGCGCGCCAACGCCAACGACCACCAATCGCCAATCAAACTTGGACCGGTTTTCACTTAAGCCCCAAGCAATCGCGACCAAGACCACAAGTCCAAAGACACTCTGTGCTGTTTGCATGGAAATGGTTCCCCTCGCCTTGTTCTTGATTCGCATCAACTCATCGGCCGGAGGGTAAGAGATTTCCTCAAGAAAAGCGACGGTGGCTCATGACTTCCCACCTGTGACACCTTTCCATTCGAGGCCGCAACAACTTGACATTCCATGGGGTGGAGGCGCAAATAGCGCCGCAGAATTCTCATCCGGCGAGGGTCAACAAGAACCTGCCTGCCCCAAACAAAAACACAGTAATAATAGGAACTTAGGGAGAAAACCTATGACCATCAGTTTTGACGGAAAAGTTGCCATCGTGACCGGCGCCGGCGGCGGCCTCGGGCGATGCCACGCCCTCGAACTCGCCAAGCGCGGCGCTAAAGTCGTTGTCAACGATCTCGGCGGCTCCGTCGATGGATCTGGCGGCTCGTCAGACGCGGCCGACAAAGTCGTTGAAGAGATCAAGGCGGCAGGCGGCGAAGCCATCGCCAACGGCTCAAGTGTTACCGACGATGCAGGTGTTGAAAACATGGTCAAGCAGACCATGGACGCATTCGGTCGCATCGACGTGCTGATCAACAATGCAGGCATCTTGCGCGACAAGAGCTTTGCCAAAGTGGAGATCGGCGATTTCCAACTCGTCGTTGATGTCCACCTCATGGGATCGGTAAAACCAACCCGTGCGGTTTGGAACATCATGAAGGAGCAGCAATACGGTCGCGTCATGGTGACCACATCATCATCCGGCCTTTATGGTAACTTCGGGCAAACCAACTACGGCGCCGCAAAGCTCGGGGTGGTTGGATTCATGAACACACTGAAAATCGAAGGCCAAAAAGACAACATCAAGGTCAACGCCTTGGCACCGGTCGCTGCATCGCGCATGACCGAAAACCTGATGCCAGAAGAAGCCCTCGCGCTCTTGAAACCAGATTTTGTGACACCAGGCGTCATGTGTTTGGTTCAAGACGACGCGCCGACCGGCAAGATCCTCTGTGCAGGTGCAGGTGTCTTTTCCATGGCGCAAATTGAGGAAAGCGAAGGCGTATTCGTTGGCCGCGACGACGACCTCTCAGCGGAAGCCGTTTGGGAGAATTGGGACAAAATCTCCGACTTCTCAAATGCCAAGCCTTACTTCATGGGTGGCGAGCAGACCGGCAAGATTTTTGAGCTGGCCATGGGCGGCAAAAAGTAACGATCCCCGTAAGACTTGCGACAAGGGGATCCTCTGGGTCCCCTTTTTTTTGCCCTCTTTTCTTGATCCCTAGACAGGAATACCATCGTCACATGACCAACCAACCCTATCAAAAACAAAGTTTCTGGCACGACACCACAGGCGATGACTATAACCCCCGCGCCCGTCTCGAGAGCGACATCGAAGCTGATGTGGTGATCGTTGGCGCAGGCTTCACGGGGTTGTGGACCGCCTACTATCTGAACAAAGAAAAGCCGGACCTCAACATCGCAATCCTTGAGGCTGAGATTGCTGGCTTTGGCGCGTCCGGCCGCAATGGTGGTTGGGTCTGCGGTAGTCTCGCAGGCCATGAGCAATGGTACGCGAACCCTGATAAACTCACCGGCGCCATTGCCCTTCAAAAAGAGATGCACAACACCGTCGACGAGATCGGTCGCATCGCACAATTCGAGGGCATTGATTGCGATTACCACAAAGGTGGATGCCACACCGCCGCCACCAGCACTCATCAACGAGACGGACTAAAAGAAGATATCGAGTTCAAACATGCCATTGGATTCGGCGAAGACGATTATCGATGGCTTGAGCCTGTGGAAGCAAGCGAACAGATTTGCATTGCCGGATCGCGGGGCGCCGAGTATTCGCAACATTACGCCGTCATTCACCCCGCCAAATTGGCAACGGGCTTGGCCGCAAAACTCATCGAAAAAGGCGTGTCCATTTACGAGCACTCTCCGGTAAGAGAAATCACAAGGGGCAAGGTCAGAACCGACATCGCCTCAGTGAAAGCCGACATGGTGGTGCGCGCGACCGAAGGCTATACGCCAACACTCGAAGGGTTTGAGCGCGACCTCATCCCCATCCATTCCATGATGGTGGCAACGGAACCGCTCTCCGCAGCTCTTTGGGATGAAATCGGGTTGAAAAACCGCGAGACCTTTGGCGATGCGCGACGTTTATCGATCTATGGCCAAAGAACAGCCGATGACCGCATCGCTTTTGGCAGCCGCGGGGATTACTACTTCAACTCAGGCATTCACAATTCGTTCGAAGATATGAACGCGCACTTCGATTTTGTCCGCAAGAACCTGTTGGAGATCTTACCTATGCTCAACAACGTCGAATTGACCCATCGTTGGGGCGGGCCTTTGGGCGTTCCTAGGAACTTCAGACCCCAAGTCGCCATCGACCGCAAAGAACAGATCGCATGGGCCGGTGGTTATGTCGGTGAAGGTGTGGCCGCAACAAATCTAGCGGGCCGTACACTGACCGACCTCATTCTTGAGCGCAGCACCGACATCACCGACCTCCCTTGGGTTATCGACCGCGACAGTGCTGTCCACCCGGCCAGGAAGTGGGCTCCCGAGCCCATTCGGTGGATGCAAGCAAGTGCGGTCATGACCATGGTCAAAACGGCTGATGCTCTGGCTAAAAGTGATAGTCGGTTCGCCAAGCCAGTGTCAAAAGTGTTGTCTCACCTCATTGAATAGCGCTGAAACTCACCCAACTCCAGGCTTGGCCGATACAAAGAATAGTTATCGCGACTACAATCCCAGAACAGCTTTCGCCATGATGTTGCGTTGAACTTCGCTGGAGCCTCCGTAGATTGTCGTCTTGCGATGATTGAAATAGATCGGCGCTACTGATTCCGCATAAGCCGGACCGGTCGGCGATTGGTTCGTTGTGCCATCACGCTTGGCGGCCGTGTCCCGTTCAAATGGCAACGAATAGAAGCCAACGGCTTCCATCGCCAATTCATCAAGCTTTTGCCCCATCTCTGTGCCACGCAATTTCACCATGGACGAAACCGCCCCGACAGTTTGACCTGCGCTGAACGCAGCAAAGATGCGGCGCTCATTAAAATCGATGGCCAACACCTCGCGCTCACAATCCGCGAGTTTTTTGGCAAAGGCTGGATCGTCAAACAGGCGCTCACCAGTCCCAAGCGCTTCTTGCTTCGCGATCGATCGAATGGAACCAAGGGATCGATAAAGACTTGGCGAGTATGAATTACCACGCTCAAACTGCAGCAGGTACTTGGCGTAGGTCCACCCCATGTGTTCTTCGCCAACCCGGTTCTCAATCGGCACTTTGACATCGTCAAAGAAAACCTGATTGACCTCTTGAAATCCCTCCGGTGGCAAATCAAGCGTGTAGATGGGCTCGATCGAAATGCCAGGCGACTTCATGTCGATGAGAATGAAGGAGATGCCCTCTTGTTTCTTGCCCGACCCATCGGTGCGAACCAAACAGAAGATCCAATCTCCGTACTGACCATAGGTCGTCCAGGTTTTGCTGCCATTGATCAGATAGTGATCACCCTTGTTTTCTGCCTTCATTTGCAGAGAAGCAAGATCCGACCCAGAACCAGGTTCAGAATATCCTTGAACCCACCATACATCCGCGTTGCGAATCTTAGGCAAGTGTTCATTCTTTTGCTCTTCAGATCCAAACGCCATGATGACCGGCGCACACATGATCGTGCCCATGGATTCACCAGAGGGCACGCCAGCGGCCGCGAGTTCAAAATCGAAAATGTACTTCTGCGTTCGTGTCCAGCCGGGGCCGCCGTGCTCAACTGGCCAGTTTGTGCCAAGCCATCCTTTGGCGGAAAGCTTCTTCTGCCAGGCAATGACCCCTTCATGACCCAAATGGCCTGTTTTCGACCGGCGTTGGCGTTCACGCAAATCATCTGTAAAGGCCTCAGCGAGGAAATCCTTTACTTCCTGGCGAAAAGCTTCGTCTTCTGTACTAAAGGAAAGATCCATGACGTCCCCCGACTATGCGACTTTCAAGAATTTCAAATCCGGCGCGCCAGCAAGCACACCCATAAATTTCGGTCCGGCGGCTTTAAAATAATCCGTTTGGCCGTGGTGATCCAAAGCCGCCTGGTCTTTGTACCGCTCAATGAAAACCACCTTGTTGGCGTCATCAGAAGCGACAAAGACGTCATATTGCAGACACCCCTCCTCATTCGCGTTGACCTGTGCTGCCAAATCTTTGCAAATCCGAACCAACTCGTCGGTTTTTCCGTCTTGTGCCGTAAGTGTTGCCACAACTCCAATCATTCTTCATCTCCCTATGTTTCTTAGCGGTCTAGCGCCGCATATCTTTTTAAGTGATGGTCCGTATTACCAAACAGCGTATCGATCATCGTCAACCGCTTGAAGAAATGGCCTACATTAAGCTCGTCGGTCATGCCCATGCCTCCATGTAGCTGGACAGCGCTTTGGCCAATGAACTTGCCTGACTTGCCAATTTGCACTTTGGCAGCGGAGGCCGCTTTCTTGCGCTCAACATCATCTTCGCCAAGCTTCAGGTTGACCATGTAACACATGGAAACCGACTGCTCATACTCCATGAACATATCGACCATCCGGTGCTGCAGGACCTGAAACTTGCCAATCGGTTGGCCGAACTGCTCACGAGTTTTGCAATATTCAACCGTCGCATCGTTCAATACCTTCATAGCGCCGCAAGCCTCAGCACTGAGAGCTGCAATGGTCTCATCCACAACCTTTTCAAACAGTTGCAGTCCGCCGTCGACAGCCCCGAGAACCGCATCAGCACCAACACTGACGTTCTCAAGGGTTACCTCACTGGCGCGAAAGCCGTCGATGGTCGGATAATCGCGCGTTGAAACACCGTCTGCCGCCTTGTCGATCACAAAGAGGGTCACACCGCTCTCATCACGCTGCCCACCAGATGTCCGTGCCGTTACAATGAGTTTGTTGGCCCAAGGAGCACCGATCACCACAGCTTTGTGGCCGTTCAGTGAATATCCATCGCTTGACTTCTCGGCTTTTGTTGTGACGTCGCCCAAATTGAAACGGCTCTGAGGTTCAGCAAATCCAACAGCGTAAATGTCTTCCCCGCCAATGATCCCAGGAATGAGCGTTTCCTTTTGGGCGTCCGATCCACCTTCATTGATCAACCCACCCGCCAACACGACGGTTTGCAGGAATGGCTCAACCACAAGGCCACGGCCAAATTCTTCCATCACGATCATGGTTTCAATGTTGGACCACCCGAGCCCGCCATGCTCTTCGGCAAACGGGATCGCAAGAAGGCCGAGTTCCGCAAATGTCGCCCAATGCTCCTGGCTCATGCCGAGCTCGCTATTGACAATCTCGCGCCGCTTCTCGGCGTCATAATTGTCTTGCACAAAGCTCGAAACCGTATTGCGCAGGAGGGTTTGTTCTTCGCTGAATGAAAAGTCCATCGTCAGTTCTTCCCTTAAGACAGTTCGTCTGTTTCTTGTCTGTTTGGAGCAAGGGCCCCAGTTGTATGATTAGAGGCCGAGGACGGCCTTGGCGATAATATTTCGCTGGATCTCATTTGATCCGCCAAAGATCGATGTCTTGCGCATGTTGAGATAGGTCGGTCCTGCGCTTGGCGCATAATCCGGCCCAACCGGAAACAGGTTAGACCCATCTGCAACCGGGCCGTTTCGGAACGGCATGCCGTAATACCCAACAGTCTCGAGCGTGAGCTCTGTTATGCGTTGACCAATCTCAGTCCCCCGAATCTTCAAGAGCGAAGCTTCCGGTCCAGGACCCGCTCCCGCACTCTCTGACGCCAATGTTCGAAGTTCTGTATACTCAAGAGACGTCAAATCGATCTCGGTTGCTGCAATCTTGCGCCGATATTCAGCATCTCTCCACAAAGACGCGCCGTCACTTTGTTCCGTCTGCGCCATATGTTTCAGGCGTTCAATGGCACGTTTCGATTGTGCAACACCAGCAATGCCGGAGCGTTCATGACTGAGCAAAAACTTGGCATAGGTCCAGCCCTTGTTCTCTTCACCCACACGGTTTTCAACCGGAACCTTCACGTCCTCAAGGAAGACCTCGTTGACTTCATGGCCGCCTTCAATGGTGACGATCGGCTTCACCGTAATGCCCGGCGTTTTCATGTCGATGAGGAGGAAAGAAATCCCTTCCTGTTTCTTGACATCCGGATTGGTACGAACCAGGCAGAACATCCAATCCGCATACTGACCAAGTGTCGTCCAGGTTTTTTGACCATTAACGATATAGTGATCGCCATCGCGTACCGCTTTGGTCTTCAATCCAGCGAGGTCTGACCCAGCCCCTGGCTCAGAGTACCCCTGACACCACCACACTTCCGCAGACAGAATGCCCGGCAACACGCTTGCCTTCTGCTCATCGCTGCCGAACGTCATGATGACCGGCGCCAACATGTTCATACCAAAGGCAAGCGGGGGAATGGTTTCAGCAAACGCGTTCTCTTCGCCCCAGATGTACTTCTGGGTCACGCTCCATCCAGTACCGCCATGCTCCACCGGCCACTTGGGCGCCGCCCATCCTTTTTCGTAACAGGTCTTGTGCCAGGCCAAATAGTCTTCGCGGTTTAGTTTCTCGCCGCAGCGCTGCTTTTCCCGCACATGTTGCGGGTAGTTTTCCGCGATGAAAGTCCGCACTTCCTCCCGAAATGCCTGGTCTTCTGGCGCAAAATCAATGTCCATGGACGTCCTCTGGGTTCGTTTTTGTTTTTATTGGCCAAAGCTCTAGTGAACACTCATGAACCTCTACAAACTTGACGTTTGCGTCAAGCTTCAAATGGCCGCATCTGTGGCTCCAATCACATCTCGAAAAGGTGAGAATTTCAAGGGGTTCGCCACAAATTCCACCAAAATTTCGTTGCGCACCTCAGGCGCAGATACGGTTGCACGCATCTAAGATGGTCTGAAGCGCCTTAAGCCCCTGGACACCATGGGAGCTGTCCGCATTCTCAGAAGAAATTGGCGAGAATTTCGGCAGTGACATGAGCCGAGGCGAAACCGCCCCGCCCTCTCCCGCCAATCGACAATGATCGCTCCCTCCTTCGACCATTTCCTCAACAATAATCGACGCCACAAGCGCGACCGATCCATCGAGCAAAACAGGAATGCTTTGGATACGCGCCGCCATGATCGCGCCGACCAAAGCGGATAGATCCCGTCCCCCAAACTCCGCCAAGGCTGCAAGTGGGTCATCCTGCGAGCCAGCCCGAGCCACCGCTTTTTCAACCAGATCTTGCTCAGCATCAGAAAGACGGGACATCCAATCCGAAACACCGCCCTTGTGAGCAGCAACCAACAAGGCAGCAGTCGCCAAATCTCCGCCTCCACCAAGGTCGGACAAGATCAGGAGATCCATGCCCCCGTCGACTGCTTCCATACCAAAGCCGATGGTCGCAGCACAGTCACGCTCACCAGATGATGGCTCATCAGCGATGTCAGGGCATGGCATTTCCGTCGCAAGATCAAAGACACGAAGGCCGGCACCGGCCTTTCCACTCAAGAGGTGTTGCGGAGCAATACCCGTCTGAATCGCTTCCATCTCTGCCGAAACCCGGGCCACATCGCGTCCGGCCGAAACCGCGATGCCGTGTACCGTTGCGTAAAGAGCCACACCCGGCCGCACAACTTGTGGCCGCGCCTCGCCTTGCCACGCCGCCAACCAATCGATGATGTCAGATTGCTCTTGCGAAACGTCATCGCCCACACGCAACGCTTGGGCCTCCAGCACAGCCTCGTCGTCCGGCAACGCAAAGGCCCGCCCCATGCCGCGGATATCATCAAAGGGGGAAGTTTCTGGACTTGTCATCAACAATTCTCAGGAGATCGTGCGTCAATTCAGGCGCAAGCCATACACTTGGATCATCGAAACTTAAAGAAAAAGCGACCCGATTTGACAAAGGGCCTAGAGGCCGTTGAAACTCCACTGACCTTTGGGGTTCAAACAAGAGGAAAAAATCATGTTCAAGAGCAAATGGCACATGGCGGCATTGTTGATTGTTCTTGGAATTGCGTCTCTCCTTTATGCGGCCGGCATGGGGCATTTTGGCCGCCATGAAGGCCCAGGCGTGATCACACCTCAACCAATACCACTCAACGTCGTCGAAGGTCGAAGCTCAATACAAGATGAAGCCAAGACCCGCCTTGGTGTCGATGAGGTCAAACAAATCCTCTTTGGCGATTTGCACGTGCACACGACCGTATCAGCAGATGCTTTCCTCTACAGCCTACCCTTGCTGGGTGGCGAAGGCACTCACCCGCAAGCAGATGCCTGTGACTTTGCTCGCTTCTGTGCCGCCCTCGATTTTTGGTCAATCAACGATCACGCCGAATCAATATCGCCGCGCCAATGGCAAGAAACCATTGATAGCGTTCGCCAATGCAACGCGGTGGGCAATGATGGGAACAATCCGGACGTTGTCGCCTTTCTAGGTTGGGAATGGACGCAAAAAGGTAAGACCCCAGACAATCACTTCGGTCATCGCAATATCATCTTGCGTGATCTCGAGGACGGGCAGATCCCCACCCGTCCAATTTCCATTCGCACAGCTGACGTCTATGCAGGTGGGCAACCGCTTGGTTTCATCAAGCGCACCGGGCTGTCCCTGACCATGCGCCAATCACGTTACCAAGATTGGGTTCGCAAGATGGCCGAGCGATCATCCGTTGACCCTTGCCCTGTGGACGTGCCTTCACCCGACCTGCCTAGCGATTGTCACGAAGGTGCCGCAACACCTGAAGACTTGTTCCGAAAGCTCGACGAATGGGGTCATTCCTCCATGGTCATTCCTCATGGCACCGCTTGGGGATACAGCGCACCGGCTACGGCCTCCTGGGATAAGCAGCTGACCGGCGCCAACTTCAATCCTGATCGCCAACCTTTGATCGAGATCTATTCAGGTCATGGAAACTCAGAAGAGTATCGCGACTTCCGCGCCACCGCCTTTGATGCTCAAGGCGCCCCCTACTGCCCACAGCCGAGCGATGACTATCTTCCCTCTTGCTGGCGCGCTGGTGAGATCATCCGAGAACGTTGCCAAGCCGATGGCGAAAGCAACGTGGAGTGTGAATCTCGTGCGGCAGCGACACGTCAGCTCTATGTCGACCGAGGAAATGCCGGCTATCACGTCGTTGGCAACATTGAATTGGAAGAGTGGCTCGACTCCGGGCAATGCCAAGACTGCTTTCTCCCTTCGCTAAACCTTAGACCTGCGATGTCGGTGCAATACATGATGGCCCGACGCAACTTCGACGACCCCGCAAATCCGCAACACCTTGGCTTCGGTTTCATCGGCTCGAGCGATGTTCACACCGCCCGCCCGGGCACCGGCTACAAAGAGTATGGACGCAGACCCATGACAGAAGCCGGAGGCCTGCAACCCGGCGGATCAACGACCGCTTTAGGTGGACCAGAACTTCCGCCTCGGCCATTTGGTTACGAGGTCGACACTAAAAACCTCTCGAGCATTGCCCTCCAGGAATCTGAACGGGCCGCCTCCATGCTCTATACCGGCGGTCTTGTCGCCACCCACGCGACCGGACGGTCCCGTGATGAGATATGGACCGCATTAGAGAGCAAAGAGGTCTACGCCACCAGCGGTCCACGAATTCTGCTTTGGTTTAACGCACTCACTCAAGACGGCGCTCGCACCCCCATGGGATCAACGCTCGAAACCAACACCACACCCACATTCGAGGTCCGGGCCATTGGCTCCTTCAAGCAAAAACCCGGCTGCCCGGATTACAGTAAAGCCGTACTCACGCCGGAACGGCTTGATCACTTGTGCAAAGGCGAGTGCTACAATCCTTCTGATGAACGCAAACTCATCACCCGCCTCGAAATCGTGCGCATCCAACCGCAAATCTCGGCGGATGAACCGGTGGCTGACCTCGTCGAAGACGTCTGGCGCTCCTTCCCCTGCGCGCCCAACCCAAATGGTTGCACCGTCACTTTTTCCGACGAAAATTTTGACACCAGCAAACGCGACACGCTCTATTACGTCCGCGCCATTGAGGAGGAAAGCCCCGCCGTAAATGGCGGCGGCGTACGCTGTGAGTATGACGCGACCGGCCAATGCGTGAAGGTCAACATCTGCCACGGCGGCGAAAACCGCACGCCCTACGACGACGATTGCCTTGCACCTGTGGAAGAACGCGCCTGGTCATCCCCGATCTATGTGGCGTATGGAGGTGAAGACACATAGGGTTTGAGGGGACATCTGGCTCAGGTCAAACTCTCAAACCAATCCAACTTCTCGCGCAATCGCACCACCTCGCCAATCACAATCAGCGAAGGTGGTTGCAGGTCCGCCTTTGCAATGTCATCGACACATGTCTCAAGCGTCGTATCGAGGATGTGTTGGTCCTTTGTCGTTGCTCTTGAGATGACGGCAACCGGATCATCCTTAGGGCGTCCACCCTCCATCAACAGTTTTGCAATTTGATCCATGTGGCGCATGGACATATAGAGCACGATGGTGGGGGAGCTCTTGGCGAGACCTGCCCAATCAAGCGCATCCGGCACATCACCCCCGGCCATGTGGCCGGTGACGAATGAAATGGCATGACCAATGTCGCGGTGGGTGGCAGGTATGCCAGCATATGCCAGCCCACCGACGCCGGACGTCACGCCCGGCACAACGCGAAACGGCACGCCCGCTTCAACTAATGCCAAGGCTTCTTCGCCGCCGCGCCCAAAAGTGAAGGGATCGCCCCCTTTTAGTCGCGCGACTCGTAAACCCTTCTTCGCCTTGGCGATCATGGTCTCGGAAATGTCCACTTGCTTGGCCGAAGGGCGCCCGCCCCGCTTTCCCGCAAATATTTTGACAGCGGACTCTGGCACCACTGCCATCACCTCATCCGACACCAGCGCGTCATAGATGATGACATCCGCGGTTTGCAGCGCGTGGAGCGCATGCAAGGTCAAAAGCCCCGGGTCACCCGGGCCTGCCCCCACCAGCCAAACCCAGCCTGGTTCAAATTTTGGAGAAACCCCTGCTGACCCTTTGTTTTCTGCCGCCACGCCGCTGTTGCCCCGCTCTACAATCAAGTTTTACATTCGAGTAATATGTGATCCAGTATTCTAGGGCAAAGTGGCATGTCGGAACAGATTGTCAAATCCGCCATGGCCGACCAACACCTTGGAGACACCAATGCGCGGACGCAATGCATGGATCGCCCTCTTCGTACTCGGCCTGGTCTTGCTTGTGCTGGTTTTAAGAAGTGCATTCCCAGGAACCCTCCAGGACCAAGGAAGCCAAGTTCAGCTTGCCTATGCGATCGGCCTTTTGGTTATGGTCGGATCAAGCATCATCCTCGGGTACCGCGGAACCGCCATGGTCGCACTCAAACAAGCCGTCGCCTGGGTTGGCATTTTCGTCTTTATCATTGTGCTCTACTCCTATCGATTTGAATTGCAGGAACTGGGCGCTCGTGTCTCTGGTGAGATCATTCCATCGCGCCCCGCAAGTTCCAAAGGCGAAGTTATTCTCTATCAAAGCCGCAATGGCCACTTCATCGCGGACGGGTTGATCAATGGCAAGAGAACGAGGTTCCTCGTTGACACTGGCGCCACAGATGTCGCATTAACCATCGACGACGCCGAAAGAGCAGGCATCGACACAAGACGCCTCACCTTCAACGTGCCTTACAACACCGCCAATGGTATTTCTATGGGAGCGAAAGTGCGTGTTCAGAAGATTGAGATCGGCGACGTCGTGGTCTATGACGTGGACGCCAGCGTGTTGCCGGCCAACGGTGGCGGTTCGCTCCTCGGCATGAGCTTTCTAAACCGGCTCTCCAGCTTCGAGGTGCGTGGCAATCGCCTCATCCTCAGGAAATAATTGAACCAAACAAATCATCCGTTTTGTTAACCCCTAACGGGAAAATCATGATTTAAGTAATTCGAGAATCCCGACCTATTCACCCAAGTTAGACATAGAGACAGAGAGAAAAGATGTTTGCCAAACCGCGCGCTGATCTAAAACCCAATACGGAAGAGTTCGAAAGCCTGCCTCTCGTGTCACCAAACGGTTTCCGGGAATACGACGCGCGTTGGCTCTACCCAGATGAAATCAACCTGATTGGCATTCAAGCGTTGGGACTGGGCCTGGGAACTCTCATTCACGAATTGGGCGTAAAGCCAGAGATTGCTGTCGGTCACGACTATCGCTCCTACTCATCCTCCATCAAACACGCCTTGACCATCGGCCTCATGGCGTCGGGCTGCAAAGTGCATGACATTGGCCTCGCCCTCTCCCCGGTCGCCTACTTCTCGCAATTCGCACTCAATGTGCCGTGCGTCGCCATGGTCACCGCCAGCCACAATGAAAACGGATGGACCGGCGTCAAGATGGGTGCCAATCGCCCCCTCACTTTTGGACCCGATGAAATGTCGCGGCTCAAAGAAATCGTCCTAAACGCAAAGTCGCAAGCAAGAGACGGCGGGTCCTACCATGTTGTTCCCGACATGGCGCAACAATACATTGATGACTTAACCGCCCACGGCAAACTCAAACGCAAACTCAAAGTTGTTGCCGCTTGCGGAAATGGGACAGCCGGTGCATTCGCACCGCGCGTGCTTGAAGCCATTGGCGCCGAGGTCGTGCCACTCCACTGCAGTTTGGACTACACGTTCCCGAACCACAATCCGAACCCAGAAGACATGGAAATGCTCGAAGCCTTAAGCGCTAAGGTCAAAGAAACCGGCGCTGATGTCGGGCTCGCCTTTGATGGCGATGGTGATCGCTGCGGTGTTGTGGACAATGAAGGCGAAGAAATCTTCGCTGACAAAGTTGGCGTCATGATCGCCCGCGACCTCTCTGAACAGCACAAAGATGCGCAGTTCGTCGTCGACGTGAAGTCAACGGGGCTCTTCTTGACCGACCCGGTTCTTTTAGGTAACGGCGCCAAGACCGATTACTGGAAGACAGGCCACTCCTACATCAAGCGGCGCGCCAACGAAATCAATGCGCTGGTTGGTTTTGAGAAAAGTGGTCACTACTTCTTCAACAAACCTATCGGACGCGGCTATGACGACGGCATCGTGTCGGCAATCGCTATTCTCGATATGCTCGGTCGAAATCCAGGCAAATCCATGGCCGATCTGCGCAGGGACTTGCCCCAAACCTGGGGCTCCCCAACCATGTCACCTTATTGCCCGGATGAAGTGAAATACGATGTGGTCGACCGGATTGTAAAAATCTATCAAGACCTGACAAACAGAGGCGAAACACTCATCGGCCAAGAGATCAAAGACGTCGTGACCGTCAATGGGATCCGCATCGTTGTCGAAGACGGAACTTGGGGATTGGTACGCGCTTCATCCAACAAACCAGGCCTTGTGGTGGTGGTCGAAAGCCCAGCGTCCGAAGAGAACATGCGCGCCATGTTCGCCGACATCGACGCACGCCTATCCGCCCAACCTGAAGTCGGCGAGTACGATCAAAAAATCTAACCTATTTGATCAAGAGTGGCTTTTCGGACTTGTCGGACAACGCCTTCTTCGACTTTGACTTCGGCACCCACTCGATGATCTCAAACTCAAGCTTGTCATCAGAGCTAACGAGCACGCGAACTGTGCCGCCCTTTTTGAGTTTGCCAAACAAGATCTCGTCCGCCAGCGGCTTCTTGATGCTCTCCTGGATGACACGCGCCAAGGGCCTCGCCCCAAACTTTTCGTCATAACCACGTTTCGACAACCAAGCGATAGAGTCGTCCGTCAACTCAAAGGTTACATTGCGATCATCCAACTGAGCTTCAAGTTCGAGTACAAACTTCTGAACCACCTTGTGAATAACCTCAGGCGGAAGGCTGTTAAAGCCAATGGTCGCATCGAGACGGTTGCGAAACTCCGGCGTAAACAAGCGATTGATCGCTTCTTCGTCCTCACCTTCACGCTTGTCGCGGCCAAAGCCGATGGCTTCTTTCTGCATCTCCGCAGCGCCAGCGTTCGAGGTCATAATCAGAACCACGTTTCTGAAATCAATCTTCTTGCCGTTGTGGTCGGTGAGTTTTCCGTGATCCATGATTTGCAACAGGATATTGAACAGATCTGGATGTGCTTTTTCGATTTCATCGAGCAACAATACACTGTGCGGATGTTGGTCAATACCGTCGGTCAGCAACCCACCCTGGTCGAACCCAACATATCCCGGAGGCGCCCCAATCAATCGGGAAACTGTGTGACGCTCCATATATTCAGACATGTCGAACCGTAGCAGTTCAACACCCATGGTGCTGGCAAGCTGTTTTGCAACTTCCGTCTTCCCAACACCGGTGGGACCCGTGAAGAGATAACACCCAATGGGTTTTTCAGGCTCGCGCAATCCGGCGCGCGAAAGCTTGATGGCCGCAGCGAGTTGATCAATAGCTTTGTCTTGGCCGTACACCACTCGTTTCAAGTTCTTGTCGAGGTCACGAAGGACTTGCGAGTCATCTTTAGAGACAGATTTCGGCGGTATCCGCGCCATTTTTGAAACGACAGATTCGATTTCTTTAACGCCGATTTTCTTCTTACGTTTGTTTTCCGGAACCAACATCTGAGAAGCACCGGCTTCATCAATCACATCGATAGCTTTGTCGGGAAGTTTGCGGTCACCAATGTATTTTGCCGACAGGTCGACAGCTGATTTGATCGCCTCGTTTGTGTATTTAAGATTGTGAAACTCTTCGAAATAAGGTTTCAGCCCTTTGAGGATCTTAATCGTGTCCGGAATGCTGGGTTCCATCACGTCGATCTTCTGAAACCGGCGTACCAAGGCCCGGTCCTTCTCAAAGTGCTGCCTAAATTCCTTGTATGTAGTCGACCCAATACAGCGCAGATTTCCGCTGGCCAATGCGGGCTTCAAGAGGTTAGAGGCATCCATCGCACCACCACTTGTCGCGCCGGCACCAATCACCGTGTGAATCTCATCAATGAAGAGGATCGCCCCTTCATACTCCTCAAGCTCTTTCAAAACCGCTTTGATGCGTTCTTCGAAATCGCCGCGATAACGCGTGCCCGCAAGAAGCGACCCCATGTCGAGACAGAAGATTGTCGCGTCATCAAGCACTTCAGGCACTTCGTGCCGCACGATACGTCTCGCCAAACCTTCAGCAATCGCCGTCTTGCCAACGCCAGGATCGCCAACGAAGAGTGGGTTGTTCTTTGATCGGCGACAGAGAATTTGAATGGTACGTTCAACTTCAGCATCGCGCCCAATAAGTGGATCAATCTTGCCATCAAGGGCGCGCTGATTGAGATTGGCGCAATAGGCTTCTAGCGCTTCACTGCCCTGTTTTACAACCTCTTCGGCGTCTTCCAGATCTTCGTCTGCACCATGAATAGGTTTACCTTCTGACATGCCCGCTCGCTTGGCCACACCATGGCTAATATACTTGACCGCGTCGTAACGGGTCATGTCTTGCTCTTGTAAGAAAAAGGCAGCATGGCTTTCGCGCTCGGCAAAGAGGGCTATCAGAACATTTGCGCCAGTAACCTCTTCACGTCCTGACGATTGCACATGAATGACCGCGCGCTGAATAACTCTCTGAAAACCGGCCGTCGGCTTAGCTTCATCACCGTCGGAAACAATCATGCTTGAAAGTTCACTATCGATGTAATTCGACAGTCTCTCTTCCAATACATCGAGTTCAACATTGCACGCACGCATAACGGCGGCCGCGTCTTGGTCATTGACCAATGCCAACAGGAGATGTTCAAGCGTTGCGTATTCGTGATTGCGCTCACTCGCAAAGGCAAGGGCTGCATGGAGGGCTTGTTCAAGACTCTTTGAATACGATGGCAACGCTTAGTTACTCCTTTTCCATTGTGCACTGTAGAGGGTGCTGATGTCGTCGCGCTTCGTCAATGACTTGTGCGACTTTGGTTTCGGCGACCTCATATGTGAACACACCGCAAATGCCCACCCCATTTTGGTGGACGTGCAACATGATGCGAGTAGCTTCCATCTCGCCCTTGTTAAAATACCTTTCAAGGATAAAGATGACGAACTCCATAGGCGTGTAGTCGTCGTTCAACAACAACACACGGTAAAGAGACGGCTTCTTGGTCTTCGGCTTCGGTTTTGTGATCAATCCGGTCGAAGGGCCGTTTTGATCGTCTTTGCCGTTTTCTTCCGACATTGTCGTCGTTCGATTCACTCTCACATTGGAATCAGTGTGACTGAGAAAATTGGCCATTTCTAGTACTACTATGATCCCTTGGTTAAATTTCGTCGCGGCTGTGACTAACGACCTCTTAGAATCTCAGAATAGTAAATAGGCGTTACCGCAAGATTGCAAAGCCCAGATAGAGATAAAAAAAGCCCAGGCATTATTGCCTGAGCCCCAAATTCGAAGTTCTAGAAGGATGAGACCCTTAGAAACGGCTGCCTTGTGCGAATTGCATAAATGCACTCATGCGGCTGTTGAGCGGTGCGGTGGCGGCTTGAACGCCTTCTGTCCACATTTCCCCAATGCGGCTCATTTGGCTCATGTAGCCCTCAACAACTGTCTTTGTGTACTCGCTTTGCATTTCAACAACTTCTTGAAAGCTCTGCGCACTCAAAGCCTTAACGGCAACAGCTGCACCACCCTCGAGCGTCTTTTGGTGGAAAGCCACAGCTTCTGCTGCAATCTTCTCTACGCTTTCGGGCGAGACTTTTGCGCTCTCAACCCAGGCTTCAAGATTTTCTTTGTAAAAAGCGGTCATGTTGTCAGAACCGGCAAATGCCTTCTGCCATTGAGCAGTCATGGCCTCCACGCCTTGCATCATGGACACATCCGTTGTCTTCGTGGCCTTAACTTTTGCGCCACTTTTGGCTGATTTCGTCTTCTTCTCGGTCATCTCATCCTCACAAAATTGACGGCTCTACTCAATTTCTGGTCATTTTTGACACCGGAGAAGAACCCGTATCTGCTTTGCTGCAGCGCAACATAGGCCTTCAATATTCCAGTAAAAATGGCAGGTCAAGCAACGCTTCCGCAACGCGGCAAAGGCATCAGATGCCCAAACCAACCACTTCAAACTGGTTTACGGGTTGGTAAGGCAGTTTCTCTAAGGTTTCCCACAGATAATCAACCGCCCGGTCCTCGGATCGCTGGATTTGCCAAATTAAGGACTGAAGTCAGTAATCATGATGTCACTTTTTCCAGAAATCCTGACGGCATTCGATTATTCTATACGCCTTGGTGCGGGAGGGGGTCCCTTTGAGCTTTTGAGCTTTCTGGGCGTGTCGGCATTATCCGCACTAACGCTAAGGTAGAAACCAGACAAGACCGGTAATGTCTTCACAGCTAAGTGGGTGGTCCTGTGAAAGATCTAGAGTATGGAGTATTGGCTTGTTGCCGTTGGGCGTCGACGAGAGCACGGATGACGCTTGCTCTTTTCGCTCTGTTCATGGCGGCACTCTTGACGAGCGTGGCAACGCCAGCAGCAAACGCCAATTCAAAATACTCTGCGATTGTCATTGATGCCGAAACAGGAACGGTACTCTTCTCTCGCAAATCTGAATCCTCCAGATACCCCGCCTCGCTCACCAAAATCATGACCCTCTATCTGACATTCGAGGCTCTTGATACCGGGAAGTTGAAACTCGATCAAAAACTGACCGTCTCAAAACGCGCTTCCGGCCAAGCCCCTTCAAAGCTCTGGCTACAACCGGGCGAAAAGATCACGGTCGAAGAAGCCATTCACGCCCTGGTCACCAAGTCGGCCAATGATGTGGCAACAGTACTTTCGGAAGCGGTGGCCGGTACCGAGTATCAATTCACACTCGAGATGACGCAAAAAGCCCGCTCATTAGGCATGCGCAACACGCGCTTCATGAACGCGTCCGGCCTGCCCAATCGGCGGCAGAAGTCGACAGCCTCTGATCTTGCCATCCTTGGCCAACGCATCTCCGATGACTTTCCTCAGTACTATCACTACTTCTCGGTTAAGAGCTTTTCATGGAAGGGCAAGACCTACAAGAGCCACAACTCCCTCTTGAAGAATTACAAAGGGACCGATGGCATCAAGACAGGATATACCCGCGCTTCAGGCTTCAATTTGACCACATCTGTGGAAAGAGACGGCCACCGCCTCATCGGTGTTGTTCTTGGTGGCAAAAGCGCCAAATCCCGTGACGCGCACATGAAGTACATCCTCGATAAGACATTCAATCGTCTAAGCTCGAACCCGTCACTGGTTCCACAACTGACGAGCGTTCCTTCACCCCGGCCCAAGCCGACCGAGCTTTACCTGGCAGATTCCCGCCCAACGCGGAAACCCTCTTACATGTTTGGCGTGAGTGAAGATGGGGCACCGGAGCTTGCCGTATCTCTTGACGGCGTCAGCACATTACGCCTGTCGACCGGTGAGAACATCATTTCATACGATCCACCAGCAGCCGAGCAGGGTGATCTAACGCCGACCGAATTGGGCGCTCAATGGGGAATACAAATTGGCGCGTTCTCAGAGGCAGAGAAAGCGCGCAATCAACTGGAAGCCACGCAGAAAATGGACCCCCATCGCCTCTCGATGGACAAGACTGTTATCGCTCCGTTTGAGACCGTCGAAGGTGAAGTCTACCGCGCCCGGTTTGGCCCCATGGCAGAAAACAAAGCCCGCGATGCTTGCAAGGCCCTGACCAACAAAGGCGTTTCATGCTTTGCGGTACACGATTCCGACTGGCTGTTTTGATTTTTGCTAAGAGTTAGATCTCGACATCACCAGCAGTCAAGCCAGGCAACTCAAGTGTCACAATCAGTTCCCGCACTTCCTGTCGCGCAGCTATGTGAGACATTGTGAGTTTTGTTCCGGCATTCCCTTCGGTGAGATCCAACAGAGTCTGACCGGTTGGGAACAATTCTCTGAAGATCACCCGCTCTCCAAAGCCTGGCGCAATACGAAAACCAATGCGCGGAGCAAGAGCGGTTAGAACTTCGCCGACGCGGCGCTTGTTGCGCGCATCAAGACTTGAGATGCGGTTGCGCATCACGACCCAATCAATGGAGGCCCGGGATTCCAAGGCGCGGTTCTTCCGGCTATCCCAAACAAGTTCGCTGTAAAGCGACGGACCCAGAACATCCAGGGTCTCTGGGTTGATCTCAGCCAGAAGGTCAAAATCAACGAAACTATCGTTCATCGGCGTGATGAGCGTGTCCGCAACGGAATGGCCCAAGCGAGAAAGATGCGTATCGCTTCCAGGACTATCAATGATGACAAAATCATAGTCACTGAGCTCATCCATCACGCCATTGAAAACATCGCGCTCTTCTTCTTCCGCGACCTGCACTGCATCACGTTCGCTCCGCTCTAAAACAAACGATTTTGGAAATGGCAGATCGGCCTCTTTGCGCTCACACCAATCCGCTCTATTTTCGAGGTAACGTGTCAGGCTACGTTGTCGACTATCAAGGTCGATTGCGCCAACTCTCTTGCCCAATTTCATCAGGGCAACTACCACATGCATCGCGGTCGTGGACTTGCCTGATCCACCTTTCTCGTTGCCAAGAACGACATAATGAGGACGCTTCTCAGGAGATGTTTGGGCAGTCGCATTCGACCCAAGATTTAGGGGTGTGCTGAGCTGCTCAGAGAGATTTCGCCGACTGAGGTTCATGTGCTAGAGGGTCCCAATTTGTTGACGCAAGATCCAATTATTTCGACTCGCGACCATCTACCTACATACCGCAATCATGATACCAGGAACAGTGTTAAGGAATTCCAATTGAGAACATGTGGAAGGCGAAAAACACCAGAAGCGCCTGATTCTACTTCAAAAACTGCACCTACCGTCTATAGTCCCCAGAACCCTTTTTAGGCAATCCTCGTGTTAACCATGTTTCCTTTGAACGTCGACTTATCCACATGACCAACACAGTCTCATCCGAACCACCTATCGTTCGAACAATTGCCGAACTTCGTGAAACGGTTCGCAACTGGCGTATGGCCGGACACAAGATTGCGTTTGTGCCCACAATGGGCGCTTTGCACGAAGGTCATCTCTCTCTTATCGAACTGGCTGACCAAAGCGCCAGCAGGGTCATCGTCAGCATTTTCGTCAACCCGACGCAATTTGCGCCACACGAAGATTTCGATCACTACCCTCGTGATCTATTCGATGATGTGAACAAACTGTCGTCTACAAAGACACATCTGGTTTACGCACCCAGTACTGGCGATATGTATGATCCAGATTTCTCGACATCGCTCTCCACTGGATCAATTGCCGAAGGCCTATGCAGTACAACCCGTCCTCATTTCTTTGGCGGTGTTTCAATCGTTGTTGCCAAACTGCTGCTTCAGTGCTTACCCGACATCGCTGTTTTCGGCGAAAAGGACTACCAGCAACTTCTCGTCATACGCAGGATGGTTCGCGACTTAAACATCCCGGTTGAAATTTTGGGAAGCCAGACATGTCGCGAATCTGACGGATTGGCAATTTCTTCTCGAAACGCCTATCTGACTGACAAAGAGCGACACATCGCGCCTTCGCTCTATCAGACCTTGCAAGAGGTCGCGACCAAAATCGTCGAAGACAATGATGCGAGCAATGCGATCATTGATGGGATCGTCGCACTGAAGAAAGCAGGATTTGATTCCGTCGATTATCTCGAATTGAGAGACGCCGCAACTTTGGAGCCTGTTGATAGCCTCGATAACCCGTCACGTCTATTGGCGGCAGTTTTCATAGGCAAGACACGGTTGATCGACAATCTGCCCGTCGACCCTCGACAGACGGATTAGAGCAACCCAAGTTCTGAGAGCTCTTTGCGCATATCTTCTGGAAGATCACCTGAAGACTTCGCAATGTCGGCAAAATCCGGTGGAGCCTCTTCGGCTTTGAGATATCGCCACCCCTGAAATGGGCGTTTCGGTTGCCACCGTGTCGGCACGACCTCTGCATCCAAAACCAACCGGCAGCGCCCAATCCCCTCATTGTCTGTAAATTGAACAATGTCGAGCAACTTTTGGCGTATTTGGATTTGTCCCTGAATGACCCAGTAAAGGGATCCCCCAGCAAGGAGTTCATCTTTACGTTTCGGTGTCATCCTCGTAACGTGACCAGGAGGTGGTGAAGAAGGGTCTTCAGCATGTTGCGCATGGCGCATCGCAACCCACTCGAACATTTGTTCCATCCGGTCGACGCCAACACACAATTTTACCAGATGAACGGTCATTGAAGTTCCGAAAGTTCCAACCTGAAAACCCAATCACTCATTGTCAAAAATGACAACTACTTGGCCATCATCAACCTGATCGCCAACCGAAACCAAGACCTCTGCAATGACCGTCTCCGAAGACGCCATTAGCGTGTGTTCCATTTTCATGGCCTCAAGAACTACGATTGGCTCACCAGGTTTTACCCGTGACCCAGCTTCCCCATTGACCGCAATGATTTTTCCAGACATCGGTGCTTGCAAATTATCACCGGCCTCATCATCAAGATAAGCCGATGCCAGAGGATCTAAGACCACCAACACATGGAGATGCTTGTCATGATAGATGTGGATCTCATTGTCGAATTGTCTGAGTTCTGCATTGTAACGGCGCCCATTGATCACGGCAGACAAAGTGCCATCACTTTCAAAGGCACCTTCCGCTGAAACAGAGCTTTCACCCATTGAAACACGAAGCCCCGTCAAACCATAAGCGACATCCACGACAATCTGACCCGACGGCTGATCGAAGATGTATTGATGACTTGTCTGAGGCGTGGCCGCATTGACACGCCAACCATCCAGGTCATCCCATGGCGAACGTATCCAGCCGAAGCGATCTCCATCTTGTTGTCGCTCCGATGTGTGATCCAAGTGGAGGGCCAAAATCGCCAGGGCCAGTATCTCGATTTCTGGTGCAACATTCTCAGGCACCAATTCTGCAAAGTGCGTATCGATGAAACCTGTATCGAGCTCGGCATTCGCAAACGCTGGATGATCAATGACATGTGAAAGGAAGGTAGCATTGGTACGCGCACCGATAACTTCAACTTGGTCAAGAGCATGCGACATGTGCCGCAGCGCGGCTCGGCGATCACCACCCCACGCGACGATCTTGGCAATCATGGGATCATAGAACATCGTCACTTCATCGCCAGACTGGACGCCGGTATCGACACGAATGTGACCTGTTTGCGTTGGCAATGTCAGGTGGTGAAGAACGCCCGGCGAAGGAAAAAAGTTCTTTGCTGGATCTTCTGCGTAGAGACGCACTTCGACGGCGTGACCGTCAATAGCGAGGTCTTCTTGCGATTTCGGTAGGGGATTGCCTGCAGCCACTTCGAATTGCCAACGAACTAAATCTTCCCCCGTGATCATTTCAGTAACTGGGTGCTCTACTTGCAACCTCGTGTTCATTTCCATGAAGAAGAAGCCATCTGCAGTCAGACCCCCTTCCCCATCCACGATAAACTCAACCGTACCCGCCCCTTCATATCCAATGGATTTCGCCGCACTAACCGCGGCCTCTCCCATAGCTGAGCGAACTTCTTGTGTCATTCCCGGTGCCGGGGCTTCTTCAACGACTTTCTGATGGCGCCGCTGCAACGAACAATCCCGTTCAAACAGATAGACGGCGCGTCCTTGACGGTCCGCAAATACTTGCACTTCCACATGACGCGGCGAACTGACGAATTTCTCAACCAGTACACGGTCATCCCCAAAAGCTGATTTTGCTTCACGTTGCGCGGATGCAAGTTCTTTCAAAAACCGCGATGGGTCTTCAACTTTGCGCATGCCTTTGCCGCCGCCACCGGCAACCGCCTTGATGAGGACCGGGTAACCGATCTTATCGGCCTCTTTGGCAAGCAGTTTCTCTTTTTGATCCGCACCGTGATAGCCAGGCACCACGGGCACGCCTGCTTCTTCCATCAGAGATTTCGCTGCATCTTTCAAACCCATGGCCCGAATAGCATCAGGCGGTGGTCCAATCCAAACCAAGCCAGCCTCAAGGACGCGTTGCGCGAATTCCGCATTCTCTGAAAGGAAGCCGTACCCAGGATGAATGGCTTCAGCGCCTGATCGGGCGGCAACATCCAAAATCTTGTCGCTATCTAAGTAGCTTTGGGCTGCGACCGCAGGACCAATGTGAAAGGCCTCATCTGCCATTTCCACATGTTGCGCCAAACGATCAGCGTCTGAGTAGACAGCAATCGTGCGAATGCCCATCTTCTTTGCGGTCTTGATGATCCGGCAAGCAATTTCACCGCGATTGGCTATGAGGACGGAAGCAAACATAAGAACCCTATTTGGCCCAACTGGGCTTGCGTTTCTCCAAAAAGGCCGTCATGCCCTCCATGGCTTCATCGGTTGCCCGACGATCAGCAATACGTTTGGCAGTTTCATTGATCATGTGATGATCAATTTCCCGCCACATCACCGCATCAATCAATTCCTTTGCCGCATGTACGGCTTGCGGCCCATTCTGGATGATGGAATCAGCAATACGCTCCCCCTCTTTGGCAAGCTCATTGAGGTCTTCGACCACAATGTGAACCAGCCCAATTCGTTCAGCCTCTTCAGCATCGAAACGTTCACCGGTTGTGAAGTACCGGCGCGCTTGACGCGACCCAATCGCCTCAATCACGTATGGAGAAATCATTGAGGGAATCAGGCCAAGCCGAACTTCCGACAATGAAAAGAACGCTTTCTTTGTTGCGATCGCAATGTCACACGCTGCGACCAATCCAACGCCGCCTCCCATCGCCGCTCCGTTGACCAACGCGATGGTTGGCATTGGCAAAGTTCGAATGTGATGAAGGAGGTTTGAGAAGCTCTTGGCCGCATCGACATTATCGGAGTGTGACCAACGCGCGGCCCTCTTCATCGCATTGAGATCGGCACCCGCCGAAAAGCTCTTCCCCGCACCTTCAACAAACACACAGCGAACACCATCAGCGCCTTTCAGATTCTCCACAATCTGAACAAGCGCTTCCTCCAAGTCCTGCGTGAAGGCATTGTGAATATCTGGTTGGTTCAATCGAATGACACCGACACCTTCTTGCGTCGTATCAAATGTGGCAGCTGCTTGCTTTTCGGTCATGTCGCTCTCCTCAGTCGCTTGTTCGTCGCGACCCACTACATTCTGAATATTCCAAATTTCGGTTCCGGTATCGGGGCATTGAGTGTGGCTGCAAAAGCAAGCCCTAAAACGCGGCGCGTATCTCTTGGCGCGATGATGCCATCATCCCAAAGCCTTGCCGTCGCAAAATACGGATTTCCCTCGAGTTCATACTGCTCTTGGATCGGAGTTTTAAAGTCCGCTTCATCTTCAGCGCTCCACTCCTCACCTTTCGCCTCAAGACCATCTCGGCGCACAGTTGCAAGAACGGACGCCGCTTGTTCTCCACCCATGACTGAGATGCGTGCATTTGGCCACGTGAACATAAATCGTGGACTGTAGGCGCGCCCGCACATTCCGTAGTTACCGGCGCCATATGACCCGCCAATCACGACCGTGACCTTTGGCACATTGGCACAGGCAACCGCGGTCACCATTTTGGCACCGTCTTTCGCGATACCGCCGGTCTCGTATTTGCTACCCACCATGAACCCAGTGATATTCTGCAAGAACAGAAGCGGGATCTTGCGTTGGCAACAAAGCTCCACAAAGTGGGCACCTTTAAGCGCGGACTCTGAAAATAAAATGCCGTTGTTGCCGATGATCCCTACGGGCATCCCGTAGATATGCGCAAAACCCGTCACCAGCGTCGTGCCGTATAGTTTTTTAAATTCATCAAAGCTTGACCCATCTACTAGACGGGCGATCACTTCACGGACATCGTACTGGGTTTGCAAATTCTTCGGAACCACACCGTCCAACTCTGCAATGTCATAAACAGGGTCAACAACATCCCTAAGATCTTCAATCGCGGGCCTGGTCTTTCTGAGCGTGCCAACAATTTGACGAACGAGCGCCAAGGCGTGGATATCATCCACCGCGTAGTGATCTGCCACGCCGCTGGTTCTGGCATGAACGTCCGCCCCGCCGAGATCTTCAGCAGAAACAACCTCGCCTGTTGCCGCTTTGACCAGAGGTGGTCCTGCGAGGAAAATCGTGCCTTGCTGCTTTACAATGATCGTCTCGTCAGACATGGCTGGCACATAGGCACCCCCAGCCGTACAAGAACCCATAACTGCTGCTATTTGCGGAATGCCGCGAGCGGACATGTTGGCCTGATTGTAGAAAATCCTGCCAAAGTGCTCCCGGTCCGGAAATATCTCAGCCTGGTTGGGCAAATTGGCCCCGCCCGAGTCGACGAGATAGATACAAGGTAGATTGTTCTCAAGCGCAATTTCTTGCGCACGCAAATGCTTCTTCACCGTAGCTGGATAATACGTTCCGCCCTTGATCGTTGCGTCGTTGCATACGATCACACAGTCTTTGCCTTCAACGCGGCCCACGCCGGTGATGATGCTGGCCCCGTTTATGTCGCCGCCATACAAGTCGTAAGCCGCAAGTGGACTAAACTCTAAAAAGGGCGTGCCGGGATCCAGCAGTCTGTTGACGCGATCACGCGGCAAAAGCTTGCCGCGACCAAGGTGCCGATCGCGGGATCGCTCGTTACCACCAAGGGACGCCGCTTGTACCCTCTCTTGAAGCTCTGAGACGTGTCGAGACATCGCCTCTGCATTTCCAACAAAGGACTCACTTCGGGGGCTAATCGAGGAAGTTAGGACCGCCATAGCGTGCGTCTCTCCAATGAAACCGCGTTCTGCAAAGATTCAGGTTAACCGTTCAACCGCAATTGCGGTTGCTTCACCGCCACCAATACACAAGGAGGCCACACCTTTGCGGCCGTCATATTTTTCAAGCGCGTTCAGGAGTGTCACCATTATCCTCGCACCTGAGGCACCGATAGGATGACCTAAAGCGCAAGCACCGCCATGAACATTGACCTTATCATGTGGAAGATCCAATTCCTGCATAGCCGCCATGGTTACAACCGCGAAGGCCTCATTGACCTCATACAGATCGACATCGTTTCTCGACCATCCGGTTTGTTCAAACAAGGCTTCCATCGCACCAACCGGAGCTGTCGTAAACCACCGCGGTTCACGTGCATGGCTCGTTTGACCAACAATCTTCGCGAGTGGCTTAAGGCCTTTCTTTTCCGCGGTAGAAAGCCGCATCAGCGTCAACGCTGCCGCGCCATCTGAAATCGAACTAGAGTTGGCCGCAGTAACTGTTCCATCTTTGACAAAAGCTGGTCGAAGACCCGGGATCTTTGAGGGATCAGCGGACATCGGCTGTTCGTCGGAAGACACAGTCGTCTCACCTTTGCGCGTCTTGATCGTCAATTCATGAATCTCTTTTGCGAACGTGCCATCTTCTGTTGCCGTTCGTGCACGCCTCAGGGACTCGATCGCATAAGCATCCTGTGCCTCACGACTGAATTGGAAGTGCTGTGCCGTTTCTTCGGCATAAGTACCCATCAGACGACCTTCATAGGCATCCTCAAGTCCGTCTAGAAACATATGGTCTTTGACTTCACCATGCCCCAACCGAAATCCACCCCGTGCCTTAGGCAAGATGTAGGGCGCGTTGGTCATGCTCTCAAGCCCACCAGCCACCATCACATCTGCATGGCCAAGGCTCAAAGTATCACAGGCCGTCATCACGGCCCGCATGCCCGATCCACACATCTTGTTGACCGTCGTACAAGGAACACTGTCCGGCAATCCACCCTTCAAGGCTGCTTGCCGGGCTGGCGCCTGTCCCAATCCTGCAGACAAGACACATCCCATAATAACTTCATCAATATCATCGCCCTTGAGACCCGACCGCTCGACGGCAGCTGAGACAGCCGACGCCCCTAGTTCGGGCGCGGTCACAGCGGTCAGATCACCTTGAAAACCGCCCATCGGGGTGCGCGCAGCACCAACGATGACAATCGGATCTTTGTCACTCATTCATATTCACCTTGTATCGCGGGTCCATGGACCACAGATCGTGAGCCCGCCGGAATAACTCATTGTCACAACGAGGATTTCTCGCCCTAAGAGACACTAAAGAGGACCAGAATTCAACGCGGAATTACCTCATAAGTCAGCGCAAGATCGCCTTACCGCGCCGGATCAAATACCTCAACTGCATCAGCAATCGTAAACAATGTGAAGAACCCACTGCCTGACCCGCCACCGATGAGATACCAGCGACCATCGACCGTCACAGAGGCCATCGAATGACGAGGCGTCAGAAGTTTGGCTTCACTCTTCCATGAATTCGAATTTGCATCGTAGGACAGATGATCACTGAAGGTCTGCGACGGCAATGGGGTCGCTCCACCAGCAACATGAAGGACACCGTCAAGTTCAGCGGCAATCAGCCCAGACCGTCCTGACGGCAAATCCGCCACCCGTGTCCACGAGCCGTCTTTAACATTGAGGCGATCAACACGTGAGCTCTGCGTTCCATCAGATTTGGCACCACCTAGCACATAGATCGTGTCGCCCACCGCGGCAGCAGCCAAGTTCGCGCGCGGCGAAGCAAATGATGCCACCGATACAGACCACTCATTTGTGATCGTGTTGTAAACTTGAACCTTGCCGGACGATTGGCCTTCGCCGCCTATAACGTAGAGTTTGCTCCCAACGGTCACCATCGTGTGACCGCGCCTAGCAAATGGCATCAACGCCTTCTTGATCCACAAGGTCCGCAATGGATCATAGGCCCAAAGGTCTTTGCTAACGATCGCATGGCGGTCATTCCCAGCCAATCCACCGCTGACATAGACCACACCGTTAGAGGCAGCCATGCCGAACTGTTCTCTCCCCACCGGCATTGGCGGTAACGGTCGCCACATATCGCTTGCGGGGTCATAGAGATCGAACGAAGATCGCGGTCCACTGATACCCGCCCCACCAGCTACGAAGATGTCCCCATGGACCTCAGCCGCGGAAAGCTTGGCCCTCGCGCTGTCCATGGGTTGATTTTCGAACCAAGTTCCAGCCTTGGCGACGAACGACACACCAATCAAAGATATGGAAAAAACACATAATGCCAACAACTTACGAGCGATCATTAAACTCTCACCTTTTCACAACTCACTGAACGAGAAGCAGTGTAGCAAGTCCAAGGAAAACGAAAAAGCCAACAATATCAGTTACCGTCGTGACGAAGACCGTTGAAGACAGTGCCGGGTCGGCGCCCGCCTTCTCCAAGCCAAGGGGTATCAGTATTCCAGCCAGACCAGCGGCCAAGAGATTGATCACCATGGCCAAAGCCAAAACACTCCCAATTGCTGAACTTTCAAACCAAATCGCCCCAATAATGCCCAGCAACAGGGCAAAGACAATTCCCTGAAGCCCGCCAACGAGCACTTCACGCCAGACGATCCGTGCTGCATTGGTGGGGGTAAGGTCTTTGGTTGCTAATGCTCGAACAGCAACTGTCATGGTCTGAGTGCCGGCATTACCCCCCATCGAGGCGACAATTGGCATCAAGATGGCGAGTGCGACTATTTCTTCAATTGCTTTATCGAACAATGCGATAACGAGCGAGGCGAGTACTGCCGTCGCTAAATTCACCAAAAGCCATGAAAATCGTGACCGCGTGGTCGCTATGACAGTATCTGAGAGCCCCTCCTCCTCACGCACACCGGCCAAAGCCATCATATCTTCGCTCGCGGTCTCGCGAACCACATCGACAATGTCATCCACAGTGATCATGCCAACGATCCGTTTACTCTCGTCAACAACCGCCGCTGAGATGAGATGGTATTGGTTGAACAGGTAGGCAACCTCCTCCTCATTCATTCCCGCAGGAATTAAGGTCTGTTTCACATTCATGATGTCCCCGACCAAAACATCACGCTCCGCACGCATAAGCCTGCTGACCGGCACTGTTCCAAGTGCATGAAACGATGGATCGACCACAAAGATTTCAAAGAAAAGGTCAGGAAGATCTTCCGCGGATCGGAGAAAATCGATCGTGTGACCGACTGTCCAGTAGGGAGGCACAGACAAAAAGTCCCGCTGCATTAGGCGCGCAGCGCTTTCATCTGGGTAGTTGAGGGAGAATTCGACGGCAGCACGATCTTGCTCGCCGACCTTTTCTAAAACCTCAGCTTTCTTTCCTTCGTCCAGATCCTCGAGCAGGTAGATCGCGTCATCGCTCTCGAGCTCTTCAACCGCTGCCGCGAGAGTTTCAGGCTGAAGGTGTTCAACCACGTCATCCCGAATATCCTCTTCCAGCTCCGAGAGCGCTTCTGGCTCAAGGTCATTTCCGAGTACATTGATGAGTTGACGGCGTTCGTCTGGTCGAACCAGACCTAAGAGGTCTGCTTGGTCGGCTGCGTGAAGTTTTTCAAAAAGGTGGCGGACGCGGAGATTATCCCCGGATTCAATCGCCTCGCAAACCTCACGAACGAAATCGGGATTTAGCGCATAGTCCTCATCAAGGGTTGGCGCATCTTCCACCATTTCAGACGATCTTATCTCGTCCTCGACCATCGTAATTCCCTCCGGAAACGCCAGAGCAGGTCCCGACTCACCGCAGAAATAGGACACAAAGGACTGTCGGGCGCAACCTGCTCAATCAAGCGAGACTAGAGGCGTCAAAGCATATTCCCACCAGCGGCCAAGAATCGCATCGCTTGGCCAATCTTGGCGTGACATTTATCAAGAAAAGGAAGGAAAATTGGTGCGGTCGAGAAGACTCGAACTTCCACGGGTTTTACCCCACAGCGACCTCAACGCTGCGCGTCTACCAGTTCCGCCACGACCGCACTATGTTCGTAACGACAGTTGAGGCGCGGATGTATCAAATGATGAGGGGCTTGTGAAGCCCTAGAAGAGATTTCCCTAGATTCCGTCGCCATCGAGGTTTTCTGGGATGTGAATTCCACACTCATCCTTATCCATGCCAGCCCACCGCCCATCGCGGTACTGGCCACCTGGCTGAACCCTCTCTGTGCAAGGCATACAGCCAATCGACAGGAATCCGTCTTTGACCAGAGGGTGCTTAGGAAGGCTGTGCCGTTCCGTATAGGCCACCAATTCATCAATTCCCCAGCGAATGAGGGGATTAATCTTATAGTGACCCGACCCAAGCAGTGGATCCGCTTCAATGGTTAGAAGATCTGCCCGAGCGTTGGTTTGAAATCTCTTGCGTCCCGTGATTTGCGCGTCGAAGTTTTTCAGCGCTTTCGTTAGAGGTCGAACCTTTCTCAGATCGCAACACCCGTCCGGATTGACTTGCCATAAGGACCCCTCAGGATCCGTCGCCTTTTCATCGTCCGGGTGCGGCCCGATTGCTCGCACGTCCGTCAGACCCAATCGCGTTTGTAAGTTGTCTCGGTAGCGAAGCGTCTCCGCAAAAACTTTCCCAGTATTAAGAAACAAGATCGGTGTTGTAGGGTCGACTTGAGAAACCATGTGAAGCAAAACCGCACTTTCGGCACCAAACGAGGATACCATCGCGATCTTCTCAACAAACTCATCGTTGATCATCGCCGACAGCAGTTCAATTCCCTCACGACCGGAATATTTTTGCTGAAGCTCTAAGAGCTCAAAGTCTGCAAGCGGTGATTCAACAACACTTAAGGTCACGGCAACCAGTCTTTCTCCTTGATCAAAGCGTTGGTCATCTTGCGGATATCCTTCGCTTTTGCTCCACCTTCACGCCACACCTTCCGAGCATTCGAGACATCAGCGAGGCGGTCTTTCCACTCAGGTCCAAATATTTCTGCAATACGTCCTCGTAATGCTGCGGTAAGTGCAGGAGATTGCCCGGCGGTTGAGACAGTGAACAACAGGTCTCCCCTTCTAACGATGCCTGGAACGTGAAAATCACTCTTTCCAGGCTTGTCCTCATAGTTGACCAAGACTTTGTTCTTCCAAGCCAACTCCACCAAACTCTCTGCCTCATCCTCCCTCAAATCGCATATGCAAATCGCGCGAAGCTGCTCCAAGTCAGCTTCCGTAGGCAATCGCTCAATGAGATGACGCGCCGCGACCTTTCTCAATTGATCGCTTGGCTCGTCGGAAAACACCGTGAGCCTTTTTGGTTGCGTCACCATCAAAGACCGCGCCCGTCGCGCAGCCCTCTGACCTCTGCCTACCAGTCCAAAATGAACGAAGTCCGTATTCAAAGTAATTGGATACATGGAAGCTCAATTCTCCCTTCCACCGGACTGTACTTGTCCAGTTATCAATGATTAGCCTATTTTGCAAGTGATGAATGTACATTCACCTTTTACACACAAATTACATGTGATTAAGCAATTCCCATACATTCCCAACGAGACCAATGGTTCGTTGGCTTTTGCCCACCGTAACAACATATGAGACCCAATTCATCAAGGACCAATTTTATGGTTAAGATCCACAGCAACCCGGTTTTCCCCAATGTCAGTACTTGTGTATCGCGCGATTTCTACCTAGATCATCAAACCTAAACAGATGCTGAAAGCACCAATTTATGCCGACTGTCGAATGGATTATCGAACAAGATCCGGTGGACTATCCCTCGGCGGAGCAGTTCATGCAGAACCGCGCCAGTGAAATTGCCTCCGGCCAGGAGCGTGAACTTGTCTGGCTATTGGAACACCCCCCACTCTACACCGCTGGAACAAGTGCTAAGGTCGAAGACTTAGTTTCGCCGAACCGGTTTCCAGTTTATGCCACAGGGAGAGGTGGCCAATACACCTATCACGGTCCTGGCCAGCGGGTGGCATACGTCATGCTCAATTTAAAGGAGCGCCGCCCCGATGTGAGAGCTTTTGTTTGTGACCTTGAACAGTGGATCATCGATACACTTGAAGACCTCGGTGTGTCTGGGACCCGGCGGGATGATCGGGTCGGCATATGGATACCCAGGGACAATGGTGTTCCATTGTATGACGACAAGATTGCCGCTCTTGGCATCCGACTCCACAAATGGGTGAGCTTTCACGGCATAAGCATCAATGTGAATCCAAATCTCGAACATTTCTCCGGGATTGTACCGTGCGGTATCGAAGGGCACGGAGTTACCAGCCTTAAGGAGCTTGGTCTCGACACCAACTATTCTGAGCTGGACCTGCACCTCAAAAGAAATTTCGAGAGAGTGTTTGACAGCGCCACTGTAACGACATGAATGACAATTCACTCAAACTCTATGATGATTTCGTCTACCGCAAGGCTATCGCCTGCTGACACGTGAACTTTAGAGACAAGACAATCCTGTTCTGCACGTAGAACATTCTCCATCTTCATCGCCTCAATCACCGCCACTGTTTCACCCGCTTTGACATCTTGACCTTCTACCACGTCAATACTGACGACGAGACCAGGCATGGGGCACAACAACATCCTCGACGTGTCAGGTGCAATACGCTCAGGCATGAAGGCAGAAAGGCTGGCAGCTTTCGGTCGCCGCACCGCAAGTTCAAGTGTTGCCCCTCGGTAGGAAAGCCGCCATCCATCATCTGTCGGTGCGATAGCGACAGAAATCTCTGACCCATCTACCTCACCACGAAAGAGAGGTTGGCCCGGTTGATATTCGCTTTCAATTCTGAAAACCCGGTTTGGAGTCCCGTCATCATGGCAAATCGTTACGCTCTCCGCATCACCGATCTTGTCAAACTTGACTGGGCGTTGACTTGTCTTGCCACACACCACCCAATCGCCCTCAACAACGTGAGAGACGCCGTCCAATTGCCCGCTAAGATGCCCCAGACGACGCACTTCTCCAATGTGAACGTAGCAGGCGATCGCCGCCAACTCTCCTAGTGTATCCCAATCAAGTTCAGCTCCTTGGAAACCATCGGGGAACTCTTCATCAATATACCCGGTCGTTAATCGACCCTCCCGAAAGCGGTCTTGACCATACACGGCGCTAAGAAACGGGATGTTATGTTGAATGCCTTCTATGTGAAAAGAATCCAGCGCACGGATCATATGATCGATTGCGGCGTTTCGATCCGGTCCATGCACACACAGCTTGGCAATCATAGGGTCATAATACAGTGAGATTTCCGACCCTTCGACAACCCCCGTATCATTGCGCACCGTAAGTCCATCTCTCGTTCCTTCTTCCGGCGGCGCATAGCGCACCAACCGTCCTATTGAAGGGAGGAAGTTACGAAAAGGATCTTCCGCATAGATACGGCTTTCAAAGGCCCATCCGTTCAATTGTATACCTTTTTGGGTCAGTCCGAGTTTCTCACCAGCCGCGACGCGTATCATTTCCTCAACCAGGTCAATACCGGTAATGAGTTCGGAGACCGGGTGTTCAACTTGCAATCTTGTGTTCATTTCCAGGAAGTAAAAGTTCCGATTGTCATCGACAATGAACTCGACAGTTCCAGCGCTCTCGTAGTCCACTGCTTTCGCAAGCGCAACAGCTTGCTCACCCATTTTCTTTCGCGTTTTTTCATCCAGAAATGGACTGGGTGCCTCTTCAATGACCTTCTGATTGCGTCGTTGAATTGAACACTCGCGTTCGCCGATATAGACAGCACTGCCGTGCTTGTCCGCCATCACCTGTATTTCAATGTGGCGCGGATCCGTAATGAACTTCTCAATGAAAACCCGGTCATCTCCGAAGGACGATCGAGCTTCATTTTTAGAAGAATTGTACCCTTGCTCGACCTCTTCCTCGGAATGGGCGATACGCATACCTTTGCCGCCACCCCCCGCTGAGGCCTTGATCATCACCGGATAGCCGATGCCATTGGCAATTTCTATGGCCTCTTGTGAGGTCTCGATCACGCCAAGATATCCTGGCACCGTGTTCACTTTGGCCTCATTCGCGAATTTCTTGCTCTCGATCTTGTCGCCCATCACCTGAATGGCTTTTACATTGGGGCCGATGAAGGCGATCCCCTCTGTTGCAAGCCTCTCGGCAAAACCCGAATTCTCCGAAAGAAAACCATAGCCTGGATGAATGGCTTCAGCCTTGGTGTGCTTTGCCGCTTCAACAATTCGCTCAGCAATCAAATAGGACTCCGACGCAGCAGATGGTCCGATGTGGACACACTCATCTGCCATTCTGACATGCAACGCATCTGCATCTGCATCTGAGTATACTGCCACCGTGGCAATGCCCATTTTGCGCGCCGTCTTGATTACCCGACAGGCAATTTCTCCGCGATTGGCGATGAGTATCTTCTTAAACATTGCGGCTTCTTCTACCCGGCCGCCAAGATCTGCTCTCTTACAGTCTAGGGGTCTTCGGGCATCCCTTCTTTTGGGGGTCAACGGGCACACTTGCGGTCATAGAGTCTCACCGCCAAGCTAGACACTCCCATTCCAAATTGGAAGGAACATGTCAACCACACAAGCCGCAGCAGAGTGTCCGAATGCCTAAAGAATCTCTTCCAAAGTCGGAGGGAAATCCCACCAGGTCCCATCTGGTTTTCGATTGGTATAGATGAAGAGATGGCCTCTAAATGTCAAAGTGCCATACTTCGGGCGGTCAAATGCAAAAATGAGCGCCCGATCAACATACGCCGCATCCGCCTGCTGCCTGAGGTAATGGGACCAGACTTCGAGACTGAGTGCGTAGATTTCTTCCGGGTCGTCGATACTCCCATCGTAGTGATAATCGAGAACCATGGAGAGGACACCTGAAACCATCTCAACACGCAGGGATTCCATTTGAATGACGTGTCCAGATGGCAATTCAATCGCGGTCGAAGGGTGCTTGGGGCCAGGTGGTGGTTTTATCTCAAGGACTTCATCCGTGGTCAAGTTTCGCCACGGACCGAAATTTCGCCGTTCATATTTGTGGATCGCGCCACTTGAGACACGAATGGGACCAATTGAGGGGAGAGTATCGATGTACAGCCAAGCATCATTCAGCCCGGACACTTCGGCAAATGTGCCTAGATAAGCGACAAAAATCTCATTTGCTGTGTCTTCCAAACTCTGACCGTCACCCAATTGGAGGACACTTACAGTCAGCTGTGCGACTTCACTCAGCTCTCCATCGCCAATGATCCGCATAATCGTGGCGTCTTGAACAACAATACGCGACCCAGAATAGAGTTCAACTTCAGTGCCCTCCGGCACAGAGCACGCCGTAGCCAACCACCCGACAAGGAAAAGAACCGCAATCCGAGGAAATACCTGGAGCACCAACGCAATACACTTCATTCACTATCCCCCGAAGGCCCCCGCCTTCATGATGGAACAATGTTAGCGTCTTTTTCCGTTCTTGTCTTGGTCTCAAACTGAGTGAACCTACTGGGTTTCAGTCGATTCTGCGCTCGTTTCACCGGCAATCGTGCCGAGACGGTCGTAAATCTTGAATGACAAAATCATCAGCTCGCACCAAATCCGCCAAAAGACCAAGGCCAAGGGCGTGAACAAAACGATCTGAAACAAGCCAGCAAAGAAACTATTTGTCATCGTATATAGACCACCGAATACGCCTCCGAGAATAATCAAAGCGCCAACGACAAAGTAAATCAACTGAATGATCTGCGGAGCGATCATCTTCTCAAAACTTAGGAACGAATTAAGCAAAGACTGAGGCATGGTCTTATCCTCCCAATGGAATCAATAGGTCAATATCCGCATGCTGCCAGAACCGCTAAGCCCTGTCACCCACCGCCCTCACCCAGGGTGGGACAATCAATCGAGGAATTTTTGATCGAATTACCCTTTGAATCCAGACTAGGTGGCTCTTGCGAAAAACTAGCTGACTTCCCTCGGTACACGGAAAGCCCACACAATCGACATCCCGCGCTGCCACCCTGATTCTTGACCGTCTTAAATTAATGGTCCTTACTCAGACACCTAAGAGTCAGCATCTTTTGGGGTGACCAGTTGGCAAATGTGTTCTTGAGCTATGCGAGCGAAGATCGCGATCAAATTCGCGACCTCGTTGCGTTTCTTGAAGATGCAGGTCTTTCAGTTTGGTGGGACAATCGGCTATTGGGTGGGTCAATGTTCTCTACTGAAATCGAGAATGAGTTGACCCAGTCGGAAGCTGTGATCGTCGTATGGTCACGACATTCAGCAACCTCCCGATGGGTCGCGGACGAAGCCGAACTCGCTCTTCGATTGGGAAAGCTAGTTCCCATCCAAATAGATCAAACTGAACCGCCTCTCGGATTTCGACAAATCCAAACTATCGATCTCTCACAATGGCAAAACGACGCCGATGATCCAATTTTCATCACCCTTCTGGCGTCACTTCGCGCCAAATTGACGAATGTGCCAGCGTCAATCCATCGCTCCGCCACCGCTCGAACCAAAGCCCCGAAGTACTCCATTGCTGTCCTACCCTTCGTAAATATGTCGGCAGATCCCGATCAGGAATACTTTTCTGACGGAATCTCAGAAGAGCTCCTAAATTTGCTCGCCAAAGTAACTCAAATGAAGGTCACAGCACGAGGATCAACATTTCAGTTCAAAGGTAGAGAACAAGACGTAAAGAGAGTCGGTAGCCTATTGAATGTCGCGCATGTGTTAGAGGGTAGCGTTCGCAAGGCAGGTAACCGCGTACGAATAACCGCTCAGCTCATTGAGTCAGACACGGGCTATCACATTTGGTCTGAGACCTACGATCGAACATTGGAAGACATCTTTGAAATTCAAGATGAAATCTCAGCCGCCATTGTACATGAGCTAAAGGAACGAATACTCGACGCTACCGAAATTGACTCACCGAAATCCAACCGAAGTGCAAATGTCGACGCCTATGAACACTTCCTACTCGGTCAACAACTACTCAACACAAGAACCAAGTCTTCAATTGAACGTGGATTGAGCGAGTTCGAAAAGTCACTGACCTTCGATCCCGATTACCTTCCGTCACTCGTCGGTCTCGCTGAATGTCACTTGCTGCTGAGCAAGCACATTACCAGCTATGGATCGACGTCAATCAAGGAAGCGCAAGCAAAAGCTTGGCCACTTCTTCAACTGGCAGGCAAAATCGAATCCAAGAATGCCGATGTTTATTCCGCTCAAGCTCTTTATGCACTCATTGGCGATGACCTAAAGAACGCCAAAGAACTTTCCGAAAGAGCAATAGCGATAAACTCCAATAGCGCCGCCGCACATCGCATATTGGGATTTGCCTTAGCGGGATTAAGTGGTTCGACACATCAAATTATTCCAACTCTGCAGAAGGCTCTTGAAGTAGATCCCCTGTCCTTGTCGACACTCATTTCCCTTGCGAATGAATACAAGTATCGCGGACGCTTCGCCGAAGCAGAAGCTTTGAGGCAGCGTTGTCTTGTAATCAATCCGATTTGGCCCGGCGTACTCAATGGCATGGCCAGCGATGCCTACACACGAGGCAGTCTGAAGATTGCCCTGTCCGTCTTCACCGATCATGAATCACTGCTCACCTCACCTGTTGGCTTGGCAAATATTCAACTCATTCTTACGCGGCTAGGGTTTGGTCAAGAAGTCGAATATCTCGAGGAGTACATCGCGCTCACGCTCTACTCCATTTATGGCTTTGAAGACGATGCAAATCGATTGGGCAAACGACTCACCGACTCGCTACCTGCTGACACTGACTATGAAACAGCACTGACATTTGTGGACTGGTATTCGCGGATCGGTAAAAACAAAGAAGCTCTTGCCCTTCTGGCTCCATTCGTAATCGACACGGACCCTTTGCAGGGGCTACTCTTTAGCCCCGACAGCGACTATTACGGCGCCATGTACATGTACCACCTAAGTTTGGAGTTGGGCGACGTCGAGACAACAAAGGTCTACTTGGAAAATCTTCGGATTATTCATAAGGATCTTATTTCTGATCCCAACGGCATCTCCATTCGAGCTTTCATGATCGGCGCCTTGATTGCATTGGCAGATGGTGACATCGAGGTCTGTTGCGATCAAATCGAACAAGAGTTCGAACGAAACAAATCTGATACGGCATTTGAATATTCGCCATTCTTTGAACGCATCGCCGACTATCCGCGCTTCAAGGATCTCGTGGGGTGGGCCCGCAAAAATCTTCAAGCTGAGATTTCAACCGCCAAGCAAGACGGATTGCTGCCTCCATCAAAGGAACTGCTTCAAGCCATCAAAGAATAATCCATTCAAAGAAAGACGGCATGTATCAAGTCAAATTTCGCAGTTGTCATTGAGCAAGAAAAACCTAGCTACTGGACAAGGTCGATTGCATATCTAATCGGGGCATTTCGAGAGTAATTGTACTTACGCAAAATTTCGTATGTAATCTCATGGGCAGGCGTCAGCAATAGGTTTTCCTTATCGTCTAGTTCAATTTGCGAATTGTGGACAAGGTACGAATGAGAAATCGTGCCTTTCAACTTTGAGTTCTTCAGTTCAAAGTCAACAGTCTCCCCCATTTGCGCAATGTTTTGCGAAGGCACTCCGCCCACATGAGTTGCTCCTAACAGATCAAGGTACATCGCAAACATGAATCCCGCACTGTATGTAGATGCGTTCGTCACGAAAAGTACTTCTTCAGGTCGAAAAAACTCGGCATGTGACCCTTTCATGTATTCATCATAGAATGTCTTGGAAAGAGCCAAGTCCTCTTCGACAATGCGCTTGACGTATTCACGCTCCAACAGTCCTTCACTCATTCTTGAGACATCACTCAGATCATAGTCTGAATTTCGAAGCGGAAAATCACGCATACCGTCCCTACCGGCAACTTCGTTAAGCTCTTCCAGCGTCTGATCCGGTTCAGATGAAAAATAATAGGGGGAGAGCTTTCTTGAAACGACATTTGTACGTCTGTGAAGTTCAATAAGTGCCTCTTTCCCATAAAGAAAATAAACCAACATGTCAGCTGGATACGCCCAACCTCCAATGTTTGTTCTAAGGTCAACAATAAGAACGCGGGATGAGTTCTGCTTCATTTGACGCACAAGATCCGTGTAGGTATCCGTCAGAGAAGGCAACTTGGCCATCGTTTCATTCAAGGAACCAGTTGGCTTTTCCCCATAGATGTCGTGATAAAAGTCCTCTACACCATCGGTAACGTCTGAGTACGTGGATCGCTTTTCCCAGGTCTCGCGGTTTTGGACCATTCTTGCAACGCGCAAATAAGCAATCTCTTTGTCATTGCCGAGAAAGCCCCAACCAAACTCGCGCCCGGATGTTGAAGGCAGCTCCAGGACCTTTTCGGTACCTTTGAGTCTATCATCCACGCGAGAACGTGTCGCAAATCGCACGACTTCACTTTTGCCGTCAGGTAGTTTGAACGAAGCCTTAAGCAGAGATTTGTCTTGCCATTCCGGCACTAGATCTTCAAGAACGCTTCTCTTTCCAAGGAAGAATTCGAAGTTCGCTAGTTGGGCAAGCGTTCCATAAATATTGTCAGCTCCGTAGTATTTTCTTGTCCGCTCGACAAGCTGATCGAATTCGACACCCTCAATGGATTCCAACCGAGCCCCAAAAAGCGATTTGTGTTCATCGTCCATTGCGCCAGCAACGTAGAGACCTTCCTCCACCACAAGAAAATACAAGGGGATGCCGGAGAAATCCGTTGGCCCATCTGGATATACATTTGTATGTCCATCTCCAATAGAAACTAACAATGGGCTGAGCAATCCGCGATAAGCTTCCCTTCCCATTCCTTCTTGCGGAATGGCCCTTAACACACTTTGAAATCGCTCATGGAATGCCAATTTTCCTCCACCAACAAAATACGGCTGCGGATGGGCGCTCTCGATCAACTCGGCTATTTGTCTTGTGTCTGCAATCAACTCATCTTTGCTAATCAGACCATCCAGCGCATCTGATCGCACCGAAATTCCGGTCAACAGAATGCAACAGACAACTAGAATTTGAATATTTCGCAAAGATTTTACCACCGCTCATGCCTCAGATGAATTTGTTGTTCGCATTTCAAAACAAACAAAGTCTCGTCATTTACCGAATTCAAGTGTCCTAAATTACACGTCTGGTCGACTATCCGCGCTTCAAGGACCTCGCGGGGTGGCCCGCAAAGTCCTTCAAGCTGAGATTTCGACAGCCAAGCCAGACGGATTGCTGCCTCCCAACAAAGACCTCATACAACTTACAAAGATGAACAGTTAGTCGTTTTCTGGCCTTTCAACTCTGCAAGCATAGAAGTAAACGATCCGATCCATTTTCCAATCGACACCTTCATCAACCAGCATAATGTCCATCTCATGGTCGCCGTCCGTATCGACATAGTGCAATTGGGTATTGTCCGAGCGATAGGACAAAATCACATCGCCGTACTTTCGAGGGCGTTTGTCCGGATCAATGTCTGTACTGACAACAGTTTCACAATCATCAGCTGTTGCCGAAAATGGAAAGACCCCAATCACCAGAACCGCTAATAGAATTCGCCACATACAACCCTCCGTGCGTTTGCCACACTACAACACCTAGCAAAGGGCTGGCAAGTAATCGAAAATAAGTAGTGAACGAGTATCACCAATTACAAAGGAATATTGTCATGCTTCTTCCAGGGCATCTCGACTTCCTTTTTCCGCAACATGGCAAGTGACCGCGCGATCCGCCGCCGTGTTGAGTGCGGCATGATCACATCATCAATGTAACCACGTTCGGCCGCAACGAAAGGATTGAGGAAACGCTCTTCATACTCTTGTGTACGCGCAGCAATCTTGTTCTCATCGCCAATGTCTTTTCGGAAGATAATCTCCACCGCCCCTTTGGCACCCATCACGGCAATTTGCGCGGTCGGCCACGCGTAATTGACATCACCGCCCAAGTGTTTGGACGACATGACATCGTACGCACCGCCGTAGGCTTTGCGTGTAATCACGGTGACTTTGGGAACCGTTGCTTCGCCGTAAGCAAAGAGAAGCTTTGCCCCATGTTTGATCAACCCGCCGTATTCCTGATCAGTGCCAGGTAAGAACCCTGGCACATCAACAAACGTAACAATTGGAATGTCAAAGCAGTCGCAAAAGCGAACGAAACGCGCGCCCTTCCGGCTTGCGTCAGAATCCAGCACGCCGGCCAGAACCATCGGTTGATTGGCAAGAAAGCCAACGGTCCTGCCATCGATCCGTCCAAACCCTGTAACCATGTTCTGGGCAAAGGCCTCTTGGATTTCAAAGAAATCACCTTCGTCGGTTACTTTAAGGATGAGTTCCTTGATGTCGTACGGTTTGTTAGGATTGTCCGGAACAAGACTATCAAGCGAGAGCTCAATACGGTCGATATCATCCTCCGTTGGCAAGACCGGAACATCATCTCGGTTCGACAAGGGGAGAAGGTTCACTAATCGCCTCACTTGTGTGAGTGCTTGAATATCGTCGTCATAGGCACCATCCGCAATGGATGATTTTGACGTATGAATACGCGCGCCACCAAGTTCTTCAGCGGTAACGGTCTCTTGTGTCACCGTCTTGACCACATCAGGCCCGGTAACAAACATGTAGGAACGATCTCGTACCATAAAGATGAAGTCCGTCATCGCTGGCGAGTAGACATCACCGCCAGCACACGGTCCCATAATCACCGAGATCTGAGGAATGACGCCCGAAGCGGTAATGTTGCGTTGAAAGACTTCGCCATATCCGCCGAGAGCTGCAACTCCTTCTTGAATGCGGGCACCGCCTGCATCAAACAAGCCAATGATCGGCGCTCCAGCTTTCAACGCCATATCTTGAATCTTGCAGATCTTCTGAGCATGCGTCTCCGACAAAGACCCGCCAAACACGGTGAAGTCTTTGGCGAACACAAAAACCAATCGCCCGCTGATGGTGCCCCAACCGGTCACGACGCCGTCACCGGAGATCCCCTGCTCTTCCATACCAAAGTCGGTACAACGATGCTCGACGAACATGTCCCACTCTTCGAAGGACTCTTCGTCAAGCAATACTTCGATACGCTCCCGCGCGGTCAGCTTGCCTTTCGCGTGTTGCGACTCAATCCGCCTCTGCCCGCCACCTTGGCGTGCTTGTTCTCTCTTCTCTTCAAGTTGGCGAAGAATGTCTTGCATGGTGAACTCCGATTAGAAGGGTCATTTTTCTTGGGCCGAGTCGGCATTGAGCCAAGCCATGACATAGCAGCCAAGCCCAATCTTGCCAATTGCTTAAGGAAGCTAGGCGCTTTGACCTCTTAGGCTCTGTTGAAACTTCTTGATGGCGACGATCTCATCGCAGATCGCCGCTCGCCGCTCTGCTGCTTCTTCGTCTTGTCCCCATTGGGCCTCTTGCCACAACTCGTCGACCAAAGAGAGCGCGTGGGCCTCTTCTGCTGTCACCTCATTGTGGAACAACGCCAGTGCAAGAACTGTCGAACCAAGAAGTGGAATTGTTGGATGAACTCCAGCCAATTCAAATCGGTCGAGACTTTGCAAGAATCGACGAAGGTTCTCAATCGAAGCCACAGGTTGATCTATTGCTGAAATTCCAACCGTTACGTCCAGCGCAAATCCTACTGCATCTGCAGCCCATTGAAGAAGAGGATCCCACTTCTCGGCCTGGTGTCCCCGCAACTCCGGAGGTGTTTCAGCCCGGTAACACAAGAGATCGGAACCAGCATAATCAACAGCGGTTTCTACAAATCGATTACATTCTGTCGCATCTCTGTCGACCGCCCCTTGCGCTAAACGGGTAACAGGCATCGATTTTGGATCGATGGTTTCCTCTTGTGCCGCCCACTCTTGCAGGATCAGGTGCGCAGTCGCTTCTTGCGGAACGGAGAGGACAGTCCGGCCAGGGGTAAGAACAGGTCGTTCATCAAGATGAATTGTGAATCCATCGTCTTCTCTGACGACTAAGACATCTTTGTAAATTCGCTTGATGGACACGGGTGCGCTCAACTCGCTTCGTCGATTGGTTTCTATTTCGCTTTCTTGAAGTCGAAATCGTACCGTTCGTCAATATCATCGTGGATCGTGATTGTCCCACGATTGAGTTCAGGCGACCCAAGCAATGCACTAATGCACGGATTTTCGCCCTTTGCATCGTCATCGATAAGTGGCAACAAATCCTCATCTGCCTCCCTGACCAAGGCAAACCGACCCAGTGCCCCGGCAATGCCCCGAGAGACCGATCGGTCGTCCAAATTGAAATAGGGTTGGGTGAGCGAACCTGTGACCCGAAGATCAGACGCATAGTCCAATAATGCCGGATTGAGAGGACGCGGCGCTAACCGAAGATCTACAGATTCGGTTCCAAAGTTCAGATTGCCCCGCCCAGTCGTAATTAGATTGTGGGTTTGGATCAAAAAGGCGCGACTCTTGGCAAATCCATTTTTGATATCAAATCGACTGACCGCACAATTCAAATTGATTTCCCGGGGCGCGTCGCCAATCGTACCATCTTCCAGCACCTGTGCTGCCAAAGGCCTGAGCTGCGCCATGAGATCTCCGCCAAAGAACCGCCCAGCCCGTTCAGAGAGTTTTCCCGACCCGACAATCAGATTTGTCTGACCGTCCGCATTGGCGAACATACTTGCGATCGTATCTCCTTCTCCATTGATATCGGCCGCGAAATCGAGCCTAGCTTGGAACTCGTCCATCACATTCATATCGGCCAGAAAGAGACCGAAATCGAAATTCGTAAGCGATGCAATCAATCTGAATTTCGGCGATAGTCTTGCGTCAACAATGAGCGAGGCATCAAACGCCCCATCCAAAAATGAAACAGCAACAGGATTCGCTGACAAGACACCGTCCAGCAGGATAATTCTCACTTGGCCGTCATTCAGCAAGCCATTGGCCAGAAGAATGCGATCAGCGTAGTAGTCGAGCTCAATTTCCGAAGATAAGAGAAATTCGATAGGAAGAGGATCATCGGAAAACAACTTTTTCGGCTTGCGTCGCAATCGAGCGCCTTCAAACGCATCAAGATCGAGAAGTTCAGAACGCAGCGCGCCAGTTATGGTCAGGCTTTCATCGCGCTTAATCTCAATCCTTCCGTTTACATCTCCCCGCCCAATCCCGGCGTAAAGATCCTCAATCACGAAGTGTGACCTTGTGCCCGAAATGTTGGCGGTCAATGTAGTCGGCACATTTTGTTGCAAGTCGGTGATCCCAAGGAGAATTGCGACATCGGCAAGTTGTGGCGCATCGCCTTCCGCCAACAAATCAAGGCCAACGCTTTCGAGTTCGCCAAACGACCCTGAGACATTGAGATTTGCCGTTCCACTCTGAAAGGTCCCATCGATGAAAACCCGGTGGCCACTTAAAAAGGCAGAGACCGGACCAGATCGCCCTGTGAAGTGCACCTCTTGACCTTCAATGAACCCCATCGCTTCAAGATTGAGACCAATCTCACCAGGTGTGGCCGTTGCATCAGACAAAACCATCGTAAACACCGGCGTCGCTGCATTGATCAATTCAATCTGTCCACCAATCAACCGGAGACGGTTGAGGGCCGACATCCTAAAAGGTTCAGGCCCTGCCAACTTGAAACCAGATGAGGGGGCACGGTCCACGACATTCATGTCGCGACTAGGAACAAGGGACAAATCCGTATCAATGAGTTCAAGTGTTTCGACTTCGATACGACGGTGCAGCAAGGGCTTGAGACGAACCAGCGCCCGCATCTTCCCAATCTGCGCGGCGTAGGGAGCTACCGTTTCTGTCAATGGCTTGCGGTCATTGATCCCGACGCTCTCGAATGTCAGCCAAATACCCGGCGCCTTCGCAAGATCGAGGCCGATAGGTCCAGAAACGATGATTTCCTGATCAAACTCTTCGCTGAGCATCGCTCCGACATCGGGCAACACTGGGCGTAAGTCGAGCGTGAACGGCGCGATCAAAAGACCGGCGATCATCAATACCATGGATGCGAGAATGGTGCCCCCAACTTTTCGCAACGTCTCACCCTCACCCTAGTCGATCTGGTGTTTGACTCTACCCAGGCCAGATCTCGTTTAGAACTCGATGCAGCGCGTCAAATCGATCTATGACCGATATTGCCCCCGCCGCCATCAGCTCTTCTGGGTCATGATAGCCCCATTTTACGCCCACCGCATGCGTTCCTGCATTTTTGGCGAGTTCAATATCGAAGATTGTGTCGCCGACGACAACCGTTTCGTCCGGATCGGCCCCAATCTGCGCCATCGCATCGGTCAAAATCTGAGGATCTGGCTTGCCTGGACCGTCATCGGCGGACTTAATAATATCAAAGTAGGGCTCAAGCCCGTGTTGAGCCAGCACTGCATCGACCCCGCGTCGAGACTTGCCTGTGGCCATTCCCATATGGTGGCCGACCCTTCGCAGAGCGTCCAAGACCTCCTTGGTCCCTTCAAATAATGGTTCATGAACCTTCTCCGTCTCTCGGATGGTAAAAAAGGCTTCCCGATACGTCTCCGCGACCCGGGCGGCCAGTTCGGGATCACCATCCTCCAGAAGAACCATAATGGCTTCATCTAGGTGAAGACCAACCACCCGGCGCACCGCGCTTCGCGGCAAAGGATCAAGTCCATGCGCCGCAAAAGCCCGTGACATGGCTTCTGCAATCATGAATTGGCTGTCCACCAAGGTTCCGTCGCAATCAAAGACGATGAAACGTGGAGTATTCATCCATCCAAATCCAATTCATCAAAGGCACCTTCGCCCTCATTTTCTTCGAAAGTGAGAAGCGACCAGGTTTTTACCATGTGGTTGGGCAAAGGGGCTTCCACAACAAGCTGCCCTTTTCGCGGGTGAGGCAGAGATATCGACCTCGCATGGAGGTGCATCTGCTTTGATATCTCACCGCCCAGCACTGCGTCTGGCCCGCCATATTTTCTGTCGCCGACTATGGCATGGTCGATGGCTGCACTGTGAACCCTTAGTTGATGCGTTCGTCCTGTCGTCGGCATCAAAGCAACCCAGGAAGATTGTTGCCCGGCCCGTGCCACCACTGAGTAGTGCGTGATCGCCTTTTGAGCTTCACTAAAGAGCTCTGGCGTCTCGTCGGTCACCGGCACCATGCGCTCACCATATTGACCGCCTGCTTGTTTCGCGATCGGCAAATTGATCGTGCCTTGCTCTGGACGTGGTACTCCGACACAAAGCGCCCAATAGATCTTTCGAGCCTTCTTTCCTTTGAATGACTTTCCGAGCTTTCCTGCATAAGCACCTGATTTTGCGAGCAAAAGGACACCGCTTGTATCCTTGTCGAGACGGTGAACAAGCCGCGGTCGCTCCGCACCCTCTTCAACCAATCCCGGCAACATCGCGTCCAAATGACGCTCCGTCATGCTTCCACCTTGAACCGCAAGACCTGGTGGTTTGTTAAGCGCTATCACGGCATCATCTTCGTAAATCACAAGACTGCGGACAAATTCTCGGTCCCGCGCGCTGACATATTCTGGCGTCTTGGGTAATGAATCGCTGTCGCGCAAAGGCGGCACCCGCACTGTCTGACCTTCGACGATCCGCGCTGAGGATTTGACCCGTTTCCCATCAAGGCGAACCTGGCCGGTTCGAAGGAGTTTTTCGAGCCGACTGCGCGGCAAATCGGGAAAGCGGTCTTTGAACCACCGGTCGATCCTGCGCCCATCCTCAGCGTCTGTTACTTCGAATTTTTGTACGCCGCTCATGTCAGCACCGCCCGCATGATCGCCAGCCCGGCAAACAAAGCGGCTATCGCGAGAACGACCGATGAAACAATATAGAGAAAGGACGGCAACAATTGGCCCCGTTCAAACAGCGTGATCGCATCAAGGGCGAAGGTCGAAAAAGTTGTGAAACCGCCCAGCACCCCGACCGCCAGGAATGCACGTGCTTCCAAGCTGAGATTGAGTTTGAGGGCCGCCGCTTCAATCAATACGCCCATTAGGAACGACCCCAACACATTGACCAATAATGTGCCCCAGGGGAAACCAAGCCCCATCAACCGGATCATCCAAGTCGAAACCAAATGTCGACTGGCTGCGCCAACTGCCCCGCCAAGAGCGACCGCTAGTGTAATCTGGAGCGCCTGAGGCATAGTCGAGAAAGGCCTTTCTGTATCTTCAAGAGCTCTGCTAAACCGGTTTTATTGCGGTTGCAGGTGTTGGACTTCCACTGACACCGCCTCTTACGGCACGTTTTTCCGATTTTTTCCACTCTCTGCGCAAGTAGAACGAATACTCCGAACAATCAATCTGAATTGTATGGCTCTCTGACGATGTAAAACGCGATTTCATCCACGTATCGTAGGCCGCCATCTCAGACCGCATGACCCCCTTGTCCGGCAACACCACCTCGCCCACCAAGTAATCCGCCACAAAATTCGATTGCAGTTCGGCAATCGGCATCATGGCACACAGCGGTTGGACCAATGCAATAAAGGCCAAGTTCTCAATTTCTGGGTTGAAGATCCTCTGCCATAAAGGAATTGAATTCTGCGGCGCCGAAATGAAGTCTTTGTCAAAGAAAGGAAAGGTCACATTGTATCCAGTGGCATAGATGATCGCATCGACGTCTTCCACCGAGCCATCCTCAAACATCACCTGATGACCCATCAGTTTCTTGATGTTCCCTTTCGGTGTGATGTCCCCGTGGATCAAACGGGCGTGCAGCTCTTGGCTCACTGTGGGATGGCGCATGTGGAATGGCTCCTTGGGCTCTTTCAATCCAACCCGCGTCGGCGACCCAAGGTTCCGCGTCAGCAGTTTTTCAATCACCCGGTCTGTCATCTTAAGTCTAAGACTGCGTGGTATCACCGCACGGATCAGACGCTCCTTCCAAGACGGCATCACCATCGGGTTTCGGGCCAACGCATCCTGTGGCACATTGCCAAAGACCTTCGGTACAATCCAAACACCTGAGCGCTGCGCCAGATAGACGTTTCGGGCTCCCTGCCCCACATGTCCAAGTTCACAAGCTATATCCATTGCCGTATTACCCATGCCGACAACTACAACGTTCTTGTCGCGAAGGTCGTGCGGCGTCTGAGTGTCAATATAGTGATGGGCATGAAACTGCGGACCGTCAAACTGACCAGGGAAATCCACCATGCGCGGATCCCAGTGATGACCATTGGCAACACAGAGAAAATCATAATGTTCGACAGAGACGCCCTCAGGACCCTCTACCGAAATTTCCCAAGTTCCATCATCGAGCCGCTTGCAGGCTTTTACCTCAGTGTTGAACTGGATTTGGTCTCGTACGCCAAACTCATCTACGTAACGATTGTATTCAGCATAGATTTCATCATGGGTCGGATACTCAGCAATCTCGGACCGAAACTTGAAATCCGATAACTCCATCATCCGTTTTGAAGTGTTGATATGAAGCGAACGATAGCAAGTCGATTGGCCATTATCGTTGTCGAATCGCCAGATGCCGCCAATACCGCTTCCCTTTTCGTAAACGACAACGGGAACCCCGTGCTGTTTGAGAACCTTCGCACAAATCACACCGCTCGTTCCGGCGCCAATCACACATGTCTTCGGCCGCTCGACCATCTAGGTCTCCTAGTCGCTTGGATCAATTATGGAAATCGAACATGACACTCCCTTCCCGACAGCGTCAAGGCGCGGACGGAAAAGCACAAACGAATCAGCTAGGTGAAAGGGATCGGGACGATTACACTTCTGCAAGCAACAAATTTTCCCTGGCGAATCTGAGCTTGCTTGATTCACATGGCGGCCTGGCCTATTCACAAGCCTTACGCCCTTTATTGCCAGAAAGTTCACACGAGTTAAGGAGTCCCATGGCCCGCGCAGCGAAGAAATCTGCGGATCTATTTGACAATGTCAGCGACAAGTCCGTCAAAGAATACAGTGCAAAAGACATTGAAGTCCTAGAAGGACTTGAACCGGTGCGTCGACGTCCCGGTATGTATATCGGCGGCACGGACGAAAAAGCTCTGCATCACCTCTTTGCGGAAGTCCTGGACAATGCCATGGACGAAGCCGTCGCCGGACATGCCTCCTGGATCGAAGTCAACCTTCTGGACGATGGGACCCTGACGGTCACCGACAATGGACGCGGCATCCCAGTTGATCCTCACCCCAAATTCAAAAACAAATCTGCGCTCGAAGTGATCATGACCACGCTTCATTCAGGTGGTAAATTTGGCGGCAAGGCCTACGAAACATCTGGCGGCCTACACGGCGTCGGCGTCTCTGTGGTAAATGCTCTCTCGGAAATACTGATTGTCGAAGTTGCTCGCAACAAGAAGCTCTACCAACAGACGTTCTCGCGCGGCAAACCGAAGACAAAACTCAAACAAATCGGCACCACCGGAAATCGCCGCGGCAGCAAAATCTCGTTCGTGCCCGATTCCGAAATTTTCGGGAAAACCGCTAAGTTCAAACCGTCCCGCCTCTTCCGAATGGCGCGGTCCAAGGCCTATCTCTTCGGCGGTGTTCAAATCAAATGGCGATGTGCGCCTTCTCTACTCGGCAAAGACCAATCCACACCACAAAAGGAAGACCTACATTTTCCCGGCGGGCTCAAAGATTTTTTGGCTGCGACGATCCAAGATCGTCCAACCGTCACCAGTGAAGCTTTTGCCGGCAAGACGGAGAAAACCAAGGGCCACGGGGCCGTTGAATGGGCGATCACATGGTATGCCAGCGCGGACCCATTCTTTGACTCCTATTGCAACACCGTCCCCACCACCGAAGGCGGCACCCACGAGAGTGGTTTTCGATCTGCGCTGACCAAGGGGCTGCGTGCCTACGGCGAACTCACTGGCACCAAAAAGGCATCTCAGATATCAGCTGATGATGTCATGAGTACGGCTGGCGCTCTAATGTCGGTCTTCATTCGTGAGCCGGAATTTCAAGGCCAGACGAAAGAAAAACTGGCGACCGTCGAAGCCACCAAGTTAGTAGAAAGCGCGGTGCGAGATCATTTCGACCATTGGCTGACAAAGTCACCCAAGGAAGCCGACAAGCTGTTGGAGTGGACAATTGAACGCTCCGAAGACCGCTTGCGCCGCCGAAAAGAACGTGAGGTCTCCCGCAAAAACGCTGTTCGAAAACTCCGCCTGCCGGGCAAACTCGCAGACTGCAGTAGCGGGGCGGCTGACAACACAGAGATCTTCATTGTCGAGGGAGACTCGGCTGGTGGCTCTGCAAAGCAAGCACGCGATCGCAAGACCCAAGCCATCCTGCCCTTGCGAGGCAAGATCCTCAACGTCGCAAGCGCCGGCGCCGCAAAGATCCAAGCAAACCAAGAACTGAGCGATCTCATCCAAGCACTGGGTTGTGGACTACGCGACAAATACCGCGAAAACGATCTTCGCTACGACCGCGTGGTCATTATGACGGACGCCGATGTCGATGGTGCCCATATCGCCTCTCTTTTGATCACCTTCTTCTACAAAGAAATTCCGAACCTCATTCGCGACGGTCATTTATTCCTCGCCGTCCCGCCCCTCTATCGCCTTAGCCAAGGGGGCAAGTCGGCCTATGCCCGCGATGACGAACACCGCGACGAATTGATAAAGAAAGAGTTCAAGGGCAAGGGCAAGATTGAAGTCAGTCGCTTCAAAGGCCTCGGCGAAATGATGCCTGCGCAGCTTAAAGAAACCACCATGAAGCCTGGCAGCCGCACACTCCTACGCGTTGAGTTCCCTGAAGATATTGATGACGTTAAAGACACAGCCAATCTCGTAGAGACCCTAATGGGCAAAAAACCGGAACTTCGTTTCGCCTACATCCAAGAAAATGCGGTCTATGCTGAAGACCTCGACATTTAGCGAGCCGTTCATCCATGACCAAACTCAAGCTCATCGCCCTTACCACCGCCACGGTCACAATCATGATGGCAGGCCTTCAGGCAAGCCAATCGAACGATGAAGCACCTCTCGATACTCTGACGATCGAGGAGTTGCGCAATGGGATCCGCACATCAGTCGAGCAACTCATTGAAGCAACAAATGCTCAGCGCGCAATTTCGAACAATCAAGAAGCCCTTGCAGAAGCGACGTCCGCCACAGACATGAAGCGCGAAACACTAGAAGAACAAATATCCGTTCTTGAGAAAAACTATGAGCGATTCAGTGGAGAGGTAAAAAAGTACAATCGAAAGTGCGACAAGGCATTCACTGAAGACGATCCAGAACTCAAAAAGTGCTTTGAATGGCAGGAAGACCTTAAGGCGGCCGAGGACGAGCTCGACCAATCACAATCGTCATTGGAGCGTGCTGGAGCAAAACACGATTTGCGGCAGAAAGAGCTAACTACACGCCAAAGCGAAGTTGCCGCCAACGCCGCAGCCCAACGAGAGACAATCCACGGTCTCATCGCGCGCACACGGTCCATTCGCGCCGAAGCCGACCATCGAAAGTGGTTTGGGTGTGTCGAAAAAGACCTTTGCGACAACGTCAAACGCCTTGAAAAATGCATGAGGGCCATAACCCTGACCTGCAGAACCGGGTGCCTACAGAGCATTCTTGATGGCACGAGCCCTCCTTCTTGCGAATAGAACGAACCGTTGGCCCACCGAATCAGTCAAAGTCTGAACCATCCCACCTGTTGCCGATTGGCTACAGAAACGTTGTAATTGGGCTCCACAGGGCCAATTCATAGGGATTCAAAGGCCAATCACGCGATCCCATTTGACACACTCGCTTAAAATCATATGGTCGCGCAATTCGTACGGCGACCAACGATGTCCCATGCGGATGGTATGAAGGCTTGGACCCACCGATGAGGTCCGGGGCCCGGCCTCGCAAAATGGGGCCCAATAGAGCGACATTGAATGAGTTTTAAAGACCTCGGATTGAGCGAGAGTGTGTTGGCCGCTGTGGCTGATGCAGGATACACAGAACCCACCCCTATTCAGGCACAAGCCATCCCAAATGTTTTGGGCAATCGTGACGTCTTGGGCATCGCCCAGACCGGCACAGGCAAAACCGCTGGCTTCACATTGCCCATGATCGACAAATTGGCCAAGGGCCGAGCGAGAGCTCGAATGCCACGGTCGTTGATTTTGGAGCCGACGCGTGAATTGGCGGCACAAGTTTCAGAGAGCTTTGAGACCTACGGAAAAAATCAGAAACTCTCCATGGCTCTGTTGATCGGTGGCGTGTCATTTGCTGAACAAGAAAAGAAACTGGATCGAGGTGTCGACGTTTTGATCGCAACGCCTGGCCGTCTGCTGGATCACGTCGAGCGCGGTAAAGTTCTCCTCAACGGTGTGCAGATCCTCGTGATTGACGAAGCTGATCGCATGTTGGACATGGGATTTATTCCAGACATTGAACGTATTTGTCAGCGCCTACCGTTCACACGTCAAACATTGTTTTTCTCAGCAACCATGCCACCGGAAATTCAGCGCCTCACAGAAGCGTTCCTGCATATGCCGGTTAAAATTGAAGTGGCCCGCCCAGCAACCGCAGCCGCATTGGTGGCCCAGGCCCTCATCCATGTCGACCCAAAGCCATCGAGCAAGCGAGAAGCTTTGCGAACCCTCATCAGGCAAGAAACTGAGCTAACAAACGGCATCATCTTCTGTAATCGCAAACGCGATGTAGATACATTGCACCGGTCGCTTATCAAGCATGACTTCAGTGCCGCTGCTCTGCATGGTGATCTTGATCAACGCGTACGCATGAAGACCCTTGAGAGCTTCAAGAACGGTGAGGTCAAACTCCTCGTGGCCAGCGATGTCGCAGCCCGTGGGCTCGATATCCCCGAGGTTAGTCACGTCTTCAATTTCGATGTTCCAACTCATGCCGAAGACTATATCCATCGCATCGGTCGAACCGGCCGCGCAGGTCGCACCGGCAAGACTTTCATGATCGCAACCAAAGCAGAAGGCAAATATGTCGACGCCATCGAGCAGCTAACTGGAAACAAGATCGAAACCGTCAAGTTAAAGGGCTTTGAGAACAAGAAGGACAGCGCTCAAGAGGATGAAAAGCCGAGTGCGAAGCCGCGCCGCGAACGTCGTCCTCGCACGCAAAAGGACACATCCGAACGAACTGAACGCACTGAGAAAACCGAACGTTCAGAGCGCAAAGAACGACCGGAACGCAAAGAACGACCTGCTCGTGAAAGTGCAAAACCTGCGGCGACAGATGAAAAGCCTAAGCGGACACGCACCCAAAAGGAACGGCCTGCCAGAACGGCAAAGGACAATGACCAAGCCCCAAAAGGCCTTGGCGATCACGTCCCGGCCTTCTTGATGCGACCCATCCCTGCTTCAGACCGAACACCAAAGAAAGACGACGCCGCTTGATTGCTGCGTCAGGTTTTGTTCGGCAAGTCGTTTGCCAATAATCGCGCATTGAGTTCGTAAAGCGACACTTCGTCGGTCAACCAATAGACGCGTTCTCGCGCTTCTTCATATGTGACCCAGGCATATTCAGAATGTTCATATGACAGCATAATCTCGTACGCAGTCGCATCGACGGCAAAAGCATGGCCAGGCATCACGTACGGGTTTGACAACCAACGATCGCGCGCGGCAAAATTCTCGACGGGGATAGAGCTTTTCGAATCCAAAGCATAGAACTTCGCTGTCTCTGGAATGCCAGATTCTTCAAAACACTCCCGCTTCGCGGCTTCGAGAGGCGTCTCATCATCCTCGCCGCCACCAGCAATCCCTTGCCAATAACCGGCATCCGCGCGCTTGAAGACGGCAAACACATGACCACCATCGGTTAAACGCCGAAAGGGAAAGACGAAAGCCTGAAAGGGAGCACGCGCCATCTGTCTGCCCCCCCAACTCAATCAATCAATTATCGACTCTACCGTTTAATCTGGCTCTTTAGGATCTTCTCGAGCTTTGGCCCCCAAGGCGGCCGGATCATCGCAATCTTCTCAGTTTTCGGTGCTGTGAAGATCGCTTTGGCATGGGAGAACGTCTTGAAACCATCATGCCCGTGATAGGAACCCATCCCGCTGGGACCGACGCCACCAAATGGAAGATCGTCGACACTCACGTGCATCACCACGTCATTAAGGCTCACGCCGCCGGAGGTGGTGCGATCAAGAACCATGCGCTCTTCGCCTTGGTCTTCGCCGAAGTAGTATAGACCCAAAGGACGCGGATGATCGTTCACATAGTCGACCGCTGATTTGACATGTTCATAAGTTTTGACTGGGAATACCGGCCCAAAGATTTCGTCCTGCATGACTTTCATATCATCGGTTGGGTTGAGAACCAGAGTCGGCGGGATTTTGTGATGCGGTTGTTGCGTGAAGTCTTCTTTGGCAGGGTTAATCTCGACGATTTCCGCCCCTTTAGACTTCGCATCTTCAAGATAGCCCTGCAGACGGTCGTAGTGCCGTTGATTGACAACCGAGGTGTAGTCCGGATTATCTTTTAGGGTTGGATACATTGTTTGCACCGCTGACTGCGCCGCACTAACAAATCCGTCAACCTTCCCTTCCGGCACAAACACGTAGTCAGGCGCCAAACAAATTTGTCCTGCGTTCATGGTTTTACCAAACATGATGCGATTGGCCGCTGTCTGCATGTTGGCGGACTCACTCACGATGACAGGGGATTTTCCGCCAAGCTCCAATGTTAGTGGAACGAGGTTTTCCGCCGCCGCGCGCATAACATGGTGCGCGACGGAAGTAGCACCTGTGAAGATCATATGGTCGAAAGGTAGAGAACTGAACGCCGCGCCAACATCCGGTCCACCGGTGATGACAGCAACTTCGGTTTCATCAAACACGGATGCAAACATCCGCTTCATCAGTTCTGATGTCGCTGGTGTAAATTCTGACGGTTTTATCATCGCACGATTGCCTGCGGCGAAAATGTCTGCAAGTGGACCCATGGTCAATTGAACGGGGAAATTCCACGGGCTGATCACGCCGACAACGCCCAGAGGTTGATACTCAACCCGCGCCTTCGCCCCCAATAAATTCATCGGGAAACCAGCAGAACGCCGTTCCGACTTCATCCATTTGCGAAGATTCTTCCGGGCATGTTTGAGAGGTATGATCGAACTCGCGACATCGGTAAACGATGATTGATGACGGGAACGATGTCCAAAGTCCTTCACCAAGCAATCGACGATTTCTTCTTCGTAATCCACCATGAGACCAATCGCCCGATTAATGCGATCTTCGCGAAGATCCGCGTCAGGAGGGCCATCTTGGATCTGCGCCGCCCTTTGTCTCTTCAAAACGTCAAGCATTTCAACTGCGGCATTGTTTGCCCCGTGATCGAGGTCGTGTGTTTCTGCCACGCTCATAGGTCCATCCTCCAAAGATGTTATGATTCCACAGCATTTTGGCGAAGCAGGACCTCATCGTCCAGGGATATTCGTCACAAACCGAGGCCTTCCCCCAATTTCTCCTTGCCAACACCAATCACTTTTATGAGGGTGTGATCGCAAAGGCGGCGATGATCGCCCAAAACAAGAAAATCGATCACACCGGGGAAACCAGAAATGTCATATGAAGCCATCACTCTCGAGTTCGACAACCATATTGCCAAGCTGACCCTCAACGACCCTGCGACACTCAATGCCGTCTCCAGACAGATGATTACGGAGCTTGGGCAGGTCATCGACGAAATCGCAGACCCAGCCAACGGTGCCCGCTGCCTTCTCATCACTGGTGCCGGTCGCGGATTCTGTTCCGGCGCAAATCTTGCCGATGGGGCGGCCAACGCAGACAGAAAGAATACTGGCGCAGGAGAAGGGCTCGAAAAATACTATCACCCATTCTTGCGAAAATTACGCAATCTCGACATTCCCATTGTCACAGCCGTGAACGGTGCTGCCGCGGGCGTCGGCATGAGCTTCGCCCTCATGGGAGACATCGTCTACGCCGCTAAGGATGCTTATTTCCTGCAAGCGTTCGGTCGCATCGGTCTGGTGCCAGACGGGGGCGCCACCTACATACTTCCCCGCCGCATTGGCCTGGCCCGCTCATTGGAACTCTCACTGCTGGCAGAAAAACTACCCGCTGACATGGCGCACGAGTGGGGCCTTATCAATGACGTCTTCGATGAACACGATCTGATGCCGGCCGCGCAGAAGACAGCTGAAAGGTTGGCCAGTGGTCCAACCGTCGCCTTTGGTCTCATTCGAAAACTATACTGGGAAAGCCCGGATCACGTTTATGAAGAACAACTTCAAATGGAACGCAACAGTCAAAATCGGGCGGGTGGAACCGAAGACTTCAAAGAAGGTGTCACGGCTTTTTTGCAAAAGCGCAAAGCTGAGTTCAAAGGAAAGTAATCCTTAATCACTCATGGATTGGGCGGGAACAAGGGTTACGGACTCGCCGCAGCCGCACGCGTCAACTTGGTTTGGATTGTTGAACACAAATCCTGACGTCATCTTGTCGACCTGATAGTCCATCTCTGTGCCGAGTAGAAACAGGATCGCCTTAGGGTCAATCAAGATCTTGACCCCCTTGTCCTCAACGACTTCGTCAAACGGAGCCTGGGTCTCGGCATATTCCATTGTGTACGACATGCCGGCACATCCACCGTTCTCAACACCAAGCCGCACGCCGACGTAGTCTTGGCCTGCGTTTGACATGATGTCTTTGACACGCTCTGCCGCAGCATCTGTGAGGGAAATTGCCTTGGGTAAAGATCGAGCCATAAATCACCTAATACATATTTAACTGAAGACGCGCCTCTTCCGTCAATCGGGACATATCCCAAGGCGGATCAAACACCATGTTTACATTTACGCTCCTAATACCTGGCACGATTGAAACAGAATCATGTACCCAGACCGGCATTTCAACGGCCACAGGACACCCAGGCGCTGTAAGCGTCATATCGATATCCACGTCTTTGTCATCTGAGACATCAATCTTGTAGATCAGTCCCAATTCAAAAATGTCGACTGGAATTTCTGGATCATAAACGGTTTTGATCGCAGCGATGATCTGTTCCGTCAGCCCTTCCAGTTCTTGTGCCTCAATGGCCATAGTCGTTCTCTCTTCTTAACACTAACCTAAAAGGTCACGTGCCTTCTTAACAGCTTCAACCAGAGCTTCAACTTCCTCATGCGTGTTGTAGAACGCAAATGACGCACGTGCAGTGGATGTCACACCCATTCGGTCCATAAGCGGTTGAGCGCAGTGATGTCCAGCCCGAACCGCGACCCCTGAACGATCAACAATCGTCGAGACGTCATGCGCATGCGCCCCTTCCAACTCAAACGATAGAATGCTGCCCTTATTCTTAGAGGTGCCAAACAGGCGCAGCGAGTTTAAGCTTCCAAGCGATCGCGTCGCGTGGTCGAGAAGGTCCTGCTCATGAGCCAGAGCCGCATCCCGGTCCATGTCCATCATATAAGTAAGGGCTGCACCCAATCCAATACCCTCAACAATGGGCGGAGTACCGGCTTCAAACTTGTGGGGTAGATCAGCGTAAGTGATTTCATCTTGGGTGACAATTGAGATCATCTCCCCGCCACCGCGGTACGGCGGCAAAACTTCCAATCGCTCTCGCTTGCCGTAGAGAACACCAATGCCCGTCGGACCGTAAACCTTGTGCCCTGTAAACACGAAGTAGTCGCAATCAAGATCCTGCACATCAACCGGAAAATGAACCGCCGACTGGCTCCCATCAAGCAGGATTGGCACACCATGGTCATGCGCGATCCGCACCAACTCTTTTGCAGGTGTGATTGTGCCAAGCGCATTTGACATATGCGTCATGGCCACAAATTTCGTTCGCGGTGAAAAGAGCTTCTCATATTCCTCAACAAGGAGTTCGCCCTCATCATTCATTGGCACCCATTTCAAGACCGCGCCTTTGCGCTCCTTCAAGAAATACCATGGGACGATGTTTGAGTGGTGCTCCATGATCGAGAGGATGATCTCATCACCCTCTTCAATGTCAGCGAGACCGACACTTGATGCCACCAAATTGATCGCATCCGTCGTATTGCCCGTGAAGAGAACCTCGGCTGTTTCTTTCGCATTGAGGAAGGTGCGAGCTGTTTCCCGCGCCACTTCGTATTTGGCGGTCGCCTCATTGCTCAGGTAATGAAGACCACGATGCACATTGGCGTATTCTTCTTCCATCACGCGGGTCATCGCATTGATGACGGCGGTCGGCTTTTGTGCTGAGGCAGCATTGTCGAGATAGACAAGCGGCTTGCCATAAACCTCGCGGGACAGAATAGGAAAGTCTGCGCGAACGGCATCGACATCAAACGTAGGTTTAGGCGCGTGGAGTTCGCTCATGCTGCGCCTCCTCTGGACATCATTTCCGCAACCGCCCCTTCCAAGGCAGCGCGGATATCGCCATCAACAATCGGGTCCAACGCTTCCTGAACAAAGGCTCCGATAAGCAAAGAGCGGGCCGTTCTTTCGTCAATGCCGCGGGATCGCAGATAAAAGAGCGCTTGCTCATCTAAGCTTCCCACCGTTGCTCCATGCGCGCACTTCACATCGTCGGCATAGATTTCAAGTTCGGGCTTTGAATCCATCTCTGCACGATCCGACAACAACAAAGACTTAATCATCATTCGGCTATCGGTTTTCTGAGCGTCAGGTTCAACCCCAATTTTCCCTTGAAAGACGCCGCGAGATTTGCCGTCCAAAACACCGCGGTACACTTCATCGCAAGCGCAATTCGGAACTGCATGTTCAACACGAGTCGTCGTATCCAAATGTTGACCGTCGACGGTTAGAAACGCCCCACACAATGTCGCATTCGCCCCTTCGCCAACAAATCGTACAAAGATCTCATTGCGGGAAAGCTCACCACCGAGAACGAGCGATCCATTTCGGTAATGGGCATCTTTTCCCACTTCCACGGATGCATTCTGGGTGTGAACGGCTTTCGCGCCCTCAAACTGGGTCTTGATATGGTTGAGCTCGGCGCCCTCGCTCAATACAACCTCTGAAATGCAGTTCGTCAGATACAATTCATCTGTACCACTGAAGGTCTCAATGACCGTGGCTGAGACTCCTTCCTCCATCACGATGAGATTTCGCATCACTTGCGCGAAGGCGCCCGTTTGAGTGGCGCGAAAATCCACATGAATGGGTTTTTCAACTTTGGTGCCGGCAGAAATGATCACAACGGCCCCATCGCTCATAAGAGCTGAGTTGAGGTCGGCAATCACCGTCTTCTCACACGTCGCAAGCTTGCCAATGTGTTGTTCCAAGATCTCAGGAATCTCGACCAAGGCTTGCGACAGGGCCAATACACGAACACCTTCAGGAAGACCCTCGATCATTGGTGAAGACGGGTTATAGAACCCGTTCACAAAACACAAGCGGTATGCGTCCATGCCATCAAACAGGCCCTTAGACGCCTGTACCGACAAACCTGAAGGAGGATCGGCGAGGGCAAACTCATCTTTCAAACGTGCTCTAAGATCAGTGTATTTCCAATCCTCAATGCGGCGGTGCGGCAAGCCACGTTCCTCAAAGGAAGAAAGCCCAGCTTGAGACATCGAAGCCCACCATTCAGGCAGACCTCCGGCATATCTCAGCCGGCCCTTGGAGATCAGGCTTTCTTCGCTGCTTGTTCGTTTCATCATCATTTACATTCAATCCAAAGGTCGGGCCTTACGCGGCGTCCGATACAATACCTTCGTACCCATCGCGCTCCAATTGAAGCGCTAGATCCTTATCGCCCGTGCGCACAATGCGACCATGCGCTAACACATGCACAACATCAGGAACGATGTGATCCAAAAGCCGTTGATAATGCGTGATTACAACCATCGAGCGATCCGGTGCCCGCAACTTGTTCACACCATCGGAAACAACCTTGAGAGCATCGATATCAAGGCCAGAATCTGTTTCATCAAGGATCGCAAGGGAGGGTTCCAACAGCGCCATTTGCAAGACTTCATTGCGCTTCTTCTCGCCGCCCGAAAACCCGACATTCAAAGGCCGTTTAAGCATCGTGTCTGAAACATTGAGCTGCTTCGATTTCTCTTTGATCAAGCGCAAGAAGGAAGCCGCATCAACCTCATCTTCTCCGCGCGCCTTCTTTTGTGCATTTAGAGCTGTGCGCAAGAAGGTCATGTTGGTCACGCCAGGGATTTCAATGGGGTATTGAAAGGCCAAGAAAACACCGGCAACAGCGCGCTCATCAACGCTCATCTCGGTCAGGTCTTTGCCTTTGTACGAGATTGAACCCTTCGTCACCTCATACCCTTCACGTCCAGAGAGCGCGTAGGACAGCGTACTTTTCCCGGACCCATTGGGACCCATAATGGCATGCACTTCACCTGGCTCGACCGTGAGGTTGATACCGTTGAGAATGTCCTGGCCACCGACAGCGACGTGCAGGTCTTTGATTTCCAACAAACTCATTTTCTCTGTCTCTCTATCCAACACTTCCTTCAAGCGAAATGGCCACGAGCTTTTGCGCTTCTACCGCAAACTCCATGGGCAAATGCTGAAGGACGTCCTTACAAAATCCGTTCACGATCAGCGCGACCGCTTCTTCTTCATCCAGCCCACGTTGCTGGCAATAGAAGAGTTGTTCTTCACTGATCTTTGATGTCGTTGCTTCGTGTTCAATGATCGCACTCGGTGTCCGGCTCTCAATATAGGGCACCGTGTGTGCGCCGCATTTGTCGCCAATCAAAAGCGAGTCACATTGTGTGTAGTTTCGTGCGCCGGTGGCTTTAGAGTGGGTCGACACAAGGCCCCGATACGTCGCCTGTGATTTCCCAGCCGAAATACCTTTTGAGATGATCCGGCTCGAAGTGTTGCGCCCAAGATGCATCATCTTGGTCCCTGTATCGGCTTGCTGATAATTATTGGTGATCGCAATTGAATAGAACTCACCAACTGTATCATTACCTCGCAAGATGCAACTCGGGTACTTCCAGGTAATGGCAGAGCCCGTTTCAACTTGCGTCCAGGAAATTTTCGAGCGATCCCCACGGCAGTCACCGCGTTTGGTGACAAAGTTAAAAATGCCGCCTTCGCCGTCAGCGTTTCCGGGGTACCAATTCTGAACGGTCGAATACTTGATCTCAGCATCTTCGTGGGTAATCAGCTCAACCACGGCCGCGTGAAGCTGATTCTCATCCCGCTGTGGCGCTGTGCACCCTTCCAGATAGGAGACGTAGGACTTTTCATCGGCAATGATCAACGTGCGCTCAAACTGACCTGTTTCCCGCTCATTGATGCGGAAATAGGTCGAAAGCTCCATCGGACACCGAACACCCGGGGGAATATAGACAAAGGACCCGTCGCTAAAGACCGCCGAGTTGAGAGCGGAGTAGTAGTTGTCGGACACCGGAACGACAGATCCCAAATACTTCTTCACGAGATCAGGATGATTCAGAACCGCTTCAGAAAACGGACAGAATATCACGCCAGCCTCGGCGAGCTTTTCTTTGAACGTCGTGACCACCGAAACACTATCGAACACCGCATCCACAGCAACGCCAGCCAACATCATTTGTTCTTCAAGCGGAATCCCTAACTTCTTATAGGTTTCGAGCAGCTCTGGGTCGACTTCATCCAAACTCTTTGGCCGATCTTCTTGGCTTTTGGGCGCCGCATAATAATACGCATCCTGAAAGTCGATTTCCGGCAAGTCGAGCTTTGCCCAATCCGGCATCGGCATTTTCTTCCAACGCGCAAAGGCCTCCAGACGCCACTCAAGCATCCACGCCGGTTCGTTCTTCTTGGCAGAAATGAACCGAACCGTGTCTTCGTTAAGCCCTTTGGGAGCCTTTTCGGACTCGATGTCTGTAACAAACCCGAACTCATACGTCTTGGTCGCGAGTTCTGCTACATCATCTTTTTGTTGTTCTTGTGCTGACATTGACATTCCTATTCAAGCAACCGCGCTTGCACTCGCTCGTTTACCTAATCTGTGTCGCATCGCCGCCCAAGCGTCAAAAAACGCACGGACTTCATCCTGTGTCGTTTTCCAACCAAGACTGACTCGAATTGAGCTGGAAGAGACACTCTGATCAAAACCCATCTCATTCAATACACGCGAACTGGATACCTTCCCCGACGAACATGCTGAACCAGCACTGATGCAGAAGCCTGCCAAATCTAGCGCTATCACTTGTGTTTCTGCAGGTATCCCTGGGAGCGAAATACAAAGCGTATTAGGAAGGCGGATCACATCTCCGCCGGCGACAACAGCTTCAGGAGCCACTTCTTCGATACGGTCCTGAAGTTCGTCGCGCCACACCGCCAACCCGGCAACCGCATCTAAGTCTTCTGTTGCCAACTCGGCTGCCAAACCAAAGCCAACTATGCCCGGGAGGTTTTCTGTGCCCGATCGTCTCGACTTTTCCTGACCACCACCGTACATGCGACCGGAAACTTCAATATTGTCGCGTCGCACCAATGCGCCCACTCCATGTGGTCCCCCCATCTTATGTGAAGAAAGGGTCATCAAATCGATGCCTAGGCTTTCAAAATCAACTTTGATCTTTGCAGCGGCCTGTACCGCATCACAATGCACAATCGCATTGTGGTCATGCGCGATCTTCGCGAGATCAGCAACCCGTTGTATGACGCCGGTCTCGTTGTTTGCCAGCATAATGGACACTAGTGCACGGCCATCATCAGCGCGCAGCAATTCGTCTAGTTTTTTTGGATCAATCAGACCATCACGGTCGCAAGCCAGTTTATGAACATCCAAATCAGTGGCGACAGCGGCTACCCGAACGGATGGGTGCTCAGTCGCTGAAATGAGAAGTCTCGCAATACCGTTTGCCCTAGCACCGCCGAGCACAGCCAGCGTATTTCCTTCAGTGCCGCCGCTGGTGAAAATGATTTCATCCGGTGAAGCATTGACGAACGCAGCAACTTGTTCACGCGCGCGTTCTAGGAGACCGTGTGCAGCACGGCCATGGGCATGCACAGAAGACGCATTGCCTCCTGCTGTCATGACTTCAGCAACCTTGTCCACGACAGCAGGTTTGGCTGGCGCGGTCGCGTTAAAGTCCAGATATGTCAATTTCTTCGTCACGAATGAATGTCCAGTCTTCCCTATTCACCTGCCGCAACATGTTGCAGCGTTTCCTCGGCCATATCGTCTGATCCATCCTGGACTTGCGCTTCTGGCGCATCGAAAAGCCCACTACTACCGACGATGCGCTTCTTGACCACGTCATCCAAAGTAACGGAGCTTAAGAATAATTGAATTTGGCGGCTCAGCTCTTCCCACAAATCATGGGTCACGCACCGACTGTTGGTCCCGGTACACCCCTTGCCCGATCCACTCTTGCATCTCGTTGCAAGGATAGGTTCGTCGACCGCGAAGATAATATCTGAGATCCGGATTTGATCCGGCGCATCGGCCAACATGTATCCGCCACCAGGGCCACGTACGCTTTTAACCAGCCCGCTTCGACGCAGCTTTGAAAACAACTGCTCTAAATAGGACAATGAGATTTCCTGCCGGCTTGCAACATCCGCCAGAACCACAGGTTCCCCATCGCGGCTCTGCCCCGAAAGGTCAACCATCGCCATGACAGCATATCGCCCTTTTGTGCTTAGTCTCATCGTCTCCTCCTCAACGCGTCTCGCCTCAAAGTGCTGTGGTCAAATAGGCACACCCCACCGAATTCCAAGACATATCTCCAACGACCTGTGATATGACCTGCGTCCCGAGGGACCAAATCACCTGATTCCAAGACCGCAAACCGCTTTCATCGGTGTTTTGGGAGGTTAAAATTATAATATCTGACTAACGAGGTCAAGTATATCAACTATCATTAATCCCAGGTTCTTGCGACATTGCGACACATCAGAAAAATAGCTGATCAAAACAGTCAGATTATAGGTCCGGAACGGTCCAAATCGACAGGACGAAAAACAAGAATGAAAGAGTGAAATGCCAGAAGTGATGTTTATTGGCCCGAGTGGCCGACTCGAAGGACGGTACCAACAAGGTACGGATACCGACGCACCGATTGCCCTCGTTCTTCATCCCCACCCCCAATTCGGCGGAACTATGAACAACCACGTCGTCTATGAGACGTTCTACACGTTTCAGAGACGCGGGTTCTCCACCCTTCGATTTAATTTTCGCGGCGTTAGCCGCAGCCAAGGCATTTTCGACAACGGTGTCGGCGAATTGTCTGACGCCGCCTCAGCCCTCGACTGGCTTCAGCAACAAAACCCGAATGCGCGAACGTGTTGGATCGCCGGTTTTTCCTTTGGGGCTTGGATTGGAATGCAGCTCCTCATGCGCCGCCCAGAAATCGCTGGCTTCATCTCAATCGCACCTCCAGCCAACATGTACGACTTCTCGTTCCTTGCACCCTGCCCCTCCTCCGGCTTGATCCTACACGGCACGGCCGATCAGGTCGTGCCTCAGGGCAATGTCCACAAATTAGTTGAAAGGCTCTCCGCCCAAAAAGGCATTGTCATCGACCATGTGGAAGTTGACCGCGCCAATCACTTCTTCGAAGACCGGATGCCCGAAATGGTCGGGGAAGTTGAAAAGTATCTGGATAAAAGACTTGTGGTCCCAGAAGCCGCGCCAGAAGACGACAAGAAGAAATAATCACGCGTTAGGTCGCTCGAAAAAGCGTGCCTCCAGTTGTCGGTCGTGGAACGCCTGTCGTCGTAGGCAGGCTCAATGGCAGCCCTAAGAAGCTGCGCACAGCCAGGAAGGCGAACGCTTCTGCCTCAAGGTCATCTCCGCGCCAACCCAGTTCTTCCGCAGTAAGAACCGTTCCTTGAATGCGGTTTTCAAGCTCCATCATCAAAGTCGCGTTGTGCCTACCCCCACCACAAATGACCCAAGTGAGCGGTGGAGCGGAATAGTGCTTCGCCGACTTTGCAATGACTTCCGCTGTCAGCGCTGTTAGCGTTGCAGCTCCATCTTCAATATTCATTGTCGCCAAGGGTTCACTGGACAATTCATTCCGGTCCATGGACTTGGGCGGAGGCTTGTCGAAATAGGGAAGCGTCATGAGAAAGTCCAAGACCTTGTCATGTATCTTTCCAACTGACGCAAGAGCGCCAAACTCATCGTAGGGTTGACCGGTGCTTTCGCGAACCCAATCATCGATCAGTGCGTTTCCCGGTCCGGTATCAAAGGCGACAAGATTGTCCCCCTCTACGAAAGTAACATTCGCGACACCGCCGATATTGACCACCGCCGTCGGCTCGTCGAGCCCTGTGGATTGAACCAAGGCCTGATGATAAAGGCAGGTCAATGGTGCGCCCTGTCCGCCGGCCGCCATGTCTGCAGACCGAAAGTCCGCAATCGTATCAACGCCGGTTTCGCTCGCCAGCGCCTGAGCGTCTCCCAATTGTATCGACCGCCGCGAATCTGGGTCATGCAGGATCGTTTGCCCATGAAATCCCAGAAAGTCGATGTCGTGGGGCTCGAACTCAGATCGCTCCATCAAACGTGTGACAGCAGCAACGTGAGCGGACGTGATCGCACGCTCCGCCTCACCAATCGCCCGAGGCGTTTTGGCCTGCGCTGGCCAAAGTTTGGCGGCATTCTGCGCCCGACGAATGACCTCACGCAAGGTGTCATCATAACTGAGATGGAGCGTTGGCCCTTGCCCTAAGACCCGCCGGCCATCTGTCTGCAATATCGCTGCATCGACACCATCCATCGAGGTCCCGCTCATCAACCCCAAAGCGGTGAAGTGTTTCTGTGTCGACAATTCTCAGCCTGCCTCTTCCAATGTTGCTGCCAAGCATGATACACACCTCCCCGTTTCAACATAAGAAGAATTGACAGATCGACATGGCCAATTTCCGTTCCGAATTCCTCAATACCTTGAGTGAGCGTGGCTTCATCCACCAATGCACCGATGAAACGGCGCTGGATCAAGCCCTCTTGGACGGAGTGGTCACGGCCTATATTGGCTTCGATTGCACGGCAGAAAGCCTTCATGCCGGGAACCTCATTCAAATCATGATGTTGCGCCATCTACAGAAGGCAGGGCACCGCCCCATCGTTCTCATGGGAGGCGGAACGACTAAGGTGGGTGACCCGACGGACAAGGACGAAGCGCGCCCTCTTTTGACGGACGAGCAGATCAACAAGAATCTTGAGGGTATTCGCAAAGTCTTCGACAGTCTCATTGAGTTTGGGGACGGACCCACTGACGCCGTCATGGTCAACAATGATGATTGGTTGAACAAACTCGGATACGTCGAATTCTTGCGCGACTACGGTACCCATTTCACGATCAATCGCATGCTCACCTTCGACAGTGTCAAGCTGCGTCTCTCGCGCGAGCAGCCGATGACATTTTTGGAATTCAACTACATGTTGATGCAAGCGTTTGATTACCATGAACTGCACAACAGACATGGTTGCACCCTACAGATGGGTGGGTCGGATCAATGGGGCAACATCGTCAACGGTGTGGAACTTTGCCGCCGAGTAGATTCGGCACAAGTGTTCGGTCTCACAACGCCGCTTCTTGCAACCTCTTCCGGCCAAAAAATGGGCAAGTCGTTGGGCGGCGCAGTTTGGCTCAATGCTGACATGTACTCGCCTTATGACTACTGGCAGTACTGGCGCAACGCCGAGGACGCCGACGTTGGTACGTTCCTAAAGCGATTTACCGAATTGCCAATCGACGAAATCGTCCGGCTAGAGGCGTTAGGTGGTCAAGAAATCAATGAGGCCAAAAAAATCTTGGCGAACGAGGCAACGGCAATGATACATGGCGCCGAAGCCGCTGCCAAAGCTGGCGAAACCGCCCGGCAGGCATTTGAAGAAGGTGTATCTGCCGCAGGCCTCCCCACCATCACCGTATCAGGCAAAGATTTGAAACAAGGCATTTGGGCACCGCAACTCTTCACGCAAGCGGAATTGACCAAGTCTAATGGCGAAGCCAAACGTCAAATCAAGTCGGGCGGATTGCGTATCAATGATGAGCCGGTATCCGACGATCAGCGTCAAATAACGCAAAACGATCTCAATGCGGACGGTGTGGTGAAATTGTCATTTGGGAAGAAACGTCACGTTTTGGTCAAACCACAGTAGCAGCCGTAATGCCTGCTAATTGACCACCTCAAGTGGTTCCGACGGGACATCTTCTGAACTCGGCGATTTGAGATCTTCGAGTTTTTCGACCGGCACCCTATGCGCTTCTTGTGAACCTCTGGGCTGGAAAACTCGGCGCAAGAAGCCTGGCGCCAATCCCGACAGCGGATTGACAAAGACGGTCGGCCCGTCTGTTGGGCCAGCGATCCCATAAGTGAATGCAAATACACCTTCCCCTTCTCGAGACACCAAGATGGGACCGAAGATCGGCATTTTCCCAAGCGCAGAATTGATGCCGTATGAAGGCACGATCGTTCCTTGTAGATCCGTTTCATTGGTACCCTGGTCAAAGGTGCCAAAGAGCGTAAGACCCAAAGATGGCCCAGATGCGGAAGCATCTGAGATACCAATGACGCCTTCTTCATCCACCCAGAACGGTGCGTCGAGTGAATCAAACTGTATACCTTCGCCCTGAAGCAAGCTTCCCATGCCTTGGAAGGACGCCACCGTCAGCAGCCTGGCCAGGATCGGCGCTTGGACCACCTTAAAGTCATCTATACGCAGATAGCCCTCTGCGGAGCTTTCTGTTTCCAAACTACGAAACCGAACTCGGCTATCCTCCAGCGCCGCCAAAACCGCTTTGTCTTCCTCGGTAGTTTCCGTCTCGGCTCGACTTTGGGAGGAACCCTCTTGTTGTGCCAATGCATAATTGTTGAAGTACTCAGCCATTGTCGGCGGAGCCTTCGTCTTGTCCTGGCGCATGGGTTGATCGTTCAGCTCCATCTTCAAGGAGAAATTGCCGCCCTTAACCTGATCAACGCCCGTTATCCCCTGAATGATCCGACCGCCATCTGATGCCGTAACGACCAGATGCCGATTGGACTGCCCTCCTGGCGTAATAGCTGCATAGACCTCTCCGTCATCTTCAAATCGACCGGTCACATTCAGTTCTGTGAATTTCTCGCCGCTGTTGGCCACATCCAGTTTGACTTGATGGAGTGCAACCCCACCTCGGAGATAGAGGTCCGCGACTTCACCCTTCAAATTCCAAGCCGAAGGCTCTGTCTCTGTTTCTACTTCCTCCGCCTTTGGCTGCCCGCCAAGATCAGCCATCATATTAGACATGAACGGAGACACATTGAGGTATTCGCCCAAGATCGAAACATTGAGTTCACCATCAGGACCTCTGTCTGAATGAAACTCAACATCCATCAAATCATCAATCCAGATACGCTCGAATGCGGCCTTCTCCAATCGACCGGTTGAAGCGAGTCTCAGTGAACCGTTGATACCTAGGCGGTCCCCACCCATAACGAAGTTCTTCAGGTTTAGGTCACCATCCTCGCCGAAGGTCACTCGCATCTTTGCGTTGCTTGCTTCCCCTTCAGGTTTTTCAAAATCAATACTTTCCACAACAATTGTTGCGGCTGTCAGGTCCGCACTCAAGTCGATAGAGCTAATATTCGGGCCCCGTCCTCGCGCTTCCAATATGACGGGAACTTCGCCCGTCATAGAGCCACCGGTGCTAAGGCCCCATTTTTCTTGCGCGGTATCGTTGAACAAGGTCGTGAGGTGAAATACAGATGAATCACCTTCTCCCGCGTTGAAATCCTCAGTCCAAATGAGAGCGGTCTCAATGCCGGCAACTTCAATATTGCCATGCCCCTTCAGACCATCAAGATTGATATCCAATGTCAGCTCGCCACCATCGACCCCAAGATCGCCAATCAAGTTTGGAAAGACCAGTTGTTTGATCTGGCCGGTCGCCTTGAAACCAATCCGGTCTCTGGGAACATGCCGTAATAAAGGTATCGAAAACCACAAGTCTGCCTCGCCGACGCCGCCAATGTCAGACGGTTTAACCCCAAACCGCTTGAGATAGCCCAACGGTTCGTGATCAACGAGAGTTAGTATGTCTTCTGTACGTCCGTCGAGTGTTGCCGCGATGAGAATCGGTGATCCGCGAACATGAAGCTCTTCAATCGACACCGTTGAACCTGCGGCAACCTTGATTGGCTCTTTCACCTCGTCTACGACACGGCCATTTCTTAGAGTGAGATCAAAGGTTTCGACCGTGAGCTTCACATCAGCCGCCGCATCAATCATGCGTGGCATGCCTCCAAGGTAAGACACACTTGCGTCCGCAATAGAGAAATCCAAATTGATGTATTCTGCACCAATGGGTTTTTGAGCAAGAACCCCCGGAGGCGCATTGATTGTCAAAATACCCTTCGGCAGCACACCGCCTTCAATGTTCTGGGTAACCCAATCGCGCGCGCCAAGCGCTAAGTTCTTAGGCCACAATATGTCGATCTTCTCGACCGGGATATTGCTGAAGGAGCCGCTCGCGATCACGGCGGGCGCCCCAATAGAATCGTACACATCACCGCTCAATTGCACATGACCCTCCCCAATCTGAATGAAGAGTTCTTCAATTCGCGCCCATCGTTCAACGAGATCGACAACACCCTCCATTCGAAGGTCATCAAAGGCCACCACGTGCTTCATGTGGCGGGGAATATCGAAAGAAAGATCTTGGCCCGAGAGATCAAATCGGAAGGAACTAAGCTGGAGCCGCTCCTCGGTCTCGAATGTAACTTTTGCTGAACCGATGAGGGTTGCGCGGTTTTCGCCAGCAACATAGTGCAGACGTCGAATATCGAACCATTGCCGCTCTCCGTCATAGGTCGCCGAGAACGCCCCATAATCGACCGGAATGGTCTCTTCGCCCAATTCCTCAATTCGCATAGATCCTTGACCCACACCCAGTTCGAACTCGGCTGCTCTCAATTCTCCTTCATTGTCGATTTGTATCTTGGCTTTCCCGCTAACCGGTATCTGAAAATCACCTAAAGCCTCAAAGAAGGTCGATTTTGCGGCAAAGCTCGACAAAGTGACATCGGTGAACTCGAGTGCGGTGTAAATCCAGTCTGTCTCCGAGTCGTAGTCGCCCTGCATAGCGACACTAACCTCTTCCATCCCAACTTTTACATCGCCTCGCATGTCCCAAGCGATGCCGCTCTCGCCACGCGACAGCGACACCACCGCTTTCGGCGCCACCCACAAAGACCCAGATTGCTGATCCAGCAATTCAATCTTGGCATCGCTAATCGTGAACGTTTCAAGAGCCGACATCGGCCCACTGCTTTCAGCATCTTCTGACAGGAGGTCGGTAAGAACATTAAAAGCCCGGTCAACCTGCTTGTCTTTTGCTACACTGGGTGACTGAAAGGTATCTGCTTCTTGTCCAAAACCTAGTTCGAAATTGCCATCGTGAGTTCTAACGATGGTGGCGGACGGGCCAAAAATTTCCACGCGAGATGGTGTTATACGCCCTTGCAAAAGTGCACTCACCGCCAGATCAATTTCGACCTGTGGGATATGGCCGATTAACGTGCCGTGTGAATCAAACAGATCCACACCGACAACCCGGAAGTGAGCCGATCGATCATCCTCCGACCATGCCACCACCGCATCTTGAATTTTCACATCCAAGTTGGCATAGGCTTGACTTAGGGTTTTTTCGATTTGAGGCGTGAAGCGGCCAAAGGACACCGGACCCTTGGACAATTGCCACATGAAGAACCCGAGCAGCACCACCACGACCGCGATGAGGCCCGCCACGACTTCCATCGCATGCTTCACACTCACTCTAAGTGACGATCTAACCAAGTGCCCTCTTCCACGGTCTTACAACCTTGTCCTTCGACAAGTTCGGCTGACAATACCCCGATTTCAATTTGCCCCAGCTCCGTCAATAGTTCTGTCTATTTGCGACAAACTCATCGGCCTGATGAAGCGCTGACAGAAATTGGCTGAGGCGCTAGCCTACCCAAAACCATGCTAAATTTAACACCTTGATGTTTCAACATAATTTCAAGCTATTGCCGAATCCTTGAAACGAATTTTAGGAAAGGCTATTGCCTCCTTTCTCAACGGACTCCGGCAAGGCTCAAGTGAGGCTTTCTGATCACTCAATAGTGGCAGATAAGAGACTAAATCGAGGCAAGGTCCGCCGCGTTAATGGTTAAGCTCACCACGTGGCTCCAGACCATGACAAATCGTTAATGATCGCAAAGGAGGGTACATGACCAAACGACTTGAAGAAGGCGACAAGGCTCCCCCATTCAAAATGTCGACCGATGGCGGAGACGTCGTCTCGCTGAAGGACTACAAAGGCCAGAGTCTCGTCATGTTTTTCTACCCGCGCGACGACACACCCGGCTGTACTAAGGAGAACATTGGCTTTACGGAAAAGCTGACAGCTTTTAGACGGGCCGGCGCAGAGGTTATCGGTGTCTCAAAAGATACGGTCGAGAAACACGGAAAATTCAGGACCAAGCATAGTCTCAAAGTCATTCTGGCTTCAGATGCAGAGACTGACGTCATCGAGCGCTATGGGTCCTGGGTCGAAAAGAACATGTACGGCAAGAAGAAAATGGGCATCGAACGGTCTACTTTCCTCATTGATGGAAAAGGTGTGATCAGAAAGGTCTGGCGTAAAGTGAAGGTTGCAGATCATGTCGAAGAAGTTCTAGACGCTGCAAAAGCCCTCAAGAAAAGCGGATAATCGTGGAAACCATCGCCACCCAGGCACCCCCTCCGCAAACGCTGGAGGTCTCTTGCCTCGCCGTCCTGAAGGAAGAAGACACTCGGGCGAAGGCAGATCTTGCCATACGCGCTTATGAGAACTGGCAATCAGGTGCAATCAAAGGAGATTTCGATCAACCCTTCGATTTGCCAGATCGCCCGGGGAGGCCTGCGGCTCCAGAGCTACGGGACCCTCATGACATGCCCAAACGTCGCCTCGGGAGCGAAGCTGGCAGAAGGGCTCTCATCCATGCGCTCGCCCATATCGAACTCAACGCCATCGATCTAGCCGTTGATATGGCCGCTCGATTTTACGCTGAGTGTTCAGGTATGGGGTTTGACGCACCCACATTTGTAGGGGATTGGTTGAGAATTGCATCCGAGGAAGCATCACATTTCGTATTGTTAGATGACCGATTGAAGGCCCTAGGCTCATTCTACGGTCAAATGCCGGCTCACGACGGCTTATGGGAGGCAGCAATCGCCACAAAAGACGATTGGGCCGCCCGTCTAGCCATTGTTCCGATGGTCCTAGAAGCTCGAGGACTCGATGTCAGTCCTAACACCATTAAATTGCTTCGAAAGGCCGGAGATGCGACCACCGCAAACATCCTTCAGCGCATTTACGAAGACGAAATTGGCCATGTTGAGGTCGGCACCACCTGGTTCAAGCGTATTTGCAGCGCGAAAAACGTTGATGAGGTAACGTGTTACCACGATCTCATCCACAAGCACTTCAAAGGATCCTTGAAGCCACCTTTTAACGATGAAGCCCGCTTAAAAGCAGGACTTTTACCTAACTTTTACCGTCCCCTGGCAAAGTAGAACTCACAATCGGTAACCCTAATCTGGGATTAATTGCGCCGAAAGGATGGAAGTACTTGAAATTTGCAGCAAAATTCGGTGGAATGGCTCAGGGTGTTGGGCAGTTGGATCAGAGACTACATGATCAAGGGAAGCGTCGAATGACCACAGGACCTGTGGCCAGAGTTAGATCATTACTTGCGCGTCTTTTTCCGGAAAGACAGTTCTATCATCGTAGCCACGGTGAAGTGCGCTTCATTTCGCTCTCTGCACGAAATCAAATTGGCCTTGTCGCGGTATCCCTCGCCTTTTTGGGCTGGGTCGCGTTCGCGTCGGTGAATGTGGTCTTTAAAGACCAAATCATCACGATCAAGGAACGCAAGCTCAAAGCCATGCGGGCGGAATACGAAGTTCAAATGTCTGACATGCAATCAGCCTATGATGAACTCAACTCTCTCTTGAGCCTTGCCCAGGAACGATTTGAGGAAACCACCACAGAGCTCGAAGCCAAACATGGCCAACTAGAGTCCTTTGTCGTTCGACAAGCATCTATCCAAGGCAATTTTGACGAATTGCGTCAGCGTCTTCAGCAAAAAGCCATGAAAGGCGCCGATGAAAAGCCTGAGAGTTCAGTTCTCATGCAGGCAACCAATCTTGAGCCCGCCAAACGCGTCTCGCGCATGGGGCCTGTGGATGAAGACACCAACCTCACTTACATGAGCCAGGTTATGCGCGCCGTTTCCACTGGCCGCATCCAGCTCCACCGCAATACAGCGAAGGTGAGCGACAAAGTCTCAAAGCTCGACAACCGTCTGGCTCTTCTCAATCGGTCTCGCAGCGAACAGCTGGCCGGCTTAGAAGAGCGCGCTACCAGAGCCATTGAACAATACGAAGCCATCATCCAACAAACCGGCCTCGACATCGACGAAGTGACCGAGAATTTCAAACCACAACACACCTCAATTGGCGGACCATTCATTTCGCTCGAGGATTATGATGGTGACTACTCGGAACTCGCGATCGATGAGTACCAACGCCAAATTCACCGGATCGACGAGAAGCTCGCCCGCTTGGACAGCTTAGGTTCAGCCCTTACGAGCATTCCCCTCGCCCTTCCCACAGACAGTAACTTGAGGCTTTCGAGCCGATTTGGCCCTCGGCGCGATCCATATACGCGCAGAGCGGCCTTCCACGCCGGCTTGGATGTCGCCGGCCCAAGACGTTCAGACATTCACGCGACAGCCGCCGGCAAAGTTGTCCATGCAGGTCGCCGTGGTCCTTACGGGTGGATGGTCGAGATCGACCACGGCCACGGATTTAAGACTCGTTACGGTCATCTTTACAAAATCAAAGTAAAGAAAGGCGATACTGTCGACTTCGGTCAGGTGGTTGGATTGCTGGGTTCCAGCGGGCGCTCCACGGGACCTCACGTTCACTACGAAATCTGGTTCGAAGGAAAAGTTCGCGATCCGGATAAGTTCATAAAGGCAGGTCGCCATGTTCTCAAAAGCTAAAGACGCACCAGAAAAACCGAAAATGAAGACCCAATCTCAACCGCAACAAACGAGGCGTAACGTGAAATCCGCTCCTTCGATTATTAGCGCCGACATGACCGTGAACGGAACGCTCACGGCAACAGGCGACATTCAGGTCGACGGTACAGTAGAGGGCGATATCTCTAGCGCCTCACTGACCATCGGTGAAAAAGCAACCGTACATGGCGAAGTCATATCGGAAGATGTTGTGATCCGAGGACGGGTCATTGGCAGCGTTCGCGCAAATCGCGTCCAGCTCTCCTCTTCCAGCCATGTCGAAGGCGACATTTATCATCAGGCCTTGGCCGTCGAAACGGGCGCCTTCTTTGAAGGCAACTGCCGTCACTCGGACAATCCAATGGCTGAATCAGGTGGCGGCGGACGCGGATCCCGCAAAGTTGCTACCAATCCACTCGAGCAAGGCGGCAAGCCTGCGATGGCTCACGAGAGCGGCGCCAAAAGCCCGCCCCGACCGGCCCGCAATGGTGGCGGCGGCCGCGCTCCAGTCGAAGCTCAGTCAGCGTTGCAACGCTTGACCGGCTCAAGTGGACGCAAGGGCCAAGACTAAGAACACGACAATCTCAAGATTTAACCCCCTTGGGCCTTGGCCCTAGGGGGTTTTTCTTTGCTCAATCACAACAATTGATCCAGCGACTTTTACTGAATCCTAGGATTAACAAGATAGCTTGGCGATGAAATTCATTCGATCATCAAAAGGCCTCGACATGTTGAAAAAGACCCCTGAAGCATCTGATCTGCAAGCCAGAGCGCCAAAAGGCGTACCCCCACGTGAAGCCATTGTCAGTGCCGGCATGAAAATCACGGGCACAATTCACTCCGTCACCGATGTGCGCATCGAAGGGGAATTGGATGGTGACGTGCTTGCAGCGACGCTGACCGTTGCTGAAGGTGCAACCGTCAACGGTGAAGTGGTTGCTGAAACTGTCGTCGTTGAGGGCAGCGTTACCGGCACAGTCCGGACGAACAATGCCTACCTCGCAGCCACAGGTCATGTGAGCGGTGACGTCTACTTCCGTGATCTCACAGTTGATCAAGGCGCGAAGGTCAATGCCGTATGCGAATGCAAAGAGAACCCAATTTCTGATTTTGTAGCGGGTTCAGTGGCCGAAGGTAAACTTGGCAAATCTGACCGTTCTGTCGGTGATGTCGACGCCAACGACGAGACCGTTTCAAAAATTGAGAAGAATGAAGAATCAGTCGACAAAGGCAACGAAAAGAAAGTCGCGACCGCCTAAGGAAAAAACATTCAAGCAAAGTTTTGGGTCGACCCTTGAGGTCGGCCTTTTCTATTTCAGAACCAAAATGAGAATGCCGCTCGCTACCAAAGCAACACCGATAAGGTCAAGTGCGCCCGGGCGTTCTTTGAAGAACCCTCTCGCGACAATCAGCGCGAAGAGAAGTTCAACTTGCCCAAGCGCTTTCACATATGCCGCTTTTTGAATGGTGAAGGCTGTAAACCACCCGGCAGACCCAATGGCGCTCGTCAAACCAATGAACAAGCTCAACCGCCACTCACGAAACATCGCCAAAACAGATTGTCGTCCCCGCCAGATGAAGTATGGCGTCATAACCATGATCTGTAAGATAATGGTAGAGATCAGTGTGAAGAGCCCATGTACCATAAAGTCTCCCTCCCCAAGCGAAAGACTGGCGGTACGAATGGCAAGGGATGTAATGGCAAACAAAACGCCAGATCCGATCCCTAGTGACATTGAGGGATTGAAGACCCAGTCCCACAACCGAATGTTTCCACGATCCATGTGAGAGACATTCATCACCACAATCCCAATGGAACTCACAACGATTGCAAGCCAACCCATGGCCCCGATCGCTTCGGCAAACAGAGTCACCCCAAGGAGCGCTGTCAAAAACGTCTCTGACCGCACATACGTGACACCAATCGCAAAATTTCGAAGGCTGAACAGTCGAATCATCAAGATGGTGGCGGCGATTTGCGAAAGACCTGCAATCACTACAAACGCCCAGAAGACGACATTCCCTTCTGGCACATCAACGGCACTCGTTCTCAAAAATACAAACAGTGCTAATCCGACGAATGGCAGGCCGTAGAGATACCGGATGAACGTCACCGTGACCACATCCAGACGCCCAGCAAGGTGCTTTTGACCTGCGGTCCGAAAAGTCTGTGCAATGACCGCCATGAGGGTCAACCAGATCCATGTCGTCTCACTAGGTTGCACGCAGAAATCCTCAAATTGACCACAAGAGACATTTGCGGCAGTTTGGCGCTAACAACAAGACAAATAGTCTGGATAAGGAAACGAACCCGTGGATAGCAAGAAGCCTTCAAGTCGACCTGGAGTAAGGGCGGCCATAGCCGCAGCCGCTCTCTTTCTATCAACTGCCGCTGTCGCAGAAGATGCCCCCCGCAACCTCTACTGGGGAGATACCCATCTTCATTCGAACTATTCATTCGACGCCTACTTGTTTCAGAACTACACCGGCGATCCCGATCTAGCCTATCGGTTTGCCAAAGGTGTGCCGGTCCTCCATCCTAAACTCCAAACTCAAATTCAGATCGAAACCCCGCTCGATTTCTTGGTGCTCGCGGACCACGCCGAGCTAACGGCAGTGCCCTTGCGGATCTTCGAGAAGGACGAACAACTCCTCAAGACAGCCTTCGGAAAGCGCGTCCGACCGCTGATTGAGGCCGATAAAGGCGGTGATGTATTCGCTGAGATCGTCCGTCTCGCAAATGCGGGAATGGACAACAACTCCGAACTTACCGAGCTCCAATCCGACGACATTCGTCGGCCCGCCTGGGAAGACATTGTTGAAGTTGCTGACCGGCACAATGAACCTGGAAAGTTTACAGCCTTCATTGGGTGGGAATGGTCATCACTCCCCGATGCGGCCAACCTCCACCGAGTGGTCTTCATGGACAAGGATGCTGAGACCGGCAAAAAATTCCTCCCCTACGGGTCGACCACCAGCGTCAAGCCTGAAGACTTGTGGGCCTGGCTTGAAGAAACAGAGGAACTGACCGGCGCCAATTTCGTCGCCATCCCTCACAACATGAACATTTCCAAAGGGCGCATGTTTGAAACAATGGACAGCGATGGCCGCCCGATCACCGATGCCTACGCGCGCACACGCATGCGTTGGGAGCCAGTTGCCGAAGTCACCCAGTATAAGGGCGACTCTGAGACCCACCCTATCCTCTCCCCGGATGATGAATTCGCAAATTTTGAGACCTACCGTCATTTGATCGACACCAGGCCTGACACCGATCACACCGCCTCCGTCACAAACGGCGACTATGCAAGAGGCGCCCTCAAGACTGGCCTGAAACTGGAAAGCGACATTGGCGTCAATCCATTCAAATTTGGAATGATTGGCGCAACGGATTCACACACCAGCCTTGCCTCGGCTGAAGAGACAAACTTCTTCTACAAGTTCCCGTTTATGGCGACACCGACAGATAGGTCCGAGGGAACACCAGGCCGAGGGGATGGCCCGATCGGGTGGAACTTTGGCGCTCAAGGGTTGGCCGGCGTTTGGGCCGAAGAAAACACACGCGAGTCCATTCTCACAGCCTTCAAACGAAAAGAAGTCTTCGCGACAACCGGCCCAAGGATCATGTTGAGATTTTTCGGTGGCTGGAATTTCAGGTCGCGAGATGCCCGCGCAAATGATGTCGGCCAAACAGGCTACGACAAGGGCGTTTCCATGGGCGCCGATCTGATGGCACCGGCGGGTGGCCTCTTCTCCGGTGACAAGACACCAAGCTTTCTCATTCAAGCGGTCAGCGATCCCAAGAGCGGCAACCTTGACCGCATACAAATCGTCAAAGGTTGGCTCGATGCAGAAGGTCAGACCCAAGAGAAAGTCTTCAATGTTGTGGCATCGGATGGTCGAACCATCGACTCCGACGGTAAGCTTGCCCCAGTCGGCAACACAGTTGATTTGGCCACAGCCACCTACACAAACACAATTGGCGACCCAGAACTTGTCGCCGTGTGGCGCGACCCAGAGTTTGATCCCACACAGCGCGCCTTCTACTATGTAAGAGTTCTGGAAATCCCCACCCCTCGGCACGCACTACTTGATGCCCTGAGCCTTCAAACAGATCTACCAGAGGGCGTCTCCGCCATACTCCAGGAACGAGCCTACTCGTCCCCAATCTGGTACACCCCGCCGTCTTGACGATTACGCACTAAGGATTGACAAATATGACATGGCTCAAGCGGATCATCACCGATCCGCTTACCCACTTTCTCATCATCGGTGTCGCAATTTTGCTCGTCGCAAGTTTGCTGGACCGCGAAGGGAACCAAAGCGATGCGGATCGACAAATCTCTGTGGATCGAGAAGCCCTCCTGACTTTTATGCAATATCGCGCCAACAGTTTTGATCCGGAAACCTCCGATACTTATCTGACCGAAATGAGCGAGGCAGATCGCAAGGAGCTCGTAAGTGACTACGTCAGAAACGAAGTGTTGCTGCGAGAAGCCGTCGCACTCGGTCTTGACCGAAGCGACGGGGTCATTCGAGGACGTCTACAACAGCGGATGGAATTCGCCCTCAAAGGCCTGATCGCAGAAACTGGACCACAAAGCGATGAAGCGATCACCACGTATTTTCAAGAAAACATTGAAGCTTACCGGATCGCGCCGTCCATTACTTTCACGCATATCTTCTTTTCAACAAAGAGTGACGCCCCCTTTGAGGCTGAAGAGCGCGCAGCCAAAGCACTTGAAACAATGGATTCAACACCGAACGCCAATCCCAACCCTCTTGGCGACCGGTTCCAGTATTTCGGCAACTATGTCGAACGCACTCCCGAACTCGTTGCCAGTCATTTCGGAGATGACTTCACAACAACTGTATTTGCAATCAACCCAGAACCAGGCCTTTGGCAGGGTCCCGTCCTATCTCCTTACGGACTTCATCTCGTCCAGGTCTCAGGCAAACGAGCGTCACGCCTGCCTCAATTCGAAGAGGTTCAGTCGCAGGTCACCGAAGATGCGACCCGTGCAAGCACTGACCAGCGTCTAGAGAAAGCCATTCGCGAACTAACAGCTGGATATCAAGTCACCGTCGACCTCTCAAAGACAGAGAGTGAGTGATGATGGATTGGCGGGCCAAAGTCCTCACCTTTTCGTTGGTTTTGACGTTTTTGTGTATGTTTGACTGGGCCAGCCCGGCAGTCGCCCACGACAGTCGCCCCATCTCTTTGCGCATCACAGAAAAATCTGAGGCCCTCTTCTCAGTAACCTGGCAAGTGCCCGGCTCTGTCGCCAATGAGAACCAACCTTCACCCCGCCTGCCAACAATGTGTAACCCCTTGAGTCCGCCAAAACTGTCAACCCAGTCAGGCGCCCGGATTGGGGAACAGATCTATCATTGCCACAACAAGCTGTCGGGAGAGATCGTTGAGATCGATTTCCCCCTCTTCAATCCTTCCCTGACGGCTGTAGTTCAGATTGATTGGATGTCGGGCGAAACGGTGAACGTGGTTCTCGCCCCAAATGAACTCACATGGAAGGTCCCGGAGAAATCAACACCAGCGAACGTCTCCAAACGCTACTTTACTCTGGGTATGATACACATCTTCGGTGGGTACGATCACCTGCTCTTCTTGCTGTGTCTTCTCCTGATCGCCAGAACACCGAAGCGAACCATCGTCACAGTTACGGGATTTACCCTTGCCCACTCCTTCACATTGGCGCTCGCAGTGTTTCAGGTCATCAGACTGCCGATCGCAGCGGTCGAAACAGTCATTGCGCTGAGCATTGTCTTTCTTGCTGTAGAGATTGCGCGCGGCCGATCAAATACGCTGAGTTTTCGTTATCCAGTCATCGTGGCAAGCGCTTTCGGTCTTCTTCACGGATTGGGTTTCGCTTCCGTTCTCAGCGAAATTGGTCTGCCAAGCGGGCAAGTCCCCTTAGCCTTATTGTTGTTCAACCTGGGAATTGAAGCCGGGCAGCTCTTGATCCTCGCACCGACCTTCATCGGGATTGTCTGGTTCGCGAGGCACGAAATGACCAGGACACCTAGAATGCTGAGATCGATAGCCGTCCAAAGGACCGCCATCTATGTTGTCGGCGGGCTCGCCTCGTTTTGGTTTCTCGAGAGGTTCTCTCAAGCGTTTTCGCTTTAGTCGAGGTCTTCTACGTCGCTGCTGGTTCCATGGACGCGCGCCGCCAAAGACGCCGCCATAAAGGGGTCGAGATCGCCATTAAGGACATTTTGCGGCGCCGTGCTTTCTACGCCTGTGCGCAGATCCTTGACCATTTGGTAGGGCTGCAGAACATATGATCGAATTTGATGTCCCCACCCGATGTCGGTTTTGGCATCAGCATCCGCTTGCGCCACCTCTTCCCGTTTCTGAAGTTCGGCTTCATAAAGCCGGGCTCGTAACATCGTCCAAGCCGTCGCCCGGTTCTTGTGTTGTGATCGCTCGTTTTGGCACTGAACCACGATACCAGAGGAGATGTGGGTAATGCGCACCGCACTATCGGTGGTGTTGACATGTTGCCCCCCTGCCCCGCTGGCGCGGTAGGTATCAATGCGAACGTCTTTTTCGCTGACATCTATATCAATCTCGTCGTCGACTTCCGGGAACACCCAGACAGAGGCAAAACTAGTGTGGCGCCGGGCGTTGGAATCAAACGGGGAGATCCGTACCAATCGATGTACACCGGACTCCGTCTTGAGCCAGCCATAAGAATTGTGGCCTTTGATATGAAGGGTGGCCGACTTAAGTCCCGCTTCTTCGCCCGGGCTTTCTTCAATCACTTCGACCTTGTGACCATGGGCCTGGGCCCAGCGCGCATACATGCGGACCAACATACTGGCCCAATCTTGGCTCTCAGTGCCACCTGCTCCCGCATGAACTTCAAGGAAGGTGTCGTTCGCATCCGCTTCGCCGGAGAGTAATGTTTCAAGCTCTTGTTTTTGCGCCACCTTATGTAGTTCTTTGAGACTTGCTTCAGCTTCCGCCACAACTTCACTTTCGCCTTCAGCCTCTCCCATTTCAATAAGATCGATTGAATCTGACAGGCCCTGTTCAAGCTCTTTGTAGCCCGACATTTGGCTGTCCAAGTGGGTTCGTTCGCGCATAACTTTTTGCGCGGCCTCCGGCTTATCCCACAAGGTTGGGTCTTCGACTTTCGCGTTCAGCTCATCGAGGCGTTTTTGGGCTGTATCCCAGTCAAAGATGCCTCCTCAGCAGTTCCAGTGACTGCTTGATGTCATTGATGAGTGCTTGTGTTTCTGCGCGCATGTTTAACCTCTATCACCTCGCCTGGAACCCGCCGGGAAGATAATGAGACCTTGGCTCGAAGTCAAAGAGAGCTACGCACCGAAAGGCCACTTCGCCATCTCCCAAAGACATAAACCATCGATATAAATGGGCATAAACCCTCTCTATGGCTAATGGCAATTCAAGGGTCGATGGTCAATCTGATGTTTGCGGCCCATTATTACCGAAGGCCGACTTTGCAACAGCACTTGAGAGGCAACCATGAAACGACTGACAACCCCGGCAATCATCAGCGTCCTATCTCTCGCTCTATCGCCTGCCGCCCTGGCATCCGGTTATGAATGCGAGTCTGGGCCAAAAGACCAATGGATTGAGGAAGAAGCAGTGAAAGTCATGCTCACAGAGCAAGGCTATGAGATCCGCAAAATCGAAGTGGAAGACGGATGTTACGAAGCCTATGTGAAAAAGGAAGGCAAACGATTCGAGGTGTTCGTAAACCCGAGTACTGGCGAAATTGAGAAAGTCCAGGAAGACTAAGCCAATGACAAAAGAGATCGGCCCTACCAAGGTCAAAGTCTGGGATCCCATCGTGCGAATCTTCCATTGGGTGACCGTTTCGATCGTGTTTATCGACTACTTCGTTTTCGATGAAGGCGATCTACACGAGGCCCTTGGATTCACCCTCATCGGTCTCCTGACGCTACGGTTTCTATGGGGTTTTGTAGGGACAAAAAACGCCAGATTCTCGTGCTTTTGGCCAACACATTCGAGGCTGAGGTCCCACTGGGCCGATCTCAAACATCGCCGTGAAGGTCATGCGATTGGCCATAATCCGATTGGCGCGGTCATGATCTTCAATTTGCTGTTTGCTCTATCCATCACCTGCCTGACCGGATACCTGGGAATAACCGATCGGTTTTGGGGTGTTGAGTGGGTCGAAGAGACCCATGAAGCCGCCGCCGGCTATCTTATGCTCAGCGTGACGATACATGTGATTGGCGTCCTATTTGAGTCCTGGCGTACCAATACGAATTTGATCTTAGCCATGTTCACAGGCATAAAGCGGGTGAAACGATAACGTGAAATAGATGTCTGTCGCCCAAATTCTAAATCACCTGCACTCGACTCTTACCCATCCTCGGCAAATCGCCGTGATTTGGGTGGGCATCGTTGTTTCTCTTAGCTGCTCGATCTTTTTCTCCCTCGACGTCATCGGAGACCTTTTGGATCGGGACGACTTCCCTGGTGGCCGCGCTCACGAATTGATCGAGCTACTTGTCGTCGCCATCTCCGTCATGGCCTTATTCTTTCTCCTGACCCAACTACGGCGGCTGTTGAAGCGCCACAGGCGGATCAGCAATCAGATGCGCGTGGCGGCAGGCGAATTTTCCGAGGTTGCCGATGCGCTGTTCGAACAATGGCAACTCTCACCTGCCGAACGGGATGTCGCTTTGTTTCTCATGAAAGGATTGAGCTTCAAAGAGATTGCCACATATCGAAATTCCAAGGAGGGAACGGTAAAAGCACAAGCCAATGCGGTTTATCGAAAGGCTGATGTGAACGGACGTCACCAGCTTTTGGCTGTCTTTTTTGACGAATTGATCGCCGATCCGCCATCAATGAACCGCACCTCTGAACCGAACAACGGCCAAGCCTAGTAAAGCCCACCTGTGCCGGACTTCAGTTCTGAACCTTCATTCTGCTCGCCATACTTTTGCAGCGTTGGGTCAAAGGCACCGCCACCGATCACCGCCGGGGCTTCGTTGGTTGGTTCTGTACCAGGCTTGAAGGCTTCCAGAATGACCGCACGGTCGCCCGAGCGCGCCAACAGGCCGGTGTCACGATTGATACGCACCAACCGAATACCTTCAGGCGTTCTGAACGGCACCGCTGGCTTGTCACCAATAACCTCCCGCATAAACTCTTTAAAGACGGGCGCAGCGACCCTGCCGCCGGTTTCCGCCCGTCCCATGGGGATGGGGGTATCAAAGCCCACAAAGACGCCGACAGCCAGATCCGGCGCAAAACCTACAAACCAGGCGTCACGTTCTTCATTGGTCGTGCCGGTCTTGCCGGCAAGGGGTTTGCCAATTTCGCGGATCGACCGCCCTGTGCCGCGCAACACAACACCCTCTAGCATGGAAACAATTTGAAAAGCGGTGCGTTGATCAATGACCTGACTGCGATTGTCGGTCAATATCGGTTCCGGTTGATCGGCCCACAGCTCAACAGCACAATCGAAACACACTCGATTGTCCTTTCGGAAAATTGTCTTGCCATCGCGGTCTTGGATACGATCGATCAAGGTCGGGGTGATCTTCTTACCCCCATTGACCATTTGTGCGTAACCCATTGTCAGGCGCATCAAGGTTGTCTCACCCGCCCCAAGGGCCATTGACAGCACCGGCTCCATATTGTCCCGAACACCAAAGCGCGCCGCGTAGTCAACAATCGGTTCCATACCCATTTCTTGCGCAAGGCGAACCGTCATGACATTCCGTGATTTCTCGATACCAAGACGCAAAGTTGAGGGGCCATAGAAAGTCGGTGTGTAATTCTTTGGCTTCCACCAACCGAGATTGGCGCCTTGGTCAATGACGAAAGGCGCATCGAGCACGAGGGTCGACGGTGTATAGCCCTGATCCAATGCAGCCGCGTAGACGAATGGTTTGAACGAAGACCCAGGTTGGCGATAGGCCTGAGTGGCGCGATTAAACTCGCTATTGGCAAAACTAAACCCGCCAGACAACGCCAAGATCCGCCCTGTGTGGGGATCAATCGCAACGATACCGCCATTCACATCCGGAATTTGGCGCAAGGCATAATGCGTCGGCTCTTCCACTGGTTCTTGAATCTCAACATCTTCTTCGAGGGCTGCAGCTTGCTCAGCTCTCATATCCGCAAGTGCAGCAGCGGTTTCTGCACTAATGCCTTCAACCGCATCTGACCCAGTAGCATCTTCTGCCTGATGAGACGCAAAGATGGGCTCGACATAAATCACATCGCCCGTGGCCAAAACATCTGATGGCGAATTCGGTTCAGCACCAAACCGCTGTCCTTTAATCCACTTACGAGCCCACTTCATTTCAGAAAATGGAATGACGCCGCGTTGCAAGCCATCCTTGAAGCCAACAATGACATCACTGCCGCTCATGCGAAGGACTACCGCTGGCATCCAGTCATCAATGGCCGGTGGGAGTTCCATGGCATCAAGTTGTTCAACCCAGGTCAGTCCTTCCACGTGATTGAAGTCAATCTGCGCCAACGCCCCGCGCCATCCATGGCGGCGATCGTAAGCTTGCAACCCATTCCGCAAGGCTGTTACAGCAATCGACTGCATTTCCGTATCGAGCGTGGTCCGAACAGACAAGCCCTCCCCGTAGAGATTTTGATCGCCATAGATTTCGAAAATCTCACGCCGAACCTCCTCAACAAAGTACTGGGCGTCTTCTGTTTGTGAGCCATGCCGGCGCTCCACCACAACCAATTCTTCGGCCTGGGCTTCGTCCGCATCTTCCTTGCTCACGTAACCATTCTCGAGCATCCGGTCGACGACCCAGTTACGACGCGCGATAGCGCGATCCGTCTTGCGGGTCGGATGGTAATTGTTCGGCGCCTTGGGCAGTGCGGCCATATAGGCGGCTTCCGCCAAGGTCAATTCATCGAGTGCCTTGTCGTAGTAGTTGAGTGCGGCAGCTGCGACCCCATAAGAGGAAAACCCGAGATAGATTTCATTGAGGTAGAGTTCAAGAATTTCGTCCTTGGTGAAAGCCTGCTCAATTCGAAAGGCAAGAATGGCCTCGCGAACTTTACGTTCCATCTTTTGATCGCTGCTCAGAAGGAAGTTCTTTGCGACCTGTTGGGTAATGGTCGATGCGCCTTCCATACGCTCATCGTTGAGGTAGTGATAAACGTTGGCGATGGCGGCTCTGAGAACCCCCATGAAATCGACACCTTTGTGACTGTAAAAATTTTTGTCTTCCGCCGACAAAAACGCGTTGATCACATTGTCTGGAATACTTTTCTTGGGAACAAACACCCGGCGCTCACGCGCGAACTCAGCAATGAGGCTTCCGTCGCCTGCATGCACCCGGGTCGTGATGTCCGGCTCATACTCTGCCAAAACTTGATAATCCGGCAGATCACGGCCCAGTTTGCCCACATAATAGCCGACTATTCCGAGGCAAATGAGTCCCATTATGACAAATGCACCAAAGAGATAGGAGAGAATTCTCAATATCGACATTAGTTCCCCTTGCGGCTGAACAAATCTCGTTTTCGAAAGAAAACCGTTGCTTTATCGCCGCTGTCAGCAGGGTCCTTCGGACCGTCCACATACCCCACCTTTGAGGTATCACATGCCGCCTCATAGGAAAAGATTAAGGCGTCGAATTGTCGAAAATCAGGGCCTTGAAAGGCATATTCCGGCCCTATCCGCATTATCGCAGCGCCGCCTGGCGATTGACGTGCAAACCGCCCTTTTCTTCCGACTCAAAATGCTGATCAACCGAATCTGCGATCGCCCCCGCGACCTTCTTTCTCCAATTGAGGGACCCAAGGTTCTTTTCATCCTGTCGATTGGACAAATATCCCAGCTCCAGGAGTACGGAAGGCACATCTGGCGCTTTCAACACGCGAAAACCGGCGAACCGGTGGGTGTTACGCAGCAATCGTGTTTCTTGCGACAGCTCCGGCATCAACACTTGAGCGAATTGAACGGAGCGATTCATCGTCTCCCGCTGTGACAGCTCAATAAGGATCATCGAGACATCAGCATTTTCATGCCGAAAATCGACCCCTGCGATCACGTCCGCCTGGTTCTCCTTCAGTGCAAGCTCACCGGCTTCGCTATCTGAGGCTGTCTCAGAAAGCGTGTAGACCGACGCCCCACGAACGCTGCGGTCTCTAATTGTGTCTGCATGAAGCGAAATAAAGAGGTCTGCCCGTTCTGCCCGCGCAATTGCCACCCGATCCTTCAAGGAATGGAAGATGTCGTCATCGCGAGTCATCACAACTTCATATCGACCGCGCCCTTTCAGGCTCTTGGAGACCTGCTTACCCACTGCCAGCGAGATATTTTTCTCGAGGATGCCAGAACGCCCGCGCGCGCCTGGATCGATGCCACCATGCCCTGGGTCGATCACCACCACATACTTGCCTGTCCGGGTCCTAGGGTCATCAAGAGGGAGTGAAGGCACTGCGGCATCATTTGAAGACGATGGCCAGCCGGCGCTTGCTAGAAAGGCATCTCGCCCGATGGTCTTGAGATCCAGAACCAAGCGATAGCCCTTCGGTCCATCCGGTTTTAGGTTGAAAACGCGGGCGATTTCAGATGGTCCAGTGAGGTCTAAGACCACACGAGAGTTGCCGGGTTTGAAGAGACCAAATCGATAGCCAGCCACCAAACCCTTTTTGGCCTCGCTTTCTGCAGCTTCGAACTTCCATTTCACTTCTGGCAGATCGATAACCACCCTGTATGGGTCCGCCAACGTGAAGACACGCGGCTGCACATCGTCACTCATATCTAGGACAAATCGGGTGTATTCCTCGTGTTGGCCAACCCGGATGGACGAAACATCAACACTACCCAAGGCTGCTTTGACAGGCAGAATTGCTACCATGCAGCCAGCGACGAGCCAGCAACAAGCCCAAGTTTTCGGTCTAAGCCATTGATACGCAAGCATCGACGTCCCACTTCCTAAGCCATCGAGGTGATCTTAAGATCTACCGGAAAAACAGGAATTCTTCCTTTACATCTCGCAAGTTAACGACCACTTAAGGAAATAATAACCCTTCTTTAGCAGCCGCCGCTATAGCATAAGGTCAGCTGCCAACGGATCGGCCCTTTCGGTCATTCGACTTGCCTAATAGCAAGAGAAGCGGCTAAAAGACCCTAAGACGTTTTTTCGTAGCGGCTGGGCCATAGGAAAGCCTGTTTCCCGCTACTTGAGGTAGTAACCTCAGATCGAGTTATTGAGAAGAGACGTTCCCTGGTGCAGAGCCTTTTGGAGGATTTGCACCCCTTCCCCACCTTTTTCTCGCGAATAAGGTGAGGCCAGAGAAATCACACGTCGTCGCCGACGGAGAAAAAACACCAAGTTGGCGAGGCGGAATAGCCGGTCTCAATGTTGGATTAACCCGCAAAGAGACCACGTTGGAAATAAGAAGCATGCGGCTCGCACTACTCAAAGCTCCGTTACCGCACCTCCCCAGAGGAAGGACGGCAAGTCCTTTCGCGCCCGATTTGGGCCGCGACGGCAACGGATCAAGCTTTTCGCGAAGCACAGCATGTCTCTACCAAACATCGCGCTCCTCAATAGCAACCTCCCAATACGTCTCCTCCTTACGGCGACGTACCAGGATGAGGGCTCTTGATAGCGCAGGAGACACATTACATGGCCAAGAAAATGCTTATCGACGCGACCCATGCCGAGGAGACCCGGGTGGTAGTCGCGGAAGGTGCCCGTGTTGAAGAGTTCGACTACGAATCTGCGAACAAGAAACAACTTCGCGGCAATATCTACCTAGCAAAAGTTACGAGGGTTGAACCTTCACTCCAGGCGGCTTTTGTCGACTATGGTGGGAACCGTCATGGGTTCCTTGCCTTTTCGGAAATTCATCCAGACTACTATCAAATTCCGGTCGCTGATCGCGAAGCTCTCGCTGCTGCAGAAGCAGAAGAGGATCGACGTGAAGCCGCCATCGAAGACAACGAAATTGAAGGCGGTCAAGCACCTGAGGAAGTCCCTCAGGAAGCAGAGGACAATCAGCCAGATCTCGGAGAAGAAGATGCTTCTCTTTGGGGCAAAATGGCCGATCGATCGGAACTCCCTCAAACAGAAGCAAATGATGCGGTTTGGACCAACCTCGTCCAACGCTCTGAAGAACAAGGTGACATTGACGGCGCCTTGGTTGAGGTAACGAAAAAGAAATCAAAAAAAGAAGACTCAAACGATGAAATCGGCCGTCGCCGTCGTCGTTACGCGCGCCGCTACAAAATTCAAGAGGTCATCAAGAGACGCCAAGTATTGCTAGTGCAAGTGGTCAAAGAAGAACGCGGCAATAAAGGCGCGGCATTGACCACTTATCTCTCGCTCGCAGGACGTTACAGCGTATTGATGCCCAATACCGGTCGAGGCGGTGGCATCTCTCGCAAAATTACCAACATGACTGATCGTCGTCAGTTGAAATCAACAGTGTCAGCTCTCAATGTTCCTGACGGCATGGGTTTGATCATTCGCACAGCGGGTGCTAATCGAACCAAGGCGGAGATCAAACGAGACTATGAGTACCTTTTAAGGCTCTGGGAAAGTGTGCGTGACCTGACTTTGCAGTCGTCCGCTCCAGCCCTCGTTTATGAGGAAGGAAGTCTGATCAAAAGGTCGATCCGTGATCTTTACAATCGCGACATCGACTCGATCTTGGTGGAAGGCGACGAAGGCTACAAAGAGGCCAAGGGCTTCATGAAAATGTTGATCCCCAGCCACGCCAAAAACGTCCAACCCTATCGAGGCGCAATCCCCCTCTTCCAACGACACCAAGTTGAAACGCAACTCGATTCGATGTTTCACCCCGTGGTCCAATTGAAATCCGGTGGCTACATTGTTATAAATCCCACCGAAGCTCTTGTCGCAATCGACGTCAATTCAGGCCGCGCCACGCGCGAGCACTCTGTCGAAGATACTGCGCTCAAAACCAATCTCGAAGCTGTTGAAGAGGTCTCCCGTCAACTCCGGCTCCGCGACCTCGCTGGTCTGATCGTTATTGACCTCATCGATATGGAAGAGCACCGCAATAACCGAGCTGTGGAGCGCAAACTCAAAGACGGTCTTCGGACCGAACGTGCCCGTATTCAGGTTGGACGCATCAGCTCCTTCGGATTGTTGGAGATGTCGCGGCAACGCCTTCGCTCCGGACTTCACGAAGGCAGCACTGTGACCTGCCCTCATTGCGAAGGCACTGGCCTGGTGAAATCGGTCGAGTCATCTGCCCTGTCATGCTTGCGGGCGCTGGAGGAAGAAGGCATCCAAGCCCGGACGGCGACATGCACACTTAAAGCGCCAACGGAAGTTTCGCTTTATCTTTTGAATCAAAAGCGCGCCGAAATTTCACGCATCGAAAACACCTATCAATTGGCGGTGTCCATCGAAATGGACGAGGCGATGTTATCCAATGACTTTGAACTTCAAAGAGGCGAGGCACTATCCGAAGAAAAGGCCAGCCTTGTTCAAGAAGTCGTGAGCTTCGAAAGCGGGTTTGTGGAAGAAAGCGATAACGACGCTCCAGCAAGTTCAGCCGAAAATACCGACGAGGCAGCAGCAAAAGAACCGCGCAAGCGGCGACGTCGCCGTGGAGGACGTCGCAAGGACACCACTGAAGACAACCAAAGACTACAATCCGAAGAGTCGGACACTCCAGCTGAAGCAGATAAGCCGGTGAGCGCGGAAGCAGATAGCAACGAACTCAATGGCGTCGCGGTTGATGGTGATGAAGAAAAACCGAAGCGTCGCCGCCGCAGAGGCCGTCGCGGTGGACGTCGCAATCGCCGCCCAGAAGATGCAAGCGAAACTGAAGCAACAGGGAACGACGACAAACCTGCGCAACAAGCCTCCGAGTCAAATGAGCCGGAGAGCCCTGTAGAGGTAGACGCCGGACCAACAGCCCCTGATCCAATCGTGATCGACATTGCCGAAAAGGTCGTTGAAAAGCCCAAACGCAAACGAGCACCCAGAAACGGGTCCAAAGAAAACACGCCAAAAGCGGCTGAAGCGCCAGCCGAACCGGAACTGGTCGAGACTGTGGTTTCCGAAGCGCCCATTCCTGAAAAATCTGATCAGCCGACACGTAAGGGTTGGTGGCAAAAACGTTCCGATTAGCCCCTACCACTTTGTAGCGATGGACACTGCGGCGAACTTATGCGGCGCCCTCTGTCCATCGAATTCTTCTGATCGAACAATATAGGTGTAAGAAATCTGCACTTGCTCATATTGCAAGACCAATCCCGCTTGCGCTTCCCCGACCCAGGGTCGTCTACCAACGCTCGCACTATCAACCCACGTATTGCCATCTAAGAAGATATTGCGGGCAACGGCGCGCCCGCCAATACCAGTAAACAAATACCAATTGAACCCACTGCCCTCTTCAAAATAACTTGCACCTGCCAAAGAAGGACGTATCCGGGGTGGCACGTAGTCCCGGCTTAGATCCTTCCCAAATCGCGCCACAAGACCGACATTGGCCTGGGTCATAACATTGCCCAGGCTAAAGCCAAGGCTCGGCATGATGTCCGCCTGCAGATTCCCCTCGCTGTCGACATCGACCGCATCTGGGCGCCAGATTCTCTGATACCAAAGGTTCAAGCCGAATTCATCTTTGAGCTGATAATCCCATCCTTTAGGATCATTGGTATCAATCAATTCATGGAAATTTCGCTGCACATATTCCCCACCTGCGCTCGGACCCACGACGCCAAGATCAACGGCAACCATATCAAGAACGCCACTGGCTTCATGTTCTGCGACCAATGAAAGAGACAGATAGAGCCACCCAGCATAGGGGTGTTGATCAGGTGGTGGTGGTACGGTCTGAATGTCGTCTGGTGTGAAAATCGAGTGGCCTAAAGAAACACCGGCATGGACGTGATGATCCGCCCCAAGCCAATCAGGCACCCTCCCGATAGACTTTTTGAACAAGTCAGGAACCGCTCCTTTCGGTGTCAGATAACTTATGCGGAGGCCATTTGTGTAGTTCTGGTCTGTGTCAGACAGAACATCATTTTCTACGACAATTGAGATGGTTCCCTTATCCGCCATCGCTTCCGGGGCAGCCAGAACCAACAGCCCGCACAAACAAAGTGCGAGAACGCCATTTCTCCGTTGAGACTTAAGATTTGCCGGGTTGATGTTTGGCATCCCCAACCCCCGATATCTTCTCAGCCCACGCTGCTACTTACGTGTCGCCTCCAAAGCCAGCCCATTGCCTCGCGGATCAGCTCCATAATGGCATTCACGAACAACACCTTCGTCGCTACGACTGCATGTCATGGCATTGACCGGTGACGCAGAACTTGAGCCACTTTCAGCCAAAGCTGAACTGAGATCTTCTTGCGTACTCATGGCACCCAGATTGAGCACTTCGACGACATCTTCGATCGCTGTTTGATTGCCAGCGCTAGAGCCAACAAATGCAGGCAGCCCATCTGGGCGGGCTAGTGCAATCACCGGTGCGAGATAAGAATAAACCGTGTCCTCTTCTCCGGCACTTCCCAAAATCTCATTGACCATGCGAGCAGTCAAATATCCCGCGCCTTTGACGTTGCGCGCCCCTTCCGACGGAAGAGCGTAAAAAATACCCGTCTCTCTCGACTTACCGCCATATCCAAAGGCCCCGTTCATTGTCAACGCGCAGGAAACGCTTCGACCTCGAGCATCAATCACGAGAAAACTCGTTGTTCCAGCCTCGATGTGTTTTTGATTTTCGGGCAACTGATCGGTCAAGCTCTCACCTTGAAGAGCGGTAGTCCAGACATCTCGCATTCTCTCATCTTCAAGCGCAGTAAAAACGCGTAATCCACTGCTTGAGACCATGTCGGCAAGCCGAACCCGAACCTTGTAATTGCGGAGATCCTGCTCAGTAATCGTACCGCCTTCTTTTGCAGCATTGGCAACAAAGGCCTTCCCGAGCGCACCTCGATAGAAACCGTCCTCACCTGCGTACTGGATAAGGCCTATCGAAGTGGCGATCTCTTTTTGCACGATGTAGTGCCCAACAGAGATCTTACCTTTTCCCGTACGGTCAAATGTCTCAACAGCAGATCGATTGTCTTGAGCAGCGTCAATCTGATTGGCGAGTGCCTGCGAAACAACAGTGCCTTTCCCGGCCATGTATCCAGATGGGCCGACCAAATCGACCCATTTAAGATTTCCGTGACGGTCATGAAGATTTGCAAACCCGGCAATGTTCCCTGGCACAGCAATTGGTCCACGTCGTGCAGGCGATGAGGGTCGAAAATCGATGACCTCAACCTGAGGACTGTTGGGGCCCCGGTAAAGACACATGCCTCCGCCACCAAGGCTCGCGGCACCTGGATAGGTCACTGACAATGCAAAATAGAGGGCTGTTGCGGCATCCGCAGCATTTCCACCTGTTTCCAGGATAGACCGCGCGATTAAAGCTGCTTGAGGCTCGTCAGCTGAGACAATTCCATAGAATCGGTCAAGATCGGCAACCGTGCCCACACCATCTGAGGGACTTTCAACAACGGTCTTCGCCTCTTCCTTGCTCCACGGCACGAGGATCGATGGGATCTTGGGCAATCGTTGCGGCAAACCACAGCCAGTCGCCATCACCCCAACGGCAGTGGTTAGCACCAAAAATCGCAGTTTTGAGCCGATTTCATCAGACATAGAACTGCCGGATTTGTTCGATAAGATCCGTTTCACAATATTCATGGAGCTCCCAAATTCGTTACTGGGCCGTAAGTTGACGTTTAAAAGTGCCCCTCGTACCCTGGCCAGCGCTAGTTTGATGGACAGGTCACAAGTTGCCCGGATGTCTTATTCCCGACACTGGACCGAATTGGTAGCAGAAGTTACGAGTAGGGACCAAGCCCTACCTTGCACAGGAGGCCGATTTGGCACTCAAAGAGTTAATGCGTAAGGCCGCCCTATCCCGTTTCGGCCATAAATTGTGCCATATCCTCGCGGCCGTTGGCATTGCCGCATTTGCAATCACCTCAACCGCACAAGCGCAAATCTCAACCATTCGGGATGCCGAGATTGAGACGCTGCTGCGGGAATACACCGATCCAATCCTTGTTGCTGCAGGCTTGGACCCTAACTCGGTGAATATCTACATCGTCAATGACCCAACGTTGAATGCCTTCGTCGCCGGCGGCCAGAATATCTTCTTTCATACTGGCCTCATTGTGGCCGCTGACACGCCAAACGAACTCATCGGCGTCGCCGCCCATGAAACCGGCCACATGTCAGGCGGTCATCTCGCCCGAATGAGCGACGGTCTGGGCGCCGCAAAAATGCCCTTGTATCTGGGATTGGGTCTTGGCCTGATTGCGTTGGCTGCTGGCTCCCCGGAAGCCGGAATGGCCTTGATCGCTGGCGGTCAACACATCGCGACGATGGAAATGCTGGCCTACACGCGCGTCCAAGAATCAGCCGCCGATCAAGCAGCTGTTGGGTTTCTCACCAAGACCGGACAATCCGCAAATGGACTCATTGGATTCTTTAACAAGTTTCGTTATCAAGAAACCATGAGTGAGGCACGCAGATACCCCTACTGGCGCACTCACCCCCTCTCCGCCGACCGGATCGCAGCTTTGAGACAACGTGTGGGCGAAACACCCTATGCAGATGTGAAAGACAGTAAGGAAAGCGCCTATCGATTTAGAATGGCAAAAGCCAAGCTATACGGTTTTCTCGACAACCCAGACGTCGCGCTGAGAAGATTTCCGCAGAGCAACAAATCACGGCCAGCTAAGTACGCCCGCTCCGTCGCCTATTTCCGTTCGGGTCACATCGACAAAGCAATTGGCGAATTGGATGACCTCATCGAAGCGGAGCCGAACAATCCTTACTTCCACGAGTTAAAGGGTCAGATCCTTTTTGAGAGTGGCCGAATTGCCGAGTCCATCCCAGAGCATGAATTGGCAATCAAATTGGCGCCGACACAGGCGCTTCTCAGAGTGAACCTCGCTCAAGCATACATCGCTCAACCTGGTGCGGAACAGAATGTTGAGACAAATCAGGCCGCACAAGAACAATTGAAAATCGCGCTCAACATGGACGACCAGATACCGTTTGCCTATCACCAGTTGGCCATCACGCACGCCAGACAAGGCGATCCGGGCCTCGCGGATCTCGCAACGGCAGAGCGGTTCTATCGCACTGGTCAGATGACCGAAGCCGCCACTTTTGCGTCCAGGGCGAAAGACAAACTTAAGAAAAACACGCCACAATGGAATCGTGCCATCGACATATTGAATGTGGCCATGATCCAACGCGAACAGCAAGGTAGGCGGCGCCAACTTTCATTTACAACCTCACTAAGTGAAGAACGGTAAATTATGTCACGATACAATTCACGACCAAAGATGTTTGCCATCGGTCTTCTTTCATGTGTGGTTTCCTCAACTGCAATGGCCGAGACAGACGAGAAACAAACAGCCTTTGGCGACGACCAAGTTGATGCAATCGAACAAGTGATTTACGACTATCTGATGACCAATCCAGAAGTCATCATCGAAGCGGTTGAAGTCTTACAAGCGCGAGAAGAAGCTGAAGCCGCTGCAAAAATTGCGCAGACCCTTCGAGACAGTCATGATGATATTTACAATTCGCCTGACTCCCATGTTGCAGGAAATCCAGATGGTGATTTGACCATCGTCGAATTCTTCGATTACAACTGCGGATATTGCAAACGCGGACTTGATGGACTCCTTGAAGCTGTCGAGGAAGATTCCAACGTACGATTGGTATTCAAAGAGTATCCAATTTTGAGTGAGGACTCAGTTCTCGCGTCTCAAGCCGCTTTGGCCTCTCGCAACCAGGGCAAGTACATGGACTTTCATGTCGCGCTGATGCGCTCGACCGGTGGCCTGTCTCAATCTCGCATTGATCAGATTGCAAAAAGCGTTGGCATCAATGTGAAGCAACTCCATAAAGATATGGAAGATCCCATGATCGTCGACATGATTGCCGCAAACAAAGTGCTGGCTGACAATCTTTCGATCAGCGGCACGCCAAATTTCATAATCGCAGATCAAATATTTCCTGGGCTGATGGAAAAAGATCAACTTACAGCGGTTTTCGCTCAGCTTCGTGCAGCAAAGAAAGAAGCCGCGGTCAACTAGTCTATTCGTTTTCGACAACCGCATCGACTTCCACTTCGACGAGCCAGTCCTTATTGATAAAGCCAGACACCTCAACGAAGGTCGCCGCAGGCCGAACTTCGCGGAAAACTTCCTCGTGGGCGCGGGCGGCAGCTTCCCACTCTGCAATGTTTACCAACATGATGCGAGAGCGAGTTATGTCTCCAGGTCTTCCGCCGGCCTCCGCCACCGCCGCAACGATGATCTCGAGGCAACGCCGGGTCTGCCCGTAGACATCTCCTGGCGAAGTCGTTGTACCATCGTCCGCAATTGGAGCCGTGCCAGAAACAGCAATCACATTGCCAATCCGGCGAGCCCGGGAAAACCCAATTGACGCCTCAAACGGAGAGTCTGAGGAAACATTTTTCGCCATCTCACTCCCTCACACGGTTCAAAGGGCCTAAATCAATCCCGCCAAGGGTGACGAAGGATCTGCATACATCTTCTTAGGCATTCGACCCGCCAGATAGGCGAGACGCCCAGCCTCAACCGCATGCTTCATGGCACGCGCCATGATGATCGGGTCCCTAGCTCCCGCGATAGCTGTATTCATCAAGACACCATCACAACCAAGTTCCATCGCGACGGCTGCATCTGAGGCCGTTCCAACACCCGCATCTACTAAGACAGGAACCTTCGCCTCCTCAACGATAAGGCGGATGTTGACCGGGTTCTGAATACCCAAACCGGAACCAATGGGTGCCCCCAGGGGCATGATCGCGCAACACCCAATCTCCTCCAAGTGCTTGGCCTGGATCGGATCATCATTGCAATAAACCATCACCTCAAAGCCTTCTTTGATCAGCAATTCGGCCGCTCTAAGCGTCTCCGGCATATTTGGATAAAGAGTTTTCTCGTCGCCCAATACTTCAAGTTTGACCATAGTCCAACCACCGGCCTCACGAGCCAAACGCAATGTTCGAACCGCATCCTCACCGGTAAAACACCCCGCCGTGTTGGGTAGGTATTCGACTTTCTTTGGATCGATATAGTCCACCAACATGGGCTCATCGCGGTTTGAGAGGTTGACCCGGCGAACAGCCACCGTGACAATCTCCGCACCAGAGGCTTCAAGTGCCGCGGCATTTTCTGCATAGTCTTTGTATTTACCGGTCCCAATGATCAGCCGTGACTTGTAGTGGCGACCCGCAATGACGAGATCATCACTCTTCTCGGAGATGCCTTGATCGATCACTGTGACTGTCATGTGTTCGCCTCTTCACTTTCCTTGAACGGCTGTTCGAGCAACTCACCCGCCGCCGATAAAATGAACGATCTCTATTCTGTCGTCATTTTGTATTTGAACCTTTCCAAAGGCAGATTTGGGCACAATTTCCAGATTCCGCTCAATCGCTACTTTTCCCTCAGCCAAATCAAGCTCGACCAACAGGCCAGAAATCGTTGTATTTTCAGCTACCTCGCATGGATCACCATTCAATATTAGATTTATGGCCACTTGCGCCCTATCCTCAAATCACCATATCCAAACTCGCCGAAACAATTGTGTTTTCAGGGCTTTGGGTATAACAACAGCCGAAATGGAAATGCCTGCACCAAATTGGCGCAAACAGAGACGTCAACAAAGAGAGTTCGACCAATGTCGTCAACTATATTCGTTCTCAATGGCCCCAATCTAAATCTATTGGGCCAAAGAGAAATCGAGGTCTACGGGCCGACGACCATGGTGGATATCGAGAAAAATTGCACAACAAGAGCCAAAGAGCTTGGTGCATCGATTGACTTCAGACAATCAAACCACGAAGGCGTCATCGTCGACTGGATCCAAGAAGCAAGGGACAAAGCCGACGGAATTGTCATCAATGCGGCAGCACTAACCCACACGTCGCAGGCGATCCCCGACGCCCTCCGCGCCTTTGAGGGACCTATCATCGAAGTTCATCTTTCCAACATCTTTGCCCGTGAAGAATTTCGGCACCACTCAACCATCTCTGTGGTGGCTGATTCTGTAATTTGCGGGTGCGGCGAACAAGGCTATATTTACGCATTGGACGCTGCCGTCCAACGTGCCAAGAAGTAGGCGAAGAAGTTCGGAACCGAGTTAAGGATTTACACGTGAGCCAAAAAACCGACCCATCATCGAAACCTTCCTTCGATAAAGAACTCATCCGCGATCTGGCGACGTTGCTGGACGAAACCGATCTCAGTGAGATTGAAGTTGAACATGCAGGCCTCCGTCTTAGGGTGGCACGACAGCTCACAGGTGCCGTCGCCGTCAGTTCAGCACCGATGGTGGCAGCGGCACCAGCGTCGGCCGCCGCATCTCCTGAAGCAGAAACTGCGGCCGATGGTGGCGATATTGCAAATCACCCGGGTCTGGTAACCTCCCCTATGGTGGGCACGATCTACACCAGCCCAGAACCCGGCACACCAGCGTTCATCCAAGTTGGTTCGACGGTCAACGAAGGCGACACCATATTGATCGTCGAAGCCATGAAAACCATGAACAACATCCCTGCGCCGCGTTCCGGCAAGGTCACAAAGATTTTGGTTCAAAACGAACAGCCCATTGAGTTTGGTGAACCTCTGGTCGTCATCGAATAACGCGACCGGGAACGCATCATGTTTGAAAAAATTCTAATCGCAAATCGCGGAGAAATTGCCCTTCGCATTCACCGCGCCTGTAAAGAAATGGGCATTTCGACGGTCGCTGTCCACTCAACCGCCGATGCCGATGCCATGCACGTACGCCTCGCCGACGAGAGCGTTTGTATCGGCCCACCGCAGAGCGCCAATTCCTATCTCAACATTCCTGCCATCATTACAGCATGCGAAATTACCGGTGCTGACGCTATCCACCCCGGTTACGGCTTCCTCTCTGAGAATGCACGGTTCGCTGAAATTGTAGAAGCGCACGGGATCACATTCATCGGACCGAAGGCTGAACACATACGGCTGATGGGCGACAAGATCGCAGCCAAGCAAGCCGTGAAGGATGCAGGCATTCCCGTTGTCCCAGGCTCAGATGGCGGTGTAACGGATGATGAAGAAGCATTAAAGCTCGCCCGCGAAGTTGGTTTCCCGGTCCTCATCAAAGCTGCCGCAGGTGGCGGTGGACGCGGCATGAAGATCGCCGAGACGGAAGCCGATCTTTCAGCGGCTATGAGTGGCGCCAAAACAGAAGCGAAAGCCGCTTTTGGCGACGACGCCATCTATATCGAGAAGTTTCTCGGCGGACCAAGACACATCGAAGTTCAGGTTATCGCCGATAGCCACGGAAACGTTGTCCATCTTGGTGAGCGTGATTGCTCTCTCCAACGCCGCCATCAAAAGGTCTTGGAAGAAGCGCCAAGCCCTGCTCTCACCTCAAAAGCGCGCGAAGAAATTGGCAACATTGTCTCTGACGCTGTAAGCAAACTTGGCTACCTCGGCGTGGGCACCGTTGAGTTTCTTTACGAGAACGGGGAGTTCTTTTTCATCGAGATGAACACCCGTCTGCAAGTCGAACATCCTGTGACTGAGATGATCACACGCCTTGATCTGGTCTACGAACAAATCAGAATCGCGGCCGGAGAACCTCTCGGCTACACCCAAGACGAAATTAAGTTCAACGGTCATGCCATCGAGTGTCGGATCAACGCCGAAAACGACAAGACTTTTGTTCCCTCGCCGGGCACCATTCAGGACTTGCATATGCCAGGCGGTCTTGGCGTTCGATTAGACTCGGGCGTCTACGCTGGATATAAGATCCCACCCTACTATGACAGTCTCATTGGCAAATTGATCATTGTTGGACGAACGCGCGAAGAGTGCCTCCGTCGCCTCATCCGCGCGCTCAATGAACTTGTCATCACTGGCGTCAACACCACCATTCCGTTGTTTGAACGCCTTCTCGACAATGAAGATTTCCAAAAGGGTGATTACAACATCAACTGGCTGGAAAAGTTCATCGAAGAAAACTAATCTCAACCCATGACTGAGATTACCACCGATCTACTGCTTGCGGCTTACGCTCAAGGGATGTTTCCCATGGCGGAGGATCGACATGACACGACCCTCTTCTGGGTTGATCCCGACTTCCGAGGCATCATTCCTCTTGAAGATTTCCGCGTTCCAAAACGCCTGGCCAAAACCGTCCGGCAAGACGTCTTCGAAATTCGCTACAACACCGCCTTTGACAAGGTTATTGAGAGCTGTGCCGCGCCAGCGCGTGCTAGAGGGGCGACCTGGATATCAGGCCGCATTGTCGACCTCTACAAAGGGCTTCATGAGATAGGTCACGCCCACAGTATAGAGTGCTGGCAGAAGGACCGCCTTGTCGGTGGACTCTATGGGGTTTCTCTCGGCCACGCGTTCTTTGGCGAAAGCATGTTTTCGGTCGAGCGCGACGCCAGTAAGGTCGCGCTGGTCCATCTTGTAGCGCAGCTAAAACACTACGCGTTCCGGCTACTCGACGCCCAGTTTGTCACCGAACATCTCAAGCAGTTCGGCGCGGTTGAGATTCCTCGCACCGAGTATCTTGAGATCTTGGAAAATGCAATTTACTCGAATGTGAGTTCTTCAGCGTCCGTCGAGTCGAGGTTCATTTCTTCGCCGTCACTCGATTGGGCCTCAAACGGGATAACTGGTGAATTGGCTTTGCAATCGATTAGCCAAACATCATAGACCGCGTGCTCAACCGCATGGAGCCCTGGGCTCGAGGCAAACATCCACCCGGAAAAAATAGTTTGTTGTTCGTCGTCTAAAGTCTGTTCAACGACTTCGACGAAGGCTGTCGTATTCGGCGTTTCTTCAGGCGGGCGTTTGTTGCACTTGCGAACAGTAACTTCAAACCGACCATATTTGACCGCTTCATCAAGTGGTGCTTCAAAGACCGAAATGCGCGCTGTCACTTTGTCGAGCCCACGAAAGACCGCCGTATCCCACGGGGCACCAAAGTCTTCTGCATCAATCTGGGGTGAAAACGGAAGCGCAGGCAAAGTATCGACTTCTACCCCGTCAGAATCCAAAGAGGCATCGTCTCCAAATTCACTTTCCAATTCCAATGTGTCGAAGAAGTCTTCGTCGCTCGCCTCGTCAGTCTCTTCAGCATCGTCTTCGCTTGTGGCTTCATCGTCTGCGAGCAGATCCTCGTCATCATAATAGCTCGGTGCGATGGGTCTATCGTCGTCACTTTGGGTCCACCCAACTGTGCTGACCGCAAGCGCCAAAAGGGCTGCAGAAATCCACGTCACAGCTGGACTTTTATTAAGGAGTTTTACCACCCGACGCCCTTACTCTTCCTCTGATCCACCAACGCTAAAGATAGCCTGCCCGATGAGACCCATTAAGTCTATAGACCCTTGCGTGAAGGCAATTTCGTCCCCATCGCCAAGATTGTCCAAGCTTCCCCCTGGCTCAATGGCTAGATAGGACCCACCCAATAGCCCTTCAGAAGCCACTTTAATCGAAGAATCCTCCGGCAATAAAACACTCGACTCAATGGCAAACTCAATCCGGGCCTGATAGGTCGTCGTGTCCAACGCCTGATCGGTCACAGATCCGATCTTAATGCCGGACATGCGAACGTCACTGCCGATTTCCAATCCGTCCACCCGATCAAACATGGCGTAAAGTCCATAGCCGTCACTCGCGCCACGAACATCCGCTGTCGAATAAGCATAGGTTAGGAACAAGCCAGCAAAGACCAGCACCACAGTTCCAACCAAAGTTTCAACAACGTTGTTGCTCATTGAACTCCCCTTCACGCTTTCTAGTTCTTTGCCCCCACAAAGACCGTCACTTATTCAGGCTTCCACGCCTCATAATCACCGGACGTCGCGGCGCGGTCTCCCTCACGCCACAAACTGCCCGCTGGGCGGTAGGCGTTCGGAGTACCTGTCAAATTCGCTTTGTGTGGTTTTTCCCAAGATTTTGTTTCAAACGGCTCAACCGTTGGCGGTTCATCAAAAGTGTAGTGCAGCCAGCCATGCCAATCCGCGGGAACCCGCGTGGCCTCAACAGTTCCGTTGTAAAGGACCCACCTTCTCTTAGGGATCCACTGATCGACTGATTTCTTTTCTTCGTAGTAGCGATTGCCCTGCTCGTCTTTTCCAACGAACACACCACGCTTACGAGTGAACCAATAGGTGCCGACCGTCGCACCATTCCACCAGGTAAAAATTGTTTTCAGCCACCCAAACATAGTCGTCCTACTTCAATTTGGCCCAGTTCTAAACTCAATCTCTTTTGGATCGATTCGATCTAGGACTCAGTCGCCGCACTATATGGCATTCACGACGAATGCCGTCCAGCCCGACAAAGGGGATCTAGCAACCAAATCCGGCGGATTATTGACCAAAATCCGCAACTTCAAGTCGGTCGCTTGCCCACCTCTCCTATACCCCCCTGAAACTTAAAGCCATGCTAAGTCGCACCATTAAGAGACGGCATTTTGCCTCACGAGGTGTGAGTACTTCCCATAATCTAGCGGTGAGATTTGCCTAGCCCACCGGGTCCTCTTGATACTTATCAACGCCACGCCGCGAGTCGTCCCTGTCAAGTTCAATATGTTGTGGGAATTTGGAAAATGAGCACAAAATCTGTTGCGCCTAGCCCCGGCGTTTTCTACAATTTGTGCCGTGACGGGGTTCGGGCACTAGATACTGTGGTTCACTTGGGCGCACTCTAGTGACCGGCTCCTTTATTCAACAAAATCAGAGTGTTAGCTGAATTCAGTCGATATGGACTGCCTTCAGCTCACGGGGTTCCCTTCTCTTCTTCGGAAGATCATAGGTCAGGACTAGAGGCACAAGAGATGCGCATTGAACGCAGGCATACGCAAGTTGGCAAATCACCCTACGAAACCGTCAAATTCCGCAAGACCAAGAGCGAAATCAAAAACCCAGATGGGTCGGTCGTTTTCGAGTTGGACGATATCGAAGTCCCTGCGGATTGGAGCCAAGTCGCCTCAGACGTCATAGCGCAGAAGTACTTTCGCAAAGCTGGCGTTCCCGCCATCACCAAATCTGTCGAGGAAGACACCATCCCTGAATGGCTGACACGACAGATACCCGATCACGACCAAATGGCGGATATGGAAGAAGCCACACGCTTTGGGCCAGAATTGAGCGCCAAGCAGGTTTTTGACCGTCTTGCGGGCACGTGGACTTATTGGGGCTGGAAAGGTGGCTACTTCGACAGCGAAGAAGACGCCCGCGCCTACTACGATGAATTACGCTTCATGCTGGCAACCCAGCAGGCGGCTCCAAATAGCCCGCAGTGGTTCAACACCGGGCTCCATTGGGCCTACGGCATCGATGGCCCCGCCCAAGGGCACCAGTATGTCGACTACCGTACAGGCGAACTCGTCCAATCAGAAAGCGCCTACGAGCATCCTCAACCGCACGCCTGCTTCATTCAGGGCGTCAGCGATGACCTCGTCAATGAAAACGGCATCATGGATCTTTGGGTGCGTGAGGCGCGGCTCTTCAAATACGGATCCGGCACAGGGTCAAACTTCTCTCACTTGCGTGGCAAGAATGAAGACCTTTCAGGTGGAGGGAAATCCTCTGGCCTCATGAGTTTCCTCAAAATTGGCGACCGCGCCGCTGGCGCCATCAAATCCGGCGGCACCACACGCCGCGCCGCAAAGATGGTTGTCGTCGACATCGACCATCCAGACGTTGAGGACTTCATCGATTGGAAAGTGACGGAAGAGCGCAAAGTCGCCGCCCTCGTCACCGGCTCCAAGATCATTGAGAAACACCTCACGGCCATCATGAAGGCCTGCGTCAATTGCCAAGCAGATGGCGACAAGTGCTTCGATACCAAAGAAAACCCAGCCCTCAAACGCGCCGTTAAAGACGCAAAGCGCGCCATGGTGTCCGAGAACTACGTTCAGCGCATCATCCAGTATGCCCGCCAAGGCTATACAGACATTGAATTCGAGACCTATGACACTGACTGGGACTCAGAGGCCTACCTCACCGTCTCAGGACAAAACTCCAACAACTCTGTTCGCGTGAACGACGACTTTATGCGCGCTGTTGAGCGTGATGAAGTTTGGCACCTGACACAACGCACCGATGGTGAGATTTCCAAATCCGTTCGTGCCCAGGATCTTTGGAACCGCGTCTCTCAAGCCGCGTGGCAAAGCGCTGACCCAGGACTTCAGTTCCACACGACCATTAACGATTGGCACACCTGCCCCACCCATGGCGAGATCCGCGCTTCTAATCCGTGCTCGGAATATATGTTCCTCGACAACACAGCCTGCAATCTTGCTTCCCTCAACTTGATGGCTTTTCGCAATTCAGATGGCACCATTGATGTCGATGGATTCCGCCATGCCGTAAGATTGTGGACCGTGACACTTGAAGTCTCCGTCTTGATGGCGCAATTCCCATCCGCTGAGATTGCGCAACTGTCTTACGATTTCCGCACACTTGGATTGGGATACGCCAACATTGGCGGCTTCCTAATGGCCAGTGGCATCGCCTATGACAGCCCAGAGGGTCGCGCCATCGCTGGAGCCTTTGCCGCCCTCATGACCGGTGAGGCCTACGCAACCTCGGCTGAAATGGCTGGCCAATTAGGTGCCTTCCCGGCCTATGCGCCAAACCGCGAAGCCATGTTGCGCGTCATCGCTAACCACCGCCGCGCCGCCTACGGTGTTCAGGACAATGGGCATTTTGGCCTTGGCGACTACGAAGATCTACACATCAAACCCGTAGCCCTCGATATGGAGAGCTGCCCCCACAAGGATCTCATTTCCGCCGCGCAAAAGTCCTGGGACAACGCCCTGGACATCGGCGGCGAGCATGGCTTCCGCAACGCGCAAGCAACCGTGATTGCCCCGACCGGCACCATCGGTCTGGTGATGGACTGTGACACGACCGGCATTGAGCCAGACTTTGCACTCGTGAAGTTCAAAAAGCTTGCCGGCGGCGGTCACTTCAAGATCATCAACAGAACTGTGCCCCACGCGCTCAAGACGCTTGGGTACGACACAGAAGCAGTCTCTGAAATCATCACCTACGCGGTTGGCAACGGCACCCTCAAAGGATGTTCAACCATCAGCCATGACCGCCTCATGGAAAAGGGTTTCACAGAAATCGAACTCGAAAAAGTCGAAGGTGCGCTCGCAAGCGCATTTGACATTCGTTTCGTGTTCAACAAGTGGACGTTGGGAGAAGACTTTTGCACTCACGCTCTCGGGATAGACAAGCAAGATCTCGACAATGTTGATCTCGATCTGCTTGCAGTCATCGGTTTCACCAAAGAAGAGTTCGATACCGCCAGCATTTATGTTTGTGGCGCCATGACCCTTGAAGGCGCTCCAGGTCTCAAGGACGAACACCTCTCCGTGTTTGACTGCGCCAACCCCTGCGGGCGCGTCGGCACCCGGTTCCTTTCTCCAGAAAGCCACATTCGCATGATGGCCGCCGCCCAACCTTTCATCTCCGGCGCAATCTCCAAGACCATCAATATGCCAAATGCGGCAACCGTTGAGGATTGCCAATCCGCCTATGAACTCTCCTGGCGCCTAGGTATCAAGGCCAATGCCCTCTACCGCGATGGATCTAAACTGAGCCAACCGCTCAATTCTCAACTCCTGGATGATGAAGAGGATCTCGACGAAGAGTTCTCAGAGAAATCAAAGACCGAGCAAACCCAGATCGTCACTGAGCGCATTGTTGAGAAGGTCATTGAACGGGCCCATAGCCGCCAGCGTCCTCCAGATCGCCGAAAAGGTTACATTCAAAAAGCAAGTGTTGGCGGCCACAAGGTCTATCTTCATACTGGTGAGTTTGAAGATGGCGAACTGGCTGAAATCTTCATCGACATGCACAAAGAAGGCGCCGCCTTCCGCTCATTGATGAACAACTTCGCCATCGCCATTTCCATCGGCCTTCAATACGGCGTGCCGCTTGAGGAATATGTCGACGCCTTCACGTTCACGCGTTTTGAACCAGCTGGTATTGTTCAAGGCAACGACGCCATCAAGAACGCAACCTCAATCCTCGATTATGTCTTCCGCGAACTTGCGATCTCCTATCTCGATCGCCACGACTTGGCCCACACCAACACTCAGGAGAACCCATTCGAGGCCCTCGGGCGCGGAGCCGCCGACGACCCCCTTGATCGCGATGAAGAAGACATGAGCGGCCCGGTCAACGAATTGGTGGACCGGTTTGTGTCACGCGGTTTTCGTCGCGGGCATGAGCCGAACAACATCGTCGCTCTGCGCTCGACCAACACCACAGCAGAGGTGACAGATGCGGTCACCACAGAAACCCAGATTCAGACTGCCGCTTCCGCCACTGGAACGCAGTCGGTTGAGGTTCACTCAGAAACGGTTTCAATGACCCTTGCTGAGATGGAAGAGCAAGTCATGAACACCTCTGAATTAATCCGTGAAGCACGCATGCGCGGCTATGAAGGCGATTCATGCCATTCATGTGGCAACTTCACGCTTGTCCGTAATGGCACGTGCATGAAATGCGACACCTGCGGGGCAACCAGCGGCTGCTCATAGTCTGGTTTCTTGGGCAAGACCGCTTCTTGCGAAAAAATAAATTCCGGTGACGGCCATTCTGAACTCTCGTTTGGATATCCTGGGGCTATGTGAAATTCGCCTTGCGATGCTTATCATTACGTTTATAATACCAATAGAGGTATTCATACGCGTAATACATTCTGTCCAATTGCGTATTATTCGCCCGATTCACATGGTCTTGCAACTAAACGCAATCATTATTATGTCCGCGGAGGGTATCTTATGCAAATCAAGTCATATTCGCACCCCTTAGTTATTGTCCTATTGGCAACCTATTTGTTCGCCTGCGAACAGCCGACTGAAAAACAGTCTCAGTTACCCGATGACGGCAATGTCATCAGACTAAAGTCGCGCAGTTTCTCGCCTGACCCAGGATTAGCAGATGAACTAAAAGGCGAATTCGACAAGGCCTCAGGTGGAATAGTTCACGTTATCGTCCAATTCCACGAAGCCCCTACCACACAAGACAAACTGATTCTAAAACGTGAATTCAAAACGACAATTCTAGACCCGATTCCTGACACAGCATTTTTCGCCTCAATGCCATCTGACACATCTGTCACAAAGCAATTGCTAAGCACAGATATAGGCCTTCGTTGGATCGGCCACATTAGGCCAACCGACAAAATTGCGCCCGCCCTTCATGACGGCAATGCGCCTGCTTACTCCAAACGCACAGCTGGCAAGGTTGAGTTTTTTATCCTGTTCTTCGGTGACGTTCCGGTTGAGCAACAACAAAATGTTCTTGATGAATTGGGAATCGAAATTGTAGACCGCGTTGTTCCGGTTAACGGCTGGCGTGTCAACATGCCTGAAAAGCAAGTTTTCGAGCTAGCCGAACGAGACAGCGTGAAGTGGATTGAACAAGGACCTGCACCGGTCGAAGAAGACAACGATGGTGTACGAAGTGAGACTGGCGTCAATGCCAATGCGGTGATCGCTCCCAACCCATTCAATCTTAGTGGTCTCGGTGTCATTGTTGCCCAGTGGGAGTCGACAAATGCGAGCTCGCAACACAATGACCTGTCGGCCAACATAGTTTTGGCTGATCCTCCTGTTCTAATTCGCACGAGATCAGAAAGATACAACGACAGCAATCCAACAAATGGCCAATTTAACGCCGGTGAAACTATCTATGTAGACATTGATGATGATACCGTCGTTTCAATTGGTGACTGGCGATCCACAGTAAGTGGCGGTCTTCCAGCAGGCGCATTGGTTGCCACAGGCGACGCGGACCTTACAACTCCCACAATATTCTTCCAAACTCTTGAACGCTATGACGATGGAGACTTGGACCGAAGTTTTTCGGTCGGCGAAACCATTTACCTAGATGCGGATGGCAACGCAAATTCGAGTTTTGGTACGGTCTCAGTCGGTGACACGCGAGTAACAGCCTCTACCTGTTGCGCCGCGGGAACCATCGTTGCCGCTGCTGACGGTGACATTGGCAATTCAATTCGATCTTTTGCTACTGACCCCCACTATCATGCAACACATGTTGCCGGAACGATCATGGGATCGGGAGCTCAGAGCGTCGCCGAAGGAGGAACACCTACCCAGTGGAAAGGCGTCGCGCCCGCCACAACGTTGCGGTCTTATCAAACCAATGGGTTTGGTGCGGACTATGTTGATGCAGCCAACAGCGCGACACAGATTTCGACGAATTCTTGGGGGACGAGTCACCACCATCAACAAATTCCACCATCAGCCGGCTACGACGTTACGACAGGTTTCTACGACAGTGTCATCAGTGGTCGTCAAAGTGACGGTTCAGCTTCTGGCCTAGCACGCCAGATTTCGATCCTCGGATCGTCTGGCAATCAGGGTAGACCCGAGCGATTCGTGGAAAACGCCCCAGCGAACGGTCAATTCGACGATGGTGAAACCATTATACTTGACAATGATGACGATGGAACTGTCTCAGGCGGGGATAGCGTGAGGCTCGGTGCCACCCCTGCCATTGGCACGGTCCTTGTGAACTTCAACCCAACCGAGCGACACGATGAAACAATGAACACAGGTGGATTGTACAGCACCGGAGAAGGTATCTTTCGAGATGCCGACAATAGCTGGACAGTCAATGCCGGCGATACGCGCATCAATGCAAACGCAGGCTTTGCCGCAGGTACGGTCGTCGCAGCCGGCGATCTGGATGACGGGCGATTCCTCCGCCAATTCAGGCAATGGGGCAATGTTCGAGTGCCCAATAGTGCAAAGGATACAATTGTTGTCGCCAATCTGAGATCTGACACAAAAGTGCCGTCCCCCTCTAGCAGTCGCGGGCCCACATTGGATGGGCGCATTAAGCCAGACATTTCTGGTCCAGGCAGCAAAGCAGTCGGAGATCTGAAAATTAAGTCAACTTGGCCACGCAATGTGTACGATTCGATTTCTGGAACTTCCATGTCCACCCCGGCGGTAGCCGGAGTTTCGTCTTTGGTCACTGAGTGGTATCAACAAAATAGTGTCGTTGCAGGACCAACTCCGGCAACATTGAGGGGCCTCTTAATCCACTCGGCTGAAGATCTGGACACAATCCCAAATGTTGGCGGTGGTTTTGCAGGACCGGACTATACGTTTGGATATGGAAGAACACGAGCCGATAAGGCTGTCGCTATGGTTCCCCATCATACGGTGGGATCGATCAATGCTATTGGCGCAGCAGCAGCGGTTGACTACACTTTTACCATTGGATCCGTGAACGACCTAAGTGCTACATTGGTTTGGGACGACCCGGCTTGGACCGCTAATGCGGCAGCGTCGCCAGCAACAGGAATGCTTCAAAACGACCTTGATCTCATTCTCATCGCTCCTGATGGCACGCAACACACTCCATGGCTCATGAACGCTGCAACACCGACGGCGCCAGCGACAAACTCAGCCATTGCGGTTGCAACTCCCATCCCCAATGCGGCGCGTGATAGGCGCAATACAATAGAGCAAGTAAGTGTGTCCATTGCGCAACCCGGTACATGGACTGCGCGTGTCACCGGATCGACACTAAATCTTGGGCCACAACCATTCACACTCGTGTCCCAATTCATTCGCCCGCAAGACAGTCCCTCGGTGGGCTTAGCGGCGACCGATGTTCGAATGCGGGATAATGTTGGCGATCTCGGTGGCATTCCTTCAACCGGGACAATGTGGTTAAGCCCGGACCTGTGGAACCGCTACGCGCAAGATGGTTTGACTTCGCATGAAAATCCCGAATTTGGACAAGAAAACTACCTCTACGCCCGTATCGAAAATGCAAGTGCGACGGACATTGCAAGGGCCGCAACAGTAGAAGTTTGGTTGGCTGGTGCATCAACTGGTCTTGCTTGGCCAGCTAATTTTCAATATGTGGGTCGGTTTCCCGTGGCCAATCTAACGGCGGGAGAAACCCGGGTTATCGGTCCGCTTGCCTGGAACCCACCGGATCCAACGCCCTCCAATCACTTTTGTTTTTACATCCGTGTGGTGAGTTCACAAGATCCGATTGTATTCGTTGAAGGACCCAGCGTTGATACCAATGCGCGCAATAGCAACAATATCGTCTGGCGAAACATCAATGTTGTCGACCTATCCTCAAGTCGAACGGTAAGCTTTCAAGTAAGAAACACATCGCGAGAGAAGCAAGCAATCGATCTGAGCCTCCAAATCCCAAGCGAGTTCCTGGAAATTGGAACGGCAACAGTACAATTGCCACCTAGGTTTTTTGAAAGTACTAAGGTCAGAAAGTCGGAGGTCATAGGACTTCGAGAGGAAACAAACGTCACTGTACATCCTTGGGGATTGCTCGAAGATGATAGTCAGACTGGCGAAACCGAATACATGCTCGAACCAAAAACGAGACCCACCAGACGAGTTCAAATTGAGTCCCCTCGCGTTGTCATTCCTGGCCCTGTCCTTGCTCCAGGAGAAACTGAGGTAATTCAACTGACCTTCGGGTCAGAGTCGACTGAGAAACAAGTTTATGACATTCACGTGTCACAGACCGGTGGCGGAGAGACAATGGGCGGCATACTCTATCATGTGCGCACGGGTCACGTGTCTGAAAATCAATAATCTTGGCCAAACAAGGTCGCTTTACAGTATGACTAGTCCGTCTTCTTTTCAGGCGGTGGCATAACCCGAATATGAAGCTCGCGCAGTTGCTTCATGTTCGCCTCTGTCGGTGCGCTCATGAGAAGGTCTTCTGCCTGCTGGTTCACCGGAACATGGTGGCTTCCCGATTGTTGACTTGCTGGGCCAACAACATCACCACCCGGTCAATGCCAATCGCGAAACCACCATGCCGGTTTATGAAGGCCATTCATGTGGCAATTTCACCTTAGTCCACAATGGCTACCTGCATGAAGTGCGACACCTGCGGGGCGACGTGAGGTTGCTCATAAGGCCTAGATCCAATCAAGATAAAGGCCTCGCGTATTGCGAGGCCTTTATCTTGAACAAAAGTCTGCTTCTGACCCAAAGCGGACCATCCCCGATACGCCTAGTTGTGCCCCTCATATCCAACTTTACAATTTCTGTTGCGGGTCTGGAACCATAGATTGGTTAGCACAACCGATGAGGCCGGGCCTGAAGACCTCTTAATAAAAAATCGCTGTCATCTTTTCAGAAACGTCCCACAATTTTGCGGCAGTGTCGTCCTCTTTTGCATGCCCACCGGATTCTACCTTTTTGGGATAACCTTTGATTTCTCTAAATCCACCAGGACCATAATAGTCATTGCCCTGCACATCAGAGGCAACCGCCGCATAGAGGGTCGGTAGCGCACCCATTTTGCTGTCTTGGGCGAATAAACTCAGGACCTTGAATAAGAGGCTATGCCTCGTAAGCTCTGTAACCGTCGCACCGGGATGAGCTGAGGCCACAATAACGCCAGAAGATTGCCTATCTAATCGTTTTTGAAGTTCACTGGTGAAGTAGAGGTTCGCCAGTTTGCTATCACCATAGGCTTGCATTTTTTTATAGCGTCTCGTTTCCCAATTGAGATCCTCAAAGTTCAATTCTCCAATCTTATGAGCCATACTGCTGACATTCACAATACGACTGTTCGGGTTTTTTTTGATCAGATCAATCAACAGCCCTGTCAATGCGAAATGCCCTAAGTGGTTGGTTCCAAACTGTAATTCAAACCCATCTTTGGTTTTGGTGTAGGGAGGGGTCATGACCCCAGCATTGTTAATGAGCAAGTCCAGTTTCTCGAACTTTTCCTTAAAGCTTTCAGCAAAATTACGAATCGACTGCAAATCGGCTAAATCCACCAACATCACTTGTATATGCGCACTTGGGTTTTGCAATTTGATCTTTTTAACAGCAGCATCACCCTTCACTTCATTGCGCACAGCGACAATGACTGTGGCGTTTTTGTTGGTAAGAATCTTGGCTGTTTCATATCCCAGACCACTGCTGGACCCTGTAACGATAACGACTTTTCCATTTTGATCTGAAATGTTGTCGCTATCCCATTTTTGCGGCTTCATGTCTGTCCTATTCACTGCTGCGTGTTCTGTCCTGAATGATGAATTACTATTGTTCAAAAGGAAAGCCGAAGCGGTTCGTAAAGTCCGCTTATGGCCGAGACTGTTGAACTCGTAAAACAGACGATCTTGCTGGCCTGTGCGCGGTCCCATCATGATCGATCCTCCTGTCCGGTATCACCAAACCAAGTGAATCACACGCAAACCGCCACTTCAATGGAGTTCTTCAACAGTCTCGGCTAGAAGCAAACGGCAGTACACCTTATTCACCGTCTAAGCGCATGCCCAAGACAGGGACCAATTCGCATAACTCCCGCGGTTCAGTCCGTCTTCTTTTCAGGCGGTGGCATAACCCGAATATGAAGCTCGCGCAGTTGCTTCATGTTCGCCTCTGTCGGTGCGCTCATGAGAAGGTCTTCTGCCTGCTGGTTCATCGGAAACATGGTGACTTCCCGGATATTGACTTGCTGGGCCAACAACATCACCATCCGGTCAATGCCAATCGCAAAACCACCGTGCGGTGGCGCGCCAAATCGGAAAGCACTCAACATGCCACTAAATTCACGCTCCGTTTGCTCAGGCGCATAGCCAGCCAGCTCAAAAGCTTTGATCATCGTGTCTGGCTCATGGTTTCGAATGGCACCGGAGCCAAGCTCATAACCATTGCAAACCAGGTCGTATTGTTGGCCAAGAATCTCAAGTGGGTTCTTCGTTTCAAGCGCTTCCAAACCACCCACCGGCATCGAGAAGGGATTGTGGCTGAACTCAAGTTTGTTTTCGACCTCATCAAATTCATAGATCGGGTAATCCACGACCCAGCAAAACTCGAAACGGTTTTCGTCAACGATCTCAAGTTCCCAACCAATCCTGGTGCGCGCTTCGCCTGCAAGGCGTGACGCGCCAATCTCTTTGTCACACGCAAAGAACAAAGCGTCACCCGCTTTGACACCGGCAATGTCCGCCATCTTCGCAAGGACATCTTGAGGGATGAACTTCGCGATTGGACCCTTCCCGGTCAATGCGCCCTCATCTTCCTCAAAGATGATGTAACCAAGACCAGGCGCCTTCATATCTTTACGCGCCCAATCGTTGAGCTTGTCAAAGAATGACCTCGGCCGGGCAGCCGCACCGGGCGCAGGAATACCGCGCACAACGCCGCCTTTTTCGATCTGGCCTTTGAACGCTTTGAAGGTCACGCTCTCTTCCGCGAAACACTCCGTAACATCAACAATCTCAATGGGGTTTCTCAAATCCGGCTTGTCGGTTCCATACTTCAACATGGCCACGCTGAACGGGATTTCAACAAAGGGCAGCGGCGACACCGGTGTGTCACCTGCAAAAGACGTGAATGCCTCGTGACTCACTTTGCTGACCGCTGACAAGACGTCTTCTTGCGTGACAAACGACATCTCAAGGTCGAGTTGATAAAACTCACCAGCTGAACGGTCGGCGCGCGCGTCTTCGTCGCGGAAGCATGGCGCGATTTGATAGTAACGATCAAAGCCTGCCACCATGATCAATTGTTTGAATTGTTGTGGCGCTTGCGGCAATGCGTAGAACTGTCCCGGATGCAATCGGCTCGGCACTAAGAAATCGCGAGCTCCTTCTGGGGAGGACGCAGTGAGAATGGGTGTTTGGTAATCCGTGAAGCCTTGCGCATCCATGGAGTGGCGTATTTTCGAGATCACTTTGGACCGCAACACAATGTTGTTGTGCAAAGTTTCCCGGCGCAGGTCCAAAAACCGGTACCGCAGTCGTATGTCTTCTGGATAGTCAGGCTCTCCAAAGATCGGCAAGGGAAGTTCTTCCGCCGGTGACTGAAGCACCAGATCGTCAATGCGGATCTCAACCTCACCGGTTGGCAAAGTCTTGTTCTGTGTGTCCTCGGTCCGCGCCACAACGCGTCCCGTCACCGTGATAACGCTCTCCTGACGAACCCCTTCAGCTTTTGGAAATTCCGTCGATTCCGGCTCAATGACGCATTGGGTCAGGCCGTAATGGTCCCGCAGGTCGATAAAGAGCAGACCACCATGATCCCGCTTGCGGTGGACCCACCCAGACAGACGGACGGTTTCGCCGACATCGGTCCCACGAAGGGCACCACAGTCATGGCTACGGTATGGGTGCATGAAGGTCTCCTGCCTATATCTGCTCGAAATTCTCGGGTCAAAAGCGCGCCGAAAAGCACACGGTTCGCGCCTTCTGTCAAGAGGCATGAAATTGAAAGGCAACGTTTCGCAGGACAAGACGGGTGAATCTCTATATAGAGGCGCTCCATGCGAATTATCGAAACAACCAAAGAACTTGATGCGGCCTGCGCGGACCTCGCCACAGAGCCCTTTATCACCGTGGATACCGAGTTTATCCGCGACACCACCTATTGGCCAAAGCTTTGCCTCATCCAGATGGCCGGTGGCGAACACGAGTTAATCGTCGACCCTCTGGCCAAAGGGATAGATCTGAAGTCCTTTTATGAATTGATGGCCAATGAAACGGTCATCAAGGTCTTTCACGCTGCCCGCCAAGATGTCGAGATCTTCTATCACTTCGGTGATGTGATCCCTCACCCGCTTGTTGACACCCAAGTCGCGGCCATGGTTTGTGGGTTTGGCGACTCAGTCGGTTATGAGAACCTGATCCGCAAGACCCTCAACATCCAAGTCGACAAGTCCTCTCGTTTCACCGATTGGAGCCGTCGCCCCTTGAGTGATCGTCAATTGAATTATGCCCTCTCCGATGTCACCCACCTTCGCGACGCCTATCCCAAGTTGCGCGATCAGGTTGCAAAGCGAAATCGGGGTACATGGCTTGAGGAAGAAATGGACGTCCTAACAGCTGCAGATACCTATACGCTCCACCCCGAACGCGCTTGGCGACGCCTCAAAATGCGCAACATCAATCGCAAGGCGCAAGGTGTCCTGATCGAAGTTGCAAGCTGGCGCGAAGATCAAGCCCAGACGCGCGACATGCCAAGGCAACGCATCATGAAAGATGATGCCATCTACGAGATCGCACGCCAAAGCCCAAAGACCGCTGAGGCTTTAGATCAATTGCGCGGTGTTCCCAATGGCTTCGCCCGCAGTCGCCATGCAGCATCTCTGTTGGACGCCATCAGAAAAGGGCTCGAATGGGCACCAGAAGATCTTCCAAAGATTGAGAAGCAAGAGCGCGTGCCCCCTGGCCTCGGGCCCATTGTGGAACTTTTGAAGGTTTTGCTGAAACGCGAATGCGAAATTCACGAAGTTGCGCAAAAACTTGTCGCAAGTGTCTCTGACCTCGAACAAATCGCCGCCAATGACGATGCCGACGTACCAGCGATGCATGGTTGGCGTAGGGAGATCTTTGGTGAAGCGGCTCTCGATCTCAAGCACGGCAAGCTCGCGCTTTCGATTCAAGGCACCCGCCGCGGACCGCAAGTAGAACTAATAGAGCTAGAGAAAGACTAGTCGTCCTTAAGCACTCGCCGCGCAAATGCAGTCGTGATTTTGGCTTTTTCCTTCAGCGCCGCTTTGTCGAGACGGTTCACCACATCATCAAGTGCCGTAAACGATCTTTCTATGCGCGGAATCAAATAGGTGATCACGTCTGGGTCGACTTTGATTTGGCGATCCGCAAACTGCTTCACAAAGAGGCTCGCCAACAAACTGTCGTCAGGCAATTGCATTTCGATAACACTCGCGGTCGCCAATCTCGACTTGAGATCTGGCAGATTATGGTCCCAACTTGCAGGCGGGCTCTTCCCCGTAAGGAGGAGAAACGCACCCTCTCGTGTCACCGCGTTGAAAAGATGAAAGAGGGCCTCTTCATCCAGTCCTCGGTCTGCTTCTTCAAGGATAAGGGCTTCTTTTGAAGCAATGCTTGCCGCAATCTCAGGTCTAAGGTCAGAAGCATTCAACGCTCTCGCATGGCTGCGCTTCTGCCACACATGAGCGAGGTGCGTCTTACCGGAGCCAGAAGGGCCCACCAGGCATGCGACCGCATTTGGCCAATCAGGCCATAGGTCAACAAAGTCCACCGCGTGCTGATTGGCGGGCGAGACCAAAAAGTCTTCCCTCTCCAACGCCGTTCGAATGGGTAAGTCGAAAGTGAGTTGCTCAGCCACGATCGGTCTCGTCCTCGGTGGCGGGCTCGTTGGGCTTTTCGTTATCTTCCTCAGTGGCACCAAGGGGCGCACCCATCTCTTCACCGGGACTTTCAAGAACTGGCGTCTTTAACGCGGCTGCCGCAGCCGCCGCCGGCTCACTGCCCCAGTAGAGAGGGCTCTCTAGATACTCATGGGTCGCATGACGGATGATGACGCCAATAGCTGCCGCCACAGGCACTGCCAGCAGCATGCCGACAAATCCGAACAAAGCCCCAAAGGCGAGCAAACCGAAGATCACCCAAATCGGATGCAATCCAATTTTCCGGCCCACCATGCGCGGCGTCAGGAAATTACCTTCCAAGGCTTGGCCCGCAACAAAGATAGCAAGAACGATGGCAACCATCTCAGGTCGGTCAGGAAGAAATTGGAACATGGCCAACACAACAGAGAGAACGAGACCAATCGCCATGCCAACAAAAGGAATAAAGCTCAGGAGCCCGGCAACCAACCCCACCACCAAACCAAACCGAAGACCAGCCAACTGCAAAGCCGTTGCATAGAAGACCGAGAGCACGATGCACACCGTGCCCATACCGCGCACAAAGCCTGAGAGAACTTGGTCAATCTCTTTGGCAATGACGCGAATACGGTCCGCGTGATCGCGCGGCAGCAGACGGTCGATCTGCGCGATGATCCGGTCCCAATCGTTCAACATGTAAAAGGAGACCACCGGAGTAATAAACAACAAGCCAAGAAAGTTCAGGAGCGCCACACCCTGGCTTGCAATCCCTTGCAAAAGACCCGCGCCGTAGTTCAAAAGTCGCCCCGACATGCCGTCCATCGACTTGTCAACAAGGCCGTTGGTTTCCGGCAACCATTGTCCCAAATATTCTTCAGAGAAGCCCGCGAAGATCTCTTTGGCCCGCCCGACGTACTCAGGCCAAGCTTCCGCCAGGGCAGCCACTTGGTTGGCAATCATCGGCACCAACAACAAAATCCCGGCGGCAAAGAGAATGAAGAATATGACCGTGATGATAATCGTGGCGGCCAGTCGTGGAACGCGCCACGCCTCAAGACGATCGGCCACAGGATCGAGAAAATACGCAACCGCCAATCCCGCGACAAACGGCAATAGAATATCGCTAAGGATCCACAACAGGAAGAAGACCCCAAAACTTGCGGCCGACCAAATCCAAATCTGCTTTCTTGCCGTCATTTCACACCGATCTATTCCGGACCCGCCTCATGGTCATTCTCACCCGATTCGTATCCACTGAGAATGGTGATCCAATTGATGAGATATATCAGCCAGGAAAGCAACGTTGTGCCCGCAACTGCAAGTGTTCCATACCAAACCCACTCTGGGTTCATCAACCCAAACGACAGCGCAAATAGCAGATAACTCGAAAACAAGAGCTGGGCGAAAGTATTGATCTTGCTCACCACGTGCGGTTTGATTTCAAGCTCATACCCCATGGCCGAAGACAAGAGGATAGCCCCAACAATGGCCAGGTCCCGACTGACCACGAGCACGACCAACCAAGATTCAAAGACCCCTTGATAGCCAAGGGTCACAAACAAGGCCGTTAAGAGAGCCTTATCCGCAATCGGGTCCATGTAGGCGCCGAGCCGCGTCCGCGCGTCCCATTTCTTGGCAAGATAACCATCAATACCGTCCGAGACCCCTGCCAAAACAAAGATCCAAAACGCAAACTGATACTCCCGATCGAGCAACAAACTCACGATAAAGGGAACCGCAACAATGCGTCCGAGAGTTATGAGATTGGGAAGGCTCTTAATGAGGGGCACGAGATTACGTCCAAAATAGAAAATTGTAAGTCAAACAGACGACAACGGCCAGTCTGCCCTAAAAATCACTACTTGGTTGTTCGTCTTCATCGGGCTCAAGATCTTCTTCACGCATCGTATCCGCAAAGGGATCTTCCTCCTCGTCAGCAAACGTCTCGTCTTCTTCATCCATGAACGGATTGTATCCCACTTCAGGTTGGTACCGAATGACCCAGAAGGCTGGATCTGCGTTTGCAGGAATGTAGGTCGTCGGTTGACTACCAACACCATAGAAGGTCGACCCACCACCGACAGAATCTTGAGCAGAGATGACCGGCCCCATTTGGTCGCGCACGCTTGAGGTGGTCGGCAACTCTCCGGGAATATCAAATTCTTGAGTGGTTGGTTGTGCAGGAGACATCGCTTGCGTCGGTCCAAACGCTGTTGGTTTCGGATCGCCGGGACTTAACACCACATTGTGCTGCATCAATGAGAGAGCCAATTGATCGGGCGATCCAACCACACTCCACTGCATTTGTGCTCCGTCAGTGGACATGGCGATCAGATCGGAGTCCACCACGGCTGGGGTTGCTGCCATCGCCTGTCGGATCAACATCCATTCACCGACGGTATTGAACCGGGCCGATACGGTCATCGGACGCTGATCGCCATATCGAATGATGGTCTTTGCCTTCCAATCATGCTGCAAACGCTTGACGATCTGATCAATGGCAAATTGCATGCTCGACCCGACATCATCTGACGCCGGCAGTGTGACTTGGAAACCTTCAGTTCGTGTCGCGGTCAAGCGAATGGCTTCCGCCTTCAACGGTTGAAATTCACCGATCTGCTTGAGCCGCACGATGAGAATATCTCGCACCCCGTATCGCGCCGCATATCCCGTAAGCCCGGCAAAGTCATTGTTTTGAACAGATTCAATGGGTGTCGACAACACATCACTCAAGTCACCAAGCGGTGTGATCAAAGGAACGAGCTCGTTAACATAATTGCGCTCATCCCACGCTTGACGCCACAGGTTTTCTTCTTCCCAGAGTGACACTTGTCCCGGCGCTTCAAACACCGGCAAGACCACTAGCTTGCGCGCCTGACTTTCAGAAAACGGAACGTCAAACTCGCGCAAAACCCGCCGAACTTCGTCAGGCTTGAAGCGATAGGTCATCTTCGCAAGATAGCGGGTCGGTGAATTGCGCTCGTCCGCAACTTCAAACCCAGCCCCCATGGCGGTGACTTCAGAACTTTGCAAGACAGGTAAGACAGACCAATCCACTGGCATCGTGAGCCGTTGAAACAGAAGACGCAACGCCATTTGGCGCCCCTGGCGGATCGCAATGATCCGCGCTTCGGCGGCTTCTTCAGCTTGAGCATCGACCGGTACGCCGCGCACCGTGTAGATGTCATCAACTTCTGCCTGAACTGGGCTCGATATTACAGCCGTGCTGGCCACAAATACCGCGATCATCGCGCGCCGAGCAAGTTTCAATCGTCTCAACAGAGCCATCCCCGTCCGTCCCCTCGTCATGAGATTATCTAGCTAAAGCCTATAGCCGGTTTTGCCCCTCCTGGGTAGACGAAACCGCCGTTTTCCAAGACAAACCGGCCTGTGTCAGAGCAAACCAAATGGCTAAGGCCAAAATATGGCCTCCACGAGGAAATCACGGGGCCGGCTGGCCCACATAACGCGCTCTGGGACGTATGAACTGGCGGGATTTGGCCTGTTCCAATGCGTGCGCAATCCACCCCGCGGTCCGCCCCAGAGCAAAAATTGCAAGGGCAGCATCTGCCTTCTGCCCTAATCCGCGGGCAATCGCCGCCAGCGCCACATCTATCGTGGGGTTTCGACCGGTCAGCTCGGTCACCCGCGCCGACAAGCGATCAATCTCTTTCGCATAAGTTACAAACTTTGGCGATGTTCGGAGAGCGGCAAGAATAGCTTCTGCCCGTGGATCATGATCTTCATAGAGGGGATGTCCAAACCCGGGTATGGTCTCCCCGCGCGTCAAACGGCTCACCAATTCTTCTTCCATGTCGCGCGCTTCTAATACTTCAAGAAATGAATAGACCCGCGCCGTCATACCACCGTGTCGCGGACCCTTGAGCGCGCACAGGCCCGCAATCACAGCGTAGTAAAGGCTCGCTCCTGTCGACGCCGCACAACGAACCGTAAAGGTTGATGGATTGAGTTCATGATCCGCACAAAGAACAAGCGCCCGTCGCAAAACATCGCCCGACGCGATCACATCATCAGGTGCCCAAACCTCAGCCAATTGCTGGTGAATGGGCGTATCGCTCACTTTGGTTCCCACAATGGCTGCGGACATGACACGCATCAACCGGGCTCCTGCCTTGAGCGCTGGAGCGCCGTCCATCACAAAGGCACTCGGATCGCGCTCTGCCAAAGTCGGCAACACAGTAAGGGCCCGTTCAAGTGGCCCGAGAGGCTCCAAGATCTCGCGGTACCTCTCAAGCACCTCTGAGCCTAAGCCTGTCTTTGCCTCCGCAAACGGATTGCGGGTCGCATCCCAGAGCAGCGTGGCCACACTTTCAAGCGTCGCCTCTTCCGCCAACACAGTTGCGTCACGTCCGCGGTAGTAAACGCTTTTGTCCGTGATGAGAGCGATCTTGGAATCAAGGATCGGCGCGCCCCATTGAAGCGGCTTCGAGCGCGCCTTGTCACTCTCCGGCGCTGGACGCTTGCGCGATTGCAGCGTCCGCACGTCATCCGCCCGGTAGCGTTTGGTGCGGGCATTGCCAATGGTTTCAGAGCGCACCAGACCCCGGCTCACATAGGCATAGAGCGTCGCCAAGCTCACCCCGAGCTCAGCCGCCGCCTCTTTGGCTGAGAGATAGACCGGGTTTCCTGACCCATTGTCCGCATTCGCCATGTTACATTCCTTTATATTGATTCAATCAATCAAGATTGACAATATGGATCAATTTATCAATTAATAGCGCCAAAACCAAGAGAACACAACGAGGAAGGAAAATTCATGAAAGTTGCCAACGGTTTAGAAGGTGTGATCGCCACCGAGACGAGTCTCTCCAATGTCGACGGCGAAGCCGGTCGCTTGATTGTCCGTGATCGCGACATCGAAGACTGGGTAACGACCCAGACCTATGACAGTTTCGCCCACCATATGTGGGTAGGCTTGGTCGAGGACTTGCCCGCTGAGGACCAGATGGCCAGCTCATTAGGCAAAGCCCGCGTCGCCCTCTTCCCCTACGTCGAAGCCCGGCTCGCCCACACGAGAGGCCTAAGCACTATCGAAGGTCTGCGCTTCATGGCGGCAGGTCTTCCTGATGATGACGTGATCCCCACCCCCTTCCGTCTCGCCGCTCTCATGCCGACCGCGGCCGCCAATCTCATTCGCCAACAAAAGGGACAAGATCCCGTCGCGCCGAATGCTGATCATTCGACGGCGGAGGATTTCTTGACCATGTGTTTTGACAAACGCCCAGGCGACGTCGAACGCATCGCTCTTGATCGTTACCTCGTCACCGTCGCCGATCACGGCATGAATGCCTCGACCTTTGCCGCTCGCGTCGTCGCCTCAACTGACGCCGGTATGGTCTCCGCAATCGTTGGCGGCTTGTGCGCTTTGAAGGGTCCGTTGCACGGAGGGGCGCCAGGTCCAGTACTCGACCTTCTCGATGAATTGAGCGGCAAAGAAAACATCGCCGAGGCGTTGAAAGCCAAAGTACAAAAGGGCGAACGGCTCATGGGCTTTGGTCACCGGGTTTACCGGGTGCGCGACCCCCGCGCGGAGATCTTGAAGGACACCGTCGCAACATTGCCGAAAACATCCGGCCGCTTGCAAGATGCCATGAAGATGGAACAAGAGATCGTCAGCTTCCTAAAGACATGGAAACCTGATCGCCCGATCCAAACCAATGTCGAGTTCTACACGGCGATCTTGCTTGAAGCGCTCGACTTGCCCCGTGAGAGTTTCGTCAGCGTCTTTGGTATTGGCCGCACTTTGGGCTGGACCGCTCACGCCATCGAGCAAGCCAAGTATGGCCGGCTCATGCGCCCCCGCTCCCACTACATCGGCCCAAGGGAAGAAGCGGCGTAAGGCTGACCCCTCACCCGAAACGCGCTGGCGTTTCGACCTCTCCCAAGGGAGAGGTTTCTTCACCTTCTCCTCGGGGAGAAGGAGGGACCCATTGCAGAGCAATGGGAGGATGAGGGGTCCCCTCTTGACTCTCTATTTATACCTGGGTAAAAATAATTATTACCGAGTATAAATAGAGAAGCCTTTTCCATGGAAACCCAGACCCCCACTCATGTCGCTTTCAGCGGCCAAACCCTTTGTGCCTCAGGCACCCTTTTGGATGTGGCCCTGACCATCAAAACCCTTGAGGTTGAAGACACTGCCGCACCGCTTATTTTTGAGACCGAGACCGGTCGTCAGATCGACCTCAATTTGCGCGGTTCAAAAGTCGACATTGAGAAGCGATACGCCCCGGCTGAGATCGAAGCGCCGGAAGAAGAAGACGCGCCGAAAAAACGCGGTCGTCCCAAGCTTGGCGTGGTGGGGCGCGAGATCACCCTCTTACCCCGCCATTGGCAATGGCTCGACACCCAGCGCGGCGGACCGTCAGCGGCATTGCGGCGATTGATCGATCAAGCCCGCAAGGAGTACGCGGACCAAGACCGCGTGCGTCAGGCGCAGGATCGCACCAACCGATTCATGTCCGTAATGGCGGGCGACTTGCCCGGTTTCGAAGAAGCCACCCGCGCGCTTTACGCGGGCGACAAGGCTAAGTTTGAATCGGAGACGGAATCGTGGCCGAAGGATGTGCGCACCAACGTTTTGGGCATGGCTGAAGCGGCGTTCGGTGGACGATAAGTTCGACCACCGGACACCCTTCCCCCTTTTCCCCTCATCCGCTAACATAATGCCCAAGGAAAACAGACCTCGTGGGGGTGCGTATGCGCTGGGTAAAACGGCTACTAATTCTCTTTGTTCTCCTCGTTCTAGTGGGCAGCGGTGCTTACTGGGTTCTGCTGGTCCATATCCCCGATGCAGATGAGGCGGGCGCTGAGATCTCCCTCGCCGATGCCCGCACCTATGCCGCAGGCACGGGGGGCGACGGACCCGTGCGCATCAATGTCGAGCGCATCATCGACGCGACGTTTCCCAAGATTGCGGTTTCCGCTGGCGGATCCTGGGACGATCACACCATCGCCATCTATTCCTTCCAATTGGTCTATGCCGACGGCACCAGCGTCGTCATTGACACCGCCGTCACCGAAGAACAAGCACAAGAGATGCCGGGTCTGTCCCCCTTCAACCAAGATGGTTTCGACCGGATGTTGGCGGCCATGAGCAAAGCACGCAAAATCGTCCTCACCCATGAACACATGGATCACATCGGCGGTCTCGTCGTGCATGACGATCTGGAGGCCCTGCTCGACGCAACCGACCTCACCGAAGATCAATTGGCCGAGCCGGAGCGCATGGCGCCGGCGGAGTTTCCTGAAGGCGCATTGGACGACTACGTTCCTATTTCGTACACGGACTATTATCAGTTGTTGCCAGGCATTTCCCTCATCAAGGCGCCCGGCCACTCACCCGGCAGCCAGATGATTTTCGTGCGCCTCGCAAGTGGTGAAGAGTTCTTGTTTGTCGGCGATATTGCGTGGGACATGAGCGCAATTGACGCTGTGCGCGGTCGACCCCGCCTCATCAGCCAATTCATGCTGAAAGAGGATCGCGCCGTCATTCAGGCCCAGCTTCAAACTCTCAATCTTCTGTCCCGACAGGAGCCGGGGCTCAACTTCGTGGTGGCCCACGATGCAGGCCAAATTGAGGGCTATATCAACACCGGTCTCATGAACCAGGGTTTTGAGTAAAATGAAGGAAGCAACGCCACCCGGTTTAGCCGGGTGGTCTACTGGATGCTCCGGTCGAGCCGGGGCACGTCGCGCATTTTCTAACTGTTGATGTCATACCCGGGCTAGTCCCGGGTATCGAGTTTTGAGCAGGCCTTTGTGGATTGCCGGAATAAATCCGGCAATGACGGTAATGGCTTGAGTGTCATTATCCAGAGACAGAAATCGCATTTTGCATTATTCGGGACCTCGCGATCGTCTCCTTTTCTGCTTGCATCGTCACAGGAATCGTCTAAGCCAAGGGCCACTTCATGAGGGCGACATGGCTGACGAAACCAAACCCAAACGCAACGGTTACACCTATGCGGACGCGGGCGTCGATATCGATGCTGGCAACGCCCTCGTCGATGCCATCAAACCCCTAGCGGCCTCCACCCGCCGCCCCGGCGCAGATGCAAACCTCGGCGGCTTTGGCGGGCTTTTCGATTTGAAGGCCGCAGGCTTCACCGACCCCATCCTGGTCGCCGCCAATGACGGCGTTGGCACCAAGCTCAAAGTCGCCATCGATGCAGGCAAGCACGACACCGTCGGCATTGACCTCGTGGCCATGTGCGTCAACGACCTCATTGTGCAAGGCGCCGAACCTCTCCTCTTCCTCGACTATCTGGCGACCGGCCACCTCGAAGTTGACGCAGGGCGGGACATCATCGCGGGTATCGCTGACGGTTGCCGCCAAGCAGGCGCCGCCTTGATCGGTGGTGAGACAGCCGAGATGCCGGGCATGTATGCCGACAAGGACTACGACCTCGCAGGGTTTGCTCTTGGCGCCGCCGAACGTGGCACCTTGCTGCCGCGCGATTTGGGTGCAGGAGACGTCCTCCTCGGCCTCGGCTCAAATGGCATCCACTCCAACGGGTACTCGCTGGTCAGACGCTTGGTCGCCGACAACGGCATCGCCTATGGCGCCTCTTGTCCATTCGCAGATGGCACCTACGGCGATGTATTGCTCACACCAACCCGGATTTACGTGAAGAGCTTGCTTCCAGAAATCAAAGCCGGGCGCATCAAAGCCTTGGCCCACATCACCGGCGGCGGGTTTACCGAGAATATCCCACGCGTTTTGCCCAAGACATTGGACGCCCATGTGGATCTGAATAGTTGGAAACCGCTGCCCGTCTTCAAGTGGCTCGATCAGCTTGGCAACATTGGCGCGGAAGAAATGCTGCGCGCCTTCAATTGCGGCATCGGCATGGTTGTTGTGGTCGCCGAAGAGGACGCTGCAAAAACAACCGAAGCATTGCAGGCCGCCGGCGAGACCGTTTTCCAATTCGGCGCTTTGGCCGAGGCAACGGGCGACAAGTCACAAGTTCATTACACCGGACAATTGGCTCTATGAGTGCAAAGAAAAGATTGGGGATTTTGATTTCAGGCCGCGGCTCCAACATGGCCGCGCTGATCGAAGCCTGCCAAGACCCAGACTACCCGGCAGAAATTGCGGTCGTCATTTCAAACCGCCCCGACGCGAAAGGTCTCGACAACGCACGCGCCGCTGGTTTGCGCGCGGAAGCCATCGACCACAAAGCCTATGACGGACGCGAATCCTTTGAGGACGCCATGCAAGCGGTCTTAGAAGACGCGGGCGTCGACCTCCTTCTCCACGCAGGTTTTATGCGCATCGTGACGGAAGGTTTCGTCAACAAGTGGCTCGGCAAAAGCCTCAACATCCACCCGTCTCTTCTGCCGTCCTTTGGCGGACTGCATGTGCATGAACAAGCCCTCGAAGCAGGCGTCAAAATCACTGGCGCCACGGTACACTTCGTGACCAATGAACTCGATGGCGGGCCCATCGTCGGCCAAATCGCGGTGCCGGTCTTGCCGGGCGACACGCCTGACACGCTTGGCGCCCGGGTGCTGGAGAAAGAGCACTTGCTCTTCCCCCTCTGTGTCAAAACACTCGCAGAAGGAAAAGTCCGCCTCGAAAATGACAAAGCCGTCTTCGCCGACGACGCCGATTTCACTGGCGCATTGGTTTGAGGCAAAACCGAGAATCTAGGCTAGTCCAATTCAAATGACAGAACGATCTCCTGCTGAGAATCAACTGGCTCCAAATGAAACAACGCAGGTTCGTACGTCCATTTTGAGACCGCTTCAACTGCGGTATTGTTGAATTTGTCCGTAGGATGAAACTTAAAGACCTTTGCGTTCTTTACATTTCCTTCTTTGGTTACGACAAACTCCACCGCGACCCAGCCCCTAACTCCGCGCAAGTTCTCATATAGTGGATACTCAGGCGGTGTGCGATCAATGGGTATGGGATCTCTGGTCCCCCAATAGAACTCAAACTTGTCAGTGGATTTGTGAGAAACCAGCTTTCCGCCCTCAATCTTCGGGGAGAAATGCCAATTGATCGTTTCTGCGATTACGGCATCGTCGAAGACACCAGCTGGGTGTGAACTTACGATGGCGACATCTGAGACCCGTCCCCATTTCGATACCTGAAATGAAACTTCGACTACACCATCCAATCTTTTCGATTCCAGCTCTTGAGGATACGGAAGTGGCAGTGTTCTGTTTTGAAGTGAAGACTCTTCATCGGCACCTCTCTCCGCCACCATAATGAGTGTAGCGCGGTCCAATTCATCTGTTTCTTCGAATAGGTTGACAAGTCTCCGCAAGAGGGGCAATCGACTTGAGCCATAATAAGGTTCTCGACGTCGGGTCTGGGCAAACCATCTTTCCGTTGAGTTTGCAGCCTCCACTGTTCTTCCGGCGCGCACGTACAACTCCAGAAAAATGATCTGGTCACGCGGTAGGCGCAACTGAGTTTGGTAGGCAATCGACGCTTCTAGGAGTAGGTAGGCTGTGTCCAATTTCCCAGATAAGTAACTGGACCGCACCAGCTGAACATAGTTGTGTCCCATCAGCACGCGAATTTCCTTCTCGCCACTGTCGGAAAGCGCATCCAGATCGAGTGCCCGTTGAAAGGCAGTATTTGAGGCTTCAAGACTCCCGCCTTGTTGAAGTCGTTTGCCCATTTTACGATAGGCACGGGTTCTCTTCTTTGCGGTTAGTTTTGGGTTTTGAACAGTCTGACGGTCGGTCTGCCTGGGATAATTCGCAATGACCTCTTCAAAGTCTTGCTCATTCATCATTCCAACTATAGGGGCTGGCACCTCGGACTCGGCGATTGAGTCGATTGTAGAACTTTCATCCGCAAACCCCGGCGCTGCCGACGATAGTCCCCAAACAAGAAAAGCAGTCAAAAATAGGCCAGGCAAACGAGACATAGTCACTCCACAAATAGTAGATTGACGATGACTATAGCACGTTTTGGGGGGCGAGGTCCAAGCCATGAGGGATCGAGCAGGCCCTCAAAGAGTATTCGATGTCGATGCCAAGGTTACCGGGTCGCTGATCTGGGGGCGACATTACACCCCTCATCCTCCCATCATTGACGAGATGGGTCCCTCCTTCTCCCCGAGGAGAAGGGCCAAAAACCTCTCCCTTGGGAGAGGTCGAAAGGCGTGAGCGTTTCGGGTGAGGGGTAAGCCTAAGAACTAACCCACGATCTCATCGTCGGAAAAAAAGTACCTAATTTCTTCCGCTGCAGTTTCAGGCGCGTCGGACCCATGCACCGAATTGCGCTCAATGTTTTCAGCAAAGAGCTTGCGGATCGTGCCGTCAGCGGCTTCTTCTGGGTTGGTGGCGCCCATGGTCTCGCGGTTTTTGGTGATGGCGTTGTCGCCTTCCAGAACCTGGACCACAACCGGGCCTGACGTCATGAAAGCAACGAGATCGTTAAAGAACGGTCGTTCCCGGTGAACGCCGTAGAAGCCTTCAGCCTGTTCCTTGCTCATGTGGATGCGCTTTTGCGCCACAATGCGCAAGCCCGCTTCTTCCAGCTTGGCAATGATTTGGCCGGTAATGTTACGGGCGGTCGCATCAGGTTTGATGATTGAAAAAGTACGCTCAAGTGCCATCGGATCAGTCCTCAGATTTTCATGGAATTTCGTATGATTCGCGCGGGTTATAACGACGCTTGGGCACAAGAGCAAGAAGTGTTATGAAGCGCGCCCATGTTGCACATCAACGACCTCAGTTACCGGATTGAAGGACGCCCGCTCATCGAGAATGCGACGGCGGCGATCCCGGCTGGCCACAAGGTGGGTCTCGTTGGGCGCAACGGGTCCGGCAAATCGACCCTGCTGCGACTGATCATGAGGGAGATCCACCCGGACGATGGGGCGATCTCCGTGCCAAGAAACGCGCGGATCGGATCGGTGGCCCAAGAAGCCCCGGGCGACAACACGAGCCTGATAGACACCGTCCTCGCCGCTGACATCGAACGCGGCAACCTTTTGGTCGAGGCCGAAACGGCGCAAGATCCGCACCGCATCGCCGAGATCCAGGTGCGCCTCGCCGATATCGACGCCCATACAGCCACCGCCCGCGCGGCCACCATTCTCTCAGGGCTTGGGTTTTCAACAGAAGAGCAAGCCAAACCCTGCTCGGATTTCTCCGGCGGGTGGCGCATGCGGGTGGCTCTGGCCGCCGTACTTTTTTCAAAGCCAGACCTATTGCTCCTTGATGAGCCGACCAACTATCTGGATCTTGAAGGAACGCTCTGGCTTGAGAACTATTTGCGGTTCTATCCCTACACCGTGCTCCTCGTCAGCCACGACCGCGACTTGCTTAACAAGTCCGTGCAACACATCCTGCACTTAAGCGAGCGACGCCTTGCGGTTTACGCCGGTGGGTATGATCGGTTTGAACGGACAAGACGTCATCAACAAGAACTGAGCCTCAAACTCAAAGCAAAGCAAGACGTGCAGCGAAGGCACATGCAGGCCTTTGTTGATCGATTCCGTTACAAAGCCTCTAAGGCCAAACAAGCGCAAAGCCGCTTGAAGGCGATTGAGAAGCTACGTCCCATCGCGTCTATGACCGATGAGCACACCGTGCCGTTCTCTTTTCCCAACCCTGCCGAGATGCGCTCCCCCATCGTACGACTCGAGAATGCGTCCGTGGGGTACGAGGAAGGAAACCCCATCCTCACCAAACTCGACTTGCGTCTCGATCTCGACGACCGGATCGCCCTTCTCGGTGCCAATGGCAATGGCAAATCGACTTTTGCAAAACTTTTGGCCGGGCGCCTTGGCGTTATGGGCGGTAACATCTATCGTTCAAAAAAACTCGACATCGCCTACTTCGCTCAACACCAGCTCGATGAGCTGAACGGTGAAGAGACGCCTTTCGATCATTTCAGAGAGTTGATGGGCGAAACCGCAACCATCGCACAAATCCGAGCCCGCCTCGGCGGCTTTGGCTTCGGCGCTGACAAAGTGGGCACCAAGGTTGAGAACCTCTCCGGCGGCGAAAAAGCCAGGCTCCTTCTGTCAATTGCAGCATTCAAAGGCCCGCACGTCCTCATTCTTGATGAACCGACCAACCACCTCGACGTCGATAGTCGCGAAGCACTCATCCTCGCCATCAATGAGTATGAAGGCTGCGTCATCTTGATTTCCCACGACCGGCACTTGGTTGAAACCTGCGCCGATCGTCTTTGGCTCGTCGCCGATGGCACTGTTAAGCGCTATCACGGCGACTTGGAAGATTACCAAGATCTCATACTTGGCCGTCCTTCCAAACGTAAGGAGGAAGGGGTTGAAGAGACGACCAAGCCGTCCGTCAACAAAAAACAGAACTCGCGTCGTTCATCGGCGGCGAGACGCAGCGAACTCGCGCCTCTAAAGTCGCAAGTCCGCGATGCAGAGAAAAAGCTGAACAAGCTCGAAAATGATCTGGGAAAAATTGAGAACGCCCTCGCAATCCCAAACTTCTTTCGCGATGAGCCGAAGCGCGCCGCCGTCTTCTCAAAGAAGCGGGCAGAGATCATGAACCTCATCGAGCAAACAGAAGAAGCCTGGCTAAAAGCTTCCGAAGCTTATGAGGAAGCGAAGGTCGGCTAGTCGGATTCGTCTTCCGCATCGGCAGGCGGTGCACTGGGTCGGGTGAGAATGTAACTCAAGACCGTGACTTCAATCGCAGCAATGATCGCCGGTATCACCCAACTCTCTGCCAGGTAAAAAGTATACCAAGCCCAACTGGATCCCATGAGCAAGACGGCCAGGAACTTCGCCTGCAGCGGTATGACATGGTACTTGTTCCAGGCAATGAGATACGGACCGTAGTACCGGTGATTGTAAAGCCAGTGCATGAGGCGCGGCGAACTCTTGGAAAAGGCCCATACCGAAATCAAAAGAAACGGCGTGGTGGGAATGACGGGCAGTAGGACACCAATCCCGCCAATCACCACAAAGAGCCAACCGATGGCCAAATAGACGTAAGCTTTGGCGGAGCGTCGCTCTTCGACCTCCGCCTCCTCGGTACTTTCATCTTCCGCCATCTAACATCCTGACTTAGTAGGAAAATTTCGCTTCCCACCCTGCGACACCTTCGGGCATCAAGTCAAACAAATGCCAAATCGAGCAGAAATCATCACCAGGTCCAAATTGCGTATCAGAGACCCGCATGACCTTGCCATTCTCTTTTTTGAAGACGGAGACACCTGGCATGTATCCCTCGCCCATCTTGTAGCCCATGTCTTCAGCAAAACTCGTTCCGTCATGCGAAACCATCTTGAAGCGCCAACCACGAGAGTCAGCAAATTCCTTCTGCGTCGACGGATTATCTGGGGAACTGATGACAAACGACGCGCGATTGCTCAAATGGTCGATCACACCGCTAAATCCGTCCGCCCACAGAGTACAATAGGGACAACTGCGCCCCATGTTGTGGACGATGAAGAGATGGTCTTTGTCGCCAAAGAGGTCGGCAAGTCCAACTTTCCCGTCCAACGTCGAAAACTCATATGTCTTTACTTCTTCCGGTTCAACGGAAGACTGCGCTTCGCGCATCTTCGCGCGCAGCTCAGAAATCTCTTTTCGGTAAGAATTGATCTTCTCCGAAGTTTCACGATAGCTCATGCCAACACCTCCTTTGGCTCTCACGTGTTTCGTTCGCGTTCGATCTCATCTAACCATACAGAGAGAGGATCGAACTGTTCTTGCCAGTACTTCGCATAGCGGTTGATCCAAACCGCAGCATCCAATATCGGTCCCGCATCCAGACGGCATCGACTGACCCGCCCGGTTCTTTCTTGCACAACCAATCCTGCCTTCACCAAAACCTGGATATGTTTAGAAACGGCTTGAAGAGAAATGTCGAAAGGCGCCGCAATTTCGGAGACTAGCAAATCACCTGTGTCCAAGCGCGAGAGGATCTCACGCCGAACTGGATCAGACAGGGCAGAAAAGACCCGGTCCAAAACCTCAGAAGAATTGTCGACTTCGCCCACGTCACCTCGCCTGCTGAAGATGAGACATTTATCAACCAATCAGTTGATACTCAATCATATGATTGAGTATTGAGGATAGATCTATGAAATCAACACCTTGTCGGATCGTAACAGTCCTGACATGATCACCAGATGAAACTTCATTATGCCCCACAAACCCGCGCCGGCACCGTCAAATGGATGCTCGAGGAACTCGCAGTCGACTATGAAATTGTCGACATCGACTACAAATCGAACGCTCATAAGACCGAAGACTATCTCAAGATCCATCCCCTAGGTCTCCTGCCAGCCTTAGAAGACGACGGCCAAGTGATCTATGAGCGCGCGGCCATCCTTCACTATCTAGCCGACAAATATGAAGACCGAGGCCTGATCCCGGCTAAAGGCACACCGGAACGCGCCCTCTTCTATCAATGGATGACTTTTGCAGTTGCGACCTTCGAGCCTACGGCCATGACACTCTTTCGCGAAGGCCCAAACGGACCTCCCGACCGGGAGACATCACCCGAGCGCGAAGAATTCGACCGTGTCCTGACAGTTCTTGAGAACGGATTGAAAGGTCCCTACTTCTTAGGAGACCAATTCACCGCCGTTGATATTCAAATCGGTCACGGCCTCATGATGATGCAAAACGGCGGATTGCTCAATCGCCACCCAAGCTTTGACGATTACCTCGAACGATTGAACGCGCGTCCGAAGTTGGTGTTGTGAGAAACCTCCTGGTACTCACATTGGCACTTGCAATCGTTGTTATGGTTGGCATCTTGATCTTGCCGTCATACAGCGAGAGTGATGACTCAGTCAGATCCGCTCATGACATCCCTGGCATCAATCCCGATGTGGCGGATTGTTTTGAGACTTTCGAATCGTTCCACGTCGGACAAACCCGCGCGGAGACAATGTCTCTCATCATCTCAATGCCGGACCAGATATTTCTTCAAGAACTGCCTCTAGTTGCTTCAGAGACAGAAGGTGTTGATGAAACGCCAGTCCTAGAGCTCGACGATTGGGTCGTCGCTTGCAAAGCGCAGGAAAACCTGGGGCTGTGGCTTCGCTTCTCCGGGGACAAAATCGAGTATATTGCCATTACTGCTGCTACATCAGCTAAGTCTGATGCGAAATAGCTCACGCCTTCTTCTCAAAGCCACCACTTGAGGTCTGCTGCCAGTAAGACACTTCCAGGTCTTGCTCCTTGGCCTTCTTCCATTCATCGCGGGCGGCTGACACCGCGTCTTGATCATTGCCATCGAAAACAAGAATGCAGCGCTCAAACCCTTGCGGATCTCCAAGCTCAGCCCGGTCAATAAGGAACAGCGCTTCCGCGCCATTACTGTTATCCATCGCATCTGTCAGAAGAATGGGCTGCCCTGCCTCATCACCTCCCCCAGCAACGCCGTGAGGCAAGAAGCCATCGTCACGGTAGGTCCACAAATGGGCATCAAGCGCTTGTAGACGCTCTGGCGACCCACAACGAACCAATGCCCGCCACCCTCGCTCTCGGGTTTTTTCCAAGAGCGAGGGCAAGGCGCGTTCAAGCGACCAATGCTGGAGATGGTAAAACCAAATCTCTGGACCGCTCTTGCTCATCGCTTAACAACCACTCATCATTTCTCGACAAAATCGGCGACCCAACGGTCGAGCAGACGAACGCCCCACCCGGTACCCCAACTCTTACACGTTGGAGAATTGGGGGCACCAAAAGCTGTCCCAGCTATGTCCAAGTGACACCACGGAACTTTGTTGGTGTGACGTTGCAGAAACTGTGCTGCTGTGATGGATCCAGCCCCACGACCGGTGGAATTGCGCATGTCGGCGAATTTGGAATCAACTTGCTTGTCAAAAATGTCGTCCAACGGAAGACGCCAAGCAATTTCACCAGATGACTTACTGGCTTGTTTAAGTTGTGCGGCCAGATCATCATCATTGGTGAACATGCCCGCATGTTCAAAACCAAGAGCGACAACAATCGCACCTGTGAGAGTTGCCAAATCGATCATGTATTTAGGTTTGTAGTTCTTTTGCGTGTACCAAAGTGCATCGGCCAAAACCAAGCGGCCTTCCGCATCAGTATTGATGATTTCAATGGTCTGCCCGGACATGGACGTAACGATATCGCCAGGCCTTTGCGCATCGGCATCTGGCATGTTCTCGACCAAGCCAACGACACCAACGACGTTCGCTTTGACCTTGCGTTTCACCAAGGCATGCATGAGACCGGTGACGGTGGCCGCCCCGCCCATATCACCTTTCATGTCCTCCATCCCGTTGCCGGGCTTGATGGAAATCCCGCCGGAGTCAAACGTCAGACCTTTGCCGACAAAGGCGACCGGTTTCTCGCCCTTCTTGCCACCATTCCATTCCATGATCGCAATATAAGGATCATGCCCACTGCCTTGTGCCACTCCCAACAGCGCGCCCATCTTCAGATCGCTCATTTGTTTCTTATTGAGAACCTTCACTTTGGCCCCAAGCTGGGTGAGCTTGCGGCAACGACTCGCGAAGTCTTTTGGAAACAAAACATTCGGCGGTTCGTTGACCAAATCGCGCGCCAAACACACACCTTCCGCTACCGGGGCCAAGAGGCGATGTGCCTTCCGAGCGGCGGTCAGATCTTCCGTCATCATCTTGATTGATTTCAATTTGGTCTTTTGATCCGGCTTTTGTTTGGTCAGATACTTGTCAAATCGGTAGGCACCAAGTACGGCCCCATAGGCCAAGTTCGCGGCCGCGTCGGCTTCACTGATTTTGGCCGCCTTTGGCAACTCGACGACAAAGCTCAAATTCGCAGCCTTCGTTAAACATGCATTAGCGACCGTGCCGCCGGCCGTGTGTAAACTAAGGTCAGTAATCTCTTTCGCTTTGCCAACGCCGATCAAATAGATCCGGTCGATTCCAAAGGACGATGGTGGATGCAAATGTTGGAGTTGGTTCTTGGCCCCTTTAAATTCGGCAACCCGCATGGCCTTTGAGATCTCGCCACCAGACTTTTTGTCAAGGGCTTTGCCGAAAGCCCCGAGCCCCACGCCCTCAACGACGGTGAGGGCCAGAGACCCTGACTTTGGTTGTGTTTTCGCTGAAAAGGTAATGTTCATGAATATCAAACTCCTTCAAGAAGGCTCGCCCTTGTGGCTGGTCTTGCCAGGGTGGAGCGTCTGGGCTATTCCGTGTGAAGCATCGCGGAAGAACGCCGCAGCTATTTGAGCTATCTATAGGGCGGGCAAGCAAAAAGGACAAGGATCGGATATGAGCCGTTTGGCCCGATATATCTTTTCGCAATGTGCGGGCCCCCTCGTCTTTTTCACTCTCATTTTGAGCGGTGTTGTGTGGCTGTCTCAGTCGCTTCAAATGCTCGACCTTGTCGTGAACCGAGGGCAATCTGCCGGTACGTTTGCATATCTCAGCATCTTGATATTCCCGAGCCTTCTGAGTGACGTCCTGCCCATCGCGCTTTTTAGCGCAACGTTCTATGCTTTACATCATCTCTACAATGACAGTGAACTTGTTGTGATGTGGTCAGCTGGCTTCAGCCGATGGGGCCTGATGATGCCCATCGCCATGCTGGCTTTGTTGGTCATGATCTTTAACCTGTTTCTCAACTTGTATTTGATGCCGGCGGGCTACCGCGCCATGAAAGACAAGATCTATGAAATAAGAAGCGACCTTGCGACCCAGCTGATCAAAGAAGGCACGTTTACAAACCCTTCAAGAGGTCTGACCGTTTACATTAGAGAGGCCACGGGCACCGGTGAACTCAAGGGTATTTTGGTTCATGATAACCGCAACCTTGAAAAGCCAACCACCTATCTCGCCGAGAGCGGCATGCTGGTGCGCAAGGATAGTAGTCCTGAGCTCATCATGAAGGCTGGAAATATTCAAACCATAACCGACCCGGAGCGCCCTCCCTCATTCACATCTTTTGAAGAGTACTCATTGGACTTATCACCCTTCGTCACCAACCAAGTCGGAGCGCGGCGGGAATTTCGAGAACGATACTTGTCCGAACTCTTCAACCCCAATCTTGAAGATCGTTGGGACCAAGCCAATGTCGCGCGCTTAAAGTCGGAAGGCCACAACCGACTGGCGGCCCCTCTGTACAACATCGCATTTGCGCTTATTGCTTTGCTCGCCGTGACCGGGGGGCACTTCAATCGCCGAGGAAATGGCTGGCGCATCGTGCCTGCCGGGTTTGCCGTGGTCATTATACGACTGGGAGGTTTCGCCGGACAAAACGCGTCGAGCTCCTCAATCGGTCTTACGTTCCTCCAGTACGTTCTTCCGATTGGCACGGCGATCATTTGCATGATCTTGATTTCTGATTGGCGCCGCCACGCAGACAGATGGGGAATACCAATCCCACGCCTCAAGCGCCCCGTGACGTCAGGATAATCTCATGCGCTTTTCCTTCACCATGTCACGATATCTCGGACGGCAATTCTTGATCGGTATCTCTATTGTTCTTTTTGCCGTGACACTTTTGGTTTTCGTCATCGATCTGGTCGAGGCTCTGCGAAAATTTGGCGGGAGAGACGGTGTGAACTTCGCTGTTCTTGTCACCATGACTTTCCTCAAGATTCCGGGGCTCATTGAAAAGATCATTCCATTCACGGTCCTGTTCGGCGGCATGTGGACCTTCACACGCCTAACAAGGAGCCACGAGCTTGTCGTTGCGCGCGCCTCGGGCGTTTCCGTTTGGCAATTCCTCGCCCCCGCCATGACAATCGGCTTGTTGATTGGCACATTCATGGTCGCTGTCTTCAATCCCCTCTCCGCTTCTATGAACGCTAAATACGAACAGATGGAAAATCGTTACCTTCATGGCAGTGACAGTCAGATTGCGGTTCTCAGAAATGGTATTTGGTTGCGGCAAGGAACTCTCAGTCATCAAAGCGTGGTCCACGCCCTGAAAGTTCATGACCAAGGCCTTCGACTCGAAGACGTAACGATCCTCCTCTATCGAGGCATCGACCATTTTGAGGGCCGAATCGATGCAACCGAAGCATCACTGAAGGCCGGCCATTGGCTCTTAAGCGACGCCTGGGTCACTTTTCCAAATCAAATTCCTGAGCACAGAGACACCTACGAAGTCTCAACAGACATGACCCTCCGAGATATTGAGGACAGTTTTGCTTCGCCAGCGACCATGTCGGTTTGGGCTCTACCGCGCTTTATCGAAATGGCTGAAACCGCCGGGTTTTCAGCCGTTCAACATCGACTTCACTGGCATTCAATTCTGTCGGTCCCGCTGCTTCTGTGCGCCATGATTCTGATCGCCGCCACTTTTTCACTCCGCATGGCCAGACTTGGAGGGGTGACACAACTCATCTTTGCTGGGGTTCTTTTTGGATTCGGGCTGTTTTTTCTTTCAGAATGGGCTAATGCCCTCGGACTATCGGGTAGTCTACCTGTTGCGCTGGCAGCATGGGCTCCCAGTGGCATCGCCGCCCTTATCGGGACGGCGACATTGTTTCATTTGGAGGACGGCTGAGTCACATGCGTCTGGTCCGAAAGCGTACATGGTCCGATCTCGGCCTGGCCAGCTTGCTGTGCTTGACGCTCGGACTCACGGCCAGTCACCCGGCTCTTGCACAATCAGATGATAACTCCAATTCCAACCAAACGGTTGAGGACGAAGCAAACCCACTCGACAACGGCGCTATTCTTCTGCAAGCCGACGAAGCGGTGTTCGATCCAGAAACCGGCCAATACATCGCCCAAGGAAATGTAGAGGCGACCTACGGTAGCCGAACGCTCCTTGCCGAACGCGTCGCCTATGACCAATCCACCGGCCAAGTCATCGCCTCTGGCGGCGTGACTATCATTGAAGAAACCGGGGTCACCCTTTCCGCATCTCGTGTTGAATTGGACGGGGCTCTCAAAGACGGTTTTGTGGAAAGCCTAGGTCTCTTGCTGGCGGAAAACACCCGGCTGGCCGCATTGAGCGCTGAACGCCGTGGGGACGTCACACATCTTAATCGGGCTGTCTACAGCCCGTGCGAAGTATGCAAGGAGGAAGGCAAACGCGAACCCCTTTGGCAGATCAAGGCCATGCGCGTTACCCACGACAAGGGCCAACAAATCATTTCCTACCGCCATGCGGTCTTGGAGGTGCGCGGCGTTCCAATCTTCTATACACCTTACTTCTCACATGCAGACCCAACGGTTCCACGAAAGTCTGGATTTCTTGTTCCAGAAGCAGGCAACTCATCAGACCTGGGAAATTTCGTTGAGATTCCCTACCACTGGGTTCTTGCGCCAAACTATGACGTGACCCTATCGCCTCTTTATCTCAGTGAAGAGCAACCCGTCATGAAAGCCGAGTTTCGCATGCGAACGAAACGCGGCATTTTCAAGTTTGACGGCAGCATCACCAACCCAGACGAACGCGATGAAACCGGCACGCTCACTGGTGGTCGTGAAATTAGGAACCACCTATTTGGGGATGGCCGTTTTGATCTCAACAAGTTTTGGAGGTGGGGATTTGACGCTGCGCTCACGAGTGATGGCACCTATCTCAAGAGATACAACATTTCTGAAGAGGACGAACTAACGAACCGGTTATTCCTAACTGGTACAGATGGCCGCAGCCATATGACAGTTGAAAGTTTCTACTTTGTTGGTCTACGCCAGACCGATGCCCAAGGTCTCACACCTCTCATTTTGCCTAACGCCAACGCCACATACTATTTCGATGATCCTGTATTCGGCGGAACCATGTCGATCGCCAGCAATGCTCTCGCCCTCCTTCGAAATGATGGAACAGATGTTCAACGGGTGTCTATCACGCCCACATGGGATCGTCGCATCAAGACGCCAGGTGGACATTTGTTAGATCTCAAAGGGACCTTGAGAACCGATTTCTACCACGTCAATGATCTACGCCTCTCTGAAACGGCGATGTCTGCAAAAGATGAAGACTTCACAGCTCGCTTTTTGCCAACCGTTTCTGCCACATGGCATTACCCGCTGGCGCGCAACGGTTGGGGCGGACTTCAAATCATCGAGCCAATTGCGCAAATCGCCTTGAGCCCAATTGGCGGCAATCCGGAAGAAGTTCCTAATGAGGACAGTCTGAGTTTCGAATTCGATGAAACAAACCTCTTCAGCCCCAATCGGTTTCCTGGTCTCGACCGCTTCGAAGACGGTGTGAGATTCAATATTGGCGTCCGAGCAGCGTTGGTGGACTTTGGAGCAGGCGAAAACAGCCTGATGTTCGGCCAAAGCTTCCGGGCGCGAGAGAGTGACATATTTGATCCGGCCAGCGGACTGGGTGAAAACGCCTCCGACTATGTCGGTAGGATCGCATTCTCTCCCAACTCCTTCCTACGTCTCACCCATAGGTTCCGGCTCGACAAGGATAACTTTGAGTTTCAACGAAATGAAGTCGATCTGGATCTCGGCAATGACGACTACAGTCTAAACCTCGGGTATCTCCGCTTGGCCGAACAATTGACGGAGTTGGATCTCGGAGAGAGAGAAGAATTCGATTTCGAAACGGACCTAAAAATCAGAGGAAATTGGTCATTTCATGCCTCTGGTCGGCGGAATTTGGTCGAAAATGAGATGGTGAGGGCCCAGGCAGCCTTCGTCTATGAAGACGAATGTACGGCCTTTGAAATCGCAGTTCGGCGCCGATTTACCCGAGATCGGGACATTGAACCTGCCACCTCCATCTTTTTCAGGGTGAGGCTAAAATCACTGGGTTAGATCTTTGAGGACAAACATTGAACTAACCAAGAATATTTGTATTCTTGGCCCCTGCGAAAACTCGGGGTAAGAGGGTGAGTTCGGGCAAAGTATGTGGAGTATGATATGCGCTCGGAGTCCAACATAAGCCGTTCAAATTCAAGGAAACACAAGACATTGACCTTAGTAAATCGAAGCCATTCCATTTTGGCTGTGATATTGGCGTTCGGCCTATTGATCCCATTTTCGGTTTCGGCCAAGGCTCAGGAAGCTGAACTGTCTGCCGCTGCTGCCCTGCCAGCCCAAGACAAGCAAACCATCGCCGCTGTGGTCAACGACCAGCCAATATCCAATTATGATGTTGAGCAGCGCGTATCCCTTGTGGTCACATCCGCCGGCATCCAAGCCACGACCCCACAAGAAGTGGCACGTCTGCGAGCGCAAGTGATGCGCAATTTAGTCGAAGAATCCCTAAAACTCCAAGAAGCTGATCGCTTAGAACTTGAAATATCCTCAGGTCAGGTTGATGCCGCTATCGAAGATATGGTTGGGCAGAACAACATGACGGTGGAGCAGATTACGGAACTGCTGCAGAGCAGCGGCACCAATATTTTCACACTGCGCCGCCAGGTACTTTCCGATCTTGCATGGGACGCCATCATTCGTGGACTGTTCCGGTCGCGGGCATCTGTAACAGAGGAAGAAGTCGAGGCGGTGTACAATCGAACGATCCAAAGTACAGACAAGCCCGAATACTTGGTCTCGGAAATCTACTTGCGCATTGACTCTCCAGAGCAGACCGAGCAAGTCGCAGGAACCGCTCAAGGAATTCTTGAGCAGCTCCGATCCGGCGCGTCCTTTCCCGCACTGGCTCAGCAGTTCTCGCAAGCTTCGTCGGCTGCCAAAGGCGGCGACATGGGGTGGATCCAAGACGGGCAGCTCCCTCAGGAACTCAACGACACCTTAGCATCAATGGCTCCAGGCCAGATTTCACCCCCTATTAGAACGGTTACTGCATTCCGAATCCTTGCCTTGAGAGAAAGCCGAATTGTCGGTGGTCCCGACCCTAAACAAGCACAATTGTTACTGCGTCAAATCTTCGTTCCCTTGACAAATGCGCGCAATCAGAACGAAGTGAATTCGGCAGGCCAATTCATCATGAAGGCAGCCACCTCAATCACCTCTTGCGAAAACGTTGGCAGTTTCAAACGACAAGTAGCCACTGCCAACATTTCTGAACCCTCTCCCATTGTTGTCGGGCAACTCCCAACATCTTATCAGCGCGCCGTTATTTCGCTGCAGCCCGGTCAAGTTTCTAGACCCATCCTGACCAAAGAAGGATTTCATCTAATGGTGATCTGCGAGCGCCAAGATGAAATTGTCAACGCTCCTGACAAAGCGGCGATTAGAGCGCGTTTGCTTAATCAGGAAATCAATATGATGGCGCGGCGGTATCTGCGGGACTTGAGAAATGACGCAATTGTGGACATGAGATGACCGAGCAAAGCCCCATCGTCATCACGATGGGTGAACCTGCCGGGATCGGCGGAGAAATTGTTCTAAAATCCTGGGCAAAACGTAAGGCCGCAGCCCTCCCCCCATTCTTTGTCATTGATGATCTGTCGCGACTTGAAGAGCTTTCACATCGGTTGGGATTAAGGACTAATTTCGCACGGATTGAGAACACGAGCGAGGCGTGCCGTCATTTTGCGGATGCGCTCCCCGTCTTCGACCGTCCGCTCGACACATCGGTGACCTATGGACAGCCGTCAACCGCCACAGCCAATCGGGTCATCTCAAGTATCAAGGAAGCCGTGGGACTTTGCGCCTCAGGAACTGCCAAGGCTGTCATAACCAACCCAATCCAAAAATCCATCCTTTATGAGGCCGGTTTTGGGCATCCGGGACATACAGAATTTTTGGCTGATCTTTGCACCGCAGAAACGACATCAGATGATCCAATTGAGCCCGTAATGATGCTCACAGTTCCAAGCCTTCGGGTCGTACCAGTAACAGTCCACATTGCGCTTCGGGACGTTCCAATGGCTCTGACAACATCCCTCATCGTCAAGACCGCAAAAACACTAGAGCGTGCCCTCGTCACCGACTTCGGGTTTTCCCGTCCGCGCATTGCTGTCGCCGGGCTAAACCCTCATGCCGGCGAAGATGGCAATCTGGGAACCGAGGAAGAAACCGTCATTGCCCCTGCGATCGAACAGCTGAAAGCGGAAGGGTGTCCGGTCACTGGTCCGTTTTCCCCAGATACTTTGTTCCATGAAACAGCACGTCACGAATACGATGCGGTCTTGTGTATGTACCATGACCAGGCCCTTATTCCTTTGAAGACCATTGATTTCGAGCGCGGCGTAAATGCCACTCTGGGGTTACCAATCATTCGGACGTCACCAGACCACGGCACCGCCCTCAACATTGCCGGAACAGGTCGGGCATCGCCTGAAAGCCTAATCGAGGCGATACACCTCGCGAACTTCATGGCCGAGCGCCGCCAAAATGCGCAAGTCGATGGCTGAACCAAACTTGCCGCCACTTCGTGACGTCATCGTGCGCCATGACCTCAGGGCCAAAAAGTCCCTCGGACAAAACTTTCTCCTAGACCTCAACCTTACGGCCAAGATCGCGCGATCCGCTGGACGACTTGAAGACACGACTATCTTGGAGATTGGTCCGGGTCCAGGTGGGCTAACACGATCACTGCTCAGCGAGGGCGCAGGCCACGTCGTGGCCATTGAACGGGATCAACGCTGCATAGCAGCCCTTGATGAGGTCCGAGAGGCATTTCCTGGCCGCCTAACCATTGTTGAAGCCGACGCCATGAAGATCGATGAAGCAACTCTTCCAGCCATCAAGTCAGCGTTCGGCCAAGTCAAGATTGTCTCCAACCTCCCTTACAACATCGGCACTTCACTCCTTGTGAAATGGCTGACGCTCATCCCTTGGTCCCCATGGTTTCAAAGCCTCACGCTCATGTTTCAAAAGGAAGTCGCAGAGCGGCTCGTTGCAGATCCAGGGTCAAAAACCTATGGGAGACTATCGGTTCTGGCAGGCTGGAGATGCCACACAGAGTTGGCATTCGATGTTCCTGGGCGGGCTTTTACACCGCCTCCCAAAGTCACTTCTTCCATCGTAAATCTGAAAATCCGCGAGACCCCCAAGGCTCCAGCAGACCCTGAGGCCCTGCAGGCAGTTGTGGCGGCGGCTTTCGGACAAAGGCGAAAAATGGTGCGTCAAAGCCTCAAGAGCCTACAAATTGAACCCGCCGAGATACTCTCAATTGCGGATATTGATCCAACCGCTCGCGCTGAAAACTTATCAATCGAAAACTACTGCGCCCTTGCGCGCGCCTTCGTCGGGGCAAAGTGATGCAGGACCCCTTGAGCAATCGCACCGACCGTGCAACCTTCGTGAACAACAAGAACGGCAATAAAGCCGGTGACGATCTGACAGGGAGGATGTCTTACCAATGCCACGTATGAATTTTGTAACGCCAGCGGAGTTTGATTTTGGCGCCATCAACAAACTCGGCCGAGCTTTGGCAAGCACAGGCATCACCAGGCCTCTCGTTTGCACCGACAAAGGTATCATCGCCGCAGGCATATTGGACAAGGTCCGCGAGGTCCTTGGCAATGACGTCTCATTGACCGTTTTCGATGGCACACCCAGCAATCCGACCGAAGCCGCGGTAAAGGAAGCCCTTGGTACTTACAAACAAAACGATTGCGACGGACTAGTCTGCCTCGGCGGGGGATCTTCCATGGATCTGGGTAAGGCTGTTGGCCTCCTAGCAACCCACGACGGAGAGTTGGCCGACTTTGGTCCCGGCGGAAAACCAATCGATGCCATCCCCCCCTTGGTCGCCGTGCCCACCACTTCTGGAACCGGCAGTGAAGTCTCTGTTGGATCCGTCGTGGTGCTTGAGAACGGTTTTAAGATCACGATTATCAGTCCACACTTCATACCCAAGATGGCGATCTGCGATCCGGAACTAACACTGGGTCTGCCAAAGGGACTTACCGCAGCAACCGGCATGGATGCTGTAACCCACTGCATCGAATCATACCTCTCTCCATTCGCCAACCCAGTAGCCGACGCCATTACCTATGATGGACTTGAGCGGGCCATCATGAACGGTAATTTGGAACGAGCGGTTGCAGATGGATCAGATCGCGAAGCGCGGTCGGAAATGATGCTGGCCTCTTTTGAAGGTGCGCTCGGATTTGCCAAAGGTCTTGGCGCTGTTCACGCCATGAGCCACTCGGTCGGTCGGATCAAAGAACTCAATCTTCATCATGGAACACTCAACGCCGTCATACTGCCGCCAATCCTTCGGTTCAACGAACCTACATGCAGCGCGAAATACCCGAAACTGCGCCGCGCTATGGGCTTGCCAGAAGGCGCTGATCTGGCGGAAGCCATCGAAGCCCTCAATGCCCGCATTGGCTTGCCGGCCAATTTGAGCGAGATGGGTCTAACGCGCGACCGCCTGCCCGAGCTTGTCGAATACGCCATGATGGATTTCGCCAACGCAACAACGCCGCGCAAACCGTCTGCCGAGGAGTACGAAACTCTGTTCACAGACTTGTTGCCAGAGTAAACAAGGCCTCGCAGACAACATCGACAATATAGAACTGGCATCGAATCGAAACAGCTGTGTTTGCCGGTTTAGCTCTGTATTTGAACCCAAGATGGAGCCCACTAACATGTTGTAAAATATGGACAAATCGCGTCGCGTTATTGCGTCAAGATTTAACCATATTTGTCTTGTCTATTAGCCTGGCAATTGGTTCTGGCTCAGAGTCCGGAAAAGCTTTTCCGTTTGATTCAGCCAGGTGACTGGGAACCATGGAGAACAAACGTGCGTAAATCTATTTTGGCTGCCTTCGTGGCCGTCGCTTTTTCGACTTCAGCGGCTTGGGCCTGTGCCACGCCACCGAAGCCGCAGCTGCCGCCTAAACCAGGTTGGTGCAAGGGTCAGTGGACGCAAAAACTACAATGCGACAAAGACTGCAAATGTCAGTGGGTTCCGCTTTGTATTGAGCGATAGAGTTCGCTTATTTGGATCGGGCCTACAAGCCTTCTTGAATCTGCCTTACAAAATCAGACAAGTCGACTTGACGAAAGCGGCGCAACCGCTCTGCTTCTAAGATGGAGTGTATCTGCCTTTTGGCAACGTCAACATTTTCATTCACAATTATATAGTCGTATTCCGCCCAGTGGCTAATCTCATCATTGGCTTTGGCCATTCGGCCTGCAACCACATCTTCAGGATCCTGCGCCCGACGGCGAAGTCAATTCGGAATTCTTGGCAATAAGCCCTCAAATACAACCTAGCACGTCACCCCGGTGCACGATCTTATTCAAAATCTTTTCAAGAATGAGTATTAGGAGAGCAGCCTAAATGGCGCGACTACCAATTCGTTCTTGCCAATTGGTGTTCTATCCAATGTTGCGATATGCTCAATACGGGATGGCAAATGCATATGGGGAAACGATGTAAGGGCACAGTTTTCAGTCGGGTCTTTGGCCGAACAGGGACAAACACCAACGAAAATTGTAGTGGATCAAATGTGGCCTAACATCAAAAGACTAGGTGGTTGAAATGACAATACTCTCTCACAATGAAATTTCGCGGCGAGTAAAATCCAAAAAACTGATTGAGGACTTTGACCCGGATGGACTTGAGGGTGCAAGCTACGATCTTCGGCTCGGACCAAGATATTCGAAACACGGTGAAACGATCCATGCCGTAGAAAGCAACCCAACTATCGAGGTATTGCCTGGCGAGTTCATAACATTGCAGACTTTTGAAAAGCTCAATATGGCACCAGATCTCGTGGGTCACGTTGCGTTAAGGTACGAGTGGACAAAGATGGGCCTGATTACGCTGCAAGGACTTCAAGTAGATCCGGGATATCAAGGACATCTCTATCCGCCGTGTCTCAACGCAAGCAATAGAGAAATCAAAATCGACCTTAAGCAAAAAATATTCACAATTGAGTTCAATGAGCTCTCCAGTAGTGCCAAAATTCTTTGGCACCGCAAACACCAAGACCGGGATCAACACTTCTATCGACAGGCAACTACATTTACTATGCCTTACAAGAAGCAAGTTGATGATCTTGGGAAAGAACTAGAGCTTAGCAATCTGCGAATCGATGATTTGCAAGAACAAATCCATGATGCATTTCGAAAAGTGGCATCGTTGCAAGGGCAGGTTGAGCAAGCAAAAGATAACAGAAGTACCGCGATCAATACCAAAGTTCTCTATTGGACCGTGGCAGCCTTCTTGTTCGCTATACTCATCCAGTGGTTTGGATTGGATTTTGAATCAGTGAAAGATTTATTTCAACGATGATCAGTTCGAATGTTGTTTTTCCAGCCGCCCCAAAGGTGAAAATCTTTTGGAGTGATCGAAAATTGCGCGCGTGACATAACCAAATAGATGCATTGCCAATTCGTTTGGCATTTTCGAGCGGCGGGTATAGAAAGTTTTAGGCAATACGAACGAGGCGGAGTAGAGCAAGACGATGGATTCTAAAAACTTGAGAAAAGACAAAGCGCTAGACCATCTTGCAGAAAGAGTGAACGTAGCGCAATTTGTTGGATTCGAGCCCGTTGACGGTTCTCCAAAACAGACTTTCTCAAGAATTTGCGGAGATACGCCAAATACGTCATATGGAGATCTGACACAAGCAGTCGAGCGACTGTTGTCCACCAGCAGTGAGCGGAGTGTAAACATCAGAAGTTACATTCCAGATGATCCAAAGAGCAAACCGTTCGACTATGGACTTTCGAGTTTGGATGCAATTGGAAACATCGTAAAAAACCGTATCCGCGATGGCCTATTTGTCATTGTCAACGAGACCATCGATATTTCCGACGGCGGAGTTTCAGGTGTTGCCGAAGGTGGCATAATAGAGTTTGCACCTGATGACACACCTCGTTGCGTAGAGAAGCCGGGTACGGTCTCTGTGCCCCAAGACGTTGCAGAAAATCTGTTTCGTACTGTTTATGGTGTTGAACCGAATACTGGTACTGATCCATCGGAACGGTTAGAATTTAGCATTCACCCCAACCCTCGAGGTTGGAGAAAGACGAACACGCTTGCATGGGAGATTGACAAGACCAGCAATGAAATCTTCGAACCCCATCTTACTTGGCCCAATCGTTTTAGTCGATTGATCGGAGACAAAGCATTCGGATTACTTGTAGGTCATTTGATGGGAGTGAGGGTTCCGTATACCACCGTGTTTTCAAGGCGAATACGTCCTTTTTCGTTCGGTGTGGAAACCGGGACAAGTGCTGTTTGGGTTCGAACATGCCCTCGAGAAAAGGTTCCAGGCAAATATGCAACTGTTAATAAATGGATAGATCCATACGCATTGATGGAAATCGAAGACCCGGAACCCAAAGAACTTGTCGACCCAGATACAGGGGAAGTCTCGGTTACCAACATCTTGAGCTCTTCCCTAGCGCAAATGGCAGTACAGGCAGAGTATTCAGGAGCAGCAGCAACTTCTAACTTCGATGAGCCCACAATCGAAGGAATAAAGGGAATGGGGGATGTGTTCATGTTGGGGGAAAGACCACCTGAAGCATTACCCTTAATCGTCAAAGAGAAAGTTGGAGATCTTCATGGCCTTTTGCACAAGCTAATCGGACCGAATAGCTTTGAATGGGTTTTTGATGGCGTCCATGTTTGGTTGATTCAACTTCACAAAGGAGGAGTAACTCAGAGTGGGCGCACAATTGTAGCGGGAGTTCCAGACTCGTGGCGTCAGTTTGTTGTAAATGACGGGTTGGAAGCCTTGAGACAATTGTTGGAGGAATTGCCAACCAATATTGGTGTCGAAGTTGTTGGACATATGGGACTGACAAGCCATTTGGCAGAAGTCCTCAGAAGTAGTGGACGACCCGCTCGATTTGCGGACATTGGCACTTCCAATTGAGGCTAGATTGTCCGCGCAATCACATACCTTCGTGTCATATCTAACTCGACTGTGGCCATAACTAAACTGCATCGGAAAAAGCAAACCAATTTCTCGACCGAAGACCTTCATTGCGACCTTTTTCTGGTCTAGATCTACCTGATGCCTCTAATCTTCGAACACAGACCTCCTACCAAATGCCCTGTTGAATGTGTTTTACGAAATCAGACAAGTCCACCTGCCGCGACCGGCGCAGACGCTCAGCTTCAAGTATAGATAGAATTTGCCGCTTCGCAGTTTCAATATCTTCGTTCACAATCACATAGTCGTACTCAGCCCAATGGCTGATCTCGTCGTTGGCCTTTGCCATACGATTCGCAACGACTTCTTCGGAATCGACAGCCCGAATTCGCAGGCGCTCTTCCAGTATCTGCTTGGAAGGAGGTAAGACGAAGACTTTAACGAGATCCTCGCCAGCCGCCTCAGACAATTGCTGGGCCCCCTGCCAGTCGACATCGAAAAGGACGTCACGACCGGAAACGAGAGCATTTTCCACGGCTTCTCGGGGAGTGCCATAGTAATTCTCAAAGACCTTGGCGTGTTCCAAAAGTTCGCGTCTCTCAACCATTTCAGAGAACTCTTCGGTGCTCACAAACCGGTAGTCAACACCATCAGCTTCTCCCGGACGTCGCGATCGCGTGGTCACGGACACTGAAAGCTCGATATTGTCGTCTCTCTCTAAGAGGCTCTTTGCTAATGTCGTCTTGCCCGCACCTGATGGCGACGAGAGCACGAACATAAGGCCGCGCCGACCTATCTCGACCAATGGCATGAAACGTGCCCTTTCTGAATTACTCTATGTTCTGCACTTGCTCGCGCATTTGGTCGACAACCGTCTTCAAATCCAATCCTATTCGGGTCAATTCCACGTCCGTCGACTTGGAGCACAGAGTATTTGATTCGCGATTGAATTCCTGAGTCAGAAAATCGAGTTTCCGACCGACCGGTCCATCTTTTGCGAGAAGTTCCATAGCTGCCTCGCAGTGAGCCTTGAGGCGATCCAACTCCTCACGCACATCTGCCTTGCTGACAAGGATGGCAACCTCTTGAGCAAGTCTGTCATCCGACAGAGCCGTCTTGTCTTGCAAAAGGTCCTCTATTTGTCCTTGCAATCGTTTCTGGAGCGCCTGCGGCTGCGTTGCCGCAAGATCTTCGGCACGCTCGGTCAATTGGGTAATTTCAGTGACCTGTCCTTCCACAACCCTCTTCATCGCCACACCTTCTTCGTGACGGGCCTCAACGAGAGAAACTACCGCAACGTCAAAGGACGAAAGCATGGCTGCAAGCCGCGCAGACTTTTCTTCATCGCTCTCCTCTGGCTCGCTAACTTCAATCACCCCGCGCACATTGAGGATGCCATCAAGGCTCGCTGGCGTGGCCTCAACCTTGTCTTTTAGCTTAGTAATTAGCGCAAGAACTTGGTCCAACGCATCTTGATTGACCACAATCTCGCTTGCTGATCCATGTTTCTTGAAGTGGAAATTTATCTGTATGCTTCCTCGGCTCACGGCACCCGTGACGCGCTTGCGAACCTCTTGCTCTAGCCCGTCCATTGAAGACGGGATGCGTGCGCGAATATCCAAATTTCGAGAGTTAACGCTCCGGATCTCCCAGGCCCAATGGTAATCCTTCCACTCCCCTGAACTACGACCAAAGCCGGTCATGCTAGAAAGGGACATGAACTTCCTTCTCTTCATCTGTAGGCAGATTGCCCAGGTTACTTAGATTTGCGCTCGCGTTCGATTCGACGCCACTTCGCAACATTGCGCTGATGCTGAGACAAAGTCGACGCAAAAACATGCCCCCCTGTGCCGTCCGCCACGAAATAAAGATCCTTCGTTTCAGCAGGTTGGAGAACGGCTTGCAAGGATGCACGTCCAGGATTGGCGATCGGGGTCGGCGGTAACCCGTCAACGATATAGGTGTTGTAATCCGTAACCCGGTCCAACTCGCTACGGCGAATGCCCCGTCTCAAGGGCTCCCCACCTGTCAGGCCGTAGATCACAGTGGGGTCCGACTGGAGACGGATACCGCGTCTTAGGCGGTTTACAAACACCGAAGCAACGCGTGGGCGTTCAGCAGAAACACCGGTTTCCTTTTCCACAATGGAGGCAAGGATGACGGCTTCTTCCTTTGTATCAAAGGGAAGGTTCTCTGCTCGTTGATCCCACAACCCCATCAGAAGCTCGTCGTGGGCCGTGCGCATTTGCAAAACCAACTGTTCCCGGGTCATGCCACGCGTAAAAAGATAGGTCTCTGGAAGCAAGGCTCCCTCTTCCGGCGCCCCGTCAACTTTGCCTGTGAGAACCGGGTCCGCGACAATCAAACGAATAATCTGTGCGGAAGTTAGTCCTTCGGGAATCGTAATCTTGTGAAGGATCGACTTGCCCGATTGTAGGATCTCGGAAATCTCAGCCATAGAGGCGCCGCTCTTGATGCCGTATTCGCCAGCCTTCAATCGCGTGTCGGCTTTTTGCAGCCGAATACCGATCTCAAAAAGGCGTGCATCCGATATTAGGCCTTCTGCTTCAAGCTTCTTGCAAATTGCACGAACGCCAATTCCCTTGGGCAAGAGGATAACCGTCTCATCCGCACCTTTTGGCGCCGTCGGACCCGCCGCTTCAAATTGTGTCTTGCCGTAATAGAAAAGCCCACCACCGGCCAACAGCACGACGACAATACCGACGAGGCCCAGTTTTATTATGGCTTTTCCCAGACGTTTCATTGATCTCCGAAGACCCCCACCCTCGAAACATGCGCGCCCCAAAAGGCGGCAGCAGATGATCCCACTACTGGGGCGGACCGGTCAAGATCAGCGATGCATTTGTCCCACCAAACCCGAACGAATTCGAGAGCACCGTGTTTATTTCTGCTTCAACCGGCGCATTCGCGGCCAAGTTGATGGGTGTTTCAATGCTCGGATTGTCCAAATTGATGGTTGGCGGCGCGATATTGTCACGCATTGCGAGGACCGAGAAAATCGTCTCGACAGCACCAGCAGCGCCCAAGAGGTGTCCGGTGGATGACTTGGTGGAAGACATGATGAGACCGTCACACGCGTCCCCAAACAATCGGGCAACTGCGTTCAATTCAATCTCATCGCCTTTCGGTGTCGATGTTCCATGCGCATTGACATAGTCAATGTCACCAGGTGTGAGTCCTGCTCTCTTGAGTGCCATTTCCATGCAGCGGAAGCCGCCATCACCACTCTCTGCGGGCGCTGTAATATGGAAGGCATCACCGGTCAGACCGTAGCCAATCACTTCTGCATAGATTTTTGCGCCACGCGCTTTGGCATGCTCAAGTTCCTCAAGCACAACGACGCCAGCCCCCTCGCCCATAACAAAGCCGTCGCGGTCTTTGTCGTAGGGACGAGATCCTTTTTCTGGCTCGTCGTTGAAATTGGTGGACAACGCACGACAAGCAGCAAAGCCCGCCATTCCCAGTCTGCAAATAGCGTTCTCGGCACCACCTGCAACCATGACATCCGCATCGTCCCACATGATAAGTCGAGCAGCATCGCCAATGGCATGGGCGCCCGTTGAACACGCGGTCGCATTTGCATGATTGGGCCCTTTGAGCCCATGCGCAATCGAGATCTGACCTGAGGCCAAATTGACCAAATGTCCTGGAATAAAGAATGGACTGACCTTACGAGGCCCTCTTTCGTGCAGGGTGATCGACATTTGTTCAATGCCGGTCAGACCACCAATCCCCGAACCAACGTAAACGCCAGACCGACACTTATCTTCTTCAGATTCTGGATGCCAATTTGCGTCGTCTATCGCCTGCTGGGCTGCAGCAATACCATAAACGATAAAGGGATCAACCCGTCGCTGTTCCTTTGCATCTACCCAATCATCTGCATTGAAAATGCCGCCATAACCGTCGCCCCATCGATCCTCAATGGGGACCTGGCAGGCGAACCGTGCGGCAATATCGGAGACCTCAAAGCGTGTGATGGGCGCGGCCCCAGACTTGCCCTCAAGCATTCGCTTCCAGGTCGGCTCAACGCCACACCCCAATGGGGAAACAATGCCTAACCCTGTCACCACGACTCGACGCATGGGCAATCTCCTATCTCACTCTCTGCATGAACTGGTCAATCAACAGTCAATCCCGCAAATGTCTCGGAGCAATTTTGCGAGCTTCACTCCCATAGCACAAAACAGGTCACTCCTTGCGCGTCTTAGTGCACAAGTTGAGTGACCTGCAGATCTTTCGCATATGCCAACAAATCAAAGCTACTTCACAAGAACTCGCCTTGCAAAATGTCTATGATTGAGATGCGTTTTGTTCGATGAACTTGATCGCGTCGCCGACCGTCATGATGGTCTCGGCTGCATCGTCCGGAATTTCAACACCGAACTCTTCTTCAAACGCCATGACCAACTCGACGGTGTCGAGGCTATCGGCACCCAAGTCGTCAATGAAGCTCGCCTTTTCGGTGACCTTCTCGGCATCGACGTCCAAGTGCTCGACAACGATCTTTTTCACGCGTTCAGCAGTATCACTCATATCTCGCCCTCAATTGGTAAGTACTCAGGCATCAGAGCAGGACGACCCTGCCAGCCCCAGGAAAATCTCAAATCCCGCCAGGAGTTGGTCGGGAAAGCGGCAAAAACATTGATCAATTCAATCGTTTAGGCCAGCCGCCGCGGTACGTAACACACTTTTTTTCGCTTTACCAGCAGGTCTCGTACAAGTGTCGGAAACGGCCAAGACCCGCAGGAACCGGCGCAAAACACTCAGATTCATTGGGATGAAAAGGGATTCCCGCCAGATTTCGATCAAATCATCGCCATCCCACCGTTGATATGGAGGGTCTGACCGGTCACATAAGCAGCTTCTTCGCTGGCAAGATAAAGGACACCAGCGGCGATATCGTCGCCTGAACCCAGTCTTCCTGCCGGAATCCCGCCCAAAAGAGCTTCCTTTTGCGCGTCCTGTAGGACATCCGTCATGGGCGTCTCAATAAAGCCGGGAGCAACGCAATTGACCGTGATCCCTCGGCTCGCCACCTCTTGTGCCAAAGACTTGGTCATGCCCGCCAATCCGGCCTTCGTCGCCGCGTAATTGCCCTGCCCCGGATTGCCCATGGTCCCAACTACTGAGGTTATGGAGATAATGCGACCGTGCCGACGCTTCATCATGCCCCGCAAGGACGCCCGCGCAAGACGAAACGCAGCTGTGAGATTGACGGCAATAACATCATCCCATTCCTCGTCCTTCATCCGCATAAACAGATTGTCTCGGGTCAGGCCTGCATTATTGACGAGAATGTCGAGCTGACCCATGGCCGCATCTGCATCCTTCGGCAATTGGTTGACCGCTTCGCCATCTGAGAGATTGCAGGGCAGCACATAGGTTCGCTCACCAAGCGATGAAGCCACCTCTTCGAGCTTTTCTTTTCGTGTCCCCGAAAGTGCAACCGTGGCGCCTTGGGCATGGAGTGTTTGAGCAATCGCTCCACCAATACCGCCAGAGGCTCCCGTCACCAATGCGCATTTACCAGTAAAATCAAACATTTAAGAGTTCCTATTCAGAGATTAAGTCAAATCAGAAACAAGGGCTGCAATGCTGTCAGCATCACCAACGGGCCGCCCGCTAAGGCCGCGGTCAATACGTTTGGCAAGACCTGTCAAAACTTTTCCTGACCCCACTTCCACAACTTCTTCTATTCCCTGGCCAGTCATCCAAACCACGCTTTCCCGCCAGCGCACAGCGCCCGTGACTTGCCGAACCAAAAGATCCCGAATAGCGTCAGCGTCGCTGACGGCTTCGGCGATCACGTTAGCCACCAAAGGGACCACTGGCGCCTTGATGTCCACAGCACTTAGTGCCTCTGCCATCACGTCTGCGGCTGGTTGCATGAGCGAACAGTGAAAAGGCGCGCTAACCGCCAAGGGCAAGGCCCGTTTGGCACCGGCTTCTTTTGCCAGATCGATGGCGCGTGCTATGGCGTCTTTCGATCCGCTCAACACCACTTGCCCTGGGGCATTGTCATTGGCCGCTGCGCACACCTCATCGCCCGCAGCTTTGGCGGCTATTTCCTGAGCAGTCTCAAGATCGAGCCCCAAAATCGCTGCCATGGCCCCTTCCCCAACCGGCACAGCTTTTTGCATGGCCTGGCCTCGAGTTTTGAGCAAACGAGCCGTGTCAGCAATAGAAAGAGATCCGGCTGCCGCCAGGGCCGAATATTCACCGAGGGAATGTCCGGCAACAAAGGTCGCTGACTTGGCAAGATCAACACCTTGAGCCTCCAATGTCCGCATCACCGCCATGGAAACGGCCATTAAGGCAGGTTGGGCATTTTCTGTGAGGGTCAACTCATCCTCAGGACCCTCAAACATGAGACCCGAAAGGTTCTGACTAAGCGCTTCATCAACCTCAGAAAAAACCGATTTGGCTGTGTCAAAATTCTCAGCCAGCATTTTGCCCATGCCAACCGCTTGGGAACCTTGTCCCGGAAACGTAAAAGCTCGCTTCATTGTCAGATTGATTCCTTGAAGTGTGGGGATTTGAGCCCAACTAACCGCCGCCTTGGGCCTAAGTCAACTGCATGGCCTGGTCATCGCGCAAAATGTGGCAATTGGAGCGAGTTATTCTGTTGATTCCCTTCAGGCTTTCTGTATAACTCCGGCCTTTCCGGGACGGCGGTCCTGGGCCGTTTGAGGCACCCCCTCAAACCTGAGGCATTCAGCTCGTGATTTCCTCGAGGTCCAGCGAACCATCGTTTGAGCGGGTTTCAGCCCGATTAAGCGCCGCCATCTCGTTGCGATAACAAAAAGGAAGGTGAACATGCCTCTTTACGAGCATCTGTTTATTGCGCGGCAAGACGTCTCGCAACAACAAGTCGATGGAATGATCGACACCCAAAAGAACATCATCACTGAAAATGGCGGCACAGTCAGCAAGGTCGAACCTTGGGGCCTGCGCACCATGTCCTATCGGATCAAAAAGAACCGCAAGGGCCATTACACCCTGCTTAACATCGAAGCCCCGCACGAAGCGGTCGCTGAAATGGAACGCCAAATGCGCCTCAATGAGGACATTCTTCGCTTTATGACATTGCGCGTCGAAGAACTCGACGAAGGTCAGTCGGCCATCCTGCAATCTCGCGGTCGCGATGATCGCCGGGGCGGCAGAGACAACCGTGACCGTGGTGACCGAGGCCGCGGCCCCCGTCGCGATGATCGCGGCCCCCGCGATGACAAACCTCGTGACAACAAACCTCGTGACGACAAACCGCGCGAAGACAAACCCAGCGAAGCCCCAGCGGCAAAAGAGGCAAAACCAACTGAAGCAGAGGGAGAGTAATCATGGCTGAAGGAAAAGGCGGACCCGCCCGCAGACCATTTTTTCGCCGTCGCAAGACTTGCCCGTTCTCCGGTACCAATGCTCCGAAGATCGACCACAAGGATGTACGGCTGTTGCAACGCTTCGTATCTGAGCGCGGCAAAATCGTGCCAAGCCGGATCACGGCCGTTTCTGCCAAGAAACAACGTGAACTGGCGCGTGCCATTAAACGGGCGCGCTTCATGGCGCTCTTGCCCTACGTCATTAAGTAGCGCCAGAGGCAGGAGGATAATCACATGCAAGTTGTATTGATGGAACGAGTTGAGAAACTCGGGCAAATGGGCGAAGTCGTCACAGTTAAAGACGGTTACGCCAGAAACTTCTTGTTACCACAAGGCAAGGCGCGTCGGGCAACTGCCGCCAACCTTGAGCGCTTCGAACAAGATCGTGCGCAAATTGAAGCCAACAATCTCGAGCGACGCACAGAAGCCGACGGTGTTTCTGAGAAACTCAACGGCGAGGCCTTCATCATCATTCGTCAAGCCGGTGAAGCGGGTCAGCTCTATGGATCAGTGGCCACGCGCGACATCGCAGATGTAGTGACAGAAAACGGTTTCACGGTTGAGCGCTCACAAGTGGTTCTAGACCGCCCGATCAAAGCTCTCGGGATACATCCATTGAAAGTTCGTTTGCATCCAGAGGTCACGGTTGAAATCACCGTCAACGTCGCCCGCTCCGAAGACGAAGCAGAGCGCCAAGCCCGCGGTGAAGACGTCAATGTCGAGCGCACGGACGAGGAAGAAGAAGCTCTCGCTCTGGCCGAAGAAGTCTTTGAAAGTGAAGAGTTAGCGCAGGAAGCTGCAGCAGAATTGTCTGAAGAAGACAAAGAAGAAGACGCAACCGAGGCTACCGAAAAAGTCGCAGAAGAAAGCACATACGAAGAAAAGTCTGAGTAATTTTTTCTGACATCAGTGAAATTGAGGGGCGGCTTGCGAGCCGCCCTTTTTCTTTGAAAACTATCCCCACAATTCAATCACCGTAGAGATTCGCACAAGCATTCTCTCATCGGATCAGTTATGACTGTAGTTACTCACCAACAAAGACGTAGTTGCCGCCCAAAAGGAAACGATGGTTCATGACTGACGCGCAGAATGTTGCCAATATTGTTGATGCTGACTTCAGCGCCGAAAATGAACATGTCGCCCCTTGCAATATTGAAGCGGAACAAGCTGTCCTCGGGGCCATCTTTCTTTCAAACGAAGCCTATTACAAAGTTTCAAGTTTTCTGAACCCAGACCATTTCTATGACCCTCTTCACAAGAGAATTTACGATGAATGCGCGGCGTTCATTAACGCTGGTCGCGTTGCAGATCCGGTTACCCTTAAGCCACGCTTTGAAAGCGATTCCGCGATAATTGAGGCCGGAGGCGTTGGCTATTTGGCAAATCTGGCGAGCGCCGCCATCAGCATCTTAAGTGTAGTCGACTATGGCCGGGAAATCTTCGACATGGCGGTGCGTCGTGGTTTGATCGAACTTGGCCAAAACGTCGCCCAAGGTGCCCTCGATCCAAATTCTGAAGAATCGCCAACAGAGCAAATCGAAAACGCCGAACATGAGCTTTACTCCCTCGCAGAGGCCGGCAAATACGAAGGAGGATTCCAGGGATTGCCTGACGCCCTAAAAGAATCAATCGCTATGGCTGCCGCCGCTTTTGAGCGCGACAGCCACCTCTCAGGGCTATCAACGGGGATAACCCAACTCGACAACCAACTTGGCGGTCTTCAACCTTCAGATCTGGTAATCTTGGCTGCACGTCCCGGCATGGGAAAGTCAGCCCTTGCCTGCAACATCGCGTTTAACGTTGCAAAGACCTACAAAGTTGAAAAAGACCAAGCAGGCATCGACACCGTCGTCGATGGTGCCGCAGTGGGATTGTTTTCTCTGGAAATGTCGTCGGAGCAATTAGCCACCCGTCTCCTGGCTGAAGAAAGTGGTGTCCCCTCCACCAATATGCGCCGTGGCCAAATCGACGAGGAAGAGTTTCGTCGCATTCAAGAAACGGCTCGAACACTGCAAAACGTGCCGCTCTATATCGATGATTCCGGGGGTCTGTCGATTGCAGCTATAGCCGCCCGGGCGCGACGCCTCAAGCGCAACGCTGACATCGGCCTTCTCATCGTTGACTACATTCAATTGGCGTCCGCATCGGGCAAAAAGAAAATCGATAACCGGGTCCAGGAAATTACCGAAATAACTCAAAGCCTCAAAGCCTTAGCCAAGGAACTAAATGTACCGATCCTTGCCCTTTCCCAACTTTCAAGAGCCGTGGAATCCCGGGACGACAAGCGCCCTCAACTCTCAGATCTTCGCGAATCTGGGTCCATCGAGCAGGACGCCGACGTGGTCCTGTTTATCTATCGGGAACAGTATTATCTGGAAAACACCAAACCAGCCGAAGAAGAGATCGAGAAATTCGCGGAGTGGCAAGACAAAATGACCCGTGCCCACGGCAAGGCAGAAGTCATCATTGGCAAACAACGCCACGGCCCAACCGGGAAAGTGAACCTCGCCTTCCAAGGCAACATCATGAAGTTCTCAAATCTTGCCCAAGACGACTACTACCGTGGCGACAATTTTGATCGATAGCATAGCTGATCAGATTGTCTGTTCTATCACCGCCACTATCCCGTCCGAATCCGATATGACTATGGCGGCTTAACCCTGCCGAGCGAGAGAATTCTTTGTGACAGCTTCCTCCCTCCCATCCCTGTCAAACGCTGGCTATGAGGCAATTCTCACCGTCAATCTCGATGCCGTCGCCGCCAACTACCGCTTCTTTAGGGATCAATCCAAGGGGGCGCGGGTCGGCGCTGTCCTAAAAGCCAATGCCTACGGCCTAGGTGCCCTTGCCGTGACCAGGACCCTTGTAGAAGAAGGTTGCGACCTGATCTTTGTCGCCACAGCCAAAGAAGCCTTACAAATCCGGGCGGAAATCGGTCAACCCGTTGAGATCTACACTCTCAATGGATATCAAAAAAATCATGAAAATGATTATCTTTCCAATGAGTTCTTTCCGATTCTTAACTCTTTAAGTGAAGTTAGGGCATGGGCAAGGGCCCTTCAATCCGCCAAACATGAACATCCCTGCGGCTTGCAAATCGATACCGGCATGAACCGCTCAGGACTGTCCCCGAAGGATGTAGAAACCCTCACCGACGCCCCAGATCTCCTCAAAAGCCTGAGCTTCTCTCTCGTAATGAGCCATCTCGCTTGCGCTGACAATCCAGGCGCACCTTTCAACGCGAAACAATTGCAGGCATTCCAATCGGCGGCGGGCCTTCTGCCTAGCGCCCCTCTTAGTTTGGCCAATTCCGCAGGGATCCTCGCCGGGGCCCCCTATCATTTGGATATTGTTCGCCCCGGCATCGGCCTCTATGGGGGAAATCCACTTCTCGCGGGCGGCCCGGACCTTGCGACGGTGGCCTCCCTCCACGCACCCATCATTCAAACGCGTTTGCTCAAATCTGGCCAAAGTGTCGGCTATGGCGCCTCATTCAAGGTCGACCGCCCCAGCCGAATCGCAACAATTGCCGTTGGCTATGCGGACGGCTACATGCGGCACATGAGCAATGTTGGCTCTGGGTTCATAGGAAACATCCGGACCCCCATTGCGGGTCGAATTTCCATGGATCTTACCTGCTTCGATGTGACAGATGTCGCAGAAACAGAGGCCCAACTGGGGACTTATGTTGAACTCTTGGGCGAACATCTGTCTATAGACGAAGTAGGCAAGACCGCGGGGTCATTTGGCTATGAGATTTTAACCAACTTGGGACCACGCTACGTTCGGCGGTATATTCGCAATGGTCGAGTCGTCAAGGGACAATGACACGCATGTCAGAATGGAATTTTGTTGCAGGCATTGGCCGCGTTGTGATGGCCTTCTTGGCGCAAACAGGCCGGCTGAGCCGCTTCACGTGGGAAGCGCTCGTGGGCATGGTGCAGCCGCCCTTCTACCCGCGCGTCTTTTTGCAACAGATCATGCGGATCGGATATTTCTCCCTTCCCGTGGTCGGACTGACTGCTATCTTCACCGGCGGCGCCCTCGCATTGCAAATCTATCTGGGTGGCGAGAGGTTCAACGCAGAAAGCGTGGTTCCTGACATTGTGGCCCTTGCCATCACCCGCGAGCTTGGGCCTGTCCTTGCCGGCCTCATGGTTGCCGGCCGGGTTGGTGCCGCCATCGCGGCAGAAATCGGCACAATGCGGGTGACAGAACAGATCGACGCCTTGTCAACCCTCTCAACCAATCCGATCAAGTACTTAGTGGTGCCTCGCATCCTTGCTGCCGTGGTCTCGCTACCGATCTTGGTCTTGGTCGGCGATGTGATCGGTATCATGGGCGGCTTCTTGGCCGGCACCCAGTCTCTCGGATTCAATCCCGCAACCTACGTCAACAACACTGTCGATTTTATCACCGTTGGAGATGTGACGTCGGGCCTCTGGAAAGCCGCAGTCTTCGGTTTCATCGTGGCGCTCATGGGGTGCTACAACGGCTACCACAGCCGCGGCGGCGCTCAAGGCGTCGGTGCTGCAACCACCAATGCGGTCGTTTCAGCTTCCGTCCTAATCCTTGCCTCCAACTACGTTTTGACGTCGTTGCTGTTCAGTTGAGATCACCCCTTATGTCGAACCCAAAAATCGAACTCATAGACGTCTACAAGAGTTTTGGATCCAATCAGGTTCTCAATGGCCTCAACTTAGTGGTCGAGGAAGGGCAATCCCTCGTCGTTATCGGCGGGTCCGGCACCGGCAAATCCGTGATGCTGAAATGTATCCTGGGCCTCCTCCATCCAGACAGCGGCTCCATTAAGATTGATGGGGAAGACGTCTCTCATGTCTCAAACAAACGCCGCGACGAGCTCATGCGAAAGTTTGGCATGTTGTTCCAAGGCGCTGCTTTGTTTGACAGTTTATCGGTTTGGGAAAACGTCGCCTTTGGCCTTCTGCAAGGTCGAAACCAGGTCACCCGCTCGCACGCACACGACGTCGCCATCGAGAATCTCGCTAAAGTGGGCTTAAGCCCAGAGATTGGTGCTTTGTCTCCATCTGAACTTTCTGGCGGCATGCAAAAGCGCGTGGGGCTAGCCCGCGCCATTGCGATCAACCCTGAAATCATCTTCTTCGATGAGCCCACGACCGGCCTTGATCCGATCATGGCAGATATCATCAACGATCTGATTGTCCAAACCACTCAAGGCCTTGGCGCCACCGGCCTTTCGATCACCCATGATATGGCCAGCGCCCGCAAAATAGCCGACACGATCGCGATGATCTACAAAGGTCGAATTATCTGGTCCGGCCCCGCCGAATCAATCGACGATAGCGGCAACGAAATGGTCGACCAATTCATCAACGGTCACGCCGACGGACCGATCCAGATGGAAGTGTTGAGAGCCTGATCATTTATCCCTGTTTCGGCACATTGGAACCTAAGTCATGGCGCGGGTAACCCCTCAATATGTCTGCCAATCATGTGGCGCCGTCCATTCCAAATGGGCCGGGCGTTGTGACGCCTGTGGTGAATGGAATTCGCTGGTTGAGGAAAGCCCTCTCGGCGACGCGCACAAGGGATCTTTGGCTTCAACAGGCGCCAGGAAGGGCCGCCGCATCGAACTCGCGCCCCTTGAGGGAAGCACAGAGGATGCGCCAAGACTGACGACCGGCGTTGCTGAATTTGACCGCGTCTGCGGTGGAGGATTGGTGCCAGGTTCCGCCATTCTGGTTGGCGGCGACCCAGGCATCGGCAAGTCCACGATCCTTCTGCAAGCAAGCGCAACCCTTGCCACCAAGGGAAAGAACGTCATCTACATTTCCGGCGAAGAAGCCATAGCGCAAGTCAGGTTAAGAGCCCAAAGACTTGGTTTGAGCCAAGCCGATCTACGCCTCGCGTCAGAAACAAATTTGCGCGACATCTTGTCGACGCTAGAAGCCGAAACCTCCCCAGACGTATTGGTGATCGATTCCATTCAAACCATGTGGTCGGACGCTCTTGAAAGTGCCCCAGGCACCGTTGCGCAAGTCCGTGCCTCGACCCAGGAACTGGTGCGTTACGCCAAGAAACGAAACACATCCGTCTTGATCGTCGGTCACGTCACTAAGGACGGACAAATCGCTGGCCCTCGTGTAATGGAGCACATGGTGGATGCGGTCCTTTATTTCGAGGGAGAGCGCGGGCACCAGTTTCGTATTCTCCGCGCCGTCAAAAATCGATTCGGAGCCACCGACGAGATCGGCGTCTTCGAGATGACCGATCAAGGCTTGACCGAAGTGCCAAATCCTTCCGAGCTGTTTTTGTCCGGACGCGACACCAATACCAGTGGCGCAGCAGTTTTTGCTGGCATTGAGGGTTCAAGACCTCTCCTGGTCGAAATTCAGGCCTTGGTTGCGCCAAGCTCTCTGGGTACCCCCAGGAGAGCCGTCGTAGGCTGGGACAGTGGTAGACTGGCCATGGTGATGGCCGTCCTTGAGGCCAGATGCGGCCTCTCCTTTGGCGGGCAGGACGTATATTTGAACGTTGCAGGCGGCATGCGGGTCAGTGAACCGGCGGCAGATCTCGCGGTTGCAGCCGCGCTCATTTCATCCGCTTTCGACAATCCATTGCCCAAGGATTGCGTGATTTTTGGTGAATTGAGCTTGTCTGGTTCGGCACGTCCCGTGAGCCAAACCGAGGCCAGGCTCAAGGAAGCCGATAAACTTGGTTTCAAAAGCGCGATCATGCCCTCTAGCCTTCCGGGCAAAGGTGCAGTAAAAGCCAAGGGACTGGGGGTGACGGAGATCGATACGTTGATTCATTTGGTGGATCATTTACGCAGCGACTCTGAACAACGGGGGTAGGACTTGAGATGAGCGATTTGCCCTTTACTGCATTGGATATCATCATTCTCGCCGTGTGCCTGTTGTCAGGCCTATTCGCGCTTTTGCGTGGGTTTACGCGCGAAGTTTTCACCATAATCACCTGGATCGGAGCCGTTTTTGTTGGCTTCTATTTCCTTCCCTATTTGGGCCCAACTTTCCGTAATTACATCACCATCGGTGCCGTGGCCGATGTGTTTGCCTTCGCGATACCCTTTTTCATTGTCTTCTTTGCTCTAACTCATTTGTGTGGCCGACTGTCAAAACTCCTCGGAACCACCGAAATCGGCCCGATCGATGGGACCGCAGGGTTCTTCTTTGGATTGGTTCGCGGATTCATCGTGGTGACCATCGCCTACTTCAGCGTCGATGTGTTTACCCAGCCTGAGAAGACGCCGGATTGGATGATAAAGGCGAAGTTCCGTCCAATGATTGAAGACACGACCGACTTCTATTATTCCCTTGTTCCAAATCTAAAGGCGGACAAGGAAGAAGAAGCCCGAAAGAAAGCGGCGCAAAAGAAAGCCGCCCAGAAGAAAGAACAAGGCTACAGCGACAAAGACCGCGATGCCCTCAACCGATTGTTTGACAACGCTCCGGACGACTAGCGCATGATGTCACCAGACACCGAAAGACACACCCCTTTTGACGATGACAAGCTGCACGAGGAGTGCGGCGTCTTCGGTGTGTTTGGGGTCTCAGATGCCGCCGCCCTCACCGCTTTGGGACTACACGCCCTACAACACCGTGGCCAGGAAGGGGCAGGCATTGTCACCTTCAACGAAGGTCGGTTTCATTCCACAAAACGCACCGGGCTAGTAGGCGACCACTTTACAAAGCAAAGCGTGATCGATCGACTGCCTGGGGATCGGTGCATTGGGCACGTGCGGTATTCAACCGCCGGCGGCTCCAACGCCCGAAACATCCAACCCTTCTTTGCGGATTTGGCGGTCGGGGGATTGGCGGTCGCGCACAACGGAAACATCACCAACGCTGAAACCCTTCGCCGTGATCTCATCAATCAAGGATCGGTGTTTTATTCAACGTCCGACACTGAGACCGTGGTCCACTTAGTCGCCACCAGTGATCCCGCGCCCACCACAGATCGCATCGCGTCTGCCTTGCGCCAAGTTGAAGGTGCCTATTCGCTCGTCGCTTTGACTAACAAGAAGATGATTGGCGTCCGCGATCCCCTTGGCGTCCGCCCTCTCGTGTTGGGTCGCTATGAGGATGGGTGGGTATTGTCTTCTGAGACTTGTGGATTGGACATCATTGGGGCGACCTTTGAGCGTGATGTGGAACCAGGCGAAATGGTGGTCATCACAGATGGTAAGATCGAGAGACTGCACCCGTTTCCAAAGTCGCCGAGCCGCTTTTGCATTTTTGAGTATGTCTATTTCGCACGCCCCGACAGCACGGTTGAAACGCGAAGTGTCTACGAAACCCGCAAACAAATTGGCCGTGAACTCGCCCGTGAATGTCCTGTAACCGCAGACGTTGTGGTTCCTGTGCCCGACTCTGGCGTGCCCGCTGCCATCGGTTTTGCGCAAGAAGCCGACATTCCTTTTGAGCTTGGCATCATTCGAAACCATTATGTCGGTCGAACCTTCATTGAGCCGGAAGACCAGATCCGCCACCTCGGCGTGAAGCTGAAACACAATGCCGCGCGCGCGCAACTAGAAGGAAAGCGCGTTGTTCTCATTGATGACAGCATCGTCCGGGGCACAACGTCCATGAAGATTGTCAAGATGGTGAAGGATGCAGGCGCCGCCGAAGTTCATATGCGCGTCGCCGCGCCTCCGACCGCTCACTCTTGTTTTTATGGGGTCGATACACCGGCCACCAACAAACTACTCGCGCACAATTACTCCGTCGAAGAAATCTGCAAGAAGATTGACGTCGACAGTCTGGGGTACTTGAGCCTGGATGGGCTTTATCGCGCTGTCGGTCAAGACCGCCGCAACAATAATCTTCCGCAATACTGCGACGCTTGCTTCTCTGGCGAGTACCCCACCCGATTGACTGACAGAATGGCCTCAAAGGGGCCATCACAGCTTTCGCTGCTTATTGAGCGCGCAGCAGAATAGAATTTTCCAAGGAGCTAGAAGATGGCTGACGGCCAAGACGGACGTCTAAAAGGACGGATTGCATTGATCACAGGTGCCTCACGTGGCATCGGTTACTCAATTGCCAAAGTATTTGCGCGTGAAGGCGCCCACCTCATCCTCTTGGCCCGGACCACGGGCGGTCTTGAAGAACTCGACGATGAGATCAAAGCACAGGGTGGGTCAGCGACACTTGTCCCTTCAGACCTCAAAGATTTTGATTCTTTGGATCAGCTGGGCGCTTCAATTCACGAAAGATGGGGAAGGTTAGATATCCTAGTGGGCAACGCTGGCGTGCTTGGCGATCTCTCACCCCTGCCGCATGTGTCGCCCGATGATTGGCAAAATGTTATGGACATCAATGTCACGGCGAACTGGCGTTTGATCCGGTCCCTCGACCCCCTGTTACGCCTGTCCGATGCCGGACGCGTCATTCTCGTAACATCAGGAGCAGCGCAAAACTTCCGCGCTTATTGGGGTCCCTACTCAATATCTAAAGCAGCACTGGAAGCACTCGGCAAGACATACGCGGCTGAAATGCAAAACACACCCGTACGGGTCAACATGATCAATCCAGGCGCAACACGCACCGCCATGCGAGCCAAAGCCATGCCGGGTGAGGACCCAGATGTTCTACCTCCCGCAAGCGACGTCGCGGAATTCTTCTTAGAGTATGCAGTTGCTGATTGCACCCAGAACGGTGAGGTCGCGAGCTTCAAGAAGTCTACTTAGGCGACTTGTTTCGCGCCTTGCGTCGGTCCCTTGGCTTAACCTTGGGCTTCTTCTTACCCTCGAAAGGGTTCTTACCCTTACGTAGGAATAGCCGAATGGGAACGGCAGGAAAGTCAAAAATCTCCCGCAAGGAATTCACCAAATAGCGTCGATAGCTTTCCGGCAACTCATCAGCTCGGGACGAAAAGAGCGAAAACGTCGGCGGTCTCACTTTGATCTGCGAGCCGTAACGAATAGCAATCCTCCGCCCCTTCGAGGCGGGCGGTGGATGTTTCGCAAGTGCTCCTTCAAGCCATTTGTTGACTTGGGCGGTGCTAATCCGCTTGTTCCAAACCTCGTAGACTTTGAAGACAGCGGGTAACAGTTTGTCGACACCTCTTCCCGTCAGACCAGACAAAGTGATGAGCGGCACATCTCTAATCTGAGGCAATAGCCGCTCGACCATTTCGTTTAAAGCCAACCGAACGTCTTGCTTGTCTTCAACCAAATCCCATTTGCTGATCGCAATGACAATCGCCCGGCCCTCTCTGACAATAAGGTCAGCAATTTGCAGGTCCTGTTTGTCAAAAGGTGAGCGCGCATCAATCATCAAAACGACGACTTCCGCGAAACGAATAGCGCGAAGACTATCTCCTACCGAGAGCTTCTCAAGTTTCTCATTGACCCGCGCTTTCCGACGCATGCCGGCTGTGTCAAACAGCTTCACGGCTCGCTCACCCCATTTCAGAGTGCTTGAAATAGTATCACGGGTGATACCAGCTTCGGGTCCGGTCAACATCCTCTCTTCGCCGAGTATTGTGTTCACCAATGTTGACTTGCCGACATTGGGCCGACCAACGACAGCCAAACGCAACGGTTTGGTGGGATCAAACTCAAGACCTTCAGCGAATTCCCCATCCTCGCCTATGTCAACATCAGTGACAGCTTCGTCCTCTTTGTGAGCATCGACGTGAGGTACAAGTGCAGTGTAGAGATCCTCAAGGCCTTCACCGTGCTCAGCCGAAAGCGCAACAGGATCTCCCAGTCCAAGCTTGAAAGCTTCGAAATATCCGTTTCGACCAGATTCACCTTCACACTTATTGGCCAGCAGTATCACAGGTTTATTTTGCCGTCGGAGAACTTGCGCGAAGTGTTCATCGATCGGCACCACACCTGCGCGAGCATCGACCAGCATCAAACAAATGTCAGCCTCATCAATAGCTTGATCCGTTTGCTCACGCATACGTGCTTCGAGCACATCACCTTGAACCTCTTCTAGGCCAGCGGTGTCGATGACACGAAATCTCAAGTCAGCGAGACGTGCATCGCCCTCGCGCCGATCTCGGGTAACTCCAGGCGTATCGTCAACCAAAGCAATCCTCTGACCGACAAGTCGATTGAAAAGAGTCGACTTGCCGACATTGGGGCGACCAATGATGGCAACAGATAAGGGCATGAAACAATAGGCGAAGATTTAGTTGGGACGAGTTTTTAGAAAATGCGCCTGAACCAGCTCTTCTTCTCTTCTTTCTTTTCGGCCGGCTGTTCTCCGTCTTCGAGCACTTCACTCTCAGAGATCACGTCAGCGGCGGTCAACTTACGCTTACCGCGTAAGGCAATCACTTTAGCTTTGTCATTAACGACGTAAAGCGTGTCATCAGCAACCACAGGCGATGTGTAGATACCAGCGCCAATATCATTGGTCTGCAAGATCTCGCCGGTATATGGCGAAAGAACGACCATCTTTCCTTTTGAGGAGAAAAGCACCAGCTGATTGCCCGCCAATACCGGCCCAACCCACTGTATCGCTTTCTTGGACTTCTTCTGTTTCTCAGTATTCAGCTCACGGATCCAACGAAGGCGTCCATCGCGTCGCATAAGACAAATGACCTGACCGTCAATCGTGACGTTATAGATATATCCGCCCGCAACCCATGGCGTCTGCACACTCGCGATATTTCGGCTCCAGATGCGTTCACCGGTGCGAATGTCAACAGCCACCATGCGGCCACTATGCCCAACCGCAATCACCTGACCACCATCCGCAACCGGACGCGCGGCAATCGCTTTCAAATCTGAAAGCGTACTTGGACGACCGGAGCGAACAAGTACTTCCGACCAAGACGACAAACCATTTTCAACTCGGAGCGCAATCAATTCACCAGAGGTAAAAGGCGCAATCACAACATCTTCAACCACAGCAGGGTTGGTGTCCGAAAATATACCTGCACCTTCAGAAATACTCTGATGAGACCACAAGGATTGGCCATCGAAGCCTGAAATCGCGTGTAATTGATTGTCAATCGTAGCGACAAACACACGCCCGGCTTCCGCAACCGGCGCATTGTGGATTGGCACACCAAGGGCTGTCTTCCAAATTTCCTCACCCGTATCGGGCTTAAGAGCGTAGAGCTCACCAAACCCGGTGGCAACGTAGAGTTGACCCAGATTGATCGTGATACCACCACCGGCACCGGCCGCTGAAGGTTCCCCTTTTGGCGTTAGATCTTTTTTCCAGATTTTTTTGCCGGTTTTTGCGTCGACAGCAGAAATCCGCACTGCCGCATCGAGCACATAGAGTTTGCCATCTGCGACAATAGGACTTGCAGTCAGGCGCGCCCCTCGGGATGATCCCGCACCGACCGACTTTTTCCAAACTGTTCTCAGTTCACCGTCGAGACTTAAATGCCCCATCGAATGAGTTGCATTGCCACCTGGTTGTGGCCAATCAGCATTCGCTTCTTGCAGCGGCAATCGAACTGGCTGGCTTGCTATGCGTGGATCCACTTCCAGATCTTCTTCAAGGTTTAATATGGCGACACGTTCACCAACAATGACTTTCTTGTTGCTGTCACCACGATTGAAGACCGTAAATCCTGAACATCCCGACAGCACCAACGAGCCAACCAACAAAAGGCCGAGCCATACCGTTGATTTCGAGCGGCATTGTTCCAATCCTACGAACATACGTATCTTTCCTTATTTGCCTTCAATTCATGTGAGGCCGATGAACTAGTTATTCTCTTCGCCCGCGTCTTCTTCAATTCCGGGTGCGGCACTTTCACTCTCCAAAACGGGGTCTTCAACCGCTGTCTCTTCAGTCTCAACCGCCATCTCTTCAGTTTCAGCCACTGCTACTCCAACGGATACGTCAGGCGCCATGCTTTCGTGAGCTTCAGCGTCTACGCCCTTGCTTGTGTCTGACGCATCTTCAGTGCGAGGAGCGGGCCCGATGACTTCCAGCATGATGGCAGACCTCTCGCGTACACCAGACGGCGCGGTTCGGTCATTTAATAATGCGCGGTACTGCGGCCTCGCAGCTTCAGTCATGCCGTTCTTGAGAGCGGAAAAAGCCAGTATTTCCTGAGCCGGGTATCTCCAAGCACCGTCACCTTCGGCAATTTCTGCCACTCTTGCCTGGATATCTTCGTAGCTCGCTGTATCGGCGATTGCCCATGCCGCCTTGACTTGCGCTAGCTCTGAAACGAGCCTTCCGCCAAGATTTTTGCCACTCACTTCGTCATAGAGCTTCACCGATTCATCGATCTTGCCCTGTCGATGCAACACTTGTGCCTGCTGCAACAACGATATGGCCTCGTAGCCACCCCCCGCCTTGTCAGCAATCGCGCCCAGAGCCGCCAATCCCTCTTCATCTTTGCCTTCGGCAATCAGCTCCACTGCGGCCGCGTATTCGTCTGACAATTTGGCTTGGCGTCTTTCTTGGGCATCATTCCAATAAAGAGAGGCACCTACGACAACCACAAAGGCAACAGCCGCACCGATCACCCAAGATCCATACTTTTTCCATAGCTCTTCAAAGCGCTGGCGCCTCAGATCTTCATCTACTTCGCGAAAAACGTCCGACAATTCCTGTCTCCTACATACACCGCGGTAAACGGCAGAATTAGGCCAAAATGCCATGAAGGCCCTCACCCCGCCGAGGGCGCGCAGACCATACAGTGAGCCTCTGACTTAGGCAAACAAATGGCGGTTATCTTAAACTTTTTTTTAGGTTGGGCCAGAGAGGCCTGGCAGCCCCGTCCCTATTCCGGGTCTTTCATTCCATAGGTGTGTTCCGGTCCCGGAAATTTCCTCCCCCGGACCTCCTCGGCATAAGACTTGATGGCCTCTGAGATTGTTGGCAGCAACTGAGCATATTGCTTTACAAAGCTAGGTGTTCTCTGAGAGAGGCCGAGCATGTCATCAATCACCAGTATCTGCCCATCGCACACTGGTGACGCTCCAATCCCAATCGTTGGAATCTTCAAGTTTTCCGTGAGCTTTACCGCTAAAGGCTCTGCCATTCCTTCCAAAACAATGCAGAAGGCGCCCGCATCCTCAACCGCCTGAGCATCCGCTTCAATCCGGCTCCATTGTTCCTTTTTGCGTCCTTGGGTCCGATACCCCCCCATTACCTGGACCGCTTGAGGTGTAAGCCCTATGTGGCCCATGACCGGGATGCCTCGCTGTGTCAGATAGGCAATAGTCTCAGCCATATGCGTACCGCCCTCCAACTTGACCGCAGTGCACCCTGTCTCTTGCATGACCCGGGCAGCATTACGGTAGGCAACCTCTGGACTCTCTTCGTAGGTCCCAAAGGGCATATCTACCGCAACAAGCGCCCTTTCCGACCCACGCATTACAGCCTGCGCATGCATGATCATATGATCGAGTGTAATGGAAAGTGTCGTATCGAACCCGTGGATCACATTGGCCGCCGAGTCACCAACCAAAATGAGGTCGGCATGCGCATCCACGAGACACGCCATAGGCGCGGTGTACGCAGTCAGGCACACCACAGGTGTTTTGCCTTTTTGGCAAAGTATTTTGGGGACGGTCACCCGTCTCACAACGGTTGGCTTGGACATTAGTCTTCCTCGCTTTGTTGGGGGCAGCCAATTGGCCTGCTTACGAGGTTGAATTCAGGTGACTTTGCCACCCGTTAGCTCCCTTTCGGGCCTGGACAATAGCCAAATCCAGCGATTAGCGCAAATCACATGTTGCAGTGCATCATTCAAGGGAGATCGGCGACCTTCTCCATGCTTCAACTGTCTGTGAAAACAAGGCAGGAGCCATGGATCGGCGGTCAAAAATGACGAACTCGAGTTAGAAGAGATCCTTACGAGCGCACTTTAAGAGTCCGATTTCTTTTTCAACTTCTTCCTGTCGCTTTTGAGTTTCAAGATCCTCAACTTCTGATTCCGCCGCTCGTTTTTGCTCGCGGATCATCTGATGCCTCAGGTCGATCTTCCTTTTGTTGAGCAGCGCCAACCTCTTCCGGCGCAATCCGTCCGTTTGCATCCCACTCCCCTTACAAACTCTCGCAAGCTTCAACTGCCACTGCAAAGCACGCTGCGGTCAACTTTGATCTTACGCCTGCCAAGTTAAGGGTGTATTGAAATAGACCGCCTACGGACGGTCGGAAAACTTGGTTAATGATCTATTGATGCAGCGGCACAAAATTGAGGGACCAGCTACTCCCACTCAATCGTCCCGGGAGGTTTCGACGTGACGTCATAGACAACTCGGTTGATGCCCCTCACCTCATTGATGATGCGCGTGGCAGTCTTGGAAAGAAACGCATGTTCAAATGGGTAGTAGTCGGCGGTCATGCCATCGGTTGAGGTCACGGCCCGCAGCGCACAAACAAATTCATAAGATCGCTCATCGCCCATGACACCAACAGTACGAACGGGCAGTAAGACCGCAAAGGCCTGCCAAATTTCATCATAGAGACCGGCGCTACGAATCTCATCGAGATAAATCGTGTCGGCTTTCTGCAGGATATCGACTTTCTCCCGCGTGATCTCACCTGGAATGCGAATAGCAAGGCCAGGACCTGGGAAAGGATGGCGGCCCACGAAGGTCTCCGGCAGCCCAAGGTCTCGCCCCAGCTCACGGACTTCATCTTTGAAGAGCTCCCGTAAGGGTTCAACGAGTTTCATGTTCATGCGCTCTGGTAAACCGCCCACATTGTGGTGCGATTTGATGGTCACGCTGGGACCGCCAGTAAATGATACGCTTTCAATCACATCTGGATAGAGCGTCCCTTGGGCGAGGAAATCAGCCCCGCCCACTTTGCGAGCTTCTTCTTCGAACACATCAATGAACGTTGCTCCGATGATCTTACGCTTTTGCTCGGGGTCGAAAACACCTTCAAGTTTGCCCAGGAAAAGTTCTTGTGCATCCACATGCACGAGGGAAATATTGTAGTGGTCCCGGAAAAGGCTCACCACTTGTTCTGCTTCGCCTTCGCGCATGACACCGGTGTCGACAAACACACAAGTGAGCTGCTCGCCGATGGCTTCGTGCAACAACACCGCGACCACAGATGAGTCGACCCCTCCGGACAGACCGCAAATAACCCTGCCATCGCCAACCTGATCACGAACTTTTTGCACTTCCGTTTCATGAAACGCGTGCATCGTCCAATCGCCAGTGCAGCCACAAATCTTGTGGGTAAAATTCTTGAGGATCTCAGCACCTCGAAGCGTATGCACCACTTCGAGATGGAATTGAACCGCATAGAAACGCCGCGCCTCATCGACAATCGCCGCGTAAGGCGCGTTGTCACTAATCGCGACGGTTTGAAACCCATCCGGAATCTCAATAACCCGGTCCCCGTGGCTCATCCATACTTGTTCGCCTGACGTGCCCTTGGGCCATACACCCTCGAACAATGCACACTCATCGGTCACTTCAATATGCGCCCGGCCAAATTCACGTCCCGTTGCATTCTCAACCCGGCCACCCAATTGATCGACCATCGTCTGCTCGCCGTAACAAATGCCAAGCACAGGTACGCCCATTTCGTAGACACCCATTGGCGCCCGAGGGGCGTCCGATCCAGTGATACTCGCAGGGCCACCGGACAAAATTATGCCGCGAGGGTCGAAACTCTGGAGAATTTCTTCGGCCTTATTGAAAGGAACAATCTCACAATAAACCCCGCTCTCTCTTACCCGCCGGGCGATCAATTGTGTGACTTGAGATCCGAAATCGAGGATGAGAATTCGATCGGTCATCGACTATCTAAGCTCCAAGTGAAAAAGGGCGCTCAAGGGGCGCCGCATCGGGCGCGAGTCATACCGCGATGGGCTCCCCAAGAAAAGACCGGTTTCGAGATTTTGTCACAATCACAGCAACATTTGTCAGGAAGACGCGCCTTTGCGTTGGACGGTTCGGCTGGCTTGCCTAAGGTCACGTTTCAATCCAAGGGAGAACACCAATGACATTGAAGATTTATGGCGCAGCCCTGTCGCCCTACGTGGCAAAAGTGATGATCCAAACCGCGGCCAAAGGCCTTGATATTCCAGTCGAAATGCCCCCAGGCGGCGTCGGGTCCGACGAGTACAAAAAGCTAAATCCTACAGGCAAAGTGCCTTCCCTCGATATTGACGGCACGGTGATCCCCGAATCAGCCGCCATTGTGACTTACATCGAAAATACCCAAGGTGGGCCTTCGCTAAGGCCAGAAGATCCGGTCGAAGCCGCAAAAGCGGTCGCCATAACAATGATCGGTGATCTCTACATTGGGGAAAATCTCGGCGCCTTGTTTGGGCAATTGAATCCCAAAGAAAGAAGCGAAGAGATCACAGCCTCTCGTCTCGACGCCTTGAAGGCGGGACTGACTAGGCTCGAAGCATTTGTTGAGCCGGGTCCCTTTGCTCACGGCGGAAAGATGTCAATCGCTGACTGTACCCTGGCACCCATCCTATTCTATGTCACAACAGTACTGCCGCTGTTTGGCCTCAAGGAACCTTTGGCCGAATCTCCAAAGGTTGCCGCCTACTGGGAAGCTATCCAGAAGAACGATGCCGTCGCTGGCGTGATCGCGCAAATGGCCGAAGCAGTCGCGAAAATGAGCGGAAACTGATCCTAAGAAATCCGCCTCAGCCGCGACACATAGTATCCGTCAGTCCCGGTTTTGTGGGGGCTCAACAAGAGACCGAGTTCGGTTCTTCGAACCGGCACCTCGGTCTCTATCTCCACGACCTGAAACTCTGGGTGATTTGCTAAAAACGCCGCGATCTGATCGTCATTTTCGGGACCCAGCAATGAACAGGTCCCGTAAACAAGCGCACCACCGGGTTTAACCAGCTTTGCACCGCGGGCGAGGATCTGCGATTGAAGAGCTGTGTATTGTTGCAGCAGACTTTCTGATAGACGCCACTTCGCATCAGGGCTTCGCCGCCAGGCACCTGAGCCTGAACACGGCGCATCGACAAGTACGAGATCTGCTGATGCAGAAAGGTCACCTAGATTCGGGTCTACTTCACCGCTCGTTGGTGTCCAGTCCGCAATTTGCCGTACCTGAACATTTCGCACATCCGCACGCTTTATGCGTGGCTTGATATTATCAAGACGCTTCTTGTTGACATCGCACGCGTAGATTTGGCCTTTGTTCTTCATCGCGTTTGCAAGACCTATGGTCTTACCACCTCCACCCGCACAAAGATCGACGACCTGCATTCCTTCGCTGACATCACACCACTCGACGATCAATTGAGAACCCTCATCCTGAATGTCGACCTCACCGCTCTCAAACGCCTTGGTTTGTATCAATTGACGCGCGCCAATGCTCGACCCAGCCTCAATCCTCAGACCATAAGACGTATACGGCGTAGCGCGCGTTTCAATCTCTTGCTTCTTGAGATGTGCCCGAGCAGCTTTGCGCACGCATTTACTTGAGTTCACGCGCAGGTCAATCGGCGCCCTCGACAGAAGGGCCTTGAGTTCAGCTTCCACTTCCTCCCCAAATGTCCGTTCAAAATCACTCATCAACCATGCCGGAACAGAAACAACCTGATCGAGCGTTGGTTCTTGCTCCGGTCCTACCTCGATTTTCTTCCGTTCTTCGTCTGTGAGCGGACTTGGCGAATGATCTTCACCATCAAACCATCCCATCCACTCCGAACGCTCTCGCGGAGACAATGCGAGATATCCAATGATTAGACTACGAGGACCGTCATCATTAATTCGCCATGCGCATCTTGAGCGATGCCGAAGCGTTTGAAAAACAAACTGCCCGATCGCTGCACGGTCTTTTGAACCAGCCACACGGTTTGCCCGTCCCCAGTTACGAAGGACGAGTTCAGCCGGTCTGTCGACTTCGGAGATACGTTGAAGAATATCGATCGCAGCAGAAACTTGTGCGCCAGGTTTCACTTTGTTGTCCTAGTTTGAAATCTTGTAATTGGGGGACTCGCGCGTAATCGTGACATCGTGCACGTGGCTCTCTTGCAGGCCTGCATTAGAGATCTCGACGAACTCAGCCTTGGTTTGTAGTTCCCGAATATTCGTCGAACCTGTGTATCCCATTGCTGCGCGCAGACCACCGACCAATTGGTGCAATACAGTTGACGCAGGCCCCTTGTAGGGAACTTGCCCCTCAACCCCCTCCGGCACCAATTTCAATGTCTCAGTGATTTCTTTTTGGAAGTAACGATCAGCAGACCCTCGCGCCATCGCGCCAACGGATCCCATCCCACGGTAGGCCTTGTAGGAACGGCCTTGATAAAGAAATACCTCGCCCGGCGTTTCATCCGTCCCCGCCAGCAAGGAACCGATCATCGCGCAATTCGCGCCTGCGGCCATTGCTTTGGCAAAATCGCCAGAAAACTTGATACCGCCATCTGCAATGATAGATGCCCCGGTCTTTGACGCAACTTCATAGCAATCCATGATTGCCGTTAACTGGGGAACGCCGACGCCTGCAACCATCCTCGTCGTGCAAATCGATCCCGGACCAATACCTACTTTGACACAGTCAGCGCCAGCATCAATCAGCGCCTGGGTCGCACTACCGGTGGCAACATTGCCCGCGATGACTTGAACACGGTTGCTTTCACGCTTGATCCGCTCCACTGCTCTCGAAACATGAACGGAATGTCCATGCGCCGTATCGACAACGATTGCATCGGCACCGGCATCAATCAGCCCCATGGATCTCTCAAAACCTGCATCACCGACTGTTGAAGCAGCAGCCACCAACAGACGACCGTGCTCGTCTTTACTGGCATTTGGATGATGCTCCGCTTTCTCCATGTCTTTGACGGTGATGAGGCCAACACAATTAAAATCATCATCAACCACCAGAAGTCGCTCAATGCGATGCTTGTGGAGCAACCGGCGTGCCTCACCCATGTCCACATTTTCTGGCACGGTGATAAGACCCTCGGTCGTCATCAACTCACGAATGGGCTGGTGAGGATTGTCAGCAAACCGCACATCTCGATTGGTCAAGATACCGACAAGCTTGCCCGTATCTTCAACGACAGGTATCCCGGAAATGCGATTTTTTTCTTTAAGCCTAATCACATCGCTCAGGGTAGCGTCCGGCCCAATGGTAACAGGATTGAAGACAATACCGGATTCGTACTTTTTGACCTGACGAACCTGCTCCGCTTGTTCCTCAATACTCATATTGCGGTGAAGAACACCCATGCCCCCGGCTTGAGCCATAGCGATCGCGAGTGGTGATTCGGTGACAGTATCCATCGCCGCTGACATGAGCGGTATTTCGAGACAAATTGTATCGGTTAGTTTTGTGCGCGTGTCCGCCTCACCGGGCAGGACTTCGGAAGCCCCTGGCTGTAAGAGCACGTCGTCAAACGTCAAGGCTTTCCGAATATTCATATGCCAATCTCCAATATGTGAGTTGGCGCGTCCTCATATACCGGTTTTGCGAAGCTGTAAAGGGCCGGGTGAAGATGTCCGCAGTAATCCTTCCCTTCAATCAACTATCACCGCGCTCAAATCACCAAATGGTGGGCGTTTGATGCAGATCACACCCCACTCTTCGATTCGGTAGCCCCGATAGAGTTTTCCTGAAGATCAGTTCTTAGTGCGCATGGCGACAACGAACAAAGTGATCGATAGCGCACACGTAATACAAGCCGCAAGCCCGACCATGAAGAAGATAGCGGGATGATCGTAGCCAACTTCCGTCGCATAATAGGCCACGTAGAGGAAGCCCACTGTGAAGAGGCCAAACGCCGTCGCAATGGCTTGGTAGATCATCTTGAAGGTGACTTTATCCATCACTTCTCAATCACTTTCGTCAAAGATCACAAAGCAAAGTAACTCGATTTGACGGGAATTGAATGCGGCAAATTGCGCGCTCGTGCCTTTGAGCCAGCTACTAGGTCCAAATCGTCTTACGAGCCGCCTCGATACCCCATCGCCAGGACATACATTTCAGAAGAATCTGAGCGAGACGCTTTGGGTTTCACATGGCGTACGCTTGTGAAGTGCTCTTTCATCTGACGAAGCAACGTATGCTCAGTGCCCCCCTGCAATACTTTTGCACAGAAAGTCCCCCCCGGTTTCAATACCTCATAGGAAAAATCGAGCGCCGCCTCACAAAGCCCCATAATGCGAATGTGATCGGTTTGTTTGTGTCCGGTTGACGAAGCTGCCATATCAGACAGAACAACATCAACCTTCCCACCAAGCAAGGTCAGCAACTTCTCGACGGCATCCGGGCCCATGAAATCAAGCTGCATCAGCTCAACCCGGCCAATCGGTTCCATCTCTTGGATGTCGATGCCGACGACGCGCCCTTTCTCACCGACACGGTCCTCCGCAATCTGACACCAACCGCCTGGCGCCGCCCCAAGATCAAGCACCGTCGCACCGCGTTTTAAAAAACCGTACTTATCATCGATTTCCTCCAGCTTGAAGGCAGCACGTGAACGCAGTCCCCTTTCGCGTGAAGCCGCCACAAAGGGATCATTCAACTGTCGCTCTAACCAGCGCGTCGACGAAATCGTTCGGCCCTTGGCGGTTTTCACACGCTCCCGAAGTTGCCGTGCACCGCGTCCACTTCCACCGGCAGAACTCCGAGTTCCAGATGATCGCTTCACCATGTCAGTTCCTGTTTAAAGCGCTCAGTTTTGAGATTGCGGTTGTTCGCTTGGCTTTTGAGACGGTGTTTGATTGCGATGAGACCGCCGCGCGCCACCCCGACGCCCACGCCGTCGACTGTTCTTTTTGTGCTGTCGGTCGGCATCATCCATTAGTGCCATCAATATGCCTTCGCGCAAGCCTCGATCTGCCACACGCATACGATCTGCCGGCCACGCGACTTGGATCGCCGCAAGAATGGCACAACCAGGTAACAGGAGATCCGCACGATCCTCTCCAATACAAGGGTGTTCGTCTTGCATCTCCAAGCCCAGCTGGCTGAGTTCGGTTATCAGATCAAGCATTTCCAAGCGATCAATCCAAACACCGTCGACCCGATCTCTCTCGTATCGCTTGAGCCCAAGATGTACCGCTGCCAAGGTCGTCACTGTGCCGGAGTTGCCAATGAGATGGGCGGCCCCTTCGTCAAAAGAGCGACGGTCTTCCGCATTTTCATCGAATTCATCAATGCAGGCGCCAACTTCATCGACCATTCTCTTGTACATTTCCCGGTCGTTGACGCCTCGTGTGTGACCAAGGTTTTTGTACTTTTCAGCAAGCGTGACAACACCGTACGGAAGGCTGGTCCAGTTGGTAATCGTCGGTGCTTTTTCACCAGCTCGCATGGGCGCCAGATCAAGCCAAACGAGCTCCGTACTCCCGCCCCCAATGTCAAAGACCAATGCACGCTCGCACGCGGAATCAAGAAGAGGGGCGCACCCGGCGGCCGCAAGTTCTGCCTCTTGTCGCGGTGACACGACTTCCAACTCTAATCCCGTCTCTTCTTCAACGCGTTGGATAAATGAGGGGCCGTTCTCAGCAATCCGGCAGGCTTCTGTTGCGATACAACGCGCTTTTGACACACCTCGACGCTCCATCTTGCGGGCACAAATGGCAAGGGCCTCCAAGGAGCGGTCCATGGAATCGGACGAGAGTTTGCCCGTGCTGTTCAAACCCTCACCAAGCCGAACCGTGCGCGAGAATGCATCGATAACTCGGAAACCATGTTCTTGTGGCTTGGCCACCAGAAGACGGCAATTGTTCGTACCCAAATCAAGTGCGGCAAATGTATGCGCCCACCGCCCGTGACGCCGGTAGTGACCACTGCGCCCATGTCGATTGTTCTGACGCGGTCGTCCCGAGCCATTTTGACGGTCTTTGGATGTGTTAGATTTCTGCGCGTCTGGCTTGTCTTGTTTGGATGCGGGCTGTGTCTGTTGCTTGGTGTCATCACGCGCACCATCCGGATGAACGGTGGCTTCAGAGCCAACCCCCTCCTGTGGTTGCGCAGTTTGCGCTTTCTTCTTACCGCGATGCCGCCGCCGTCTACGTCTTTTGGTCTTTGGCCGATTGTGCCGACCATCACGCGTACTATCTGGGCGACCCGCCATATCGGAATTCGACATGGTCTAGTCTCCAAGCCTGGGCCTGGCTGGCCATCGCAGCGGATTTACGCGCGACAGGCGCCGGCTCTCTCGGCTCAGTTAATTGCGAGTTGCCATCAGTTTAGATTACTTTCGACTGATATGAAACAAGGGAAGACAATAATCAACAATCAGAACCGAAAATGGCCTCTATCGCTCAAATTTTGTCGAAAGAACGACTGAAGTCGTAGTCCGGTCAATACCCGGAACCGCCCCGATTTGGTCAATCACCTCATCCATATGCGTCGTGTCCGGAGCCGCAACGATGGCGATCATGTCATGGGCGCCAGAGATCGAATAAAGCGAGATTACTTCAGGGATTTTCTTAAGTTCTGCACCAATTCGTGGAGCCAATTTCGGAGCGAAGGTGATCAAAACATGGGCTTTGACCTGTGATCGTGAATAAGCATCGTTGAGGCGAACCGTGTATCCGCCAACGATCCCACGGGATTCGAGGCGCGCCATACGGCTTTGCACAGTGGACCGTGAAATCCCCAATTTCCGCGCAATAGAGGAGGTCGGCTCCCGTGCATCCGCCTGCAACAGCGTCAGCAACTCTCTGTCGATTCCATCCATTTCCGTCATATTGCTCAATCCATCCGTCATTTTGCTAAGTATATCACCCAAATATGTCACATTTACATCTTCATTTCGACGGAAAATACAGGGATGCTGTCTCAAACGCGACAATTGCATGTAAGGAGATAGATCGATGCGCAGCGTACTTCTGTTGGGAGCCGGCAAGATCGGCGAAATGATCACCGAGCTTTTGACCCTTTCGGGCGACTACGACGTCACCGTGGCAGACATGTCCGACGATCAGTTAGCCCGCATGCCAAAGCATGCCAATGCTCACACCCTCAAGCTTGACGTCTCCAACGAGACCGATCTTTTGAAAGCGCTCGAAGGCAAATACGCTGTCTTGTCAGCCCTGCCCTACAACATCACGCCTTTCATTGCCAAAGCCGCCAAGAAAACCGGCGTCAACTATTTCGACCTCACCGAAGACGTGGCATGCACAAGGCTGGTCAAAGAACTCGCTGTCGATGCTGACATCGCCTTCATTCCACAATGCGGTTTGGCCCCTGGGTTCATCTCCATCGTTGCCAATGATTTGGCGCAAGACTTTGAGAAACTTCAAAACGTTCACTTGCGCGTTGGTGCCCTGCCGCAATACCCAACCAATGCCCTGAGCTACAATCTCACCTGGTCAACCGACGGCGTCATCAACGAATATTGTGAGCCATGCGAAGCCATCATCGATGGCAAACTCTGTGAAACCTCAGCCCTTGCCGGTATCGAAGAGTTCTCCCTCGACGGCGTGAAGTACGAAGCCTTCAACACCTCCGGCGGTCTTGGCACCTTGTGCGAAACTTACGCAGGCAATGTCGAGAACTTGAACTACCGCACCGTGAGGTATCCAGGTCACCGCGACGCCATGAAGATCCTCATTCACGACCTTCGCCTTGGCGAACGCCGCGAAGTTTTGAAGGACGTTCTTGAGCACGCGATCCCTGCCACCATGCAAGATGTGGTCATCACATTCGTCACCGTCAGCGGCTGGAAAGGTGGCGCTTTCCTGCAAGAGAGCTATGCCAACAAAATCTATGCCCGCGAGATCGATGGCAAGGTTTGGAGCGCCATTCAGATCACCACCGCCGCTGGCATCTGTGCCATGCTCGACATGTTGGCTGAAGGCATCCTGCCGCAAAAAGGCTTTGTACGCCAAGAAGACGCCAAGCTTGAGGATTTCCTCGCCAATCGCTTTGGCAAAAACTATGTTCAGTCGAAACTTGAAGACGCTGCAGCTTAAGGAATCTCCATGAACTTCGAATCCATTCTCAAATCCCTTGAGATCGATGCATCTCTTTTTGATCACGGCGATCTCACAGTAACCACCCCGGTTGATGGGTCAGAATTCGCATCGGTTGTTTGCGACACCCAAGAGTCCATCGAAGACAAGATCGCTGGAGCGTCAGCGGCATTCAAAGAATGGCGCACCGTGCCTGCCCCACGTCGTGGTGAACTCGTGCGTCTGCTCGGCGAAGAATTGCGCAAGCACAAAGAAGCGCTCGGCGCGCTCGTCTCACTTGAGTGTGGCAAGATCCACCAAGAAGGCATGGGCGAAGTTCAGGAAATGATCGACATCTGCGACTATGCCGTCGGCCTGTCGCGTCAACTCTTCGGATTGACCATCGCCTCTGAGCGTCCTGGTCACCGCATGTCAGAAACCTGGCATCCCATTGGACCCATCGGCATCATCTCGGCGTTTAACTTCCCGGTTGCTGTTTGGTCATGGAACTCTGCTCTTGCCATCGTGTGTGGCAACCCAGTGATTTGGAAGCCGTCTGAGAAGACACCCATCACCGCCCTTGCCTGCCAAGAACTTTTGCACCGCGCCATGGATACCTTCGGTGATGCCCCAGAAGGCCTCACCAGCGTTCTCATTGGTGCTGCTGATGTGGGTCAAGCCTTGACCGACGACACACGCGTGCCGGTCATCAGTGCCACCGGGTCCTGTCGTATGGGCAGCATTGTCGGCCCCCGCGTTGCCGGACGCTTCGGCCGCACCATCCTCGAGCTCGGCGGCAACAACGCCATGATCGTGGCCCCGACAGCAGATCTCGACATGGCCTTGCGCGCCATCGTGTTCTCAGCCGTCGGCACTGCCGGTCAGCGCTGCACCAGCCTGCGTCGTTTGATCGTCCATGAAGACGTGAAGGACGCGCTGCTGCCAAAGCTGAAAGCGGCCTACGACACCATCCCCATCGGCAGCCCGCTGGTTGATGGCAACTTGGTTGGACCACTCATCGATGAAGACGCCTTCAACAATATGCAAGGCGCGCTCAGCGCAGCCAAAGACCAAGGCGGTAAAATCCACGGCGGAACCCGTGCCACTGTTGAGGGCCTTGAAGGCGGACATTATGTCCACCCCGCCATCGTCGAAATGCCGGGTCAAACTGAAGCCGTCCGCACCGAGACCTTCGCCCCCATCCTCTATGTCATGACCTACAATGACTTGGACGATGCCGTCGCTTTGCAGAACGGCGTTCCGCAAGGTCTGTCGTCTTGCATCTTCACCCGCGATCTACTGGAGGCCGAAGGCTTCTTGTCAGCCGCCGGGTCGGATTGCGGCATTGCAAATGTCAACATTGGCCCGTCTGGGGCCGAAATTGGCGGTGCTTTCGGTGGTGAAAAGGAAACTGGTGGTGGACGCGAAAGTGGCTCTGACGCCTGGAAAGGCTATATGCGCAGACAAACCAACACGGTCAACTACTCGACCGACTTGCCATTGGCCCAAGGCATCAAGTTCGATATTTGATACGAAGTTGACGTCACCAAATATCAATTGTCATTGCCGGACTTGTTCCGGCAATCCAGAATGCTTGCTCAGAACTGGATGCCCGGGACAAGCCCGGGCATGACCGCCCAGCGGTTGGATATTCACACATCATATTGAATTGGTCATCCCGCGACTTGATCGCGGGATCCAGCCAACACACGTCAGTCATTACTAAGGAATGACCAGAGAAAGACAATCCCGCCGACAATCCCTACAATCATCATCCTCATATTGGGATTAATACTCCAACCGTCTGCCCATGGGCCAAAAACCACTAAACCGGCAACTATCACTGCAGGAATGGCTAAGAGATTCTTTCCTAAGTTTATGCCAAACATCGAATTCCAATCTCGCTTCAAGCCAACAACATAGTGGCGTATGTCCCAAGACAAATTATTGTTCGTATGTATAGCATATGTGTGAAGCGATCAGACAAATACAAGATCTCGTCATCCCGCGACTTGATCGCGGGATCCACCTTACGTTGATACAAGAACACAGATCTCTGGACCCCGTGGTCAAGCCACGGTGTGACACTTTTTGTCAAACCCCCTCTACATCTCCAGCGTCCTGGTCTTCCCATTCTTTGGGATACTCTTCATGCTGCGGCAAGTCGTCGGTAATTTCATCCCACGGCGCCATGGAGCCGACAAAGATGTGATGCGCTGGCTTAACGCCAGGATCATTGTCAAGGACACCGGGCGGCACCCAGTAGATCTTGCCCGTTGGGTCCATATTCGGCAGTTGCGATCCGCACTGGGTACAGAACGTCGCGCCGTATCCACTGGGTCGTGAAAACTTCTTCTTGAGCTCTTCGCCTTTGGTCCAGGTCAAGCTTTTGACCGCGGTGAGAAACACGAGGTTCGATCCCGCGCCGGATACTTTTCGGCACAATGAACAATGACAATGACCGATGGGACTGACCTTGCCGTCGATTTCGAACGCAACGTCACCGCACAAACAACTTCCTTTGATCATGACCGTCTCCTCCTCATGGAAATCTCAACGTGAACGTCGTGCCCTTGCCCTTTTCCGTATCGAGATCAATGCCGCCTCGATGGCCCAGCATAATCTGGCGCGTCAGGCTCAAGCCAATGCCCGCACCCTGTCGCTTGGTCGTGTAAAACGGCACAAAGATCTTCTCTGCAATCTCTTGGTCAACACCGCCGCCATTGTCGCTGACCGAGACCTCCACATGACCTCGGCTGTTCAATCGACCAGAGATGGCAATCTTAGGGTCGCTCACACCTTCCAAAACATCCAGCGCATTCTTCACCAAATTGATGAGGGCCTGTTCTAGCAAGTCAGGGTCAGCGCGCATTTGCAAGGACATGGGCTCCACCAAACACTCGAAACTGATGCCCTTGTCCTCAAAGTCGCCGCTCATCAGCCGTTCGATCCGTTCGCAAACTTCAGCCAGTTTAAACTGCTCAATCTGCGGTGGAGGAACACGCATCACTTGCCGGTAATTGTCCACAAAATGCAGCAGTCCCTCGCTGCGCCGCGCCACCGTGTCGACCGCGTCCCGCGCGTCTTTGAGATCCCCGCCAAGCGAACTGTCTTCGCCCGCCTTCTCCATCAATTCTTCAAGCAGTGAGTGCGCAGTCCCGGCGAGTGAAGATACCGGCGTTAAGGAATTCATAAGCTCATGGGTCAACACCCGCCCGAGCTCCCGCCAAGCCTCAAACTCATTGGCATCAAGCTCGCTTTGAATGTCTTGCATGGAAAGGATGCGTTGTTGTTCGCCGCCAACCGCGATTTGGGTCGCGGCAATCTTGAGCCGATGGTCATCGCGCAAGTGGTCCGTGCGCACGAGCAGATTCTGCCCCGGCGCGATGCCCTTCACAGCCTCGTGCAACTCCTCGCCGTATTCCTGAAAGCCATCAATTGTCTTCGGAAACTGCGGGCCAAACAATCGACGCGCCGCATTGTTAAGCGGTTGCACCTTGCCGTCGTCAAAAACCGAAATCAACGCAACCGGGATGTGCTCAACCAAGATGCGCAAGTAATGCCCCTGCTCCTCCTTTTCTGAACGCGTGTCACGAAACCGATCAAGCACCATAGAAAAGGACTCGCCAAGTTCTTCGAACGAGGGACCCATGTCCCCATAGTGAAAAGACTGAGAAAAATCTGAATTACGCACGGCCCCAAAAAATCGGCTGAGCTCACGATTGGTCGTTCTAATGAGATGAAGCAGATAGAGAAATTGGGCGAGGATGAGGACGCCTGTCAGACCTGTCGCCACATAGTAGGTGGTCGACATCATAAGAAAAGCAAAGCTGAGCGTTGTCACCAACAGCATGAGCACATGCAAGGAGACCCGCGTCTCAAAACTCTTAAAGGCCATATTTTTCCATCCGCCGGTAGAGAGAAGTGCGTGTAATACCGAGCTCACCGGCCGCTCGGCTAACATTGCCATTGTGCTTTTTGAGGGCGCGAGAAATCACCGTTTTCTCGACATTATCCAAATTGAAGTCGTCAATTTCGGCTTCACCGTTGCTCTTTGGCTTGCGCCCTGGTGAAAACGAAAAGTCATCAACCTCCAGCGTGTCGCCGGTAGACAAGATCATGGCGCGCTCAACCGCGTGACGCAACTCGCGAATATTGCCGGGCCAATGATAGGATTGCAGGCGCTCTAACGCCGCAGCACTCACCCGCTTACGGGGAAAATTGTATTTGCGTGCATAGATCCCAATGAAGTGCTCAAGCAACGCCGCTAAGTCATCCAAACGCTCACGCAACGGAGGCAGTTGAACCTCCACCGTGTTGATACGGTAGAGCAAGTCTTGGCGGAAAATGCTTTCGTCTGCCAACTCAGATGGCGGCATGTTGGTCGCTGAAACCAGGCGCACATCAAACGGCACGGATTTGTTTCCACCCACCGGGCGCACTTCGCGCTGTTCGAGAACCGACAGTAGTTTGGCTTGAAGGTGTAGAGGCAGATTGCCAATCTCATCGAGAAAAAGCGTGCCGCCATTGGCTGCTTGTAATCGCCCGATGCGATCTTCCTTCGCGTCTGTGAAGGCACCTTTCTTATGTCCGAACAATTCACTCTCAAACAAGGTCTCTGGAACCGCACCAAGATCGACCGAGACAAATGCCTCGCCCTGGCGCAACGACTGTCGGTGAATGGCGCGCGCGACCAGCTCTTTGCCGGTTCCGTTTTCGCCAAGAATGAGAACGTTGGCATCTGTTGGCGCCGCCCGTTCAATCATCTGAAAGACGCGCTGCATGGCGCCGGATGAACCGACCAACTCATGGCTCGGTAAATCAATCCCGGCAGCAAGCTCCTTGTTCCGACCTTTAAGTTCAGTTGCTTCGGCCCGCGACTTCTTCAGCGTCAGCGCTGAGGTCACGGTCGCAACGAGTCGCTCGTTCTGCCAAGGCTTGGAGACAAAGTCGTAGGCGCCCCGTTTCATGGCGTCCACCGCCGTCCCAATATCGCTGTAAGCCGTGATCAGAACGACCGCGACCTCTGGGTCCAGTTCCAATATCTTGCCGAGCCATTCCAAGCCTTCTCGACCGCTGCTTTCCCCAATATCGAAGTTCATATCGAGCAGGACCACATCATAGCTCTCACGGTCCATCAATTTGGGAATTTGGATGGTCATATTGGTGGTGTCGACCAACTCAAAATGGCGCTTCAACAGGAGTTTCGCCGCAATCAGGATGTCCTGATCGTCATCAACTACCAGGATCTTCCCCTGATTCACCGCCATCTGCCCAACCCTTCTGTTCGAAACCGTGCATAACATGTACGAAATCGGACACAAAGGTCAAACCCTCAAATTCGGACACTCCCTAACTCATTGATATTATTGAGTTTCCCAACTGGCACGGAGGTTGCGAAGCAAGATGCGACGACCGCCGGGCTGGAAGTGACAACACCCCCACTCTAGTTCGGCAAAAAGGTTCAAATTTGTGGCGCCCACTTGTCGTTTCGTCGCCGGCAATCCACGAGCGTTTTGAGCTTGAAGTGAACGTGTAACGAAAATATGCGGCCCCCAACCTCTAGGAGTTAATAATGCGTAAGTTCGAAAAAGCTATCTCAACAGCCGTCGTGGCAGCGATCTCATTGGCAGTCGTAACATCGGTATCAAGTATTGCCCGGGCAGGCGAAACCGAAGAAGCAACACCAATGCAATTGGCCGTCGGATTTGTCTCAAGAACTGAGGCCAAGAAGATTGTCCGCGCCCACCTTAAAGAAAACGACCTGAAAAATTTCCGCGTCTCTGACACGGAAAGAGATGGCGAATTCTGGGTTGTGATTGTCTCAACCCTACAAGGAACACCGGTTAAAGAATATCGAGTGAATTCAGCAACTGGAGAGTTAGGCAGCAATGCCTAATTCGAAGGCATGGTCGGATCAGTGACTCCCCCAAGCATTGATCCGACCAGATATTCGGGTGATTGGGCTCGTCGGTTACAAACAAGTGGCCCCGTTCCCATCCCAGTCACCCTCCTGCGGTTGATGCAAAGCTGCGTCTGCTTGTGCCGAGGCCTACAGCCCATTCGGTAGAAGCAATGGCGATGCATCAACCGCAATTTCCATTGGGGGAAGTGAAGTTAACGATGTTGGAATTTGTGCGAAACATAGACGAGAGTGTAGCCGGCGGGTATGTTGCGTCCACCGCGGCCAGGAAGGCATCAAAACCTATGTTTCGACTAGACAAAGTCAGTAAGATCTATCGCGCCGGCGAAGTCGAGACGACAGCATTGCTGGACATCTCCCTCGATATTGATCCCGGTGAATTTATCGCCATTATGGGCCCTTCGGGATGTGGAAAATCGACCCTCCTCAATATTATCGGCCTATTGGACAGTCCAACTTCCGGCGACTACTTCTTCCACGACCAAAATGTAGCGCGATATCCGGAGTCGAAACTCTCAGCCTTGCGAAAAGAAAACGTTGGTTTCATCTTCCAAAGTTTCAATTTGATTCAGGAATTGTCGGTCGCGGAAAACGTCGACCTTGCACTCCTCTACCACGACATTTCTGCCCAAGAGCGCAAGCGGCGTGTCATGGGAGCTCTCGACAAAATGGAAATTGCTCACCGTGCCGAACATCGCCCATCGCAACTCTCCGGCGGTCAGCAACAAAGGGTCGCAATCGCAAGAGCATTGGTGAGCGAACCCAAATTAATATTGGCCGATGAACCCACCGGCAATTTGGATTCCGCCCACGGCGATGAGGTCATGCAGCTCTTAGGGCAAATGAACCAAGACGGTGCCACCATTGTTATGGTGACCCATTCCACGATCCATGCCAACTACGCGCAACGAATTGTCAACTTGTTCGATGGTCAAATCATCGCCGAAAGCCTAACCAAGTACGGGACCTAACGAGAGATGCTGAAAAATTATCTCCTCGTGGCCGTGCGCCACTTGATGAAGAAGAAGCTTTACTCAGCGATTAACATTCTGGGTTTGGCCCTCGGCATGGCCGCGTGCATTCTCATGGTGTTGTTTGTTCGCGTAGAACTCTCTTATGATCGCTCATTCACCAACATCGACAATATCTACCGCGTTCAGTCTTCCTTGTTTACCCGCGAACGCGCGCCCCTAAGGCTTGCTACGTCATCAGCGGCTGCCATCAACGCCATTGAAACCGACCTTCCGTCCGTCCTCCGCTCAACATATGCATTTAGTTGGCGCTCAGCCCTGGAAGTTGACGGCAAAGAATTCAACACCGGCGTCGTTTGGGCGTCTCCTTCATTCTTCGATCTCTTTGATTTCAAACTTGAAAATGGGCGGCCGCAGGACATTTTGGCCAGGCCCGGGCAAACCATTATTCATCCCAAATTTGCACAGCACCTGTTTGGAGATGTCGACCCAGTAGGTAAGACCATCAATATGAGCGACGGTCGCGAATTGACCGTCGCCGGTGTCCTGGCCTCCCCTGTCCCAAAGTCTCACATCAAATCCCATCTCTTCATCTCTCTCGCAACCCTTGAGGAAGACGGTACCCTTGAAAAGATGATGGGGTGGAACAACGTTTACGCCAACACGTACTTCGAACTTGCTGACGGCGCTTCACCTGCCCTCGTGCAGGACAAGCTCAACAAGATTGTATCTAAGAATATTCCACCAATTTCGCGTCTTGGAACAGAGATCAAGAGCGAAGACTGGCTTACGCTCAGCATCATGCCTGTTCGCGACATTCATTTGAAATCTGAACAATCGGAAGAAATGACCCCCGTCGGCGACATTACATTGGTCTACACATTTTCGGTTCTCTCAGTTTTGATTTTGATTGTCGCCTGTATCAACTTCACAAACCTTGCAACCGCGAGAGCTGGTGATCGCGCCCGCGAAATCGGCATGCGCAAGCTCGTCGGAGCGGAGCGAAAACAAGTAATCTCCCAGATACTCGGTGAAAGCATCCTACTGTCGGTGTTCGCGCTGTTGCTGGCCATTGCCGCTGTTGAGTTTTCTCTGCCCTATTACAATGAAGTGATCGGCAAGTCGCTAACCCTAGACTACCAGCGCGATATTGGCCTTCTTGGCGGATTGTTGGGCCTGGCGATAACCGTTGGCTTCATCGGCGGCATCTACCCCGCAACATTCCTTTCCGCGTTCCGACCGCTTGCGGTCTTGCGCGGACCTTTCTCAGATGTAGATGGTCGATTTTTACTTCGGTCCGTACTTGTGGTGATACAATTTGCCATCTCCATTGGCCTCATGATTGCGACCATCGTTGTCTACTCTCAGATGGTCTATGCCAAATCACAGCTCCTTCAGTTCGACCGTGAACATGCCATGACTTTGCATACGAAACAGAAAGACGACAGCTGGGATCATGCCGACAAAATGAGATCCATCGCCTATGAGTTATTGGCAATGGATGAAGTCTCCTCACTCACAATGTCATCGGTATCGCCACCGGAACCCTTCCCTGAAAATGCTGTGGTAAAACGGCCAGGCTTTGACATTGGCTACCCGCAAATCATGCGCCAAGCCAATGTTGACCACAGATTTTTCGAAACATTTAGTATTGAAGTCAAATTCGGTCGAAACTTTGACTCAGAAAACGCCTACGACTATTTCGACATGCCGACTGACGATGAACCAATTACCTACTCCAATGCAATTCTCAATGAGAGCGCCGTCAAATGGCTCGGGTTTGAGAGTGCTGAGGCGGCAATTGGCCAAACAGTTCAAAAGGGCTTGAAGGCGCCCAACTACATCGCCAATCACAAGATCATCGGTGTGGTGCCAGATGTGAACTTTGCCAGCGCCAGACACCCAGTTGAACCAACCATGTTCTACATGGCCCCAGAGTCCTTCGAGGCAATATCCTTCTCAATGACGAGTGAAGATTTTTGGGCCTCCAAAAAGAAGATTAAAGAAATTTGGAAGTCGAATATGGGATCAAAGGGATTCGCACTCCGTTTCATCGATGCAGGCTATGATGATCTCTACAAGCAAGAAACGACGAGAAGTTATCTCTTTGGCGGATTTTCTGTTCTCGCGATGTTAATAGCTTGCCTTGGATTGTTTGGACTTGCGTCCATCTCCGCTGAAAAACGCACGCAAGAAATCGGCCTTCGCAAAGTGATGGGCGCGTCTGTCGGCGATATCGTGAAACTTCTCGTTTTACAATTCGCGCGCCCCGTGATCATCGCAAATTTGATTGCTTGGCCAATTGCCTACTTTACAATGCAGGCATGGTTGGATGGGTTCGCCTATCATATTCCGCTTTCACCATTGGCGTTCATTCTAGCCAGCATTGTAACGTGCGCGGTGGCATGGACCACGGTCGCATTACATGCGCGCCGTGTAGCGATGACGAAACCAGCTCAGACACTTCGATACGAATAATTCCAACTGAAGCCTCATTCGGAAACATCTTTGCGGATTCGACCTAAGTGGTCTGTTTTACAAGAGAATTCTTGACATCAACGGTTTGAAATTGGAGTGTGAAGACGAACTTGGGGCCGAGGAACCCTGGGCTTCGTGGGTTGTCAGGGAAACTTTCAAGGATACGTAGCAAGACATGCTTTCCTTCATTGTTAAGCGGGTGCTGGTAGCAATACCGGTCATGTTGATCATCATTACCATGTCGTTTTTCCTGATGCGGGCAGCACCTGGGGGACCGTTCACGAGCGAACGTAAATTACCGCCAGAGATCGAAGCTAACATTCTCGCAGCCTATGACCTCGATAAGCCGCTCCACATTCAGTACATCAAGTATTTGAAGAACGTCGTTCGTGGAGATTTTGGTCCGTCGTATAAATACAAAGACTTCACTGTCAACGAACTCATCGCAAGCGGATTGCCTGTCAGTGTTCGTCTTGGTGTGTCTGCAATCCTCTTAGCGATTTTTTTGGGCATTCCACTGGGAACCATTGCAGCTCTCAATCAAAACAAATTTCCGGATTTCTCGGTCATGGCCATCGCAATGGTTGGGATTACCATTCCAATATTCGTGGTCGCGCCAATGTTGACATTGCAGTTTGGTGTCAACATGGGAATATTGCCTGTCGCGGGTTGGAAAGACGGCAAACTCACACACATGATTCTACCCGTTATCTCTTTGGCCCTGCCTCAAATTGCCGTCATCTCGCGGTTGACCCGCGGCGGCATGCTCGAGGTCCTGCGGTCAAACTACGTGAGAACTGCCCGGGCAAAGGGCCTCCCCGAATGGGTTGTCATTCGTCGTCACGTGATGCCAGCAGGCCTGATGCCACTGGTAAGTTACTTAGGCCCCGCAACGGCTGGCATTTTGACCGGCTCCTTTATTGTTGAATCCATTTTCAACCTGCCTGGCGTGGGTAAGTACTTCGTTATCGGCGCCTTACAACGCGACTACACCTTAGTTATGGGCGTCGTCATACTGTTCTCATTGCTCATCATCATTCTCAATCTGGTAGCCGATGTCCTTTACGGCATTCTCGATCCGAAAGTGAAGCTGCAATAATGACTGATCTTTCTACCCGAACCGCAAAGCCGATGATCCCCGACCGTATGGCGGAAGTAAAAGGCCGCAGTCTTTGGATTGATGCAAGACGTCGCCTCTTCGCCAATAAGGCCGCTGTCGTCAGCATGGCCATACTGAGTGTCGTCGTCTTCATGGCGGTCTTTGCAGACTTTCTCAGTCCTTACACATACGAAGACATCGATTGGGACTTGCTGTCGACCCCGCCTACTTGGGATGGTTTTCATATATTTGGTACCGACGCCGTTGGTCGTGACCTGTTCATTCGCACCCTGTACGGCGCTCGCATTTCGTTGGCCGTTGGCGTAACCGCGACCACGGTCGCCTTGTCTATTGGCGTTCTCTACGGCGCCACCGCCGGTTTTGTAGGTGGAAGAATTGACAACGCCATGATGCGCTTTGTCGATATACTCTATTCAATGCCTCTCATGATCTTCGTCATCGTTCTCGTGGCAATCTTCGGACGAAATTTCATGCTTTTGTTCTTGGCCATTGGCGCGGTTGAATGGCTCACCATGGCGCGGATTGTGCGCGGTCAAACGCTCACCATTCGAAACAAGGAGTTCATTGAAGCGGCCGAAGCCGCAGGTGTGTCTCGAATGCGCATGATTACGCGCCACGTTGTTCCAAATGTTGTGGGGCCGGTTCTAGTCTATATTACACTGACAATGCCCTCCGTTATCTTGACCGAAAGTTTCTTGAGCTTCCTCGGACTCGGGGTTCAAGAGCCACTCACCTCCTGGGGCGCGCTTATTTCTGAGGGCGCAAACGAAATCGAAACGGCGTGGTGGATGCTCATCTTCCCGTCCGTGTTCATGGCAGTCACATTGTTCTGCTTCAATTTTATTGGCGACGGACTGCGCGATGCGCTTGATCCAAAAGATCGCTAGACAGAGTGATGTGAGGATTTGACTTTATGGCTCCTGTTCTCTCGGTAAAGGACCTATCGGTCCGCTTTTCTACACCTGAAGGTGACGTCCTCGCGGTAAGCGGCGTTACTTTCGACGTCAACAAAGGTGAGTGTCTCGGCGTCGTTGGCGAGTCTGGCTCTGGCAAGACGCAACTCTTTATCTCAATGATGGGATTGCTGGCCGACAACGGCATCGTCGAAGGCACGGCGGAATTTCAAGGGGAGAACATTCTCGGACTGTCGCGCAAGAAGCTGAACAAAATACGCGGCGAACGCATGTCAATGATCTTCCAAGATCCAATGACATCTCTAACACCGCACCTAAGTGTCGCACGTCAGCTCATCGAAGTTCTCAAACTTCACAAGGGAATGAACGAACAAAATGCGCGCAAGCGGGCTTTGGACATGCTGGACCTCGTTCGAATTCCTGAGGCCGCAAAACGCATCGACATGTACCCGCACGAGTTTTCCGGTGGCATGCGCCAGCGGGTCATGATTGCGATGGGGCTGTTGTGTGAACCAGAACTCCTCATCGCAGATGAGCCATCGACCGCGCTTGATGTAACGGTTCAAGCGCAAATCTTAGAGATCCTCGGAGACCTCAAGCGCGAGACCGGCGCCGCGATTGTGATGATCACCCATGATCTCGGTGTTGTCGCAAGCATTTGTGATCGCGTTATGGTTATGTACGCTGGCGAGTTTGTTGAGACCGGCAAAGTCGGTGAAATTTTTTACGATCCTCAGCACCCCTACACCCGCGGTCTCTTACTTTCGATGCCAAGGCTTGATCAGATTACGGATGAAAAACTGAACGCCATTCCAGGACAGCCGCCAAATCTCCAGAACTTACCAGAAGGCTGCAAGTTCCAAGACCGTTGCACATACGCCTTTGAACCTTGCTTTACCAAGGATCCACAACTCACAGAAATGACCCCAGGTCGTGGCAAAGCCTGCCACTACAAAGGCTTTGATAACTCACAGGGAACGAATTTATGACCGAGGCCATTCTTAAAGTTGAAGACCTCAAAGTCCATTTCCCAATGCCATCGACGGGCCTCTTTTCGGGGAAAGCCCCACGCCTAAAAGCTGTTGACGGTGTGAGTTTTGAGATGTTTCCAGGCGAAACCCTCGGCATCGTTGGCGAGTCTGGTTGCGGGAAATCAACCCTCGGACGCGCAATTTTGCGGTTGCTCAAGCCCACCGGCGGGAAAGTCATTTGGCTCGGAAGAGATTTGGCCCCGCTCAGCAACTCAAAAATGAGATTGCGACGTCAAGATCTTCAGATCATTTTTCAGGACCCTTTGGCCAGTCTCAATCCGCGAATGACCATCGGTGAGATAATTGCTGAACCACTGAGAAGTTTTTATCCCAAAATGAAGAAGTCTGAACGAAAAGGAAAAGTTCAAGACATGATGTCCAAGGTTGGCCTTCTTCCGCAGATGATCAACCGATATCCACATGAGTTCAGTGGAGGTCAGTGCCAGCGGATCGGTGTCGCACGCGCTATGATCTTGCGGCCCAAACTCATCATTTGTGATGAGCCCGTGAGTGCATTGGACGTTTCAATTCAAGCGCAAATCGTCAATCTCTTGAGGGAATTGCAGGACGAGTTCGGCCTGTCACTGATATTCATCAGCCACGACCTCTCGGTCGTGCGCTACATCTCACATAGAGTGCTCGTTCTCTATTTAGGCAAGGTCATGGAAATCGCCGATCGCGGTTCCCTGTACGACAATCCCAGGCATCCCTATACACGGGCGCTCATCAATGCCGCACCGATCCCCGACCCAGAATTAGAACAGCACAAGGAACGGATCGTCTTGGAAGGTGACTTACCCTCCCCCGTCGACCCGCCTTCTGGGTGTGTGTTCAGAACAAGGTGTCCAAAGGCGACAGATAAATGCGCAAACGAGATCCCAGAGCTGTCCAGCCGAGGTGGTCCATCAGGACATCAGGTTGCCTGCCACTTCCCAGATTGAAAAGTCGTGTGTCACAGATTTTTCGTTTGGTTCAATCAGCTATTTGACGCGTTTAACTCGCACAGCCTTGCCTTTGCTGTCCAATCTGAGCAAATAGCCACCGACGGTTCCACGTCTGATTTCAACGACATTACCTGTTTCAATCTTCATGCGCTTGTCGTTGTTTTGCTTCCAAATCTGCCCATTGCTAAGCACAACTCGGAACCTACCGGTGTAATCGTAAGTCACACTTTCGACCGTATCATTGATCCGGGCAATTTGACCTGCAGGACTCTTCGCAGTCGACGCAGGCTCGCCGAAATTCTCAGGCGTGGTATCGCGTTTGGTTCCACCAAACGGCAATCCAAAACCAAACAATCCCCGTTCCTTGTCTCGCGTCGGTTGGGCAGCGGCCTGAACTTGATTGCCACCACCCGATTGAACCATCATAGGTTGGGTGACCTTAATCTGCTCGCTGGTCAGTCCAGAAGCACGAAGTTGCGTCACCCCGGCATCATAGCAGGCGAGCCTCTCCGCATCGGAGACAATGCCTGAACACTCCACGACATCTTCAACGGGCCCTGCTTGAGCGGCCATGGCCGAAACAATCATGAGGCCAAAGGCGCAAATTCCAGAGACCATTTGAGTGTGCGGTCGATTCATCTTTATTGCAAAACGCATATTTTTGAACACTTTCATAGCTGGGATCAAACACTCTAGTGTCTCAATCCCACACGATTCTCGAGGGGGTTAATTTCCACCCTTATATCCCAGTCATTCCGTAAGGAAAACCCTACCCCACCAACAAAGAAATGTGCCATAAAAGGCAAAATTCTGGGGCATCACGACAATTCGGACGGGCTTTTCAACACAAATGGGGGATGTCGAAGCCCGATTTCCGCCGCAAAGCGGTGTCACACTGAAATTGAGCACTGTTTTCCACCTTCAAGTGGTGAAAATGTGACCGGAGGAGAATACTTGATGAACGAATTCGCAACCAGAACAGCTCGCAGAGCAAGCCATCGATATTCTGTGAGAGCCTCTTTGCTCCGCCGTCTCACAGTGGGTATCGCAATTGCCAGCCTATCAATCACCGGGTTGATCGCAGTCGGCGACGCTTCTTTCGCCCAAGACGGACGTATTTTGCAACGCGGCAATGGCGCCGAACCAGATTCACTTGATCCACACCATTCCACAGGTACCTGGGAAAGCAACATTCTCAGAGATCTCATTATTGGTCTCTATACAGAAGATGTTCGCGGGAGTGCTGTTCCTGGGTCAGCCGTTAGCCATACGGTGAGTGAAGATGGCTTGGTCTACACATTCCAGATTCGTGAAGACATGGTTTGGTCAGATGGCGTACCAGTCACAGCTCATGACTTCGTTTTCGCATTCAGACGCATTCTAGCGCCGGAGACAGCCGCCCAATACGCATCATTGATCTACAGCATAAAAAACGCCGCTTCCGTCAACAATGGGAGCATGGAAAAAGAGGCTCTAGGTGCTAAGGCATTAGATGACAAAACACTCGAAGTGACGCTGGAAAATCCAGCCCCCTACTTCATTGAATTGACCACGCACCAAACCATGTATCCGGTGCCAAAACACACAATTGAGGAACACGGCAGCGCCTGGGTAAGATCAGAAAACATGGTCGGAAATGGCCCGTACAAACTGGCTGAATGGCGCCCACAAGGCCATGTTCACACCGTCAAAAACGATTTGTTCTATGACGCTGAGAACATTCAAATTGAAGAAGTCTTCTTTTACCCAACGGTAGATGCGACAGCCGCATTGAAGCAATTCAGAGCCGGAGAATTGGACCTCAACTCGAGCATTCCTTTGCAACAAATCGACTGGCTTCGCGAAAACCTTCCCGACGAAACGCAGCTGCACCCCTACATGGGCGTCAGCTACATCGCCATTAATACAGAACGCGAGCCGTTCAATGACCCTCGCGTCAGATTGGCTTTGTCTTTAGCAATAGAGCGCGAAATACTGACAGACAAGATCCTGCGTGCTGGACAGGTACCTGCTTACGCATTTGTTCCTGATGGCGTCGCAAACTATGAGAATGGCGCAAAAATGCCCTACGCCGAGCTCTCTCATCCTGAGCGTCTGCAAAAAGCGAAGGAACTATTGCAAGAGGCCGGTTTTGACAAATACATGAACCAGCTTGAATTTGAATATAAGTACAGAGAAGGCGTGGACGGAAAGAGATTAGCCGTGGCCGCGCGCGCCATGTGGCAACAAATCGGCGTGAAGACCAATCTACTCCATTTGGAGGTCAAATCTCACTACAACGACTTACGCACCGGTGACTTCGAAGTTGGGGATGCGGGCTGGATCGCAGACTACAATGACGGCCAAAACTTCCTCTACCTCTTGCAGACCTCAAGTGGCACCATGAACTACGGTCGTTACTCGAATGACGAATTCGATTCTTTGATGGCAGAAGCAAATGCCACCTTGGATTTGGTCACGAGAGCCGGATTGATGAAACAAGCCGAGCAACTCATGCTCGACGAACAGCCTCTGATTCCAACTTATTATGCTGTTTCGCAAAACCTTGTTCACACCTACCTCAAAGGTTGGGAGCCAAACGTATCGGATCGACATGCTACGAGGTATATGTACATCGATCGATCTTCGTAGACAGGCGAGAATTCCACAATCGCTGAAAGGCCTCGCAACGTTGTTGCGGGGCCTTTTTTGGTCTGTGTTCGACGCCCAGTACGCGTTGACCGAGAAATCAGGCCAGATCGCATGATTCACCCTTCACAATCGCTCAAATTGCCTGTACCCGTGAGACAGATTGTTGAAGAGATCCATGCGACCCAATTGTGTCCTGACAGGTTGTTATTTGGTGATCGCTTCCGACGCCCCCACAGGAGCTAACAATGAAAAAGTATTTACTGATGACGACCGCAACCAGTGCCGCCATGGCACTTACGACGCCAGCCGTAGCGGATAGTTATCTGCGCATTTTCGGTGGATTTGGCCTCTTCAGCGATCAGAATTTATCAATAGATTCAATTAGTTCTATAACGACCTCGGGTTCTGTATCAACGACCACAGGAGGGGTGACCTCCATGACGATGGCACTCTTCTCGACGATGTTTTCATACGATGCAGGCGATATTCCAACGTCCCCAACAACCGGCTTTGCCCCCGCTTATCCTGGCGTTTATCGCTCTACTGTTCCGATCACGGGAGCCACGACAACATATCGGTCTCTGAATTCGTATCGCTCTCTCGTGTTCAACTACCAAGCAAGCGGCGCCTATACGACCCATTTGAATGCGGATATTGCTGTTGATAGTGGCTTTGTAGTTGGCGCAGCAGTTGGCTTGGACCTTGGCAACGGCCTTAGCTTTGAACTTGAGGCCGCATATCGCCGGGCTTCCGGAGACGCGGTCTTTGATTTCAAATCTTACCGTAGGATTTACGGGACTGCGTCTTACGCCCTTTATGTAGGCGCTTCGTATCACGTTACAGCAACTTATACGACGACCCCAACGTTAATGACGTCAATGGGAACACTGACCCTGCCACCTGTTATTCACGCTACATCATCAAGAACGGCGACCACAGCTCGCACATCAATGGGAACGAATACGACCAGTGGCACGATGGTCGTAACCATGACAACGCCAATCGCCAACACAGGCAGCGCATCCTACACCTTCGCAGAAAGCGGTGACATAACGTCCTTTGCGGTGATGGCCAATGTCTGGTGGGATTTCACACCCAAGAAGAAGTTTCACCCTTATGTGGGATTCGGCTTGGGCTGGGCCAACGTTGAACTCGACTTTCCCAGCCTTACCGTCAATGACTCCGCAATTGCCTTTCAAGTAGGTGCAGGTATTGGCTTCGATGTAAGTGACAATATTCGAGTAAATCTTGAATACCGATACTTCGCGCTACCTCAGATTGAAATGCTGTCACCTTCCGGACTTGACATGGATCTGGAATACAATGTGAGCGAGTTTTTGGTTGGATTTAGATACAGTTTCTGATGGTAAATCGGGGCTTGCGCGTCAAAAGCGACCCCGTAAGGCCCTTCCACAGGTCATTTGATGATTGCCGATCATTAACTTCCTGTCCCGGCAATACATTGACGATGGCCAGGATCAACCACTTAGAGTTGAAGTGATTCGTCAAAGTCCCTCATATTATGCTTGCTTTGACCGGACAAAAGCACCGTTTAAGTAGAAATTACTAATAAGATCAACCTAGAAAGGCATCGATTAGTCCGTATTGTTACATGATTGCACTAGTTTGGTATTTATCTTCGAGGGTCTCCACAAATTGTTTACTTTCTGTTGTCAGGTTCGCCAACGTGGATTAATGTCCCGACCTAAGCCCATTGTGGCGAATTTGTGAGTTTCAACCGGCCTTTCATAAGGGGGGTAATTATGAAGAAGTATTTATTGGCAACGACCGCTGCGGGCGCTGCCATGGCTCTTACGGCACCAGCTCAAGCTGAGGGCTATCTTAAGATTTTCGGTGGTATGAGTTTCTTAGATGATCAGAACATGGTTATTGCTAGCTCTTCCAGTTCTGGTGGATCAAGCGTTATTGCCAGTTATACGGCAGTTTACTACCGTTACCTAAATGGTCTCGGCTACACGACATTTGGAACTTATCCAAACGTCACCTTTTCAAGCACTGGCCCAGCGGCTTCGTTAGCGACGCCAGGTGGTTGGTTGCCCACGGGTAGTATGTCAGTCGCGACCAACACGACATTGGGTTCTTCGGCCGGGACCGTTCTCGGGACCTTCTTTGGCTCAATGTCAATGAATGCCTTTAGTTCAGTTGCGGGTACATTCTCAAGCTCAACCCGGGCTGACATGAGCATCGACAATGGTTTTGTTGTCGGCGCGGCTGCAGGCACGCAAGTTAATCCATGCCTAAGCTTGGAACTTGAAGTTGCTTATCGCAAGGCAAATGCGGATGTTGTCTGGTCTTATCGGACATTCTCAGCCGCTGCTACCAGCTTTGGTTACAGGACCTACAACCGTGGATTCTTCCACGTGAACGGCTTTGGGTCCACAGCAACAACTGCACTGGCAACGCCTACGGCATCAACACCGGTCACTGGAACGATTACCGGTGGTATCGGAACGACGCCAACCACGACAATGGCAACGCCGACATTGTCCACACCAATCACGGCGACGGGCGTTTCGGACAGCAATGTCTTAACGACGCTTTCGTCGTCTACCGTTCCAGCGTCAACGCTCACGAGTATGCCGACAACGTCCAGTACTGTTTCATTCTCGGGCACAGGCACGATGACCGCTTCTGGCACCACCACAGCCTCGTACTCTGGTGAACTCTCCTCGTTTGCTATCATGGCCAACGCGGTTTGGGATTTCGCAGGTAACGGGGACGGCAACCTTCACCCATATGTTGGTGTTGGCATCGGTTGGGCAAACGTAGACGTTGATCTTGGTCCCGTTTCTGTAAGCGACTCCGGCATCGCCTATCAAGGCTTTATCGGTCTTGGTTGGGATCTGACCGACAACACACGTCTGAACATCGAAGGTCGTTACTTCACAGTGACGCAAACCGAGCACCTCTTGTTCGGTCGCGATCTTGAAGTCGATTACGATGTAGCGGAAATCATTATCGGTCTTCAGTACAACTTCTAATCTGAAACCAATAATCGCTATCAACCCCTCAGCTTCGGCTGGGGGGTTTTTCTTTGCCTGGCTTAAACGGAATTGTTAGCCTATCAGCCAATTGATCTACCCATCCCATTCGTTTTCCGCTCGGATCTTTGTATATAAAAGTCATCTTCAAACGTCACTTTGGATCATGTCACCAAGTCACAACATTCCATTTGGTGCGATTGATATATTCCCGGAAAAAGGTCACCTTTTTGGGATCTACATTTCTAAATCACAGATCCGATCAATAGAAACGAGATTGATATGAGAGGTCAAATCACACTACCTGTGGATACGTAAGGCAAAGCGACCGCATCAACGACACAAATTCTGTCCAGACCCAAAGCTCCGACACAGAGCCCTCCATCCCACAGGATCGACCAACCAAAAAAAAGCCTCTCCATCAATTGTGATGAAGGGGCTTTCCGTGGTTAGTCAGTTTATCTTTATACTGATTGATATCTCGTCTGGTTATCCGCTACTCCGGCGCCAAATCTCCCAAAGCCTCGAGGAGTGGCTGTAATTGCTTTTCGTAACGCTTCCAGCGGTCACTTGACCTCGTATAAATGGGTTGCCTAACCTGCCATTGGCTCGGTGTCATTACAGCGCGTTTTGACTCATAAAACTTCAAACAAGCATCATTCCACTCCAGTCCACAGAATTCGATCATCTTCGGAATTTCCGTTTCTGGATCCGCAACAAGGTCATCATACGACGAGAAATACAGGCGATCCCCAAGCACTTCATGAAAATGCTCCATAAGTCGAACATACTGACGATAGTAAAGACCCATGTTCGTCAAATCGCGATTGTATGTATGCGCATCATTAAAGTTGTGCATGAAACACGACAGTGAGGTATCCATTGGATTTCGCTTGGAATGAATGAACTTCGCATTCTGGAAGATGACCGCCATCATGCCCAAACTCAAAAAGTTATGTGGCATTTTGTCAGTGACATGTTTGGCCGTACTGGAGTGACGCTCAAGAGCTCGCAAATACCAGCGACCAGCAATGACGGAACCTTCTTTGGTAAGTAATTCGAGATTCTCTGGGAATGGCTTTGGCTCTGGGACCAAAGTACCGATTTTCATTTGAATACGCTTAATGTGTTCCAATTCTCCGGCGCCAAAAGCATCTGGATGGCTGCCAATGATTTGCTCGCGGAGGGTCGTACCTGAACGAGGCATACCCACGATGAATATTGGCCGATCCGACTCAACACCCCACCCCTTTCGTTCCTCAAAAAACTTCTTATCACAGACACTAATTGTTCGGTCCACTAGACGAACAAACGCATCGTGGCTGTGTTCAATCTGCGTTAGGTCATTGCCTGCTTTGTAATGCTTGAATGCATCATCATATTCCTTAAGGTCGTCGTACATCTTACCAGCTGCATAATGCAGCTGGCATTTTTCTTGTCCATCCTTCAACTTCGCAATCATTTTCTCGATTTCATCAAGTTCACTTGGGCGCTCTTTGAATTTCCGAGTATGTGCAAACAGCGAATACGCCTGCAAGCGGCCACCGCGAAACTTGAGAACCTTCTGAATCAACTCTTCTGATTCCTCAGCCATCCCTCGGTCTTGATAAATACGCGACATTCCAATCAGGGCCATCACATTGTTGGGACTTCTCTCCAACATTTTGCGATAACAGTATTCGGATTCATCTGATTGGTCAGAGTGTCGATATGCTCGACCGAGATTTGACAAAGCCTCCAAGAAGTCCGGTTTGAGTGCCACCGCACGCTCAAGATACTCGATGGAATCAAGCCACTGACGCTCAGATAGATATGCATTGCCCAGATTGTTGAGAACCGTTGGGTCGTTCGGTCTAAACTGCACTGCCAAAGAAATGAGCCTGATGCCATCTCGCGCATTGCTCTGTGCTACTCTAATGACACCGAGTAGATTCAAGGCGTCTGGTTGGTTCGGAAACTTGGCCAAAATGTCCTGGTAGATCCCGCCGGCAATATCAAGTTGCCCCTTGCGGTGGTGACCCATCGCCACCTCTAGTTGCTGCTGTATTCCTACAAGCGTCATGTGATCAGGCGCGTTGTGTTGGCGTACCCGATCTCTCATGATCGCTTCTTTGCCAAAAGCGCTTTTTAGGCCCCCGCCTCCTAATCCCGGCAACAAGGCCCCACTCTTTGGCCGTGACTTAGGTCCAGTAGGTTTTCTTTCCGACATCTACTTGTACTCTCTTTAAAGTTGCGGCTCTTCTTCCTGCTTCCATCGCATTGCAGCTATATTGCTGCTATCTACATTGCTGCCATAAAGAAGGCACGCGGAATTGTTGCGCCAATGTTCTACAGCAGCCATATAGCCGAATACGACCGCTAAGGAACGGAAATTCTTCAGCTTTATAGCAGTTTTTCCACTTTCATGGATATCGAGACACGCTTGTCGATTGATTCTCAATGAATCCGTAATTTAGCAAATGCCCCCCAACCTGGAGAACTCAAACTTGACAATTTTGTCGTCAAGAATTCCCTAATCATGGTAAAAATACTATTACCACCACGCATGAACATTAAAAATTTCAACAATAATTTGTCTTTTAATTTGGAAATCGCAGTTGAAATTATAATTTTATTACCTGACCATCTTAGTGGGTCTGATATGCAACACATATCGCGTTTCCGTGGGGATTTGTCACAAATTCGTTGCTGTTAGTCCCTGAGATCATTACGGTTTGGCGTAATAGACCGAACTTGGCACTTCGCATAGGGGGCCTGGTCTGGTTTCGATCTCCTTGGGGGGAGATCATTTGCGGAAATAGCCGTTGTCACCGTCAAGTTTGGTGGGAAAGGCCGTTTTCATTCAATGTAGAAAACTTGGGGTTTACGACATGAAACCAGAAAATTTGCGAGAACGCCTATTGCGTTCGACCATGTTTGCGGGTGTCGCCATTTCAATGACGGCAATCGCGGCCCCGATCTCTTTCGCTCAAGACGACGATGAGGGAGAGATCGAGGAATTCTTTATTACAGGTTCACGTATTGCGCGGACCGATGCGACCTCTGAGAACCCAGTTACGGTTATTTCCGGTGAAGCCATCCAGCTTTCCGGTATTTCCAACCTTGGTGAAGCACTTCGCCAACAACTGGCTTCGGGTTCTGGCGGTTTCGGCCAATCGAGTAATCTCTCCGGTGGCGGTGCAACATCCGTTGACCTGAGGAACCTTGGCCAAGACCGTGTGCTTGTTTTGATCAATGGTAAGCGTTTGGCTCGTTTTGCAGATGGACTTGCGAACGAAGCCGGTGACTTATCCATGATCCCAACGGCAATGGTTGAGCGGGTTGAAATCCTTCGGGATGGCGCTTCCTCGACTTACGGTGCTGACGCTGTTTCAGGCGTGATCAACGTCATCCTTAAAGATGACTTTGAAGGTCTGAACATCAACGCCTTGCAAGGCATCTCCACCCACGGTGATGGCGAGCAAACGCAGATATCAGCGACGATGGGCGGTTCCCACGATCGTGGTAACATTGTTGTGGGTGCGGAATTCCGCTTCTTCGACAACATTCCACAATACGAGCGCGAATGGGCTCGGTTGGACATCACCCGCGTGAATGCAGCTGGTTGGAGAAACGGTTCTATCTTCTCTCCTGGTGGTTCATTCCTTGGCAACTATGCCGGTGATGACCTCTTGACCTCTATCAGTCATGGCTTTGGTGTTGCTTGTGCAGACTTTGCATCCAAGCACGGTCAATTCTCAGGTGATGGCACAGGTCTCTTGCCCTTCTTCTCCTGTCCGTCCTTTGCTGGTACGCAAGCACCTCCAATCGACATGAATGGCGCTGTTCGTTACGACTATTCTTTCGAACAGGACATTGTCAATCAGTTGGAAGTGTTGTCGGTGGCTGGTTACGGCACCTATGAAATCACCGATAGCATCGAAGCCTTCATGGAGTTCCAGTACGCCAAACGTAAGTCAGTGAGTAAGCTCGATGGTAACCCTGGTAGCTTCGGTACACCGACGTATGGCTCTGGTTGGGTTGTGCCTTGCACGAACACCAACTTGGCAGTTGACTGGGCGCTACTCTACGGATCACTTCCTGGTCCGGGCACAGCTTGTGACCTTCGTGGTGACGGCACTTTTGATATTGGCTTCACGCCAGGCGTCAATGAAGCAACTGACACATTGAGCGGTGGATACATCATCCGTCCGGTTCAAAACGTCGGTATTCGTCACTCTGACATCGTCGCTGACCTCATTCGGGTCGTCGTTGGTGTTCGAGGCACGCTTCTCGATTGGGACTATGAGCTGTCCTATCTCCACACCCGCGTCGACAACAACATCGTTCGTGGCGGTATCTGGAATCTCGGACGTGCCAACACGATCACTGATCCGGCTGCTTGTGCTGCCGACATCATTTGTTCGTCGATTGTGAACCCATCAGGTAGCTTGGACATTCTCCAACCTGGTAACTGGACCTTTGCCGAAAATCAGTATCTGGCATCAACCAGCACCTCGGTCTCTCATTTCGCGACAACCGGTGTGTTTGCCAGCATCTCCAAACCTGATCTCCTCGAGCTTCCAGCTGGTCCGCTGGGCGTGGCGTTCGGTTTTGAGTACCGTGAAGACGAAGGCTACAACAAGCCAGACTCTGTGACAGAGTCCGGTGAAAGTGTTGCCAACCAAATCTTCACAACCGCTGGTAAGTTTGACGTCACCGAGTTCTTTGGTGAAGCCAACATCCCAGTCTTCTCTGACCTTTCGTTTGCCGGTTCCCTTGACGTGAACGTCCAGGGTCGTTGGTTCGATTATTCGACCTTCGGATCCGACACCGTTTGGAAAGTGGGCGCCAACTGGACGGTAACCGAAGATATCCGGTTCCGTTTCAATCTTGGTAATGCATTCCGCGCGCCACAGATCACCGATCTGTTCGCCGGTGGTGTTGTCTCCTTTGACTTCGTCTCTGATCCATGTGCCAACCACCAAAATCTCGTGGCTGGTGGACCGGAAGGCTTCACAGCCCCTCAGGTTGCTAACGTCGTCGCCAACTGTATCGCAGATGGCACACCAGCTGGTACAGCTCAGACAGCTGTCCAGTACCCAGTTCTTGCTGGTGGTAACGCGAACGTTGGTCCTGAAAAAGCCGATACAGTTTCGATCGGTGCTGTGATCACGCCACGTTGGGTTCCAAACCTGACCGTGACAGTTGACTGGTGGGAAATTGAACTGACAGACTTTATTACCCGTCAGCAGTTCACAGGTCTCCTGCAAAACTGTTACTCATCCCTCGCTTTCGGCCATGCTGACTGTGCGTTCCGTAACGTACCTGGCGGTTGGACACGTCGGACGACAGGTGCAGGTACCATCATCATCGGTGGTCGGTCACAAACCGAAAACCGTGGCGACGTTCGCACAGATGGTATCGATTGGGGCTTCAACTACTTCTGGGATTGGAACGACGTTTCCTTTACCTGGGATTGGCAGAACACCTACATCCTCGAGAACGATCTGTTCCCAGGCGAAGGTGGTTATGACGAAAGAGGGTCGATCCCGGCCTACAAGTCGATCATGACAACCAACGCTGACTGGAATAACTGGGGCTTCACATGGAGAACCCGTTATATCGCTCAGACTTATGACCGGAACAACAATGCTTCGCTCAACAACTTCCGCAACTACACAGGTGCAGAAGAGCATTTCGAGCATGACATTCGCGTCGGTTATGAGTGGGACAACTATGGTCTGACATTCGGTGTTAACAACGTCTTCGATGATGAGCCACCGTTTGGCTTCGCAGGCAGCCCGAACACGGACTCATTCACTTACAACGTGATCGGTCGTTACTTCTTCCTGCGGGCTTCCGCAGACTTCTAGGAAGTACGAACATTACAACACAGAGAGTGGCGGACTTCGGTCCGCCACTTTTTTTACGTCTCGGGCTTTACAAAAAATCGCACAAATCGAGACCTTTCCAGGTACTCAGCGACAAATCCGCAGGCAAGGACTTGTTTATTCACCCCTGCTAAGCTCTGATGCGCTGGGAAAATGGGGGAGGACAATCGTGCAGCCACGTCGGCCTTTGGGCTATGCAATCTGCCTTGGACTAATTTTATGCATTCAGACTGGGCCTGCGGTCGCTGATGAATTTCCGCCCACCTACATCAGTACGGACAAAATTGCTCAAGTCGCCCACACAGATATCTCTCCAAAAATTGATGGACGTTTGGACGACGCTGTCTGGCTCACTGCCCCTGCCCTCACAGACTTCCATCAAGTCGAGCCAGTGGAATTTGCAGAACCCACCAAGAAGACCGAGATATACCTTCTCTACGATGAAGACGCCCTCTACATTGGCGCTCGAATGTTTGACGATCAGCCGGAAAAAATTCTGGCAAACCAACTCATTCAAGGTGCGTCACTCCGCGGCGATGACACCCTTACAATTGTCTTGGATCCATTTGCAAACCGTCGTTCAGGTTACGCCTTCTTCATCAATGGGAATGGCATCAGACGTGAAGCCATCTTTGAGGATGTCGACGAACTCAACTTGGACTGGCGCGGCATTTGGCGTGTTGAGTCAAAGATCGACAAAGAAGGTTGGACGGCCGAAATTGAGATCCCGTTCAAAACACTCAATTTTGATCCAAAAAAAGACACATGGGGCTTCAGCGCATTCCGTAGGATTGCGAGGTCAGGCGAACGTACTGCATGGACGTCGCAAGATCGCAAAGTCAATCCCAGCACCGCCGGCCGCTTGTCAGGGTTGACGGGCATCCGCCAAGGACTTGGACTTGATATCATTCCGTCGATCGCGTTTAGGGAAAGCAGGGACTTCGTCACAGGCATGTCGGACTTCAACACCGTGCCGGCCATCACGGCGATCTACAAAATCACACCCTCCATGACAGGGTTAGCCATGAGCAACATCGACTTTTCTGACGCTGCAGTGGATGACCGAATTGTCAATCTATCGCGGTTTTCGATTTTTCAACCTGAGCAACGGGACTTCTTCCTCCAGGACGCCGATATCTTTACCTTCGGTGGTCTCTCCGGCAACGCCGCACCATTTTTCTCTCGTCGTGTGGGACTAAATGAAGATGGCGAGCCGGTACAATTGAAGTTTGGGGCTAAACTAACTGGGCGCTTGGGGCCCGTAAACTTGGGCGTCATGGACGTCGTTCAATCCGAGCATGCACTTGCCGACCAAACCAACTTAATCGTGGGTCGGGCAACCATGAACGTGTTGGAAGAATCGAGCTTAGGCGCCGTCTTCACAAGTGGCGATCCAAATTCTGACCGTGAGAACTGGCTTGGCGGTGCGGATTTTCTCTATCGCTCATCAACGCTCTTTCCTGGGCGCACCGCCACCGCGAATTTTTGGTACCAACAGACAGTCACCGACGATCTTGAAGATGATTCACAAGCCTATGGGTTCAACGCCGAACTCAACAGCTCTGTTGGATATTGGGGCGAATTGTGGTGGGAAACCATTGAGGAAAACTATTTCCCGGCCCTTGGTTTTGCAAACCGCACTGGGATCCATAAGTATGGATCTGTTGGCGGTCACTCCTTTCGTTTAGAGGACAGTTGGATTCGCTCCATTACGCCTGGGTATTTTGTTGAAGAGGTACAAAGTTCCGATTTCGATTTTGAATCCGGCATATACTCCTTCCAACCCTTCTGGCTCAGATCTCACAAAGGATATGAGTTACGGTTGCGCGTCATGCAGTGGCGCGAAGTTCTCGATGAAGGGTTCGAGATTATTGAGGGATTAGACATCGACCCTGACGACTACAAGGGCTATCGCACCACTCTTTTTTACAAGACGCCAAATACAAAGCCTTGGTCTGTTGAAGGCGAGATTCGCATCGGTGAATTCTTTGGCGGCCACCGCCACACGGTAAGAACGGGTGTCGACTGGCGGCCCAACAAACACTTTCATTTCGGAGCCGACTACACCCACAATGATGTCGATCTTCGCAATGGGGATTTTGTCGCGCGTCTAGCCTCTGTTCGTGCCAACGTCGCTTTCAACTCGAAATGGTCTTGGCTGAATGTCGTGCAATACGACAATATTTCAGACGTGGCCTCTCTCAATAGCCGCCTCCGCTGGACGCCTGTTGCCGGGCAAGACTTTGTCTTTGTCTTCAACAACACCTCAGACGTGTTGAAGGATTGGCACATCCGGACGACCGAGAGCGAAGGAATCTTCAAAATCACATATACAAAGCGCTACTAGCCGGCCAAAACCAAGTTAGAAGCTTGAATTTATTCAGAAAATGCCCACTCTATTTGTAAGGGTGTCGCATTGATATGATAACCCATTTACAGAAATGGCCGCATTGGTCTAGTAAATAGACATTGAGTATCAGAGTGCAGCGTTTTTCAACGGAGAGGCGCTTGTGGCGTGGGGATTTCCAAAATAAGGCGAGATGCCATATTGCGGTCAAATTCCTGACATTACTGGTGTCATGAGCCAAGATTGGCTTTCGGAATTGGACATCCAATGTTGAACGGTTGGAGCGCCGCACATTGGAAATTGGGGCCCACATAGATGACCGACATGATCGACGAAGAACCGGGCATCACACGGAAGCTAACCACGATATTTCATGCAGATATTTGTGGCTACTCCCGCCTTATGGGCCAAGATGAAATCGGCACCCTCCAACGTCTAAAAGATTACAAACAAGCCGTTTCCTCTTTCGTCAGTCGACACCAAGGTCGAATTATCAATTGGACTGGTGACGGGCTCCTGGCTGAATTCGCTTCCGTTGTCGAAGCGGTGGAATGCGGCGTGGAGATCCAAAGAGAATTGATGGCTCGCAATGGCCTGCTTGAACAAGATCGGCGCATGGAATTCCGAGTCGGCATAAATCTAGGCGATGTAATGGTCGACAATGACGAACTCTTTGGAGAAGGCGTTAACATCGCGGCAAGACTGCAGAGCATTGCACCGGTCGGCGGCGTGTTGATTTCCGGCACTGCCTTTGACCAAGTGCGGAACAAACTCTCAATTGAATTTGATTTCATGGGGCGACAATCGGTAAAAAACATCGCCGATCAAATCCCCGCGTACGCCGTGGTTCTTGATCCCAATCAACGACCATCCGCCCAAAGAATAACACGTCCACACGAAGGATTAGATGACCAGATCTCAACCATGCGAGGTCCGCTGGCAAACTCGGCGGTCGCCAAACATTCAATTGATGTCTTCCCCGGTCCTTATGCTGGATTCTGGCGCAGAGCAGTGGCGCTAACGGTCGATTGGACCATGGTCGCAGTCGCGTGCATGATTCTTGGAGACCTCACAGACAGCACTTCGGTCATGGGCATCCAACCGATCATCTATCTTCTCTATCTGTCGGCCTTCGAGTCGGGGCCTTGGCAGGCCTCCGTCGGCAAGAAGATAATGGGCATCAAGGTGATCGACATTACCGGTGAGAATCTGAATTTCCCGCGCGCTCTAGGTCGTAACATGAGTAAGATTCTCTCCGTTCTTACCCTCTTTTTCGGATTTGCCATGACCGCCTGGAACCCGCGCAAGCAAGCTCTTCACGACACGGTATCCGAAACTCTGTTAGTGGACGAAGATGCTCTCGCCGAAAAAGAAGGGCGCCGACCTGAACTTTGGAGCTCTTAAGCCAGAAACCAAGAGCCCCGACGTGCAACAGAGGACGACAACGATCTCTCTTAAACGACCAACTACTCGACAGTTGCCGAGTGCATGATAATGTCGGTCGGTTGTTCGTCACGGACCATCATTTCCCAAACTTTGATAAAGGCCTCAATTTCCTCACTGTCCATAAAAAACAAGAGGACGCGAGCAACCTCACTGGAAACCCCAAGCATCTCAAAGAACTGCTCAACAGGCGTTAAGGCCGCCGGATAGGCCTTCAACTTGACATCGTCATCAACCGCAACGCCGATTAAAGATTTAGCAATATCGACCGCCTCATCGAACCCGCCAAGATCATCAACAAGTCCCATTTCTCTAGCCTGCGTGCCGGTCCATATCCGCCCCTTGGCGATGTCATGTACCTGCTCAACGCTCATACCTCGACCTGCTGCAACCTTTTCGGTGAATTGCGCGTAAACATCACCCATCAGCTTGTCACGCGCCTCGGCCTGCCCATCTGTATACTCAGTTTGCGATGAGTACATTGACGTATTCGGCCCACCGACCGAGAGCTCTCCTATCTTAATGCCCGCTAACCCCAACGTGTCGCGAATGACAATTTTGCCACCAACAACGCCGATTGACCCTGTAATGGTCATCGGTTGGGCCACAATGTGATCGGCCGACATGGAGACATAGTAGCCCCCTGATGCGGCAACACCTCCCATGCTGACTACAACGGGTTTTCCGGTTTCTTTGGCATAGTTTACTGCGTCCCAGATTTGATCCGACGCATCTGCAGATCCGCCGGGCGAGTCCACACGAAACACGATCGCCCTCACATCCTCGTCTTCAGCCGCCTCTCTAATGGCGTGGGAGACTGTATCTCCGCCAATGAAGGTACTACCAGACCTCTCTGAGGAGCCCAAATTTATGGGCCCTTCCCCATAAATCACAGCGATCGTTTCACCACTGCCATAATCAGGCCCCAACATCTCGCTGTAGTCAGCAATAGCAACCAACTCCGAACCGTCCCCAGCCATCGCCATAGCAGCTTGCAATGCGTCCTGGTCGTATCCCAATTCGTCAATCAGGCCTGCGCCAACTGCTTCCTCTGCTAAGTACGGGCTGGCATCGAGCAGTTCAATGAGGCTTTCCTGGGTCATACCACGAGAAATCGAAATTTCCTCTGTAGCATTGTCGTAAATTGACTGAAGCACAGACATGTAAGACTCTCGATGTGCCTCTGTGAAATTTTCTTGCGAAAAAGTATTTCCTGCCGACTTATACTCATAGTACTGAGCAATTTGCGGCGTCGCTTTGATCTTGTCGAACATACCTTTGAGGAAAATTGACCCAATCTGAACACCAGATGTCGCCACACTGCCACTGGGCTGCAGCCATATTTGATCGGCCTCCGACGCCGCGAGATATCCGCCGAGCCCCGTCGAATAGAAAGCCTGTGAGTGAGCAATCACGAATTTGCCTGAGGTTTTGAAATCAACAAGCGCTTGGCGAATCTCTTCTGCCTGAGCGAGTGGCACGCCAACGCCTCCGCCGACACGCAAATAGAGCCCCTTAACGCGGTCATCATTTCTGGCTCGGCGTATCGTTTCTGTAACACCAAGCACCGACGGTTGACCATGACCGAAGACATCAAACGGTGAGGCAGAAGGTTGATCGCGAAACTCCTGCCGTAACTCAACGCTCATCACAAGTGAGTCCGGCAAGGCGACCCGCCCCGAGTCATCCATCGAAAGAGCGATCAGCAACCCAGCCAGAATCGGCAATGCCATGAAGAATATAAGCAAGGCAACAAGCGTTGCGAATACATTGGCGATAAACCGGCCCATGACCCTATTCCCTTTTCTCCGATTGGTTCCCAAACCCCAGCACAATCTTATGACAAATCTATCTCACCAAGAGGCCCTGGCCAAGCTGAACAGGACCGTTTGTCAGCTATTTTCCAACACAAATCACCTGATCCTTATCTAACCGTACTTTTACCCTTTTCAACCATAGTGGTCCTGCATGCCACAAAGTGATGCCGCGACCGGAGCGGGTAAATGAAATTGACAAAAAACAGCGAGTTCCATGAATTTCGACGAAATTCCGAGATTCATGACGCCCCGCGGGAAGGGTCCGCACATCGAACGTTCCCAGCCCACAACGGAAACGCCTACCACACGCTCTGTGAGGCCCAACTCGTCGAGATGGCCGACTATCTGCACAACAAGCAGCCCACCACCACTTCGGCAGCTCTCACCCTCCTGAGGCATGCCTTCCCAGACAATTCGGTCGATTTGCACCTAAAAGCCTGCGCTGCATACGCTGAAAAAGTGCAATCAGGACTATAACTCCCGCAAGGCACATCGATTCTGTGACGATCGCAACACGTCCGCGCATTAGTTGTCAGACAAACTTGATTTGGGCCATTCCTCGCCGATATTAGCAATTAGTATATCAGACCAATATATATTGGATTGATACAACTTTCCTTCCGTTGTGGAGGGTCTGAGAACTGACAGGCAAGCAATGACCTTAGATGTCCGGACAATATGTCTTGGAATTCTCTCCCGCAAAGAAGCCAGCGGATATGAACTCCAAAAAGCTCTCAAAGAAGATGCAATCGGCCACTTCGTCGAGGCAAGCTATGGATCCATCTATCCGGCGCTCACGCGCCTCATGGAAGAAGGGCTCGTGTCATGTCGGGAGTACCAACAGGATGGTCGACCCGACAAGAAGATCTACACGATCACGGCGGAGGGAAACGAGGTCTTTAAACAGGCCCTTCTCGAACAACCAGCTGACGACAAGTTTAGATCGGAATTTCTCTTTTTTATGCTTTTTGCGGATCAGATCTCCACAAAGCACCTTCGAGAGTTGATCGACCATCGCTTCACACACGTACAAGAGAGAAGTGAATTACTCGCCCATACCGAACCTGAAGAGACCCCAGGCGAACAATTTGTTCGGGGATACGGACACGCAGTCTTCGAAGCGGCCGTCAAATACATTGAGAATAATCGTCACCTTCTTGAGCAATCACAGCCTCAAGTGCGACGGAAAGAAACAGTTTAGTACGTTGGAATATAGTTATGTTTAGAAAGCGTGAGCCAAAAGAAAAACCAGTGGGACCTCGAATAAAGAGTTCCTATGTTTGGGCGTTTGTTATCTTCGTGGTTGTGGCGGGGTGGATGGCCTCTGGTCAACTTGATCGCACCACTGGCCCTCAAAAATTAGCAACCAATGTTGAAGAACCTTCAGGCAACAAACTGTTTACAGTCCGCGGTGTCCGCTTGGAAGCAAAAGCCTATACACGAGAGCTCAACATTCGCGGTCGCACGGCAGCTTTGAGGAACGTACAGGTCCGCGCCGAAACCAGTGGCACCATCGCAGAACTTCCTATTGAAAAGGGAACGAAGGTCGTAAAGGGCGACATTCTCTGCCAGCTCGATATTGACGCGCGCGGCGCTCAAATGGCGGAAGCTCAAGCCTTGATGACCCAACGCAAACTCGAATGGCAAGCGTCAGATCGCTTAGCCAAACAAGGGCATCGCTCCAAAACCCAGGCCGCCGCATCGAAGGCGGCTTTTGAAGCAGCGAACGCCAATTTTCGCTTGAAAGAAATTGAACTCGAACGCACGAAAATTCGCGCACCCTTCGATGGTATCTTCAATGAACGCAACGTCGAAGTGGGTGATTTCATTCAGCCCGGTCAATCATGCGGGGCTGTCGTTGACGAAGACCCCTTCTTGGTCGTGGCCGAAGTTTCCGAAAGGGACGTCGTGCGATTACGCATGGGTGACCCTGGGTCGGCTCAACTGATCTCCGGAGAGGAACTTGAAGGAAAAATCCGTTTCATCTCTTCTAGCTCCAGCCCGGAGACAAGAACATTTCGTGTTGAACTTGAAATTGCAAACCCAGACGGAGTTCTGCGAGACGGTGTTACGGCCGACGTCAGTTTTCCATTGAATTCAGTGTCAGCACACCTCGTCAGTCCGGCAATTCTTGGTCTTGATGCCGATGGCACTGTAGGTGTTCGAACGGTCAGCGACGAAGGCATTGTCTCTTTTGCGCCGGTTGAGATTGTTTCTGACACCATGGAGGGTGTCTGGATTTCAGGACTTCCCGACACGGTCACAATCATCACAGTCGGACAGGAACTCGTCGCGCCAGGTCAAAAGGTCAAAGTGATCCTTCAAAACCAAGCGGGTTACTAAGGTGCAGTTGCGTTAATCGGTGGGTAGGTGGAGTAAAGCCACATGAACAGTATAATTGATGCAGCGATGAGCAGATCGCGCACGGTAATGACATTCCTTGTCATTGGCGTGATTGCTGGCCTGTCCGCTTACATCAATATTCCCAAGGAAGCCCAACCCGACATTCAGGTCCCGTTTATCATGATCTCACTGCCCTATCCGGGCATCTCGCCTGAGGACGCAGAGCGTCTACTGGTCAAGCCGATGGAAGTGCGTCTTAGGACCCTTGAGGGTCTCAAAGAGATGAGCTCATACGGCGCGCCAAATCACGGCGGCATCTTCATGGAGTTCGACGTGGATATGGACGTCGATCAACTTTTGCTCGATGTCCGCGAAGAGGTGGACATTGCTAGAGCCGAAATCCCGCAAGAAGCCGAAGAGCCTATCGTGCGCGAGATGAACTTCGCCGAAGAACCGGTTGTCATCGCTTCGATCTACGGAGACGCGCCAGAACGCACGCTCTATCAATTGTCGCGCCAAGTGAAAGAAGATCTCGAAGCCTTGCCCCAGGTTCTCAAAGCCGACCTCATGGGTACACGGGAAGAGCTTCTTGAGATTGTCATCGATCCTGCAAAACTCGAGAGCTACAACGTCTCTCAACAGGAACTCCTCAACGCTGTCCAATTGAACAACCGCGTCGTTCCTGCCGGTGTGCTCGATAATGGTTACGGAAGTTTCAATGTCAAAGTTCCGGGATTGTTTGAAACAGCCCAAGACGTCTACAACCTTGCCATCAAATCTAGCGGCGACAGCGTCGTAGTTCTCTCTGATATCGCTGTAATTAAGCGAACCTTTAAGGATCGCGAAAGCTACGCATCTGTGAACGGTCAACGAGCGTTCGGGATTGCCGTGTCAAAACGCGTCGGCGAAAACATCATTGACACGACCGAAGAAGTTCGCCGCATCCTTGGAGAACACTCAGCGGCCTGGCCGGAAACCATTCAGGTCGAGTATTTGTTTGATGTTTCCAAATACATCCGCTCAAGGCTCGATGGTCTGCAAGCCTCAATTTTGACCGCCATTTCGCTCGTCATGATCATTGTAGTGGCGGCGCTCGGTTTGCGCTCCGCTGCCATGGTGGGTTTTGCCATTCCCGCCTCGTTCATGATTGCCTTCCTTATCATGTCGGTGCTTGGGTTCTCTGTGAACTTGATGGTCATGTTCGGCCTCGTTTTGGCCGTGGGGATTTTGGTCGACGGGGCCATTGTCGTGGTTGAATACGCGGACCGTAAAATGGCCGAGGGATTCGACAAGCACGACGCCTATGGTATGGCGGCAAAACGTATGTTCTGGCCCATTATCTCGTCCACCGGGACCACCCTCGCCGCCTTCTTTCCAATGCTCTTTTGGCCTGGCGTCTCCGGCAAGTTTATGAGCTATCTGCCATACACATTGATTTTTGTCCTTTCAGCATCGTTGCTCGTCGCCTTGATCTTCTTGCCGGTTGTCGGAAGTATATTTGGCAAAACCGACGCCAAAAACGCTGCTACATTGAAAGCACTAGCAGCTGACGAACATGCCGAGGTTCGCGATCTGCCCGGTTTCTCCGGTTTCTATGCACGCCGCATTGATCGGATGATCAGAACACCCGGTCGATACATCGGCCTTGCTGTCGCGATTGTGGTCGGAGTCTTTATGGTCTTCGGGGCCGCCAACGTGAAGACTGAGTTCTTCATTGACGCCGATCCAGATCAAGCCACCGTTCAAATTCTCGCCCGTGGCAACTTCTCATCGGAAGAAAAATACCAATTGGTGAGAGAAGTCGAGAACATCATCCTCACCATTGATGGTGTTGAAGCGACATTTGCGGCGACCAACGAAGGCGGAATCCAACCTTCATTTGATGCACCATCAGACATGGTTGGCAATGTATTTGTCGAGCTAAGACACTACACCGAACTCCCCTCCACGGGACGCGAAGTCCTTGACGTTATCCGGAAAAGGACAGCGGTTCTCCCTGGCATCGTTGTGATGGTCAATGAGCTGGAACAAGGCCCGCCCGTCGGCAAGGACATTCAAGTCGAGATGCGATCCGCATTCGGAGATCTAATACCAGCCGAGATTGCCAAGGTTCGACAATACATCGAGACGGAAGTCACGGGCTTGATCGAGTTTGCAGACTCGCGTCCCCTCCCCGGAATCGAATACGAAATCGTTGTCGACCGCGAAAAAGCCGGTCGTTTCGGTGCCGACATCACAACCATTGGATCTTACGTTCAACTTGTCACGAATGGCATTCTGATAGGTAAGTATCGCCCCGACGACGCGATCGATGAAGTCGACATTCGTGTGCGCTTTCCTTCATACGAGAGAAATTTCGATCAATTGGGCCAGTTGAAAGTCAGGACCGCCCGTGGACAGGTACCCATAACAAATTTCGTACAAGTCGTGCCGAAGCCAAAGGTAGATCAGGTCAATCGCGTCGACGGCAAACGCATGATGCGGGTGACAGCCAATACGAATCTTGGTTTCAATACCAACGATCAAATGAAGCAGATCATCAAGTGGGTGGAAACGGAGGCAAATGTCGACCCCCGCGTAAGCGTGAAGTTCCGCGGTGCCTCAGAGGAACAAGAAGAAGCCGGCGCATTCCTTTTTGTGGCAATGCTCGGCGCCCTCTTCTTGATGGCCGTAATCTTGTTGACCCAGTTCAACAGCTTCTACCACGCGGTTTTGATCCTCTCGTCGGTTATTCTCTCGACTGTAGGTGTCATGCTTGGGATCGTAATTACCGGCCAAAAGTTCTCAATCATCATGACCGGGACCGGGATTGTCGCACTCGCGGGCATTGTCGTGAACAACAACATTGTCTTGATCGACACGTTCCAGCGCATGATCCGAGACGGCTATGAGATAGGCGACGCCATTGTTCACACTGCGGTACAGCGACTGCGTCCGATTCTCTTGACCACGATCACCACGATCTTTGGATTGTTGCCCATGGCATTCGCCATCAGCGTCGACTATTTCTCACGGTCGATTACCATCGGCGATCCGACGTCAATGTGGTGGGTACAACTGTCAACAGCGGTTTGTTTTGGGCTCGGGTTCTCGACCGTTCTGACGTTGTTCCTAACGCCTTGCTTGTTGATGGTGCCCGCAACCTTCAAGCACTTCTTCAAGTTCCTGTTTGTTCCATTCTTGAGCTTCTACGACTGGATAGCTCGAAAACCGTCGGTCGTGCCAGGCGAGTAGGACATCGCCAACGACCCGCTGCATACTGGTGAAAACCAATGATGAAAATAATCGATGCGGCACTCTCAAGATCTAGAACGGTCATGACATTTTTGGTCATATCGGTCCTGGCGGGTCTCTATGCATACATAGAAATCCCGAAGGAAGCCGATCCAGACATTCAAGTCCCGTTTGTCATGATCTCCATGGTTTATCCGGGAATTTCGCCAGAGGATGCAGAACGTCTCCTAATCAAACCCATGGAGGTTCGGCTTCGAACCCTGGAAGGCCTGAAGGAACTACAGGCCTTTGCCGCCCCAGACTATGCAGGCATCTTTCTTGAGTTCGATCTCGATATGGATATGGACCAAGTCCTTATTGAAGTTCGAGAAGAAGTGAGTATTGGCCGTGCTGACATTCCGCAAGACGCTGAAGAACCCATCGTCAATGAGCTCAATTTCGCTGAAGAACCGGTAATCATTGCAGGTATTTACGGAGAAGTGCCTGAACGAACCCTCTACCAGCTCGCTCGTGCTGCCAAAGACGAACTTGAAGCAATCCCCACGGTACTGAAAGCCGACCTAATTGGCGCACGAGAAGAGCTATTGGAAGTTGTCATCGATCCTGCAAAGCTCGAGAGCTACAATGTCTCCCAAACCGAGTTGATCAACGCCGTAAGATTGAACAACAGAGTGGTTCCGGCCGGCACGATGGACACTGGAAAGGGCAGCTTCAATGTCAAGGTCCCGGGTCTATTTGAAACTGCCAGCGACGTTTACAGTCTCGCCATAAAATCGAGCGGCGATGGTGTGGTGGTCCTCTCCGACCTTGCCGAAATCAAGCGAACGTTCAAAGACAGGCAAGGTTTCGCACGCGTCAATGGCAAACCCGCTTTTGGTCTAGCGGTCTCCAAGCGCGTCGGAGAAAATGTCATAGAAAACAATCAGGCGGTAAGAGACGCCCTTGCCACCTTGTCTGAAAGTTGGCCAGAGTCCATTCAGACAGAATTTATCTTCGATGTATCCAGGCTGATTGACGATGATTTGAGTTCGCTTCAAGCGTCAATTTTGACCGCGATCTCCTTAGTTATGATCATCGTTGTTGCCGCTCTTGGAATACGGTCGGCTGCAATGGTTGGTTTTGCTATTCCCGCCTCATTTATGATCGCGTTCCTGTTTCTCTACCTTCTCGGCTTTACGGTGAACATGATGGTCATGTTCGGTCTCGTTTTGTCGGTGGGTATTTTGGTTGACGGTGCCATCGTCGTTGTCGAATACGCTGATCGAAAGATGGCGGAGGGTCTACCCAAAAGGGAGGCATTTGGTATGGCCGCGAAACGCATGTTCTGGCCAATTGTCTCGTCGACCGGAACCACGCTCGCGGCGTTTGTTCCCATGCTCTTTTGGCCTGGGATCTCCGGCAAATTCATGAGCTACCTGCCCTTTACACTCATTTTCGTCTTGTCAGCTTCGCTCCTCGTCGCGCTAATCTACCTGCCAGTCGTCGGTAGCATTTTCGGAAAAACTGCCGCCGCAAACAAAGAAACCCTCAAAGCTATGTCTGAGGGGAAGCATGTCGACGTCAGGCAACTTTCCGGATTTTCCGGACGTTACGCGCGCACTGTTGATCGTATGATCAGACGGCCTGGTCGATATATTGGTTATGCGTGTTTGATCGTTCTTGGCGTCATTGTGGCTTTCACATTTGCCGACGTAAAAACCACCTACTTCATCGACGTAGACCCCAATGAAGCCACCGTTCAAATCATGGCGCGGGGCAACTACTCCGCCGAAGAAAAACACGTCATCGTCTCTCAAGTCGAAGATCTAATTCTTGATGTGGACGGCATTGCGTCAACATTTACTTCGACAAACTCTGGTGGCATGCAATCCATGGGACGCGGCGCACCAGCAGACATGATCGGCAACATCTTCTTCGAACTCACCCACTACAAAGAGCGTCGCTCGGGGAAAGTAATTCTGGCCGAGGTTAGAGAACGTACGTCTAAACTTCCCGGCATCAAGATCCAAGTCAACGAGATGGAACATGGGCCTCCGGTTGGAAAAGACGTTCAAATTGAACTCCAGAGCGCCTTTGGCGATCTGCTCATTCCAGCGGCTACGGAGATACGACACCACCTAGAGGGTAATGTCGAAGGACTGATTGAGATTGAGGACACGCGCCCCCTTCCGGGCATCGAGTACGAAATATTGGTGGATCGTGAGAAAGCCGGGCGATTTGGCGCTGATATCACCACCATCGGCTCATACGTCCAATTGATAACCAACGGAATACTCATCGGCAAATATCGGCCCGACGACGCCATTGATGAAGTGGACATTCGGGTCCGTTTCCCAAGTTTTGAACGTCACTTCGACCAGCTTGGACAATTGAAAATACGAACGTCAAAGGGCCACGTTCCGATGTCAAACTTTGTCAGCATCCTGGCCAAACCCAAAATTGACCAAGTCAATCGCATTGACGGCAAGCGCATCATTCGGATCACAGCCAATTCTGACCTTGGATTCAACTCCAATCAGCAAATCAACAAAATCAGCCAGTGGATCAAAAATGACGCCAATTTGGATCCACGCATTTCCGTGAAATTCGCAGGCGCAAGTGAAGAGCAAGCCGAATCCGCATCCTTCCTTTCCGTCGCCATGTTGGCAGCGCTCTTTCTCATGGCGATTATACTGCTCACTCAGTTCAACAGTTTCTACCATTCAACGCTGATCCTCTCCTCTGTCATTCTGTCAACGGTTGGAGTGCTTTTGGGTCTCATCGTTACAGGCCAGGACTTTTCGGTCATCATGTCAGGCACTGGTGTCGTCGCGTTAGCAGGCATCGTAGTCAACAACAACATCGTACTCATCGATACATTTCAACGAATGATGAGAGATGGATATGACATTGCAGATGCCATCGTCCATACGGCGGTTCAGAGAATGCGGCCTATTCTCTTGACCACGATCACCACGATTTTTGGATTACTTCCGATGGCAATGGCCTTGCGTGTCGACTATATCGCTCGTGAGATCACATTGGGCGACCCCAATTCAATGTGGTGGATTCAGTTATCGACCGCGGTATGTTTCGGACTTGGATTCTCGACCCTGCTGACCCTCTTCTTAACACCTTGCTTGTTGATGGTGCCTTCAAAACTCAAAGGAAGGTCCAAGGAAATCATCGCGACGGTGTTAACGAGAGGGAAAGATCTTGTGGCCAGATCAAAAAGACAAGGCAACTAAAGAACGTCTGCCGCTTCTTCCAGAGTCGCTTGTGCCTGCGCAGCTTCAAGCTGCCGGTTCCACATAGTGGCATACGCCCCATTCATGCCAAGAAGCTGTTCATGGGTTCCACGCTCTGCAATGTGGCCACCATCCAAGACAATGATCTCATCCGCATGAACAACTGTCGATAGGCGGTGTGCAATGATAAGTGTCGTCCGATTGCGTGACACTTCATTGAGCGAGACCTGAATTTCTTTTTCAGTATGAGTATCAAGAGCGGACGTTGCCTCATCCAAGAGGAGGATCGGCGGGTTCTTGAGGATCGTTCGTGCAATGGCGACCCGTTGTTTTTCACCGCCAGAGAGTTTCAATCCGCGCTCACCAACGATGGTATCGTACTTCTGCGGTAGTCCAACGATGAAGTCATGGATGCGCGCCATGCGCGCCGCTTCAAAAACTTCTTCTTGGCTGGCATCAGGTCGGCCATAAGCAATATTGTAGTAGATCGTGTCGTTAAACAGGACGGTATCCTGAGGCACCACCCCGATCGAAGATCGCAGCGAATCCTGAGTTACCTTCGAGATGTCTTGCCCATCAATAGTGATGCGACCGTCGACGATGTCATAAAACCGGAAGAGTGCTCGGGAGATCGTCGACTTACCCGCACCTGTTGGGCCAACGATCGCCAGCGTCTTGCCGCCATCCACTCGGAATGAGACACCCTTCAGAATCGGGCGATCCGCGTCATAGTGGAAGGCCACATTCTCGAACGCAACATCGGAGTCAATGACTCTAAGGTCGGGCGCGCCAGGCGCGTCAACGACTTCTGGCGGAACTTCCATCGTTTTAAACATGCGGTCCATATCGACCAGGGATTGCTTGATTTCCCGGTAAACAAACCCCAGCATGCCAAGCGGCATCGCCAGCTGCAGCAAATACATCTGGACCATGGTGAATTTGCCAACCGTCATCGATCCATCTTTGACGCCCATCGCCGCCAAAATCAACAGGGCTACAAACCCAGAACTAATAATCAACGCTTGACCAGCATTGAGTACAGCCAGTGACACATAAGAAGTCGCAGCCGCTTTCTCGTAACCACGCGCTGCCTGCTCGAAGCGCGCCGCTTCAACACTTTCATTGTTGAAGTATTTCACTGTCTCGTAGTTGAGAAGACTGTCAACGGCCTTGGTATTGGCTTCCGTATCGCGAGCATTCATCGTACGCCGAAACGACAAGCGCCATTCGGTCACCCAGAACGTGAACCAGACGTAAAGTGCCACGGTGACAAACATGGCCAGCGCAAACTCATAACCAAGCGCATACCAAAGAACGCCACAAGCAAGAATGACTTCAAAGATCGTTGGAAAGATGTTGAACGCGGCAAACCGCAAGAGAAACTCAATCGCCTTTGTACCGCGGTCGATAACACGGGCAAGTCCGCCAGTACGGCGCTCCAGATGATATCGCAACGAAAGGGCATGCAAGTGCCTGAAAGTCTCAACAGACACATCTCTTTGCGCGTGAAACCCAGCGCTCGCAAACAAAGCATCGCGCAATTGCTGCAATCCATTTCCCGCAAACCGGACCAGTGCAAACCCGACAATCAGAGCGACGGGGATCGCGAGCGTCTGTGCCGACTCACCCCCGGTTTCAATCTGGGTCAACACATCAACCGCCGTCCCGAAGATGAACGGAACCGCCACCATCACCACCTTGCCGAGGATCAAGCAGACAGCCGCCGCTGCGATGCGAATTTTGAGATCGGCACGTCCCGCAGGCCACAAATAGGGCAGCAAACGGTTCAGGACCGCCCAATTGTCCTCTGAGGCGTCCTGCTCTTCCAGTTCTGCGGCTTCGGCAATGGGATCTCTGACAGTGGGCGCCGCGCTGGCATCCACCGGATCAGTGTTTGTGGTGTCGGTCATGACAAAGGGTTATAGGCCTTTGACCCAGAAAGGAAAGGCCGAGGCCGGCGCGGTGTGAGCGTCAACACACTCTAGGCGCCCGTATTCCTAATGAAGAAGGTGGATTTCGTCATCAACCTCGATTTTCTTCGGGAGGTCGAAGATCTGGCCAGGATAGATCAAATTGGGATCACGGATCTGGGTTTGATTCGCGTCGTAAATGATTGTGTATTCAAAACCTGACCCGTAGACCCGGCGAGCAATGCGCCAAAGAGAATTTCCAGGTTGAACCACCATCCGCCCCCCGCCCTTGGCAACAGCCGCCAAAATGTCGGAAACTTCTGCGCGCTCAAACGGAACCTCAACGCGAGCCAGAACCCGACCATTGGCATCGATTTGATCGATGCGCAGCGAGTAGACACCGGCCGATATGGCGCTTTGAGGGCGAATGGTCCAATAACCGTCCTGATCAGCCCGCGCCTCACCGATAAGGGCATTGTCAGCGTAGGCACGTAAGATTGCGCCAGACTCTGATCGACCGGAAAGTACAACGGCACCGTCCTCATCATAGTCAATAATATCGAGTGAAAGCAGAAGACCCGTACTGTCGTGAGGAGATTGGAGAACACGGCTGGCTTCGCCCGTTTCGCCAAGAACAACCAGCGGCTTCTCACCGGGACGTTCTGGCACCGCGATGACCACGACCTGTTCTGACTTTCGTATTTCCCCAGACTTGGTGCGCATCTCAAGTGTTAACTCCTGAGCGCCTTCGCTGAGCGGCGTGTCGACATAGATGGCCCACTCGCCGTGCTGATCAATCTCAACTGTCGCAATTGGCTTGCCATTGGCGAGAACTGTGATTGTTCCGCCTGGCTCACCTCTACCTGCAATGACGGCCGTCCCCGTCGAATCGACACGAACGACATCAAAGGTCGGCAATAGGGGGCCTTGGCGTTCCTTTTTGGTCTGTCGAACCAGACCATCATCAGTTTTTTTAAGAAGGTTTTCGACCCGTTCCGGCAGGCCTGCAGGTCCGCCGGTTCGATAGACAAAGAACGCGCCAATCGCCACCGCAACGAGCAGCAATACGGCGAAGATGGCGATGAGACGAGGCGACATACGTTTCTTGAGGTTTTTGAGGGTTACCCTGACCTTAATCATCGATTATGGCGTTAGAATGTCAGTTCTCCTATAAATTCCCGAAAACATAGTTAAGACCATAACCCAAGAAAGCCAGGCTATGCCTTCTCTCACCTCCCTTTGTGTCTTTTGCGGTTCACGCACCGGCACCAATCCAAATTTCGCAAAAGTCGCCCTTGAGTTGGCAGACACCATGGTGGACCGAAACATCCGCCTCATTTACGGCGGTGGCGGCATTGGTCTCATGGGCGTCCTTGCTCGCCACATCATGGAACAAGGCGGTGAAGTCGTCGGTGTCATTCCAAAGTTCTTACAGATCCCTGAAGTTCGCTACGACGGTGCGACCAGGACCATCGTCACTGGCTCCATGCACGAGCGCAAACAAACCATGTTTGATCTGTCAGATGCATTTCTCGTCTTGCCAGGCGGTATCGGCTCTTTAGATGAGACCGTCGAAATGATGACTTGGCGACAACTCAGGCGTCACGACAAACCCATCGCCCTTCTCAATCTGGAAGATTATTGGCAGCCATTCAAAGCCCTTCTGGACCACATGATTCAGGAGGACTTCGCAAGCCAAGACGTGACGGACAATTTGATCGTCGAAGGGAGTATTGAAACGGCGCTTAAAGCCATTACGGTCAATCTTCACTCTTGATCACGTCCTTTTTCTCTCCCGCCATAGGGTCTCACCGGAGTAGAGCGCCAACGCTGTCCAAATGCAGGCAAAGGCAAAAGCGTGGCCGGTGGTAAAGATTTCGCCGTAAAGAAATATCGCCAACATAAATTTGATTGTCAGTGCGATATACTGCATCAGATCGATGGTTGACAGCCGCACCCGGGTGACCGCCTCGCCGAAAAACGCAAGCGGGACAAGGATGACAAATCCACTTTTCAAGCCTGCGCCCCTACCCCGAATAGACGTCACTCCTAATAAGGGTCGAATGACAATTTTAAATCCGCCCCGGTGTTTTTTCCCAGATTATTTAGTTCGCGACAAAGAACGTTAAGATCGGAGTCGTCACCAAAGTAAATCTTGACGGTCTCAAACCGCCGGGTGGACCGGCGCCTTGTAATGCGGATCGTGTGATCCCGAGAATCGATTTCGATCATCAGCCGTCTTCGAACCCCTCGCCAAAAAACAAAACTCAGAATCGACACCACCAACCATATTGAAGAAAGAGGACCCAACATAAGCCAAAACAGCGGATGAGCAACCAGCGCAGGAATTCTAAACGCAGAGCTGGCGAACCACATGACGGTAGGAATGGCAAAAATCACGATCAAGCAAATTTCTTTCCAGCTGGAAAGGAACCGATGAGTTACACCTATCGCACAATAGTCCAGACGGCCCATCTCGCCGAACTCACATTTTCTGACGGTCAACCACCGCCCCGCATCTTTAGTCATGAAAAGAAGCCAAGGAAGAAGATTTGCAATGGAATATGGTCTACTCAAATCTTGTTCATTCGTCTTCGGGTAAGTGAAAACCTTCCCTCCCACCCTCTCCTCGGGTGCGGAAAGAAACTCAATCGTCGCCCTCTCTTCACTTGGAAAAGTTATGCGAAGTCCCACTTTCACTAACAGCTTATTCTCGGAATCTTTGTATGGCTTGTTAATCAACAAAGGCAAAAAAAGCAGACTGAATATTGCCCCAATGACCAAGAGTGCAATAGTGACATTTAGGGCCCTCTCCCAATTGTCATCATTACTTGGCGCCCATGCTATGAGCAAAATCGCAGCAATTGCTGTAAGGCCTATTGTTACGATAAAGATTGTCAAGATTGCACGATAGATCTTCGCTCTTTGCTCTGTCATCTCTTTGTAAAAGAAACGTAATAGAACGATACATCCATAGAATATCAGTATCGTGACCACCGCGACGGCACCAAACACCGCGCCAAAATTGAGAAAAGATCCGGCGTTTGCGGACCACGAATCTCTAAATCGAATGAGCGCTAGTATTGTCGTCACTGTAAAAAGAAGAGCGAGTACCAGCCCAAAACCCAGCGCATCCATTCTCACAAGTGTAAGTCGCCGAAATTTCGGTTTGAATGTCCAGACCCCTAGGACATTGTCTGTCGGCTGAAACCGTGACATCGCCCTACCCCCAAGAGCAATTACCCCACCCGGAAAATCATAAAAGATACCACAATTGAGGGTAAGTAAAATCGTTGGAACCGATGCCCAAAATGCGCTCCATCTACATATGAGGGCGCCAAACTCAATCAATTACCACCTTATGCCATCGATCTTCACCTTCGAGGTGTTGTCGGTTGCATCCGCCGTTCCCGCCATAGGGTCTCACCTGAGTAGAGCGCCAACGCTGTCCAAATGCAGGCAAAGGCAAAAGCGTGGCCGGTGGTAAAGATTTCGCCGTAGATCAAGACCGCCAAGAAGAAGTGTGTGGTCGGGGCGATGTACTGAAGCAGTCCCATCGTACTTAATCGAACACGCATGACCGCTTCACCAAAAAACATCAACGGCACAAATGTGACGAACCCACCGCCAAAGAGTAAGAGCAGAGCCAACCAATCTTGGTTGGCAATCACACCTCCTTGCGCCCCCTCGATCCCAACGATGATGGTAAGAACGATTGGAAAGAACAAAGCCATTTCGACAAACAATGCGTCAGTGGCGATGAAGCCGCCAACTTTTCGCAAATAACCATAAATACCGAACGTGATCGCAAGTGTAAGGGCGATCCAAGGAAACTCACCTGCAATGACCAACATGCCAAGCACACCGACGGCGGCCAGGGCAATGGCTGCGGTTTGAAAACGGTTCATGGATTCATTGAGTAGTAAATTTCCGAGAGCCACGCTCACAAGGGGGTTGATATAGTACCCAAGACTGGCCTGCAGGACTTGATCGTTGACGACTGCCCAAACAAACAAGGTCCAGTTGATGGCCAGCAAGACGCCGGTAATGCAAAGGATCTTGAGGCTCCGCGGCGTTCGAAACAGCGACCAGATCTGTGGTAACCGTTTCCGCCACAAAACGATGATACCAAGGATGACCCCCGCCCAGAGAACACGGTGCGATACCACTTCAAGGGCACTAATGGATTGCAGCCACTTCCAATAGACGACGCTAAAGCCCCAAAGCCCATAGGCGAGAACTCCATAAACCACGCCTCGTTGGCGTTGCGGGTGACCGTCGTCATATTGTTGGAAGTTGGCCGACGCCATCAAGCCACCGGCGCTTGTTCAAGGAACAGCTTATAGGTGATGGAATCTGACAGTGCCTGAAATGACGCATCCACAATGTTCGGCGACACGCCAACGGTCACCCAATTGCGCCCCTTTTCGTCTTCGCTCTCAATGAGCACCCGCGTCACCGCTTCGGTCCCAGCGTCGAGAATACGCACTTTGTAGTCGACCAGACTGAGGTCTGAAATGTATTGGGAATAAACCCCAAGGTCTTTCCGAAGCGCCATATCCAGAGCATTGACCGGTCCGTTTCCTTCACCGACCGAGATGATGTTCTCACCTCTCACTTCAATCTTTACTGTAGCTTCAGATTCCGTGACCAATTTGCCAAGAGCGTTGTATCGTCGCTCCACCAAAACACGGAAAGAGTCGACTTTGAAGTACTCAGGCACTTCACCAAACGACCGACGGACCAATAGTTCAAATGACGCGTCCGCTCCATCAAACGTGTAGCCTTTAAACTCTCGTTGCTTCACCTCTTCAAGGATGCGCCCCACACGGTCATCATCCGGTTCAAGATGGATACCCACCGCCTCAAGCCGCGCAAGGATGTTTGACTTCCCAGATTGGTTCGAAACCAAAAACTGTCTTTCGTTACCAACCACCTCCGGCGGCACATGCTCATAAGTCTTGGGATCTTTCTGAACCGCTGAAACGTGCAATCCGCCCTTATGAGCAAAAGCCGAAGCTCCCACATATGGCGCATGGCGATTGGGCGCGCGGTTGAGAATCTCATCGACGAACCGAGAGACCGACGTCAGATGCCGCAAACCTTCTTCCGCAATCGACGTTTCGACCAAGTCGCGGTAACGCTCTTTGAGCGCGATCGTTGGAATGAGCGAAACGAGATTGGCATTGCCGCAGCGCTCCCCGACACCGTTCAACGTGCCTTGGATCATGCGTGCCCCGGCACGCACCGCCGCCAACGAATTCGCCACCGCATTCTCAGTATCATTGTGGCAATGAATTCCAAGGTTCGCGCCTGGAATGCGTTTTGAAACCTCGCCGACAATGCGCTCTATATCCTCAGGCATGGCGCCGCCATTGGTGTCGCACAAGACAACCCATCGAGCGCCGGCCTCAAAGGCGGCCTCGATACACTTGAGCGCGTAGTCTGGATTGGCCGCAAAACCATCAAAGAAGTGTTCAGCGTCAAAGAGTGCCTCGCGCTCCCTTGCCACCGTCGCCGCTATGGACTCTGAAATCGACGTGAGGTTTTCTTCCAACGTCGTCCCCAGCGCCACATCCACATGATAGTCCCAGGTCTTTCCGACTAAGGTGACGCCGTCTGTCTCTACGTCAAAGAGCGCAGCAAGGCCCGGATCGTTTTCCACACTCCGACCAGCCCGTTTTGTCATTCCGAAAGCACAGAACTTCGCATTGGTGAGCTTCGGTGACCCGCGAAAGAACTCTGTGTCCGTTGGGTTGGCGCCGGGCCAGCCCCCTTCCACATAGTCAATGCCAAGCTCATCTAGCTTACTTGCGATCAGCTTCTTTTCTGCCACCGAAAAGTCGACGCCTTGGGTTTGAGCCCCATCGCGTAATGTCGTGTCATAGAAATAGAGCTTCTCTTTGGTCACGTGATGAGCTCCCACGTCGTGCCTTCTGGACCGTCTTTGATGGCAATCCCCATGTCCACGAGTTCATCTCGCAACCGATCAGCCTCGGTAAAGTCCTTCGAGCGTCGCGCTTCGTTTCGAGCGGCGATGAGCGCATCGATCTTGGCCTCATCCAAATCAACCCCTTCAGGTCGCCAATCGAACCATGCTCCTGATGATAGTTGCAGAAGTCCAAGCAACTGAGCCGACGCCTTTAGAGCCCGTGCCGCGTTCTTGTCATCACTTGCTTCACTTGCAAGTTTGTGAAGTTCAGTCAAAACCTGAGGCGTATTGAGGTCATCCGCAAGCGCCCGAAGGACATCATCCGACACATCTTCAGCATTCACCTCACCAACATCCGATACCGCGCGGTACCATCGATCCAGAGCCACCTTCGCTTCTCGAACGCTTTCCTTTGAAAAATTCATAAACTGCCGGTAGTGGGTCATATAAAGGTGCAGACGAAGCGCCTCCCCCGGCCAATCCTTGACCAGTTCGTGCACTGTCTTGAAGTTACCCAAGGATTTGGACATCTTCTCCCCCTCGACTTGCAAGAATCCGCCATGGAGCCAGAAATTGGCCATGTGCTTGCCATGGTGCGCGCAGGTCGATTGAGCGATCTCGTTTTGGTGGTGAGGGAACACAAGGTCGACACCACCGCCATGAATGTCAAACGTCTCACCGAGCAGCTGTTCACTCATGACAGAGCACTCAGTATGCCATCCCGGGCGACCCCGACCCCAAGGGCTTTCCCAGCCAGGTTGGTCGTCATCCGAGGGTTTCCACAACACAAAGTCGACGGGGTCCCGTTTGTAGGGAGCCACCTCGACGCGGGCGCCTGCCACCAATTCATCCGTCGAACGGTTTGCGAACTTGCCATAGTCCTTCATACTCTTCACGTCAAAGAGCAGATGGCCCTCCGCTTCATATGCGTTTCCAAGCTCGACGAGCTTTTCCATCATCTCAATCATACCGTCGACATAATCCGTTGCCCGCGGCTCATGGGTTGGCTTCAATAGTCCGAGCAGCTCCATGTCGCGCAAGAAAGCGTCTGTTGTCTCTTTCGTCACCTCAGCGATCGAAGTGCCACGTTTTTGCGCCCGGGCGATGATCTTGTCATCGATATCGGTGATGTTGCGCACATAGGTGACGTGAGTGTCGCCATAGACGTGACGCAAGAAACGATAGAGGAGATCGAAGGTCGCAAATGTCCGACCATTGCCAATATGGGCGAAGTCGTAGACCGTCGGACCACAGGCATAGAGACGCACATTCTTACGCTCGATGGGTTCAAACGCTTCCTTCTTGCGCGTCGCCGTATTGTAAAATTGGATCTTCATAACTCCGTTCCCGTCAATGTAAGGCTATTCAATACTCAACCACATGCGCCAGGTTTCCAGAGCCAACCTTGGTCCGAATGGTCGAGTGTTAGGGAGGAGTTTCGACGTTTGGGAGGCGGCCAGCTTTAGGAATCAAGCGCAAATAATACACGAGCAACAAATGCTGCCCGGAATTCGTTTGATCTGCTGCGTAGCTACCGCTGACATGTCCCGTCTCTCTTTGTGTCCGCTAAGCCATCTTGCCCGACAACCGAGATCGGGCCCGCTCAGGGCCGATGAGGACTAGCAGATTTTGCATGGAAGGTCCATGGCTGAGCCCTGTCAACGCTTGGCGAAGCGGCATGAAGAGGTTCTTGCCCTTGCGGCCTGTTGCTTCTTTGATGGCCGCGGTCCACGCTCCCCAGGTTTCCTCTGAGAATTCACCTTCTGGAAGTAATTCCAGGGCTTTAGAGGCAAACTCTGAATCTTCAATAGAGGGCGTCACAGGGCCTTCGACAACACTAATCCAGTCTTTAATCTCACCCATGAAGCTCAGGTTTTCATGCACCGTGTCCCAAAGCAGTGGGGAAATTTCAATACCCAGATCTTTGAGATGAGAAGCCGCAGCATCAAAATCCAAACTGTGCAAGAGCCGCGCGTTAAGGCTCTTCAGCTCCGTCTCATCAAACCGTGCCGGTGCTCTCGAAATCTTGGAGAGGTCGCATTCCTTCACCAGGTCAGCCAAGTCGTGGCGCGATTCCACCGCATCTGAGGTTCCGATCTTCGCCATGTAGGAGGTAAGAGCCATCGGCTCGTAGCCTTGCTCCCGCAATCCGGCCACCGAAAGCGACCCCAATCGCTTAGAAAGTCCCTTGCCATCGGCCCCCACTAAGAGCGGATGGTGCCCAAACACAGGCACAGTGCCGCCAAGCGCCTTGAAGACCTCAATCTGGGTACCGGAATTCGTGACATGGTCTTCGCCGCGGATGATGTGAGTAATGCCAAAGTCGATATCATCGCAGCAGCTCGGCAACGTATAGAGATAGGACCCATCCCCACGAATGAGGACCGGGTCAGAAAGCGACGCCGTGTCAATCGATACCGGACCGCGAATGAGATCTTCCCATTCCGCTGGCGCGCCTGAGAGCTTAAACCGCCAATGCGGCTTGCGCCCTTCAGTTTCAAACGCTGCTTTCTCATCATCTGTGAGCTCAAGCGCCGTACGATCATAAACCGGAGGTTGACCCTTCATGCGCTGACGTTTGCGTTTTGTGTCAAGTTCATCCGGCGTCTCATAACAAGGATAAAGAAGCCCCCGCTCCTTCAAGTCGTCGGTGGCCTCGTTATAACGCAAGAACCGCTCCGACTGTTTGGCGCTCAAATCATGTGTCAGGCCAAGCCAGGAAAGATCTTCCACAATCCCGTCCGCAAATTCTTCTGTTGAGCGCTCAAGGTCCGTGTCATCCAAGCGCAACATGAATTGCCCCTCATGCGCCTTTGCGTAGAGGAAGTTCAACAACGCTGTGCGCACATTCCCAACATGGATGCGCCCAGTTGGGCTTGGGGCAAATCTAACAACGACGCTCATGTCTCTCTCAATCTTCGATGCGGCGGGCATCGCGAAACCCATTGGTGATGGGATATCGGCGATCTCGCCCAAAATTCTTTGGACCAATCTTCACGCCTGGCGCGGCCTGACGGCGTTTGTATTCGGCCACGTACAGCAAATGCTCAATCCGTTTAACGGTGGCGAGGTCATGACCTCTTTTGACGATTTCGTCAACGGGCATCTCGTTTTCAACCAGACTGGTCAGGATATCATCAAGCTTGTCATACGGCGGCAAGGAATCCTGGTCCTTTTGATCCTCACGCAATTCCGCGGTCGGCGGCTTCGAGATGACGTTTTGAGGCATCACCGGGCCATCGGGGCCAAGCGCCCCTTCTGGTTTATGTACGTTTCTCCATTCCGACATAGAGAAGGCTTGGGTTTTGTAAATGTCCTTTAGAACGCTGAAACCGCCGCACATGTCACCGTAAAGCGTGGCATAGCCGACCGAAACTTCCGACTTGTTACCGGTCGTCAAGACCATGTGACCAAGCTTGTTCGAAAGCGCCATGAGAATGAGCCCTCGGGCCCGCGACTGAATGTTCTCTTCCGTGATGTCCGGCGCGCGGCCCTTAAACATGGGCGAAAGCGCATCCTCAAATGCGTCAACCGCTTCTGAGATCGAGACGCTGTCAAGTTGGACACCAAGCATCTTGGCACAGCCCGCCGCATCATCGAGACTTTCTTGGCTGGTATACTTCGATGGCATCATCACGCAATGCACGTTCTCAGATCCGAGCGCATCAACCGCAATGGCGGCAGTAAGCGCGCTGTCAATACCGCCTGATAGCCCAAGCACGACACCAGGAAAACGGTTCTTCCGAACATAGTCCTTAAGACCCAACACCGTTGCTAGATAGACAGCTTCATCACCGTCTTCAAGTGTCGCCCGCTCTCCTTGCGCACAGGTCCACCGACCATTGATCTTCGACCACTCCGTCAGAACGTGGGCCTCTCGCCAAGCGGGCATTTGAACCGGTACCGAGCGATCAGCATTCAATACGAAAGAAGCGCCATCAAAGACGAGCTCATCCTGCCCACCAACTTGGTTGACATAGATGAGCGGTAGCCTGCTCTCAACAACCCGTGACACGGCGTGGTGAACGCGTTCGTCATGTTTGCCGGCCTCAAAGGGAGACCCATTGGGAACGATCAGAAGCTCGGCGCCGGTCTCTTCCAAGCACTCGACAACGTCTCCGTACCAAATATCCTCACAGATCGGCACACCGATCTTTGTGCCTTTGAAATTGAACGGGCCCTGGAGCGGGCCCTGCTCAAAAACTCTCACTTCATCAAAGACACCGTAATTAGGTAGAAAGCGTTTGAACCTCAGACCTTGAATCTTACCATCATCCAATAGAGCAACGGCATTGTAGAGCTTGCCCTCTTCGACCCAGGGCGTGCCGACGAGAACCGCTGGCCCACCATCCGCCGTTTCGCCCGCCAATTCAGTGACGACTTCCATCACCGCTTCTTGGAGCGCCGGTTTGAGCACCAAATCTTCAGGTGGATAACCGACCATGAAGAGCTCACTAAAGACAACCAGATCCGCACCTTTGGCCTCGACTCGACTGGCACGCACAAGTGCGGCATTACCGTCAATATCGCCGACGGTCGGGTTGGCCTGTACAAGGGCTATTTTCAAGGTGTCTGTCATATGCGGAGAGGTTTACTGGCCAAGGACATAAAGGGCAATGGCTTTCGAAAAACCGCGGTTACTCGACACTACAGAAGAGATCGTTGCCAGTTCGCTCAACGGCAGCAGCGCAAACATCCATCCAAAGTGGCATAAGAGACTCTAGCGCGGCTTCGTACCAGCCCTCCAGTTGATCAACTGTGGGTTCACGCTCTGGAACGGTTTCAATCGATGGAAGACTCACTTTCAAATCGCAGGCCGAAACTTCGATATCTCCACCTGAGCAGGCCAGAACCCGCAGCATCTTATGTTCCTTAGCCGCCTGACCGAGTTGTGAGTAAAGATTTTGAATGTCCTTGTTCCATAAGTAGGAATTTATGACAGCTTGGCTTGGCCTCTTTCCGTCCCACTCATCAACACCATTGACCGGAGAAGGTTCTCGATAGACGCCACTCTCAAAGAGCCTCTCGTAGAACTCGATGTCCGAAGCCTCAACATGATTGCCATCGCCCGATTGGACATAGACCCTTCCTTGGGATCCATTCTTCATCGCCACAGTTGCCCATGCCGACATGGCACGTTCATTCAAGACCTCAAGACGGCCGACGTCAATTTGCAGGTTGAACAAGCGGTCTGGGTCTATTGGCCCAGGTTTTGGTTCCTCAGCCTGGATCCAGCCCAAGCGCGCACAGGCTGTCAGGCCCGCCAACAACACGACAAGAGTGAGGCGACTAATTGACTTCCAAGATGGCGTCACAAACACGGTGGACCTGAGCCTCTGTCAAATAGGGATGCATGGGCAATGAGAATATCCGCGATGAGACCTCTTCGCAAACCGGCAATCCACCTTCTGGGCCATAGGCCTTAAACGCGGTGTGTTGATGCAATGGCAAGGTGTAGTAAATGGCCGAAGGGATGTTTTTAGACTTCAAGTGATTTTGCAAGCGAGATCGATCATCCATATCCCGCGCCAAGGTGGAGAAAAGCCCCCAAGAGCTCTGCACACCTTCTTCGATCTTTGGCAGAGATAGACGCTCACCCAAACGCTCAAGATAAATTTGAGCCGCCCGGTCACGGGCGTGCCACTCATCATCAAAGACAGAAAGTTTGACCAATAGGATAGCTGCTTGCAGTGTATCGATCCGCCCATTGATCCCGACCCGCAAACTTTCTTTGCGTTGATCATCCGTACCGTGGAACCGGATCGATCGCCACAGATCAGCCCGCTCTTTATCCATGGAGAAGATCGCCCCCGCGTCACCGTAACACCCAAGTGTTTTCGACGGGAAGAAACTCGTGCCGGTGATCGGCGCCAGAGAGCCAACAGACTTGCCCTTGTAAGCGCCGCCAAAACTCTGCGCACTGTCGGCCAGAACCAGGAGTCCGTGTGCATTTGCAATTGCGTCAATTGCGGCATAATCCACCGGTAAGCCAAACAAATCCACAGTCATGATGGCTTTAGGCGTGAGCTCGCCCTTTGCCTTCACGGCATCGATCTGTTGCGACAAATGATTTGGATCCATGTTGAATGTACTGACGTCAATGTCGACAAATACCGGCGTGGCACCTGCATGCAAGACAGCATTGGCCGACGCGTTGTAAGTAAAGGACGGAAGAAATACGGCGTCACCGTGCCCAATACCCTCACCCACCAACGGTATGATCAGGGCGTCGGTTCCACTGGCGACCCCAACCACATCCGCGGCACCGGTTCGCCTTGCGAGTTCTTCTTCCAATTGATCGATCTCTGGCCCTGAAATGTAGCGGCCATGCGAAAGGACGGTTTGGATGGCTTCATCTATGCCGTCCTTCAAGAGCGCTTGTTGAGCCTTCAGGTCAATGAAAGCAATATCAGACGTGTCCGGCTCAGTGCGGACGATAAGGTTGTCCGGTTTATTCATGGATGTATCCCCAATTAACTTACATGTTTCGTGGCTTGGCAGGCCTCAATCACACTTAAGGCGGTTGCCAGAGCGCGGCGCGCATCGGCGCCGGTGACAAAGGGTTCAGAGTTTTCACGTGCACTGTTCACGAAGGACGCGATGGCATAGCCCAAAGGATCATCGGCGACAGAGGGCATTTCGCCGTCTGCGCTTTGGAACACCGGCGTGATGTCCGCCCCAGTAGAGTTCTTCAGTGTACGGTTAATGAAGTCGATTTCAACCAGGCCATCATCATATTCGATCTTCATGTAGCGCTTGCGTGCATCCGCCATACGGCTGGCGAGCAGACGCACTTCACAGCCATCGCTCAGCGTGAGGCAAGCATCCACCTCGTCTTCGTGCTCGCCGTGCAGACGTTTTGAAACGGCTTTGACTTTTGTAACCGGGCTCGGGGCAACTTGATGCACAAGGTCAAGATCGTGGATCATGAGATCTAAGACGACGGACACATCCATGGCTCGCCCAGTAAAGGGACCTGCCCGACAACATTCAATACGAAGTGGCGTACGGCGACGTGAGAAGAGACCGAATTCTGTAAACACGAACCGCTCTTGGTGACCGACTTGTAGGACAACGCCTTTGTCTTCTGCCAATTGCACAAGTTCATCAGCTTCTGCCACGGAGAGCGCAATCGGCTTTTCAACATAAGTATGAAGCCCCGCCTCAATCGCTTGGCGTGCCAGATCAAAATGGAAACAAGCGGGTGAGGCGATAGACACGAGATCAATCTCATCGATCATCTCAGAAAGATTGGTAACTGCATCGGCCCCCAGCTCAGCGGCCAGTTTTCCAGCCGCCTCAGCGTCGATATCGGCAATTCCGACCAGCGTGACATTTGGCAGGCCTGCGTATTTTCGGGCGTGCAATCCCCCGAAAAACCCGGCACCAACCACACCGGCGCGAACCTCGCGGCTTAAGTCATTGTTATCAGTCAAGTTTTTAGCCCACTTCTTGGGTTATCCCATCAATGCTGGAACAGTAACCCATCAACCAAGCGGGCACGAATCTGCCCGCGAACGGCTCAATTTAGCCTGTTTGCGGCGCATATTGCGGATGAATTGCCAAGAAGCAAATCAAGGAAGATTACAGATCGTGACGAAGGGGCTCAGACCTTTGCGTGATAGACCTCGACGTCATTCCCATCTGGGTCGGTGAGGATGAAAATGGTGATCGGATCGACCACCGTATAGGGCACTTTGAATGCAACGCCCTTGGCGTCAAGCTCATCATATTTCGCTTTGACATCTTCAGCCAGGATGTGAATGTGTCCGATTTCCATGGGATCCCCTCTCTCTTCCGCGCGCTTTCTATCAAGTTATCTCATTTGAGGATTGAATCAAACGTCTGAAGAACCCAATCCTGATCCCTTAGACAGATCTCCAACAAGTGATTTTTTTGCGGTGAAAACATAGGTCTTACCTTCCTTCAGGCGGCGAAAGAATGATCTCTTATAGAGATCATCAAGGTCGGCACGCGCCGTCAGATAGCTCACGTCGTGAAAGGCGCTGTGAGAGGCAATCGTGTATAGCGCCCCTGGATGACGAACCGAGTCCTCAAGCAATTGTATTTGTCGATGATTCAAATCGACTTTGAGACCGGTGCGCTCAAGACTCTTCTTAAGGGATTCGATATCGAGCGCACGTTTTGCGAGGTAGGCTTTTAGTTCATTCAGCAAGGATTCCAACACATCGAGCTGATGAAGAATAAAGTAGGTTAGGTCATCGTCATCTGTCTCGGTGTAAAGAAACGCTTGGCCATACTTGGTCGGTGCACGACGCAGGGCATTTGAGATCGAGACATACTCTAAAACCCAATATCCAGATCGCAACGCCGACCAATAGAATAGTGCTCTCGCGGTTCTGCCATTTCCATCGACGAATGGATGGATGTGTGCCAGCATAAAGTGAATGATGATTGCCCTGACGATTGGGTGGACAAAAGGACTTGTGTCATCCCCTTGATTTGCGAAAGCACACAATTCCTCAATTCGATCGCCAATCTCACTTGCATCTGGTGGAACATGAAGTACTTCCGATGTCGAATTCTCGATAACATCGACATTATGTGTCGCGTCGCGAAATGCACCTTCGAGTGCCGCATCTTCGAGAGTTCTTTCGGTGACAATCTTGTGGATTTGAAGGATGAGTTCGGGCGTTAGATCTTGGTCCGTTTCTCCGCGGATGAATTGAATGGCATTGTAGTTGTTGAGAACCATCCTCTCACTTTCATCCACCGGTTCGCGGCGTTCTCGAATGATCTCTTTAGCGGCTTGCCGCGTTGTCGCAGCTCCCTCCAACACAGAACTGCTATAGGCCTCTTCGATGAGGGAACGAACGAGGTAACGGGATTGGGTGTTTTTGTTGATGACCGCTTCATCGGTAGAGATGTGGCCTGCGGCGCGGCGGTCGATGAAGTGCAGCGCTTTTCGAATAGGGTCCACATCGACATATCCAAACGTTTTGCTTTTGCTGCTCGTGAGTTCGAAGCGCAGGAAGTTGGATTTACGCGCGAGTCTCATACCCGCCCAGACTTCCTCAACGGTCAGCCCTTCGGGCGGCGGGCGATGTCTAAGCTGATCCCAATGGAGGTAGCGGCCTTTGGCGTCAAGCGGCCCCTTCTGCATCAAGGTACGGAAACGTCCCTGAGTGAGAAACTCTTTGGGGAGAGACATCTGGCCTGGCGGTTTTTGTGGTATCTTCATATCATATATAGACTACAAAATATTATAAATGAAAACAACATAATGTTATTTATCTAGCAATATCAAGATAATAGAACATTTCATTTTAAAAAAGAAGGGGAAGGAGTTGGCAGGACTTCCCCATCATCTTATATCTTTCGAGGCCTTAAAATATTGGTCAATGAAAATCATGGGACGGCGGCAGGATAAGTGCAGCTCTTTGTGCTTTTGCCGACATTTTCTCTGCTTGCACATCCGCCGGATCTCTCGGTGGGTGTTGGAAGGCATCACCTGCCCCAAGAGTTTCATCCATGTCATCATAGTCTTGTGACAGAGCCGCGAGTTCTCCGCTGAGATCCTCAATGCGATCCGCCACAATGTGAATCACAATGCCTTCCTTTTGGATCCGTCCATGCACCCCAAAAAGTCGGGATCCCAAGATCACCGGACGGTATTTCTCAAACACCTTCGGCCAGATCACAATATTGGAAATCCCCGTCTCATCCTCAAGCGTGGCAAAGATCACCCCGCTCGCACTCCCCGGTCGTTGCCGCACCAAAACCAGACCCGCCACCGAAAGACGCTTCCCATCTGGCACATCCGGCAGGCGGTCATTTGGTGTAACCCGGCGCGCATCAAGCTTATCGCGCAAGAAACTCAAAGGATGCGCTTTCAAAGACAGGCGTAGATGTTTGTAGTCATGCACCACATGTTCCCCAAGCGCCATGCTTGGCAAAGCGACTTTGGGTTCGTGCCCCATGGTCGATGGATCGGCAAAGAGTGGCAAAGGATCAGGACCAAGCGCCTTCACCGCCCATAGGGCTGCGCGCCGATCAAGCCCAATCGACCGGAAACAATCCGCATGGGCCAACCGCTCAAGAATGCGCGGGCTGAGGCCCGTTCGGGACCAAAGGTCACGCACGCTGTCGTAACCCTGTTCCGGGCGCGCGCTCAAAAGACACTCCGCACTGTCTTCATGAAACCCTTTGATCTGACGAAAGCCAAGGCGCACCGCCCAGCGATTGCCGCCTTCATGGGTCGGTGCCGCAGGTGTTTGTGCCAAAGGTTCTAAGAGCGCGTCCCAAGTCGACCGATTAACATCGACGGTGCGAACCTCAACCCCGTGATCCCGTGCATCGCGCACCAACTGCGCCGGTGCGTAAAATCCTAACGGTTGCGCATTAAGGATGGCGCACAGAAACACATCCGGATAATGGCATTTGATCCACGACGACACATAGACCAACAATGAGAAGCTTGCTGAATGACTTTCCGGAAAGCCGTATTCGCCAAACCCTTCAATCTGTTTGAAACAACGCTCCGCAAACTCGCGTTCATAGCCTCGCGCCACCATGCCTTCGACAAGTTTGATCCCAAACGTGTGGATCGTCCCGACTTTACGGAAGGTCGCCATAGCGCGCCGCAACTTGTCAGATTCAGACGGTGTAAATCCTGCCGCTACGATGGCGATCTTCATGGCCTGTTCTTGAAAGAGTGGCACACCAAGCGTTTTGCCTAAAACCTCTTCCAACTCTTTTGAGGGGAACTCGACCTTCTCTTCACCAGACCGCCGCCGCAAATAAGGATGCACCATATCCCCTTGGATCGGGCCCGGTCGCACAATCGCCACCTCAATCACAAGGTCATAAAAGCAGCGCGGCTTGAGGCGCGGGAGCATCGACATCTGCGCCCGGCTTTCAACTTGGAACACCCCAACCGAGTCCGCTTCGCAGAGCATGTCGTAGACCCGTGGATCTTCCTTCGGCAAAGTCGCCAGATCATACTCAAGGTCGTAATGCTCTTTGAAAAGGGAGAACGACTTGGCAATGCAGGTAAGCATGCCCAAAGCCAAAACATCCACTTTCAAAATACCGAGCGCGTCGAGATCGTCCTTGTCCCACTCCACGAAAGTCCGGTCCGGCATCGCCGCATTGGCAATCGGCACCACTTCTGATAGCGCCCCACGGGTAATGACAAACCCGCCCACATGTTGTGACAAGTGGCGTGGGAACCCAATGAGCTGACGGGTCAACTCCATCGCCAACATCAGATTGTGGTCGGTGGGATCGAGACCAATCTCGCGGATCTGCGCTTCATCGACGCCGCCTGAATGCCATCCCCATATCGTATCCGCAAGCGCCCCCACCATATCAAGGGAAAGTCCCATGGCCTTGCCCACCTCACGCACCGCACTCTTGGTTCGGTAAGTGATGACCGTTGCCGCAATGCCGGCGCGGTGGCGGCCATATTTCTCATAGATATATTGGATGACCTCTTCGCGGCGCTCATGCTCGAAATCCACATCGATGTCCGGCGGCTCGTTTCGCTCTGCCGACACGAAACGTTCGAAGAGCAAATCAATCTGCATCGGATCAACCGAGGTAATACCCAGGCAGTAACACACCACCGAATTGGCCGCCGACCCCCGCCCCTGACACAGGATGCCTTGGTTCCGAGCAAACCGCACCATGTCGTAAACGGTGAGGAAATAGGGTGCGTAGTTCAGCTCATCGATCAAATCAAGCTCATGCGCGATAGCTTGGCGCACACGGTCTGGAACCCCGTCTGGAAAGCGACCGCGTACCCCTTCCCAGGTGAGGTGCACGAGTTCCCCTTGCGGTGTTCCCCCTTCACCCAGAACCTCGTCTGGATATTCATAGGCCAATTCATCGAGGGAGAACGTGACACGGCCCGCGATCTCAATCGTGCGTGCAAGAGCATCCGGAAAATATTGAAACAGCCGCCCCATCTCTTGTGGTGGCTTGAGATGTCGCTCCGCATTGGCCAGAAGAAGTTTACCGGCCTTTGAAATTGTCGTGTGTTCACGAATGCACGTCACCACATCTTGCAATGGGCGCCGCGAGGGATCGTGATAAAGCACATCGTTGATTGCGACCGTAGGCACCCCAACCTCGCGCGCGAGCCCGTCGAGCGCCGTCAATCGTTTCAGGTCATCGCCGTGATAGAGATAGGACAGGGCAAGATAGGTGTTGTCACGAAACGCCTCACGTAACCGCCCAAGATGGGCACGAAAGCGACCGGTGATCTCCTCACCTGGAAGCACAATAAAGATCTGCCCTTCCCCAAAGCTCAAAATGTCCTCGATAGAGAGATAACACTCTCCCTTGGGCGCACGTCGATTGCCTTGCGTGAGGAGTTGCGACAGTCGCCCATATGCGGCCCGATTGGTCGGGTAACAGATGACATGAAAGTCATCTTCCGTGACCAACCGTGCGCCGACCAGGAGTTGAAGCCCCACATCTTTCGCCGCCGTATGCGCCCGCACCACACCGGCGAGCGTATTGCGATCGGCAATGCCTATCGCCTTGTGACCCAACATATTGGCGGTGAGCACCAACTCATCCCCATGCGACGCCCCGCGCAGGAACGAGAAGTTCGACTGCACCGAAAGTTCGGCATATGGAGGTATCGTGGTCATCGTCACCCCTCACTCGAAACACCGTCATGCTTCGACCTCTCCCAAGGGAGAGGTTTAGCTTCACCCAAAAACACCGTGAGATGGCCACTGGCTCCCTCGAAGATATCGCCAGAGCTTCCAACATACCAACGTGGACTTGTTGTCTCACGCTCATAAAGCCCGTCGCGATAAAGCCAAAAACGGCGCCCCTCTTCATCTTCCACCTGAAAATAATCCCGCGTCCGACCACCCCCGCCGGTCAGTTCTGTCGACTGCCACCATTCCGGTGCCACCCGCTCTGGTCCTTGGCTCCGCGCCACGCGGTAGGTCATCTTGCGCCAAGAAAATACCCGCGGAGGCCCCTCTGGTACTTCCGCCACTACATCAACAGGCTCAGCAGATCGCAGGATCGAAAGCGGCCGCAACGTGGTCTCATTGGCAGCACCTCCCCAGCCCTCGCTCTCACTCTTTGCCCCTTGCATTGCCATCACCGGCAACGCCGCCATAGCACGCTCAGGAATATGGCTGTCGCGCGGCGCATAACGATAAACCTGTTGAGGGCCAAGGCGATTGCCAAGTCGGTCCATCAGCACAGTAAGTTCCGGTGGAAGTTTTGGGTAAGATTTGCGCGGAAGGGTCTTATTCGGCGTTTTTTCTTCTTCCTTGCGCTCATCCCCACGCGCCGCCACTTCACTGACCATGGCCTGCACCTGGCTTACCTCTTCGGTCACGAGAGCGGTCAGGCCCAAAGCGTCAATACCGAACCCCGCATCAAAATCTTGATGCAGTCGGTCAAGCTTTTCAGAAAACAAACGCATCATATGGGCCACATCGCAACAAGGCGCAGACGTACCCACCGCAAGACGCATCACTTCGCCGTCAACCCGGTAGAGCAAAGCCAGTAACCGCCGGGCCCCTTTTCGGTCACGCACAAATTGCGTCACAAGTTCACCGGCCAATCGGCTTAACCCTTCCAAGACATCTTCGTGTCGCGAAATCGGTTCAGCCAAGGTTTTCTTCACCCGGTAGGGAACCATAGGCGCATGCGGCGAAACCGGCTCCTCATCAATACCAAGCGCTTGATCAAGCCGGTGCGCCACATCGGTCCCAAACCGCGCCGTTAAAGGCGCTCGGTCCAACTCGATGAGCTGGTGGATTTTTTTAAGGCCAAGTGCATCAAGCTCCTCCACGATATCAGGAGCAAGACGCAGGGCCTGAACCGGCAGACCTTCAATGGCTTGCTGCTGTTCCCCGGAGCCCGCGATGCGAAAGTCCGACAGGCGTGCAGAAAAATGAGCCAACGCCCACGCCGCCCCTAAAGAATCCGCGAGGCCCACCCGCGCTTCAATATCAAACCGACGCAAACGCTTGACGAGGTCTTTGAGCATCGCCTCTTCACCGCCAAAGAGATGCGCACATCCCGTCACATCAAGGAGCACCCCATCTGTGCCGTTGTGCCCGGTGGCAGGCGCTGTCCATGGACTGTAACGGCTGAGCCAATCGCTCAAGGATTTAAGCGCTGTCGCATCTGCCTCTGCATCGGCATCTTGAATATGAAGATCTGGATAGAGGGCACGCGCATCAGCGAGCAATTGCCCAACAAAAATACCTTGCGCTTCGGCCACCGCATTCAAAGCCGCAACACGCATACCGCCCACTGTCGACGCGGTCAGAACGAAAGGTTCATTACGCAACCTGTGCGCTGATGAACCTTGCGTGCTCGAAAGCGATGATGTCGCCGACTTGCCCGTCGCCCATTCCAACGTCCGGCAAAACCGGTCTGTCGGCCAACGGGGCAGCCAAACGAAAACGATGCGCCGCATACTCCCACTCCAATTCCCATGTGGCAGGTCCCCCACCGCGACACTTTTCCAACCCGACGTGCCAACGCGGAAGACCGATACCATGATTCCGCGGTATCGAAAGCGCTCCATTGAGCCACTGAGGGCCTGCGCTCGGGGCGGTCGAAACACGCCACCGGCTGCGCGCCACACTCACCGGCGCATCTGACGGAAGCCGCAAGAAAAAGGCTGTCACACTTGAGGCCTCCGCTACCAACTGCAAACGGCGGCTGGCCGTCAAATCAAGACAGGAAGATCCCCGCCCAAAAGTTCCGACGACCGCAGAAAGGGCCGAACACTTCACCCCCTCCTCCATGGCCCACAGAACATCAGCGACAGCACGCGCCCGCACCAACACCAAACGATCCGGATCAACGCCGAAAGCTGCCAGCCCAGGACCATAAAGTGACCCAAAATCACTGAGCGCGTCCTCTTGCTGGCACCACAAAACCGGGCGTCGGTCATAAGGCCCAAGATCCGCCCAAAGCCGTGCCAACAGGGCCATTAAAAACCCTTGAGCCGCCGGACGGTCGCAGTGTTCTGCGGCCATCACCTCATGCAACGCCGCCCGCTCCAACCCTTGCGAGGGCAAATGCGCATCCACAGACGCCTCCCCGAAGGAAAAGGCGGGGATGCCGATCGGTGTGTGATCAGGTCCACCCGCTTCCGCGCGCGCGATCTGTGTCCGCAAAGCCTCCAAAACCGCTGGTTTTCGGCTATTTAAGCCCGCGGTTTTTCGCGCAACCGCCTGTTCCATTGCACACCCATACTCCAAATGTTCTTCTTTTGTTCTAGTTTGTTTAAAGTGGGAAGTCAAGCGAGGGAGACAGGCATGAACAGCCAACAATTCTACGTATACATCCTGGCAAGCAGGCGAAATGGCACCCTCTACATAGGGTCAACCAACAACCTCGTCCGCCGCATCTACGAGCACAAAGAAAAGCTCATTCCAGGTTTCACGAAGACCTACAACGTCCACAAACTTGTCTACTACGAAGAATACGGATGGTTAGCCGCCGCTGCCCAACGCGAAAAACGTCTGAAAAAATGGAAGCGATCCTGGAAACTCAACCTCATCGAAAAAACCAATCCAGATTGGCAAGACCTCTTCAACGACATCGCACAACCCTAAATCTGCAACGTCCCACGGTTCAACCGGAGGACCCAAATACAACACAACTCCCACTGGATCGCCCGGTCAAGCCGGCCGACGTTGCGTTTAGAGCAACAAGAACCACGCAGCCTCTCCTGCGCCGCACCCCGGCAAAGACCGGGGTGCCCACAAAGCCACAAACCTGGATCGCCCGGTCAAGCCGGCCGACGTTGCCTCAGAAAACACAATTCAACCAACGTTCCACAGGGCGACGTCGCTAGAAGCGTGAAAGAAAACCGGTCAAACTCGCTCTAAATCGCTACAATGCGCCCAAACAAACAAGGGGAATCGCCACATGCCGCTCGCCACCAGACTCTTTGCCGTCCTCGCTCTCACCCTCGCAAGCCTGCCAGCCCAAGCCGAACGCACGGTCATCATGGTGATGTTCGATGGATTTGCGCCCGCCATGGTGGATGCGGCCAACACCCCCAATCTCGATCGCATACAGGCAGAGGGCACCTGGAGCCACGATCTCGTCCCCGCCTTCCCCACCATCTCCGCCACCAACCACGTCACTTACACCACCGGCTGTTGGCCAGGCGATCACGGCTGGGTGTCAAACTACTTCGAAGATCCAATGAAAGGCCGCTTTCATGGCTCCAAAGATGCCGACTGGCGAACAGGTTGCGAATTCGCCTGGGAAACCGTCGAGCGAGAAGGCATGGCCGCCGCCGCTCTCGGCTTCGTTGGGCACTTTTCATCCGAGAACGGAGCAACCGCCACCCACGCACCGAAAGAAGAAAGCTGGGAGGAAGCCCCAGGCGACATAGGTCGCGCCGGACAAGTGATCGACCTCCTCAACAGCGATGCCGATGACCGCCCCCGCTTCATCGCCGCGTATTTTCAAGGTCCCGATTGGACCGCCCATTGGGAAGGCACCACAGGAGAGAAAACCATTGCCGCCGCTGAAGCCACCGACGCTGTCATCGGCGAATTATTGGCAACCATCGATGCATTGCCGGAAGGACGCGAAGCCGCCCTCTTCATCGCCGCCGATCACTCCATGGTCGACGTCGCGCCTTACTACAACATTGGTCGGGTCATGAACCGCCAAGACATCGACGGCACATATGCCTCTGACGGCGCCCACGCCTTTATCTATCTCGACGACAAAGAAGATCTCGATCACGCTTATGAGGCCTTCTCGAGTTACGACATGGTCACGGCCTACAAAGCAGCCGACTACCCAGACTATGCGCACTTAGGCGGCAGCGGCCGCGAAGGCGATCTCATGATCGTCCTCGACCAACCCTACTGGATTGCCGATGCCAGCGAGTTTCCTTGGTGGGCCCGTTGGGGCGGAATGACACGGCTTTGGCCAGACATCCTCAATATCGACGGCATCAAAGCCACACACGGATTTCCACCGGCTGATGACAACATGCACACGATATTCTATGCCTGGGGAGACGGCGTGCGCGCAGATGGGCAAGTCGGCGACATTGACATGATCGACGCCGTCCCAACCGCTCTGTACTTGCTCAACATGAAAGCGCACCCCTCCGCCTCCGGCGCCATCCGCTGGGAGGTTGTCGAACAATAGGGCAAAGAACAATCGTCACCGCCGAAGTCGGTTGACCGCAACAAGTGCGCCCCAGGCCGGCAGTTGGATGCCGAAGAAATTGACTGCGAAGATCAGGTCAATCTCAAACCCGCGCGCCACCCACACCTGCACGTGATAGAGCGCATGCAAGGCGGGCCAAAGCGCGGCAAAAAGAAGGTAGGCGTTTTCGCGTTGCAAAAGTCCCCACACGAAACCGCCGCCAGACGCCAAGTAAATCAGACTGATGTCTCGGACAAAGTGCTGATTGAACGGGCCAAAGAACGGCATGCCCGGAACGGTGTCATACCAGAGCTGAGGGGCCACCAACATGAAGGCGCCATTGAGGATATAACCAATTCCAATGAACCAGATCACAGCGCGCATCACGAACCTCATTTCGGTTGAATCGGAATTTCATGCTAGGCTAACCAGGAATGCGACATAAGACAAATGGGTCGAAAACCGGAGACAAAGACATGCAGGCTATTCAGAACATAACAAAAGATAGAAAAGTCAGAATTGGCACGCTTGTGACAGCGGTCGCTCTCGCATTTTTCCTCACATCTTGTGATCGCCCCGAACGTGCAAAGTCCGGTCCCCATGCCGATCTCATTGTCGTCTCCACCCCATCCCCTGGGGACACCATCACCTCGCCCCTCACGGTGACAGGCAAGGCCCGAGGGGTTTGGTACTTTGAGGCAAGCTTTCCCCTCGAGCTGACAGACGATCAAGGCAACACAATCGCCAGACACTACGCCACGGCAGAAGACGATTGGATGACCGAAGAGTTCGTTCCTTTCGAAGGGACCATCGAATTTGAAGTCCCCGATGGTGTGACAAACGGCGTCCTCATTTTCAGAAAAGACAACCCCTCCGACATGCCAGAACATGACGATGAACTCGCCATTCCGGTCACATTCAAATAGACTATTTTACCGTGGAGCAACCTCATGAAGTCTTGGCGCAAACTCCTCTTCGCCGTCCTCCCCGCAACATTTTTATTCGCCTGTGACGACACAGAAATTATCATTGTCGACAATGCCATCGATCTCGCCAACTATGAAATGGTCGACCTCACACATACGCTCAATGATGAGACCGTGTTTTGGCCAACCTCGCCTATTGGTTTCGAGCACGAGGAATTGGCGTACGGCATGACCGACGCTGGATACTTCTACTCTGCCTATACTCTGAAATTTCCCGAACATGGCGGCACGCATCTCGACGCGCCCATTCACTTTGCAAAAGACGGTGTGACCGCAGACCAAATCCCCCTTGAGGACTTAATCGGTCCGGCGGTCGTCATTGATGTTTCAGAACAAGCCGCGGCTGATCCCGACTATCGTTTGACTGTAGGCGATGTTGACGCCTTCGAAGCCGAACATGGGCCCATCGCTTCTGGCTCCATCGTGCTCGTCAGAACTGGGTGGAGCGAAAGATGGCCCGATGTGAAAGCCTATCTCGGCGACGATACTCCTGGTGATGCCTCCAAACTCTCCTTTCCAAGTTTTGGAGAAGAAGCAGCAGCCTTTCTGGTCAACGAACGTGGCGTGAGAGCCGTTGGCATTGACACAGCCTCCATCGACTACGGAAAGTCGAAACAGTACAAAGTCCATCAAGTGGTGGCGGCAAAGAACGTTCCAGGGTTTGAAAACCTGACCAATCTTGGCCGCTTGCCCGCAACCGGAGCCATTGTCGTCGCTTTGCCAGCCAAAATCGGCGGAGGCTCAGGCGGACCATTGCGCGCGGTCGCTTTGGTTCCGAAGTAAGAAAACTCCAACCTCTCCCAAGCCCGTAGGGTCCGCTTGACGGATGAGTTAGCGTATGCTAACTATCCGAAATGACCAAGAAACAACCCTTCTACCTGTCGCCCGACCAACCGGCAGCCAAACAAAAGATCCTCTCCGAGGCGCTGCGGCTCTTCACAGCCAATGGATATGCTGCCACCACAATCCGTGATATCGCGCAAGCGTCCGGATACACCAATCCTGCCCTCTACAAACACTACGCCAGCAAAGAAGACCTGGCTCTTGATCTCTTTATGACCTGCTATGCAGAAATTGTTGCACGCATTGACAATGCCGTCGCAAAACAAGAAACGTTTAGAGATCAACTGCACGCCCTCCTTCAGACCTATGCCAAGGTCTACGAGGAAGCCCCAGAGGCAGCGCTTTATGTGGCTGATCAACTCCCTCACCTTTGGGCGCAAGTTCCAAAGAAGATGCAGGCACGAACGCAGGTGACGCAAATTCGCGAGATCCTTCAAAAGGGCCGTAAGGAAGGCAAGGTCGACAAAAAACGTCCGCTCGAACTCCTCGTCGGCACGGTGATCGGTGTGATCAATCAGACCGGACGCATGTTGTACTTTGACGCGCTGAAACCACCCGCAACACGATACACAAGTGATCTTCTAGTCACGCTTGAAAAGGCCCTCGCTTAACCCATATTGTTTTATGTCATTAGTTAGCATTTGCTAACGACCACAAAGGAAGATCCAATGAACGCCGCCAGCCATGCCGCCACCGCCCTCCTCCTCAAAACGGGATTCAAAAAGGTCCCAATGGTGCCACTGTTGATCTCAGTTCAAACCATGGAAATCTTTTGGGTAACGCTCAATTTTCTAAGGATTGAGGCAGTCACGACCGAGACGGAAGTCCGTTCAATCGCTGATATTCACTTGAGCCACATGCCATTCTCACATTCCGTCGCCGGAAGCCTCGCAATGGCAACCCTGGCAAGCCTCGTCATATGGAAAATCTGGCGGCGAAGCGACGTTGCCATTGCTGTCGCGATCGGAATCCTATCGCACCTCGTCTTGGATCTCGCGGTTCACGCACCCGACATTCCCTGGGCGCCGTTTTTTGATGGGGAAAAAATGGGAACCGGCCTCTATGCATCGACCCCTTTGCTGGCACTCGGGATTGAGACGGTTTACGGGCTCGTGTGCTGGATCATCTATCGTGGCAACTGGAAACTGCTCGCGACCATTCTTGGCTTCAATTTTCTTGCTATTACGTCCTACACACCGCTCATTGTTGGCAGCGAACAACATCTCGCCAACGATCCGCAAGCCTTCGTCACCTTCATTGCGTTCCAAATTGCGATTACGCTGTTTCTCGTTTGGCTTTTCTCAAGGCAGACGGACTGAACCGCGGCAATTATTGTTGATGGCTCAATCTTTTCGTTGCGAAACAGTGCTTTGGCGTCAATCAGATTCACTGACCAAATCAATCAATTGGTTGCAAACGAAGGGCCGGGCACCCATACAGCTAAGTTGAAAGAACAAGCATCGTCTCCGGCCATTTACCGCTTTTGGCGGCATCACACATGTCCCGTATTGTGAGATCTTCAACTTCCAATTGCGGCGTTCTAAAGAGCCATCGTGTTAAGTCGCTAATGTGAAACCCTCTCTCACGCCAAAGGTATTTCATGTAACTGTTCCAGCACTCGATTTCCGAATCTCTAATCTTGAATGCTTTCGTGAAATCACAAAAAAAGAACTCAATTTCTTCACCTTCCACGTCTTCAATTGTCAACATCACGTCGACAAATTTCGACGTGCCGAGGAGTTCCTGCTCATCAATCTCGAGACGATGAGCAATCCAACTATGTGCGCTCACAGGGCTCATCTGAGCACCTTCCAACAATCAGAATTGGGTAACAACTCACCGGCATTTCACTCAATCACAGCACCCACTTACATGGGCTAAACCGCTTCTGTCTCCCCGGTCACACGCGACCGGCCGGAGCGACCTGACCGATACGACCGGATGTCGTAAATCGCGACCATGGAAATCAGAACTGACGCCGCGAAGTAATAAATGCCGGGATGAAGCTCGACCCGCGAAACCAGCGAACTTTGCATCGCAACGATGACCACCGCCACGATGAAGACGTCGAGCATCGACCACTTGCCAAGGAAATCAAAGATCTTGAGGCTTTGGTCGAGACGTTCACCGCCACCACCGAACCAGAGGTGAAACCAACCCTTAGCGAGTGCCAGAAGTTTGATTCCGGGAAAAACGATCGCGAACCCGAATACGAGACCCGCGAGCACCAAGAACCCGTCTTCATAGAGGCGTTCGGTCACTTCAAAAATGGAAACATCATCGTAAAAGAAAACCCAGGTCCTGACCGACATGATCGGTTCCACCCAGGCAAGCCCTAAGAGCACGGCGACCGCAAGAATCTCAATCCCGACAACCAGATAACCAAATCGTCTAAGCACAGACATGGCTCCTTCTCATCGCCCCCCAGCGACGAACCCAAACTATGCCATTCAGCAGAGGAAATGTCCAATTCAGCCGGGTTAAACCGGTCTAGTTTTGATCCGCCCAACCCCAATAGTTGAAGCCAACAAACTTTGGTGTCCCAGGCAGATACATGGTTTGCACGTCTTGCACATTAAAACCGGATGCTTCCAGCATTTTCGGGATCGGTCGATTGACGTTACAGCCCCCGAACAATTTGCCCCAAATGCCGTTCATCCGGTTTTGCATGCGCTGAACTTTTTCATCCGGTGCTTCACCGTGCTCAGAAAAGACCATACGGCCACCCGGCTTGAGCACCCGGCGCATCTGATCCAGCGCTTTAAGACCATCCGGAATGGTGCAAAGCGTGTAGGTGAGGACAACCGTATCGACACTGTTATCTTCCAACGGGATTTCTTCGCCTGGCAGGTCGAGCCACTTCACATCCAGTCCGGAAGCTTCCACCGCTGGTGCTGCCTTCAGGCGCATGCCTTCAGACGGCTCTAGCCCCCAAACAAATTCAACATTGTCACGATTGTAAAAGGGCAAGTTCAATCCTGTTCCCATGCCGACCTCAAGAACCCGGCCGGTTGCTTCCGGCACGACCTTTTTGCGTTGATAGGTAATCGGTTTGGTACCGCAGGCACAATTCAGTATTGGTGGCAAAACATGCCGCTCATAAAATCCCATACTTCTTCTCCCTATTGCCCCCGCAATGGCCCCTTAGCTGACGCCGATTTTTTTCTGCAGCGATTTGTTCGACGTCGTGTAGCCAAGCTTAAGCTCGACATCTGGATGGATGGTCTTGAAACATCCACGTGCTGCCAAGGCAGCTTCATGAAATGCCGAGAGAATGAGTTTGAGTTTGCCGGGATAAGTGACGATATCGCCAATGGCAAAGATGCCAGGCTTGTCGGTTTCGAAGAACTCTGTATCAACCGGAATCTTGTCTTCCTCATCAAACTTGAATCCAAAATTCGCGACCGGCCCGAGCTTCATGGTGAGCCCAAAGAACGGCAGCAACATGTCACATTCGAGATCATAGTCGCCGTCTTCCTTGGTCGTAAACGAGACCGCTGAGAGCTGGCCATTCTCACCTTTCAACTCTTTCATCTGCGCGATGTGGAGCTGAACTTTTCCTTCGTCAACCAGGGCTTCCATCTTCTCAATAGAATCAGGGGCGGCTCGAAAGCCAGCCCGGCGGTGCACCAAGGTGAGGCTCTTCGCAATGGGGGCTAAGTGAATGGTCCAGTCAAGCGCGCTATCCCCACCGCCGGCAATGATGAGGCGGCGGTCTCGAAACTGCTCCATCTTACGAACCGCGTAGAAGACGGACGTGCCTTCATATCCTTCGATGCCAGGCACCGGGGGACGCTTCGGCGTGAAACTTCCCCCACCGGCTGCAATCATCACAGCACCCCCCTCGATCACCGTGTCTGCATCGGTGGTCAAGCGAAATCGACCATTAGGTAGTCTCTCAAGAGAGGTCGCTAACTGATTGAAATGATGGACTGCGCCGAACGGCTCAGCCTGTTCCAACAGATTGTCCGTGAGCTCTTGTCCTGTGACGGCTGGAAATCCTGGAATGTCGTAGATCGGCTTTTCTGGGTAGAGCTCAGCGCATTGCCCACCGGGTCGATCCAAAACATCGACCACATGAGCTGACAGCCCCAAAATCCCAAGTTCAAAGACGGCGAAGATGCCGGCAGGCCCACCCCCGATAATGATCACGTCGGTCTCATAGTGCCCGCCATATTCCGCGGCCGGTTGCCCCGGCTCATTCTCATCTTGCGTCATCAGCGCTCTCTCGCCCCTCTCATTGGGTGTCCCTTGATCGGTTTGCGGCATTTGAGCCTCAACGCAGCCGATTCTCAAGCAGAACCTTCATCATCCGTAGGGTTTTTGAGCTTTTTCCGGGGCGATCTTTTCTCTTCGGTCCCATGAGGCAAGGGAGACGCACTTTTCTTGCAAAGTCAGCTGTGACAACTTCAGCCGTGGACGCCGCCAACCAAAAACACTATTTTTCCGATGACGACGAAGAGGCATGAGACCTCCCACCAAAAGACCGAGGACAAAGGTGACAAAATCCACCGAAAACGGAACACCAGACCAAGGCCAATCTGACATCTTGCCGGCCAAAGACTGTACCCAAATGAGTGAGATTCGGGCTGGCATTGACCATCTCGACCGGGAATTGGTCACTCTTCTTGCCGAACGCTTGACCTATATTGTCCGGGCTGGAGAAATCAAACCGACCCGAGACACGGTGCGCGATGAATGGCGGATCGAAGATGTGGTCTCCAAAGTCCTGACAGAAGCTGAGCGCATTGGCTTTCCTGTTGAGATCGCTGAGCCTGTATGGCGTCTCTTGATCGAAAAGTGCATCGCCCACGAATTCGTTGTCTTTGACGAACGGACAGACGAGAGCTCTGAAGGCGACGCGCAAGCCCCCCTCCTCACCGCCGCCAACTAGAACTCGCTTGCGGCAGTACACAAGAACATGACCGTATCAAAAAAGACCAGATCCGGGCCTTGCTCAAGAGCATCGAGACTGGCGACCCTGGCCCCATCGCTGTGGTCAATGAAGCAAAGTACATTCAACACAATCCGCAAACCCATGAAGGCAGCGAAGGACTGGCCGCCCTCTTCAAGCGATTGTCGAAAACCGGTCCGCGCGTCAATATCGTGCGCGCCTTTGAGGATGACGAATTCGTCTTTGCCCATACCGAGTATGACTTCGTAAGCCGACGCATTGGCTTTGAGATCTTTAGGTTCGAGTACGGTCAGGCCGTGGAGCATTGGGACAACATTCAACAACGACAAGGACCGAACCAATCCGGTCGCAGCATGGTGGGCGGTATCACTGCATCCTCTGATCACGCCAAGACTGAGAGCAATCGCACCCTCATTCGGTCTTTCATGGAAACCGTACTCGTCAGGAAACAGTTGGATCGTTTGAGTGACTTTATTGATGAGAGCACTTACGCCGAACACAGCCCGCAGCTTAACGACAACATCTCGGCCCTCAGGTCTGCATTAGAAGCCGAGAAGAACGGCGTCAAACGCATCGACTATCAGCATATCCATCGCATTTTAGCTGAGGGAGATTTTGTCCTTTGCGTCAGCGAAGGGAGCAAGAGCGGCAAGGAAGCACCAAAGAAGTTCTACTTTGATGATTGGGATGCAGATCGAACCGCAGACTTAGCAACGCCTGTGCTTGGGGGATTCGCCATCATTTTCGGACTGATCAGCTTTGTTATTCGAGAGCCAATTCGATTGGCTGCAGCCGGAGCAATCTTAGGCGCCGGCGCGATCACCTTTCAGTTTGCGGTCATGGCACTGTTCGCCATCGTTGCCGCCATCATCATCGCCGCGATTATCACACAATTGGACTTCGACTTTTAGTCCGGCTCCAGTCGACGGATCATTACGCGACATCAGTCAGCGGTAACTCGTGATTCTGTTTTTCGCATTTGCAATGATCGTTCACGTCCTGATCAGAGGCGTGCTTCTCCGGCCAGCATGCTCGGCACATCAACCCAATGGCCGCTCTATACAGTGTGGGTTCGGGAGGAAACGCTGCAGCTTTACGGTTCATTTCTAAATGACATAGAGCCGTAGAACACTTAGTTGAAACAAAGAAGGTCTAACAAGGGGACGTGACATAGGCCCGGACCATCCTCAGGATCTCGGACTTAAATCGCTTACCGGAGGGTCGATGACCCGCCACACTTTTTCCAATAAGATGGAAGTCGCGACACAGTCCACCGATAGCAGCCAGGCTCATGGCCGCCGCAGATTGAGGACTGTCGTGAGTCAATTCGTCTTGATGACGCGAATACAATGCCGCAAGCCGACAGACAATGCCTTCATTGAATCGTTCAACGGAAAGTTCCGGGCAGAATGCCTGAACACACACTGGTTCATGAGCCTAGAAGACGCTCGGGAAAAGATGGAGGCTTGGCGTAGAGACTACAACGAGGTAAGACCACATAGCGCGATTGGCAACAAACCCCCGATCGAGCTGATCAACATCACGGCAGCACAGTCCCCGCCGTGAGATTGCAACCCGGAAAATCTCCAGCCGGGTGGTCCAATGATGGGTAGCGCTTCACAGGCTGCCATGGGATCAGTCGGTGACATGGCCTTTGGCTTGCGGGCTGGATTGGTCGGCGTGTTCTCGCTCTCAAGGGCATTGAGATACTCTTTGATCGCCCGGCGCGCGCGCTGCTCCTGTGACCATTCAACATCAGAACCTTCAATCCGCTGGAACCGACTGGCGTCTGCCTCGATCACGCTGGTGTCAACGGCAAAGCCTTCACCCTTGACCAGCCCTGCATCCATGCACTGGCGTACACTGCGTTCAAACACTTTGCGGAAGAGGTCGCCGTCCCGGAAGCGGCCATGGCGATTGACCGAGAAGGTCGAATGGTTCGGCACTGTGTCTTCCAGTCCGAGATGGCAGAACCATCTGTAGGCAAGATTGAGTTCGACTTCCTGACAGAGCTTGCGTTCTGAACGGATCGAGTAACAATAGCTGACCAACAGCATCCGGATCATCAACTCGGGATCAACGGACGGGCATCCTGTGTGGCTGTAAAAAGGTGAAAGCTCCGAGCGCACCCACCCCACATCAAGAGCCGCATCAATCCGGCGCAGAAGATGATCTGCAGGAACACGATCCTCAATGTTGAACTCGTAAGACAGACGATCTTGCTGGCCTGTGCGCGGTCCCATCATGATCGATCCTCCTGTCCGGTATCACCAAACCAAGTGAATCACACGCAAACCGCCACTTCAATGGAGTTCTTCAACAGTCTCGGCTAGCGGCGGAACCTATTTTACGTCCCCGCCGTGTCCGAAATTAACTGCGGATTCAACTGGTGAACGCAACCCTTCGCGGACATTGGGCCATGAAACTCAGACAACCTCCTCGACGAACCGCTCGGTGTCCAATCTCGATATCGCTCGTAGGTGGGAATGTCTTCAGCGCCGCGGGAGGTCCTCCGACTTAAAGGCAAGCCACTCAAACCGTTCCATGCGAGCGGGGTGTTCAAATTCCACCCGCATGGCAAAAATCGGTAGTGGGTCAGTTTGAAATGTTCTTTTTGTAGGGGCCGCGCTTCTTTGGCGCATCTTCTGCGTCTTCTAGCAATTGCACAATATCACGCATTTCCCAAAGTCGGTCTGAAACGCCCGCCGCCATTGCTGGCGTCATGCGAAGCGTTTTGTGTATCCGAACAAAATTGTAGTACACCATATGGAGCGCCACGGCGTGGGCGTGGTTTTCAACCTTTTTGCTGAAACCGTTGGTTAATCTGGTGAAGCGGCGCATGTGCATACGCATTGTTAGGTTGCTGCGCTCAACGTAAGACGTGCTAACGAGCCTCTTGTCGGGGTTGCCCTCTACTCGACGCTTTTTCGTGCCAGTGCAATCGGCGGGGCTATATCTGCCTTTCATGCTTTCCGGCGCATTACCATACATTTTAATTAGCTGAGCATAATCGACATCGGAGCCAAATGCGCCTTCGACTGCATCAAGATAAGCACGGTGGCCGTCGCTGGTGAGCTGAACCCGATTTGAAAGACGTGATGCCAGATCGTCCATGAACCACATTGCGTATTCAGCATCACGGCCACCGACGAGATAAGAGACGATCAACTTGCTTTCCGCGTCAAGCGCTGTCCAGGTCCATGTATCACCGGCGTTGGATGGTGCCGCCTTGGCTGTTTTGACGTTCTTTTGCTTAGCGTAGGTGAAGGACCAAATCTCATCAACTTCTACTCTGGTCGTTTGTAGGTTTCGGACGTGTTGATCATGATAAGTGGCGCAGGCTTTGCCCGCGTCAATCAGGAGCTTGGAAATGGTGTTTTTGCTGGCCCCAGTCACACGGACAATAGAGCGGATGCTGTTACCCTCACAAAGCAAGTGGAGAATTGTTGCTCGATCTTTGGAGGATAGCTTGTTCATGACCATCAAATATGACCTTTCGTTGCTTAAGTCAAGCATAAAGGTCAGTTTAACATTATATGACAAAATAGGTTGAATCGCTGATTCTAAGACGTTATATATACCTATGGAAATCGAGTTCGCGGACAAATCGTTGGCACTCATTGAGACCGATGAGGCTGGCGCGACACGGCTTCCAGTCTCTGTGATCAAGTCGGCACGACGAAAGCTGACCACATTACGGGCCGCAGTTGATGACCGCACACTAAGGAACTGGAAGAGTTTGCACTACGAAAAACTGAGTGGTGACCGCGAAGGTCAAAGGTCTATCAGATTGAATGACAAATACAGGTTGGTGTTTACGTTGGATAGCGAAGTTGAGCCTCAAAAAGCCAGGATTTTGTCGATAGAGGATTATCATTGATGACTAGTATGTCATACGACATAGAGCACCCCGGAGTCTTCATAGTAGAGGAGCTGGACGCTCGCGGCTGGGCGCAAACCGACTTGGCTTACATTTTGGGTATGAGCGTTCCTCAATTGAACAAAATTCTAAAAGGGAAGGTCGATATTTCCGTAGATATGGCTGCGTCATTGGGGGACGCTTTTGACGTTCCGGCAGAGTTTTTTGCCAATCTTCAAAAACTTTATGATCTTCAAAAGGCCAAACTCCCAGACCCAGGTGTTCGCACTCGCGCAGCTTGGCTGTCTAAATTTCCAGTTCGCGAAATGATCAAGCGCGGATGGATTGAAGAAACTGAGCCTGATCTTCTTGATCTTCAGATGTTGCGTTTCTTTGGTAAGAATAGCATTCAAGAAATTCCCTTTGTCGGTGATGGAAAAGTGTATTCCCACGCGGCCAAAAAAAATAGCGGTTACGACAACACCACACCGCTTCAATATGTTTGGCTGCACCGGGTCATTAAGATCGCAGAAACCATAGACTGCCCTGAGTATTCTGAACAATCTTTGCGAGATAACCTTTCAATTATTCGTGCTCATATGATCGACAAAGATGACCTTATTCAAATTCCAAAAATATTAGAAGAATGCGGTGTGAGGTTTGTGCTTGTTGAAGCATTACCGGGCGCGAAAATTGATGGAGTTTGTGTCTGGTTAGGCGATCAGCCTGTAATCGGTATTACTACACGATTGGACCGACTAGACAATTTTTGCTTCGTGTTGCGTCACGAAATCGAGCATGTTTTGAGGGGTGATGGAAAAGAAGCATCTTTCACTCCGGTAGATGCCTTTGATGGTGATTACTTCAACAATGATGATCGGCCAAACTTTGAAAAGATCGCTGATGAAGCCGCTGGCGAATTTTGTGTTCCAAGAAAAATGTTGGACTCGTTTGTATTACGGAAAAGCCCATTTATCTCTGAAAAAGATATGTTGAATTTTGCTGCTCGCGTTAAAATTCACCCTTCGGTTGTTGTCGGGCAAATTCAAAACAAAACCAAAGAATATGGGTGGTTGAGAAAATATCAAAGAGGCATACGGGAGTATCTTTTTGATTGGGAACATAAGGATGGTTGGGGCCACCAATCGCCGACCGGATTATAGGAGAAGGCCATGGCAAAATATAATGAACAAGTGAACCGTCTCTGGGATGAGTGGATAGATGAAACCGGTCAAGACGCGGGTGACCCGGCTGACTTTATTGAGTGGGCGATGAGCTGTGGTCGTCTTGCACCTAGGCCACAAGACATAAAACAAATCTTACGAAAACAGGTCACTCAAGCCTTACGCCAAGCAAAGCGTTACGATGAGGATGGAGGGTTTACTTACCGAGCAAAACAATGTGTGACTTTGTTTGAGGATGGTGTGAGCCATAAGCAATATTTCGACACTGATTCAGGCGGAACAAGGACGCTACGGCAAAAAGCCACCTTGCAGCGTCGTGAAGCCATTGCCCATGACGTCTATAGGGGTGTTTGCGATACGGAGCGGATGAGCAAAATGTTCCCAGATGAACCGCAATTGAACTTCTTTCAGGATTTTTCAGATGATGTAGCTGAGCACCGCGCAGCTGAACAGGCTGAACAGGATAAAGGTGAAGAAGCAGCTTAGTCTTTCTTTTTCCACCGGGCAGCGGCGGCTATACTTGCGATTTCTGAGCGCTGTTCAGGCGTGAGTGCTTTTGCGCGGGCTTTTCCACCCTTTTTGCCGCCCTTGGAAGCTCGTTTCTGTAGCGTGGTTTCCTCCGCCTCATCCTCTTGGCCAGTTGCAATATCCACAACGGACTTGGCAAGCTGGTTGGGGTCACGTGGACGCTTAGGCTTTTTGTCATTCATAGGTCTAATATGGCACTAGATCTCGCTTTTCGCTAGTCGGTGATTTCAAACTGACCCACTACCCAAAAATCCAGTTCTTCGATCGCTCCCAAATGACCAAGCATGCCCCCAACAAGTTCGCTGACAATATCAATCGGCACAATCCCGCGGAACACCAAGAGTCCAATGGTTTCGCACCTCATGGTGACCGCCATCCCATCCTCATCCGGCAGTTCTTCAACGCCAAAAATCCACAAACACCCTACGAAAATTTGTAAAGGGTCCTTGACATCCTATAGCAAGCACCTTATGTAAAGGTTACTTTACAGTTTCGAAAGGACAGAAACATGAAAATGAGTCGTTTAGGTGGATGGATTGCAGTTGGAGCCGGTGTCGGTGCTGCCTTTGGCGCAGCTGGCGCGGCGATGGGCCCGTCGGTCGCCTACGGAATTGCCGCAGGCGTGATCGCATCGCTTCTCTTTTCAAACATGTCGGGCAAAGGTCACTCTCCAAATGACACCAAGTGAAGGGCGTAAGCTCTACTACCGCCGATTTCTCGCAGCCAGTGCCGGCTATGCCGTGATCTTGCCGACATCCATTTGGCTTCTCAGGACCTATGAGTTTGGAGCGCTCGAAATATTGATCGCATTGTTGCCGGTTCTGCCCGTCTGTTGGGGCGTATACGCGGCCATGCGGATGTTGGAGACGCTCGATGAATTGCAAAGACAGATCCAAACCAGTGCCATGGGCTTTTCAGCCCTAGTCACTGGATTGGCAACCTTCGCTTACAGCTTTCTCGAAAATATCGGGTGGCCGCGCTTGGACCTTGTCTGGGTACTCCCCGCCCTCATTGGTTTGTGGGGAATTGGCATCTGGATTGCTGGAAAGCGCTATCAGTGAAAAACCAACTAAGATCGTTGCGCAAAAAAAAGGGCTGGTCCCAGGAAGCGCTCGCTGACCGCCTCGCCGTCTCTCGCCAGACGATCTACGCCATTGAAGTTGGCAAATATGATCCAAGCCTCTCACTTGCTTTCGACATTGCAGATCTGTTCGGCTTGAGCATTGAAGAGGTCTTCGAACACGAATGCCGCAAAGGCTAAAATTCAAAGCCTCACCCAAAGAAACTTAATGCCATCCAGGGTTCGACGATGAGATTAATGAAGCCGTGCGCCACCACAACTGGCAATAATCTGTATCCTGACGCCTGAAAAGCCCAAGCAAGAAAACACCCAAGCCCAAAAGTCCCAAGAACCGGACTGAGCATAGTAATGAGCCCAGCATCCATCGCTGCCAGCGACCAGCTGAAATGGGCAAGACCAAACACCGCCCCTGACATGAAGATCTGGAACGGCTTGCCAAAACCGGCATTTGCCAATGTGAGGATGATAACGCCGCGGTAGATCGTTTCTTCGCCAATACCTGGACCAATGGCCGAGATCGTCGAGACATAAGCATTAAACAGCGTTGGCTCGAAAACCCGAAGCGGGGATTGCACAAAGAGTAGAAAGAGAACGGTGGTTTGAATAGCCGCAGTGACCATCGCGATGATCCATCCGTCCCGCGTCGCTGGCTGAAAGAGGCTTGCCAGCGCCATTCGAATGGCCTTGAGACGCACAACGTAGTAGAGGAACGCGATCAAGAAAACCTTAATCAGAAAGCCATGAGTAAAGGCATCCGCAATAGTCAATTCGGCGCCTTCAAAAACCTCAGAGAAAAAGGAAAAAGGACCGAAGAGCGCGAATGAAGCCCGGGTCAATCCCCAGCTAGCACCCCCAACCAGGACAACGGTTATCAGCGCCCATGTTTTCATCCCTACACGAGTCAATCGAGAGTCCTCTGTCACGAAACCACCTTCGATTTGGCCGCCGACAAATGTTCAAGAACGCGCTCCATCGCCCGCACCTCCGCCTTGTAAATATCCTTGTAATAATCCAATAGGATCGAGGCTGAGACGCTATCCTTCGCCCTCCTCTTCTGTACACCCAATTCACGAAGACCAAGGCGGAGGCCCTCCAGACTTTTTTCGACGCCGCCCGCATTTTCATTTCCAAGGCGAAGGGCGAAGGCAAGGCCTGTGATCCTAAGAGAGTAAACTGATGAATGCGAAGACAACGCTTCATCAATGAGCAATTTGAGTTTTCGTCGACCGTACCGCGTGATGGAAAAAACGTGTTTGCCGGGCCCACGGAGCGCCGTATCCGCACGAGAGACGAGACATCCCTCCTCTTCAAGGTCACTCAACGCTTTGTAGAGAGATGAACCCCCAATCTTCGCCCACATGCGCATGTTTGTTTGCCGAATTTCTTCTTCCATCTCGTAGCCATGTCGGTCGTCGGACGACAACAACCCCAATGCCACCAATTTTGGAACCGAAACGTTCATTTCTAATATTCCTTCCTATATTATTCTATAGTAGAGTAATTGGAATGTGTCAATGCATCATGCCACCCCCCACAAGACATTGTGTTCCGACAGTTAAAACAAAGAAAATTCCAGATGAATGTCGTCAGGTTCAAATGCAAACAGTGTTGGGTCGACCTCATCTGTCAGTCGGCACCCCAACGACTGATAGAATTGAACTGTATTTTTCGTTGGGGCCGAAGAGATATAGAGGGACCGCCCGCACAGCTCTCGCGCTCGTTCAGCGGCAAGATCAAAAAGCTTCCGGCCCAAGCCTTCGCCTCTATGTTTTCGGTCGATGTGTAGAAACTTGAATTGAAGTCTCTCCTTGTTCCCGCCGACCGCTCGAACATCTAGGACAGATACACCGACAAGACGATCCGTCGTGAAGGCACCAATGAACACACCGCTATGATCAAAACAATCGAGTAACACCGGTTCACTTTGTTCCTGTGCACCAAGAGGCCATCCAGAGAGATCAATGAGTTGTTCAACGAGTTGGAGTTTTCCGTCCTCATGGCGATAAACACCTTCGATACGCTCTGACCGATCGATCGACCAAATGTCGGAAAGCTCATTCCGAACCATATTTCTAATTTCCACCTGCATTTAGGCCCCAAGTAGCGTTGGATACATTGATCATCCTATCGGTTGTCCGAAGCAAACGAAACGCCATTTTTGTAAACTGACTTCCACGCAATTTCACAATTCTCAGTACTCGTGTAAAATGCGGGCGCACCGAATACGGACATATTGAGATCGATCTGAGGGCGCTATGATCAACATCAACAGAAATCTCCACTGCCTAATTCTTGTTGTCGTTGGTATGGCTTGGCCATTGGAAATCGCAAGAGCGGATGACCAATTATTTCTATCCAAACTTGAAGGTGAATGGACATCAAGTGGGGGGCCTTTGGTCAAACCGCGAGAAGCAACATGACTTGGTCAAAGGCATTGAGCGGTCGGTTCATGGCGATCAACTATGAAATACACATGACTTCAGACGCCAGCAAGACATCAACCTTCAAGGGACTCGCCTGCTACCGCCCCCAAGAAGACAGCACGTACAAAGCATTTTGGGCCAACAATACGGGCGACCTCCACCCTATCGTTGCCCATCAAGAAGAAAGTGCTCTTGTTTCCATTTGGGGTGTTGAGGAATCGAAACTCGGCCGCACGCACTATGAGTTGAACGATGACGGAACGATGACTGTGACTGATTGGATAAAGTCAAACGGCGAATGGAGACAATTCAACCTAAATACGTTCGCGCTTGTCGTCGCGGTGGCAAGAGAAAACTAGACCCGGGGTCTTCCGGTCCTTATGGATTTCGCAGGAATTATTCAAACCGCGATCTGCGCTCAAACACTAAGAGACAGCTAAGGGAACGGTGAGTATCGTTTGTTGAATTCTCTTCTAAATGTTTTCATCGCAGCTGCGGCTTCGGCATCTTCGCGTCCATCGTTCGACACTAAGAGCAAGAACTTGTTGGTAGAAGGGTAGATACGAATATCAGCAAACCAGTTCCCGTCACTCCCACTGTGGGTAAGCATGATAGGCATCTCGTTCTCAACAAGAACACCCCATCCGAGAGCATAGCCACTCTCTCGATTTCGCGGCATGTTGAGCCTCTCAAATGCCGGACTCTCCAATAAAACTCCTTGCCCATTGGTACCATTCAAATGTTCACGTGCATACATTGCCCAGTCTCCAAGGCTAACATGCAAATTCCCAGCGGGGTCGAATAGTCTAGGATTTACATGCTCACTGTCATCTGGAGATACTGGTACCAGCCCATCATCCAACGGCCTATGTCCCCAAGGCTGATCTATGCCATCAGTGCTGTCGAGAGCGGGATGTCCAAATCCATAATTGACAATGCCAAGCGGTTCGAAAACGTATGTCGCGAGCAACGACTCATAACTATGGCCCCCTATTCTCTCAATCACCGCGCCGGCCAAAACATAACCGGTATTCGAATACGAGAATTGAGACCCAGGCTCAAACAAGAGCTCATCCGACACTGCTCTCGCCAACACAATTTTTCGTTGCTCAACCGGATCAGTAACGTCACCAACGAGATCTCTTAGCTCAACAAGAGATTCCGCTGGGTTCGTACTTAACCCCGAGGCATGGCTTAGAAGATGCGCAATGGTTATCGACTTTGCCTTGTCCGTAAAGGAGTCAGAATACTCTGGAAAGAGTTCGTATAACGTCGTCTCAAAAGAAACTTTCCCCTCTTGAACGAAGACAGCTAGCAATGTCGCAGTCATTGACTTTGCCGCCGATCCGATAAACCACATATCGGACTGCAACACAGATTCACTCCCGCCCATTCGACGAATACCAGATACATGAATTTGCGGGACATCATCTTCCGATTGAATAAGTACTCCAAATGCTGGCAGGTCAAATTCCTGCCGAATGGAGTCCACTCTCTCAGTCAATTCCTCGTCTGTAAAAGGCTGGCTCGGATACTCAACTTCATTGCACGCCGCCGTTACAATCAGCACGACCCAGATTCCAAATATTCTCATCACAACAACCCCACTTCCACCATTTACCAAAGACGCATTACGCCGCGTCACTATTTCTTTTCGATTTCTTCGGCTCTAGAACATCCCTTATTCGCAAATCGAGCGAGCGTTCTTCCAATGCATGACATGCCTTGACGACAGACTCGAACACGTCAGAGCCAATTTCCTCGAACAGCTGTTTGTAAGCTGCCTCACCAACTTGACAAATCTCCTCCAACTCGCTCGCAACTCTCTGACCATTCGCATTCAATTTGATGAGAGTGCGGCGCTGATCGTCAGGATCAATCAATTTGGCGACCAAACGTTCTTCGTTGAGCACCTCAATCCGTTGGCTGACAAGCTGATGGGAGGTCGATATAGCCGCGGCCAAATCGGAAATATTGGATGGTCCGTTGTTCTTTAAGTAGACGAGCAGTGACGCAACACGGCTGGGTAACCCCGAAGAAGAAGCCAAAGCAATCGTGCCCCCACGATCGATCTCATTGTACAGACGTAGGATTTGTAAGCCCAAAAACGAAGGCCCATAGTCTTCAAAGAATTTGGTCATTCCATCCCTTTTTCATGTTATACAATTTATTGCGCAATTACTTGTATAAAACAAGAAAAATTTTGATTGGCATCCATTGGTATTGATCCAACAGAAACCCTCAACCTCCTTGTAGGGTCAAACTACTTGTCAATCGCGGTACTGCGTTTGGCAGGGTTTGTATCGATTTGGGGCTTCGTATTTGCTCGGTGCCTAAGCAAGGGAACTCCCCCCAGACCACCCTCTTCACTCCCTGGGAATACTAACGTTCATGGAAACGTCGCCCCATGCCACTCGACAATAGCAGCGCCGATTTCCTCACCATGATCTTCTTGAACGAAGTGGATGCCGTCCCCAAGGAACTGCGTATCAAGATTGGCCCATTCAGTCGCCATAGCCTCAGCCTGGGATTTCGAAATGAGGGCCCCTGGCTCAAAGTAGAACATCAATTTTGGCGTCGATGTTGAGGCAAGCCATGGGGCAAAAGCCGACACCCGTTCCGCCACATCTTCTGGTGTACCGTCAAAAGGGATTTGCCGCGGCCAAACGAGTGTCGGCAGTCTTGAACCAATGGACGGAAATGGTTCTCGGTAGGCGTCCATCTCTTCCTCAGACAATTGCCGAACGATGCTGAGAGGCAAAACATTCTCCACAAAAAAGTTGCGCCCCATTACCATTAGCTCGCCGACGCCAGCCGTTCTGAACAATGTGAACAACCGTTTCGGCAATGGTGCCAAATCCTCCATGGATGACACCCGCAAGATCGCCTCCATGAACACGATGGCTTCCACGTTGTCTTGATGTCGGTAGGCATAATCAAATCCAAGCGCTGATCCCCAATCATGGATCACCAGCGTTATGTCTTGTAGACCCATCTCTTCGATGAACCCATCAATGTACTCAGAGTGCTCGACAAACGTATATCCAAGGTCCGGTCGGTCCGACGCGCCAAACCCGATATTGTCAACGGCAATCACGCGTGCGCCAGATGCGGCAACCGGGCCAATCACATCGCGCCACAGGTAGGACGACGTAGGATTTCCATGTAAGAACAAAAAAACGGGACCATTGGGATCACCTTCATCGATGTAATGCATCTGTGATCCGTTGACGGCGATGTAGTGGGACTCGAAGGGATAGTTGGCCCAAACCTCAGACATCTGTCTTTCTGGTTTCTGAACCGGATCTGCATTGAGCGTTGTTAGGTAGAAGGCGAAGCCTCCAACCAACACCAGCACGATGAAAATTAGTCCGAAAAGCCCCTTAATGATCGATCTCATGCTTTTCTCCCCAAAAAAGCTCATATTCTCCGTTTCCAATCTATTGCTTTCCAACAAAGGACGCAAACAGACAGTCCATTTTGCCATCCGCCCGTTTGCCGGGTAGGTTCGGCATTTATTGGACTAGTCCACACGGGGGAAAAATACTGACTGAATTCGAACTACTGGATCTGCCTTCAAAAAATACTAAATCGGATTATCGTCACTAACACCCGAGCAGCATGGTCGCACTTGCACGCATCAAAAGTGGGCGTCAAATCCCAGATTCCTGACAAAGCACACAGTTTATCCGAAAATGAGACTGTGCCGCATCTTCAAGACGAAAAGAACGGTGGTGCTACAAAAGGCGGGTGCAACAGCGGGATCAACGCAAAATAGTCACTTTTTGTCCTTGAGCAGAGCATCTGGATGTCAGTCAAAAATACCAGGAAAAATGGCACGGACTTGTTCGCGGGCCAACCCAACCTCTTCACGTAAGGCAGCGTGAAGGGCGTGCCGTCGCGTTTCATTGATCGAACCCATCAAGCTCTCAGATTGCTGAGCCAATTCAGAAAGGGGTTTCAGGCCAACGCCTCGGGCCCCGCCCTTGATTGCATGTGAGGTTTCATACCAGACACGGTCGCAACTCGCTTCTTCGAGGCGCTTCAAAAGTCCGTCAATTTCTCCGAAGAAAATCGACAAGACATCACGTTGGAGATCTTCATCCTGCATCGTATTGCTTTGCAAAAACGCAAGGTCCAAAGACGCACCAATGGCATCTTCCTGACGCAATCCGACACCCATGATCATACCTCTTTGTCGACGGCAAAATTGACATCGAAATCTAAGGCAGCTTAGGCCGGGAGCTCATACTTCATCGTTAGGGAAAAAGCCCACAATTGATTCAATTTGGAAACAACACCCGAATATTTGTGAGCAAGTTCATACGTTTTCGCGTTGATCGCACCCAATACCGGCGGTCGCGACGGCCCGACCCACGTCCGTGAGTTTACACACCATCCAATAGGGCTTGATCGGATTTGAAAACCATGGTTCCGCCCAGCCATGATCGACACAACTACGTATCGTTGACGAACAAAACTCACGTCCATATTCATCAAAAATAGGCAGCTTGCCGCCGGGCTGTTTGAGCCCTCTGCGCAAGTAACACAATTGTTGGCTTGTAGGCTGATTTGCCATAAGCCTTCCCTTTACCACCGACGGGGTCGCATTTCCTGCGTTATCCCCGACACCCACACCTCCGGAACCTTATTGTGCAAGTTACGCGCACGTCCATTCCGAGGTAATCGACGCTCGATTTCTCGAGTTCGTCTGTATATTCTTGGCCAATTCAGGCATAATGTAAATGTCGAAGAGGTTACGGGAAATATTGTTGCGCGGTAACGATTGATGTTCGGGGGGGCTCGGACGAAACCGCAACGCAGCGCTAAATGGTATCGCACGCATGGAATCAAGTGAACTGCAGCCAAACGGCAGCACCAATGCCCCACAAGACATTGTGGTGACCGCTGCGTCTGCTGAAACTGCAGCGCGCGCGAAGCAATCGCAAAATTCACCGCGCAGTCACAACACCGTTTTCAAAACAATCATTATCGCATGCGCCATTTTCGTATCACTAGTTTGGCCGCTCTCCGTCCTCGCCTTCGTGCAAGGTCTTATGGGTTGGCAAGGTCTGACAGATGCCGGGCCGCACATCAAAGTGATCATCGCAGCCGCCGCCCTTTTCCCCCTCCCAGCGTTTTGGTTCGGCGCCCTAAACTGGATCCGTACCCGTGATCTCATCGATGAAACAAGAAGACTCACAGAGATCGCCAACAAGCTCATGTATCCAGAAGAAACAGCCGTCAATGAGATCGCAAGCGTTGGCCAGGCCATGCGCCGAGAAGTTGAGAGCCTCTCAAGTGGCGTCGAAGTCGCCCTAGACCGCGTTCGAGCTCTTGAAGGTGCGGTCGCGAAACAAGCACTCACTATCGAAGATGCAGCAGCAGAGGCCGAACTCAAAACATCTCAGATTCACAAACGTCTCGAAAAGGAACGCCATGTCTTTGCTGAAGTCGCTGACAATTTGGCGAAGGAAGTCAAGACCTACAGTCTGACCGTCACTTCCAAGGTTGATGAGATCACCACCGCCGCTGACGAATCCCAAAGCAAGATGACGGAAGTCACCGACAAACTTGCAGCTCATGGCAACGCGCTCTCCGAGACCGCAACGAGCGCCATCGAAAATAGCCAAGAAGCAAGTCGCGAACTAGAGCGCCAAACATCAAAATTGGAGTCCGTGTCGGATGCTGCCCTTGCCAGAGCCGACGTTATCGCAGGTCGGTACGATCGCCAACGCACTGCCATTGCAGAAGCAGCTGAAAAACTGGGCGATGAGAATACGCGCCTTGAAGTGGTCATGGAAAACCAACGGGAAGTTCTGGGGCAAATTTCAAATGTCATCGCCGATCAGTCCGGCTTGATTCAAACCTCCATCGCGGACTGCGCGACCAACCTTCAATCCGCGCTCGACGACGCAGTCGTCAGAGCCCGCAAAGCGGCCGGAGAGTTTCAAGATGACTTGGAAGCCGCTGCTGCGAACAGCGAAGACTCCGCCGCAAACATCTCCAAGGCAGCCGAAAAGGCCAGCATTGCCGCAGAACAAGCCCGCACCTTGCTTGATGCCGAAACCGACCGCGCCCGCAAAGCAATTCAGGAACAAGCCCTCTATTCCAAGGAAATGGTGAACGGACTCTTCCATGCGTTCGAGGAAAACTACCGAGGCAAAGCCGAAGGCCTACGCGCAACATTTGAAGAAGAAACCCGCACTTTCCGGCACAAGATTGAAGAAGCCAATCGCATCGCACAGTCGACCCTTGATGAAAGGTCTCGTGCAGCGTCACACCTGATTGAGCAAACCACTGCGGAGGTGGGCAAGGCCAGCGAACGCCTCAATGGTGTTCTAACAAACCTGCAGAAAACAAGCGAAGATTCTGGCCGTCTCTTCGGCGCGACCACCGACGTTTTGGATCGTCACATGGCCACTCTGCCCGCGCGCGCGGAAGAAACCGCCTTGCGCATTCGTCAAATTCTCGACGAGGAATTGGAAGCCTTTTCAAGGTTGGCCGGAGATGCCGGACGAAAGATCCAAACCTTGGTCGCCGCATACAATAGGCATCTACCCGCAGGCGTCGGCATGCGAACCGTGCCGCAATATGCAGAACCGCCAAGCTCTCCCTATCAAGCAGCCGGTATCGGCCCGCGAGACTTCCAATCACCGACAACCCCGCCAACCACATCAGAACCCGACAAAGGGTCCTGGGCTTGGCGAGACGTTCTCGCCTCACTTGATACACCCGACAAAGGGACAAGCGTCAAAGGCACCAAAACTGAGCGCACGCCCACGACCCCAGTAAGATCAAAAGCCGAGCTTGATCAGTCGTCATTGCGTGTTTTTGAAGCCTTGCAATCCATGGCCATTGATATCGACCGCGCCTTAGAGGCAGACCCGCCGGCCGATCTCCTGCGCCGTTATCTCAACGGTGAGAAAACGCTGTTCACGAAGCGCCTGCTCGAAATGACAAGCCAAGACCTGGTCGACCGCATTCGTGATCGATACTTGGAAGACGCCGCCTTCCGGGACCACGTCAATCACTACATCGACCAATTTGAAGGCTTGCTTGGAGAGGCTGTTGCCCGCGACTCGGAAGACATCCTCATCGAAACGTTTATGAGCTCTCACACCGGCAAGGTCTATCTGTTGCTCGGTAGCGCCGTCGGGCATTTTGGGTAATTCTTATTCATTTTCAGAAATCAACGGGATCACCCTGTTCCGCGAGTTGTAGTCAGCTTCGGTTTCTTCAACGGACCAGGCTATCGCTTCATTGACGATCTGATCCACCGCCTGATCGAACCCGTCCACAATCTTGGTGATGCGTTTTGACACTATGGGCACTTCGACACCAAAAACCTGCGTCGACACAATGCGCGACGACGGGTAGCGCACAACTTTGAAGCTTAGCTTGGCAACCACGCGCGGGCCGCCACCCCCGAACGTCTCAACCTGGAAGTCCTGTAGCTCGCTTTTGAGTTCATAATTCGGCAGAAGGCCCGAATTCTCCCGTCCGATGTAGGCAAACTGGCCGCTCGTTTCAAAAGACTCGATCATGTGATCTTGGATCATACTCGGCGCCCGGTCGCTCCATCTGGCACCACCAATATATTGGATTTCCAGCTGGCTTGGCTTCAGCATAATTCGGTCCGTATCAATGGCCCGCTCCGCCATTGGTTCTTCAACAATCATAAGCCACTCTTCCGGTGGCCCATCTTCGCTCGCCGCAAAGGCATCAGAAGATGTCTCTGCTTCACTCGTGGCCTCTTTCGCAACCGGGGTCAGGTCATAAATATCTGCAGCTGGTGTTGGTTTAACAAGTGAAATCGACCCACAAGCGCTAAGACCCAGTCCGGCGCACATCGCGATCAAGATGCCAATATTGTTTCTAACAGCGATCATTTCTTCACCTCAACTTCTGGGTATTGCGATCCGCTGACCAACATACTGGGATCAGATTCCAATCTCCGCGACAACCGTTCCAGCGTCGCCATGAGCTTTCGAAGGTCCACCACGAATTCATCAAACTCTGCCAACCCCTGGCTGGAAAACCGCGTCAACGCATCTTCATTTTCAAGGATGAACGTGTCCGCATCCGCCGCCAACTGCCCAATCGACTGAGCAGCGAGCGTTATCTCACCGACCATCTCAGGCACTTCACCGGACATGATGCGTTCTGCGTTTGAAGTGATGCCATTAATGTCCTCGGTGATTTTGTTGACCCGTCTTGATGTTTCCGCAAGCTCCGAACTCACCGTTGCAACATTGGCAAGCAGCGCTTTGATTTCTTGGTCGGACTCTGCAAGAGCTCCTGTCACCTGTTTCACGTCACTGAACGCGCCAGAAACGGTCTGAATGTTTTCATCAGACATCAATTTGTGAAACTGGAGAACCAACAAGCGAACCTGACTGATCATATCAGGCGCTTCTTCGAAGAGTTCTTGTATTGCCGATAGTTTTGCTGTGATCACCGGATACTCTTCGCCGGGTTTTGCTAAGAGTGGCTCGGAGTCCCCTGAACCACCTGACAGTTCAACGATTGTCACTCCTGTAACCCCTTGAAAAACCATCTGTGCAATGGTGTCTTCCTTTACAGGTGTCGATTTCCAGACGCGAATGCGCACACGGATCTTGTTGGGGTCATCTGGTTCCCAGGATATTTGCCGGACATTGCCAATCCTGATGCCGTTGTATTGAACGAAACTCGCTTCCGAGAGACCAGAAACCGACCCATTGAACACGACATCGTACAACACGTAGTCCTGATCAAAGGCGCCTTTCGTTTTCCAGATGATGAAGAACGCAATGGTCGCAGACATGCCTAACGTCAAGAGTCCGATCAAGACATAATTGGCTTTGGTTTCCATATTCTCACCTTTGCTTTCTTCGTCGAACGATCACTCAAACAATGCTGGCGCCCCGCGCCCGCGGTCCATGAAAATACTCGCGCACCCAAGGATGGTCGACTTCCAACATATCTTTCATTGTACCTGCCACCAAGACACGCTTTTCAGCAAGCACGGCGATACGGTCACACACCGAGACCAACGTGTCCAAATCGTGGGTGACCAAAAATACTGTTAGGCCCAGAGTTTGTTGAAGCTGCTTCACCAAATTGTCAAAAGCCGCCGCCCCTATCGGGTCGAGCCCCGCTGTGGGCTCGTCGAGAAACAGGATCTCTGGATCAAGCGCTAAGCAACGTGCAAGACCGGCTCGCTTACGCATACCCCCAGACAATTCCGATGGGAGTTTTCCTGCCGCCTCTTCAGCCAATCCAACAAGGCGAATTTTGAGAGCGGCCAATTCATCCATAAGGATTTTGTCGATCCGAACGTTCTCTCGCAGCGGAACTTGGATGTTTTCTGCAACGGTCAATGAGGAGAACAAAGCGCCGTCTTGAAACAAAACGCCCCACCGCTTTGCGTACTGGCTACGTTCATCCAAAGACATCTTCCTGAGATCAGACCCGAAGACCCGCACTTCGCCTGCCTTTGCTTCGTTCAGCCCAATGATTGTGCGCAACAGGACGGACTTGCCCGTCCCGGAACCCCCAACAATGCCAATGATCTCACCGCGGTAGACGTCGAGGTCCAAGTTCTCATGCACCACATGACTGCCAAACCGGTTGTTCAAGCCTCTCACTTCAATGACTGTTTCTCTGTCCGCCATAGCCCTCTAAAACCCGATTTCCTGGAAGAACATGGCAAAAATTGCGTCTGCGACAATCACCGCAAAGATCGCTTGAACCACGGAGGTGGTCGTGTGGATCCCAATCGATTCTGCCGTGCCCGAAACACGCAATCCTTGGTAGCACCCAATGACAGCGATCAGCACCGCAAAGACCGGTGCCTTTATCATGCCCGATAGAAAGTGGCGAAGCTCAATGTCGTCGCGCAATGTCTCCACAAACATGGTCGGACTGAGATCAAGCACAAAGAGCGAGATCATGGCACCGCCAAAAATACCTGACACATCCGCGATAAAGGTAAGAATGGGCATCGCGATTAGAAGCGCCAGAACTCGTGGCAGCACGAGCAACTCAATCGGATCAAGGCCGAGTGTGCGCATTGCGTCGATTTCTTCATTGGCCTTCATCGAGCCAATTTGTGCCGTAAAGGCACTGCCGGACCGCCCGGCAATCATGATAGCCGTCAACAAAACACCAAATTCTCGTAACACTGAGAAAGCAATGAGATCGATTGTCAGCGATTCCGCACCGAACTCACGCAATAGTTCGCCGCCCATATAGGCAACCACTGCACCCACCAGAAACGAAATCGTGAAGACGATTGTCACCGCGTCAAACCCGTCATGCTCAAGATGGTGAACAAATGACGTCAACCGGAAGCGGCGGGGGCGCACGACGGTCCTGCGAAACACCGCAAGCACCATGCCAAAGAAACCGATACTGTTGATAAGGTCAAAGAAGTTGCGCTCAACGCCCATGCCCGTACGCTCCAACATTTCGCGCAAAGGAGGTTGTTGAGGCGGGAGCTTTTTAACGTGCTTTTCGTGTTCCGCAACGACATTAAGCAGCGTCTTTGTGTCATCGGTCATGCCGACAATCTCGGAAGGGTTTTGCCCCGACAATCGCCGATGCAGTCTGTAGATCACCCAAGCCCCGGCAGTATCGCAAATCTCAATCTCAGAAAGATCCAAGGTAATTGCAGCCCCGCTCGGAGCGTTGTACGCCCGAACCTCCCGATCGACCGCTTGCAATGAGTCCACGCACCATTGTCCGTGCAAAAGAAGGCGTACACCCTCTTTCGTCTCCGAAACATCGAACTCAGCTACACTACCCATTCAGGCAACCCCATAGTTTCGCCGTTTCGAATCGGCGAATCGAACCCGGCAATGTTACTAACCCTTTCAGAGAATTGCGCCTTTTGCCGTCGAATCCTCTTGATCGGTCATTGTATCGAACAGAAACATCACCAGAAATTGACCGTTTCTGCGGCGGAATTAGCGGTCGGCTATCGACAAGAAACGCGGCCAATTCCAATAAGTTGTCACAATTGTTTGGCAAATTAACAACTTGGCAGTGGATTTGCTGCCAAAGACAAGAGGTGGGATGGCGCACACGCTGTGCCAGATTGGTCAAGGCCCGCAAAATAGTTAATGGAGTCAACGTTGGACGATCGGACCAATTCACAGGAGAAGTGGTGGCACCGGGAGAGTTTTGCCGTCGCGGCCGCGGTGGCGCTACTCTACTTCATTGCCCTGGTAAACCTGTTTGGGATCTATGCAGGCTTTCGCTCAGCTGGCCTTGAGATGGTCACTGGGATGTTTGGACCAGGTCCAAATGGCGACTTAGCGACACCTCTCTACCCGCATTTGGAATTCGTTCTTGTGACTGCCTTGTCACTGGGCACCTACACGCTCATCCGCAATCGTTCGTGGCCATGGCATCTGGGGGCAGCAGCTACCGCGCCTCTTCTAGGCGCCATTCTAGCCATGTCCCTTTACAGCATTTTGGGCGTTGCTGTTGATCCAATGACGATTGGAATTTCCGTCCTCTTGGTTCTCATTCCAATCACATTTAAACGATTGACCACCCGGTTGCTCTGGGCACGCAAGTTACGCCAGATACTGGGGACGTCCGTCACCTCTCAAACCATCTCTGGTCTCAGCAACAATACAAACCTCATCGCATTAGATGGCGCGTCGACCAAAGTGTCGGTGCTATATTGTGAATTGCGTGGACTACAAGAGTTGATCGACACGTTAAGAGACGAACCGGAAGGCATCGTGACCATCATTCGCATGGTCGTTGAGCCCATGATGGAAGAGGTTCTTAAATCAAACGGGTCCGTGGAACGTCTGACCAACACAAAAATTCAAGGCGTTTGGAACGCACCGAGACCAGAAGAACATCATGAACAAGTCGCATGCGATTGCGCTATGGATATGGTTCGACGCCTCGACACCATAAATAATCAACTTGATGACCTCGCCAATCAAGTCGATCGGCCCATTCCACAACTCTCAATCAGCATCGGTATCAATACCGGCTATGCCACCGTTGGGAACTTTGGGACCGAAGAACGCCCCTACTACTCGGTTGTCGGAGAGTCGGCACTTCTGGCAGAGGGACTTCAAAAGGCATCTGAAGCGTATGGACCTGCGATCATTGTTGGTGAGCACACCAAGAATGCCGTGCAAAACAACTTCGCCATGATCGAAGTTGACCGCATTGGGATTAACCCTCAAAACCCACCGATCCGGGCCTATGCCCTTGCTGGTAATCCAGTTACCAAAGCAAGCCCGGCCTTCCAGGCCATGCAAGATGGCCATATCCGCCTCTTTAAGGCATATCGGGCACAGAATTGGCAGCAATCCAGAGAAGAATTGGCCAAGTTTGCTGACCATCCTGGGATTCATCCGAAACTCTACGAACTTTATGCTCAACGCGTTGATTACTTTGAGAAAAACCCACCGGGACCCAATTGGGATGGTGCTTTTCGGCCACAGGTTCTCTGAGGAAGCCAGATTTCGCCACGTTGAGTTGGCGTGAAGCCCCTGGATTATGCAAAAATCCAAACGATTCTTCGAAACCAAAGAAATGACAATATTCGAAGATATAAAAGACAACACGCCGAACGTATTCTAGGCAATGCGCGCGGTCGTGGATTGGACTTTGTTTGTAGTCAAAGTACTTCCGCCACCAATTGACGAGTGAGTTGTTGGATAATTGATGATCCGTATGATCGCAGCGCAGGGCAAGAATGAAAATCGCCGCAAATTTTTGCGAGCGACTTTTGTTGGCTTGCTGCTTGCTTTGAGCCTTGCTCTCGGTCTTCCAAAAGCCTTTGGTCAAGAAGTTGACCGAGCGACACCAGAAGAAGCAATGGCCTTTGTTCAATCGTTAGCGGAACAAGCGTTGGATACCCTTCAACTCGACACGATCAGTCTCGAGGCGCGAGAGACTCAATTTCGCGAACTTCTAGCTGGGGGTTTTGAGATGAACTACATCGCTCTTGCCACATTGGGACGGCATCATCGTCAAACAGCGACACCAGAGCAAATTGAGGAGTATCAAATCTATTTCTCAGAGTTTGTTTTGCGCAAATACTCCGCCTTACTGGGAGGCTATGCGGGTGAGGAATTTGTTGTTCTCTCAACCAAACCGTCCGGCAAACGTGACATGATCGTGAAGTCAGAAATCCGTAGATCTTCAGGTCCTCCCATAGCAACGGATTGGCGCGTTCGCAAATTCGCAGGGGAGCCAAAAATCATCGACATCAAGGTCGAGGGTCTTTCTATGGTGAGCACGCAGCGTGAAGAATTCGCATCAATCCTACAGCGCCAAGGCATGCCGGGTTTGATCGATGTCCTCCGCGCGCGGGTTGAAACACTTCCCGCCGAAGCCCCCGCGTAAAAACGCCCTATTTCACAGGATGCGCTTGCAATTTAGGTTGGTTAGAGCGACACTATGTACGGGTTAGTTGGGGACATTAGGGGTTTGTAATGCATTTCCGCGAGGGGTGGACTGTGGCAACACCGGCAAAAGGCAATTTTTCCGCCTTTTTGGCCGGTTTTTTTGTGCTTTTTTCCTTGAGTGCCTGTGCAAGCCAAAATCAAATAGCCGCTCAGCCTCAATCGTTAACCGGCCTGGGCCAGGCTGAGCAGGCTTACTCCGCCTATCAAAAGGGCGATTTTCATTTGGCCAAAGCCATTTGGCAGGACCAAGCCCAAAGAGGAAGTTCTCACGCACAGTACAATTTGGGCGTCATCTATGCGGAAGGACGAGGCACATACAGAAGTCCAACCCAGGCCGTCAAATGGTGGCAGGAAGCAGCTGAACAAGGTCATGCCCAAGCGCAACATAACCTCGCACTGGCATACATGGGCGCCGAAACAGATCTGCCCGGCAAAGCCACAACACCCGATCATTCGCAAGCGCGCCACTGGCTTGAAAAAGCTGCTAACCAAGGCCTTGCACATTCGCAATACTACCTTGCGCGCATCATCACCAACGGCAAAGCCAATCATGATAACATGAACAGAATCGTTGAACTCTATCGCTACGCCGCGGACCAAGGACATGCCCGCGCACAAGACGAAATGGCGGCACACTGCTTCCGAGGTGAAGGCGTCGAGCGCGACTATATTGAATCGTATTACTGGTCGATGCTGGCGGCTGAACAAGGAATCAAGAAGGCCGCATATCGGTTGACCATATTGGACGACAAGCTTTCCAAAAGCGAAATGGCCAAAATTCAACGACGCCTCTCACACGAGACCAACTGAATTTCCTTCCTGGCGTCCAAGAAGCCAAATACTTCGAACAGCCTTCACCTAGACATTTCTTAAAACACAGTCGTATGCTGGCCCTTCACGCTATCGCGAAGAGGAACCACCGTGTCGGTAATCGCACATTTTTCAAAAGACTACGCTGAGGCGCGTCTTAAGTTTCTCGCCGCCGCTCACGACCGCGGTCTAGAAGTTCAATCAAACGAAAACCCCAAGACCAATGGCCCTGCTGGCGAGCCCCTTTTCACTGACATCACAACACTCGGTGAACGCGACGCCAAAAACCACTTGCTCTTTGTATCTGCGACACACGGTGTTGAAGGCTTTTGCGGTTCCGCCTGTCAAACGGCATTTCTAGAATCGGCCACAGCGGGCGAGCTCCCCTCTAACCTGGCAATTACCATTATCCATGTGTTGAACCCGCATGGCTTTGCATGGTTGCGACGGGTGAATGAGGACAATGTCGACCTCAACAGAAATTTCGTTGATTTCACAAAACCCCTTCCCGAGAACCCAGGGTACAAAGCGCTGCGCGGCGCCTTGGTTCCAAAGAACCTCGATGATGAAACCATGATTGACGCGGGCCGAGCCGTGACAAAATTCGGAAAAGAACACGGGTTTGATCGCATGCAAGAGGCCATAACGCGCGGTCAGTATGTCGACGCTCAAGGACTTTACTACGGCGGCACAGAGCCAACTTGGTCCAACCAAATTCTACGCGGCGCCATCCAAGGCAAGACCGCAAAAGCCACCCGTATAGGTTTGATCGACTTCCATACCGGCCTCGGTCCTTATGGATACGGTGAAGTGATCACAGAGTACGAACCAAACAACCCAGCATTTGATCGTGCAAAATCTTGGTATGGAGAAGGGAACGTCACGTCAACGGTTGGCGGCGATAGTTCCTCAGCCGCTCTGGTGGGAACAACCGATCACGCCATACATCAAGAAATCAAAGACAGAGAAGTCACAGCCATCGCCCTTGAGTTTGGCACCCGTCCGAGCAACGACGTTTTCAACGCAACACGCGCCGACAATTGGGTCCATCTCTTCGGTGATCTTGACAGTGCCGAAGGTCGGGTCATCAAAGCGCAGATCAGAGATGCCTTCTATCCGGACAAAGACGATTGGAAGGAAATGGTTTGGACACGTGCTGAGGAAATCATTAGATTGGCGATCGCAGGAATAACGAAGTAGATCGGGAGAACACTATGTCATTGAGCGTCGTTGGAGCAGGCTTTGGCCGAACGGGAACATTCACGCTAAGAACAGCCCTCGTGCAATTGGGATTTGGCAATTGTTACCACATGGCGGATGTCTTTGAAAATCAAGCCAACGCACGCATTTGGCACGACGCGGTGCAAGGCAAGTCGGTCGATTGGGAAAGCCTATTTGAAGGCTACAAATCGGCGGTAGACTGGCCGCCATGTTACTTTTGGCAGGAGTTCTCAGAACTTTACCCAGAGTCCAAAGTCATCCTCACACACCGAGATCCAAAGAAGTGGTATCAAAGTTTTCGCAACACCATCTACAACGTCATGCGCGCGCCGGTCCCTCAAGACAATGAACTCATGAAAGGTCACATGGAGATGGTCCAGGAAATGGTTGTCATGCGCACTTTCGATGACAAACTCGAAGACGAAGAACACATGATTAGCATCTTCAACAAACACAACGAAGACGTCAAAGCGACTTGCGATCCAAAGCGTCTCCTGGTCTATGAAGTCTCTGAAGGCTGGGACCCGCTGTGTAAATTTCTGGGTGTACCTGTCCCCAGCGAGCCCCTACCGCGAACGAACTCATCAGAGGACTTCCAACAGAACTTTGCTAAGGGTCAAGCTCCGAGCACAGATCCAGAATAAGCACTATTGTTGGCTGACGGAACCAACAGGAGACAGACGCGATGTCAAAGGTATACGCAGTCGCAATCATCGACATTACCGATCCGGAAGGATATCGCACCTACGAAGAAAAGTTCCTCGAGATCCTTTCTGGATTCGAGGCCAAACTCTTAGGCCTTGGACACCCGCCTGATGTGATCGAAGGTGAATTCGACAGGACAAGAATGGTCGTCCTCGAATTTTCCTCAAAAGACGAATTTCATCGGTGGTATCAGTCCGACCCCTACCAGGAAATTCTCAAGGCGCGTCTTAAGTCTTCCATCGGCAGTGTCTACCTCGTTCCGGGTTTTGATTGACCAGCCTTGCAGTCGTTAGAATTTCACAACAATCTTGCCAAAATGCCCACCGCTCTGCATATGCTTCATAGCCGGGACGAGATCTCCGAAGGCAAAGACCTTGTCAACAACCGGTTCAGTGCGGTGAAGGTCAAACGACGCATTCATATCTTCAAATTGTTTGCGACTTCCAACCGAAATTCCAATCAACCGCATATTGCCAGCGACCGCCGCACCAATTCTGAGCGACTCGTCACTCATCGCGACCACGCCAATGATCGAAATATGCCCACCGACTTTCACAGACTTCATGGACTCTTTCAAAGTTCCGGGTCCACCAACTTCGAGCACATGGTCAACACCCTCAAAACCTGTGACGTCTCGCACCGCAGATGACCACTTCGGTGTGTCTTTGTAGTTAATGGTGTGATCGGCACCGAGTTTTTTGGCTCGCGCCAGTTTTTCATCTGAAGAAGAAGTGATAATCACTTCAGCTCCGGCCGCTTTCGCGATCTGTAATCCAAAGATCGAAACACCTCCGGTACCAAGAAGCAACACGCGGTCACCTGGTTTGATGCCGCCTTCAACGACCAAGCCGCGCCACGCGGTCAATGCAGCGCATGGAAGACAAGCTACCTGCTCATCACTCAAATAGTCCGGCACTTTCGTAACGCCATTTTGGTCGAGCAACATGTATTCCTGTGCCACACCGTCAAGACCACCACCCAAGGAGGACATGAGGCCTTCAATCGCTGGGCCGCCGCTAAGCCAAGATTGAAAAAACAACGGAGCCACCCGGTCGCCAACGGCCACACGCAAGACGCCCTCGCCAACTTCAACAACCTCACCACACCCATCCGACAAGGGAACCAGTGGCGTTCGAACGGTGGAGCCGTAGCCACCCCCAACCGTAATAAGATCCCTGTAATTAAGAGACGCAGCCTTCATTCGTATAACGATCTGTCCGGGGCCAGCCTCAGGCTTGTCCCGCTCAACGAACTTCACATCATCCAACCCAGAAAACCCTTGCAGTTCAAACGCCTTCATCCCTCAACTCCCTTTCTTCTTTTTGTTCAAGGACAAACCCAAACCGTTCAGCATCCAACGCTAAATGTTGCCAAATCCGGTCTTCAATCTCTTTCGCGTCTACTCGGGTTGATCCCTCAATATGGATATGAAGCTCAATCAAAAGAGATCGCAATGTCGCAAGCGATTGATTGAGGCTCGTTATTAGGAGGTCACTGTCTTCGTCTTTGCTCGCGTCAGTCAGTTTACCCGCCAATGCTTTGTTGTCGACGACGGATGCGGCACGCGCAAACAAGTCCTTTAAGTCGCGAATGGCTTCGACCCGTGAATGGGCGCCACGCTCAAATTCCTGCGCCGCCATCATCATCATTGCCCCAAGAGTGTTGGTCGTTCCGCCGCCGTAGCCACCTTCGAGCAGAGGCGCAATATCTCCCATTAGAGTCATCGCGCCATTCAAGAGTGCATCACCAGCCTCAGGCTTCATTGCGCTGCCCCTTCTGTTCAGGTCGTAACAGGTCGATCAAAATTTGATTGTGGGCGGAGGTACAGATCCACCCAGCGAGTGCCAGAACGGGGTCCTTATTGACGCCGTCACTGTATTCCTTTGACGAAGAAATCCATATTCCGAGTCCTTTGACACAGGAAAAGACCAGCCACCAGGCAAAGACGTCCGGGTCAAACTCGCATCCGCTCGCTTCACACCAGTGAGCGATTGCCTGGTCTTTCGCAATAAGGCCCGCAGGTTTTTCGGGATCGCCATGCGCCCACAGCGGGTTCAAAGCCCAAGCCAGATCTTCGTACGGGTCCCCGATATGGACCATTTCCCAATCGAGAATGGCCTGAATGTCTCCTTTGGCGTCATATAAGAAGTTACCGGTTCGATAGTCGCCATGAACGATGGACAGACTTTGCGCAGGCGCCGGTGGATTGCGACGCAAGTGTCGGATTGCCGCACGGAGGACCGGTTGCGGTTCCAACTCATCGTCATCAACAACCTTCTCCCAATAATCAAGTTCGCGAGACCAACAGCCATCAAGCGATGGCACATCAATCAGATCTTCGATTCCAGATCCTTCAACGTCATGGGCGGCAATGGCGCCAAGCGCCTGCCAAAACTGAGCGCCCATTGCGTCCCGATTAGGATATGGGCTTTCACCAAAAGGGCTCGCCGCTTCACATCCCTCAATCTCTTCCATCACAAAGAAGGGTCGGCCCAGCCATTTGGTATCTTCTTCGAGAAAAATCGCTTCTGGAACCGGGATCAAACTCCCATGGAAAGCTCTGAAAGCAGAAAATTCAAGCGCGCGTTCGGTGTCAATCAAACTACCCTCGGGATCGCGCCTCAATATCAACCCACGTGTCCGCTCCTCTCCGTCTTCCAAGGAGTGTAGCTTCAACCGATAGGTTTCTCGAGAGGCCCCTCCATGTATGCGAACAATTGAGTCCACACTCCGGACCTCAACATCCGGCATTTTGTGGCGAAAGTAATCCGCGATTTGAAGCGCAAAAGCATCGAGATCAATTGAAACACTCATGAGGCAAAGTCCATGAAGTCTTGAAAGCCCGACGGCGCGTGTGGACCAATGATGAGTTGTTCAAGAATGCCACGGCCCTCTTTCAATGAGCCATCCGGCATGGTCATAGTAGCGGCACTTAACGCTTGAACATGAATGAATGGGAACTCATTCTCATCCAACGTCGCAAGATCATAGGTCTCATATACTACAGCGAGTTCGCCCTTGCAGACACCGTGTCGCCATTCCGGATGGGTGTACCCAATGCCTGCCATGTAGAAGTTCTGTTCTACCTTTAGGTCGATCCGATAAGCCTTACCTGCAGCTGTAGCCATCGATATCGTTGCGGATTCGGCATGTCTCGTTCCAGACTTGAACGAAATCTCCGAATGACAGGACGCCATCTTCGCAGGTTCAGGTGTCTCGCCATCACCTATCAACGGAACGAGGGCGGCCGCTTCATTCCACGGGCTTCCGTCCGCTTTCGAATTGTTGTGGTAATACGTTGCACAGTCGTCGAAATTGATCGGCGCCCAAATCCAGTAAAATTGCGGGCCTTGAGCAGGCGCCAGCGCCTGTGGATCGGCTTCGCCGATGGGTCGAACACCCCAAGACCGGTCCCGAGTCCCTTTGAAATCGTCTGAAGCGACATTGATTTGCTTGTCTTGGATCTCAATCGTCCCTTCCCAAGAACCATTCTGCGTCAGCCTTGTGTAGTCGAACAAAGTGCGTGGTCCATTGCGGAATTGAAATCTCGGTTCTTCAAGAACAACAACACGCCGGGTGAAAGACAGATCAGCCTTGATGCCATGTTCTTCGTCGTCGACCCGAATTCTCAGTTTCTCCAATGGCACCAGCACATCAATTCCAATAGGCCCTACCTGAAGATCCAATCGCTCCATGTGCATGATTTTGGATGCGTGGAGGTGATGTTGAACGCCGTCGACAATGACGGAAAAAGCCGCATCCATAATGTTCAGATGCGGATAAACACCAAAGGCGAGCGCAAAGTAAATCGAACCATCCCCTTTCTGGCCACAGAAGAAGTAGCGATCATAGAAATTACGATCCGTGCCTGAATAGGCAATAGGTTCTGGCGTTTGATGAATTGGATAGTCGTCTGCCTTACTCAGCATAAAGCACCCCATTTCCTCCACGCTCTTTTCGAGCCTTGTTGGTTCAGGCCATAGGTTGCCCCGTCAGTCTGGTTGCGTAAAGTCCAAATTCCGTTTGGGGGTCTCTCTTGACCGATGTACAATTCTAGCTCTTCATTTTGACGATGTTTCTCACAGAAAAGCCTTGTCCATGAATCGCCTCGAAAAGATATTTGGTGTGACCGCTGCAATTTCCGGGTTTCTCGCTGTTGCCTTGGGAGCCTTTGGTGCGCACGTCCTAAGACAAAAGATCGACCCCGCCTACTTCTCTGCTTTTGAAGTCGCGACCCACTATCATCTCGCTCATTCTATCGCATTACTGCTGACCGTTTTGAGCTTTCGCATCTCAGATCGGTTGGCAAAAGTGTCTGCCTGGGCATTTCTTGTCGGAATTGTCCTATTCAGCGGATCCCTTTACTTGTTGGTGCTGACCCAGGAGCGCAGTTTGGGAATAATCACGCCGTTTGGTGGCGTGGCCTTTTTGGTGGGTTGGCTCACCCTCGGTTTCGCCATCTGGCGGCGGTAATGTAAGATCTACCGATCCCCGCAGTTCCAGATACCAATAATTACGATCCCACAAGGGAGGACGCTCGTGACTGATTTTCAAACTCCAATGATGATTGAAACAAACGGGATCAACATGGCCGTCTACGAAGAAGGCCAGGGGTTTCCCGTCGTCTTCTGTCACGGCTGGCCGGAACTTGCCTACTCCTGGCGCCACCAAATGCCAGCACTAGCACAAGCCGGTTTTCATGCCATCGCACCTGATCAACGGGGATACGGAAAAACCGATCACCCTGCCGCTCTCGAAGACTACGATATGCCAAACCTAACAGGAGATCTCATCGGTCTCTTAGATGCATTTGGTTACGAGAAGGCCGTCTTTGTTGGGCATGATTGGGGTGGCTTCATCACCTGGCAGATGCCCCTGCGATATCCAGATCGCGTTGCAGGCGTTGTAGGTGTGAACACGCCGTTCATGCCGCGCCCCCCCATCGACCCGATCGATCTGATGAAACAAGTATTTGGCGAAGAAATGTACATCGTCCAATTTCAAACCCCGGAAGTGCCTGAGAAAAAATTGGGGGTAGATGTCGATCGGTTCTTCCGTTTCATCATGCGCAAAGGCGGCATGACCGCAAAGGAAGCAGCACAAGAGTTGAAGGGTGAACGGCCAACATTCGACCTTTTTGCTTTGTTGGAATCACCAGAGAGCGAATGGAGTGGAACTGAACTGCTCAAACCTGAAGAGCGCGAGTACTATGTCGACGCTTTCACGCGAAGTGGATTTTCCGGAGGCGTCAATTGGTACCGCAACTTCTCCAGAAATTGGCAGATCTCTGAGGGACAGTCACAAGAAGTCACAATGCCCGCTCTGATGATCATGGCAGAAAATGACCTGGTTCTCCCCCCCTCCGCCGCCGATGGTATGGAGGCTCACTGCCACGATCTCGAAAAACACTTGATCAAGGATTGTGGGCATTGGACCCAACAGGAGCGCCAGGACGAGCTGAACGCGGTCATTATCGACTGGCTTAAGCGACGATTCTGAGGCTTTCTTGCCCAAACTCCACATTCCACCCAAGGGCTTCAATGTGACCAGCAAACACGCCCGCCGGTTGCGTGAAGGGCCAGAAAACGGTATTTGTGACGACGCAACAATGCAAAACGGTGCTCCCCCGAGCGAGCAACGGGAAACACGACGAAAACCAAAAAATAGCAGCGGTTTAAGCAAGGCCATTTGCGCCCCACCAGACTATTAAGCTATTGAGATATAAAGGTAAATGGGAATGGAAGCGCTGCCAACTGCCTATTTCAAGGCAGAAGATCAACAACGTCCTGGCGCCACCAGTAAATCCAAGCAGGTTCCAGATGGTCCATTGAAGATCCTTCTTCCCTCCTACCGCTCCCACCCTTTCACAGGCGGGCAAGGCGTCTATATGCGCCATATCTCCAAGGCTCTCGTGGAAATGGGCCACAGCGTCGATGTGATTTCAGGCCCGCCCTACCCGGTTCTCGATCCTCGGGTGAAGCTGATCAAATTGCCGTCTCTTGATCTTTATGCACGCGAAAAGAACCGATTTGGCTTCCCAAATCCGCCGCGCGAAGACATGAAGACCTGGGTCGACTATTACGAATATGTCGCTCATGTCTCCGGTGAATTTCCAGAACCCTACACGTTCGGGGAACGCCTCTATCGATACATGAAAGACAAGATCGACCAGTACGATGTGGTTCACGACAACCAAACCCTGTGTTGGGGCTTAGTGAAAGTCAAAGACTTAGGCCTGCCGGTCGCTGGCACCATTCACCATCCCATTACAATGGATCGACGTATCGCAATCGCGGCCGCAGATTCTTGGAAATTGAATTTGCTAACGCGGCGTTGGTATTCCTTCCTGCGCATGCAGAAGAAAGTCGCGAAACTGCTGGATCCTATTATCGTTGTTTCTGAAAGCACCCGCCGCGACGTTTCTGTCGATTTCGGAGTGCCCATCGACCGCATGGAAGTGTGTTATCATGGTATTGACTATGATCAGTGGCGACCTCTCCCGGAAATCGAACGCGAAACAAACAGGCTCATCGCCGTCGCAAGCGCCGACGTCCCGCTCAAAGGGTTGATCTACTTAATCGAAGCCTACGCTCAGCTTCTCAAAAAACACCCCTACCTAAGACTCACTGTCATTGGGACACTTCGAGAAGGGCTCACCAAGAAACGTCTCAAATCTCTCGGAATCCTGGACAAGGTTGAGTTTGTGTCAGGACTGACCGATCAAGAAATCGTCGAGCTTTACGCAAAATGCACGATGGCTGTGACACCCTCCGTCTACGAAGGATTTGGGTTCCCGGTTGGCGAGGCCATGTCATGCGGAGCGCCTGTTGTTTCTACCACGGGAGGGTCCCTGCCGGAAGTTGTGGGAGATGCTGGCGTATTGGTACCACCGAAAGACCCTGTTGCTCTTGCCAACGCCATCGACGACCTTCTCGCCTCTCCAGAAAAGAGAGATGAACTGGGCGCCAAAGCGCGAAACCGCATTGTGACAGAATTCAATTGGGCAAGAACAGCCAATCAAGTAACAGACATTTATCGACGGGCCATTGCCAATGCTAACAATGGATCTTGATAGTCTTGAACTAAAAGACGGTCAACGCGTTCTCGATCTTGGTTGCGGCGAAGGCAGACATCTGCATGCCATGTACTATCATGCGAAAGTGCATGCCATTGGCGTTGATCTTGGCTTCGAGGATGTGGTGAAGACACGCAACGGTTTCGAAACATACCCCGATAGTGAGGGCGAGGAAAAACGGTTTGACCTCGCCGTTGGCAACGCGTTGAAATTACCATTTGCGGACGGCACGTTTGACACGGTCGTTTGCTCAGAAGTTCTCGAACATATCCCTGACTACCAGCAGGCGATCAAAGAGATCACACGGATCCTGAAACCTGGTGGCAATTTGGCCGTCAGCGTTCCTCGCAAATGGCCTGAGAGAATTTGTTGGTCACTCTCAGAGGGCTATCACAATACGCCGGGCGGACATGTTCGAATATTCGAAGCCGCTGCGCTCCGAAAAGACATAGAAAAGGAAGGTCTGCATTTCTTCCGTCGCCATTGGGCGCATGGATTGCACTCCCCCTATTGGTGGCTCAAATGCCTGCTTTGGGAGAAGCGTGACACTTTTTGGCTCATCAAATTGTACCATCGGTTCTTGGTCTGGGATCTCATGTCGAGGCCTTGGCTAACCCGTGCATTGGAGAAGGTCGCAGATCCACTCATGGGCAAAAGCGTCGTCCTTTACTTCGCGAAGGAACGAAACGCATGACCAAACTCTATTTCACAAGCGGTCCCTTCCCTGAAGGGTTCTTTCAAGGCGCGGTCGAGCGCATCTTGGAACTACAGCGCAGCGACGGCTCCATACCGTGGTTCGATGGCGGCGTCGTTGATCCATGGAACCATACGGAAGCAGCCATGGGCCTCGCGGTCGCGGGCGAACGAGAACATGCAGAACGTGCCTATCAGTACCTGGCAGACACACAACTTCAAGATGGATCATGGTGGGGGCAGTATGGCTCCGCTGTGCCAATGGACGAAAGTCACTACACCGGTGACGGAAACGAAAAGAAGATCCGGGATACAAACTTCTGTGCCTACATTGCGACCGGCGTTTGGCATCACCACTTGCTTTTCGGCGACCCAGAATTCTTGAATAAGTATTGGCCGGTTGTCGAAAAAGCGATGGAGTTCGTTCTGTCTCTGCAATCGGCTCACGGCGAAATTCGGTGGGCAGCAAACGACCCTTTGACGCCAGAAAACGACGCCCTCATTACCGGTTGCGCCTCCATCTACAAGAGCCTTGAATGCGCCATTCGCCTCGCAATGGCGAAAGGTGCTTATGCCCGTGTTCGCGAGTGGTCCCAAGCCCGCTCAAATCTGGGCCATGCCTTGCGGTCAAAGCCAGAACGCTTTGATCGAACTTGGGCGCCAAAAAGCGACTTTTCCATGGACTGGTACTATCCCGTTCTAGCTGGCGCCTTTACTGGCCAGGCTGCAAAAGCGCGCATTGCCGAAAAGTGGGACATATTCGTTGCCCAGGAAAAAGGATGCCGCTGTGTTGTAGATCAGCCATGGGTAACAGTCGCAGAGAGCTGCGAATTGGCAATGGCTCTTCTTGCCATTGGTCAAACCAGTAAAGCCAATGAACTCTTTTCTTGGCAGCACCAATGGCGTTCTGAAAGTGGCGCTTACTGGATGGGGTATCAATACGAACAAGATGTACCCTGGCCTGTGGAGCAACCGGCTTGGACTGCCGCAGCAGTTATTCTTGCGGCGGACGCCGTCAGCAACGCGACGCCCGCGAGCCGCGTCTTTGTCGACATACTGCCTGAGGAACCAACAGGGGCTGAGACCGTCGCATTAAAGGCGACGAAGAATCCGTAAACTTTGAACGCGGCTCTCTTCCTTAAAGAGATGCGACGCCAACGCCATTTCAAATATCTCGAAGGGCGGTCGACCGCCATCCTGTGGGTTTGGAAATACATCATGAATGGCGAGAATTCCGCCGGGAACAACATGGCGTGTCCAATAGAGGTAGTCATTTACCGCGTGCTCGCGCGCATGTCCGCCATCAATGAAGAGCATCCCCAATGGGGTCTGCCAATGTTTCACAACCGCCATGGAACCACCCACAATCGGAATGACGTGATCTTCGAGGTTCGCGTTTCGCAACGTGCGTCGCAGAAATGGCAACGTATCCATTGATCCAACTTCATCGTCCCACGTTGCGGGATCGTGATGTTCCCAACCCGGTTGATTCTCCTCAGAGCCTCGGTGGTGATCAACTGTAAAGAGAATTCCGTCCTGCGCTTTCACCGCGGTGCCAATGTAGACCGACGATTTGCCGCAATAGGATCCGATCTCAAGACACGGACCAAATGAGCTGCACTCCAGAGCAGCGGCATGGAGCGCCGCGCCCTCCTCGGGTGCCATGAACCCCTTTACTTCTTCAATATCGATGGGGAGATCGAGAGCCATGTTCTGTTCCAATGTGTGTGGTTGAATGATCTAGAGTTAGCACAATTTGAGATTTGACACATCATCCCTGGACACGGACGAAGAGCAGGAAGCAAGACGCGATTTCGTGGCAGGGATGACACGGCCCTCGGGTATCAAACGTAATGGAAATTGCGAGATCACAGGATGATTGAACCCCTTCGTCAAACCCTCTAACAATGTAAAGGAGAGGTCGCGCACCTCAGCAACTGTTTGACAAAGAGACGCCCTGTGCTGGTTCTTGCCCTTGCCGAAAATGGCCTATTTGAATGGCTTAGAAACTTCGCAGAATACCCCTTGCTCATTGCAGCGGGGATTGTTCTCGCCACCTTTATCCTCGAAGACGGTGCCACAATCGCCGCAGGCCTCTTGGCGGTCAACGGGATTGTCGATCCATTTTTCGCATTGTCGGCCCTCTACGTCGGCATCGTCGCCGGAGATTTGGGGCTTTATGGGTTGGGCAGATGGGCTGCATCTCATCCAAGAGCAAGATTATGGATAGGAGAACGGCGTTTGAAAAAAGGACAAATTTACCTCAATCAACGCCTTGTGGCCGCTCTCATTGGTGCGCGGTGCCTACCGGGCATGAGGTTTCCAACCTACACCGCCAGCGGCTTTCTAAAGGTCAGTTTCTCAAAGTTCACCCTTATTGCCGTCATTGCGGCTGGCGTGTGGGCAACGGTATTTTTTGGCCTCATTTGGTTCTTCGGTAGCCGTGTGGTTGAAAAAGTAGGTGAGTGGATTTGGCTTCTAGGGGTTATACTGCTTCTGGTGGCATTCATTTTGCCGCAACTCTGGCAAAAGCGGATCAACCAAGTGATTGGCTACAAAGACGACCAAGCCGGAGATGACGCCGACTAGGATACGAGGCAAGAAGGGGGTCCATATCGACATGTCGATGGCGACAAACAGTGTGCCGCGCGGTCCTTCATCCAATGCAATGCATGTTTCAGCGACATCGCAATCGATCAACGCTGGCATGCCACCGCTTGAGAATTCAGGACCTGCACTTTCGGCCTTTGAGTTTTGGCCGACCCGTCTTTTCTATATACCCGTCGCCCTTCATATTGCTTATCTCGGTCTTCGACATGGCGGATTGACACTGCCAACCGTCGCAAATCCGAATTTTCCACTCGGTGGCTTGGTCGGTGAATCCAAATCAGAGATCCTTGGCAGTGCAAAAGGACAAGCAAAAAAGCGCATCGCAAATTTCACAACAATGACGAAATCGACCAACGTGAAAAATCTGCAAAGAGATGTCTCAGTCGCGTTGGCAAAGTTGGAGAATGAAAACCTCAAATTTCCAATCGTCGCAAAGCCGGACATGGGATGTCGTGGCGCGGGCGTAAAATTCATCCGTGGCAAAGACGACTTGATCACATACTTCAAAGGCTTTCCACCGGGTGAAACCATCATCCTCCAAGCCTTGGTTCCTCATGAACCAGAGGCCGGCGTGTTCTACATCAGACGTCCCGGCGAAAAGAAGGGCCGCATCTTCTCCCTGACATTGAAATACTTTCCCTATGTTGTGGGTGACGGAAAATCGACCATTGAAGACCTCGTCATGGACGACCCACGCGCAAGCCAAGTGCCTCACCTCTATCTACGCCGCCACAAACGTCATCTCAATCGCGTGCTTCCCAAAGGCACGCCCTACCGCCTCGCATTCGCAGGCAGCCATTGTCGAGGCGCCATTTTCCGAAATGGAAACAAGTACATAACTGAAGAAATGAGAGAGACTTTCGACCACATCGCAGATGGAATGCCAGGGTTTTGCTTTGGCCGCTTTGATGTCCGTTTCCCAAGCTTAAAAGAACTTCAGCGCGGTGGTGAATTTCAAATCGTTGAAGTCAACGGCGCTGGCGGCGAGGCAACCCACATCTGGGATTCGCGGACTTCTCTTTCTGAGGCCTATCGTTCGCTCAGAGAGCAATTTCGATTGGTTTTCGAAATTGGCGCGGAAAACAAAAAGCGAGGATATCGACCCGCTTCCATCCTCGAGGTCTTTCGAGCCTATCGCCGCGAAGGGGCTTTGACGGGCGACTATCCCCTCACGGACTAATCGTCGTTGGCGCTTTGAGTTTTCTTTGAATTTCCGACAGAGCATCTTCGAGCAAGACCGCATTGCTATCCAGTTTGGAATACATGGCATCGTAGCGAAGCAATTCCAAACTTGTATCCCCTTCCGCAAGAAGAGTTCGCGCCGCTACAAAAACATCAAGTTGACTCTTCAAACCTGACACAGCTTTGGTAAGAGCTCTTCGATCCCCGTCCACTCGTTTTCGAACCGCATTCTCCATGTCGAGATTGGCGGCGCTACGCGCGCCCTCCAACCCCTCATCAAAGTCCTTGAGCGAATCATGCGCTACCTCTACCAACCCAGTCGCCTGCCCATCCTTTGTAGTCAGATCTTCCATCACACGGTCCGCAATTTTGGCCAAATCACGAGCCCCCTCGCCGCCGCCCTTCAACTCCAAATAATAAGCAGCCAACTTTACGGTCTCATCTTCACTGCCGGTCAAATTGAAAGCCGCTGTTGCCGTATCAGCCGACTCTTTTCCGCTGATGAGAACACCCGCAATGCGTCCAAAAAACGAGCCGCCTTCTGGGTCATCCCACAGGGGCTCACTAACCAAAACAGCTTGCTCGCGAAGGGTCATCTTTTTCTGAGCATTTGTACCTGGGTCAGATCCGCCCCATAGCTTCGTGACCCCACATCCACTCATGGTCACAGCCAAGAGGGCGATACCCATCCCATAAAGTAATCTTTGCGCGTGTCGCAAGTGCTTTGCTACCTTCTGGCATTTCACCGCACCGCGACACCTCGCAGTCGGCGATTAAGAGCTTTGTTGCATCAAATCAAGTAACTACGCCCATAACGGACCTTTTCTACACAACAATTATGGCTGAGTGTAGTTACAAAAGGGACAACAATCTCACAACACCGTCATTACACTAACTGTGCTTCATTGATCGGAGTTTCTTGCGACTCAATCTCCACCAAGCGATATCCCCAGCGTCAGGTTACGCCGAACAGCAGGACAGCTCATTGATCTGTATCAGATACCCCCAAAAATCTTATCGATGATTACAAGCGATTGGAACAAATCGAAAGGTTCCTTCCAAACCTTTCCGGTATAATCCGCGCCATTCCACAAAGTCAGATCCGCCGATTTTGCAAGAGGATAGTTGATGCGCCCCGCTTCATCATTCGACACCGAATACGAACTTCACGACCGATACCTGCGCGAGCATGGCCGGGTCTTTCTGACCGGCATCCAAGCGCTGACGCGTCTTCCCATTATGCAATCGCTGCTAGACCGCGCTGCTGGGCTCAATACGGCAGGGTTCATCTCTGGATATCGAGGATCCCCACTTGGTGGCTACGATCAAGAACTCGTCCGGTCGAAGAAATATCTCGACCAGCATGACATTCTCTTTCGGGCAGGCTTGAACGAAGACCTCGCGGCAACCGCCGTTTGGGGCACGCAACAGGTCGACTTGTTCAAGGGCAAGAAATTCGATGGCGTTTTCGGCATGTGGTACGGCAAGGGACCTGGGGTCGACCGGTCCGGTGATGCCTTCCGTCATGCCAATGCCTTTGGCACCTCTAAGTATGGCGGTGTGTTGGCTGTCGCTGGAGATGACCACGGCGTTCAATCCTCAACAATCGCACACCAGTCGGATCACGTTTTCATGGGTCATGCGATGCCGGTGTTTCAACCGTCAAACGTCGCGGAAGTCCTTGAGCTTGGATTGGCGGGATTTGCACTTTCCCGCTTTGCTGGTTGCTGGGTTGGTTTCAAAACCGTGACCGAAGTGATCGAGAGCTCTGCGTCAGTTGATATCAATCCAATCGGACCTCGCTTCATCATTCCAGAAAATGTGGATCACTCCCCACGTGGACTTAACTTCGACCCAACTCTTCGTTGGCCGGAAGAGCGTCGTGAACTTGAAGTGCTTCAACAGCATTACCGACTAGATGCAGCACGCGCATTCGCTGCGGCGAACGACATAAATCGTGTGGTCCTAAGCGTGGAACGCCCCCGCATCGGTATCATCACCACCGGTAAAGCCTATCAAGACGTCCTTCATGCCTTGAAGGAACTGCGCATCACCGCAACCGATGCAGAAAAGATTGGCCTCACCATCTACAAGGTAGGCATGAGTTGGCCGCTGGAGCCGAGTGGCATCCGCGAGTTTGTGCGTGATCTTGAAGAGGTCATCGTCGTTGAGGAAAAACGATCGATCATCGAACGCCAGGTAAAAGACCTGTTGTACCATGAGCCGCACGGCCGCCGTCCTCTCATCATCGGCAAGACCGACGAAACCGGCGCAGCAAAACTCAGCACCCTTGGCGAATTCAATCCGCGCGATGTCGCGTCAGTCATCATGGAGCGCATTCGCAAAGGTCCCATTGGCGACACCATGGATGACAAGTTTGTCCGGATCCTTCAGCCGCCGCCCGAGGCCAAAATTCTTGCCGCACCGATTGCGCGTAGCCCTTACTATTGTTCCGGATGCCCGCACAATACATCCACCAAAGTGCCTGATGGCAGTCACGCCATGGGCGGCATTGGTTGTCACATCATGGCGCTCATGATGAACCGTGAAACAAGCCTGTTTACGCATATGGGCGCCGAAGGGGTCAATTGGACAGGTCTTTCCCCTTTCACCGAAGTCGACCACGTCTTCCAGAATTTGGGTGACGGCACCTACGAACACTCCGGCATCCTGGCCATCCGAGCGGCTCTACAATCGGACGCCAATATCACCTACAAGATCCTCTACAACGATGCAGTCGCCATGACCGGCGGTCAGCCCATAGCCAGCCAGATGACCGTGGGCGGGATCATCAATCAAGTACGGGCAGAAGGCGTCGAACGCATCGCCGTGGTCAGCGAAAACGATCCAGGCGAAGGGCTGCAACACTACAAGATGCAGTCCTCTTCTTGGCCAGGATTGAGCTTCCACCATCGCGACGATTTCGATTCTGTACAAAGGGACTTCCGCAAAATCACCGGCGTCTCCGTCATTGTTTACGATCAAACATGTGCTGCTGAAAAGCGGCGGCGCCGCAAACGCGGTCAAATGGAAGATCCGCCCCTCCGCGTATTCGTAAACGATCTCGTTTGCGAAGGATGTGGCGATTGCTCCGATCAGTCGAACTGTGTTTCGATCGAACCGCTGAAAACCGAACTCGGCACAAAGCGGAAGATCAATCAATCGACCTGTAACAAAGACATTTCCTGCGTCAAAGGATTCTGTCCGAGCTTCGTCACCGTTAATGGCGGTGTTGTACGCAGGCCAGACCCCCGACGGTTTGACAATGAAGAACGTGAGTTGCTTGAAAAACTCCCTGAGCCTTCGCTCAAAGAAGGGCCCGAGGTTCACTACAACATTTTGGTTGCAGGGATCGGCGGCACGGGCGTGGTGACCATTGGGGCTCTGCTCAGCATGGCAGCGCATTTGGAAGGCAAAGGCGCGACCGGCCTAGACTTTACCGGATTGGCCCAAAAGAATGGCGCCGTGATTTCACACATCCGACTGGCCGACACACCCGCGGACCTGGATGCCGTCCGAATTGGCGAGCTTTCCGCCGACCTCTTGCTCGGTTGTGACATGGTCGTCGCTGGGAGTTTGGACACACTGACACGCTGCGATAAAGGCCGGACAACTGCCATCATCAATACCCACGAAACGCCAACCGCAAGCTTCACCCTCGATACCAATTTAGTTTTGCCAGCCGACGCGACGATCAAAGCGATACAGCGGACCGTCGGTGAAGATCGCACGACCCTGAGTGAGTTTTCCGCTCTCGCGCTCAATCTATTCGGCGATGCCATCGCCACTAATCTCATGTTGCTTGGATTTGCCTATCAAAAAGGGCTGATCCCTTTGAGCGGTCAGGCAATTGAGCAAGCCATCCAGTTGAACGGCGTTGCCATCCAACAAAATCTCCGCAGCTTCAATTGGGGCCGCTTGCTGGCGCACGACCCAGACGCGGTTATTGAGCGTGCTTACGCAGAAAAAGCACCAACCATTCCTTTGGCGAAAACGCTTGATGAAATGGTGGAGCGACGCGTCGAACACCTGACCGGTTATCAAAACGCTGCCTACGCAAAGCGCTACAGCAATGCCATTGATCGCGTGCGCAAGCTGGAACAAGAAAGAGTGCCAGGTTCCGAAGCTCTGAGCACGGCCGTTGCCAAGTTCTACTTCAAATTGCTCGCTTACAAGGATGAGTACGAGGTTGCCAGGCTTTACACTAATGGCACTTTCCTCAAAAACATCAGCAGTGAATTTGCAGGAAAATACACCATCGACTTCCAAATGGCGCCGCCCATTATGGCCAAGAAAGACCCCGTGACCGGTCATCTCAGAAAACGTCAATTCAGCGGATCGACCATGATGCCGATCCTGAAAGTCTTGGCCAAAGGAAAGTTCTTGCGAGGAACCGCTCTCGATCCTTTCGGGAAAACCGCAGAGCGAAAATTGGAAAGAAAACTGATTTCTGAGTACGAAGAAACGGTTGAAACACTCTTGGAGACGCTTTCAAAAGACAATCACACCCTCGCGGTCGAAGTCGCAAACCTTCCTGGGAAGATTAGAGGGTTCGGCCACATTAAAGAAGACAATCTCAAGGTGGTCAAAACAGAGTGGGACGCTCTACTCGACCGCTATCAACACAACGAAACGGTGAAGTTGGCGGCCGAATAACCGCACAGCAAAAGGATGACACCCATGATCTATAGTGCCTTGTCATATGACGATCACGAACAGGTCGTCTTCTGTCGCGATCCTCATACGGGTCTCAAGGCAATTATTGCAATCCACCGTGCTGGCCCCAAAGGCCGAGCACTCGGCGGATGTCGCATGGTCGATTACAAAGATGAGGATGCAGCCCTCGACGACGTTCTTCGTCTCTCGAAAGGCATGACATACAAGTCAGCAGTCAGCGGTCTAACGCTTGGTGGTGGCAAATGTGTCATCATTGGCGACCCTGCAAACAACACGCCTGAGCTGATGAGATCCCTTGGCCGGTTTGTCGACGGTCTTGGCGGCCGATACATCACGAGTGTCGATGTCGGCATCAGTGGAAGCGACATCGCGGTAATGCAAGGGGTCACAAAGTTTGCGGTTGGTGCTGGTTCTGCAGACCCATCACCCATGACGTCACTGGGTGTATTCAAAGGCATTCAGGCCTCAGTGAAATACAAGCTTGGAAGAGAAGACTTATCCGGCCTCAAGGTTGCTATTCTGGGGATCGGGAAAGTTGGATACGGCTTGGCCGAGCACCTGTCAAACGAAGGTGCCAGCCTGATCGTGGCGGATGTGAACAATCAAGCTGTGGACAAGGCCGTCGGCGAGTTGGGAGCCACCGCTTCAAACATCGACAGCATTTGGGATGAAGAAGTTGACGTCTTCTCCCCTTGCGCACTGGGCGGCGCCATTAACCAGGACACTCTCCCTCGTTTGAAAACGTCGATCGTCGCAGGCGGCGCCAACAACCAATTGCGAGAAGACAGCCTGGCCAAAGCAGTTCGGGACCAAGGCATTCTCTACGCGCCAGATTACGTCATCAACGCCGGTGGCCTGATCATGGTCGACTCTGAGGTCGAGCCTTACTCGATGGAAGAGGTCAAAACACGCACCTTGGCCATCTATGGAACGCTGATGCAGATCTTCCAGAAGGCCGATGCGCAAGGCACAACAACCCTGCAGGCTGCCGAAGAGCTTGCCAAAGAGCGCTACGCTGCCGGAGAGTTGCAAGCAGCTGAATAGTAAGCTCACGACTCATCTAGAAATACCGGGGCTTGTTCCAAGGTCCGGTATTTTTTGCCAGCGCCCTCCAGAATCAAAAGCGGCGCCGGGTTCATCAAGGAACCCAGCGCCGCCTCACAATCCTTCAGGACAGTGTCCCGAGGGGTATTTCAGGTATATGTGCGCTTATGCGCCAACGCCTGAGGAAGCGATGACGAGGCCAACAAGGACGCCGCTTACTACCATCACTTCCAAGGCTCTTTCGATGTAAAACATGCGACTGTCTCCTTTGAGGGGGTGCCAAAAATTCATAACCGCAACATAGGTATTGCCAGCCGAATGTAAATTGCAGCCAGTGCATAGCTGGTGTGCATCTATGTCAAAGCACAGGGAATTGGCGGGGTCTTTGATGTGACCGCAATCACATCTCACACCGCTTAGCCTTCAAAGACCTTCCGCAGTCTTTACAGCCGCGCTGCCGCACGATCTTTATGGAAACAGTCGAGTAAGGTCGGGCGCCGACCGCCAATCCGTCAAGTCACAACGAGGCAGAGCTGCAAACGTGGTCCCTCTCGCAAACCGCCCCATCGTCGCAACCGTCTCCTCTAGGGGCACCGGACTTTCCTCAGACTCGCAGACGACAACACCCTGTATGGGTATATCTCTGGACTTGAGCAATTCAATTGCCGTCAACGTGTGACTGATAGTACCGAGATAAGATCCCACAACGACCAAGGTTGGAATTTCCAACCCAGATATGAGGTCAACCATGAGTGAGCTCTCATTGATCGGCGCCATCACCCCGCCAGCCCCCTCAATGAACAGCGCATCGACATCTTCGTCAGGCTCGGACTGGCAAAATGCCACGACCTGATCGAGATTGATTTCAACCCCTTCCCGTGCCGCCGCCATATCCGGCGAAATAGCCGGCTCAAATCGCCAAGGCGACATGGCCTCCACATTTTGAATCGAGGTACTCTGGCCGGTTGCAGTGAGGAGGACACCGGCGTCGCTCATCCCTACGTCTTTAAAGTTAAAGCCGGACATGATGGGCTTGAGACAACGGACCTTCTTGCCTTGTGCTCGCAGCTGTCTGCAGAGAACCGCTGTGACATGGGTTTTGCCAATGTCGGTCCCTGACGCCGTAACGAAGTACCTCTGCGTCATGGACCCACCCGAGCCGGAACGTGCTTGCGAACGGAAGCAACGAGCCTCTCAATATCGCCACTCCTGTGCTGAGCGGAGAATGTGAACCTAAGACGCGACGTGCCTGCTGGAACCGTGGGAGGACGAATGGCCGTTACCAAAAACCCGTCCTCCTCCAAATTTTTGGATACCGCCAGAGTCTCAGCCTTACCACCCAGTATCAGTGGCACAATTGTGGATTGCGGTTCGGGAAGATTTAGCTCGCGCGAAAACAGACAGGCTTTTTTAAGGGGAAGATTGCAGTATTCTGGATTGGTCTCAATGAAATCTAGAGCCGCGATGGCCGCCGCTGCTGAGGCAGGTGGCAAACCGGTCGAATAGACAAAGGAGCGCGCGCGCGTCTTGACGAAATCAACGACGTCCTGCGACCCACACAAATACCCCCCATAAGATCCAATCGCTTTTGATAAAGTTCCCATCTGCAACGGGACATCACCTGCGCCAACTCGGTTTCCCCAAACAAAGCTCGACCCCCGCCCCTGGCCTAAGACACCGACCCCATGTGCATCATCAGTCATTAACCAGGCATCGAACTCTTTGGCCACGCGTACAAGATCCGGCAGGGGCGCAAGATCACCGTCCATGCTGAAGACGCCGTCGGTCACAATCAAACAATGACGATATACATCGCGTCGCTCATCTAAAATCGCCGAGACATGCGACACGTCATTGTGCCGAAATACACGAACCTCAGCTTGCGACAACTGCGACCCAGCATGCAGACAAGCATGCGCCAACTCATCAACGAGAATGAGGTCACCTGAACCGGCAAACGTCGGAATAACCCCCGTATTGGTCAAATAGCCTGATCCGAAAACAATTGCCGCTTCGGTTCCTTTTAGGCGCGCTAAGCGCGCTTCAAGCTCAACCAAAAGCGGATGATTGCCTGATATCAATCTTGAGGCACCGGCCCCGACGCCATAAGCAACAATCGCGCGGATCGCGGCGCTCTTCACGTCTTCATTCTGGGTAAGATTGAGGTAGTCGTTGCAACAAAACGAAATGAGATTTCGAGACCCATTGAGCTCCGTCTCACGCAACGCTGAGCCCCCCGGCCCACGCGTCGTGGTCACGAGATGTCGCCGCAAGGATCTACTCTCCAAACTCGCGAGTTTTCCTCGTGCAAAATCTTCCAGTGAAGACATCGACTTCCTTTGATAATACTATCGTCTCGGGCCCCGTCAGGCGCTGATACTCTTAGGCCCCATTGCCACCGATCGTCAACTCAATCGCTAGGAAACACCGCATGCCCACCGTCCCTCCACCGCGCTGGCTTTCTGAAGGCATAGACCACGTCTGGCTGCCCTACACACAAGTCAAAACAGCGCCAATGCCGTACGCGGTCAAGAATACGCATGGATCCCACCTAGTTCTCGACGACGGGCGAGAGTTGATCGATGGATGTTCGAGTTGGTGGACCGCCTGCCACGGGTACAACCACCCTCACATCATCTCTGAGATGCACAAGCAACTCGACCGCATGCCGCATGTGATGATGGGCGGATTGGCGAACGAGCCTGCTTATCGACTGGCCAAGCGCCTAGCAAACTTCTTGCCGGGCGATTTAACACGCGTGTTTCTCGCCGATTCAGGGTCGGTCAGCGTTGAGGTCGCCATGAAGATGGCCCTCCAGTATTGGATCAACATCGGACAACCCAAACGCAAGAGATTCCTCTGTTTCGAAAACGGCTACCACGGCGACACCATGGGAGCCATGGCTGTTTGTGATGTCGACAAAGGCATGCACCAAGTCTTCAAAGGGGCTTTGTTGGAGCAACATCTTCTCCCCTTGCCCAACGATGACCAAACGACTACCCGGTTCGAGACCTTCGTATCCGACAACAAGAATGAAATTGCGGCAATTGTTATGGAGCCGCTGGTGCAAGGCGCCGGGGGACTGAAGTTCCATTCTATTGAAACCTTGCGCACAATCCGCGAGGTCGCAGAACGCCATGACGTCCTGCTGATCTTCGATGAAATCATGACCGGGTTCGGGCGTCTCGGCGATCTATTCGCGTCGACCAAGGCAGATGTAGTCCCGGACATCATCACATTGTCGAAAGCACTAACCGGGGGGACCATGCCACTTTCAGCTGCCGTATCCTCTGAACGAGTGAGCCGAGCATTCATTAGCGACAATCAATCGGACGCCTTGATGCACGGCCCCACCTATATGGGTAACCCATTGGGCTGTGCCGCAGCTAATGCCTCCCTCGATCTTTTTGAATCAGAGCCTAGGATTGATCAGGTTGGCGCAATTGAGACCCATTTCAAGGAGAGCCTCATACCCACGCAAAATATTCCAGGGGTGACGGACGTTCGGTGTCGCGGGGCTATCGGTGTCATTCAAGTGGAAGAAATGAAAGAAATCGAATGGCTCAAATCGGCCTTCATCGAACGAGGTGTCTTCATTCGCCCAATGTCAGATGTGATTTACGCCGCACCCCCATTTATCATCACTGAGCAAGAACTCACCCAGTTGACGGATGCCATGGTGGATGTCACCCGAGAGTGGTCTCATCGAAATTATGGGCAATAGATCTCCGCTCCCCTGAGGGAAGCGCCGGATTGTGCTATATTTTTCGCGAATTTCGCCCTCTTCCCCCATTTTAACGGGCCTTTCGGTCTTGCCTTTTTGTGAATCTCGGAGCCAGATCAAAATCTCGATGACTGGGGAGATCGATGTCTATGTCGTTACGTCAACGCACCTACGAAGTCCTCCAACCATTCAATGAAGGCGATAGCGCCAGCAAGGTCGCAGACGTCTTCCTCATCTCTCTGATTTTGGCGAACGTCATCGCCATCATTCTCGAGTCAGTCTCTTCGATCTATCTAGCGCACCAACTCCTCTTTGATCGCTTCGAGACGTTCTCGGTCTCTGTATTTGCCATAGAGTATCTCGCCAGAGTTTGGTCCAGCGTCGAAAGGCCGGACCTCCCTAAAGGTCAAACCAACCTCCTGTCGCGCATATTCTTCGTGGTTTCGATTATGGCCCTGATCGACCTCGCGGCCATCCTACCCTTCTTCATTAGTTACTTCTTCCCCGCTGTCGACTTACGATTCCTGCGAATATTCCGGATGGCAAGAATATTCAAATTAACGAGATATTACAGCGCTGTAGAGATACTCTTTCGTGTTCTCTATCAAGGCAGGAAGAGCTTCGGCGCCGCGTTCTTCATTCTCATTGTGGTCACGGTAATCGCCTCCTGCGGCATATACATTTTTGAACACATCAAGCAGCCCATTGATTTCGGTTCCATTCCGGCCGCCATGTGGTGGGCCATGGCTACACTCACAACCGTTGGCTATGGCGACGTCACTCCCATAACACCAATGGGGAAACTCTTCGGCGGTCTCATCACGATTGTCGGCGTCTGCATGGTTGCCCTTCCCGCCGGTATTTTGGCATCGGGGTTTACAGACGCCATGCGGCGCCGGGAGCGAGAATATGAGCGTGAGGTCAACCGCATTCTGGACGACGGCTTGATCACCGAAGAAGAAGAGCTCGAATTGGCAAGGCTTCGAGAAGAGCTTGATATCTCTGAAGAAGCGGCAAAGAGCCTCACCCAAGACGCCATAGCCCTACTTGAGGAGATCCACTGCCCCCATTGTGGTGAAGTTGTCTACCAGCCAGGCAGGCCAGATGAAGGCGACTAAGCCAAGTGGATCCACTTCATTCAGCGCGAGCGCGGAAGAACATCGGTCCATAACTAATTGTGAACAAAGAATAAGCGCCGATCCAAGCCACACCAGAAAGCGACGTCATCAGTAGTGGATCTGGACCAAGAGTGGACCCAACCCGCAAGATTGCAGCCAACGTGATGAGCCCGAAAATCGCGACAGTCGACCGATCCGCTGTGAGCTCTCTGCCCGTGTGACCCAAGCTTGCCCTTGTCATCACAGCCAGGGTCATGGTCCCGATGGCACCGACGGTGAGACCGTGCAGCGCGGTTGTCTGTGGGAGCCCATCAAAGATATAAGAACCCGCCATCAAGAGAGAGCCAATCGGAAGCCAGACATAGGCAACATGAAGGATCGTCACCAAAGGCTCTGCAAACGTATCCTTGGTTCGCCACCCCGCAAGACGCAAGAGACCTAGGAGCCCACAAAGCGCGAACAAAAGCCCCAACACCGTGATGTCGGGCCTAAAAACCCAAACCAGAAAGGTGACCGCGGTGAGGGCCATGGTCGCCTTATCCACCCAGCCCACCGCTATCCGTGGGTCATCATGGCCACGCTTGCGCAGCCAGTTCTGCGTAAAGTTTGGAACCACACGACCGCCAATAAGGGTCACGAGCATGACAATGGTGCCAATGCCAAGTCTGCCACCAAGATCCGAGAGATCAGATTCCCAAGCCACCTCAGCATGCATCAAGGCATTGGCAAGAACCAAAAGCCCAAGCAGCGCGGCAACGACCAAATTTCGCTTGTTGCCAGCCGAGACGATGGCCCAGGTCGCATAGCCGAGAAGCGCGACCAGGAATGACAGGTCTACGACTGCAACGATCAAAGGGGGAATCAATGCCGAGAAGAAAATAACCAATCGCCCCAAGACCCAGGCCCCGAAAATCAAAACGAGACGTCCACCCCGCAGAGGTGTCACCCCCGTCCAATTCGGTACGGCTGTCAGTAGAAAACCGCCAATGACGGCTGCCGTATATCCGAACAACATCTCATGCACATGCCAAGCGAGCGGGAAAAAACCTGATGAAAGGTCCATCGGTCCGAAATAGGCCAACATCCACAGCAAAATACTAAACGCAGCCCACAGTCCGGCCCCGAGGAAAAACGGTCGAAATCCATTCTGAAAGAACATGAAACACCTTTCTCAAGGGGAGTGCATAACTGGCCTGCACATACCCTCATTCCTATCCCTCTACCTTAACCGGGATCAATTCAGCAAATGAGAATGAATGCCATCTTGCTGAAGGCCGCCAAAATGGACAACTGGCCGGGCACTGCTTAGTCTTGCTGCGAAATGGGAAGGAGAATTCCGTGCTAAATCAACTCGCCGCCGCAATGGCCGTTCTGCTCCTGTCAGCTCCTTCGGCCCTGAGCGAGATCGAACCGGAAGAAGGCAGAACCGAAGTGCTTCCATCGCCCCCTGGAGTGCATTGGATCTGGGCACTTGATTCTGGCGGTGCCCACCAAGCTGACACAAGGGCCCTGCTCTTTGATGGCGACACTGGTCGCATGCTTGGAATGGTGAGCACAGGGTATTGGAACAATGGCCCCGCCTTCTCACGCGCTAACAGCGATATCATCATCGCCGAGACACATTTTGAACGAACCACCAGAGGTCAGCGCACCGACGTTGTTGTCAAATATGACGCCCAGACCCTGCTTCCAAGAGGTGAGGTCGTCATTCCTCCTAAGCGCATGTCCGCGCTGACCCCTCAGAGCATGTCAGCAACATCTGACGATGGACGATTTCATATCGTTGTCAATTTTACGCCCACGCAGTCAGTCACCATTGTCGACCTCGCCAACATGACATTTGTCGAGGAAGTCGATACGCCGGGGTGCTCATCTGTCTACGCATCCGGTCCCAGACACTTCTCGATGATTTGCGGCAATGGAACCTTTCAAACAATGACGTTGGATGACAACGGCAAAGTGATTTCAGAAGAGACGAGCGAAGAAATATTCGACCCACTCGAGGACGCACTGACGGTTGCCGCTGTGCGACACGGCCAAGACTGGATATTTGCTTCCATGGACAGCAACGCCTATCGCGTCGACATGTCCGGCGATACTGCACAATTGAAAGAGAAGTGGTCATTGATCACCGATAAACAGCGGCACAAAGAATGGCGCACCAGCGGATTTCAAGGAGTGGCCATTCATACGGCGACCAACCGACTCTACACGCTGATGCACAAAGGCCCGCAACACACTTACGAAGAACCCGGCAAAGAAGTCTGGGTATATGACCTTGCCTCCCATAAACGCATCGACACGATCAAGCTGGCCCATGAAACCCTCACAATCGAAGTCAGTCGGGATGATAACCCTGTGCTTTTTGCGGGCAGCATGCGCCCGGTCATGCCAGAGATCTTGATTGGAATCGCCCTCCTCTTCGGCGACATTGAAGAAATTTTCGATATCGTGAAACCGGCGATCGATATCTACGATGCAGACACAGGCAAGAAACTGCGCACCATTGATCACGTAGGGACCTTCGTGACCAAGATCGAACAGCCGTGAGGTATGGTGTAGATGGATCCCATTATCGAAATCACCCTTGTCTTAGGCTTTTCATCGCTGTTCCTATCGGCGGCGCTGCACAAGCTCGGAGATCTATCCGAGTTTCGACAGCAACTGCGAGACTACGAACTGCTGCCGCGGTCCACGGTAGCTACAGCCGCGATTGCAATTCCAATATTGGAAGGCGCAACGGCCGTCGCACTGCTTCTGCCAGCCACGCGACGTTTGGGCCTCCAATTCACGATGATGCTGCTACTCGTTTACACGCTCGCTATGGCGATCAACATTCTTAGAGGGCGTCGAGACATAGACTGCGGATGTTCGGGACCGGCGCAGAAACAGCCATTGAGTATCGCTCTTATCGCACGCAATGTAGTCTTGGTCGCGATTGCAGGGTCGGCGCTGTTGCCAATCAACGCGCGTCCCCTCGCCTTGAGTGATCACATGACAATTGCACTTGCACTCACAACGCTGATGCTTCTCTACGCAACGACGAACCAATTGATTGCCAACAGATCTCTGATTAGGGAGATGACGGGGCGCTGATGGAACAGACTCTTCTCATTTCCAACACACTCCTTTGGATCCTTGTGATTGTGCTTGCAAGCGTGGTGTTTTCTCTGGCACGGCAAATCGGGCTCTTGCACCAGAGGATCGCCCCAGCCGGAGCCTTGATGATCGGGGATGGTTCTCTCGTTGGGAAACAAGCCCCTATCTTCCAACTTGAAACCATGGATGGGGGCACTGTCCGGATTGGTGAGCCAAGCGATAATGAAAGAAAGCAGTTGATCTACTTTCTGTCGCCCACTTGTCCGATTTGCGCCTCCCTCATTCCGGTTCTGCAATCCCTGATGTCACAAGACAAGAAACTGGAAGTGATCTTGGCAAGTGATGGAGCCAAAGACGAGCACGTCGCGTTCATTGAGAGAAAACAGCCACTACTGGATGGATTCCCTTACGTTCTCTCACAAGAACTGGGAATGACATTTGGTGTGGCCAAGCTTCCTTATGCGGCTCTAATCAACGCAGACGGTATTGTTCGCGCCCATGGACTTGTAAATTCACGCGAACATCTAGAGAGTCTTCTTGAAGCAGAAGCAATGGGCATTGCTTCCATTCAGGAGTACATGGAAGACGCAGACCTCAAACATGCCGGCGGACAAAACTAACGGATCGAATGTATCATGTCATCGCTTGACCAATTCACAGAACGCACTTTGCGATATTTCGCTAGCGCTACATCGCGGCGCGGTTTCTTGTCTCGCATGGGTTTAGTACTGATGGGCGCTGCGAGTTTTCCATTGTTGCCCGTCGCGCGCACCTGGGCCAAAGAAGACGACCTCGATCTCGCACAAGATCCAGGCAACCCAGATGATTGCGACTATTGGCGCTACTGTGCCATCGATGGGTTCTTATGCTCATGTTGCGGCGGCACCAAGAACACCTGTCCGCCCGGCACCGAACTCTCCCCTATCACCTGGATCGGCACCTGTCGAAATCCTGGAGACGGTCGCGATTATATTATCTCCTACAATGACTGCTGCGGCCAAAGCGGCTGTGGTAGATGCGCGTGCATTCGAGACGAAGGCGATCTCCCGACATACCGACCGAGTGTTTCCAACAACATCAATTGGTGTTCCGGCAGTAACTCCGACATGGTCTACAATTGCTCCACCGCAATTGTCATTGGGACCTATGACAATGAGTAAATGGCCTGCACTCCTTGCAGCGCTCTTTAGTCTAACCTGGGTCAGCGCAGCCTATTCTGCTTCACCGCAGGCTAACTACATGATGGCGTGTCAGGGATGTCACCTTGCTGATGGAAGCGGCACGCCCGGCAAAGTACCGGCTTTGAAAGGTGAGATTGCCAAGTTCCTACATGTAGATGGAGGGCGCGCATTTCTCGTACAAGTTCCTGGCACTTCGCAATCAGCACTTGGCAATGCAGAGACAGCAGAGGTGCTAAACTGGATTCTCACAACAATGGATCCCGAGCACCTACCTCAACCCTATCTGCCCTACACCGAAGAGGAAGTCACAGACTTACGCAATCACAGGCTCTCTGACATTCCGACTGTAAGAGCCCGGCTTGTCGCTCAATTTCCAAGCCTGCTACTGACCCAAGATCCAACCAGCACATCTCAAGAGGACGACTAATGCCTAGCGAAAAAGACGCCAAAACAGATGCGATGAAAAACGATGTCCCAAAGAAATATGAGAGTAAGGGGACGTTGACAATTGGCAAGACCCGAACCGCCTACCAAACAACGGCGGCGTGGCTGCCTCTCTTTCAAGCGGACAAAAAGAAGGCGGAAATCTTTCATACCTATTACCGCACCTCATCACGGAATGCCGCCAATCGGCCCTTGACCTTTGTGTTCAACGGTGGCCCCGGCGCCGCGTCCGCCTTTTTGCATGTAGGAGCGGTGGGCCCGGTGCGCGCTTGCACCAACAAAGACGGCACGCTCCCCGCTTCCCCGGTTCAACTAGAAGACAATCAAGAGAGCTGGCTGCCATTCACAGACCTTGTCTTCGTTGATCCCGTCGGCACCGGTTTGAGCCGCACGGTCAAGGAAGACGGAGACGACAAGAAATCAACGGAAGCTGAAGACACGTTTTACTGGGACGTGGAAAATGACTTAACCGCATTGTGCGACTTCATTTCCTCGTTCCTGTCGAAGCACGGCCGCTGGCGCTCCCCTATTCACCTTGCAGGTGAGAGCTATGGCGGTTATCGCACCGCACGTCTTGTCCGCATGTTGCAGGAAAAGGAAGGGGTCGGCCTGTGCAGCGCCATTCTAATTTCGCCGGCACTCGAATGGGACGCCCTCTTCGCAAGCCGATTCAACACATTAGCGTCGGCAACACGTCTTCCCTCCTATGCGGCAGCAGCCCGTTTCCATGGCAAATCGAAACAATCCGGCAAGAAAGAAAGCTTGTCAGTATTTCTAAAGAGAGCGGAAGACTATGCACTCTCAAGTTACCTACCAACCTTCTCATCCGGCGCCCGAGTGAAAGCGTCTGATCGAAGGGCGGCGCTTAGAGAACTCTCGGATTGGACAGGCCTCTCGGTGGATGCGCTTGGAAAACATGATGGTCGTCCCTCATTTGTGACATTTTGTCGTGAGCTACTGCGCGACAAGAGCAAGGCACTGGGTTGGTATGACGCCTCTTACGCAACAGATGACCCCTTCCCTACTTCCGACACATATCGCGGCGTTGACCCCACACTTGGAGGATTGGACCGCGTCTACATTGCTGGTGCCAACGCTCATTTGAGGGAAAACCTCGGCGTCGATAGCGAGAGCAAGTACGAACTCCTAAGCATGGATGTGAACCGCAAATGGCAATGGGCCAACAAGACAACAGGAGAAGCAATCCCTGCCGGCGCCACGGAAGATCTCGCCGTTGGATTGACCATGAACCCTGACATGAAATTGATTGTTGTTCATGGTGTCTACGATCTCATCACGCCTTACTTCGAATCCAAGTACCTGATTGAACAACTCACCCAAGGCAGCCCTATGGCAAAGGATGTCGACTTCAAAGTCTATGAAGGGGGTCACATGTTCTACATGTGGGAAAAATCGAGAAAAGCGTTCACCGCCGACATAAAGAAGATCATTGCCGGCTAAGGCCCGGCTCTAGCCTTCGACCCGGGCCCACAAATCGTAAGCGCCGGCTTCTTCAATAACGGCACTTACGATTTCGCCCGCTTCTAGGTCACGCTCCGACGATAGAAAGACCGTTCCGTCAATTTCTGGTGCGTCGCCTTCGCTGCGTCCAACAAGACCGTCATCGCCCTGCCCGTCAACTATCACACGGATATGGCGTCCGATTTTGACTTGCAGCTTTGCGGCACTAATCTCCTGTTGGTGCGCCATAAAGCGATGCCAACGTTCTTCTTTTAGTTCTTGCGGTACCGCGCCAGGGAGATCATTGGCCGGAGCCCCCGCAACCGCTTCATATTTAAAACACCCAACCCGGTCGAGCTGTGCCTCACTCATCCAATCAAGCAAGGTCTGGAAATCCTCATCGGTCTCACCTGGAAAGCCAACGATAAATGTCGACCGCAAGGTGAGCTCCGGACACGTTGAACGCCAGCCCTCAATACGGCGCAAGACTTTCTCTTGGTCGCCCGGCCGTTTCATCGCCTTCAAGATCCTAGGGCTTGCGTGCTGGAATGGAATATCGAGATACGGCAGAACGCCGCCTTCCCCCATCAAAGAAACAACTTCGTCCACATGCGGATATGGGTACACATAATGAAGTCGTACCCAGACACCCATTTGTCCAAGCGCCCGGGCCAGATCGAGAAACCGCGTTTCATACGTCTCACCGCGAAACGGATATGGAGCGTATCTTATGTCCCGCCCATAAGCACTCGTGTCTTGTGAGATCACGAGTAGTTCTTTGACGCCAGCCCGTACCAATCCTTCTGCTTCCGTCAAGACTTGGTGAATGGGTCGGCTCACAAGGTCCCCGCGCAGCTGCGGAATAATGCAAAAGCTGCATCGATTGTGGCACCCTTCCGAAATCTTCAGATAGGCATAATGCCGAGGCGTAAGCTTGACCCCCTCTGGTGGGAGTAGATCGACATACGGATCATGCACCGGCGGCACCGCGTCATGCACGGCTGAGACGACTTCTTCGTATTGATGCGGGCCAGAGACCGCGAGTACTTCTGGGTAGGCCGCACGAATGCGGTCCGCTTCAACCCCTAAACATCCTGTGACAATGACCCGGCCGTTTTCAGCAATTGCTTCTCCGATGGCTTCAAGGGATTCTTCTTTCGCGCTGTCCAAAAATCCACAGGTATTGATGACCACTACCTCAGCGTCGTCATACGACCGTGATATCTCATAACCTTCCGCGCGGAGTTTGCTGAGGATGCGCTCAGAATCAACAAGGGCCTTTGGGCAACCTAAGGAAACAAAACCAATTTTTGGTGCAGGGTCTGACATACCGCTTGATAGCCGCAAAGCCATCTCGGTGCCAGACTTGATTGCTAGAGGAGATTAGTTGAGCCACTCACCAGCAATTTCCTCTGACGCTTCCCACAATCGACTGGCCAGTTTAGCGTTGCGCCCCGGTGCACTGACAAATGCCTGATTGCAATCGGCGAAGTAATGCCCGCTGACGTCCTTAAGCGCCGGATTGGTCGCGACATAACAGGTGGTGGCGGCCCCCTGCTCTGTTGTCTTGGTAAAGGGCCGCACCAGTGCGCTGGAAAAGGCGGCCCGTAGAATTGGGTTCATCGTGCGCCCGATGTTGGTCGGTATCACACCCGGGTGAACGGCATTGATTGTGAAAGCTCGATCTTCACTGCGCCGCGCCAGTTCTTTTGCAAACAACAAATTGGCCAACTTCGACTGGCCATAGGCCTTCATCGGTCGATAGCCACGTTCGCCGGACAAATTGTCGAATTCAATGCCAGCCCGAGGTGCCCCCTTGTGCGCCGTACTGCTTACAATGACAATTCGACCGTCTGTTGCAGCTTCCACAGAAGCCAACAACCGATTGACCAATACAAAATGCCCGATGTGATTGGTGAAGAATTGAAGTTCAATGCCCATCTGCTGTTGCAACTTAGGCAGCGCCATAACGCCCGCATTACAAATCAACATATCGATGGGGCGTCCAATGATCTTGACCGCTTCAGAGCAATTGACAACGGAATCCAAATCCGACAATTCGCAGGCCACCGGCGTCGCCCGCTCATCGAATTGATCACAAACCTCTCGCGCTTTGTCGAGGGTGCGCGCGACACCAACAATGTGCGCACCACGCATGTGCAAGACCCGCATGGTTTCAAAGCCAATGCCGGAATTCACACCTGTGATGAGCGCCGTCTTTCCAGACAGATCAAGACCATCTGTGACCTCTTCTGCGGTCGACTTGCTCCCGAAGCGAGATTTCGGTGGTTTGTTTCTAGCCCTGGGCATTGAGCCCTTCCCCTCCATACGCCAAATTGCGGAGTATAAGGACGATTCTGAGGGTCCCTGATGTCTCTGTCAACTCGCGCTCTTTGCTTGCCGTTATGGCTGCCTCGACATACTCTTAAGGTGAGGTCTGTTCGGGGGAAATGATCGATGGAAAACCGCAGAAATGGGGGCTTTTCGCTACCCGCCCTTTTCATGGCGGTAAATTCAGCCGTTCTAACTGCGTCAGGTTGGGCAAGTCTCTCACGCGGGATTACAACCTGGGCGAGCCCTGTGGCCGACTATTTAGCGCTCTATCAAAACGCGATGGCGAGGATCGTCGCCCCGGTCGCCACCCTCTTTCAATCAGAAATGGCGTATTGGGTGCCTGATGCCGCGGCCCTTTGGGCCGGGTTTGGCATGGGAATGAGTGTGCTTGTTCTCAGTGTTTTTGCCTATGAACCAGAAGATGGCCACGGGCGCGCAGGTCCGATGGTGTGGCTCTTGGCAACCCTCATCGCGCCTATAGCCTTTGTTGTCATTACACTGGCCTCAATCAAGGAAGGACTTTCTCGCGCCGTTCTCTCATTGGTCATTGCGACAGCAATTGCGATCGGACCCTTTGGTCTTCTCTTCGCAGTCAACACGCAGATGGGATGATCGCGAGCATCAGCAGGACAAACTAGAGCCCTGACATTGCTTGGTCCAAATCATCAATGAGATCTTGGGCGTCTTCGACACCCACCGACAAACGGACCAACCCATCGTGAATGCCAATCTCTCGGCGACGGTCCGCAGGGATAGACGCATGGGTCATGATGCCGGGGTGTTCGGCTAAGCTCTCAACACCACCGAGCGATTCAGCCAGAGCGAAAATTTCAAGGCGCTCCAAAAACCGACGCGCTGCGTCTTCACCACCTTTGAGGATTGCTGTCACAATACCGCCAAAACCACTCATCTGCGATTTGGCGAGGTCATGTTGAGCGTGGCTGGCAAGGCCTGGGTAATAAACGTGCTCAATTGCGCTTTGTTTTTCCAAATGCTCGGCAATCTTGAGGCCGTTCTCACAGTGCCGTTCCATCCGCAATGACAATGTTTTGAGGCCGCGAAGAGCGAGGAATGAATCAAAAGGTCCTTGCACCGATCCAATCGAGTTTTGCAAAAAGGTCAATTGCTCAGCCACATCGGCATTCGCCGTCACCACAATACCGCCCACCATATCGGAGTGACCATTTAAGTATTTGGTGGCCGAATGCATCACCAAATCAATACCGAAATCGAGGGGCTTTTGGCAGTAAGGCGAGGCAAAGGTGTTGTCACACCCGGTCAAGACCGAACGTGCCTTCCCAATCTCTGCAATGGCGGAGAGATCCGCAAGCTTGAGCAGAGGGTTAGTTGGGGTTTCCACCCAAATGAGTTTGGTGTTGGGTTGGATTGCCTTTGCAATATTATCCGTATCCGCCATGTCCACATAAGTGAAATCAAGATTTGATGACTTCCGCCGCACATTCTCAAACAACCGGTAACTGCCACCATAAAGATCATCCATCGCCACAACGTGAGATCCCGCTGGGAGCATTTCAAGTACCGTCGCTAAGGCTGCGAGACCTGACGCGAATGCAAATCCGTGCGATCCATTTTCAAGATCCGCAATGCATCTCTCATAGGCAAAACGCGTTGGATTGTGCGACCGAGAATACTCAAACCCCCTGTGTTCGCCGGGACTCTCTTGGACGTAAGTCGAGGTAGCATAAATCGGAACCATCACCGCACCAGTGGTTGGGTCAGGCGATTGTCCAGCGTGGATTGTGCGGGTCGCAAAGGCCCGTCGATTGCGCTTTGTCATGTAAGCCTCCCTAAGTTCACGGCATTCGGCGACGCAGGTGATTGAGCAAATCAATGCGCGTGATCAAGCCCTGGAACTTGCCATTCATTACCACCATGGCCACATGTCCCTTGGCAAAGATCGACAAGAGGTCTGCCATCTGCGCGGTCGCTTCAATCGTCTCTAAGCGTGATGACATGGCACCGGCAACTGAATCTTGAAAACGGTCTTCTCGCTGGAACACGTTCAACAAAATGTCTTCTTCGTCGAGGATGCCGATAACGCCGCCATCGTCATCCAACACCGGAAGCTGCGAGACGTCGTAGAGCTTCATGCGGCCATAGGCGATGAGCAGCGTATCGGTCGCCTTGATGGTGACCGTGGCACGCTCTTCATGTCGTCGCGAAATCAGATCGCGAAGGTCGCCCAATTGCTCTCTCTCGATGAAGCCTTGATCAATCATCCAGAAATCGTTGAACATCTTCGACAGATATTTGTTGCCGCTATCACAGACGAACGTCACGACGCGCTTTGGCTCGGTCTGTTCGCGGCAATAAGACAATGCAGCCGAAATGAGTGTTCCCGATGAGGACCCAATCAAAAGCCCTTCTTTCAACAGAACCTCCCTTGCGACTGCAAACGATTCCGCGTCAGTCACGGTGTAGGCGCTGCGCACGCCGCTAAGATCACAGACCGGGGGAATGAAGTCCTCCCCTATACCCTCGACCAACCAGGAGCCTACCTCATTGGGGATCTCATGGGTCTTGATGTAGTGCGCGAGGATTGACCCTTCTGGATCGGCAAGAACCATATCCACGCCGGGGTTCTTCTCAAGGAAAAACCGCGACAGTCCGGTGATCGTTCCCCCTGAACCAACACCAGACACAACCGCATCAACCTTGTGATCCATTTGTTCCCAAATTTCAGGAGCTGTCGTCGTCTCATGGGCAAACGGATTTGAATCATTCGCGAACTGATTGACGAAAAAAGCATCTCTCTCCTTCGACAAGCGCTCAGCAATGTCTTGGTAGTATTCCGGATGACCTTTCCCAACATCGGATCGGGTCAAAATGACTTCCGCACCCAGCGCCTTCAAGTGGAAGATCTTTTCCTGTGCCATCTTGTCTGGCACCACAATGATCAACTTGTAACCGCGCTGTGCCGCAACAAGCGCAAGACCAAGGCCTGTATTCCCCGCGGTTGCTTCAATGATAGTGCCACCTGGCTTCAGTTTTCCATCCGCAACAGCACGGTCGATCATGGACAGCCCAATGCGGTCTTTGATCGACCCACCTGGGTTCTGGTTCTCAAGCTTTAAAAACAATTCGCACTTGCCTGTATCAATACCGGTGACCCGGATCAGAGGCGTCTTGCCAATAGCTTCAAGGACGGAACCATAAACCGGTCCGCCTTCTGTCATGGTTGTCATCGAAATCTCCTCAAGCCGAGCCTAATGTGAGGTCGCACGTGTGGCGACGGGCTCAGCTAAAATAGGGTGTCCTGAGCGTGAACTTACTCCCCCAGGACCCGGAGACAAGCGCAAAGTCCCACCGCACAATGCCTGCGCAAAAGCGCTATGGGCGGCACGAATCACAACGCCAGGACCGAGCGCCCGCAAGGATGTTTCTCAAGACCTCACCCCTCCTTCTTCGCTCGAGATCACCTCGACAAAATGACCCGAAAGATCGGTCGATTCCGTCTCAAATCTTACCACTCAAGGCGCTGTCACACATGCGACTTGCTCGCAACGATTACCCAGATACCCTTGTCGCGATATCTATAGGAGGACCAAGATCATGCGGCTGACATTCAAGTACCTGACCTTCATCCTGGCACTGTTCGCTGGCCTCAGCGTGGCAACAAGCACCTCCGCGGGAGAAACAAAGGCTCCCGAAGCGGCACAAGCCTATTTCGTGAATTTGAGCGACGGGGACACACACCTTGCAAATCGTGCTCGGTGATCACAATCACATTCCCCATAACCCGGTCGTGGCCTCCGAACGTATCACCATAACCGTCACTGAATAGCAAAAGAGCGCCATCTCTTAACGATAGGTTACTCGAGATGTTCAAGTTCGCCTGAGAAACGCGGCCCTGTTAGAAATTTCTTAGGCAGTTCATGATTAAGATCGGGCCTATGAACCTAGCACGTACACTTAGAGAGCTGAGAAAAGAGCACCGCTTCCGCACCTTGCGCAGCGGCCGTGTCTTTTTCTCCAACAATCGCGACGCCAAAGATTGCAACATTCGCAACTTGAGCCGTGGTGGCGCCAAGCTGGAATTCAAACGCCCCTTCGACGGGCCGGATGAATTGACGCTTCAAATTGGTATTGGCGAAATGGTTCAAAGCCGTGTGCCATGTGAGGTCATGTGGCGCCAGGCCAATGAAGTCGGCGTCAGATTTACGCGACGCCAGTCCTTCATCCTCTATTCCCAAGGCGTTGCGGACTAAATAGGCGGGATGCCTGTCGCAGCTCACATTCAAAAACCGCGAGATTAGAAGGCGTTACAACGCTTCAAAGACATTTCAGTCAATGTCGATTAGTATGAGCTTGTGGGCAATCGCGTTCCACAATCACATATTGAGGATACTATGAGAAAGTACATCATCGTGTTGACAGGTGGATTGGTCATTTCCACGTTCGCCTTCTTGGCAGCAGCTTATGCAGCCGAGGATCTTAATTCCAGTCGTTCCAATGTTTCTTCAGAGATCGAAGTAAAGCCATTCGATGTTACGTACACCTACAATTTGAACATCTCAGTCCAAAAAGCGCCTGAGTATATGTCAGATGAGCAGTTCGAGAGATTTTTGGACATAGTGCTGGCTACAGCGAAACAGGACTTGTTAGCGCAGCGCAGCCGATCCAAAGGCCGCGAATAATTGTAGGCAAGCCCACACAAGGCTCTACATTGGGATCTGTTAGGGGAAATGGTAGGCCGTGCAGGGATCGAACCTGCGACCCGCTGATTAAGAGTCAGCTGCTCTACCAACTGAGCTAACGGCCCGCACCAAGGCAAGACGCCTCGTCTATCAAATCGTGGGTCCCTTGTCCAGCGCTGCCCCTAGAGCTCTGGCTCGGCATTGAAGGTGTCCATGTCGATCTCGCCTTCGCTCTTGGAAACCAGCACCGATACCATCGAGTCACCGGTCACATTGATGGCCGTGCGCAACATGTCCATGATCCGGTCAACGCCGGCGATCACGGCAATCCCCTCAAGCGGCAGACCGACTGAAGCGAGCACCATGGTCAACATGACGAGCCCTGCGCCCGGCACGCTGGCTGATCCAATCGAGGCCAAAGTGCACGTCACAATGATGGTGATGCCGTCAGCGACCGACAGATCCACCCCGAAGGCTTGCGCCACAAAGAGCGCCGCCACCCCTTGGTAAAGCGCGGTGCCGTCCATATTGATGGTGGCGCCAAGCGGTAGAACGAAACTCGAGATCCGTTTTGACACACCGAGGTTTTCTTGCACGCACGACATGGTCACCGGCAGTGTGGCGGAACTGGAAGCCGTGGAATAAGCCACGAGCTGCGCATCAAAGAGGCCCTTGTAGAAAGGCAAGAGACGCACGCCGCCAACGAACTTCAAGAAAAGGGAGAATGTGAAGACGGCGTGGAAGATCAAAGCTGCGTAGACCACGAGTACCAGCTTGCCAAGAGGCAATAAGACTTCGAGCCCATACTTTGCCGCAATCACCGCCATCAAAGCGAACACCCCATAAGGCGTGACTTGGATGATGAGGTGCGTGAGCTTGTACATCACTTCTGCACCTTCATCGATCAGTTGCGCCACATTGCGCCCCTTGTCACCAGCCAGATTGACGGCCACACCGATCAACAAAGCAAAGGTGATGATCTGCAGCACATTGCCTTCCGCGAAAGCCTGGATCGGATTGGTTGGAATGAGATTGACAAAAAAGCCGCCAATGGTTGGCGCATCGCGCATGGCAACAGCTTCAACTTCGCCGAGCGAAATACCGCTGCCCGGTTCAAACACAAACCCGAACACCAGCCCAATGGTCACGGCGATGGCGGTCGTCACGATGTAGATAGCAAAGGTCTTGGCTCCCACCCGACCCATCTCACCCATATCGGTCATCGATCCGACACCACTGGCGAGAGAGAAGAAGATCAAGGGCACAATGAGCATGCGGAAAGCGCGAAGGAACATGTCTCCAATCGGCGTCATCCACAAGATGGCATCGCCGAAAGTCGCCCCAACGATGACACCAAGAACCAACCCAATGAGGACCTTGGCCCAAAGGGTCATGCCTTGCCAACGCGCCCAAAGCCCTTTTGATGGTGTCGCTTCTTCGCTCATGCCGCTCTCCCTGATGCGCTTAACCGGGTGAGCGCGAATCGCGACCCACCCGGAAACAGGGCGTCAATGTACTCGGGAAGTTACAAGAGAGCAAAACTCACCAAAAGGCGCCGGAATTCCTCGGCACATCAATGTCGCGGTGGATGTGCACACTCATCACAAGGCCGAAGCCGAACATAATCGTCATCATCGCCGTCCCCCCATAAGAAACAAGCGGTAGCGGAACTCCCACAACAGGGATGAGCCCCATGACCATGGCAGTGTTGATGACGACATAAAGCAAGAAAGTGATCATCACGCCCATGCAGACGAGCCGACCGAAGTGATTGCGCGAGCTCATCGCAATAGACAGGCCGTAGAACAGAACGAGGAAATAAAGACCCAGCAGGATCAACCCGCCGACGATACCGAACTCTTCACCCAGTGTTGTGAAAATGAAGTCCGTATGCTTCTCAGGCAGGAAGTTGAGTTCACTCTGGGTTCCTTGCCCGTAGCCTTTGCCGAAGACCCCTCCCGATCCGAGCGCGATCTTTGACTGCAGAATATGATAGCCCGTGCCTAGAGGATCATTCTCCGGATTGAGGAAGGTCAGCACCCGCTGCTTTTGATAGTCTTTAAGGAATTGCCAGCCACCAATCGCTGCGATGATGCCAAGCACGCCCGCCGCCCCAACGATACGCCATCCAATGCCGGCCAGGAACAACAGCGCCATGCTACCCAAGAGAAGAAGCAACGCGGTGCCAAGATCCGGCTGTCGTAACACCAATCCCACTGGGATCATGATCATCAAAACCGCAGGCATCAGATATTTGATGCGTGAAACTTCATCCAGCGTTAGCCCGTGAATGTACCGCGCCAATGCAAGGACCAGCGTAATCTTCATAACCTCCGACGGCTGAAGGCGCGCCACGCCCAGGTCGATCCAACGTTTCGCACCCATGCCTTCAACGCCGAAGAACTCAACACCTAACAAGAGAAGCAAAGTCACCGCATAGGCCGGATAAGCAAGGCTCATCCAAATGCGAATGTCGATGAGCGCGACCACCATCAATATGGCCACACCAAGAAAGAATCGACTCATGTGGCGGATTGCCCAAGGGTTCCAATTGCCAATGTCATCGGCTTTGCCAGCAGTGGAATAGAGCATGGCGACGCCAATCCCGGCGATGATCGTGATCAACAGGAGGAAGAGCCAATTCATTTCTCTGAACTTTTGCCAGAAGGGAACTTCGCGGCCTGAGGGACCATAGGTATATGACATCCTAGCCCCCCGTTCGTTTCTTGCTGCCTGAGCCGAGCGCAACGGGTCCGACCGCTGGACGGACAGACGGATTGCGCAACAGCGTCTCGCGCATGATGTCGCGTGCCACTGGTGCTGCAGCACTCGATCCGCCGCCACCATGCTCAATGAATACAGCGATGGCATAACGTGGATTTTCAACTGGGCCATAGCCCACAAACCACCCATGGTCCCGCTCCCGCCATGGTTTCTTGTCATTCTTGATGATGCCGGACCGACGCTCTTCTCTGGAAATACGTCGGACCTGAACTGTACCGGTCTTGCCGGCCATGGACAGGCCTTCTTCGGTTAGGCGCTTGCCGTAGGCCGTGCCTCCCGGTTCGTTGACGACCGCAATCAATCCGTTTTGAACCAAGCGCACCCAATGGGGTTTGAGTCCCATGTCCGGGAACGCTTCCTTCGGTCCTTGGACCTCTTCGCCGATGGACCGCATCAACCGCGGCTCCACCGCTTTGCCGCCATTGGCCAGCCGTGCCACCATCACCGCCTGATGCATGGGCGTCACCAACAGATACCCCTGCCCAATAGCAACGTTGAGCGTGTCCCCGCCAACCCAGGGAATACCGTGAGCCGCTTTCTTCCAAGAAGAGGTTGGCACCAAACCTTTCTTACTGTCTGGCACACCGAAGTCGTAAGTCTGACCAAGCCCAAACTTTTGCGCCATTGCCGCAATGTTATCGATCTTCATGCGTTTGGCTTGTTCGAAGAAATAGACATTGCACGAATTCTTGATGGCGTTTCGAAGGTCCATAGGCCCATGGCCTTCTTTCTTCCAGCAATTAAACTCATGCCGCCCAAGATAGGTACGCCCTCGACACACAACAATCTTGCTGGGGTTGATTTCACCGCCTTCGAGCCCCGCCAAAGAAGTCACAATCTTAAACGTCGACCCCGGCGCATATTGACCAGCCAATGTTTTGTTCAACAGGGGCGTCATTTCATCGGTGCGAAGCGCATCCCAACTCTTCTGGGTCAATCCGCGCGAGAACTCATTGGGATCGTAGGCAGGCGTCGAAGCAAAAGACAGAAGATCCCCGGTCTGAACATCCATGACAACCACGGCCGCACTTTGGCCGTCGAGGCGGTCATAGACAAATTCTTGCAGACCCATATCAAGCGTGAGAACAACATCCTCACCGGGCATGCCTTCGTTGCGCTTAAATTCTTCAATCACACGGCCATAGGCATTGACCACCACATGACTGGTCCCTGCTTCACCGCGCAACCGATCATCGTTGGTCTTTTCAAGGCCGCTTTTGCCAATCCGAAAGCCCGGCAGCTGCAACAAGGGGTCGTTGTTTTGGCGCAGGTCCGATTCTGTTGGCCGAGCCACATAGCCGACCACATGGGCCAGTCGGTCGTTGTAGGGATAGTCCCGCGCATCACCAACCCCCGGCTGAACGCCCGCAAGCTTGGCCGCATGCACGTTGATCTCGGCAAATTGTTCCCAAGTCAGGTTTTCGGCAATGCGCACTGGAACAAAGGCTGGTTTGCGCTTGATGTCACGTTTGATGCGCTTACGACGCTCTTCACTCAACGGCACGATGAGAGACACTTTGTCCAAGGTCAGATCCACATCATTTGTGCGTTCAGGGATCAAGAGCACTTGGAAGTTCTGACGATTTATTGCGAGTTCCACGCCGAACCGATCAAGAATGCGGCCGCGAAGCGGCGGCAACAAATGTCGATTGACGCGGTTCTCTTCCGCCAACTCCCAGAATTGCTCTTTCTGCAAAACTTGCAACACATACATGCGCGCCGTCAGGCCCGCGAAAATACCGACAGACCCGAGCGACAGGATCGCAGCGCGGCGAGAAAACTTCTCGTATCTGGCGGTATCTCGTGTGTCTAGTTTCATGGAGCCAAGTCCTATTCCGGTTCAGCCATGCGGCGTGTAAAGCGCGGCATGAACTTCGCAAAGACAGGATAAATCGCGGCACTTAACATGGTTTGAACAATGGCCGGGTACGGCGCCAACAACTGGCCATGATAGATACAAACAAGGATCCATGAAAAGAACCCGGCAAGCGACGCCACAATACCAAAGTAGATCCAGGTAAACCCAAATCCTCGACCGATCAGAAAGACCCTCTGTGACAAAGTAAGGCCATGAACCATTAAGAAGATAAAGGCCCAAATACCTACGGGGCTTGCCGACACCAAGTCTTGGAAAATACCGATTAGGAACACCGACCAAGATGGCAATAGGTCAGGCCTAAGAAGCGTCCAAATGTAAATGGCGACGAGCGCAAAAGCCGGCGGTGCCAAAACGGTGGATGAAAGGCCAAAGGGTGCCATGGTCAGCAAAACGCAGGCAACCGTGAACAAGACAGGAAAGGCTGCCCAAAATGCCCACGAAACACCGGTTTTGTTATGAACGGCCATTGCGCGGGCCTACTCGTTTTCAGTTTCGTCAGTCACAGCAACTTCTGCATCGACCTGTCGCGGAAACGAATAATTGAGAATTCGAACATGTTCGACACGTGCATTTCTAGAATAAGGCTGCACGCGGATTTCATCGCCTGAGACTTTTGAGATCACACCAACCGGCAACCCGGGTGGCATCACACCGCCGTGGCCTGAGGTCACAACCCGGTCCCCAACGCGCAGCTGTGCCGACTTTGGTAAGAACTCCAACTTCGGCTGGGCTCGGTTGTCGCCACTCAACACAGCGCGGTAGCTACTGGGTTCAATAACCACCGGCACACGGCTGTTCAAATCCGACAACATCAAAACCCGTGACGCGGTCCGACCGGTACCAAAGATACGTCCGACAACACCAATCTCATCAACCACCGCCTGGTCGTTCTTGACCCCGTCACGTGATCCAGCATTGACGATGAAGGTGCGTTTGAAAGGCGCCCCTGCTTCGGTAACAACACGTGCCGTCACAAACTCAGCCTCTTGAGGGACATTGACATTGAGCAGCGCCTCATAGCGTTCATTTTGACGCTTCAACCGCAAGGCTTCATCTTTCCAGGCCAACAACTCAAGATTCTCGGCTCGCAAGCGGTCGTTTTCATCGTAGATATCGAAGATACGAAAAGCCCCGCCAAAGAAATCGCGCACCGCTTCGATGGGCGGCGACAGTGCTTCAAATATCGGGGAGGTAAAATCCGTGATCGCATCACGCGCCCGGTCAAAAGCGTTGGCTTCCGCCTCATCAAGCATCATGAACACGAGAGAAAGGGCCATAAACATGGCGATCGGCAACCGCCGAGGCGCTACAATAATAGAGACAGCCTGACGTTCACGTCGGGTATCACGCCCAAACACGCGGGCTCCTCCTCTAAAATCTTGCTAGCGCAATCACAAACACTCGAAACATCAGGTCAGTATTCTGACGAGAGAATGCTTCCCATTTCTTTTTCATATTCGAGTGCCTTACCGGTGCCCAGAGCCACACAGGAGAGTGGCTCATCAGCAATGCTTACCGGCAATCCAGTTGCGTCGCGCAGCAGTTGATCCAAGTTCCGCAAAAGCGCCCCACCACCGGTTAGTACAATTCCTTTGTCGACGATATCAGCTGCAAGCTCTGGCGGCGTTGCTTCAAGGGCAATCTTCACAGCTTCAGTAATCTGGCCCACAGGCTCTGCCAAACTCTCAGAGATATCCCGTTCAGATATCGTAATTTCTTTCGGCACCCCATTCATGAGATCGCGGCCCTTGATGCTAACCACATCGCCGTCTGATCCATTGGGTGGCATCACCGCCGAGCCAATCGCCTTCTTGATGCGTTCCGCACTCGCTTCACCGATCAACAGATTATGGTGGCGGCGAATATAAGCGATGATGGCGTCATCCATTTTATCACCACCAACACGCACCGAGCGCGAGTAGACGATACCGCCAAGCGACAAGACAGCAACTTCCGTTGTACCGCCACCAATGTCGACAATCATAGAACCCGTGGGTTCAGAAACCGGCAAGCCAGCGCCAACCGCTGCAGCCATCGGCTCTTCAATCAGTTTCACCCGACGTGCACCCGCCGACAAAGCGGATTCTTGAATGGCGCGCCGCTCAACGGCGGTCGCCCCTGAAGGCACGCAAACAATAATCTGAGGATTGGCGAAGGAGCGACGATTGTGCACTTTGCGAATGAAGTGCTTGATCATGTCTTCTGCCACATCAAAGTCAGCAATCACACCATCACGCATGGGGCGAATGGCTTCGATGTCGCCAGGCGTCCGACCGAGCATCAACTTTGCTTCGTCACCAACCGCCTTCACATGTTTTTTGCCACCTTTCGTGGTAATCGCCACAACGGAGGGCTCATTGAGCACGATCCCGCGCCCTTTGACGTACACAAGGGTGTTCGCGGTTCCGAGATCGATTGCCATGTCGGCAGAGAGCATTCCAAACAAACTAGAAAACATTGAAGGCCCGTCCTGTGATTATCGTCGTTTCGACGAATGATAAGTTCCCACTACAATCGCCTAGAATTCAGAAAATACGGTTAATGCCATAGTCCCTTCGCATTTAGGCAAAATGACGTCTTTTGTGCCCTAATTGCCCAGTTCTTCCGAGATTCAGGCTGCGTCTTTTGTTGCCATAATACATATGAGGCGATTCACCCATTTTTGAACAGGATGAATCGCCCCCGAATCAGCATTTTTTTGCAATTCCCATCTGGGTTTGCCGACTTTTGCTAGACGCCTGATTGAGCCTCGAGGTTCAATTCAGGGGGCGCGGTCCGGTCGCGCTTGATCAAAAGTCGATTGAGCGCGTTCACATAAGCCCGCGCAGTTGCCACAAGTGTATCCGTATCAGCACCAAGCCCCAAGACAATCTTGCCGTTTTCCTCGAGCCTGACACTCACTTCTGCTTGAGCATCCGTGCCGCCTGTGACCGCATGCGCCTGGTAGAGTTCAAGCCGGGCGTCATGGGGCACCAATGCGCGAATGGCCTTAAAAATGGCATCGACAGGCCCGTCTCCCGTCGCCGTGGTCTCGCGCACTTCCCCGTCCACTTCAAGGCGCAAGGTGGCCTCTTGCGGCCCGCCAGTTCCGGCGATGATCCGCAAGAACTGGACAGAGACCCTGCCATAATCACGCAGCACCTCATCATCGACCAGCGCGATAATGTCATCCTCAAACACTTCGCGCTTCTTGTCCGCCAGATCTTTAAACCGCTTGAAGGCATCATTGACCGCATTCTCGCCCAGAGAATAGCCAAGCTCCTCCAGCTTGTTACGGAAGGCATGTCGCCCTGAGAGCTTACCCAGAACCAACGATGTCTCATTCACGCCGACGCTTTCAGGCGTCATGATCTCATAAGTCTGGTTGTTCTTGAGCATCCCGTCCTGGTGGATGCCAGATTCATGGGCGAAAGCGTTCTTGCCCACAATGGCCTTGTTGTACTGCACCGGGAAACCAGTCACCGTCGACACCAGCTTTGAAGTTTTTGAGATCGCGGTGGTATCGATACCCGTCTCATAAGGCATGGCGTCGGACCGCGTCTTGAGCGCCATGACCACTTCTTCCATGGCCGCGTTACCGGCCCGCTCGCCCAATCCGTTAATGGTGCACTCCACTTGCCGGGCTCCTGCATCGACACCGGCCAGTGAGTTCGCCACCGCGAGCCCTAAATCATTGTGGCAATGGGTCGAGAGCACCGCTTGGTCCATATTCGGCACCCGCTCCCGCAACATGGTGATGAGCGCGCCATATTCAGACGGTACGCTGTAACCCACCGTGTCTGGAATGTTGATGGTGGTGGCACCGCATTTGATGGCCGCTTCGACACACCGACAGAGAAAATCAGCGTCGGTCCGCGTCGCATCCTCCGGCGACCACTCCACATCGTCAACGAGATTACGCGCATGGGTCACGCTGCCGATGATGGCCTCGAGCACTTGTTCAGGCTCCATTTGCAGCTTGTGCTTCATGTGCACAGGACTGGTGGAGATAAAAGTGTGGATGCGTTTGCGTTCCGCATCGCGAAGCGCTTCCGCCGCCCGTTCAATGTCTTTCACACCGGACCTGGCGAGCCCGCAGATCACCGGCTTGCGCACCACCTTGGCAATCTCACGCACGGCTTCGAAGTCGCCGTTCGAAGCAATGGGGAACCCGGCCTCAATTACATCGACGCCGAGCGCCTCAAGCATCTCGGCAATGCGCAACTTCTCAGTCAGGTTCATGGACGCGCCCGGCGATTGCTCACCGTCACGCAAGGTGGTGTCAAATATGACGACGCGGTTCGATTTGTCTTCTGAGGTATCTGAGGTGTTCATCTTCTTCTCACAAAATACTGGAATTGCTGGGGTTCGGTCTCTTTGCCTCCCCTAGTCACCCGGCCAACACTGTTGAAAAGCCAAGAAGATGCCTAGGGGCACATAAGGAGAAGGAGCCCTGGAAGAAGATCAGAAGGAATGAGGCGCAGACGCGGGCCGGTCCCAAGGGGCCGGGCGTCAATCTCGATCATGTTTGATCCGTGCGTCATCTCATTTTCCTATTGCAGGCTTGGTCTATTCTTGCCGCGTTATGCCTTAACGCATCTTTAAGCCCGCGGTCCAAGTCCCATCAATAGCCGCTTCATCTTGAACAAACAAGCAGAGAGGATGGGAGATTCGAAGAAAGAGGGTCAGGCACGTTGACCCAAAGCGGACATGGGTTCAACCCCGGGCTGTCGGTTCTGAACGGCCAATGTCTGTATTTGACCCAGATTGGACATCCTTCTTCGACGAACCGAACAGCATTCTGATTTCCAGGCAATCTCATGGCCGCTAGAAATGCCCGATCTCAAACTTCACTCCAACGAGATCAGCGTTGGTGACCGAATTTCACTAACGATGCACGATCCTTGTTTCAACTGAACTTCTGTGCTCCAGTCGCGCTGGCGTGCGCAATGGAATATGAGACAAGCCAAACACGTTACAATGGGACGATTGCATTCGGCATTTGAGGAGGATCTGCTTTATGCATCCACAAGCACCGATGTTCAAAGATACCTTCCAGCGATGGCCTGTACGTGTCCTTAACGAGCGCATGGCAAAGAACGGTAAGGCAGCAGCTGTCCTTGAAGGGCTCACGTCCGACAACCTCTTGAACAATGCTACCAAGCAGGTCGGATGTTCGAACTTCGGTGATCCGGCGTTTCGAGAGCCAATGGAGCTTTTGCTGGAAGACATCCGCAACAACGCAGACTATCACTTTGTCGGTTCTATTGTGAGACGGCGCTTTGTGATGGCAAAACTCCTTGCCCGCCTTCATCTCAAGAAGGCGCTCGATGGGGAGCCGGGAATAGCTCAAAGGCCCGTAAGCCGACCTGTCATTGTTTTGGGCTTGCCACGAACTGGAACTACTCGCCTGATGCGCATCCTATCGCGCGATCCGGCGCATCGGCCTCTGCGAACCTGGGAAGCAATGCTGCCGGCACCACCGCCATCCGAAGGTAAAAACAGATTCGATAAGCGTCGCATCATTTCCAGGATCATTGCTGGGTCATACAACGTTCTGGCCCCTGAGTTTCAGGTCATACATCCACTTGGCGTTGATCTGCCAGAGGAGTGCGTTCTGCTCCATGCTACGAGTTTCGATTCCTGGATGTTACCGCTCCAGGACGATGCCCCTCGGTATCAGCATTGGTTCTTAAGATCAGGCCATGCACAGGCTTACAAGGAGCATAAGCTTCAGCTACAGACCCTACAGTGGCTCTATTCACGTGATCGTTGGCTGCTGAAATCGCCTGGGCACATGTTTGGCATAGAAGAGCTGATGAAGACCTACCCCGATGCGCTCATTATCCAGACCCACCGTGATCCTGCGAGAGTCCTGCCGTCAATTGCCTCGCTTGCCGCCTCTATGCGTGGAATGGCGTTATCGCAGATTGATGAAATACGTGTTGGGGCTCAAGTCCTCGAACAGATGGAAGTGGGTATTGCCAATTTGGAGAGTTATGTTCCGAAGATCCCGGATGATCAGTATATCTCTATTCAATATCGAGATATTGTTGCTGACCCTGCACGGGTGGTGAAGACGATTTATGAACGTTTCAATCTTGATCTGTCGCCGGAAGCCGAGGCCGCTTTCGCAGACGAGATCGTGCAAAATCCCAAGGACAAGAAAGGCAGGCATCACTACACGATGGAACAATTCGGCTATACGAGCGAGCTACTTGAAGAAAGATTTCATGATTACGTCGGTGCCAACAACATCCCGACCGAGTAACTTGGTCATGCATCATCGGGCGCGACGCTTCCCCAAAGGCGGACCAGTGTCATTCTTGGTAGAAGACGCCGCGCGAAAGTCAGAATCTTATAGATCATGCCGCTCACGACAATCGGCTTCCCCTTAGCCATAGCCGCCACACCGCAATCGGCAACTTGTTCTGCCGTCTGCATAAAGCCCGCAACCTTTTCAGGGACCACGCCGTCACTTGCAGTATCGAAGAACTCTGTCCTCGTTACGCCAGGGCCAAGCATTGTCACGTCAATGCCGTGCGGCTTCAACTCTTCGGCCAGTGCTTCGGAGAAGTTGAGGACATATCCCTTGGCACCGGAGTATGTCGCGTAGAACGGAGTGCCGCCAAAAGAGAACACCGATCCAACATTGAGTATCTTGCCCTTTGTCCCACGCGCGACCATGTCTCTTGCAAAAACATGTGCGACCTCAGTCATGACGCGAATATCAAGATCGATAATGGCATTGACCTGGCTCCACTCCAGATCAACGAACCTACTCTGATAGCCATGGCCTGCATTGTTAATGAGAATGTCAACCACTAGGTCCTTTTCATCGAGTTCCTGTTTGAGTCTGGTAACCGCGTTTTCCTCAAGCAGATCAAGCACTACAACCTCCGCAGACACTCCATACTTGTCCCTAAGATCTGTTGCTAATTGGCAGAGGCGTTGCTCCCGGCGCGCGGTCAGGACAAGCGAGCAACCCTCCGCGGCAAGCCGGCGTGCCAATGCCTCGCCAATGCCGCTGGAAGCGCCAGTGACCAACGCCCGTTTGCCCTGGAAGACCCCGTTAAAATGATTCAATCTAGCCATGCCTTCACTCCTCTGCTGCGATGGCAACGGTAGAGGTGTACGCAAATGCTGTCCAGATCGCGTTCTGCGCCATTCAACGAGAGGTTTGACTGCATCTGGCTAATTGCCGACAATCATAGCCGATTTCGTCATGTCCTGTCTGCTCACAATTGCAGTCATTCCTCATCATGGCACACAACAAACTTATGTGGGATTTTCAACGCAATACAGCGTTTCACGCGGTTCCAAGTGGTTTGTGCCGTCTCAATACCTGTAGGTATGCGAGCCCAATTCTTCTATTTATCCACCATCGCCCGTTCTGAGATCCACGGCATCATGGCGCGCAGGCGCTCGCCCACCTCTTCGATTGGGTGTGCGGCATTGCGAGCCCGGGTTACCTTGAAGCTCGTCTGACCCAAAGCGGACATGACGATCGTTCGGACATTTATCCGTGTCAATGTCCCAAATAATTCAGCAGCACACTTGTCATAGCTTTCGTGCCAATGACAATCGAGCTTTCGTCAACATCATAGTCCGGCGAGTGGTTTCGAGCGTGGATCCCTTCCTGCGAGTTTGAAGTGCCAAGAAGGAACAAGGCGCCAGGTATCTCCGCCTGAAAGAATGAAAAGTCTTCGCCAAAATAGGGAACGCTAGCGTAGAGCCTGATTGGTCCCGGCGTGCTGAGAACGACCGTCACAGGTGCAAATGCATTTTCTGCAAGAACCGGGTCCGCCTGTGTCGGAAGCAGGTAGGTGGAAGGAAGTTCCAGGACTGCAGAAACGCCGCCCTTTTCACTTTCTTTGGCCAGCTTCTCAAGGGCCTTGGCAGTACGTCCCCTCACCGCTTCATTTGGAAAACGGAAGCGTCCTTTGACAGCAGTCGTGCCTAACTCTGCGTCATCGTCTACCCTCGCAACCATGTAGACGAAATCCTTGAGAGGTGAATCAGGCTCTGTAATGGAGCTCATGAGTGGCCAGGAGCGCGGGTCTTGCGGTCCGGGAATAGTACCAAGCGCCATTACCTGCTCAAGCAATGCATCTGCGAGTTCTGTTCTTTTCCCTTCTGTGCCACCCGAGAGGTTCAATGCGAATCTGCTGCTACCGGATAGACCAACATCAGGTCCGATGCCAATAAGGCCAACCGGGAACGCGGAGGTGTGGACGGCAAAAATCGCATCAGGCCTGAGGAAATCAAGAACACCATCACTGAGCATGAGACGAGCTCCTTGCACGGTTTCCTCAGCCGGCTGAAAGATGAAGACAACACTGCCTTTGATTTCGCTGGCCATGGGAGCCAGGACCGAGGCGATGCCAATGGCAATCGAAGTGTGGACATCATGGCCACAGGCATGGCTGACACCAGGGACCTGCGATCGCCAGGACTGTTCGCCGACTTGTTCGATTGGTATGGCATCCATGTCCGCACGGTAGGCAACAACCGGGCCCGGCAGTCCCCCGCGGAGGATGCCGACGACGCCGTATCCGCCAATGCCCGTGTGAACTTCGAGGCCGAGTTCACTGAGGCGATCCGCGACGCGCTTTGATGTGCGGCGCTCATTTCCGGAGAGTTCGGGATGCATATGGAGGTCGCGCCTGAAGGCGATCAGGTCCGGTCCGAGCCGCTCGCTTGAGGCTGTGATCTCCGCCGGGGTGATCGCAAGGGCAGGCGTTGCTGACAGCACCAGCCCCATAACGAAAAGGGCCAGAGCCCGCATCGTTGAAATTCCCATCATCTTCCTCCTAGGCTTGATACTAACCACTTACTCAGCAAAGTGAAGAAATTCACATTGTTCTAGGGAGTTGTTCGCCGTCTCACTACCTCGATACACGCGAGCCTATTCTTCTCTTTGTCCACCATCCCGCGTCCAGCAACCCAAGGCATCATGCCCCGCAGGCGCTTGCCCACCTCTTACATCGCCGCGCTCATTGCTACGATAGCACAATGTCACTATCCTTCCCCGAACGCCAATGTGAGGAAGACATAATGAGCAACAGACACGAACTTACCAGAAGGGGGGTTGTGAAACTCGTCGCCGCGACACCATTCGCCCTTTCGGTGACAAGTGCACTGGCCAGAGAAGAGACAATGAAGAGCAGGATCGCACAGATCATCGAAGAGTATGCCGCGCAAGGCATTCACAGAACGGGAACTGAGAGTGATCTGGAGAATGCCGCCTGGTTATCAGAGTATATAGGGTCCTTTGGACTTGAACCGCAACTAGACCAGTTCGACTTCAATCGTTTTCGTCCACTTGAAAACACGGTGTCCATTGGCGGCAAGGCCGTGAATGCAGAACCGCTTTATGACTGTACCCTCACCGACCGCGGAGGGATCTCAGGGCGCATTGGTGAGATTGGAAGCGATGCCGATATCGGTGTCGTCACGGCTCTCCCGATTTCGAGTTCACCGGGCGGACAGGCACTCCACAAGGCTCGGATAGAAGGCCAGCACAAAGCTATCGTCGCAATAACAGATGAGCGAATGCCCCCGGGGATCACGATCACCAACGCCGAAGACTTCTCGTCTCCCTTCGGCCCGCCTGTGGTGCAAGTTTCAAACGCTGAAGCCGATTGGCTAAAGAAAGCAACAACGTTGGGACTTGAAGCAAGGGTGGTTGCTCACTGCGACTATATCGATGCCAAGGGGGTCAACGTCGGCACAACAATTCGCGGTAGCAACCCGGACCTAGCCCCTCTCGTCATCATGACCCCGCGCAGCGGATGGTGGGCTTGCGCTTCTGAGCGTGGTGGCGGCATAGCGGCCTGGCTCGAGATGATGCGCGCTATCTCCTCTATCGGCCCTGACCGAGATGTCATCTTCACCGCCAATACAGGGCACGAGCTTGGCCATATCGGTCTTGATCACTACCTGGAGCCCCGAAAGGCACTCATCAATGAAGCGTACATGTGGATCCATCTCGGAGCCAACTTCGCAACAGCGGTCTCGCCCCAGATCGCTGTGCAATCATCAGATGAGGAAGTGCGCCAATTGACACTAGAGACCTTGTCGCGCCACGAACTCAATCCTGACGGCGAAACCAAACCGGGAAACCGCCCCTTTGGTGAAGCGCGTAACATCTTCGATGGCGGCGGCCGGTACATCTCCTTACTCGGTCGCAATGGCGTCTTCCACCATCCGGCAGATGTCTGGCCCAATGCCGTCGACCTAGAAAAGACAAGTCGATGGGTGTCTGCGTTTGTCGAGATCGCTCTGACGCTGTCAAAGCGCGAGGATTGACTCTCTTAGATCCGAACCGCCTGAATATTCTCAGTCTTGCCCGCTTAGTTCTTCTCTTTGTCCACCATGGCGCGCTCTGAGATCCAGGGCATCATGGCGCGCAGGCGCTCGCCCACCTCTTCGATTGGGTGGGCGGCATTGCGAGCCCGGGTCGCTTTGAAGCTCGTTTGACCTACTTGGTTTTCCAGCATCCAATCCCGCGTGAACTTGCCCGACTGAATATCATCGAGCACCCGCTTCATCTCCGCCTTGGTGTCCGGCGTGATGATGCGCGGACCCGTAACATATTCGCCGTACTCCGCCGTATTGGAAATCGAGTAATTCATATTAGCGATGCCGCCTTCATAGATGAGATCAACGATGAGCTTCACTTCGTGCAGGCACTCAAAGTAAGCCATCTCTGGCGCGTAGCCACCTTCAACGAGGGTTTCAAAACCAGCTCGGATGAGTTCAACCAAACCACCACAAAGAACCGATTGTTCGCCAAAGAGATCGGTCTCGCATTCTTCCCGGAACGTGGTTTCAATAATACCGGCTCTGCCCCCACCAATGGCGGACGCATAAGACAAGCCAATGTCATGGGCATTTCCAGAAGCATCTTGGTGGATCGCCAGAAGACACGGCACGCCAGCGCCGCGCTCATATTCTGCGCGCACCGTGTGGCCCGGTCCTTTCGGCGCCACCATCAACACGTCGATGTCGGATCTGGGTTCAATCAAATTGAAATGTACCGCAAGACCGTGCGCGAAAAAAAGCGCCGCGCCCTCTTTCATATTGTCATGCAGCTCTTGCGCATAGATGTCGCGCTGCAATTCGTCCGGCGTCAGCATCATTAACACATCGGCCCATTTGGCGGCCTCCGTCACACTCATCACCTGAATGCCGGCACTTTCTGCTTTCTTGGCCGAACTTGAGCCGTCGCGAAGCGCCACGGCGATGTCGCCCACGCCGGAGTCTTTCAGATTTAACGCGTGGGCATGGCCTTGGCTGCCATAACCGATCACGACAACGTTCTTGCCCTTGATCAAGTTCACATCAGCGTCGCGGTCATAATAAACCCGCATGGGATATTCCTTCCATCATGGTGGCCTCTATGGCCCGTCAGAAACTACATGGCTTCGGCGCCGCGCCCAATAGCAACGACACCGGTGCGTGAGACTTCAACAAGACCGAGCGGCCTCATCAGACTGACAAAGGCATCGATCTTGGCCGGTGCGCCGGTCAATTCAAAAACAAAGGAAGAATGGGTCGTATCAATGGGCCGGGCACGAAAGGCATCCGAGAGGCGCAAGGCTTCAACCCGCCTCTCGCCGGTGCCCTCAACTTTGATGAGCGCCATCTCACGTTCAATACTGTTGTGCTCCACCGTAAGATCAACGACCCGGTGAACCGGCACCAAGCGATCTAGCTGCGCTTTGATTTGCTCGATAATCATCGGCGTGCCGGTGGTAACAATCGTGATGCGCGACGTGTGACCATCATGGTCAACCTCCGCCACGGTCAAACTCTCGATATTGTAACCGCGGCTAGAGAACAACCCAATGACGCGCGCCAACACACCAGCTTCGTTGTCAACGAGAACGGCAATGCAATGGGTCTCTTGCAGATCTTTGCGCAGCGGGGTCATGGGGTGTCCTTAAATCACAAGCGAGGCGCGGTCGCGACGGTCATACGTACCTTACACCAGGGCCTTTCCTACTTCCGAGACTTCGGCGACTTCATCTTCCGTACCCAATTGGATCTCGTTGTGGGCCGCACCTGAATGGATCATGGGATAGCAATTCTCTTCCCGTTCCACAATGCAGTCGCAGATGACCGGCCCAGGCGTTTCGATCATCTCCATGATCGCACTGTCCAAATCTACGGGATCTTCGACCCGCAAACCAGAGGCACCATAAGCTTCAGCCAATTTGACAAAGTCCGGCATGGCTTCGGTGTAGGAGTGCGAATAACGCCCGCCATGCAGCAGCTCTTGCCACTGCCGCACCATGCCCATGTAGCCATTGTTCATGATGAAGACCTTCACCGGCAGATCAAACTGGATGGCAGTCGACATCTCTTGAATGGTCATCTGGATTGAAGCGTCGCCCGCAATATCAATCACCAGCGCATCTGGGTGCGCCACTTGTGCGCCAATCGCGGCCGGAAACCCGTACCCCATAGTGCCAAGACCACCGGATGTCATCCACCGGTTCGGCCCTTGGAAATGATAGTGTTGCGCCGCCCACATCTGATGTTGGCCCACTTCCGTTGTAATGTAGGTGTCACGGTCTTTGGTCAGCTCATAGAGACGCTGCACAGCAAGCTGCGGCACGATGATGTCAGGCTTGGTTTTGAAGTTGAGACACTTGATCCCGCGCCATTCTTCAATCTGTTGCCACCATTTTTCAAGACCGGCCTTATCTGTCTTGCGACCCCGCGCCTTCCAAATGCGCGAGAGGTCTTCCAAAACATGCGCCACATCGCCAATGATCGGCAGATCCACTCTCACGTTTTTGTTGATGGAGGACGGATCAATATCGATCTGAACTTTCTTTGACCCCGGCGAAAAGGCATCAAGACGGCCCGTCACCCGGTCGTCAAAACGAGCACCCACGGCAATCATGAGGTCGCAGTCATGCATGGCGTAGTTTGCTTCGACCGTGCCGTGCATGCCCAGCATGCCTAGCCATTGTGGGTCCGCTGCTGGAAAAGCGCCAAGACCCATCAGCGTGGAGGTGATGGGAATACCGGTTGAGCGCACGACCTCCGTCAACAACTGGCTGGCCGCGGGTCCTGAATTGATAACCCCACCGCCGGTGTAGAAGACCGGCCGCTTCGCCTCAGCGATCAAATCCGCAAGTTCCGTAATTGCCCTCACCTCGCCCTTCAGTTTGGGTTGATAGGTTTTGTGGCGGACGTTCTTCGGGCCTGAATAAATACCGTTCGCAAACTGCACATCTTTGGGGATGTCGACAACCACCGGTCCCGGTCGACCGTTAGTGGCCACGTAGAACGCTTCGTGCATAACCCGCGCGAGCTTGTCTGGATCGCGCACCAACCAATTGTGCTTGGTGCATTGGCGCGTGATGCCAATGGTATCGGCTTCCTGAAAGGCATCGCCGCCGATGAGATGGGTCGCCACCTGTCCGGTCAGACAAACAACCGGAATGGAATCAAGCATCGCGTCCGCAAGGCCCGTCACTGCATTGGTCGCACCTGGCCCTGATGTGACAAGCACCACGCCCGGCTTGCCGGTCGAACGCGCATAACCCTCCGCAGCATGCACCGCGCCTTGCTCATGGCGAACCAGAACGTGGCGGATCTTGCCGCTCTTAAACAGCTCATCATAGATCGGCAGCACCGCCCCACCCGGATAGCCAAAAATCACGTCCACGCCCTGATCAATCAAGGCTTGGATGACAATTTCCGCTCCACTTTTCTCCGGCGTCGGCATGGGGCCGCTCCTCCACTCAAATTGCGCTCTCAACAAAGAAGAACGCCGCATTGCACCTGCGAAATTTGCTTCGCAACGCACAATTCCGGCGCGAATTCGGCGCAAACTATCCAGTTCACTTTACGGGGTCAACCCAGAATCGCAAATAAGTGCAAATAATTCGTCAATTTTCCTATCAGATTGTTGCTCAGATATAACATTCCACGCAATCATCTGATTCCGGAACCAAGTCATCTGACGCTTCGCATAGCGCCGGGAGCCCATTTTTGCTGAGGTTTTAGCCTCTTCGAGGCTGATCTCGCCTTTTAGATAGGCGCCAAGCTCCGCCACCCCCAGCGCCTTCATGGCCGGAACATCTGGGGCAAGCGTCAGCGCCTGAAGCGCCCGGACTTCGTCCAAAGCTCCCTCATTGATCATCTCGTCAAAGCGGCGATTGATCCGTTCATAAAGCCAAGCCCGATCCGGCATCAACACCACACCGAGATGTCGCCCCCTCAACAAAGGCGTCCGTGGCCGCGCCTGCCAAGAGGTGAGCGGTTCGCCCGTCGCCTCAAAAACCTCTAACGCGCGAAGCAGCCGTTGCGCATCATTGGGGCCAATGCGCTCTGCTGCGACCGGATCGCACCTCAAGACCTCCTGCCAGAGCGCCTCAACACTGGTCGCCTCAAGCCGCCCCCGCACCTTGTCTCGTATCGAAGGCGGAACACCAGGAATGGGCGACAGTCCCTCTGTCAGCACACTGAAGTACAAACCTGTTCCGCCAACAAAAACAGGAAGTTGTCCAATGTTCTTCGCTTGCTCAAGGGCGTGGGCCGCAGCCTCCGCATAGAGCCCAGCGGAAAACCGTACCGATGGTTCAACGAACCCGTAGAGATCATGAGGGACTTTTTCGATATTTTCATCCGAAGGACGCGCTGTTAATACCCGCAATCCATCGTAGACTTGCAGGGAGTCAGTGTTGATAATCACACCACCGAATCTTTCCGCCACGGCCATGGCGGCATCCGACTTTCCACTCGCCGTCGGACCTGCGATAAGAATGGCCTCGATTTCGGATTTTTGCGCCATATAATATTCGTTTAGTACGTTCCAGATTTTATGAAACACATAGCCACTTTAATCGGCGCTCCTAGCCAACACTCTGTAACCAATGCCCTTTCTCAGGAGGCATGGCAAGCCTTGCGCAGCCTTGGTGCCGAGCCAGACGATCCTGTCACACTTTCCGACGGTGAGGCCATTGAGATCGAGTTTTCAGCCATTGCGCCAGCCGCCGCAAGACAGAGCCTCATTGAGCTGACCCGTACTTTGCCTGTCGATATTGCCGTCACCAGCAGCCACGACCGACGCAAGCGATTGCTGGTGGCCGACATGGATTCAACCATCATCACAGTTGAATGCATCGACGAATTGGCGGATCTCGTTGGTGCCAAAGAGGAAGTCGCCGCCATTACCGAACGTGCCATGCGCGGTGAGTTGGAATTTGAAGAGGCCCTGCGCCACCGAGTCGGCCTTCTCAAAGGAATGACCAAAAATGACCTAACGTCCGTGCTAGAGGATAGAGTTTCATTGACCCCTGGCGCGCGCACCTTGGTTCAAACTATGAAAGCAAATGGCGCAACAACTTGTCTTGTCTCAGGCGGCTTCACCATCTTCACCAGCCATGTCGCGGGCCAATGCGGCTTTGACCACAATTATGGTAATCGCCTCATGGTCAAAGATGATGTGCTCACCGGAGAAGTCGAAGAACCGATTTTGGGTCAACAAGCCAAAGTCGAAACACTCATCAAACATCGAGGTCAACTAGAGTTGTTAGCTCATGAGACCATCGCGGTTGGCGACGGTGCCAACGACATCGCCATGCTGACTGAAGCAGGTCTTGGAATCGCTTTTCATGCCAAACCAATTGTTGAGGATCATGCGGAAGTTTCAGTTGGTCATGGCGATCTTACGGCCCTCCTCTACTTGCAGGGCTACCACCGCTCTGAATTCGTAGACTAACCCCAATATACACCTATAACGGATAAGTCAGCCAAATACTCCTATAGGTCGATTTTGCTCGCTTGAATGAGATATTCCCCTTAAAGTAGCTCGGTAGCCGACTACTACTTTAAGGGCATATTTGTGCGATTGAGCCAGGCCTACCGATGGGTGAATACTAACAACACTGTAGGCTTTGTGGCTCTGACAGTCGGCATTGTGATTTCCTTAGCGGTCGCCACCCCAAGCTTTGGTGCCCGTGGTTCCTCCTACAAATCCATCTATCTCAACGACGAGTACGACCACGAAAGATTTGTGAATCTGCCTGCATCTGATACCCCTGGATCAGATCACATTCGCAGATTTCGAGCCTATACATCACTCTTTGATGGCATAGACGACGATGATGGTGACGGAGACTCGGATGTCTTGAGGGTCCCCCACTTCGTGACCTACGAACTCAAAGCGCGCCAGACAAAGCGACACAAGTATCAAAGACCTTCAGTGTGGATCACCGACAGATCTCTCGCCCGAAAGAGGATCGCCCCTTGGGATAATTCATATCGCTACACTTCGGTGTTTCGAAACCAGCACCCAAACTGGTATGAGCGGGGTCATCTTTGCACCAAGTTTCACGCCAACCAATTGGGCCCCAACGCAGACTGGAACACGCACACGCTTTTGAACGCAGTTCCCCAGCGCGCGGATTTCAACAGAGGGATTTGGTATGATCTCGAAAAGAAGATTGCAGAATGGGCCAACGAATTCGGACCCGTCTGGGTAATTGCCGGCCCCATTTTCGAAAACGGTGATCTCGACGAGATTGGATACATCGGTGAGGCACAAGACAACGAACTGCCTGTTGCCATTCCACATTCTCTATTCAAGATCATCATTCGCGAAAATCAAGGTCGCATTGAGGCCATGGCCTTCATCTATCCGCAAGACGTAAGCAAACACCCGAAAGGGTCTCCCTACGATCACACGGCTTTTTTGACATCGATCGATGATATTGAACACCACACTGGGTTTGACTTTGTTATCCCAGACGCAAAGCGCGACAATATGGAAGCCAAGATAAGCAGAACGCTGTGGCCATCACCTCAAAGAAAAAGGCGGACCAAATAGGCCCGCCTCAATTTCACATCTTCTGTGTTAGTTCGATTTAGCCATTTTCTTGCTTGATGGTGACAAACGTCATCGCACCGCCACGACTAACCAAGAACAAAAGAGGCTTCTCGGCACCGGCCTTCTCTGAACGCTCGACCATGTTGATAACAGCGTTCGGCGAAAGCACTTCTTCTTGGGCCACCTCAACAATGACGTCACCAGGCTGCACCGCCCCATAGGCAGGACTTGTGGCTTCAACATCTACCACCAAGACACCGGAAACCGTATCTGCAATGCCGTAGCGTTCGCGTGTTGCGTTATCAAGTTCGACAAGGCTAAGACCTAAAGCTTTCGATACTGAGCGATCTGGTTCGACAGGTTCTGCCGCCGCGATCACAGGTTCTTGCTCTTCCAATCTTTCGACTTTGACGCGGAATGATTGCTTCTTGCCGCCACGGAACGCTTCAACTTCAACACGTTTGCCAACTTTCGTTTCGGCAACCACACGCGGCAGGTCACGCATTCTCTCAATGGGCTTGCCGTCAAAGGACAAGATGACATCACCAACGGACAGACCAGATTTCGAAGCAGGGCTCTTGGAAATAACCTCAGAAACAAGGGCGCCTCTCGCGTCACCAAGCTCCATGCTCTCGGCCAAATCTGGCGTGACTTGTTGAACACGCACACCCAACCAACCGCGGCGCGTCTCACCATAGGTGATCAACTGATTGACAATGTTTTGAGCCAGCGCCGAAGGAATGGCAAAACCAATACCGACCGAACCACCAGTTGTCGAGTAGATCGCCGAGTTAACGCCAATAACCTTGCCGTTGAGATTAAAAAGCGGTCCGCCAGAATTTCCCTGGTTGATGGAGGCATCGGTCTGAATGAAATCTGAGTATAGACCGCCACCGTTGATCTCACGGTTGCGCGCCGACACGATACCGGCCGTCACGGTTCCGCCGAGACCAAAAGGATTGCCAATCGCAATGACCCAGTCCCCGACACGCGTGTCATCACTAGAGCCAAAGTCAACGAAAGGAAGCTTCTTTTTGGAACTGACCCTTAAGAGAGCAATGTCTGTCTTGGCGTCACGCCCGACAAGTTCTGCATCAAATTGCGTTCCATCACTCAAGTTAACGGTGATTTCATCGGCCCCGTCGATCACATGGTTGTTTGTCACCACAAGTCCATCAGCACTAATCAAGAATCCTGAGCCCAGTGTCGCTGTGCGTCGCGGTGCGGATTGATCGTTGTTGTCGAGGAAGTCGCGAAAGAACTCGTCAAAAGGTGACCCTTGACGTTGTCCGCCGCTGCCTCGGTCCGCGCGTTCGATAATTTGTTCTGTAGAAATGTTGACAACCGCCGGCGACAAACGCTCAGCCAGGTCGGAGAAACTTTCTGGCGTACCGCGTGCAAAGGCCGGAAACCCAGTCGCTAAGATCGCCAAACTGACCAAGGTGAACATTAGGATCTTGGTCTGCCAAAGGCCTCTAGCTGCACCATCCCGGCACGCAACGGCTCCTTGTCTCGTTTCTTCCCCCATACGCATTTTCACTTGGGTCACAACTCAAACTCCAATTTCGCGGGCATTAACCCTATTGTCCCCCAATTCCTCATAGTTTGCCAAGGAATAAGGGCCATTTAAGACACCAATTAGGTAAACTTCGCTCGATCACCACGCAAAAACCCTGCCACTTGCATGTGTTCAAGGTTTGAACAACCAGACAAGTGCAATACCAATGGTTGCCGCAACCAGACCAAACATACGCAATGTTTGATCTGGTTGGGTCAGCGCGAGTCGAATGGCTTCTTTGAGTTGCTTTGGAAACAAAGCATAAGCCAAGCCTTCAAGGATCAGAACCAGACCAATCGCAAGGAAAAGCTCAGTCATTGACAGACCTTCAGGTTATCAAAGACAACCCCCTTTACTATTTGCCCTGATCACTTTGGAAGTAATCAAAGAAATCTCCTTCCGGAGAAAGGATAAGTGTCGTGTCTTCATTGTTCAAAGACTCGCGATAGGCTTGCATGGAACGATAGAACTCAAAAAACTCCGGGTCCCTCGAGAAAGCGTCGGCAAAGATCCGGTTCCGCTCCGCTTCACCGTCGCCTCGCAGGATCTCTGATTGCTTTTGCGCATCCGCTAAGATGATGGTGCGATCTCGGTCTGCTCTAGACTCAATTTCTTCTTTTGTCTTTTGACCTTCGGCACGCTCTTCGGCGGCTTCACGATTTCTTTCCGCGATCATTCTTTGGACAACAGCTTGTGAGTTTTGAATCGGAAGATCAGCGCGAACAATTCGAACGTCTATGATCTCAATCCCCAGATCCAAAGATCTTTGGCGACTGTCTTGCGCGATGGCGTCCATGATCTCATTGCGACGTTCCGAGATGACATCCGCAACCGCGACATCTCCCAGCGCCTGGCGAAGACTCGCATCCAAAACTGAACTCAAGCGTTGATTCAAACCAGCTTCCGTTCGAACACGTTGGTAGAATTTCAAAGGGTCGACAATTTCGTAACGCGTAACCGCATCCACAACCAAACGCTTCTGGTCACCCACGATAACTTCTTCTGGTTCTGAATCGAAAACCAGCACTCGCTTGTCAAAGTAGACAACGTTTTGCCAAGGCAACTTGAAGTTCAACCCAGGATCTTGCTTGACCGTCTTAACTTCGCCGAATTGCAGAAGCAGCGCTTGCTGCGTTTCGGCAACAGTGTAAACGCTGTTAGCGCCGATCAAGACTGCGATCACGCCAAGGACGATGATAGGAGCAAAAATCTTTTTCATGGGGCTACTCCCTTTCGCCGGTTGATGAGGTGGACTTCTTAAGTTCCTGTAGAGGCAGATATGGAACCACCCCTTGCCCATTGTCATCCAAGATCACCTTGTTGGTGCCCTTCATGACATCTTCCATGGTTTCAAGGAACAAGCGACGACGAGTAACCTCAGGTGCCTTTTTGTATTGATCGTAAACGGAAAGAAAGCGAAGAGCTTGACCTTCTGATTCAGCAATCGTCTGCTCCTTGAAAGCTTCACCTTCAGCAATGATCCGGGCCGCCTGACCTTGTGCTTCTGGCACAACGCGGTTGGCATAGACCTCACCTTCATTGCTGAGGCGCTCTCGGTCGGCTTTCGCCGCTTGCACATCACGGTATGATTCAATGGCGTCGCGGTGAGGATCAATACGACCAAGATTGACTTCATTGACGATGACGCCAATTTCGTAGCCGTTCAAAATCTCTTGCATACGTGTTTTGACTTCTTGTTGAACCAAGTCCCGGCCTTCGGCGGTCAAGTAACTAAAGTCATTCTTACCGACGACCTCCCTTATAACACTTTCCGCCGTGGTCTTGATCACCTGCTCCTGGCCGGAAACGTTGAACAAGAACATTGTCGCATCATCAATCAACCACTGAACAGAAAACCCGATATCCGCGATATTCTCATCACGGGTCAACATCAGGCTTTCCCGGTCCCCGGTACCGATCTCCATGGTCTGCTTGGTCTGAACGTTTGGCGTGTAGACCGTTTCAATCGGCCAAGGCCAATGATAGTGAAGGCCCGGGAGAGTTGTATTCGTGTGTTTACCAAAAGTCAGGACAACTCCAACCTCTTCCGTCTTGACGCGATAAAGGCCAGTAAAGGCCCAACCTGCGAGCAGGACTAACAATACAAGGATTACACCGGCACCTCCTGGCACCACCGACCGAAAGCGATCTTGGCCGCGCTTGAACAGTTCCTCAAGGTCTGGCGGCGGCTGTCCGGAGCCCCCTCCGGAGCCTCCTGAGCCAGGGCCTTGCCCCCAGGGTCCACGGCCACCGCCGCTTTGCCAATTTCCACCGCCATTCTGATTTTTCCTAGGCATGAGGTCTCAATCCTCTCAATATTAAGGGCCCAACCCCTTCGGCGTAGCCGACCCACTGGTTCCGCCAGCAGTTCTGCGGTTGATTACCGTTCCATCGGCGTTATATGACAGTCCACAGCCCCGTGCAACGCGAGGTCTTACGCATTTCCCTCAACGGGCCGATTTCATTGAAATGGGAACAACCCCGTCAAAGTCAACGCCCTACTATCTTCAATCAGGACGCGGTCTGCAAACAAGAGATCCTCTGCCATGAGCCAATTGACCGAGCAAACCGTTCTTGGGGTCCTCGACACCATCATTGACCCGGAATTTGGCAAGAGCGTTGTCGCTCTTGGCATGATCCAGGGACTGGCGATTCGCGATGGCCACATTGGATTCGCCCTCGAAACGACCGCGGAGAAAGCCAACGAGAAGGAATTGTTGCGTGCGGCCTGTGAAAAGGCCCTAAACGACCATCCCGGTATTCTGTCGGTTGCTGCAGTTTTGACGGCCCACTCAGACACGCCTGACAATTCTCCCGCAAGTAGTCAGCCTCAACCCCTACCTACCGCACGACAAGCGCCCCCGACCCCCAAAATGCCCGAAGGATTGGCAAATGTGAAAAAAGTCATCGCGGTGGCGAGCGGCAAAGGTGGGGTCGGCAAATCCACCCTAGCGGTCAATCTTGCAACGGCTTTCAACCACCTCGGCAAAAAGGTGGGGCTCCTCGACGCTGACATTTATGGCCCCTCTATCCCGCGCATGTTGGGGATCAAGGGGAAACCTGAAAGCGACGGCAACAAGCTTCAACCAATGCAAAACCACGGCCTCAAATGCATGTCCATCGGTTTTCTGGTGGAAGAAGACACGCCGATGATTTGGCGCGGACCCATGGTGCAAAGCGCCCTGTCGCAAATGATGGCTGACGTTGATTGGGGTGAGCTCGACCTCTTGGTGGTGGATATGCCTCCAGGAACAGGTGACGCGCAACTCACCATGGCCCAACAAGTTCCATTGGCCGGTGCCGTCATTGTCTCCACACCACAAGAGATCGCGCTCATCGATGCCCGAAAAGGTCTCGCCATGTTTGAAAAGACCAACGTGCCCATCTTAGGGATCGTTGAGAACATGAGTTATTTCGTGAGCCCGGCCACAGGTGAGAAGTCTTATATCTTTGGCGAAGGTGGCGCCCGTCAAACCGCAGTGAAGCTAGGCACCGACTTCTTAGGCGAGATCCCGCTCCACATGTCAATCCGCGAACACTCCGACAACGGCAATCCTATCGTTGTCGACAATCCAAATTCGGAACAAGCCAAAAACTATATTGCCATTGCGGAGAACGTGCTGGCAAAACTCGACGAGGAACCCGCCAAAGCAGCCCCGAAGATCGTTATCGAGTAGCACGTGTTCTAACTTACTGACGATCTAGCACGACCCACCGAAAGATCAAACCAGATTTCTCATCAAGCTGGTCATCTGATGTCTCAACAGCCGCCCAATCATCCCCCGGAAAGTCCGGCATGAACGCGTCCCCTTCCACCGCCAAATCAACCTCAGTTAGATAGATCCGATCGGCCAAGGGAAGCGCTGCGGCGTAAATCTCTGCGCCGCCAATGACCATCACCTCATAGATGTCGGATGCATCCGCGATCTTCTTTGCCAGAGCCAATGCTGAAGCAAGATCGTGCACGACACGAACACCATCGGGTGAATAGTCCTGATTGCGTGTGATGACGATGTTCTCTCTGCCAGGCAGAGGCCGCCCAATAGATTGGAAGGTCTTACGCCCCATGATCACGGGCTTGTTAAGCGTCGTTCGCTTAAAAAACTTAAGGTCTTCAGAGATATGCCAAGGCAACTCACCGCCAAGACCAATGACCCGGTTTTTCGCCATGGCCACGATGAGCGCGATTCTCACAGACATGACATCACCTCAAGAACCCTGCCGCCAAAACGGCGAGGACCAGTCCAATCAGAGCCATCCGAATGACAATCAAGTCAAACGGCAATTGGCGCAGCGATGTTCGGATGCGCTTCATATCCTACCAATGAAAAGTCGCCATAAGTGAAATTGAAAATATCACTGACATCACCATTCAATTGCATAGTCGGCAATGCCAGCGGAGATCTGGATAGCTGCAAGTCGGTTTGCTCCAGGTGATTAACGTAGAGATGTGCATCTCCAAACGTATGCACAAACTCACCAGGTTCAAGACCCGTCACTTGCGCCACCATCAAAGTCAACAATGCGTATGAGGCAATGTTAAAGGGAACCCCTAAAAATACATCAGCACTGCGTTGGTAAAGCTGACAGGAGAGTTTTCCTTCGGCCACGTAAAACTGAAACAAACAATGACACGGCGGCAGCGCCATCGAATCCACGACAGAGACATTCCACGCACTGACAATGTGTCGTCTGGAATCTGGGTTGGTAGCGATTTGCTTGACGAGATTTGAAATCTGATCTGTATGCGTTCCATCGGGATTTGGCCAAGACCGCCATTGAGCGCCGTATACCGGACCGAGGTCTCCCTTCTCGTCCGCCCATTCATCCCAAATTCTGACGCCGTTCTCATTGAGGTATTTGATATTGGTATCGCCCGCCAAGAACCACAAAAGCTCATGAATGATGGACTTCAAGTGCAGCTTCTTCGTCGTGACCATCGGAAATCCATCCGCCAGCTCAAAGCGCATTTGATGGCCGAAAACACTCAGCGTACCTGTCCCGGTCCGGTCGTCTTTTCTGACGCCCGTATCGCGTACGTGCCGGAGGAGGTCCAAATACTGCTGCATAAGCCTTCATTGCCATGATTCGGTGGGTGCGACGACCCTGCTGATACAGCCCTTTATATTAACCCTCAAATCCCTATATAATGAGGTGTCGGCTCGTTCGACTATGGCGATAAACGAGCATGTAATAAGCGTTTCGGACCCGGGGGCGGTACCCGGCGCCTCCACCAAATCCTCAAAAGACCCATTGGGTTTCAGAGGCTTTCGAGGGGGCGAAATAGGATCGACGAGCGTGTAAAAGTGTATTCTTTCGCCCGTGATGGCTCCGGCGTTACCGGGCTAAACTTACAAGTGCCAATGATAATGAAATGGTACTAGCTGCCTAATTTAGGTAAGCAGGGGTTCGGGAGGCACCTGGCAACAGAAGCCTCCCACTCTTGCGCTATTCCAGAGGAAAGATCGCCCTCAGCCGAGACGAATGGCAAGATTCCGCAGATTTATGGGATCTAATTGGCCCGCGGATGTATGGAAATCCAACGACCTTTTGAGAGTGCGCAAGCCCGCCATTTTTGAGTATAGTAAAGCCTTAACCACAAATCGGTCATGATCGGACCGTAAGTTGGTGGCTGAGCGAAGAACCGACGAGAGAGCTAGATGACCCGAGATTTGATGCGCTATGACCTGATGACCCAGGATGCTATGCGAGCGGTTGTTCGCAGATCACTGGAGCGGGTCCTTGAGAGCGGGCTGCCAGGCGAACATCACTTCTTCATTACATTTGCCACAGGAGCCTCTGGCGTCAGCATCTCCGATGCGCTGACCGGGCGTTACCCGGAAGAAATGACGATTGTTCTTCAGCACCAGTTCTGGGGCTTGGAAGTCGACGAAGATGGGTTCTGCGTCAGCTTGACGTTCAACAAAATTCCCGAGCGCCTTGAGATTCCTTTCTCAGCAATCAAAGGCTTCTACGATCCTTCCGTCCAATTCGGATTGCAGTTTCAAGTGGAGGGATCGGCAGAAGTTTACAAGCCCGTCGATTTCGATCCATCTGCTAAGCCAGAAGAACAACCCGTCCCTGAGGCCAAAGAAGAGCCGGAAGTCATCGAAGAGACCGAAGAAGAAGAAGAAGACGAACGCGGTGAAGTGGTAAACCTCGATGCTTTCCGCAAAAAGTAACCATTCTCATTTCTCTCCAATACATTCATGACTGACCAAACAAGACAGCGAACGGACGAAGAAGTCTTCGCGATTTTCAAGAACGCCAAGGACGTGCCGCCAAGCTCGCGCACTGTAGGATTCGATGTCTTAGAAGTGAGCCAGGATGAGGGCACGATAAAGATCGCCTTCGAAGGACGTCAGGAATGGACCAATCCACTAGGCGCTCTACAAGGGGGCTTCATTACCGCCATGCTCGATGAAGCCATGACGACGGCAGGCATTGTCGCCGCCGAATTCTCAAAGTCGATGCCGACCCTTGAGCTTAAAGTGAGCTTTCTGCGCCCTGCCATGCCTGGCAAACTCATCGGAATCGGTCGAGCCCGCAAGATTGGCAAATCAATCGCCTTCTTAGAAGGTGAACTCTTCGATTCATCGAAGAAAATGGTAGCCAAGGCCTCATGCACCGCAGCCCCGCAACCATTGCCGCCTCGCAAATAGCAATCGCGTACTTGGCCCTCGCTGACTGAGGGTCGCTCGTGAGATTCTGCTTGCCCGTTGCCCTGGGGGTGCTAAACCACTTTCAAAGCCCACAACACTTCCGCCGTTGAGGACAATAAGATGACCAGATCCCGCACAGAAACCGACAGTTTTGGGCCCCTAGAAGTTCCTGGTGACAAATACTGGGGCGCGCAAACGCAACGGTCACTTGGGAACTTCAAGATTGGCGATGAAACCATGCCAGTACCGTTGGTGCGCGCATTGGGTATCGTCAAGCAATCTGCGGCATTAGCCAACATGGCGCTCGACAATCTCGACCCAAAAATTGGCAAAGCCATCTCAGAGGCCGCTCAAGAGGTTCTCGACGGAAATCTGAACGACCATTTCCCCCTCGTCGTCTGGCAAACCGGGTCTGGCACCCAATCAAACATGAACTCGAATGAAGTGATCTCGAACCGTGCGATCGAGTTGCTGGGTGGCAAAATGGGATCAAAGGATCCTGTTCATCCCAATGACCACTGCAATCGCTCGCAAAGTTCAAACGATACATTCCCCACTGCGATGCACATCGCGGCTGGTGAAGAAGCCGTCAACCGACTGCTCCCGGCCCTGACACATTTGTACAGCGCGCTCGAAGCAAAGTCCAAGGAGTGGGACCAAATCATCAAGATTGGGCGCACCCACTTGCAAGACGCGACACCGCTGACACTGGGACAAGAATTCTCCGGCTACGCGACCCAAGTGAGGTATGGCATCGAACGGGTCAAAGGGACCTTGCCGCGGATCTATCAATTGGCACAAGGCGGCACCGCCGTTGGCACGGGCCTCAATGCCAAACCAGGATTTGCCGAAAAGTTTGCAGAAGAAGTGGCCAAGACGACCGGCCTTCCATTTGTCACCGCGGAAAACAAGTTTGAGTCCCTCGCTGCCCATGATGCAATCGTTGAAATGTCTGGCGCACTCAACACCATTGCGACGAGCCTCTTCAAGATCGCCAACGACATTAGATTGTTGGGATCGGGTCCTCGCTCAGGCCTCGGCGAATTGTCGTTACCCGAAAACGAGCCAGGCTCGTCCATTATGCCCGGCAAAGTCAATCCAACCCAGTGCGAAGCCCTCACCATGGTGTGCACCCAGGTCATGGGCAACCACATGACCGTGACAGTGGCCGGCAGTCAGGGACACATGGAACTCAACGTCTTCAAACCGGTCCTGATCTACAATCTCTTGCAATCCATTCGGTTGGTAGCAGACGCGTCGGTGAGTTTTACTGACAACTGCGTGGCAGGTATCAAGGCAAACACCGATGAAATCAAAACGAAGATGGAGCGCTCGCTCATGCTTGTGACGGCCTTGGCACCAAAGATTGGCTATGACAACGCCACCACTGTGGCCAAGACGGCCCACAAGAACGGCACCACGTTGCGTGACGAAGCTGTCGGTCTCGGGTTTGTAACGGAGGAAGAATTCGACCAGATCGTTCGCCCAGAAGATATGATCGGGCCGAAAGATTAGGCACCATTATGGCCCGACCTCAAAAACGATCCGTCACCCTGTCAGGTCATCGCACCAGCGTTACCCTCGAGGCTGAGTTTTGGCGTGCGTTGAAGGTCATTGCCGACAAGCGAGGGCTGTCCATCAACCAGCTCATTGGGGATATTGATCGCCAACGAATGGCATCGACCAACGAAGTTGACGCCGGCCTTTCAAGTGCAATCCGTGTCTTTGTCCTAAATGAGTTTGTGAACGAAATAGCAGACTAAGCCTATTCACTAACCCGTTGCGATTCTTCCAAGAGCCGCTGAAGCTCTTCATCAAAAGGTTCTGAATTTTCCGGTTCCTCACCAGACGCTGCACCTTCTTCCGTCACAACCTGTGTCGCCGCCAATTCAGCCGCTCGCCTTGCTGCATACTCTTTTTCAAGCGCCCACGTGTTCCAGCGCCCCACGACGCTGTCAAGACCACCAGAGATTTCAAAAATGGCATTTGGTAGTTGGGGATCAAATTCCAGATCAATTGCAGCGTTCCCCGTGAGCGACCATGTTGGCAGATCAAGTTGGCCATCCACAACAAGTCGACCAGAACCGAGATCCGCTGAAAGCGTCGTTGGTCGTACCACACCGTCGGCAATCGTCATCTCTCCAATAAGGTCAAAGAACGGAGAGCGACCGGACCCAAGACTTTCCTCGACCGCAAGCTGAACGCCCATTGCCCCACTAGTGGTCTCAAGGCCACTTGAGAAGCGTGCATAATCAAACCCTGAGATCTCACCTTGCGCCGCGGAAACACTTACCAACCCAGAAAGACCTCTCACGGCTGACAAGGGACTGTGCCCGCTTGTTGAGAGATCAAATTCCACTGATCCATTGCCTGATAGTGGCCTGCGCTTGAAAAACTTCTCACTGAGGCGACTGAGATTGACCCCGTCACCCTTGCCTTTGACATTCAAAGTGAGAGTGTCTTTGCTGCCCATGGACATGGCCGTTTGCGCCGACCATCGACCACCCAGAATCTCACCATCGCTGACAGCGAATACAAACTCGCGGTCTTGTGCAACACCGCTCACATGGGCCTTGTCAATCTGCCACGTTCCAAAGTCTGCATCGATCAGATCCACCTCAAATGTACCGTCCCGACCCTTGGGTATGTCGAAATCAAAACTAGTTGCCGACCATTTCTGTCCTTTGCCGGGTATTCGATTGCGCGAGAAGAATGGCTCAAACGCGATCGAGTCCAAGGACATCGAGAGTTCGAAGTTCTGCGTGCCTCCAATATCGCGCCACACAACACCGCCCTCATAGGTGCCTTCCCCTAGTGAGCCGCTAAGGTCGGTGATGGTCCAAACTTCATCGGCAAACGATGCTCTCCCTTTGCCCACAAATTTGGTTTGCCGGTCGTTTGTCGCTAGATAAGAAACTCCGTAGGAGTTGAGGATCTTGGACGCATCATCTGAAGTCCAGTCGAGCGCGAAGTCGAATTTAGGATTGGTGCCGACGTTGTCAGCCTGCCCCTCAAATGAAACGTCGAGTACCTCAGAACTGGCAGATCCTTTCAACCCAACTTGTCTCCCATCGCGCCATAGCGCCTCCGCGCCATCCACTTGCGCGTTGAGGCTTACGTCGCCAATGTTCCCACTCACCGAGGTCTGACCGACGCCCTCTGCAAGTTTCATCTTGCCCTTAAGGCTGAGCGGACCAATCTCTTCGCAGGTCCAGAGCTTCGTCAGTCCTAACCGGGTTGCAGTGGGGCAGGAAGCCCAATTCTTGGTTGACCAGGACAGGTTCCCGGTTGGGCGATCGCTTGATAATTCGGTTACCTTCCCGGAGACACGAAATTCTGAATTCTTGCCCACTCGAGCCGTCAAGGTCTCAACGTCCAACGCATCCTTGAAAAGAACACTCTTAAATTCCACCCGCTCTTTTTGCAGGCCGAGTCCTTTGAAACGACCGATAGTGAGTTGGAGATTTGCGTCGGTCTCTTTGAGTACCGAGCTCCATACAGTGGAAGAACCTTCAAAGCCGTATTGCGTAAGGTCCAACTCATCAAGGTCAAGCTTGGCACCAAACGAGCGTCGCTTACCCCTTTGAACCAAGACGGTGCCCTCGCCATGCACTTTGTCGACGTCAAATGTGAGGGCATCAAAACTGATTGTCTTCGGCGTGACCTTGATTTTCGACGTCAATTTCGCCCAGCCAAGATTGTTCGCAGGCACGTGATCGATATCGACATCCCACATATCGAGGAGTAAGCGAAGACTTTGACTAGATGCGCTCACTTTCCCCTGCCATGCGTCAATGGCAAGCGCTTCTCCACCTTTGATTTCGATTGTGCTGTTGCCAGGTCCAGTGACGGTCAGATCGTGGGCGACGAAAGACCCTTCGACTAAGGCGCCGGAAAGCGAAACTTGTTTAAACAATCCATCCCGGTAGACAATTCCTTCGGATTTTGCCGTGATATCCAAAACGAGCGGCAATGAGTTTGAAGAGGTCTCTTGCTTTTCGTCATCGGCCAACGGTTTGCCCGCTGCCAAAACCTTGTCGATATCAAAAGTGACGGCATCAACCGACACAGCACCTTTCAGACCATCCGTGGTCGCTAGTTCCAAGCCAACGCGCGCCCGGTCATCGCCGATGGTAAAAGTGAGGTCTGGCGCACTGAATTGATCATTCGCAAAAGTCACATTTCCCCCCAGTGACAGGGGTAAATCAACATCGCGGTTCACAAGACGACCCTCCCCACCTCCGGTCATCACGGTGGCAAGTTCATTGATCGGGTCAAAGCCCTGCCCCTCAATTTGTAAGGCACCGGAGATAGTGCGCGTCTCAGCACCTTCTACCGTTCCGGAAAAAGTGTAGGAGGTTCCAGCTTGTGAGAATGCTTCAAGGTTGATGGCCGTTGGGCGATCTCCATTGAGCCGTCCCGTTTCACCTTTGGTGCGAAACCGTTGTTCGCCAAATTGGACAGTAAGCTCGGCATGGAATGGACCCTGCAGAGACTCAAGGGACGCAACGCCGTCATCAATCTTGATGCGTCGCATCTCTTCTTCAGAAGAACTGACTTGCACAAATTCAAAGTTCGAAACCGTGAGGCTGTCCACACGAACATCTTTGATCAAAGCTGTAATAAACCCTTCAAACCAGTCGCCACTGTCCTGCTCCGCAGTATCCAGCGCCGAGAGATCGGCAGCGGAAATGTCAGAACTTAAGCTTGTCCCATCGCCCCACAATGTCAGCGTGGCACCATCTAACACCAACGAGCTGACCTGAACCTCCCCGCGAAGCAAGGGTGAGAATTCTACTTTGCCTGCCAGTTGTTGGAGTTCCAAAGCAGAATCATTATCCCCTCGCGGCACCGAAACTTGACCAAGGGTCAAAGCTGGGCGCGGGAGAATGGCAAAATTCACCGGGCCAGCAATTTTTACGTCCCGGCCAACCATATCGCTCGCCGCGGATTCAATCGCGCCACGGTATTTGTTCCAGTCGATGAAACTGGGAATGGCGAGCGCAATGATCAATACACCAAAAAATGCCAAAACACCGAGTGTAATGTACCGACCCAAAGCTGATATCCCCTATCGGTCACGCCGAACTATGCAAGCGCACTAATCGCCTGACTTATAATACCAAAGCGCCCCTTAATGAAAATTAAGAGGATGTCATGAATTCGCTCAAATTTGGGCTTTACGCAGCAGCAGGGCCTGGGAACTGCTCCCTGAGGATCCGTTTGAGGATCTTGCCCGTTGGATTCCTTGGAATCTCATCGACGAACTCAACCGCCTGCGGTTGCTTAAACCGAGCCAATTTTCCATGGCACCATTCCAAAACCTCCGCTTCGGTTAGGCTGTCATCCCCTTTCACCACGATAGCAAGCGGCGTCTCACCCCATTTCTTGCTGGGCTGACCAATGACGGCAACATCTTTGACCTTCGGATGCCCGAGAATGACATTCTCAATCTCAGCGGGATAGATATTCTCACCGCCCGAGATGATCATGTCCTTCTTTCGATCTTGAATGTAGACGAATCCTTCCTCGTCCATGATCGCCAGGTCGCCGGTGTAGAGCCAACCATTGCGGATGGCCTCCTTGGTCGCTTCGGGCCGGTTCCAGTATTCCTTCATAATGTGACGGCCTTTGACGATAACCTCGCCAATCTCCCCGCGCGGCACGTTCTTGCCTTTTTCATCCACCACTCGGACGGACGTATGGAAGAACGCTTTGCCGGTTGAACCAGCCTTCACAATCGCATCGTCCGGAGAGATCAAACAAGACGGACCACAAGTCTCCGTTAGACCGTAGACCTGGTGAATTTCAATCCCCATCTTGGAATAAACCTCAATGAGGTTGACCGGCACAGGCGCAGCACCACTCATACACCAACGTAGTGACGAGAAATCAACCGTGTCTTTTTCTGGTACTTGTTGCATAAAATTCAACATCGCAGGAACTGCCAGCATCGTTGTGATCTTTTCGCGCTCAATAACCCGCCAACACTCCTGTGGATCAAAAGCTCGCATAACCACCGCTGTACCTCCGCAATGCACACACGAAGTCATCGGATTGAGCGCACCCACATGGAACAACGGTAACATCGTCAAGTAACGGTCCTTGTAACGAATGTCCGCGGTCGTCACTGCCGTCAAATTTCCCCAGATAACCGTTTCATGTGTGTGAACCACGCCTTTAGGAAGACCTGTTGTGCCGGACGTGTACATGATGAACATGTCATCACCATCCTTCGCACCGATCGGAGGTTCATCTGAGCTCGCATCACCGGTGACTTCATCATAGTCACTGGCGTATTTCGCTGCGTTTCCTAAGCACAAATAGTTCTTCAGTTTCGTGCCTTTACGTCCTCGACCATGTATCTCATCGACGACCTCTCCAAAATCGTCACCATAAATGAGTGTCTTGGCGCCTGAATCTTTCAAGATGAAGCAGAGTTCGTCGGCCACGAGACGCCAGTTGAGTGGAACACCCACCGCCCCAATCTTTCCGATGGCAAAAAACAACTCCATGAACTCAATAGAGTTCATCATCAAGAGTGCGATACGGTCGCCTTTTTTGACACCAAGCTTCTTGAGTGCATTGGCCGCGCGGTTCGACCGCGCATTCATTTCCGTGTAAGTGAACCGTCGCGATGTCGCCACATCAACCCAGGCTTCCACGTCTGGGCTGAGATGCGCTCGTTTGGTCAGCAGCAATCCAACATTGTTTTCCATGTTTCCTCCCTTGGCACCCTGACGTTGCCTTTAGTCCACCCATTCAGGCCACTATAAGTGTCTCTGCCTTGAAGGCCAAGAACTCACACCGACCGATCCTCTCCCCAGATCAATCCAGCAACATAGTTGATAAAGGGGCATCGTCAACTAAAGTGACGGGACTTGGATTTGAGTCAAGGAACCTTCGATGTCTAAAGCCTCTCCAACCCCACCCCAAGGCCCCCTGTCGGGGCTGACGATTATTGATCTCACCCGTGTCTTGGCCGGACCCTATTGCACCATGGTCCTGAATGACCTGGGTGCGCGCGTCATCAAGGTCGAACACCCAAAGGGAGGGGACGATGCCCGCCACATCGGTCCCTTCATTGAGGGCAAATCGGCTTACTTCATGTCCATCAATCGCGGCAAAGAATCCATCGCCCTCGATCTCAAGTCCGCAGAAGGAAAGTCGACCCTCCTATCCCTCCTAGAAACAGCCGATGTGTTGGTCGAAAATTTCAGGCCCGGCACCATGGAAAAATTGGGACTGGGTTGGGAGACCCTTCACAAGAAATTCCCCAAACTCATTTACGCCGCCGCCAGCGGTTTTGGTCATTCCGGACCGTACTCAAAACGCCCCGCCTATGACATGGTGGTCCAAGGCATGGGCGGCATCATGAGCCTGACCGGCCATGAAGACGCTCCACCAACCCGGGTCGGAACCTCTATTGGCGACATCACAGCCGGGCTCTTCACAACCATTGGGATTACATCTGCGCTCTATCACCGAAACTTGACCGGCGAGGCCCAAATGATCGATGTCTCAATGCTTGACTGCCAGGTTTCCCTACTTGAAAACGCAATCGCAAGGTTTGTGGCATCCGGACAAGTCCCTGGTCCAATGGGCGCACGTCACCCATCGATCACGCCCTTTCAGGCATTCCATGCAAGGGACGGGTATCTAATCATTGCTGCTGGGAACGATGCCCTCTTTGCGAAGCTTGTAGATGAACTTGGCGCATCAGAACTGGCAAGCGATGAGAGGTTTGGGACCAATCGCGCGAGATGTGAAAATGTTCGTGAATTGACCGCTGAGTTTGAGCCGCTCCTAGCTCGAAAATCCGTCGATGCGTGGCTCAAACAATTGGAAGCCGCTGGCATTCCGTGCGGTCCCATCAACAATGTTGAGCAGGTGTTGGGCGATCCACAAGTGCAAAGTCGCAACATGGTAGTGCCTGTCGAAGACCGAGACCTCGACAATTTCATCGTGGCTGGCAATCCAATCAAAATGTCTGCGTTTTCCGATCCAACAACCCGAAACCGCGCACCAGACCTTGACGGAGACCGGGAGAACGTCCTTAAGTCGATTAAGTAAGAGGCAGGACCAACAATAGGAAAACAATGTCACGCCTTTCCGACATGCTCTCCGGATTGCCAGAGCAAGAATTCATCCAAAAAATGCACTGGCGCCATTTCAACTGGTCACGGCAACCAGCGGTCTGGCTCGTCGCATTGGGTGTTGGGATCGTCGCGGGCTACGCAACCATCGTCTTCCGATTATTCATCGACTTGGTGAGCCTAACTACCTTCGGTGCGACGGAAGCAAGTTATCTGGAAATTGTCCAAGGCTTGCCGGGTTGGCAGCTCATTCTCATGCCGACGTTGGGCGGATTGGCCGTCGGTCTTATTTTGAAGTACTGGCTGCGCCAGGACCGCGCGCACGGCGTGCCAGACATCATCGAAGCCCGCGCCTTGCACCATGGTGAAATCAAACTTTCCGATGGCCTCAAGTCTGCCGTCGTCTCTGCGGTCTCCCTGGGTGCAGGTGCCAGCACCGGTCGCGAAGGGCCTGCAGCACATCTCGGCGCATCCTTGTCCTCGATCTTTACAAGACAATTGAAATGCCCACCCCGCGTTGCCCGAATACTCCTTGCTGCTGGCGCTGCATCAGCGGTGGCAGCCTCGTTCAATGCCCCCATTGCCGGGGTCATGTTCGCGCTGGAAGTCATTCTTGGCTATTACACCGCAAGAGCCTTTGCACCGATTGTGATTGCAAGTGTTGCAGGCGCCCTCATATGCCGTCTTCACATTGGTGACATGCCTGCCTTTCAACTCCCGGACTATGGCATCAAGAGCATCTTTGAAGTCCCAGCTTTTGCACTCCTCGGCGTGGTCGCAGGCCTAACGGCGGTCTTGTTCATGCGTTCAACATTGGCCGCAGAAAACTTGGCCACCCGCATCAAAGTCCCCTTGTGGATCCGACCCGCCCTCGGTGGATTTCTCATCGGCCTCATTGCACTGGCCTTCCCCCATGTTCTAGGAGTTGGCTATGGAGCGGTGGATGCAGCCCTCAAAGGGTCCTACGGACTACTTCTGCTTCTAGCTCTCATCGCCGCAAAGATGGTCGCAACCTCGATCTCACTAGGGTCGAGGTTCGGCGGCGGTGTTTTCTCACCCTCCCTCTTTCTCGGAGCGATGGTGGGAGCCGCCTTTGGTATCATTGCCAGCGGACTGGCACCCGGTCTCGCATCAGAAGTCGGTCTTTATGCCATCATCGGAATGGGTGCCGTATCAGCCGCGATCCTCGGCGCGCCAATTTCAACCACCCTCATTGTGTTCGAACTCACCGGCGACTACGGCACCATGATCGCATTGATGATTGCAACCTCTATCGCCACGGTCCTCAACCAAGCCATGTTTGGTCGGAGTTTCTTCCATCTGCTCGTCGAACGTCGAGGCCATCACATCGCCGACGGACCGCAACGCCTTCTCCTGGAGACTTTGCGGGTGCGCGATGTGATGACCAGCGACACCTCCGCCATGGGCCAAGACCAAGACGAGGCGCTACCAACTCTCAATCCAGAAGATCCGATCGAACAAGTCTTTAAGCTGTTTGAGCAGAATGAAACCGAGACCATCCTTGTGGTTGAGCGCAGCGACCCAAAACAAATTTTGGGGTATGTCTACTACCGCCGAGCCCTGGAAATCTTCAACAAGTCGCTGATTGAGGCAAATATTGAGGAACATCGCTGAGCGGATGTTGTACTTTCGTTCTCGCTCCTTTAGACCTGATCCATGACCTCGGACCCGTTTGATCTTAGCTCCCTGCCGGAGGACGAAACCGCGCGCGCCACAGGCGAAGCAGCGGCCCGTCCATCTATATCTGAGCGGGCTGCGGCGGCACCGAATTACTTGTCTGGACTCAACAAACCCCAACGCGACGCCGTCGAAAGCACAGAAGGTCCTGTCCTCATTCTCGCAGGCGCAGGAACTGGCAAGACCCGCGCGCTCACCACCAGACTTGCACACGTCTTACATAGCCAACTGGCTTGGCCCGGACAGTTGCTTGCCGTGACTTTCACCAATAGAGCTGCACGCGAAATGAAATCGCGTATCGAATCTTTGGTCGGTGGCATCGTCGAGGGCATGCAATGGCTCGGCACTTTCCACTCCTTGAGTGCACAGATACTAAGACGTCACGCCGAACTCGTTGGGTTGAGAAGTGACTTCACTATCATCGACACCGATGATCAACTGCGCCTCATCAAGCAACTCTTGGAAGCCGAAGGTATTGATGACAAGAGATGGCCAGCCAGACAATTCGCTTACCTGATCGATCAATGGAAAAATCGCGCACTGTTTCCCGAACACATCACAGGCGAAGAGAACTTCAAGTTTGCAGAAGGTAAGGGCCAACACCTCTACCAACTCTATCAGGCACGCCTAAAAACGCTCAACGCAGCTGATTTTGGCGATCTACTATTGGAGTGTTTGCGTCTCTTTCAAGAGAACCCAGATGTTGTTGCCGAGTACCAACGACGGTTCAAGTATATCCTCGTCGATGAGTATCAAGACACCAATGTCGCCCAATACCTATGGCTCAGACATCTAGCCAAAGAGCACAAAAACATCTGTTGTGTCGGCGATGACGATCAATCGATCTATGGCTGGCGCGGTGCCGAAGTGGACAACATCCTTCGCTTCGAAAAGGATTTTCCTGGCGCCAAGGTCATCCGCCTTGAACAAAACTACCGCTCCACGCCTCACATTTTAGGCGCCGCTTCAGGCCTCATCAACGCCAATGAGAGCCGGCTCGGCAAGACCTTGTGGACCGATCTCAATGACGGCGAGAAAGTCTCTGTCAAAGGGGTCTGGGACGGCCAAGAGGAAGCCCGCGCAATTTGTGAAGATGTTGAGGCCCTACAGACCAAGGGCCACATGCTTAATGACATGGCAATCCTCGTTCGCGCCAGTTTTCAAATGCGCGAGTTTGAAGACCGCTTCATCACCCTTGGTCTACCCTACCGCGTCGTTGGTGGTCCGCGGTTTTATGAGCGCGCAGAGATCAGGGATGCACACGCTTACCTCCGCATCATGTTCAATCAAGACGATGATCTTGCCTTTGAGCGGATCATCAACACGCCTAAGCGCGGACTTGCTAAGGCCACCATGCAAGTCCTTCACGCCACAGCCCGCAGTCAAGGCTGTGCTTTTCTGGCGGCAGCCCGCATGGTCATCCAAACCGATGAGATCCGCCCTAAAGCGCGAGGGTCACTGACGAATTTCGTGGCCATGGTCGACCGTTGGGTCGCCCTCATCAATCAAATGCCGCACGGCGAACTCGCTGGTCTCGTGTTAGACGAGTCAGGCTACACCGAGATGTGGCAAAATGATCGCTCACCTAACGCGCCGACCAAGCTCGACAACTTGAAAGAGCTTGTGAATGCCATGGAACAGTTCCAATCACTCTCTGAGTACTTGGAGCATGTGTCCCTGGTCATGGAACTCGAGCAAGCCGACACAGATGACAAGATCAACCTCATGACTTTGCACTCCGCCAAAGGGCTGGAGTTCAAAACGGTTTTCCTTCCCGGTTGGGAAGAAGGTCTGTTCCCGCACCAGCGATCCCTGGATGAAGGCTTAGGCGCTTTGGAAGAAGAACGCAGACTGGCCTATGTGGGGATCACGAGGGCAATGGAGTGCGCCAAAATCTCTTTTGCCTCGACGCGATTGATCCACGGCCGTTGGCAAACCTCAATTCCTTCGCGCTTTCTCGATGAGCTTCCCGAAGATCATGTGGAAGTCGACAGTGCGCAAGGCCTTTACGGCAATACGAGCAGCGAGAGGGTCTCACCCCTTGAGCTCACATCGTTTGACTCGACCTATGACAGCCCGGGATGGCGGCGCGCTCAACACGCACGCCAACAAGGTCGCCGGACGGACAAAGGCTTGACCATTGATGAAACAGGCGAGTTGATCGCTACAAGCGATCCGGCTGCAAGTCGACACACTGTCGGCGAACGGGTCTTTCATCAAAAATTCGGCTATGGCTCGGTCACCGCCATCGACGGCAACAAGTTGACGATCGATTTCGAAAAATCCGGAACAAAGCGTGTCATCGATACCTTTGTCGAGCGTCACGCATGATCGACGATCCCTCGGTACCAGAAGCTTGGAAAGTGTCCTTTCCTGCCGAAAAAGAAGACATGGACGAGATTACGGTCGCGCTTGAAAATCTGCTATACCCGGCACCACTGGCAGTCTCAGCATTTGAAGAGCGCGATCAGATCAGTTGGCGGATTGAGATCCTCTTTGCCAAGGAACCAAACCTCACAAATATCTCTCAAGTTGTTCCAATGGTTCAGTTGCAACAACTGACATCGTCGCCTGTCGCCAAAGAGAATTGGGTAGAGAAGTCATTGAAGGATCTCAAGCCTGTTCAAGCTGGGCGGTTTTTGATCCACGGCAGTCACAACACCATCAACCCCTCCGCGAACATTGTACCCCTGCTCGTTGATGCCGGACAGGCCTTCGGTACGGGACATCACGCAACGACGAAAGGCTGCTTGATCGCCATTGACAATATTGCCCATGATCGAAAAATCGAAAATGCGCTAGATCTCGGGTGCGGAACCGGCATCTTGGCGGTTGCTTTGGCCAAAGTCAGCGCCGCTCAGATATTGGCAAGTGATATAGATCCCGTTGCCGTTGAGGTAGCAGAAGAAGTGGCCGTATCGAACGAATGCACCTCTCGAATTCGCTTCGCGGTGGGCCCAGGCGTTTTGATTCCAGAAATCGAAACCGCCGCACCCTTTGACCTTGTGGTCGCCAACATCTTGGCAAAACCACTCCAGTTGCTGGCAAAGGACTTGTGGCCACTTATCCGACCGGGAGGCAACATTATCCTCTCTGGGCTCCTGACCAGCCAAGAAGACTCTGTCTTGTCCCTTTACACAGAACTCGGATTTCGCCTTTCGGACCGCATCACACTTGAGGAATGGTCGACCCTCGTGTTAGAGCGCTAGATCAAACCAGGAGAAACCCATGTACCAGTCCTACAATATCAAATCTGACAAAACCTTTGGGCAAAGGCACCTGCCCCTTTTGCGACAGGAGTTGAAAAACCAGGGACTGGACGGCTTCGTCATACCCCATGACGACGAATACAAAAATGAGTATCTCCCGGACTGTAGTGAGCGATTGCGATGGATCACAGGGTTTAGCGGATCGGCTGGCTTCGCCGTTGTCCTCACGAGCAAAGCTGCGGTCTTCGCGGATGGCCGGTACACCATCCAAGTTAACGAGCAAGTCGACAGCGACCTTTTCGAGATTTGTCACTACATTAAGTACCCACCTCACGAATGGCTCGCGAAAAACCTCTGGGATGACGCGAAGCTTGGTTACGATCCCTGGCTCCATACGGTCGATAGTGTCGAGCAAATGCAGAAGGTTTGCGAAAAAGCAGGGGCCACTCTTGTCGCTTGTGAGCGCAATCCTCTGGATACGGTTTGGGAAGATCGTCCCAATAAACCACTAACCCAGATGAAACCACACCCCACCGAGGTTTCCGGAGAATCTACAGAAAGCAAACGCGTCCGCATCGGTGAGCAACTCAGCGACAAAGGGTCCGATGCTGTCGCGATTACATTTCCCGCATCCATCGCCTGGCTTTTTAATGTTCGCGGTGGCGATGTTGCACACACGCCTGTAAGTCTGGCGCAAGCACTTCTCCACAAAGACGGAACCGCTGACCTTTTTGTTGACCCAAGAAAGGTCACGAAAGAAGTCGAGGCTCATTTGGGTAACTCCGTTTCCATCCGGCCAGAAGAAGAACTCAAGGTCGCACTAGAAACCCTTGGATCAGATGGAAAGATCGTTGAAGTTGACCCCTCCAACGCACCTTCCTGGTTCTTTGATCGGCTGAAGGGCGCCGGTGCGAGTGTCCGCAAAGCACTAGATCCCTGCATATACCCACGCGCCCAAAAGAACGAAACTGAACGTGAAGGCGCAAGACAAGCACACATTCAAGACGGCGCCGCCATGGCGAAGTTTCTTCATTGGCTGTCGATTAAAGCGCCAAAAGGTGAGCTTGATGAAATCAAAGCCGCCAAAAAACTTGAAGAAATCCGTATCGCCAATGGCATGTTGGAAGACATCAGTTTCACGACCATTTCTGGCGCCGGACCCAATGCCGCACTGCCCCACTATTCGGTCAATGTAGAAAGCAATCTGCCAATCAAAATTGACTCAATCTATTTGGTGGATTCTGGCGGGCAATACCTAAGCGGCACCACAGACATTACGCGAACGATTGTTGTGGGCTCCCCAACAGATGAAATGAAAGATCGATTCACCCGGGTCCTCAAAGGACATATTGGGATTTCCGCATGCCGGTTTCCATCAGGCACTTCCGGACTTCACATCGATGTCCTTGCGAGACACGCCATGTGGCAGGCCGGATTGGATTATGATCACGGTACCGGTCACGGTGTAGGGTCTTATCTGGGTGTCCACGAAGGTCCCCAGAGCATTTCCCGATCGCCAAAATCAGCCACCGCGCCTTTAAAGGAAGGAATGATTCTTTCAAACGAACCGGGCTATTACAAACAAGGCGAATACGGCATCCGCATCGAAAACCTTCTACTTGTAACACCGCTGCAAGAAATCGAAGGCGGGGAGCGGCCGATGCACGGATTTGAGGTCCTAACGTTCTGCCCTATTGACTTGAATCTTGTTGACGTTGATCTGCTGTCGCTCTTCGAGAAGCACTGGCTCAACAAGTATCATGAGGAGGTTTCGCAAAAGATCTCACCCTTGGTTGAGGGGGAAGTCAAAGATTGGCTCAAAGCTGCAACATCGCCGATTTAGGTATCGGTTGCATTCAAGCCCCAATCAAGGTCAACCACTCTTCTTCAGTCATGGTCTTAACGTCGAGATCTTGCGCTTTCTTCAACTTGGAACCAGCCCCTGGGCCCGCCACAAGGATGTCGGTTTTCGCCGACACAGAGCCTGAAACCTTGGCGCTCAGTGATTCTGCCTTTGCCTTTGCTTCCGCGCGCGTCATCTTCTCAAGCTTGCCGGTAAAGACCACGGTCTTCCCGGCAACCGGGCTCGAGGAATCGGTCGCCGGCAGTGGCATGGCTTTCACCCTCTCTGCCAGCGCTTTAAACGCATCCACATTGTGCGGCTCACCAAAGAACTCGACAATAGCATTGGCCACCGTTTCCCCGATGCCGTCGATCGCAAGCAGGTCTTGGTATGCCTCTGATGATTTGCCCTGTGTCTCCTTCATGGCGACCAAAAGACTATCAAAATCCACATAAACTCGGGCTAAGAGGCGGGCTGTTGTTTCGCCCACATGACGAATGCCAAGGGCGAACAAGAATCGATCGAAATCGATCTCACGCTTTTCATCAATCGCCGCAAAAAGGTTTGCGGCCGAAGTCTCACCCCACCCCTCACGCGTCTCCAGCGGCGTCTCAACGGTTGCGTTGTTCTTCTCAAGATCGAAAATGTCAGAAGGTTGTTTGACCAAACCAAGTTCAAAAAAGGACTCAATCTGTTTGGCACCAAGACCCTCAATGTCATAAGCCGCACGCGACACAAAGTGCTTCAAGCGTTCTACGGTCTGAGCCGCGCAAATCAACCCGCCAGTACATCGACGAACCACATCTTCCTTGCCTGTCTTCTCGTTTTTCTCCCGAACAGCATGACTACCGCATACCGGACAGATTCTTGGAAAGTCGAACTTGCGTGCATTCTTCGGCCTCTTGTCCTCAACAAAGCGAACAATTTGCGGAATCACATCGCCAGCTCGTTGCACGACCACCGTATCGCCGATCAACACGCCCAACCGGTCAATTTCATCTTCGTTGTGCAATGTCGCATTTGAGACCACAACGCCACCCACTGTAACTGGCTTAAGCTTGGCGACCGGGGTCAACGCCCCAGTTCGGCCAACCTGGATTTCGATGTCTTCCAAGACTGTGATCGCTTGCTCCGGCGGGAATTTATGCGCGATGGCCCATCTAGGTGAACGCGACACAAAGCCTAAACGTTCCTGCCAATCCAACCGGTCGACCTTGTAGACCACACCGTCAATGTCATAGCCGAGGATCGCTCGTTGTTCCTCAATCTGTTTGTACCGGTCTATGGCTGACTGAACGCTATCAACGCGCCGCATCAATTCGTTGGTTGCAAATCCCCATTTGGTGAGTTGCGCGACGGCGCCAAATTGTGTGTCAGAAATCACCCCACTCACCTCCCCCCAGGCATAAGCGAAGAAATGTAACGGCCGTCCCGCTGTAATACGTGAGTCGAGTTGGCGGAGAGAGCCTGCAGCAGCATTGCGCGGATTTGCAAAAGGAGGTTTTTCTTGCGCCTCTTTTTGTTTGTTGAGGGCGGTAAAGTCGGCATGTGACATATACACTTCACCACGCACCTCCAAAACATCAGGAAACTTGTTTCCCTTCAATTTCTTTGGAACATCTCGAACTGCCTTCAAGTTAGCTGTAACATTCTCCCCAACTTGGCCATCACCGCGCGTGACACCTTGGACGAGTATTCCCTTCTCATACCGCAGTGAAGCGGAAAGCCCATCGATCTTTGGTTCGGCCGTGAGAGCGAGCTCCTCATCAGCAGAAAGATCAAGAAAACGCCGGACTCTTCCGACAAACTCTGACACATCATTGTCGTCAAAGGCATTGTCAAGCGACAACATCGCCTTGGCATGTTTGACTTTCTCGAATTTCTCCGTCGGCTGAAACCCCACGCGCAACGATGGGCTATCAGTTCTTTGGAGATGCGGAAACCGACTTTCGATCAATGTATTTCGTTTCCGGAGTGCATCATACGCAGCGTCAGACACGACCGGCGCATCCTTTCCGTGATAAGCAAGGTCATGTTCAGCGATTACTGCGGCAAGACGTTCAAGTTCCTTCTTCGCAGAATTCTCATCCAACCTGTCGACAGGAGTGTTCGCCAAGACATCCGACTTCTTTGCCATCACCGACCGCTCCCTGCGATCAACTGGTCAGCAGCAGCTCTCGCCTCTTCAGTGACTAAGGCCCCTGCCAACATGCGTGCGATCTCTTCCCGGCGATGAACTTCAACCAGCTCTGACACGTTGGTCACAGTCTCACGCCCTGTGGTCTTGCCCTTGCGTTCTCGTTCTGCCTTTTCAATCTTCCAATGATGGCTTGCCCGTGCCGCCACTTGCGGCGAGTGCGTTACCACCAGTATTTGAGCCTCACCCGCCAACCGCGCCAATCGCTCACCAACCGCGGCCGCGACCGCACCGCCAACACCTTGATCAACTTCATCAAAGATCAATGTGGCCGAACTCCCTTTAGTCGCAAGAGCAACTTTGAGCGCAAGAATAAACCTCGCCAATTCACCCCCCGATGCGATTTGGATCATAGGCCCAAGGGGCGTGCCAGGATTTGTCGAAACGTGGAAGACAATTTGATCAAGTCCATCAGGTCTCGCATTTTCCACATCTAACTCTTTCACCACAGTCTTGAACATGGCTTTGTCGAGCTTTAGGGGTCCCAACTCACGAGAGATAACACCATCGAGTTTGCCTGCAGCCTTAACCCGTTTCTGATGAAGCTCTTGGGCCAGCGTAACATAAGAGGCGCAAGCCTCCTCAACCTCCCGTTCAAGTTCGTCCAGACGCTCCACACCCATCTCGGCTGTTTCGAGACGCTTGGCGATATCTTCGAGCAATGTTGGCAGATCTTCGCTTTGCACAGAGTGCTTTCGGGCGACAGCTCGCAAGGCAAAGAGCCTTTCTTCGGATTGCTCAAGCTCGGACGGATTGAACTCAAATGACAAAATGGCAGCTGAAAGTTCTGACTGTGCTTCCGCGGCCTCTGACAATGTCCGGTCTAGGGCTGCGATCGCGGCGTCCAAATGCTCACCTGCTTTGTCTTTTGATTGCTCCAGCCGACGAAGTGCGCTACTCAGTCGCGAAATTAGTCCTTTGCCGCCATCAAATTCGCGCTTCGCTGCATCAAGATCGTCAACAATCTTCTCCGCATGCATCATCAAAGTTCGCTTCTGAGCGAGCTCTGCTTCTTCCCCACTTTGCGGATCCAATTGCCGCAATTCCTCAAGAACATGCGCATAGTAGTCGGCTTGAGCGCGCGCTTCGGCTATGCCCAATCGTGTTTCGTCAAGCAAGCGCACCGCCTCCTGCCAGCGCTCATAAGTCGCGCGCACTGCATTGAGGTCTTTCTTGTACCCGCCGAAGACATCCAGAAGCGCCCGGTGCGAGGAAGCATTGAGCAGACCGCGATCATCATGCTGCCCATGAACTTCGAGGAGGGATGCGCCAACTTCTCTCAGAAGAGACACGCTTACCGGAACATCGCAAATGAAGGCGCGGCTTCGCCCATCGTTACTTTGAATCCGCCTCAGTAAGACCTCGCAAGCGGAATTCGTGGAATCAATGTCCACACCATGATCAGTCAACAGGGCAATGCAGGGATGAGATAGCGGCACTTCAAAGAGCGCACTTGCGCTTCCCTGATCCGCTCCGGCTCGCACCAAGCTCTTATCTGCCCGCGCGCCGGTTGCGAGACCCAATGCGTCCAGCAATATGGATTTCCCTGCGCCAGTTTCTCCCGTCAAAACGGTCAATCCGGCCCGCAGGTCCATATCCAATTCGTCGATGAGAACAATGTCGCGAATGGAAAGAGCGACAAGCATAGGCTGGCTCCATCAGCCAATAGTCAGACTAAAAGACGCGGTTGAACGCCCGCATAATCCAAGAGTTTTCGTCTGCCTCGGGTTGAAGATCTTTCTTCTGCAACAAAGCATAACTGTCTTCATACCAATTTTCACCGGGGTAGTTGAAACCAAGAACCGCCGCGGAAACCTGCGCTTCGCGATCGATCCCCATGGCCAAATACGTTTCCGTCACTCTGTGCAATGCTTCTGGCACATGCGATGTCGTTTGATATTTCTCAATAACCGTCCGAAAACGGTTGATCGCCGCAATGTAATTGTGTTGACGCTGATAGTACCGTCCAACGGCCATTTCCTTGCCGGCCAAATGGTCTTGCGTCATATCGATTTTGAGTTTCGCATCTCGTGCATACTCAGAATTCGGAAAACGCCTTATGACATCCGCAAGTGCGTTCGCCGCATCAACGGTCATTTGTTGATCACGACCCACATCTGAAATCTGCTCGTAGTGGCAAACAGCTCTTAGGTAATAAGCGTAAACCACGTCCTCATTGCCCGGATGCAGCGAGATGAAGCGATTCACAGACCCAATGGCCTGATCGTACTTGTTTGCCATGTAATAGGAATACGCAGAGAGCAGCATCGCCCGACGCGCCCACACAGAATAGGGGTGTTGGCGTTCAACCTCATCGAAGAACAAAGCAGCCCTCGTGTAGCGTTTGCTGGCCAGCTCATCGAGCGCAAGATTGTAGATCGACTCGACAGGGCGCTCGACATACTCCAGCTCTTCGTTCTTTTCGCCCGCACACGCAGTCATTCCAAGCAATGCGAACAAAGCAAGCGCTACTTTCCAATTTGCCTTCACCATCAGTCCTTTACCTAACTACTTCCCCAACAATCTTCGGCCCATAAGGCCTTAATCGCATGCCGAGGTCAAATTACCAAATTGCCAGCAAATATGCCGTCCCCCGACGCGTTTTCGACGCCTGTTCTAAACCAATGCGCGCCTTGTGGCCACCCAGATCTGGAACCGTAACTCCCTCAAACCCTCCAACAACTTTCAACAAAATTGCCAGTTTTCCGCCATTTACGCGGGCAACGGGAATTTGAACGAAAGAGGAGGCATAAGATGTGCTACAATACCCACGTTCCTACCGGCTACATGACGGCCCTTGGCGGATCCACAACAACTCATTCCGCCCGCAGGGCTTAGCCAGAGATCCCCGTGGATCTGAGGTCAGGAGGTGAATTCGTGTCAGAGAGTGTGACGAGTGGCAGCAGGTTGGCCCATCAAATTGATGAGCATGTCGGTCGACGAATCCGACTTCGTCGGACACTCCTAGGATTGACCCAAGAGCAATTGGCAGCTGCATTAGCCATTTCTTATCAACAAGTTCAAAAATATGAAACCGGAGCGAACCGCGTGAGCGCCGGTCGGCTCTATCAAATCGCACAACATCTAAGCGTCGAAGTTGGATACTTCTTCGAAGGTCTTGAGCCAACTGGTGATCAAGATCGACTTCCTCATGGTGGTCGCAATCGCCCGGCAATCGAGCTAGTCAAAAACTTCTCCGAAATTGACGACCCATCAGTACGCGGCGCCGTCTCGAATCTCGTACGGACGCTCACGACCCGACAAGATCAATCTCCTTCTCAAGAAGAAGAGACGTCCGGTCATGAGGTCGAAGCTGGAAATACAAATCACTTGAAAGCAAGTTGAGACTGAGGATCACGCACAAAAAAAGCGGTCCACATTTTTCGTGAACCGCTCATCGCATTTTCATTTCAGACGCGACTAGTCCATCGCAACTTCAAAACTGCCTGTGTCTTCATTTGCAGGAACGTAAGTCATTGGACGTGCTTCAACCTCTTCCACCAAGGTCCAGCAATCAGGATTGTCAAACAGTGCTCTAAGAACCGCATTGTTCAGACCATGGCCGGATCTAATGCCAACGAAGTGCCCGATAATCGGCGCCCCGGCAAGATAAAGATCGCCAATAGCATCAAGGACTTTATGACGAACAAACTCGTCACTGAATCGCAAGCCATCCTCGTTCAAAATGGATTCGCCATCAATAACGATTGTATTTTCGAGAGCACCGCCTTGGGCCAAACCAATTGAGCGCAACTGCTCGACATCCTTCAAATATCCAAAGGTGCGCGCTTGCGACAACTCTTCTTTGAATGTTTCAGAAGACAGATCAAAGGAATACCGTTGCCTGCGTATAACAGGACAATCAAAATCAATCTCGAAGTCTGCGGTAAAGCCGTCTGCAGGATGAAGTTCGGCACGCTTCTCAGCATCTTCAACAATAATCGGCGTCAATATCTTGATAAACTTGCGTGTCTTGGGAAGCGACTTGATACCTGCACATTCAACCAAGGAAACGAAGGTCTTTGAACTTCCATCCATGATGGGAACTTCCGGCCCATCTAACTCAACAATGAGATTATCGACACCAAGACCGGCCAACGCTGCCATAAGGTGTTCGATTGTTGAAACCGATGTGCCAGCTTCATTTGCGATCGTTGTTCCAAGCATCGTCTCGCCGACCGAGTCAAAGCTCGCCTTAACAACTGATACAGACTCGTCAACATCAACGCGGCGAAACTCGATCCCAGTATCAGCATCTGCTGGATCCAAAGTCATGCGCACGTTTTGACCGCTATGCAAACCAACTCCGGTACATACGATCTTGTTCTTAATCGTCGTTTGAAGAGAGACCGCCAAGATCTGATCCTCTCGATTGCTCGCGTTTCAATCCCACAGCGGTCTGGTCAATGACCCAATTTCCGCCCCCCAATGAATAACGTCCAAATCCGAACAACCCGTATCAACCCCGTAGACGCTATTCCAAGCCTGATATACCGAGCCCACCAAAGGTGAACAAATAACCTTTTCTTTCCGAATGTTACACGGCCAAGCATCCTCATTAACCTCTTGATGCATAAGAGTTATTTCTGAAAATATTGCTGGAATTCAGTGATCAACAAACGAGCAGTCTCAGACCCAAATTTGGCACGAAACATGCCTTTGGACAGACGTTCAAGTGCCGTCTGCCACATCGAGTTAGAGATCGTTGAATTTGGGCTCAGAACTTCTTACAGCTGCCGATTTCCGAAAAGGGGCTTTGTCCCGCCGATGGGTGATCTGTGTCGCCGTCTTTGACATCCCAAAAACCCAGCGGTGAAACGTAGAGATAACGTCCCGTCTCTGCTGAAAAGTAGAAAGTCGTCCAACTCCAAGGGCCCTTGCATAGAAGCGTTTGCCCGTCCTTCAGCTCCATGGGGCATGAAGCAATCGGCAGCTGTTCTTCACCTTGTTTGACGACAAAGACCGGCATAGACCCGAAAGGAAGTGACGCGCCGCGCGTGTCCACAAGTTCAACCACTTGGGTAATGTCTTCAGCCGACGCCCGCTTCAATACGAGTTGTCGTTCCGACGTAAAACTTGCGGCTTGCCAATCCTCACCGTCTGACTTGGCAAAGCCACTGGCCTGCTCAGCCTTACAAAGCCATTGATCTTCAGCCGTGGCCGCTTGCGAAACGACAAACGGTACTAAAATCCCAATCATCAGTCCTAGAACGCGTCTCATACTGTATATCCTTATTTCCCCGATATTCTTGATCAATCCAAAGCCTATCACATTTGGACCCGTATTCAAAAAAGGGCGGCCAAAGCCGCCCTCTCACGAATTCTCTGTTCTCGACAGACAGATTAGTCTGACGGTCTTCTCAGAAAAGCTGGAATCTCCAATTGCTCATCAGGGAACGAAGATCGCTTCAATCGATCCTGCGGGGCGACATTAACTTTCGGCGCGTCGACCATCCCTTCTTCTTCCCTCGCTTTTGGAGCCCGCGACACTTGCGGCGTCGGCGTAGGTTGCGCGCTCATTTTCGGTGCAGGGACTTCGTGCTCATAGTTCTCCCCTTCCGGTTCTGCAAACAACCGAGCGGAGGTGGTCCGCACCCGATTGAGCAAACCGCCACGCTTGCGGCGTGGACGCTCAGTCCGATAGGTGACCTCTTCAACTGGCCGGTCAAGAGCTGGCTCAGATACGTCCTCAGCAATCTCTGGCGCAGCACGCGTCACTGGTGCCGAGGGCGCTTGGCGCTCTTTTGAGGTCGCGAAGTCTGACGCACGTTTGATGAGATCTGCTGCCGGCGATGCTTGTGGCGTCACCACAGTTTCAGCAACCACTTCAACTTCCGGCGCGACATCTTGAACAGTTTCTTGGTTCAGAGCCATTTCAGGTTCATCTTCATGCGACGCTTCGGCAATTTGCGGATCGGCGGGCGCAACGGCCGCGCTGCCAACGGCAGCAACACTACCCCCGGACTCAGCCGCCACCGGACGACCACGCCAGGCCGGTGTTGATGGGCGCTTCAGCACCGCAACATTGCTTTGACCTTGTGGAACACCGCTGACCATTTCCTCAGAATGAATGCCTGTGGCAACCACGGATACGCGCATGTTGCCTTCAAGGTGCTCATCAAACGTCGACCCAACAATGATGTTGGCTTCCGGATCGACTTCTGAGCGAATGCGGTTGGCGGCTTCATCGACCTCAAACAAGGTGAGATCTAGACCACCCGTAATATTGATCAGGACGCCTTGCGCTCCCTTCATGGACACTTCGTCCAACAATGGATTTGAAATCGCCGCTTCCGCTGCTTCCAGCGCGCGGCTCTCACCTGCGGCTTCGCCGGTGCCCATCATCGCCTTACCCATTTCGTCCATCACTGTGCGAACATCGGCAAAGTCGAGATTGATAAGACCAGGCATAACCATCAAGTCTGTGATTCCGCGAACACCGCTATGCAGAACTTCGTCCGCCATCGCAAAAGCGTCAGCGAACGTTGTCTTTTCATTGGCAACGCGGAATAGATTTTGGTTCGGGATAATGATCAGCGTGTCAACGTACTTTTGGAGCTCGATCATGCCCTCTTCGGCAATGCGCATGCGGCGCGCACCTTCGAATTGGAATGGCTTGGTCACAACACCAACGGTCAGGATGCCTTGTTCTTTTGCAGCTTGAGCAATAACAGGAGCCGCTCCTGTGCCGGTGCCACCACCCATGCCGGCGGTGATAAAGACCATGTGTGTGTTGACGAGATTATCAATCAGTTCAGGCAAGCTCTCTTCTGCGGCCCGACAACCAATGATCGGCTGAGAGCCCGCACCCAACCCTTCTGTCAGAGCCGTGCCCATCTGGATCTTGCGCTCCGCGCGAGACAGCGCCAGTGATTGTGCATCCGTATTCGCTGCGACGAAATCCACACCTTGAAGGTCGGAATTGATCATATTGTTGACCGCATTCCCACCGGCGCCTCCGACGCCAAAAACAGTAATTCGGGGTTTTAACTCAGTCGTTTCTGGCATCCGAAGATTGATGCTCATAGTGTGGCCTCCACTCGTCCAACCGCTAGAGATCGAATCGTTAAGCTCGATCAGTTCATCATATTAATAATTCGTCAAAAAAGGTTAAGAAACGTTAACCAATCAGACGTTTTGTCGGAACCATTGCCGAATTTTTCCGATATTGCCTTTTGCTGCTGTTGCCTCGATATCGAGCTGACCTCCGATCGCCTCGACAGGCGGTCTGGCGGCAAATCCCAACAGCCCAGCGCAAGTTGAGAAGGCTCCACCGCGAGTCGCTTCCGCAAGACCTGTCAATTTGATCGGATGACCGATCCGGACCTGTTTTTCCAGCAATCTTGTGGCCAGCTCTCTCACGCCGTTCATTTGACTGGCCCCACCGGTCAGAACCACCCGTCGCCCTGCGAGGGAATTGAACCCGCTATCGTCCAACATGTCTCTGACATACTCGAAGGTTTCCTCGAGCCGAGGACGAATGATCTTCGTCAACATAGCCCGGGGGACAGTTGCCCCTTCATTGTCTCTTTCTTCGCCAACTTGTGGGACGCGGATCATTTCCTTGTCATCGCCGGTCCCTCCCAGCGCACTGCCATAGAGTGTCTTCATGCGTTCGGCATGGGTGAGCGGCGTTGAAAGCCCTTGAGCCAAATCATTGGTAACGGCATTTCCCCCAATCGGCACAATACCTGCAAACTGAAGGGCCCCTTGCGAGAAAACCGAGACGGATGTCGTTCCGCCACCCATATCAATGCAGGTAACGCCGAGATCAATCTCATCTTCGACCAAACAAGCTAAACCGCTGGCATAAGGAGAGATTACCAATCGCGCGATGTCCAAATGGCAGCGCTCAACGCAGACCACCAAGTTTCGAATGGGCCCGAGCGCGCCTGTAATGACATTCATGTCGACGCCTAAGTGATCGCCGTAAAGCCCTCTAGGATCACGAATTCCTCGAGATCCATCGATCGAATATCCAACCGGAATGGCGTGAACGATTTCTCCCCCATCCTGTACAAAGGAGGAGCGGCCATGGGTCAATACATGGGCGAGGTCTTGTTCATCAATTTCATGCCCTTTGATCGGAACCTCGACACTAATGCAGTGGCTCTTGGGAGCACCACAAGACAAATTGACCACAACTTGTCTAAGCGTGATGCCAGCCATTCTCTCCGCCGCTTCAACAGCAGAACGAATCGCATGACCAGCCAATTCCATATCGACGACGGCACCCGCTTTGATCCCATCTGAGGGGTGATGGCCAATCCCAATAACACGCAGAGGCAGTGGCGCGCCGGACTTGCCGCTCTCGTTCTTGCCGATGAAACACGTGACTTTTGTCGTCCCAACATCCAACGCTGCATATATGCCGGGCTTAACCGCGGCCCGGTTTGCCCCGTTGCGTGGTGTTTTCTGGCGACTAGGTGTCATCAACGACATGTGGTCACGTGGCCTTTCCTCATGAAGGCAGCCCCGGCTCCCAGAGCCTGGCAGCTTCCTCATCCGAAAGTTTCAAATAGATTCGATCCGCCAAACGCAGATCGATTGCGACGATGCTTTGCCCCATCAAGTTATACTGTGAATCATACTCGACGAGCTTCTGCAACGCCAATTCCGGTTGTTCAGCCGGAAGGTGTATATCGACACCGTTTTTGAGTTTGAGTCTCCACCGACGATCACCCACACGAATGGATGCCTCTACACTCTCCGCCAGTGCGGGATATTGTTCTAAGAGATCGAGAAGTTCTGCAGCGCTCTCAGCGGCGCCTGCGCCGACAACCAAAGGCAGATTTGGGGGTGACGTCAAATCGGCAATCCCTACAACGAACCCAGTGCGATCAACAAGATAGAGCTGTTTGTTCAATTGCCATATCGCCACAGGCGCCCGCTCCACCAACACCACATGAACGGTGCTGGGAAGAAAGCGAATGACTTGGGCTTCATCGACCCAGTCGAGCTGCATGAGCCTCTCGCGGGCCGCCTCCGTGTCGAAGTGAAGAATGGACGACCCCGCGTCAATTGCTAAAGCCTGCTCGACTGAAGAAACCTCCGTCTTGTTTCTACCTTCAACCTGCACTTGCTCAATCGAAAACCCACTGGCGACGAACAGTTTCCGAGACTGCGAATCCACCGCAGCGCCAACCCGTGCAAAGCCCCCAAGGGCCCAAAAGACATAGAGAACGACCAAAGCGAGACAAAAGGCGCCTGTCTGAATCAACCCACGCGATTCATCAAAGCGCACGAACCAATCGGCGAAACGGCGTCGCATGCGCGTTCGCCAATCAACTTTACGACCCCGGGAGCGCTTCGGCTTCGATTTGGCGCGCCGCGACGTGGTGTTTCTCGCCGGGTGACGACCTGTTAGCCGGGTCTTCTTGCCTTGTTTCCTATTTCCTACCGCTGGCACGACGCATCCTCCACAATCCAACGAACCAACTCGACAAAATCCATGTCCCTATGGGCCGCTTGCTCTGGAACCAGAGACGTGGGCGTCATGCCAGGTTGGGTATTGATCTCCAACATCACCAAGCGGCCAGGACTCCCGTCTGTATCATCGTACCTGAAGTCCGACCGAGTAACGCCCCGACACCCCATCACACCGTGCGCAGTGAGAGCGTACTCCAGCGCTTGGTCTCTGATTTCACCAGGGACATCCGCCGGGAGGATGTGCTTCGACCCTCCTTCGGCATACTTTGAGTCGTAGTCGTAAAAGCTCGCCTGCGGGTCGATCTCGGTCACCGCCAGGGCTCTGTCTCCCATGACCGCTACGGTCAACTCACGACCATCAACAAATCTCTCAATCATAATGTCGTCACCAAGCGTCCACTTCGGATCACTCAACTGCTCTGGTGGTCGATTATCCCCTTCGCGAACCAAAAAGACACCAACGCTTGACCCTTGAGCCACAGGTTTGATGACGTATGGTGGATCCATAAGGTGATCATTCATCGCCTCTTCGCGAGGCACGACGAGACTTTCCGCGCACGGGATGCCAGCCTTGATGAACAAGGGCTTGGCTCTCTCTTTGTCCATGGCAAGAGCTGAGGCCAGCACGCCTGAATGGGTGTAGGGAATTTCGAGAACTTCCAGAAGCCCTTGGACGCAACCATCTTCGCCCCACTGACCATGGAGCGCATTGAAGCAAACGTCGGGTTTCACTTCACGTAAAACGTCGCTGAGGTCGTGACCGACATCAATTTCAGTGACAAGGTAGCCGCCTTCTCTGAGCGCAGCCGCACAGTCTTGTCCGGAGACGAGACTTACGTCGCGTTCTGCAGACCAACCACCTTTTAAGACAGCAACATGATTTTCAGGCGCACTCATACACACGATCCTTCAACAGAATCCCGCCCTACCCGTCGAATCTCCCAATGCAAGTCGACACCTGAATCAGCTTTAACCCGTTCGCGTACGGTCTCGCCCAATGTCTCAATGTCAGAGGCTGTTGCATCACCCTCATTGATGAGGAAATTGCAGTGCTGTTCCGACACTTTGGCACCACCGATCTTGAAACCACGACATCCTGCAGCATCGATAAGCTGCCAGGCCTTTCGGCCTTTTGATATTGCGGGATCGGGATTCTTAAATGTGCTGCCCCCAGTCCGGCTTCGCACCGGCTGACTTGCCTCCCGAGCGTCGGTGATTTGCGCCATTCGCGCAAGAATTTTCTCAGGTTCTTCCTTGAAACCTTGGAATACACCCTCAGTAAAAATGTAATTTTCCGGAACACCGGAATGGCGATAGGAAAATCCCATCTCCTCCGGCCCGAGAACCAAGACATCGCCTCGAGGCGTAACCGCTGTGCACGAGACAAACACATCCTTGGTCTCTGTCTCATACGATCCAGCGTTCATGCGCAATGCGCCGCCGATGGTTCCTGGAATGCCTCGAAAGAACTCCAAACCGCCAACCCCGGCTCTTTGCGCGACCTTCGCCACCATCACATCGAGAACCGCTGCACCAGCGTGCACGATCTCTTCTTCGATCTCGATTTCGGTGAAGCCCTTAGCAAGCCGAATGACCACGCCTTCAATGCCACCATCACGCACCAAAAGGTTTGATCCAACCCCGACAACGGTCACCGGAACGGATGCGGGGCACTCTCTCAAAAATGATGCGAGGTCTTCTGTGTCCGAAGGTTGAAACATGACATCGGCTTTGCCGCCTACCCGAAACCAAGTCAGGTCCGCCATGGAGGCATTTTTAATGTATTTGCCGCGCACTTCCGGCAAGCCGTCGATCACGTCTTCTGGCCCCCGCAAAACTGTTTAAGATTCTCAGGGAGCTCATTGGCCCATGTGGTGATGTTGCCTGCCCCAAGGCAAACCACCAGATCGCCTGGCTCAGCTGTTTGGGCAATCAAGCTTGGCAATGCACTTGGCTCATCCAATGGGAGCACGTGTTTGTGCCCATGTGCGCGCAACCCGTCGACAAGCGCGACTTTGTTCGCGCCCTCAATGGGCTGTTCTCCAGCCGCAAATACATCCGTCACGATGACAATGTCAGCGTCATTGAAACAGGTACAAAAATCATCGAACAAATCTCTCAACCGTGTGTAACGATGAGGCTGGACCACAGCTAAAACACGGCCCGCCGTTGCATCTCGCGCTGCTTCAAGGACAGCAGAAATTTCAACCGGGTGATGCCCGTAATCATCGATGATCGTCACACCGTTCCATGTGCCGGTCTTGGTAAACCTTCGTTTGACGCCACCAAATGCACCCAATCCTTTTCGCAAGACCTGGGGATCAATGCCCATGGTCCTACCTACAGCAATCCCGGCCAAAGCATTCAAGACATTGTGGCGACCAGGCATCGGCAGACGCACATCACAAAGTCTCTCCGGCTCTTCTTCGCCAACGGTTTGAAAGACCACTGTAAAGCGTGCCCCGCCATCAACGAATTTAATGTCCGTGACCCTCACATCGGCTTGCGGGCTTTCACCATAAGTGATGAGACGTCGGTCTTCGATCCGTCCCATCATGGCTTGCACTTCCGGATGGTCGATACAAAGAACCGCAAAACCGTAAAACGGAATATTCTCGACAAAGGCCTGAAAGGCGTCGCGCAGCCCGTCAAAATCACCGTAGTGGTCAAGGTGTTCCGGATCCATATTGGTAACGACCGCAATGGTCGACGGTAACCGAACAAAAGTTCCGTCTGATTCATCTGCCTCAACTACCATCCAGTCACCAGCACCCAATCGAGCGTTGGTGCCATAAGCGTTGATGATACCACCATTGATCACCGTCGGATCGTAGCCTGCGCCATCTAAGAGTGCCGCGATCATCGATGTGGTGGTCGTCTTGCCGTGAGTTCCCCCCACCGACACACACCACTTCAATCGCATCAATTCAGCCAACATCTCGGCGCGCCGAACCACCGGCGTGTGCCGTTCGCGGGCCGCGACCACCTCTGGGTTGTCAGATCTGATGGCGCTCGAAGTGACGACGACACTTGCCTCGCCCAAATTTTCCTCTCGTTGGCCAATTTCGATCTTGATGCCGAGATCGCGCAGTCTTTTCACATTGGCACCGTCGCTGGCGTCGCTACCCTGAACTTCATAGCCGAGATTGTGCAGCACCTCAGCAATGCCGCTCATCCCAATACCGCCAATGCCGACAAAATGAATTTTGCCCAACTCAAACGGAGAATCCATCATGACCCATCTCCCCCTTGATCCTTACCCCCATCATCACCTGAACACCCCTGTTCAGGATCGAGACTCTCAACAAGATCGGCAAGCTCTACAGCCGCGTTCGGCCGCCCCATGCCTTTTGCAATTTTGGCTGCAGCTTTGAGCGCAGCCGGATCTTTCAGTAATTTCGTTAGAAGGTCGGCCAGCACTTCAGCGGTCAGAACACTCTGTTCAAACATCCAAGCCCCGCCAGCCTCTACAAGAAATCGTGCGTTTGCCGCTTGGTCTCCATCAAGAGCTTGTGGCAACGGAATGAGAATAGACGGGCGACCAATCACCATGAGCTCACACACGGTCGACGCGCCCGATCTCGAGATCACCAAGTGAGAAGTCGACATAAGGCCTGGGAGATCATCAAAGAAAGGAGCGACGGTTGAATGAACACCCTGCGCTTCGTAAACCGACCGCGTTCGTTCAATGTCTTCTTCGCGGCATTGCTGATGAATGTTGAGGCGTTTGGCAAGCTCAGGGTCCAAGCAGGACACGGCTGCTGGAACCACATCAGACAATACCGTCGCCCCTTGGCTGCCGCCGAACACCAACAGATTAATCGGCTGGTCTGCGTCGATCTCTGGGTATCTCTTGCGCGACTTTTTGATGACTTCCGGTCGCACCGGATTGCCAACAACCACTTGACGATTGACCGCCTTCGGCGGCAACCCAACTGGATCGGGAACCGTCACGCTGATTGAGGTCATGTGCGCGGACAAAGCGCGGTTGGCGCGACCCATGACACCGTTTTGTTCGTGAATACAACGAGGAATGCGCCGCAAAATGGCAGCAAGCATCGGTGGAATGGAGGGGTATCCCCCAAACCCAACAACCACCGCAGGTTTCAATCGACCGAAACGTCGAAAGGAAGCAAAGACACCACGACTGATCGTCAAAGCTGCTGATATCTTTCCTTTCAAACCACCACTGAACGGCGTGGCCGACACAGACGTTTCGACTTCAGCGCCCTTGAAACTGTCTTTCCATTTCAAGCCGCGCTCATCGGTGATCAAGATAACTGATCGACCCCGGTCTATTAGGACCCTTGCAACAGCCTGTGCTGGAAATAGGTGACCGCCTGTTCCGCCGGCGGCCAACACAATGGGCCGAGAGTTTGTCATTGCAGAACACCTCGAACCGCCGCCCGAGACTTATGACCACTGTTGATGGACTTTGCGCCGCGGCGCGTAAGACCAAGAACCATTCCCATGGTCAAACACAAAGCAAGGAGAGACGACCCGCCATAAGAAACAAAAGGCAAAGTCATGCCTTTGGCCGGAAGAAGGTTCATATTCACGGCCATGTTGACAAATGCCTGCATGCCAAACAGAGACACCATGCCTGTAATGGCAAGCTGTGCAAAGGCATCACTGCTTTCAAACGCTCGGTTGAACCCGCGAACCACCACAAGGCCGAAAATGATCAACAAGAAGAGGCAGGCAAAGAAGCCAAGCTCTTCCGCGGCAACCGCAAAAACAAAGTCTGTATGAGCATCCGGCAAAATACGCTTGACCTCACCTTCCCCAATACCTTGACCGGAAACGCCACCATGACGGAAGGCGTCAAGGGCGCGGTCAATTTGATACGTGTCGCCCGATGCAGGATCGATAAAGCGATCGACGCGGCTTTGCACATGCGGAACCAATTGATAGGCAAGCAAGGAACCGACAATTCCGGCAACCGACAACGCCACGATCCAAACCCGCGAAACACCCGAGAGAAAGAACAACAGGCTCCACACCGCCACGATCAGGAAAGTCTGACCGAAATCTGGTTGCAAAATGAGCAATCCAGCCGTAACGGCAAAGACAACAATCGATATGGCGTAGGGAATGGTGCGGCGCCCAATCGCGCCCGAAGCCAAAATGGTTGCTGTCACAATCACAAAGCCGGGTTTAAGAAACTCTGAGGGCTGCAATGCAAGAGGCCCAAAGTGAAGCCAACGCGTCGCGCCTTTAATTTCACTACCGAACAACAGTGTGCAAATCACCAAAAACATGGCAACCCCAAATACGAGAAAGCCAAGGCGCCGAATGCTACGCGGTGACATCATCGAGGTTGCAAGAAGCAGCACCAATCCCGGCGCTAAGAAAATCAACTGTCGGCGCATGAAGTGGAACGCTTCAAGGTTCAAGCGATCTGCAACAGGCGGACTTGCGGTGAGACCTAAGAACAATCCAATGCTTATAAGGACACCGACACCCACGAGAATGACATGGTCGACCGTCCAGAACCACTCACTCAACATGCTACGGTCGGTGCGGGCAAACTTGATCACGCAACAGCACCCCCATTTGAGTGCTCGGGAAAGTCTGTTGCCGTCTCTTGTTTCTCGATAACCCGGTTAACCGCACTGCGAAAGGCTTCGCCCCGAATTTCAAAATCTGGATAGTGATCGAACGACGCGCACGCCGGTGAAAGGAGAACAACGTTTTCTTCGCTTCCATCTTCTGCAGCATCTTGCGCGGCAAGCTCCACTGCCCGGTCCAGCGTGTTGGCATGAACCACATCCACACTTGAGCCTAGCGTCGCCGCGAACGCAGGCGCCGCCTCGCCAATCAGATAGGCTCTCTTGACCCGACTAAATAGGGGCTTCAGTTCGCCAATGCCGCCATCTTTTTGGCGGCCACCAGCAATCCAGAAAACTTTGTCGTAACAGGCAAGGGCTTTTGCTGCGGCTTCGCCATTTGTTGCTTTGGAGTCATTGATGAATTTCACACCGTTGAGTTCAGCAACCAATTCTTGCCGATGGGCAAGACCCGGGAAAGTTCGAATTCCCTCAAGCAATCGACTGGTGTCAAAACCCATAGCCTTGCCGCAAGCAAAGGCGGCGGCAACATTTTCCCAATTGTGTTCGCCAGGGAGGGCTTCGACATCACGCAGGTCGATCAGTTCTTCTGCTTGCGATCCCATGCCGTCCCACATCACCCCGTCGATCACAAACATACCGTGACTAATGACCCGGTTAACAGAAACAGGGATCAAACCATCACCTCTTTCTGTCGTGAGTTCTGTACATATGCTTTGGGTTGCAGGTGAATCGACACCCAAAATGACTTTCGCTTCTGGGGGCGTCCACCCAATCACTTGCCGTTTCGCGGCCACATAGCCGTCAAACCCACCATGCCTTTCCAAATGATCCGGCGTGATGTTGAGCAAAATGCTAACCGTGGGAGCAAGACCCAGGGTGAGGTCCGCTTGATAGGACGACAGTTCCAGAACATAGATACTTTCATCTGTCGGGGGCTCGAGATCCAAAACCGGCGTCCCAATGTTTCCACCGACTTGTACGTCCTGTCCGCACCGCTTTAACATATGTGCGATCAAGGAAGTCGTCGTGGATTTGCCGTTGGTCCCAGTTACAACAATCACCCGCGCATCTTCTGCCTGCTGTTCTACCGCTTTTGCAAAAAGTTCGGTGTCTCCAATAACCGGCACACCGGCGTCGCGCGCCATGGTTACAACTGAGTGAGGTTCAGGATGTGTCAAAGGAACGCCAGGGCTCAGCACTAACGCAGACAGACTGAGCCAATTCCACCCCGACGGATGCATGATCAGGGCGCCTGCATCCCCCGCTGATTGACACGCTTCATCAGAATCATCCCAAGCAACAATGTCAGCTCCGCCTTCTTTCAAAGAGCGAATAGCGGACAAGCCCGTTCGACCCAGTCCGTAGACCGCGACATACTTGCCTGAATACTCGTTCGAGGTGATCAACCCACAAACCTTTCTCTATCGAAGCTTCAACGTAGACAAACCTGCCAACGCCAAAATAACCGAAATAATCCAAAAACGAATAACGATCGTTGGTTCCGCCCATCCCAACTGCTCATAGTGATGATGGATCGGAGCCATACGAAAGACGCGCTTGCCTGTTGTCTTGAAGGAAATGACCTGCACCACCACTGAGACAACTTCAAACACGAAGAGCCCTCCGATAATCACCAACACCAACTCGTGTTTGGTAACAATCGAAATGGCGCCAAGCGCACCGCCAAGAGCCAGAGACCCAGTGTCGCCCATGAACACCATGGCGGGCGGCGCGTTGTACCAAAGAAAGCCAAGCCCTGCCCCAACCAGCGCCCCGCAAAAGACGGTGAGTTCACCGGTGCCAGGAACAAAATTGATCTGTAGATAATCAGCAAAGATCGCGTTACCGGCCAGATAGGCGATCAATGCAAAACTTGAAGCCGCCACCATGACCGGAACAATGGCCAGACCATCCAGCCCATCAGTAAGATTCACAGCATTGGCAAATGAAACAACAACAAAACCACCAAAGGGAATGAAGAACCATCCGAGATAAATCAAAAAGTCCTTCAAGAATGGAACCGCCACTGTGCCTTCAATGGGCTCAGGCGATATCTGCATGACCCAAGCCACCGCGACAAATCCGATGATGAATTCAAGCGTCAATCTGAGTTTGCCAGAGACGCCAGAACTGCTGCGTTTTGCGACTTTGTGGTAGTCATCATAGAACCCGACCATGCCAAACCCACCAGTCACCAAGAGCACCACCCATACATATTGGTTTGACAGGTCAGCCCAAATGAGGGTCGCGGCAAAAATGGAAATGAGCATCAAGAACCCACCCATGGTTGGGGTTCCTTGCTTTTGAATGATGTGGCCTTGCGGGCCGTCTTCGCGAATGGGCTGTCCTTCAGCCTGTTTCGACTTCAACCACCGAATGAACATCGGACCAAACACGAAACATACAACAAGCGCCGTGACGATTGAACCGCCGGTTCGAAAAGTCAAATAGCGAAACACATTGAGGATCGGAAACTGATCGCTGAGCGGTACAAGGAGATGAAAAAGCATGAGCGCTTACGTCCTTTCCAAAGCGGTCGTTGACTCCGCCACTTCGAGAGCTTGAATAGCCTTGACGATGGGAGCCATGTTTGTGCCGAGCGAGCCCTTCACCATAACAACGTCACCATCCTTCAAACCAGAGGTCAGAGGCTCGAGCAACTGTTCCGATGTTTCACGGTACTCCCCTCTTCGCTCTTTAGGTAATACTTCCCAAAGGGCCGCCATATGAGGACCACAGGCAAAGACCAACTCAATTTCTGTCGCACCAATGGTGCCAATCAGATCCGCATGAAGCACATCGGCCGTGGCTCCCAACTCTCTCATATCACCAAGAACCGCAATGCGACGCCCGCCACGCTCCGGTTCTGCTGAGGCCAGCGTTTGCAATGCCGCTTTCATGGACACAGGATTGGCATTGTAACTCTCATCAACCAGTGTCAACTCACCGCCCTTGATCAAATGAATGGAATGAAGCTCCCCGCGACCCTTTGGCGACTTCAGCTTCTTGAGCGCCCTCAATCCAAGTTCAACATCCGCGTCTGCCGCGTGAAGGGCGGCCGCAACCGCCAAAGAATTCAAAACCCAATGTTTGCCAGGCGCTCCAATCTCATAACGACATTCGTGCCCGGCCACATCTGCCACAACTTGCGAACCGGATGCACCAAGTTTCGCATCGATCAATCGGACGTCAGCCTCCTTAGCGACACCAAATCCGATGATACGACCCGCACCGTGGCGAAGCGCCCGCTCGCGCAACCGGTCAAAATGAACCATGTCTTGATTGATGATCGCGGTGCCGCCCCTCTGCAATCCTTCGAAGATTTCTCCCTTCGCGTCCGCGATCTCAACTTCGTCCCTAAAGAATTCCAAATGTACCAACGCAACGGTCGTAACAATCGCAATGTCGGGTTGGACCATCTTCGTCAAAGGCACGATCTCATCAGGATGGTTCATGCCTATTTCAAAAATACCGTACTGGGTCGCCGCAGGCATGCGCGCCAGTGAAAGCGGTACGCCCCATAGATTGTTGTAAGACGCTTCTGAGGCATGCGTTGCGCCCAGTTGCCCAAACGCCATCTTCAAAGCTTCTTTGGTGCCAGTTTTTCCAACGCTTCCTGTAACCGCCAGAACTTTCGCATCAACGCGCTTGCGCGCCGCTTTACCCAAGTCCTCAAGGGCAGCCAGTGTATCCTCAACGAGGACCGACGCCCCTAGGTCCAGACTGTGCTTTTCTTTGTCCGAAACGACAACCGCAGCGGCCTTAGCCTTGTGTGCGCTTTCAACGAAAACATGACCGTCGCGCGCCAATCCCTGTATCGCAAAAAACAAATCACCTTTTGAAACAGTTCGACTGTCAATGGACACGCCGGACGCATGCCAATCGCTCTTGGAAAGCTCACCTCCCATAGCCGACGCAACGTCTTCACTTGACCACAAGTGATCTCTCATGCATCGGACCTCATCTTAGCGAGAACATTTCGAACCACATTGCGATCGTCGAATGGCAGAATAGTTGTGCCTATGATTTGTCCCTGTTCATGCCCTTTGCCTGCAACCACGAGAGTGTCGCGCGCCTCAAGCCGCGAAATTGCCGTGTGAATGGCCTGACCCCGGTCGCCAACTTCTTCAAAATCGGATGTGGATTGGTCCATCCCCTTCAACATGTCTTTACGAATGCTGGTAGGATCCTCGCGCCGAGGATTGTCATCTGTGATTGTAGTAAAGTCTGAAAACTCCATGGCAGCCTTCGCCATCTGTGGACGCTTGCCTTTGTCACGATCACCACCACACCCAATGACCACGTGCAGTCGCCCAGCTGTGTGTGCTCGTAGAGCTTTCAAAACTGTTTCCAGCGCGTCAGGTGTGTGCGCATAGTCAACATAGACACTCGCACCGGAAGGCGTTTGTCCACAATACTCCATACGTCCCGGCGCGCCTCGCAAATTGGCAAGAGCATCAAAGACCTTAGTCGCATCAGCACCACTCTCAATGCAAAGTGCTGCGGCAAGAAGTGCGTTCGAGGCTTGAAAGCCACCAGCAAGAGGAAGGTTGACCGTGAAGGCAGTCCCCTTCCAACTAAATCCAACTTTCTGACCACGTGAAGACATCTCTTGCGCGGTTACTTTTAAGTCAACACCCGTTTCGCCAACGGACACAACATTGAGACCTCGTGCCCAGCACAATCGCTCCACGTCGGCAAACTGCTCACTGTCTGCGTTGAGTACCGCCGTCGTGCCAGGGTTCATGACCTCGCCGAACAACCGCATCTTTGCGTAAAAATAGTCATCAAAATCCGTGTGGTAGTTGAGATGGTCTCTCGTAAGGTTCGTGAATGCGGCGGCTTTGATATGGACGCCGTCCAACCTGCTTTGTGCCAAGCCATGGCTCGAAGCCTCCAGCGCCAAATGGTTCACACCTGCCAAATGCAGGCCACGCAAAATACGGTGCAATTCAACCGGCTCCGGCGTCGTATGTGCAAGAGGGATAAAACTCTCCGGACTCACAACGCCAAGCGTACCAAGACTTGCAGATCTTTGCCCCAGTTGTTCCCAGATCTGCCGAACAAAACTCGCAACAGATGTTTTTCCGTTGGTTCCGGTAACAGCGCAAACCGTATCAGGTTGTTCGCCGTAGAACCGGGACGCAGCGAGCGCAAGCGTGCGACGAGGATTTGATGCGCCCATGACCGGAATGTCGGCAATGCCGGATAGAACATCGGGGGAAACACTACTTTGCCAGCTCTTGTGCGTGAGAACGGCGACCGCCCCATTTTGCACAGCTTGTTCAATGTACTTCGCGCCATCGGCCTCTGAACCCGGCAATGCAGCAAACAAGAACCCTGGCTTCACTTCCCGACTGTCAGAAGTGATGCCCCGAATACAAAGATCGTCATCGCCATCTTGCGTGACGCCGGTATCTTCTATGAGTTTACCTATCAGCATTTGTCTCATCTCGCTGTGCTGCCAGTTGGGTTTTTCCCAACCGAGTCATTTCGCGTAAGGGTCGAACCCCAAGAACCGGCGCGATGCGTCCGACAACGCGCCCAACCACGGGAGCCGCTGTCCAACCGGCGGTGGCATAGCCAAAAGTGGACTTGTTACCCTTAGGCTCATCCAACACGACCAACACCAAATATTTTGGTGTGTCTGACGGAAAGACCCCTACAAAGGATGTTAGCAACGATTTGCGGCTATAGCCCCCGTTTTTCGCCTTCTCTGCGGTTCCGGTTTTTCCGGCCACCGAATATCCAAGCGCTTCCGCCTTCTTACCGGTTCCTTCCGTCACGACCTGGCGCATAAGTTGACGCATTTCCAGGCTAGTCTTGACGGAAACCACTTGCTGCGCCTTGTTGCGGCTCTTCTTGTCTCGCACCAACGTGGGCTCAATGAGGAGGCCGCCATTGGCCAAAGCGCCAATTGCACTGGCAACCTGAATAGGGCTCACCGAAATACCGTGGCCAAAGGACACTGTTGCACTCTCAGTCGGGCCCCATTTTGCTGGCAGAAGGGGTGAGCCAACCTCTGCCAATTCAATTCCAGAACGGTCAAGCAATCCAAGTCGGTGCAGAAACTCCTCTTGTTTTGACGCTCCAACACGGTGGGCAATGCGCGCGGACCCAATATTCGATGAGTACATGAACACTTCGCCAACCGTGAGCCAGCGGTTTTCAGGATGAAAATCGTGAATGATCCGGTTAGCAACTTTGTAGGGCTTGGTGGCGTCAATCGAGTCGGTCAGGCGAACCACTCCGGCATCCAAGGCCATGGCGGTATTAAATGCCTTAAACGTTGACCCCATTTCGTAAACACCCAAACTCGCCCGGTTGAAAAGTTGGTTGGGCTTTGCTTTGCGAAAATCATTGGGGTCGTAGTCTGGCAGTGAGACCATCGCCAGGATTTCACCGGAATTCGCATCAAGAACAACACCAGATGCTCCAATGGCTTTGAACTCATCAATTGCCGCATTCAATTCCTGTCTCAAGACATGTTGAACGCGCAAATCCAAAGTTAATGCAAGGGGCTCAGTTGTTGAAGGATCAAGAAGCTTCTTCTCCATTGACCGTTCAATACCTGCCAAGCCGACATTGTCCGTGCCGACATATCCAATCACATGACTGACCAACGGCCCATTCGTATAAACCCGGCGTCGGTCTGCTTTGAAATAGAGACCAGGAATTCCAAGGCCATTGACCTCAGCCTGTTGTACAGGGGTGAGATCACGCCGTACCCATACAAAGGGACGGCCTGATGACAGCTTTTGAAGTGTCTTTTGTGGATTAATGTCCGGGAAGAGGCCAACGAGTGCGTCTGTGGCCACTTGTGCGTCCAATATGTCTCGGCCATCTGCAAACAAGGACATGGTGCCAAGATCGGCTGCAATAATGTTGCCATGCCGATCCACAACATTTCTTCGGAAAATTACTGGCTCAGTATAACCGGTTTGTCGTGCCAAACGCACATCGCGGTCGACATTGAACATGGAGAGCTCGGCCAAACGAAATCCCAAAATCGCAAAGGCCACAGCAAAGACCGCCATGACAATGCCAAGTCGTGAACGCCGCGTATCGAGCGCCAGCTGTTGCGGTCCATCGAGATAGATCATCCGTTCCGGATGAGGACGCTTTGGCTCACCAAGATCAAGCGGTACATGGACGGTGTTTCTATTGCTTGTCACCGCGGCCTTCTCCAACTTCTAAACTTGCTTGCACGACAAGGCCCGACTCAATCTCTTCGCCCTCAACGTCATTAACCTCAACAGAGGCATATGAAACCGACATCGCCTCAACCAAGGGCGGCGACAGCCGCGTGATATCTTCCAGCCCCGCAATTTGCTCGACTTCAATGGACTGAAGCTTCAAATACTTCTCTGACATCGCTTGTAGTTTGCCCGGTTGATTCAAGTAACTCCACTCCGCAGACAAAATCTGTATTGCTTTCTGCTCAGCGCTAATTTCTGCTCGAATGTCGCGAAGTTCTTCCCGGGATTCTTTCGCGTCGATCTTGACCGTATGAAGGCCAAAACTGAGCGCCGCGATGACAGCAACAACAATTGGCGTCAAAAGTTTGATCATGACCATGTCACCTGAAGTGAGTTGTGAAAGTTTTCGTCGAATTGCCCAGGTGCCGCTTGTGTACGCTCAGCCCCGCGAAGCCGCGCAGACCGAGCCCGCGGATTGGTCGCGACCTCATCTTCGCCGGGTTTTACCGCACGTCGCGTGAGCGTGGAGAAAGTCGGCTGTGCATGATCCTCAACAACGGGCATATGACGCGACGGACCGGGTGTGTCTCCCGAGCGTACTCTGAGGAAGGATTTTACCATGCGGTCTTCAAGCGAATGGAAAGACACAATTGCAAGTCGACCTGAAGGCTTTAAACATCTTTCCGACGCCACAAGCGCCTTTGCCAACTCACCAAGCTCATCATTCACAAAAATGCGTAGTCCTTGAAATGTCTTCGTGCCTGGGTGGATGCGTGACTGTGGCGGCTTGCCAACGGTCTTTTCTATGAGGCCTGCTAATTCGCTCGTGGTCTCAAGGGGCTTTTTCGCACGGGCTTCGACGATAGCTGCCGCAATCCTTCGGGCGCGTTTTTCTTCTCCATAGACAGAAATCACGCGGCGCAAATCGTCTTGCTCGAGGAGATTGACAACATCTGCAGCAGAACGCCCTTCCCCACTCATCCGCATGTCAAGCGGTCCGTCATTGATAAACGAGAAACCACGTTCTGCTTCATCGATCTGCATTGAAGACACACCGACATCAAGAGCAATACCGTCGACTTCTTGTATGCCTTGCTCAGACAAAAGTTCTGCCATGTCGCCAAAGCGGCCTTGGATCAAGGTCAAACGCCCCGGAAACTCGCCAGCCAAACTTCCACCGTTTTTGATCGCTTGAGGATCGCGGTCTATTCCGATGACCGCACATTCCGCCGCTTGCAAGATTGCTTGGGAATACCCGCCGGCACCGAATGTTCCGTCTACGTAGAGTCCGCCGTCTTTTGGGTCGAGAACGTCGATCACCTCTGCAAGCAGCACAGGCACGTGCGCGCGACGTTCAGCCATTCCCATTTCCTCCGTTACCAGAAGATTCAGATCGGAAGGTCAATCGCTCGCGATTCTCTTTGGCGAGATCAGCGCGCATGAGTTCAGTTTCACGGTAGATGTTTGGATTCCAAATTTGGAATTTTTGTCCCAGCCCGATAAACAGCACTTCTGAGTCAATTCTCGCGTGCTCAATCAGAAGCTCAGGAATCTTAATCCGGCCTTCTTGATCAAACCCAATATCGTGGCTCTTGCCTAAGATGGAGGCTGCCAACGCATCACGCTCGGCAGAGAAGGGAGGCATTTGATCGATCACATTGGAAAAGAGCTCGATCTGGGTATTGGAGCAGCCTTCGATCGCGCATTCACTGAACGAAGGGAAACAGACCACATTGCTAAAACCCTCTTCCTTCACCACCGTGCGGAAGTTAGCCGGCAGCGAAACCCGCCCCTTGGAGTCGATCTTGTTGGTTACTGTCGACAGAAACGGTTTCATCCGTTCAGCCTTCCCCGAAAATCTGTTATGCTTGGCCGCGAAAGTGCCCTGACAACCCTGCATCGTCCCGTGAATTGGGAGATTATGGGATATCATGGGCGTATTTGGGCGTCAATGGGAACACCCTGATTTTCCATGCATTTAGCGTGACTTTTTGCGATTCCGGTTTTCAATTTGGCGGAATCCCAGAACAAGCAATGAACACGCTGGAGATTGCTGTGCCATCAGTTGAAATTTTGTCGGAGCCGTCCGAAAAATCCGCTGCTTGCAAACAGATCATTGACCAACTGCCAAACTGGTTTGGATTGCCCGAGGCAAATGCCTCCTACATCGACGGCGTCGCGAAAGAGATTGCGGTCGTGGCGCGGGATCAATCAGGCCACATCACTGGCATGCTGTCGCTCAGATTTCCCTTTCCCAACAATGCCGACATCTACTGGCTCGGAGTTCTTCCCGATCTTCATCGCCGGGGAACCGGGAGAACAATGTTTGAGAGAGCCCAAAAAATCGCTGCAGATAAGGGATGCACCACTATGACCGTCGAGACCTTGGGCCCAAGTCGCCCTGATGAGGGATACGCCCGCACCCGCAAGTTCTATGAAGCGATGGGGTTCACGCCCCTATTCGAACTCACACCCTACGGATCCGACAACCCGCTGCTCTACATGGTGCGTGCAGTCGAAGCGACCTAACCCATCGCGTGAAGAATCCCGCCTATCAGATTCTAAAGACTCCAAGTTTCGAAATTCCCGACTTAGTGCATCTGCCGGTCTATGACAATTTGAACCCTTCTCACAAATCGGTCAGTCTGGCCCAATATCACCGTGATTCAGCGAAGGAGAACCTTGATGTCCCATGTGCCCCATGAGCTTGCCGAAGAATTCCCAGAACACGCCGACAAGATCCACAAGCTCAAGGAAAGCAACGAGCATTTCCACCAACTCATGGAAAAATACCATGAGGTCAATCGGCACATTCACAGGCTGGAAACCAGGGTCGAAGCCGCCAGCGAAGAATATGAACATCAATTGCGCCGGCAAAGGGTCGCCCTAAAAGACGAAATCGCCGTCATGCTTCACGACTAAGGGGTTTGTTGAAAATCGCCAGATGGCCTGTAAGCCGGGTTCTTCTCTACCAAGGTAGATCGTGATAGAATTGTTCCACTTTGTCATAGCAAGAAGCGAATGTTGGTAGTTCTTCTAATTCCAATGCCATTGTTTCCCAATCAGCTTCTGCTCGGCTCCTAACCTCTGGATCTGAGATCGAATCTCTCATCGGAACTATTCCTCGAATCTCACATTTGCCTTTTAGCACCTCAAGAATGAGCTTTCTGTTTTCATTGGAAAACTCCATCCGTGTTACTAGGAGCGCCAAGTCATAAACATCTTGTCTTCGATATCGATTTCGGTGCACCTGTTGAAGGAGCGCTCGGAGTTTTTCCGCAATGATCTCATAGACTGAGTAGACGAGGATCTCTGCTCCATCTGCCCCTAGTTTGATCACCTCCCAATTGTAGATCCGTTCGCGAAAACTTATATCGATCTTCAGTACTTGAGTTGACTGGCCGACCCTTAATCTACCTTCTTGGCCGGTTCCTCGTACCGCATATCCCACAGTTACTTTCAGGCCCGGCGCATCCGCGTACTCAAATCCTTTTTCTCGCGGTTGGCGGTTGATCTTTTGTACTCTGCAATTCAAATCTGGATAACCTAAACTGGCAGCAGCGCGTAGCATTTCTTGGTCCAAAGTAGCGCGTAGATCTTTGAGCGCATCTAACGGCTCGAGTGTAGAGGTAAAATCCAAATCAGCGGTGTGGCGAGCACTGCCATACTTCATCCCCATCAGTGTCCCGCCCTTAAGCAAAGTCGCTGCGCCATGCGGATGCGAACTAGCTAAACCGGTCAAAAAGACCTCAGTTGCCTGACGCTCGAGAAGGCGATGAGGGTCATTTTCACTGAATTGACCCAACCATTAATGTCGACCACCAAAACTTCATTAGACATTTATTGATATCATCCAGTCTTCCGAGAACTCGGGTTTATACGGACTATCTGGGTCGAGCACTCGAGACCCACCCCTTTGCGCGAAAGCTTGCCAGGACTCAACACGCTGATCATTTAATCCCGCAGCTTCCTGTAAGATGTACCCCGCACGCACTTTCGCAATTTGCGATTGTGACCCCCCAACAGTAGCAATGATTTCATCCAAATAGATTTGGGCATACTCCTTCCAAACTTCGATAACGTGCCGCATACCGCCGCACAACGGAGGTTGTTCGACAGTTTCCAAAAATACCTGTCCAATTGTTGCAATCCTCGCAAAGGAAGATTTCACAGAAACGCTTTCTCCAGGTGAGCCTGTGTGAAACACGCTAACTTTCCTCTTTCTTATCTTGGACGGGTGAGTGGTTAGTACAAGCGACTTTGATTCATCGGGAACAGCACCTCCTATTGCCAGGTAATCTTTGGCCATTTTCTCGTCAATGAACTTGCGGGCCTTACGAGGAGTTAGAGTTGTGATCATGAGGTCGACGGAACGTCGCACTGTCACTCCATATCTTTGCATGGCAGAGAGATGTGACACATAGCAAAAGGGATCCACTAGGCAACATATGTCCTCTGCCTTTGAATCGTTGTTTAGCAGGATACGGTAAGCCCTGCTTCCGTATTCCTTGTCACTTTCAAGAATACTGTGGTCTCGAAGTATTCGGATGGTACGCCGAAAGTCCTCAATACCCGGTTCGGCACCCCTAAGATACAAGGATTCACCTGACCTATATGCCGCATATATCAACAAAAAGAGTTCGTATGGCGTGATAACCGGCTGACCCAATGCACCAAGCTGATGTGAAATCAGGGTCGCTAATTTAGTCATCTTTCGGGATTTGGGGGCGTCACTAATTGGCCGCTTTGCCATACAATTCCATTTCATGATGCCACAAGACGTCAAGTTTGATAGGACTAGGGAGTACATACGTCCTTAGGACGTATGTACTCCCTAGTCTTGTAATGTCAAGAACAAATTTCAACAGTATCTTAACTCAGTGGCCTTATACTTACGTCCTAAGGACGTAAGTATAAGGCCACTGTAGCACCTGTCAACAAAAATCGCCAGATGGCCTGTAAGCCGGGTTCTGTCCGCCACGTTAAGTGGTTAGATGGCCATTCATCTGGGACGATCGTTACCGACCGCCTCATGCAACCGACCCGGAGAGCGGCTCGAAAACATAGCCATGTGCCCTCCCTATTTGGTTTTGCTCCCGGTGGGGTTTGCCCTGCCATCTTTGTTACCAAAGACGCGGTGCGCTCTTACCGCACCCTTTCACCCTTACTCTCAGTCGAAACGTCGAGCGGTTTGCTTTCTGTGGCACTTTCCCTGAGGTCACCCTCGCCGGGTGTTACCCGGCACCGTGTTCCCGTGGAGCCCGGACTTTCCTCCCTTCGCCGAAACGAAGAGCAGCCATCCGGCCATCTGGCCCCTTGACCTAGTCCTTCCTGTTTGGCCGGTCAAGCAATGGTCGATTGCTGAGGATTGAGATAGCACTCAAGCAACGCCTGGGTCTGTGGATCCGCGACGCCGTCAAAGTTCGAGGGGCGGTAGTGGCGCTGAAAAGCGGTCACGACAGCCTTGGTCAAATCATCAAAAACAGATGTAGTTTCAAGCCCGTAGCCAAACAACTTGAATCTATCCTGCAACACGCCAACCGCATCACCTTCATCCCCCAACTTCAGCGGATCTGCAGAAGCAAGCACCACTGAGTCAGGATCGACATATTGGCCAATTCCGTCTTGAGCCAGGCGCGCCCAAGGGAAAAGCTCCCCGGGATCTTCCTTGCGGGTGGGAGCCACATCCGAGTGACCCAGAACTCGTGTCACGGGAATTGGATGCCGGGATAGAATCCCTTTCGACAATTCAATAACCGCATCGATCTGTGCGTCGGGAAAGGCCCGGTATCCGAACTCATGCCCCGGGTTGATGATCTCAATGCCGATGGAGCGATAATTGATGTCGCGGTCGCTGGACCACAAGGAAACGCCCGCATGCCAAGCGCGGTACCGTTCTTTAACCATCCGAATGACCTGCCCATCCTCCATCACCGCGTAATGAGCGCTGACATGCGCATCGCGGTCACAAAGTCTCTCGATCGCCTCTTCGGCGCTGGGCATACCTGTGTAATGGAGAAGAAGTATATCGATGACATGCCCGGGCGGGCGACGCTCGTCATAATTTGGCGACGGTCTATCTATCAATTCCACTCTGTTGGCCTTCAATCGCTGGCGGGTCATCAGGTGACTTGGGCGGATACTGGCCTACTCGCGTGTCATTAGCCAGCCCCGTCGCCTCAGACTCAACATCACCAGTGCGGGCCTGCCCCTGCCGCACAGAGATAATCAAGACCCCGATGAGAGTTATTGCCGACCCCACCATCATCGCCCCGGTCATTTGATCGCCCAAGAAGAAGACGCCGATGAGGACTGTGAACAGAGTTCCGAGCACACCAAAGGGCGACAGGAAGCTCGCTTCATACCTTTGTAACAGCCAGTACATGCCCGCATGGGCAATCAGGTTCGAACCCAAGACGGTAAAGGCGATGGCGGCCCACGCCTTCCAACTCGCCCCCAAAACCAACGGCAATGGATTGCCATCGATGGCAAGAGAGGTCATGAGCAAGACCGGCCACGAAAACATCGCGATCCAGGCTTGCATCTCAAAGACCCCGATGTCACGAGAACGGCGCATCAATATGGTAGCGCCTGATGCAATGAGTGCCCCAATAAGACCGATGATGAGACCATCAATATAGGCGAGAACCCTTGGGTCGAAGCTCAGAACTAAAACACCAGCAAAGGCGAGACCCATTCCTGTCCAACGACGCCAATGCAAACGCTCACCAAGAAAGATCATGGCAAAGATGGTGGTGAACGGAATACCCAGTTGAAGTGCCACAACAATGGCCGAGAGATCACCTGCAATGTCGATGCCCATGTAAATGAGGCCAAAGGCAAAGGCACCCGTCGACATGGAGATCGCAAACAAGACCCCCATTCGACCCTTGTACCAATGCAGGAACGGGATCAGGAGCATGGCGTAAAAGAAAAAGCGAATACCGGTGAACAGGAAGGGCGGCAAATAGGCCATGCCAATCTTGGTCGCTGCCAATGACAAGGCGAAGACAAGATTGAACCCTACCAACAGCCCAAGATGCTGCGGGGTGATATCCATATGCGCCGCTTGTTGCGCCTCTGTCTCAGGTAAACTCACGTTTCCATACCTGTCTTGCCGCTTTTCGCGGTTCTTGGCCTAAACCCTGCCTTACGCAGATTGGGGTAAGCTTACAATTTCTTTTCACCAGTGGGAGCCGTCTCAGCATCACTTGCAACAACCGTCACAGGTGTCAGTCGTGAATTTGCTTTTGCCGTCTGGTCCTGCCGTCGCTTTTGCCTCAATCCAATGACCGCCACGCCAGCCAAAACAGCCAAACCACCAACGGCAATGCGCACCGTGAAGGGTTCACCAAAAAAGACCAACCCACTTATGACGCCGACCATCGGCGCCAGCAACAACATTGGAGACACCAATGACACTTCATAGCGTTGATAGAGATAGTAAACCCCTCCGTGCCCAATGAGACTGGCAAAGATGGCTGTGTAAACAACCGAGCCCCACCCACGCCAAGTTGCTTCACTCATGGCTGCCAATTGCCCGCTTTCAAAAACAAGCGTGAAAGTAAGGAGTATCGGAACGCTGATGAGCGACGTCCAACTTTGAATCTGTAAGACGCCAATGCCTTGCAGACGCCTCATCACAATCGTTGCGAACCCGTACATCAAAGCAGACATACTAAGCAAAACCATGCCGGTCCGGTAATTGAAGACCGATGGGTCAAACCCTATGAAGACAACACCACCAAAGGCCAGGCCAATCCCCGTCCATCGTCGCCATCCAACATGCTCTTTCAGAAATATGATGGACATAATGGTGGCAAAAGGCGCGTTGAGCTGTACCACCAGTGCCGACACGCTAGCGCTTGAGACCGCAAGCCCCGCGAAGAAGAAGGCAAAGTGTAACCCGCCAGCAAACACACAGACGTAAAGGACATCGCGCATCTGCCCTTTGTGGATCTTGAGAAAAGGCAGGAGCGGTAAGGCGAGAAAGAGAAAGCGCAGACCCGAAAAGAGAAAGGGCGGAAGCTCCACCATTCCTATCTTGGCAATGACAAAATTTGTGCCCCAGATCACCGCAACGGCCAGGAGCAACAAAAAGTGACGCGGGGACATCGCGCGATCCAGTCTTGTTAGCAGACGGCAAAAGCCGACGGGTTAGTTTAGGCCACGCTCTTTGGCGACTTTGTCATAGGCCACATTGATGGCCGAAAGGCGCTCATTGGCCAAATCAACAAATTCTTCCGGAACCCCACGAGCGATCATCCGGTCCGGATGGTTTTCAAGCACAAGTTGCCGATAAGCCGACTTCAACTCTTCGTCAGAGACGCCTCGTGCTACACCAAGAATGACGTAGGGGTCTGCCTCATCAGGACCCAAATGGCGTTCCTTGATACGCCTGAAGTCTGGCTCCTCGAATCCAAAGATCCCAGCGACCGACTCAAGGAATGCGATTTCCGCCGGATGCACCTCATTATCAGCCATGGCAATGAAGAAAAGGCCGTCCAACACATCTTCAAGTACTGGATCAGCTTTGCCAAACAAGCCCGCCAATTGCCTAGCATACCCATCGTACCCGGCCACACCTTGGCGAGCCAGGTCGAAGACCCGGCGTGCATTGCCCGCTTCGCTCTCCGGCACATGAAAGACCGCATTGAAGGCTTCAACTTCATCATGGGTGACGGTGCCGTCGGCTTTGGCCATTTTCGCCGAAAGAGCGATCACCCCGATGGTGAACGCAACTTGGCTCATGGGGTCGCCATCAGCTTGTTCGCCGCGCAGCTCAAACACATCATCATCCACGATGAGATGTCCGGCAACGGCACCAAGCAAGGCACCCATTGGACCGCCAATGGCAAGGCCTGCGGCGGCTCCAGCTATTTTGCCCCAAATCGACATGGCGCCTTACTACCCTATTCTTCTGAGATTCGCTTCAGACGAATGAACAAAAACATCAAAAACCCGCAATATTCCGTGAGCGTCCATCACCAAACCCTATAATACCTGTGTCTTTGAACCATGCTCGACTGTCGGCACGGTCTTTACCCTCTTCTCACATTGCACTAAGGACAATTGAACGATCCCTGTATAGTGGGGTCGCATCGGACACATTCACTTGCCGGAGGTCGCTCTGTCACAGTCCATTGTCATTTCAGGAACAGGCCTATATGTGCCTGAATTCACCGTCACCAACGAAGAGCTTGTTGAGTCCTATAACGCTTGGGTCGACCGGTACAATACCGAGCACGCCGACGAAATAGCGGCCGGAACGCTCGAAGAGAAACAGCCCTCAAGCGCCGAATTCATTGAAAAAGCCTCCGGCATCAAGTCACGCTATGCGTTGGTCAAAGAGGGCATCCTCGACATCGACCGCATGTTGCCGGCCATCCCGCGACGATCAGATGATGAACTCTGTGAAATGGCGGAAATGGCTGTCGGCGCTGGAAAGGAAGCCCTCGAACGAGCGGGAAAAAACGCAGCCGATATCGACATGGTCATCTGTGCTGCCTCGTCCATGCAACGCCCTTGGCCAGCCGTCGGCGTTGAAATCCAAAATGCTCTGGGGTGTAACGGATTTGCCTTTGACATGAGTGTCGCCTGCTCGAGCGCCACCTTCGCCACATCGCTTGCTGTTGACAGCATTTCAAACGGTATGGCCACATGTGCTCTCGTGGTCGACCCTGAATACGCAACACCGCAACTCAATTACAAAGACCGCGACAGTCACTTCATCTTTGGCGATGTGTGTACTGCCATGGTGATTGAGAAAGAAGAAACCGCCAATACGACAAACGCGTTTCGCATTATCGACCGAAAACTCCACACCGATTTTTCAAACAATATTCGCGGCAATTTCGGATTTGTGACACGTAGCCTGGAAGATCGTACCGAGGACACATACTTCGAACCAGATCAATTTTTCCTGCAAAACGGACGCAGCGTCTTTCGCGAACTCCTACCCTTGGTCAATGGGATCGTCACCGATCAGCTGCAAAACCTCCAAATCGCACCGGATCAACTAAAACGCTTGTGGTTGCATCAAGCCAACATCAACATGAACAACTTCGCGGTTAAGCATCTGCTTGGTCACGACCCCGAACCCGGCCAGGCGCCCATCGTGCTCGACGAGTTCGCCAATACCGCCTCAGCCGGTTCCGTCATCGCCTTCCACCGCACTCAAGAAGATTTCGAGCCCGGCGACATCGGCCTCCTCTGTTCCTTTGGCGCTGGCTATTCAGTGGGTAGCATTGTGCTAGAGAAGGTTTGAGTATTTACCCCGTCCGCTTCACTTCCTGAATTGCGCTTTCAAGGGATTGCAAGAACCGGGACCGGTCTTGCTTGGTAAAGCTGGGATTGTAGCCTTTGATCTCGCCCATCTCGCGCAGATCTGCATTGACGTCGCGCATGGCAATTGCCATGCCAATATTGTCTTCGGTGAAGGCTTTTCCGGTCGGCCCAAGAACCAAAGCGCCAGATGTCACGCAGCGATGCGCCAGCGGAATGTCGGAGGTCACAACAATGTCCGTCTTGCTGGCACGTTCCGCGATCCAATTATCGGCCGCATCAAAACCATCTGACACCACGACCTTGTTGACCTTGGGACCCACGGCCATACGCAGCCATTGATTGCTGACCAGATGAACCACCAAGTCGTGCCGCCCGGCGACCTTAAGCACTTCGTCCTTCACCGGACAGGCGTCTGCATCAACGTAGATTTCCACCATGGATCTAAACCTATCACGCAGCCCGGCATTGCTAGACTGACATTCCTCGGCTAATATCATATGCATATCCATGCAAATATGAAAGGGCGTTTACATGGGCGAACCGTCAACCGAAAACGACACGCCAAAGGGCGCAGACTACGGCCCCACCCTTCGCGGGCTGGGACTCAATCTTCTTGTCTCAAACGTTCCTGAGATGGTCAAATTTCTGACCGAAGCAATGTTGATGACAGTTCGTTATGCCGACGAAGACTTCGCCATCATGGTCTACGAAGATCAAGAGTTCATGCTCCACTCAGACGGGACCTATGCGGAAAACCCTCTCCTCGCCCTCACCAGCGACGGCGTCATCCGCGGCGCCGGTCTAGAGCTCCGACTCTATGACACCAACCCAGATCACGCCTGCAAAGTCGCTGAAGAGATGGGTTACTATGTCATACAGCCGCCGACCTTCAAAAATGGCCATCAACTCCGTGAAGCCTACATCTCAGGCCCCGACGGCTACGTCTGGGTCCCGAGCTTGGGGGATGAACCCGTTGGATGATCTATTTCACACCAAAGGCGGCCGGTACGCCGCGATAGAGTCCACCCCCATCGCTCGGTACACTCTTGAACTCGGCAACATTGTTCTTAAACCACATCTGGGCGGACCCTGACCCGTCGAGGTTAATCGCATTGTAAGCGCCCATCTGCAACAAGGCGTCTGCCATTGCAGCAAGTGTCGCGTTCACATTCGATGACGACCCACCGTCTACACCATCATTCTGCGTGATGAAGATCATCGTATTCCCATCTCTTGTCAAACCGACTGATGTTCGTGCCCGTCCACTGTTCGGATCCGGTGAGAAGGAACCTGTGACTGGCGAACCGTTGAAAATGAGCGGTGTCCCTGAAATGATGAACTGAGCCTTTCCTTGCCAATCATTCGCGATACTCGTGCCTTGCATGATTTCGCCGTAATGCCCTTTCGTGACTGCTGTCGTCGTGTTGTAAACAACCAATGCCCAAGTGGGGTTGTTGTTGAACGTGCTGTATTGGCTGAGCAAACCTCCTTGACTGACCGCAAGACCAAGTGCATTGGAGCACTCGTGGCTCATCGGGCTTTGACCGATGTCGAAAAAGTTGGCATTGACGGCAAATCGTGCGCCGAGATCAATCCGCCAAGATGTATTGAGCCATGGCTCAGAAGATCCGTTATTCGGACCCACGGCGCGGTAGTTATTGAAGTACGGGGAAGCGCACGTACTCGCTCGAGTCGGCATGACAATATTGTTGTAGGCCGTCGGTAAATGGACTTTGGTCAAGATCCCATTGATGATCTCTCTATTGCGGATCGGATCGTGATAGTACGTCTTGTCGCAACAATATAGCGGCGCACTGGCTGAGATTAAGACGCCTCGATCTCCATAGCCGGTAATATCGAGTGTCGTATCACCGTTCACATCACGCATAAACCTTGGATGAATGCCGTCCCGCCAGGCTTGATTGTATCCAAAATCCGTAACCCACAACTGCGGCGGCGCGAAAGAGGTTCCTTCCGACATCGAGAAATAGGTGCCCGGAGCTCCAAACCCAACGATGTCCATTTTGGAGTCACCATTAACGTCCGCGAGAACCCGTTTGTAGTCTGTATTGTTCCATGTTTGACTGGATCCATAAGCAGCAACCCATTGAGTGGCGGTTGCGAAGCTCGTGCCGTTGTAGAGCCCGACATAGACACCGTCATCCGCGAAGACCACCAGATCAATCTTATCGTCACCGTTCACATCGCCGGATGTGCGAATGAAATTTGGATTTTTGTAGAAACCACTCCTGTCCGAGTTTGAGAATTGGGTTCCCCATTTCTGGGCCGGACCAAACCCGTTCGACTTGGTGTTTAATGAAACCAAGACGTTGTGGAGCCCATAGCCAAGAATATCGACAAATCCATCACCATTCACATCGACAAGTTGGCGCACATAGTCCGTGTTGTTCCAAAGAAGATCGGTCCCCCAATCGGCGATCCAAAGCGTCGGGGCACCAAAATTTGTTCCATCGCTAAGCGCGACATGAACGCCATCATTGGCAAAGACGACGGCATCCGCTTTCTTGTCATTATTAACATCCGCAAAGGTGCGAATGAACGAAGGGTTTAGGTAGAATCCGCTATTTTGTTGTGAACCAAACTGGTTCGACCACAAGTGGAAATTCTCAAATTGTGGCGTCCCGGAATTCGGATTCCACACCGCGCCATAGATTCCTTGAATGCCATAGCCAACAACATCCTTAAAACCATCACCACTAATATCGACGACAAAGCGAGGATGTTTCGCGACCTCCCAGGCCTGGTCCGTTCCAAAATTCGCAATAGCCTCGGTAATGCCAACGAAACTTGTGCCATTGGACATAGAGACATACGTGCCTGGTTTGCCAAATGCGATAGCGTCAGCCATGCCATCATTGTTGAGATCTTCAATGAATTTGGGATACAGGCTGGTCGGCCACCCACCGTCGGAGTTTACACCATAGTGAGGCGACCATTCGGCATTAGCTTGATAATCCATATAACGCGAACCAAACGGCTCATCCATTCTGCTACCGGTCGCCAACGCGACGCTCGGATACAAGACAGAAACAACAAAAGCAATCCACCATCTCCACATGACCTCGTCTCCCCAAGAATGCGGGATCGGCGACAAATCACACTGTGAAGGTCAATATTCGACTGCTAGTTTGCCAATTCGACGATGCGTGAGTCTTTGCGCCCAACCCTGTTCATAAAACCAAAACTAAACCATAGGACGCATAATGCATTATCACACGCATAGAGTCTATTTTTCCGTTAATGAGAGTGATTATACGCAATACCAGCTATTAGAGCATTCGGTTGCAATTCCAGTTAGCGAATTGGATTTCCATGGAAAACGTCATCATGGGTAAAACCGATACGAACCCAGGGAAATGGCAATTTTGGATTGATCGCGGTGGCACGTTCACCGACATCGTGGCATGCGCTCCCGACGGTACGATCCAATCCACCAAGCTCTTGTCGGAGAACCCAGAGCAATACAAAGATGCCGCCATCGAGGGCATGCGTCGTTTGATGAAGATCGCGCCCACCGCACCGTTTCCAACCGATGACATCGCCTCTATCAAAATGGGGACCACCGTCGCCACCAATGCGCTGCTAGAGCGCAAAGGCGAACGCGTCCTCTTGGTAACAACCAAGGGCTTCAAGGACGCATTGGCGATCGGATATCAAAATCGACCCAGGCTCTTTGATCTCGAGATCAAGAAACCGGAACTCCTGCACGAAGAGGTCATTGAAGTTGACGAACGGGTCTCAGCCCAAGGCAACGTCCTAAGACAGCTGGACCTTGACGAGGTGAGATCCCTAATGCGGGCGGCCTTCCAGGATGGTATTCGTTCCGTCGCAATCCTTCTCATGCACGGCTTCCGGTTCACTGCTCACGAAGAACATTTGGCAAGCCTCGCCCAAGAGATTGGCTTTACCCAAATCTCGACAAGCCATGGTGTCAGCCCGCTCATGAAATTCGTCAGTCGCGGCGACACGACCGTTGTCGATGCCTATCTCTCGCCCATCCTCAGAAACTATGTGGATCAGGTTGATCATGCGCTGAAGCGACAACACTCCGATTGCCGTCTCATGTTTATGCGATCAAACGGCGGCCTCACTGACGCGCACCTCTTTCAGGGTAAAGACGCCATCCTTTCCGGACCAGCTGGCGGTGTTGTCGGCATGGCGCGCGTTAGTGAGATTGCCAGCTTCGACAAAATCATCGGCTTTGACATGGGCGGCACGTCGACTGATGTCTCTCACTACAACGGTGAATTTGAACGCGCCTTTGAGACCCAAGTCGCGGGCGTTCGTATGCGCGCACCTATGATGCTCATCCACACTGTTGCGGCGGGAGGCGGATCGGTCCTTCACTATGACGGCGCCCGCATGCGCGTCGGGCCAGAGTCCGCAGGCGCCAACCCAGGCCCCGCCGCCTATAGCAAAAACGGACCTCTTACGGTCACCGACGCCAACGTGATGCTGGGCAAACTCTCACCCGATCATTTCCCGCACGTCTTCGGACCCAAAGCCGACCAACCACTCAACAAAGATATTGTTCAAAAGAAATTTGCGGACCTCGCTCGTTCCATTGGAGAAAGATCACCAGAACAAGTGGCTGAAGGCTTTATCGCCATCGCTGTTGAGAACATGGGCCAAGCCATCAAGAAGATATCGATCGCGCGAGGCTACGATGTCACAAACTACGTGCTGACAAGTTTTGGCGGAGCAGGCGCCCAGCATTGTTGTCTTGTGGCAGATTCCTTGGGCATCGAGAAAATCCTGTTGCATCCGCTGGCGGGCGTTCTCTCTGCCTATGGCATGGGGTTAGCTGATATCCGCGCCACCCGCGAACAAGGGATTGAGGAAGTCCTGTCATCTGAGACCCTAAAGAAGATTGATGATGTTGAAGGCAGGCTAAAGAACGAGACCGCGAAGGAACTGGCAAGTCAGAACATCAATGCGCCAGACATCGAACACCGAACGCGGCTCCATCTTCGTTATCTGGGAACTGACACAGCACTCGCCGTCCCTCTTGCAAAGTTGAACCAACTTAGGGAAAGCTTCGAAGCTCAACACCGACAGCGTTTCGGATTTGTGACCTCAGACAAGTCACTCGTCATTGAAGCGATTGAGGTTGAAAGTATCTCCTCTGGCAGCAACCTGACCGAACCGGATGTCGAGCCAAACGATGATCGACCTCTCCGCCCGCAACAAGTGACAAAGATATTCACACAAGATGAATGGCATGAGACGCCCCTCTACATGCGCGCCGAGATTGATCTCGGACACAAGATCGACGGACCCGCCATCATCTCTGAACCACTCTCGACCATCGTCATTGAGCCCGGCTGGCAAGCGCAGATGACGCACAAGAAACATCTCATCCTCTCGCGGGTCGTTCCACTTGAAAGATCGCGCGCCATCGGCACCGACGTGGACCCGGTCATGCTTGAGATCTTCAACAATCTCTTCATGTCCATCGCCGAACAAATGGGGGTGACGCTCGAGAAGACCGCGACGTCCGTCAACATCAAAGAGCGTCTCGACTTTTCCTGCGCCGTTTTTGACACATCTGGCAACCTGGTCGCCAACGCGCCGCACATGCCGGTGCATTTGGGCTCCATGGGCGACAGCGTCCGAACCATCATTGACCAAAACCGAAACGCAATGGACTCAGGCGACGTCTTTGTCCTCAATGCACCCTACAATGGTGGCACTCACTTGCCTGACATCACCGTCGTAACCCCCGTCTTTGACGAAAAGACGGACGACATCCTCTTCTACACCGCTTCGCGCGGACATCATGCGGACATTGGTGGAATCACACCTGGGTCGATGCCGGCCCACTCAACGTCGGTGGAAGAAGAAGGCATTCTCATCGACAATTTCAAACTGGTGGCAAAAGGAACCTTCCAAGAAGAAGCGCTTCGAGGCCTTCTGACTTCCGGTCCCTACCCGTCCCGCAATCCGGATCAAAACATCGCCGACCTGCGCGCACAAATCGCTGCCTGTGAAAAAGGCGTGCAAGAACTAAAGCGAATGGTTCAAGAGTTTGGCTTGAACGTTGTCCAAGCCTATATGGGACACGTACAAGACAACGCCGAAGAATGCGTCCGGCGTGTCATCGATGTATTGGGCGACAAGAGCCACACTTACACAATGGACGACGGCGCCAAAATCCATGTGGATGTGCGCGTAGATCGCAAGAATCGGCTCGCCACCATCGACTTCACCGGTACCAGCGATCAACGGCCCAACAACTTCAACGCGCCCGCTTCCATTTGTCGGGCAGCCATACTTTATGTTTTCCGCTGCCTCGTCGACGACGACATTCCTTTAAACGCCGGATGTCTCAAACCCCTCGAAATCATTGTGCCGGAAGGATCCATGTTGAACCCGCGCTATCCCGCCGCCGTAGTGGCGGGGAACGTCGAAACCAGTCAGGCCGTCGTCGACACACTCTTTGCCGCATTTGGAAGGCTTGCCGCCTCTCAAGGCACCATGAACAACTTGACCTTCGGCAACGACACTTACCAATACTATGAAACAATCTGTGGCGGCGCTGGAGCAGGACCCACGTTCGATGGCGCCGACGCTGTTCAAACACACATGACCAATTCGCGTCTCACGGACCCTGAAGTTTTAGAGTGGCGCTATCCCGTTAGGCTCAAGTCCTTTGAGATCCGTGAAGGTTCCGGCGGCTCAGGTAAATACGAGGGCGGAGACGGTGTCATTCGCAAGATCACCTTCGAAGAAGAGATGGACCTCTCGATCCTCTCCTCCAACCGCACTGTCGCCCCGCAGGGGCTTAAGGGCGGAGAAAACGCAACACCTGGCCGAAACTCCGTCATTCGAAGTGACGGCAGCGAAGAAACTCTTGCAGGCTCAGACAAGACACACATGAACAAAGGCGACACCATCGTCATCGAAACCCCTGGCGGCGGTGGGTTTGGACAGAAGAAGGATAAAGGTCCATGACAACAGTTCTCATTACCGGTGCAAATCGCGGGCTGGGGCTTGGTCTGACGAAATCATATGTCAGCGACGGGAACACAGTCTTCGCGTGCTGTCGCAGCCCGAAAGAAGCACCCGATCTCCAAGCACTTGCAGCATCGGACAAGAACGTTCAGCTACTCCGGTTGGACGTCACCGGCGAACAATCCGTCGAAGCATTAAAGAACGAACTCGGTCAGACCCCCATCGACATCCTCATCAACAATGCGGGGATCTTGATCGACCGACAGTCCTTCGAAGACATGGATTTCGGCGGCTGGGAGGAGTCTTTCCGTGTCAATTCCATTGGGCCCTTTCGCATCGTCCAAGCTCTGATCGACAACCTTCGAGCAGGGGCGGACAAGAAAGCCATCACAATCTCAAGTGAAATGGGATCCGTTGGCGGTGTCTATTACGGTGGGTCTTTCGCCTATTCGTCTTCAAAATCGGCGGCCAACATGGTCACCAAAATTCTCTCAAATCGCTTGAAACAAGACGGCGTCATCTGCATTCCAATTCATCCAGGTTGGGTGCAAACCGATATGGGCGGATCTGGCGCCTCGATTTCCGTCGACGAAAGCGTCAAGGGACTCCGCCAAGTGATCGACAAACTCACCCTCGCCGACACCGGCCGCTACTTCCAATGGGATGGCCAAGAACTGGAGTGGTAGTCCCAATCAGCCGCATCTTATCAAATGTAATTCAAGTTCGGCGCGAGCCACTTTTCGACTTCCTCGACGCTCATGCCTTTACGCTTGGCATAGTCTTCGACTTGGTCTTTCTCAATGCGCCCAATGCCGAAATAGACACTTTCGGGATGTGAGAAGTAGAGCCCTGAGACACTGGCGCCAGGCCACATAGCACAAGATTCTGTAAGGATCGCACCCGTCCGCTTTTCAGCTTCCAGCAGTTCGAACAAGAAGCGCTTCTCCGTGTGATCCGGACAGGCCGGATACCCAGGAGCAGGGCGAATGCCGCGATAAGATTCAGAAATCAAATCCTCATTGCTCAATGTTTCCGATGAAGCATATCCCCAATACTGCCTACGCACGCGCTCGTGCATCATCTCCGCCAGCGCTTCTGCAAGACGGTCAGCAAGAGCTTGCAGCAGGATCGCGGAGTAATCATCATGCGCCGCCTTAAACTCTTTCACCCGCGCATCAGTTCCCTCTCCTGCCGTCACGACAAAAGCACCTACAAAATCTTCCAGGCCTGTTTCTTTAGGCGCCACAAAATCTGCTAGCGCCTGATTGGCACGGCTTTCATTGCGGATCATCTGCTGACGCAAAGTGTGAAAATGACCGATGACGTCACTGCGAGCATCATCGCCATAAAGTTCAATATCATCATGTCCCACTGTATTTGCCGGCCAAAATCCGACCACCGCTTTGGGCGACAGCCATTTCCCGTCGATGATGCGGGCCAGCATGTCTTGGGCATCGCTATAGAGATTGCGCGCAACCTCACCGACAATTTTGTCCTCTAAGATCCGAGGGTACTTGCCTTTGAGTTCCCAGGTTTGGAAGAAGGGCGACCAATCGATGTACGGCACGATGTCCTGCACTTCGATATCGTCGAATGATCTCAAGCCTAGGAAAGTTGGCTTCGGCGGCTCATACTGTGACCAATCGATATCAATGTGATTGGCCCGCGCCGACACCAAAGCGAGGCGATCAGACTTTTTCCGCCCCGCCGCATGGCGCTCCGCGATTTCCTGGTATTCATAGCGGATCCCATCGAGATAGGGCGCACGACCTTCATCTGAAAGGATCGAACTCACAACACCCACCGCTCGGCTCGCATCCGTCACATAGACGGTCTGCCCGCGATCATACTGGGGATCGATTTTGACGGCGGTGTGCACCTTAGATGTGGTCGCCCCACCAATGAGGAGAGGCAAATCAAAATCTTGGCGCTCCATCTCCTTCGCAACGTTCACCATCTCATCAAGACTTGGTGTAATAAGACCTGAAAGACCAATGACATCCGCGCCTTCGCGTTTCGCTGTCTCCAGAATGTCGTTCGCAGGCACCATGACACCGAGATCAATCACCTCGTAATTGTTACATTGCAAAACCACACCGACAATGTTTTTGCCAATGTCATGGACATCGCCTTTGACGGTCGCCATGACAATCTTGCCCGCAGGCCCTCCACCGCCTTCCGCCTTCTCATCTTCAATATATGGCGTGAGATGAGCGACGGCACGTTTCATAACCCGCGCGCTCTTGACCACTTGCGGCAGGAACATCTTTCCAGCCCCAAACAGATCGCCAACCACATTCATCCCGTCCATGAGGGGACCTTCAATCACGTCAAGCGGTCGGGTCGCCGCAACACGGGCCTCTTCCGTATCTTCGTCGATAAAGTCCGTGATGCCTTTGACCAGCGCATGTTCCAAGCGTTTTGAGACGCCCATCGATCGCCATTCGAGATTGACCTTCTGTTCAACCCCCTTTTCGCCGCGATACTTCTCTGCAACCTCCAACAAACGCTCCGTCGCGTCCTCTCGGCGATTGAGAATGACATCCTCCACCGGCCCCAACAGGTCTTCAGGAATGTCATCATAGACCGTCAACTGTCCTGCATTGACAATGGCCATGTCGAGGCCCGCCTGAATGGCATGGAACAAAAACACGGAATGCATTGCTTCCCGCACAGGATTGTTGCCGCGGAAGGAGAAGGAAACGTTTGAAAGCCCACCGGATACTTTGGCATGCGGCAAGTGCGCTTTGATGCGTCGTGTCGCTTCAATGAAATCGACCGCATAGTTGTTGTGCTCATCGATGCCTGTCGCCACAGCAAAAATATTCGGATCGAAGATAATGTCTTCCGGCGGAAATCCAATTTCTTCAGTCAAAATCCTATATGAGCGCGCGCAGATCCCGAACTTGCGGTCTTCCGTGTCGGCTTGACCATCTGTATCAAACGCCATAACGACCACCGCCGCTCCATAACGTTTAAGGGTACGCGCTTGCGCCTTGAACGGCTCCTCGCCCTCCTTCAACGAAATGGAATTGACGATGGCTTTGCCTTGCACATTCTTAAGACCCGCATGGATAACGTCCCATTTGGAACTGTCGATCATGATGGGTACACGCGCAATGTCCGGTTCTGATGCGATGAGGCGCAAGAACCTCACCATCGCAGCTTCAGAATCGAGCATACCCTCATCCATGTTGATGTCGATGATTTGGGCGCCGCTCTCCACCTGCTGACGCGCAACTTGGAGCGCGGCATCGAAGTCCTCGTTGAGGATGAGTTTTTTAAACCGGGCAGACCCAGTGACATTGGTCCGCTCACCAATATTTACAAATCTCGCTTGGGTCATGAGGCAATGATCACCGGTTCAAGACCAGACAGCCGCATGGATGTCTCAACGTGAGGCAGATCGCGCGGCGGCACGTCTTCCACCGCCCTGGCAATTGCCGCAATGTGATCAGGCGTCGACCCACAACACCCGCCCATGATGTTGACAAATCCGCTCTCCGCCCATTCACGCAACAAAGCGGCCATCTCATCTGGTGTTTGGTCATACTCACCGAATTCATTGGGCAACCCAGCATTGGGATAGGTACAGATCAAGCAATCAGCAATGCGTGAAAGCTCAGATACGTAAGGCCTCATTTGCTCGGCACCCATGGAGCAATTAAGTCCAATGCTAAAGGGCCTCGCATGGCGCACGGAGTTCCAAAAGGCTTCCACTGTCTGGCCTGACAATGTGCGTCCCGACAAATCTGTAATTGTTCCCGAAATCATGACCGGCACATCGGCACCAGTCTCGGCTCGCAACTCATCAATGGCAACCAAGGCCGCTTTGCAATTCAGCGTATCGAAAATCGTCTCAAGCAGGAGAATGTCAACGCCGCCTTCAACCAAACCACGGGCTGCTTCTTTGTACGAGCCATGAACCTGATCGAACGAGACGGCCCGGTATCCGGGATCGTTCACATCCGGTGACAAGCTCAGGGTCTTGTTCATAGGGCCAAGGGCACCACACACGAAGCGCGGTTTGTCTGGCGTCACTTCCGTCCGACGATCTGCAACCTCACGCGCGATCTGAGCCCCCGCCAAATTGATCTCATAGGCGAAATCTTGAGTTTCATAGTCCGCCTGGCTGATCGACGTTGCATTAAAAGTATTCGTGCCAATGAAATCCGACCCTGCATCAAAAAAAGCCTCGAAAATCTCCGTAATGATCTGCGGCTGCGTAAGATTTAAGATGTCATTGTTGCCCCTTAGTGCAACAGGATGTGCACCAAAACGCTCCCCGCGAAACTCTTGTTCAGAAGGGTCACGGTTTTGGATCATGGTACCCCGTGGGCCATCAAAAATGAGAATGCGTTTGACGGCTTCCGCCTGCAAATACTTTTGGGTCTTTTCATAGGGTCTCATTAATTCATTCCTCATTCTGTGATGAGTTGAACGGCCTCATGCCAAGGATGTGGCATATGGCGTAAGTCAAATCCGGGCGGTTGAGGGTGTAGAGGTGGAAGTCCTCGATACCTTCGTCATAAAGTGCCGCACACAGATCTGCCGCAACCGAAGCACCGACCAGTTTCCGCGTAGTGACATCCTCATCGATGTCTTCAAACCGATACACCAGCCAGTCGGGGATCGTGACATTTGTCCCACCGGCCATTTTGACGATCCCCCTGAAATTCGAAAAAAGCATCACGCCAGGCACAATCGGAATTTCTATGCCTGCTTTGCGAACCCGTTCGAGATATTGCAAGAACTGCTTAGGCTCGAAAAAGAATTGTGTGATTGCGCGCGTCGCGCCGTTGTCGATCTTCCGCTTCAGATTGTCGAGATCTTCATCCCAGTCCGTGGAATCAGGATGCTTCTCTGGGTAAGCTGACACACTCACCTCAAAGTCACCGATATCTCGAATGCCTTTGACCAAAGCGGCACCGTTCTCATACCCGCCATCGAAAGGCACATAAGGCAAACCAACACCGCCCGGAGGATCGCCTCTCAACGCGACGATGTGGCGAACGCCAATGTCCCAATAGTCATGAATGACCTCATCGACTTCTTCTCTACTTGCATTGACACAAGTCAGATGCGCCGCCGGTTTGAGATCGGTCTCATCCAACATTCTTTTAACGGTCGCATGCGTCCGGTCACGCGTCGAACCACCTGCTCCATAAGTCACCGAAACAAACGACGGACTAAGGGGCGAAAGACGCTCAATCGACGACCACAATATGTCTTCCATCTCTGGTGTCTTGGGCGGAGAGAATTCAAAGGAAGCTCTGATCGGATGCTTCTTTCTTTCAATACGAGAGAGATAGGTCATGATGCTGCAGCCTCACCAAATTTGAGTGCCGCCCCTTCAGTTTGTGGCAATTGACCGAGCCACAGTGAAACCGTCAGCTTTTGATGGTTGTCGTCGGTTGGAGGAAGTTCTCGGGAAGAGACAAACTCGACACCGACATTTTCAAACCAAGCTTTGACCTCATCCGAAGCAAATCCAAGCCGACGATGAGCATGCTCCGATCTGAGCGTCTCTAATTCATGTGGAGCGAAATCGACGATGAGGATCAATCCACCTGGACGCAGGATGCGCACCGCTTCGGCAACGGCCGCACCAGGGTCTGTAAGGAAATGTAAAACCTGGTGTATACAGACAAGGTCAACATCACCTCCTTGGTCCGTCGCCACTGCAAACGGAAGTGAATAAAGATCTCCTTGACGGACTTGGCAATGATCAAGACCACCCGCCTCAAGCTTAGACCTCGCGATCGACAACATGTCGTGGCTGAGATCAAAACCAAAGCCTCGCCCAATCTGCCCGGAAAAGAGCTCAAGCACCCGGCCGGTGCCCGTTCCCAAATCAACGAATGTCTCAAACGGCCCTTCACCCACCATATCGAGCATCACCGATTCGACGTCTGCTTCGTCAACATGCAGTGTACGTATTTCAGCCCACTCTTGCGCACTTCGACTAAAGTACTCGTCCGCCTCAAGACGTCGCGCGTCCTTGACCCTATCCAAACGCTCCAAGTCCCGTTGAATTTCAACATCGGCGGTAGGAATAAGATCAACGAAACTCTCCACCACATCGCCCAGGTCATCGCCTTCAGCGATCCTATAGAACACCCACGCCCCTTCCCGAAACCGCTCGAGCAAGCCGGCATCGCACATCAGCTTGAGATGTCGGCTGATCCGAGGCTGGCTCTGGCCTAGAATTTGAGTAAGCTCAGAAACTGTCAGCTCTCCTTTGGAGAGAACCGCCAGCAACCGAAAACGCGTTGGCTCGCCAACGGCTCGGAGTGTAGAAATTGTGGCCTCAAGGTCTCGCAAAACCATATCCTCAGTTCGAATTAGGCGAACGCAGCGTGATAATGTTCCGAAGATATAAACATATCTTTATGTTATTATGCAACGGTAAATCGACGGGAATCGGAATATGATCCAAGTAAAACGACCAAGAATTGCGGTTCCCGCGCCATTTGAGCAACATCGCAACGAATATGCCGCTGTATTGGGGATTGGTGATCGTCAACAGCTAGTTCATAGTTAACCACTATGCTAGCAAGGGAAGTGCTCACCGGATTGCAATTTCGGCTATCGGGGGTGGGGTCATAACTGGACTAAAGTCGGGTTGATGGGGTCGGCAGAGCTGTGAAACGCTTGAACACTATTTTATCAAGGTTTCGCTTCGGCGTGAGGTCAAAACTCATGCTGTTGGCAGCGGCCATTGTGGGCCTATCCGCTTGCGCGACCATCGACCCGAACAATCCGGACTATCTGGCCTTGAAAGAAATCAACGATCCCTACGAAAACACAAATCGTAGGATGTTCGCGTTCAATGAAAAACTGGACGATTTGGTCCTCGAGCCTGCATCAAGAAGATATCGAGACAACATTCCAGAGCCTGCCCGAAACTCGGTTCGTAACTTCCTCGACAACCTCCAGAGCCCGGTCATATTTATCAATGACATTCTTCAAGGAGAACCTGATCGAGCCGGGCACACCTACTCACGTTTTCTGATCAACACAACGGTCGGGGTCTTAGGATTATTTGACGTCGCGAGCAGAGCTGGCGTTGAAAAACACTCTGAAGACTTTGGACAAACCCTGGCGGTATGGGGTGTTAACGAAGGGCCGTATATCATGCTGCCATTCTTGGGACCCGCACCACCCAGAGATATGGTCGGAATGCTTGTCGACCGCGCATTTCATCCCTTAAATTACGTTGGCGGCACGGAGACCTTTGTCGCCTCGACCACGGTTTCTGTCGTTGGAACCATTCAGTTCCGATCAGAAAACATCGAGAACATTGAAACACTCGAACGCACGTCCCTGGACTACTACGCAACAGTCCGAAGCATCTATCGCCAAAATCGTGCAGCCGAAATTGCCAACGGCCAAGACGTTACCGATGACCTGGACGATTTCGACTTTGACATGGAGGAATATGATGATTTCGACATGGAAGAAGAGAGCGAAGGCGAACTGTCCGAAACTGACACAGTTTCCTAAAATCCAAACTAATGGCCTAACGCCGCCTTAATCAAAAAATGTTCTAGTCCCCGCCACATAGTCTAGTGCGGATCTTCCGCACATTCGGCGGGAGGCGGTCACATGTTTTGGGTACTCACACTTGCATTGCGGCATTTAAAGCTGATTGCTATCGTGACAGTTGTTGCTGTGTTGTGGGTCGGAACTTCCCATGCCACTGAACCAGATCAACCTGCGGAAGCGTTCGTTCAAACTCTCGCGGACAACGCATATGTATTATTGAACGACGAAGAGTTGACCCTTCTTAAGAAGAAGGAAGGCTTCAGACACCTCGTACAAGACGCGATGGACTTCAAGCGGATTGGGTTGTTCACTTTGGCCAGCTATCAACGTCGCACAAGCAAAGATGAAATCCGTCGCTTTCTTGATGTATTCGACGACTATGCGATCAATATCTATGAGTCCCGACTTGGTGAATATTCCGGTCAACGCGTGAACGTCACCGGATCATTCATCCGCAAACAAAATGACAAGGGCAAAGAAGTTCTCGTTCACAGCAAATCCAAATTCGCCGGCAATGCGGAGCCGATCCCTGTAAACTGGCGCGTCATCGAACGAGCAGGTCATTACACCATAGTCGACATACAGATCTTCGGTGTTTGGATGGCACTAGAGCAACGCTCACAGTTCAATTCCATCATCAGCCGCAACGGCGGCAAGGTAAGCAGCTTGATTGATTACCTTGAATTTCAAATGACCAATGTCAGCGTGCAAGCGGATTTGACCGACGACGTTGCAGCTGTCGACAGCTAGACGACACCCCTAGCGAGAGAACTTCTTGAACTTGATGCGATGAGGCACCGCTGCATCATCGCCGAGGCGTCGCCTGCGATCTTCTTCATAGTCCTCGTAGTTTCCTTCAAACCACTCCACGTGACTATCGCCCTCAAAGGCCAAGATGTGTGTGGCGATACGGTCCAAGAACCAGCGATCATGCGAAATGATAACGGCGCATCCGGCGAAATTTAATATCGCGTCCTCCAGAGCCCGCAACGTATCCACATCAAGATCATTGGTCGGCTCGTCAAGCAGCAGAAGATTGCCACCAGACTTCAACATCTTCGCCAGATGGACCCGGTTGCGCTCCCCACCCGACAGCTGCCCGACCTTTTTTTGTTGATCACCACCACGGAAATTGAAGTTGCCCACATAAGCCCGACTTTGAATCTCGCGTTTTCCCAGCTCAATAATATCGTTGCCGCCAGAAATTTCTTCCCAAACCGTTTTGTTGGGATCAAGCGCATCCCGGGACTGGTCGACATAACTCATCTCGACGGTCTCTCCCGTCGTCAGGGTTCCGGAGTCCGGTTCATCCTGACCAGTGAGCACTCGAAACAGCGTCGTTTTTCCCGCGCCGTTCGGACCAATGACACCCACAATACCTCCAGGTGGCAGAGCGAATGAGAGCCCATCGATTAGAAGATGGTCCCCAAATCCTTTGGTTAGATCATTGGCTTCGATGACATTGCCGCCAAGACGAGGTCCTGGTGGGAAGACGATCTGCGCCCGTCCGACCTTCTCATTGCCCGCATCAGTCAACATCTCATTGTAGGCTTGGATACGTGCTTTGCTCTTGGCCTGGCGCGCTCTCGGTGACGCCTTAATCCACTCCATCTCTCGCGCCAAGGTCCGCTCTTTTGCTTCTTCGTGCTTACCCTCAGTTTCAAGACGCTTTTTCTTTTGCTCAAGCCAGCTCGAGTAGTTTCCTTCGTAAGGAATGCCGTCACCACGGTCGAGTTCGAGAATCCAGCCCGTCACATTGTCGAGGAAATAGCGGTCATGCGTGATCAGTACCACGGCACCTTTGTAGTCGCGCAGGTAATGCTCAAGCCAAGCAACACTTTCCGCATCCAGATGGTTGGTCGGCTCATCCAGCAATAGAAGGTCTGGACCTTCAAGGAGCAATCGACACAGCGCAACCCGTCGTTTTTCACCGCCTGACAATGTCGATACGTCTGCATCCCCTTCCGGACACCGCAACGCATCCATGGCCATTTCGATCTTGGAATCCAGATCCCAAGCGTCCGCAGCATCGATTTTCTCCTGCAGTTCCGCCTGCTCTGCGATCACCGCATTCATTTCATCGTCGTCCAAAGGCTCTGCGAATTTCATGGAAATTTCTTCGAACCGGTCAAGCAGGCTCTTGGTGGCCGCGACCCCGCCCATGACATTACCAAGAACGTCTTTGCTTTCATCGAGCTGAGGTTCTTGTGCCAAATAGCCAACCCTGGCCCATTCAGCCGGCCACGCCTCGCCATTAAACTCTTTCTCTTCACCTGCCATAATGCGAAGCAACGTCGACTTACCAGAACCATTTAGTCCCACCACCCCGATCTTCGCGTCTGGATAAAACGAAAGATGAATTTCTTTGAGAACCTGTTTTCCACCAGTGTAGGTCTTCGACAGGTGTTGCATATGATAGATGTATTGGCGAGATGACATAGCCGTGCGACCGCTCGTGACTGTATGGAAATCGCTGGGGTTTTAGCCAACCCCGCGGGCGATTGCAATCATCAATACGCGCGCCGGAGTTTGCACGTCAACGGCGGCACCCGTGGGCACCGCCGAAAAGTAAAATCAGGTTGTATTAGTCTCAGCGCGCCAAACCGAAAGTCCGCGCGAGACCTGAGCCCAATACGGCGAGGATCATCCGAGAAATAATGACAAAGCCGAGGAATACAATTTGTTCAGATTGAATGAGGAAGATGACCCAAATGTTCATTTGAGCCGGCAAACCAGCCGTATCAATCTGATCTTCGACCCATCCACCATTGAGCAACAAGGTCTGCATCGTTTCCGGAAATTTCCACCCGACCAGCGCAAAGACAAGTGCGCCCACAAGCACGGACAGAAAGATGTTGATCATTGACCCAAGAAGTCTACCCACTTTATCCCCCATAAATTTCGAATTCTGTGTGACATCCAGTCCTTAGTTTAGCAGAAAATCCGACCCAGCGCGACCACACAGATTGAGCATGCACGCCAATACCGCACCCTCGTAAGTCTTTGAATCTCAAGGGCCCCTGCAATCACCGGGATCATTAATCTTAATCATGTCGAAATCGTGACACAGGTCAGACCTGGATATGATCTCGTTGTGAAATCCCAAAGCGCCTTCCCATTCCTCCAAAAACCCACTTAATCTTTCATAGGCCTCAATGAAATCGTGCTTGAACTCATGCCCCACGCTTCTCACAGATTGGCTCGCTTTCATGAGTCCACGCCCTGACCCACGAAGTAGGTCGCAAGTTCCTTCGCACCCTCATGACCACCTTCTGCAAGTTTGGAAACTTTGGCCATTGCCGGTTCACTAATCAAAGATTGAAGCGGCATCGGCAAAGGGTCCGGAGCGTCCCTTGATTCCCAGGCATCCGTCCAAGGGGACCGCAATGGCCTCGAGAATTTGCCGGCTCGACTTCGTGAACGAACGGTTTGTCGAGAGCTCGCTGCCAACATCTCCGCAATGCCCCTGCCTCTGTTCCGGATACAACCACTATGTCGACATCAGCTTGTACTTGTTTGAGCGCATGCTCCCTTGCGTCGACAAGTACCACGACCGCAACGCCGTGTCTCTTGCCGACATCAAGCATGGCTTGCGGCGGAACCCCAAGCGCACTGGCGATCAGTTTGATGGGATGAGAGAACGACACTTCAAGAAGCTTCTCCGCTCCGCTTTCACGCAGATTATCGCCAAACCCCAATCCACAGGCGCGCACATCATCCGTAATGTCGGAAGCTTCTATGCCGTGGCGCTCAAGAATTTCACTTGCGAAGTCTTTAAGAGACTCTGGCATCAGTGAAAATATGTGTTCAGCGCTTGGCGGCTCGTCTTTTGTGGCCATCTTGTTAGGAACAATCAGGTCAACGCCGTAAGGCATGCCGCCAACGTGGTCATCGATCCAACTCAACTCAGTCTCAAGCTCGCTCGGCGACATGCCCACTACGCCTGGTCCAAAAAGTCGAGCCTTGCTTCCATGTCACTTGCACGGCTATCTTGCCCCCATGACACCACTCAAACTGTTTGCAAAACTCACCGGTTATTACGCACTCATTTCCCTGCTGACATACGGATTGCTCACCCTCCTGCCAAACGCTGATGCCTATCTACCCATCGGTGGTGCCCAGAAACTGCTGTCTGGTTCTGACGGCAATTCTCTAACGCCGATGGAAATCCACGCGACCCAGATTCGCGGGCTCGGCGACAGCATCCTTTGGTTGGCATTTGCCATTTTTGGCGCCTTGCTCACCGTCATTCCGGTGAGTTGGATCTATATCGAAATTCGCAATCACGATGAATATGACCAGAGCCTCGTTGAAACCATCATGATACTGCCCATTACGGTAACCGGCGTTGTTGTGATCGTGCACAACTCCCTCGCTCTCGCTTTCAGTCTCGCGGGCGTCGTCGGTGCGGTGCGGTTTCGAAACACGCTCAAAAGCTCTGGCGATGCTCTTTACATTTTGCTCGCGATCGGAATCGGGCTCGCCGCCGGTATTGGCGCCATAGAAATAGCCATCGTCATGTCTATGGGGTTCAACTACTGCTTCTTGAGCCTTTGGATCCTCGACTATGGAGCCAAGAAAAACACGCACAGATACATGCGACGCACCAATGGCAAGAAGTCGCGGCACAAGAAACACCGTTCGGACAGCGAAGAGACAGAAGCGACATCGCCGCCACCAACATAGGCGTTGAAATATTGGGGAGGCATCGGGGTGAAACAGAGTAGCAAATCAAGAAAAACGAAACGCGCAATCATTCTCACATCAATCGGTGTCGCCCTCTATGTGGCGAGCCCAAGTATTGCAGATACAATTGAAAACCGCCCCCTCTTCGGTGCCAAAGAGAAACTGTCCCTAACCATCGAAGCGCCCCTAAGTGTCCTGTTTAAAGAACACCGAGACACAGGCGAGTATGTGCAAGGTCAATTGACCGTACACTTAAGCGACGGAACCACGCAGATCTTGCCAATGAAGCTCAAGACGCGCGGCAAGAGCCGGCGAAATCCAAGTGTATGTAAATTTCCGCCCCTACGTGTCAACTTCCCAAAGGACGCGACCGAAGGCACCATCTTCGAAGGCCAGGACAAACTCAAGCTCGTCACACATTGTCAAAGTTCAAAGCCCAGATACGATCTCTATTATCTCCAAGAACAAACAATCTATGACACCTACAATGTCTTATCCGATGTGAGTTTCAAAACGCGGCTCTCTCAAATTGAATATGTGGACACCGGAAACAAATACTCTGTTTCTGGTAAGCATGGATTCTTCATTGAAGACATTGATCACGTCGCGGAACGCCTCGGTCTGTCGCGACTGAAATCCGAAAAGATCACCATTCCGGACATCGACCCCACGACCGGCGCACTCTTCGGTCTCTTCCAGTATTTTGTTGGAAATCTTGATTGGGCATTTCTAGGCGGACCTGAGGGCGATGACTGTTGCCACAACTCAAAGCTCCTCAACAATGCATCTGGCACCGCCCTCCATGTCCCCTACGACTTTGATCACGCCGGTGTAGTCGATTCAGACTATGCGACCGTTCCAGAAGGTCTTCCACTGAACTCAACGCGTCAAAGGCTTTATCGCGGCCTGTGCGCTCACAACGATCAGATCCCAGAAGCCATTGCGCTCTTCAATGAACAGCGTGAAACCATTTACGCAATTGTTTCCGACAGCGCCGACCTGTCCAAATCGCGAAAAAAACGAACTTCGAGCTACTACGACAAGTTCTATGCAACCATCAACGACGCCGCCAAACTCGACAAATCAATCTACAAAAAGTGTCGTGGCTAGCATCAATGAATTTTATGGCACGGTGGTGCTTGCCTTGAGCCCACGCACATAGGCTTTGATGCGCTTAGGGTTTTCCTCTAGCGCCATCGCTGATGCCAAATAGGAGAGGAGCGCCTCGCCCCCTTCACTAGGAATAGCGAGCCGGGTACCCCGTTGCACCGTTGTGAGTGTATCCCCGGATATTTCCAAATAGGCATCCGCGCGACCGTAATAAGACCCAAGTCCAACATCGATCACCAGGACACGGTCACCAAATCGAGGAATAACCGTCTCCGCCAGGGGTGTATGCGCGACGACAATGTGATTCACGCCAAAATGTTCTAATAGTGTCTCCACATGAGATCGTTCACTGTCCTCATCCACCATTGACAGATTGCGGTACCAAAGTGGTCCCTCTTCATCCGTGAGGATCGTTTGTTCATCCACCGTAGAGGTCTTCAGCGCCACCTCAACCGCACCATTGATTTGATCAATCGACCAGTTCGCGTAACGATGCCCAATGCCGCCATGAACAAAAAGAACATCTCCAAGCTTCAGAACCGCGTCACGTTTCGCGACCCACCTGCCGTACTTGCCCTTTGGTGACCAAGCTTTCCGGTGCTCAACAAATCCCAACGGATAGGTCTCATTCCACTTCTCACGATAAGCATCGTCAAAGATCAAATCTTGTCCTTCGACCGAATTGTTCTTCAGACGGGTCTTAAACACCTCAAAATACTGATCGCGTGCTCGTTTCGAAGACGGGGTCCGAAACGCCTCGTACTCACCCTCATGTACGTAGCGTAGATCGCCCGTGACATTCATTGCTTCATGATTGCCAATGACAAAATGAACCCTGCCACCCGATCTTCTCGATCGCGATTCAAGCCGCATTAACAAGTCGAGTATCTTTCGACTGCCTGGACCGCGGTCAACCACATCACCAAGCTGAACCAGAGTTGCATTGCGTCCAATCCAGTTACGCCGAGAATCGATGAGTTCAGCCCGACGGAGAATTGATATGTAGTGTTCGTAGTCGCCGTGAATGTCACCAATGGCAACAATGCGAGGTTCCTGTTTTGGGGTCGCCGCAGCGGCATTCGCTGCTACAGGAAGAAACCAGAGCGCAATGACGGCTAGTCTAAAAATGTATTTCATCAATCTGTCCCCCTTCGCGCCAATCACAAGACACATTAGTCGGTGTAAATAGCGATGGTGCCGCCCGTCTTTCTGCCCTCGTCTGCGAGTATCAAGCGACCATCCGGCAGAAGACTGATACCTTCAGTCTGCGGGTGCAAATCCTCCGGCAATCGGCCAGCAGCGATAACGTTGCCTTTCCGCGTGATCTCAAGGATAAACTGATCTTGCGCCGACACAAGAATCAAATGACCTGTGGTTTCATCGACTTGAATACCCGAGGCGTGGAAGCGCTTCTCTCCTATCGCGTTTTTCATTGCTTTCTTGCTGACAGATATTGGCTTGTCACGGAGCGTTTGACCTTCCACTGACCAACGAAAAATGAGGAGCCCAGCGTCAAATTGATTCGACCATGTTTTCTTGCAAGCGATGAGGAGATCCCGCGATCGATCGTCATAGTCGACCCCCTCCACCTCGCAATGTTTTCCTGCCCCCGTCTCAATAATTTGAACATCGCGCATGTCGGCACCGACGGGATTGGGAATAGCAAAAAGGACACCTTCAGAAGTGATGAGGTAGATAACCTCATTCCCAACCGCAATCGCCTCAAAATCCCCTCGCAAAGAAGCTGCGCCATCTTTCAACGTATAAAACGGTTCGACAGTTTCTGCCTCTAGATCGATCTGGTAGATAATCCCTACCTCATCATCATGCGCCAGAAGCGTTGTGGCGTTCAGAAACGCCAACCCAGAAACCTCTTCGAGCTGCAGTGGAAGAGAAAAGAAATGATCTGGGTCTGAAAAATCAATGGAGCAGATCTTGCAAACGGGTGGTTGTCCCATTCCCAACAGGCCAAAGACTGAGACAGCAATTGCAACAATAGAGTAGTGGACCTTAAGTCGGTTCATTCCTTCGGAACCAAACGGAGAAGCTTGCCCTGAGCTTCGTCGGTCAACACATAGATGAAACCGTCGGGACCTGTACGTATATCGCGGATACGCACACCGACCTCATCAAGCAGGCGCTCCTGGCCAATGACCTTGCCATCTTCCAAATCGACGCGAACGATGTGCTTGCCTATGTTGACACCATTGGCTTTCCCGCGCTTCAGCGCCCCAACAAAGGCATCGCCATTCCACTCGGGGAACGCGTCACCGCGATAAATCGTCAGACCAGACGGCGCAATCGAGGGCGTCCAATAAACAAGCGGCTGTTCTGTTCCCTCATACTCGGTGTAGGGCGAAACCTTCGACCCGTTGTAGTCCAACCCAAACGTTGCGATTGGCCAGCCGTAATTGGTGCCCGCGGTAATAAGGTTCAGTTCATCGCCACCTCGAGGCCCATGCTCATGCGAGTACACATCACCAGTTTCAGAATCCAATGCCAAACCCTGAGGCGAACGGTGCCCATAGGTCAAAATCTCTGGCAAGGCATTAGGTTGCCCGACAAACGGATTGTCATCGGGTGCACTGCCATCATCGTTCAGTCGCAAAACCTTGCCAAGGTGATTGTCAAGATGTTGCACCTGTTCGCGGTAGTCAAAGCCATCACCCGTGGTGAGGAGGAGCGATCCGTCTGGCAGGAACAAGAGCCGACCGCCGTAGTGGGCTGGCGTTGCTTTCATAGGCTCCACCGTGAAGATCGTCTCGACGTCTTCGAGGACATGGCCGACTAGCTTGCCTCTTACAACACGCGTGGCATTGGCTCTCGCTCCACCATGGGCAAGGGCCAAGTAGACCAATCCGTTTTCTTCAAACTCGGGATGAAGAGCTACGTCAAAGAGCCCCGATTGGCCTCTGGTGTAAACCGGCGGAACGCCGCTGATAGGCGTTGGGTCAAGCTGGCCATCGCGAATGTAACGAAGCCTTCCTTCATCCCGCTCAGTCACAAGCATCCCGCCGTCAGGCAGAAACGCGAGCGACCAAGGATAGGCCAACCCTTGCGTTACAGTTTCAACTGCATAATTCGCAGCATGGGCTGACGGCCACGACACAACACATAAAGCCGCAAAGCCGCACAAAAATCCCTTTAACAACTTCTCCATGTCACCAAAAACCTTCACACCATGTAACGACAAGCCCCAGAACGAAGAATAGTCCAAACCGTCGGAATTGGCTATAATGGCCCTTGGGAGATGAAAAACGGGGAAAAGACGACTATGGTGCGTTCAATCAAACTGACCCTGGCCTTTGTTGTCGGCGTGGCAATCGCAGGCCTTTTAGGCACCGTTTTGTCCACTCAATTCGTGCTCGCCGAGCTTGCTTCTCTCCAAGTCAATGTCCCTATGAGCGACAGGATCGACACCACCACCCATGATCTACTGAGCATGGGGCCGATTTATACAGTGGTTATTGGTATAGGCTTCCTGGTCGCCTTTGTCGTTGCACGCCTCTTATTGCCCATTATCAGAATTCCTCGGCCCCTTGCCTTTGGCCTGGCAGGCTTTGCGGCCGTAACAGTTTCTATCTGGGCCATGAGTCTGATCTTCGGCACCATGCTCATTCCCGCAGCTCGGGAGATGACCGGATACATAACCCTCGGCGCCGCCGGCGCATTGGGCGGTATGTTCTACGCCTGGCTCACCCCAGACCGGACCGCTTGAGATGTCAGTATTTTCAAAGAGTAGAGAGTGCTCTAGACTCGTTTGCCCGCTGTTTTTGTTGCTAACCCTGTCTGCTATCCACACGAATACCGCCGCTCATGCGGCGACCCCAGGCAGTGCATTCCCCCCATTTCCCAGTCGCTACGTAGATAGATATCCCGATGGCATCCGGGAACTAAAGGAACTGTCGGCACAAGGCGATGGTTATGCGACGCTCCTTGTCGCCGCCAAGCTGGACTGCAAATCCAAAGACGCAAATTGCAATGAGAAACGAAACAATCTCTACAAGCTGGCGCAAAACCAGGGCGAATCCATTGCCGGCGTAATGCTGCGATTGGCAGATATCGAGACCAACCCCCAGAACATAGAACAATATCGAGTGCACGATGCTGTTTGCGGGACCGATATAGAAGGAGTAGCTGATCTGGTAGACTCTATTACATCTCTGGATCCGCAAGGCCATCCATCCAAACCGAGATACCAATTTGATTGGGAGGTACAAGAGTTTGTTGACAGAGGAGGGAGTGGGGTCTGGGTACTTTCTCGTGGCCCTCAAACCGTCCTCATGCTTGCAAGAGATGGTGTTCTGCAATGGGTTCGGGTCACCACAATTGTACTGGAAATTGGCCTCTCGGACGAAATCTATGACCCATGGGAGGACGTGCGAACCATTAACCGACATGTAGCGCGCACGGTCTGTCCGAATTGGAAACAACTGGACAAGGCAGTAGATCGATACTTCCTCGCATCTATCAGAGTGTGGCCCCCCGGCGGCGTACATGTCGTAGGCAGCGAAGCATACCTAGCTGCAACAGCCGTAACCCCCGACATCGCCTGGTTTGACTTGTACATAGACCCAACAATCCAGCCATTCACCTCTAGGATCCCACCCGAATGGTTACCGACAGAGGATCCAAATTCAGAAGGTAGCGATTGAGATGCTCGGCCAATTCCTCGAACTCAGCACAGCCCTCGAGACGGAAACGACACCCATGGTTCAACTCTGGATGAATTGGATGGGGTTGATCTTCATCGCCAGCGTTCTATTCGTTTGGAAACACACCGGTGCGCGTCTGGCTCTTTTTGTTATCCTTTTGTCTATGCCATCCGCACTCATCATCTACAACATGACCGGAACGGTTCATCTCTTGGGGATTGGGCATTTAATCCTTTGGGGTCCGCTGCTTTATTGGCTTGTCACGCGTGACATTCGCGGACCCGATTTCAAGATCGCATCGCCCTATGGCATTTGGGTATTGCTGATCTCAGCAACCATCGCCACTTCACTCCTGTTCGATGTACGAGACATCTATCTCGTTCTGACAGATCAAAAGTAAGCGAACCTCAGCCTACGCGACTGAACACGAAGAACATCACCGCCGCCAGTGTCATAGCCACCGGCAGCGTAAGCACCCATGCCGAAACGATACCTATGACAAGTCTCGAATTTATCTCACCTCGCGCCGTTCCGATCCCGAAGATCGATCCCACCGAGACATGTGTTGTGGAAACCGGCACCCCAAACTTTGAGGCGAACAAGACCATGAGACTTGTAAAGATGTTGGCCACAATCCCCTGCTGATGCGAGATTTGAGTGATTTTGTGGGACATGCTCTCTGCCACAGCCCGAGAATGTAAGAGCCCACCAATCGCCATGGCGATCGCCACCGCATAAATGCTCACGTTGACGCTAAGAGCGCCAGCTGCAATCGCCACACCGACTATTTTGGGGGCGTCGTTCAGGCCGCGCGCAAAACTCACCGTTCCAGCACTCACGAAATGTGCCACATCGCACATCTTCGCAAAATACACACTCTCATCTGCCAACGCGCCATCTCGGTCCGCCTCGACACTAACTTGCCTGGTGTGACCATCCGAGGTAACCGCAAGGCGCGCCAATTCAGGTCGTTTAAGCCCTTGAGAGAAATCTTCGTAGAGCCGAGAACTTCGAACAACAGAGACAAATTTCAAAACGACAGGGTAAACAAATCCAATCACGACGACAGGGATCAACGGCGCAATCGCAAGAGGGATGAGAAATTTCTGTAGGAGGGGTTCAAACTGAAAGGCATCACTTGCTGCTGCAAGGCCCGCTCCCACCAGTCCGCCGGTTAAGGCATGGGTCGTCGAAATCGGGATACCAGCTTTCGCCGTAACAAACACCGTGATCCCAGCGCCCAGAATAACAGCCGTCAAAAAGGCGGGGTCCGCAATTACCACATCTGGCACCAACCCGCTTCCACTAAAGAGCTTGATGAGTTTCTCACCAATGAGAGCGGCTGTAAGCGAGCCCGCAAATGTTGCCGCGGTCCCCCACCACAAAGCGGTTCGGAATCCAACAACGCCGCTGCCATAGAGCGTCGCAACCCCTTTGAAGTTATCATTGGCGCCATTGCTATAGGCGAGAAAGAGGGCCGCGCCCAAGATTATCGCGAGGGTCATTTGTAGGAGACTCCAAGAGGAAGACGCACATTTGCGCGACCGAATATGACCGGCATCTGAATAAAAGGTCGATCACAGATCAACTCAACTTCTTGTGAGAATGCTATTTGTCAGGCTTCAACCCCTTTGCTAAGAAGAGTCATAGGCAAATCTGGGGGCTCAGCGGGGTATTCTGACTTTTGTCGCATGACTTGGCACCAGGCGCGATCATGAGATAGTATGAGTTGTGGGGAAGAGGGGATTGTTTATGACATCGAGATTTAAGATCACTATTGCGGCACTGACTTACTCTCTCGGCTTGATAGTCGGGCCAATCTCGGTGAGCGCACAAGAAGGTCTAGCGACCCCGTTTACAAATTGCTCTCCTGAGGAGAAGACGAAGCTTCGGCAGGCAAAGAGATATCTTGTCGGTATTCAGAAAACACTTGCCGACGATTTCGAAATCAATGCAAGACGAGAAGGACAAGAACGTCGGTCCGAGCGGCAGATCATGCGCCGGATTGAGAAACTAGAATTCAAATGCAAGGCGCGCAGCGACTGTAGCGGCTCGACAGCCGTACATATGGTCGTCGGTGGCAACAAGGCACGGATATGTTTTTCTGATGCATTGAGTTTCTGTGATCTCGTCCACTATGCCAACCATGAATTCGGTCACCTCGCGCACATACCAAGAGCAAAGATGCTCGACCACAGCCAACGCGGCCACGACAATCCCGACCGTGTTTACCAGTTCGGTTACTTTGCTGGCGATCTCTGCCGCGAGGATTTCACCTTTCAGGATTTCCAAGCAGCAGACGGAAGCCCCATTCCGTCGTCAGAGCCACCAAGAAACACTACACCAGAACCCTCAGACGGTATCGAATTGTTTCCGCGCAAAGACTTTCGTGGGCGTAGCCGCACCTTCTCTCCGGGCGAAGAAACAGATCGAGGCGTCACCGAGACCAAGACCTATTGGAATGACTTACGCTACATCGGACGCAACAACGCCTTCTCCAGCGCAAAAGTGAGAACAGGTGTCTGGGAACTTTGTAAAGACCGAGACCATATCGGACCCTGTCTGTATCTCGACAAAGACCTCACAAGCTTCAAGGACAACGGACTTAACAACGCGGTCTCCTCCATCAAACATTTGGGCGCCACGCTTCCACGAACCGGTGTTTATCTCTTCAGGGACAAGGAATTTGAGGGCGGCGGCAAGCACTTCACAGGATCTGGCCCGTTTGATCTCAAAGCCAACGGCCTGCATCAGAAGATTTCCAGCATCCGAGCTTTCGGCGGACTTTGGGAAGGCTGTGAAAGAGATGGTTTCGCCGGATGGTGCCATACCTTCAGCGGCGAAAAGCCGGATCTGAAGACGGTGGGCGCGAACAATGCCATTCGCTCATTCCGCAAACAGGTTGGCCGCCGTTTCGATGGTTTGACTTTGCACCGCGAAGTTGGACTGCGCGGAGGGGGACGTTATTTGCCAGCCGGGTCCACGTACCCCGACCTTTCTCGAAACGACTTACGCGTTCACAATGCGGCCTCAAGCCTTGTTGTCTTGGGTGGTGAATGGGAAGTCTGCAAGAAGAAGAACTTCAGAGACTGCAAGCGCGTCCGTGGTGTCGTCAGGGATCTCAAGTCTATCGGCATGAACAACAAGATCATGTCGGTCAGAAAACTAAGCTAGTTCGGGACATCCGTTCTAGCCTTCGCTTGATAGTCTGGCTAGAATCCAGTTCGTAAACCAAGTCTTGGGGGATTTAGGACAAAAAGGTGCAGAACAGTATTCCTATGAAAGATGGCTTCGGGCAGAACTTCACATCACTTGATCGGCGAACTTTTCTAAGTGCAACGGGCGCACTTGCGATATCAACAATGCTTCCAAATGTAAGCGTCGCAGCAGAAGCCATGCGCATGAAACCGATCCCCAGCACCGGCGAAGAGATTCCCGTTGTTGGTATGGGATCCTGGGGCACGCTTAATGTCGGTGATGACCCCGACCTCCGCGCCGCTCGCCTTGAAGTCGTCCGCGCCTTTCTGGAGAACGGTGGTGGCATGATTGACTCATCGCCTATGTACGGCTCCTCGGAAGACGTTATCGGATATTGCCTCGAGAACATCGAGAACCAGCGGGATTTCTTTTCGGCCACCAAAGTGTGGACCAGGACCGGCATGCTGGGTCGACGGCAGATGAACGAGTCCTTCCGTCTTTGGCGCACGGATCAGCTAGATCTCATGCAAATTCACAATCTGCTCGACTGGCAAACCCATCTCGAAACACTGCTCGAATGGAAGGCCGAAGGCCGCATCCGTTACATCGGCATTACCACATCCCATGGCCGTCGCCATGATGATTTCGCCAAGATCATGTCTGAGCACCCCATAGACTTCGTTCAAGTCACCTACAACGTGCTTGATCGCGAAGCAGAGAACGTCTTGCTACCACTTGCCGCGGAGAAAGACATTGCCGTCATCGTCAATCGTCCTTTCCAGCGTAGACAGCTATTCAACCTCTACGCTCACAACCCACTGCCCGAGTGGGCAGGCGAGTTTGATTGTCAAAACTGGGCCCAATTCTTTTTGAAGTTTATCGTTTCACATCCCTCGATAACCTGCGCCATTCCGGCAACGACCAGGATCGATCATGCCCTGGAAAACATCGGCGCCGGTCATGGTCGATTGCCTGACGAGGCTCAGCGCCGGCGAATGGTCGATCACATCAACTCTCTCTAGAGTAATAACCTTCAGGAAACACCGATGATCCCATTCCACCCTGAAGTCTATGAGCGTGTTTTGGCAACATATAACGAGGCTATGTGGCCAGCGCCGCTGATCTTCGCTTTGCTCGGCGCTCTTGCCCTCATCATTTCCTTGAAACAACGTTGGCTGGAAACCCGGACGGCTCCACTCATCATGGCGGGAGCCTGGCTCTGGGTTGGATATGGCTATTACATCTTAGAGTTTTCAAGTCTCTCTTGGGCTGCTTGGATCTTTGCGACCTTGTTCATCGCAGAAGGCCTCCTTTTTCTCAGTATAAGCGTCTTTGGAAGGGGTCTTCCTATTGGAGGTGGCTCGCGCGCGGTCATCATGCTCGCTATCCTCATTTGCGCCTATGGCCTTCTGGGTCATCCAGCTCTTGCGACAAAAGGAACTCTCAATCCGCAATTGCTTCCTGGATTTGGATTGCATCCTGTTCCGACACTCCTCTTCACATTCGGATTTCTCATTCTGGTGAGGGGTAGAAGGAAATGGGCACTCCTCCCCATCCCCATCCTCGCAACGATTTTGGCCAGCACCTTGTCGCGCGCCATGGGTCATCACCATGACCTCATCGTCTTGCCGGTTGCCCTTCTCGCCATTATTCTAATGATCATGGAAAGCCGAACCGCCAAACAACAATGAACCCATTGCTCATCAGCCTCCAAACCGAAAGCCTAGCGGAGATCTTTCACAAATGAATGGCTACCAAAGAGTGATAATGCGAATTGTAATTGTCGCCGGGCTCATGTCCCTTCACGTCGCCATTGGCGGTCACTCCGTTCAGGCATTGTCAAACGCCGGCCTCGACAAGACCCAGACAAAGATTGAGAGACGGTTTGCTAAGGTAGAGCACATCAGTACTGAGGCACTTGCAGAGCTACCTCAATCGGAACTTCTACTCTTCGACATACGCGCACCAAAAGAGTACCTTGTCAGTCACATATCCGGTGCACATTTGGTTGCCCCAACGATGTCTTCTGAAGTCTTCTTCGATCTATTCAAAGACCATTTTCCAGGAAAAACGATCGTCTTCTATTGTTCAGTTGGACAACGTTCATCTGAATTTGCAGACCGCGTTCAAGACGAACTCATGACCACGAACGCATGGGGCATATACAACCTCAAGGGCGGATTGTTCGAGTGGCACAATGAAGAACGGCCACTCACTGATGAGCTCGGGCCAACTGAGGAAATACACCCTTACAATTGGCTTTGGGCACGCCACATCGACCGCCGGGAGTTGATCCGGTACAACCCACGCAATTCGGACCCGGAATAGTCCTTAGTCGGCCTAACCGATCAAACGGTCACGCCCTTTCCAAAAAGGCTCTCGAAGCTCCTTTTTCAAAACCTTCATCGCGCCTGAAAGTGGCAACGGGTCCGCTCTGAAATCAACGGTCTTTGGAACCTTGTACCCAGCAATAGAGATCCGCGCGTGCTCAATGAGTTCATCGGCCGTCGCGGTCTGTCCTTGCGACAAGACCACGATCGCATGGACGGCCTCGCCCCAGGTATCGTCCGGAACACCAATCACAGCCACTTGTTCCACGGCCGGGTGATCAGAAATTGCATTTTCGACTTCCGCGGAATAGACATTCTCTCCACCACTGACGATCATATCCTTCACACGATCAACGAGGAATACATACCCCGCCTCGTCCAAATATCCGGCATCACCGGTGTGATACCATCCACCCTTGAAAACTTCTTCTGTTGCTTCAGGCTTGTGCCAATACTCGACCAAGAAATTGCCACCTCTCGCGCAAACCTCTCCGATTTCGTTAGGCGGCAATATTTTTCCTTCATCGTCCTGAATACAAACGTCAACTCCTACTATAGGACGCCCAACAGATTTCAACCTGTCGCCACCAGCTTTGTGGTCATTCGTTGAAAGAAAGGTCACAAGGGAGGCAGATTCGGTCATTCCGTATCCTTGACCAAACTCCAGATCGGGAAGAATTCCCATCAGTTTGTTGAGAATAGCAGGTGGCATAGGCGACGCACCATAGATCAACTGTCTCAAACTTCGAATACGTTCAGGGTCAAAATTCGGATGATTGAGCATCATTGCGATCATCGTTGGGACCATTGCGGTGGTCGTGACCTTATGGGCTTCGATGAGATCCAAAACCCCACCAGGCTCAAACATCGGGATGAGAACCTGTGTGCCACCAGATGAAGTCATCGCCAAAAGCCCAACCATGGAGGCTGCATGAAAGATCGGTGTCTGAATAAGATTTACATCTTCAGTATCGAACGCGCCGAGCGCTAATCCCGCATGGTAGCAATTGAGCATTTCGGCCCGCTGTGTCAGAAGAACCCCTTTCGGTAATCCCGTTGTTCCACCTGTGTACATGAGAACCACCGGATCCTCTTCTTCCGGTTCTTCAGGTATCACTGCTTCTGCGCTGGCAAGCAAGTCCTCGTAATGAATGTCCGATGGTCCTTCTCCGGAACCAAAAAACACCACTTTGCGAATGGGGCTGTCTCCCTCGCCCGCAGCCATCGCATCGTGAAACATCTGTGCAAAATACTGGTCGACGAAAACGACCTCTGACCCAGAATCCCGAACAATGTAGTCCAATTCCTTACCGGCCAAACGCAAATTGAGGGGATTAATTACGGCAGCCCCCAAAAAAGCGGCATGATAAAGCTCCAAGTACTCGTGACAATTCACAGCCATGACCGCAAACCTGTCTGCTCTCTCAAGACGGAGTTGGTGCTTCAGGGCATGTGCCAGTCGGAAAACACGGTCACCGTGCTGTTTATAATCTGCCTGATAGGCACCGTCTATGACCGCCGTCTCATCTGCATATCGAGTAACCGCGGGCATAAACCCGCGATGATAGATCAGTTCCTTCATGACACTTCCTCTATGCTTCAACTCCAAACGAACTATAAACAATGATGGAATTGGTGCAATCAGGAACTAGGCACCTAGAAGACGTCACGTAGTGTCCAGATCTTGAGGGGGTCGCTTCGGCCGCGCAAGGCTTGTTGTTCGACAGTTGCAAAGCGTGCAAGCAATGCTTCCGCACTTCCTCCACCATGAGCACGCACCTCTTTTACCAGCTCGTCGCTCACAATCAGGCGAACATCAAGGTCTCGGGTTAAGGCTTCTAACCGACTGGCCACGTTGACCGTGTCGCCAATCGCAGCGAATTCAAGATGTCGCTCAGACCCGATATCACCCAGAATCACCTCGCCGAAATGGATGCCTATTGAGAGCCGAATAGGCGGTTCCCCAGACAGGGCCCGCTCTCCATTCCATTGATCGATGGCTTCGAGCATAGACTTCGCACACAAAAGTGCATTCAAGGCATCCTCCGGCCTAGTTTCAGGCGTCCCGAAGGTGGCCATGATCCCATCACCTAAGAACTTGTCGAGGGTGCCGCGATTGCTGAAGACCGCATCTTCAAGTCGGTGGTGAAACTCACGCAAGGTGCCGACAACCTCCTCCGGCGAATGGCTCTCTGCAAATCTGGTGAAGCCAACAATATCCGCAAACATGATAGCCACGGACTGCGAGCGAACAGCACCGAGTGGCTCATCTTGATCCGCCATTTGGTCCACAATACGGGGCGGAAAGTGCCTCGACAAATTCGCTCGCTCTCGCGCGATTTCGCCTTGCCGCAATATCAATTGACTTGTTCGCCACCCATTCATCGCGAGAATGGCCGCAACGATTGCGAAGATGAGGATTTCTTGAAAGCGCCGCGAGAACTGAGGGTCATTGGGATCAATGAACTCAAAGATATTTTCGCTACCAGTCATCGCACCGGCAATGCTCTCTGAAAGGCCGGGAACCCGGAAACCAACCAACAAAACCAATCCAAAAGCTGACATCCAAAGAACGGCGACCCATGTGCCATACGACAAAATCGTACGCCACGAGTAACTCATCGTTGCGCCAGCGAGTAAAATGTAAAAGTACGCGAACCCCTCAAAACGATATTGCATCGCGGTAGGCCATTCGCGACCATCGAAGGGATTTGGGACCACCAGTGTTATGGTCATTAATATGAGGTCGCAATAGATCAGGGCGAGTTCTTTTCGAGACTGTCCGACCTGCCCAACTTTGGTTTGCACCCACCCGATGAACATAAACAGGCCAAGCAGGGCCTCATAGTAAAGCATGTCCCAGGACGGGTTCATGAAAGGTAGGAAAATCCCGACAAGGGACAAGGCGATCCAGCGAGCGCGAACCGCAAGAATGAGACCCTCACGTTTGTGGCGTTTGAGGGCGTCCATGAGGTGTGGGTTCGTTTCCGCAATCTCAAACTCGCGACGATCAAGCTCGCGCATTCGGGATCGAAAAGCACGCAGACGTGCGACCACGCTTTTGGACATCAATGCATCCCTGTAAGGGTTTCCGCCGACTCACAAGCGCGATACTAGCAGCGTGCCATGCTCAGTGCACGGCTTCAGGAAGTCTGTACTATTCGATCAACGGAATTAGTCGGTGAGGAGCTTGCGGGAAACAAAGTTCGAGGTCAGTGCCCAAGATGCTGCTGTCGCCTCGGCATCGTAGGTCGTGCCCTGATTGAAAAGAGGTTGCGCAAAGGCATGATGAGCGCCGGGATAGACCATCACTTCCGCCTTTCCACCTGCCTCATCAAGGGTTTTTGAAAGGAGCGCCGCCTCATCCGCCGCTTCGCCGTCTTTTGAACCATAGATCGCCAGAACGGGCATCGTCATGGCCTCAGCCTGACCTGGAGCAAGCCCCGTGTCCCCGTACCAGACGAGAGCAGCATCAATATGTTGAGAGTTTCTTGCCGCTGCGCTGAGCTCCAGCCCGGCTCCCATGCTAAAGCCAGCGATCCCAACCTTGCGTCCTTCTTTGGAGAGTTCGCTTATGGCGGCATCAATCGTCTTGCCGGCACGGTCGGCATCCAACGCTTGCAGAAGCGCATATGCCTCATTGTGCGTTTCCACAGCTTGACCGTCGTAGAGATCGATCACGCCAACATAACAACCCATGTCAGAAAAACGTTTCATCGAAGACAGAGTAAACGGGGTGATCCCGAACCAATCATGGACGATCAATACACCGCACGATGAATCCGGATCGCCGTCGACCTTCATGATGGCATTGGTCGTCGCACTAACCTCGAGAACCACATCATCAGCACCAATAGCATTTGAGCCCACGCCACAGGCAAGAGCAACAGCGGCAATAAGCCGAAAAACAGTAGATCTCATCACACAACCCTATTTATTATCCACAACAAGGGTCAGATCTTTTCTAAATCGTGTCAGGGGATCAAATCAGTTTCTTGTGAACACTCTGCCACACGGGTTCGTGATCGCGAAACCATCATGGAATGCGCCAAATGCAAACTGAATAGTCACACTCAAGCTTAGGTCTTGCCTTCAAATGGTCTTGTGTAGGTCGCCATATCAAAGTAATCGCGCCACATTTTGATCTTGCCGTCTTGCATTTCGAAAATACCACAACAAGGAAGATCAACCGCTATGTCGCCAACTTTTGTGCGATCCAACCTTTCAGCGACAACAACATCGCCATCACCAAAAATATGGAGAAGGTCCCAATTGGTTTCGGTCCAATCTTTTAGAAATGCGCTTATAAAGTCTCTCAACCCCTCATGCCCGGTGACCGGTGCAAAAGGCATGTTGTAGTAGGTCCCATCTTCCGCGAAATAGCTCAGCAGTTCATCGACGTCCAATCGCGACCAGGCCGCAACAAAATCTTTAACAATATCCACATTTTTGTTCATTCGTATTCCTCCTCATTGGGGTGAAATCATAGTAGTTGCCCATTGACAAGCATACCATCGACAGCAGCGTTGTCGGCAGTTAACTCATTTTCTCGAGCACATAACGCCATCTTCTCGAAACAATATGAATGAATCTTTTTCATGCAGAGACCACATATTTTGAATTGTTTGATGCCTTCAAGTGGCTCTAGATTACGCAAGAAGGGTCAAGGACAAACAAACCAGCTCACCAAAGAGCGCCAGTCCCACAGTATTGATACGTAAGCGTTTTTGGGAAAACCATCCCGATTGGCATGATCAATGACCCGCATTTCAGCGCACATCGACACATTTGTCCGAGACAACCTGCCGCCCGCAGATGAGCAACCTCGTTTCCTGCTGGATGACCTTCCCTATCAATTGCCGGACAAATTGAATGCCGCGCAACTGTTCTTTGACCGCGCCACCCAAAATGCTTGGAACGAGAGAATTGCCCTTCGTAATCTCGACAGTGAAATCACCTATCAGGAACTCCAAGAATGGGCCTGTCAGATTGCCCATACGTTGTCAGAGGATTGCGATCTCCTTCCGGGAGAACGCGTTCTAATGCAAGGCACAAACTCCATTGCCCAAGTGGCGACTTGGTTTGGCGTCTTGTTGGCAGGTGGGATCTCCGTCATGGCCATGCCACTTCTAAGAGCCAGAGATCTCAAACCTATCGCCCAAAAAGCAAGGGTGTCACTTGTTGTAGGCGACGACAACAAATTGCCTGACTTAGAGGATGTTGGCCGCGATACCGACGGTGTTCGATATGTCATGGCATTTCCCCAAACCGGCGAACTCAGCAGCAGAAAAGATCCATTTGCGACAACGACGTCAAAACTGAAAAAATATGTTGGTGTGCCGACGGCAGCCGACGACCCCGCAATCATCGCATTCACCAGCGGAACCACAGGCAAATCGAAGGGATGCGTCCATCTTCACCAGGACATTATCGCCATGTGCGAAGGTTTCTGCCGGCACACTTTGAAACCTGAACCGGACGACGTTTTCATCGGCAGCCCTCCGCTTGCCTTCACTTTTGGGCTCGGCGCATTAGTCACCTTCCCTCTCTATTTTGGCGCAAGTTCTGTCCTCTTGGAAAAAGCAACACCGCCAGACCTCGCGGCGGCGGTTCAGGCAACAGACGCAACCGTGATGTTTACAGCACCAACCGGTTACAGAGCGATACTCAGCAAGTTTGATGAGCACGATCTGTCGAGTTTGAGGAACTGCATTTCTGCAGGAGAACATCTTCCCTTACCCGTCTACGAAGAGTGGCTTGCAAAAACAAACACCAAGATCATTGACGGAATTGGGGCGACGGAACTTCTCCACATCTTCATTTCCGCGGCAGGCGACGACATACGTCCGGGAGCCATTGGTAAGACCATCCCAGGATATGAAGCCAAGATTTTCGACGAGAACATGAAAGAGCTACCCATTGGCGAAGTTGGCCGCTTAGATGTCCGAGGGCCAACGGGCTGCCGCTACTTGGCAGATGAGAGACAAGACACTTACGTTCGCGATGGTTGGAACGTTACCGGCGACATGTTTCGCCGAGACGGTGATGGATATTTCTATTTCGTCGCTCGAAGCGACGATATGATTATCTCATCTGGCTACAACATCAGTGGACCGGAAGTTGAACAAGTGCTGCTTGATCACGATGCGGTTTCCGAGTGTGCTGTCGTCGCGTCCCCTGACGCCAACCGCGGCAGTGTCGTGAAAGCATATGTCGTCGCAAACGAAACGCACTCTCCCTCAGATGCTTTGGTCAAAGTCTTGCAAGATTTCGTAAAACAGGAAGTTGCACCTTACAAATACCCCAGGCGGATCGAATTCGTTTCAACCCTTCCCAAAACGCAAACGGGTAAAATTCAAAGATTCAAACTGCGCGATCAAGAAGCAAACCAGAAAACCTGAGCCGCTAGCGTCTAACTCTCACTTAGCGAATCCGCGAATAGACTCACAACCTTCATGAACTGATCTGTGGACGCCTCGTTGCGTCGCAAAACCGCATGCCAAACGACTTCCGGCGGATCCTGGGTCAGTCTGACAACTTTCGCCCCAGGCAATTTAGCTGCAGCTTTCGCAATGGCACCCGGCAATATGGTCACCCCTTCGCCGCGCCGCACCAGATCAACAACCGCCTCGGTAACGCCGGCCCTGATCACCTTCTTTGGCAACACATCATACTTCTTGAAGATGAGTTCATACTCCCGCCCCCGCTCCGGCGTCGTGTGATAAGCGATATAGGTTACGTTTCGAAAATCTTCAGGCGCAATCACCTTCGATTTCGACAAGGGGTGTCTTGATGGGACCAAAGCCACGAGCTCATCTGTCAAGATACTCTCAATACGCAATCCTCGTTTCCGAGACGGCGATCCGAGCGTCATGGCAACATCAATTTGATTGTCGATGAGGCTCCTCAGCGGATCCTCTTGACCGGTGCCGACGACCTCAACCTCAATATGAGGATGTTTATTTTGTGCCAGAGATAGCAGCGAACCAACCCAGTGAGATCCACAATTTGAGTCACCGCCAATGCGCACCACATGTTCAATGGGGCCACTCAACAATTGGACGTCTCGTTCAGCCAAGGCAACCTCATTGAGAACCACTTGAGCCACTTGATTGATACGCTTTCCCGCATGGGTTGGAACCAGACGTCGGTTGGTTCGATGGAACAACGGTGTGTTGAGCCGGCGTTCGGCTTCCCGAATACGGTGGCTGAGAGCCGACTGCGTAAGGCCAAGCTGACCTGCAGCCGCAGAGACGCTGCCCGTCCGCGTCACACAGTCGATCATAATGAGATGGCGCATTTCCAGTCTTGGATACATGATTTATATGAATTCATTTCATGATATAATGAAGAATTATGAACTATACGACCCCCTGATTCAACCATACTGTTGCCGTCAGCAAGACCGGAGAATTGCAACATGACATCGACCGATAACGACACGCCAGACCGCGTCAACCTTGAAGGCGAAGGCATCCATTGGGATCAGGAGATGAGCTATGGTCAGTATCTTGACCTGGACAAGCTCCTTTCCGCTCAGACCCCAGTGACCAAAGAACATGATGAAATGCTCTTTATCGTGATCCACCAGGTGCAAGAAATTTGGATCAAACTCTGCCTCCACGAAGCCATGGCTGCAATGGACCACATCAAGAAGGATGAGTTGGGGCCGGTTTCAAAAATGCTGTCGCGCGTTGCACAAATCCAAGGTCAGCTGCTCTCAGCGTGGGGTGTTCTTTCAACGATGACCCCTTCTGACTATGCAAAATTTCGTGATTCCTTGGGCCAAAGTTCAGGTTTTCAGTCCTATCAGTATCGCGCGCTCGAGTTCGCCCTCGGAAACAAAAACGAAAAGATGACCGAAGTTCATAGAAAGCACCCCGAGAAATTCGACTTTCTCGTCGGAGTGTTAAACGCGCCAAGCATTTACGATCTGACGCTTCAGCTTCTCAAGAAGAGAGGCTTGGACATTCCCGACGCAATCGCCGACAGGGATTGGAAACAACCTTACCAACCCAGTGATGCCGTCACGGCGGCTTGGCTCGAGGTCTACCAAAACACCACCAAGTACTGGGACCTCTATGAGCTGGCTGAGAAACTCGTCGACCTTGAAACAAGATTTCAACAATGGCGTTTCTTCCATTTGAAGACCGTCGAGCGCATCATCGGATTCAAGAAGGGCACCGGCGGAACTTCCGGAGTCGCCTTCTTGGCAAAAGCCCTTGAACTACGATTCTTCCCGGAACTTATTTCCGTTCGAACGGAACTCTAGAGGTCATTGAATTCAGTGAGTAAGATTTGGGACATTTCACAAAGGCTAGATCCACAAACGCCGACGTGGCCGGGTGACGTTGAGCTCTCGGAAAAAAGCACTTGGAAGATTGAAGGCCCTTCGCCGGTCAATGTTGCTTCCGTGACCATGTCCACCCACTCTGGCACCCACGCCGACGCTCCCTTCCACTATGATGCCGGTGGCGAGAAGATGGCTGATGTGTCGTTGGATCCATACCTTGGTCCTTGCGTCGTCGTTGACGGTCGCGGCAAAGACGACTGTGTATTGTGGAGCCATGTTGAAGACGCAGTCTCTCAACACTCGCAACTCGATCGATTTCTCATTCGCACATTCGAACAATTCCCAGACGCCTCGTGGCCCGTAGGCTTTTGTGCCATTGACCCAGAGATCATTTTGGAGATCGGTAAATTGGGCGGAAAACTCATTGGAACCGACGCACCTTCCCTTGATCCACAAAACTCGAAAGAACTGTTGGCGCACAACGCTGTCGCAAAAACGGGCATGGCAATCCTCGAAGGGTTGGTTTTGGACCACGTGCCATTTGGCGTTTACGAATTGATCGCCCTGCCCCTTCCATTGTCGAACCTGGATGCTTCTCCCGTTCGCGCCATCTTAAGAAAATAGACAATGACAGATTTGACCCGGGAATCTCTCCAAGAGCTCGATGCAAACGACCCCTTGGCATCATTTCGGGATCAATTCCATTTGCCGAAGGGAGTTATCTATTTAGACGGAAACTCACTTGGGCCTCTTCCCAAGGCAACTGTTACCCGAATGAGAGACGTTATCGCGGATGAATGGGGAGAAGGATTGATCCGAAGCTGGAACACCGCTGACTGGGTCAATGCACCCCGGCGTATCGGTCAAAAGATTGCAAAACTCATTGGCGCGGATGCGGATGAGGTCATTGTTTCCGACAGCACGTCGGTAAACTTCTTCAAGCTTGTAACGGCCGCTTTGCATCTCGACCCAGAACGCAAAGTCATTCTAACCGAACGTGGGAACTTTCCCACAGATCATTATGTCCTCCAAGGTATTCAGGAGTTCCTAGGCGACCGCGTCAAACTTGTCGCCCTTGACCGCTCCAAGATCACAGAAGCGATCGACGGGAACACCCTCCTCGTTGCTCTTACACATGTGCACTACAAGACCGGTGAAATGTTCGACATGGCAGGGGTGACAGCCCTCGCCCACGAAAATGGCGCTTACGTGCTTTGGGATCTTTGTCATTCCGCCGGCGCGATGCCTGTCGACCTAAACGGCTGCAAGGCAGACCTCGCAGTCGGTTGCGGATACAAGTACTTAAACGGTGGTCCTGGCGCGCCTGCCTTTGTGTTCGTCGCGCGCCGGCATCAACCGACAGTGCATCAACCACTGACGGGATGGTTTGGTCACAAGTCCCCGTTTGCTTTTAATGAAGAGTACGATGCCGCCCCGGGCATCGATCAGTTCCAAGTCGGCACACCCAGCATTCTGGGTCTGTCGGCCCTTGAAGCCAGTATCGACATCTTTGAAGCCGTCAATCTTCGCGAAATCCGAAAGAAATCCCTCGCCCTTAGCAATGCATTCACACAATTGGTTGAGCAAAAATGCGCTGACGATGGGTTCAAACTCGCGTCTCCGAGAGACGACGAGAAGCGCGGCAGTCAGATATCATTTTGCCATCCCGCGGGTTATCAGATCATGCAAGCTCTCATTGATCAGGGTGTCATCGGGGATTTCCGCGCCCCAAACATTGTCCGCTTTGGCTTTGCACCGCTCTACTTGACCTTTATGGACATTTGGAACGCGACCGAGATCCTAAAAGAAATTATGACCACTGGAAAATGGCAGGAACCTGCATATAGTGTTCGCCAAAGCGTAACTTGAATTGAGCGGCCAAAATGGCGGCGGAGGCAGACATGATCCCACTTTTCGTGATGTTCAAATGTGAACTGGGCAAGACCTATGACGTCGCCAACGACTTGGTAGACAACATCCAGCAAGTCTCAGAGGTACATTCCATTTCTGGGGAATACGACCTACTGGTGAAATTCTACTTAGAGAAGGACACGGACATCGGCCACTTCGTCGCAAACGAAGTTCAAACCCGGCCTAACATCCGTGACACTTATACCCTTCTCGCCCATAACGCCTTCACTTGAGGCGCTGAGACGAACTACTCCCAAATCGCGACACGGTCTTCAGGAGCGAAGTACATGCCGTCGCCTTCTTTGACATCGAAAGCTTCATAGAACTCAGGCATATTCGAGATCGTTTTGACCCGGTACTCCCCAGGGAAATGCGGTCCCCGGATGACCTGGTCGCGCAACGCATCCTCTCTCGTCTTGATACGACTGGATTGAGCGTAACTGATGAAGAAACGTTGATCACCAGTCAGACCGTCGATGACCGGCGCCTCTTCTCCATTGAGAGACAAGTGGTAGGCCCGCAACGCTAAGGTGAGACCAGTGAGATCGCCAATGTTTTCACCGAGGTTCAACTCACCGTTAATGAAGACACCTTCAATAGGCTCATAGGCACTGTACTGGTCGATGAGCTTTTGAGCCTTCGCTTTGTAGGCGGCAGCATCCTCTTCTGTCCACCAATCTGCGATGTTGCCATCCTTGTCATATTTACGACCTTGATCGTCAAAGGCGTGACCGATCTCGTGACCGATCGTCGATCCAATCGCGCCGTAATTGACCGCATCATCCCCGGAAAGAAAAAAGTTTGGGGGCTGCAAATACCCAGCTGGGAAAAAGATCTGATTCCGCGCAGGCACATGGAAGGCATTCACGGTTTGAGGGTTCGTTACCCATTCTTCCTTGTCGATCGGTTTGCCAAGGCGCTTCAGTTCACGGTCATGCACAAATTGGCTTGAGCGCAAGAGGTTGCCCACGATGTCGTCGGGTAGAATCTCGAGCGCTGAATAGTCTTCCCATTTGTCGGGATACCCAATCATGGGGCCGAGATGTGTGAGTTTCTCCTGAGCGCGCAGTTTCGTCTCATCACTCATCCAATCGAGTCTATCGATGGAGAGTTCAAACGCGCTGTAGAGATTAGCGACAAGCTCGTCCATGCGCGCTTTAGCTTCAGGCGGAAAGTATTGATCCACATAAACTTTGCCAAGCGCTTCGCCCATGGCGACATTGATGTCTCGAACTGCTCGTTCCCATTGTTCGGGCTCTTGCGAGGCGCCGTAAAGAACATCAGACAAGAAAACGAAGTTCACCTTACGAATCTCTTCCGGCAAGTAACGTGCGTAGTTTCGGATAATCCGGAGTTGCGCATAAGCTTTAAGAGTTTCAAGGTCCGTTTCATTCAGAATGCCTTCAAGCGCCGTAAAATAGGATGGTTGATAGACCCGCACTTCGTCGGTGCTGTGGATCCCAAGCGCATCAAACCAAGTCGTCCAATCAAGGCCCGCAGCAATAGTCGACATCTCATCAAGTTTGAGAACATTATTTGTTTGACTAACATCTCTGTTCTGAGTACGCGTCCATTGGGCCTCTGCCAACTTCACCTCAAAGTCATAAACCTGCAGCGCCTTTTCATCACTGCTCTCAATACCTGAGAGCCGAAGGAGATCAGCGAGGTACACCTTGTACGCCGCACGTACCGTGTCGAATTTCTCACCTTCGTCAAAATAGTACTCCCGGGTTGGGAGGCCAATACCGTCTTGGTAGATCTGTACGATGTAGCGTGTCGACTCTTCCGGGTGAACATAGATGAAGGGCGCAATCGGTGTTGTGATCCCATCTCGGCTCAACTTGGCCGTATTGAGGAAGTAGGCTTGTTTGTCTGTGATGACCGCGATGTCATCCAACATGCTTTGGATCGGCGTGGTGCCTTTTTCCTCGATCAGATCACGGTTCAATACGCTCATGTAAAAGTCACGTATCTTTTGCGCCTCAGAGTCTTGCTCAAGATCGTTGCGCGTGAGGAGATCGTCTAAGAGAACTTTGACCTGTTCGTCGGTTTCTTTGCGCAGTGTCGCAAAACCACCCCAGCGTGTTTGATCATCTGGAATAACCGCCTCAGCTACCCACTTACCGTTCACATAAGCCCAAAGATCATCTTGCGGACGAACACTCTGATCCAACAGAGACATATCAAGGCCGGTCTCAATCAACGGCGCGGCTTCCTCAAGTTCGACCCCTGCAATTGTTTCTTCTTCGACGTCGCTTTGAGGTTCCGAGCACGCCACAAAAAACGACGCAATCGCACTCACTCCTACTATGCCAAACTTGTTCATGATAATCCCCTAAGACGCTGACCGAATATCTTAATTGGACAATGGCTGCGCTCTTTGTCCGCAAATTCGTTTACATAAAAGTGACGCGTTAAGATGCGTCAATCTGCGAGCGTTATTGACAGATATAGCTCCCCCTCGCAAGTGAACTTTGCTCAATAGAAAAGCGCGCTGACAAAACTGCCAACGCGCTTCTCAGATTTTTTATTTGCAAATCGAGTTTACTCAAGCGTCGTTACCAAACTCTTTCTCGTGCATCCACGCCGCATGACGCGGGGCCTTTTTGGTTCGGCTCCACTCCTCAATCATCTCTGGGGCTACGCGATTGAGCTCTTCAAGCATGCCTTCCTTTGCGGTATTGGCTGCAAGTTCGAGCCGGTGACCATTGGGGTCGAAGAAGTAAATCGACTGAAAGATCGTATGATCGACAGGGCCGATAACATCTAAGCCGGCCTTTTCAATCTGCTCTTTGGCCGCAAGCAGATCATCCATCGTTTCAACCTCAAAGGCGATGTGTTGCACCCATTCTGGTGTATTTGGATCTTTGCCCATGGGGGGCGAATTTGGAACCTCAAAGAACGCAAGCACATTACCCATTCCTGCATCCATAAAAATGTGCATGTACGGATCGGGTTCCTTAGTTGAGGGCACCTGATCTTCGGCGATTGCCAGCACGAAATCCATGTTCAACACATCTTTGTAAAACGCGACGGTTTCTTTGGCATCGTTACACCGATAGGCGACATGATGTATGCGCTTGATGTTCATCGGGACTTCCTTCTGTGATGCGGCAGAACTTAATCCGCACTGTCTTCCTTGATGATACCACGACGAATTTGATCGCGCTCCATTGATTCAAAGAGTGCCTTGAAATTGCCTTCACCAAAGCCTTCATCCTTCTTACGCTGGATGATTTCAATGAACACAGGGCCTAGAAGCGTTTCTGTGAATATTTGCAAAAGCAGCTTGTTGTCGCCTTCCGTTGAACCATCAAGAAGGATTCCACGCTTTTGAAGTTCCTCAACCGGCTCACCATGCCCTGGCAGACGTGTTTCGAGGTCTTCGTAGTAAGTGTCTGGCGGCGGGGTCATGAAAGGCAACCCATTTGCCTTGAGTTGGTCCCAAGTGGCAAAGATATCGTCGGTGGTCAACGCGATATGTTGAATGCCTTCCCCATTATAGTCCATGAGAAATTCTTCGATTTGACCGGTTCCGTTTGAAGCCTCCTCGTTCAAGGGAATTCTGATCTTCTCATCCGGCGCACTCATGGCGCGAGACAACAGACCTGTTTGCTGGCCCTTGATATCAAAGTAGCGAATCTCGCGGAAGCTGAAGATCGTTTCATAGAACTTCGCCCAATGGTCCATGCGACCTTTGTATACATTGTGAGTCAGGTGATCGATTTCATAGAGCCCACAACCTTTTGGGCGGCGGTCAGCGTCGGGAAAAAATTCAAAGTCAATGTCATAGATCGAACTACCATCATCGTAGCGATCGATCATATAGAGCGGTGCGTTACCAATGCCCTTAATGGCAGGAAGGCGAACTTCCATAGGTCCTGTCGGAATATCCATCGGTTGAGCGCCGAGCTCTAAGGCTCTGTGATACGCCATGTGCGCATCCTTAACCCGGAATGCCAAACCACATGCCCCGGGGCCATGCTCTTCGGCATAATAGGCACTGAGGCTTTTCGGTTCGTTGTTCAAAATGAAGTTAGCGCCGCCTTGACGATAGAGTGTCACGTCTTTGGAGCGATGGCGTGCAATCGGCGAGAACCCGAGCTTGCGAAATGTGTCGTCAAGAATCTTCGGGTCCGACGCACTGAACTCAACAAACTCAAATCCATCCAACCCCATTGGGTTTTCAAAAGTCTCAGACATTGCTCTCTCCTTGTCTCGTCCCGCGGCCCGGGATGCATTCAAAGACAGATCAGGCACCAAGCGCTCATTTGCCTCGCCCCAAACTGGCTACGCGATAATTTTCTGACAGGTCGAAGCGACACTCCAACAGATTTGTCAGAATGCCGTGACAGGGACAGTATGCCATCCCTATCTGGATTTTCGGTCCAACTTACATGCGAACCGCTCTTAGTTTGCACGATATGTTGCAGTTTACCGCCAATTATGAAACAAATATATATTCCTCAATCATTGATGGGACCATTCCCCCCGAATGAAGGGACTCTGCAAATGATTGATTCCAGGACTCTAGCGATTCTCCGAAGACTTACGAGCGCCACATGCAACTGACCTCTTCAGACCTGAAACTCCTCGATGCCTTGCAGCAGGACGCCTCCATGCCTCAACAAGAGTTGGCCGACATTGCTGGCATTTCCAAAACCTCTTGTTGGCGGCGCGTTCGCGAATTGGAAGAAGCGGGTATCATCCTAAAACGCACCACCCTTCTCGATGCAAAGAAGCTGGGTATGGGCATTCATGTCTTGGTCAGCGTCTCCATGGTCGCACACGAGGATAAAGTGCGGGAGGCTTTCGAACGTCATGTCTTAACCCTTGATGGCGTCATCGAGTGTCATTCCGTGTCCGGGGATTGGGACTACCTACTTCACGTCATTACCGACAGCATCGATACCTACAATGAGTTTCTCAATCACGAACTCCTTAGCCATGACTCGGTTCGATCTGCAAGCTCTAGCTTCTCGCTTAAGCAAATCAAATACACAACACGTCTCCCTCTTAAACCGTAAACCAAACCGCCAAAGGGTGGGCTCAATGACCCAAGAAATTGACGCGCAACCGAAGCCCCTCATGCTCGGCATTGACGCTTACTCACCAGCAGAAATCGCCGAACGTGTCGAGAGGATCGGTGTCACGAAGGCCCAACTCCCTTTGCTGCCGACGCTCGCCTTGGGAGTTCTCGCAGGTGCCTTCATCGCCTTCGGCGCTATGTTCTTCACGCTGGTCATGACGGAAAGTGGATTGGGGTATGGCCCAAGTCGCCTCCTGGGAGGCGTTGCATTCTCACTCGGCCTCATATTCGTTGTCATTGGCGGTGCCGAACTCTTTACCGGCAACAACCTCATTGTCATGGCTTGGGCCGACAAGAAGGTGAAAACACGGGATCTCCTGCGAAATTGGGGGATTGTATATGTGGCCAACTTCATTGGAGCGATCGGGTGCGTTATCCTCATCTATCTGTCTGGCATTTTGGAGATGAACAACGGCGCTATGGCCCAAACCGCGGCAAACATTGCCACGTCAAAAGTCAACCTAACCTGGCTTGAGGCATTCACGCGAGGCATCTTGTGCAACACGCTGGTCTGCTTGGCTGTTTGGCTTTGTTTTGCGGCACACACGGTTTCCGGCAAAATTTTGTCGATCCTCTTTCCCATTTCAGCGTTTGTTGCCCTCGGGTTCGAGCACTCGGTCGCCAATATGTATTTGATCCCGGTCGGATGGTTGACCGGCGCGGACGTTTCGCTCGTGAGCTTTGCCGCCAATCTCATTCCGGTTACGTTAGGAAACATTATCGGCGGCAGCCTTTTCGTCGCCCTCACCTACTGGGTCATCTATTTGAGAAAGTGACATCATGTCTGAAACATCGCTGAACAGCGAACAGCTCGGTTCCTTCGGAAGAGACGGATATGTTGTCGTGCCAAACGTGGTTCCTTCTCACCTCCTTGAGGAAGCTCTCTTGGAAGTTGACCGCCAAGTTGAAACCGATCCGCCTCCCCTTGATCACACAGGATTTCACTTCTGTTGGTGCAATGAATTCACTAGTACCAACCCAATGCTTCGGTGCCTGACAGACAGCACCGCATATCAACTTGCTCAATCGGCGATATTGCCGAAACAACTCACCTTGCCAGATCTCATCCAAATCGCTCTAAACATCCCACCATGGGATCATATCCCCGGTGGCCCACACTTGGACGGTTTGACGCCCCCTGCAGAAGATGGTCGTCCCGGTACATTCACTTTTCTGGCAGGTATTTTCCTGACCGATCAAAGCGAGGAGAACATGGGAAACGTTTGGGTTTGGCCGGGCAGTCACCGCGTTAATGCCGAATACTTCACAGATCATGGGCCGGAAGCTCTATTGGTGCATGCGCCTTATCCACCTACCGCGCATCCGCTGCCACCGCACCCCATCACAGGAAAAGCGGGAGATCTGTTCTTGGCCCACTACCTCCTCGGCCACAATATTGGCGGCAATCTTTCTGATCAAACCCGCAAGGTTTTGTACTTTCGCCTTCGCACAACCGATCACCAAAAAAACTGGAAAGATTGCGTCACAGACCCATTCTTCGAATTCGAGCCGGTTCGTGAATTCGAACGGTAACCGTCTCTTGCAGACATGAAAAACGGCCTTAGGTCCTGCAAAAACGCTCACTTCACATTTCGAACCGCATTCTGTTTCGCTTCATGTGCGGCACTCAGAGCATTGGACAGCGTATTGAACGCCCGCTGTTGCTTTTGCAGAGCGTCTTGCATCGCGACCAATTGCGTCTGCATTTCACTTCCAAGTCCCTCATACTCTTCTTCCAACTTGGAAAGTTGGATTTCCAACCCGGAAACATCCTCCGTCGATGCCGCAACACTCAAAGAAGTACGCGCCTGAGAAATCTCAGTCCGTTTTTCATTCCGCTTGTTCTGGAGATCAACAATGCCGTCCATCAGAGCGTCCACCTCAGCACCTTCTTTTTCATATTGAGATTGCAGAATAGCTTCCTGAGCAACTTTGACATACGGCCGTTTGTTCAGCTTCATCACCTTCTTTGGATCGATTTCTTGCGGAGCAGTTTCTTTCACAACCTCAACTTCTGCAAAGGAACGATCTGAAAGGCTACTCAACACAAAACAGGCCGAAACGATGAACGACAACGTTGTGATTTTAGATTGATTTCCCATGACCGCCTCCAAATTAGGTGTTGGGATCACTCTATCATGCAATGGGGACAAGACCTATGCCACTGAAGAAAAGACCGCGTATGGACGAGAGGGCAAGCCAGCTTCAGGTCATTTTCCGACATAGAACAAGCTCTCATCGAAATCAATGTCAAAACGAGAGAACCGATCAAGTGCATCCAAATCGACAATATTAGTAAACCCCTTAGCGCATGAGTGACACTTAGTTTGCAGAGCACCTCAACATTCATTTGTCTAACATCAAAGCTTTGAAACTTGCGGAGACTTAACTACCATCGTCAGATCAAACGCACAGATGGACAAACATGCGACACATCTTTTCAGTCATAACTTTTACCATGATCTTCTCATTCTCTGCATTTGGGAAAGATGAAAGCAACATTACGATCACAAAACTCTCGAAACACATCTACAAGATCACAGCCGTAGAAAGATTTGACGTCAATTTTGTCGCCTCAATCGGCCCAGACGGAATTCTTCTTGTTGACACAGGTTTCAAGTCAACCGCCGAAGAACTCCAATCCGCGCTGCGAGCAATAAGCAAAGCTGGCGTAAAGTTCGTGATCAATTCTCACGGTCACATAGACCACACTGGTGGAAATTCTCTCTTTGGCAAAGATGCAACCATCATCTCTCACGTCAATCTGCCAAAAAAGATCAATAAGGGGCCATACATACTCGAAGAACATACATCGGACGCCTACCCCGAATGGACCATCGAAAGCACAATGAAAATCTATTTCAATGGCGAAGAAATCAGAGTGTTTTCACTTCCAGGTAGCCACGACAATGACGATCTTATGGTCCACTTTACGGAGTCAAAAATCGCTTACATGGGAGACATCGCTTACGGCTTGAACTATCCCACCTATGATGCCGCAACCGCCGACGCCACGCTCTATGCAGAGGTTGTCAAACGTGCCATCGCCCTCCTTCCGAACAACACATTAGTAGTATCTGGACACGGCAAGGATTGCACAATGAAGGAAATGCGCGAGTATCAAAAGATGTTGGCAGAAACGACGCGCATCGTTTTGGAAGAGGTCGCGAAAGGAAAGACAGCGGACGATATTCCTGTTGAGATGTTGGGACCATGGGCCGAGTATGGCGGACAGTATCAAGGGGCCAAAGGTTGGATACGTGCTTTGGTCGAAAGCGCCATGCGAATCGACGAACCGGTTATCGATACGATCAAACCCATGTACTTAGAGAGAAAAGAAAACGGTATTCACGCCGCTATCTACGCATTCAATGAGATACAAAAAACCACAGACCAAGAGCTCTATCTTGATCTCTACATTTTCGGCACACATCTCCTGAAGCACGAAGAATGGAATGACGCTCTGCAGATCTTCGAGCTGGCAAATTCAGCATACCCAGACAATCCATATTTTTGGTATTTCTTGTTTCTACAAGGTGAAGCCCACTTAGGTGCAGGCAATATCGGGGCAGCAATAGAAAAATTTGAAGCATGTTTGCATCTGAACCCCGACCACAAGAAGTCTCAAGAAATGTTAGACAAACTAACAGGAGGTAAATAGGACCTTTGGCGCCTGTTCAATGGGGGCAACAGGCAACATTGCGATCCAATCATGAGTTCAAGTCGGATGGTAAACATACTGCAAATCCCGCTTTCCCAAACACTGATGTCAAAGACCGGATTTCGGATGCCCTCTCTCGACAAGAATTTTAACTTTCACCTTTTCCTTGCCGACCAAAAACACATACATCGAAAAATGCTCGGACAGCCAATTTCTCCCGACCAAGCAAAAGTCCTTAACGACTATTAAGATCTCGCGCTCAACGTTTACTGGCATTTCAAGCTTATTTTACCTTTAGAACCTACTCTCTTTTGCTGTTCCGCAGAGTCTCGCGAAACAATTGTTGGGTGGGGAAGAATGTCGCTCAGTAGAAAGACAGTATTCTTGCTAGTTGGGGTGCTAAGCCTTGGTTGTCTGACCTTGGTTTTCCACTTGAGCCAATCTGTTACACCTGCATTTGAGCGGATCGAAAGACAATCCACTGAACTTCACGTTTCCAGAATAATGAACACGATGAAACGCGATCTCGACGGGTTGATTGCTCTGGCCGAAGATTGGGGGCATTGGGATCTCACCTACGATTTCATTACAAACGTCAATCAAACGTACATCGACGCAAATCTCGGTGACTCCACTTTCGTGTCGCTCGGAATCAACGCCGTCGCCTATTTCGATTTGGCGGGAAAGCCTGTTTGGGTAGGTGGTTACAATTTTGAAGGTGAGAATCGACGTCCCAATGTCACTGGACTGATAAACAGTATATCGTTGGAACACTTCTTGAACCCAACCGAGGAGGTTGGACATAGGGTTGGAGGCTTCGTTTCCACCATTGAAGGGCCGGCAATGATCGCGGCTGTTGACATTTCAAATTCAATTGAAGTCGCAAAACCATTGGGCACTCTACTCTTCATCCGGTTCGTCGACGACGGATATATCAACGATCTACAGGATCAAATTTTGTCGCCTCTATCCCTCCTCGAAATGACGGTCGTGACCGCTTCCTCGAAGGATAACTCCTGGACCTCGATTAACGACAGTGTGAAGGTGAAAATCCGACCACTGAAAAATGATACTAACACGCTGGTCACTGATTTCATCGTTCACGGAGTGAGCAACAGTCCCGTTTTTGGAATTTCCACGGAAACTCCGCGCCACGCCTACGCTATTGGGAAGAACGCCATTCTCTCTGCCATCGCAATTACCATCACCACTGCGATGGTGACGCTTATAGCTATTGCAGCGATCCTGAAGTTCATGGTCATTTCCCCCGTCGTCAATCTCACAAATGAGATCGACGAATTCCGCCGCACCGAAAAACCATCAACCGCACTGAACAAGACACGCACCGACGAAGTCGGTCAACTTACAGATAGCTTTCGGTCGATGACCCACCAACTCAGCGATGCTCATGAAGAACTTCATCGCCAACGGGAGCGAGCTGAGCAAGCAAGTCTGGCCAAGTCTGAATTCGTCGCCAACATGAGCCATGAAATCCGTACTCCGCTAAACTCAATAATTGGTTTCTCAGATCTCCTCGCAAAGCGTTTGACGGAAGTAATGAAATGTAAGCAATGTGCCGAATTCGCCAACCTCATTCATTGCAGCGGTGAACATCTCCTGGCTTTAGTCAATCAGATTTTGGATCTATCAAAGATCGAAGCCCGCAAGCTGGAATTGAATATTCAGGATCAAAACCTCGCAGACGTCTTCCAGGAAATTGAAGGAACGTTCCGGTCGAAGTCGAGCGAGTTGGACTTGACAATCGAGTTTCAAGTTGAAGATGGGGAGTTGAGCGTCATGGCGGATGAGCTCGCATTGCGCCAGATTCTCATTATTCTCGTATCAAATGCCACTAAGTTTACCCAAAGCGGCGGGCGTATCAACGTTTCGGCTCGGGACCTTGGAGATCATGCAGAAATCACTGTTTCAGATACAGGCATTGGAATATCAAAAGATCAAATAGCGATCATTTTCGAACCCTTCAGCCAAGTTGAAAACACCTACACAAAAAGTATTGAGGGAACCGGTCTCGGACTCGCCATCGCCATGAAACTTGTCGAAATGCATGGCGGGAATATTGAGGTCGTCAGTGAAGTAGGCGTTGGAACTACATTTGCAGTAACAATGCCAAAGATCGCGGGCAATCAAAGTCCGCCGCAGGAAGTTCTAGTCGCCTAGTCGTCGGGAAAACGAGGAATCGTTATTTAACATCCCCCTGACTCACTGATGCTGCAGTACGTGGTTTCGGATAGAGTGACCCTCAACTCACGGTCATGTCAATGACAGGAATAGTAAGCGACCGCCGCCAAGTTCAAACAAAAACCATCGCTAAGCGCTGTTCGACAACGCCTTGAACCACTCGGCGTGATCGTCCACGCACACTAAGACAGGCTCAATCCCGGGGTCTGTCATCGTGCTACCAAGGGGAAGTAAGACTTTGTCACCGGCTGCGCTTACTTTCGGCACACGCGACCCGCACCTCTTGCAAGCGGCGTTGCCAAACCTTTTCGGTGCTGGCATTTGATAGACGATGCGATTGTCTTCGCCGTTCAACCAGCGGAACTTCTCGACACCGCAAAACAGATTGGAGGCAAATGCAGAGCCCGTCACCTTGCGGCACAAAGAGCATTGACACATGCCAAAGAAAATAAACGGGCCATCCATCTCCCATGCAACATCGCCACATAGACACGATCCAGAAAGTGTTTTTTCAGCCATCGTTTGGGCCCTCCTCCTTATTGTGCGACAAAGTCATCATAACACGGATCAAAAAAACCACTGCAGAGCTGGGCGCGCCGAACTCCCGAGGTACTTATATCAATACTTGCAGTTGTAATTGACTCTCCAGTTTTGATAGCTTAAAGTCTGATATATTGGCTATCAAGTTTGGCCACAAGGGGTGCATAGGGGAATTTTTCAATATTGTTAGGGATACAGCCGATTGTCGTGCTGCCTGCGAGCTCGTACAAAATTTCTATTTGATGATGAGCCAATAAATTGAGCCCAAGTTTCACTCCAACCTTCACGCCTATTGGCTGGAGCTTAAGTTGTAGAGGACGTGGGTCTCACGTCACAAGTAACAGGGGTCACATTATGCAACACGCAAACCCAATTGCACGAACCATGGCAATTCTCGTCTGTGTAGTGACCACTTCTTATGCTGTGTCCGGTCAGGTAATTGACTTCGAATTGGTACCGACTTCATCTTCAACGACCGCCGCACCGAACGAAGGTGATCCAATCTCGCATCAATACTTCATCTCGCCATCAAATGTAATTTTCTCCCTCGTCGACAGTGGTTTTCAGTCAATTGGATCTCCGCAAATTGCAAAGGTTGGAGGGCCAACCTTTTTCGCATTTGACGGTCCGACTACGACATACCCTACAAACTGCCAACAATCTGCTGGCGACGAATGGGACATGCCGGATCCATCCGCAAACGTTGGTTGCTATTTTCTTACGGACGACGGGAACAACACCAATGGCAACGCGGAGACTCTATTTGTCGAATATGGCGTCGGAGTACAAGCTTCGAGCGGCGAAATATTGGATGTTGACGGAAATGAAGCGTGGACCGTCGTCGCGTATGACACCACTTTCGTGACCGGGATCAACTCGCCTGCGCCAATTGCCACCTGGCGAGTATGCGCTGCTGGTGCCCTCAACCTCCCTGATGTCTTTGGCAATCTTGGATGTGATGAAACGACGGATATTGGCGATGGATGGCCAACCAAATTTACAATTAGCACCAACGATATCAACAGGCCAATTAGAAGTATCGCAATCGTCTTCGATGGTTTACCGGCGACAGGGGGCGGCGGTGTAGGATTGGCCTTTGACAACTTCTCGCCAGACGCCCCGCAACCTCCGTTGCCGTGCGATGGCGGTAGTGGAACCGTTGACTGTTGTGATTGCGAAATAAGTGCGTGTAATCAAACATGCTGCGCGGCGTCAGATCATTGTCATATCGCCGAACATAGTGACAGCGATGACCTGTTGAGACTCACTGTGATGGCATTCCTGGGATTCATTTTTATGTTGTTGCTTGTTCTAGTACTGCGGACTGAACGCAGATAGGAATGCATGAAATTACTTGATCAACCTATCAACCGCCGATTCTGAACACCATCAAGTAGAACACAACCAAGATGGCAGGAAACGCCAACGAGCCTAGGATGATCCACCATCTGTCCAGCTTCCAGTAGCGCTCGGGCAAAGGTTCACCGGTTTCCATCGCATGCTTGACAATATCGCGCATTTTGATTTGCATCCAAACCACGGGCACCCAACACGCACCAACAAAGAAATAGAGGATAAGACCCCAGACGATCCAAAAGTCTGAATACGCATAGCCCACAACATGAACCAGCCAAATGCCAGTAAAAAACTGGATAATGACAGCCGGTGTCGTGAAGAGCCAATCTGCGATGACAACATGGCGAACGGCAAAGTAGATACTGGCCACGTCTTTGCTCCGGTTCGCCATAAACATATAAAAGGCACTTCCAATTCCCGTGCCGAACAATATGGTAGCGCTCAGGATGTGAATCCATTTGAGAAGCAAATAGTCCATGAGCCGCAAGATACCGAAATGGCTGAGACATTAACAGAAGAAACAAGGGCGAGTGTTTGGTTCATCTATGACGGTGACTGTCCCCTCTGCACGACCGCGGCCCATGCGCTACAAATCAAGAAGTCCGTCGGCAATCTGTATCTTGTCAACGCCAGGGAAGATCTCGAACATCCGCTGTTAAGGGAAGTGAATGAGCGCCACCTCAACTTGGATGAAGGCACAGTCCTTATCTATCAGGACAACTTCTACCACGGCGAAGATGCGCTGCACATGATGGCGCTTCTTGGCAGTAGCCAGGGCTGGTTCAACCGCATGAATGCCACCCTGTTTAGCTCAAAGCGGCTTTCGCGTTTCTTCTATCCTTTCATGCGCCTGGCGCGAACGATACTGCTGGGTCTCATTGGCGTGCGTAAAATTCGCAATCTGGCGGTAGATCCGTCAGAGCCAATATTCAAAAATGTCTTTGGCGATCTGTGGGCAGAACTTCCGCAGGTCATGAAACAGCACTATGCCGTTCGCCCTTTCAGTGATGATGTCGTACGCGTTGAGGGACACCTTGACGTGTGCATATCCCCTTTCATGAGCCTAATGGCGCGACTATCAGGAATGCTCCTCGCTCACTCTGGAAAGAACGTGCCCATAACCGTCATCTTCACGAGCGACAAATCCGGCGCGTTTCATTTTGACCGCATCTTCCACTTTCCCGATCACGGTGACGTCCACTTCCGTTCGCGCATGGAATGGATTGAAGACAATGTCATGGTCGAATTCATGCGTTTCGGTATTGGTTGGAAGGTTGCCTATGAGTGGGATGGCACAAAAGTCATATTGAAACACAGAGGGTATGTCTGGCGCCTTTTCGGCGTCATGATACCGGTGCCATTGGCACTGATTGTCGGAGCCGGTTACGCGGAAGAGACACCGATCTCTGATGACAGTTTTGCCATGTGGACGCATTCGCTACATCCATTGTTTGGCAAGACATTTGGCTATGCTGGAGATTTCAAAGTCACCGAGGTCACATGCAACCAGTCCTAATCCTCGGCGGCTACGGCAACTTCGGCAAGCGCATTGCACATGCTCTTGTCAATGCGCTGGTGCCAGTCATCATCGCCGGTCGAAACCAGGAGAAGGCAAAAGCGCTCAAAGACAAAATGGACACTCCCCTAGTCGAGACCGCTTGTTTTGACGCGTTCACCGAGCTCGGCACTGCACTTGAGGATCTGAAACCTGCCGTGGTCGTCAACACCTGCGGCCCCTTCCAAACCAGCGACTATGAAATCTCTGAATGTTGTATCCGCCACGGCGTACACTACATCGACTTGGCCGATGGCAGAGATTTCGTCACCGGCATTACGGCGTTGGATGAAAAGGCAAGATCGCAACAAGTTGCAGTCATCAGCGGCGCCAGCACCGTGCCCGGGTTATCTTCCGCTGTTTTGGAGTATTTCAAGAATGAATTCACCCAAATCGATCATATGAAATTTGGCATAAGCCCTGGCCAGAAGGCAGAACGCGGGCTCGCCACCACACAAGGCATTCTGACATACGTCGGCAAACCGCTGAAACAATTTCGCGGACACAAGAGTGCCGTCTATGGCTGGCAGGACATCTATCGCCAAGAGTACCCGACACTCGGCAAACGCTGGATGGCAAACTGCGACATCCCAGACTTGGATTTGTTGCCGGAACGATATGGGCTGAAGTCCATCCAATTTTCCGCAGGGCTCGAATTGAGTTTTCTGCATCTGGGTCTTTGGGGATTGTCATGGGGCATACGTCTAGGACTTCCATTGAACCTACCGCGACTGGCAAGTCCGTTGCTGAAAGCCAGCAACTGGTTTGATGATTTCGGCTCCGCAGACGGCGGCATGCACGTGGTCCTAACCGGCAAGGGGCAAGACGGCAACCCACACACCCGCAAATGGTTCATCATCGCCACAGATGGATTTGGGCCTCACATTCCAACCGTCCCAGCCATCGTGCTGGCGCGAAAAATGGCCTGGGGTGAGAAACTGGAAGCCGGAGCCCAACCCTGCGTTGGCATGGTCTCACTCGAAGAGTATCTCGCGGAGCTGACGGATTACCCGATCAAGACGTATGTGGATTAGTGGTGCCCAGGGGCGGAATCGAACCACCGACACGCGGATTTTCAATCCGCTGCTCTACCAACTGAGCTACCTGGGCCCTTGAGGCATGCGCCGAGCCTTGAATTTGGGCTCGGGCCGGCGCGCGATCGGCGCCTCTCGAAGGGCCGCCTTATAGGCGATCCGCCCGCGCCTGTCCAGCCTCAACCGCGCGATTTGAAAGGGTTAATGCCGGGTCTGGCTCTCTGGCTCAATGTCTTCCCCGTCCCAGTCATCGGGCGGCTCCACCGCCGGCAGCCGGTAGTCTTCGTTCAGCCATTTGCCAAGGTCAAGATCGGCGCAGCGCTTTGAGCAGAACGGGCGAAATTGTGCCTCCTTTGGCTTGCCACACATCGGGCAAGCAGGCCCCTTGGCCTTGGTGTCCGCGCCAGGCGCTGTGGCCTTTGGTTTGCGAGAGGTCACGGGATGCTTACTCCTCTGACACGACAGCAAAGTCGTCGCGGGCACGGGCCTCATCAGCCTCTAAAGCCAATGTGAGTAGCGTCTCATCTTCGGTGTCCTCGATCAGCACTTCGAGCCAAGCAACAACTTCAGGGGCGGCGTTTACCACCCAGCGTCGCCCCGGTGTCCCGCGCCGTTCCCGCGCCACCGCAGTTAGAATGCGACGCCCCACAACTTCCACCGACGGCACGCGTATCCGCGAGCGTTCCGGCTCACAGACTTGATCAACAAGGCTCGGCCCATCCCGGCGACGGGTGAGCTCAACCACCCCAAATTCACTCATGGCTGCGATGCGCACCGGCGCTTGGTCCGACACGAAGGCCCCATTGAGCGTTCGCATGAGTTTTTCCGGCGCGCCGTCCTCCCGCAGCTTCAGGAAATCAACAACAATGAGCCCGCCAATCCCGCGCAAACGCACTTGTCGCGCAATCTCATGGGCTGCTTCCAGGTTGACCGCCATCGCCGAGCGGTTTTGGTCTCTGCCGCCACCGCTACCTGTGTTCACATCAATGGCCGTCAGCGCTTCGGTTGGCTCAATTGTAATCCATGCCCCTGACGGCAATTCCACGCGAGGCTCAAGCGCTTCTTCGATCTGATCGTCAATCTCTGCCACATCGAACGGATCACCGTCAGCCCGAACCAGGGCATCCGCCAGCCCCGGCGAAAGAGCTTCCCATTCTTCGTTCATGTCGGCAGCCAGGGCTGGGTCGTTGACATGAATGGCGTCAAGGGACGCATCGGCCAATCGTTCAACCACCCGCCTGATCCGCTCATGCCTTGTGGTCAGTATCGCTGGCGCTTTGCTGCTGCGCACATTTTCAAAAAACGCATCTGCCCGATCAGCCAACTCTTCAAATTCAATTTCAAGATCTTCAAGATCGGCATCCGCCGCAGCGGTGCGCACAATGCACCCCCAAGGACCAAAATCCTCCGGCATGCCGACGTCATCAATCAGCGCTTCGACGTCTTTGGTTAGTTTGGCCCGCACCTCTTCGTCGGTGATCTGGCGAGAAAGAAACAGGCCGTCTCGACCGCGAATGAACGCGAAAAGTTCACCCGCAAAATTAACGTTGGAAGTCAGCCGCGCGCCTTTGTTCTCCAGCGCCTCCGATCCAACCGCCACAAGCAAAGCAGCACCCTCGTGAAGCTTGACGCCCTTGAGCTCATCAAGTTCGCGCAGCGGCAAAAACCCATCCCGTTCGTCACCAATATCAACAAAGGCCGCATTGAGCCCGTCCACTACGCTGCGAATGCGTCCCAGCACAGGAGTGCCCGCCACTAAAGGGCGACTGTCATCGTCAAAAACGATGTCCGTCAAATGGCCATCTGAGGTGCGTGCGATACGTGTGCCCACAGCATCGCGGGAGATGAGAATTTCTACTGTCATGTCGTCACCGATACATATTTCAATGGAAACCCGTTTCCTTGGAGTAAGTTTGCCGTCTCATGAAGCGGCAAGCCAACCACATTAGAATAGGAACCACTCATTTTCGAAACAAATTGTGCGGCTGCCCCTTGGATCGCGTAAGCCCCGGCCTTACCGCGCCATTCACCGCCAGCCAAATAGACCTCAAGTTCATGGGTAGACAACCGCTTAAATGTCACACGCGTATCCACAAGTCGGGTTTGCATCGTTTGGTCCGGGCATTTCAAAGCCACTGCGGTCAACACGTGATGGGCGCGCCCCGACAGGAGACTAAGATGTGATCGCGCCTCACCTTCATCCTCTGTCTTCGGCAATACGCGTCGGCCCACCGCGACCAAAGTGTCCGCCGCCAGCACAAACGCTGTGTCAGGGGCCACCGCGTTCGCTTTCTCAACGCAAAGCCGCAATGCATGCTGTCGGGGAAGTTCATCCTTTCCCCAAGTCTCATCGATATCCGTAGCAATGACGTCATCCGGCACAAGGCCAATTTGACGCAACAGCTGCAGCCGTCGCGGGCTCGCGCTCGCAAGAATGAACGAAGGCTTTGGCGATGTGGCTGCAGACATGGCAGCACAGCCTATTTAAAGCGGTAAGTGATCCGACCCTTGGTCAGGTCGTAGGGTGTCATCTCAACCAGCACTTTATCACCGGCCAACACTCGAATGCGGTTCTTGCGCATCTTGCCAGCGGTGTGCGCGATGATTTCGTGCTCGTTCTCGAGCTTCACCCGAAAGGTCGCGTTGGGCAGCAACTCAACAACGGTCCCGGGAAATTCTAGGAGTTCTTCTTTAGCCATCTGGCTTCCTTATTGTTAACGCGCCGGAGAATGCAAATCGGTGAAGAGAAAATCAAGGCTTTCCTTGCCATTTGCGCAAAAAAGACGCGTTTTCTCTTCTATCCGTCACGGATTGGGCGATGGGGTGCCTTGAAAGCGCTTTTTGATGGTCTTGAGGAGGTCATCACGCACCTGCCGGTAGGCATCCAATATCTGGCCTCGACTGCCGGATATGACCGTTGGGTCCATGGTTGGCCAGTACTCTGCTTCAATCGCCATCGTGCGCGTGAGTTCCAAAGACTTGTGATGTGCCGGCGGCGTCAAGGAAATCACCACGTCGAAAGAGGTATCCTCCAGACCTTCGAAATCGCGTGGAACGTGCTCGGAAATATCGATGCCAATTTCTTCCATGACAGAAACCGCAAAGGGATCGAGCTCCCCAGCGCGCACGCCAATGGACTCTGTGTAGACAATTTGTCCATAGAGATGGCGCATCAAACCCGCCGCCATAGGCGAGCGCACCGCATTCATGTTGCAAGCGAAGAGAATGCTCGAGGGCAGCTCTTCGCCATTGGGCCCGCGCACGTCTCTACCCCCTAATATGCAAAACGCAAATGAGTGTGAATAGTCGCCGAGCTGTGTCGAAATCGACGTCAATCTTTCCGTCGAGGCGCTCCTTGAGAATCTCAGAACCCTCGTTGTGCAAACCGCGACGCCCCATGTCGATTGCTTCAATTTGTGAAGGCGCCAATGTCTTAATGGCATCAAAGTAGCTCTCGCAAATCAGAAAGTAATCTTTGACGATGCGCCGGAACGGCGAAAGAGAGAGCAAGATTTCGCGAAGCAAGTCCCCGTTCTCAAGCCTTACTTCAAAAGCCAGACGATTGTCTTTGATGGCGAGCTTCAAAAGATAGGGACCACCACCCGACCCAATTGGTGCAAAATAATTTTCTTCGATGAGATCAAAGATGGCGACGCTGCGCTCATGGTCGATATCTGGAGACAGGCTCACAAAATCAGTCTCGTCGAGGGAGACCTCGGCGATACGGTGCGTGTTCATCTCTGAGCGATCGTTCGACATATCGCCTTTCTGAGGTCAAGTCCTCTGGTTTCTCCGAATGGCGATGGATCGACCGTGGCCATCAAGTCCTTCTGCTTTTGCAAGCAACTCAGCGGCCGGTCCAATTTTGGCAAGCCCGTCTGCGTCGCAACCGACCAGCGAAATACGTTTCATAAACGTAAGAACTGAAAGCCCTGATGAAAATCGAGCGCTTCGCGCCGTCGGCAAAACGTGGTTCGTGCCCGCAATATAATCGCCGACGGCTTCTGGCGCGTATCTGCCGAGGAAAATCGCACCGGCATTGCGAACTGTGGCGGCCAAGGTGTCCGCATTGCCCACAGCAAGCTCCAAGTGTTCCGGAGCAATTCGGTCGATCAATGGCAATGCATTTTCCAAGTCGGACACTACGATTATGGCCCCAAACTTTTCCCATGCTGCCCGTGCGATGTCGGCCCTCGGCAACGTCTGGAGTTCGCTCTCAATGGCAACAACAACCTGATCAGCAAAACTTTGACTGTCGGTAATGAGGATCGACTGGGACGACACATCATGTTCGACCTGGCTCAACAAATCAGCCGCGATCCATGTTGGATCATTTATGTCGTCCGCGACCACCAAAATCTCTGAAGGTCCAGCAATCATATCAATGCCCACGGTCCCAAACACTTGTGCTTTAGCTTCAGCCACAAAAGCGTTGCCCGGCCCAACGATCATATCAACTGGCGCAATGCTTTCTGTTCCATAGGCCAGCGCGCCGATCGCTTGCGCGCCCCCAACCCGGTAGACCTCATCTACACCAGCGATCTTAGCCGCAGCTAGGACCAACGGATTGAGAACACCATCAGGTGTCGGCACGGTCATGACGACACGCTCAACACCTGCTACCCTCGCCGGAATGGCGTTCATGAGCACCGAACTTGGATAACTCGCCGTACCACCAGGTACATATAGACCCGCCGCTTCAATCGCGGTCCACCGATGACCCAGGCGAATACCCTCTGCGTCCGTGTAGAGATCATCGTCCGGAACTTGGCGCTGGTGATAGGACTCAATACGCTGTGCCGCCTGCCGCAACGCATCGAGGGTCTCAGGCTTGCAAGCCTTCACCGCCGCGTCAATCTCTTGCCCCGTGATCCGAAGTGTTTCCTTCGACAATTCAAAGGAGTCAAATTTCGCAGTCAAGTCGAACAAGGCCGCATTGCCGCGCGACTGGACATCACTCAAGATGTTTTTCACCACATCAGACACCTCACCCGACGCCTCTCGTTTCGAATTCAAGAGAGCGTCAAATTTAGTCTCGAAGTCATCCTTAGTTGTGTCGAGGAATTGAGGCATTTTCGTTCACATCAATCCGAGCCAGCATCGTCGTGGCTCGGCAAGTGCGGGGTCGTCCAAGAAGCACCGCGATCTGAGAGCGTCGCTTCGATACATTCGACCTGCACGCGGACCGTGGCACCGCCAGCAAAATCAAAAACCACAACCCCACTGCCGTCTTCCTTCGGATCAAATTCCACAGCCAGCAATGAAAGAAGAGCTTGAGCGTCGCTTTGGTCAAATCCCTTGGCTTGGACATTAGTGACTTGATCGAAGTGGAGGCCCGCAAGCGTTCGAAAAAACTTCCGGCCTTTGCTTGGACGCCCACGCTTTCGATCCACCCCTTCCCAGCAGAAGCGATTGAGGAGCAGCGCAAACCGCCGATGTTTTGGGAGATACGCAATATCCCCGACGCGCAAAATCGCGTCCTGCAAATGGGCCGAAACAACGGCAAGGTCGTCGGCATCGAGAGCCCGGAGCCTGAGAGGGTCAATCACGTTTTCTTATCTTTCTTAAGGAGCGAGGGCCTGCTCATCAGGCCGGGCACATCATACGGATTTCCGCCCCAAGGCCAACTGTTCTAGCTGCTGACCCGACGAATATTCGCACCAACGCCGGAAAGCTTCTCCTCAAGGCGGGAAAAGCCGCGATCCAGATGATAGACGCGGTTCACCGTCGTCGTGCCCTCAGCCCCAATGGCCGCTGCAATCAAACTGACCGACGCCCGCAAATCTGTCGCCATAACAGGCGCGCCGCGCAGTTTCTCAACACCGGTAACCGTTGCCACTTGGCCATCGACGGAGATCTGGGCCCCCATGCGGTTGAGCTCTGGTACATGCATGAACCGGTTCTCAAAGATCGTCTCGGTGATGTGGGATTTGCCCTGACATGTTACCATCAGCGCCATGAATTGCGCCTGCAAGTCCGTTGGAAACCCAGGATAGGGCTCGGTTACCACATCGACACCCAGATGCGGACCCCCATTGTGAATGTGAATACCGTCGACAACCTCATCCACCGTGAGCCCCGCGTTGCGCAGAACGGGGATGACGGAAGCAATCAAATCAGCTCGCGTGCCTTTGAGCGTGAGTTCACCGCCGGCCGACCCCACCATCATGGCATAGGTTCCGGTCTCGATCCGGTCTGGCAGGACCCGGTGCGTGGCTCCGTGCAATCGGTCGACCCCTTGAATGGTGAGCGTGGAGGAACCTAAGCCCTCGATCTTGGCGCCCATCCCATTGAGGCAATTGGCGAGGTCCGTAATCTCAGGTTCCTGCGCCGCATTGCGCATCACCGTTTCACCTTTGGCAAGCGAGGCCGCCATCAAGAGATTTTCGGTTGCACCAACCGACACAAATGGAAACTCGATCGCGCCGCCCTTCAGGCCGCCCGGCGCGCGGGCATAGACATACCCGTCTTTAAGTTCAATCGATGCGCCGAGCCTCTTAAGTCCTGCCAAATGCAAATCGACCGGACGCGTGCCGATGGCGCATCCGCCAGGAAGTGACACTTTGGCCTCATGGCATCGACCAAGCAAAGGTCCGATCACCAAAAAGCTTGCACGCATCTTCCGCACCAAATCGTACGGCGCCGTCGTGCTGGTAATCTTTTCTGCATGCAGTTGAAGACCGCTGCCTACACCTTCGCCTTGTCGCTCAATTTCGACTCCATGTTGAGCCAGTATTTGCTTCAACGTGGTGATGTCCGCTAGACGCGGCACGTGGCTCAATGTCAGCGGCTCGTCCGACAAAAGGCTCGCCACCATAAGCGGCAAAGCGGCGTTCTTTGCACCGGAGATTTCAATCTCCCCTTTGAGCGGTGTTCCGCCGACGATTTCAATTCGGTCCATGTCTTGTCTCTTTTGTGGGAGGTCCAAAGCCACAACACTCTGGCGCACGATCCCGTCAGAATTTTGGTGGCTCACGCCTTGTTCTCGCCTTGATCCCTCCGGTCTTCCCATTGTCTTCCGCATCGCCATCTGAGGGCGCCTCAGTCGACGAAACCGCCTGCTTGCGCCGACGCAGATTATCGCGCAAGGCTTTGGCTAATCGCGCCTCACGCGCGGCCTTCTTTTTGTCCTTCTGGGTCGACGTGTTTTCCGCCACAGATTTGGCCTCGAAAGGGACAGGAATCTCAGGTTTCGGCGCCCTTGTATCGGGCTCCGGCGCGCCGCGCAATGGTTGCGATGCTTGGGCCTGCCTTAGCTGGCATGGAATGTCTCAATATTCGGCTGAAAACCTTCCATTTAGCCCTTCCCTTACCCTGCAGCTTGCGCTATAGCAGCCGCGGCCCCCGCCAAATCGGGCCGCCGGAGCCACCCAACTCTCAGGGCAAAAAGGCTCCCCTACCTGGTGACAAGGCCCACGTAGCTCAGGGGTAGAGCACTCCCTTGGTAAGGGAGAGGTCGAGTGTTCGAATCACTCCGTGGGCACCAGGAAAGTCTCTAGTCCTCACATCCTCGATAACAGACCTTTGATCCGGCAAGTCGCGCGTATCCGTGTATGACTAGCTCACGCCTGCAATAATCGGAGATCATGATGCACGCCCTATTTCCTTACTTTGAACAACTCGCCACTTTGATCGACATCATCGGCATTCTGATCATCCTCTATGGTTTTGTTATCAGCCTAGTAAGCCTCATGCGCGTTGAATTCGGTCGTCTGCGAGGTAAAAATCGCGGCATCAGAGAATGCCAACATGTGCGCCTAGAACTTGGCACCTACATCTTGGTCGGTATCGAATTCATGATCGCCTCTGACATCATCAACACCGTGATTTCAAAGACGTTGGAGAGTTTGATCTTCGTCAGCGCGTTGGTGGTCATCCGCACCGCCATCAGTTTCTTCTTAGGGCGAGAACTCGCCGAAGTCGAAGCCATCGAGAAAGTGAAGGCCTGAGCCATCTCCCCTGAATGGACACGTTTGCTCACGCTAAAAAAGGTGTGTAAGTTTGACGAGCTGCACTTCAATGACCGGAGGATTAGAGATGATGTCCCGTACAACAACGTTGCTCTTGGCAATCACCGCGGCGACAATTAAGTTTACCATGACCGCGCAGTCCATGATGCTTCTGCGCTCCGTTTCCAAACCACAAGAGCTTGTCAAAACAATGGAGTGAGAAGTCGACCGCTTTTTTCACGGCCAGCACACTCAAATTTGAGTATTGTATTTGCGACCCTCAAGAGGATCCCGATGGACTTGCAATCTCTCATCAAGAGACAAAAGCCAGGCTACTGTTTGGATCAGGCCTTCTACAAAGACCCTGAAATCTACAATTCAGAGATGAGCCGTGTCCTCTCGAAGAATTGGTGTTTTGCAGGTCACGTGAGCCAGATCCCGAGCAAGGGCGACTATTTCCTGTTCGAAATCGGCGCGGAGTCAGTGATCGTGATTCGCGGGCGCGATAATGAAATCCACGCCCTCATGAATGTCTGTCGCCATCGTGGCTCACACATCTGTTTGGAGCGCGAAGGATCCACCAATGTTCTGACCTGCCCATATCATGCTTGGGCCTACGATTTCGACGGAACGCTCAAAATAGCCCAGCACATGGGTGACGACTTCGACATCTCAAAACACAATCTTCACAAGGCGAATATCGAAGTGATTGCCAACATGGTCTTTGTGTGTCTGTCCGACACTCCACCATCTCTTGATCCCGCCAAACGGAATCTGGCGCCGGTGTTTGAGATGTTTGATTTCGATAACATGAAGCTGGCCACGCACAAGCGCTACAAGATCAATGCGAACTGGAAGCTCGCGCTTGAGAACTATCACGAGTGTTATCATTGCGCGCCTTCACACCCTGAATATGCAAGCATGCACACACTAAAACTTGGCCCCGATGAAATCGATGATCGTCAATCTCATATGCTGGAGATGTTTCCCGCTTGCGGCATCCGCGAAATGGAAATGGATCATCTAGACGATCGTATGCCGTCTGATGTTCAGGGCTACGCCTACAGCCGAACAGCACTTTTCCCAGGCATCAAGACCGGCAGCAAAGATGGACAACCACTCGCACCGCTGCTGGCCAACTTGAAAGACTATGACAGTGGCGCGTCAGATCTCAACATAGGACCCTTCAGCTTCTTCTTGATCTATTCTGACCACATGATGGGATATCGCTTCCTGCCCATCGACGTAGATACCTGTCATTGCGACATCTACTGGATCGTGCGAGGTGATGCTGAGGAAGGGAAAGACTACGACCTCGAGAAACTCACCTGGCTCTGGCACGTCACCACGCTCGCCGATGAGAAGATCATCATCAACAACCAAAAGGGTATGAACTCAATGTTCTATGAGCCCGGACCCTACTCCGAAATGGAACACTGGGCGCGCCGGCACAATGAATGGTATCTCCGCGAAATGGCGATTGAGCCCACCTCCTAATCGAACTCACTTGAGTTCATTCAGCATCAGCCCCGACATTGTCAAAATCGCTCGCATCATGTCGCTCTGGCAATTGGCTTTCCGGTTCACCCCAGGCACGATTCACCATACGCCCTCTTTTGACCGGTTCGCGTTGTGCCAATTCATCGGTCCATCGAATGACATTCTCGTATGTATGAGCCTCGATAAACTCACCAGCCTCATAGAGAATGCCTTTGACGAGCGCGCCGTACCACGGCCAGATGGACATGTCCGCGATTGAATATTCATCCCCGCAAAAAAACTGGTTTTCCGCCAAATGCTGATCGAGAACATGAAGTTGGCGCTTCACTTCCATGGTGTAGCGGTTGATCGGATATTTGAGCTTTTCTGGCGCATAGGCGTAGAAGTGACCAAATCCACCGCCAAGATAGGGCGTGGCGCCCATCTGCCAAAAGAGCCACGAGTAACACTCCGCGCGCAGAGCAGGGTCCTCTGGCAAAAATGCACCAAATTTTTCGGCGAGGTAGAGAAGTATGGCGCCTGATTCAAAAACACGGACGGGCTCATCGCTGCTGTGATCCATCAACGCCGGTATTTTAGAGTTTGGATTTGCCGCAACAAATCCACTTGCAAATTGATCACCTTCTCCGATGTTGGTGATCCAAGCATTGTACTCCGCCCCTTTATGCCCAAGGGCCAACAACTCTTCCAACAGCACCGTGACTTTGACACCATTGGGAGTGGCCAATGAATAGAGTTGCAAAGGGTGTTTCCCAATTGGCAGGTCTTTTTCATGTGTAAACCCAGAAATGGGGCGATTAATTTTCGAGAATCGACCACCGCTCTCAACCTCCCAAGTCCAAACTTTGGGGGGTTCGTAATTAGTTACTTCTGACACATCACTTCTCCATCAATTCCATTTCAATCCGCAGTCACAAAAGTGACCTCACTTCGATTGTTTCACTCTCGCTCGGCAAACTCAAAAGAACGCCGTCCGTCCCAAGCGTAATTTGGCCATCAAACTTCTTGCGGGCATCCCCCATCAACACTTTGTTTAGGAAAGTCGGAACTGGCGGGACTATATGGTAGAGGAGCAGGTGCTTGGCTCCCGCTTCTTGCGCCAATTGGGCCGCCTCCTCAGGAGTTGTGTGGTAGTCAGGAATGTCAAACATGATTTGTGCCAAACGATCCTGACCGACTTCGCGCGCTTTCTTCTCAATCCGACTTATGAGCGCCGGCTGCAACATTTCATGTACCAGAACATCAACGCCTTGGGCTTGTGAAAGGACTGAGGGAGAAGCAACTGTATCGCCGCTAATCACAACAGATCGGCCACGGTACTCAAAGCGATATCCCACAGAAGGCGATATAGGGGCGTGATCAACATTGAATGCGGTCACCGTCAGACCATCCTCCTGCAAGATAATTTGCGAAGCCAACGGATCACTGCCCAGATTATAAGCAAGAGCGACACCTCCGGCACCTGAGCTCGGGGCAACACCTTCGCCATGGTGCACCGTTCGATATGTCGAATCGAGTGCATAGGCTTCATTGAGTCCAGCGACAATCCGCTCAACGCCGCCCGGCCCATAAACCGGAACAGACGATGTGCTTGCACTTTGTACCCAGCGATTCATCATCAACTCCCCAAGACCATCGATATGATCAGAGTGAAAATGGGTCAGAAAGATCGCCCGAATGTTGCCAGCACCAACTCCGGTCAAACCAAGGGCGCCAGACGAGCCCGATCCAGCGTCAATGGCGTAGAGTGATGATCCCGCAATCACAAAAACACATGCAGCACCTCTGTCGCGATTGGGGAATGGTCCACCCGACCCACACAGCCCAACATGTAACCCATTAGGTAGAGATCCGATGACATCACGGGCAAGATTCTTCTCCGCTTGCCGATCAAACAAGACAAGAGAGATGGGAACTTGAAAGATCTTGAGCCCCGCAAGACCCATGACCACCAACCCTACAAAGATCAATGAAATCCTAGAGACCAAATTCATATGCCACCAACCCCAAAAATCACGCCATCACGTGCCAACAAACACTCGAGAAAATAAACCTACCAGACCCGCCTTTACCCGTACAACAGCGACCATCACAATCCCATTAGGTTCCGAACGACAACCAACAAGACCAGGAATTTCGATCACGAAGACAAGAGCCGCCCCACTCTGTCACAACCAGAGTAGGCGCGCCAAAGTCACCAAACGAGACAACCATATCCCTATTGCCAACAGAATCGATAAATCGGTATGGTTGCACGGTCGAGAAGGTCGACGGCGGAAGGCATCGCAGATAGTCCTTTGTTGGTGGATCGACCCAACAGGCGTACTTCAAAGCAATGATCAGCTGCAAGAATATCAATGGGGGCGATGATGCAGCCAGTCAAAGAAATCAATCGAATAGAAATGCTAGATGTGTTGAGAGGATTTGCTCTTCTTGGCATTCTTCTTCTGAACATCATTGGATTTGGGATGCACTCCTCTGCGTACCTAAACCCTGGTTTCGATTTGATAAATGGAGCCAGTCTTGATGTCTTCACGTGGGCCGTTAATGAACTGTTTGCCGAAGGTGCCATGCGCGCACTCTTTTCCATGTTGTTTGGAGCAGGCGTAGTCCTATTCACGACCGGCAGCAGAGGAAAGACTGGAAGTGTTCATTACCGGCGAACACTCCTCTTACTCCTCTTCGGTATTTTCGATGCTTATGTTCTACTTTGGAATGGGGACATCCTGATCACCTACGCCCTCGCTGGTGCCGTCCTCTACTGGTTAAGAAATGTTCGTGCTGGTTGGATGTTTGTATGGGCAGGTCTCTTGATCCTTCTCATGTCCGCACAGAATGGATTGATGAACTTTGGCCTCTCGCAAACGTACAAGGCATCAGTCATCGCCGAGGCTTCGGAAGATCCACACACTCTTCCCTATCAAGTCAGATCTTCAGCCGAACAATGGGACAGTTTTGCTTCCGACTTCAATCCATCTGCAGAGAAAATAGCTGAGGAATACGCCGCTCGAAAAGAGAGCTATACAACAGCATTCCATTGGAATGTCGGCAAGATGAAGGAATTGCTGCTCTTCGCCACGCCCGTGTTTCTCTTTTGGGACGCGCTTGCGATGATGCTCCTTGGCATGGCCCTCTACAAATCCGGCATCTTACACGGTCAACGCAAACCGAAATTTTATGCCTCGCTACTGGTTGGAGGATTTGCAGTCGGACTTCTCGTGAATGGGTATGAAGTCAATCGTGCCATGGCCACAGATTTTCATCTGCCCACAGCCTTCCCTACCATGCGGCCGACCTACCATATTGGTCGTCTTGGGATGGCCATTGGCTATATCGGACTGATTGCTCTGCTGCTGAGAACGGAAATTTGGACGCGACTGCGAAAGGCTCTAGCCGCAACAGGTCGTATGGCTCTGACCAATTACCTCATGCATTCCGCCCTTTGTCTTCTCCTCTTTACTGGGGCGGGCCTTGCCTTGGTCGGTAACTTCAGCCGAACCCAGCTCTATCCAATCGTGTTTGTCTTTTGGGTCATCCAACTGGCTCTCAGCCCTTGGTGGCTGAATAGATTCTATTATGGGCCATGTGAATGGCTTTGGCGCGCTCTTACCTATGGATCCATGCCCCCCATGCGGCGGCGTCAGTAGTGAGAACACGATGCACGTCTCAGAAGATCATTGATTGTTGGGTGTCTTCCGTTCGGCCTCAAATCCACATGCCGAATCCCAAGACTGCGTGGTGGCGTGTGCAGTCTCCGGCGAACTCCTCTCTGTTTGATTTCCCTGATATACAGGGAAAGAACAGGGAAGTTTAATTGAGTCAAAATGGAAACCAGTTTGGGGATCAGGGAACCAAATTGGCGGAACAAGGAAATACTTCGAGTGATCAAGGATCTTGAACGGAATCTATTTCCAGGAATTGTCTGTCCTTCACCTGTTTCGTACGACAGCTTCTCATGGATTCTTGACATACGCATTCGGTCGCAAATAGAACCAAAAATTGATGAATAGACAAATCGCATAGAAAACCGCAAAGCCGTAAAGAGCGTACTCCGGGGTTGTTGCCCTGATCTGCTCGCCAAACACTTGCGGAATGATGAATGCCCCATAGGCGGCCACTGCGGACGTCCAGCCGAGGACCGGTCCGGCTTGCTCCTTGTCGAATACCATGGCTATCGTCCGAAAGGTCGAACCATTGCCGATGCCAGAGCCCAAAAACAGTGCCAAAAAGAGCAAGAAGAACGGAACGAAAAATTCTTCCGGTGTTGGCGACTGGTAGGCCTGCTTCATATAGTAAGCCACACCCAGGGCACTCGCTACCATAACAACTGAAATGATTTGGGTGACCTTAGCGCCCCCCAACTTATCCGAAACCATCCCGCCGACCGGCCGAATGAGCGCTCCAATGAAGGGACCAATCCAGGCGAACATGAGCGCACTCGGTCCATTTGGATTGACCGTATCGTGGGTCATCACACCATCGGCACCGATCACATGGCTAAAACCGAATATGACTTTGATAGCCAAAGGAAACGCCGCCGAAAAGCCAATGAACGAGCCGAATGTCATGGTGTAAATAACCGTCATGGCCCATGTATGCTTGTTGTCGAAGATTTTGTACTGGTGTTTGAGATTAGTGCGAATGTCGCCTGGAATTTGCCGCAGCAACAACACAGTCGACGCGATTACAATCGGCAGAACAATCCACTTACTAAGCTCAATGCCTAAACCGCCCGCGCTTCCCGGCAACATCAACCACATCCCAGCAGCAGCGGTAAAAAGCCCGATGCTGAGCATGCCAAGGACTTTCAAAAAGGCTGATAAAGGATTCTTCACGCCCGGCGAGACATGTTCATCCAATATGTTGTTCATCCCAAACCAAGCTGCAATCGAGATTGGCACCAGAATAATAACCCACAGAAATCCGGCATTGTGTATCCAAGCTTCAGATCCCGCCGGGATCTTGCCAATAAGGGTGCCGCTAGAGGTTTCCAGTATCATCGGGGCACCGCCAAAAACGCCAAAAGTCATCACCAGAGGAATGAGGATCTGCATTGACGTCACACCAAAGTTTCCAAGCCCGGCGTTGAGACCGAGTGAAAGTCCTTGCACGCGTTTGGGAAAGAAAAAGGAGATGTTGGACATGGATGACGCGAAATTCCCGCCGCCAAACCCAGACAGTAGTGCCAATAGTTGATAGACCCACAACGGCGTCTCTGGGTTGAGCAGAGCAATCCCCATACCGCCAGAAGGTATTATGAGCAACGATGTCGTCAGAAAGACTGTGTTTCGTCCGCCGGCGATGCGAATAAAAAAGGTACTGGGAATGCGCAGTGTTGCGCCCGACAGTCCGGCGATAGCGGTTAGCGTAAACAGTTCCGACTGAGAAAACGGATAACCCAGATTGAGCATCTGAACCGTGACGATCCCCCAATATATCCAGACCGCAAAACTGGCCCACAGGCAGGGAATCGAAATCCACAAGTTTCGATCGGCGATTTTCTTGCCGCCGCTCTCCCACAATGCATCATCCTCTGGGTCCCAATTTCTAAGGTCTTCTGCCATGTTACTCTCCTCAGGTCTCAAGTGGCCCCTTGGGCGTCAGTTTATCTTGCAATTCATGCATCTCCGGCAATTCCGGCAGCCCTTGGAGTCCAGGCACCCTTGCTCTTTCCATCCGTCGGATGGCGAAGTGCATCCAGATGAGGGCTCCAGCGACAAGTGAAAAGAGGAGCATGAAGCAGCTCGTCCAAACGCCGGTGAGGTCATTCATGATTCCAAACGCAATAGGCAGAACGAAACCGCCCAATCCACCAATCAGACCGACCAATCCACCCACCGAGCCGATGTTTTCTGAGTAGTAGACCGGTATATGTTTGTAGACGGCCGCCTTGCCCAGCGACATGAAGAAGCCGAGTATGATGGTCAAGATAACGAACAAACCGAGTGGAATCGTAATATTGAATTCAATGGGCCCATTAATGCCGTGAACAACATAGTCAGTCGAAGGGTAGGAAAGTAAAAAGCATATCAGCGTACAGCTGATAAAGGTCCAGTACATCACACGACGCGCGCCCCAGATGTCGGACAACCATCCACCCAGTGCACGAAACACACTTCCGGGCAAGGCATAGGCCGCCGCCAACATACCTGCTGTCTTAATGTCGAGACCAAAGGCACCGACGTAGTAGCGCGGCAACCACAAAGCCAAAGCGACAAAGGCACCAAACACGAAAAAGTAATAAAGTGAGAACCGCCAAACTTGCAGGCGTTTGAGCGGCGTCAACTCCTGTAGGGTCGAAGGGGCTTTCTCGTTTTGTTCTTTCCGGTGCACGGTTACCGGATCGGATTTTGTCAGCAAAAAGAAAAGACCCGCCATGACCAACAAGACCACCGCATAGATTCTTGCCGTCGCCTCCCAGCCATAAGCGACCAAGAGAAACGGCGCCCCGAAATTGGTTACAGCCGCCCCGACATTTCCCATACCAAAAACGCCAAGCGCAGTACCTTGGCGGTCGCTTTCGTACCACCGTGACACATAGGCGATACCGACCGCAAAGGAGCCGCCCGCCAAACCGACCCCAAGAGCCGCCAGCAAATACATAAAGTAGGTGTCGACAGTTGACAGCAGCCATACTGATATCGAGGTCGTCGCCATCAATACCGTGAGGACCAGTCGCCCTCCATATTGATCCGACCAAATACCGAGAAAGAGCCGACTCAACGACCCGGTCAAGATAGGCGTCGCAACCAGGATTCCAAACTGCGTATCGTTCAGTCCGAGGTTCTGCTTAATCTGAAGGCCAATGATCGAAAAAATTGTCCAAACAGCAAAACAGACCGTAAAGGATAGCGTACTCACCCCGAGAGCACGGCGTTGGTCCAGTCTGGTGACCGTACCCAGATAATCCGTCATTGCGATCATATCTCAACTTTGCCCATATACGATGTAGGTTGATAGAATCACAATACCAACGACAAGAAATGTGGCCAAATAGGTCAAATATGATTTGTCGCTACGCAATGCAAACTCCCAAAGGCCCCTAGTGCGAAAGCGATTTGTGCGCATGACCTGATAGGGACGCACAAAGTAGTTCACAGGATAGGCCCAAAAATGCGCCAGTTTGGTGAATGGGAAATAGGCAAAAAAGGTCAACGCTAAGAAGATGTGTAGTTGCGTAAGCAGTGTTGCGCCTTCCATAATTTCGGGGTCAGGTTTGAAGGTCCAGATGCTGGCAAACCACGGCCCAGCCGCATAGACCATTCCAAATACCTGATCGAACAAGACCTGGTAAAGAGCGATACACAAAATGGCGATGAGCAGAACATGTACCAAATAGTCATCCAACTGACTACTCATGGCTCGAACCTCAGGAATGAAAATCCGCCGACACAAGGCGATCACCGAACCTGCCAATGTCATCAGCCCTCCGACCAAGGCGAACCAGTAGAAGATCCCGCTCACCCATGAGTCGAACCCAGCTACGCTGCCGATATAGCCGGCCATATGTCCAATGAGAACTGCAAGAATACCCCAATGAAACAAGAGCATTGCCCAACCCTGAAGACGGCGACCAAACAATCCGCTCGCTCGCGTCGTAATTGAGTAAGGTCTGAACGCCATCCGAATGAATGGTACTGTGAAGAAAAGTGTGAAAGCGACATAAGGGTAAACACCCCAAAGCAGTTTGGTCATAGCTCTGCTCCATTTTCAAAAGCGTCAAACACCGTCGTCGATTGCGTAGACGTGCGGATTTGTTCTCCTGGCCGAAGATCTTCGACCGGTTGTTGCCAAAGGGGGCCATCGCTCATTTGTTCAAGGTCTTCGTCCAGTGCCAGCCGCAATGCATCTACGAGCCGTTCATACGGACTTTCAGCTTTACGCATGGCCGTCAAAAGAGAATCAATGCCATCGATCAAGTGGGTTTCGACCAGGTATCGCCGCAAACCGATCTGATCCAATTCCATGCGTTCGAGACTAAGGCTTAAGAACTCGACAACTACCGGCGCAAAATCCGCCATTTCACGTCCGGTGAATTCAAACCCAAAATGGCGGTAGATGTTATTCAGTTCCAACATGTAGCCATTGCGTCCCGACATTCCTGCACCGCGGCACGAATTTGGTTCCTCGAACAGATAGGATCCGAGATAAAGCGGCACCAACGGTTCGAGTTCGAGTGTTGCAATGTATTCCTCCACACTCGCTGAGGCAGGTACAACCAAGAAGTCTTCGATCGCCGCCCTGATCTTAAGTGCCGACTCCAACTTGGCCAATTCCACCTCAATCAATTCGGTGTCGCGGTCCTCCGGATAGAGAAACAATTCCGAGATCAAGCGGTAGGCTGACGCTAACTGGTCCTTCTTCATCACAAATATCCTCCCGCTTAACTTCCAACGCCAGGCTTTTGCCCATGGAAAAACTGACGGCGACGTGGCGACTTGCCTGGAGCCAACTCGTCGAACCCAGTAAACCCACGTTCGATGAATGGCGCCTGTTCGGTTTTCTCAGGTTGCGTCGTGGCAATCACAAACCGCTCGTGGAAATGTGCCAGTGCCAGAAGTCGGTGCATGTCACGCGCATCCTCGACACTCAGTCCTACTTTGTGAAGAAGGCTCTCGTCCTGTATCCCTTCGACCCGCTCCGAACGACGGAAGGCACGAACCGCCAACTGCCGTGTCAGAGCCTTGCCTACCTCCGCCTCATTTCCTGCGGCCAGCATGCGGGCGAGATACTTCATTGGAATGCGGAATTCATCGAGATTGGGGATAACGCTTTCCTTGCCAACCATATCGTAGCCATCGCGTTGTTCGACCGCATTAGCAACCGGGCTTTCCGGTGGGATGTAGAATAGATTCGGCAATGTTCGGAACTCTGGATGAAGCGGCAGGGCGATTTCCCAATCTTTGACCATCCGGTAAACCGGCGAGCGTTGGCAGGCATCGATCCAAGATCTACTGACGCCTTGGCGCTTGGCTTCCTCAATGACCGCCGGGTCATTTGGGTCAAGAATCAAGTCACGGTGGTTTTGAACCAGATCGGATTCCGCTGAGTTTGCCGTTTCTGCAACACGGTCCAAATCATAGAGCAATGGACCCATGTACCGAATGCGACCGGGGCAGGCATGGAAACAAGCTGGAGGTTGGCCGGTTTCGATCCGCGGATAGCACAACAGGCATTTTTCCGATTTTCCCGTCCGCCAATTGAAATAGACTTTCTTATAGGGACAACCCGAAAGACAATAGCGCCAGGCACGACAGCGATCTTGGTCAATCAAAACAACGCCGTCTTCTTCACGCTTGTAAGCAGCGCCGCTGGGACACGCGGCAACACAGGCCGGATTGGCGCAATGATTACAGATCCTCGGCAAGTACATCATGAAGGAGTCGCGAAACTCCAGATACACCTTGCGTGCCTCCGGCGTCATATCGGAGAAATTGTAGTCGTGTTTGCCAGTACCATCTTCATGTGTTCCGGCGGCATTGTCTTCCCAATTCACACCATAGGTAAGGTCGATATCCTCTTCGCCGGTAATTTGAGATTTTGGTCGTGCAACTGGCTGCGAGAACTTTGTCGGTTCTTCAGAATGCAAATCCTCATAAGTAAAGGTGAAAGGTCCTTTGCCGTAGTAGTCTTCCATCTGCGGCATTACCGGATTGTAAAAGAGGTTCATCATCTCCCAGAACTTTGAGGAAACGCGCAGTTTCGGTTGGTCTTTCCCAACAGCTTGCTGCCATCCGCCTTTGTACTTCTCTTGGTTTTCCCACTCTTTCGGATAACCAATGCCGGGCTTGGTTTCAACATTGTTCCAGAACATATATTCCGCGCCTTCGCGGTTGGTCCATACATTCTTGCAGGCGAGTGTGCAGGTATTGCACCCGAGACATTTGTCGAGATTGAACACCATTGCCATTTGCTGTTTGATTTGCATCGTCAGTCTCCCATGGCCAAATCTTTTTCCTGATAGATCACCTTTCGGCCGTCCTTCTCCATCGGCTTCTTGCGGATGAAGACGGCGCAGTCGCGTTCAGATGGGCTTGTGCCCCAGTAATTCAGGAAGTAGGTCCAGTTTGCATACCCGCCAACCATGGTCGCCGGATTCATCATGATGCGGGTCGGTGCGTTATTGTTACCACCTCGCAAATCACTAACGCCTTTTTCTCGTGCCAGAGATGAGAACGGCACATTCACATGCCGCTCACTCGAGTGGTACATGATCACTGTATCGCGCGGCACAGTGTGACTGACGGCGGCGCGAGCCACAACGATACCGTTTTCGTTGTAGACCTCCATCCAGTCGTTGTCTTTGACGCCAATGTCTCTGGCATCCTCGTGGTTAATCCAAACTGTCTGTCCACCCCGGAACATATTCAGCATGTTCCATGAGTCGACAAACATGCTGTGAATCTGCCACTTTCCGTGCGGCGTCAGAAAACGAAACACCTTTGAATTCGGTTCCATTTTTTCCAACGGTGCATCACCGATTTTCACCATATCAATCGGAGGCTTGTAAGTCGGCAGATGCTCACCCAATTCGCGGTAAATGCGGTGATCGAAATAAATCTCCTGCCGACCGGTAAGCGTATGCCACGGTTTCAAGGTCTCAATGTTCATCGTCCAAGGACAATAGGTACGACCAGGGCTCTCAATCGCCGACCAATGCGCCGACGTCATACTCCGTCGTGGTTGAGATTTTAGGTCCGGATAGTGGTGGCGCACTTCCCGGTCACCCTCAATAAGATGAGTGAGTTCAAGACCGGTCTGCTCTTCGAGAGACTCGAAAAGCTTGTGCGAAATTTCCCCGTCACTTTCTGGCGAGATGCGCAGGATCACCTCCGACACCTGCTGGGCTGTCTCAAGTGAGACCCGACCATCCTTCTCACCGACTAGATAACTTTCTTTGAGCTCCTCAACGGTTTCTGTCAGATCAATATTGATCCCCTTGGCGCCATATCCTTTCGGTTTGCAGACATTGGGGCCCAGCGTTTGATACATATCAGCAATCTTTGTGTAGTCACGCTTAACCACCCTCACGTTCGGGAATGTCTTACCGGGAATCGGTTCAACATCTCCGGACTGCCAGTCGACCATCTCTCCCATGGGCTGTGCCATTTCATCTGGCGTATCAGTAATGAGTGCGGTCATTACGAGATCTTCAACTGGTTCCGGCATGTATTCCTTTGCCAGTTTGCTGACCTGTTCGGAAATGGTTTTGAATATTTCCCAATCGTCGCGGCTTTCCCAGGCAGGATCATGCGCCGGTGTGAAGGGATGGAAGAACGAGTGCAGATCAGTACAAGTCAGATCGTATTTTTCGTACCAATGCGCCGTCGGTAACACGATGTCGGAGTAGTTCGCCGACGAGTCCATCCTAAGATTGGCGTTGTAAACCAAATCCAGTTTTCCAAGCGGTGCCCCATCGTGCCATTCAAATTCGTCGACCAGCTCCTTTGATCGATCCTCACCCAACACGTTGTTGTGCGTGCCAAGCAAATGTTTCAACGCATATTCATGGCCGCGCATTGAGGTGCCAAGCAAGTTACCGCGGTAGATCCACAAAACTTTGGGGTGGTTTTCTGGGGCATCGACATTGTTAAGCGCGAATTTGAGATCGCCATTCTTGAACTGCTTGGCAACCCAATCGGCAACTTCCTGATCGGTCTTGCACCCGGCCGCTCTCGCCTCTTTGATGACCTCCAGTGGGTTTTTCTTATCGAATTGCGGGAAGAACGGCAGCCAGCCGTTGCGCACAGCCAAGCTGTTCATGGTCGCAGAGTGCTTCGCTTTCTCCGGGAATTTCTCCGCCCAAGGCGCCCATAATGGATCAAGCGTCATCCCGTCATATCGCCACTGATCGGTGTGGAAATAAAAGTAGGATGTCGAATTCATATGGCGTGGCGGCGTGGTCCAATCAGCGGCACTACCCAGTGCACCGATGGCAGCAAAGGGCCGAATCTTTTCGGTCCCGACATAGTGTGCGAAGCCGCCGCCATTGACACCCATGCAACCGGTCAAGATTCCCATGACGGCTTGCGCGCGATAGATCAACGTACCCCCATGATACCAATGCAAAATACCTGAACCGGTAATGAACAAGCACTTTCCTTTTGTCTTGTTCGCGGTGTCGCCCCATTCGCGGGCAACCCGAAGCACCAACTCGCGATCAACGCCGGTTTCTTGCTCTTGCCAAGCCGGCGTATAGGGCCGTGATGCATCGTCATAATCTGTCGGATAGTCGCCGCCAAGACCGCGATCAACGCCGTATTGTGCAAGTAGGAGGTCGTAAGCCGTCGTTACCCGAACCGTTTTTCCGTCAACGGTTGTGACCGTCCGGCTCGGAACACCGCGCGACATACCTTGTGAGGGTTTTCCTTTGCCTTCGGTCGTGCCGAGATCGGTGCTGAATGTATCCGTGAAGTCGGCAAACTTGACTTGAACCGCTTCATAGTCCCCATCGATGCAACTCAACAAGGGATCGAAGGCCTGTCCAGTGGTCGCGTCTTCATTCTTGTTATTCCACCGACCCTGGTGTTCTTTCTCCCAACGGAAACCAACCGAACCGCCGGGCAACCGAAGTTCGCCGGTCGCATCGAACATCGGCATTTTCCATTCGGCATTTTCTTCGTCAGCGAACGCGGAGACATCGCTGGCTCTCAAGAAACGACCAGACAGGTGATCCCCGTCATCTTGTTCATCAAGTACAACAAGGAACGGTAGGTTGGTATACTGTTTTGTGTAGTCGATGAAATACGGTGTTTGCTGTTCGACATGAAATTCCTTGAGCAACACATGTATGCACGCCATTAAGAAAGCGCCGTCCGTCCCCGCCTTTGCAGGCACCCAAAGATCAGCAAACTTTGTGATATCAGCATAGTCTGGCGAGAGATTGACAATCTTGCCACCATTATACTTGTGTTCAGACGCGAAGTGAGCATCAGGCGTTCGTGTCATTGGCAAATTGGAGCCAAGCACGATCCAGTAAGCGCTTTGATACCAATCAGCGGCCTCATGCACATCGGTTTGATCTCCCCACATCATCGGCATAATGTGCGGTAAATCGTGATACCACTCATAGAAGCTGAGCATGGTGCTACCCATGAGGTTCGCCATGCGGTGACCGGACAAAAAGCTCACCATGCTCATTGCCGGGATTGGCGAAAACGAGGCCAAATGGTCCGGACCGTATTTCTTGATCGTATAAAGCTTTGCGGCGGCAATGATCTCTGTTGATTCCTCCCATGTGGTGCGGCGCCAACCGGCCTTGCCTCTAGCTCGACGGTAGGTTTTTGAGCGTTCAGGATCTTCGACAATCGCTGCCCACGCTTCCAACGGGTTCTTCCCCGCTTCTCGTTCGCTGCGGTAAAATTCAAGCAAGACACCGCGCACATAGGGATACTTCGGACGCACCGGACTGTAAGGATACCAAGAAGACGAAATGCCACGCTGACACCCGCGCGGCTCGTAGTTTGGTGTTTCACTGTTGATTTGCGGCCAATCAGTTTTCTGCAATTCCCATGTAATCAAACCGTCTTTGACAAAAACTTCCCAAGAACACGAACCCGAACAGTTCACACCGTGACTGGTGCGCACCGTCTTGTCGTAAGCCCAGCGACCGCGATAAAAACTCTCCCAATTCCTGGGTTCGTCCATAACGCGAAACCATCGAGATCCCTTGCTCTTGCCGTTACCGTTCGCCATTGGTGTGACCTTTCCTCTCGTGTATATTCAGCGGGTTGCTCCGCCCATCACGTTCAATTCTTCAAGACGTAGCAGCGATAGAAGGCGTCCACGAAAGGACGAAAGTCACGAACCGTTCCATAGATCGCAACAACCGCTTTTCGTTCTGTGTCGTAGACAAGATTGACTGCCTCGGTTCGTCCTACCGGGTGCGATCGCGCCGCACCTTCGTGCGCGACTTCGTCCTCAAGCATCGCCTGAATTGATGCATAGACAAGCCCGCTGGGATGAACTTGCCACCACATTCGAAACTCCCACTCGCCAAGCCTGATGTCAGCGGTTCCGGACTTAGCATCGGCAACTTGCGGGTCAATTTCCCACTGAAAGACCGGCAGTTCGCCGTCATATGCGTCGCCGCTCGGACCGGCCGGTGCCTGCGGGCCTTCACCGCCATATCCCGCTTCAGGCGCCAAGTCAGGGCGTTGCATTTTGCGTTCCGACTGAGCCGAACCGCTGACCTCACGACGCTCAAGAATTTCTGCAGGCGAAGGTTCTGATCCCCCATTTGTTGCGTCTCGGTCGAGATAGGGATGGTGTCGTTGAATATCGACCTGCCCAATTGATGCAACACCGCCTAAGACCTCGCGAATCGCAGTTTCAATTTTCGCGATCTTCTCCTCGCTCCGTAGATCAGGAGCAAAATGAACTGTGACGTCGATACCGTTCACGTCAACGTCTTTGACAAACCCAGCCGCAATGATGTTGCGCTGAGTGCCTGGCGATGTAACGCCACGCAGAAGGTTTCGGACCCATTCAGCATCCAAACTATCATCCATAATATCTCTCTGAGTACCCGCCCTACTTTGTTTCATTGGCTTTTGTTTCCTTGCCTTTGATCTTCCGCTTACGTGCCCTAACGACCTGGTTCATGAATTCCGCCATTTCCTCAAGCCCTTGGAAATTTGCTTCCTTTTTCCCTTTGACTTGACGTATATGACCGCGCCAAATCAGATCACCTTCCGGCCCGCCCTCAAGCCAAATTCGAGCAACAAAAGAATCTCGATATCGCATTCCATCCATTTGCAGTGGCCCATCTCGCGACCATCAATCGATTCATCATGGCGAGTAACATGGGCTGGTAACGACTCGGTAACACGGGCCGGTAACAGCTTGGTAGCAAACCGATTGAAATTCAGGACGTCGAGAATATTGGGAATCTGAGCACGCTGTTGATTTCAGCGAGCCGCATTCATTCTTAGGGTCAGTGGGATCTAACATCTAGGCTTCGCACTTGCCTTTGAGGACTTGCCTTTGAGGACTTGCCGGTAGAGTTCGGAAGTTTCAAGCATGGGTTCAACGTCCAATTCACGGGCCAGTACACGCTGGCAATAGTCGTATTGTGCGATTGCAGATTCATGCCGACCACAGAGAACAAGACATCTCATCAACGTTCGGTGCGCACTCTCTCTACACGGATCCTTCAAGATTATATTTCGACAAGTTTCTATGGCTTCTTGATACTTAGCAAGTTGAACATAGCATTCCGTCATGTTGACCAACAGCTCCATTTGGATCTGCCGAAGTCGCTCACGCTCCTCTGCACACCATTCCGTATGAATGTCCTCTTCTAAGTAATCACCCCGATAGAGGTGAGCTGCCTCCTGATAGAAAGAAAGCGCTTCTTCCCACTGCTGATGCTTAAACGTGGCATCGCCATTACTGACACAGGCTTCAAATACTTTGGTATCGACCCACACACCTTCGCGGCGAAGCACATAGGCTTCATTCGTGGTTTCGATAATGTGTTCACTAAGGCCTGCCGCGCGAAGGTTTTTTCTAAGCGAATAGATGACAGCCTTGAGACGCTTGCGGCCGCTATTTACCTCAGCACTTGGCCAAAGATGATCAATCAGAACGTCCCGTGGGACGGCGCGACCAAGATGGGCAGACAGGATCTTGAGCAACGTTAGCGCTTGTTTGCGATCCCATTTGCTCGATGACAGATCATTGCTATCAACAACCAACCCAAATCGACCAAATGCGAAGATACGCAAGGTACAATCCGCAAGGCGCTGAACAGGATTTTCTTCACTAGGTTGCATGTAGATCACCGCAATAGCGGGGCTAGGCAGTGTCGACTTCATCTCTTTCGACAATACAACCGATGAAATATTGATCGCCAGCCATCCCCCATCGCGCTGACGCGCCAAACAAGCGCGTGCGGTGAATGGTTTGCCATGACGAAAACAGTCAACCCCCCCGCATCCTGGGACACAAAGCGGTTCTCCATGAGAATAGACAGCGTCCAATACGTCAGAACACCGACGACCGACAACCTCATCAGCAGCGTAATTCAACAAGTCTGTGGCATTTGTGTTCCAGCTTACAATCGTACGATCACGATCAATTGCAAAAGCCGCATCCGAAGATCCATCGACAATTGCGCGTGCTGTATCAAATGCAAACTTGTTCATGACTGAGACATTCCTTCCATCCCATTCGAGAGCATTATTCTGCACCGGTGGCGGGGTGTGTGCGACAGATGTTTATGCGACATTTGGACACACAATGTCAGGCAGTACCGTTGGTAGCGAACCAGGACCCAGTGAAACCCGCCCATGCACTACAGCGACAGATTGAGCAGAACCCGCCAAAACACAGGTGAAACAGGTCTAAAACTACAGACAACGTCCTTCCTGCCAAAACCCACATCCGGAACGCTTTCATGAGAATCGTGTCGCGGTCGCCTCATGATCGATGCGCTCAAACTCCTGATGGCCTTCCTGCACGGATTGGCCAAGTCGCAGTCTCGGCTTGAAGTGGAGAATCTTGGGCTTCGTCAGCAGCTGATTGTCCTTAACCGAAGGGTTAAAACGAGGCCGCGATTGAAGGCGCAGGACCGGCGGTTCTTTGTCTTCCTTTATCGGATCTGTCGAATGGTTTGGTGGATTGCATCATCACTGTGTTCGGACCTAGTTTTTGGTAGGAACAGGTATGTTGCATTAGCAATGGATTTTCTGGTCTCATTGCCAAAAAATTAGGGCCAATCAACTAAACACATTGATCAAAATTCCTCCGGAAATTTTGGCAATGTCAAAGCAACAACTACGGCCAGCCCCAATAAGACCGAAGATCCTATCAAAGCCGGGTCATAGGAACCTGTTGTGTCCCAAACATAACCCGCCAGCACAGGACTTATCCCAGCACCCAGAATAAAGGCGCTGTATTGAAACCCGTAAATCAGACCATAGTTATTCAAACCAAAATAGCGCGCGGTCAAATATCCGATGAGGTCAACCTCCGCCCCGACTGCAAACCCAAGCGTCAGCGCCGCAACAAAGGCAAATTCGATACCGCCGATGGCTAAGACCAAACAACCAAGAGAAACGATCACAAAAACTACAGCGGTCACGTAGGGTGCGAACACCCGATCAATAAGAAATCCGGTCAACAATCGCCCAATCATAACGGAAGCACCAAGCACCGCTCCATAACTTCCCGCCTCCGCCGCGCTCAAACCTGAGTCCTGCAACAATGGGATAAAACTGGGAATGACACCAGCAATAGCCACGGCAATGAGGAAAAACAATCCAGCAATGGACCAGAAAACTCGAGTTCGCAAAGCGTCGGCAAAATTCATTCCGGGCAAGACACTTCGCCCACCCTTGATCTCAATTTCGGCCTCCGGAGGGTGGTCTCGAATAAGGAACCACACCACAGGTGTTGTCACCACCACGACAAAAAAGAGAATGAGAAAACCATCCCGCCAACCGTTCTCAGCAACAAAGGGGGTCAAATACTTTGGAAGCAAATAGCCCGCAAGCCCTGTCGATGTTAGGCTTATGCCAAGAGCAAACCCTCTATTTTCCTGAAACCAAGCATTAATCGCACGAGTGAAGGCAAGCGGTGTCGACGCAATACCAACCACTGAATAAAAAACCACTAAGAGATAATACAGCCACAATTCGCCGTTCATCCGACTTACAGCCAAAAGCCCCAAGGAGTACAAACACAATGAAATGGTCGTCATGAGGCGCAACCCGAAACGATCGATCAGTCTCCCTGCAAATGGGGCTGTCACGGCAATGCACACCGTCATCAGAGTTTGTCCCGTACCAATTTCTGTCCGAGTCCATCCAAACGCCTCTTGCCACGGCCGAACCCAAATTCCCGCTGAATAATAAGTAAGAGAGATGAGGCTTACGCCGATACCCAAGAAAGCAGAGGTCAGCACAGGCCAACCTCGTTTGAATTCGTTCTGGGCCAGAGAAATGGTCATTTATTGCTCCGTTCTAATGCATTCTTGGCCAGCTTCACAACGAATCGAGCCAACACCATCAATACAGCTACTATCGGTGTAATCCGTCGGTGTCCAGGTAGTGCATAAATCTCTTGGTTCCATATGCGATCTGGCAAAACTCAATCGATCCAAAATCCAGATTTCCGATTTCGAGGTGCCTGAAGCCGATCACATAGTCAAATCCTGCATCCCTGAGCCTGTCCGGTGCGAATTCCAATACTTCGCAGAAACAAGAGTGTTTTGGCAGTCTTGTTTTGCGAGTCAAATTGAGTACGTTCCCTCGGCTATGCGCGACCTTGTTCTGCTGTTCATCCACTTTCTTGTGACGCTCGCCCGGCTGGCTGAACCGGGCGGAACGAGATCAGTAGTGGCAGAGTCCCTGCTGACGAAGCCACCTCTTTGATCATAGAACTGAAGCAGAAAAACCCTTCCTTTGGCTATCAGCGCATCGCTGACCAGGTCTCCCTGACTTTTGGAATAGACGTAAACAAACATGTAGTTCGGCGAATCCTGGCGCAACACTACAAGCCAGATCCAAAATCAAACGGTCCCTCATGGCTCACGTTCCTCGGACACAGCAAGGACAGCCTGTGGAGCGTAGATCTCTTTCGATGTGAGTCCCTCACCCTCAAGTCGCACTGGGTGATGGTTGTCATGGATCAATTCACGCGGAGGATCATCGGCTTTGCCGTTCAGCCGGGAACCGTTGATGGTCCTGCTGTCTGTCGCCATGTTCAACCGCATCATCGCAGGGCACTGCCCACCGGGCTGCCTGAGTTCGGACCATGATCCCCTCTTCCGATACAAACAATGGGAAGCCAATCTCAGGATACTCGAGGTAGAGCAGGTAAAGACAGTCCCTTATATCCCCTTGTCACATCCGTTCGTCGAAAGATTGATCGGCTCAATTCGACACGAATACCTGGACAAGGTCCCCTTCTGGAGCACAGCTGATTTGGAGAAAAAACTGGCTCTCTACAAGGACTACTACAATCTCGCCCGACCGCATCAAGGCATCACCGGAGCTATCCCAAGCCAATTCCGCGAGAACACGGCTTCGACTGTCAAAGTATCAAAGACCTTTCGGTGGCGGAGACACTGCAATGGACTGTTTCAGGTGCCCGAAGCCGCCTGAATAACATTCCGCACCCAACAGGTCTCCATGCGGGTTTCCCTGTTTTACAGGGAATCAACAGGGAAAATTCACTAAATCGACAGGATCCCATGAATTTCACGGCTATTAGAGCAGTAAGAACAGTGGATTGCGGCCAATTTCCTTAAGAAAGGCAACAGGGAATTTTTGCAGACGTGTCGCACCGAAAGAAGCATGAGTTGTATTTCGCACTCAACAGGATCCTTTGGCTCTCACTCCGAATGAGGTTTTTGTTATGGACGGGCGTGGAGCTGGGATACTCTAACCTTTATGTGTAACACTCAATTCTGTTCTGTCTGGGGAGCGACATCGTGAATGTCAAACTGCAGCAAGAAAATCTGGTAGCCGGGAACGCGTGGAAACCATCCGCTCTGATCATGAAGCTGGCATCGGATCAATACAAGACTGTGGCCTCTCTGGGCGCGGAAAGAGCGATCCATTATACCGAATTTTACAAGCGCAACAGCGACCCCTCCCCTGCCATTAAGAAAGCCGGGGCGCTGGCCTGGCACCTGCAACAAAGAACGCTCAACATCTTCGACGATGAACTGATTGTCGGCAGCCATACCGAACATCGCATCGGCGCGATCTGCCATGTCGAGCTAGCGGGCTGCGCGATGCTGGAGGATTTGTTCCGCTTTGAGAAGAGAAAAACCAATCCGCTTTATGTTGATCCGACTGCCAAACGCAAGTTAATACGCTCGGTCATTCCCTGGTGGTTGCCACGCAGTCTTCCGATGCAGATCTTTCCAAAACGCATACGGCTAAAGTATATTGCCAGTCAGTCAAAAGCCAAAGAGTTCACCATCAACGAGACGGGCGGGATCGCCCACTTCCTTCCAGACTACGGCACGATTATAAAACTGGGAACAGACGGTCTGCGCGCCCTCATCGAAGAGCAGGCGCAGGGCCCAGGTCTGTCCGCCGATCAGCAGGACCAACTCAAAGCCAATCTGATCGCCTTGGGGGCGCTGGAAACCTTTGCCGATCGTTACCGGGAGCTGGCGCAGGAAACCGGGCGAGACGATATCGCCGAACTCCTGGGAAATGTCCCGCGAACCCCTGCCACCTCCTTGCACGAAGCCTTGCAGACCATCTGGTTTTTCCAGATGGTGATCCAGATCGAATCCATTGACCAGGGCATTAGCCTGGGGCGCATGGATCAATATCTCTATCCGCTCTACCTTGAAGAAAAGGCGGCGGGCCGTTTCAACGAGAATGAGTTCAAGGACCTCTTTTGCGCCTTTTGCCTGAAACTGTCAGAGGTTATTCCGCTGTTCTCAGAGCGCGTCACACCAATGTTTGCCGGCCTGCCGAGCGGGCAAGCCATAACCATTGGCGGCTGCGACAGCGCCGGAAAAGACGCGTCCAACGAGCTGACGTTCATGCTGCTTGACGTGCTGGAAAACTTCAAAACGCGCCAGCCAAACTGGCATGCTCGGCTCGGTGCCGTGTCCGGGGCTGACTATAGTCAGCGGGTCTTTGACGTCATCGCAAAAGGCGGCGGTTCGCCGGCCGTTTACAATGATGATGTCATCATTCCGTCGCTTGCGGGCCGGTTTGATGCAGAGCAGTATCTTTGGAACTACGCCACTGTTGGATGCGTGGAGCCGGCTCTTTCGGGCATCAGTTTTTCATCCACGGACGCCGCCATATTCAACTTCGCGCTGGTGCTGGAAACGGTTTTGCTGCGAGATGTCTTAAGCAAGAGTAGCAACGGTTCCGGGTTCATTGACACCATGGAAGACCTTATCGGTGCCATGGAAAGTGAACTCCGAAATCAGACACGTCGCCTGAAAGATACACTTGATGCGGTTGAACGCACCAACCGGAAATTTCACCCGGTTCCCTTCTCCTCCCTGACGGTAAAAGGCTGTATCGAAAATGCGGTGGACCTGACCGACGGCGGCGCAAAGTACAATAGCAGCGGCATCCAGGCCGTTGGCCTTGCCGATCTGGGTAATGCGCTAGCCGCCATCGACCTGCTGGTTTTCGACAGGAACGAGATGACGCTTGAGGCGCTGGCTCGGGCCTGCAAGAACAATTTTTCGAAAGACCAGTCTTTGAAAGCCAGACTGACGGCCGCCGCCAAGTTCGGCAACGACAAGCCCCGCGTCGATCAATACACACACCGGATGGTCACGCTGTTCGACAAGGTCATATCCGAACAAGTCAATACACGCGGCGGCCCCTGGATACCTGGTGCCTATTCCATGACTTGTCATCAGACCATGGGAAAACAGATGGGAGCGCTTCCATCGGGCCGGTCCAGGGGCGAGCCTCTGGCCGACGGTATTGCCCCGACGGATGGCAGTGATTGCCTCGGGCCAACGGCGTCGCTTAATTCGGCCGCCGGACTGGATCAGTCGAGACTTGCCAACGGGGTCAATCTCAATCTGAAGTTCGATGCAAATACTGTGAAGGGAAAAAAAGGCGCGCTCCTGCTAGGCGGTCTCACCAGAGGGTATTTTGCCCAAGGCGGCATGCAGGTTCAGATTAATGTTCTAGATCCGGACGTTTTGCTAGCCGCCAGGCAAACACCGGAAAAGCATCGAAATCTCCTGGTGCGCGTGTCGGGATATAGCGCCTATTTCGTTGACCTCACACCGGAAATGCAAGATGAGATCATCGCCCGAACTCGCCAGGCCGCTGGATGATCAATGAGTTTAGGTCTCAGCGCACCCATTTTCGAAATTCAAAGATTTTCCATTCATGACGGACCGGGGATCAGAACCCTGGTGTTCTTCAAAGGGTGCAATCTCCATTGCGCCTGGTGCCAAAATCCGGAATCACAGGATGTCAAACCCCTCATCGCTTTCTATGCAGATCGATGCAACAAGTCCTTTGACTGCCTCAAAGCATGCCCGCAGGGTGCCATAAGACGCGAGGGATTTCGTGTTGACCATGCACAATGTAATTACTGTCTGGCCTGTGTCGAAGCCTGCCCTCACGGCGCTCTTCGGCCCATCGGTGAACAGATGACACCCGAACACCTGTTTGAGGTCCTGCTCGCCGACCTGCCTTATTATAAGAGCAGCGGCGGCGGTGTAACTTTCTCAGGCGGCGAGCCAACTCTTTATCCCAAATTCATCAATCAGGTTGTTGACCTGTGCACCGGTGAAAATATTCACACAACAATGGAAACCTGCGGCACGTATTCCCATGAGCGCTGGCTTCCGATCCTGAAAAAACTGGACCTTGTCTACTTCGATCTGAAGATGATTGACGCCGAGCGGCACCGACAAGCCACCGGGCACGACAATCGCCAGATACTGACCAATGCCCGATGCCTCGTTGAGGCCGGATTGCCTGTGGAGTTTCGTGTTCCGCTGGTTGAGGGTTATACGGATGATCAGGGTAACCTGCAGGACGTCGCCGCGTTCTTGCGAGAGCTGAAGCAAAACCGACTTCACCTTCTGACCTACCACAATATGGGCGAGACAAAAATTGACATCATCAATGGCAGCCAGAACAAACTCGATCTGAAAACATACGAGGCACGCCGCCTGCAGAAAATCAAGACCTGGTTTACAGGCCAGGACTTCGAAATCTCTGAAGATTAAAGCAGGAGGGGTGTCCCTCCCAATAACTAGATTCTACAGTAGTGATGATGCAACCCTCCGACCTTCGGGATGCGATCGATGGTGCCAACCTTCTGAATCGGACGACTTTTGGGAGCATCCTTGCTCAAAGAAAGGTGTGTACGGGAATAGTTGTAATAATCGACGTAGCTTCGCATGATCCGGCGAAGATGAACTGCATTGAAAACAACAACGTGATCGATGCATTCCCGCCGTATCGAGCCAATCACTCTTTCTACATGTCCGTTCTGCCATGGAGAACACGGTGATGTGGATCGGTCCCGAATCCCCATTGAGCGAAGCCTCTTCTGAAAGACGTGACCAAAAGCTCGGTCATTGTCCCGGATCAAATATTGCGGAGCTTCGTCCCAAGGAAATGCTTCCGTGATCTGCCCAGCCAACCAAACCGAGGTTGGGTTGAAGGTGACAGCGAAATGAATAATTCGCCTGCGCCTGTGATCAAGGATAAGAAGGCAATAGAGGATCTTAAACCCGATCGTCGGTACAGTCAGAAGATCAAGCGAAGCGATCCCGTCCGCATGGTTCTTCAAGAAAGACTTCCAACTCTGAGAACCCGGACGAAGACCTCTCACCATATAGTTCGAAACAGTCGCTTCCGAAACCTCAATCCCGAGCTTGAGAAGCTCGCCATGTATCCGTGGCACTCCCCACAAGGGATTGGCCGCACATCTGATGGATCAAATCCCGTAGATCTTTGTTTATTCTCGGCCTACCACCAGGGTTGCGGGACTTCCTCCGCCAATAGGCTTTAAACCCCTGCCGATGCCATCTAATGACTGTCGCAGGTGCCACAATTCTTGTCGCATCAATGAGAAATGGAAACCGGCGATAGAACCAGACAAATGCCATGCGATCCCAATTACCCATTACTATTCGATGGGGCACCTTTCGCCTCAATACATTAAGTTGATGCCGCAGATACGCATTCTCAGCCTCCAGCCGGACCTTTGACTTGAACAGCCCCACAAAAAAGCCCAACAGGATTTTCCACATCTCCATCATGCCGCTGATCATGGCATGATTCCACCTACCCTCTCCCGAATCGGGTTTTTAGGAGGGACACGGATCAACGAGTTCTTCTCGGATTCGACCCACGGTAACGAACACTTCCGGCCTTACCCCCTTCCGAAAATTGAACGACAATCCCCACAATCTGGCCGTCAAAAATCGGCCGCAGAGAAAACTGATCCGATCTCGGCAATTCTCGCCACAACGCCCTTCTCCCGGCCAGGACGCACCGCCCCACCAGCCCACAAGTCTTTGATTGTTCGGGATCTTCCATTCGGCTGCGAAACCACATGCCGAAACTTTAGACTGCGTGGTGGCGTGTGCAGTCTTCTGCGAACCATGCTCCACCCGACTTCCCTGATAAACAGGGAAAGAACAGGGAAATCTCGGTAATTCGGACCAGACTAACAAATCCCGTCCTGAAACCCGCAGCGAAATCAAAGGATTGCACGCAGTTTCCCTACTCAGAAGATCAGGGAAACTTCTTGACCTAACAGGGAAGCAAATTGAGGGAACAGGGAAACTTCTTCATTGATCACGCTAAACCGTCGAGCCAGGATCCCGCGCCGGATTCTTCGGCCGAACATTCTGAGCGATAAGCAACCTCTCAGTTTCGCAAAAGGCAAAAATTCAAAACTCAAGGGTTTCTGCACCGGACAGGGTTTTTGGTATGGACAGCACTCGTGCAGCAATCGCTGCAAACGAAACGAACAATCTGTGACTTCAGCGCAATATTATGTTCGCGGAAATTTCTTCCATCTAACTCCCCAAACCGCTGGTTTGAACGAGCCACTCCCAATACTCCTCCAGTAGTGGATCTGCAGGAGCCCAATCTATAAAACTCTCTTTTCGCTCATCAATTTCTACATCCCAATACCAGCGGTCCCTTGGTTCAGAGATTGGGATCGGCACTTCCTCTCTTGAAGATTGCAAATGGGAAATCAGTCTTTCTTCAAACTCACTCCCCAGGATCCCAACGGCACTTGGGTCAATCTCCATCTTCACTTCTTTGTCAATATCGCAAGGCAGATTGGAATTCGAATCAGGTAACTTCCACCTGACTCCCTCCAATACAAGCTCTCCGCTTGCAAGCTTTCGAAATCGGATTGTGATAGGTGCATGTTCAATAGGTACCATTTTGACACGCATCAAAAACTCAGAACGCGGAAGGCCAGGATCTTCAACTGGAAGAACGATGTCATCAATTTCAACAACACCTTCGTGTCTGGAGATCGCGCGCTCTGCCTGAGGACACCTATTCTGAAGTTCTTTCAGCCAATCATCCCGTGAGGTTCCCTGACCGGTGCTCGAACCCGCGCTTTTTACCCCATCTGTCTCAGAGCATGCAGTTAGGACGAACACGGCCCCAAGTATTAGGGCTACCCTGCAAACGACGCTTCCAAGTTGTATCAATACACGCGTGCTTTTTCTTGCAATGTACAAAACTCTCATATTTTCGTCGCGGAAGGCCATGCCTGTGGCAAATTTGTTCTCCATCGTCATTTCACCTCTGTTACTTCACCGGCCCATGAAACCGTCTTCCTCATGTTATAAAGCTGTTTAGGCGTATAGTAAGAAGGAGCGTCATTCCTAGAAAATTTGAATATCCCGCCTTCTGAGTTGATCAAATACAATCTTTCTCTTCCGTAGGAATAATCAACGATTGCATCATTGGGGGTTCTTCTGTTGGACAGGGTCACCTCACCTGGCCCAAGTGTCTCCTGTCCCGAAAATTGAGAGGCGTCAGTGTGCGAATGCCAGACCGCAATAACGCCTGGCTTCAGCCGGGTGAAGCCTTCACGCCAGTTAGTCGGACCATTTCGATAACCCAAGGTCGCCCTAACAAAACTACCATCCCTGTCGGTTCGAATCGTTGCAATCATGCCATTTTCGGTCTTGATGACAACACCACCAAACTCATATTTGGCGTAACCCGGTTTGACCTTGAGGAAATTCATTAGCCAGTCCCTAACAATCTCGACTGCTTCATCCGCACTCGTTGCATTGGGAATCTCAATTTTGATTCCAATCCTAAGGCGCGCTGCAAGACTAATTTTCGCATCGCCAGGGATAATTGTACAACTTCGAGCGCCCTTGCAAATGTCAAAATGCCCATTGGCCGGCATACCCACCGCACCTGATGGATCGATCCTATTAATAGGATCATTTCCGACGTAGGCGTACAGGTTCGTTTGGTCTTGATACCCGACCGGGTCAACTTGCAGAAAACGACCCAGCGCTGGTGAATAGAATCGAGAGCGATAATAGTACAGACCGGTCTCTTCATCCAGTCGCTGGCCAGTAAATCGGAATGGTTGACCAACTGTGGACTTCGATACTCCAAATTCGTCATAGCTGTAGTCCTCTACAACAATCCCGCTTTCATCCGTTAATGCAATTGTCGAACCCAACTGATCTAGTTGGTAGTAGAGTGTGTCACCGTGTGTATCAATCATCGCAACTCGCTCGTCCTCACTTGGCCCATAGATGTAACGCCTCAAGAGGTTACCCATATCATCATATTCACCTATTTCCTCGTCACCATCATGGAGATATACAGTTAACGCACCTTCTACGGATTTGCTTATTCGTCGCCCGATTGGATCGTACTCATAAGTTACATTTGCCAATGGTGTTGCCGCGGCGACGAGCCTGTTTTCCCTATCATATGAGTAACTGTTTACCCCATCTGAAACCAAGTTTCCATTGCTGTCATAAGTAATCGCGGCACCAGAAACCGATGTATATTGATTGAGAGAGTTGGCAGCATATGTATCCGTGGAGTTTGTAGCACTGTGCCATTCAAATTGAAGATTTCCTGTAGTGGCTCGGGATATCATCTGGTGTAAATTGTTGAAGGCCATTGATTGAGACACATAGGATTGTGCGAACGTATTTGTCAAACTCGCTAGGTCGTTGTCGACCTCATAGCTCGAATCGATCCTGGCGCCATTTCGGTATGTCAGATTTGTTTGACGGGATAACTCGTCATAAACGTAACTCGCAATTGGACTTGCGTTTCCCTGATTGTAAATATCCTGCACCCTATTGAGAGCATCATAGGCATAAGTCACATAGAAGCCATCCGCATGTACGATTTTGATCCGATTGCCGTTGGCATCATACTCGGAATTTACAACCTTACCATCATGGCGAGTGCTTGAGGTTTTCCTTCCAACCCGGTCATAGGTGAATGATATCGAAAACCCTTGGCTGTCTATTACATTCGTTTGCCTTCCCATTAGGTCGTATCCATACTGGAGGCTTTTGTCGCTCAATTTGCTCACCTTACGATTGTGAGCATCGAACGTGTAGTCAACGACCAGCCCATTTCTGTGACTCACTCTCGTGGTATTTCCCTCTTGGTCAAGAGTCAGCTGTTCAAACGTTGAATCTGGATAGGTGATCTTCACTAAACGATCAAATTCGTCAATATTGAATGTCGTCGTGTTGCCATTCGCATCTGACGTGAAGACTTTGTTCCCATTCTCATCGTAACCGTTTTGTACATAGCACTGTTGCAATGATCCAGGATGAACCGCTACTACAACTGACGGATTGCAGTCTAATATGTCAACGGATCCAGATGCAAACAGATGCCGCCAGGCTTTGATAACCTTCACCACTTGCCCCGAAGGATCGTAGACGGTCTTGGTGGCCCGACCCTCCATATCGATCAACAGATCCAATCGACCTGCCTTGTCATACAGCAATTCTGTCGTGTTTCCTGCTGGGTCGATTATCAAATGTGTCAACTTCCTTGCATTGTAGGCGTATGTTGTAGACTGCAAGACTACGCCATTAGATTTCCGCACCTTAGATTCAGCACTCAAGTATCCATCGGCATCATAGTTGGTTGACGAATTTGCACCGATTGGTGGCTCAACAGTCGTAACCCGGCGTAACAAGTCATAGGAGTGGTTTGTGACAAAACCTCTTGGATCTGTAGTTGAAACTACGTCACCGCGACCATTGGAATCGTGTAAAAACGATGTCGTCAGATTGAGGCCGCCAAAATCTCCAACGGTCTGAACAAGGAACCCACTCACCAAATCATAATAATTCTTTTTGACCGCTCCCTCAGGATTGACTTCGGTCAGTATTTGCCCCCAAGCATTGTAAGTTATGCTAGTTCTAGGCCTCGTATCAGGAACACTGTCTCCATCGGTGTCAATAGCTGGAAGATCGACGTGCTGAAGATATCCGCTTCCTGAAAAATAAGTGTAGTCGGTTCTCGAATTTCTTCCATTTTCGATCCACGCAGGCTTGTTGTACACAACACCATACAACGAATTAACAGGGGAAAAATGGGATTTGAACTCAATTGAATCTACGCCGTCCACAGACAGTTGCTTTACGCTTGTTGTATTCCCCCAATCATCATACTTCACAATAACTTTGTTGCCTCTTGGAAGTATTCCTTCAACGACTCGGCCAACACCATCGTATATTGCAGTCATGGTTCGACCCAATGGGTCGGTAAATCTAATTGGAAATCCTCTTTCATTAAAGTAAGTGCTGGAAATACTCCCGGTCGGATCAACTACATCGGCCCTATAGCCTGAAAGCCGAAACTCAGTTCGATTCTTTTCCGCATCCAAAAGCGCTCGTACACGACCAAAGTCGTCATACTCAAGCTCAAGAAATGCATTGGTTTCGCCTACGTTTGGTGGGGTTGACGGCAAAAAGAATTTCCCAATCCTCCAGCCCGCCATGGGTAGGTCTAGCACTCCAGATGCCGTTGACAGGGGCAGATTCATCGTATTGCCCTGTCCGTCAGTGATCGTCGGCGGACCTGAAGAGTCCAATGTCCGGCCGGACGAATCAGTGATTCTATTGTTCCATTTGCAGTCACCATTCCACAATTCGTCATACCAATCGGGTGTGCAATCGCTCCCGCTGCGATGATAATGAAATGTGAGTGAGTGCCCAAGAGTACTCACAATTCGATCATACTCCCCTGTATTGTGGTACTCGACGTCTACAGTCACTCCATTCGGATGTTCTGTCTTGGTCAGGTAGGGATACCAATTGTAGCAACCGTGGTTGAACGGGTTTTCCCTGACATTGTCGAATGTATCCCGGGCGCCGTCATCGTAAACAACTTGTACCGACGTTCCGATCAAAACGCTCTTTCCATGATCGCCTGTTGGATCTGTCCAGAAACAGTTTTGCCATCCGGGCCCAAACTGGGTCAGCGTCGCATTAGTTCCTTTCGGCGAGTTGAAGCTTCCATCAGGCAATCGAGAAAATAGCATTGTTGTACCATTTCGTTCGATCGACCACGCGTTGTAAGCTAGGGACCGCTCCCACCACTCCATCGTAAGAATGGCCGTCATCAAATCATCAACGCTCGGGGCGGATTTGTTGAGCTCATTGGCTACAAAGACGCCAGCAATCAATCCAACCGCATCAGCTACCTGCGTCCCACCAAATATTGGATCTGCGCTTGTAATCAGATTCGCGCGTCCGCGCCAATTGTGCACCCAACCACTGGTCCACGGCTCTGTATCAACATATGTGTCATGATCGGGTAGTGGGGTCGAACCTGGGGGTAAGACTTTTTGTGAATCGTAAATATACTGGAGTGAGAGACTGTACGGGTAACCGCCCTCCCCGATTGTGATACGGGGAGGCTGTACTATCTGAATATCGCCAGATCGAAGCCCAATATTGAGTTGGCCGACCGTTTCTTCTGCCGCCGCAACGCTGTACGAAGTGTCAATGGTGATTCGCTTTAGTATCTCATCGGGCGTGGTCCCTCCTCCGCCAACACCTTTCGTTATTCGATAACCGTCTGGCCCCCAGAAAAAACCCAGAACCTGTACAATCGCGACATCCTCCGAAGCCTCGTTGAACGCAAAGATTGTCGAGCTGCTGCTGGTTTGTGGAATAACGACTGTGTACCCTTCATCAATGTAATCTTGAATCGCGCTATACACTCCGCTACCGACATAGCCAGTGAGACTCAACTGTATCGCAGCAAATTCACTTGCAGTCGAAACATGGAAGAATTTGTTTGAGGCTGCTGTATTGGCAGACCCAAATTCACCGGTTCCGTTGGTTGGCGTCCATACTCTCTTGTGATCTAAATGCGGCTTCTCAACCTGCTTCAGGAGAGATCCAAGTGTCAGTGGGAGTGCTTTTCGATCCGTCAGTGAACCACTAGCTGAATTGCCAGATATCGAGCTCTCTATGTCCAGTGTAGAAACACCCAATGAGTGATGGTGTTGCACACGAGATCCCAAGACCTGGGCCGCAATATGCATCGCCGACGAATACTCGAACATGACTTTGTGTTGTGATGCAACGCCGTAGAATGCCGATTGTCTTTCATTTCCCCAAATGATGTGCGGAATAACTTCCCAAGCCATCATAGCTTGCATTTCCAATTGATCTCTTAATGCGCTCCCCGTTCGCCCCCATGACCTCAGCACATTGTACTTGTGAACAAAAAACTTTGTAACCGTTTGATCTTGGTATGTTCCGTTGTGTGCCGCGTAAGGATGATCCGCATGGAGATCAATAAATCCATTCAACCCAAACCCTGCCGTCGTAGAACCAGTGGCATAAGGGTTAAGGGCATTCAAGAATGAATAAGGCTCGCCATACCAGACATTCACTCCGACTTGGTTTGTTGTTGGGTCGGCTGCTCCAGTCGTTAACTGAATGACCTTGTCGAATGAGTTGTCTACAAAAAACCTTTGTTCAAACCCAATACCTTGAATTGCAAACTCTGTCCGCAAACTGTCGGGCACGTGGGTCGACCAAACTGCGTATACAGTCGATTGATGAGGTAATGAAGAGTGGCGATGCTGTGAGAAGTCATGGATGATCTCTGCGCCACCAATGATCTCGTCCAGTGAGGCGTCGTTGTGGTTCACTTTCAAGTCGCTGTAGAGAGCCATACTCAGATTGGTCATCTGAGTGTCAATGCTCCCCGCATTGATGTCTTTCACGTAGTTTGAGCCGGACGAGGAACCAGCAAGGGCCGAGGATCTATAGGCGGTCAAGTCGAATCCCATTGATGCGCCAAGATCAATTCCACTTATGATCTGATGTGGCTTGAAACCGGGATCAAAGTCGTAGTCAGCGCCGCCGATATTAACACGCACCCAAACATGCATCACCTCTGCAGACGTCACACTTGTTCCGCCTGTCAACGTCGCGGGAATGCCGCCATCTGCGAGAACGGCTTGAGCGTATGTAAGATTGGTTACATCATCGGCCGGATCTTCCGTCCCGCCAGTGTCAGTGATCGCCAGCCAGTCCCCCAACTCTTTGCCGGTAATCGTGATCGTGCCGAAGACAAATCTTGGATTGAAGGTCGTTCCTTCGACATCATCGGCTTCTCTCAGAAGTTCGATCATAAGATGCGCTTGATCAAATGCTGTACCGTATCGGTCGTAGTGTGCGCCTCTGGCGCCCTTCAGTAGCCCAAACATGGGCTCAAATTCGATGTGATTTCGAACATGCTCATAGATGATGTCCGGATCATAGCTCAGAGACCGGGCAAGCTCCTTCAGCCGCTCATGACGGCTTTCAGTTGGTACAGTGGATGTTAGACCCTCGCTTTGGTAATAAGCCCATGCATTCGCAGGAGATACTAGGGGCGCTGACTCCATACGCACTGCTGGCATCTGCGTAGCGGATTGTGCCTGCGCGGCAATCCCTGTGAACAATAGTGGAAAGAAGGCGGAAACTACGACCCACGCCAACAGCCTTTGAAAAGAATTCCCTAACACTCTCATTCGAATTGCCCTCTGTGAAATGCGTTGATCTACTAGCGGTAAATGACCACCAACCCTGCAGATCATCAGTTGATCGGATTTGCGCTGCTAACACATATGACCGGGCCAGGTGTATAGGTGTAGTAGGTGACCCCCGCCTCGATGTCGTCATTGGTGCCATAGAGCGTGTAGCCGCGGCCATCGGCATCAAATCCAGCGATGTCTGATTCACTTGATTGAAAAATTATCTGTCCGTCGAGATGGCACAGCAGTCGGACCTCGTCCAAAACTGCATCCTGAGCTGACGCAGTAGTGGTGATTCCCAAGCCAAGCAAAGTGATGCCTGCCAATCTTAGAATACAGTTCTTTCTAATCATTGATCCGCTTTCCTCCGTTGTGTTTACAGACTGCCTACCCTGTTGCTCGTTCTCAGCAGTCCCATTGGGCTATTGAGGAGCTGGCCGGGTCACGCAAATAACTGGGCCCGGCGCAAATACATATGTCGTGTATCCTGTGACCGGATCAGTTGTTGCGTCTTGCAATTCAAAGCCATAGGTCTCGGCCTCGAACAAAGAAACATCTGGTTCGCTAGCCTCCAAGAGAACCTCGTCACCATCTTTACATTGCAGAAGCACGAGCTGAGACTCCGGACCCGGTTGAGCCATAGCAACCGAAGTGACGGCGGCAATGCCAACCAGAGTCAGCGACGCCACACAAAGCGATCTCCAAAAATTGTTCGAATCAATGGTATTTGCATTTCTCATGTCGTGCCTCATATCGTATCGACCTTTCCAATCGTCACAGTCCGGGAAGAATCGTGACGGTTACAGTTGCGGTATCCGTACCACCATTGCCGTCTGAAATCGTGTATGTGAAGGTGTCTGTTCCCGGCACACCGGTGTGGGTGTATTTGAGTCTAGTGCCACCATTCTTGATCTGAACGGTTCCAAGAGAACCATTGGTCTTCCCGGTGATTGTCAATGGATCTCCGTCGGCGTCCGAGTCGTTTGCCCGTGGATTGAAAGTTCTTTGACCGCCATCAAACACGACAATTGAGTCGTTGTTGGCAACCGGTGGCGTATTTGGAGCCGATGCATTGACGGTCATGTTGACAGTCGCCGTGTCAGATCCACCATTTCCGTCCGAGATTGTGTAGGTGAAGCTGTCACTTCCCGTAAATCCAGCATTGGGGGTATAGGTCACATTTGACGCCGTAAACGTGGCCGATCCATTTGACCCTTGCGTAACGGCGGTTACCGTCAAGGGATCTCCATCGACATCGGTATCATTGTTACGCGGATTGAACGTTTTCGCGGAGTTTTGATCTGTACTTTGAGTATCATTGAGAGCGGTGGGATTGTCATTGACCGCACTCACATTCACTGAGACGGTTCCGGAATCTGCGCCGCCATTGCCGTCATCAATTGTATACGTGAAACTGTCCGAGCCATTCCAATTGATGTCGGGTGTGTAACTTAAATTTGTCCCAGTAAACGTGACCGATCCGTTTGTGCCCTGGGATACACCGGTAATGGTGAGGGCGTGGCCATTCGCATCGTTATCATTGACCCTTGGATCCTGAGTCGTTGGCGTATCTTCCGGCAGATTCATTGTATCATCTGTTGCAACCGGAGGTGTATTCACAAAATTGACGGTCATTGACACTGTCGCAGTGTCCGTTCCACCGTTGCCGTCACCAATCGTGTAAGTGAAACTATCGGAACCGGTAAATCCGGTGTTCGCCGTGTAGGTCACGTCGTTGGCTGTGAATGCAACCGCGCCACTCGTCCCCTGGGTCACACCAGTCACTGAAAGAACATCACCATCAACATCTGTGTCGTTCCCTCTTGGGTCGAACGAATGGGCCGTGTCTTGAGTTGCTGTCTCAGAATCGTCGAATGCAATCGGTGCGTCATTTAGTGGATTGACGGTCATGGTGACGGTTGCGGTCGCAGGTCCTCCGACCGTGTCATCGATCGTGTAGGTGAACGTATCGGTTCCAGAAAAATCCGCGTTTGGAGTATAGGTGACGTCAGTCGCTGTATAGGCAACGGTGCCACTACTACCTTGGGTCACGCCTGTGATACTGAAGGGATCGCTTTCTACATCACTGTCATTGACCATGGGATCGAACGTTGAACTCGAATCTTCGTCAACGCCTGACGTATCATCAACTGCCGTCGGAGCAGCATTGGGGGGCAGAATGGTAACATTGACTGTGGCCGTGTCGGTGCCTCCATTTCCATCACTTATAGAATAGGTAAAGGAATCGGCGCCTTGTCCGCCTGTACTTGTGTAGGTCAGCGAGGTCCCACCAACGATTGAAGCGGTACCATTTGCTCCGTTAGTCTTTGACGAGATCGTGAGTGTGTCACCGTCGCCATCTACATCATTTCCAAGCGGTGTGAAGGTGTAGTTCGTATTTTCAACAAGACTGATTGAATCGTCATATGCATTTGGAACCGTATTGGCTCCGCCAGAACCAGATGGTGGCGCATACACATACTCGCATCCATTGCCCGTAAAGGAATAGTAATCCTCCTTGAAGCCGCCTGTGTCGCAATGCCCGCCGTCAACAGACAGATGAACCGTCATATTAGAACTGTCGTAGGTGTAGTAGTAAACCTTGCCCGCGAGCTCAGCAGATCCTTCCGTATAAGGAGATTGAATTGCGCCCGCAACATTGCGTGCCGTTGCTGGAGGCGCTACCGCTTGGACGGTCACGGAAACGGTTGCTGTAGATGTTCCGCCATTTCCGTCATCGATTGTATAATCGAAAGAGTCCGAACCACTCCATCCCGTCGTCGGAGTGTAGGTGACAGATGTTGCTGTATATGACGCAGACCCGTTAGTCGGAGATGTCACACTTGTTACCGTGAGTGTATGCCCGTCTGCATCGTTGTCATTTACGCGAGGGTCAAACGTGTGACTTAGGTCCTCATCCATCGCGGCCACATCTGCGCTTGCGTTTGGAGCGGTGTTAACGAAGTCGTCATCCAGAATCGTGCCAATACCTTGAGCATCAGCAATTGTTGCACCGCCCGTAGGGTTGCTCAGGTCTAGGAAGAAAGTTTCATCGCTCTCGATTGTAGTTTCCGGAGCAACCGCAACAGAAACAGTCTTTATCGATTCACCTGACCCAAAGCTCAGCGTTCCCGATGTTGATGTATAGTCGCTGCCCGCAAGCGCAGTATCGTCGGCGGTTGCAAAGTCGACTGTTACAGCTTGCACCGTGTCCCCGTTCCGCGTCACGGTAAATAAAAGCGGCGCACCTTCTAGAAGCGCCTGATCGTCGACCACAAAGTTTGGACCGGCAACCCCCGCCGTAACTTTTGAAACCCTATTTCCCGCCGGGTCATAGGTGTAGTCAACCGTCGATCCGTCTGGATAGGTGACTTTTGTCAAACGACCCAGCGTATCGTACTGATAGGTTTCTTGCGAATACGCGCCGGTCGTAAAACCCAGAAAACAAAAGCAAACAAGGAAAGTTGACTGGCGTGATAGCCGACTGGACAACCGCCCCAACAGGCACGAAGAACGACTACCGATTCCAAAACAGTTTGATAAGATCGCTCTTTCTCTCAGCATCGTCCTACCTCTCGTTCACACCGGACAAAAGACCGAGTCCATCCGCTCGCTGAAACGCCTGTTCAAAAGCGCCAACGGTCCCACAAATGATGTTTGGTATTAGGCTCAAGAGACAGAAAGTCCCTCAGACCCCACCTGGTACGCTGTTACTGAAACTCAGATTTCAAGGGTGGTGATTTTGTCCGTACATTTCACGTTCAACCACACATATCTGCTCTTGTTAGTTGCGTGAGACTGTCACTCGATACAATCTGAGTCAATGGTTTTTCCCGACAAACGATTATAACTATTCCAAACTACGACTCATAGGTAGCATTTCTCTCTCTAAACGAGATCTATAGTACTCATGATATTACTACCAACATTGCAGCCTGTGCGGTCGATCCGAGCAATAGTGAAGGATTGAAATACATCTCCAATTGCCATCACAAATTGGACGAACTGATTTTGAGAAACCCGCGCCACAGTAGTTCTCTGTATACTGAGTAGCACCATACGAACTACTTTCCTTTGGGTCGCAATAGGTGGCAGAAATGCCACTTTGCGGAGAACTTGGCGCTGACTACAATGAAAGCAACGATGACGCATACATCTGAACACCGGCTATCTGTCGCTGTTGGCGTCATCTGGGAGGAGCAATGACTAATGATAATGTTGGGAAAACCGACGATAGCGTCAAACAAAAAGTATTCGAGAAACTGGACGCCGCGGTTTCGAAAGGCGATGTCACCTGTCCTGCCCCCCTATAACTGCTCCACGAATTTTGTAGTATTCTACGAACCTGTGGAGGTTTTGAGATGGCAAGAAAGCGATATTCGGATGAGGATGTGTTGAATTTGCTGCGCCAGATTGAGCTCGGTTTGGCCTCGGGCAGCAGTGTCGCGACGGCCTGTCGATCGGCAGGTGTTAGCGATGCAACATATTATAACTGGCGCAAGAAGTACGGCGGCATGGGCAAATCCCAGCTTCAGGAGCTGAAGGGCCTTGAGAAAGAGAACAGCCGGTTGAAGCGGATTGTTGCTGACCTTGAGTTGGACAAGTTGATCCTGAGGGAAAGTCTTGATTACCTAAAGCCGAAGGTCTGACGATTGCCGATCTGCGTCAGGCTGTAATCCAGGTGCGTCAGAAGTTCGGATCATCCGAGCGGCGGACGTGCAGAACGATCGGCGTGGCACGGTCCACACAGCGTTATGAGGCAACAGCGGAAGATGATGACAGCCTGCGGCTGGCATTGATCCGACTGGCAAAGCAGTACGGTCGTTATGGCTACAGGAAGATTGCCGCACTGCTTCGCGTTGAAGGCTGGAAGGTCAATCACAAGAAGGTAGAAAGGCTTTGGAGAGAAGAAGGTCTCCAGATGCCTCAGCGACACAAGAAACGCAAGCGGCTTTATCACAAGGATAGTTCGATCATCCGTCTCCGCCCGAAGTATCAGAACCATATCTGGAGCATCGACTTCGTCCATGACAAAATGACCAATGACAGGTCGTTCAAGATGCTCACCGTGCTGGACGAGTACACCCGTGAGGCCCTGTGCGTTGCAGTAAAGCCTCGAATGGGCAATGCAGAAGTTCTGGAGGCGCTTTACCCTCTCTTCCTGAAGCATGGGCGGCCAGAGTTCATCAGATCAGATAACGGTCCTGAGTTTATTGCGGCAAACTTCCAGACCTGGCTCACCAAGGTCGGGGTCAAGCCAATCCGCATCTATCCCGGCTCTCCCTGGGAGAACGGTTACAACGAACGCTTCAACGGAACCCTGCGCAGGGAAGTTCTCAATGCCGAATGGTTCACATCAATCAAACAGGCTCAGGTCGTGATCGAAACCTGGCTGAAACAGTACAATCATATCCGCCCTCATCAAGCCCTGAACATGCGGCCACCGGTGCCAGAAACTCTATTAGAAAGTGGTACATAAGATGGGGGCTTTACAGGTAGATCTCCCGCGCAAGAAGCTAAAGTCAGCTCTTGGCTAATAGCGGCTTGTCTGGAACTTTGCGAATTCGTCAGCTTCTGACCCAAAGCGGACTAACAGCGCGCCTTGTTTTGGAAGTTGCAGTCGGAGGTTCCAAGTATCGATCGGAGATCAAACCCGAAATAGGCAGGAATTTGAGCACGAAACTCCCTGCACTCAATTGGCTTCTCATATGCACCCAGCCGCGGCCTCCTTGACCCTCCCGTTTAGGAATCGTCGGGTGCTATGAGCTTAGAATATGTACTGCCAAGTACAAATCCGAAGACAATGTGCAGCATGAATGTCATCACTGGCGCCATCAGCCCCAACTTTAGGCCAAACAGACCTGCCCCACTCATCGGCATGGGAGCTAACATCATCGCGCCCCAAGCAACAATGCCAAGAACGATGCCTCTCTTGACTTGAGTGTTGCCGGGAAGCTTGTCATTCAAGACCGCAAACGCGCCGCCCCAGGCAACTGAACCGATCATGAAATGCATCACCCACCCGATCGCCAAATTGGGCTTCATGTTCATGTTCTGCGCAATCATGTCAGCCAGCATATGGACTGGATCGAGCTCGGGCATAACCCCCATCAGATTCTTCATCATCATGATGAGTGTCAAAACGACCGTCGCGGCAAACCCGGCAACGATCCCCTTGATAAGACGAGATCTATCAAAAGACATTTCTTGTTCCTCTCTTCTTGATGTCAGCCTGTTGATTGTTCGACGTTTTGCTCTCTGACTGACTTTGATTCTTCGCCCGATCTGTTAGTCGACATTCGCGTTTCACCCGATCAGTCCAAGACCGGTGCAATATCAGGGCGTGGATAGAGTTCATGCATTGAAATGGATTTCCCATTTTCCTGAATAATCCTCACGTGCTTGCGTCCCATGAGTCGGGGACGGCTGACACCGCACGAATGAGATATAGTTTGAACTTCACGGATCATATTGCGGTGGTAGCTTGCGACCCTTGTGGATTTCTGGGTTGGGTCGAGACCTCGTTGTAGCCGTTTGTCGTGTGTCGTAATGCCTGTTGGACACGTGTTTTTGTTGCACTTCAGAGCCTGAATGCATCCCAATGCGAACATGAAACCGCGAGCCGATGTAACGAAATCTGCACCAGCCGCTATCGCCCACCCGACTTCGGCAGGTGTCACTAGCTTCCCGGAGGCTATCAATCTGACCCTATCTCGCAATCCATATGTGTGAAGGATGTCCGAAATGAGTGGCAGTGACTCTTTGATGACCAACCCAACATTGTCCATGAGCGGCATCGGAGCCGCGCCGGTCCCGCCGTCACCGCTATCAATCGTTATGAAGTCCGGCGCAGATTCCAACCCTCGCCTATGGACTTCCTCGCACAGTGTCGCAATCCAGTCAAAGGAACCAATGACGGTCTTAAAGCCAACGGGCTTGCCGGTGACTTCGCGCACCCGCTCGATCATGTCGAGTAAGTCCGCGACGCTGTCGATTTCCGGGTGACGGTTTGGTGAAATGGAGTCAATGCCTTTTGGTATGCCCCGGATCTTGGAAATGGTTCGTGTCACCTTGATGCCCGGAAGAATTCCACCCTTTCCAGGTTTTGCTCCTTGGCTCATTTTTAGCTCAAACATCTTGATCTGCTTGTGTGCTGCAACTTCACGAAGTTTCTGATCAGACAACTGGCCATGATCATCGCGCACACCATACTTTGCGGTGCCGATTTGGAAGACAATGTCGCAACCACCTTCAAGATGGTATGGTGACAATCCACCTTCACCTGTGTTCATCCAGCAACCAGCTTTGCGAGCGCCATTTGACAGTGCCCTCACCGCTGGTGTCGACAATGCTCCGTAACTCATTCCGGAAATGTTGAAGAAAGAAGGCGCATTGTAGGGGTTCTTGCTGTACGGCCCAATTTCAACCGGTTGAACATCGACTGCGTCTACTTCCAGTGTGGGGAAAGGACAATTTACAAAGATTACAGTGCCGGTGGGTGCCAAACTCTTGGTTGAACCAAAGGCGACTGTATTATCATCGTTCTTAGCTGCTCTGTAGGCCCATTCGCGCTCAGCTCGATTGAACGGCATTTCCTCACGGTCCATGGCAAAAAAGTACTGTCGGAAAAACTCTCCCAGTTTTGAGAACAAATATCGAAATCTACCGAATACTGGATAATTCTTACGAACTGCGTCGCGCGTCTGGCTCACATCGAGAATGAACATCACGATGATCGTCAGAGCTCCGAATCCAACAGCGAAAATGAACAAGACCGACAGTAGTTGCATCGCCGAGACAACAAAACTGCTTTGAATCAGATCCATGACTTCATTCCCCGCGTCCAAATGGAACCGTTCGGGCCCTCGAGAGGGCCGCGATATGAGTTGGATGCAGGTCGAACCTCAGAAGTTACAGATGATGATCTGGATGGAAGCGAATTCGGCGTTTGCCAAAGAAAATCCTTTTGAATACTGTCTTGTTCATGCTGATTTCGATTGGGCGAGACGCTTGAATTTGGACGAGAAAGAGATTGTCGAAGCACTGAAAGTGGGGGATGAAGGTGCATTTCGGCACCTTATCGCTAACTATAGTGCACGCCTGATGCGCAAAGCTGAGCAGATGTTGGGTTGCCGTGAAGACGCTCATGAATGTGTTCAGGAGTGCTTTTTGCAAGTTTATCGGAAGATCTCTGATTTTCGCGGTGAGGCGGGACTCTACACCTGGATGCACCGAATTCTGGTCAACAATTGCTTGATGAAGATCCGAAAGCGCAAGAGACAAAACATGGTCTCAATCGATACATTGATGCCGGAGTTTGACGAAAACAATTGTCGTATCGAACCGCTTTGGCAGGAATTGCTATCGGCAGAGGAGCTGCTTTCGAGGCGGGAAACACGTTCAGCCGTCCAGAGTGGGATAAGTTCGCTGCCAGACGACTATCGCCTTATCCTCATTCTTCGAGATATTGAAGGGTACACCACGGCAGAAGCGGCGCAGGTCCTCTCTATATCGGAATCTGCGGCAAAGGTACGCCTGCACCGTTCTCGATCGGCGTTGAAGAAGATCCTTGAACCCATGCTGCGCGGGGAGGAAGTTTGATGGTCAATCGAGTGGACAACTCACATATGAAGCGCATGCTCTTCAAGATGCCATACATGATATCTTGTGAAGAGATTGAGACCTTCATCTATGATTATCTAGAGGGAGATCTCAAGGGTTCGAAGAAGCTCGCGTTCGAGTTACACATCAAGTTTTGCAGAGAGTGCAAAGAGTATTTGGCGGCTCTGCGTCGGTCCATGGAGTTGAGTATAACAGCCATGGAAGATGCTGACCTTCCGCCGGTACCAGATGAATTGGTTGATGCGGTGCTGTTAGCGCTCAAAGAAGATGATGAATCGTAACCTCTGATCGGGAGCCTGCATCTAACCGATGTTGGGCGTCAGATCGAGAGGAATTACTTGTGCCGCAATATGAATTGACTTGGCATTGCGTCGCCAATGTAGAAGACCTTGCTGACGGTCGCGTGAAATCAGTAGTAGCGGGTGGAAAGACCTTGTGTCTTTCACACTTTGACAGTCAATTTGCGGCTATAGCGCATGGTGCACAACTACAGAAGATGGACCGACATTTGTAGAGGTGATTACAGATGCATCACTCATCTAGGTAACACGCTGAACCGGTTCAACAACTGTTCATGCACTCTCTAGTTCGGCTGATTGTCGCTTCTCAAGTAGTCGCGGTCGAGTGTCCAGAAGTTACTTCCGATGTGTGTCAACGGACGCTCTGAACTTCCGGGACGGCTGCTCGTCGTAATGACTTCAATGATGTCGCTGAGTGCTCCCGGGTGCTCGCGAAAATAGCTATGGCCAACAAATCCACTAACGTCTTTCACATTTATGAAACTCACGTTGCCGACATTTCGAAATATCTGGTCCTCTCGAATACCTTGCTGGCTTTCCGTCAATCGCCCAAACCGAACGCCTTGCATGAGCCATTGGGACAGACCTAAAGCGCTGTCTTCTTCATTCATATAGATCGTAATTTGGCCAAAGGCCGGACCAAACTGCTCGGCGATGAGTCTTTGTTTAACAACACCGTAGTCGAGATCGGGTGCCGCCAAAATCAGGTTATCAATTCTCAATCTTTCCTGTGGATCTAGGCCTGCAGCTCGCGTTTCTATGACTAACTCACGTAAAGCAGAGGTTGTAACGTCGGTGCCCCGGCTGTGCGCAATAACATGAATACGCTCAATTTCACCGACTTCCGCCAAAATGCGAAAGACCTCTTTCAAATGATGAATTGTAAACTCACCAGATTCCCGATCCGAGAAATATCCCATGAGACTACCACTACCAGATGGCCATGAGTACACAATTGGCACACCGATGCGGCCAGAATAATGCCACACATCATTCAGACTAAAAACAGCTTCCTCGAATGAATTGTTGAAGCCATGTACGAAGATAATGATATCCTTAGACCGACTTTGCGAAAGTCTATCGCGAACGAGTTTCTTAAGCTGGTCAGCACTTTGGCGGTACAAACTGTATTCATTAGCCTCGAGCACCGGGCCATTTGGCGTTATGTAGAACGGTAAGGGAGTGGGTGAAAACCGCTCCACTTCTGAGACAGAAATCAACTCGACGGGAACACCTGCCTTTGGGCCGGTGGAACTGGCGAGCGTTGTTAGGTCCTCCCAAGACAGGTTGTTTCCAAAGCGCACGCGCGCAATTCCAGCAGCCATAGAGTCTGAGCGCTCATCCCCATAGGTCAAAACGTCACCTTCAGTGGCATCTGAAGCCCGGTCCGTCACGTAGAGAATTTCTGCCTCCACAGTTTGGTCATTTGTCGAAATCTGGGATTGGGGGTACGGATTGTGTGACGAGTACAAGTTTGGTGGCCCGACGAGATTACGTGTGGTGTCACAGGCCGTCAGTAGTACAGCGATTGCAAGAGTCATCAGCTTCAGAAACTGACCACCTCTTTGCATCTGCAATCTCCACTGCTCTTCACAGTTATGAATCGTCATCGCTGACCCCATATTGGATATAGGAACTCAAATCAAACATGGTCTCGCTGAGAATCATTGCCAAACGGATCGAATCCAACCACGAGACACAGCCATGTTCTCAAAAACGTGACCAAACTTGACTTGATCTTGGCACTACAACCCCCATTGTCAATCATTGCCTCACGGAATGCATCTTTAGCCCACTCAAAGCAGACCTTGCGATCCTAGACCTACAGGAGACACTCATGGCTACACGGAGCGAGAGAATCGAGTTTGTCGGCTCGGATGGCGCGACACTCGCTGGACGGCTCGATTGGCCAGAGGGGAACCCTGTGGCATTTGCCCTATGGGCGCATTGCTTTAGCTGCACCAAAGACGTTTTTGCTGCGTCACGGGTGGCGAATGGTCTCGCGGCACATGGAATTGCGGTTCTTCGGTTCGATTTTACTGGTTTGGGGGCGAGCGATGGTGACTTTGCAAATACAAACTTCTCTTCAAACATCGACGACCTCATCGCAGCAGCCAACTATATGCGCAAGAACCTTGATGCCCCGTCTATTTTGATCGGTCACTCATTGGGAGGTGCAGCGGTGCTCGCTGCTGCGCCGAAAATCCCCGAAGCGAAGGCCGTGTGTACGATTGGAGCGCCGGCGGACCCCAATCATGTCGCCCATCACTTCCTCGACTCTCGCGAGGAGATCGAGAAGGTGGGTGAAGCAGAAGTGCTTCTTGGCGGTAGACCATTTCGAATCAAGCAGCAGTTTCTTGAAGACATTGCAAACCAAAAGCTGCTCGAGACCATCAAGACAATGAAGAGAGCGCTTCTGGTCTTTCACTCGCCGATCGATAGTGTCGTCGGCATCGACAATGCCTCTCAGATATTCCAAGCTGCCAAACATCCAAAGAGTTTTGTTTCATTGGACAACGCAGATCACCTCTTGAGTGGAAAGAGCGATGCATCTTTCGTCGCAGATGTCATTGCGGCATGGGCAAGGCGGATTATCTCGAAAGGAGAAGTAGAGGAAACCCAAATATCAAACCTGAGCACGGACCCTGGAACCGTTGTCGTTAGTGAAACCGGAAAAGGCAAATTCGCCAACGCTGTTTCCATCGGAGGCAAACACACATTGATTTCTGATGAACCTGTTGGCTATGGCGGGACCGATACGGGACCAACACCATATGATCTGTTGCTGGCGGGTCTCGGAGCTTGCAAGTCAATGACCATGCGGATGTATGCCGATAGAAAAGGCATCAATCTCGATCGGTCGCGCATCACGCTGACACACAGCAAGATCCACGCCTCAGATTGCTCGGATTGTGAAACTCAGTCTGGGCAAATAGACAAAATTGATGTCTCGATCGAAGTGACCGGCGACATGGACGCCGAAGCAAGACGCAGGATCGTCGAGATCGCCGACAAGTGCCCCGTGCATCGTACCCTGCACTCGGAGGTCAAGATCGAGAGCCGCCTGACCGACCAGTCTGAGGCTGGATCTCATGATTGAGATATCGGTTTCGGACATTCCCGCTGTTAGCGAAGAGCAAATGCTCCAGGTGGATCAAATCGCTGTACGCGACTATCAGATCAACCTGATTCAGATGATGGAGAACGCAGGTTTTAATTTTGCAAGCCTAGCGCGCGATGTACTTTTGAATGGAGCGGTCCAAGACAAGAGAATCTTGGTGCTTGCCGGGAGTGGAGGCAATGGCGGGGGTGCAATGGTCGCCGCCCGGCGATTGTCGAATTGGGGTGGCGACGTCACATTGGGTCTTTCGGGAAGGCCTGCATCTCTGGCGCCAACCACCGCACACCAATTGGCCATCGTTGAAGTCCTGCCAATCAAATTGGCGGAACTTACCACAATGGGTTTACAGCCGCTTCAGCAAAAATTTGATCTCGTTCTCGACGGTCTCATTGGGTACAGCTTGAACGGAGAGCCTCGTGGTCAAATTCAAGAGATCATTCAATGGGTCAACGGTTCGGCACTACCGGTTCTTTCACTCGATCTTCCTTCCGGTGTCGACGCGACACGTGGTGCTATCCATTCGGATGCAATAAAGGCGGAAGCCACGCTCACCTTGGCTTTGCCGAAGATTGGGCTTCTCGCAGATAACGCTCGCGAAAATGTTGGTGATCTGTATCTGGCAGACCTTGGACTGCCGCCAACCCTTTACCAAGATCTGACACCCTCGATCCAAGTTGGATCAATCTTCGAGCAAAATGAAATTGTCTACTTAAGGCGCTGATCAATAATACTTCATCTGACCCTGTAACCAATCTCCGGTTACTGGCATCAAATCATTCGCAAATAGTATTGGTTTATCTCTGCCGAACCGGCAGACGCAATTTGAAAGGGCAATCTCCATGGTTAAATGGATTGTTCGGGCCGTCGGCGGAATCGCATTGATGGTTCCTTTTATGTTCCTCCTGATCACCTACTCCAAATCGCATGTCGACCCATATGGCAGATCTCAATTGAATGATGTCGAAGTCCCGCGCTTTAAGGAAGTCAACTTTCCGTTTACGCACAAATTTGGCAAGAAACGCTCACTTCCCTTCCTGGGGTCTGCGGTTATCGATATCGATGGAGATGGAACACCTGAGGTCTTCATGGGTGGTGGGTATGGCCAGACGGATATGGTTCTCTCATTCGAAGAAGAAGGGTTCGCTGATGCAACCGACTCTCTGGGCAGAGGTCTCACAAAGATTTACCCGGAGGCCACGTTTGGCGCGGCGGTAATTGATGTAGACAATGACGGTCGCTCGGACATCTTTGTTGCGCGCGATTCCGGCATAACTCTCTACTACAATCGCGACGAGGGATTCATTGCTAAGAGACTCGACATTCCATTCAATGAGAAGTCGACACCCCTATCTATCGCTCTGACAGATCTCAACAGTGATGGACATGTTGATATGTTCGTTTCTACCTATATTAAGTTGGCATTGGTCGAGGGACAGAACATCTTCAACAAGGAAAACTATGGCTCAACCAGCCTCCTGCTCATGAACAATGGGGATGACAGTTTCACCGACATTACTTCAAAAGCCGGTATTGAATATGTGCACAATACTTTTGTCGCCGTGTTTTCCGACGTTGATGGAGATGCAGATCAAGATCTGATCGTGGCCCACGACACGGGTCAGGTTCGCACTTGGCGAAACAATGGCGATTTGACCTTTGCAGCTGCGGCCAACCCCTCGTCAGACCGGTATGGGTATCCGATGGGGGTTGGAGTTGGCGATATCAACAATGACAGTCGCATAGACTTCATGTTCTCCAACATCTCTACGACTGCGCCACGGTTTATAGCAAAAGGCGATCTGCGAAACGATCAGATTTTCCACACACCACTCTTGCTTTTTCAGAACCAAGGTGCCTTCAATTTCACCGATGTGGCCGCTCAAACAAAGGTCGCAGACTATGAGTTTTCATGGGGAATCGTTCTTGAAGACCTCAACAATGATGGACGAGAAGATGCTCTCATTGCTCAGAACTATGTTTCCCTTCCTTTGCACAAAGTCTTTAGACTCTCAGGACGAACATTACTGCAGAAACCCGACGGGACTTTTGGGGCGGCAGAAAAACAAATGGGATTGGTCAACAGGAGGTATGAGATCTCGCCACTCGTCGCGGATTTCAACTCCGACGGGCATATGGATCTCGTACGTGTCAATTTGGCTGGGCCATCCCGCGCTTTCCTCAACGAAGGCGGCAGTGGCGGTTTCATAAAGATCAGGCTTCCCGACCGTGCTCAATCTCTCGGTGCTTTGGTCGATGTCACGTTGCCCGACGGCAAAACCATCACCAAACAGTTTACCAGCGGTGAAGGCCTTGCATCAGACCAGACACACGATCTCCTCTTCGGACTAGGCAGCGCGACATCCATCAAAGATGTGAGGATCCGCTATGCGGACGGCACGACGAGGCAGATTGATCCGCCATCTGTTGGCGAGACTGTGGTCATATACTAATCACTTTCCGAGTTTGGAGGCTTCAATATGGTCGAATTCGACGCCCATCAACGGAACTTGCTGATTTGGACCGGAATTGCCGCGATTGTCGGTGCCGTTGTTGTCGGAATTGGTGAATTCACGTTCCAATTTTCACCGAAAGGTGGTTACGAAGGAACCGACTATCTCTATTTCTTGGACGTGAGCACCACGCGATTGACCTGGGGACACTTCATCGGAGTCCTTGCGGCGCCCCTTTATCTAGTTGGGTATTGGCATGTGGCGCAAATGCTCCGCCCGGCCGGCCAATGGATTTCCAGAGCCGTCTTTGGTCTTGGCGTCTATGCCTTCGTTATAGGGGACGTATGGCTAGGAGGTCGTGTCAACCTCGCCTTGACGGTGCAAGCGCGTGAGATCGCCGCTGAAACAGCACAGCCCGTAATCAGCAACCTATTGGCGGAGATTGCAGCTCACAATGAACCCCTTATCAATATCGTGCGGGTGTTGGTTCTAGTCATTTCTGTTCTGATGATCTACAGCATTGTCTCTGGTCGATCGCCCTACCCGCGTTGGATGGTGGCATTTACACCAATCACGATTTTGATTCTGATCTTCCTGCTTTATGCCGTTGCTCCTGCAATTGGTGTGTACGTCTTGCCGGCAGCGATGAACATTTCTCATGCTGTGTTCTTTGTGTTTTCCACGTGGGTCGCCGCGCGTGTGACTGTGACTAACCCGTGAGAAACGCTCCCTTAATGCCGCTGCGCAGCATTATTGGATTGACGGCGGTGTTGGGACTAGCAGGTGTACTGCCGGTCAGCATTGATGAATTGCGAAGCGGAGGCTCGTGCCCCCATCTTGGCATCGTTCCGGCATGTTATCTTGTTACCGCTGCTTACACCGCCATACTCTTTTCAGTGCTGAGATCTCAGTTTTGGAGCGCTAGGCTGTTCTTGAGTGGATGGATCCCGATCTTCTTGTTTGCTGCGATCGGGTCTGGATTTGAAATCTCTGGGGCCGAAGCCTGTCCAAAGACGCAAGGAGGGGTACCGATGTGTTTTCTGTCGATGGGCCTGGCCGTAGAGTTAGCTGCACCATTTCTAGTTCATCTGTGGACTACCTCTCGGCGCTCGCAGATGCAATGAGGACACCGATTTCATCACAGATACTATTGGCCGGACCTGTGTTAAGGCAGACCATACTTCACAAATTCCACAAATCCTAAAGTCACATGTCGCGCGCAGTGTTTGGATTGATGCAACTAAGAGCAGTCAGCATCTAAAACGGACATATTCGTCACTGTTGCATCAAACGTGCGCCAGGAGAAAGTCACATGTCGTGGAAACCGGAAATTGATGAAATCGAACAACGGCATGCTTTGGCGCGCGAAATGGGGGGCGCAGAAAGAGTCGCACGCCAGCATGCACGTGGAAAACTCAATGTTAGAGAGCGACTAGATCTGTTGTGCGACAAAGGTTCGTTCCGAGAATTCATGGCGTTATCTGGAACCGGTGTCTATCAGGGTGAGAAACTTGAGACCTTTTCCCCAAGGCCGATGGTGGAGGGCACCTGCAGATTGAGAGGTCGCAGAGTCATAGTTAGCGCCGGTGATTTCACTGTGAGTGGAGGTTTTGGCCGAAGCAAAGGTGAGTTAGGCCAAGAGCTTGCATCAAATGCCAGAGCTTTGGAGTGGCTTGTCCCATATGTACGACTCCTAGATGCGGCTGGAGGGGGTGTGCGATCATTTGATGAAATCGGCCGGACCTATGTTCCCGATGGCAACACTTGGTCAACGATTGATGTTCAACTTCTGAACAGAGTTCCTGTCGTATCCGCAGTTATGGGGTCGGTGGCCGGTCTTCCGGCGATAAATGCCTGTCTCGCCCATTTCAATCTCATGGTCAAAGGATCTAGCCACCTGTTTCCGGGCGGACCACCTGTCGTTAAGGCTGCTTTGGGTTATGATGTTTCAAAGGAAGAACTTGGAGGCGCTGATATCCACACTCGCCAAAGCGGTGTCATCGACAATGCAGTAGACAGCGAAGCTGAGGCGTTTAGTGTAATCCGCGAGTTCCTGGATTATCTTCCAAACAACGTCTGGGAAATGGCGCCTCGGATCGCCGAAGATACCGATACTAGTCGAAGGGATGAGAAACTGGTTTCTCTGATTCCCAGAGACAGACGCCGGGCATATGACGCTCATCGGATCTTGGATTGTCCTGCCCCCCTATAACTGCTCCACGAATTTTGTAGTATTCTACGAACCTGTGGAGGTTTTGAGATGGCAAGAAAGCGATATTCGGATGAGGATGTGTTGAATTTGCTGCGCCAGATTGAGCTCGGTTTGGCCTCGGGCAGCAGTGTCGCGACGGCCTGTCGATCGGCAGGTGTTAGCGATGCAACATATTATAACTGGCGCAAGAAGTACGGCGGCATGGGCAAATCCCAGCTTCAGGAGCTGAAGGGCCTTGAGAAAGAGAACAGCCGGTTGAAGCGGATTGTTGCTGACCTTGAGTTGGACAAGTTGATCCTGAGGGAAAGTCTTGATTACCTAAAGCCGAAGGTCTGACGATTGCCGATCTGCGTCAGGCTGTAATCCAGGTGCGTCAGAAGTTCGGATCATCCGAGCGGCGGACGTGCAGAACGATCGGCGTGGCACGGTCCACACAGCGTTATGAGGCAACAGCGGAAGATGATGACAGCCTGCGGCTGGCATTGATCCGACTGGCAAAGCAGTACGGTCGTTATGGCTACAGGAAGTTTGCCGCACTGCTTCGCGTTGAAGGCTGGAAGGTCAATCACAAGAAGGTAGAAAGGCTTTGGAGAGAAGAAGGTCTCCAGATGCCTCAGCGACACAAGAAACGCAAGCGGCTTTATCACAAGGATAGTTCGATCATCCGTCTCCGCCCGAAGTATCAGAACCATATCTGGAGCATCGACTTCGTCCATGACAAAATGACCAATGACAGGTCGTTCAAGATGCTCACCGTGCTGGACGAGTACACCCGTGAGGCCCTGTGCGTTGCAGTAAAGCCTCGAATGGGCAATGCAGAAGTTCTGGAGGCGCTTTACCCTCTCTTCCTGAAGCATGGGCGGCCAGAGTTCATCAGATCAGATAACGGTCCTGAGTTTATTGCGGCAAACTTCCAGACCTGGCTCACCAAGGTCGGGGTCAAGCCAATCCGCATCTATCCCGGCTCTCCCTGGGAGAACGGTTACAACGAACGCTTCAACGGAACCCTGCGCAGGGAAGTTCTCAATGCCGAATGGTTCACATCAATCAAACAGGCTCAGGTCGTGATCGAAACCTGGCTGAAACAGTACAATCATATCCGCCCTCATCAAGCCCTGAACATGCGGCCACCGGTGCCAGAAACTCTATTAGAAAGTGGTACATAAGATGGGGGCTTTACACAAGCCGTGCCAAGCAAATGTTGATGACGGGCAAGCTGTTCGACGCAAAGAGGCTTCTGGATTGGGGTTACTTAGACGATGTAGTCCTCTTGGGTGAATTGGACAACGCGGCGCTTCGTTGGGCTAACGAGTATGCTGGCCTGCCGCCGATAGCCGCTCAGATGATCAAGAAGAGCGTCAATAATGTAACGGGCGCGTTAGACCAGGCCATCATGCATATGGATTCAGATCAGTGGTTGCTTGCCTTGGGTTCCGAAGATTGCAAAGAAGCCATTGCTGCGTTTTTTGAAAAGAGAACTCCAGATTTCACTGGCAATTGAGACCCATTGCACGACGTGTCCCAGTTTCATGTGAACTGACCATTGCGTCGTCCCTAGTATCAACAGGATACTTTGTCAGCGACAATTTTCTTGGCGGATCGAAATGGCCTTCGGCACTTGGAGCTAAGCAACCAACAATTGGAACAGTCCGGCCTTTGTGGCAATTCCCACAATGTGTATTGTGCGCTTGACGTCTGCTACTGAACCATAGCTGACACTACGATCCCGTGAGATCGCGGCCAAGACAACGGCTCTACTCTGTACATCTGCAGTTGATTGAATGAATTCGAGAATCCCATGAAATGGGTACCAGTGAGGATCTAATCGCGGTCACCCCGACCGCCTCCTCCTGAACCACCAGTATCGACGCCGATAGAGAACTTGAATTTGGATTCTTTTCTCTTCACCATTGTTGTCACATCCCAACTGGGACCGTCAGGTGCGCGGCAAACGGCACCGTCCCCCTTCTTGCGCCGCCTTCCGACCTTAACCGACTGAGAGAACTCGCGGCACTGCTCGCCGCCTTCCCCTTCGAAGTGGTCACCGTAGTCAAACCTTCCCGATATCGATTCTCCTTCGATATTCCAATCGAGACCTGTACCAGGTTCTTGTTGGTCCAGGCCGTCGGTGAATATGACCGATATGCGTCGACAAACGGCCGGTGACATTTCGAAGTTGATGGAAGATAAAAGAAACTCGCACGGAGCGGGCTCATCAGGCAGTTCCGAGACCTCTTCGGTCTGGCGTGTCGTTGCTGGAGGTTGTTCACTCGCTTGCGGTGGTGCAGGCGTGGGCGTCACAGCCGGTGTGGGCGTTGATGCCGGTGGTAAGCTGAAATGAGTTGGAGGCGGGCATGGGGGCACCTCGTCTTCACAGCCTGGTTTTGGTTCGGTTCGCTGTGTGATGCGGATGTGCCCGATCGAGATTCTGCCAATACCCGCCGCCATGGGTTCGTCGTCTCGTCTGTTGGTACTCAACCCCTCAGCGACCGATTGAATATCAACCGTGTACATTACATCAACCCAACACAAATTCACGCCGTATCTGCGCAAGTATTGGTCAACATACAGGTCTAACCGGCGACGAACGGCATCTTCCTCATTTTCCGACCGGATGCGTGCCGCAAAAATTGCAGCCCTGAGACCGCCGAAATTCAAGTCCAGAACTTCGCCGTAGATTGCGTCCAACATTTGAAAATCTTCATTTCTTCGGCGGTGATAATTCTCCCACTCAGACCTCTGTTGTTCAAGACATTGGCATCGTCTCGACTCACAGGCATCAATATCCAAGGCTTGCAAGTCTGATATGAGTTTGCGCAACCGCTCCAGAGCCGCAATGGCGTCGGTCGTCAAGGCGTAGAGATTCTCTCGTTTAACATCTTGAGTGTCGGTCAACTCTTGTACCTTATCCGCCGCGGAACGCGTCATGACCTGCCACGCCGCACCAGCCAATTTTCTTGGATCGAGTATGGAACTTGGGTCTCCGGCAAAATTTTCAACAAGCGTATTCTGCAATGTCTCTCGTTCCGTTTCTGAGATGCCCGGAACACTGTCCATAATGTCATCGATGATGTTCTCAGCAAGTTCACTCGGATCAGATACGCTTGCCACCGCCGCCCCAATAAGATCATCGCGGGTTCCAACCTCACCTTGGCTCGCCTGTTCGATTGCCGCATCGACCAATTGGTCTTCAAGTTCATCCCAGGAAACAGGCACGTCCACGCCTGTCAGGTCGGTTAATTGTTCCTTGATGGCGTCCGACGCGTAGTCCTCCAGGCGACCAAGTAAGGCGTCCAGGGCACCATCGTCGAGGTCCCCAGTAACCAAATCAACCATGGCATCGTTGAAGTTGGCAGCAACACCGACTAGCATAAGTGAATCTTCGAGTTTCTCGGCGTCGCCGACCCATCGATCAAGAGCGAGCACTTGATTGTAGAGTTCGTTCGCTCGCGCGATCGCTTGCCTGTAGAGCCGAGCGATAGCGTTTCGGCGCTCCCTGTATGCGGTTAGACCTTCCTCGGTACAGAGATCTAGATCACCACACAGACTGTTTCTGGGTGCAATCTCACTGAGGTCAAATGAGGCCTGAGGCAGTTGACTTGTTCCTGCAGCGCTTTCTGGGTGTCGCGCTACAAGCCCTGCGCGTAATTCACGCATCTTAGAAAGGGATTCCTCAACCGCATTCTGATTGTAGGCGAGATCGTTGAGAAAGGTATCGCCCTCGCGGCACCGGCGAGACAAAAGCGTGATCACGCGTTCAAAATTAACCGGCGGCAATCGGTAGCAAATCCCAGGATGGACCAGCGGCACGGGTAACTCATAAGGAGGTTCAGTGCGCGCCATGGGCGTGGGAGGCGTCGATTGGGGCGGCAGTCCTGGTGGACGAAATGTCGTCGGCGGCCCGGCCGGCGGATGTATAATTGGCGGTCTTAGCGGGAGCGGTTTTTCGGCTGGATCTTCCGGCGGTATGTGCGGCGGTTCTGTGGGCGGTTGAGCTGGCGGAGAATTCGGCGGAAGATCCGGAGGGACCATAAACGGAGGTCTAATCGTCCTCGCCCACCGAGGTAGATTGTCCCTGTCGCGGGACTGAAAGATGTGGTCTTCGACCTCACCCGTTTGGAACGTGCCTGATCCATCCCACGTATCAGACGTGCCTTGTATCGGCGCACGAGTCAGTGTCAAACGCGTCCAACGCTCTCTGAGATCAAAGCTCTTTGGAAACTGAAGTATCGAGATCGTAAATTCGGGGGTTGTAACAATGCGTGTCTCGCCCGGCGCGATCGACACCTTCATATTCCGGACGACCCACTCTGCTCCTTTGTCCTTGCTGCCTGTAGACGTACTGCTATTCCATCTCCCGTCACCATTAATGTCGATCAATGCATTCAGGAATCGCACTTGTTCGGGTGCGCCAGGCGCAATGGTCACATCCAATGACAGGTACGCCTTTTCCCCAATTCGGTGAAAAGCGAGCTTGGCATCATCGCTGTCTCGGTCAACGTGATTGGGTAAGTAGTCGCGATCATTCAGGCCGTTAGCATCGGTTTCACGACTGACAATTGTGCCGAGCATTTCTTCCCCGGTACGTAGGACGTTGGCCCCAGCGATAGCTGCAGAATCGTGTGTCGAGTTTCTTGTCGATTTGAAAGTGGGAAAGCGACCTGGTACGCCGGGATAGGCTTCGACGGGCTCAAAACTATTGTCGGGCGCATCACCAAAATCGCCATCAGTTGGTGGGCTTGTTATGCCAAACTCTGTCGTTGATAATGCTTCTGATAATGAATCGCCTAAAAGCACTCCGTCAACCAGGACCAGAGTTGCACTGACCGAAAACAAAATGAATGCCGAAACTCTAGAGAAAAGCCCCATACCAGATACTTCCCCATGCAGATCATATCAATCTTAATGGCGTTGGATGAGTTTTGAAAGCTGGAATCGAGCAACTGGCTGTTTGGCACTCAATCCTCTGGATTTGCACATGCGACATGTAATCTTCTGTGACTCCGTATAGGTTTCAATTGAGCGACCGCAGTTTCGAGGTCGCAGTATTCCTGTGCACAGGATCAGTCGGACAGAGTTGCAGGCGTGTTCAGTGGCTGGCAATGTAGACAACCTCGCGGGTTCATTCTCTTGAACACCATTGTTCATCAAGTGGGTCTCAATGTCTGCATTTGGCTACAAGCGGCCGTTTTGACATCCGGTGTTGATGATTGCTGTTAGCCAAAAGCTGACTTTAGCTTCTTGCGCGGGAGATCTACCCAAACCGGCATCATTTGCCAGGCTCGATTTGTTGCTCCTTTTTCGCGACGATCAGCAAAGCAATGAAGGGGACAAGATTGAACACAAGAATGAAGAGCTTGTACAACCCAAGGAATGAATAGAGGATCATTTCGAGGGCCTCTCGGGGCATTTGATAAATTTGGCCATGTGTACTGTAGATGAGGTCCCGAGTTACAAACATCGCGAGGGCCGAGAAAGCAAACAGAGCAATGTTGATTGTGGTAGTCCACTTGAAAAACGCAGTGAGCGTCTGAATATTCATGACTCTCCTCCTTCTGTCGAAAAGACTAAGAAGCTCTCAGATCAGAACAGTGTTGTAGTACTTTTCAGCGATCAAGTCGTGGGTCTGGTGGATTCTCGCAAAAAGCCTCAGTTTCCGGTCGTTGTTTGCGGGAACATGGGGGATTTGGTATACTATCTAACATCGCTTCGAACTTCCGCCCAAGGACGGTTTTTGTATGAGATACTGGCCCGATAGCAAACAAGTCTTCCTTAGCGCCTTCATTGTCTTAGCGATGACAGGTAATGTTCAATCTCAAAACTGCAACCCAGTGATCAAACAAGGGTCTTGGGAATTGATGGTCTATTCAATGTCGGTTGATCTAGCCAACACGATGCTAGGTGGTAGCGTAAACAACTCTGTGGACGTTCGAGACAATTCTTGCGGAAGTCTCATCGAAGTTGGCTATGGTGCCTCGAAGTTTGAGTTTGTATTGATTGACCCCAAGGACACGAGCAAAGTAGCGAAACTTGCGGCTCTTCAAGGGCTCAAGAATGGCAAGGCTTACGTTGCAAAGAAATTGCCTGCCGGCATGGTGGATCAGAACAATGAGTTCAAATGGTATCTCCTTGTTATTTCACCCACCGAGATGGAATCCATGTCTGGATTCGCTGATTCCATACAAGCTGCGCAAAAGCAGCACCCAATACATTGGCAACGGCATCAATGGAAATTCAGGGACAAATCTCTGGTAGGACCTCCGAAAAATAAGAAGTGATCCGAGAGACGTCTTGCCGGTAAGTTTTTATTGGCATGTGTTGCTTTCAGAAATGCCAAATTGAGATCGATAATCCAAAGTCAAGATCTATCAAATCGAATGCGATCTAATCCGCCAGATTGATTCCTCGAACTGCACAATCTCGGTTGTCCACTTTGGGTCAAAAGCGGTCTTTCAATTGGCAAGGTCTATGCAATTTGAGGAGTAAACTCGCCGCGTAAAGCGCAGATATCCTTGGTCCCGGCAAATGTCGTGACGGCGCCGTGTCCGTTTGTTACTCTTGAAGTTGGTTCGGGGTTGGGGAATGAGCCAATGAAACGAATTTACGCTGTTATATTCGGACTTCTGATTTGTTTGTCGCTCTCGCTGCCGGCGGTGGCCAAGCCCGACCTGGCATTTTCCGAAGCACACAGAACATACGTTGAGAGTGAGTTACGTCAGGCGAGTGTAGATGCCAAGCGGCGACTGACCAAGGCTGAACGGTGCGCGGTTATCTACCGTTCAATTCAGAAGTGGAAGAAGAAACACCCAGAAGGCGAAAGGAAGTTGGACCTTCCCACACTGGTGATGATGCGGCGAGCTGAACGCAACTGTGGGCCCTTTGCCGTGTTGGTCATCAATCCGAAGCGACCAAATTGGAGTGAAGAGCTTCATCCGACCTATTCTGTAGTTTACGGCGATACAAATGCTTATTACGAGGTCACAATTGATGGCCGAAGAACGATCGTCTCTTACAGTACAGATGATGTAAGAAACAAAGCCGAGCGCGACTTTGTATCTTGGCATCCGGACGAGTTCATTGGCGGCGACAGCGCCGACGATGCGGCCAGGCGCGCCGAATTCAAATACAGTTCGACGACTCGGCAAGATCTTATTAGGCAGGCCCAGTTCCACGAACAGAAAGCGCGCGAAGCAGGTCAAAAGGCAGCCGAAGCTGGCAAGGAAGGCGATGAAGCCGAATCCATAAAGCAGATTGGCATTAAGCAGAAAAACGAAGCGGACGCCCGGCGCCTCTACCAGCGCATTGAACGAGAGCGCAGGGAGGCAGCCCTCAAAGCCCGCCGCGCTTGGCTCGAAGAACATGGGCCCCGTGGCACGGCTGAAGACATGCGTGCCATCACGACAGACAGCGTGAAGCGCACCTATACCGATGCCGACGGCAATCGCGTTGTCGAGTATGACAATGGCGCGAAGAAGATTACCTATTCCGACGGACACGAAGAGACTGTTGGAACCGACGGTACCCGTACGATCGAGTTTCCGGATGGCCATGTCGAACATTGGCACACAGACGGCAGGATAGAGTGTATGTTCGATCACGAACAAGGCGTTCTGCGCATCGTTGTGGGGCTGGATGGAAAGACATCCTACTATCTGAACGGTGAGTTCGTTGCAGGCTGGTGGCCAGAGTTTCGGTCGGACACCATGGTTCGTTCTGCGTCCTTTATCGGTGTCGGTGGCAAAACGCCGGTCGAACGTGACCGGGATCTTGACAAATTTTGGCGTTGGCTCTTTGGCGATCAGTGGGAAAGCGATCCGAGCGCGCCTGATCTTGAAGCATCTGACGCCGAGTACATTCGCTATGTCCGAACCAAACTGAAGCAATACAAACGCGACAATCCTGACGCTTTTAAAGAAGAAACATTTGACGAGTTTCTTGAACGTCGCCGTCTCGAGTTGCGGTTAGCAGCCGGACTTGAGTGGGAAGGCAACTTCAAACAGGAGCGCGAGTGGCTTCGACAAATACTGGACGAATGGGAAGCCGAACATTCTGACAATGACTTGCCACTAGATCAGTTGGTTTCAAAGCGGCTGGCGGAGGCCGAACTAAAACAGGACAAGCCTTTTACCGAGCGTGTTGCAGTCGAATGGCGGTTTGAAGAGTTCATTCTCATTTACCAAGTCTACATGGACTGGATTGAAGCTCATCCATCCGCAACTCGCACAGCGGAACAAGAAAAGATCCGCCGCCAAATCAAGCACCGTCTCGAACACTATCTAGAATTTCAGAAGTTCATCTATGAAGGCACACTGAGTGCGGCCTCGGGTCGCGAAGAGTGGTTGAGACAAATGGTGGGCGAAGAGCGGTTCAATGAAATGAAACAGCTCTATGGGTCACTTCCGAAGCTCATTCCCGACGATGCCGGTGGCAGCGTTGATCCCCTCGACAAGATTGCAGCGACGGCGCCCGACGTTGCTTTCTCATCGTTGACAGGGAAAACGGTGATAAACCGCGAATATGTGGGCGACGTGGTGCAGATTCACGTGACCGGGATTGATGGTGAATCTGTCTTGTATAAACGCGAAGATGTTCAGATCGAATACGATTCCAAAAACGTGCGAATCGACATTGCACCAAAGCTCGACGTTGGACGCATCCTTATTGTCGGCAGCGTTGGCACTCTCAATCTGCTTGCCGTGTCAACAGTAGACGAAACAGGCAATGATGGGCTCTTCGCCATAGACGGCAGTATCGACATCAAAAATGGACGTATGCGCGAAACACTCAGAGCGCCGATGCGGAGCACGCTGGTAAACGAGGATGCCGCTGATCACTCCGTACGGCTTGGCAACGACACACTGACCACGATCGCCGTTCGGAACACCGAGGTCGCAGTCGAAGGCAAGAATGTCGCTTTGCCAAAAGGGGAGCAAACTTCCTGCCAAGTAAGATCTCCAAAGGGCAAGACGTCAAAAGGCAAAGTGGCAGCATGGGGATATGAGATGTCGGCCCAACCGGTGGCTCAAATATACACTTGGGCACCGATCTACATCCAAGTCGCCGGCCTCCCGGCAAATGAGTGGCTTTCAATTCGCTTTCGACCGAACCCAGGTCAGCAGATTGAACCACTCTATGTAGAAATTACAGGTAACCAGGCAACTGGGAAACCGGTCCAGGTCGCAAAGTACCAAACGGCGATGATTGGTCCGCAGCGCTTTGATGCGGTGGTCAAACGCCTCGGCAAAGTCGAAAACTAACTGCGAAGAGAATGTACGAAGCAAACAAACGCCAGGTCCGCAATGGGTCAAAAGCGGTCGACGAAGATCACGTCACGGCAGGTCTGCTTCGCGTCTAAGAGCCGACAATCACGATAACGGCACCGTATTTCCACAATGTGTATTGTGCGCCAAAACTGTCTCGGATATATTCAAATGAAGCGTCTATTGGCCAAATCAGAAGCATAGACCAACAATTGATGCAGGTCCCCAGTCGACGGCCACAATCCCCTCCGAAATAACGTGTTCCGCAAGAATAGGCGCGAATGGGTTTCGAACAAAAACGTCACATTGAACGATACTTACGGACTCTTTGGACTACTTCCTTTTTTGCTGGTTCTTGCGGCAATTTTAGGTAGCTTAATGAATCCAATTCCTACATCAAACCTGTGGGATGCGAATTGCAATTCTTCACATGAATCTGAGAGATTTCCTAGTCTTGCCATGCGTAATCGTTTGGCTAGGATGTTTCAGTGATCCGTGATCTCGCCATACTTTTTGTCCACCTTCTTGTGACAATCGCCCGCTTGTTCGGACCTGGTGGCGCGCGATCCGTTGTTGCTGAAACTCTGCTCGTTAAACATCAACTCATTATTCTCAATCGCTCGCGCGCCCGAGCGCCGAGCCTGCGGCCGATGGACCGGGTTATTGTTGGGCTGTGTGCGCTCATGATGCGCCCTGCCCGCGTGTTACGATCAGCCATTGTTCTCAGGCCCTCCACGATCCTCAGCTTCCACCGCGCACTGGTCAAACGAAAATACCGCCTGCTCTTCACACCGAAAACTCGTGGCAAGCCGGGTCCCAAAGGACCCTCTGCGGAACTGATCTCGATGATCGTCGAAATGAAAAGCAGGAACCCGAACTTCGGTTACCAGCGTATCGCCGATCAGATTGCCTTAGTCTTCGATATCGAGATTGACAAGGATTTGGTGCGGCGTGTGCTGGCCAGGCACTATAAACCAGAGCCTGGCTCCAATGGTCCGTCCTGGCTCACTTTGCTCGGCCACAGCAAAGATGCCCTCTGGAGTGTAGATCTCTTTCGCTGTGAATCACTGATCCTCAAGTCACACTGGGTGATGGTCGTCATGGATCAATTTACCCGGCGGATAGTCAGCTTTGCTGTCCATGCTGGCGCAGTCGATGGGCCTGCCGTGTGCCGTATGTTCAACGGCATCGTCCGTGGATACGGGAACCCGCAATACTTAAGCTCGGACAATGACCCGCTGTTCCGATACCGCCAATGGGACGCCAATCTCCGGATTCTCAAAGTGACACAAGTAAAGACCGTTCCCTACGTTCCTCTGTCGCATCCATTCGTCGAGAGACTGATCGGCACAATAAGGAGAGAGTATCTGGACCACGTCCCTTTCTGGTCTGTCCACGATCTGGAGAGAAAACTATTGCTGTATAAAGAATATTACAACAAAGCTCGCCCTCATCAGGGGCTCGACGGCGCTCCGCCGGATGCGCAATATGGAAGAGTGGATCGAGAGATCACTCGTCTCGGCGCCTGCCGCTGGAAGCAGCACTGTCACGGTTTGTATCAGCTACCGGAGGCGGCTTGAATTGTAATTCGCACCCAACACGTGAGTCCATCCGGCAATCTGAGCATTTCATCTCGCATTAGATTTTCAATAAGCGACGGTCTAAAAGCCATAGCAATGGACCGAAGCTTGTCATTGCACCCAAAATGGCTGAGTCGATCTCCACCGTCGGGAAGTGTTTCAATATAAAATGTGTTCGGACGGCGATCAAATTCACCGAGCTCCGGATACACGACATGCGTCGCTCCAGACAGTCGGAAATGCAAAACGATCCAACCGTCTCCTATTAATCTTTCACCGAAACTCTCAAAGTAGTCATGTTCTGTCACGACAAGAAAGAACTCATCCGAGAAACTTACGACATCCTGATAACCTTGAATAATGGGGGTATCGTATTTGTAGCGCAATCCAACACCTTTTGGATACGGTTGGAAGTCCGATACCTGGCCCACGAACATGTCGTCATCTGGTTGCGCACCATTTACACGTCCAAGAAATTGAGCAAGGTTTTCGCTTTCAACATTTCCTTTAAGAAACTCTTCCGCAGCTTTAGAGTTGATTGCGTTCATTTCATTTCCAAGATCCTAACTGAACTGCGAGATTCTAACACACAAAGACCAAACACATCAAATATTGGCAGAACTATGTAGGAACCGGAACACTCCCGTTGCAAATTTGCTATATATTCAGCCAACGCACCGATACCAGAATAGCCACATCACAACGATTTGAGACAGAATCATTGCGGCGGAAACACTAGATACCCGCATCATCAAGATACCAGGGCGCAACTGCAGTCGAACAAGCAATTCTGCAGACAAAAAGACGGACAGGCATGCTCGATACCTGTCCGTAAGTGGGAGGAGGGAGATCAAAGAAATCGGTCGCGGCCGTCTTAATTCACCGCGCAAGACCTATTAAGCACGCAAACTTTAGATTCAAAGGGCCAGAAACTTCTGGTAAAAATTCCGGCCCCCTAGTCAACTTTACTATCCGCCAAAGAGATCACCAAAATCAGTTCGGAAAGTAACTCCGACAGTTCTTGGTTTTTGCGGAATGGGAAAGAAACTAATGTCATTGTCCAATGCTTGGGTATTCAGGTCATTGGTAACATTCTCAACCCAAAGCACCGCTTCCCATCCGCGTTCACTCTCCAGACCAAACCGGAGGTTGGTCTGATTGCTGGAAGGTATTACCGACCGCGTGACGTGAATGTAATCACTTCGAGCTGAAAACTCGAGCTGGCCAAAAGCGGTCAGGCCTGATGAAACTGGTCTCTCGTAACCCAAGATAGCAGAGGCCGTCCACTCAGGAACGTCCGCAATTCGGTCGCCCTTGGCATAGCCCAGTAAACCGGAAGGATCGGCGGCATCGAACGTAGCATCTACATAGGATCCAGCAATACTGACGGAGAGACCCTCAATATCAACCGGCGACCAGGTCGCGTCACCCTCAATACCGTAAACCGTGGCGCCTTCACCATTGATGATTTTAAATCCAGGGCCAGGAGGATCTAACACGACTTGAATGTCTTCCCAATCCGAATAGTAAACCGCGACATTGGCCATAAAACTGCGATCAGAATTCGAGAATTTTCCACCAAGCTCATAGTTCCACACTGAATCATGCTCAAAAGTAGCATCTGCATCCAGAGGTGGCGTCAGGCTTGCTGCGAACACGGAAACGCCCGATGCCCTGAATCCACTAGATGCCGAAGCATAAAACAGAGACTCATCCGAAGGTGTAAAAGTCGCTACCAAACGTGGTGTGAAAGAAGAATCGTCGGTATCTTCAGTTCTCACACCAATGAATTCGCCATGCGCTTCCTCTTTGGCATAGCGACCGCCAAATGAGAACGCTAACTCGTCACTTGCCCGCACCGTAACATCAAAGAACGCAGCTAACTGATCTATGTCCGTGCGTGTGCCAAAGAAAAAGTCCGGGAAGTTTTCACCAGATTCAAGAGTCTTGTAGAATGCCCCAACCAACCAATCGAGAGTATCGGGACCGGATCCGGGATTTGATGTCAGTCGAACCTCTTGCACGAACGCGCTGTGATCATTGTCGAACGCACTGTTAAAGCCGGTATAGGAACGACCAGACGCTTCATACTTATAGTCAGAAGTAGCGGACGTAAGTGTGCCGAAACCAAGGTCCCAGTTAAGAACCGCCGTCCAAGCTGTGAACTTGTTGTCACGATACTCGTCCACGCCAATATTGTCGGTTAACAAGTCGCCCAAACCAGATGGATCATGATCGCCAAAGCCATCTATGCTCTGTTCTTCATGGTAGTAGGTGACAACAAGGTCCGCGTTGTCGGACAGGTTGAACTTCCCGATCGCGCGTCCACCACTTATTTGGTGACCATTGTGGTTCTCTTCACCTGTACTTACGTCGTCAATGAATCCATCCAGATCTTGATGAAACCCTACGATGCGAAGACCTGCTTTGTCTTCCGCAATCGGCAAGTTGAGCATGAAGTTCGTACTGAATCCAAACCCGCCATCATCGGTATTTTCACCGGTAATACTGAGTGCAGCGTCAAACCCTGATAGTTCGGGCTTTTTGTTGATCACCTTAAGGGCCCCGCCCATGGCACCCTCACCATAGAGCGTACCTTGCGGACCACGCAATACCTCGACGCGATCAACGTCGAATGTTCTAATTTCTGGTATTCTTTTCGCACTGGTTACCGGCATCTCGTCAATGTAGATCGCTACATTGGCTGCCGTACCGTTTGCTGTAACCCCCATGCCCCGAAGAACAAAGGAGTTCTCACCCGGAACACCACGACTGGCAAAAAATGCGCCGGGGACAAAATCCAACATGTCATCAAAGTCTGTAGCATTGAGATCAGTCAGCAAATCACCACTCAAAGCCGTCATCGAAATCGGAACATCACTTGCCGACTGTTCGCGCTTCTGCGCGGTCACTGTAATTTCTTCAATTACCGCGTGGGATGCGCCAAAGCCCGCAGTGATCATGGCCAGCGCCCCCGCACTACTCAAAAGAACTCGTTTCATTTCATCATCCCCATTGAACGGTTTCACCTGGGAAGTCGGACAACGTCTACACGCTACCCACATCTCCACATCGAACACACTAGAAAGGGCTTGCGAAATAATATTATTGGCGAAGCACCAAAAACGAGGAATTTGGCACTCCCAACACATCAATTCATCCCAATACTGGTCGCATCGTCCATATCAACCGCCCAAAGAGCCTCAAAACGCATGAGCCCACACCATGCATTAAGGTTAACTATTCGGTACTGAAATCTGGTTTCGTCATACCCGCAGCGGCAGTTTACAGACCCCCATCAGACACACAGCGCACTCGTTGTGGATTATTAGTTCGCAATAACACAATTTGCTCCGGGCTTCTTCGGCGAACAACTCAAGACAAACACAGTAACAGAAACGACTTACAACTTTTTTGTTCAATTCATCTAGTTCGTGGCTTGCAGTAATTGGTTCCTTTACGCCAAGAATAAGAGATCCAACTCGATCATGGTGATTATCACGAATGGCACACGCGGTAATCGCGTGTCGTTCATCATCAGCAAATTCTACCTGAAAGGGTGTCGCTCCCGCTATGTGCCATCACAATTCCAACCTAGTCGAAGGTCCAACATCTCTAAAGGACATCGTCGACTTCACAACGAACGAAACAGACGGCTGTGAACAACTGGTGGATCGCTATTCTCGCCGAATAGAAGAATGCGACTCGCATTTGGGTGCATTCAGGTATCACGATTTTGAAGTGAGCCGTTCATTTGCCAGAGGTCTTGATTGCGAGAAAGACAAAGGTCGGCGACCCCTGCTTGGTGTACCTATTGCTGTAAAGGAGATAATATCTGTCTCTGGAATGCCAACACGCGCGTCCAATCACATTCAGGTTGGAGGTGAATGGAATCAGCAGGGGCCACTTGTCAACGAGCTAATCAATCTCGGATGTGTCCCTATTGGACTTACATGCTCAACCGAGTTCGCTTTCACCGCTATAAACCTAGATGAACCGCAACCCAAAAATCCGGCTTTCTCAGGCGCGCATTTTGTGACCGGCGGGTCAAGTCAAGGGTCCGCAGTGGCCACGGCCGCCAACATGTGCGGTTTCGCGCTTGGAACCGACACGGGTGGATCGGTACGTCTCCCTGCCGCACTCTGCGGGGTTGTTGGCTACCTGCCAACTCATGGTCTCTTCTCAAATGATGGCGTATTTCCATTGTTGCCAATCGCAGATTCAATAGGCCTATTTACTCGAAATGCAGAAGACCTGAAGTTTGTCTGGGACAAAATAATTCCCAATGATGAAACAGAGAATCGCGACGCAATCAGACTTGCAATACTTGAGTCAAAAGAAGATTTTGAGATCGACGGAGGAATTTGGAGTGCTTTTCAGTTTTTCAAGGCGGAATTGATAGCGAGGAAATTCGATTGCGTTTCTTTCGACGCTTTTTGGAAAAACCAACTGCCGTGCGACTACTCCTCTCTGTTTCCAATCACACTAGAAGCCGCACTGGGGAGGAAGTTGACAGACGTATCTCATCTGATGGACCGAAACACCGCCTGCCAACTTGGTTCGATTGATCGTGTGTCCGAAAAGAGAGCAGAAGAGATCTGCCAAGAAATCAATACACTCAGAAATTTGATTGACGAGATCTTCCCAACAAATTGTGATTTTTTCTTGTGCCCAACCACGCCAATGTTCGCAATAGAGCAAGCGAAGGTCAGCTCCCCCTCTGATGCCATGAAGTTTCAGACGCGGGTGGGTTGTCTCGCGAGTTTCGTAAACAAGCTCGGTCTTTGTGCAATATCATTGCCCATTAATACCAATGAGGGGCCGATGGGCATCCAAATTGTCGGACGTCCAGGACAGGACAGAAGGCTGATTGACGTTGCCATTCAGTTGCAGAATGTCGCGGAAACGGTAAGTGAAGAATTGTTGTCAATTGGAGGACCTAGTCAATGAAGGTGGGTTCTAGGTCTCTCAGAATGGGTCCGCACACACTCAGATTGGGTAAGCTTCTAGTCACTCCAAGGTGCCCGGTCCTCAGAGTCGATTAATCAGTAAGGAACCACCAATCATGAGCGAAGATTCTGCCAAGCGAGTTCTTGTTACCGGTGCCGGAGACAGCGTCGGTCGCCTCATCGCTGAGTCCTAAAGCGCTGAAGGTGATTTGGTTCACATATGCGATGTCAGAGAGACAGCCGTTGTTTCGATGCTTGATGCCAATCCCAAGATCAGTGGATCAGTTTGCAATGTGGGGTCATCGACCGACGTTCGTCAGCTTTTCGAAGATGCCATAAATAGAATGGGCCAAGTTGACGTATTGGTAAATTGTGTGGGCATTGCCGGTGCACGCGGACCACTAGAAGAAATCTCTGACGACGACTGGAGAACGTGTATGGAGGTCAACGTGAATGGGGCGTTTTACACAATGAAACATGCAATTCCGGGAATGAAGAGACGGCAAAAGGGTTCGATAGTAAATTTCTCGACGGCATCAACAAGAACAAGACTTCCAAATCGTGCACCGTACATTGTAAGCAAATACGCGGTCGAAGCACTCACCAAAAACACCGCTCGTGAACTCGGTCCATACAACATCCGCTGCAATGCGATATTACCTGGCCCAATCAACAACGCCAGACTGAACGGTGTTTTTCAGCAGGTCGCATACGACCGTGGAATGTCAATTGATCAATTCGAAAAAGAAGCGCTTCGGTTTGTGTCGATGAGATCCAAAGTTGAACCAGTTGAGCTTGCTGACGTGGTTCTGTTTCTCTGTTCAGACAAGGCCCCACATATCACAGGGCAACTTGTGGAAGTATCCGGGGGTCTTGAGTGGGAGGAGTGATAAATGTTACTACTGGATCCATAAACAGCCACTTAATCGTTGGGCTAGCCAAACTCACACGCGATACCTCTTGCGGACCTAACAGCACGCATCCTCAATCCCAACCAGGACGCGATTGATGCCCGCATTTTATCTATCGCAACGAAGAAGAATTCTCAATCAACTGGGCAACTCGCAGCCATTGGTTGCCTTAAATGATGTCCAAGTAAATTCTCTTGTGCCTCAAAAAGTCTCTTCATTCGATATTGACGAAGCAGAAAAACTACTAATCAGGTTCGCCCCTGCCTTGGCGCGGCTCTTCCCTGAGTTAGAAAGAACCGCTGGAGTGATTGAATCTCCGTTGGTCAGGGCGGACCGATTGGCTTCATTGGTTGACCAAAAAATCATTGAACGACTTTGGGTAAAACTTGACAGCGAGCTCCCCCTAACCGGCAGCATAAAGGCACGTGGCGGCATATACGAAGTTCTGAAATTCGCAGAGTCAATTGCATTGAAGGCCGGCAGATTGTCGGTGGAGTCTGATTACACACTTTTTGCGAACCAAGAGATGCGCAAGGCGATGGGCGCCCATCGAGTCGTTGTAGGAAGTACCGGAAATCTCGGGTTGAGTATTGGAACAATAGCCAAAGCTCTAGGCATGAAAGCAGAGATTCACATGTCGAATGACGCCAAATTGTGGAAGATGCAAAAACTCAAACAGTTAGGCGCGCATGTCGTCGAACACAGAGGCGACTATAGCGTCGCGGTTGAGAACGCCCGCATCAATGCCGCCCAAGACGAGTTTGCATATTTTGTGGATGACGAGACGTCAATGGATCTGTTTCTTGGATATGCAACAGCCGCACGACGGTTAAGAGATCAACTGGTGCAGGAAAATATTGACGTGACCCCACAGTCACCGCTGATTGTATTCCTCCCTTGCGGCGTTGGAGGCGCTCCCGGCGGAATAACGTACGGTCTCAAACAGATATTCGGCAAAAATGTTCACTGCATATTTGTTGAACCGACACAGTCACCTTGCTTCTTGTTACGGGCACTCAGTCCCAAGGACTCTGAGGCAACCGTTTATGATCTAGGACTGAGCAACAAAACAATTGCAGACGGCTTAGCAGTGCCAAAGGCATCAGAAACAGCTTACGATATTGTTGCAAACGACGTTTTTGCCTATGCAACCGTTGATGACCAAGAAATGACAGAGTGGGTTAGTGCTGCCCACAGATTAGATCAGATTAGACTCGAACCATCAGCAGCCTCTGGGTTCGCCGCGCTAAGAAACTCGGTCTCTCTAAATCTTGGATTTGATGCAGACAGTAGTCCGACATACCTCGTATGGACAACAGGTGGAAAACTAATCCCTGATGACGAATTCTCCAAGTATTGCGAAATTTCTTGAAACTGGACCTGGCCCAAACCCACTCTGCAGTCTTGCAAAAACAAATGGGATGCGTCCAATTTCACAATCACGTGCCAAGATCTACAACATCTGACACAACCAAACTTCTGCAATGTGCATTGTGTGCCGACGAAAGCGCCCCAACTACAAAGCGACAAGATGTGCGAACTTGACCAAATCAGCCTGGTCTTTTCACGGTCTTACCGTCAGATCACCCACAGTGAAAAGAGGTTGGGTCTTCAAGAAATCTCGCCGCAAAGTCCTTCTCTCGACCAGTACACCTGCTTTCCGAATCCTGGACCATTTAGAACTGGATTTTTTGAATGTTGTTGCCTTAATCGGGAGTAAGAAAGCTCCTGGAGGAAGTCGGCATTTACGAAAACCCAGATCGCCCATGTGTTGTGTCAAGTCGAAGAAGGTGCGTCACCTCACTATCCAGTATGCGATTTGGAATAACCGTCCAAATCCGCAATCTGATGTTTAGCGGATCCATCTCTCATGGCAGCTCTTGCAACAGCCGTTGACACCTTACTGAGGAGACGTGCGTCCAGAGGCTTTGGCAGAATATACGTTGGGCCAAATAGCAAATCCTCATCTGGATAGAGTGAGGCAAGGGCATTTGGTGCGGGCTCGTGGGCCAGTTCCGCTATCGCGTCTACGGCCGCCACTTGCATGGCAGGAGAAATCGAAGCCGCTCTTGTGTCCAGCGCCCCACGGAAGATAAAGGGGAAACACAAAACGTTGTTCACTTGATTTGGGTAGTCAGATCGACCGGTCGCCACAATGGCATCTGCCCTCAGAGCAGTCGCATCTTCGGGTTTGACCTCCGGTGTCGGGTTTGCCAACGCAAGGATGATTGGAGACCGCGACATCTTTGACAACCAAACGGCCTCGAGGACATTGGGCGCCGACAGTCCGAGAAATATGTCTGCTCCTTCCAAAGCATGTTCAAGTTTTCGCAGCTTAGTGCGCCGCGCGTAACGAATTTTTTCCCTATTTAGATGTCGCCGCCGGCCCGAATGTACGACACCTTTGCTATCCAGAAGTAGAATGTTTCTACGCCGCGCACCGAGCCGCACCAGAAGGTCAAGGCTGGCAATTGCCCCCGCACCTGCTCCAGAACAGACTATGCGCACATTACACAGTTTCTTCTTAGCCAGAAGCAAGCTATTACGGATAGCCACGGCAACACAAATGGCTGTTCCGTGTTGATCATCGTGCATCACCGGAATAGACATTTGCTCTCTGCACATATCTTCAATGAGGTAGCAGTCCGGAGCTCTTATATCTTCTAGAATGATGCCACCAAAGGTCGGGGCCAGACTGATGACAGTTTCGGCGAATCGCAGCGGATCACTTTCATCAACCTCAAGGTCAAACGCGTCTATGCCAGAGAAGGTCTTGAGGAGAGCGGCTTTACCTTCCATCACAGGCTTCGAAGCCTCAGCGCCGATTGGGCCTAGACCCAGGACCGCAGTTCCATTTGATACAATCGCCACAAGGTTTCCGCGATTAGTATAGTCAAATGACTTCGATGGCCTCTGTGCAATCTCCCGGCAGGGCGCAGCGACTCCCGGCGAATATGCCAATGAAAGATCGGAAACAGAATTGAGACTCTTAGTGGTTTTGATGCCCGTCTTTCCAGCCGGTTCACGTTGATGGTATTCTAGGGCGGCCTGATCAAGCTCCGGATCTAAAACTTCTCTTAGTCTTATCCCATATTTTCTTCCTCTGTCTTTCCTGAACAACGTAAACACCGATCTCATTGTGCCCCCTGGATAGAAAGCCAAAGGGCACCCCAAGGATCTATCATCGCTGTCTCTCCAACTCCCGAACTGCTTGGGCATTCAATGGTGCATTTACAATTCTCTGACTTCAATTCCCACATCAGTCAGAATTGCCCCGGCACTAGCCAGATCAGTTGACGCTTCGGCCACCTGAACGCCGGAGCAGATCTCATTCATTTCACGCGCCTGAATAATACGGTCCAACTGGATGATCGCACCTGTCGCCGTCAAGTGTGTTTGGCCCGCCGGATCCGTGATCAACCAGGAGCATTTCTTTCTCTTGCCTCCGCTCTTGCCTTCTATGTCCAGCCGAACACGATGAGGCGCGCCATCGCCAGGATTGTACAAAAGCCCTTGGCGAAATTTTCTGAATCGCGGACCGCTGATCAATCCCCATAATCCGGATCGCACGAGCAGGCTCAGAAGAGGTCCGGATGTGTGATCGTCATATCCAATTCTGGCAGATACACTTTGGGCATTCGTTATCATCGGAAGTGTGAATTGATCCGGACAGTCAAACCGATAGAGTTTATATGTACCGGTTCCTGGGAAATTGACTTTCTGGGCACGCTTGAATGGGTAGGCCAGCTTCTGCTTGCCGCCCTCGGTTACTTCAAAAGGTAGTGCCATTCGATCCATATACTCAACAGAGTTTGGACCAGAATTGTCCTGCAATGCATAAAGGATATTGATTTCGATCTTCTCAATAGTGTCATAATCTTCTGACAGCCCGCGCGCAAGTGTACCTACAACTGCCGCCATCCAAGAGGATGCAAAAATCAGGGGAGCTTTAGAGACATCCAAGACCGACATTCGAAGAATGGCGCTACGCATTCTCTCTGTCCACCTGGTTATATCGATGCAAGGAATATGATTCCTCACCGCGCTCAAGAGTAAGTGATCATCAGTGTCATTCACTACAGCGATAACCGCGTCCACATTCTCATTCAAATCCGACAAAGGGTCCTGTTGAGCCAAATCAACCTTCACGGATTTGGCATTTCCGAGCTTCTCTGCGAGCTTTCTTCCATCGCCTGGATTGCGCCCGCCTAGGAGTATCTCCATCTTGGGATATCGACTTCGGATCAATCCAGCAATTTGGGTGCCAACAACGCCGTATCCTCCAACAATCAAAACACTTCCTATACTCATGGGCAAACCTCTCCAAAAAAAATTAGTCACGTCGACACTTCATGCAGGCGCCATAAAACTCCGGAAAAAACCGTCATTGCAAGAATGGTCATCGGGCCCCAAGCCCAGTAGTGGGATGGCACGGGCATATTGGGAAGAAATGCCGTTGTGATCATGTCCCAGGCCCACATACCGCTGACAAAGCTGACCACACACGATGCTGGCCGATATCTTTGGGTAGCAACAAGAATTGCAACTAGAAACCACCCTGAGCCCTCCATACCGTTTGCTATGCTGTGAAGGGGAATGACTTTGGGCGGCAACCCAGTTTCGTCAAAAAGGCCCATTTGTAGACCAGGGACATTCCACCAAAAAACGATCCCAAAAAAGATAGAGATCAGCACCATCCACAGGTCGCCATTAAGCCATCGATCCATCATCAACTTCCTTGAAGAGATATCGCGCACCAATCAGCTCTAGAATGACAAGCCCAGTCCCCCAAACTAGAAAGTATGGCGGAATCGGCATTGCCAGCACGAACGTGGTAACAACATCAAAGAACAAAAATCCGCCCAGAATGGTGGCGAGCCGTGCCGCGGCTTCTCTGCGCTCTGTCCAGGACCAGATGAAAACGGTGAACCAGCCGGCGGATTCGAAACCATTGGCGACGGCTTCCATCACGATCATTTCCGGCGGCAACCCGATATCATCAAAATCACCAGCAGCAATGTCTGCAGCGCCGAGGCCGAAATTTACAGCCAGCATCAAGAAAAAAATCCGCCAACAGAAGAAAGGAATGAAAGCCATGTCAGCGTCCCCCACTCAACGCGTCCTCGATGGATCGCGCAGCGATGACGGAAAATGCCATTATCGTGAGCGAGGGATCTACGCTAGGGGGAAGTGGAAAGACACTCGGGTCGGTAACATAAAGACCTGCAACCTCGTGGGCCTGATGATCACTACCCACAACGGCTGTTGAAGGGTCGTCGCCCATGCGAAGCCCACCGGCAGGATGAGGAGCGGCAAACAAGATGGCTCCATTCTGAACGTCGATGGTTTCAAGCAATGCAACATCGTCGGAGGTCTTAAGTCGTGTTCCGCGCAGATCCGGAACCAGAACTTCCCGAGCGCCACTGGCAAACAGAACCTCAGCCTGCTTTTTCAATGCATCACGGATCTTCAGAATGTCATCCCCTCTAAGAACATTGTGAAATTCAGGTTCTCCGTCCTCATTCAATTTGATGCTTCCACCATGTTCATCATCTATCCAACTCACGGCACTGCCAATATAGGGGAGATTCTTAAGTAACATTGCGTGATCAGAGCCGAATCCAGGTAATGTCGCAGCCAAAAACTCCGCTTGAATCTGATTGGGATGCAGGAGATATCCGCCTTCGACATACTTGCCTTCTTCATATCTGGCCAGGCGAAAGTCGGATGTCCCTACCGCTGCCGGAATGTTCTGCCAAAGATATACGGGCTCATCGAAAAGCGCATACAAATAGGGATTGGGATTCGTAAAAAGGTTTTCTCCAACCTGGCCAGATCCATTTGGCAAATTCGATTTCTTCCATATGACCGGTGATGCATAGCCACCAGCGGCCAGAACAACTACTTGTGATGTAACCGTCAGTGTTGGACCAGATGGTCGCCCAGTCGACCTGTCCAGAAAACGCGCGCTCACACCAATGACACGCCCGCTTGTGTGGTCAACATTAATGCGCTCTACCATGCAATCTGCATAGAGTTTTGCCCCGGCATCAAGCGCAGCAGGAATATAGGTTACGAGCTGGCTTTGCTTTGCATCATATGAACAGCCTTGAAAGCAATGTCCGCTGCCGGTGCAGCCGACCCTGGCTTGAGGAACTTCTTCCACGTGCCAACCTAGTTTTTTCGCACCCTCTGCAAAGAGTTGGTTCATCCGATTGTAGAACTTCGAACCAGCCTTATGGACATTTAGGTCCCTCTCGATCTCCTCAAAAATCGGTTCTAGAATACTATGCTCGTGCCCGCTAACCCCCATTTGCTGATAAACTTTGTTGCGATCTTCAGGAAGACGCCAACTGTCGGCCCAGTAGTGAACACTCGCACCACCAACACAATTCCCGTACATCAGAGCGATCTCATTGTTGACGCTCGTATCCAGACCACGCCCGCCATCAATGCGGGCAAGCATGTTGTCAGAAAGCTGGTCGAAATCGCCGCGCTCCGCTGTGTAGTATCCGCCTTTCTCCAGGATTAGAACCGACAATCCAGCTCGGCTCAAGTTTCGTGCTACTGTGGCTCCACCGCAGCCCGAACCTATGACAACAACATCAACATCTTCACTGCGACTTGAACTGACCTGGTGCCCTTCCACGATCATATCAGTCCCTCCAGATTGCCAATTCGGTTACCAGCAGAGTGAAATTTCTCCACCACAAATGGCCCTTCATAGCCAAGGTGGTTCCAAGTGCGTTCATCAGTGTAATAGAAGAAGACACTCAAGAACCTCAAACCAAAGTAAACATTGCGTTCTAGTGTTTTGTCGGATTCTCTAAGCGCAAGGATGTAATCGTCCTGATCATCCTCAGAAAGAAGAGTAAAGCGTGAACCGCTAAACCCCAGAAGCGGAGCATATTCAAGATACAAAAGTGATGCTTTGACATCCTTCAGTAACTTCCCTCGCACAATTGAAAGTTCCCTATCAATCCGTGCCGCTGTTCGAGTCATCCTCGTTGAGGGTAGCGACTCAATCGGTCCAATCATGCGTTCAGCAAGGACCAACAATATGGCTAGCTCTTTGTTAGTTAAAACCTGCGACTTTTCTCCACCAAGAAGCCCTTCATAATGTTCTCCTCCTGGCGCTGATACTCCAGCAACTCCAATAACGGCGGTAGCCAACATTGTTGCTCCGCCTAACTTCAAAAACCCTCGTCTCGATTGTGGAATCCGCATCTACATTCCTAAATCCAAATTTAGGTCATATGACCATATTCAAATTTATTGGTCAAGTGACCTTTTTTTGATATAGTAGAGCGACTCGCTCGTAAGAAATTTGAGAAGCGTGAAAACAGGATGAATAACAGAATCAAGAGTCCAAAAGGACAGCAGCGAGCCATGGAAATTCTTGACGCGGCCACTCAAATTTTGGTCGAAGATGGATATGGTAGATTCTCGATGCGCCGGGTAGCGGAAATGTTGGGGCTGCGCATCAGCAATGTACAATACTATTTCAATGGGCACGGGGAGTTGTTAAGTGCTCTTTTCGACCGATCACTACAGGAATCCGTCAGTGCATTTGACGCAAGGCAAGGTCAAGACACCATGGAAGATGCAGTGTCCTTCGTCTTGGAAGGTCAATTGCATCTAGACTATTGCTTAATGTTTTGGGAGTTGTGGGCGCTGGCGGCAAGAGATCCTGACATCGATGATGTGTTCAAGTCCTATTACGCCCACTACCAAAATTCCATTGAACAGATGCTTGCACTGAGAAACCCTGGACTATCAACCTCGGTAAAAAAAAGGCGCGCAATTATTGTCATGAGCCTCTTCGAAGGCCTATCTCTCTTCCGAGGTGTTGAAGGCCGAATGGACATGCCCCAACGTCAATTTGACAAGGAAATAATGAAGACAGTCCTACAGATAGCAGATGCCGACTAGTTTTGTATGAATTCCGACAACATGAATCTTGCTTGATTTTCTGAGCGGGCAAATGAATCCGGAGAAGGCCAATGTCACAGTTGTATTACAAGATGATAAATCCCCCAATAAGGCTCTTGTTAAGATCAATGCTTCACGGCCTTATGAGTCGCAATACGTTGTTGTTGGAATTCACAGGCCGCAAAAGTGGGCGGGATTTAAGCACTCCGATCAGCTATCATGTCAGCAATAGTAAGGTCCATTGCTTCACCAGTAAGTCCTTTGCCTGGTGGCGAAATCTAGTAGATGGAGAACCTGTCCATTTGACCATTAAGGGAAAGCGCATTAAAACTCGACCAGTCGTTTACACCGACGATCAAGAGACAATGTCTTCTGCTCTTCGGAACTTTCTCATTGCAGTCCCTAGAGATGCTGACCACGCAGGTGTCAAACTTGACGAGTACGGGCAGCCCGACGAGGCAGATATTCAAGAAGCAGTGAAGCGTATGGTTTATCTGAAATTCCCTGTCTAACATACTGAGTCCTAGTTCTATCTCATCACATGGGTAATAGAAATTTGTCCATACAGGACACTTGAACCGAACATACTCCTGATGTAAACCGCCGAGCCATTCAACGGATTCGAACATTCCCGTCGCATGGACAGACCTTACAATCGGTGAATCCTCGCGCAAATGTAGTTTCGAGCATAGTTCAGAATGATCCGCCGGAGGTGAGCCTCGCCAAAGACGATGGTTTGATCGAGGCGCTCCGGTCGGATGGTTCCAATCTACTTTTTTATCCTAGGCAATCTGAAACCTGCTGTAAGTGTGTCATACTGGTTTCCACAATGTGTATTGTGCGCCTTTTTGGTCGAGCCAAAACCCTGCGCCAGCTCTGTCCCCAATCGAGGAATTTGTTGCGCATTAAGTCTGGATTAGGAAAGAGCCTGTATTTTTCTGACGCAAGGCTTAACCCATCTTCGGTGGACATGTATGACCTTACCTAGAGATTTCCTAGACCAACTGAAACAATTGAAAAAGGTCTACCGCAGGTCACGCATTGAATTGGTGGTCATCATATCTGCCATCCTTTTCGCTCTGCTATTTGTTTCGATGATAATTGTTGAAGGGGTCGGTTCTTTGTTTGGCGGCAGCGGAATAGCCACCTCACTTGCAATCTTCCTAGCCTCTGTCCCATGGTATATTGCTGTCACAAACAAGAATTTGGATTCCTATATTAGAGATAGAGTCGATAGGAACCATGAGATGGCCAAAATGCTGTTGAAGTACAGATATGCCGATACATCATCAAAAGATGGACCGATCGATTGCGAGTGACGCATGTATCCACTCTTGGCTTCGAGGTCTTGTAGTGAACGTTGTAAGCGAATATTTTCTATATCGCCTATTGTGCGCCAAAGCCATCTGCGATAGCGGATCATATTCCTCGTCAATGTCTACACGCAGTTCAATCAGACTTGGGGTTACTTACCCTCGAGCCTAGAATGTCGAATTTACCAGTTTGGCCAACCTTGTATCTTCACTCCGGGCTCACTTGCTCGAACGCAATCCGGCCATCTTAGTTGGAATCGTGTCGTTTCTTTCCTTAGGGCGAAACTGACCCCAAGTCCCTCGTTTGGAACTAGCTTTCAACGATTAATTAATGTAGTGTACAACCAACAATCCAGCTTAGTATGCCCTGGGACATTGACTTGAATTGCCTCCAACTATCAAAATACTAAAATCATTCTCGGATGTAGAGCCATACATTGATCTAGCCAGCAAAGCGGCAGACTCGGAACGCGACGCGTTGGGATTCCTACCTCCCAACGCTTACAAACAGGCTGCATTGCAAGAGAAGCTTTTTGTAGCCGTGGATGCCGACGGCCTCTTCCTCGGGTACTTAATGTTCGGTGGTGTGTTTCCCCACGGCAAGGTAATGCAGATATTCAGCATTCCAAATGCCCGCAGACATGGCATCGCTCGAACGCTTTTGGAAGAGTTGATCGAACATTTGCAAATCCGTGGGTACCTTAGCATTAGTGCGAGAGTTGCCAGCGATCTCATTGACTCAAATGAATTCTACGAGAAATTGAATTTCCACACAGTCGGCATTGTGCGTGGAGGCAAGGCTCGAGAAAGAGTCATCAATCAAAGAGTGCGCGACCTCGATACACCAAGTTTGTTCGATTTTATGGCACCTCAGGCTGTCGACCATCCACTAAATCTGGGAATAACCGACAGTTACACAGCCAAAGCCCCAATTTACGCCATGGACTTGAATGTGTTGTTTGACGTTAGTCGCCAGCGAGTAAATAGCAGAGATGCTGGCATGGTCTTTCGAGCTGGATTTAACAACGAGATAAGACTCGTAATTGCTGAAGAGTTTTTGGATGAGCTCAAAAGAAGCTCAAGTCAATTTCCCGACGATCCCCATCTTCGTTTAGCGCTTCAAATGGAAATACTGCCAACACCCAAGCGAAAGAAGATCGAGAGTATCGAGGGATCACTGTCCGGCATCATATTCAAGGAGAAGAAGGACAAGGGTACTCTTAGTATTCAGGACAAATCCGATCTTCGTCACTTAGCCACCGCGATTCATCACAATATCCAAGGGTTTATAACTAGCGAAAAGGCGATTCTACGACAGCATGATCATCTAAGATCGAATTATGGGCTTGATGTCTTAGGTGTCACTGACTTTTCTGACACTCTGCCAACAATTGATGTCGGACCGGAACTCGAACAGATGACTAGTGGCGACAAAACAAAGTTGACATCCGGCTCCATGACCGAAGGCAATTTGAAAGAAGTTGTTTCCTTCCTGAAGGACATACATGTTCCATCTAAAACGATAGACGATATCACTTCATTCGGTGACTATATTGCTCCGCAAAGACACATTGTACTCAGTGGAATAAATGGTGTTCTTTCATTTTCATCATGGAAGGTAGAGAAATTTCCAAAGAAGACGGCAAGAGCCTTCATTGGAGCCAATGAAGACGCGCCCACGGCAAGAACGGCTGTTGACTACACGATTGGACGCATTTGCAGGTCGGCTGGGAAAGACGCACCTGCAAGAATTGTGCTGCAAATTTTGCCAGGCCATCCCGCAACCAAAAGAATAGCGCTTGCTCACGGGTTTAGAACGGAGCCAGGAAAAGAGCAATACGGCACAACGTTGCACAAAGTCTGCATCTGCGGGATCGTCGACAAGTCTTCATGGGAGCACACAAGAAAATCAATTACATCGCTAATTGGCGCAAACTTGCCAAAAGAAATACCTCCTTTTACCGGTACAAACCAGGCAATCACAATTGAGAAACCAACTGGCCAACAAGAAATAATTTCGTTGCAAGAACTCGAGACATTAATATCGCCCGCCCACGTTCTTCTTCCCGGTAGATCTGGTGCAATTGTCCCAATAAAGAGAGTTTTCGCTGACGAATTGCTGGGGACATCAGAACAACTGACCTTGTTGACACCGACGGAGGCGGTATTCCTAAAGGAGAGAGTTTACTACAGTTCACCTCGCGCAGCATCAATTCTGACACCTGGCACACCAATTCTTTTCTATGAATCCTCCAAGGGGGGTGGCCGAATGAGCGTCGTGGCCATCGCACGGGTGATTCGGTCGTACTTAGCCACGCCCGACCAACTGAATTCAGATACTGAGAGAAAGGGTGTTCTTGACAAATCCACTTTGGAACATTTTGGTAGAAGCAGAACAAAGTTGGTCACGGTCTTTGACAATGTTATGAAGTTCAGAAAGCCGGTCTCACTCAACAGACTTCGCGAAATCGGCTGTGCGGACGGCGCTAATTTCGTTACCGCAAAACGCCTGCAACCAGGAGAGCTATCCATGGTGGTCAATGAAGGATTTGCTGATGGATAGTCCAATTGACATATTGATTTCGGTCGAAGAAAGGCATGCATGCAACATCCTGGCGGGAAATAAAACCGTTGAGCTTCGTCGAAAGAAAATCAATGTCTCGTCCGGAACTCGCATGTGGATATACAGCAAACTGCCGTGCGGCCAAATTCAAGGAATCGCGACTGTCGACAAGGTAATCACTATGGCGCCCAAGGACATTTGGCGGCTATTTGGTGCAAGAAGCGCAATTTCCAAGCTTGAGTTCGAAGAATATTTTGCAAATAAAGATATTGGGCATGCCATTGTCCTGAATGAAGTAAGAGCGCTGACACCAATGTTAGATCTGGCTGAAATTCGAAAGAGGATCTCCCACTTTCAACCACCCCAGTTTTTCAAGAAACTGTCACAAGGGAGTCCTGAACTCGCTCTCTTTCAAACCGCCCTCTAGATGAAGTTTCAGACTCAACCGCTTCCCAGCGGCAGTTTTCCTCTAAACAACTGGACCTTCTTCTTACCTAATCTCGCGTGCCGATAAGTCCCTGGCATCCGCCAGTATCGCTGAGAATAACACACCGTCAGGCGTCTCCTCATCCGGCATACCGTCGCTTGGATAACAAGCTCGAGCGAACTCCTCGAGTTTGATGAGAAGGTCTTGGAGGGTTTGCGCTGGAGTGGCCGCCAGAAGAAGATCAAGAGACTCGAGTTTTGACATGATCTCGATCTTCTCAAGTTCGGTAAGAACCACGCTTCTGGCGCTCAACTTCGTCGCGAGCCACTGTCGCTCGAATTGGAGTTGAGAGAGGCTCTTTGTTGGGGTTCGGGACATGCGCCCACCAACGCTCGTTCAGTGGTGGAAGTCAAGTCCATCTTTCGAAGATTCATCCGCCTAGAGAGCAGTTTAGACTGGACTTCTGAGCACATTGGAGCGTGCATGTCCCTACACAAACAGATGGAACGGAGGGATCGATGGATCGACGATTGGAGGTAATTGGATCGGCGGGGCTGGCGGAACTGAGGGATCGATGGGAAAGGCAATTTGGCATCGCGCCGTCGAAACACCTGAGCCGGAAGTTACTTGTGCGGGCACTGGCATATGAGCACCAGGTCAAAGCTGCAAGCGGGCTCAAGATTGGGGTCCGGCGCAAGTTGAAGGCGATTGCCAAAGGTGAGGTGTCGGCAAGTTCGGCGGCGGAACGCCCTGCCGGTCTCCTGTCAGGAGGACGCCTCGTGCGCGAATGGCATGGAACCACTTACGTCGTGGAGGTAACGGATCAGGGGTTTCTGTGGAAGGGGGAGACTTACACGTCTCTGACAGCGGTCGCCTTCGCCATAACCGGGGCCAAATGGAATGGCCGACGGTTCTTCGGTATCGCGAAAGGCCCAACAGCGGCACGGAGATCGGCGGCATGAGCAAAAAGCGGCGGTGCGCCATCTACACGAGAAAGTCGACCGAGGATGGATTGGAGCAAGACTTCAATTCTCTTGATGCCCAGAGAGAGGCTTGTGAAGCCTTCGTCCTGAGTCAGAAAAGCGAAGGTTGGGCCGTCGCCAAAAAACTCTATGACGATGGCGGCTTTTCTGGTGGATCCATGGAACGACCTGGACTGGTGTCTTTGTTGGAAGATGTTCAGTCCGGGCTGGTCGACGTCATCGTGGTCTACAAGGTCGACCGATTGACCCGGTCTCTCGCAGACTTTGCCAAGATCGTTGAGCTTCTAGATACTCATGAAGTCTCCTTCGTCTCGGTCACCCAGGCCTTTAACACCACCTCCTCCATGGGAAGACTAACCCTCAATGTACTTCTCTCTTTTGCCCAGTTTGAGCGTGAAGTCACAGCAGAGCGTATAAGAGACAAAATTGCGGCCTCTAAGAAGAAGGGCATCTGGATGGGTGGTTTGGTACCCATCGGCTTTGACGTTGTGGAGAGAAAGCTCGTAATCAACAAAACAGAAGCTAAGACCGTCCAGACGCTCTTTGATCTCTATCTAGAACTCGACCATGTCAGAGCTGTTGTTGAAGAGGCCAAACGCCGCGGTCTCAGATCCAAGCTCAGAACCTACGCAGATGGCCGGCAAGTTGGAGGTCACAGCTTTCGCACCGGCCAGCTCTATCACCTATTGAGGAACCCCATCTACATCGGTTGCATCCGCCACAAAGGAGAGATCCACCAAGGCCTTCACAAGCCCATCATCCATCAAGACACTTGGGACAAAGTCCAAGCCAAGTTGAACGCCAAAGCGGTCTTGAGACACGCCTTGCCAAAGCAGAAGTCGTCAAGCTTCCTCCTGGGCAAGCTATTCGATGATACCAGTGAACCCATGACCACCAACCACGCCGTCAAGCAAGGACGGCGCTACCGCTACTACATCTCCAAATGTCTCAACGGAAAGCAGCCAGATCACCACAAGGGATGGCGTATCCCCGCTTCCGAGATCGAGACCACAATCACAAACTCTCTCAGATCGTTCCTCACCGATCCGGTCCACCTTATGGATGCTCTTCAGTCTCAGTCATCTACCGAAAGTGGCTTCGCAACAGTGACCTCATCGCTCACCAACAAATCGTGGTCAGAGGTGGACCTCAGATCTCTGGTTGAGACAGCTGTTCAGAGAATTGACTTGCGTCGTGATGCCATCTGCATCTCTCTCGACCTCCGTCAGATTGCGGGCAACGTCGGAAATGGAGAACCCTTCGAAACCAAAAGGTCATCGGACCAGGTCTACGAACTCACCATTCCAACCAAGCTGCGGCGGCGCGGCATCGAGACAAAGATCGTCATGTGCGAGTCCTCGAACAACGCATCAGACCCAAACGCGAAACTCATCGAACTCATCGCCAAATCCCACTACTGGTTCGAGCGGCTCAAAACAGGTGAAGTCAACTCAATTGCGGAGATTGCCAAGTGCGAAAAATATTGTGCCGAGGACGTTAGTCGCTTCCTCCCTCTCGCCTTCCTGTCCCCAAAGATTGTCACCGCCATTCTCCAAGGACAGCAACCAACAGATCTAACGGTCGACAAATTGAGGCGGCTACCTTCGCTGCCTCTTGGATGGGATGCTCAACTCGATCACCTCGGATTCTCAGACTAAATCCAAACCGTCAACTGTCTCGACCCTCCACAACCTGACAACCACGAATGCCGTCGCGGAAAATAGCGTGTTGGATCGCCACACAGTCTGTAAATTTTGCTCAACGGTCTGGTGGAAAAACCAGGCCCCAAGAGACACATCTCAAAATCGCTGCCGTTGAGGCGTAAGGAGACGCTCTATGCCCAGGATCTTCGGACCACATATGCACTAAGCCTTTGAAATGTCGGAGTTCTATTGAGCACACCGTTTGGAGGTCTCAAGGTGAAGAACTGCGTGGTGGGCCCGGTAGGACTCGAACCTACGACCAGACCGTTATGAGCGGTCGGCTCTAACCAACTGAGCTACAGGCCCTAATACCATCGCGAGTGCGTCGAAGCCGTATTGGCCAATTAGCCTGCTCCGAGCAGCGGTGCTATAGCAGCTTTCATTCCCAGACTGAAGCCCACAAATGGGGCAAAAATCTGCAAGAAACACCTCAAGAACACCATATGCTGTATAAACATATTTACATGACAAGACCAATGGGTTTCTTAGTGTGTAGCGCTGGGGAAAGTTTGGGAGGCCGTTGATGACTCTTTTTGATCTGCGCGGGGCACTGTGTGTCACGAGCATCGTGACCCTGTTCGGCCTCGCGGGCTGCGATTCCGGTGACCAAAAACCCACCGATGCCAGCGATGAAAGTGAATTTCTGATCACCTCTGAGCCAATAGATTATCCAGATCCCCTGATTCCCCGTGAGCACTTGTTCGACAATCCTCAACGGACCCTCGCGCGCATCAGCCCAGACGGAACAAAGGTCGCCTTTCTGGCGCCTCTAAATGGCGTCTTGAATGCTTGGGTTGGCCCCGTTGATAATATCAATGAAGCAGAACCGGTGACCGAAGATACGGGTCGCGGTGTTCAATACATTCAGTGGTCCGCTGGCGGAACGCATCTTCTGCATTACCAAGACAAAGATGGCAACGAGAGCTGGCACGTATTCGCCACTGAACTAGCCACCAAAACCACCCGCGATCTAACGCCGGTCGACGACGCGCAAATTAGTGCACGCCTTAGTGAATTGAGTTGGGACAAACCAAACAAGATCAATATCCAAATCAATGATCGAGATTCACGCTATCACGACATCTACATTGTCGACCTCGAAAGCGGCGAGCGAGAACTCATCCTGAAAAACGATGGCTATCCCTACATCCTTTCCGACAACACCCTCACGCCGCGCATTGCCATGCGGACAAATGAAAATGGCTCTGCGACCATCCTCAAGATTGTTGAGGGAGAAGACTGGCCGATTTTGTCAGAGATCCCATCGCAAGATGTTTTCGGCGCTAATGTTGTCAGCTTCAGTCACGACAACGAGAAGATCTACCTCATTTCCGCAGCTGATAGGGACACAACAGCCCTTTACGAAGAAGACATCGTGAACGGCACTTCAAAACTCATTGGCGCCAGCCACCGTGCCGACATTCAATCCGTGTTGGTCCATCCAACCGAGAAGACCATTGAAGCTTACTCCATCGACTATGACCGAGAAGAGTGGATCACTCAGAGCGAAGAGATCGCAAACACCCTTGGATATTTGTCGACCGTGTCAGATGGCGACTTCACCGTCGTCAACAAGAGCAAAGATAACACCCTTTGGATGGTGCACTATGATGTAACAGACGCGCCAGGTGTTTACTATCTGGTCAACGTTGCTGAGAGAACCGCAAAGAAAGTCTTCGGTCAGCGCCCCGCATTGGAAGACGCGCCTTTGTCAAAAATGCATCCGCGGGTCATTACCTCGCGCGACGAACTTGAGCTCGTATCCTATCTGACACTTCCCCCTCACACCGACCCGGATGGGGACGGCATTCCCAACACACAAGTCCCGCTGGTTCTTGTGGTTCATGGCGGACCTTGGTCGCGCGACAAGTTTGGTTTCGATGGAAGACACCAGTGGCTCGCCAATCGTGGCTATGCAGTATTGAGCGTCAATTACCGTGGCTCCACAGGATTTGGCAAAGCCTTTGTCGAAGCAGCAAACCAAGAGTTCGCAAAAAAGATGCATGACGATCTCATCGATTCTGTCGATTGGGCCATCGCCAAGGGCATCGCCGATCCAGATAGAGTGGCAATCCTGGGCAGTTCTTATGGCGGGTACGCGACCTTGGTGGGTATGACCTTTACGCCAGAGCGCTTCGCATGTGGCGTCGACATTTCAGGCGCCTCCAATCTCGTTAAGCTCATTGAGAGCTTTCCCGACTACTGGGGACCCTCCCTAAATGTCACTTGGTATCCGCGCGTCGGAGATCCTCGAACGGAAGAAGGTCGTGAGCTCCTAATGAGCCGGTCGCCAATTACTATGGTCAAAGACATTGAAAACCCATTGATCATATTCCAGGGCGCCAATGACCAACGCATTAAGCTCGCCGACTCCGATGAATTCGTCTCAGCCATGCAAGAAAACGGTCAATCCGTTACTTACGCAATTTTCGAAGACGAGGGACATGAATTCGTGAGGCCTGAGAACAAGATGGCCTACCACGCGGTCGCCGAAGTTTTCCTCGCCCAATGCCTTGGCGGACGGTATGAGCCCATCGGCGACGCACTCGTGGGATCAAGTATCCAATTGATCGCCGGCGCCGATCGTGTGGAGGGACTTGAGGAAGCTCTAGCAGCCCGAACGCCTTAAGCTGCGGCAACTGACCCCCGTTTTCAAATGCTTGCGGGCCGATCACCTGTTTCGCAAGCATCCAATCCTTCGCCGCGATCCGGCCACTCTTTCGTCTCAATCGAAATTGATGTTAGGCTCAAACAGGCAAATACATGTCGTAAGAAGGGGATTGTCCATGAAAGCACTTATTGCCGCAACATTTCTGTCTTGGATCATCGCGGTTCCAGCCGCCTGCGCCGAGGAATCTACTGAAGCACCACGGACTGTGACAGTAAGTGGAATGGGTGAAGCATCCGCCAAGCCCGATCAAGCCAGCATACACGTCGGTGTCACGTCGCAAGGCAAAACCGCACAAGATGCACTTTCCGCAAACAACCGTGACATGGCCGCACTTCTCACCACGTTGAAAGATGCAGGCATTGCTGACAAAGACATTCAGACGTCGAATTTCTCGGTGTCCCCCAGGTACTCCAGCAACACCTCGAGAGAAACAGGTGAGCGCGAAATCATCGGATACAATGTCTTCAACCAAGCCCGCGTCAAAGTGCGTGATCTCGACAATTTGGGTGGCATTCTGGATGCATCTGTCCGAAGCGGCGCCAATCAGCTCCACGGCGTCTCTTTCTCGATCTCTGAACCGCAATCGCTTTTGGATGACGCGCGTGTGAAGGCTGTCGACGATGCCAAACGCAAGGCAGAACTTTTGGCCAATGCTGCAGGTGCGCAGTTGGGCAAAGCGCTTGCGATCCAAGAACAAGGGGCACGCACCCCGACACCCTACATGGCGCGCTCGATGGCCATGGACATGGCCGAGAGTGTGCCCATCGCCGCCGGCGAAAACACGCTCTCCACATCCGTTACAATAACGTTCGAGTTAAAATAGGTCTGTTAGCAGATCGTTGAATCCAATTGTTGGATCTCATTGTCGGCATCGAGTTGGATAACGGTGGGCGCATAGTTACGCGCCCGCTCCGCTTCCATCTGACCGAAGGCGCAGATGATAATCCGGTCGCCGACTTCCGCCCGTCGTGCTGCGGCACCGTTGATGCCAAACATCCGTGAACCGCGCGGCGCTTCAATTGCATAGGTCGTGAACCGTTCACCATTGTTGATATTGAGAACGTCGACCTGTTCATGCGGTAGAATGCCTGACGCATCCAAGTGATCGCGATCAATGGAGATCGACCCCTCGTAGTTTAGGTCGGTCTGTGTGACACAAGCGCGATGAAGTTTGGCCTTGAGCATGGTCAAGATCATGATTTGGTTCCTCTTACCTTCTCTAAGTTACCAGCACTCCTAATTGTCGAGGAAGCTGCGAAGTTTCCTTGACCTGCTGGGGTGCTTGAGCTTGCGCAGTGCCTTGGCTTCAATTTGACGAATACGCTCCCGTGTAACTGAGAACTGTTGACCGACCTCTTCCAATGTATGGTCCGTGTTCATACCAATACCAAAACGCATCCGCAACACGCGTTCCTCTCTCGGCGTCAATGACGCAAGGACGCGTGTTGTCGTCTCCCGAAGATTGGACTGAATGGCCGCATCAATGGGAAGAACAGCATTCTTGTCTTCGATGAAGTCGCCAAGATGACTGTCTTCCTCATCCCCTATCGGCGTTTCAAGTGAGATCGGCTCCTTCGCAATCTTCAAAACTTTGCGCACCTTCTCAAGTGGCATGCCGAGTTTTTCAGCCAACTCTTCTGGCGTCGGCTCGCGACCAATCTCATGCAACATCTGACGCGACGTCCGCACCAACTTGTTGATGGTTTCAATCATATGGACTGGAATGCGAATGGTTCGCGCTTGGTCTGCGATTGAACGTGTAATTGCCTGACGGATCCACCAAGTCGCATAAGTCGAGAACTTGTACCCACGGCGATATTCAAACTTGTCCACCGCTTTCATCAACCCAATGTTGCCTTCCTGGATGAGATCAAGGAATTGCAGACCACGGTTGGTGTACTTCTTCGCAATCGAAATCACCAAACGAAGATTGGCTTCGACCATTTCCTTCTTGGCTTGTCTCGCCTCACGTTCGCCCTTCTGCACAGTGTTGACGATCCGGCGGAACTCGCTGACTTCAACACCAACTTCTTGTGAGATTGTCTGAACTTCGCCGCGGATGCGCTTGATGGCATCGCGCTCGTCTTTGACGAATTCTTTCCAACCTTTTCCGGTCAACCGGCCAACACGGCGCACCCAGTTTGGATCAAGTTCATTACCGACATACTGTTTGACAAATTCCTGGCGTGCAACGCCGTGCGCATCCGCCGTCCGCATCAACTGACCTTCAAGACCGATCATGCGTCGATTAATACCGTAAAGCTGGTCAACAAGTGCCTCGATCCGATTGTTGTTGAGGTGAAGGCTCTTGACGAGTTCAATCACATCTTTCTTGAGCTTCTTGTACCGTCGCTCTTGGCTCGGCGTCAGTGTCTCGTTGTTAAGGGCACCTTGAACCAAAGCCTCCTGTAACCTGCGCAATTTTTTATAGTTCGACGCCATCTCGTCAAACTTCTCCAAGATGTCTGGCTTCAGGGCTGCTTCCATCGCGGCAAGCGAAAGGTTGTTTTCTTCGCCGTCATCATCATCGTCATCGGTGTTTTGAGAGCCTTCAGCGCCCTCTTTCTTTTCACCATCTGCGCCATTAGCACCATCTGCGGGTTTCTCACCATCAGCGGCTGCGGGTTTCTCACCATCAGCGGCTGCGGGTTTCTCACCATCAGCGGCTGGTGTAGCAGATGCATCCGCGCCATTGACTTTTGCTTCTGGCGAGGCACTAGCACCTTCCGCGTTCGTGCCGTCCGCACCTCCGCCACTAGAGCCTTCTGTACCTGCCGCCGCGTTTTGGTTTTGGTTTTGGTTTTGGTTTTGGTTTTGGTTTTGGTTCGCCGCTTCAGGACCGCCACCATACGTCGCGTCGAGATCAATAATCTCACGCAACAAAACACGGCCCTCATTCAACTCGTCACGCCAAACAATAATAGCTTCAAAAGTCAACGGGCTCTCACACAAGCCACCAATCATCGTTTCGCGGCCAGCTTCAATGCGTTTAGCGATGGCAATCTCGCCCTCACGAGACAAGAGCTCCACACTTCCCATTTCACGCAAATACATGCGAACCGGATCATCCGTCCGGTCTAGCGTCTCGGTCTTGGCAGGTGTGGTTGTTGCCTCAGTCTTCTTTTTCTCGGCAACGGCGGTACCCGTCGTCTCTTTGGTGTCACCCTCTTCAGATTCTTCACTCTCGACAACGTTGATCCCCATCTCTGAGAGCATAGACATCGTGTCCTCAATTTGCTCAGACGAAACTTCGTCAGAAGGAAAGACTTCATTGAGCTCGTCATAGGTCACATAGCCACGCTGCTTCGCGCGAGCGATCATTTTCTTGACCGCAGAATCCGACATATCCAAGACCGGGCTGTCTTGACCTTCTGCAGCTCTTCTTGCCTTTGCCGCCGCTTTCGCCTTTGCCGCGGTCTTTGCTGTCACTTTTGTATTCGCCTTGGCTTCCGCAGCCGCCTTAATCTGCGCCACTGTCTTTGATTTCGCGGCCGCTTTGGCTTTCGCTGATACCTTCTTCTTCGGCTCAGGTTTTGCTTTCACAGCCGACTTTTTCGCCGTTTTTGCCTTAGCTTTAGCCTTAGGCTTTGCCTTGGCTTTTTCCTTCGCCTTCACTTTTGCTTTCACCTTCGGCTTCACTTTCGCTTTCGCTTTCGTCTTGGCTTTGACCTTTGCTTTGGTCTTACTCTTTGCCTTAGCTTTCGGTGCAGCCTTCTCTTTTAACTTCATTGCCTGCCTAGCCACTTGCGTGCCTCCGCCTTCTTTGTCTCTATCCGAGCTCAATCATGCTTGAGCAAAAATATCTCAACCGTCCCCAACCTGCGCGACCGACGTTTCCTTCAATTGTCTTTGAATCGATTGAAGTCGTCGCCAGTTCTCCTCACTCATGTCTTGGTGATACGCAGCCTCTGCCTCTCTTGCTTCCCGTTGAAGCAAAAGAAATTCATTATGGATCGACAAAATGTGGAACCAATTTTCTTCAGCCTCAGAAAGCTCTGCATCAGCAGAAGCAAATCGCTGAAGTTTCACGCTCTTTTGCCGTTCCAATTGATCGGCCAAATGCGCTGCGCCTCTTTTCTCCAAATGGTTTCGTAAACCCGCCCTGTCAAGGGCCGCCCCGGAAGCGGCAACTTCTAGGATTTCCGCCCGCAACCTGTCAAGCTCTGGTCTCTCAATAAGAAGGTCCGCAAAGGCCTCCCCATGTCTTTCCAAAATCTCAGGGTGGTTGAGAACGGTGAAAACCAATGCCCGCTCACGCTCGACCGCCAAGTCACCATCGCGCGCGGCGGCAATCCCGCCAGCAAGCCGACTGGCCTGAACAAGCGTGCTTTGCCGCAGAGCCTGAGAAACAGGAGCATTGGCACCTTGTGAAAAGCCAGATTTATAGGGTTTTTGGCCCTTTCTGCCTCCTGAGCTGCCAGTCCGATGACCTGAGAAGAGCTGGAACATCCGGTCGCGCACCGCCTGGCGATAGAAGCTTTGAACTTTACCGTCACGGATCGACTGAACCGCGACTTCCAGCTGCCGCTCAAACTGGGCTTTTCGCTCTGGCGTTTCGAATGGACCCTGCTCAATCTCCCGCTGCCACAACAAATCAATCAAGGGGATCGCTTGGGCGAGCACCCGGCTCATCGCGTCAGCGCCCTTCTCCCGGATCAAATCGTCTGGATCAAGACCTGACGGTAGAAGCGCAAATCGCAAGGAATGACCGGCCTTCAGGAGGGGCAGTGCCGCATCGATTGCCCGGTAAGCCGCCTTAAGCCCAGCCTCATCTCCATCGAAACAAAGAACCGGTTCAGGCGTCAAACGCCAGGCCAGGCCAATTTGGTCTTCCGTGAGCGCCGTGCCGAGAGGCGCTACCGATTGAGGAAATCCTGCCCGGCTCAAGGCGATGACATCCACATACCCTTCCGCGATGACGAGAGCCGGCACCTTACCTCCCCCATTGCGGTGAACATCCTGCGCAGCTGATCGCGCTGTCTGGAAATTGTAGAGTGCCTTGCCTTTGTGAAAGAGCGGCGTTTCCGGCGAATTCATATATTTCGCCTTGGCTTGCGCGCTCATCGCCCGACCGCCAAAGGCGATGGTTTGCCCCCGAGAATTGGTAATAGGAAACATAACCCGCTCCCGAAAGCGGTCTTGATATTTCCCTGAATAGTCGCTTTTAAGCGCCAATCCGGCTTCCGTGATCTGCTCCATTTTGATGTCACGAGCGATTAGGTGATCGACAAGCGCTGTGCGCCCTGAGGGGGCATACCCAATGCCAAAGGTCTCCCAGGTAGTCGGTCCCATGCCGCGACCTTCCAGATAGGACCGAGGTTCCTGCCCTTCAGGCGATCTCAAAATGTTTTGGTAAAACGTCGAAGCCACTTCCATCACATCGTAAAGAGTGGCGCGCTTTTTTTCCTGCGCCCTCATTTCCGGGCTGCGCTCAGGCATTTTGAGGCCCGCATCGTGGGCCAATCGCTCTACAGCTTCCGGAAAATTCAGATTTTCCATCTGCATCATGAAGTCGAAAAGGTTGCCGTGAGCGCCACAACCAAAGCAGTGGTAAAAGCCTCGAGGTTCGTCCACGTGGAACGAAGGTGTCTTTTCATGATGAAACGGACAACAACCCCAGAAATCCTTGCGTCGCGCATTGGACTTATGACGATCCCAGGACACCCGCCGCCCAACCAAGTCGGTCAGGGACACTCTGGTCCTGATCTCATCGAGAAAGTCCGGCGTAAAGCTCATGTAAATCAATACCTTGCGACAACAAAAATCGACCGACGCCGATATTGGGGTCAGTCTTCTGGCTTTTAGTCACTGCCGCTTAGAGGTGTCGGTGCCGCTGTGCGGTCTACCGCTTGTCGCTCGGCTGACCTTGAAAATATAGCAAACCGCTCGCGGGACAAGGCCGTCCTGCAAAAAATCACAAAAGAATTAGGGGATTGCAACCAAATACGTGAATTGTTAGAGTTTCACCTGTCAAGGGGCGAAGGAGGTTTTGGGGGATTTATGAGGAAATTACTGGGGGTTTTGCTGCTGCTCATCGTGGTTGTCGGGAGTGGCACCTATTACTATCTAACAAAAATCTTTCCCGAAGATCAGATCGTTACCCTGATCTCAAGCATCGCAGATGAAAGCGGTGCGGAAGTCACCTATCAATCCATTGAACCCGGTCCTTTGGGGCTGGATGGCCTCATCAAGGGCGTCAGCGTCCAAGTCCCAGATGAAGCAGGCCCTGCCCGTATCGAGGAAGTTTATTATCAGATCGATCCCATCTGGATCGTTATGAATCTCCCCTTCTTGATCGAGTACCGAACCCTCACCCACTACAAGACACTCGAGTTTCGAAAGATCGAGGCAAGCGAAGCTTCAGAAGTGACGAAGATCCAGGTGGTGTCATTCTCGGGTCTTGATTTTAGTGAGCGCGTTAAAGAGGCAGCTTCCACTTCCGAAACCCAAAGCGATCCCCAAACCGAATTGGAAATGCTGTTAGGGGATGACGTCAATCCATTTGCCATCGACATAACCTTCAAGCGGTTTGCGATCGATGATCTTTCAGTCACATCTCATGAAGGCACGGCCCTTCTCAAGTCCTTTGAGATTGCTGATGCTTCGAAAGAAACGATTGGCAGCATCCAATTGGACACGCTCGTCATCACAATGCCGGAAGCCAACATCCAGCTCAACAAGATCGAAGGGCGAAACTTGCACATTCCGGCCATGGCCTTTGGCGAAACCGATGCCGCACCCGTTTTCCGGTCCGCAGATTATTTCGAGGTCAGCGGCCTATCGATTTTTGCACAAGGCTCATCCCTCTTCGAACTCGATCAAATGCTCTACGAAGAAAATGGGATTAGATCGTTCTCTGGCTTGGGTGAAATCGCAACAGATACAAGGTTCGACATCCGTGGCGTGAAGTTTCGAACATCTTTGGTCACCCGCAACGTTGAATTATTTAAGTTCTTCGACGCCAACCAAATGGACACATTGGCCTTTGATTTTCTCAACCATGGGACTGTCGATGTGGAGAGTGGACTGATGGAGTCCTCAATGGTTTTCGACCTCTACGATGTGGCAACCCTTAACGTCAGCATCACAATGGGCGGCTTTAACGAGGCATTCTTTTCTTCAATGGGTGGTCTCTTCAACCAGTTCTTTGCTGAAGCTTTCAAAGACATATGGTCAGGTGACTTCAAATCCGCTCAAGAAAGTCTTCCCGCCACCCAAGCAGAAGCGGAAGCTCTCTTCATGCAAGCCATTCAGTCCCTGACGCTCAATCAATTCATGATCGGTTATGACGATCACTCCTTGGTCAACAAAGGGATCACGTACCTCGTGTCCGAAGGTGCAACCGAACAAGAAGCGCGCGACGTCCTTTATACCATTGCCCTCGGTGGCGCGCAGTCATTGGAAGGAGTGCCGATTGCAGGCGATCTGACGGCTGGCATTGCCGAGATGGTTCAAAATCCAACAGGGTTTTCCGTGACGGCAACCGTCGATCCGCCTCTAAGTTTTGGTGAGGCCATGGGCGCGATGGGGTCAGAAAACCCACTCGCGGTCGCGCAAGGCCCGAATGCAGATCGAATAAAGAGTGAATTGACGATCAAGTAAGAACGCCCGGTACGACAAGTCTCTGGTCAGCTCAACAAGCCCTTGAGGGCTTTGTTGGCCTTTCCAAAGTCCATGATGCCAGCATAGCGTTTCTTCAACGCGCCCATGGTGCGCCCCATGTCTTTGAGACCCTCAGCGCCAATCTCACTCACCACTTCTTTAACGGCGGTGGCAACTTCGTCATCGCTCATTTGTTGCGGCAAGAAGGTCTCAATGATGACGATTTCCTCCTGCTCCTGCTGAGCAAGGTCAAGGCGACCGGCTTCTTCATAGGTGGTGGAAGATTCGCGGCGCTGCTTCACCATCTTCTGCAGGATTTGCAAAATCTCCTCATCGCTGACCCCATCCATGCGGTCTTCTGACCGCGCGGCGATATCGCGGTCCTTGATGGCAGCATTGATCAAACGCAAAGTTGACACCTTGCGTCGGTCTTTCGCTTTCATCGCTTCTTTGAGCGTGGAATTGATTTCGTCGCGCATTGATTCACCTCTTTTGGTCAGGCCGCGTACCATAGTTCAACTTGAGGCCCCCGGCAACGGGATTTACCCCTCGTAACTTATTGATTTTACACAGTATTTTTTGAAAATCCTTTGCTTGACGCCGACCCCCCTATTGCTTAATGTCCCGGCCGTTTAGGTCGATCACGAGTGCAAAGCTCGATTCGCGCAAAATAACGGTCGACGGCGGGAGTTCATACATGAGCGAGTTAAAATCAGGGACCACGAAAGGGCCAAGGGCCTTTCGGGGAGGGGAGTCATGAGCGCAAATCACACCCATCCGACCGGTCTTTTGGTTTTTGCAGACGGAGCCAGCCTCCCCGCCCACGGTCTCGGAGCCACGGGCACCTCTGTTGGTGAAGTCTGCTTCAACACCGCCATGACGGGCTATCAGGAAATCTTGACCGACCCTTCCTATGCGGGCCAGATCGTCACCTTCACCTTTCCCCATGTGGGCAATGTGGGGGCCAACCCAGAAGACCACGAAACGTCACAATCCGCTGTCCGTGGCGCGATCCTAAAGGCCGACGTCACCAATCCAGCCAACTACCGCAGCGCCGAACACTTGGATACATGGGCAAAGGCCCAAGGCATCATCGCCATCTCCGGCGTCGACACCCGGGCGCTCACCAAACTCATCCGTGAAAAAGGCATGCCCAATGCGGTCATCGCCCATGATCCCGCCAGCAATTTCGATCTTGGCATCTTGCAAGCCCAAGCGAGAGAATTTCCAGGCCTCGAAGGCATGGACCTCGCCATCGAAGTCACTTGCAAAGACCCCTACAATTGGTCCGAGACCGGTTGGGAGTGGAACCAAGGTTTCGGTGCCCTCGCACAACCAAAATACAAAGTCGTCGCCATGGACTTCGGCGTGAAGCGCAACATCTTACGCTGCCTCGCCAATGCCGGTTGCGATGTCACCGTCGTTCCGGCCACCGCAAAGGCAGAAGACATCCTGGCCCACGACCCAGACGGCGTGTTCTTGTCCAACGGCCCCGGCGATCCCGCTGCCACCGGTGAGTACGCCGTGCCAGAAATCAAGAAATTGGTGGAAAGCGGCAAACCGATCTTTGGCATTTGCCTCGGTCATCAAATGCTCTCTATTGCACTCGGCGGCAAAACCGAAAAAATGCACCAGGGTCATCACGGCGCCAACCACCCGGTGAAAGATCTGACCACGGAGAAAGTCGAGATCGTCTCCATGAACCATGGCTTCACTGTAGACCGTGCCAGTCTCCCCAATTCAGTGCACGAAACCCATGTCTCTTTGTTCGACGATAGCAATTGCGGCATCGCCGTCGAAGGCAGACCCATCTTCTCCGTGCAATATCACCCTGAAGCCTCCCCCGGTCCACAAGATTCCTACTACCTCTTCGACCGCTTCACCCAGATGATGGAGACGGTCCGTGATTGAAGTGAAGGTCCGCACCCCTCATCCTCCCATGGCTCCGCCATGGGTCCCCCCTTCTCCCCAAGGAGAAGGAACGACACCTCTCCTCGGGGAGAGGTCGAAACGCCAAGGCGTTTCGGGTGAGGGGTTGCCGAAGAACATCAAACGCACACACGTCATCCCCGGACTTGTTCCGGGGATCTACCAAGAAAACTTTGCCCTGGATTGCTGGAACAAGTCCGGCAATGACATCAACATGGAACGCTCGCACTCGCATGCCTAAACGTACAGACATAAAATCCATTCTCATCGTCGGCGCTGGGCCGATCGTCATCGGTCAAGCCTGCGAGTTCGATTACTCCGGCACCCAAGCGGTCAAAGCGCTAAAGGCCGAGGGCTACCGGATCGTGCTGGTAAACTCGAACCCGGCCACCATCATGACCGACCCGGAAATGGCCGACGCCACGTACATCGAGCCCATCACCCCGGATTTCGTCGCCAAGATCATCGAGAAGGAACGCCCCGACGCGATCCTGCCCACCATGGGCGGACAGACCGCGCTCAACACAGCCCTGTCACTGGCCAAGATGGGGGTGCTTGAAAAGTTTGGTGTCGAGATGATCGGTGCCGACCGGGAAGCGATCGACAAAGCCGAAGACCGCCAACTCTTCCGCAATGCCATGGAGAAGATCGGACTGGAGAGCCCACGTTCGCGCCTGGCTCACGATTGGGCCGCAGCCGAGGAGGCGCTTGAGGCCATCGGCCTTCCCACCATCATCCGTCCCTCTTTCACCATGGGCGGCACCGGCGGCGGCATTGCCTACAACGTGGAAGAGTTTCGCCACATCGTCATGGGCGGTCTCGAGGCCTCCCCCACCACCGAAGTCTTGATTGAAGAATCTGTGCTCGGGTGGAAAGAGTATGAGATGGAGGTGGTGCGCGATAAGAACGACAATTGCATCATCATCTGTTCCATTGAGAACATCGACCCCATGGGCGTCCACACCGGCGACTCGATCACCGTCGCGCCGGCCCTCACCCTGACCGACAAAGAATACCAAATCATGCGCAACGCTTCGATTGCTGTGTTGCGCGAAATCGGTGTTGAAACCGGCGGATCAAATGTGCAATTCGCGGTCAATCCGAAAGACGGCCGTCTTGTTGTCATTGAGATGAACCCCCGCGTGTCGCGCTCATCTGCATTGGCCTCAAAAGCCACCGGTTTCCCAATCGCCAAAGTCGCCGCAAGGCTCGCCGTTGGCTACACCCTCGACGAACTCGACAACGAAATCACCCAAGGCGCAACACCGGCCTCCTTTGAGCCCACCATCGATTATGTGGTGACAAAGATCCCACGTTTCGCCTTTGAGAAATTCCCAGGCGCACAAACCAATCTCACCACTTCCATGAAATCCGTCGGCGAAGCCATGGCCATTGGGCGGACTTTCCCAGAGAGCTTGCAAAAGGCGCTTCGGTCCATGGAAACCGACCTTACCGGGCTCGACGAAATCGACATCCCTGGTCTCGGCGAAGGCGACGACACCAATGCCATCCTCGCCAAGCTGGCCGAACCAACCCCAGATCGTCTGCGCGTCATTGCCCAAGCCTTCCGCCTTGGCATGGCCGTTGAAGATGTCCACCGCGCCTCCCATTATGAGCCGTGGTTCCTCGAACAGATTGCGCTCATTGTTGGAGCTGAACGGGAGGTCCAACAACACGGCCTTCCACATGAAGCAGAGAGTTTCCGCGCGCTGAAAGCGCTCGGGTTTTCTGACCAACGTTTGGCAATCTTAACTGGCCAACGCGAAATCGATGTGCGCGCCGCGCGCCATGCGCTTCGCATTCGTCCCGTTTACAAACGCATTGATACCTGCGCCGCAGAGTTCGAAGCCAAGACCCCTTACATGTATTCAACATACGAAGCGCCTTCCTTTGACCAAACACCAGATTGCGAATCCAATCCCACAGGTGCAAAGAAAGCGATTATTCTGGGCGGCGGTCCCAATCGCATCGGCCAAGGCATTGAATTCGACTACTGTTGTTGCCACGCGGCCTTCGCATTCACCGAAATGGGCATTGAGAGCATCATGGTGAATTGCAATCCAGAAACCGTCTCCACCGACTACGATACTTCCGACCGGCTCTACTTCGAACCACTGACCGCGGAAGACGTTCTCGAACTTATTCATGTGGAACAAAAGAAGGGAACTCTGGCCGGCGTGGTCGTTCAATTGGGAGGACAGACACCACTGAAACTGGCCCACGAAATCGAAAAAGCAGGCATCCCAATTCTCGGGACAACACCGGATGCTATCGACTTGGCTGAAGACCGCGAACGTTTTCAAAAACTGCTGCATGAGCTTGAACTCACCCAGCCTAAGAACGCCCTCGCCTATTCTGCAGACGAAGCGGTCGATGCGGCCCATGAAGTCGGGTTTCCCGTGGTGATCCGGCCTTCTTACGTGCTCGGCGGCCGGGCCATGGAGATTGTTAGGGATGATGAAAGTCTCGATCGATACATTCGCGAGGCAGTGATCGTCTCGGGCGACAGCCCTGTCCTCATCGATAGCTACCTGCAAGATGCCATTGAAGTTGACGTCGATTGTCTTTGTGACGGTCAAGATGTTTTCATCGCGGGTATCTTGGAACACATCGAAGAAGCCGGCGTCCACTCCGGCGATAGCGCTTGCTCGCTGCCACCCTATTCGTTGAGCGATGACATCATCGAAGAATTAAAACGCCAAACCCGAGCCATGGCACTCAAACTAAACGTCATTGGCTTGATGAATGTTCAGTACGCCATCAAGGGCGACGTGATCTACGTGCTCGAAGTCAATCCCCGCGCCAGCCGAACCGTTCCCTTTGTGGCCAAAACGGTTGGGTTGCCAATTTCCAAACTCGCAGCACGTCTCATGGCAGGCGAGAAGCTCTCCGCTTTTGATCTCACAACAAAGTCGGGTTCACAGATCGCGGTCAAAGAATCTGTCTTCCCATTCGCTCGCTTCCCTGGCGTCGATATCGTGCTTGGCCCGGAGATGCGCTCCACCGGCGAAGTCATGGGGCTCGACGCAACGTTTGAAGCAGCTTTTGCCAAAAGCCAATTGGGTGGCGGCGTCACGCTGCCCCGCAGTGGCACCGCATTCATTTCCGTTAAAATCCGTGACCGGGAAGCCATCGTCTCTGCAGCCAAAGAATTGGCCGGCCTCGGGTTCAACCTCCTCGCGACCGGTGGCACCGCCCAATTCCTCAACCAACGCGGATTAGAGGTCGAGCGCATTAACAAAGTTCTTGAGGGCCGCCCTCACATCGTCGACGCCATGAAAAATGGGGGCGTCGATCTTGTCATCAACACCACCGAAGGGGTCAAATCCCTGGCAGATTCCATGACCTTGCGCAGGACCGCTCTTGAGCAACGCATCCCCTACTACACCACTCTGGCGGCCGCAAAAGCCGCCGTTCGCGCCATTTCTCAGGTGGAATCCGGGGCCCTCGACGTTCACCCCTTGCAATCCTATACTTGAACCATTAGATAAACGGCCGCTGATAGCCATTTTTCAGCTATCAGGCGGATGATACCCTCGATTTGTAAGCGAACGTGCGCTGATGTCCTTTAGCGCTCGGGAGTTTTTTGTCGCTTGCCATCGTGGAAAGACAAAGATTGGAAGGTCCATGCAACACGTCCCAATGACCAGCCGCGGCTATGACATGATCGAAACCGAGCTCAAGCAGCTTAAATCTGTCGATCGCCCAGAGACCATTCGCATGATTGCCGAAGCCCGTGAGCACGGCGACCTCTCAGAAAATGCGGAGTATCATGCGGCCAAAGAACGCCAGTCCTTCATTGAGACGCGCGTCATGGAACTCGAAGATCTTTACAGCCGCGCTCAAGTGATTGACCCGACCACCCTTGAAGGCGGCCAGGTCAAGTTTGGCGCGACCATCAAACTGGTCGACGAAGACACCGATGAAGAAGTGAAATACCAAATCGTTGGTGAATTTGAAGCTGATGTGAAATCAGGCTTGATATCCGTGACCTCGCCCATTGCCCGCGCTCTCATCGGGAAGGAAGCGGGCAACACCGTCGAGGTCAACACGCCCGGCGGCGGCAAGTCGTATGAGATTTTGAAAGTTCAGTTTGTCTGATCAAATTGTGGCACCGCCATCAACATCGCGCACAATACGCACATGACAGATATTCTCCTCCACGCCTCAGCTCATGAGCGGATCAAAGACCGTTTGAGCACGCTTGATCCCGCCCTCAACGTCATAACGATGCAGACGGATGGCGCGCTTCATCGCAATGGAGCTCCCATCGAGATGGACGACATCAACGCTCACATCTTCTGGGCCAGCATTGATTTTTTGGTCGGGGGACCGGTTCGTGAAGCCATGGTCGCGGTGTTGAAATCCGATACGGTGCGATGGGTTCAAACGGCCTCAGCGGGCCTTGATGCGCCAGTCTGGCAAATGATCCTCGACAAGGGTATCAAGCTCACCAACTCAGATGCCCAAGCCATCGCTATCGCGGAATATGTGTTGGCCAATGTCATGGCAGAATTTCAACCGACCTTTGAGCGCAGAGAGGCCCAAAGCGCGCACGAGTGGAAACGCTTTCCCTTTCGTGAACTGGCAAACACCAATTGGCTCATCGTTGGTTTCGGCCACATCGGCAGTGAAATCGGGCGACGCGCCAAAGCCTTTGGCGCCCATGTCACCGGCGTTCGGAACTCGGGCAATCCTCACAAACTGGCGGACCATGTCATCACCCAATCAGAAATCCACGCCAGTCTCTCGACCCAAGATGTGGTCGTTCTCGCCTGCCCTTTGACAGAAGCGACGAAAAACATGGTGGATGGAAACTTCCTCTCTGCCATGAACAGCAAAGCCGTGTTGGTCAATATTGGTCGCGGTCAACTCATTGATGAGGGCGCACTTATCAAAGCTCTGAACAAGGGGAAACCGCAAGCCGCTATTCTCGATGTATTCCAAACCGAACCATTACCAAAAGACGATCCCCTGTGGGATCACCCGAAGGTTCGCGTTACGGCACACACGTCCGCTTTTGGATCCGGCACAAGAGACCGAGGGGATGATTTGTTTTTGGAAAACCTCAGTCGTTACTTAAACGACAAAGCTTTGCGAAACGAAATCACTTCAATCGACAAGTAGCTGGGCAATTTCACACACAGTAGATGCTTTTGAACGCGTTTGCCAATTGTGACTGCCCCTATCGACCACCCCCAAGTTGTCATACTATCAACAAAGATTCATCTTCTTGACAGCACACCTTCGAGAGGCTCCACCGCTCAGCAGCGTTTCGTTGGGCCACTGTGCTTCTGGGTTAGCAATGCAATGGGAAGCCAAGAATCAAACGGACAGAAAAACCACAGGAATACTGCTCGCACCTCTGATTGGGGTCTTGGTCGGATCAACCATGTACATCAACGTTTTCAAACCCTTCGAAAGACACCCGGGATATCCCCCTTTTATCGGTGACGCAGGCGATGTAGTATTTCTCGCAATATATTTGGTGATCACACTATTTTTCGCCACCATCGTGTCATACGCCACCTACGTTTGCGCATCACGTATTCAAAAAAAGAATGTATTGATTACCCTTGTCCTAGGCATGTTCAACACTTCTGTCGTTTTGTTTCTTATTGTGATTGCTCCAAATATTCTAAAATTGATTTCGTCTCCATTAGAAATGATCTCTACGGTTGCCGCTTTCATTGGCATAGTGGGAATTTGGTACTTAAGCAGATTTGTGATCATTCCTGCAATCGTAGCCTCAGTTGTCCTGCACTATTTGTCATTGAGAGAGTACCAACCAAAAATTGATGAGTAGTCTTCACCGGGCAGAATTGCGAAACGAAGTCACAAAAATTCAGTGAGTTGCAGACGAGCGCAATAAACGCTTATGCCGGAGGACCGCTCAAATATTCTAGCGGCACACCGGGCAGGTCTTTCGACGTGCGTATGGTCAAAGATGTTTTGACGCTTGCGACATTCGGCGCGGAGGTAAGCTTCTCGGTCAAAAATGTCTGAAAGATCGACAGGTCTGGCGACACGATCTTCAGTATGAAGTCGATCTCACCGTTGAGCATGTGGCATTCGCGAACCATCGGCCACTCGGAAACAAGCTCTTGAAAACCTTGCAGATCAGCTTCAGCTTGGCTGTGCAGACCTACCATCGCAAAGACAGTGACTTGGAAGCCAAGTGTCTTAGGATCGAGAGACGCATGGTATCCGTGAATGAACCCGGCCTCTTCCAATGCTCTGACCCGTCGCAAACAAGGAGGCGCCGAAATGCCGACCCGTTTCGAGAGTTCGACATTGGTGATCCGGCCATTCTCTTGCAATTCAGAAAGAATCTTCCGGTCTATTTCATCGAGCTTCATATGATGCATGGCTGAAACGAATAGAGGAGTAGCGTCACAATTTCAATTCATATATTACCGAGTACAGAAATTTCGTTACTCCAAAGCGCAATAAAAGGTCAGTATTTATGACATATCCAGAGTGCTGGGTTCTGACCGATGGGCGCAAGGGCATGGAGAACCAAGCCGTCGGTCTGGCCGAGGCTGTTGGGCTTAAATTCACCATCAAAAGGCTGGCGCCGCGCGCGCCCTGGAAATGGTTGCCTCCGAGTATTTTCGGCCGCCCCTGGCCATGGCCAATGTGGGCGCTAGGAACAGAAAGCGACCAATTGGTTCCGCCTTGGCCACACCTTCTGATCGCTTGCGGGCGACAGACCATCGCCTACTCAATTGCCATCCGACGTCTGAGCAAGGGTCAGACATTCACCGTTCAGACCCAGGACCCCAGGATCAACGCAAAATACTTTGATCTCATTGTCCCGCCCCGCCACGACCATTTGACCGGACAAAATATTTTTCCAATCACCGGGAGCCCCAACCGGGTGACCGATGACAGACTTGCCGAGGCGCGCGACGAGTTTGCTTCCCTCTTCTCGTCAAAACACGAACCACGCATTGCAGTCCTCATTGGTGGCGCATCGAAACACTACCGTCTTACGCCTGAGAAGATTGCTGATCTCTCTGCACAACTGAGAAAACTGGCAGACGACGGCCCTAGCCTCATGATCACAACATCACGACGAACGGGCGCAGAGAACGTCAAACGACTGCGTGATGCGTTAGAAGATACCAGCGCCTACATCTGGAATGGGCAAGGTCCCAACCCCTATTTCGCCATTCTGGCCTATGCCGACCACATCCTGGTTACCAGTGATTCAACCAACATGGTCACCGAAGCAGCAAGCACAGGAAAACCGGTTCACATCATCAACCTTGAGGGCGGCTCAGACAAATTTGAGAGGTTTCACCAGGAGATGCAAAGCTTGGGCATCACCCGAGATTTCGCCGGTGCGTTGCCAACTTGGCCCTATGAGCCTCTCCGAGAAACCCAGCGCGTTGCCCAACATATCCGACAGGAATTCGACCTCGACCCTTAAAACTCGCTGATTCTTGGCACAAAAAGCCACCAAAACGCTTCTGTGACAAACTCCCTCTTGCAGATGGGCGGCGCAGATTTTACCTAAGAGACCGCAACTTTGATTCCCGCCAAAAGGTACGTAAAGAATGTCCGAGACCCTTCACAGCAAAGTATTGATTGTTGGTTCAGGCCCAGCCGGCTACACCGCCGCCATCTATGCCGCCCGCGCCATGTTGGAACCAACCCTCGTCGCTGGCCTTCAGCCCGGTGGCCAGCTGACAATCACAACAGAAGTGGAAAACTATCCGGGTTTTGCAGATGTCATCCAAGGACCTTGGTTGATGGAACAAATGCGAGGTCAAGCAGAAAGCGTTGGCACAAACATCATCGCCGACACCATCGTCAACGCAGATCTTTCCAGCCGACCCTTCAAACTGACCGGCGACGGTGGCACGGTTTACACCTGCGACAGCCTGATCATATCGACCGGTGCTCAAGCCAAGTGGCTAGGCCTACCCTCCGAAGAAAAGTTCCAGGGGTTCGGCGTCTCCGCTTGTGCCACGTGTGATGGTTTCTTTTACCGTGACAAAGAAGTTCTCGTTGTCGGAGGCGGCAATACCGCCGTCGAAGAAGCTCTCTTTTTGACCAACTTTGCCAGCAAGGTCACACTGGTTCACCGGCGCGACGAATTGCGTTCAGAGAAAATCCTGCAACATAGGCTCCTCAAGAACGAGAAAATCGACGTCCTTTGGGACACCACGCTTCTAGAAATTCTAGGAGATGACAACCCTCCCGGCGTAACAGGAGCGCGTCTTAAGAACGTCAAGACCGGTGAAGAAAGTGACATCAGCGTCGATGGTGTTTTCATCGCCATCGGTCACGCGCCATCGACAGAGCTCTTTACCGAGCAGCTTGAAACCAAACAAGGCGGTTACCTAGTGACCAAACCAGACTCAACCGCCACAAGCATCAAAGGTGTCTATGCTGCTGGCGACGTCACAGACGATACTTACCGACAAGCGGTTACCGCCGCCGGCATGGGCTGCATGGCCGCCTTAGAAGCGGAGAAGTTTCTCGCAGCCCAGGAATAGGGAACAATAAGGAAGGTCATTTCGCATGCCATCGCTCGACTGGGACAAGTTACGGATCTTCCATGCCGTCGCCGAAGCCGGCAGTCTGACCCGTGGTGGAGAGATCCTAAACCTCAGTCAGTCGGCCGTGAGCCGTCAGATCAGCGCCCTTGAAGAAAGCCTCAGCACTTCTTTGTTTCACCGCCACGCGCGCGGACTTATCCTCACCGAGCACGGCGAAATTCTCTTTCGCACCGCCCATGAAATGTACGGCAAGGTCGCGCGTGCGGAAGGTATCCTCAAAGACGACAAAGACAAACCACGCGGTGATCTGCGTGTGACCACGACCGTTGGCATTGGATCCACCTGGCTGACGCCGCGCATGAAAGAATTCATCGACATCTACCCAGATATTCGAGTCGAGCTCATCTTAGATGACCACGTGCTCGACCTAGAAATGCGCGAAGCCGATGTTGCGATCCGTCTCAATTCGGCGACCCAGCAAGATCTCATACAGCGACGCCTCTTTGTCGGCAGCTACCATCTCTATGCGTCGCCCCGTTACCTGAAGGAAAACGGAACGCCGCGCACTGTTGAGGATTTGAATGATCACAATCTCATTCTCTACGGAACCCACACTCCGCTCCCAATACGCACGATGAATTGGCCGGAGAGGTTGGGACGCCAAGACCCGCCCTGGCGCGAAGCCGTCATTCGCGTGAACAGCATCTATGGAATCATGCAGGCGATCACGAGCGGGATTGGCATTGGATCGCTTCCGGACTACATCACCTATTCAAATCCAGGGTTGGTTCGGATCCTGGAAGACATTGATGGTCCCCCCATCGAGACCTATTTCGTCTACCCCTCCGAATTGAGAGACTCAAAGCGCGTGGGTGTTTTCCGCGATTTTCTCCTTCGAAAAGTGAGGGAATGGCGGTTTTAGGCCAGATTTCCGGACTGGGTATGCATCTCACGCATAGCTGATCTACCTGAATGGCAATTGTCCCTTCGCACCCGCAACATTAAATTTGTCCGTACAGCGCCGCTGTTCCCCGACAGCCGCTGGATCACAAGCCTAGGGCTTGAGATTTCGGTTCGAGAGCCATCCCCCTGGCTCCAACTGATGTGTTCCGCACCTCCTCCCCTGTATTGGTTGCGGGACCCTGAGTACCTAAAAGCCCGATCCGCTCCTTGAAAGACGGGTCGGGCTTCTCTCAGAGAAGCTCCACCAAACATTGCCTCAGTCGCTCGAATTGTTACGCTCGTCCAGTTTCACGAATCGAGGACTCTTGCTTTGGAAAAACCAGAACTCGCATCGGCCCTGACTCGCGCCGCCAAACTGAGTGGATCGTTTAAGCTAAGGTCCGGGCAAATCTCTGACACCTATTTCGACAAGTACCAATTTGAGTCAGACCCGAAATTGCTCAAGGCCATCGCGCTGGAAATGGCGAAACTCGTTCCAACAAATACGGACGTCTTAGCAGGACTTGAATTGGGTGGTGTACCGCTGGCGACAGCTATTTCTCTCGAAAGCAACCTGCCCGCCGCCTACGTTCGCAAGGAACGCAAGACATACGGTACATTGAAGATCGCTGAGGGTGCTGAGGTAAACGCGAAACGCGTCACCATCATTGAGGACATCATCACCACCGGCGGCGCGGTCATCGATGCCGTTCACCACCTTCGTGAAGATGGCGCCCGTATCGAGACCGTTGTCTGTGTAATCCTTCGGGCTGAGGAACCACCGCAAGGATTGCTCGATCTCGGCCTAACGATCCAACCGGTCTTCCGCCAAAACGACTTAGGCTAACAAGGGATCAAAAGAAGATGTTGCGGTTCTTGACGTCTTTGTAAAGATCCGCGACGTGTTCACCATATCCATTGTATAGAAGCGTCGGGACCCGGTCATTCGTGCCGAGCACCCTTTCTGTTGCTTGGCTCCATCGGGGATGCGGGACGTCTGGATTGACGTTGGCGTAGAACCCATATTCTTTCGGGAGAATATCTGTCCAAAAGCTCACAGGCTTTTCGTCGGTAAAACTCATCCGCACGATCGACTTGATCGATTTGAAGCCGTACTTCCAAGGGAGCGCCAAACGGATCGGCGCACCGTGCTGCTTAGGCAATGGCTTGCCGTAAACGCCTGTCACCAGGAACGCTAAATCATTTGCGGCTTCGTCAAGCGTGACACCTTCCACGTAAGGCCAAGGATACCAAAACTGCTTCTGACCCGGCGCTACTTTTGAGTCCATGAAGGTTTCCATGCGAATGTACTTGGCAGAAGACAAAGGCTTGGCAAGGTCTAGCAAGGCTCGGAACGGAAAGCCGGTCCAAGGCACCGCCATCGACCATGCCTCAACGCAGCGGTGACGATAGAGCCGTTCTTCCAGCGGCATTTGACGGATGAGGTCATCAAAGTCGATGGTGAGTTCGTCTTCCACCATCCCGTCGATCTTGATCGACCATGGACGGATCTTCAAAGCTTGCGCCGCCTTGGAGATCTCTTTGTGAGATCCGAACTCATAGAAGTTGTTGTACGTAGACGCCACCGGTTCAAGCGTTAAAGGCCGATCCAACTCAAAAGTCTCGTTGCGAGTCACAGGATAGAGATCGCTTGTGGGGTCGTCCAATATGGCCGCAGCTGACCCAACGCCGCCAAACGCCGTGCCGCCGATGCCAAGCCCGACACCCGCAGCTGATGTTCCTGCGCCGCGCATGAACTGACGGCGATTGAAGAACATATGTTCCGGCGTCGCTGAACTTTCGGGAAGTTCCCAACTTTTCTTTTTCTTGATTAACATCTTGTCACCTACTCCTGAACAGATCTCCTCGGGCACTAGGCTAAATAACCTAATCCGAGCAAAACACAATTCAACACGAGATGACGTCTACGTGAGCGCGAGAGTTCTAGGTGAGAGAGGCGCAAAACCTTTGAATGCGCGTGCAGGCCTCTTCCAGGGCCTCTGTCGAGATCGCATAGGAAACCCGGAAGAAAGGCGACAATCCAAAGGCCTCCCCCTGCACCACGGCGACGCCTTCAGATTCCAATAAGGCTTCTGCAAAATCGCTGTCCCCTTCAATGACCTTACCTTCCGGGGTCGACTTTCCGATGCAGCCTTCACAGCTGGGATAGACGTAGAAAGCCCCCTCAGGTGTGGGGCATTTCAATCCTTTGGCCTGATTGAGCATAGAAACGACCAGATCCCGACGATCTTGAAAAATCGCATTGCGTTCGATCAAAAATTCTTGCGGACCGTTGAGCGCCTCAACAGCTGCCCACTGGCTGATAGACGTTGGGTTCGATGTCGACTGTGACATCACCTTGGCCATAGCCTTGATGAGCGGTTCTGGACCGCCAGCAAACCCAATGCGCCAGCCGGTCATGGCATAGGCTTTCGATGCGCCATTGACAGTCAATGTACGCGCATAGAGGCCGGGTTCAACTTGCGCCGGTGTCACAAACTCAAAGCCTTCGTACACAATGTGCTCATACATGTCGTCACTGAGAACCCAGACGTTCTCATGGCGCATCAAAACATCTGTGAGCTTCTTCAAGTCTTCATGGCTATAGGCCGCGCCAGATGGATTAGACGGTGAATTGAAAATGATCCATTTGGTCTTAGGCGTAATGGCCGCTTCTAGGTCCTCGGGCCGGACCCGAAAACGATTGTCTTGCGTCGTATCTACGAAGACCGGGGTTCCGCCAGCAAGCAAAACCATATCTGGATAGGAAACCCAGTAGGGCCGAGGAATTATGACCTCATCGCCCGGATTGAGGGTCGCCATCATGGCGTTGTAGATGATGGGTTTGCCACCAGGGGCCACGCTGATCTGTGACGGCAGATAGTCCAAATCATTGTCCCGCTTGAATTTGCCACATACCGCCTGTTTGAGCTCGGGAATGCCGTCGACCGGGGTGTATTTGGTTTGGCCATGGTTGATGGCATCAACTGCCGCTTGTTTGACGTTGTCTGGCGTATCGAAATCCGGTTCGCCAGCGCCCAATCCAATGACATCAACCCCTTGCGCTTTGAGGTCGCGTGCCTTTTGGGTCACGGCCATGGTTGGCGAAGGTTTTACGCGCGCGAGGGTGTCAGACAAAAAGCCCATGTCAAAAGCCTCCTGAAGGAAGAAATGTGAGTGCGGTTGAGGTGATTCTCACCAAATTCATACGCCCTCTTTCAAGGAGACACAATCACTGACCGCAAGAATGTTTCGTTACCGCCATGAAAATGCCCCAGATTCGCCGCGCCCCATCACAACTCCTCCCCAACGCCACCACATTGGACGACCATTCTTGGTCCCGTAAATCGCACCGGTCTCATTCCAAACGCTCTCGGGGTATCAGTAATGAAGCGTAAACCAGCACCAGCCACCCTCACACAGGCCCATAGCCAACTCGCCCTCCTCTTTGGCTTCATGGCAGCCATCGCCATCACCGCGATCCTCACAACCAGCGCCTGGGCTGGCCCAACCGCGACCGCTACGACCCCCAGTCCAACAAAAACCGTCGCCACAACCCAAGTGGTCGACCCTCGGCTGGTCCGCCCTGGAGACATGCAATCCGGCGGTCTTCTCTTCCAGGCGGTGGAAAACAGTCGCTACGTCATCGCGCCCATGCAGGCAACCGACGTTAGCGTCGAAATCACTGGCCTCACAGCACGCACCAAGGTGACGCAGAAGTTCTTCAATCCATCTGACGGATGGGTGGAAGGGCTCTATGTGTTTCCTCTCCCAGATGAAGCAGCTGTCGATTCGCTACGCCTCCAGATCGGCGATCGCTTCATCGAAGGAAAAATCAAAGAGCGCGCCGAGGCCCGCAAAATCTATGAACAGGCCAAGGCCGAAGGCAAGAAAGCCAGTCTTCTCGAACAAGAGCGCGCCAACATCTTCACCAACTCCGTCGCAAATATCGGCCCCGGGGAAGTGGTGGTGGTTCAGATTGAGTATCAAGAAGCCCTTTCCATGACCGACGGTCGTGTCGACTTACGCTTCCCCATGGTCGTGGCCCCTCGCTACAATCCGCCCGCAACCCTTCAGACCGTGAGTTTTGGCGATCAAGGGTTCGGTCAAGTCAACGTAGCCGATCCGGTCCCAGACCGCGATCGCATTACCTCGCCCGTTCTCGATCCAAGAGAAATGGGCGAGGGTCAGTTCGTAAACCCAGTGACCATGAGCGTGACGTTGCGTCCCGGCTTCCCCGTGGACAAGGTAGAGAGCCTCTACCATCAAACGACCAGGTCTGAGATCGCAGGCGGTGGGTATCAGATTGCACTGACAGACGAAGTCATCCCTGCCAACAAAGACTTCGTTTTAAGTTGGACGCCGAAGTCCGGCAACGCCCCGACAGCCGCATTGTTCAAACAGCGCATTGGTGGCGAAGACTACATCTTTGCCATGATCACGCCGCCACTGCAGCAAAGTGATACCGCGGTGAAGCCACGCGAAACCATTTTCGTGATCGACAATTCTGGCTCCATGGCAGGCACATCCATCCGCCAAGCCAAAGCAAGTTTGGTCATGGCCTTAGGCCGACTGACCGACCAAGACCTCTTCAATGTCATTCGCTTCGACCATGAAACCGAATTGGTCTTCCCCTCGCCGGTGGCCGCCACCCAGGAAAACATCGAGCACGCCACCAAATTTGTGAAGCGCCTCAATGCAGAAGGCGGCACCGAGATGCTGCCAGCGCTACGTCATGCTTTGGTCGATCGAACTCCAGACGACACGAGCCGCCTGCGCCAAGTGATCTTCCTCACCGATGGCGCCATCGGAAACGAGGCTCAGCTGTTTGCCGAAATCGGTAACAACCTAGGCCGATCCCGCCTCTTCACCGTGGGCATCGGTTCAGCGCCCAATTCGTACTTCATGTCGCGTGCGTCCCGTATCGGTCGCGGCTCTGCCACCCACATTGGTGACTTAAGCGAAGTGTCGGCCCGCATGAGCGAACTGTTCCAAAAGCTGGAGCGCCCCGCGATGACCGATCTAACAGTGATTTGGCCCGGCGCCGCGCGCGCTGAAAGCTGGCCAAACCCACTTCCCGACCTTTACGCAGGCGACCCGATCATCTTGACCGCCAAAATGCCACAAGCAACCGGCCAATTGATCATCAAAGGCACCCATGATGGACAAGGCTGGGCCACCGCCCTCAATCTAGATGACGCGGCGCAAGGTGCCGGGATTGATAAGGTCTGGGCTCGTCGCAAAATCGCAGCCATCGAAGAAAGTCGCTACGACGGTGTTGATTGGGAAACCGTCGACAAACAAGTTCTCACAACCGCTCTCGACTATCACCTCGTGTCACGTCTCACGAGCTTGGTTGCGGTCGATGTCACACCTTCAAGGCCTGACGGTGAAAACCTAACGTCCCTTGAAGTGCCGCTCAATCTGCCAGAAGGTTGGGACTTCGACAAAGTGTTCGGCGAACCGGTGCGCTCCATGCGAGCCCAAGCCGACCCTCAAGTCGACCAGACCTTCGCCTTCGCACAATTGAGCAAGGCCTCGGCACCGCCGCAAGCCGCACCTAAGACCGCTGGCTTGGCATTGCCACAAGGAGCGGCACTCACTTCGCTGCACTTCTTGGCAGGCCTCATCCTGATCATATCCGGCACCTCTCTCTTGGTCATCCGGCGCCGGCCGCACCCATGGAAGGGAAAACAATAAACATGCGCCGGCCCGTTCTCCTCTTCTCCTCCCTCGGTCTGATCCTGCTTGGTGCGATCTTTGTCGCCCAAGGCGTCTGGATCCAGGCCAAGGCGGGCGTTGCCCAGGTTCTGCTCGAGCAGGCCTGGGCGCGCACGCTGAAGGGCGAAGAAAGCGCCAAACCTTGGGAGTGGGCCGACACCTGGCCGGTCGCAGCCCTTGAAGTCCCAGCCAAAGGCAAACGCGCCATTGTACTTTACGGTGCCTTTGGTGAAGCCATGGCCTTCGGACCTGGTCACATGATCGGGACACCCATGCCCGGCGAACGCGGTCTCTCAGTGATTGCCGCCCACCGCGACACCCATTTTGCATTTTTGAAAGATCTCGAGATCAAGGATGAGATATCCGTGACCCGCGCTGACGGTTCAAAACACTTCTTTGAAATTATGGAGATCAGTGTGGTGCCCTGGGACCAATCAGGTCTCGATCCCTTTGGCTCTGAAAAAGAAGTCGCGCTTGTAACCTGCTATCCCTTCGGCGCCGTCACCCCCGGCCCCTTGCGCTACGTGGCAAGGGGCACGTGGGTAAGAAAAGAGAGTGGGAACGTCGTCGCTGGCCGAAAACAATGAAGTTGGGGCGCTCGCAAAACCAAACGCAACGAAAATCCTAAATAGATCGTTTCAGGAATGTGGTGTGGAAAGCTCATCCCCTGTTACCAAGCACCAATTCACCTTGGTAACCGACATGGGCATTAGTTATTCTGATTCCCGTCCAAATAGCATTGTTCGAAGATGAAATTTGCCGCGGCTTTCCCGTCAACAAATTCTTCATCAGCGGCCAAAGCTGACCTGTTGAGATTTGCAATGAATTGCTCAGCATCTCGCTTCTCTGCATCAAAAACGAAAGGGTCCATCAAAACTGTTTGATACCAATTTATTGCCAGTGATGGAGAGGTATCTTTGTCCAAACCCCGAGCTATCGCCCTCGCATAGTTCATTCTTCCGTAAACAGAATATTGACATGCCGATTTCTTCATCCAATTCACACCCTTCAAATCCGCCTCATCGTCACCAGGGACACCGGATTGTCTATAAACGCCCCACAACCACTGCGCTTCCGGCTCACCTGCATGTGCAGCCAACCGCGTCCAGTCAAGGTGCTTCTTGACGAACGCACCGCTTTGAATTTGGTTTGCGTTTCATGACTGGGCAGAGTAAACCGTGGCCAAGTTCTGCATGGCGCTAGGGTCTTTCTGCTCAGCGATCGGGCGGATCATTTTTTCCAATCTCGCCCAATCTACTGACGTTTCGGCGGGGTGTGATAACCACAAAATTATGAGTCTAGAAAAACTCAGAGGAAGGCCTGACTTTGTTCCTTCCAGAAAAACCCTCTCTGCGGCGACCAATTCACCACTAATGCGGTGAATTTCACCCAACCAAACAGAAGCCTCGGCACAACCATTCGTTTGTGACCGATTAAGCAGCCTTACGGCACGTTCAAATCTCTTACTTTTGAACTCCACTCCAACTTCGTGACGCCCAAGTAAGAATAGGGCCTCTGCATTGTCTTTCGCTGCGGATTGCTTCAGGTACTTGACTGCCAAGTCGAAGTCTCTTGGGACTCCAATTCCATTCAGATAACGTCGCCCCAGTTGGAACGCGCCGATGGCCGATCCACTCTCGGCCGCCAGTTTTTCGGCTTCGGCACCACCCGTGATTTGCGTTGTCACACTCGAAGAGCATTCAAGTCCGGTCATCGAAATAGACTTGCCTGCGCGCAGGCGCTCGATTTCGTCTTTGTGATCTTCAAATATATCGGCGGTCGCACACACAGCGGCAACGGATGCAATAAACAGCGAAACCAAAACTTCAACGAGTCTTCGCACTTGTATTCCTCCAACTCATCATTTGAGCGCCTACCGGTCTCATCACCAGTACACTTCTCAACAGAGATTTTCGGCAAATGACATACATCAAAATAATACGTCCCGGATTCCCGCGACTTGTACCCCTGCCAACTCCCGAAAAAAACAATGAAGCACTACTATCCGAGACTTTCGTGGTTTATGAAGCTACTCCCCCAATCGAACTTTTTGTGATAATCTGACACCTGATGGTTGCAATAACAACTGGTGTTTCAAAGGTTGATAATGAACAAAAATTGGTTTTCCAATGTGCTATTGGCATTGACGGCATTTGCATGTCAGAGTGACTCGCACAATACACTGTTCCTATCGGACGCAATGGAGATGTCACCGCCATTTAGGGAATGCTCCCTTTGGCAACTGAAGCCCGAATTAAACCGACATCGCTCTTACGGTAGAATACCGCCTTGGGAGCAAGGTGACACAGTCAGTATTCAGGGGCATAAAACTGAAAATACACTAGTTAGGCTCGAGGCTGATCTAAAGTGGATCGAGTATGGGCTTCTCCAGAGCGACAAAGAGATTGCCAGGTCATCATGCCCCAGGGTTCTGGATCTGGCGGATGAAGTTTTTGCAACGCGCGTAGGATCATTGAGTTCTCAACAAGCGCAACCCGTTTTTCAACGCCAAGCAGTTTCTCGTGTTTACGGGACCGGACATATTCCCACACTTGCCAGACTTGCGTCGGCCGAGGCTTATCTAAAATGCTCCAAACTGGACGATAGAAAAATGCGTCTCGAACGATCATTCGACTTGTTGGGTCTCGACGTGGAATCTATAAGCGCAATGACAGAAGACGACACATTGTCAAACTACGATCTGATGCTTCCCATTCTGATCGTCGGCGACTACGCGTTTGAATTCGAGGTCCCAGAACTCTTAAAACCAATTGTGAAATACGAAAAGCAATTCGGTAGGGAAACCGTCGCCCGACCCCATGACCCGCGGAACCAATCGAACACGGCCGGATCAATTCCGGCAATTCGCGCCGAATACCGCTACAAATTGCTAATTGGCGATCAATCACAAGGCGAAGAGATTATTGCGCGGCTATTGTCGATCGTAGACGAGTTCATCGGAAGAGAACGCATTGAACCTGCAGCGGTAGGACTAATATTAGCCCGTACAGTCAAGACAAATCATCGAGTGAAATCTGGAACAAAGATGAATAACGCGGAATTGGCTCGACTGGATCGACTGCTTGGCGAACAGGAACTCGAATATTTCGAGAGGTGTAACCCGCACCTGAAGTCAGAACTGATACGAATGAAGCTCGGGCAGATGTCCGCCCAGTAAATGGACAAGCTGTCGAGTTAAGTTTACCAATTGACAAATTGATGTTGTATACCAGATCTCAAGTTCACAATTCGCTCTCATGACCTGCCATCCCTTCAGCGCCGTCACCCACAGCCCCTTGCGCTACGTGGCAAGGGGCACGTGACGTTGAGACGCAGTAGTGATTGTCAGTCATCCTTCGCTCTGATCAGAGCGATGCAGCCCCTTCTATTCATCCACAAACGGCGCGAATGGTGGATACCCAATAGAGGTGTACCGTGCGGTCAAACCGCAATGACCTCGATTTGGTCAAGTTCCCGCTGATCCAATCCGTCGCGCTCTAAGTCGTATTGATTCTGAAGGTTGAGCCAAAACTGCGGTGTCGTATCAAACGCGATGCCAAAACGAATTGCCGTATCCGCCGTAATACCACGACGACCGGCAACAATATCGCAAACTCGGCGGCGGTCCGTATTGATAGCGTTCGCCAATGAAGCCATAGAAACACCCAACGGCTCCAAGAATTCTTCCTTCAAGATTTCACCTGGATGTATGGGTCCAATATTGCGCGGCACTTCACCCTCCTTAGTTAGTGGTAATCGCAAAATTCCACGTCAAAAGCATCGCCGCCGCGCCATCTGAAACATATCCGCCATTGCTTGTTTATCCGGATCGAATGCTGCCCATCTCTGTCACCTTTCAGCTTTTCCAGCCGATTGCCGGGCGGGGAGCGCAAATCATTGATGTTAACCGCAGCGTCCAGGATTAAGAGCCTCCGTTTGGCTCTACGGCGAAGATCCCCAGATACGCCCCGCACTGGTGTCCCCTTCATGAGGCTTTCCGTACGGCTATCAGCGTAGCTCTTGATCATGTGTTGTATGTAGTACAACGCACAACAGATGTCAAGACATCTTTGTCTCGTGTTCGACGATCCGATCAGCAGAAAAATCCAGTTACACAAAACCCGTTTCGAAAATCCAGTGGCAAAATGCCAATTTATTCGTCACGTGCCGACCGTCATAGTGCCGTCGCCCCCCGGCCCCTTGCGCTACGTAGCAAGGGGCAAGTGGACAAAGACCGAAGCGGCAATCAGAGGATCTTAGATTCAGCAACTCCCAAGGCATAAGAAATCAACTCAATTGTCTTCTCAGAATCGTCAGGGTCTGCAGGATACGCAAGTCCATCCCTGGATCCCTGCCACGCCGCATACGCATCTTTGATAAGCCCGTGCCATTTGGAATTGAGGTGCAAAAGAGCCCACTCCGTTGCCGCTTTCTTTGAGGTTATTTCTCCTGTTTCCAATGTATGCAGAGACCGGCAAAGCAAAGTAACGAAGAACGTCTGAATACCAAGCGTTTGCATGGCTTCGACTGTCCCCCATTTTGCACTGATCAACTGGAGCGTCTCGAGAATCTGAAGAACCAAGTCGTTCGCCGAAACAAATTCAATCAGTGACTTGGGATCCGGACCGGCCAAGACAATGCCTTTTTCTCGCACCACCCAACGCACGACACGTGAATTGTCATGCTCTGAGCGCACCAATCGACTAGCCCCATTATCCAAATACCAAAACGGATACGCTCTAGGCGGACTATTCGTACTCGGATCGACCCAATCATCCGGCCTTCGGTAGTCACTTGGGTCTCGAGGCCTAACAGCCCACTGTTTCAGAATTTTTGCGGGAGCATAAGAGAGCTCCAAGTGTTGCCCCCACGGCTTAGGGAGTGTTTCAAACAGGTCTCGGTGTAGGCACTGAAAAGACGAGATCTCTTCTTGTACAAGATCTCGGTGAATGACAATCAACACATCAACATCGCTAGACGATGTGTAGTCGCCTACAGCAAATGAACCATGGAGATAGGCTCCAACAAAATTCTGGCCAAGAAGGCGTCGAATGCTTGATACCAGCTCCCCCAGTACTTCATTGAGAACCGGGATCACAGTAGGCGCACTCATCGGTATCTCACTCATCAAATCAACTCATTCAGGGATCTTGTAAGGACCCTTTGCCTCTTAAGATCAAGTCTGACTTTGAATGTCTCCGCAAGTGACATCCACCTCAATCGACGCGAGATCCATTCAATCGGATTTCGTTCATTTGTGAGCGCAAAGGTCGGCATGAATGACATCATCGGCGGGATCTGCACCGCCGAGCGTCTGCTCTCCATACCTAAGAGCAAGGCGGGAGAAACTCGAATCCGTTGCGATACGCGCCGACGTCATCACCCCACCCCCCACATGCATCGACCCCGCATTGGAGAGAACAACAACAATGAGATCGGCATTCTCAAGCCAACCCATGTAGCCTGTGTATCCAAGAACGCTGCCACTATGACCAATCCAAACGCCGGTGGGTGTGGTGGCGCGGAAGAGGCCGTGCCCAACCGAAAGCGGAATACCTGCGGACTCTATGGGTCGCCAATCGAACAAATATTGCTGACTTTCCAAACTCAAAAAATGGCCACCGCGCAAGGCCTGGGCAAATTTCGCAAGATCGCGAGCCCTTGCCACCATCCCGCCAGCTGTCCACTCCGTGGACAGATTTGAAGGTGTGACATCGATCAATTCGGCTGAAACGCGGTCAAATGCGGCATTCACTCCAGCATCGCGTGCAAATGTGTCGGTGTTGTAGTGATAGCGTTGCGCAAGTTGTTCCTTGGGAACTGGCTCAAAACCTTCCAGATAGATTGAGGAAAGCCCATGCGGCTTGCGAATGCGAGTTTCTATTTCTTCAACAATGTCGTTTCCGGTAACTTTCTCGATCATCAATCCAAGCAGTGTGTAATTTGAATTGGAGTAGCTAAAATCTTGACCCGGCGTAAAGAGAGGTCGGTGGTCGCTCCCGGCGACAAAAGCAAGCGCCTCGGTCTTGCTCCATTTTTTTGCCGTTTCAAGCGCCGCGCCCCGGCCTTCTCTTATCCATCGCGGATCGTCTTCCCAACTCGGAATGCCGCTGGTGTGATTAAGAAGGTGTGAGATTTCTGCTTGACCTGAGTTCGCAACGGCTTCGACTTGCGAGCCAAGAATATCTGCTGGCGTATCTGTCAGAGCAAGCTTGCCCTCTTCGACAAGTTGAAGCGTCACAACCGCGATGAAAGTTTTGGTAATGCTCCCAATTCCAAAGAGGTGATCAGGGGTGGCAGGCACCAAAAGCCGCAAATCGGCATGACCAGCTGCACCAGACCATATGACGCTCTCGCTGGTTGCCAGGGCTGCAGAGACACCGGGGGGCCCTGCGTTGACAGCACTTTCGAGTGCGCAAACAAGGTCTGTCGACGTCACCACGGCTGGTTTTTCCGCTGCACCCAAAAGGCACAGGGCAAACACTACACAACAGGGATTTCTCCAAGACTTCATTTTCTGGCAACTCCGGGTCGCAGAATAAACAGCCTGGAAATCTGTAGCAGAAAAATCATCGCAAATCGAATAGATGGCTTTCACGCTAGGGAGAAGTCACCTTTCCCCGCATTTGCCACACACGCCGACCCTTCGGTGCTCTCGCCCCCGGCCCCTTGCGCTTTGTTGCAAGGGGCACGTGGACAAAAACCGAAGCGGCGATCAAACCGGCCTAGTCAATCACCGCAACAGCCAAAATACCGACGAGAATCCAAGTCGCAAGATTGAACGCCAACGCAATCGCAAAATCAGATTGCAACCATTTGCGTTCTTGATGTTGATGAAGGAAAACCATGTCGCCCTCCTAACCCTCACGTCATTGCCAACAACTGCCAAAGCGGCAGGCTTATGAGTGACAGGTCAAGGCGCGCAATACGCCACCGAATTCAGATTTCTATTTGAACGACCCAACACCCTTTTTCTTGTTAAAGAGAATATACGTCAGGACACGAACTATTAAAAGAAGCTTGAGATTATGGTTAAACATTTGTTAACGAAATTGAAGAAAGTGAGTTGAAGCCTCAAGTTTCTTCAGCGCGCTGCCAAAACATTATGTTAAACGCGGTGCGCAAACCGAAGTTTTCCATATTATGGGCGCTCTGTGTGGCTGTATCCGTGATGCACATCAGGGTTGTTGCCCCTTGCTCCTTTGCATCTGTCGCACGCGCAGAAAAGAAGGCGTTTTGGCATCCCCGCCGCCGAAAATCCGGCAACGTAACTGCATCTGCGAAATAGCCCACACTCTCCACCAACTGCAACTGCGCGCACGCCGCCACGGCGCCATCAATGTAAGCTGTGTAAAAGGTAAAGCCCGGCATCTCCCGAAAATGAGGAAAGGCCTCACGCCAAATATCAGCCATGCGCTCAGGAAAGTCCCACCCGGTCAAATAGCAATTCAAAAAATCATCAAAATCATTATTGTTTGACGCACGGCGGATCTCGATATGTAAGGGTATCGGCGCAAGGTCGTCCTTCATCTCCGCGTACCAAAGCGCCTCGAATTGATTGGGACCAAATCCACGGTCGCGCAACGCCTCTACCAGTTCAGCATCGTGCAAGACGGGACACGTGTGAAACGTGGGCCGCACTCCATGGGCTTTAAACTTCTCAATCAAGGGATCAAGATCGTCGACGCTCGCTTCTCCCGAGAGGATGGCGCGGTTGCGCAAGGCAGAGGTTGAAAGCGTCGGCGTCATGAGCAGCGTGCCCCAGGAGCCGGTCTCAACGACGACCTTGTCGCCGCCCTCTTGCACGTGCCCGAGCGCCCGCGCAGCAGCTGCAAAGTTCTCTGCATCAACGCGGGTCAAGAGATCTGCAAGTTCTTTTGTGACAACAGCCATAGGCCAGCACTTTAAGGATAAGTGGACTGGTAATCCACTGCCCAAAGGAACTATAAATGTAAACCATGGTCTCAGATCCGACATACCCAGAAGCAGAAGCGAAAACGCCCAAAGGAATGGAAGAAGCGCCCGGCGCCGCCTTCATTCCCCACCGACCCGTGCGCCCAGAAAAGAGCGAAGGCGGTAAACGATTTGAACTAGTGGCAGAGTTTGAACCCGCCGGCGATCAACCAAAAGCCATTGAGGATCTGGTCGAGGGCGTCAATAACGGTGAGAGCGAACAAGTGCTGCTCGGTGTCACCGGCTCAGGCAAGACCTTCACCATGGCCAAGGTCATCGAAAGGGTGCAGCGACCTGCGCTGATCCTCGCACCCAACAAGACCCTTGCCGCCCAGCTTTTCGGTGAGTTCAAATCCTTCTTCCCGGCCAACTCGGTCGAATACTTCGTTTCCTACTACGACTACTATCAACCGGAAGCCTACGTACCCCGCACCGACACCTATATTGAGAAGGAATCGTCGATCAACGAACAGATCGACCGCATGCGCCACTCCGCCACCCGCGCCGTGCTCGAGCGTGACGACGTGATCATCGTCGCCAGCGTCTCCTGCATTTACGGCATTGGGTCGGTTGAGACCTATACGGCCATGACGTTCACCATCAAAACCGGCAGCAAATACGACCGTAACGACTTGCTGCGCGACCTTGTGGCTTTGCAATACAAACGCAACGACGCCGCCTTTCAGCGCGGCACATTTAGAGCACGCGGCGATGTGGTCGAAATCTATCCCGCTCACTTGGAAGACCGCGCTTGGCGAGTGTCCCTCTTCGGCGATGAAGTCGAAGAGATCACCGAGTTTGATCCCTTGACCGGTCAAAAGACCGATACGGTCGAGCAGGTCAAAGTTTATGCCAATAGTCACTACGTGACCCCGCGCCCAACTCTTCAACAAGCCTCAAAGTCGATCCGCTTGGAGTTACGCCAACGCCTCGACGATCTGGACAAGGCAGGAAAACTCTTAGAAGCCCAACGCCTTGAGCAACGCACCAATTTCGACCTCGAGATGATTGAGGCCACCGGGTCATGCGCTGGCATTGAAAATTACTCACGCTACTTGACCGGCCGCAAACCCGGCGAGCCTCCGCCCACCCTCTTTGAGTATATGCCTGATGATGCACTGCTCTTTTGTGATGAGAGCCATGTGTCGATCCCGCAAATCGGTGGCATGTTCAAAGGTGACTTCCGTCGCAAGTCGACCCTGTCGGAGTTTGGCTTTCGATTGCCCTCTTGCCTCGACAACCGCCCGCTCAAGTTTGAAGAGTGGAACGCAATGCGGCCGCAGTCTGTTGCGGTTTCCGCCACTCCTGGCAGTTGGGAACTTGACTGCACCGACGGTGTCTTTGTCGAGCAAGTCATTCGCCCGACCGGTCTCACCGACCCAGATGTCATCATTCGCCCCGCCAAAGACCAGGTCGATGATCTGTTGGCGGAATGTAAAGAGGTCGCGGCGAAAGGCCAGCGCGTCCTTGTTACCACCCTCACCAAACGCATGGCAGAAGACCTCACCGAATACATGCATGAGCAAGGGGTTCGTGTCCGCTACATGCACTCGGACATCGACACGCTTGAGCGCATTGAGATCATTCGCGACCTGCGGCTCGGCGCCTTCGATGTTCTCATCGGCATCAATCTCTTGCGCGAAGGGCTAGACATCCCAGAGTGTTCGCTGGTGGCGATCCTCGATGCTGACAAAGAAGGCTTCTTGCGCTCAGAGACATCCCTTGTCCAAACCATTGGGCGCGCGGCGCGCAATGTTGACGGGCGTGTCATTCTCTATGCCGACAACATGACCGGCTCCATGGAGCGGGCGATTGCTGAGACCGACCGTCGTCGCGAAAAGCAAGAGGTCTACAATCTTGAGCACAACATCACGCCGCAATCAGTGCGCAAGCAAATCGCTGACATCATGGACAGCGTGTATGAACGCGATCATGTTCTTGTCGATACCGGCGAGAGTGACACAATGGAACTCGTTGGCCACAATCTTAAAGCGCATCTCGCCGACCTCGAAAAACGCATGCGCGAAGCCGCCGCCGATCTCGAGTTTGAAGAAGCCGCACGACTACGCGATGAGATCAAACGTTTGCAGGAAACCGAACTCGCCATTGCTGATGATCCCTTCGCTAGGCAGTCGGCGGTCGCGGCCGAAGGGTCCGGCGGCAATTCTGGCGGTCGATCCTCAGGCGAACGCGGTGGCACCCGCGCCTACAAAGGCAAGTCCCGCCGCCGCAAAGGACCGTGAAGCCCCAGTTTTCCTTGTTGTATTCACAAGCTTGGATACCGACACGACACTAACTCGGAGATACGCAATCCGCGACCAAACACAAAAATTAATCCGACACGAGGCCCTTTGATACGCAGGTCGCATAGACTTCAAGCTCGACCTCTCCACATTTTGACCCTGTGTTTTCATATCTGACCAGCCAGACATCGTGTACATTGTCAGTCGTGATGGCATACATCGCACGGCGTCTATTCTCGATGACCTTGAAACAACTGCCTTTGTCGTCAAAAGTATAGCCTCCGCTTATCGCCACTCTATTGAGGCTCACATTGCCGCAAGACGCAACAAGTTCACCGGTTCCGTCAGATGCTACTAATTCACTTCTATGTGATTCAGTCAATTCGTCTGTAAAAGGGTCTGAGCCCTCTGCGTTGGTTCCCAAATCAAACGCAATGACGAAAACAACAAAAAGTCCAACAAGACAAGAAACTCCGGTTTTCATGATTTGCCCCTCTAGTGAAAATCTCAAATTCCAAAATTGGTATTCCAATGACTAGACCTATCACGCCAATCGCAAGTTCGGTAGACAAAATTGTTCATCCTTACAAATACAATAATAGATGGTACGCCATTCGTTGTATTTCGCGTGAACCTGAAGTGACTATTTGCACTCTGCACTCTTTCAATAGAGCACATCAATTGGTTGATTTACCCAAATCCCAGAGAGCTTCATGACCATAGACCCCTTCAAAGTCTTTCTCGATCTGCACTTGCGGCTGCCGCGCCAAGGTCCGGGCTCAAGAGCGAGCACCAAGGCCGCATTGGAACTCTTGCCCAACTTACCAGACACACCCGAAATTCTCGACATGGGCTGTGGCTCCGGTACTCAGACGCTTGACCTGCTTGATCTCACCAACGGTAACGTTACGGTCGTCGATATGTTCGATACCTTCCTGGACCTGCTCAGTGTTCGGGCGGACGCAGAGAAAATTCCTGAAGAACGCCTCACCTTGAAGTGCGCCAACATGGCGGAGTGTGATTTTGGAGAGAAGAAGTTCGACCTCATTTGGTCAGAAGGCGCCATCTATGCCATCGGCTTCGCGAACGGTTTGAAGAAATGGCAGTCGCACTTGAAACCAAACGCCTTCGTCGTGGTGTCAGAACTCACCTGGTTCAAAGACGATCCCCCTGAAAAGCTGAAAGATCATTGGGCGAATGAATACCCAGACATGGAAACCGTCGACGGCAACAAAGCCCGTGCGGAAGCTCAAGGGTACGAGATCATCGGAACCATGAATCTTCCAGCTCAAGACTGGTGGGATAATTACTACGGACCCCAGCGGGAGCTCTTGCCCCAATTTCAAAAGGAATACGACCGTTCCGAGCACGAAGTGCACGCCATGTTGGCGGATGTTCTTGAGGAGACAAATCTCTTTGAAGAATTCAGTGATTTCTACGGCTACACGTTCTACGCTCTAACAAGACGCAGATCAAAAAGGTAGATAGAGAACAATCACTCAAGAACATTCTCAGCAGAAACACTTCGAGACAGGGGACACAATGAAAACACGCTTTGGTTTTACAATCTCACTCTTCGTTTTTGCCAATCTCGTTGTTTCAAGCGCGTCACAAGCATCTGACAGTGATGACGCAAGTGAAACCAAAAACGCGATCCCTGGTGTCATTGAAAGAGCGCTTGTTCAATCACCACATGTGCCCTGTACAAATTCCCATCTTGCGGAAAAGGTGGCTTATTGCACCTCCGAACAACCATGCCGAATGGAATTCAATTTAGACATCGATGAGAACGGGGATGTCATGTGTGCAACATTGACCAGCACCCATCCCAGATTCGAGAAGATGTTGTTTCATAGACCTGCAATGCGCGTGATGTTCAGTGCTAAATTTTCACCGTCTGATGATGTGACCGTCGGTCAGAAATTTCATTTTGACATCACCCAATCCAATGTGGCGCCAGCCTGTAAGCTAGTGCCGATGGAAAGACACGTGGTAAACTGCAAATAGTGGCTTGAACATTCATTGGATCAAAAGCTAGTTATTCGTCACAAGACAATCAAGCTTACCCTCCAAAAACCGACGGTCCGGGTCATAGGTCGTCAGCGCAATCGCTTCCCTATAGTTCTCCACCGCCAGTTCGTGGTTTCCAGCCCGCGCGTGAAGATCTGCAAGCGTGGCAAAGTACGGTTGATAGGACTTGAAGACCGAAGCGTCTTCAAGCGGGCGAAGGAGACGCAAGGCATTTTCCGCTCCCCCGCGCGCATCTTGGACCCTGGACAATGCCACCGCCCGATTGAGCGCAACCACAGGACTTGGCACCTGCTCATAGAGCGACGTGTAGAGCAAGAAGATGGCTTTCCAATCGGTCTCGTCAGCCGTTGGGCTTTCGCCATGAATACCGTGAATGCCAGCCTGAATCTGGTAAGGACCAATGTCATTTGACGCGCGAGCCTGCATGAGCCAATCACGCGCTTCCGAAATCATGTCATGGTCCCAGGTGCTGCGGTTCTGTTCATCGAGAGGAATGGTCACGCCCTCTTCATTGCAGCGAGAAGATCGCCGTGAGGACGCATAGAGCATGAGCGCCAGCAAACCTTTCGGCTCAGGCTCATCTGGCATGAGTGAGATCAATATTCGAGTAAGGTCAATTGCATCATTCTCAAAGGGTCGCGCTTCTGCCCCAGATGAGTAACCTTGATTGTAAACAAGGTAGAGAACCGCGAGTACACCGCTCAATCGCTCCTTAAGGAGATCATCCGGAGGAACACGGTAGGGAATGCCCGCGTCGTGAATTTTTTGTTTCGCACGAACTAGGCGTTGCCCCAAGGTCGTCGGCTTTACAAGAAAGGCGCGCGCAATATCATCCACTTCCAAACCGCCCAGGGTCTTTAGCGTCAGCGCCACCCGTGCATTGGGGGCCAGCGCCGGATGACAACAAGTGAACATGAGTTTCAGTCGGTCATCAGGGAGGGGCATGGTCTCATCCATGTTGGCCGTCTCCAATCGATGTCGTTCGTGGTGATCCACTTCTTCGTGTTTATCGTTGCGTGTTTTTCGTCGGCGAAGACGGTCAACAACATTGCGCCGCGAGACCGTCAAAAGCCATGCCGCGGGGGAAGACGGCATCTCCTCCTCAGATTTCCACTGAAGAGCGGAAACAAAAGCCTCTTGCAAAGCATCCTCGGCAAGGGTGATGTCACCAAACTCATCGATCAAGATCGACAGCAGCCGAGATCTCTCGACCCGCCAAACCTCTTCCCATTCTTGGCTCAAACGTTCGGCAACCGTCCCCATTCACACCTCATTCGGCGGTCAATACACCACAGAACCGCCATGCCTCGGATCAGTCAAAGACCTGAACTGGCCGCACCTCAATGGACCCATGCGCCGCACCCGGTATTTTCGCGGCCCATTTCAATGCCTCATCTAGATTTTCGCAATCCACGAGATAGTAGCCGCCAAGGGTTTCTTTCGTCTCAGCAAAAGGTCCGTCTGTGGTCAAGGCTTCGCCTTCACGTACCCGAACGGTCGTGGCTGTTGTCACAGACTGCAATGGCGCGCCTGCTTGAAAAGCCCCGGCTTCTCGAACTTCGGTGGTGAACTCAAAATATTTGCCAATATGAGCTTTGAATTGATCTTCACTCCAACCTTTGGAGATTTCCTCATTTTCATAGATCAAAAGCATGTATTGCATGTGTCTTTCTCCATCATCACGCTGTGCCGTGCCGAACGGGTAAAATATTATCTCGGCAGGACTATGACGGTCCAGAAACCGAGATTCGACAGGTCACGTGAAATTTTATCGGGAGAAAGAACTAATCGGCAAGTTTGCCGCTGGCAGCACCAAGAATTTCGGAGATTTCGGTGCCATCTTTTGAGAGAGGCAGGAGAATACAGCGGAACAAGATCCGCTTTCCATCGAACCGAAAGAGCTCATCTTCGACGAGGACCGTTTCGCGTGTATCCAAAACTTCCTGCAAATGAGACGTCGACTTGTCCAAGAGGGTCTTTGTCCAATCGCTCTTGCCGCTTAAAAAGACCCCAGAATATTTGGCAATTTCTGGGCCGAGATACTTGAAGATGGGGAAAGGGTGATCGGCGCAAGCGTCAATGACAAAACAGAAGTCCCAGTCCTCATTGAAGGCCTCGGGCGAAAGTTGATCAAAGCGCGGCATGGCGCCCTCACCGCAAGCCTCTTGCCAGCGTTTCAAAACGCGCCAGGTCAAGCGTCGTTCCATCTGGCTTTCGATGATGTCTTTGCTTTGCGGCATGGTGGTCATGGCGCGATCCTACAGAGCCAGCGTAAAGGCCGACTTAAGCCAATAATTCGATCTTTCGCTAATTCGGTAATTCCTCCATTTTTCGCAGAAAAAGGGGGTTTGGACATTTCCCTTGCCTCCCCTATATATGAACAATCATTCGCAGGAGCTGGGCCATATTCATCGGGCCGGTCCGATCAATGCTTAGGAGCGGCCTGAACCGTCGATGCCCGGAATCGAAATCACAAACGTCTGGATTGCAGCCCTCATTGTGGTGGCAGGATTGGCAATCCTGCTCTACGCGGGCAATCTTCTCGTGTGCGGTGCGGTGGCAGTGGCCAAACAGCTTCGCATTGCGCCGATTGTCATCGGGCTCACGATTGTTGCTTTCGGCACATCTGCCCCTGAGCTCTTTATCGGTGTGCAATCGGTGTTTACGGGTCATGCCGATCTCGCATTCGGTAATGTAATTGGCTCAAATATCGCCAACGTCCTGCTCGTTTTGGGTGTTCCTTCAATCATTTACCCAACGATCTGCAAGCAACACTCGATCCGCCGCAACACACTTTTCATGATCGGCGCCACACTGTTGCTCATCTGGATGATGTGGGATGGCCGCCTCGCCTTTGCTGAAGGTGTCGCCCTCGTCATGTTGATCGCTTTCTACCTCGGCTATTGGTTCAACAAAGCGACCCGGTCAACATCACATGATCCGTTCGCCAATGAACTTTCTGATATAGACAGCATTGCCGGACTTCCGAAGACAAGCGTGTCAACGACGCTCTATTTGATCGGAGGGTTAATCGGTCTGCCCTTTGGCGCCAGCCTGATCGTCGATGGCGGCGTGTTCATTGCCGAGGACTTGGGCGTCGACGAAAGCTTGATTGGGCTCTCATTGATCGCCATTGGCACCTCATTGCCGGAACTGGCCACAACCGTTATCGCGGCCATGCGGCGGCACTCTGCAGTGGCCATCGGCAATGTCATTGGCAGCAACCTCTTCAATATCCTGGCCGTCATGGGTGTGACCGTCACCGCCGCAGGCGAACGTGGACTTCGCGTTCCACCCCATCTGATGACGTTCGACATCTGGATCATGCTGGCAACCTCGGCCCTTCTTCTGCCCTTCGCATTCTTCCACAAGTCGATTACCAGACCCGTGGGCATCGTCTTTGTCGTCGCCTATGGTCTCTATCTGTTCTACATTTTTAACAGCGGGCACTACGCCGCGGCCTCCTATGGGTACAGCGGCTAGTCCTTGGGAGATGTGAACACGATGAAGTCTTCAACAGCCACCGCGCTCGTCACGGGCGCTGCCACACGAATCGGACGAGTGATCGCCCGCAGACTTGCGGCTGACGGTTGGACGGTTGTCGTGCACTACAACAGCTCATCCGACCAAGCCGAAGAAGTTGTTCAAGATATTGCAGCAGCCGGAGGCCAAGCGACCGCCTTGTCTGCTGATCTTTCCAACGAGAGCGCCGTCATCTCTCTCATTCAAGATGCCGTCTCGGCGGTGGGGCCACTGTCCTGTTTGGTCAACAATGCCTCGGTCTTTGAAGACGACACCATCGACACAATGACCCGGGCCAGTTGGGATCTTCATATGGAAACCAACTTGCGAGCACCCCTGGTGCTTGCCCAGGAATTTCACCGACAACTCCCGAAAGGATCACAAGGAAACATCATCAACCTCCTCGACCAACGGGTCAAAAAACTGACCCCTCAGTTTCTTTCCTACACCTTGAGCAAAAGCGCTCTTGCGACCCTCACCCAGACCTTGGCCCAAGCCATGGCCCCCGCTGTACGTGTCAACGCCATTGCCCCAGGGCCAACCCTCAAGAACAAGCGACAGCGAGAGGGGGATTTTGCCAAGCAAGTCGATGCAACCCTCCTCAAACGGGCAACAGATCCTGAGGAAATCGCAGATGCTGTCAGTTTCATCTTGCAAAGCCCTGCGATGACCGGACAAATAATCGCCCTGGACGGAGGCCAGCACTTGATATGGCAAACGCCGGATGTTACCGGAGTTCGCGAGTAGCGGCGCCCCCGGACCCAGAGAGTGAGAGCGCACCCATGACCAAGAATGTGACCCACCTTCGAATTGCGGACGCCGCGCAGTCTTTGCGGCATGTCTTCGTCCGTGACCTGCGTCTGGACGCCAGGATCGGCATTTATGCTCGAGAGAAACAGGGGGAACAGCCCATCCGCGTCAATATCGATCTGACGGTGCTAGAAGCCGTGGCAGATATCGACGACCAGATCTCCAACGTCGTTTGCTATGAAGAGGTGGTCAAACAGGTCGAAGCCATCGTCAATGATGGCCATATCAACCTTGTTGAGACCTTGGCTGAACGGATTGCGGCGACCTGCCTGGAGGACAAAAGGGTCAAAGTAGCCCGCGTCCGAGTAGAAAAGCTCAACGCCATTGAAAATGCCGAAAGTGTCGGCGTCGAAATCGAACGGATTGCACCCTAATTTTGGCGCCGTCTCGGTGGACCCGCAAAGTCTTGTGCACATCGCGCATTCCGCCACGTTCACATTTCATTAATAATTGTTTCACGGACATCCATCGCTGCATTTTGGATCCGCGTTGAAAATATACAATGGGATCAATAGGTTAGAATTTGCACAAATTTTGTGCAAGATGGTGGCAATGACAGAAAAGCTCGGGGGTCCCGATTCCGCCCGTGATTTTTCAACATAGTTGTCCACAGGCTTGGTGGATGATTGTAACGAACAATAATCTAAACACGCAATAGTTCGAACCAATGGCCATAGAGAAGGCCGAAATGTAGCAAACTCTGTTTTCCGATTCCCTCTATCGATATAAAGGGATAGCAAGGGTCGCACAACAAAAGTGTCAGGCCACCTTCACCGGAAATGGAACGTACACGGACGAACAAGAAACACCCATGACGGATCATGAGAAGCCAAATGAGGAGCCCACCAAAGGACCGGACAAAGAAGCCGGACCGCAGGTCATCTCGCGCTTCGTCAAGATCCTTCCCAATGCGCCTGGTGTTTACCGCATGCTCGATGCCAAAGGGGATGTCATCTATGTTGGAAAGGCCCATAGCCTAAAGAAACGGGTGTCCAGTTACACGAAGTTTGGTGGGCATACCAATCGCATCGCGAAAATGATCTCCCTCACCGTCGACATGGAGTTCGTAACAACAGGGTCGGAGACCGAAGCGCTTCTGCTGGAAGCGAATTTCATCAAGAAATTCAAGCCGCGCTACAATGTGCATCTCCGCGATGACAAGTCTTTCCCCTACATCTTGGTGCGACGGGACCATGACGTCCCCCAAATATTGAAGCATCGAGGCTCAAGGTCAATCAAGGGGGAGTATTTTGGTCCCTTCGCTTCGGCTGGATCGGTGAACCGAACGCTTAATACGTTGCAAAGGGCATTTCTTTTGCGGTCGTGTTCCGACAGTGTCTACGAGACCAGGACGAGACCTTGCTTACTCTATCAAATCAAGCGCTGCAGCGCGCCGTGCACAGGCGAAATCGGATCCGATGGTTATCACCGCCTGGTCGACCAAGCGGTGGAATTTCTGCGCGGTAAGGACCGCAAGATCCACGATGATCTTACCACCAAGATGGAAAAAGCAGCGGAGTCGTTAGATTTTGAGACCGCCGCCCTATACCGCGACCGCGTGCAAGCATTGAGCCATGTCCAATCCCACCAAGGGATCAACCCGGCCACATTGGATGAGGCCGACGTTGTCGCGGCATATCAAGAAAGCGGGCAAACCTGCATCCAAGTATTCTTCTTTCGTGGCGGTCAGAACTGGGGTAATCGCGCCTACTTCCCGCGTCATGATCGATCCATCGACGCACCGGAAGTCTTGGAGGCATTCCTAAGCCAGTTCTACGACAACAAGGTACCCGCAAGAGCTGTACTGCTCAGCCACGAAATCAAACAGGCTGATCTTTTGAGCGAAGCCTTGAGCCTTCTCGCCGACCGAAAGGTTGAGGTGATCACGCCTCAACGGGGAGAAAAGAAACTTCTCATCGAGCATGCGCTCAAGAACGCAAGCGAAGCCTTGAGTCGCCGCATGGCTGAGTCGGCCTCACAACGGCGACTGATTGAGGGCGTTGCAGAAGCCTTTGACCTAGAAGCGCCCCCTCAGCGCATTGAGGTCTATGACAACAGCCACATCTCCGGCACCAACGCGCTTGGCGGCATGATCGTGGCCGGGCCTGAAGGGTTTCTCAAGAACCAGTACCGAAAGTTCAACATCAAAGACAAAGACACGAACCCTGGTGACGACTACGCCATGATGCGCGAAGTCTTGACCCGCAGGTTCTCACGACTGCTCAAGGAGAACGCCAGCGAAACCGGTGACAATAACAGTGAAGACCCGCAAGAGATCCGAGGTTCAAACTGGCCAGATCTCGTTGTGATCGACGGGGGTGCGGGGCAACTCTCAACCGTCGAAGCTGTCTTTGCCGACCTCGGCATCGACAATGTGCCCTTGGTTTGCATCGCCAAAGGTCCCGACCGCGATGCCGGCCTAGAAAAGTTCCACATGCCGGGTCGCCAACCCTTCATGATTGATCCCAAAAGCCCGGTTCTTTATTATCTTCAACGCCTTCGCGATGAAGCCCACCGATTTGCCATTGGCAGTCATCGCGCCCGGCGCAAGAAGGCCCTCGGCACCTCACCGCTGGACGAGATCTCCGGTGTCGGTGGAAAACGAAAACGCGCCCTCCTCAACCATTTCGGCTCCGCACGGGCTGTCGGAAATGCCGCACAAGCCGATCTCGAAGCGGTAGACGGCATCTCGAAATCCATGGCACAACGGATCTACGATTTCTTCCACGACGAAAAGCAGTGAGAAAAACAAGGGGCCTCATGCAGATTTTGTATTTCTCTTGGTTGCGACAACGCACTGGCACCGGCGCCGAAATGCTCGATCGACCGGACGATGTTGTAACCGTTCATGATCTGATAACCCACCTCATCGCGCGCGGCGGCGGCTATGCAGAAGCCTTTGCGGACCTTACGACAATAAAGGTCGCGGTCAATCAAGACTACGTGGGTTTTGACCACCTCTTGAACGATGACGACGAAGTCGCGTTCTTTCCCCCGGTGACGGGAGGGTGAGCTCATGATCCGTGTTCAAGAAGATGACTTCGACATCGCCGCTGAACTCGAGAAGGTCCGAAGAGGCAACACGGAGATCGGCGCCATCGTCACCTTCACCGGTTTGGTGCGTGATTTGGGAGACGACAATCTCAAGTCCATGACCCTTGAGCACTATCCCGGCATGACCGAGAAGCAGTTGAGCGAGATTGAAAAGGTGGCAGAGGAGCGCTGGCCGCTGCAAGCCTCCCTCATCGTGCATCGCTACGGAAAGCTAGAACCAGGTGATCAAATCGTTTTGGTGATCACTGCATCGGCCCACCGACAAGCAGCGTTCGAGGCGACCAATTTCCTGATGGATTGGCTCAAAACCAAAGCCCCGTTCTGGAAGCTTGAAGAAACCGGCGAGAAAACCGAGTGGGTAAAGGCAAAATCAGAAGACGTCGACGCCGCCGACAAGTGGAAGTGAATTCGATACCAAACGGCGGCATCGAAACTTATTCGTTCACCAGCTTCGCGTAGTCTTCCATCAACGCCTGGCTGATTTGGCCAGGGGTAAACTTGTAGGGCCCAATCTCAGAAACCGGCGTCACTTCAGCCGCTGTCCCAGTAATGAAACACTCTTCGAAGTCTACTAGCTCTCCAGGCAGAATGGTCCGCTCAACCACATCAATCTGGCGTGCCTTGGCAAGATCGATGACGGTTCGACGCGTAATTCCATCAAGGAAACAATCCGGCGTTGGCGTATGAAGCTTGCCTTCCTTTTGGAAAAAGACGTTGGCCCCTGTTGCCTCCGCAACATGGCCGCGGTAATCGAGCATCATGGAATCCGCATACCCTTGGTCTTCGGCGGCATGTTTCGACAACGTACAGATCATATAGAGACCTGCTGCCTTCGCCTTGCAAGGGGCGGTCTCTGGAGAGGGTCGTTTCCACTCTGACATGTTGAGGCGAATACCCTTCAAGCGTTCTTCCGGATCAAAATAAGACGGCCATTCCCACACCGCCACTGCCACATTGATCTTTGTTTCCTGCGCTGACACACCCATCATTTCTGATCCGCGCCACGCCACAGGACGCACATACCCATCGACAATGTTTTGGGCGTTTGCCGCTTCATAACAAGCTGCATCGATTTCTTCGACTGTGTAAGGAATTTCAAACCCAAGCATCTTTGCCGATTCAAGGAGCCGTTCTGAATGTTCACGCAACTTGAAGATCTTGCCTCCATACATCCGCTCACCTTCGAACACACAGCTGGCATAGTGAAGAGCGTGTGAAAGGACGTGCAGCTGAGCATCGCTCCAGGGCACCAAACCACCATTCATCCAGATAAAACCATCCCGCTGATCAAAGGGTTGAGTGCTCATAATTACTGCCTGTCCACGTCGTTATTGATGAGGGCCCGAGAGGGCAATTTTCATGGTAACTTGATGGGATAGAATAGGATTCCGACTGTAACATCATTTCGTTTTGTACTTGATCTTTGTAACATTTGCATTAATATATGTCAATATGTCTGACATAAAATACAGTGATCGACCGACCGGCTCTGGCCTCTTATTTCTTCGCGAGGAAGAACTCCGCGAAGGCATTGAGCTTTTGTTTTTTGCCTACCGAGATTTCATCAGTGACCCGGATGAAATCCTCAAAGGGTATGGCTTTGGTCGCGCGCACCACCGGGTCATTCATTTCGTTGGGCGCCACCCAGGTATCAATGTCGCAGCCCTCCTCCGCATCTTGAGAATTACCAAGCAGAGCTTAGGCCGTGTCCTCAAGCAGCTTATCGAACAAGGATTCGTCGAACAACGCACCGGCACGCAGGACCGTCGCCAACGGCTTCTCACCCTCACCGAGAAGGGCGCTGAACTCGAAAGACGCCTCTCCGCACCACAACGTGAGCGAACCGCTAAAGCATTTCGTGAGGCCGGACCGGAAGCAGTGGCTGGCTACCGCAAAGTTCTCGAAGGCCTCATAAATGAGGATGAACGTCAGGCCATTCTTGCTAAGATAAGAAAAGGCTGACCACACAGCGGAGCGCCCAATGGCCGATCCGACCTCCCAGACCCCAATCCAGAACGACGACCTCCTGCCTCATGTTTTGGTGGTGGACGACGACACGCGCATTAGGCGCCTTCTCAAACGCTATCTCATGGAAAACGGCTTTCGCATCACCATGGCAGAAGACGCCGCCTCAGCTCGGGAATACCTACAAAGTCTTGAATTCGATGTCATCATTTTGGACATCATGATGCCGGGTGAAAGTGGCCTTGAGCTTACCTCCTCCTTGCGCGAAATCTCTGAAGTGCCGATCCTCTTGCTGACCGCCAGAGACTCTGCAGACGATCGCATCGCGGGTCTCGAGTCCGGTGCCGACGACTACCTCATGAAACCCTTTGAGCCGCGAGAACTACTCCTTCGCCTTCGGTCCATTCTTCGCCGCACCCATCAACCGATCGACGACGACGTTAAGGAGATTACCTTAGGCGACTGTCGCTTCATTGTCGCCCGCGGTGAACTTTGGCGACAGGACAAGCTCATCAAACTCACCACCGCCGAAGCAACCCTGCTCACCCTCTTTGCAAAGAACCCTGGCGAGCCATTCTCCAGACTTGATCTGTGTGAACGCACTGGCGTGGCGCAAGAACGCTCCGTCGACGTTCAAATCACAAGATTGCGTCGCAAGATCGAAACCGACCCCAAGCTGCCGCTCTACCTACAAACCGTGCGCGGCGTCGGCTACAGATTGGTCCCAGATTGATTTCTTGTGGGCCCTCTGCAAATAATGACAGGCTGACACCTGCAGCCAAAGGAATATGAATGCTCGATAGCGTCTCCAGCAATTTGCGAAAATGGCCAGTCCTTCGCTCACTGAGCTATGGATTTCGTAAGCTTGGCGCCTTCATCAAGCCGATCATGCCGCGCGCGCTCTTTGCACGCTCACTCATCATATTGCTGGCGCCGGTCGCCCTGCTTCAGGTCGTCGTAATCTACGTTTACATGGAGCGTTATTCAGAACTCGTGACCCGGCGATTGGCTTCCGGTGTCGCCGGTGAAATCGCTTTTATCATTTCTGCAAAAGAGACGGTCGACACGCCAGAAGAGTTCACACAACTCATCGCCGCCACCGAGCGAGAACAAGGATTGATCGTCACTTTTGGAGAACACGGTCCCCTTCCCGAACAAATCCAACGTCGGTTCTTTCCGCTCCTGAGTGATACCGTCGGCGAGCAACTGACTCAGAATATTCATCACCCCCTTTGGTACAACACTGAGCAGTGGCCAAGTTACGCTGGCATTCAAGTCTTGCTCGATGATGAGATCATGCACATCAAGGTTCGGCGAAGTCGGATACTCGCCACCAATTGGCACATCTTTCTGGTTTGGATGGCTCTCACCTCTTTGGTCTTTCTAGGCATCGCTATCCTCTTCTTGCGCAACCAAATCCGTCCCATTCAGCGCCTGGCGATTGCCGCAGAGGGTTTTGGCAAGGGGCGAGACGTACCTGATTTCAAACCATCTGGCGCCACCGAGGTTCGAAACGCCGCCATCGCCTTCATCGACATGCGCAACCGCCTCAATCGACACATCACCCAACGAACCGACATGTTGGCAGGGGTGAGCCACGATTTGAGAACACCGCTAACACGCATGAAACTTCAACTCGCCATGGCTGGGGACAGCGAAGACATTGACGACATGAAAAAGGATGTCGCCGAGATGGAGCGCATGCTCGAAGGCTATCTGGCGTTTGCGAGGGGCCAGACCAGCGAAGAAAGTGTGGAAATATCCCTAGCAGAACTTGCCCAGGAGGTGAGCGATGACGCCGCCAGAAACGGCAAGACGGTGGAAGTTCGAACCCCAACCGACATCCACTTGAGCCTGCGTCGTCAATCCTTCAAACGAGCGCTAACGAATTTGATCGACAATGCCACGCGCCACGGCACCAATGTCAGCATCTCACTCTGGCGACGGCCCAACAATTGGGTCGAGATTGCCATCGACGACAATGGTCCCGGCATTCCAAAGGCCCGTTACGAAGAGGCCTTTCAACCGTTTCACAGACTGGATGAATCGCGAAACATGGATCATGGCGGGTCTGGCCTTGGCCTCGCGATCGCGCGCGACATCGTTCGCAGTCATGGCGGTGAAATTGAATTTCAGAAGTCACCACTTGGCGGACTAAGGGCACTCGTCAGCTTGCCGACGTGACAGACTGTATCTCGCGACTATCCTCTGAGTTTATATCTTACTTTGAAATAGGCCATTAGAAGTAACCCAGCGAAAAAGGCGCCAATTGTCGTCCAATGAAATGGAATTCCAGTCATCACGAAGATGAGTGTGCCAAAAAGGAACGAAATACCCATTACGCTGAAGTACACCCACAAGTATGTTTGTCTACCGGTTAGCCGAAAGATCAAGAAAATCGCTACGGCTGCAACGATGCTGAGCAGCAATACCATTCCGGAATCTTCATGGGGGTCGTAACCCATGCCATCTTCGACAAAGGAAATAAGTGCAAAGAATCCAACGAAAGGAATCAGCATTATCAAGAACCAAAAAAACTCGAGGATCACTCTCCGAAACACTGCCTTCGGCCTCCTGCTTTACTCAGCTAGTTCTTTCGATCTTTGTTGAGCAGCACGCACCGCTTTTTTCATGAGACCTGAAAGACCACCTTCACCCATCAACACATCAAGTGCTGCCGCCGTGGTGCCGCCGGGGCTGGTTACATTCTCGCGCAGTCCCGCGACATCTTCCGGGGCAAGCTTGGCCATGTGCGCAGCCCCGTGCAAGGTCTCAATGGCGAGCTTCCGCGCCAATGGCTCATCGAGACCGACATCGATACCTGCATAGGTGAGACACTCGATCATATAAAAGACGTAAGCCGGCCCGCTTCCTGAGAGCGCAGTAACGGCATCAAGGTGGGTTTCGCGATCAACCCAGGCAACCTCCCCAACCGCTTCGAGCAGTCGCCCAGCAAGATCACGCTGGGACGAATTCACATGATCGTTGGCAACCGCAACGCTCATACCGAGCCCAATGGACGCGGGCGTATTTGGCATCGCGCGGATGATCGGCGTCTGCTTGCCGAAAACTTCCGCGAAAGAAATGATGGATCGGCCTGCGGCAATGGAAAGCACGCATGTTTCGCCATCACCAAGGAATGCGAGTGGCTCTATGACCTCCCCCATCAATTGCGGCTTAACAGCCAACACAAGAATGTCCGGCACTTCTGACCGAAGCTCCGATACATCCACATTGAGGGAGATCTTTCCCGTGCCGGCGAGATCTTTTGCGTCTTGGTTAGGTGCAGGGTCAAAAACCACAAATTGAGCCGGAAAATCAGCTTCCAGCCAACCTTTAAGGAGTGCCGAGCCCATTTTTCCAGCACCAACCAAACAGATCTTCTTTTCGGAATTAGAAGTCATTGAGGAACTCACGTGACGATGATGCGCTGCACACCGTACCTCATGTCATCAATTTGCCAAACAAGGAGTACTCAAGCAGTACCTTGGGTCTCAAACATTGCCGAGGCAACGGCTTCTTCCGCGGTCTTCCCTGCCCAGAGCACGAATTGAAAGGCCGAGTAGTACCGCTCACAGGAATCGACAGCCATCTGTAACAGGCTTTCGCATTGTTCAACCGTTGCCATGGCACCACCATTGAGCGGAAACCCGTACCGGTAGATCAGAACGTGATCTTCAGACCACAAATCGAAGTGACCAAACCACAATTGCTCGTTGACCAAAGCCATCAAGGAATGGATCTCACGCACCTTGTCTGGCCCAACCTTTACATCGAGAGCGGAGGTAAGATGCAAGGCCTCCAATTCCGGCTGCCAGGTGATGGACACATGATAATCGCACCATGTACCCGCAACGGTGAGATCAATCTCATTGTCGCTCGCCCGCCGAAACGGCCATTCGAACCCGCCGACAAGCGCCTCGAATTGATCAATCGGATTGTAGGAAAGAGGGCTGATACCGCCTTCGATCAGGTCCATTGGGAATTGCCCTCAATTGGGTCGCGGGAAGCCAGGGGCTTCACCAAACAGGATCAGTGATTGAAAGTGACAAACCCAAACGGTTGCCGCAAGGAAAGATGCGCCCTGTCTGTGGACAAGGGGGATAACTTATTATGGTAACTAGAGTTTTCGCGTCCGCAGAGATTGATTCGTTTGGGTGAGACCGATCAATCGGCTGACGTTTCAGTACCTTTGAGCGCCAACTCCAACGCGTCGATTCGCGCCTCAAGCCGTTCGTTCTCTTCCCGCGCCAATGTCGCCATCGCACGTACCGCCTCGAACTCATCTCGGTCGACCAGATCCATGTCGCTCAAAAGACGTCGCAGTTGGTTCTGAACCGCACCATCAACTTCGTCTCTTACCCCTTGCGCTGCACCTGCCGCGCCAGTCAGAACTCTTGCCAAATCGTCCATCAATTTATTGTTGCTTTGCATGGCCTTACTCGATGATTTTCGTTCACAGGCACCAGTATGTCGACCCTCGACACCCGATTGCCAGAGGGCAACTTGACACACCGCGCAGAGCGGGACAAGGTCGCCCAGAAAACAGCTGAAAGTGCCCTATGTTTGCTTGGCTTATTGACTTCCCGCGCATCGACCCAGAACTCTTCCGCATCGGCCCTCTTGCCGTGCGGTGGTATGGCTTGGCCTATGTCGCGGGCATCACGTTGGCCTGGGTCTATGTCAATCGATTGGCGGCCAATGCAAACCTCTGGACAAAAGCGGCAGGAGGCAAACCCCCTCTCAATAAGAAGGGGATTGAAGATCTCGTCTTCTGGGCGACCCTTGGTGTCATTGTCGGCGGTCGCCTAGGCTTCGTCTTGTTTTACGGCCTCGTCTACAATGCCGATTACTACTTCGAGACGCCTTGGAAAGTCTTGGCGGTCTGGGAAGGTGGCATGTCCTTCCACGGGGGATTGCTCGGCGTCATTGCTGTCGCCATTTGGTTCAGTCGCAAAACCAAGGCTGACATGTTCAGGGTCGGCGATATGATCGCGGGAGGCGTCCCGATCGGGCTCTTCTTTGGACGACTGGCAAACTTCATCAATGGCGAGCTCTGGGGCAGACCAACTGAAGTATCTTGGGCTATGATTTTTCCGGCCGACCCGACGGGCCTGCCACGCCACCCAAGCCAACTCTATGAAGCAGGCCTTGAGGGATTGGCATTGTTCCTGATCTTGAGATGGCTCACATTTTACGGCAGCGCATTGGAGAAGGCTGGTTATATCACTGGCGCCTTTCTGGCCGGTTATGGCTCCGCACGCATCTTTGTTGAATTCTTCCGCGATTCAGAGGCCCGCATCCTTGGGTCCGATCATTGGTTGACCATGGGCATGTTGCTTTCGTTCCTCATGGTGCTTGTGGGTGGTTATCTCATCTACCGAGCCCATCAATCTCCCGCACCCCTAGAACTCAAAACAAAAGCGCAGCCACAGGCGACAGCTGCCAAGAAGTCTAAGCCGAAGTCGTGACATTCAAAGCAACATTACGGGGCCGCTTGATTGAGCGAATACGTCAAACCGGACCCATATCCTTAGCCACCTTCATGTCTGAAGCATTGATCGGTTCCGAAGGGGGCTACTACACCGGGCGCGATCCGCTGGGCGTCGACGGTGACTTCATTACCGCACCAGAAATCAGTCAGATGTTTGGGGAGATGATCGGTCTTTGGTTTACGCAAAACTGGCTTGACCACGGCAGACCGGATCCAATTCGCATGATCGAGCTTGGTCCTGGTCGTGGAACCTTACAAGCAGACATTCAAAGGACGGTAAGGCAGGCGGTACCGGATTTCTGGAAGGCCATGCGGGTCCACTTGGTTGAAGCCAGTCCGATCCTAAGAGACAAACAGGCACAGGCACTCAAATCATCGACCGAACATGAAGTCCATTGGCACGAAGATCTGTCTTCCGTTCCCGAGGGCAACGCATTTCTTGTTGCCAACGAGTTCTTCGATGCGCTCCCTATCCGGCAATTCAAGAATACTGAGGGCAAATGGCACGAACGGCTCGTAGCGCTCTCAGAGGATGGTCAATTCACTCTAGTAGATACACCAAAATCAATCGCGTCGTCCAACGCCCTGCCTGAGCCCATGCGCCAAGCGCCCTCTGGCACAATCGCAGAAGTGTGTGAACCTGCCCAAGCTGTTGTCAGGCAAATTGCTCAGCGCTTCACCACTCATCCAGGTCAAGCTCTCATCATTGACTATGGCTATATCGGCAGCCGACCCGGTGACACCTTCCAGGCTGTCCAAAACCACGAGTTCGCCAACCCTCTCAAAAATCCAGGTGAAGCGGATCTCACAGCCCACGTTGACTTCACCACTCTGGCAAACATAGCCGCAGGGCAAGGGCTTCAAGCCTCTCCAATCGCAACCCAAGGGTCATTCCTAGGAGCAATTGGCATTGCAGCCCGTGCTGAACAGCTCTCTGCAAATGCCGACGACCGACAAAAGGAGCAACTTGTTTCAGGGCTTGGGCGTCTCACAGACCCTGACAGCATGGGATCACTCTTTAAGGTTCTGGCTCTGACCTCACCAAATCTTCCAGCGCCTCCTGGTTTCGCGGTACACTAAACCAATGTTGCTCACTCCCCTGCAGTCCTCCATCGCCCCAAACCCTGAAGGGGTCGCTCACGGTTTTTTCGAACGCACTGGCGGCGTCTCAACCGGCATTTATGAAGGGCTCAATTGCGGACCAGGATCAAACGACAATCCAGAACACGTGCGGGAGAACCGGCGACGTGCAGCGGAAGAACTGGGAGCAAGCCCCTCCAATCTAATTTCCCTATATCAAATTCACTCAACCGAAGTTGTAATCGTAACGGAACCTTGGAAACGCGAGAGCGCCCCTCAAGCAGACGGCATGGTCACCGCGACACCTGGCATCGCCCTTGGAATCCTCACTGCGGATTGTGGTCCGGTATTAATGTGGGACGAAGAAGCTTGTGTCGTCGCCGCCGCTCATGCCGGGTGGAAAGGCGCGCTCGCCGGGGTCATAGAAGCAACAATCAGCTCCATGATTGATCACGGGGCGAGGCGAGACGGGATCAAAGCAACTCTAGGACCGACCATCAGCCAAAGGGCCTATGAGGTTGGGCCCGAGTTTGTGGCACGGTTTGTTGAGGTCGACCCTCAATTCAATGAATATTTCGCGCCAAGCGACAGGCCAGGTCACGCTCAGTTCGACCTCCCCTCCTTCATCCTCGCGGGACTCAGACAATCAGGCATTAGCGAACCGATCTGGACGGGGCATTGCACCTATAGTGATGTAAACCGCTTTTCCTATCGCCGATCAACCCACCGCGGTGAGATCGACTATGGCCGCAACCTTTCTGCCATTATGCTAAGATTTGACCCATGACGAGATTTCGCTCCCCACAAACTCTCGCAGCGTTTCTTTTGATCTGCCTTTGCGCCTGTTCGCAAGACGGTTTCATGACCGGCATTGACTATGTCAATCAACCCTCCGGCAAAGACGCCTACAGTGTTGCTCGCTATTCGCTGCCGGATCATATTCTTGTTCGACCGATTGCCGGTATTCAGCGCGACGTTAGCGACACATTGGCGGAGCTAACGGCGGAGCATCTCGCCAGACGTGAATTCATTGCAACCGTCACAGCGCCGCCGCAGAAGACCTCACGATTGACCGGTTGGGCAACACCGGCGGACACTCAAACTCAAACACCCGCCCATATCGAGTACCGTCTCATTTATCCAGATGGTCAATTGCGCCTTCACATCGATATCCCCGTCGACCCTTTGCTCTTTCGCTATGCAGAAATGACCGGCATGGAACGCCGCTCCCTGTTGAAGCGCATCGCCAGTGATACAGCTGACCGTTTCTACGCCATCCTGACCGAGAGTAAACTCAGAGCCCAAGAGCAAGAAAGAACGGCCCAGCGAGAAGCGGGCATTACGGGTCAAGAAAAACAGATGCTCCTCAACCCAACCGGCGCAACTTTGAAAGGGCCCATCGACGAGATCTTTGTGATGCCCGCACTCGGCGCGCCCGGCGACGGCTTGAGCTCTCTAAAAACAGCGATGGCAGAAACCCTCAAAACCTACGGCGTTCCTGTCGTCGACAGGCCAAGTGGAGAGACCATGCAGCTGCAGTGCATTGTGGCCCTTTCAGAATTGGGTTCAGCGCAGCAAACCATCCGTGTTAGTTGGGAGCTCAAATCCAAGACTGGCGAGGTTGTAGTCACGGTGGACCAGAACAATGCCATCGAAAGTGGGTCACTAAATGGGGCCTGGGGGGACACCGCCCATCTGGTTGCCTCCGCCGCGGCTGAAGGTCTGGTTCGAGCCCTCAACAATCGTCAAAGCAGTTCGGGTGAATAAGCCAACTCATCCACAGGAAAACCTTGAGGTTAGGTTTACAGAATTATGACTGCTTGATAAAACCCAAGCTCTCAGCCCTCGACCGGTGAGTCGATGAATGTGAGGCCTGATTGGACGGAGAGACAGCCACCCTGTCTCACCGAAACGTAGGGACCCAAGGCATGAAACTCCTTTCTGCAAACAGCAATCGCCCTCTCGCTGAAGCCATTTCCACCTATCTCAAGATCCCATTGACCAAAGCCACCGTGCGTCGTTTCGCAGACATGGAAGTGTTTGTCGAAATCGACGAAAACGTTCGCGGTCAAGACGTCTATGTCATTCAGTCAACATCCTACCCCACAAATGACCATTTGATGGAGCTTCTGATCTGTATTGACGCGCTCTATCGCGCTTCTGCGGCGCGCATAACCGCGGTCATTCCCTACTACGGATATGCACGACAAGATCGCAAACCCGGACCCAGAACGCCCATCAGCGCTAAACTCGTGGCCAACCTGATAACGGCGGCGGGCGCAGGACGTGTCCTTACCCTTGATCTTCACGCGGGTCAGATCCAAGGTTTCTTTGACATTCCAACGGACAACCTCTTCGCAGCGCCCATTATCGCGCGCGATATTGAAGATAATTACAAGGATGAAAGGCTTATGGTGGTCTCGCCAGATGTCGGAGGCGTGGTACGTGCGCGCGGCCTGGCGAAAAGGATCAACGCGGACCTCGCCATCGTCGATAAACGTCGCGAGCGTGCGGGCGAATCCGAGGTCATGAACATAATTGGCGATGTGTCAGGCCGATCCTGCATCCTCGTTGATGATATCGTCGATTCAGCTGGCACCCTGTGCAATGCCGCCGAGGCGTTACTAGAAAAGGGCGCAAAGGACGTTTCTGCCTACATTACCCACGGCGTATTGTCTGGCAAAGCTGTTCAGCGAGTTAGTGATTCTTCCCTAAAAAGCCTGGTAATCACCGATTCCATCAAGCCGACCAAAGACGTCGAGGACTGCAAAAACATTCGGACCATCTCCATCGCCCCCCTCATTGGCGAGGCCATCAGCCGGATCGCTGACGACAAGTCAGTTTCGAGCTTGTTCTACTAGGCCAAATTAGGCTTCTCCCTCCACTTGTCTTTTGCCGGGCCCTGCGCTAAAACCCGCCGTCCTTGGCATTCGCACCCTTGGAGGGAATGCCACTCAATTTGGAGAGAACAATGGCTAAGAACGAGATTTTGACCGCCGAAGCGCGTGATCGGGCTGGTAAGGGGGCCGCCCGGGCCACACGCCGGCAGGGCCGCATTCCTGCGGTTATTTACGGGGGCAAAGAAGAACCCACTTTGGTTTCCTTTGAAAAAGCTGAATTTATGAAGGCTTACAACACAGGAAACCTCCTTCGAACCCTCTATGACGTGAAGATTGGCAAAGCCAAAACCATGGTCATCCCGCGCGACGTTCAGGTACACCCAGTGTCAGACATACCACTGCATGTGGATCTGCTCCGCCTCGGCGAAGGTGCCATGATCAACCTCGACATCGAGGTGCATTACATCAACGAAGAAGAGAGCCCTGGCCTGGCCAAAGGCGGCGCCCTCAACGTTGTGCGCCACACCGTCGAACTGAGAGTCCCTGCCACCAAGATTCCTGATGCACTCGAAGCGGATCTTACGGGCCTCGAAATCGGGGACTCAATCCACATTTCCGCGTTCAAACTGCCGGAAGGCTGTTCACCGACCATCACCGACCGTGACTTTACTGTTGCTACCATCGCCGCGCCGACAATGTCGATCGAGGAAGAGGAAGAAGCAGAAGCTGCAGCTGCCGCCGCCCTCCTTGAAGGTGAGGAAGGTGAAGGCGTCGAAGGTGAAGAAGGCGCCGAAGGTGCTGAAGAAGCCGATGGTGAAGGCGCTCAAGAAGCCGAGAAGAGCGAGGACTAATCGCTCCCTCGGCTCAGGGAGCCTGAGCAATGATCCTTCTTGTTGGACTTGGAAATCCGGGCAGCAAGTACACGGCCAACCGCCACAACATCGGTTACATGGCTGTCGATGAAATTGCGCGTGCGCACGGCTTTGGGGCTGAGCGCACGCGTTTTCAAAGCGTCACCATTGAGGGCGCACTCAGCGGCAAGTCGGGCCGCGTCAAAACGCTGATCCAAAAGCCAACCACCTACATGAATGAATCTGGTCGCGCAGTTGGAGAAGCTGTTCGGTTTTTCAAGATCGATCCAGAAGACGTTATCGTTTTTCATGACGAGCTTGATCTGGCGCAAGCCAAGGTTCGTGTCAAATCCGGTGGCGGCTTGGCGGGTCATAATGGCCTCAAATCCATTGCCGCCCATATTGGTCCCAATTTCCGCCGCGTCCGTATCGGCATCGGCCATCCAGGTGAAAAAGGACGGGTCTCCGGACACGTTCTCTCAGATTTCAAGAAGGCCGATTTGATCTGGGTCGAACCCCTTCTTGCCGCCATTTCCGATGCCGCTCCTAGCCTTGCGGACGGCGAAGACAACAACTTCATGAACAAGGTGGCAATCGCTTTGCGCGGACCCGAAGAAGAAAAACCCGCAAAGAAGGCAACCAAGAAAGCCGCCAGGGAATCATCAGAGCAGGAACCGAAAGATGGGATTTAAGTGTGGCATTGTCGGCTTGCCGAATGTTGGGAAGTCGACCCTCTTTAACGCCCTCACCCAAACCGCCGCGGCACAAGCAGAAAACTATCCCTTCTGCACCATTGAACCGAATGTCGGCGAAGTCGCCGTTCCAGAACCACGGCTGAACAAACTCGCTGAACTTTCAAAGTCACAGGAAGTCATTCCGGCACGCCTGACCTTTGTCGACATTGCCGGCTTGGTAAAAGGAGCATCCCAAGGTGAAGGGTTGGGGAACCAGTTTCTCGCCAACATTCGCGAAGTCGACGCCGTGGCTTATGTCCTTCGTTGTTTCGAAGATGGCGACGTCACTCATGTCGAAGGTAAGGTCGACCCCTTGTCGGACGCGGACATTGTCGAAACAGAACTCATGTTGTCCGACCTTGAAAGTCTTGAAACCAGAATTCACAATCTGGAACGACGCATCCGCGGCCAAGACAAAGAAGCGAAAGTTCAACTAAGCCTCGTAGAACAATCTTTGGCACTGCTGCGCGATGGAAAGCCCGCACGTCTCTTAGAAGTTGACGACGAGCACAAAGAGATATTCAGACAACTCAACCTCTTGACCACAAAGCCGGTGCTCTATGTTTGCAACGTTGACGAGGAGTCTGCAGCAACAGGCAATGAACACTCCAAAGCGGTCGAGACCCGCGCCCAAACCGAGGGCGCTGCCTGTGTCGTAATCTCTGCAAAGATCGAATCCGAAATCTCTCAACTCTCTGACGACGAGCGCGATGAGTTCTTGGGTGAGCTTGGCCTAGAAGAACCCGGCCTGAACCGGCTCATCCATGCAGGTTATAACCTCTTGGGATTGCAAACCTATTTCACCGCCGGCCCGAAAGAATCACGCGCCTGGACGATCCCCATCGGCACCAAGGCACCGCAAGCCGCAGGTGTCATCCATACCGATTTCGAGAAAGGCTTCATTCGCGCCGAAACAATCGCTTACGATGACTTCGTTGCATGCGGAAGTGAGAATGCAGCAAAGGATGCAGGCAAGATGCGCTTAGAGGGGAAAGAGTATATCGTCAAAGAAGGTGACGTCATGCATTTCCGTTTCGCCAACTAGCCAACAAAGGACCTCTCTCATGACCGATGGTTGTCGATACTGGGAGGATTTTCACGTTGGCGACGTCTTTGAATTCACTGGCGAGCCCGTCACCAAAGACGAGATTATTGAGTTCGCGCAAGAATACGATCCTCAACCACATCACCTCGACGAGGAGCTCGCAAAGAACACACTGCTCGGAACACTTTGTGCCAGCGGGTGGCACTCCTGCACCATGCTCATGCGCCTCCTTTGCGACACCTATCTCAATGAGGCCGAACACATCGGCTCACCCGGCGTCAATGAAGTCCGGTGGCGCTCCCCCGTCGAGCCCGGTGATATCTTCCATGTGAAACGCACCGTTTTGAATGTGAGACCCGTTGCAGGTCAACCCGACCGTGGTATGGTGCAATGTTTCTTTGACGTTCGAAACCAACAAGGTCGCGAGCTCATGACCATGGATTGTTTCGCCCTCTATCGCCGACGCGACCGCGCCAAGGAGACATGAGCACCATGCACTACTTCGAAGACGTGCCCCTAGGCGAGACGACCGAGATTGGGTCCTACACTTTCACAGAAGAAGACATCATTACCTTCGCTAAGAAATATGATCCTCAACCCTTTCATGTGGACCCAGAGTTCGCCAATTCCCATGAATTCGGCGGCTTGGTGGCAAGCGGCTTTCACACCGCCGCCATTTGGATGAAGCTCATGATCGCAATGCGCGATGAATTGACGACAGAAATCGCCGAACACGAAGAAGAAGCGCGCCCACGCGGCGGTGCTTCACCCGGATTTCTCAAGATGCGCTGGCCCAATCCAGTGAGACCCGGCGACACAATCGCCTTCGCCAACACCACTCACAAGAAAATCGAACTCAGATCGCGCCAGGATGTCGGCATCCTTCAAACCAAGACCATTGGTCGCAATCAAGACGGTAAAGTCGTGTTGTCCTTCATTGGCCAAGGTCTGTGGCCGCGCCGTCCGTCCGCACGTTGATTGCTTTGCAAGTGGCAGCATCTGACCTATCCTCACCAACAAAAGAGGAGAGAGATCGATGGTGCACAAAGGCAAACTCATCCAAATGACCGGCAAGGACGGGGCTGAGTTCGACGTCTATCACGTCGAGCCCTCAGGCGACCGCAAGGGCGGGCTCGTGTTGATCCAGGAAATCTTCGGTATCACTGATCACATCAAGGAAGTCTGTGTTGGCTATGCAGATGACGGCTACGAAGTTTTGGCCCCTTCCCTCTACGACCGCGCCGAACGCGCTTTTCAAGCCACCTATTCAGAAGACGACGTCGGTCGCGCCATAGAATTGGCCGGCAAGTTCCCACCCCCAGACGTGCTTGATGACATCCAACTCTCCATCGACCAACTAAAAGCCAAGGGCCCAGTGTTCATGACCGGCTATTGTTATGGCGGATCTGTATGCTGGGTTGCAGCTTGTAGAAGTGAAGGTCTGTCAGCGGTCGCTGGATACTACGGTCGCCTCGCCGTCAACTACGCCGATGAAACACCAAAATGCCCGACCATCATGCACTTCGGTGAACATGATGCGTCGATCCCCATGTCCGATGTGAAAACACTGCAAGACGCGCACCCTGATATTCCGATCCATGTTTACGACGCAGGCCACGGCTTCAACTCCGACCGGCGGGCCGACTACAACGAAGGATGCGCCAAGCTCGCCCGCGACCGAACCCTTGCCTTGTTTGATGAAAACAGAGCTGGGTAACCTCCCGTGCTGAACACCACCCTCCTCCTTGGCTTCATTGCAGCAGCCCTCATAGTCCTTATTCTACCGGGACCGGGTGTTCTCTATGTAATTGCGAGAAGTCTTTCGCAAGGGCATCGCGCGGGGCTTGCGTCCGTTGTTGGGTTGTCCGCTGGTGCCCTAATTCATATTGCCGCAGCAGCCATAGGTCTTTCAGCCATCCTCATAACATCAGCCACCGCTTTCAACTTGGTGAAAATCTTGGGTGCCGGATATCTGGTTTATCTGGGCCTGCGCGCCATCCTCTCAAAACAAGGTTCCCCAAACATTGATGTAGCCAGCGATCACTCTTACACACGCCTCTTCATGGACGGTGTCGTCGTGAGTATTTTCAACCCAAAGATCGCGATCTTCTTCTTGGCTTTTTTACCTCAGTTCGTGGACCAAAGTCTCGGCAACATCACAAGCCAAGTGACCCTTCTTGGATTGATCTATGTCTGTCTCGCACTTCTCACCGATGGCACTTACGCCCTTCTTGCTGGCCACCTCAGACATTGGGTGAGTGGTGCTGTTTTGAAGGGGCCGTGGACACGCTACACCACCGGCGGGATCTATATTGGTTTGGGGATCAATGCGGCATTCACGGGACGTCGCGCCTAGTTCGCCACCCCACAGGAATCATCCTGAAACCCGCGAACTCTGTTCTTTAGGGTGTTGTTTCCAATTTCATTGAAAAGAGTTTCCGCGTCCTGCCAATGCTGACAGGCCATTGATTGATTTCCTCTGTTTTCCTCAAATATACCCAACTTTAGATAGCTAAGTCCCATCCCCCTTTTGTTTCCAAGGGCTCGATATACTTTGAGACTACCATCAGCGTAACCAACCGCTTTCTCCCATTCGTCCGCATCATTGTGTATGACACCAATAACGCCCAACAAACGCGCAACGCCCTCTGGAATTTCCAATTCCTGGTAAGCCGCCAGACTTCGGCTCGCATAGTCATATGCCACCTGCAAGTTGCCATTTCTTCTCTCGTGGTTTGCGAGATTCCCCAAATTACGGGCAGTCAAAGCAGCCAACCCTAAGCTCTTCGAAAGAGTAAGAGACTCTTGTGTGTATTTCACAGCAAGTTCAAATTCGCCTCTGTCGGCAGCATTTGCACCGAGATTACTGATGGCATTTGCAGCGGACTCCTGGTCGTTTATCTCATTGTAAATTTCAAGGCTTTCAAGATATCTCACCCGTGCGCCATCATGATCCCCTAGGTAGCTCAACAATATTCCCAGGTCCTCGGTAATGCCCGCCACTCGGCGCCGGTCGTCACTTTCCTGAAACATGGCAAGACTGCGATTGAGTTGATTGTTCGCCAATTCAAAGTTGCCAATGTCCATGTTGATACCACCCAAACCTTTCAGCGCAAGCGCCTGCCATTTCTCATCACTTACGCCGGCCTGGTCGAGCATTATCTCAAATTGCTCGCTGGCATCCTGGTGATCGCCCCGACGTTTCAACAACACAGCCAGCCAATATCTCGCCTCCAGATCATCTTGATTCAACTTTAGCGAAGCTATAAACGACTTCGTCGAGAACTCCGAATTCTTCCAAAAAGACAATGCCCCAATTGTTTTGTATGTGCGTGCCGCCTTCTTCTCGAGCTCCTCGACAGCATCGACTTGATCTTGCGCCAAATTTGACAGCTCTCGAAAGGCACGGTCCGCGCGGCTCTCATCGTCCGAAACCGCGTCCTCTAGCAACCGTGCTTCCTTGTTCGATGCCGTTTCCAAGAAATCTTCGAGTTCAGCGGCAAACGATTGTTGGGTCTGGGACGAAAGCTCTGGCCCTTGCGTTTCGACTTTCGTCAAGATCGTTTCTAGGATCTTTGCACTATCGACACTCTGTTCTTGACTAATCCACAAACCGATCAGTGCAACAATGAACGAACCAAGACCGCCGAGCACCATGTTGAAAGTATCAAACCGAAACTTGGGTTTGAGTTTCGAGAGACCTTGCCGAATGAGTTGAAATGCCGATGGTTCAGAAACGTTTGGCGCGCCTTGTTCTGGCGTCGAGTTTCCAGCAATGGATTCGTCAGCATCACTTTGTGGAGTATCAGATTCAGTATCTTTTTCGATCATGTCAATGGTTCGCATCAATTGCTTGCGTTCAAATCAACTACCTATCCCTACGCCCAACACCTCATCAAGACAATTGGGTTCTTAGAACTCACGGTATGGCAAACCCGGAACCGACAAATTCCGCGCCTCCCCACGCCATTGTAATAGTGGCGACACGTAACGAAAGAGCAACAACATCTGCAAGTCGCAGAAAACCAGTCGGACTACGAAGAATCTCTCTTGTACTCAGCCCGTACCGCCAAGGCCTCTTGGCCATCTGGTGTGATGTTGTAAACCTCCATCACCATTGAGTCTTCACCCACAAGATTGAACTGAGTGCGCCACCCCCAATCAGGCCCTTCACCACCGCTGTAGCTGCCAAGCACCACCAACTTGCCCTCATCGGAAAACGAACCTTCGCACCTCATTGTCGCAGGCTGTTGATGCCAACTATCTCCCCATGTAGCCGTTACGTGATCTGACGGGCCTTCAAAGAGAAAAACTCCGGACTGTGGTTTTTCTTTCCAAACCCAATCATATGACATCACGGCATAAGCTCCATTGCCCTCAACCGACACATGTGCGTTCGATTGCGACACTTGCACCTCCGCACCCGGATGAAGCCACAAACGATAGGTTCCAGACCAATCGCCGGTCATACTTGAAAGGAAATTTGAAAAGTCCGTCATTCGTTCCTCCTGTTCGCTCAAATAGGTCTGTTCTTCTGAATACGCGGTCGTAGCCCACCCAGAAATGAAAAAGAACCCCAAACAAAACGCAAGAACAATCCTCAAAACGGCCTCCTCACTAATGGCACATCGAACGAAATTTGTTGATCAAGACAATATCCGATTTTTCTCTTGCTGTCATTTGTTGCCCTTGATCCAAATCGGCGATGACCAAGCCATCTCCGTCACCGTTGCCGGCACGTTTGCCGGTGGTTCTTGACCTAACCGCAAACCGTCATAGGTCGACCAACGACATGTTGGGTTCTGAATGACCCGAACATAATAGAAGGCATCCTGATCCGTGCGATAACTTGGATCGGTCCATATGGTTTTCAATTCATCTTCGCCAACCTCATTGTCAAATGCACAAGTCGCAAGGTCAACGTTGGCCTTTGTTGCCTCGCATCGATGGGTGCCACTGGTTGCCGTCCTTCCGTCGCTGCACAGGATGTCAAAGACCTGTTCTTTACCTTCCCCATTTTCACGCCAACCCTTGACGATTTGAATGCGGTCGAGGGGAGCGTCAAGCAGGTCTCTTTGCGCCCACACTATGAAACTCGGCTTCCGATCAGCCTTGGCTTGAAGTGTACCTCCCATCGCCACACCATTGGCATAACCTTGGAAAACCATGTCCTCCGCATCAATCAATTCGTCTTCGTAATTCAGACCGCCGAAGAACCGAAGTCGGATTCGGGTGCCACTCGTGGCATAGACTTCTTTGCGCCTCATCGAGGCAAACAGCGAATCGCGCGTGTTTTCCTCCGCCCAAACCGCAGCAAGACCGCCTGGATTGTTCCTGATCCTCGCATACGGCCCCTTCTGGCCTTTTTTTAAACGATGGCGCGCCGGCGCGGTGAAATATCCAGAAGCACCGCGAGCGTCCCATTCCTCCGTATCGCCGGGATTGGAATTGTGCGTATCGGTACTTCCGATCATGCCGAAGTCGAGAGGGTTAAAGCCGAGTTCTTCTTGAAGTTCCAACCCTATCTTCAAGCCGTCCCGCGCCATCGAGGTCTCAAAGATACATTTGGTTTCTTGCCCCTCTTCGCAGCGCGCGAAGAATTGCTCAAAACCGCACTCCTCGTCAGACGTCCCGAAACCGAGAGCGCACTCCGAATTGCCTTTAATCTGGAACATTTCCACGAGAGGTTCCCAACGGTCGCGCATTCTCCAATCGTCAATCGTATATTCGTCCCCGTCGACGGTGTGGCTGGTGAACGCTAGCCCCCAGGACTTGTTGGGATTGTGCGGGATGGTCAAGAACTCGCAGGGATCGGCGCAAGTGTCCGACAGTTGTTTCCACAAATCCAGCTCGGTCAAAGCATCGAAGGCCGAAACCGCGTAAGCCGGAACGTTCGCGTTGCGAAAGATCACATTGCGGTGGATCTTGCCCCGGTCCGGCAACGGTGGCGAATATTCATAGGCAACGAATGTGGTAAACTTGCCAGGTTCGTTGTGCCGTTCTGCCGCACTGGCGATGTTTTTCCAAGTTTGCTGAGAATAAAATCTTTCCCTCTCCCGATCCTTTAACGTTTCGCCAAGAAGTGACACTGGCGGCCGCTTTTCCCCTTCGCGGCGCAAATACATATACAGCTTAGAGTCCGGGTACTCTAAGCGACCACACAAATCGCCCATCGCACTTCCGGACGCCGCCGCATGACACGCCTCATGCATCCCGAATCCTTCTGCATGGTCGGTCATGGCTGCAAAATCCAACGGCCGCGTCAATTGCATAACTTCGCCGACGATATTTTCGACCGCCTCACCCTTAGCAACTCTATAAGAATCGTCGACGGTCAAACGATTGCCGGAAATATTGCTATCGAACGAAAGGTTGGAATGCGCATGCAAATCGCCGAAATAAACGTTGCGCAACGGGTTCGTATCCGGCGTTTCGGCTGGGCGTGGGGCGGGCACCTTGAACGCCGTCTCATCTTGGGCTGCCGCATCCGCGCGCCTTTGCGCAATCTCATCTTCGCTTAGATAGGGAGAAGAAAGGCGCGATTGTATGAAAAAATATCCAAGCGCAATTGCAGCAACCACAATCAACCCGGCCCATGTGTACCAGCGCATACCGTCCTCCCGCCGTTGTTTTTGAAACTAAAGCATAAGGCTCGCGCAATTGCACGGCGTTTCCAGAGGGTCACGCTTGCTTGCAGTAAAGGGAAACATGCATTTTGCTGTCGGCCGTATAGGCACTTTTGTCCCATCCGCCCCAGCGGTTTTCTAACGCGAACCCGGCCAGCTGCGCCATAAGGTCGATCTCCGCCGGCCAAGCATAACGCATAGGCAGCGGGATCATTTTAACCCCGTCCTCGCTCATGCGAATGTTCTGGTAGTTGATGACTTGTGAAACTGGACCGTGCACCGACACCTCAAGAACCGCTGACCCAATTCCCACATGTCGTGGTCTCACATGATAGCCGGCGGCCAGTCTCTCGTGATCTGGAACGAAGGCCTCGACCAAAAACGCGCCGTCCGTGCCAAGACACCGAGACACATTGGCAAAACACGCCACCTGATCTTTTTGGCTTGTGAGATTGAACAGGGTGTTGAAAATCAAAAATGCGAAATCGAAAGGGCCTTCGATATCGAAGTCCGCCATGTCGGCGATGGTCACGGGGATCTCGTCGCCGCCAGGTTTTTCCTTGAGTTTCGAGACCATCTCCACTGAGGCATCCATGCCCTCAATGTCGATACCCCTCTCGGCGAGCGGCAAGGCGACCCGGCCCGTGCCAATGGCAAGCTCAAGGGCCCGCCCCTCACCAATCAATCTAGCAAGGAGCGCAACCGCCTCATCGGTCGTGCCCGGATCGTGCAACAAATCATAGTCTTCGGCGTTCAGCTCGCCAAAGGTGGAAGGACCATAGTTTTTCAATCCAACATCCTCGAAATTAGAGGTTCATATTCTTAGGCGGCCGTATCACCAGCTCCTCAATATTGACATCAATTGGCTGCGTGACGAGATAGTAGACCGCATTGGCCACCTCTTGCGGATCGCCTACCAAAGTTGACAATTTGCTCTGAATTTCATCTAGAGCCTCTTTGGGAAATTTCCCGTCAGACCCTGGCTCGACATTTTCCATTCCGACCATCGCCACCATGCCTTTGATGAATTCTGGGTCCATATTACGCACGAAATTTGTCGCAAAGGCCCCAGGCATCACGCTGCTGACACGGATGTTGTCGTCTTCCAACTCTGTACGCAGCGACGCATTGATGCAATTCACTGCGTGCTTGGTCGCGCCATAGACACCTGAGTCACGACGCAAGGCCGCGATGCTTGAGATATTGACAATACGCCCCTCTGATTTGGTCGCGCGCATCGCCTTGACCGCCGACTGACACCCGACCAAGAGACCCAGAACATTGACCTCGAGCATCCCACGCCAATCTTCCGGGTCGCCGTCAACTATTGGGTTTGTATTTCCAAAGCCCGCATTGTTGATCATAATGTCCAGCTTGTTGGCATGGGCTGCTGCGCTACTCACAAAACCTTGGACAGCTGCAACATCTCGCATATCGAAGGCAGAAAGGGTAGCACCCCCACCCGCTTCTTCAATCAGCTTCTTTGACGATTCCATCGGTTCAGTCGAGCGACCACACATGAAGACATGCGCCCCAGCCTTACCCAGTGTCTCGGCGATAGCTTGTCCAAACCCACTTGAGGCTCCAGTAACCGCAGCCACTCTTCCCCTTAGCACTTGTGTACCCATGTCCAATCCTCCTTTTGTATATCTTTGCTTGCACAGACTATTCACCTAGAGGGAACCTGAGAAGGGTCAAGTGATTATCATGCAGTTGTTGTCACGAATTACTCGTTGCCAGAGACTGCAAAAACCGCAAGCTCCTGACCCCAAACCAGGTATACCCTTCCCCATCCACCAGGGCGGTCGGAAATCCGAGCTTTGCGATTTCCTTGCGTCTATTTGCAAATGGGTAGGGTTCCGTCGAAAAAAGAAGGAGAGTCGTGGCCGGGTCAAACTGTGCAAGGTCAACCTCTGGGTATTTTTCTGATCGGCTCCACATCTTGTCGCCAAGCCCTAGATGATCGAAGATCGATCCGATAAAAGTCTCACGCGACACCGCCATCCAAGGCTTGCGCCAAATGAGATAGACAAATTGCTCCGGCTCTCGGGAAGGCCGTCTAATCCACTCCACCACGCCTGGCAAATCGCAAAGTGTATAAGATGGCAGGGACAAAGCTTGGAGATCGCGCCATTCTTGAGCCAGTTACGCAAGCGGCGCATTGTTGAGGCGGGTCGCCAACGCCTTCAATTCGACGATCAATCCGTCGATGTTCTCTACATGAGATGCATGAAATGGCAATGGCGAAGCGTCAGCCATTTCCTTCGTGTTTTCTTCTTTGTCGAGAAGAATGAGATCCGCACCGGTATCAGCAACCTCATTCCAGTCAATGTCTTTGGTGCCCCCAAGGACGGGAATAGTGGCCACACGGTCGCTTGGGTGAATACAGTACCCGGTGCGCCCGACAACATCGACACCACACTCAAGCAGCGTCTCTGTCCACGACGGCACCATCGAAATGACTTTCAACCGCCCCTCCCCAGAAGCAATGGCAAATCACTCACCTTCAAAATGACAGAGCGACAACACCTCTTTGCCCATGGCTTCAACGCGGGCTCGCCCGCCGAGGTCCGGCAAGTCGATCACGAACGAACAGGCCACAACCTCCGCCCCAGCACGGTCCAACAATTTGATGGCCGCCTCGGCCGTACCGCCGGTGGCAATAAGGTCATCGACAAGAAGAACGCGCTGTCCTTTTTCCACAGCATCTTTGTGGATTTCGACTTCGTCCTTGCCATATTCGAGTTCGTACTCTTCAGCAAAGGTCTCCCATGGCAGTTTGCCCTTCTTACGAACCGGGATGAAACCAGCCCCAAGCTGGTGGGCGATCGCGCCGCCAAGAATGAAACCACGTGCTTCAATGCCAGCAACATGATCGATCTTCTTAGCGTCGTGCACCTGCACCATGGCATCAACGGCTTTGCGAAAGCCAATCGGGTCCGCCATCAAGGTTGTAATGTCGCGAAACATGATCCCTTTTTTTGGGTAATCCGGGATGGTGCGAATATAGGCTTTGATATCGACGTCCATGGGTCTCACTATCCTTTCAAAACACGGCCTGCGACCGCATCGAGCTTCGCTGCAACTTTTGGGTCTCGATGTTCCGGTTGGGTGATAACAGCTGTATCAAGAACTGTCTCAATGCCGAGCGGTGACGGCGTACGATTTGGGCCAAGTCGGGGCGCAACCGCTTTGATAAGTGCGCGTGCATTGTCAGCATTTTGATGCAAGACCCGGATGACATGCTCAACTTCCACATTGTCATGGTCAGGATGCCAGCAATCATAGTCGGTGACCATCGCTACTGTTGCATAAGGGATTTCTGCTTCCCGCGCGAGCTTCGCTTCCGGCATGTTGGTCATGCCAATCACATCACATCCCCATGAGCGGTAGAGTTCACTCTCCGCTAGGGACGAAAACTGCGGGCCTTCCATCGCCAGGTAGGTCCCGCCACGATGGTGAGACACACCGATCTCTTTAGCGGCAGCTTCCAGCGCATCTCCAAGCTTGGGACACACTGGGTGTCCCATAGAAACATGAACCACGAACCCAGGCCCGTAGAAACTTTTGTCGCGTAAGTGCGTGCGATCGATGAACTGGTCGACAATAACGAATTTGCCAGGCGGCAGGTCTTCGCGAAAACTGCCACACGCCGACATCGACAAAATGTCTGTCACTCCGGCTCGTTTCATGGCATCGATGTTGGCGCGGTAATCAATGCTGGTCGGTGAATGAACATGCCCACGCCCATGACGCGGCAAGAACACCATCTCAACGCCCTCAAAGGTACCAAAGAATAGATCGTCGGAGGGCTCCCCCCACGGGCTCTTGATGGCCTCCCATCGCGTTTCCGTCAGCCCATCAATCTCATAGAGGCCACTGCCCCCGATAATGCCAAGTTTGGTTTTCGTCATTGAACGGATCCATACCTCCCAAAGTCAACCCGGCATGAGTACCACATTCGTTCTAGAATCAAAAAGGCCGCGTCGATCCTCCGAGGCGGCCTTTTTGTCATTGGTTAATGAACCTAATGATCAACATCGCTCCAAACCCGGCGATAGCACCAGTACGTCAAGCCGGTCAGAATGAGCAGGAAGATCATCGAAGAAAAACCCGCCTTCTTGCGCTCATTGAGCCGTGGCTCAGCCGCCCACATCAAAAACTCGGCAACATCACGTGCTTCTTGCTCAATGGAGGCTTCGGTTCCGTCGGCGTACTCAACATCATCGCCCCACAATGGCTGTGCCATGGCCAACTGACCACCAGGGAATATTGGATTGTAGGTCAGGCCATCGCCCACCTCGACACCTTCAGGCGCTTCATGTTCATAATTTATGAGCAAGTTGTAAATGTAATCAGGTCCGCTGTGACGTGCTTTGGCCATCAACGACAGACCCGGAGGCAATGCCCCTGCGTTTGCAGCCAAAGCCGCATTCTCATTTGCGTAAGGCGCAACAAAATAGTCCGACGGTACAGCCGACCGCATCAGCGGATACCCATCCGCATCCGTTGTCTCACCATACTCATCCGGCCCTGCGAAAACCTCATACTCTTTCGCAATGGCTTTAACCTCATCTTCTGAATAATGCGGGCCGCCCGCATCTCCGAGATTGCGATAGGCCAAAAGATCCATCCCGTGGCAGCCCGCACAAACCTCTTTGTAGACTTGATAACCGCGCCGAAGCGCTGCCTGGTCGTACTGCCCCATGAAGCCATCAAACGACCAGTGCTGGTGCTCGAGATGAACTTCACCACCAGCACCTTGAGCTGGATTGAAGGTCAGGGCCAAGCCTGCGGAGAGGCTGACGGCGGCGAGGATCGTTTTCATTTGTTTTTTCATGTCCATGTCCCTCACCTAACTCTTCGCATCCGAAGCATCCGCCCCGGAACCGCTATGCCTCGCCAATACCGATTCGTGAATTCCCGTAGGCACCGGCTTTGTCTTTTCGATCTTGCCGAGCAGAGGCATCAGGAACAAGAAGAACGCGAAGTAGTAGATCGTCGACAGAAGCCCCAAATCTTTCGCTTCGAATATAGGTCGATGCGCATCACATTCGACTGTCCCATTCACCGGCGTTTGAGCGCATTCGATTTCTTTCCACTTCGATTCAAGAGGCTTTTCTCCATCGACCTCAACGATAGCGGAATCTTCGAAGACAACCTCGACTTTGCTATCGGCTCCAATCAACTCAATGTCAGGCGATACGGCACCGACCCAACCAAGCACAAAACAATCGATCACGAAGATGATGAAGAAATACCGCATCACAGGGCGGTAGCGCATCGACTTCACTTTTGATGTGTCAAGCCAGGGCAGAAAGAACAGCACAAAGATCGCAGCAAACATCGCCATGACGCCGAGGAGTTTACTATCGAGAAACAACACATCGAAAGTAATCGACCGAAGAATCGCGTAGAATGGCAGGTAATACCATTCAGGCACGATGTGCTCCGGTGTCACCAATGGGTTCGCCTGGATGTAGTTGTCCGGGTGCCCCATCGCGTTCGGATCGAAGTAGATGAAGTACGCGTAAAAGACCACAAACACTAGGAGTGCAAAAAGATCTTTCACCGTATAGTACGGATGGAAAGGCACCGTATCTTGCGGACCTTTCACCTCAACCCCAACCGGGTTGTTGTTCCCTGGTACGTGCAATGCCCAGATGTGCAAAATCACCACACCAAAGATCACAAACGGCAACAGGTAGTGAAGCGAGTAGAAGCGATTGAGTGCTGCATTGTCGACGGCAAACCCACCCAGCAACAAGGTCTTGATGTCTTCCCCCACCCATGGGATCGCATCAAAGAAGCTCGTGATCACTGTCGCGGCCCAGAAACTCATTTGCCCCCACGGAAGTACGTAGCCCATGAAGCCCGTCGCCATCATCAGGAAGTAGATGAGAACACCAAGGATCCACAATATTTCTCGTGGTGCCTTATAGGATCCGTAGTAGAGACCGCGGAACATGTGGACATAAACCGCCAAGAAGAACATCGCCGCGCCATTTGAGTGGGCGTAACGCAGCCACCAACCGTAATTCACGTCCCGCATGATGTGTTCTACGCTTGAGAACGCAAAGTCCACATGCGGCGTGTAATGCATCGCGAGAACGATGCCGGTCACGATTTGCGCGACCAAACAGAAGGTCAAAACAACACCGAACGTCCACCAATAATTCAGGTTCTTCGGTGTCGGAAAATCGATAAATGAATCGTAGCTCAAACGAAGGATCGGAAGCCGGTCATCAAGCCACTTGGTAAATCCATTCGATGGATTGTATTTGCTTTCATGTGCCATTTAAGTTCGTCCCCTTAACCGACTTTGATCGTGTTATCGTCAAGGAACACATACTCAGGAACCTCCAAGTTGAGCGGCGCAGGTCCTTGGCGAATGCGCCCCGACTTGTCGTAGTGCGAGCCGTGGCAAGGACAGTACCAACCGTCATACTTCCCCTTGTCGGCAACCGGCACACAGCCCAAGTGCGTACACACACCCAGCATCACCAACCACTCGTCTTTTTGAACCCGCTCTTCGTCGGTCTGTGGATCCGGCAAAGTCGCCACATCAACGGCCCGCATTTCGTCGATGACAGCTTGCGGGCGATGGCTAATAAAGACCGCCTTACCGCGCCAGAGAACTTTGATCTGCTGGCCCAAGGCAATCTGGCTGATATCAACTTCGATGGATGCCAAGGCTTTGACATTTTCAGCTGGGTTCATTTGATGGATCAACGGCCATACCACACCGCGCGCCAATCCGACGGCGGCAAATGTAGCGGTTCCGATGTAGAGAAAATCGCGTCGGCTGGTATCGCCGTCTGCGTGATCCGCGCTGGTCTGTGACACGGGAGGCACCTCTTCTTCGCTTGCAAGGAGAACCGGTCTTGGTGTCAGATCCGAAACCGGCAGACTCATCTGTAGAAGACTTCAAACTCGAAGCGGGTTTTTGCACGGACTAATGTGAATTGTCTAGCCCTGCGAGCGATATGCCGCAGCAATTTTGGCAAAAAAATCAAGGACAAGGCGAAATCGAATGCGTTTGGCGCTCTTTCAACCGGACATACCTCAAAACACCGGCACCCTGCTTCGCCTGGGCGCCTGCTTAGGCGTCCCTGTGGATATCATTGAGCCTTGTGGATTTCCCTTTTCTGACAAGGGCTTGAAGCGATCTGGAATGGATTATTTGGGTCACGCCGACATTAAGCGGCATGCCTCCTGGGAGCACTTTCTGGAAACCCGTGGTGAGGCGCGTATTTTGCTCCTCAGCACCAAAGCCGCGCAAAAATACACAGACTTCACCTTCGAGACGGGCGACATCCTGCTCCTCGGCCGGGAAAGTGCTGGCGTTCCAGACGAAATTCACGAGGTCGCCGACGCCAGGCTCCTGATTCCCATGACCCCCGAGACCCGGTCTTTGAACGTGGCCATGGCCGGCGCCATGGTTTTGGGAGAAGCAATGCGCCAACTCGACGGCTTTCCTTAAGACGCGCTCAAGTCCCACTCGAAAACAATTTCATCTCGCAGCGGAATATCATAATGCCCTAAGAGTGGAATTTGGGGTTTGAGTGTGGCGCGCGCCTTGTCGACCGCCCCAATGTTCACACCCGCCATTCGCCAGCCCCGTTTTTGATAGAAACGAATACCGTCCACATTGTCATTCGTGGTCATTAGAAACACTCGGTCGAGTTTCATCTGCGAAATTTCGGCCAGGACCGCCTCGACCAAAGCCGTCCCGATACCCTCAAACTGTTCGAACGCATTGAGGGTCAACAGCTCACAGTCTTTTCCCGTTATCGCATAGGTTAAGAGCCCAACCGGCTCATCACCTCTTTGCGCCAAGAAGCCGGGCAACCCGCGCGCATCAACCAATCGGCCACATGTCGCAAACTCCGTCGCTTGCCATGCCGTCAATAGAAGTTGCTCCACCAGGTCTCGATCATCATGTTCAAGAGCACGTATGGAAAATGTTGTTTTCTGTGTCATGGCGTCTACGCACGAATCTCTTTCAATTGCCTCTTCGTCATTTTATCAAGAACTGCGCGGCACAGGTGGAATATTCTACGACCACCTAAATACTGGCAATTGGGAAGAAGTTTTTGCCTTCACACGAAATGTCGGTCGCACCTTCTTCGACATTTACCCACGGTTGGTGCGTCGCAACTTCGACTTGCCTTGGACGGACGAACATCGCGAAGAGCAACTCATCCGCCGCGAACGATATGTTGAGTTCAATCTACTGTATGATCGCGGTACCCAGTTCGGGCTCAAAACAGGTGGCAATGTGGACACGATTCTGTCCTCAATGCCACCGGAAGTGAAATGGCCTTAGAACGAAAAGTCTGACTTTATCTCAAGCCCCACTACATCGTCGGCCAGCACGTGGAACGAAAACGATCGGTACGACGCAAATTTCCAATCATCGATGAAAACCTCGATGAAAGAAGCAGGTCCGTCCAATTCAGCTGGATCAAACCTTGCAAAACGGTCTTCCCGCCAGATCGACGGCCGATCCGCCAACCAGGCGTTGGTATAGTCAAAATGATGGAGATAGAGGCCAATGTCACTACTGGCAAACAGGCCCGCCGACGATTGCGTTGAGCCAATCCCGGCAATGGTTTCTTGATGGGAAAAGACAACGCCCGTTGAAACACGCCGTTGAGGCGTCTCGTCAAGCATTACGCGTGCTGCCGGTCCGACAGTCGCTCTGCCATTCTGGCGCTTTTGCGCCGTTGCCTCACTACTCAACACAAAGCCGAGCAGCAAGCTCAGTACTAGGCGAGTATACATTCCCGTCTCCCTTCCAACTTGGACCCCCAAACAAATGTCCATGTCGTCGGAACTTTCGTCAGCTACACCGAAGTGTCACCCCTACCGTGTTAGATCTCTCCTCCTCACAAATCGCAAAAACGTGAGGTGCAGTTTCCATAAAATTAGTCAGAAATACACCGTACCCAGATGGTATCACCTAAGCTCATCAAAGGACATGGTTTTTACGCCTCTAAAGTTTTATGAAAACGGCGTCGAACTATGAAAAATTTCAGATTTTTTTTGTTGTCAACGGTGCACTTCAAGCGATCAATCATCCATAAGATTTGAAACAAACGACCTCTCAATTTGAAGAAAAAGTCATCGCAAGAACAAGATTCGCGGACTCGGTCGGTTTCAACGGTTCAAAGACATCTACTGTATTGAGTCAGCACAGGTGTCTCATATCGAAAGGCATATTTCGCCTGACCATTCAGAGAAGACCAAATCCCCCAAAGTCGCGAACAAATATTGACTCCCTCACTACGAGTACTAGAGTCCGAGACCGCATCTCATTGTTTGACAAGAAAGCGCGGCCGTGGCGGACAAACCCCCTCCTCCAAACAAAGACAATCCTGGCAAGCCCAACACCCCACCAAGAGAAAGACCTAGCAGCTCAACAGGCCAGACGAACGCCAAGTTGGCGCCACTATCAGCGAAGGCATCCGGAACCTTTACCCCGCCACCGAGCGATCAAGAACAGGGTAAGAAAGATCCCTTAGAAGCCGAAAATCCGGGCGATAGCGACAAGTCTTCGGATGACGGCACTGTCACTACATCCGTCCCGGCAATTCCAATTACAGACAAGACCAAGTACTGGGTCCTTCAAGCCAACCCCGAACGATATGACCTAAGCGAGAATGCCATTCCGGATGCGACGGTTGACTGGCACATTGCCCGTCACTATCGACAAATGAAGGTCGGCGATATTGTCTACTACTGGCAGTCCGGCGACAAGGCAGGCATTTACGCTTGGGGCACCATTGTTGGGCGAGGCGTTTATCAAGAAGACAACGGTCAGTATCGCGTGGAGACCCAGTATCAAGGTGTCCTTCTAGAACACCTCCCAAAAGACATCGTCGAGAAGATTGTTGGTCCAAAACACCAACTCATTTCTGCACGTGCGGGCGCGTCATTCGCAATCGACAAAGATGCTGCCGTGACGATTGACCAGTACTTCTTGGTCAACGGGGCGAACTTCATCGAATTTGCATTGGAGCGGTCCGAACCTGCAGAAATTTCAAACCTCGACTACTGGCAACCTTTTCACGATGACATGGTCGATCTTGGACTGAAACTCGTTCCAGGGCTCCAATCCTGGACCATTCTGATCTCTTACCCGAATACAAATGAACCGAAGATCGCAAACATTCCATTCATTCAATTCGACTCGACTCATATCAATCTCATTCTCAATGTCCGTGTACTGGACAGCATCGCATTAAGGCATGAAGGAGAAGTGTTTAAGTCGAACGTCGAGAAATCTCTCGCAACCTCAGGTGCAGTTAAACCAGCCAAAACAGAAGGAAACAGGTTGTTCCCAAAGGGAACCATCTATCCAAACAAAGCACTCGCAAGCGAATCTGGTCGGGCGGTCTTGAAGGCTGCCCTTGAAGAGTTCATCACCGCAGCAAAAGCCAAAACCAGCATCATAGAAAAGGCCGCGATACTCTCGGCCATCACCGACAATTGGACCACAAAGGACTCCCTCGGATACCGCGACTATGCCGTCGCAGCTTCGCAGTTTCTTAAGCACAGAAATACAGAAGCCCCTCTGTCCATCGGCATCCAGGCCCCTTGGGGCGCGGGCAAGACTTCCCTCATGCGGATGATCCAAGAAAATTTGGATCCAGAAGGCCTCGAAATCGCACGCGTTGGCGGAGAGAGAACATGGCAAGACTTCGAGCGCGAAGGAAAGCAACGCGAGAAGAAGCTCTTCAGCGTCAAACACATCCGGCGCCTCCTTAGACGTTGGCGAAGAGGCGAGAAATTCAAGAGTCTTGAAGAGATCGACAAACAGCGCTGGATTTCAATCTGGTTCAATCCATGGAAATATGAATCGAGCGAACAAGTCTGGGCCGGCTTGGCGGATGCCATCATCAAACAAATCGCTGCCAGGCTCACACCCTTTCAACGCGAGTGTTTCTACTTCGAACTCACGCTAAGGCGCGTTGATGTCGACGCGGTTCGTCAAAAACTGTCCAACACGCTGATTGATAGAACCTGGGTTTGGGCAAGTGGGCTCGTGGTGGCGGCAGTGTCAGGATTTTTGGTCTGGGTTGACCAAACGCAATCATCAATCGGATTCTTGTCAAATCTGACAGGTTGGCTCGCCTGGCCCTACGCGGCAGTTACACAAACATCGCTTCTGGTTGTCGGAGGAACAATAGGCGTTTTGGGATTGTTTGCACGTCAACTGATAACAAACAACACACCCGCCATTGAGAAGTTTTCTGACTTTGTGAGCACGCCGGACTATGCGTCAGATCTGGGCTACCGCCATCATGCTGAAGAGGACCTCAATCGGGTAATGCGTAGTTTGATGACTCAGACAGACAATCCAACCCGCATCGTCATCTTCATAGATGATCTAGACAGATGTTCGCCGAACAAGGTGGCGGAGGTTTTTGAGGCTCTCAACTTGTTCGTTTCCGGAGCGTTGCCTTCCTGCTATTTCGTACTAGGCATGGACGGGGAAATCGTGGCGGCCGCACTCGAAAAACATTACTCCGATACACTTGGTGAACTTCCCTCCTACAGCCGCGCGGACTCACTCGGCTGGCACTTCTTAGACAAGTTCATTCAAATTCCCTTCGTCATTCCGCCGGCAAAACATGATCTGCTGGATGACTTTGCAGAACGGAAATCAATATCAGACGCCCCCAGTAATACCGATGGCGCTGGCGCAAGAGACGCAAACCGATTTCTCCTAAGGGTATGGCGAATTGCTGATTGGATGCTGGATGCCACAGGCGGGCTGACCAAATATTTTGTCACATTCCTTTCCGAACAGCTCAATCTCGGTTCGATCTTTGAGTATCCAAAACACCTCACCTCTCAGACAGAGGAACAACGAGACGAAGAGAATGTTTACGACCTCAATCAGTATGAGGAGAAGTTTAGACCCCTAGTGCGTTACAATGAGAAACTAGACGATGAAGATTTGCTGAAAGCTGTCGCGAAGCAGACAACCTGGCACTTCAATTACAATCCGAGAACCATCAAGAGATTTCTCAATCTTGGGAGGTACTTCTACCTCATTCGGCAAGCCAAACAGCTCTCTAAGAACGAGGTGCCAAGCCACGACCAAGTCATTCGCTGGGTCTACTTCTCATTCCGCTGGCCGGACGCAGCGCGCTGGCTGCAACTTGCAGGGCGCGTTTCCGTTGTGCCCAACACTTCAAATGGCGATGGAGACGAGTTTGAAGTATCGTTCAGGCGTTCCCAGCGCAGACTGCAATTTCTCACCGATCTCGCTGCAGAGTGTGCAGGTCAATTTGGACCCTGGACATTCACATTGGAAAAAAGGCTCGAGCTAGACCCAGAACGCGATCGATGGCACATAGATGAAAGCCTCTTCGACTTCTTCACTGAAGAAGGGCAACGACACACCGAGGGCAAACCAACATTAGCCAAGAGCGCCGAATTCGGTTTGTGGTAATCCTGAATCAAAACCAGGCTCACGTACACGCCACAATCCCACCATCGACCGCAATCACCGCACCGGTAATGTAGGCGCTTGCTTTGGATGAGAGAAAGATTGCCGTGCCTGCCATATCGGACGGTACACCAATACGACCCCGTGGATTGCTGGCTGCAATCTGATCACCCACCGCGTTGAGCGTTGCTTCCATCATTTTGCTCTCAAAGGGTCCGGGCGCTATGCCGTTCACGATGATGTTCTCTGGCGCCAATCGGGTCGCAAGGTGTCGCGTCAGATGATTGATCCCAGCCTTGCTGGCCGAATAGGAATAGGTTTCAAGCATCGGTGCTTTGAGCCCATCAATCGAGCCAATATTGATTACCCGGGCCGGATCGTCTGCATTGGTGGCAGCGCGTAGGTTGGGCAACAGTTTCTGGGTCAAAAAGAACGGCGACTTGACGTTGAGGGTCATCACCTTGTCCCAACCAGCCTCGGGAAACTCATCCAAAGGCGCGCCCCATGTGGCTCCCGCGTTGTTGACTAGAATGTCGAGCTTTTCTTCGCGCTCAGAAATGGCCTTCGCGAGACCCTCAACCCCCTCCATAGAACCAAGATCGAAGGGGAGCGAAATGCAAGTGCCAGATTTAGACAACTCTGCCGCAACCTCATCACACACTTTCTGCTTGCGCGACGAGATGTAGGTCTTGACCCCATTCTCCACAAAGCCTTGCGCAATCATGAGGCCGATGCCGCGCGAGCCACCTGTGACCAGCGCGATTTTTCCGTCCACATTGAAAAGATCTCTCATGAAGTTCGTCTCCCTCGAATGGCGGCTTTCGTGCCGCTTCTAAATCCAAGGAAGAACTCTTCAGGTTCTGAAGTGAGGAAGTCAAGCGCCCCAGCACATCGCGTACCTGCGCTGCAAACTCGCAAGGTCCGTGTCAAAGGCCCAAAATGGCTTTGGCAATAATATTCTTTTGAATTTCCGTGGTCCCACCGGCAATCGTATACCCGCGATGATGCAACATATTGTGCATGCGCAGCTGGCCGTGCGCCGGACCAATCAGCCCCTCATTGCCGCCGCGCTCCAGCTCTTTGAAGTTGTCTGGCCCGCCATAATACGCCATCGCATCAACCAGGGCCGCATCCATGGCCTGCACCAGGGGAGAGCCTAGCGCTTTCATGGCAGAGGGTTCTGCGCCGATCCGCCCGTCCCGTTCCGCCTGATCAAGAAGGCGAAGTCCCATGACATCAAGCGCCTGCAGACGCAAATCAAGCTCTGTGATGGTTTGCTTAAAATCTGCCTCATCGATCAACCGTGCGCCGTCGCATCGCTCTTGCCCAGCGACTTGTTTGAGGAGATGCAAGAGGCGCGTGCTTTCAGAAATGCGCGACACAAAAATGCGCTCATCCCCCAGAAGGGCCTTCGCAACGGTCCACCCTTCGTTTTCTTCGCCCAATCGATTCTCAATCGGCACACGGACATTCTCAAGGATCACCTGGCTCCACAACCGTTCGCCATTGAGACCGATGATGGGATTGATTTCGACACCATCACTTTTGAGATCGATCAGAAGGAACGAAATCCCCCGTTGCGGTTTTACATTCGGATCGGAACGCACCAAACAGAAGATCCAATCCGCACTCTCTGCAAGCGTCGTCCACATCTTCGTGCCGGTGACCAAATAGTCGTCTCCATCCCGCGTCGCCTTCATTTTGACGTTTGCGAGATCCGACCCGGCTTCAGATTCTGAATACCCTTGTGTCCACCAAATCTCGCCGCTCAAAGTCTGTGACAAAAACCGCGACTTCTGCGCTTCACTGCCAAACCTGATCAGGGCGGGGCCGATCATCGCAACGTTTTGCGGAATGAGCGGCGGCACATGAGCCCGCCGACACTCCATGTCGAAAATGTGCCGCTCGACCAAGGTCAGGCCCCGACCACCATGCTCCACCGGCCAGGCCGGTGCGGCCCATCCATGTTCATGGAAAACCTGCCAAACCCGATTGACGTCGACCTTCGGCGTCGGCAGCCCTTGAGCATACCTTGCTGCAATATCAGCCAGCATATGGGCCTCAAGAAACACCCGCACTTCATCGCGAAACGCAGCTTGCTTCGCTGTCAATTGCAGGTCCATGGGCTCCTCCCGCGCGAAAGAAACACCTTTCGCCGCGTCTTGGTTTCTTCAACTATGACATAAGGGACGCGGTGCGACCAAAAGACGAAACGTCGCGTACCTAAAACACCGTCGCTTGGACCACCGCTTTCAAGCGTTCGATGATGGAAAAACGATCTTCGGTAAAGTCCGCGTCGACCCACCATTCTTCAACTTCGCGCATCACCCGGCCAACTTCCGGTCCGTGCGGCACGCCTGCCGCCATCACTTCATCGCCTGTCAATGGCATCTCCGGCGGCGTGAAACTATCGGCCATCGCAATGAGCGCCCGCCACTGAACACTATTGGGGGTCTTTGGGTCTTCTGCCCAGGCCAACATAGCGCGGTCTCGAAAAGTCCGATTGCTCTGCCAATAGATTTGTCGACGCAGGTCGCGAATGGAGAGATAACAAACAATTTTGTCTTTCCCTCCAGACATATCTGCAAGCCGGGTTTGGCTGTCATTGGAAAGCCGCAAACGGGTGCCGAGATGGGTTGCACTCTTTTGGTCCCGCGCAAGCAAGGAACCCAGGCGCAGCAAGGCGTCAGGCTCAAAGAATTGCGCCCTTTCAATTTCTGCCAACCGCGCGAAGCGATCAAAGTTTTGCGCTTCCGGCAAAACGCGACCGAGAACACCAACCGCCGCCATCTGACGCAATACGCTGAGTGGGTCCCAGGCCTCCAAAAGTTTTAGAAGTTCACTCGAGACCCGCTCGGCAGAAAGTTCGCCGAGATGCTCAGCGGCACTCGCACAGGCTTCCAGCCCTTCTTTGTCGAGCTCGCCTTCGCTGTACCACGCATGAATGCGAAAGAAGCGAAGGATGCGAAGAAAATCTTCCGCAATACGAGAGGCGGCATTGCCGATGAAACGCACCCGCCGCTCTTCAAGATCCACACGGCCTCCAAGCGGATCGTAGATCTGACCTTGAACATCCGCCAACAAGGCATTCATGGTGAAGTCGCGCCGCGCTGCGTCTTCGGCCCAATCCGTCGAAAAGGCAACGGTCGCGTGCCGCCCGTGGGTTTCGACGTCTTTGCGAAGCGTGGTTATCTCAAAAGGTCGCCCATCTGACACCGCAGTAATTGTGCCGTGCTCGATCCCCGTCGGCACAGCTTTCAAACCGGCGGCTTCTAACTTGAGAACAACTTCGTCTGGCGTCAACGTCGTCGCGATGTCCACATCTGAGACCGGCTCGCCAAGCAATGCATTGCGCACACACCCGCCGACGAAACGCGCCACCTCACCGACACGCTCACCTTCGAGCGCGCTCATGACGGCTTGCGTCTCAGGCGCTTTCAGCCAAGGTTCATGCGCAATGGAACTTTTCATGAAAACATCCTCGACTCAGTCAATCCTCGGGGGAACCAGTTCGCCGTCTTCAAAGGTTGGCGGTTTGTATGTCCCTTCGGTGATCTTTTCACCCGTGAGCCCCGCGATCGCAAAACCTACAAGGGCAAGCAAAAGACCCGCGGCAAAAAGCCAAGAAGAACGCACCTCATCAAAGCTCTCCCCTTCCTCGACCCTTTTGCGAATGACAAAATTGAGATAGAGGCGATAAGCAAAGAACGGCAGGAAGATCAAGGTGAGTTGGAAAAGAAAGAATCGCATAAACTTAACCGTAGAGCCTTTTTTGAAGGTTGATCAACATAGCCGCTGTTGCCCCCCAGATGAAATAGTCGCCATAGGGCATTGAGTAATAGGACCGGCGTTGGCCCTTCCATTCCGTTTCGTGGCGGCGATGGTTGGAGCGATCCATCAAAAACTCAAATGGCACTTCAAAAACCTCATCAACCTCGCCGGCATGAGGACGAAGTTCAAATCCTTCATTCACCAGACCTACCACCGGTTGGACCGCATAGCCTGTTACCGTCTGATAGAGATCTAGCGTGCCGATCACAGAAATAAAGGCCGCTTCGATACCCACTTCCTCATGGGTTTCGCGCAAAGCCGCATGAACGGGGCTTTCGTCTGTGGCGTCAATACGTCCCCCGGGAAAACTCACTTGCCCCGCATGTGAGGGCAAGTCACTCGCTCGTTTGGTGAGAAGCACAGTTAGGCCGTCGCGCCGGTCGATCAATGGAACCAGCACGGCCGCATCTCGCAAGTTCTCACTGGTTTCCATGTCCAACGTTTCACGTGGCCAATGGGGATTGAGCGCATGATCGCCCGGCAACATGTCCAAGTGATCCGGTGTCGGGGCGCCCAGTTTTTCTACGATCAATTGCTTAATCTCATCGGACACGAGCAAGCTCCGACACTTTCGCAAAGGGAAAGAACACGCCGGCACTCCACACACCGAACATCGCTTCGCCGTCCATCTCTTGTTCTACCGCGAGATCAACGAGCTTGTAGTACACCGCACGATTGATCAAGGCATCGAGACGCGCTCGCACATGCACATAAGGCGAGGGCTCGTTGGTTTCGGAATCGATCTCAAACCGCAACGGATGGTCGGGACCGGCCACCGTTTCATCGTCTAGGCTGGTTCGGAAGGTGATGATCTGATCCTCATCCTTGCCGGACACATCCATGTCCACGATCACAAAAGGAGCGTCGTCAACCGTGATCCCAACTTTCTCTACTGGCGTGACGAGATAGTATTTGCCGTCTTCGTCGTGCCGCAAAACGGTCGAGAAGAGTTTCACGAGACGGTCCCGTTTAATGGGCGTGCCCATGTAAAACCAAGTCCCATCCCGCGCGATCCGCATATCCAGATCGCCGCAAAACTCAGGATTCCACAGGTGAACCGGCGGCAGGCCCTTGGTCTTGCCTTGCTCGATTTCCTTCAATCCCCTGAGTGCCTCATTCAGATCGGCACTTTTTCTGGGTTTCATCGGGCCCGCCTCGTGTTTTCGCCGCTCTCTGTTTCCTATAGACTATATGTATTCTCGATGACCGTCGCCTTCAACCGAACCCGTTGAGGCCACGAAATGGTCGATAAGTCGAGCAAAACTAAGGCCTCCCCTGCCAATTGGCGGTAGGGTGCATTTGATTTCGAAGATTCGCGTTAACCAAGGACACCAGATGAGCACCACGGATGTAACCGGCACGAGTTCCCCCCGAAGCGCAGACGACCTAATTGCCGACATTGAAGAGACAAGCGCACAATTGAATGAGGCAAGGTCTGAAATCGCCAGCCATATCTTTGGGCAAGAAGATGTTATCGATCAAGCAATCATCACAATCCTCTCTGGTGGCCACGGCTTATTGATGGGCGTCCCAGGCCTCGCCAAGACGCGCCTCGTCGAAACCATCGCCAGTGTCCTCGGCCTGCAAGAAAAGCGGGTTCAATTTACGCCGGACCTGATGCCGGCCGATATTATCGGGTCAGAAGTACTGGAAGAAAACGAGGACGGTCGCCGTTCCTTCCGCTTCATACAAGGGCCAGTTTTTTGCCAACTCCTCATGGCAGATGAAATCAACCGCGCCAGTCCGAGAACACAGTCCGCGCTGTTGCAAGCCATGCAGGAACATCACGTGACGGTCGCTGGCGCCAGGCATGATCTTCCAGATCCCTTCCATGTATTGGCGACCCAGAATCCATTGGAACAAGAAGGAACCTATCCCCTGCCGGAAGCACAACTTGATCGCTTCCTTCTTCAGATCAATGTCGACTACCCAGACGCAGATGCTGAGCGCGAGATGCTGATTGAAACCACCGGCGCCTCATGCAAGTCGCCCAAGAAGGTCATGAACCCAGGTGATCTGAAGAAAGCTCAAGACTTGGTGCGCCGCATGCCGGTTGGTGAATCGGTGGTCGCCGGAATTCTACAACTGGTGAGATCTGCGCGCCCTGACACCGGCGCCAGTGATTTCGTCAATGCGCATATCGCTTGGGGTCCTGGACCTCGCGCCAGCCAAGCACTGATGCTTGCCATACGCGCCCGCGCTTTGTTGGATGGTCGCCTGTCACCTTCTCTGGATGATGTGGTCATACTCGCTCCACCAATCTTGCGCCACCGCATGGCACTCACATTCTCTGCCCGAGCTGAGGGTGAGAATTTAGAAAACGTTCTCACAGAACTCATTGCACCGATTGCTTGAGAGAAACGATAGCAGCAAACAATGTCTGACGCGGTAACGCAAAAACCAAGGTTCAGTGACCGACACAGCCAGCATCCCGCGGCTTGGTCGGAGATTCGCGAACGCGGTGAAACACTCGCGGCCCGCTTGCCCGCCCTCCAAATTGAAGCAGAACGTATTGCCAATACCGTCGCGCACGGTATTCACGGTCGACGCCGGGTTGGAAGCGGCGAAACATTTTGGCAATTTCGCCGGTATCAACCAGGCGATCAACGCGCCGGCATCGATTGGAGAAAATCAGCCAAGTCACAACACGTCTACATCCGCCAGCATGAATGGGAGGCCGCAGACAGCGTTTGGGTCTGGCGCGATGCATCTCCTTCTATGGGTTACAAATCAAACTTCGCCAGTATCACCAAGCTTGAACGTGCTTCCGTATTGGCCATCGCTGTTACCTCACTGCTGGTGCGCGGCGGCGAACGCGTTGCTCAACTCGACAGCGCAACCCCGCCTTCAACAGGACGGGTGACCCTGCGACGCCTCTCACATGCCTTCGCCGATCAATTAACGGAAGGAACCGAATTACCGCGACATCGCCAATTGCCAGGATTTGCAAAGGTGGTTCTGATCGGTGACTTCCTACATCCGTTGACGGACCTGACCCCCTGGCTCACGCGCCTCGCCGCGGGCGGCGTCAAAGGATGTCTCTTACAAATAACCGACCCCTCAGAAGAAGATTTCCCCTTCGAGGGTCGCATCCAATTTCAAGATCTCGAAAGCAGCAAGCGCATCACCTTTGGGCGCACGGAAACCATCCGCAACGACTATCGCCATGCCCTGCACGCGCACCGCGAAGGCCTTTCAGACTGGGCAGGAAAATTCGGGTGGAGTTTCTGCCATCACCGTACCGATCATTCGCCGGAACAAGCCCTTCTTTCACTGTTCGCTGCATTGAGCAGTCATCTGGAAGGAGAATGAAACCAGCGTGTTTGGATTGAGCGCCATATCATTCGCCGCCCCGTGGATACTCATCGCCCTCGCAGGTCTGCCTGTCTTGTGGTGGCTATTGCGTATTACGCCACCTGCACCGCGCCGGGAAAACTTCCCAGCCCTTTCCTTTCTCATCAACTTGATGTCGAAGGAGGAATCCGCGCAACATACACCGCTCTGGTTGCTAGTACTGCGCCTCTTTCTTTGTGCTTTGTTGATTGTCGGGTTAGCCGGTCCAATCCTCAATCCACAAACAAGATTGAGCCAAGAGGGTCCGCTCGCGCTCGTTGTTGATAACGGATGGGCATCCGCCCACAATTGGGATACCCGACGCAATCAGCTTTTAAGTCTCGTTGACGAAGCTGCGAGAACAACAAGGCCCATTATTGTACTGCCAACAGCAGAACATGCTGCCAAGGTCTCTCAGCTCAGCTTGCTATCGCCCACCCAAGCCAAACAGGCGATCAACAACATCGCACCTGTTCCCTGGGCGCCGGACCGGAACGCCGCCAGCCAACGACTGTCCGAGTTCCTCACCTCAGATGGCACTGGCAATGTCGAAGTTCTTTGGCTGAGTGATGGCATCGACCACGGCTCAGGAGCACAAAACGCCTCTCTCATCAACGATCTTGGGCAAGTGCATTACTTGACATTGGACACCGAGCGCGCACCGATCGCCATTAGCTCACTGCAAATGTCAGCCGATCGGTTTGTTGTGCAATTAGGACGAGGGAATTCAACGCTTGAGCAAATCGGTGAAATGGTCGCCATTGGCGACCGGGGTCGGACACTCAACACCGCACCGTTCGAATTTGCGGTTGGCGAAAAAACCACGCAGGTTGAAATTGTCCTGCCCCTGGAGCTACGCAACGAAACACAATGGATCAAAATAGAAGGCGCAAAAACAGCTGGATCGATATTTCTGTTGGATGAACGCTGGCGCCGACGTGCCGTTGGAATTGTCACCAGCAAGACAGATATCGAAAAACCACTTCTGTCCGATGTCTTTTATCCAGAACGCGCCCTTCGCCCCTTTGCTGAACTTCACAAGGGGTCGCTAAGAGAACTACTCGGCCAACGACAGTCAGTTCTAGTTTTGGCCGACATTGGTAATGTGCCAGCCGACGACATGGAAGAACTGCAAAGCTGGATTGAAGGCGGCGGGACACTAGTTCGCTTCGCTGGCCCTCGGCTCGCCGCCACCAACGATCCTCTCGTTCCCGTTCCATTGCGACAAGGCGGAAGAGCCTTGGGCGGCGCCTTGTCTTGGAATGAACCGCAATCGCTCGCACCATTTGATGACAACTCCCCTTTCCGCGGACTATCGATACCAGCCGATGTGACCGTCGCACGCCAGGTCTTGGCAGAACCTTCCATTGATCTTAATGCCAGCACTTGGGCCCGCCTTCATGATGGCACGCCCTTGGTAACTGCCGCAGCGCGGGGCGATGGTTGGATTGTCTTGTTCCATGTGACCTCCAATGCTGAGTGGTCAACGCTGCCAATTTCGGGGTTGTTCGTTGAAATGCTTCAACGAATTGTCGATTTCTCGCGTGCAGACACAGGAGGCAATGGAGCCTCTGCCTTTACTGAAAACACCGAAAGCCTGAAGCCATTTAAGACGCTTGATGCATTTGGCCAATTGGAAGATCCAGATCCAACCACACAACCGCTGACCTCAGATCAACGACAAGATTGGCAAGCGTCACCAATACATCCACCAGGGCTTTACGGCGCACCACAACAGGTGGTCGCATTCAACCTTGCGAGCGACGAATTGTCTTTAAGGCCATTGACCGATCTACCGAATTCAATCCATCGCTTGGATCAAACTTCTGACCACACGATTGTTCTTGGACCCTGGCTGCTATTCCTAGCATTTCTGTTGGCTCTCGCCGATGCAGTCATCATGCTCTGGTTATCTGGGAAGTTCTTGGAATTACGCGGTAAGAAACTCGTTGGCGCAAAGGCATCAGCTGCGGTGATCCTCCTGGCAACAACGCTGTCGCTCGGAATTCCAACAAATGTCTCTTTCGCACTAACACCAGAGACCGAAAGGGCGCTCGAAGCAACGCTGGAAACAAGACTGGCCTATATCCTCACCTCGAACCGTGAAATCGATACTATAAGTCGTGCAGGCCTCAAGGGGTTGTCTGATGCTCTAAACTATCGCACGGCTGCCGAGCCTGGTGATCCGATTGGTATCGATCTTGAGCGCGACGAGCTTGCCTTCTTCCCTCTCATCTATTGGCCCGTCACTGCAGATCAAGCCAAACTGTCTTCTGAAGCGATCGAAAAACTCAACCGCTTCATGAAGACCGGAGGAACCATCGTCTTTGACACCGGCGATCAACACCGACGCATCCCGACATTCTCTGGGCAAGAAACGAACATCCCTCCCAACAGCAAGCGGTTGCGCGAAATCCTGCGGCAGCTCGACATCCCACCATTAACCCAGATCCCAGAAGATCACGTCATCACCAAGTCTTTCTACCTTTTGCAGGATTTCCCTGGCCGCTGGGTTGGTGGACAGGTTTGGATCGAGTCCATTGAGACAACCAAAACTCTCAGCAACAGCCCAAACCAAGCAACCAGCGATGGCGTTTCCTCAGTGATCATTGGATCTAATGATTGGGCCGCCGCTTGGGCGCTTGATGAGCGAGGTCAACCGCTTGCGCCCCTCGTCCCAGGGGGAGAACGACAAAGAGAACTTGCACTTCGTTTTGGGATAAATTTGGTTATGTACTCCCTCACCGGCAATTACAAAGCCGACCAAGTACACATTCCCGCCCTCCTTGAACGTCTTGGACAATAGGAGGGGTCGATGAATTGGCGTATTGAATTTGATCCTCTCATACCGTTTCCAAGCATTGTTGTATTGGCATGCGCTGCCGCCCTGCTGACGTTCATCTTCCTTGCCACGCGCATGAAAGGGACTTGGGTCAGGTTCGCGGCCTATGCACTGTTAGCACTCATTTTGATGAACCCCTCCTTGCGCGAAGAAGTCAGAGAACCATCCTCAGATATTGTCGCGGTCGTAGTGGACGAGTCCGCCAGCCAAAACATTGACAGTCGAGCAGAACGTCGAGATCAAGCCGTTGAGGAACTCCGTCGCCACATTGCAGAGCTAGGCGGCGTCGAAACGCGGATTGTAAGAACCGGGTCAAATGCTGAACAAAGCACATCCCTCTCAGACAACCACAAGAGCGGCACGCACCTCTTCAAAGCCCTTCAAGAGAATCTCACCGACGTTCCAAACAACCGGTTGGGCGGTGTCATTTTCTTAACAGACGGACAAATTCACGACGCACCGAAAAGCGCTGCCGCTATAGGAATTGATGCGCCCATCCACACTATTCTTACCGGTCGCCACGACGAAAGAGATCGCAAATTGACAATGACCAAAGCCCCGAGGTTTGGCATCGTCGGACAAACCCTTGAGTTTGTACTGAGGGTCGATGATTTCGGCGTTAATCGTCAAAACGAAGCGTCGTTTTCTATTGTCCGGGTGGACATCGCGATTGATGGCGAACCTTTTGCAAGTCACCGCCTGCCGACAGGCGAGGATCAATCCCTGGAGGTCAACCTCACTCATGGCGGCGAGAGCATCGTGGAGATTTCAGTTGAATCCCTCGACCAAGAACTCACGCTGATCAACAATTCAACGGTTCTGTCGGTCAACGGCATTCGTGATCGCTTACGCGTTCTTCTGGTGTCCGGTGAACCACATGCCGGTGAACGAACATGGCGCGACCTGCTCAAAGCAGATCCATCTGTTGACTTAGTGCATTTCACCATTCTGCGCCCGCCGGAAAAGCAAGATGGCACACCGACCAACGAATTGTCCCTCATCGCCTTCCCAACCCGGCAGCTATTTTCGCAAAAACTCGAAGAGTTCGATCTGATCATCTTCGACCGCTATCGACGACGCGGTGTTCTGCCCATCATCTACCTCGCCAACATTGCAAGATATGTTGAAAATGGTGGCGCTTTGCTCGCCGCCGCCGGACCCTCGTTTGCATCGCCCTACAGTCTGTTCAGAACCCCCCTTGCAGAAGTTCTTCCTGCCCGACCTTCCGGAGAAATTGTTTCTGGAGGTTATCGACCTAAAGTATCAGAACTTGGACTACAGCACCCCGTCACCGCAAACCTAACCGGCGCGAACAGACCCCAACCAAATGGCAAATCGAGGCCAGATTGGGGCCGTTGGTTCCGCCTCATTGGCGCGGACCGGTTGTCCGGCGACACTCTCATGACCGGCGCCAAGGGCCGGCCCTTACTCATATTGGACCACTACGGCGAAGGACGTATTGCTCAGCTCCTCTCAGATCATGCCTGGCTGTGGACCCGTGGCTATGAGGGCGGTGGACCGCAAGCGGAACTCCTTCGGCGCCTAGCCCACTGGTTGATGAAGGAACCAGAGCTTGAGGAAGAAGACTTGAACGTCCAAGTCGACGGTCGACGTCTCCTCGTGACCCGGCAGACTATGGGCCAATCCGTCCCTCTCATTACGACCACAGCTCCGGACGGGCGCGAATACTTGCTGGCACTCGACGAGACACAACCGGGCCGCTGGACTGGGGAACTCGACGTGGAAGACATTGGACTATACCGCGTAACCGACGGAGATCTCGTGGCCCTAGCAGCGGTGGGTCCTCTCAATCCGAGAGAATTTGCAGACATCAGAACCACCTCCGAGAAAATGGAACCTTTGGCGCGGGACACGAAGGGCGGCATCTTCTGGATGGCTGACACCGGCGTTCCCAAGGTCAGAATGGTCAAACCCGAACGCCGCGCCCGAGGCATATCTTGGCTCGGCATCCGCGAGAACAATCAATACGTGGTCATGGACACACGCAAAGTAACACTCGTGAGTGCCCCCCTCGCACTCCTGCTCACTCTTGGCTTGTTCTTACTGGCATGGCGCAGGGAAGCCGACTAATTCGACTCATTTCAATCGGCTTGTCGCGGGCCCACAGAGTTTATCGAGGGGGTCTTCACTCAGAGACAGGCCAAGCAAACGATTTGGATCGACGGGACCCGGAAAAGTGACTTGCCCCGTTGACAGTCTCTGAAATCCAACACGTCCATAGTAAGGCTCATCCCCAACTAAGACTATCGCCCGATGCTTGTTCTTACCGCAAGCATCAATGCCTGCTCTCAGAAGATCAAGGCCTATGCCCGTCCCGTGTCGCTCTGGGTCTACTGCCAAGGGGCCTAAAAGCAAGGCCTCTTGCAGTCCAACCCAAATTGGCGAAAAACGGATTGAGCCCAGAATCTGATCCTCGCTCACAGCAACATGGCTGAGCGTCGCAAGGGGTTCACAACCCTCCCGCAAACGGTACGCAGACAAGGCATACCGGCCAGGCCCAAGAGCAAGCTCGTGAAGCGCCAAGATTGCAGCCCTTTCTCCGGGCTGCTCATTACGAATTTGATACATGGAATTTCCCAACGATAACGACAACACAAAACAATTCGACCACGCCAAACACCTCGCATGGAGGATTCAGCGGAACAGGCTCATTATCGTCGTCGCAAATGCAGGTTCATCTCGCTCGGAGCTTTCTCAAACATTGGGTCCGCGCTCACTATCACGGTCACACCGGGCGGTCCATGACAAATTTCACGCGAAAGGTCTGGCCCAAAGCGCTCTTGTCCGTTAGCCTTTTGTCGGAAAAGCTCTCAAAAGAAAGGGAATTCTCATGGGTGAGATGGAAGGAAAAGTCGTACTTGTCACAGGCGCTGCACGAGGTATCGGCAAAGAAAGCGCGCTCATTGCCGCCAGAGAGGGCGCAAAAGTCGTCGTCAACGATCTGGGCGGGTCTGTTTCCGGCGATGACGTTGGTGCCGCCGGCCCCGCACAAGAGGTCGTCGATGAAATCAAAGCAGCCGGTGGTGAGGCTGTTGCCAACTCTGATTCTGTCTCTGAAATGAGCGGCGCAAAGAATATGGTCGAACAAGCGCTCGACACATTCGGTGGGTTACACTCGGTAATCTCCCCCGCCGGTATTCTCCGAGACACGATGTTCCACAAAATGTCAGATGAAGATTGGCACGCTGTGATCAATGTTCACTTGAACGGCTCATATAATGTGACCCGTGCCGCGATCAATCACTTCCGCGAGCAAGAAGAAGGCAATTTCGTTCTTTTCACCTCCACGTCGGGCCTGATTGGAAACATTGGCCAGGCAAATTACGCCGCTGCAAAAATGGGCATCGCCGGTCTGTCTCGCATCATCGCCATGGAGGGCATTCGAAAAAATGTGCGCTCTAACATTATTGCACCGTTTGCCTGGACGCGCATGATTGCCACAATCCCAATTAAGGATGAAGCATCCGCAGCGCGTGTCGAGAGGATGAAAAACGCCATGAGACCGGATCAAGTTGGCCAAGTCGCCGTTGGTCTCGCTGCAGGTCGCGCCAAAGACGTGACCGGTCAGATATTTGCCGTGCGTGGCAATGAAATCTTCCTTATGAGCCAACCAAGGCCCGTCAGAGGCATGGCACGGCTCGAAGGATGGTCGCCGACAAGCATAATCGATCATGCCTTCCCAGCCATGCAGCCCGACATGTATGATGCTGGCGCAACCGCATCGGTGTTTTCCTGGGAGCCGGTTTAACCACAGCAAAGGACCGGGTCCTTGTTCGATCTCGTCATCTTCGATTGCGACGGAACCTTGACGGAAAGCGAAATTCTCGCATCCAGAGTCGAGTCCAAATTGCTAGAAGGATACGGTGTGCACTTGACGCCGGAGGAAGTGACCAACCTCTATTCCGGCGTTGGTGGGTCCAACATGTGCGTCGACATTAAAGCGAGGTTTGGTGTCGACTTGCCCTCTGACTTCGTCGATCAAGTGGAGCAAGGCATCATGTCGCGCGCTGACCAGGAACTGGAAGCCGTCAAACACGCCCATGAGGTTTTGGACACCCTGGCGAAGGAGTTCTGTGTTGCGTCGAACAGCGGCCCCTCCTGGATTGAGGAAACCCTAAAGTCCGTGGACTTGTGGAAATTTGTTTCAGGAAAAACCTACTCCGCGCATCAAGTCGACCGTTCAAAACCGGCGCCAGACCTCTTTCTCTTTGCCGCATCACAATCAAGCGTCGACCCAGGAAGGTGCCTGGTCGTTGAAGATAGTGAAGCCGGTGTCGCAGGCGCCGTCGCAGCGGGCATGTCGGTAATCGGATTCCACGGCGCAAAACACTGTACGCCAGCAAGAGCTGATGCCCTGCGTGATGCTGGCGCGCATCGTCTGTCAAATGACTTACGACATGTCTTGCAATGGGCGGAGGACGGTTGGTGAGCACCCAAGACTCCTATTCCGTCCAAATCTCAGCATCAGCAGAGACCCTGTGGGCTTTGCTTCAATTGGAAAGGGACGACCCTAGAAGATTCGACGATGAAATTTCCGCGTTCGAAATTCTCGAAAATGGCGATGGCGGACTGACGCGAAAGATTACGAGGCAGTCCCAATCCTGGAACGAAGAAGTCAAATTGACCGCAGACACATTGTTGGCCGAACACAAACGAACCTTCGAAGATGGAAGTGTGATGATGCTCATCCACCAACTCGCCCCATCAAGCAGTGTGTGTGATCTTAATCTCGCGTCCACCTGGGACCGGTCACAGGACAGCGACGAGATCGCACAAAGCCTTCAAGCGCTCGAACAGAGAGCAATAACAATAAAAAATTTGGCAGAGGCCATCGAACAATAATCGAGCAAGAAGCTCAACAAGGAGGGAATAGTATGAGTGAGTTTTCAGAATTTGGTGACTATGACGCCCTCGGGCTTGCAGAACTTGTCAAGAACAAGGACGTATCCGCAACCGAGCTCTTGAATGAGTCCATTGAAAGGGTTGAGAAGCTCAATCCATCCCTTAATGCGGTCACCATCAAAAACTATGATGAAGCTCGGGCACAAATTGACGCAGGCCTTCCAGACGGTCCCTTCAAAGGCGTCCCCTTCCTTCTCAAAGATCTCCACCTTCTCCTCAAAGGGACGGTGACGACGTCAAGCTGCAAACTGTTTGAAAACTTTGTCGCCGAGTATGATTCCACCATGGTCGCAAGATACAAACAGGCAGGCCTGGTCCTCTTTGGCAAAACCAACACACCTGAATTTGGTCTGACAACGACCACCGAGCCCGCTCTCTTTGGGCCCTGCCGAAACCCTTGGAACACGGAGCATTCGACCGGCGGTTCGAGCGGTGGTGCTGGCGCAGTTGTTGCGGCGCGGGTTTCTCCAATGGCAAATGCCAGCGACGGCGGCGGGTCCATTCGCATTCCCGCCTCCGCCTGCGGCGTCTTCGGCATGAAACCGACCAGGGGGCGCACACCCATGGGCCCGGACAAATCGGAAGGCTGGAACGGATGTTCCATCAGCCATGCCGTATCACTTAGTGTTCGTGACAACGCCGCCCTTCTCGACGCTGTTACTGGGCCTGAAGCGGGAGATGCTTATATTCTACCAAACGCCGAGCGACCATTTCTAGACGAAGTCTCGACCGAACCTGGCAAACTGAAAATTGGGTTTTCCACCAAAGCCCCCAATGGTGTTCCCGTCGACCCAGAGTGCGTAAGGGCCGTCGAAGTGGCGGTTAAGCTCTTGGAAGATCTCGGGCATCACGTTGAAGAAACGTCCCCTGAATTTGACAATGTCGCTCTCAACGGAGCGTTCGTCACATTCATCGCCGGCCATACGGCCGCGGTCGTCGAAACCCGTGCAGAGCAATTAGGCCGAGAGCTCACCCCCGATGATCTTGAGGTAAACACATGGGCTATGGCCCAAGCGGCCAAGAACGGCACGCTGGCTGACTACGCCAAAGCTCAGGCGGTCTGGCAAAAAGAAATCAGAAAGGTTGGAAAATTCTTCCAATCCTTAGACGCCTTCATTCAGCCCGTCTTGGCACAACCACCACTTCCTCTCGGCACACTCAACATGAATTCACAAGACCTGGATGCCTATGTGGAGACCATCACGGCTTACTCACCGATGACCTCACTCTACAATCTCACTGGCCAACCTTCGATGTCGGTCCCTTTGCATTGGACCGATGAGGGACTGCCAGTTGGCACGATGATCACAAGCCGATTTGGAGATGAAGCAACGCTATACAGATTGGCTGGCCAATTGGAACGCGTCCAACCTTGGGCAGAGCGTCGTCCACCCGTCTGCATTTAGTCGCATCACTACCAGTCGAAGCGCTTTTCAACCTCGCCGCGATACTCCCGCAACCGCGTCTGGGTCCCTTCTCCAACGCCACTGGGGAGGTCGTCAAAGGTGAAGAAACCCCACTCAGCGATTTCTGCGTTGGGTCGCGGGTTGTGGACAAATTCGCGAACCACGAACAAGGCAACGTGATCAGATCGGTACCCAAATGAATTGGAATAAAGGCCAAAAAGCTCCGCAGTGACAGTGGGGCGAACTCCAACCTCTTCTTTGAGCTCCCGATGGAGACCATCGAGCACACTCTCGCGGCGCTTGACGCCACCGCCAGGAAAGAACCAACCAGGCAAATAAGTGTGGCGAACCAGGAGCACGCGGTTGTCAGTATCCAGGATCAGCCCCCTCACCCCCAAGCTCAAGGGGCGGCGGAAAAAACGATAGGCCAACCGCACCGGTTCTATGGTTCTGTATCCGACATTTACCAGAATATGGCTCAAGCGCCGTTCAGACATGAAAGATTTCCCTGAAATCATGCGCATACGTCTGACTTGTATACGAAATACTAACCAACTCTTACATAAAATCCCTGCAGAAATGAGACGGGCTCAGTATGCCCAAACCATGATTTGATTGCGATATGTTCGGTAAAAAATCTGCGTCTGAGTCTGAGAAGGGTCGCTTTTGGGGAAAAGTGAACGATCCAACTGTGAGTGTCGATACCAAAGCAGGGATCGACCGCGCTCTCAAATTCGCCAAATCAGATCCGGTCCCTATCGAGACCGAAGCAAAGAAAACCGTTCGCGAAGCTTTGCGTCTTCTTGAGATGGCAGCAATGGGAATTGACGCCATCAATGAAAACCTTCGTGAAGCGCGTACTTATGCGGAAATGGCCAAGATGGTCGAGCCGCAAGAACGCACAAAGCTCGAACAGAAGTTCGACGAACATTGTGACAGGATCGACGACATCGTCGCTAACTCCTCGACCGATGGGCAATGCTTGCTCGACGGCGGCAATCACAATCTACAGGTTCCCCTCACCGGCAAAGCGAATTCCCTCTTCGTCATTCGCATCGTCAATGCAACGAAGTCTGGTCTTTCACTTCCTGTCGCTGAAGGTAAGTTCGAAACAGAAGAAGGCGTCCTGGAAATACTGACCCAAGTTGATCAGGCGTTGGAACGCGTTGAACACATCGCCGCAATGTATTGCGCAAATGCAGCAGCCTTAGCCGATCATTACGACAAGCTCTAAGCACGTCTTAATAGCCACAACACAATCAATGCGTTATGTTTCCTGACAGCAGATCAGGAGGACAGTGTGAGCGATCTAAACGCATCAAGTGGCAATGAAGATCAAATAGAATTTTGGAACGGCGAAACCGGCGAACAATGGGCCGACAATAGCGATAGCCAAGACAGGATGCTTAGACCCCTCGGGCGCGCCGCCATAAAACATGCGAGACCGAGGTCAGGAGAATCCGCGTTAGACATTGGTTGCGGGTGCGGTGATACCTCCTTGGACCTCATGACATCGGTTGGCAAAACCGGCCGCGTCATGGGAGTGGATGTCTCGAAACCCATGACCGACAAAGCAAGAGAACGCGCCAATGCGTTGCCGCCAGAACTGAGATCAAGAATCTCTTTTGAAGTCGCAGACGCGAGCACTTTTGAGTTTCAACCCGCGACCCAGGATCTTCTCTTTTCCCGTTTCGGCATCATGTTCTTCCACGATCCGGTCACTGCTTTCGCCCATATGCGCAGTGCGCTCAAACCTCGCGGTCGTTTGACTTTTGTTTGTTGGAGAGCGGTTGCCGACAATGATTGGGTTCGTCTGCCCATGTCTGCGGCCTTCGATCATGTCGACCGGCCAGAGGCCCAAGATCCAACAGCACCTGGTCCATTTGCTTTTCAAGATGTTGACTACGTGTCAAATCTACTGACACAAGTCGGCTACAGAGAGGTCGAACTCAACCCCTTCGATCCTGACATGATTGTGGAGTCAAAAGGCGGCCCAGAAGAGGCTGTAAACTTTCTGATTGATCGTGGCCCATTGGTCCGGCTGTTGAAAGACACACCGCCAGAGGTGATTGAAAAGGTGAAGCAGTCGATTTCAGAAACCATTAACCCACACTACAAGAACGACCAAGTGAATCTCAAAGGGGGTTGCTGGATCGTCTCGGCCAACAATCCTTGAATTAGTAGGCCCTCCGGGTCACGCCAGCAATTCAATTCAATTTCATGAGCCTTGTTTAACGCAACACAAACCAGCATCAGCGACCCTACATTCGAACCCCAAACCAGCGAGGAATTCGAATGCGAACCTTTGCTCTTTCTCTCTTCGTCATGGCGATCCTGACAGGTTGCTTGGCGGTAAGCGCGGTCAAAACCACGGGCAAAGTGGCTGGCGCTGCAGCAGGCGTGGCCATTGGCACGACCGGCAAAGTGGTCAAAGGGTCCATCTCTCTCGTCACATCCGATGATGAAGATGAAAAACCAGCCGATAATGATGCTGATGAGGACGTCCAAAATACCAAACCCTCAGAAATCGACGCCTAATCGTCCTTATTCCTCTCGCATTTCCTCAAAATCATTCTAATATGCAAATAGTGACACAGGCGTCATGAATTGACCATTTGGAGGAAAAAAGATGTCAGGGGACACCAGTAATCTCAACAAACTGACCGTTGATCCAGCCTACCAGGCTGTCGATCCATCAGATTTTAAGGCTATGATGGAAGTCGATAGATACGGCAACCGTTCCTCGGCCTTCGACAAGATCATCGCAGCAACCCACGATCATTTCTGGGATCCGCTGGATACGAAATACATCGACTTTACCAAGCCCTTTGACACAAAAAACGAATACCTCATTGATCCGGCACAAGATTTTGATCTGAAAACCGCGATTGCTGACAAGCTCGACGAAAAACAGAAGATCCAACTGGTCAACATGAATGTCCACTGGTCACTGTCTTCAATCATGCACGGAGAACAAGGCGCCTTGTCTCTTTCGGCCAGTCTTTGTCACATCTTGAAAGATCCAGGTGCGCAGGAATACGCCGCCAACCAAGCCCGTGAAGAAGCACGCCACGTAACAGCTTTCACACAATATACCGCAGCCCGTTGGGGCAAGCCAATGACTGTCGGGCCAGCGCTTGGCAATCTCTTAGAGGAAATGGTCGGATCCAAATTCGTTTGGAAGAAATTGGTCGGCATGCAAATGATGGTCGAAGGCCTCGCTATGGGCGCCTTTGCTTCCTTCTTCAAGTACAGCCGTGACCCGGTGATGACCAAGCTCATGCAACTGGTCATGACCGATGAAGCCTTCCACCACAAGTTTGGCAAGATTTGGGCCGACCGTACTATTCCGCACCTACCAGAAGAAGAGCGCATCTTGATTGAGGACTGGGCTTGGGAAGTCTTCCAAGTACTCCTCTACAACTTGGGCAGCCCGGAACAAAAGAAAGCGAACTACGACGCGTTAGGTCTCGATTGGGAATGGGTCCAAGCTGCTTTCTTGGAAGCACTGACCGATGCTGAAATCCGCGAACAACTCCAAGACCCAGTGAACATCTTCCGTGTATTGATCAAGACCCTCCTCAAAGCTGGCATCATCACAGATCGGACGCGCAGCAATTATGCCGCCTTCATCGACATGTCCGAATTACATAATGAAGGCGACAGGATGGTTGGTGATGATATCGCTGAAGAGGGCATCAAATACTTGATTGAACTCAATCGAACCGGCGCCACCAGCACGGGTCTCGCCGCTGAATAACGCAGCCCGCGTTTACTACGGGATCCCTAGGATCTTGTGGGTCTGTTGACTAAGACGCCATTGATCATTGCTGAGGCAATAGTCGATGGCGTCATTTTTGTTGCGCACCGCTTGGTTGCCGTCCATGGGCTGAAGGAAGAAGTTCTCGAAAGCCAAGTCTTCGAACATTTGCGGCTTGAGCGTGTCTTGTGGATACACAAGTTTCAATTCATCGCCACTCCTTTGAACGCATTCAGCTCCTGCCTTGGGACTCACGCAGAGCCAATCAATGCCCTCAGGCGCTTTGATTGTGCCATTGGTCTCAACCGCAATCTCAAAGCCTTGCTCGTGCAGCGCCTCAATCAAAGGCTCGTCCACTTGCAACAGAGGCTCCCCACCAGTGCACACAACAAGAGGTTTGCTTCGCGCTTGTTCCGGCCACAATGAAGCGACACTTTCAGCCAATGCAATGGCAGTTGAAAACCTGCCGCCACCCACTCCATCGGTGCCAACGAAATCTGTGTCGCAGAATTGGCAAATGGCTGAGGCGCGGTCTCGCTCAAGGCCTGTCCACAAATTACACCCGGCAAATCTCAAGAACACAGATGGCCGACCCGTCTGTGCTCCCTCTCCTTGCAACGTGTAAAACACTTCTTTGACGCTGTATGTCATGTGGCCGAGTGACCCTGAAATGTTTCCCATCCCTTAGCCCGCAAGTCGCAAGCTGGGCAGGCTCCACATCCGTATCCCCAATCGTGACGGGTGGATCTATCCCCGAGATAACACGTATGAGTTTCTTCAACGATAAGGTCGATAAGTTGATCGCCTCCCAATTCGTTGGCCATTTTCCATGTTGCAGCCTTGCCAATCCACATGAGAGGTGTGTCGAGAACAAACTCCGTCGCCATACCCAGATTGAGTGCCGTTTCCATTGCTTTGATCGTCTCTTCGCGACAATCCGGATACCCCGAATAGTCTGTCTCACAAACACCACTTGCGATATGGCGACATCCACCCCGGTAGGCCACCGCAGCCGACAGTGTCAGAAACAACAAGTTCCGCCCCGGCACGAATGTGGTTGGCAAACCATCTTCGCCCATCCTGATTTCAACATCCCGCGTCAAGGCAGTGTCGCTAACTTGCGCGAGAACACCCAAATCAAGCACTCGGTCATCTCCGAGTTTCTCTGACCAATCAGGGAAACCGTCTCGCAAGCGCCCGAGTACCGTTTGTCGGCAATCAAGCTCAACGCTGTGACGTTGACCATAGTCGAAACCAATCGTTTCAACTTCAGCAAACCGAGACAAAGCCCACGCCAATACCACCGCCGAATCCTGCCCACCGGAAAAGAGAACCAGAGCTTTTGCTTGTGACTTAACGGACATGGTACCAATTCAAGAAATTCGGTCGTCGCCAACGCACACCGACAAGATTAATGCCATAACATCTCAGGCGAAAGAGATCCATTCTGCCAATGGGTCTTGCATGATCTTTTTGACCATTTGTGAGGTACTCCCAGATTTCCTCTCAAGTCTATCCCAAGAGCCGCTGAATTCAGCCAAATTCTTACGAGCCTTTGAGCACCGCGCCATCAAATCCTAACAACTCCTTTCCTCCCGTTTTGCCGAATCTTAGCCTTCGCGATCTCTAATGAACGAGCAATTTTGGCTCGGGGGAGAGACACGTGCCGCACGCACGCGAAAACAAACGCCAAGTCTCAAAAGACGGACAAAGGGCACACTCGGCACCCTATGTGTCGACCGTGACCCTAACGTCGCATGATGCCAGCACGACCCACTACATCAGTGCAGATGAAGTTGAACCTCTCAGCCGACCGGCCAAAACAGTTTTTCTTGGAATTGGTTGGATGTGTTTCTCACTTGGGCATCTTGTTTCCTCGATACCAAAACTACGCGCCACATTATTTGTGATTGCCGCCCATTGGTGTTTTCTTCAGTCGTCACCCAGATGGCAAGGTTGGCTCTACCGTCATCCAAAACACGGGTTCGTCTTGCAGGATTGGCATCACCATCAACGGGTTCCCAAGAGCATCAAAGCGAGCGCCACGATAACACTGGTCGTTGGCGCAACTTTGATCGGGATATCCTTCGGGAGATTGCCGCTCGTCGCATTCGGATTATTCGTGTGCTTGCCAATCGCATGCTTCTTGTGGACGCGGCCCGTTACACCCGAATAACCCGCTCAACTTCCAACCATCATGGAACACATGCGCCATTCATCGCACTTTCGCGTGCGTTCGCACTTCAATTGATCCTTAGTTGCAACTGCAAAGAACCTGCGACAATTCGTCCATCACAAAACTTGATCCCTGCGATAGACAAACTTGAAGTTCCGTCTTCATATGGGCGCAGGTATTCCGCACGCCTCCCCTGAGCGTGATACCTGATCGGTTAAGGCTCTGTCTCCTGCGCTGGCGATCGCCTTGACCACAAAGACCTGGAAAGCGCGAGCTTTCTAATTGGAGCGTGTCCTACTGCGGGTCACGCTCCCTTTGTTTTTGGGTTGATCCAATCCATTGTGCTCCCAACACGTGGGTCGGGTTCTAAAACCTGACGCTACACCCATCTGTTCGGAGGCTCCCATGGCACTATTCCGATATTTCTTCCTATCAGTCGTTGTTCTTGTCTTCGTCACCGGCTGTGGGTGGTCGAAGGTCGAAGTACAACGCGTTGCGTCTCCGTCCGGAGAGCTAGAGGCCGTCGTCATTGAAGAGGACGGTGGCGCAACAACCTCAAAAGGGTATGCGGTGTACATCGTTGAGCGCGGAAATGCGGAACTGGGTGATCATTGCGCATACATCTATGGCGCTAGACTTAGTGAAAACGACTACGGCATATCAATAGAATGGTCAGCCGAAGATCACCTCGAGATTCATTTCATAAGGGCCAAATTTGTCGAATATGAAGAGTCTATCATCGTCGGTGACCGACTAGTCGAAATATCACTCAATGGCGAAGTGATGGACCGCGACACAAATGAATAGACAGCGATGTCTAATCTGGGATGATTATCCGTTGCGCCACTTTGTTGATGATTTGCATTTTCGACAAATACGTTCGCCAGCCCATTCGCTGGGAAACTCCGTTGAACACATGAGGCAAGTACGGGATTTTACTTCCGGCTCAACATCCGTTGAGGCCGTAGACGTGTCGCAATCACGTTTCGCAAGCATTGTCTCTTGATCGAAATTACTCATGGGAACTAAACCTCTCTGAAGGCAAGCGCACATCAATGTCGCTTAGCACTTCTCTTGGTGGGGCAGTCGAAGACTTCGCCCTTATGAAGTTTAGTGTTCGAACTTCTACCTCTTTGCATTCGGTAGAGTTTGAACAACAACCCCAAATCCCCCTGAGGTTCGGACTGCTTGTTGGCACACCTCGAACATCGAGGGCCAAGGTCGTATGTGGTCGCCCTCAGAGTTTCAAATCACTCCAAAGGCGACCACGGTATTGTTAGTCAGCGAGAGAAATGTTCTCTGCGGACTCTTTACCGTTGCTTCCAGCTTGAAGCTCGTAGTTTACGCGTTGGCCTTCTGCAAGCGTTGCAATGCCGGCGCGTTCAAGGGCGGAAATGTGCACGAATGCATCTTTCGAACCATCTTCTGGCTCAATAAATCCAAAACCCTTTGTCGTATTGAAAAATTTCACTGTACCTGTCGTCATAATAAATTCCTTTCACAGGAGTGTTTTCGCAACTCACACCATGCGAGATCGCGAGGTATAGCGCTCACAATGTCAGGAAATATCTTGGGATGTCGGCGGACCGACATTTCAGGTATCGCTATCGAATGCAGAACGTATGCCCTGCTACATAAGCACTAATCCTGATTTGTCAACGTAAATCCCTTTGACGCTTCCATCTATTTTGGCCCTCTCACAACGAATTTCCTCATGATTCCAAGCCAATAGACAACGATATTACCGGCAGATAATGTCTCATTTCCGCACCAATCGAGGCATCAAAATGGCAGAAGAAGGGACTCAGGCGGCCCAATCGTTGAGACTCACGGACTAAAGATCCGCCTCATCCCTTTGGATGAGGAAGTCTTCCGGGCCCAGAGCCTCTGGCACGGAGATAAGATAGACAATCCCGTTCTTAACCTCGCCTTCCGCATGCAGCGTGCGGGCTGGAACGAAGACCTTGTCGCCCGCCATAACCGGGAAACGCTTGCCCGTTGCGGCATCAAGAAAATCAGTCTCTCCTTCCATCACATAGGCATGCACATCATGGTCATGCCAATGCACCTCTGCCGCGGTTGCCTCTGCTGCTTTGTAGGTCGTCGGCCACAGTCCATTCTTGCGAATGTCGTCCAGTGCGCCACCCAATCCGTTAAACAAACCTTTTTCTACTCGAATGCCCATGAGTTCCTCCTTGCATGTTGATGCATCTCATCAAGCATTGTTTCGCTTCATGAAAAAACCCTCACAACTTCCATAGTTTCATGCAGAATATGCATTAATGGAAGTTGAGACACTCACCCTTTTTGTTGATGTCGCACGGGCTGGCAGTTTTGCCGCCGCTGCCAGGCAATCGAACATTGATCCGTCCCTCGTGTCTCGCCGCATTTCGGGCCTTGAGCGCGAGCTTGGTTTCCGCCTCTTCCAACGAACCACCCGCACGATTGCTCTGACAGAAGCTGGCACCGACTTCCTCAATCGCATCGAAACCCACCTCACCGCCATCGAAGAAGCAAAGGTCTTCGGTCGTGATCTTGTAGAACAACCAACCGGCCTCTTGCGCATCACTGCATCGACCTCCTTCGGACACGAAGTCCTAACGCCTCTGTTGCCCGGATTTCGCGCGCTCTACCCTCACCTGCATTTGGAACTACTCCTATCCGACCGGCGCGTTCACCTCATCGAAGAGGGAATTGATCTCGCCATTCGTCTCGGACAGCTCAGTGACAGCGACCTGATTGCCAAGAAGATCATGCCCATCGAATTTCGCGTCTACGCCAGTCCCGACTATTTGAAAGCAAACGACAAGATCTCAAAACCAAAAGACTTGGAACAACACGACTGCCTTCTTTATCCGAGCGGCGGTTACACGGGCACTTTGACAGTGTCGGCGCCCAGATCAAGACCATCAACGATTGATCTCCAAGGAACCGTCACCATTTCCAATGCCATGTCACTGCGCCAATGTGCAATCTATGGAATGGGGCCTGCGTTACTCCCCAATTGGCTCGTCAAGAACGATGTAAAACAAGGCCGTCTGGTCGACGTGCTTCCCCGCCACACCTATCGCAGTGACGATCCAGACCCGGCAGCCTGGTTCGTCTACCCTAGCCGCCTCTATGTGCCAACAAAGGTCCGACGCTTCATGGAATATGCCGGACGCGCGTTGAGCGGATGAGATCTGAACGATTGTTCGAGTGGGCAAAGCTAACGCGCTGTCTTGTCAACGATCTCAGCACCCTCTACCCTCGCAACCAGAAAACAACAATTAGAGTGGGAGGAACCACATGTTTAGTCACATTATGATCGGTGCAAAAAGCATTGAAGAGTCAAAGAAATTCTATGACGCCGTTCTCGGCGCATTGGGACATGGCCCAGGCTTTGTCGACGACAAGGGTCGTTGCTTTTACCTAACCGAAACAGGCGTCTTAGGCATTACCGTTCCGATTGACGGTGAACCAGCCACCCACGCCAATGGCGGCACCATTGGGTTTGTGGCAAAGGACCAAGACACCGCGAATGCCTGGCATGCCGCAGGTCTTGCCAATGGCGGCACAACTTGCGAAGACCCGCCTGGCCTCCGAGAGAGCGCGGCCGGAAAAATGTATCTCGCCTACTTGCGCGATCCCGCCGGCAACAAGATCTGCGCTGTTCACCGGTAGGTTGAAGGAAACGAGGACCAACGTGTGACTGCAGCACTACGCAAAAATGAATAGGAAAGCTGTTGGCGGAGGGCAGACATGAACTGCCGGCACTCGGTCGGCACAATCGACTATCGGCGGAACGTGCGACTTACTGTGTGAGCAGCGGCGTGACGGATACTAGTTGAATTGAACGTCAATCACTTGATAGTGCAGTTTGTTGGTACCGTTTTCGCGAGACTCAACACCTTCGAGAATAGTATCGCGTTGGAAATCTGTTGCCGACGCTGCAGTTTCAAATGGCCCAGCCAAGAACGGGGGAAACAATTCGCATGCCCCTCCGAATTGCTCCCGAACAGCCGAAGTGAACGTACGCGACCACCGCGCCGTCACTTGCTTTTCGAAAGCGCGCTCTTCCGCATTCATTTGGCTCATCAATTTCTTGATATCACCATCAGTCGACTCTGCCGCGAAATCGTACTCGAACTGCGCGACCCGATTCATAACCTGCGTCAGCACGCTCCCTTTTGAGACTTCGCAATGAAAATAGCCGTAGGCTGAATTCGCCCGCGCCGCGTTGTTCAGGAAAATGAGGGAAAGGAGTCCAACTCCAATGATGACTATATGTCTGATGTAAGCCTCCATATCTTTCCGGAGACTTTGACATACTTCGACAGTTGATACAAATTCGAGAATAGGCCAGATTTCCCTTTTCAACGTAAACTGAATCATAGTGTCCAATGTAATCTCAACTCATCTCATGTTCGATCTGCTTGCCGCTGTCCTAGCAGTGCTCAGCGGATTGTCGGTCTACAAGTGGCGTCTGAAAGATGATCTCAGCGTAACCGCAAGTGAGATTGGTCCTGGGTACTTCGTAGCGCTCAGTACTGGAAGCATTGTTGGAGCACTGGCGCTTGGGACTGCCAACCTCTGGATCTCGGGTGTCGATCAAATCGGTCGTAGCATCTTAGGGGCCCTCATCGGCGCCATAGTCACGGTCGAAATTTACAAACTCAAAAAGGGTGTTTCTAAATCGACAGGCTACACCTACATCGTTCCATTTTCAGTCGCCATTATCGTCGGGCGCATCGGCTGTCTTCTCTCTGGGCTTGATGACAACACGTACGGTGTTCCAACCGAGACCAGTTGGGGTTGGGACTTTGGCGATCAAATCTTGCGACATCCCGTTCAACTCTACGAGTCAGCCTCAATGCTGGCATTTTTGATCATTGCCTTGGCACTCTTGAAGATTAGGCCAACCGCAATCGTATCCAATGGATTCTACTACGGTGTTGGATTCTATGGTGTTCAGCGGTTTATCTGGGAGTTTTTCAAACCCTATGAACGCATATGGCTCAACATGAACATTTTTCAACTATTCTGCATAGCCCTGTTACTCTATGCTGTTGTCATGACATTACGAACTTCGAAAGCGCTGAATGACGACAACCCTGCGTAAACAGTCAAACTACATTTATTACGGTCAAACAACTTCCTTGTGCGAAGAATGTCTCGACCTCATTCCGACGAAAATCGTCATCGAAGACAGCAATGTCTATTTCTTAAAGCGTTGCAAAGAACACGGCATTCAAAAGACACAAGTGTCGTCGGATGTCGATTATTTCCATTGGTGCAAGAGTTTCTTAAAGCCAGGAGACCGTCCGCTTACGGTTCAAACGAAGATCGAATACGGATGCCCATTGGATTGCGGTCTTTGCCCAGACCATGAGCAGCACAGCTGCCTCGCACTTATCGACATAAACCAAAAATGCAATTTGGAGTGCCCTGTTTGTTTTGCCGATTCCTCGCCAGCACACACCGAAAATCTCTCTCTATCCCAGATTGAAAAAATGCTGGACACTCTTGTCGCAAGTGAAGGGGAGCCAGATGTTCTTCAGATCAGTGGCGGCGAGCCAACAATCCACCCACAAATCATGGATGTTCTAAGGCTCGCCAAATCGAAACCTATTCGACACGTCATGCTGAACACGAACGGCATTCGCATTGCAAAAGACATGGAGTTTGTAAGCGAACTGGCAACGCTCGCTCCAGGTTTCGAAATCTATCTTCAGTTTGACTCACTTGAGGCGAAAGCTCTAAAGGAACTGCGCGGAGCCGACCTCACATCCATTCGCCAATCGGCATTGGAAAACCTTGAAAAACACAACATTTCGACCTCACTCGTTGTGACAGTAAAGAAAGGCGTCAATGATCATGAAATCGGCGCCATCATCGAGCACGCACTTGATTTTAAGTGTGTGAGGGGAATCACATTCCAACCCATCCAAGATGCCGGCCGCAATGCAGAATATTGCAAAGACAAAGACCGACTTCATCTAACGGATGTACGCCGCGCAATATATGAGCAGTCAGATCATTTCCAAGCAGATGACATTATCCCTCTTCCGTGCAACCCAGAATCCATCGCGATTGCTTATGGAATCCGGAATGGCAAAGAAGTCACCCCAATAACGTCACTGATCCCAAAGGCCGATATGGTCGCAGAGGTCCCCAATGCCATCTCCTTTGAGAAGAACGAACCGCTCCGGCAAAGAGTAGAGGAGCTCTTTTCCCTGTCGACCACTGAGGCAAACTCCACAGAGAGAATGGAATCTCTTCTTTGTTGTCTTCCTGAAACCCCGGTCTTGGACAACCTCGGTTATGAGAACATATTTAGAATCACGATCATTCAGTTTTTGGATCGATTCAACTTCTGTGTCGGCAATGTAAAAAGATCTTGCATCCATTTCGTCACCCAAGAGGACGAGATAATTCCCTTTGACACTTACAACCTATTTTATCGCAACAACCTCGTAGAAAAACTCCGGGCGCGGCAGAAAGGGCGAGCATGACAGTAAGAAATTTTTTTGGTGGAACTTTGATGGCGATCGGCGCGCTCATCATGTTCTTGACAGGAGCATGCACTTTCTATTTTGGGTCATTGTCTATTCTCGGAGGTAGCATAACGTCAGAATCGTTCGAATTGATGCTCACGTTCGGAGGTTTGCCTTTTGCTGTTGGTTTCGCCATCTGGTTTGCAGGACGGTTCCTTTTCAAACGAAAGGGCCAAGACGCTCCAGACCTCTCGTCCGAGGATCAAAACGAAAATCATTGATAGTTCGAAAAGATTGGTAGCGAAGGGCAGACTTGAACTGCCGACACCCGGATTATGATTCCGGTGCTCTAACCAGCTGAGCTACTTCGCCTCACCAAATCAAGGCCATAGATACTGGGTCTTTGGGCGACCCGGCCTCTCATAAAAAGCATCCGGCTTATACCGAACCCTCTTGTCGCACGCAAGCCTGAGATTACGCCGTCTTAGCAGCCTAGTCAGCCAAAGGCCGCACTGTCCGCATGGGCGATCCAACCGCCGCCCAAAACCCGCGCCCCCACCGTATCATCGCTGTAGAAAACGCACGCTTGGCCAGGGGAAACCCCATCTTCGCCTTCATCCAGCACAACATGAGCCCCATCTGCATCAGCAAAAAGCCGGGCCGATGTCGGCGGTGTGGTCGAGCGCACCTTGACGAAGACAGCCATGCCTTCATCTCCGATGGCCTCTATGGGCTCATCACCCAGCCAATTGACTTCGCGCAGGCCAATCTGCTTAGACAAGAGCGCTTCCCGCGGGCCGACAATAACCTGCCGCTTGGCCGGATCGAGCTTGACCACGAACAAGGGATCGCCGACCGAAACGCGCAAACCCCGTCGTTGACCGACCGTATAGTTGATAATGCCCTCATGAGTACCAAGCACCCGGCCATCGATATGAACGATGTCGCCAGGTTCCGCAGCGCCGGGCCTGAGCTTCTCAATCACATCTGTGTAGCGCCCTTGCGGCACAAAACAGATGTCTTGGCTCTCGGGCTTTTCCGCCACTTGGAGATCAAAACGCGCCGCCGCATCACGGGTTTCAGATTTTGTTAACCCGCCAAGTGGAAAGCGTAAGTAGTCAAGCTGTTCCTGGGTTGTTGAGAACAGGAAGTAGCTTTGGTCTTTCTCGCTGTCTAGGGCGCGGTGCATCTCACCGCCGCTCTCACCTTGCAGGCGCTGTATATAATGTCCCGTCGCCAAGCAGTCAGCACCAAGATCCCGCGCGGTTTCTAACATGTCTTTGAACTTCACCCGCTCATTACAGCGAATGCATGGGATCGGTGTTTCGCCCGCAAGATAAGAGTCCGCAAACTCTTCCATGACCGAATCCCGAAACCGGTTCTCATAATCCAGCACATAATGAGGCATATCGAGTTGCTCAGCCACCCGGCGCGCGTCGTGAATATCCTGACCAGCACAACAAGCGCCCTTCTTCTGGATCGCCGCCCCGTGATCATAAAGTTGCAAGGTGATGCCAATGACCTCATAGCCTTCTTCCTTGAGGAGCGCTGCCACGGTTGAGGAATCCACGCCGCCCGACATCGCCACCACCACCCGAGTGTCCTTCGGGGCGTTAGCAAAGCCAAGAGAGTTGAGCTCTCGAGTTTCAAGCGTCGTTGCGGTCACGGGTTCAGATTCCTCATTGCACCGCGGATATATAGGTCTGACGGCTGCCCAAGCAAGCGGATTCGATCTCGAAAATCCTCAAAACTTTTTTCAAGCCCAATTTGCAGCGAACCTGAGTGCGTGCCAATGCGGGTCATCCGTTTAAGGCGTCTTTCACAATCCTAAACGAAACCACCCCCGTTGGTTAATACAGCGTCTCACATTTGAACGAAAACGCCAATTGGGACAAATGTTTAGCGGATTATTTACCGTCACGCTTAGCCATTTTTTAAGCCGCGTGCCTTAAGTTTCCCTCTGAGTATGAGTAAGGAGTTTGGAAAATTATGGTGGATCAACAAACCACAAGGATCAACTACGTGATTGGTCCAGATGGCACGCCGCTAACCATTGCAGACCTGCCGCCGCCGAATACGCGTCGCTGGGTCATTCGCCGCAAGGCGGAAGTTGTGGCCGCGGTTCGTGGTGGACTGATAACGCTCGAAGAAGCGTGTCAGCGCTACCAATTGTCTGTCGAGGAATTCCTCGCCTGGCAGCGTGTGATCGAGCGGCATGGGCTTGCCGGTCTTCGAGCGACCCGCGTCCAGCAATACCGCATGTGAGCACCCGCGCCGATGATTAATCTGCACAATGAAGTTTGAGTCAGATTTGAACGGCGAATAGTTGAATAACTCCTTGAACCCGCGGGGGATACCTTGCGGGTTTTGAGTTGGAGGCAAGGGGCACCAAATGCCAAACCTAAGAACCTTCGAAAAGCAATCGAGCCGATCCACATTGACCGGTCTCATTGGTGCGCTTCTTCTGCTTTTCCTCGCTGTCGTTTTTGGTGATCGCCCCTCTGCCTTTGTCAATTGGCGGGCCCTCGCGATTGTGGTTGGCGGCACCGCTGGTCTTTCTCTCATGTCCTTCAGCTGGCGCGAAGTAAAGCACGCCTGCTTAGATCTGGCCGCCTCTCTTATGGGGCGCGGACCCCAGCCGGACAAAGCCGCCTTGCAGGTGCTTGACACCGCGCGCAAGGCCAAACGCTTGAGCCATCACGGGCTCGCGCGCAATCCAAATCTCATCAAAGCCTATCCCCAATTCGCGCGCGCTTTGGGCATGTTGGAAACCGGCGTTGAAACCGACCATGTCGAGGAGATGCTGCGCGAAGAGTTTACTCGCTCGCTTCATCGCCGCCGCATGAGCTCTAGGGTCTGCCGCCGCGCCGCTGAAGTCGCTTCCGCCATGGGGCTGGTAGGGACCTTAATCGCCCTCGTCAATATGCTGGGCGCCCTTACCGATCCTGCCCAAATTGGGCCAGCGCTGTCACTCGCCCTTCTCTCAACGCTTTACGGAGCCTTGCTTGCCCATGTGCTTTTCCTGCCGTTGGCTGCAAAGATCGAACGCGACGTTATCAAGGAGCGAACCCTCTTGTCCGTCTACCGGGCTGGCGCACGGTCTATCGCATCTGACAGTGATCCAGAAGAGTTGGAACACGAGCTCTCCGATCTCCTGCCGCAATCAAATCCGGAACCGTTGGAAGAGAGCGCCGCATAGATGGCCCACGCCCTTCAAAATTTTGAGATCGTCCAAGGTTCAGACCTTCGCATCCCCAACATGATCGCCTTCGCCTCGGGCAAGGGCGGCGTTGGAAAAACATGTCTTGCCATTGCGTTCTCACAAGCCCTTGCCAATGCCGGGCGCCGTGTCCTGTTGGTCGACGGAGATCTGGGCCTTGCAAATGTCGATGTGCAATTGGGCGCCACGCCAAAGGTCGACCTTGGAGCAGTTATCGCGAACCGCAAGGGCTTGGATCAAGCTCAGATGCCTTATCTCAAAAACATGGACATTATTGCCGGTCGGTCTGGATCGAGCGCGCTAGGCAATGTGCCCGCAGACAAAGTCACAAAGCTGCTCGTAGACCTTCTTCCAATTGCTGGAACTTACGATATCGTTGTTTTGGACACCGCCACAGGCATCAGTGAGACATCGGTCGCATTGACCACCGCAAGCAACGACGTCCTCATGATCTTAACGGATGACCCCTCTTCACTCACCAACGCGTTCGCTCTGACAAAGCGCTTAATCAATGAACAAACGAACCTCTCATTGAGCGTCCTGGTCAATCTTGCCAAGAACAAGAGTGTCGGTGCACAGACCTTTGAGACATTTAGATCAGCATGCGAAACAACGCTAGGCATAGCGCCGGTCCTTAAGGGAATTGTCTCCCACGACGAGGCCATGCCTCAAGCGATTCGCCAGCAAAGTCCCGTCTTGTCCTTGTTCCCCAGGTCAAAATTGACCCGTGAGATTCGCGAAATCGCCGAAAAATCCCTTTAAAATAAGTCGCTTACGATCTTTCTTGGGTATATTAATTTTCTGTAATAATCTTCCTCCAGGGTTGGGCACAGGCCGGGGTGGCACATGACCAACCACGTCATCTCAACGTGATCTACAAGGGGGATCAAATGTTCTTACCATTGGCAGCTGACTTTTCGGGGATAATGGACACCGTCCGAGCGTCATTTGATACAGGCAACATCGCTATAGGGCTCGTAATCGCCTTGCTCGCATCATTCATGATGTCCAGATATGGGCAACTTATCTATTACACCGTCATCGCGCTCATCTTTGATCTCTTCGTCGTTCCGGTTGGAATCAAGATTTATGATGACGAAATGAATTTTGGCGGCGCACTTGATTTCGCAATGGAAGAAGTGACAACACTGAGCGAAAACCTCCAATATGTGATGATACGAGCCGTTTTCTTCATCGTCGCAATTACAGTTTTCTCGGTTCTAAAATCCGTTCTCAGACGCGGCTCCTAAACACGTTCATCTGAGTTTGGAATATCCAAATTCGCGGGCGGGCAATTCTGGTAGGCGATTTAGCCGAAGGAGAAGCCCGCCCGCTTTTTTTGTGAATAATGAAAAACTGTGTAGGATTGGCCTCCCGACGGCAACGCAGGAAGCACACAAGTGAAATTTTCAATCAGCCTCATGAACTTCGATTATCTCGATGACGCGAACCTCATTGCAGATCTAGCGAAAGAAGCCGAGGAAGCCGGGTGGGATGCAGTTTTTTTGGCCGATCACGTAAATTGGAAAGACAAGGGGGTTCATGTCGATCCCTGGATCGCACTTGGTCTCATCGCAGATCGAACAGACAAAATGCAGATCGGAACAGCTGTTACGCCCATCGCAAGGCGTCGACCGACAAAACTTGCAAGAGAAATTCTGACACTACATCGATTGTCCGGCGGAAGGTTCATCCTTGGCGCAGGTAGTGGAATTTGGCCAAGCGAGTATGGCGACCTTGGAGACGAACCGGATCTCAGAATTCGCGCGGAGATGTTGGACGAAGGTCTCACCTTGCTTCAAGAGCTGTGGGGTGGAGATGATGTCGATCATCACGGAAAGCACTACCAGGCGAAGAGCCAGACTTTCTGCCCAGGCGGCGCCGATATCCCAATTTGGATTGGCGCAAGCTGGCCGAGCAAAAGACCATTTCGCAGGGCAGCTCGTTTCGACGGTGTGATGGCGATAAATCGCGATTTTAGGAATCCGCTCACACCGACGGACGTGCGCGGGATAAAGGAGTTCATCACCACCCACCGAGACAGCAACAGGCCTTACAATATTGGAATCGCGATGACCGCATCTGCGGATGAAAAAACCGACATTGAAAGAGCGCGTGCTTTCGAGTCCGCCGGTGCCGATTGGTGGCAAGAAGGCATTTTTCCATTCGCCGAAACGTTTGGCGATTTGCGCACCATCATCCGTCGTGGCCCGCCAAAGACATGACCCAAGCCAAACATGGAAGTCGCACTTTATCCTTGATCAGGCTCGCCTGCTTCCGTTGTGGACCTCAAAAAATACTGTATGATTTGACCCGTTGAGTCGGCACAGCCACAAGAATCAAAGGACACGTCAATGGGATTTTTGATCTTCTTAGGCCTGGTCGGTCTTATCGTTTTTTGGGCCATTGGCATGTACAACGCCTTGGTCAAACAGCGCAACATGGTCGAAGAAGGCTGGAGCGGTATTGAGACCCAGTTAAAGCGCCGTTCAAACTTGATCCCCAATCTCGTAGAGACAGTGAAGGGCTACGCAGAACACGAAAAATCAACCTTCCAAGAAGTGACCGAAATGCGCACCCGTGCCATGGGGGCCGGTTCCATCGCCGACCGCGCTCAAGCGGAAGGTCAACTCACGACGGCTCTGGGTCACCTCTTTGCGGTTGCCGAGAACTACCCAGAACTCAAAGCCAGTGAAAATTTCCAATCGCTTCAAGGCGATCTCAGCGAAACCGAAGACCAGATCCAACTCTCGCGTCGCTATTACAACGGCACGGTCCGCGACATGAATGTCAAGGTCGAATCCTTTCCGTCAAACATCGTGGCAAACACTTTTGGTTTCCAGAAAGCTGAGTTCTTCGAAATTGAGAACGAAGATGACCGGGCGGTCCCTGAAGTAAAATTCTAGGGGCTCCTCCTATGAAGCACCTATTACTCGCTCTTTTGATAACCGCCCTTACGGCGCTCTCTCCCGCATTTGCAGAAGAGAAGATCGAAAGTTTCGCAAGCGACATTCGTATCAATGAAGATGCAAGCCTCAACGTTATTGAGACCATCACCGTGCGTGCCGAGGGTCGCGAGATCAGACGGGGTATATACCGGGATTTTCCAACCGCCTACAAAGACAAACGAGGCAACAGGTACCGCGTTGGCTTCGACGTGTTGGGTGTCACCCGCGACGGCATGCCGGAAAACTATGTGGTCGAGTCCAAAGCCAATGGCAAGAGCGTGCGCATTGGCAACGCCGACGTCTTTTTGCCAACCGGCGAGTACACCTACCGCATTGAATACCGCACAACGCGCCAACTTGGCTTCTTTGAAGATTTCGACGAGCTCTATTGGAACGTCACCGGCAACGGTTGGGGGTTTCCCATCTATCACGCCGAGAGCACCATCCGCTTGCCCGGACGCGCCACAGCCCTCGAGGTAGCGGCCTATACCGGTTATCAGGGCAATAGCGGACACGACTACTCCATCGTTTCAAAGTCCGGCGGCACTATCAAAGTCACCACCACGCGCCGGCTCGCACCAAGTGAAGGCTTTTCCGTCGCGGTTAGTTGGCCCATCGGCTTTGTTCAAAGACCAACAGCATCTGACAATGCAACAAACTTCATTCGAGACAATATTTCGACGGCAACCGCTGTCTTCGGCCTCTTGGTTGTTTTTGCATTTTACTACCAAGCCTGGAACCGTCGCGGACGCGACCCGGAAGCAGGCGCCATCTTCCCTCGCTTCGAGCCTCCTGAAAACTTCTCTCCCGCGGCCACCCGTTTTGTCTCAAAGATGGCTTATGACCGCAAAGCCTTCGCTGCGGCGCTCATCAATATGGCGGTGAAGGGCTTTCTCACCATCGAAGAGGAGGGCAAGAATTTCGTCCTGCGAAAAGTTGAGGCCAGCACAGCAAATCTAACTCCTGGCGAACACAAGATCGCGTCTCGACTTCTGGGCAGCCAATCTTCGATCGAACTCGACAACGAGAACCATGTCGAAATCGGAAACGCCATCACCGGTTTCCGGGAAAGCCTCCAGGGAGAATACGAAACAAAGTATTTTGTGACCAACCGAGCCTACTTCTTCATGGGGCTGGCAATTACGGCAATCGTCATCATCGCAACCATCGCACTCTCCCGAAATGCTTCGCCTGAAGCCACCGGCTCAGCCTTCTTCCTCGCTGGTTGGACCGCTGTGGTCGCCATGATCTTGTTCAAGGCAGGACGGGCTTGGCAAGCGGTGCGTCGTGGCCTTGGCAGCACGATTGGCAACCTGTTCAGTGCCATTATCCTCACAGGCATGGCGGTCGCTTTCGTCTTTGGTCAATTGTTCACCGCGACATTTCTCGCGAGCGAAATCAATTACCTCACAACGGGTGCTGTCTTCGGCCTTATCATTGCGAACGCTGTCTTTTATTACCTCCTCAAGGCGCCAACAAAATTGGGCCGAGAAATGATGGACGAGATCGAAGGGTTCAAACTCTATTTGTCCACCGCTGAAAAACACCGACTGGACGCTATGAACCCACCGGACAAGACCCCGGAGTTGTTTGAAAAGTACCTTCCTTTCGCTTTGGCTCTCGACGTCGAAAACGAATGGAGCGAACAATTCTCAAGCGTACTGTCAAGAGCTGGCCAAGACCCAGGTGAGTACCAACCATCCTGGTATCACGGCTCGCGCTGGAACAGGGTTGGACATGGCAATTTCGCCTCGGCCATTGGCGCTTCCGTTGCAACGGCGGTCGCGTCTTCGGCGACGGCGCCAGGCTCGTCGTCAGGCAGTGGGGGCGGCGGCTTCTCCGGCGGCGGGGGTGGTGGTGGTGGCGGCGGCGGCTGGTAGGAGGACCAACAGATCTAGTCTCGATCACGGCCTTCGTGGCTCAGACGGTAAGGGCCACCGCCGGTTCCAAACACAAACAACAGTCCGGCAATAGCCGCGGCGTTCTTTGTGAACATCTGGAACTCTGTCGCATAGTCAATTGAGGGGAGCGCCCAGAAATTATGAATGAACATATTTGTGGCCACCGTAAATGCAATCAGAGCAAGTGCGGCAATGCGCACACGAAACCCCAAGATGAGTGCAAGGCCAGCACTAATTTCAACACCTATTGCAATCGGCAACAAAATATCCGAATAGGGAATTCCCCGGTCAAGCATAAGCGCGGCGGCATCTGAAGCATCTTGCAGCTTCATGATACCTGGCAAAAAGAAATAGAGCCCCAGGAAGACCCGGCCCAGTAGAGCCGAAATACGCAAACCAAAATTCATGCTTTAGTCTCTAAAATTCACATACTGAAATGGTTGTTCAACATCCATGTCTTTTACGTATTGGATAACGGCCTGCAGATCGTCGCGTTTCTTGCCAGTAATGCGCAATTCGTCACCTTGAATGGAAACTTGGACTTTAAACTTCTTACTCTTGATATCCTTAGTGAGTTTCTTTGCAAGGTCACGGTCGATCCCCTGCTTGATTAACACCTTCTGCCGAACAGATTGGCCCGCTGCTTGTTCTGGCGTCTGATAATCTAAAACGCCCGCATCTACACTTCGTCTGGCAAGATGTCCTTGCAGCACTTCATGCAATTGGCGCAGCTTCATGTCATCATCGGCAAAAATCGTGATGACCGCTTCCTCCAACTCGACCTTGCTTTGGGATCCCTTGAAGTCATAACGCTGTGAAATTTCGCGCGTGACGTTCTGCACCGCATTGTCGACCTCTGAAAGATCGGTCTTAGACACAATATCAAAAGACGGCATATCCCCTCCCCTGGGTCTCGTAACCATTCTAATCGCTAGAAGCCTGGCGCTGGATAAACCAGTTTACATCATAGCGCAACGCGCCAAAGCTGACGCCGGTAGCAAGTCCAATGCAGAAACACCACTATGGTCAGTATTGATGCTTCCGTGGCTCCAAATTGGCATGTCAAACAACCCAAGTGTGACGTCATACGCAGCCCCGCCTGGTAACTCTCTTTGGCGAATGCGGCATAATTAGGGTAAATTACAAATCAACTGATTCGTTTTTCTGAAGGCTGGGAGAAGTCCAAAAAACCGAGCAATTCTGCGATTTCCTTCGGTCATGCGCTGAGGAGAACCTGCCATAATTGCGACGTTCTGGAAAGTTCAAATAACAAGCTGTTACCGGCTCCCTCAGGTTTTCTGATCTGCGATTAAGGTTTGTTAAGCATTTGACCCTAGCCTCCGTACCTGGGTTAACCATGATCAATGATCGATCCTGAGAAGTCGGCGCCTAGCGCCTCTGGGTATTAGAAAGTCACGGAGAAAAAAAGATGCGCGTTTTGCTCATTGAAGACGATAGCGCCACGGCGCAGAGCATTGAGTTGATGCTGAAGTCGGACGGTTTCAACGTCTATACGACCGATCTTGGGGAAGAGGGGATCGATCTCGGCAAACTTTATGATTACGACATCATCTTGCTCGACCTGAATTTACCAGACATGAGCGGATATGAGGTTCTCAAGACCTTACGTCTCGCAAAGATTGGCACGCCAATCCTCATCTTGTCCGGCATGTCAGACATCGAGAACAAGGTTCGCGGACTAGGGTTCGGTGCCGACGATTACATGACCAAGCCATTCCACAAAGATGAGCTGGTTGCACGTATCCACGCCGTTGTGCGCCGTTCCAAAGGACATTCGCAGTCGATCATCACCACCGGTCGCCTGACAGTAAACTTGGACACCAAGACCGTAGAGGTCGACGGCCAACGAGTGCACCTCACCGGAAAAGAATATCAAATGCTCGAGCTTCTCTCGTTGCGTAAGGGCACGACCCTAACCAAAGAGATGTTCCTCAACCACCTTTATGGCGGGATGGACGAGCCAGAACTCAAAATTATCGACGTCTTTATCTGCAAACTGCGCAAGAAGCTGGCTGCGGCCACGGACGGTCAACACTATATCGAGACCGTATGGGGCCGTGGTTATGTGCTGCGCGATCCAGCCGAAGGCGAAGAAGCAGCCTAAGTAATTTCCGGAAACAAGACGAAATAATCCTCTGCACACACCACAAAAACTCAAAACCCGGCTCACTGAGCCGGGTTTTTTTGTGCCCGTAAGTCAGGAAACATCTGCAGATTAGGCCTTGAAGCGATAGGACATCTCAACCATGTCGTCGCCGGTCTCAATTTTTACGCTGGCCCCTTTGGACTTGGCTAAGATCCCGCACACAAACGGGATCACAGTGCGACCGTCAAGATCATCGACACTGCCTCGACACTCAAGCGCAACCCGCGTCTCTTCAGCCAATTTGGCTTTTTTCCCTTCGGCCTTGATCGTGAAGTCGCCAGCGCCGTCTTCTGCACGAACCACAACACTGAGCGTACCCCCGCGCGGAATGCAGTCGCACGCTATATGAGTCAGGTTGGTCAGCAGTTTGACCACATCTTTGTCGAGGGTAGCTACAGGCGCCTGCCATTCAATCTCTATCTTGCCGCCGCCAAGCAGTTCCCGAACCACTTGTTCGGCGTCTCTTAGGTCGATCTGTGCACCGGCGGAACCAGAAGCACCGTAGGCAAGACGCGCAAACTTGAGCTTAGCGGACGCCTGCTGCGCACTTGTCTCAATGAGAGACATCGCATGTTGGCGCATTTCCGCGTCATCGTCCTCTTCAAGGACCTCAAGGCCATTGCCAAGCGCGCCCACCGGGCTAATCAGGTCGTGACATACCTTCGAACACATCAAAGCCGCCAATTTTACGTCGTCCATTGCAATGTCCATCAATTGGGATCCCCTCCGTTGGTGCATGAAACGAGGCCTATTGCCATCGAGACCCACCATCGCTACCGGAAAAAGTCTTAACAAATATTAACCATCATCTGGCTATACTGTTATTCGCAGATCTTTTCCATCGAAAGCATGTCGATGCTCGACTTTTTGTCGCCTGGTACCTATGTTCGCCATCCTGAAAAGCCTGAATGGGGATTGGGCCAAGTTCAATCAGTCATCGGGACTCGCATAACGGTAAATTTTGAACACGCCGGCAAACAGTCCATCAATGCAGATGTCATTGACCTAGAACTGTCAAAGCCCGGCGGCGGGGAAGAGACATGACGGAGCCAACGGTCGACTTAGCAAAGCTGACAGAAACACTTGTGGAAATCTCTATCGATGCCGGGAAGGTTATGATGGAGATCTATGGCAGGGATTTTGATATTTCCACCAAGGATGATCGCTCACCTGTCACCGAAGCCGATGGAGCCGCAGAAGCAGTTATTCTCAAGGCGCTCGCCGATCATTTCAGCGATGTTCCGGTCATTTCCGAAGAAGCTTTCAGCCAAGGGCACAAACCAGAAATAGGTGACCTCTTCTTCTTGGTTGATCCCTTGGACGGCACAAAGGAATTCATCAACAAGAACGGTGAGTTCACGGTCAACATTGCGCTTATCGAGAAGGGTAAGCCCATCGCAGGCGTTGTCTATGCCCCGGCTAAGGAGCGTCTCTTCTATGGCCATCGTGATGGCGGTGCTTGTGAACAAGAGGTGAAAGACTTTGTACGCCAGGAAGAAAAATCAATTGAGGTCAACCAACCTGGAGACGATGGGCTCATTGCGGTGGCCAGTCGTTCCCACCGTGATCACAAAACAGAAGAGTACCTCAACCACTACAAGATCAAGGACATGGTTGCCGCAGGTTCCTCACTCAAGTTTTGTCTTGTCGCCACAGGAGAGGCCGATATTTACCCCCGCCATGGCCGCACTATGGAGTGGGACACAGCCGCTGGTCATGCCGTCCTGGCGGCCGCCGGAGGAGATGTGACGCAGTTGGATGGATCGCCGTTCCTCTACGGCAAGGCGTCTGATGATTTCGCCAATCCGTTCTTCGTCGCAAAAGGGCGGATCAACTGACCCGCCCTTATGAACTCACAAAGCAGATGCCTTTTAGGCGTCGGCGATCTCTTTGACTTTCAACGTGACGCCTTCCGCAGAAACAACCTCGACCCGCACACCGGTCGTGTAGTTCTTTCCGTCTTCAGAAGCTGCCCGCCAACGAGTATCGTCGATCGACACATATCCTGAGCCATCTTGGAAGTCTTCACGCAAGACAACTTTGCGGCCAATATACTGCGCCGCGCGGCGATTGAGTTTGGGGCGGTCCGTCGCCTCCGTCGACTTTTTGAAGTACATCTGCCACACCACCGTCGACCCGACGGACAGAATTGCAAAGATGATCAACTGGCCACTAAACCCAAAGCCCGGAAAGATGGCCACCAGCAATCCAACGAGGAAGGCTGAAATCGAAGGCCACAACAAGAATGTCGACGGCGCCATCACTTCGAGCCCGATAAGCACAAGACCTAAGATAAGCCAATGCCAGAATTGTACGTCAGCCATGAAATCCATGCTTTTCCCCTTTCAATTGAGGTGACAATTAACGGCTGGTAGGAACTGAACTTGTGGGCTGCCGTGCATCACCAGTTGAACCACCGTCTCCGAACACAGAGCGCGTCAATTCGCCGATCCCACCGATCGAGCCAATAAGACCGGAAGCCTCCATCGGCATCAACACGAATTTTTGGTTCGGGGCGGTCGCAAGTTCTTTGAACGCATCCACATAGCGCAACGCCACAAAGTAATTGATGGCTTGCATCTCACCATTAGCGATGGCCGTCGAAACCACCTCCGTCGCTTTGGCTTCAGCTTCTGCTTCCCGTTCCCGGGCTTCGGCATCACGGAAGGCTGCTTCCCGGCGACCTTCAGCTTCCAGAATAGCGGATTCTTTCAAGCCTTGCGCGCGCAAGATCGCCGCTTGCTTTTCACCATCAGCTGTCAAGACTTCAGCACGACGCTCGCGCTCGGCTTTCATTTGCCGTGCCATTGAATCTGTAATGTCGGCTGGTGGCGCCAGGTCCTTAATCTCAACCCGTGTGACTTTCACACCCCAAGGATTGGTCGCTGCATCGACAACATGGAGGAGCCGTGTATTGATGGCATCACGCTTGGCCAACACTTCGTCAAGCTCCATCGCACCAATCACTGTACGAACGTTTGTCAGAGCCAGGTTTGTAATCGCGCGTTCCAGATCGTTCACCTCATAGGCCGACTGCGCAGCATCAACGATTTGAAAAAACGCTACCGCGTCAGCGCGCACCGTCGCATTGTCTTTGGTGATCACTTCTTGGCTTGGAATATCGAGGACCGTTTCCTTCATCGAGAGTTTTGACCCTACGCGGTCAATAATCGGCACGATGATATTGATACCGGGTTTGAGTGTCTTGGTGTAGCGGCCAAACCTCTCGACAGTCCATTCCGATCCTTGCGGAACGGCTTTGACCATACTGAGGAAAATGAACGCAACAACGACAAGGACAATGGCAAAGATGGCGAGCATGTAACGTCTCCTTCCGTGTATCGATATGTCGCTCGGTCCAGAACGAACCGTGCGTCGAAAATTTGTTTGAGTACGTCTATATGTGGGGATGATAGAGGGATTCGCCAATATCGGGTGGCCCAAAATCGGCTATTTCCCTCAAACACAACGATTTTTCGGCCGGAGTGGTGAGTTAAAATTCGCCCACATCATCGCGTGTACGTCTGAGAAGCACCCGTTAATCGGGAATTCCTGATTGGACCAAGTAACATCCACACTGGCTTACATATTGGACATTCCTCCTTGCTCAAACCGCAAGGATAACCTATTACAACTTAAAGGCGATACGAGACAGTACAGGGGCGGTACTTTCGAGATCTTGAGAGGTGTATCTCAAGAAAAATGCGAAAGGAAGACGACGGTATGAGTTTCAATCCGATCGACGTCCATGTCGGCGGGCAAGTCAAGATCCGCCGCAAGAGCCGGCGGATGACCCAGCAGCAATTGGCAGAAGTCTTAGACCTTACCTTTCAGCAGATTCAAAAGTATGAGCGAGGCGCCAACCGCATCAGCGCATCCAAACTCATGATGATCGCTGAAACCCTTGAGGCTCCGATCTCGTTCTTCTTTGATGGGTTGGAAGGCACCGGCGAAGGTACTGCCCGCGCCTTTTCTGAAGACGAAGCCAAGTATGACCCCTCCGTGACAAAAAAAGTGCTCGACTTTGTCGGCAGCGAAGAAGGCACCGAACTCAATCGCGCCTTCTCAAAGATCGATGACCCCGCCACCCGCAAACAGCTGGTCACGCTCTTTGAAACAATTGCCAAGAGAGAAGAAGACTAGATGCATGGAGTTGATCCAAAATGAAATCGTCGAAGAAACCGCCGACGTTGATCTGGGCCCGTGCAATTTTTCTAACACTTGTACTACCGTTCATAATCGCAACGTTGGACGCAATCCCGCCTTACCCACAATTCTATCACTTCAAGTATTGGTTTGAGACAATTGCGGGATTGACGTTTCTGATAAGTCTTTATGGGTTTGCAGAGTTACCAATCTCAATCGTGCTGAAACTCATATTGGCAATTCCCTTCTACCTGCTGCTTGGTTTCGGCATCTTCCTCTGGTATTTCAGCCTGGTTTGCAGCCTCCATAGCGCCTGCCTATAGCGCCCTACTCCAAAACCACTTTCCCAATCAGCATCCGGTTCTTGGCATCGATGAGCCACACTTCGTCGCCCTCATCGCTGGTCACGACAACAGTCAGGATCCCGCGCTCCATGTGGGTGGATTTCACCTGCGCGCCTTCCGGCACATCAAGAACCCATTCAAGAACCCCGTCCGCCGAGACCGTTTGAACCTCACCTGCAGGCACCGCGGTCAATTCCGCGTCATTCGGTTTGCTCATCACTTTGACGATGAGCACAATCAGCATAACGATGATCATCACGCCGAGCGCATAAACAAAGATCTTAAGACCCACTGGCACGCTTGGTTGATTGTCATTGCTGGAACTGTCTGGGTTTGTCATAAGTCCTCTTAGGAGATCGCTTGTGGCCGAAGAACATCAAACAGAAACACATATTGTAGACACGTCGGAAGACGAAGCCGGTCGTCGTCTTGACGCTCTATTGGCGGATCGTTTGGACGACATCAGCCGCACGCGCATCAAATCTTTGATCCAAAACAAATCCGTCAGTCTCAATGGGGCGACGATAGAGGACCCCTCCTACCGGGTCAAATCTGCCGACCGAATTGAGATCACGCTGCCTCCGCCAACCGCAGCGATACCCCTACCTCAAGACATCCCCTTGAGCGTCATTTTTGAAGACGAAGATGTCATTGTGATCAACAAACCGTCAGGCCTCGTGGTTCATCCAGGCGCCGGCACGCCTGACGGTACTTTGGTCAACGCGCTCCTTCATCACTGCGGCGAGAGCCTTTCCGGCATTGGTGGGGTGATCCGTCCAGGCATTGTCCACCGCATCGACAAAGAGACCACCGGTCTGATGGTTGCTGCAAAAAACGACAAAGCACATCACGCCCTCGCCAAGCAATTTGCCAAACACACCGTTGTGCGCAAGTACCATGCGGTCGTCTGGGGAAGTGTGGTCACGCCCTCAGGTCGCATCGAAGGTGATATCGGTCGGTCGTCTGGCAATCGAAAGAAGATGGCCATCGTCAAATCAGGCGGCCGCCACGCCGTCACTCACTACAAGGTGGTTGAGCGTTTTGGACCACCAGCAGAAGCTGTTGCGTCCCTGGTCGAGTGTTCCCTTGAGACCGGTCGCACCCACCAGATCCGGGTCCATATGACCTCCATTGGTCACCCCCTCATCGGTGATGCGCTCTATGGCGGACACTGGAAGTCCGCCAAAAAGTCGGTCTCAGAACCAGTCAAGGAAGCCCTGACGGCCTTCCCACGCCAAGCCCTTCATGCGGGAATATTGGGCTTTGACCACCCAACTAAACCTGAAGCATGTCGATTTGAGGCAGAATATCCGCATGATTTCAAGAGCTTAGTCGATGCCTTACGTTCCGGGTAATCGATCACACCTCTCCCCCTTCAATTCGCCAGAATTCATCCCTATCTATGATAGGACCAGCTGCGGCGGGAACGAGGAGGCATAATTGCGCCTTGGTCCCGCCCAGTGTAGGGCTCACGAGTGTAGGGTGCCAAAGCGCAGGGCCCGCACCGGGCAACGAGGGGAGACTATGGCGAACCAATTACCGAGCATTTCGAGTGAAGGCGGGCTTTCCGGCTACCTGCAAGAAATCAGAAAATTTCCCATGCTGGAGCCAGAGCAAGAATACATGCTGGGCAAAGCTTGGCGTGAGCACGAAGATACAGATGCCGCCCATCAGCTCGTGACCAGTCACTTGCGCCTCGTCGCAAAGATCGCAATGGGCTATCGCGGATACGGCCTTCCCACAAATGAGATTGTTTCCGAAGGCAATGTCGGCCTCATGCAAGCCGTAAAACGCTTCGAGCCGGAAAAAGGTTTCCGCTTGTCGACCTACGCCATGTGGTGGATCCGCGCATCGATCCAAGAATACATCTTGCGTTCCTGGAGCCTTGTAAAAATGGGCACCACCGCAGCGCAAAAGAAACTCTTCTTCAACTTGCGAAAAGTTAAGGGGCAGATCAAAGCGATCGAAGAAGGTGATTTGCATCCCGACAACGTTAAGGAAATCGCAGATCGATTGAATGTGTCTGAAACAGAAGTAATCAATATGAACCGTCGTTTGGCGGCCCATGACCATTCTCTCAACGCGCCGTTGAAAGCAGACTCCGATGGCGAATGGCTCGATTGGTTGGAAGATGAAAACGCTGACCAAGAGACAACATTGGCTGAGCAGGAGGAGTTAAACTCGCGCCGCGCCATGTTGACCGAAGCCATGAAAAAGCTGAACGAACGCGAACAGCACATTTTGGCGGAGCGTCGATTGAAAGATGATCCGGCAACGCTGGAAGAACTAAGCCAAGTTTACGGTGTCAGCCGCGAGCGGGTTCGTCAAATCGAAGTGCGGGCTTTCGAAAAATTACAAAAGTCTATGCGCGCCCTAGCGAGAGAGTCGAGCAAGCCAGCCGCATAACCCAGATACACTAAGACACAACCCAGACATTGAGGCCGCCCCCAGGGGCGGTCTCTTTGCTTGCGGGCACTCCCCATCCGGGCAACAATGCCGCAAAAGCCTAGGAGGATACGCGTGACCACAGAACAGCCCCGCGGTGAGCCGCACGCTCACCGTTTCGAGACTCCATGGTACCGTTGGTACGTGCTGGCTGTTCTCACCGGCGTCTATACTTTCAACTTCATCGATCGCCAAATCCTAGTCATCCTGCAAGAGCCCATCAAAAACGATATGGGGCTCTCAGACGCCCAACTCGGACTGCTGTCCGGGTTCGCCTTCGCGGTTGTCTATGTCTTTGCGGGCATTCCCATTGCGCGCGTCGCCGACAGAGGCAACAGACGCAACATCGTCACGGTCGCCCTCACGGTTTGGAGCGCCATGACGGCTTTTGCCGGTCTGGCCCAAACCTACACCCACCTCATCCTCGCAAGAATTGGCGTGGCCGTGGGTGAGGCTGGCGGCAGCCCGCCCGCCCACTCTATGATCTCCGACATCTTCGGCAAGAAGGAGCGCGCAACCGCCCTCTCGGTTTATTCCACATGCATCAACTTTGGCGGACTAATCGGGTTGCTTGCAGGCGGGTGGATCGCCCAATACATGGATTGGCGCATCGCCTTCTTTGTCGTCGGAATTCCCGGCATTGCCTATGCCGTCCTCTTGCGTTTCACCGTTCACGAGCCACCCCGCGGATATGCGGAGAAGGTCAAAGAGGTCGACGACAGCCCCTCCATGCTCGAAGTCGCTAAAGTGCTTTGGACGCGCCCGAGCTTTCGTCACATGGCCGTCGCCAGCGGCCTTCATTCGTTTATCGGATATGGCGCTGCAAATTTCGCCCCCTCATTCTTTGTCCGCGTGCACGAACTTGAAATCGGACTGGTCGCGACATGGTTGGCGGCCGCTGGAATCTTCGGCGCCATCGGCACATTCTTTGGCGGCTACCTTACAGACAAACTCATGGTTCGGGACGCTCGCTGGTATCTCTGGGTCCCAGCGCTTTCCACCATCGGCACTCTGCCCTTCTCAATGATCGTCTACAACGTGCCTTACGCGACGGTCGCCTTGAGCCTCACCTTTGTCACGTCCCTCACCTTCTCCATGTTCCTGGCGCCCAACCTCGCCCTTGCTCACAGCCTGGTTGGTTTACGCATGCGCGCCATGTCCTCAGCCGTGTTGTTCTTCGTATTGAACATCATCGGTCTGGGGCTTGGGCCACTTGTGGTGGGATGGGTCAGCGACTTGCTGCAACCAGAGTACGGAGTTCAATCCATCCGCTATTCATTGATCATCATCGTGTGCATCTTCAACGTCTGGTGCGTTTTTCATTACTGGATGGCAAGCCGCACCGTGCGCGAAGATTTAGCGAAGGCACCGAAGTAGGGGTAGATCAAGATTAGGATTGAAACGGATCTTTGACGAGGATGGTGTCTTCCCGTTCCGGCGATGTGGAAACAGAGGCCACCGGAGCGTCGATCAACTCTTCAATGCGCCGCACATACTTCACCGCCTGGGCTGGAAGATCAGCCCAAGACCGCGCACCCTTCGTTGATTCCTGCCACCCTTCAAAACTCTCATAAACCGGCTCAACCCGCGCCTGCTCCGGTGCGCCCGCGGGCAAGTGATCGATCTCTTCACCGTCCAGCCGGTAGCTGGTCGCAATCTTGATCTCTTCCATGCCGTCCAGCACATCAAGCTTGGTTAGCGCGATCCCATCAATACCGCCGGTGACACACGTTTGTCGCACCAACACCGCATCAAACCATCCGCATCGGCGCGAGCGGCCGGTGACCGTACCAAACTCATTGCCCCGTTCGCCGAGCAACCGACCAACCTCGTTTTCTTGTTCCGTCGGGAAAGGTCCTTCACCTACGCGCGTTGTATAAGCTTTGGTAATGCCGAGCACATAGCCCACTTCGCGCGGCGCGACACCGCTGCCAGTAGAGGCTTGGCCTGAGACAATGTTAGACGAGGTGACGTAAGGATAAGTGCCATGGTCCACATCAAGAAGTGCGCCTTGTGCTCCTTCAAACAGAATGCGTTTACCGTCTCGGTGAACTTCATGGAGGTATTTCCAAACACAATCCATGTAAGGCAGGATTTGCGGGCCAATCTCTTTAAGTTTGGCGACCAACGCCGCTCCATCGATTTCATCGCGTCCGTGACCGCGCCTGAGCGCATTGTGAAAATCAAGAAGGGCCGCAACTTTCTCATGCAGCGTATCTGGATCTGCCAGATCGACCACGCGTAGAGCACGGCGTCCAACTTTGTCTTCGTAAGCCGGGCCGATGCCCCGCTTGGTGGTTCCGATCTTGCGAATTGAATTACTCGATTCGCGCATCACATCGACTTCCTGATGGACCGGCAGAATGAGCGTCGCATTGTCTGCGATCTTGAGATTCTTGTTGGAAATCGCAACACCCTGATCGCGCAACTTGTCGATTTCCGCAATCAGGGCCCAAGGGTCAACCACCACCCCATTGCCAATGACAGAGACCTTTTCTGGCCGCACAATGCCTGAGGGAAGCAGACTCAGCTTGAAGACCTTGCCGTCAATAACCAGCGTATGCCCTGCATTGTGACCGCCCTGAAAGCGAACCACCACATCGGCCCGTTCCGACAACCAATCGACAATCTTTCCCTTGCCTTCGTCGCCCCATTGGGCGCCAATTACTGCGACATTTCCCATCGATGTTTGGTCCTGCAATTGTCTTGAACTTGCCTTTCAGGCACGAAAAAACCGGCACGCAAAGGCGTACCGGCTTTGCAGGCTCTTGTAAGCGCTTTGTTTTAGAAACTCAAGGGCTTTGCCATGTTGACCCACGACAATGCCAAGGCTTTTCCAATCAAGGAATCATCCACTTTTTGGTCCACTTCCACCAAGGAGACCGCATCCCCCCCTTGGGTTGCGCGGCCCAAGTTGAAGGTCGCAATATTGTACTCGTTCTCCCCGAGCAGATTGCCGATAGCGCCGATAAAGCCGGGCTTGTCGTCATTTTCCACATAAAGCATATGCGGCCCAAATTCCGCATCAATATTGATGCCCTTCACCTGGATCAATCGCGGTTTCCCGTCGGAGAAAATAGTCCCCGCCACAGAGCGTTTTTGCCGCTCGGTCACCAACGAGAGGCGAATGTAACTCTCATAGGCCCCTTGCTGACTACGTTTGGTTTCACTGATCGAGATGCCACGTGCTTTGGCTTGGGCAGGAGCACTCACAATGTTGACGTCGGTGAGCAACGGTTTCAACACGCCAACAAGAGCCGCCGCAATGAGGGGTTGCGTGTTCATCTCCGCAACCGTTCCTTCGAATTCAACTTGGATCTGTTCAATGCCAGATTCGGTGATCTGCCCCGCAAACAATCCGAGCAGCTCAGCGAGCTTAACCCAAGGCTGCAATTTTGAGCCTTCTTCTGCGGAGACCGACGGCATGTTGATGGCATTCGTCACCGCCCCCGTCAGCAAATAGTCAGAAAGTTGCTCCGCAACTTGCAAGGCCACGTTCTCCTGGGCTTCAGCTGTCGAAGCGCCCAAATGCGGCGTCGCAATAACATTATCCATGCCAAAAAGCGGATTTTCTTTCGCCGGTTCTACTTCAAACACATCAAGCGCCGCACCTGCCACATGGCCGCTTTCAAGCGCGGTCTTGAGATCCTTCTCCACCACCAAGCCACCACGGGCACAATTGATGATTCGAACACCCTTTTTAGTCATTGAAATCGCTTCCGCATCGATGATGTTACGGGTCTTGTCGGTCAAGGGTGTGTGCAACGTGATGAAGTCCGACTTTGCGAGAAGGACATCGAGCTCGACTTTGTTGACCCCAAGTTCCAATGCCCGTTCCGGCGTTAAGAATGGGTCATAGGCCAACACCCGCATCTTAAGGCCCAGCCCCCGCGTCGCAACGATGCCGCCAATATTGCCACAGCCAATGACGCCGAGCGTCTTACCGGTCAGTTCGACCCCCATATATTTGGATTTTGCCCACGCCCCATTGTGCGTGGTCTCATTGGCTTGCGGGATCTGCCGTGCCAACGCGAACATCATAGCGATGGCGTGTTCCGCCGTCGTAATCGAATTGCCAAATGGTGTGTTCATCACAACCACGCCGTGAGCTGTCGCTGCCTCAATGTCGATATTGTCGACCCCAATTCCCGCTCGACCAATCACTTTGAGGTTCGTCGCCGCATCAATGATCTCTTTCGTGGCTTTGGTGGCAGAGCGAACCGCCAGGCCGTCATAGTCGCCAATAATTTCTTTCAATTCTGCAGGGGACAGACCAACCTTTTGATCAACTTCAATGCCGCGCTCGGTAAAAATATCTGCAGCGCGCGGGCTCATCTTGTCGGATATGAGAACTTTAGGCATGTCAAACCGTACCTTCTGTGTGAATTCAAGCTGGTATGAGAAAACTATTGTGAGTTGCGAAAACGGACCGTCGCATAAGCCCAATCGAGCCAGGGCATCAACGCCTCAAGATCGGTGCATTCAATCGTGGCGCCAGTCCAAATGCGCAAACCCGGCGGTGCGTCGCGATACCCGCCAATATCAAGGGCCACTCCTCTCTCATCGAGAAGTCCCGCCAAATCTTTCGGTATTTTGGATTGCGCTTCACTTGAAAGGGTTTCAAACCAAGGGTCCACGATCTTCAAACACACAGAGGTGTTGGACCGCTGTTCCGGCACGTCCGCCAAGAACGAAACCCATTCGGTTTTCTCAACCCATTGATTGACGACATTGAAATTCTCATCGGCCCGAGCCCGAAGCCCCCCAAGACCGCCAACCGATTCGCCCCATTTTAGCGTGTCCAGGTAGTCCTCAACACAGAGCATCGACGGCGTATTGATGGTCGCCCCTTCAAATACTCCCTCGATCAGCTTGCCGCCTTTCGTCAAGCGAAAGAGCTTTGGCAGCGGACGGTCCGGCGCAAACGTTTCCAGGCGTTCGACCGCGCGCGGGCTCAAGATCAGCATCCCGTGCGCCGCCTCACCGCCCATCACCTTCTGCCAGGAGTAAGTCGTCACATCGAGCTTGTCCCAAGGCAGATCCTGGGCAAAAGCGGCCGAAGTCGCATCACAAATCGTGAGTCCCTCCCGCGCATCAGAAATCCACTCGCCATCCGGCACACGGACACCTGATGTCGTTCCATTCCAGGTGAACACCACGTCTCGCGAGAAATCGACTTGTCCAAGATCTGGCAATTGGCCGTAGTTAGCCTCAAGTTTGCGGACATCGCTAAGTTGCAACTGTTTGACAACATCGGTGACCCAGCCAGAACCGAAGCTCTCCCACGCCAACATGTCGACCCCGCGCGCGCCAAGCATCGACCACAGGGCCATTTCGACGGCCCCGGTATCAGAGGCAGGCACAATGCCGATACGATACGCGTCTGGAATGCACAGAATCGCGCGCGTTCGGTCAATCGCTTCTTTGAGCTTGGATTTGCCGAGTTTTGCCCGATGAGATCGCCCAAGCGCGGCATCGCTTAAGGCTTCCAAACTCCACCCCGGCCGTTTCGCACACGGTCCTGAGGAGAAGTACGGGCGCGCCGGACGCACCGACGGCTCTTGTACTTCAGTCATTTTAGGCTATTCCTTCCAGAATAGTTGCACCCCGTTGGGGGGGCGTGGCCCACAGCCCGTATACGGGCCGAACCCAAAAGCGTCAACCCAGATTTCAGCCACATGGTAAATCGAGCCTCCTCACGGCAACCCCTGGGGCGACGCGCACTTACCAAACGCGGGGAACTGCGGTAGCGTGCCGCACATCTGAGCAGCCCAACCCGCAAAACAAAACCTTGTGAAGCGCTGATTCGGCGCCACATTGGCCAGGCAAAGAATGAAGTCACATCCGAAATTGTACGACTGGGTATTGCTGGCAACACTTGTCGTCCTTTTTGGATCTTCGTTCATTTTGATCAAGCAAGTAGGGTCCGCCATCCCACCTCTGACCGCCGTCATGTTGCGTCTTTGGATTGCCGGGCTTTTCATGTTGGTTTTGGCAATTGCACTAGGGCATAAGCTACCATCCCTAAGAGAAGGATCAGGCCGCATTGCAAAAGTCTGGATCTACTTCTTCTTCCTTGCGATCATCGGAAACGCCTTACCTTTCACGACTTCGTTTTGGGGCATGCGCCACATCGACAGTTCCTTGGGCGGCATCTTGATGTCGGTGAACCCACTCGCCACGCTCTTGCTGGCACACATCTTTGTTGCCGATGAAAAACTCACATCCTGGACGGTGAGCGGTTTCAGTCTCGGGTTTCTCGGAATGGTCATTCTGTTTGGCCCCGACGCTTGGGCGGTCGTGACCCAACAAGATACAGCACTCATCTTCCAACTCGCTGTTGCCTGTAGCGCCCTTCTCTATGCCGCCAACAACGTGCTTGCCCGGAATGTGCCGCCAACATCCCCAATTGTAGTTGCAGCATGCGTTCTCCCGCTCGCGGCAGTCCTCATCACACCCATCGCTCTGATCGTAGACGGGCCACCGACATCTCTACCCCCACCACCGCCAGGCACGATAGCCGCTCTTCTTTTCCTGAGTATTTTTACGACAGCCTTCGCCACGGTTGTTTACATGGCGTTGGTGAAATCTGCCGGACCAACCTTCCTTTCCCTTGCGAATTACCTCGTACCGCTCTTCGCAATTGCAGTTGGCTTCTTCTTTGCGAATGAAATTCCAAGCTGGAATGCGCTGGTCGCTTTGGTCGTTTTGCTTTCGGGAATAGCGGTCAGTCAAAGACGCCGACCCACCATCGAATAGCTTATTCGTCAATTGGTTCCATCATTTGAAACTGATGATTTAACGGTCCCGTTCCACTTCCTATGGGTTCCGCGTGCAACATCGCTTCACGAACAAAGTCCCGCGCAAGCTGCACCGCATCGCGAAGTGCCATGCCACTGCCAAGTCCAGTGGCCAGCGCGGCTGCCAACGTGCATCCGGTCCCATGAGTGTTTGTCGATTTGATACGTGGCGCCGACATCACTTCGACCGATTCGTGCGTCATAAGAACATCATGCAACTCGTCGCCTTTTAAATGCCCTCCTTTGACCAAGACCGCCGAACATCCAAATGCCAAGATGGCCGCTCCAGCCCTTTTCATATCCGCGATGGATGAGATCTCTTGTTCGACCAAGACTTCGGCCTCGGGAATATTTGGGGTCACAACATCTGCCAAGGGAATGAGATCTTTGCGAAGGCGCTCTACAGCGTCATCTTTGAGCAGGCGTGTGCCATCGCTCGCAACCATCACCGGATCGACCACGAGCGATGCATCTTCTGCCAACTCATCAAGGGAACCCGCAACCGCCCTGATAGTCTCCGCCTCGCCTAGCATGCCTGTCTTTATCGCATCTGCACCTATGTCGCTGAGAACCGAGTGGATCTGCCTCGTGACGAACTCAGGCGGAACGGCCAGAATGTCTTGAACGCCCAATGTGTTTTGGGCAGTCAACGCTGTGATAGCGGCCGCTCCATACCCACCAAGTTGCGAGATTGTCTTCAAGTCTGCCTGAATTCCAGCGCCACCACCTGAATCAGAACCCGCAATGGTCAAAACACGAACTGTCATGACCGACAGTCAATAGAGATCGATAGGAAATTGCAACAGAGCGTTATTGCGCAACTTGCTTGACCGCATCGCAAATGTCGCCGACTACCGCTTTCACAAGTTGATCGTCTTCCCCTTCGCCCATCACGCGGATCAAAGGTTCCGTTCCGGACGGACGGATCACCAATCGACCTGTCTTCTCCAGTTTGCTCTCGCCGGCAAGGATCGCCTTCTTGACCTGCTCGCTGTCAAGCGGAGAACCCGCCTTCTTGTTGAACCGCACATTCTCTAAGATTTGAGGATAAGGCTCAAACAAGTGGCAGACTTCACTGACCGGTTTACTTTCTCTCATAATGACAGCGAGGACTTGAAGAGCCGCAATCAAACCATCACCGGTGGTCGAGAAATCACTCAAAACAATATGACCGGACTGTTCGCCACCAACGTTAAAGCCGTGCTGACGCATGTGTTCGACAACATAACGATCACCGACCTTGGTCCGAACCATATCGAGGCCAAGTCTCTCCAAATACTTCTCAAGGCCCAAATTGGACATGACCGTCGCGACAATACCACCAGCTGAGAGGCGATCGGCTTCCGCCCAAGAACGTGCCACCAAGCCCATGAGCTGATCACCATTGATCAATCGGCCGTTCTCATCCGCAATCATTACCCGGTCCGCATCACCGTCCAACGCAATGCCAACATGGGCGCCTTCCGCGCGTACGGTCTCGCACATCCGCTCAGTGGAGGTCGACCCGCACCCTTTGTTTATGTTGAAACCGTTCGGGGAAACGCCAATTGGAATAACCTCTGCGCCAAGCTCCCACAAGACCGCTGGCGCAACCTTGTAAGCCGCACCATGTGCACAATCGATGACGATCTTAAGGCCTTCAAGCCGCAACTGCCGTGGGAAGGTCGCTTTGACAAATTCGATGTACCGCGCCTGAGCGTCTTCTATACGTTTCGCGCGGCCAAGCAAGTCCGGTGCAGCCAGCGATGTCTCCAAGCCGGTTTCGACCAGCCCTTCAATTTCAGCTTCCACCTTGTCGGAAAGCTTATAACCATCCGGTCCAAAGAGCTTCAAACCATTGTCTTCAAAACTATTGTGTGACGCTGAGATCATCACACCCATGTCGGCGCGCAAGGAGCGTGTGAGCATCGCAACCGCGGGCGTCGGCAAAGGCCCAAAGAGAAAAACGTCCATGCCCACGGATGTGAACCCAGCCACCAAGGCGGGCTCAATCATATAACCGGATAGTCTCGTATCCTTACCGATCACGACCCGGTGCCGATGTTCCCCTCGGGTGAATATCTTTCCCGCCGCCATACCAACTTTGAGGGCAATCTCAGCGTTCATCGGCGCTTCATTTGCCGTTCCGCGAATCCCGTCAGTTCCAAATAGTTTGTCTGAATTCTTACTCATACGCTTCTTTTCATAATCCGGCGTTGTGCACGGTCCCAATTTTCGAAGCAGATCTTAGACTAGAACAGTAACTGATCCCTTTAAAGTCCAACCCCGATCTCATCCAAATGTCATGGCTTCCCAAACACTTAGGGCTTGCCGAGTTTCCAGAACATCATGAACTCGAAAGACCTGAACCCCTTGACGCGCCGCATCAAGAACAGTTGCAATCGAACCTCCCAGTCTTTGATCTGCAGGTTCGCCACTTCCTAGTTTTGCAATAAAGCTTTTTCGTGACGTTCCAAGGACAATCGGACATCCAAGACCGTGAAAAAGGCGTATGTCGCGTAACAGTTGAAGATTATGGTCCAGCGTTTTGCCAAAACCAATTCCCGGATCAACCAGCAATCGGTCGCGGTCGATACCAGCCTTTTCACAAGCCGCGATCCGTTCTTCCAAAAAGTCAAAAACATCCAAGGAGACGTGATCGTAAACCGGCTCAACTTGCATGGTTTCTGGATCGCCTTGCGCATGCATGAGAAGCACTGGGTAATCGCTTTGCGCAGCCACCGAAAGAGACCGGTCATCAAAGGTAAGAGCAGACACGTCATTGATCATAGCAGCGCCAGCATCGATGGCTGCTTCAAAGACGTTTGGCTTTCGACTATCAATCGAAATGGGGAGAGCGCCGTGAGCCGACAAACTTTTTATCACGGGAAGTACCCTTTCGAGCTCTTCACTTTCCTTTACAAGATCAGACCTTGGTCTTGTCGACTCACCACCCACATCCCAAACATCCGCGCCGGAAAAAGCCATTGCAGAAGCGCGCGCAAGGGCGTCTTTGACATCGACAAGTTCGCCGCCATCAGAAAAAGAATCCGGGGTCACATTGAGGATCCCCATGATGTTTGGGCGCGACATGTCCATGCCGCAAATGGTTGGACGTGGTCGCGAGAGAAGGTCAAGCACGCGGACGCCGTCAGGATCATCCGCAAGTTCCGTTGGTGTTGACCGTGAACGATGACCCTCTCGTGTGATCACCTCAATCTCAGAAAACGCTATTCGACCACCTGCAAGTGGACGCGCGTCACTTCGCTCAATCAAACGACGAGCTTCATCGCCTGTGACCGGTTTGTTAGGAATGAAATAGCGCTTGCCCATGCCCGTCCATCCAAGAAAAAGGGGGCTTCTGATATCACGAAGCCCCCTCAATGCCTATATTTATGCACACGCCCTAGGTTGGCTGCGGTTCTGGATCAGCGCCACCCAAATCACCGACAGTCCGACCTCCTGGGGGAACCGAACTGGTCGGGGCTTTTACGTCATCAAGATTGTCATCAGATTCACGGGTCGGCGCAGTGCCCTCCAAGAGGCCAATGAGCTCATCACCGGAGAGCGTCTCATACTCGAGAAGTCCTTGAGCAATGATTTCAAGATCGCCCTTTTTTGTCGTGATGATGTTCTTGGCCTCGTCGTAGCCTTCTTCGACGTATCGACGAATTTCGCGGTCAATCTTCTCTGCCGTATCGGGCGAGATATTTTCGTGACGCGCGACCGAGTGACCAAGGAAGACCTCTTCCTGGTTTTCGCCATAGGCTAAAGGTCCAAGCTCATCCGACATACCCCAGCGTGTCACCATAGCGCGGGCCAGGTGGGTTGCCTGTGTGATATCCGAGGAGGCACCGGACGTTACCATGTCACGCCCAAAAGAAACTTCTTCAGCGACACGACCCCCCATCATAATCGCAAGATCAGAATGCATTTGCTGCCGGTTCATCGATAATTGGTCATGTTCCGGTAAACGCATCACCATACCGAGCGCTTGCCCACGTGGAATGATCGTCGCTTTGTGAATGGGGTGGGCGCCTTCAACATTGAGTGCGACCAAAGCATGACCTGCTTCGTGATAGGCGGTGAGTTTCTTTTCGTCCTCTGTCATGACCATGGAGCGACGCTCTGCCCCCATCATGACCTTATCCTTAGCGTCCTCAAAATCAGACATAGTCACTAGACGCTTGCCCCGCCTTGCTGCTAAGAGCGCTGCCTCATTGACAAGATTTGCAAGGTCAGCCCCAGAGAAGCCAGGCGTCGACCGCGCCACAACACGTGTATTGACGTCTGGTGCGATCGGCACCTTGCGCATGTGGACACGCAGGATCTTTTCGCGTCCGATAATATCTGGGTTGGGCACCACGACTTGACGGTCAAACCGACCAGGCCTCAACAGAGCCGGGTCTAGAACGTCAGGTCGATTGGTTGCCGCAATGAGAATGACACCTTCATTGGATTCAAATCCATCCATCTCGACAAGCAGTTGATTGAGGGTCTGTTCACGCTCATCATTACCACCACCGAGACCAGCGCCACGGTGACGGCCGACGGCATCAATCTCATCGACGAAGACGATGCATGGCGCATTCTTTTTGGCTTGCTCGAACATGTCTCGAACGCGGCTTGCGCCAACGCCGACAAACATCTCAACGAAATCAGACCCGGAAATCGTAAAGAACGGCACATTGGCTTCACCGGCAATAGCGCGCGCCAAAAGCGTCTTACCAGTACCTGGAGGACCAATCAACAACGCCCCTTTCGGGATCTTGCCACCGAGCCTTTGGTATTTGTGGGGGTCACGCAAGAACTCAACGATCTCTTGCAGCTCTTCTTTCGCTTCATCAATGCCCGCAACGTCCTCAAATGTCACACGTCCATGGCCTTCGGTCAGAAGTTTGGCTTTCGACTTACCAAAGCCCATGGCTTTGCCACCAGTCGATTGCATTTGTCTTAAGAAGAAGATCCAAATACCAACAATGAGAAGCATGGGCAGCAAGGTGAAAAAGATCTGAGAGAGAAAACTTTGCGTTTCCTCAGGTGCACCTGAAAATTTGACACCGGCCGCTTCAAGGCGCGCCACCAACCCAGGGTCATCTGGGGCAAAGGTGACAAATTTCTGACCGCTGTCTATTTCGCCAGTAATCTTCCCACCATCGATTGTGACGTTTTGGACATTGTTCGTATCTACTTCAGCGAGGAAGTCGCTGTAGTCCATTTGTTTGACCTGTTCCTCGCGGGCGGTGCCCTGGAACATATTGAACAGCATGATCAACAAGATACCGATGATCACCCACAAAGCGATGTTGCGAAAATTATTCAAAATACGTCTTTCCTTTAGTTGCGAAGGTCCAAACTGTGGGCAAGACTGTGAGAGCCTTGTCAATCTTGGGGTGCAAATCTAGACCACCCCGGGACCCATCGCCGATCCGGTCGGCATCATAGAAAGAGATAGGCGAAGCGCAAAGGTTTACTAGGTTTAGATTGTGATTTGCTGAGGTCAAAATAGCCTTAACCGTCACAATTTTGGGGTTTTTCCCCAGTTTCAACCCAAATCAAGCGCCAACCCGTAAACGAAACGTGATTTCAGGTCCGTCAATCGGTAGAACCTCCTCATTGCGAAAGAGCCCAAACGGCACCAGAACCAAGTCTTCATCCGACCAAATGGAGGGAAGACTGTATGTAAGTGCTCTTGGCAGAGCATCCAGAGGCGTCTCCCCATTATCCGCAGCCTTGACCTGCGATAGGCCGTTTTCGCCAACGGCGCGGATCGTCCAGGTCTTCCCAGATTCAGAATGTAACCTTGCGTCCGCTTCCCATCCGACCCAGAACCGACGGTCCCACAAGACGGTGCCTTTTTCCGGCAGCCCTGCATGATTGCCATCAACAGAGCGAAACTCCCGGTACACCAAAGTAGTCGATTGATGTGGTGAGAGCTGACAGCCATGGAGTGTCTTTCCCGCAAACTCACTTTCCCCTAAGGAGGCATACAGTCTCTCCAGGCGTTCGTAACGCGGACCATAAGGGGCACCGGCCACAATACGCAGACACTTGGACAAACACCGCAATCCGACCTCCCTTGGCGCCTCCAAGAGTGCGTGACGGTCTAGCGTGCAATACCCTGCCGGATAGACGCGCACCGCCCGTGAAAACAAATCGTCACGGTAATGTGCTAGCGCCTCTCGCGCCTGCGCCATCCGGCTCGAGGTCGCGAGAATTCGGTCCTGTGTAAGGCCAAGGTCTTCAAAAGTTGATTTTAGTTTCCGAGCTTTCACGCGCGCGAAACGCGCGTCGTCATTGCTTGGATCGTCTATCCATCCTTGATCCATCTCCATCAAAGTCGCGCGCAAACGCTCACGAGAAAAGGACAATAATGGACGGATGAGACGGATAGGCGGATCGCAATCTGTGATTTCCCTTGTCTTGGGAACTGCAGCAAGACCGTCGATGCCGGATCCTCTCGCCAGTCTGAGCAGGAAGGTCTCGGCCTGATCATTCATGTGGTGCGCAATGGCGAGACAGGTCGACCCCTTGTCCAAACAATATTGCGACAACAATCGATAGCGTGCGTCTCTCGCTTCCGACTGCAGATTACTTTCAGGCTTTTCACCCTGCCATGACAGCGTCTGATGCTGAATGCCAACCTGCGCCGCCCAAGTGGCGACCTGCCGCGCTTCGTGAACAGACTCAGGTCGCATCCCATGATCGACTGTCACAGCATAGATCTGCGGCAGGACAGACCGATTGTCCGCCCATTGCGCGGCCAACCGCATGAGAGCAATGCTGTCAGGACCGCCGGATACAGCAAGAACCAAGGGCAGCGAAACGTCCAAGGCTTCAAGCGCATCGGAAAATTCAGATGTAGAAACACTTCTCATGCCGGACCATAGCGTCCGCATCAATCGAACGCCAGCAACCTCACGTCAGAGCGAACCCATTTAAGAGCAGGAGAGTTTAGAGCGCTCTTCTTGAGCTTTCGCCTTAATATTGTCGGCCGCACGCGGATAACGACGAGGAACTTCGGTCAGCGTTGTGCAAGCCTCTTGTGTCTTACCAAGAGCCGACAATGACATGCCGAGTTTCAACATGCAGTCCGCTGCCTTCTTGCCGTCTGGATAATTGCGAACGCAGTCCAAGAAGGCTTGTGCGCCTTCCCGGTGCATATTTCGGTGATAATAAGTCTCCCCCAGCCAATACTGTGCGTTGCTGGCAAGTTCCGTATCCCCATACTCAGCCAAGAATTGTTTGAACGAAGCTTCGGCTTGTTCAAAGTCGCTGCTCTTGAGAAGGCTAAAGGCCGATTTGTAATCTGTTTGGAAATCGCCCGTGACCCCAGTAATAGGGGTCGGCGATGAGCGTTGCTCAAATTGCGGCTGGGCTGCTTGGGCCGGTTGGCTGGCATCGCTGCTTTGCACCCGAGGTGTCACATCGCCGGTCTCAAGAGCCCGAAAGCGAAAGTCGCTATCTTCTGACAGAGAGGCAATCTCTTGGTTGGCTTGTTGTATTTTGAAATTCAACTCTTCGATCTGACCTGTCAGGGAACGGATCTCACCTTCAAGTTGATCCAACCGAACCAAAATGCGCGACATGGTCGGATCGCCGGAGGCCGCAGGTTGCACCGCGCCTGTCGAAGGATCGTAAGCACCCGTAGAGGTCTGCCCGCTGGACTGGTAAGTCGCCAATTGCAAGTCTCGCAGTTCGCGCTCAAGGCTCTCGATACGGTCGATCACCGCACTCACTTCGACCGACTGACTTTGCCCCCATGCTGGCGCGACGCTCACGGCACCCCACAAGACAATGGCCACGAATATGGATTGGCTGGATTTCAAGCAAGTCATAACAATTCACCTAACTCTTAGTACTGGCAGATTTGCCCCCAAATCATGTCCCACAGGAGTGGGCCGAAATTGGGGCGAAGCTTAGCGCAAAATGCATGAGGCGTCCCGGCACATTGCGGGAACGCCTCATTAAAAGACTGTAATCAAGCCAAAAAAACGTGACTTAGGAAGTTGGGCTATTGGTGATTGACGTAACCGAGTTCCGGTTCCGTCCCCAGCAAGTCTCATTCGACTGAATGCATTCCGGCTTCTCTTTGCCGTATGAAATCGACGAAATACGCGCTGGGTCAACACCCAAGCTCACGAGGAAATCGCGGGTCGAATTTGCCCGGCGATCACCAAGACCAAGGTTGTATTCACGCGTTCCACGCTCGTCGCAGTTGCCCGCGATCATGATTTGAGCGCCTTCGTGCATTTGCAACCAAGCGGCTTGACGGCGCAAAGTCTCTTGCGACGCTGAATTGAGGTCATAGCGGTCATAGGCGAAGTAGACGTGATCTCCGCTCGCACCGACAGCATTCATGAAGTCGTCTTGACTACCAGGAAGCGCCTCCATTGTATCTGTCTCAGCGCTGACCATTGTGTCGTCAGATTGCTGAGCTGTACTTACGCAAGCTGCTAGTAAGAAGGCACCGGCGGCAAGCGAAATAAATCTGCTGTAACGTACCAAGCTCATTTAAGACTCCTTTTGGACTTTCCCTGTCAGGCGGGCAAACCTCGGTTAAAATACCCGCCAAATGTGAAGAAAAACACAACGGGAAAGGCAGCTTTGTGCCTATTTCCCCCTGAATTTTCCATATCCCCCTAACTTTTCAATCGCTGCACCCCGATTGAGTGAATTTTTGTGGTCGTGCCGCATCAATTTGAGAAGAGTTCAACGAATCACTCTGTCAATACGAACCATCGGAAATTTACTCCTCGTGATTCATTTGATCAAGGGCGACCATGCCGGATCAGAAGCCTCACCTGGCGTAGGAATTTGCCGAATATTATACCCTGTCAAATCAACCGACCACAGGCGAACGGAACCACCGGTCCCATCTGTCCGCGTCGGTGTTTGCCGAAAGAACATAATGACCCGTCCGTTCGGCGACCAAGTCGGCCCCTCATCCAAGAAGCTTTCGCTTAAGAGACGCTCAGTTTTGGGATCTCCGTCAGGACGCATCACCCCAATGTAGAACCTGCCACGATAGGCTTTGGTAAAGGCGATCAGATCCCCTCGCGGCGACCAAACCGGCGTGGAATACTTGCCGTCCCCCCAAGAAACGCGGCGTACATCGGTTCCATCCGACCGCATGACATAAAGCTGTGAGCGTCCCGACCGATCTGAATTGAACGTAACGAAGCGACCATCCGGCGAATAGGACGGCGACGTGTCGATAGAAGGGTGGTCGGTCAATCGCGTGCTGCGGCGCTTGGCAAGGTCCATCACGTAAATGTCGGAGTTACCCGCCCGTGCAAAACTCATGATGACTTTGGTGCCATCCGGCGAAAAGCGTGGCGCATAAGTCATGCCTGGAAACTCGCCAACCACCTCTTGTTGACCTGTTTCGATATTGAGCAAGAACACGCGCGGCTTCCCACCAACATATGAGAGATATGTGATGTCTTGCGACGAAGGACTAAACCGCGGTGTCAAAACAAGGTGCGACCCATCAGTGAGGAAAGTCGGATTGGCACCGTCCTGGTCCATGATAGCCAGCCTCTTGCGTCGTACATTCTTAGGCCCACTCTCATGAACAAAGACAACTCTGGTGTCGAAGTAACCGGACTCGCCAGTCAAACGCTCATAGATCTCATCTGAAATGAGATGGGCAACGCGGCGCGCATTCTCAGGTGTGGTAAAATATTGCTTGCCAACCAATTGTTGGTCGCGGAACACGTCCCAAAGACGAAACTCCACCCGCAAACGGCCATCATCTTGCACAACGGCTTGACCGGTCACCAAGGCTTCGGAGTCAATGATCCGCCAATCTTGAAAGCGCGGAATGGCGTTGAAGTCACTGGGTCGCTCAATAAAGGCCCGCGGATCGATGGGTCTGAAGAGACCGGACCGTTGCAAATTATTGGTAATGATCTGAGCCAAATTGGCTCCGACCGTTATCTCCTGCTGCGACGTGCCAATAAAATCCGTCACCGCAACCGGAAGCGGATCAACCTGCCCTTGGTCGATGGTGATATGAAGCGGCTCTTGTGCATGAGCCGCAGACAAAGCACCAGCAACCCAGAAAACAAGCCCACCCAAAAGCGCCCATAGCGGCCAACGAGACCCTTTTTCTACGCGCATCATATCTTACTCCTTTGACTCATTTCCCGATCATCTTACTCGGATCAAATGTCATGGTAACGACTTTCCAAGACTCGTACTTGGAGTCAGACAAAAAGTCATATGGTTCACATTTCATCACAGCTCGTCTGGCAGCATCCTCAGCAACGCGGCCGAATGTATTGCCGCCAAATGAGGAACGGCCCACGCTGATAACCTCCGGTAGTCCTGCCAACGTGCCATCTCGGTTCAAAAACATTTTCAGATCAACTATAAGCTCTTCTGGATTTGCCGCTCCAGCAGGCGCACGCCAGCATCTTGCGATGTGACGGCGCAGAGCGTCTTTTTCGCTCATGGTCATATCATTGCCCAGCCCAACCGAACTTCTATTCTTTGATGAAAGAGAGGCCAAAAATTCGTCCAAAGGATCTTCTTCCTTTGGCTGGGGCTTTTCTGGTTCCGTCGGTGTCTTGTCCAGAAGGGCGGCTATCTGATCGAAATCAAGTTCGTCCGTTTTCTTTTCCTCGACCGGTGGTTTCGGCTTGCGACGCGGTTGTGCCTTTGCAAATGAAGAATCGTTTTCAACCTTCTTCGGCTCTGGTTTTGGTTCCGGCTCTTTTGCTTTTTGTGGATCCGGAAGTGGCGGCATCTCATCTTGTGCTACCGGTTCTGGTTCCGGTTCAGGTTGAGGTGGCGGAGGTTGAGTTACTGGTTTTTCTTCGACCTTTTGCCGCTCGACGATTTCTTCTTCCGGCGGTTTTTCTTCCGATTGAGCAATGACATTGGTCAAATCCGCAATCGTCAACAATTCGACAGGAATCATCTCAAATTTTTCCGCCTGTTCCCAGGCGGAAGGCAACACCACAATGCCAGCAAGGATCACTGCCGTGTGGAGTAGGGCTGAAAAGATGATGCCTAGACGCATGCCCGCTTGTACCGTTCTACTGTTTTACTCGGACACTTCGAAATTTGTATCCGTGACCAATCCAAGCCGAACAAACCCGGCAGAATTGATACGTCCCATAACAACCATCACTTGCCCGTAATCCACCGCATGATCGGCACGAACGTAGATGTTCTCTTCATAACCGTTTTCGGCGATCGCCAAGAGACGAGGCACGAGGCTATCAAGATCAATCTCAGTCTCCTGCAAATAAATGAGACCGTCGGCATCAATAGAAACCGTTAGTGGTTCTTCACTGGTCGTCAGTGGCGCCGCGTCGGTTTTTGGTAGGTCGACTTGAACACCAACTGCCAAGAGGGGGGCGGTGACCATAAAGATGATGAGCAACACCAACATGACATCCACAAAAGGTGTCACATTAATTTCGCTCATTGGCTTCCGTGTAGCGCCCCGTCCGGAATTTTGTGAGAAAGACATGCCCATAAATCAAAGGCCCCTTTCGTCCAACTGCCGCGACAAGATTGCCGAGAACTCTTGCGCAAAACCTTCAAGCCGAACGGTGTAGTTGTTCAAATCACCGGTGAACTTGTTGTAGAAGATCACGGCCGGTATCGCTGCCAAAAGCCCGAGGGCCGTCGCAAACAAGGCCTCCGCAATTCCAGGCGCAACAACGGCAATAGACGTGTCTTGCGCAGCCGCGATGGAGGTGAACGCGGTCATGATGCCCCACACCGTGCCGAACAATCCGACAAACGGCGCCGTAGATCCGACCGTCGCAAGAAACCCAAGGTTGCGTTCAACCGAAGCCATTTCGCGTGAGATCGTCACGTGCATGACCTTGTCGATCCGCTCTTTCACATTGAGAAGCTGGTTGCTGCTTTCGCTGCGCTTCTCAAAGGACCGGCGCAACTCCCGCATAGCGGAGACGAACACCACAGCCATCGGATGTGTCGGTTTATGCCCCAGGCTCTGATAAAGGTCGTCCAACGACTTTCCAGACCAAAAAACATCTTCAAATTTGTCGGCTTTGCGGGACAGATTTCCGACCCGCATCCATTTATCGATAATGATTGCCCACGACCAAAAACTGGCAATGATCAAGCCGATCATCACAGTTTTGACAACGATTCCAGCCCGTTCGAACAAAGACCAGATCGACATATCACCGGCCGCCAAGGCTAAACCGCCATCTACAACGCTCGATTCCATAGTTTTCTTAAACCCCTCATTGCCCCGCTTCCGTTTCTTCTAACAGAAAACGGTGGCCATTTCAGTCGTCCATTTTGTTCAAACTTGGGCGATTGCGCCAAGATCTCATGGCAAACCAGCAATTCCGGCGCCCTTTCAGGGACGCGCCGCCATGGCATCGCGGACCCATTTCGGCAATCTGCGCGGCTTGCCTTGCAAATTGATACAGGCCGCCTCGATTTCGGCCCGGAACAGGTCTACCCCGTCCCTCTTAACGATTTGTGAACCAAATATCCGAGCTCCCGTTACATTTGTGTAACGTGTGTGGACAGTGAGTGTATCGTCCAATCGTGCCGGGCTCAGAAATTCGAGGGTCATTCGTGTGACCGCAAAGGCCAAAGGCTCCTCAAGCGCCAACAGATCCTGGTGGTGAACGCCTAAGAGACGCAGACAATTGGTCCGGCCCCGTTCTACGAATTTCACGTAATTGGCGTGGTAGACGATGCCGGAAGCATCTGAGTCTTCATAGTAGACACGGATCGGTTGGATGTGAAAGCCGTCCTCAAAATACCCGTTCACATCACTGGGTTCGAGGGGAACGCCGGGACCTGTCATGCGTCTTCGTCCCCACCTTCAAAGAGACCAGGCTGCGATCCAGAGTAACCAACAGGAATATCAACGCCCAAATGCGCAAAGGCCGCTCCCGTTAACAACCGACCGCGCGGTGTTCGTTGCAGCAATCCTTGTTGAATAAGATAGGGCTCAATAATTTCTTCAATGGCATCGCGCGGTTCACTAAGCGCGGCTGCCAATGTCTCAACGCCAACAGGGCCACCACCAAAATCAATGGCAATCGCGCGCAAGTATCTGTGGTCCAAACCATCAAGACCTCGCCGATCAACTTCCAATCGGGTGAGTGCTTGATCGGCGATTTTCGCATCAATGACACCTTCTCCCGCAACAGAAGCAAAATCACGCACCCGCCGCAACAACCGACCTGCAATGCGCGGCGTTCCTCTCGAACGGTGGGCGATTTCTTTCGCACCATCCGCGCTCAATTCAATGCCGAGTACCTTCGCCCCACGAACAACTATAGCCTCAAGCTCATCATCTTCGTAGAAATTCAAACGAACCGGAATGCCAAACCTGTCACGCAAGGGTGTCGTGATCATGCCCGAACGGGTGGTCGCCCCTACAAGAGTGAACGGCGCCAGATCGATACGAACGGAACGTGCGGCTGGCCCGTCACCGATAATGAGATCAAGTTCAAAATCTTCCATGGCCGGATAAAGAATTTCTTCCACTGCCGGACTCAAACGGTGGATTTCATCAATGAACAGGACGTCTCGTTCTTGCAGATTTGTCAGGAGCGCCGCCAAATCCCCAGCCTTGGCAATCACCGGGCCAGAAGTCGCCCGAAAATTGACCCCAAGCTCTCGGGCAACGATCTGCGCCAGTGTCGTCTTTCCAAGGCCAGGCGGGCCCGCAAAGAGAACGTGATCCAGCGCCTCAGCTCTTTGCTTGGCCGCTTCAATGAAAATGCTCAAGTTTTCCCGCGCTTGGCGCTGGCCAACAAATTCCTTGAGCAGTTGAGGACGCAAACTGGCTTCAGCGCCATCTTCCAGCGCTGCCGTCGCATCAATCAATCGATCATCTGAGGAAATTGCCATCACGCTTACCCTGCCCTATCCCGCCAGTTCCTTCAATCCCTCGCGGATCAAATCGTCCAGCACGGCATCACTCCCAACCCGGCCAAGAACCATAGACACCGCGCCTGCGGCTTGAGCTTGTCCGTAGCCAAGATTGACGAGAGCCGACACGGCATCCAGTTGCGCCCGTTGTTCCGAGGACGGACCATCAGCACCGTCTCCGGTCGCAGACTTCCCACCTTCAATGACGAGCCCGCCGGAAGGCACTTTGTCTTTCAATTCATTGACAATGCGTTGTGCAAGTTTTGGTCCAACACCGCTGGCCCGACCCACCGCAGCTTTGTCCTGAAACACAACCGCACTCGCCAGGTCGTCGGTCGACAAGATACTCAAGATCGCCAGGGCAACTTTCGCTCCGACCCCTTGCACACTTTGCAAAAGCCGGAACCAATCTCTCTCAACACCTGACGCAAATCCGAAAAGCTTGAGTTGATCTTCCCGAACATGAGTTTCAATCGCGAGCGTTGTGGCTTGTCCAATCGTCGGCAAATTCCCAAGCGTGCGTGAGGCACAATAAACTTCGTAGCACACGCCGCCAACATCAATGAGAACCCAGTCCTCACCGACCGACTCTACCAATCCTTTGAGTTTTCCAATCATACTGTCAGCACTCCAGCACCTTCAGTGTAACGCAATAACAAGTACCCCTCATCCTCCCATTTCTTTGCAATGGGACCCTCCTTCTCCCCAAGGAGAAGGCTAAGCAACCTCTCCCATGGGAGAGGTCGAAACATCTCGGATGTTTCGGGTGAGGGGTTGAAGCCATGACCCTACCTGATTCGCTCTCACTCATGACTTCAGCAGAGCCTCTGCAATCTTGTCCTGCCCACCGGTTGAGTGAGCATGGCAAATCGCTATGGCCAAGGCGTCCGCCGCATCAGGACCGGTGATCTCGCATTTCGGAAGCAACATAGCGACCATGGCTTGAATTTGCTCTTTGCCAGCGTGTCCCGCCCCAACGACCGCTTTCTTCACCTGATTCGGCGCATATTCAAAAACCGGCATGCCCTTCTGCGCTGGCACCAGAAGCGCCACCGCCCGCGCCTGACCTAGCTTGAGAGTTGAGCTGGGGTCTTTATTAACAAACGTATGTTCGACAGCCGCTTGATCCGGCGCAAAGCCAGAGACGATGTCGCTTAATCCTTCGTGGAGTTGAAGCAATCGCTCCGCCAAGGAGAGCGAACCATCCGAGGTCACAGTTCCGTTTGCAACATGGGAAAGCCGTGATCCTTCAATTTCGATCACGCCCCATCCGGTCTTTCGCAATCCGGGATCAATCCCAATCAGTCGCAACCGTTTCGCCTCGCTTTATGAAGTCAGGCTTGCCATGACTTCGTCGGAAATTTCAAAATTCGCATAGACGTTTTGAACATCGTCGTTGTCTTCGAGTACTTCTAACAACTTAAGGAGAGTTGACGCCTTGTCTTCACCAACTTCAATCGAGTTTTGCGGGCGCCAAACAATCTTGGCACTTTCTGCTTCTTCCAGTGCCGCTTCGAGAGCTTCTTTCACTTCATGAAGATCGCCTGCTGCACAGAAAATATCATGCCCATCATCTGAAGACTCGCAGTCATCCGCGCCGGCCTCGATGGCGGCCTCAAACACTTTGTCGCCGTCGCCTGCTTCGGTCTTGAAATGAATGGCGCCGAGTTGATCAAACATGAACGACACGCTGCCAGATTCGCCCAAGTTTCCGCCATGCTTTGTAAAAGCGGCCCGAACTTCACCGGCGGTGCGGTTCTTATTGTCTGTCAGTGCTTCAACAATAACGCCGATGCCTCCGGGCCCAAAGCCCTCATAGCGCATCTCTTCATAGTTTTCAGCGTCGCCGGCTTCTGACTTTTTGATCGCCCGCTCGATATTGTCTTTCGGCATGCTTTCTTTACGGGCGTTTTGGATCGCCAGCCGCAATCTCGGATTCTGAGTTGGATCCGGCGCGCCCATCTTCGCCGCCACCGTAATTTCCTTGGCGAGCTTCGAGAATTGGGCGGAGCGCTTCTTATCCTGCGCGCCCTTGCGGTACATAATATTTTTGAATTTTGAATGGCCAGCCATGGCACCACCCACTTTCTAACGATATCCAGTGTTCTAAGCCTGCTGACTACACCATTTGGCCAAGGATTCAAGCCAGAAACAGTCTAGTCCCATTCAGGCATCTGCTCCGAAAGACGTCCGCCCACACGAACCGGCTCCACCCGCAGGGCAAGACCGTCGCTTCCGGTCTCAACCAAGAGGCCGCAAATAGTCGCCTCGCCCGACGCCGGCGTCAGTCGTCCAGAACTGTATTTCCTCAAGAAACGGCCAACCGCTTCATCTTTTTCCATGCCGATAACAGAATCGTAGTCACCACACATGCCCGCATCGGTCTGATAAGCGGTCCCGCCGGGCAGAACTTGCGCGTCCGAGGTCGGCACATGGGTGTGGGTTCCGACCACCAAACTTGCGCGCCCATCAGCAAAGTGACCGGCCGACATTTTCTCAGACGACGCCTCCGCGTGGAAATCAATCACCACCGCATCGGCAGCTTCGCCCATCGGGCAAGCCGCAAGCTCCTTTTCGATTGCGGCAAAAGGATCGTCCAGTGGGTCCATGAACAAACGACCCATCACATTCATCACCAGAACTTGCGCGCCATTTTGCGCTTCAAACAACCCAGATCCCTTACCCGGTGTTGCCACGGGATAATTGAGGGGTCGGAGGACGCGCTCTTGGCGTTCAATAAAACTCAGCGCCTCTCGTTGATCCCAAACATGATTGCCGGTCGAGATGACATCAGCGCCCGCGTCGAAAATCTCGTTGCAAATCTTTTCGGTGATCCCAAAACCGCCCGCCGCATTTTCGGCATTGACGATGACGAAATCGGCTTTGAGCCGATCCCTCAGACCGGGAAGGTTGTCGTTGACGGCCGTACGACCCGTGCGGCCAACCACATCCCCCAGAAATAACAGACGCATACTTGTCCTAATCTAACCCGCGCACCCGCGGGGACAGCGTTTCAAAATTTGATCGCTTCCTTTTCGGTGACGATCCAATCAAGCCTTTCGTCATGTGGCTCGGTGGCCAAGTCTTGAAGCTCTTGAACTGAAAATGCAACCCCCACAGCCAGAATATCCCGCTCAGATCTCAGCTCTTTGAGGGTCCGGTCGTAAAAGCCTGCGCCAAATCCCAACCGGTCACCAAACCTCGTAAACCCTAACAAAGGCATGAGGATCAGCGTGGGCACCACTTCAACTTTGATCTTTGGCTGTTTGGTGCCAAAGCCTGCTGAAACCAGGGGCTCACCGGGCGACCAAGTGCAAAAACCCAAAGGCTCCGCTTCACCAACCACAACCGGCAAAGAACCATGAAGCCCTTTGTCGTTGAGCATTGTCATGAGGGGTCGAACATCAACCTCATTGCCGATCGGCCAATATCCTGAAAAAACCTGATGATCTTGATACGGAACAGAAGTAAGCAATTGGGCGGCAATTTTTGCGGACCATTTATCGAGATCAGGTTTTGAAAGCGCATCCCGTACGGTCAACAGCTTACGCCGTACAATGGCCTTCGAGGCATGTGCATCGTTCATTGGGCGCATGGAAACCAAATGTCCTAAACGTCGTATCAAGGTGGGGCCGCCACAACCGTCGGCAGCGGGTAATCCTCATGGGCCTGCAAATGCAGGTGGGCGCCGTATGAAAAAGGCCACGGCCCTAACCAGGGACAGCTCCCGTTGAGAATTTTAAGGCCTCAGGGATTGGGCTCCCTAACGCGAAGGGCAGCCCCACACTTTAATGGATGTTAGGCGTTCTCGAACCGCACAGCAATCTCTTCCACACGCTGCGTCGCCTTATCGAGAAGTTCAGCCAACACCTCGCCCGCGGCTTCGGTGCCATCAGCTTGCGCGTTGTGGGTTTGTTTCAGGCGGGCAATCGAGACTTCCAGCTCATCAATTCTGGACAGAGATTCAGCCAACTCATCAGCCAACACCAGGCCTGCCATAAGAATAAGTCGCGTATCACCAACCTGTCCAATCGATTCGGCAAGCTCTGTCACGTGCTTTGATAAATACTCAGCAAGCTCCGTGAGATGCTCTTCCTCACCGTCGTCGCAGGCGATCGTGTAGCTCCGCCCATTCATTTCGAGTGTAATTTGGCTCATGGCCTTGTGCCGCCTCCGATAGAGCATTTCCAGGAAAAGTGGATACCGGTTTTCCGTCCGGAAATGCGGATAACAATGACCGGGCTAACCTTCAAGCGCCCCTTGAATTTCGGTGATGGCTCCATCCAGTCGCTCAGAAACCTCGTCGGTTACGTCCTCAAGCGCTTGGTTGTGAATCTTTGCTTTTTCCAACTCGCTCACCAATCTGGCGCGGTCTTCCTTCAAGGCGACCAGCTCGCGCTGCGCCTGTTCCGCACTCACATCGTCGCCCTTACGGCGCTCTGCCGCGGACTCAAGTTTGTCCAGCGCCTGAAAAAATCGCTCCATCGATGTATCGAGCTTCGTCATTGTCCCTCACACTGTCTGGATCGCCCAGCTTTGCTCGCCCTTTTACGATTTTTCCAAAGGAAATGCTAGGGGCGAAGCGCCGTTGACGACTTCAACCGAATATTACAGATCTGCCCCCAGATGTGACAGATGAATCCTTGACGGACCGTGCCCCTGACGGCATTAATGCGCCGACTTTTCGGGCCAAATCTCCGTCCAGTGAGTCGCCACCTAAGATGCCGCTGATTCCTTTGTCTTCCCTAGAGAATGTCGGCATCGCCAAGACCAAAAAACGTCATGAGACGTGTCACGAACACGGACAATCCGGCGTCCCTCCGACGCCGTAGGTAAATGGATCATACATGACCGCAATGACCAGCGAGACGACGGAAGTTTCCCACAAAGATATGGCCAACGCGATCCGCGCATTGTCGATGGACGCCGTACAAAAGGCAAAAAGCGGCCACCCTGGCCTCCCCATGGGGATGGCGGATGTCGCAACCGTCCTTTTCACCAAGATTCTCAAGTTCGATGCCGCAGACCCAAATTGGCCGGACCGGGACCGCTTTATCCTCTCCGGCGGCCACGGGTCCATGCTCCTTTATTCGGTGCTGCATCTTCTGGGTTATGCCGACATGACCATGGATGAGATCGAAAACTTCCGCCAGCTCGGCTCCAAAACCGCAGGTCACCCAGAATACGGACATGTGACGGGCGTCGAGACAACCACCGGTCCTCTGGGTCAAGGCTTTGGCAACTCCGTCGGCTTCGCTCTCGCTGAGCGTTTCATGAATGCCCGCTTTGGCGACGACCTGGTCGATCACTTCACGTATGTCTTTTGCGGAGATGGCGACCTCATGGAGGGCGTCAGCCAAGAAGCGCTCACGCTTGCCGGGCATTTGCGCCTTTCAAAACTCATCGTCCTCTTCGATGACAACGACATTTCAATCGACGGGCCTGTCAGCCTTTCTGATTCGACCGATCAACTGGCAAGATTCCAAGCTTCCGGTTGGGATGTCCTAAAAGTTGACGGCCACAATCCAGAAGCCGTGGAAGCCGCCATTCTTGCAGCACAGCGCACCGAGGCTCCATCCTTGATCGCGTGTAAGACGGTGATCGGATATGGCGCCCCAAATAAGCAAGGCACAGCCGCCACTCACGGCGCGCCCTTGGGAGAAGAAGAAGTCGCCGCCGCCCGCGAAACGCTCGGTTGGCCCCACGCGCCGTTCCAAGTGCCAAATGAAATTGTCTCTGAGTGGCGTGCCGCCGGCAGTCGCGGAAAAGAGGCGCGCGAAGCTTGGGAAACACGCAAAGCAAATGCGTCAACCGACATAGCTGCCGATTTCGACCGCGCCGTGGCAGGTGATCTGCCAGGAGGCTTGGATGACGCCATCGTTGCCTACAAAAAACAGCTTGCCGAAGACGCGCCGTCTCCTGCGACACGCAAAGCCAGTGAAATGGCGCTCAATGTCATCAATGAAATTGTCTTGGACACCGTCGGCGGTTCTGCCGACCTAACCGGCTCCAACAATACCAAAAGCCAGGGCATGGAAATCCTAGACGCCGACAATTACGGCGGTCGCTTCTTGCACTACGGCATTCGCGAGCACGGCATGGCCGCGGCCATGAACGGCTTAGCACTGCACGGCGGGGTTATCCCTTACTCCGGCACGTTCCTCGTCTTCACCGATTACTGCCGCCCTTCGATTCGCCTATCAGCCCTCATGGGACTGCGGGTGATCTATGTCATGACCCACGATTCCATTGGCCTTGGCGAAGACGGCCCGACCCACCAACCGGTCGAACACTTGGCAGCCTTGCGCGCCATACCAAACCTGAATGTCTTTAGACCAGCCGACGCGGTTGAAACCGCCGAGTGCTGGCAAGCCGCCCTCGAGTCGAAAGACACGCCTTCTGTCATCGCTTTGACCAGACAAGGCCTGCCGGCGCTTCGCACCACCCACGTCGCCGACAACCTCTCCGACCAAGGCGCCTATGAACTGAGACCCGCCGATGGACCAGCTCAAGTAACTCTGTTTGCGACCGGCTCAGAAGTTTCGCTAGCTGTCGAAGCCCGCGAACAATTGCAAGCAGAAAGCATCCCAACACGTGTTGTATCGGTGCCTTGCATGGAGAAATTCGCCGCAAGACCAAAGGCAGAACGTCGGGAAGTTGCAGGCGACAGCCCCGTGCGTTTGGCCATTGAAGCAGGCATCGCTCAAGGCTGGGGTCGCCTCGTCGGAGAAGATGGGGGCTTCATTGGCATGTCGACCTTCGGCGCCAGCGCCCCTCACAAAGACCTTTACGAACACTTTGGCATCACCGTTGACGCTATCGTCGCAAAAGCCAAAAACGAACTCAGATAAGATTGAACCCAGACCCAAGACTTAGGAGAAACTAAAATGACGCTTCGTGTAGCAATCAATGGATTTGGACGTATCGGCCGCTTGGTTCTTCGCTCCATCGTCGAAAGTGGCCGCGATGATATCGAAGTTGTTGCCATCAACGATTTAGGTCCTGTTGAGACCAACGCACACTTGTTGCAATACGATTCAGTTCATGGCCGCTTCCCCGCCAAGGTGACAACATCCACCGACAGCATCGATTGCGGTCGCGGTGCCATGAAGGTCTCCGCCATTCGCGATCCAAAAGAATTGCCTTGGAAAGAATTAGGCGTCGACATTGCCTTTGAATGCACCGGCATTTTTGCGTCGAAAGAAAAAGCCTCGGCTCACTTGGAAGCAGGTGCCAAACGCGTCCTCGTCTCAGCCCCTGCCTCAGGCAGCGACAAGACCATCGTCTACGGCGTCAATCACGACACCTTAAGCGCAGATGACCTTGTGGTTTCTAACGCCTCTTGCACAACAAACTGCTTGTCACCTGTGGCTTGGGTTTTGAACGACACCGTTGGCATCGAAAAAGGTTACATGACGACGATCCACGCCTACACCGGCGACCAACCGACCCTCGACACCATGCACTCTGATCTCTACCGAGCCCGGGCCGCCGCCATGTCCATGATCCCAACATCAACTGGGGCTGCCAAAGCTGTCGGCCTCGTCTTGCCAGAACTGCAAGGCAAACTCGACGGTTCCGCGATCCGTGTGCCAACAGCCAATGTCTCCGTGGTCGACTTGGTATTCAACTCTGCGAAGTCCACAAGCGTTGAAGAAATCAACGGTGCCATCACCGAGGCTGCCAATGGCAAGCTAAAGGGCATCTTGCAAGCCGTTGAGGCACCGCTCGTGTCCATCGACTTCAACCACGATCCGCATTCGTCATCCTTTGCGACACCTCAAACACAAGTGGTGGATGGATCGCTCGTGCGCATTCTGACTTGGTATGACAATGAATGGGGCTTTGCCTCGCGCATGTCTGATACCGCCATCGAAATGGCCAAATACCTGTAAGGCGAGAAATCGCAAGCGAGTATCGGAGACAAGATGAGCGCGCACCGCACCCTTGATGATGTCGATGTCAAAGGACGGCGCGCGCTTGTGCGTGTCGACCTTAATGTTCCCATGCGCGACGGCGTCATCACCGACGCCACGCGGATCGATAGGATCGCACCAACCATTCGCGAGCTCTCTGAAAAAGGCGCGCGGGTCATCCTGCTTGCTCACTTCGGTCGCCCGAAAGGCAATCCGAACCCACAGATGTCTCTCGCACCTATCGCACCGGCCATTGCAAAATCGGTGAACCGCGATGTGAAATTCGCGAGCTCCTGCATCGGTGATGGGGCTAAGTCGGCCATCAATGCCATGGCCGACGGCGACATTGTCCTGTTGGAAAACACCCGCTTCCACGAAGGCGAAGAAAAGAATGACGCCGCATTCGCCAAAGCATTGGCAGAGAACGGCGACATCTTTATCAACGATGCCTTCTCGGTTTCACACCGGGCCCACGCGACATCTGTAGGATTGGCAAACATTCTCCCCGCTTATGCCGGGCGAACCATGGAGGCCGAGCTCAATGCCTTGTCCGCAGCCTTGACCACGCCGGAACGTCCGGTCGTTGCCGTGGTTGGCGGTGCAAAGGTCTCTACCAAGCTCGCCCTTCTGGGCAATCTCGTTGGCAAAGTAGATGTCCTTGTCATCGGTGGCGGCATGGCCAACACGTTCCTGGCCGCCCAAGGCAAACCGGTTGGCAAGTCCCTGTGCGAACATGACATGGTCGACACGGCCCTGAAGATCCTTCACACCGCTAAAGAACAGGGCTGTGACATTGTCCTGCCAAGCGATGTCGTGGTAGCAGCAGAGTTCAAAGAAAACGCGCCAGCAAAAACCATCTCCGTCGATACAGTTGGCGAAGACGACATGATCCTTGACGTTGGCACCGAAGCGCTGGCCGAGATCGCCATAAAGTTCGAAGCGGCCAAGACCGTGGTCTGGAATGGCCCTTTGGGGGCTTTTGAGATTCCCCCGTTTAATAACGGCACTTTCGTCGCTGCCAGACATGTGGCCATGCTCACCAAGTCAGGTCGCATCACATCCGTTGCCGGAGGTGGCGACACACTCGCCGCTCTGAATCAAGCAGGCGCGGCCAAGGACTTCAGCTACATCTCGACCGCCGGCGGTGCTTTTCTCGAATGGCTCGAGGGCAAAGACCTGCCTGGCGTGAAGGCGCTTGAAGTCTGATGTCGGGCGATGCGGGCACCTGCCGCCTCTACCTCATCACACCGCCGAAGATAGACCTCGGCGCATTTGCACATGAGATCGAAGCCGCTTTTCAAGGCGGGGACATAGCCTGCGTTCAGTTGCGGTTGAAAGACGCGTCCGACGACGAAATCCGCGCCGCCGCACAAACCCTCATGCCAATTGCCCACGCCCATGACGCGGCTTTCTTGATCAACGACTCGCCTGAGTTAGCCGTCGAGCTCGGCGCCGATGGATGTCATGTGGGCCAAGAGGACACAAGTTACGCCGACGCACGCAAAATCGTCGGACCAGACGCCATCGTCGGCGTCACCTGTCATGACTCACGACACCTCGCCATGGAAGCAGGCGAAGCCGGTGCCGACTACGTCGCCTTTGGCGCCTTCTTTTCCACATCCACAAAGACAGCGAAGTCTGAAGCCAGCGCAGAAATACTGCAAGTGGTGGTCAGAACTCTTCGAAGTGCCTTGCGTCGCCATCGGCGGCATCACCACCGACAATTGCGAACCACTGATCAAAGCAGGCGCCGACTTCCTCGCCGTCTCAAACGGTGTGTGGGGATTTAATGGCGGCCCGAAAGAAGCCGTCCGTCTCTTCAACGAGAAGATGGCAAAGGCGGATTGAAAAACCCCTCACCCGGTTCGCCTTCGCTCACCACCCTCTCCCCAAGGAGAGGGACTTTCACCTCTCCCTTGGGAGAGGTCCGCGAATGAAGTGAGCGGGGTGAGGGGTACTAGCCTCCGCTCAACACAATTCATCTTGGATAATCTTTCATCACCCCTTCAACATTGACACACAACGTGCGGAAGTTATCCTCATTCTCGAATTGCGAGAAAAATGCGTTGAGGAATCGCCCGTGGAATATCAAGTCGTCTACGATCTTGAGACCATGTCCCGACCGACAGACTATCTACTGCTGATTTTTGCGGGAATGGGACTCGTTATTGCCTTGTTCAATTTGTGGGCGATTTTCAAACTCAAGGCTCCCATCGTCATCGCTGGCATCGCCATTTTGATCGGCGGCATATTTATCGCGCGTGCCTACAAACTACATGAAACATTCGACGAAGAACTCTATGAACATTACAAAGCCGGTACTTTTGAAATCTTACAAGGGGAGATCAATACCTACAGGCCAGGGTGCTGGGCCAACAGCAGACGGCCCGGTTGCCAAGAGTTGTTCTACGTCGGGGATGACTATGTTCAATTTTCACAACATGGGACCCCTGGTTACGCAATAATTGGGCCTTACGGAGGTGTCTTCGAAGAAGGGCTAAACGTCATCATTTGGGTTGTTCGCGATTCCGAGTTTGACCAAGACGCCATCATTCATATTGAAATCGCCAAGGAGTGAGCGGTTACACCTAACCCCCACTCAATACCATCCGCCGGGGAAACTCTTTTTCCACCGTCTCAAGCCTGAGCGGCAAGCGGATATATTTTCCTTCACGCCACAGGTCGATCTGATCGGCAAAGGTCGATGAATTGATCCAACCGTCTTGGCCACCGGTGAGGACAAAGTAGTTCTCGTCCAAATCGCTCATGTCGGAGATATGTCTGGATTGGCTGCCATAAAACGCTGTGTGCACATCCGTCGTCAGCCCGTGCGCGGTTTTCATCAAGGTCTCGCTCGACCCACCAACCGGCACATTGATCTTGGTAAACTCATTGCCTGCAAGCGGGAAATTCGCGAAGGGATGGGCAAGTTCCAGGCGATGCAGATCCCCCCAGGTCTTATGCTTCTTCAAGACCTTGTCTGCATTGATCAGGGCCGCTATCGCCAAGTCTTTAATCAAGGCATCATCCATGTCGTCCATCAATTCCAAGGTGATGCTCTTGATGGCACCGGAACTTTCAACGGCTTTGAACTCTTCACGCCGACCGGAGAGCGTGAAAGCACCCTGCACGAAGGGCGCAAAGAAGGATTCAAACGCGAGCGCCCCGCGAGACTCCGCATCATAATGGCCATCCCACTTGGCGATTTCTTCATACGCACCACTCTTGCTCTTAAATCCAGAAGTCTCCAGCCGAGCAAAGAGCGTGTCTCTAAGACGCACACTCGACATCATGTAAACATCGCGCTGCAGCAACGACAGATCATCGACCGTCACATCGCTGGCTTGGCTCAAGACAGATTGCAGACGCTCAACCCGGTCCGGCGCTCCAAAGAAATATCCAAGCAGAACATCAGAGCTGTCTGTGGGGCGATTGTTGGAGGACGCGAGGAACCCCGCTGCCGGATTGTAAACATTGGGAAGCGCTTCAGCCGTCACAATGCGTTGCCAATCACGCGCCACATCTTTTGGTTTGCGAATGAGATCATAGTCCTTGTTGGGATCCCGATTGGGCAGTTGCGTGGCGATCAGCTGACCAATATTGCCTTCTGCATCTGCATAAAGCATGTTTTGAGCCGGCAAAGCGAAGGTCGAAAACGAAGCGCGAAACTCTTCCCAGCTCTTTGCCTTAGCGACCGAAAGCATAGACCCGATCTCGTCACTCGGCTCGTGCCCGATCCACTTAACCGCAAAATCTCCTTCAACTCCTTCAAACATCGGACCATCCGAGAGAACCGGCCCGAAGGAACTCATGCGCACGGTGACCCGCTCGTCCGTCCACAATCGAACTTTGAGCGTTTCTTCCCAGCTCGAAAACGAACTCTTGGGCAAGTCGGAAACGTCAATGAGATCGCTGTTGGCCCCATGTAAGTTTGTGCCACCCCAAGCAATGTCTGGGTTACGACCGAGCGCAAAGATAGGCAGGCCTGGCGCCATCATACCCACCGTGTGATAGCTCGGCGACTTCACACCTGCGAGCAGCCACAAATTGGGCAACAGCAATCCAAGGTGCGGATCATTGGCGATCATCGCCGATCCATTCGCCGTTTTCTCCGGCGCTAAGACGTATGAGTTGCTACCAGACTTTGAGACCATGCGAAGCAGTTTCGCAAAGTCACTCATGTCCTCACCAATCGCTGCCCGCTTGCCTGAGGTTCCAAGAGGCACTTCCCCATTGGCCGAAAAACTAACCTGGCCTTTTAGACTTTGCTTGGCCGTTGCCAGAATGGAAGGCCAAGCCTCACTGTCACGGTAAGGCAGAAGCGAAAACCACTTGAGCCAAGTAACGTCCGTACCGGCCAAGCGACCGATGGACACAACGTCTTCCACGGTCCACGGCTCAAACTCAATGCTAAGCGCCCTCACCTCGTAGGGCTTTCTCATCCATGGTGCTTTGATAATGATTGAGCCCATCGACAAAACGCTGCGCCCAAGCCCGCGATTCCGGCGACATGGATTTGACAATTTCAGGCGCCGCACGGTCAAACCCAATGATCCGGAGCATGTGGTCGATGTCTTTGGTCTCAGGCCCAGCCCCTTCAGAAATACGCCCTTGCACGATGCGGCGCGCCATTTCGATTTGCCCGAGACGCAGATGCGCATGCACCAAGCCAAGCACAAAAGCCGCGTCTTCGTCACTCTCAGCCACCACGAATGGCACCTGGTGCTCGTTCCAATGAACTGTCACCTCTCCGTCGAGTGGCAGGCCTGTGGTTGGGAAGACAGCCAGGCGATCATCCAAATCGGTCGCCTTCGGCAGCGGCGGCAAGGGCCAGCAACCCGCCAGAAGCACCACGCAAAAGACCGCCAAAAGGCGGTTTATCGGGGGGGTAAGGGGTCGAAAGTAACGCAACGACATCTCCATCAGCTATTCCAATTCTACCCCATCATCACTGTCATTGAAACTACCAGCCCAACTTGATAGGTTCCGCGCGCATTCGAGATCCCTCACTTATGTATGAGCATCCCCATGAAGATCAACGGCAATGAAATCCGCCCCGGCAATGTGATCCAATACAATGGCAATTTATGGATCGCGGTCAAAATCCAGGCTGTGAAGCCAGGTAAAGGCGGCGCATTCAACCAGGTCGAGCTCCGAAACCTGGAAAACGGCTCCAAATTGAACCAAAGGTTCCGGGCCGCTGAAACCGTGGAACGGGTTCGCCTCGAGCAAAAGGACCATCAGTTCTTGTTTGCCGACGGAGACACACTGACTTTCATGAATACCGAAAACTATGAGCAAATCGAACTCCAAAAGGAATTCGTGGGCGAAAGATCTGCTTTTCTGCAAGACGGTATGCAGGTGACTTTGGAAATGCATGAGGGGCGCCCTATTGGCATTCAATTTCCGGAACAAGTCACCTTGCAGATCAGTGAGACCGAGCCGACCGTAAAAGGTCAGACAGCAGCCTCATCCTATAAGCCGGCCATTCTCGAAAACGGCGTTCGCGTCATGGTGCCACCCTTTGTCGATGTGGGCGAAAACATTGTCGTTCAAACGGAAGATTTGAAATATCTCCGACGGGCCGACTAGCCCTCATTTCAAAGGAATATCGATGGCCCGCTATACTGGCACGATCAATGTCATGGTGAACGCTGCCCGAAAAGCGGCGCGCAAACTCTCGCGCGACTTCGGTGAAGTTGAAAATCTGCAAGTCTCAAGAAAGGGACCTGCCGACTTCGTCTCTGCTGCAGATCTCACTGCAGAAAAAGTTTTGCATGAAGAACTAGAACGCGCCCGCCACGGCTACGGTTTCCTTATGGAAGAAGCAGGCGCTATCGAAGGGCCCGACAAATCCCATCGTTGGATTGTTGATCCGCTCGATGGCACCACAAACTTTCTGCATGGGTTCCCTCATTTCGCCATTTCCATTGCGTTGGAACGGGAAAAAGAAATCGTCGCAGGCGTTATCCTCAACCCCATCACCGATGAACTCTTTTGGGCCGAACGCGGCAAAGGAGCTTACCTGAACGACAAGCGATTGCGGGTGTCAGGTCGCGAACGATTGGGTTCCGCCATGCTCGCCACCGGCATTCCTCACAATGGCCGCCCCGATCAAGATCTCTTCATCCGCGAACTCGACACGGTCATGCGCCAGGTCGCCGGGGTTCGTCGCATGGGATCAGCCGCCCTCGACCTAGCCTATGTCGCTGCCGGTCGATTTGATGGATTTTGGGAACGCAATCTCAATCTCTGGGACATTGCCGCTGGCGTCCTCATGGTCCGCGAAGCCGGCGGTGCGGTAACCGATACCGAGGGCAAACCGCGCACCCTCGAGACCGGCAATGTTATGGCCACCAACAGCCTCCTCCAAGCACCCCTGCTTGATCTCCTCAAAGCCGCCACCAAGTAAGAAAAGGCGGCGGTTAACCATACTTTCTCGTGAAGCCGAGCCCATCCGTCGCTTTTTCGCCCAAAAGGCGGGAGAGAATCCGGTAGATTAACCGCTATTGGCCACCAAATTGCAGCATTTCTGCCAGTTTGGTCCATTCAGGCACAGGCTTGATTGGCCGTGGATAACACGAAAATTGAGGAACTAAGTGATGGCACGCAAAGACCAGGATGAACACTTCCGCATGACGCGGCCGGGCTCTTTTGCAGGAGGCATGCTGATCTTCCTGATTTTCGTCAGCCTCATTTGCCTGGCCCTTGCCGGTCAAATCGCTGAAGCCTTCACGGCAAATCGTTTCCTAAACGGCCTCATTGTCCTCGTGCTCGCCATCGGCATTTTCTATTCCTTCGCCCAGATCTTTCGCTTGCGACCTGCGGTCCGCTGGATCGAGCGATACCGCATGGGCGATCCTGGTGACTTAGGTCCTACCGAAGGCCCACCCCCGACCTTGTTGGCCCCGATGGCCGCCATGTTGCGCGACCGCCCCGGCGCAATGACTCTATCTGCCACAGCACTCCGTTCAATTTTGGATTCGATCGGTACACGTCTCGATGAGACCCGCGAAATCTCCCGCTACATGATCGGTCTTCTTGTGTTCCTCGGATTGCTCGGCACCTTTTGGGGCCTTCTCCAAACCATCGGTTCGGTAAAGGACGCCATTGCGGCTCTCTCGCCTGCCGCCGGCGCATCGGAACAGATTTTTGAAGACCTCATTGCCGGACTTGAAACACCCCTCGCAGGAATGGCTCTCGCGTTTTCATCTTCCCTCTTCGGGCTGTCAGGATCTTTGATCCTCGGGTTCTTAGACATAAGAGCCGGGCAAGCCCAAAACCGTTTCTACAACGAACTCGAAGAACTGCTCTCCACCAGAACCCAGATTGCCTCAGAGGGCGGTCCTCAAGGGGGAACGCCCTACGCTAACAACTCTATGGCTGAGCTTACAGCTGCGATTGATGTCCTTCGCCAAACCATTGTGGCCAACATTCAAGCCGGTCAAGGGCACTTGTCCGATCAAGACCTAGAGGCCCTCAAAGCCGCCTTAAGCGCCGGTGAAGATGTTGGGCCCTCTCTTGATCGACTGGCAGAAGTAACCGAACGCAGCCATCAAGCTTCCGCAACCGCAACCAAAGACATGGCACAAACCGCCGATCGACTTAACGCGGCCGTCGACAGACTTGTCGGTGATAATGCCGCTGGCGCTGCAGAAACCATCCAAGACGTCCGAAACGACATACGCGTGCTAACCAAAACCATCGTCACCTTGGCCGATCGGAACAGGTAGCGCATCCCATGGCCATTGCCACACGCTCAAGAAGATCAAGACCGGTCGGCGGTGACTACTGGCCAGGCTTTGTCGATGCCCTCGCCACGCTTTTGTTGGTCCTCATATTCTTGTTGTCGATCTTCGTGCTGGCCCAGTTTTTTCTCGGACAGGCTTTAAGTGGGCGTGACGCCGCTTTAGCCGCTCTCAACGACCAAATCCTCGAACTCACTGATCTGCTCAATTTGGAACGTCGCGAAAGCGCCGACCTTCAATCGACCATCGCACAGCTGCAAGCGACACTCACCGTCACAACCACACAAGCTGAAACAAACCAGTCCGAATACGATCGGCTCAATGCCCTTCTAGCAACCGCAGGCGACGAAAAAGCAGGCCTCGTATCCGCTCTCGATGATGAGCGCCAGCTGTCGGAGAAGGCGCGTGCGGAAATTGCGATCCTCAACAATCAAATGGCCGCCCTTCGCCTACAACTAGCGAGCTTAGCCGAAGCACTCGAAGCCTCAGAGGCCCGCGACAAAGAAAGCCAAGCGGTCATTGCCGACCTCGGTAAACGATTGAACGCAGCCCTGGCACAGAAAGTTCAAGAGCTCGCCAAATACAGATCTGAGTTTTTTGGCAAACTGCGTGAGATCCTCGGCAACCGGGCCGACATCGAAGTCGTCGGTGATCGGTTTATCTTGCAGTCAGAGGTCTTGTTTGATTCAGGGTCTGCCGTCATCAACCCAAAGGGCCGACAAGAACTAAAGAAGATTGCAAGCGTCATCAACGAGATCGCCAGCGACATTCCACCTGAACTCAATTGGGTCCTCCGCGTCGACGGCCACTCCGACAAAGTGCCCATCGCTACCCGTGAGTTCCCCACCAACTGGCATCTCTCAAGCGCAAGGGCCATCTCAGTGGTAACCTTCCTCACCGAGAACGGCGTCGCTCCCAATCGCTTGGTAGCCGCAGGCTTCGGGGAATATCAACCCTTAGAAATCGGGTCTTCGCCTGTTGCCCTTCGTCGCAACCGGCGCATTGAGTTCAAACTCACAGAGCGATAGTCCTCGACGTTTTGGGTCCGTGAATTATAGTTGCCTCTCCTAGACCCCTTCGGCTGAACGAGGCATCAACCCGTGACCACATCATCCCCCCAAGAATACAAACTCTATGGCTCCATGTTCTCGCTCTATACCGCAAAGGCACGCGCGTATTTGCAGTACAAGCGCCTGCCTTATGTGGAGCAAATGAACCACATCGATTTCGGCGAGCGTATCGTTCCGATCATTCACAAATTCATGATCCCTGTTATCGAAGATGAGGAAGGCAATATCCTCCAAGACACCACAGACATCATCGACCAATTGGAAGAGAGGCACCCTGATCGACCCATCTGGCCGGAGGACCCAGTACTCTGCTTCCTAAGCCGGTTCATTGAGTTTTTCACCGATGAGGTCGCCACACCTCTCGCCATGCATTACCGGTGGAACTATCCAGAGAGCAACGCCTATATCACGCAAGAGTTCACCAATTGGATCGGCCTCTCTGTGGGACGTGAGGCTGCGCCTGAGATGGGGAAAAAGATGGCAGGACAAATGCAAAAATATCTGCCCCATCTGGGCGTCGCCGACGAAGAGGGAAAAGCTCTCGCGGTTCATCTGTTCGAATCTGTTGCCAGTGCTCTGGACGATCATCTAGAAGGGTCACGGTTTGTCTTCGGCGACCGTCCCTGTCATGCGGACATGAGCCTCTATCTCTGCTTTTATGCTCATGAATATCGCGACTTCGGACCGGCGCAGGAGTTTCTCAAGAACAAAGCCCACCACCTCTCCTATTACCTCGACGCGCTTCACGCTGGCGCGGGCTGCCCAAGCGAGGGCCACCTCGAAGTGACCGGATCACTCACGGAATTCTTAAAATCAATTGGCCCCATCACCTGTGAGTACGGGCTTGAAGCTTTAAAGCTCGGCGACAACTTGGTTCCAGACCTTGACCCAGACGAACCCGTTGATCGCAAAGGCGACATGGTCACGGTCACCATTGACGATAAACCTTTCACCCGCGGGTGCAGTCTCTATTCATCCTGGAAAGCCACAAGAATCCTCAACGCGTACAACACGCTTCTAGAGGAAGACCGCGCGAGAGCCGATCAGATCTTAGGTAAAATCGGCGCCAGTGATCTGGTCAAAGTCAAACCGACATGGAAACTGGAAAAACGCGACTATCAAATCGTGAAGGGATGAGCGCTTCGACCATTCCCCCTTGCACCGACCCATCGCTCTTTGAATGCGCTTTACGCGGTCGCCCGAGCATACATGGCAATGGTGACAGTTACGATCTCCTGCCTGTTTCCGTGCGGGATATGCACAAACGACACAATGGCGAAACCGTTCGGGGAAGAGCGACAGTCACCAACGGCAATACGAACACGGCACGGTTTGTCGCCAGACTCTTGAGGTTCCCACCGCCACAAACCGATGCGCCACTAACAACGTCTTTTCAGGAAGACGGAAACAGAGTCAGAATTTCGCGCGCGCTGGGAGATCACTTTCTTGTCACAGATTTCTATCGCGGCCCCAGGCCCGGCCAGCTCTTTGAAACATTTGGCACCTTCAAACTGTTGATCGATTGTGCTTGTGACACTTCCGGCATCCACATGAAGCTGATGAAATTTTGGCTATGGCGAACTCTACCCCTGCCTCTGTGGCTGGCACCCAGTATTGACGCGACAGAATTTGCGAAAGGCGACCACTACGCCTTTCGTGTTAACATCTCACTCCCATTGATTGGCAGTATTCTGACGTATGACGGCACTCTAGCGCCAGCCAACGGCGGACAAGGTTGAGAACTGCCTTTTTTAAGGCAAATCGCAAATCAAGATGCGCTCATCGAACACCTGGCCGACGAACATGCGCTGGTTGTAAGTAACCGCCACAGAAGACCCTGAAATTTCCTCACCCAGATTCAAATAGATCTGTTCCACCACGCCGCCGCTGCCGTCGCTTTCCGGCACGATGCGAAGCACTTGACTGGGTGACAGCTTTTTCTTGTCGCGGGCATGGCCCATGAACATAAGAGTCTTAGGGTGCGATGCAATCCACAAAGATCCATCCACAGCCACATCGATATTGTCGACCCCGTTCCCCACATAAACGAGGTCTTTGAGAGTGAGGCCCCCGGTTGCAGGATCCCGGTCGTAAAAGCGCACAGTATTGTCTACCGTTTCAGCGACCACCAAAGTTCGACCGTCATCAATGACATTGATTCCGTTCGCATAAGTGAGGTCTTCCGCGGCGATCCGCGCATTCGTGCCGTCATAATAGGCGACGCTCGCATTGTCTTTTTTGCGAAGATCTTCCATGAAACGCGAAAAACCGCTCGTCGAACCATGATCATTGGTCACATAGAATCTGTCATGGTCGACCGCATGGATGTCATTGGGAGAAACGAACGCATCTTGATTTTCAATCGTTTCGCGGTGCACCAACTGCCGTACAGTCCGCCCTTCGACTTCTTCTTCAAAGACACCGAAAATCTCAACCGTATGACCTGATGATGGATGAGAAATCGCCATCAAAGTGGTTCGGCCGTCGTCACCGACAAAAAGAGAAAGCCCATGCGGACGAAACTTTGTCAGCGCTGATGTTTCTCCTTCAGCGTCCGCAACGACCGTCATATCAACAAAACCGTTTTCCGGGTTGATGATGTCGAGTGCGAAAATTCCGCCGCGCAAAGTGTCATCCTTCGGATTGGCAAAATGCAGTCGACGGTCAAAGGACGAGAGATACATGACCCCTGTACGGCGATCGATCACCAGATCTTCAGGCCCCGGCGGGCTCGTAACGGCAGTACACGTGCCGGCGAATTCTGGTGTGAGTGTTTTGAAGTAAGAAAAACCAACCAGCGTTCTCACCACCATGTAACTGGTGACAAAAACAAGAACACCGGCCGTAATGAGCGCGATGCGCTTTCCGTTTCCGTTGAACACGTCTCTTTTTCTCCCCTAGAATTTGGATCAATCCACCGCCACGATGTGAGGGCGGTCCGATTGCCCCTCCGCGCCAAATTGAAGCTTGGCAAGCTGAGAATAGAGCCCGCCTTTTGCCGTTAGCTCTTCGTGTGTTCCAATTTCGGCAATGCGCCCTTCGTCCATCACCACAATGCGGTCCGCCTTAAGAACAGTCGACAGCCGGTGCGCGATGATGATGGTTGTGCGGTCTTCCATCACTCGGTCGAGTGCTTCTTGCACCAAACGTTCACTCCCAGAATCAAGCGCGCTCGTCGCTTCATCCAATAGAAGAATGGGTGCGTTGCGCAACACCGCGCGCGCGATCGCGATGCGCTGGCGTTGACCGCCAGAAAGGGTCACGCCTTTACTGCCCAGGTCTGTATCAAACCCTTCCGGCAACCGTTCAATAAAGTCGTGCGCCATAGCAATCTTCGCAGCCTCCGTTACATCGGCAAAGGAGGCTTCTGTTCTTCCATAGAGAATATTGTTTCGCGCGCTGGTGCCGAAAATCGCTGGGTCTTGGGCAACCAGGGAATAGCTTTGTCGCAACTCCGCCAAATCCAAATCGCGAATGTCGATCCCAGAGAGCTTGATCGTGCCGTCTTGCGGATCATAAAATCTGAGAAGCAATTGGAAAACGGTGCTCTTGCCAGCACCCGACGGGCCGACCAGAGCGATCTTCTCACCGGCCTTCACCGACAAGTTAAAATCATGCAGAACCTGGATTTGGTCGCGCGACGGATATCTGAATTCAACCCCTGAGAACTCCAAAGAAACATCTGTGCCGCGTGGCAGAGATTTAGGCTCTTTGGGAGAGCGAACATCGCTTGGCGCCCGTAAAAGAGACATCAAACGCTCAGAAGCCCCAACCGCACGCTGAACTTCACCCCAAACTTCAGACAGGGCACCAAGGGAGGCAGCCGCCATTACCGCATAGAGAATGAACTGGCCAAGCATGCCAGCGCTGATGGTCCCGCCAATGACAAACCGCGCGCCGGTCCACAAAATGCCAACAATACTGGCAAAGACCAAAAATATGATTGTCGCTGTTAGAAATGCTTGGCTGCGAATACGCCGCCGACCCGCCACGAAGGCTCCTTCGACCGCCGACCAAAAATGATCAACCTCTTGGCTTTCTTGTGTAAAGGCTTGCACCGTCTGAATGGAGCCAAGGCTCTCACTCGCCAAAGCACTGGTATCGGCGACTTTCTCTTGCGCTTGGTTAGACTGGCCTCGCACCATCCGGCCAAACAACACCAGGGGCAGTATGACCGCAGGCGCCAACAACAAGAAATAGGCAGACAAGCGCGGTGAGGTAATCACCAGCATGACCGCGGCACCAATAAACATGAACACATTACGCAACGCGATCGAAGCGCTTGCGCCAACGATCGACTGAATGAGCGTCGTGTCCGTGGTCAATCGCGACAGGATTTCGCCGGTCTTTGTCCGTTCATAGAAATGCGGGCTGAGGGTCACCAGATGGGCATAGACCGCTTTGCGAATATCCGCGATCACCCTCTCGCCAAGCTGCATAACAAAGTAAAAGCGCCCGGCGGACGAAAACGCGAGAACCGCCACCACCGCCAGCATGGCCGCAAAATATCGGTCGATTTGCCCTACATTGTCCTGGCTGAACCCATTGTCGATCAAAAAGCGCAAAGCAACCGGAATGGTCAGAGTCGCCAGCGACGCCAAAGTCAGCATGAAAAAGACTAGCGCCAAGCGACCCTTATAGGCCAACATGAACGGCAGCAGCTCCTTCAAAGCCCCCACATTCTTGGAAGTCGGTCGGTCTGGAAGGCTGGTTTGGGGTCCGCGTGCCAAGGCCGGGCTCTCCTTTTTCTCCTGGGGCCTGCAAATTCGCGCCAAGATCGGCCCATTGGACCTGCGATGCAACCCTTTTTGGCGCGTCAAATTGCCGAATCTGGCTCTTGAATTCACCTGCTGGGTCCTCTATAACCCGCCCTTCTTCGGGCCCGCCTTAGGTTGTGTGGCCCAGACTGCGGAGTTTAAAGATGAAGAAAGACGCACATCCCGATTATCACTTCATTGAAGTTGTGATGACCGATGGAACCACTTTCAAGACGCGCTCGACCTATGGTGCCGAGGGCGATTCCTTGCAATTGGAAATTGACCCCACATCGCATCCCGCATGGACTGGTGGTGGCCACCAACTCATCGACTCAGGCGGACGCGTGGGCAAATTTAACAAGAAATTCGAAGGCTTCTTGGGCTCTTAAACTCAAGACTGGTTCTGAAATTGAAATCGCCGCCCGATTTTCATCGAGGCGGCGATTTTGGTGCGTGCCTTAGGCTGAGTGATTTTAGCTCAGCCCAAGCGCACTACCCCCACCAAATATCTCTTCCAACCGTCCGATCTGCGCCGACACGACACTTTTCTTTTGACCCTTGGGAGCTCGGAACATTGAAAAGTCCAGGCGCTCAACCCGGTCGTAAAGTTGAGCGCTGCGCTCAAGCAAATCGAGGAGACGTGGCGGTAAAAATTCTGCGGCCTCAGTTGATGGACCTTGGCAAATGTCCTGTGCGCTCAACCGATACTTAGTCTGAGCAGCTTCCTCCGGTGTCATTTCACCTTCTTTGATAGCCCGTTGAACCAAGAGCCAAGAGGAAACTTGCATAAGCCGTGTCGTGAGCCGCATACTTTCACCAGCATAAGCCAACGCCACCTTGCGTTTCATTGTGCGGGTTGATTCGCGACCTGGCCCATCTAGATAGGCCGCCGTCTCTTCAACCATCGCCATGCCGTCATCGAACAAACGAGCGAACATTTCTGACCGTGCAAAATCTGCAACGGGTTGATTGAACTCTTCTGACCAAATCGCCGCCACGCTCGGAAGGTCATTTGCGCTTGTGTCTTTGTTCATACGTCCGTTCATCCACATTCCCAATCCCAATGGGATCCAAAGGTGATCACCCTATGAAGGGAAGACCACCAGAGGATCCGCCAATTCCAACGCACAATCCATGCCGACAAAGTCTGGCGGATTGTGTGCCATCCGGGCACAAAACCCGGGGCAATCAACACCTCACGCTAGATCAGCGAGAGACCGTCCCAGCACCAGTGCCAAAACAGTATGGTTTGAAGGATTGCGACACCTCACCCATGTTAACCTTTCACGACGCCAGTGGTTGGCGTTCGTAACATCATTGCTTGAAGAAAGACTCCGCACTATCACGCGAACCCTCTTTGGACTTGATGGAATTCTCGCAGCGCTCAATCTCCGCTGTTAGCAGCGTGATGCGATGTTCCAATTCCGCCAAGGACATTTCTTCCAAACTTTGCGTAAGGAAGTCGACCGTCGGCTTCTTCGGCTCGAGTTCCTCAGGATCCATGCAAGACCTCCCAACACCTCTTTGTTCCCACATCTTGTGAACGAAAACGCTACCCAAGCGCTTGTCCATAATCACGTTCACAGCATAGAGTGAATTGTGACTCGCTTGTGGGCGAGAGTCCATGCGCCTGTCGACGAAATGCAGCCTCGAAAAGGAAAAAATGATGGTTTCTTTAGCAATTCCTGTGATTCCGGAAAGTATGTCGGCAGTGAGTATTATTGAACCCGGCGGACCGAATGTTTTGCAGATTGAAACGATCCCAACACCATCCCCAGGCGCAAACGAAGTCTTGATAAAAACAATTGCGGCCGGCGTAAACAGGCCCGACGTCGTTCAACGTATGGGTCTCTATCCACCACCCCCTGGCGCACCCGCAACTCCAGGCTTGGAAGTCGCAGGTAAAATTGTAGCGCTTGGCGAAAACGTCAGCACACTTCAGATTGGTGATGAAATTTGCGCCCTCGTGCCCGGCGGCGGCTATGCAGAGTATTGCGTTGTGCAAATGCCATTGGCTCTACCTATTCCAAACGGCTTTAGCATGACCGAAGCAGCCGCCCTTCCAGAAACATTCTTTACGGTCTGGACGAACGTCTTTGGCCGCGGTCGATTGCAGGACGGTGAAACCCTCCTCATCCACGGTGGGTCCAGCGGTATTGGAACCACGGCCATTCAGGTTGCCAAGCATCTGGGTGCCCGTGTTTTCGCCACTGCCGGCAGTCCAGAGAAGTGCAAAGCATGCACAAGGCTGGGCGCAGAGCGGGCCATAAACTACAAGACCGATGACTTCGTGTCGGTCGTGCAGGAAGCTACCGGCGGCGCCGGCGTCGATGTCATCCTCGACATGGTCGGCGGCGACTATATTGACCGCAACATCAAGGCCCTCGCTGTCGAAGGGCGTCTCGTCAATATCGCCTTCCTCAAAGGGTCTTTGGCCGAAATCAACTTCATGCCGATCATGTTGAAGCGATTGACCCTGACAGGATCAACCCTGCGGCCCCAGTCTGTGGAGGCCAAGGCGGAGATCGCAGCAAGTCTCAAAGCCAAGGTTTGGCCTCTTCTCGAGGCTGGAAAGGTCAAACCGGTCATCGATTCGGTCTTTCCTTTGGCAGAAGCAAACAAGGCCCACGCTCTCATGGAAACAAGCGCTCACATCGGAAAAATCGTCCTAGAAGTCTGAATTTTCACGTCTCAGCCTGAATTGAGGTTTTCAAGCCACGCCAAACCGCCTATATACGCGGCAAGAAACATCCTGACATGACGGACGTGAGGGATGGCGCGAGAGCAAAAGGCCTGGTTCGAAGGTTTTTTCCTCAAATCGGCGTCAGAAAGCACTCATACTCACCCTCGTCATGGCACATCGATTTGAAGGAGATTTGACCATGACCCAACCTTTGATGCCGAAAGCAACCGCGGTATGGCTCATCGACAACACAACCCTCACTTTCAGACAAATCGCCAGCTTCTGTGGCTTGCACGAGCTCGAAGTCAAAGGCATTGCCGACGGTGATGTTGCGGCAGGGATCAAAGGCATGGACCCGATAACAGCGGGTCAAATCAAACGTGCAGATCTTGAAAAAGCAGAAGCCAATTCAGATTTTCATATGCCTCTCGCGGTCAAGCGCGAAGATGTTCCGACCCCAGAACGCCGCAAGGGCCCGCGCTATACGCCTGTGTCACGTCGTCAAGATCGCCCTGATGCCATTGCCTGGTTAGTCCGCAATCATCCTGAGATCACGGATGCCCAAATCTCGCGCCTTGTCGGCACCACGAAGCCAACCATCGTTGCGATCCGCGATCGTTCCCACTGGAATACACCAAACATCAAGCCGGTCGATCCCGTAACCTTAGGTCTGTGCTCTCAAATCGAACTTGATGCTGTCGTCCAGAAAGCGGCATTAAAACTGGAACGCGCTGCCAAGAAAGCCGGCGGCAAAGCCTTAAAGCCGACCGAAGCATCTCTTCAAGAGAGCGCAGTGCCCGAGGAAGAAGCCCCTGTGAATGCCGAACCCGTCGATCCGTTTGCGGGTGGAAACTTCGATGAAGCCCCGGTCGAAAAGCCTGAGGAAAAAGTTTTCGATGCTGACGCTGTTTTTGCCGGATTGGGTAAAAAGGATGGCGACGAGAATTCAGACGAAAAGTCCAACGAAAAGTCTGAATAGGTTGATTACCGTCAAACTCAATCGAGTTGACGCTCGAACTAATTAGTCGTCGTTCTTCGGAGGTTTAGTCCCCAGGTTTTGTGCCAAACGGCCGCCATCGGCATAGATACACTGACCGGTAATGTAACTGGACTCAGCCGACGCGAGAAAGGCCGCAATTCCGGCGATTTCGTTTGGCGACCCAATACGGCCCAACGGTGTCCGTGCTAAGAGCCGTTTGCGACCACCCTTTTGTTCAATGGTCTCTCGCAAGCTCTCCGTCATAATACTCCCAGGACCAATGGCATTGACGCGAATGCCGTGCGGCGCAAGTGCAAGCGCAAGCACTTTGGTCAATTGATTCAGCCCCCCTTTTGAGACAGCGAAGGGAATTTGCTCAGCGCTGGTCATGATGGCATCAACCGCAGAGATATTGATGACCGCATAGTTGCGATGTGTCTGACCAGTACGTTCTTCTTCTTCGATCTGGCGCACGACCTGCTTTGCCACTGACTGCGAAACCAAGAAAGGGCCTGTGAGATTGACGCGCAACGTGCGCTCCCAATCAGCTTCATCAAGCTCCAAGAATGGCTTTTCGACATAGATCGCGGCGTTGTTGACCAGCACATCAATCCGGTCATAGGCCTCAAGGGTTGCCGCCACCATATTGTGAATGTCGAGCTTTTGACCAACATCAACTTTGCAAAAGATTGCCTCACCGCCATTTGCAATGACTTCTTCCTTGGCACTTTCACCGGCAGCTTCATCGATATCCGCAATGACCACACGCGCGCCATCTTTCGCAAAGCGATGGGCACACGCTAAGCCAATGCCTCTTCCCGCACCGGTAACAATGACAACCTGATCTGAGTGCGTCATTTGGATCTCCGCCAAATTGGATGCGTTCGCGCATCCGGGGCCGGACTTTTAGCAGGCTGAAGCAAAAGCCGCAAACCTGGAGTTTCATTGACGCATGCGGCCTTCCCTCCTATTTCTCATGCCATGATCGACAATCCTTGGTTCTACGTTGCAGCCGTTCTCGCAGTCCTCTTGACCGGGATCTCAAAAGGTGGGTTTTCAGGCGGCATTGGCCTTGTCGCCGTGCCAGCAATGGCGCTGGTGTTGTTGCCGCTTGCGCCCATCGGCATGGCCTTAGGGATATGGGCCCACAAGACGGTCCCGGAAGAACCTTTCTTCCGGATCATCTACGCATTAATTTTCGTGGTCGGATTGAAACTGATTTGGGACGGCCTTCGTTTTGTTTTAGGAGGCTGATACAGAGAAGTCTCTTTGTCATTCCCAACAATTGTAAAACGCGATATGTAGACCCCCGATCACGTGGGGACGCATAGAAAATTTGGAGGACAAAATGGGTGTAAAGCAAGGTGGAATTTACGACCAGGATCTCGACAAGAACCCGGCCAACTTCCAGCCACTAACCCCTCTAAATTTCTTGGAAAGAGCCGCCGAAGTCTATCCAGACCAAACCGCGGTCATCCACCAGCACATCCGCTATTCCTACAAAGACTTCTACGGCCGTTGTCGTCAGCTTGCCTCCGCGCTTTCCAAACACGGCATCAAAAAAGGTGATACAGTTGCCATCGTTGCGCCAAATATTCCGACCATGCTTGAAGCCCACTACGGCATTCCAATGGTTGGTGCGGTGATCAATGCCATCAACTATCGTCTCGACGCCGCCGCGATCGCCTTCATCCTCGATCATGGTGAAGCGAAGTTCCTCATTGTTGACGGCGAGTTTGGCGAGCTGGTCAAGGACGCATTGACACAATGCAAAGCCAATCCAACAGTCATCGACATTGAAGACCCAGTATTTGAAGGCGGCACGAGGATCGGCGAGCAGACTTACGAAGAGTTTATCGCAGGCGGCGACCCAGAATTCATCTGGCATTGGCCGGAAGATGAATGGGACGCTATTGCGCTCAACTACACATCAGGTACGACAGGAAATCCAAAAGGCGTCGTCTTTCATCACCGCGGGGCTTATCTTGCCGCGTCCGGCAACGTGGTCACAGCAGGGATGCCACAATTTCCCGTCTATCTTTGGACCGTGCCCATGTTTCACTGCAACGGCTGGTGTTATACCTGGGCGGTCAGTGTCGTCGCGGGCACCCATGTCTGTTTGCGACGTGTCGAAGCCAAGTTTATTTTCAATGAGCTTTCCGAAAACGGCGTTACACATCTCTGCGGTGCCCCTATCGTGATGAACATGCTGACCTCAGCCAGCGATGACGAAACCCGCGAGCTGCCTCACACGGTCAACTTCTTTGTGGCCGCCGCCCCACCTCCGGCCGAAGTAATCGCCGCCATTGAGGAACGCGGATTTAAGATCACGCACCTTTATGGATTGACGGAAACCTATGGGCCGGCCGTGATCAATGATTGGCATAGCGAATGGGACGAACTGCCCCGTGACGAGCGCGCCAATATGAAAGCCCGCCAGGGCGTCCGGTACCAAGGCCTTGAGGCTCTGTCTGTGCGAGACCCAGAAACCATGGAAGAGGTTCCGCGGGATGGCGAGACCATGGGCGAGGTCATGTTCCGAGGAAACTTGGTCATGCGAGGTTATTTAAAAAACCCGACAGCATCGCAAGAGTCGTTTGAAGGTGGGTGGTTCCATTCCGGTGATCTCGGCGTTTGGCATGCCGACAACTACATCCAACTAAAAGACCGCTCCAAAGACATCATCATCTCCGGCGGAGAGAACATCTCTTCCATCGAAGTTGAAGACACCCTTTACCGCCATCCGGATGTCATGACCGCAGCGGTCGTGGGCAAACCGGACGAAAAATGGGGCGAGACCCCGGTAGCGTTCGTGGAACTGAAGCATGGAAGTAACATCGATGAAAAAGCCATCATCGATTATTGCCGAGACAATCTCGCGCATTACAAATGCCCAAAACTTGTGGTCTTCGAAGAAGTTCCGAAAACATCCACCGGCAAGATTCAGAAGTTCAAATTGCGCGATCGCGTGACCGAGCTATAAGCCCGGTCACGTCTAATCTGTGTACGTTACATCACACGCCAAGTGCTTTGGAACATCACCAAAGAAACGAACTTAGATAGGACTCAAAAAATTCGATTGGTCGCAGAACCGCGCGTCTTGAACTTAGTGTCCAGGAGCGTGTCGCAGCCTTTCGATTTCTTCTTTGATGCGGAGCTTCTCGCGCTTGAGCTCCGTAATTTTTAGGGTATCTACGCTTGGGTGTTGAAGTTCTTCACTTATGAAACAATCCAGTTGCTTATGCTTTTCGTCTAGCTCAGCAAGGTGACTTTCCATTGCCATTCAGCATCTCCCTATTCTGTGTAACTATTAAAGCACTTTTCGCCGGATTTGTCAGCTGATTTTATGCCGCAGATTCCCTAGGGCTGGCGAAAATTGACGCAAGATTTAGTAAAGTTGACACCTAGAAAGAGGGTCCCTACAAGAGATTCGGACAAGCGCAATACTATGACCTCGCCGCATACTTTTCTTACTGCAACCGGTCACAATATTGCGCCCCTGAGAGAAGAAAATCCGATCAAGTTTCTCGCACCAGGACGAGAGGGAGACGGACAAATATCACCCATCCCAACCAAAGCCTGCTATAATTGGTGGAAACCCCAAAGCTGCAATCCTCAGGACATAAATTCGAATGAACGACGACATCTCAGACTGGGATGACGAGGAAACTCTTCAAAACCAGCTCGTAGTATTGCGGGAGGAACATCGGGATCTGGATACGGCGATTGACGCCCTCGCCACCGGAACGCCAGGCGATCAATTGCAGATTCGACGCTTGAAAAAGAAAAAACTCAAGCTCAAGGATAAGATCGCAGCCATTGAAGATCGCCTGATGCCCGACATCATCGCTTGAGCGATGGAATCCTTGGAATATCTCCCAATTTCTCTTTGAAATCTTTACCTTGTCAAAAGGGGTTCGGCGCCTATAATCCGCGCCTTTCCAAATCCGGGTCCTAATTTGGCACCCAAGGCAAACAAACCATGAGCACACAATCACCCGACGTTGGCATTATTATGGGAAGCCAGTCCGACTGGAGCACCATGAAGAATGTGGCCGAGACATTAGAAGCCCTGGGCATCGCCCATGAGACTAAGATTGTCTCCGCGCACCGCACGCCGGATCGCATGGCCGATTATGCCAAGACCGCCAATGACCGTGGGCTCAAAGTCATCATCGCCGGCGCCGGAGGAGCAGCACATCTCCCAGGCATGACAGCGGCAATGACCACACTTCCGGTTCTAGGCGTGCCCATCGAGAGCAAAGCACTGAAGGGTCAAGACAGTTTGCTGTCCATTGTTCAAATGCCTGCGGGCGTCCCCGTTGGCACCCTAGCCATCGGCCGTGCCGGCGCCGTCAACGCGGCCCTGCTTGCCGCTTCAATTGTCGCCCTCAATGATGCAGATGTTGCCGAGGCGCTTGCCAAGTGGCGCGCCAATCAGACCGCCTCAGTCGCAGAACACCCAACCGACGAAGCATGAACCCATGGCCAATGATATAGGCACCGCTCCCGTGCCCCCCGGGAGCACCATCGGCATTCTCGGAAGCGGCCAGTTAGGCCGAATGCTTGTCGTCGCCGCTGCCGAATTGGGATTCAAAACACACGTCTATTCGCCGGATGAAACCTCGCCCGCCTCACAAGTCGCAAGCAGCACGACCGTCGCAAGCTATGATGACGAGCAAGCGTTGCGCACATTCGCCGAGCAGGTTGAGGTGGTGACTTGCGAATTTGAAAACGTGCCCGCGGAAGCAGCAAACCTCTTGTCTTCAATATCGACGGTCAGACCCGGCGCAAAGGGGTTGCAAGTTGCGCAAGATCGTCTGGACGAAAAGAAATTTCTGCAAGACATCGGGGAGCGCACTGCGCCTTACCTCGCGGTCAATGACTTGCCCAGCTTGCAAGCGGCCGTGCAAGAAATTGGAACGCCCTCAATTCTTAAAACCCGCAGGTTCGGATACGACGGTAAGGGCCAAACAAAACTCTCCGAAGACGCCGACCTTCAAGAAGCGATCAACGGTCTCAAAGGTGCACCCGCCATTTTGGAGGGGTTTATCAATTTCGAGCGCGAAATTTCGGTCATCGTTGCCAGAGGTGTGGACGGACAATCCGCCTGTTTCGACCCGGTTGAAAACATCCACGAGAACCACATCCTCGCCAAGACAACGGTCCCTGCACGCCTTTCGGCCATCGCCGCAGAGCGAGCCATGGCAACAGCCACGCACATTGTCGACAAGCTCGACTATATCGGTGTCATGGGTGTCGAACTTTTCGTTGAAGACGGCGGACGCATTCTGGTCAATGAAATCGCCCCGCGGGTTCACAATTCCGGACACTGGACCCAAGACGCTTGCGCAACAAGTCAATTCGAACAACACATCCGCGCCGTCTGTGGATGGCCGCTTGGGTCGCCAGATCGACACTCGGACGCCATCATGCACAATCTCATCGGTAAAGATGTGGAACGTTGGCAAGAACTGGCCGCCAATCCCCACACCCACATTCACCTCTATGGAAAAACGCAAGTTCGCGACGGCCGAAAAATGGGCCACGCCACCGAACTTCTCCCACTCGGTCGCCTAAAGTAAAGTCACGTGAAATTTAGGAACGAGCCGACGGTCCAGGATAACGAAGCGCCGACAAAAGCGTAATCGGCGACGGCAGCTTGTCTGTCACGCCGCGCACCTTTGCTTTGACTTTCTCAATTTGCATCACATCAGCAATCCTGCGATCAAGAAATTCCCACGTGGCTTCGTGATCGTCTGAGGAGTCGTTGAGCCAAACAAACAGAGTTGACGAATAAACGCCCGCGAGGATTGCTCGCTTCGTGTAGAAATTGATATCTGTGCTCGTGTCCCCGATACCACGCCAAATGGCGTCCACCGTGCGGGCCAGGAGCAATGTCGCAAGCGCCCCATACATGGGCAAGGCGAGAAGACTTGTGGCGCGACGCGCAGCTTCTTTGTGAGGCTCAATCACCTCAATGCGCCGACGCACCGCAAACGTGATTTTCTCGCGGATCTTCATACCGTCCAACCGGTCAGGCGTTAGCTCGAGAAACAGCTCATCATCGGCCCATTCAGAAAAGACCTCAAGCAGGCTCCAAACACCTTTTGGAAAAAGGAGCGTGAGTTCCTTCCGGTCAACATCTGCGTCATCAGCCGCGGCCTCGAACGTCTTTTGCGTCCATCCATCGAAGGCGACAGCGGGCAAGGCCGCCAGCATGACCTTCTTTTGCAGTTCTTCAAACTCTGGGGACTTATTCTTGGCTCCCATCACCCTCTCCTTCGTCTTCCTCATCCGCCATCCAGAAACGCATTTCGCTCTCAAAAACCAGTTTTGACAAGTCATTCATGCGCTGCGGATAAAGAATACCATCCAAGTGATCACATTCGTGTTGCACGACGCGTGCATGAAACCCAGATGCCTCGCGCTCGATGGTCTCGCCTTCCAAGGTTACGCCTCGATACTTAATGTGAGCAGGTCGCTCCACCACACCGCGCATGCCAGGAACCGACAAACAGCCTTCCCAGCCTTCTTCAACGGTCTCACCGACCACCTCAATCTCAGGATTGATAAGGATTGTCAGCGGCGCGGAATGGTCAAAGCTCTCGTCGCCATCTTCCTCCACACCTTCCGTTCTATCCGGTGGCGCCTGAAAGGCCACAACCCGCAACGGCACATGAACCTGCGGCGCTGCAAGACCAGCCCCGTCCGCATCCATCATGGTCTCAACCATGTCACGGACAAGCTGGCGAACGCGCGGCGCACTGGGATCTGGAACCGGTTCCGCCTCTTGCATCAACACCGGGTGGCCCATACGGGCAATTTTGAGAATAGCCATGGGCCGCAATATGGACTTTTGCCCTCGCCGGGTAAAGAAAATGCACCGATATTCACAACGGTCTGTGTCCTTCGTCTTACAAGCTTGAAATCGGCCCACCCCGCCAGACCGGCATCGACCGATCGCTGAGCGCAACGTCAACCGCCGCCACAGCCAAGCTTCTCGTTGAATCGAGGATTGGCAACGGCGAATCGTCTTGCGATATCAAGATTGGGATTTCCGTGCACCCAAGCACCACCGCAGCGCACCCTTCCACTTTCAGTTTCTCAATGATGGCGACATATCGGTTGCGCGTCTCGTCCGAAAAGACACCACAACATAGCTCGTCGAAAATTGTCTCATTGATGAAAGCTCGATCCATCTCAGATGGAATGACCCGGTCGAGATTTTTTCTCTCGAGCGCACCAGCATACACCGATCCCTCCATCGTCCACTTTGTCCCTAATAGCCCAATGGTTTTGAACTCTTGACGCACCGCTTCCTCAGCAACGACCTCTGCAATGTGCAACGCAGGCAACGGAAAGGCGGGTCCATCAAGTTCGAGAGCGAGATGGGCCGTGTTGTCCGGCAGGACAAAGAAGTCCGCACCTGCTTGTGCGAGGCGTTCCGCTTGCCGCATGAATATCTCTCGGATCGGCTCAAATTCATCTGATTCCCAATGAGGCATGGCCTCTTCCATGGAAATGGTCGACATCGTGATGTCCGGATGGGAATGCCCACCCAGTCGATTTGCGCCCTCATGGGCGACGGTGAGATAACAAAGCGATGCTCCTTCCGCGCTGTGCGCCAATATGCCGATATGCTTCAATGGTACCTCCCAGGTCCTGTTCAGCTTATCATCGATCGGAAATGTGACCCAATTGAACGTACAAATATCGCAGAAATCCGGGCGGAATGGGCACAAATCACACGCCACGCAGCCCTAGACAAACCCCGTTGTTTCCTGTATTGAGGCCCCTCTTCGCGTGGGCAAGCCCACAAGGAGACAAATTTTTTGTGGCCACCCTGCTACTTAGGTATCTGAAGGCCGAGACCGGGCGAGAGCCCAATAACAGATTTAGGATGTGAGATAAGTGCAGATCATCGTTCGCGATAACAATGTGGATCAGGCGCTCCGGGCGCTTAAGAAGAAGATGCAACGCGAAGGCATCTTCCGCGAAATGAAGCTTCGGAACTACTACGAGAAGCCTTCTGAGAAGAGAGCCCGCGAAAAGGCAGAAGCCATTCGCCGTGCTCGTAAGCTGGCCCGCAAGCGCGCCCAGCGCGAAGGCGGTCGGTAGACCACAAGACACATTGAGACGAGATTGCAGGGGCGCCTATAAGGCGCCCTTTTTGCTGGGCGCGATCCGGTAGGCACAGCGCCTTGCCCCCTTCAAAATATGCTGGGTCCGCTCCACTTGCGCGCCCTCTCCCAGAACTTTCTGAAAAACCTCAAGCTCATGAGCACAAAGGCCGGTGCAAGCCCGCGCCGCCCGGCATACGGGACAGTGATTCTCTACCAAATAGAGCGTGCCGTCTTCTCGCAAGACATCGGCCATGTAGCCTTCTTCTGTGCGGATCTCCGCAAGCGCCTGCACCCGTTGCTTCAGATTCTGAGTGCCTGCGAGACGCTTCCGATAAGCCTCAATCTGAACTTCGGATCGGACATCCAACAAGCGCTCCATGCCCTCCTCGCCAAAAGCTGACTTTACGGCCTCAATCAAATCCACTGTCAGGTCTGCGTGGGCATCCGCGAAACCCGCATTGGCTTTGTCTGTCAATTCCCAGGTTTTGGCTGGCCGTCCCACTCCTTTTGGCTCTGAAGAGGCCACCACGAGTTCTTCGTCTTGCAGCTGATAGAGGTGTTGGCGCACCGCCATAGACGAAACCCCAAGCTCCTGCGCCAAATCTGCCGCAGACAAAGGCCCCCGGAGTTTTAACAATCGTTGGATCGCATCTTTTGATTTTTGGCTTTTGCCGCCGGGTTTCTTATGGTTCGTTTGAGGCATGTCTAATTTATAAAGTTTTTCCTTGCAAAATTGCAAGTCTCATTTATTTTGTTTCGAAAGTTTTTCCTTTCGAAAAGGAGAGGTCCATGAATGCCCCGGCCGACACCCAGAATTGGATTTCCGCAGGTTCTCTGACCGAATTAAAAGAGAGCGGTCAACGAATCTTCAAAGCAGACAAGAAACAGATCCTCCTCCTCTTTCGCGGGGGAGAGGTTTTTGCCTGCAACAACCGCTGCCCCCACGAAGGCTATCCTCTGGCGGAAGGAACCCTGTCCGGCACCTGCACGTTGACGTGTAATTGGCACAACTGGAAATTTGACCTGACCAATGGTGAAACCTTGGTTGGTGGTGACAGACTCAGGCAGTATCCAACAAAAGTCATTGACGACGAAGTCTTCCTGGATCTTTCAAATCTTCCGCTGGCGGAGGAAATGGATCGCCTGCTCGACAACATACAGCAAGCTTGCGAAGACTATGACTATAGTCGCATTGCACGCGAGCTGGCGCGTATCGAAAAGGTTGGCGGCTCACCGTTAGAAGCTGTGCGTACCGCTATCCATCATACTTACAATCGTTTTGAATACGGTATGTCACACGCATATGCCGCCGCTGCGGATTGGCTCACACTGCGCAAAGAAATTCCCTCAAGTGACGCAGCAAGGAAAACGATCACACTGCTAGAGCCTATTGGTCACATGGCCTGGGATACGAGACGCGAAGATGTCTACGCCTATACAAGCAAACGCCTCGCCTATGATGCCGAAGCGTTTACACGGGCTATCGAACAAGAGAATGAAGAGGATGCCGTCGCCCTGGCGCGTGGTGCGTTCGCACAAGGGTTGACCTTTGCTGACATCGAACCCGCACTCGCAAAGGCTGCCCTCGCGCACTACAACGACTTTGGCCATAGCGCCATTTACGTCACCAAGATCGGCGAACTCATCGAGCATCTTGGGCCTGACATCATGGAGCCTGCCACTCTCGCTCTCGTTCGCGAACTCATCTACGCCACAAGGGAAGATCTCATCCCAGAGTTTAGGGGATATGGTGATGCACTCTCCAAATGGGATGGCAGCGGCACCAAATCGGTTAAAGGCGCAGACTTCATCGGCGCATCGATCAATCAAGCCCTTGAAATCGCTTTAGAATCGAGCGGCACCAAAGAAGAACTCTACTACGCGCTGCTTGAAGCCAATGCCTGGAACTATCTCCACGTCGATCTGAAATACGAACGTCACACTGATCTTGCTGTGGCCCACAATGTTGGTTGGCTGAATTTCACTCACGCCATCACCTTCGCCAATGCAGTGCGTACACTTTGCACCAAATACCCAGAGCTATGGCCACAGGGACTTTTGCAGATGGCTTGTTTCCTAGGACGCAACACGCCGTACACAGATGCATCCCTCGACACAAGCAAGTGGGGGGTCGCAAACGCCAACCAGTTTATCAGTGAAACCATCGATCGCTTGTTTGATCATGGACAGTTCGAACACATCGTCTCATGTCACTTGGTCAAAATGATTGTCGCCATTCGAGATGAGGTGCAATCAGCTCCAGGCGAAGCCTTTGTTCCGACGGTCATCACCGCACACAACCGATTGCTGAACACAGGTATCAAGCGGCGTCACGTCATGCGCACCGCCAACCAGGCCTTGGAATTTGTTGCAAGGGAAGATTAATCGAAGATGAAGGGCTATGCCTGCTCTCGCTCGCTTAAGCACGCTGCGTGTTGTACCCCTCATCCTCCCATGGCTTTGCCATGGGAGGATGAGGGGTAGGGTGCTCGAACCGCGGAATGACACCATCTTGTCACAGCGCCTTGTTGATCTCTTCCACCATCTTCTTGGCATCCGAGAACAACATCATCGTGTTGTCACGGAAGAAGAGTTCATTCTCAACACCGGCGTAGCCAGCGCCCATGGAGCGCTTTGAGAACAAAACCGTGCCTGCCTTTTCAACATCAAGGATCGGCATGCCGTAAATGGCACTTTGAGGATCTGTCTTCGCGGCCGGATTGGTCACGTCATTAGCACCGATCACAAAGGCAACTTCCGCTGTTGGGAACGCACTGTTGATGTCTTCAAGTTCGAACACTTCGTCATAAGGCACATTGGCCTCTGCCAAGAGCACATTCATATGCCCAGGCATCCGACCCGCCACCGGGTGGATCGCATAGGATACTTTGACGCCCTCTTTCTTCAAGGTATCCGCCATTTCCTTTAGAGCATGCTGAGCTTGTGCCACGGCCATGCCGTAGCCCGGAACGATGATCACATGGCTCGCATTTTTCATGATGAAGGCCGCATCGTCGGCAGAGCCTTGTTTCACAGGGCGTGTTTCCACATGTCCTGAAGCGCCACCTGCATCATCGCCGCCAAAGCCACCAAGGATCACCGAGATGAAGGAGCGGTTCATGCCCTTACACATAATGTAAGAGAGGATCGCGCCTGACGATCCAACCAATGACCCGGTAATGATCAGCGCCATGTTGTGCAAGGTGAACCCGATCCCCGCTGCCGCCCAACCGGAATATGAGTTGAGCATTGAAACCACCACGGGCATATCCGCGCCGCCGATGGGAATGATGATCAAAAAGCCAATCAAAAAACTGAGCGCTGTGACAATCAAGAACAACGTTACGGTTTGGTTCGACGCGTCCGTGCACAACATGATGATGCCTGTCACAATGGCCAGTGCGATGCCGCCGTTGATGAAGTGACGACCCGGCAACATGATCGGCGAGCCGGACATAATGCCCTGCAGTTTCGCAAAGGCGATGACACTGCCAGAGAACGTAATCGCACCGATGGCAACACCGATCGACATTTCCGCCATGGACAAGGCCTTGATATTGCCAAACGTGCCTATGTGGAAGGCTTCGGGAACGTAAAACGCAGCCCATGCCACCAACACCGCGGCCAGACCCACCAGCGAGTGGAAAGCGGCGACCAATTGCGGCATGGCTGTCATGGCAATGTGGCGCGCAATCACTGCGCCAATGCCGCCACCAATGGCAAGCCCAACCAAAATCAATCCCCAAGTCAGCGTGTCACTGGCCTGCAGTAGACACAATGTCGTTCCGACCGCAATGACCATACCGATCATGCCAAAGGTGTTGCCTTGCCGCGAGGACTCAGGCGATGACAACCCGCGCAGAGCCAAAATGAAGAGGATGCCGGAGATCACATAAAGGAGCCCCGCTTGATTGGGGCCCAACAAAGCGCTCTTACCCAAAACATTGAGCGCTACGTCGGCTTGTGAATTTGCTATCGAACTAAGATCATTTTCCACAGGTCACGCTCCTACTTATCTTTTTTCTTGTACATCGCAAGCATGCGCTGTGTGACAAGGAATCCGCCGAAAATATTGACCCCAGCCATGATGACCGCGAAGAAGCCAAGGCCCTTTGCAATCATACCTCTGCCTTCTTCGACCGACCCGCCAAGTTCAACGCCCACGGCGATCAAGGCGCCAACAATTATCACCGAGGAGATCGCGTTAGTGACCGACATCAGCGGTGTGTGCAACGCTGGCGTCACCGACCAGACGACAAAATACCCAACAAAGATCGCAAGTACGAAAATCGTCAGGAGAAAGACAATCTCTGAAATTCCCATGGGGGCTTCCTTTTCTACGTTTCGTCCAGTCGCTTATGCAGCGTCGGTCAATTGCGGATGAACAACCGCGCCGTCTCGTGTGAGTGCAGTGCCGGTGATGATTTCGTCTTCCCAATCGATCACCAGATTGCCGCTCTCTTTGTCGATGAGCGGCGAAATGAAATTGAACAGGTTCTTGGCATAAAGAGCGGATGCATCTGCGGCAAGTCGGCCGGGAACATTCCGAAAGCCCACAATCTTCACGCCACCCGCATCGACAATCTCGCCAACCTTTGACAAGGGGCAATTGCCGCCCTGCTCCACCGCCAAGTCATAAACAATCGAGCCGGGCTTCATGCTGGCGACCATTTCCTCAGTTACGAGGACCGGCGCCTTGCGGCCAGGTATAAGAGCCGTGCAAATGACAATGTCTTGTTTCTTGATTGTTTCCGCGATGAGTTCCGCCTGTTGGCGCTTGTATTCATCCGACATTTCTTTGGCGTAACCGCCTTCGGTCTCTGCTTGCTTGGTTTCTTCAGATTCAACCATGACAAACTTACCACCCAAGCTCTCGACTTGTTCTTTAGCTGCCGGGCGCACATCCGTGGCGCTCACGATGGCACCCAACCTCTTAGCTGTTGCAATCGCTTGAAGGCCAGCAACCCCTGCGCCCATAACCAAAACCCGTGCAGGGGCAATTGTACCGGCCGCCGTCATCATCATCGGCATCGCCTGGCCATATATGGCGGCAGAATCGATAACCGCTTTGTATCCCGCCAAGTTTGATTGCGAGGACAGAACGTCCATGGATTGGGCCCGTGTGATCCGAGGCATGAATTCCATTGCGAACGCATCAACACCCGCTTCAGCGTATTTGTCGACGAGATCACGCTCAGCAAAAGGAGACATGATCGCAGCCAGCATGGCGCCATTTTTCATCATGCCAACTTCTTCTGCCTCAGGCCTTTGCACCTTGAAGATGACATCAGCACTTCCAAGAGCTTCAGCTACAGTGCTTGCGATCGTCGCACCTGCCTCTTTGAATTCATCATCGGAGAAGTTGGACAGAGCGCCCGCACCTGTTTCGATCACAATATCCAGACCAAGTGCCGTCAGTTTCTTGACCGTTTCCGGCGATGCCGCAACACGGCTTTCTCCGTCCCGACGTTCTTTTGGGATAGCAAGTCTCATGAGTCGAATTCCTCAATCATCCGTCATTACATCCACTCTCGCACCTCTGCCAGGACGAGCCGGTTCTCGGCCCATAAATGGCACCATGCATTGGCGACGAATGACACGTCGAATTTGTCAGTGTGTTCCGGCCTTCAAACCCACCGTCAAGGTGGGAAAGGCCGTGTAGGTCGAGCTAGCCGAGCCAAACAGTAAGGATAAAAAGCGTGACCGCCGCGCCGATCGAGCTCCACTTCACCAGGGTGGCAAAAGCCTTCCAGGTTTGTTCGTGAGCCGAGACATCCATCGAGCCGCGTTGGTAGTTGTCGGACATTCTGTTCTTTCCCTTGATTGCATCGTCTAACTGCGCGGTGTGCGCAGCGGGAAAATAAGCAAAATCAACGGCCTGAGCAAGCACTAAGCGGCCCAAATTCGCGTCAAACTGTCCGACGCGTCGGGTGAGAGTGATTCCAATCCGCAAGCAACGCCCTGATCCCCGTTGTAAAGGCCAATGGTTGATCCAACATCACATGGTGTTGTGCTTCTGGGATCTCGATCACGGGCACCGCATGCCCAAGCAAACCGTACATATATTGCCCTACCTCATGGGGAAAGAGGACGGAATTCTCGCCTCTCATAATGCCAATCCGGCACTTGATCTCCGTCAATCTCTCAGGGGTCTTGCCGATCGAGAATCGCTGCCAAATATGCGGATCAAACTTCCATGTCCACCCCTCCTCAACTTCCCGCAAGGAGTGGCGCGCCACATAGTCGATGAGATAGTGATTCTCACACATCTGAGGCGGCATCAGGCGAAACCGGGTCAGCGCGGCTTCCAAAGTTGGATAGATCCGATGTGGCCGCGATTTTCGGTCTGGGCGGCGATCAGGTGCTCCAGGTGGGTTGACCGGGGAATCCACAATCACCACGCCAGACAATCGCTCCCCGTATAGCGCACCTGTGAGGATCGTAACGAAACCACCAAAACTGTGACCGATAATGATTGGAGGTTCTTCGCTCTCAAACATACCTGCACGCTCACAAACCGCAATCTGCTGCGCAGCAAAATCTTCCATGGCATAATTGCCGAGATGATCGCTGTCACCCATCCCGGCAAGATCAATCGCAGCAACATTGTATTCCGAGGCCAAATAGGGCGCGATGAACGACCACCATCGTGCATGTGCGCCATTGCCGTGGACAAGCAAAAGACCGGGTCGTTTTCTCTCACCCCATTGCAAGTAGTGGATTCTAGCGCCATCGACCTCTGCGAACCGAGACCTGCCCTCGTACTCCAACGCCTTCACAAACCACTCCGGCCGTGGCGGTACCTCTCCAGAATATGGTGCCAATGGACCCTCGGATCCTCGCAAATCATTGATTCGCTGCCACCCCTCGAACGGATCTTTTTCTTGTTTTTTTGTCATGACGTTCTCGTTCAGAAAGAAGACGTCCATCTAGGCATGAAGAGACACCTTGGCGTCAAGACCGGCTCCTGTCGATCCGTCACAGTTTCGTTTGCTTGAAGCCCGACAAATGACCCGTGCCAAAATAGGCCATTGTTAAGATCACCTCCCAACCCCGAAACCCTATGTTTTCTGCCAGTCACCAGGCCCTTAAAGCTGTTTTTACACTTCTCCTAGACACTTCCCAATCTGAGACGCTGGCCAATTGCCAAAGCGTCAAAGAGGGGTAAAGCGCCGCAAGCTGCATCGTCATTCATTTGGGGCGATGAAGACCGGGGGTCAAAAGGGCTAGGGAAATTTATGTCGCAGACAATTCTAATCGTTGATGATGATCCAACCCAGCGCCGATTGCTCGAAGGGGTCATTCAAAAACAAGGTTACAAGACCAAGCTTGCGCAGGGCGGCGCTGAGGCACTCGACACTTTGGACACCGAGACATTGGGTGTCGACCTCGTTTTGCTCGATTTGGTTATGCCTGAAGTCGATGGCTTTGCCGTCCTTGAACGCTTGCGGCCAATGCATCCAAGCCTTCCCATCATTGTATTGACCGCTCAAGGGGGCGTTGAAACCGTGGTCGGCGCCATGCGTATAGGGGCAAGTGACTTCGTAGTCAAACCCGCAAGCCCAGAGAGACTTTTGGTTTCCATCCAAAATGCGCTTCAGCGCAAGCAACTCACCGGCGAAGTCTCCCGCTTGCAACGCAAACAAAAAGGCGCCCTCACTTTTGAAGACCTGATTGCCAACAGCACGGTGATGAAACAAGTGATCCGTCTTGGTGAGAGGGCAGCCCAATCGCAGATTCCAATTCTGATTGAAGGCGAAAGTGGCGTCGGCAAAGAACTGATCGCCCGTGCTATTCAAGGTTCATCTGATCGCGCAGGCAAACCATTCGTCACCGTCAACTGCGGTGCCATTCCGGAAAACCTTGTCGAAAGCATTCTCTTTGGTCATGAAAAAGGATCATTCACCGGGGCCAGCGAAAAACACCAAGGCAAATTTGCTGAGGCCGACGGCGGCACACTATTCTTAGACGAAATCGGCGAGCTGCCATTGGACATGCAAGTCAAGCTCTTGCGGGTTCTGCAAGAAGGTGAAGTGGACCCCGTAGGATCCAAAAAACCGCGCAAGGTGAACATTCGTCTCATTTCGGCGACCAATCGCGATCTCTTGGAAATGGCACAATCCGGCGAGTTCAGAGAAGATCTCTACTACCGCCTCAATGTCTTTCCGATTTGGATCCCGCCACTCCAGGAGCGCGCTGAAGATCTATCGGCACTCATTGGGCATTTCCTGCAGCAATTTGCATCAGAAGAAGGCAAACACATCACCGGCGTCGAAGACCGCGCCCTAGACATGTTGAGATCCTACCATTGGCCTGGAAATGTACGTCAGTTGGAAAATGCCGTCTTCCGTGGTGTAGTCCTATGCGACAGCGATTATCTGAGAGTTAGTGACTTTCCACAAATCGCAGGCTTCACCGACACTGAAATCGTCACAACCCTCGCCCTCCCATCGTCAGAAGAAACAAGCGACTATCTTTCCTCTGTCAATGGCATCACTCAATTTGACTTGGCCGAAGATCCTAGCGAGCAAGACCGCCCTGCCTTCATGGTCGGACACTCCCCAACCCAAGCGGATTGGGAGGCCGAAACCAGCGGCAACGGCATCAAGGCGGTGGATGATACAGGCCATTTGAGAAAGCTCGATGATGTGGAAGGCGAAATGATCCGCCTCGCGATCGAACATTACTCAGGTCAAATGTCGGAAGTTGCCCGTCGTCTCGGAATTGGTCGTTCAACCCTCTACCGCAAAGTGCGCGATTTGGGTCTTGATGTACGCGGCACCGGAACAGACGACTAGGCCTATTCGACGGCCATTCCAAGGGCATGCATGTAAAGGTCGAGGAGCGCCTCTTGTTCTTGGCGTTCCGCGCGGTCCATCTTGCGAAGTTTGACGACCTGGCGAAGGGTCTTGGAATCAAACCCGTTCGCTTTAGCTTCGGCATAGACTTCCCGAATATCCCCTGCCAATGCTGCCTTTTCTTCCTCAAGTCTCTCGATTCGTTCAACCACGGATTTGAGCTGTCCTGCGGCGACGCCGCCCGGCTTCGTCTTGTCATCTGCCATTAATTTTCTCCGTACATGAAGGCGGACGCCAACGAACGTGGCCTCGCGAGGGAGCGCACTCTATACCGGGATTCGAGTGGATTGAAAGCGTCAATGAGGCTCATGTGCCTTGTGGGCGACCTTAAAAGCAGCTTGTTGTTCCGGTGACACTTCCGTTTGATGTTCGACCTTCCATGCGTCATAAGGCATACCATAGACGATCTCTCGGGCTTCTTCTTTGGACAGCGCCAACCCCTTCTCATCTGCCGCATCTTTGTACCAATTCGAAAGACAATTGCGGCAAAACCCTGCGAGGATCATGAGGTCAATGTTTTGAACGTCCGTGCGTTCTCGCATATGTGACACCAACCGGCGAAAAGCTGCGGCTTCAAGTTCAGTTTGCATTTCTTTTTCCATTGATCATCGCCTTCCGATTCTGACCTGCCTCAATGCGAATGTGATCCGAACTCATGCAGGAACCAAATGTCGTGGTTTTCTCGCATGTGATGTAGGGCTCGTTCCAATCTGTCGACCCAACTCAAGACGCCAACCTCATCGGAAATGAGGTCTTGACGTATTTCCAACAAGGCGTGCGGCACACCGCGCAAGGTTCCATGCGTGTAGCAAGTATCGCCGGCAAGCTCACCTGTGTAGGGTTGATTATCACCCACAATCATATCTGGGTCTTCACTGAAGTGTCGGATCAGCGGTTCGGACATTCTGTTGTCGCGGTCCCACAAGATCCCAACATGCCACGGTCGTCTCAGATCCTTCCAACTCTCGGTAAAACTATGGATGGATACGAGGGCGGGTACTTGGCCTTGTGCCAACGCCCCGTCAATCGCGTCATCAATGGCTTGGTGATACGGCAGATAGTATTCCTCCACCCGCTTTTGAACTTCATCTGCATCAACATGATGATTGCCAGGAACAATGGCCCCATCGGAAAGCTTCATAATCAGAGTCGGATCATCAACACCACGATTTAGGTCGATCAGCAGCCTTGAGTAATTCGCGACAATCGCCGGTGATTTGAACCGGTCTGATAGGGCCCGGGTCACCGGGCCAGCGCCAATATCCCAGGCGATATGCCGTTTGAACTCATCTTCCCGAACACCCAGATTTCCATACGCTGCCGGCAAGGCATTTGACGCATGGTCGCACAAGAAGATGAAGACGGGATCTCCGTCCTTGTTCAAAATATCAAAGGACATGCTTGGTGCTTTGTGCAACATAAGGAACGCTTAAATTTGGCGGCTATCTGCGCTTCTCAGCCGACAAAGAGACATATCACGCCATGGATAAAAAGCCAGAGACAAAACTACGCAGGCTGTTTGACGCAGCCGTTTCAAGGGCCCATCCGAACCACTGTATGCAAGGCGTGTCTTGGCCAAAGGTATCTGGTCGTATCGTCGTCGCAGGCGCCGGAAAGGCCGCAGCCGCAATGGCACAAGCGGTCGAGAACCGGCAATACCACTTTGATGCAGGGTTAGTAATCACCCAAAACGGCGCCCATACTGCCACCAAACGCATCGAAGTCGTCGAGGCCCGCCACCCAGTCCCAGATGAGCGGGGAAGAGACGCAACCAACCGCATTCTCAATTTGGCGCAATCTTTGGGGGAAGGTGACGCGCTGGTTGTACTTTTGTCCGGCGGTGGATCTTCACTTCTTTGCGCTCCTGCTCAGGGAATCACACTCACAGAGAAACAGTCAATCACGCACCAACTCATTTCTTCCGGTGCGTCGATTGATGAAATCAATGGCGTGCGCAAACACTTATCGGCCATCAAAGGCGGACGATTGGCTGAGGCTGCCTATCCGGCAATCTGTGCAACGTTCGCGATATCAGATGTGGCAGGAGACGCTCCTTCAACCATCGCGTCTGGACCGACCGTGGCTGATCCCTCGACGCAAGAAGAGGCGCGTTTGGTTCTGACGAAGTATGGCATCTCCGTCGGCAAAAATGCGCAAGGTATTTTGAGCGACCCTAAGTTTGAGACACCAAAACCCGGCGCGACCACCTTATCAAAGCAAACATATTCCTTGGTCGCCACACCGCAAGTCGCGCTCTATGCCGCCGCAGTAGAAGCAGAACGGCTTGGTCTTGAAGTGGAAATCTTGGACGACAATTTGGAAGGCAGTACAATCGATTTGGCAATCCAACACGCAGATCATCTGCGCACGATCCTCAAAGACATCAAGTCAGGAAAACGAAACACTCCCTTCGTGCTTCTTTCAGGTGGTGAGGCCACCGTCGACATGAGGGGGCATCAAGACCCACAATCCAGAGGCGGGCCCAACCAAGAATTTGCCCTCGAACTCGCAAAAGCCTTGGACGGCACAGCCGGCGTCTACGCACTCTGCGCCGATACCGACGGAAAAGACGGCAACAGCGATGCCGCCGGGGCATTTGTCAGCCCTCAAACCTTGGCATTGGCAGAGACCCACGGCTTGTCTTTGGACCTGGCACTCGAAAGACATACGTCGACGGAATTTTTCGAGGCAATCGGCGCAAGTTTCGTCACAGGTCCGACACACACAAATGTTAATGACTTCCGCGCCATCCTTGTCGACCCATCACTCACCCCGTGATACTAGTCGCCACATAATCCCACCCCTCAGTTCGGAAACACTATGCGCCGCGCAAGAAACACCAAGATCATTGCCACACTCGGCCCTGCCTCAGAAACCTCCAATCAAATCGAGCGGCTTTTCAGAGCCGGTGCAGATGTCTTCCGCATCAACATGAGCCACACCGCCGAGGACAAACTCAAAGAGTTGGTGGCAGCCATTCGCGCGCTTGAAACCAAGGTCGACCACCCGATCGGGATCTTGGTCGACCTTCAAGGCCCAAAGCTTCGGGTCGGAGAAGTTTCTAAACAAGCGCCCGAACTGAGCGAGGGAAGTACGCTCATGCTCGATACAGACCCAACGCCCGGCGATGGCACCCGTGTTGGCGTCCCACACCCGGAAATTTTTAAAGCTCTTGAGCCCGGCACAGACGTCCTCATTGACGACGGAAAAATCAGGCTTCGCATCGAAGAAAAGACTGATGACAATATTCGCACGCGCGTGCTCTCCGGTGGCAAACTCAAAAGCCGCAAGGGCATCAACCTTCCAGATGTTGTTCTACCGATCTCCGCTTTGACGAAGAAGGACGAATACGACCTTGAGGTGGCCCTGGCCCAGGACGTGGATTGGATAGCCCTTTCCTTCGTCCAGCGCCGCCAAGATATTCTTGATCTGAGAGAAAAGGTCCAAGGTGCCGCCAGCATCTTGGCAAAGATCGAAAAACCCGCAGCACTTAAGGAATTAGACGACATCATCCAAGAAGCTGATGCCATCATGGTAGCCCGAGGCGATCTTGGCGTTGAGTTGCCTTTGGAACAGGTTCCGGGGCGCCAAATGCAAATCATCCGCGCCGCGCGGCGCGCCGGCAAGCCGGTGGTCATTGCCACTCAGATGTTGGAATCCATGATTGAAGTGCCGGTGCCGACCCGGGCGGAAGTTTCCGATGTGGCCAATGCGGTGTTTGAAGGGACCGACGCCATCATGCTGTCGGCAGAATCCGCTGTTGGGGATTACGCCGAGGAAGCGGTTTCCACCATGGCTCGCATCGCCCGAACCATCGAAAGTGAGCCGACATTTCGGAGCATCATCGATTCGCAACGTACCGATCCCGAAGCCACGACCGCAGACGCCATCACCGCAGCCGCTCACCAATCCGCTCATACGCTGAATGCGGCTGCGATTGTTTGTTACACGACGACCGGGTCGACGGCACTTCGAGCTTCGCGAGAAAGACCCGATACGCCTATTCTCGTCCTAACGCCTTCTCCAAAAACCGGACGGCGCTTGGCAATCGCATGGGGATTAACGTGTGTCATGACACACGATGCGCAAGACATTGACGATATGGTTCGACGCGCCTGGCATTTCTCTCGTGAACAAGGGTTCGCCAACCCAGGCCAACAGATTGTCATTACAGCCGGATTGCCTGTCGGCACCCCAGGCGCCACCAACCTCTTGCGAATTACAACAGTGCGCGACGAGCACGAAAGCTAGTCAGATATCGTTGCCTTCGAGTTCTTTCTCGAGGGTATCAACTCTCTTTTGGATATCGCTGAGGAACGGGTGCACATCGAGCGCCATGCGGTAAGCTTTAAGCGCACGCGATTTGTTGCCGGTCTGGTGAAGGATGTGGCCTAGTTCTGAAATCGCATCAAACTGACGAGGTTCAAGTTTGAGTGTTTGCTCCAGGTCCACCATCGCTGCCGCATAATCGTCTTCCTGCAAACTGATTTGAGCTCTTAGAAAAAACACAGGCGCAAAATCAGGTTTCGTCTCCTCCAGCCGTTTCAAGAGATCCCACGCAAGATCCATTTCTTTCACCGAGACGGCCATGGTCGCGCGGTCAAGTAACAAGTCGACTGTATCGCTGCCTGACGTCGTCCAAACCTCATAGATGCTTTGCTCGAGCGACAATGCCTCAGCCTGATCAGCCGCAAGGGCCAATTTGTCAAAGAGCCCATCAAGATGAGTTTTATCGCCATCTTCGGCACCAAAAGCTGGGCTTTGCGTGAAAACAAAAGCCAGCAGCAAGGCATATTGGAGTATCTGTCCGATCTTCATCGTTGAAATCATAATCGGAGACCTCTAAACCGCCAAGTCACAGGTACGAGAACAAGAGCAATTGCTGCAAAATTGCCTGACAGTGAGGAAACAACAATGAGCGACAATGACAAAGAGGTCCCGGAGAGCCCAGCGCCCCCCAAACCGCCAGCCGGGTTTGTACCCCTGCCTGTTCCTTGGGGATTTGCCGAACTTGTCGGGCCTCTCTTCTATCACGTTACCAGAACCGACGCTCCCATCGGCTGCTACGTTCAAGAAAAACACCTAAATCCGGCGAAAATTTGTCACGGCGGCATGTTGATGACCATGATGGACATGGGGGTAGGCTTCGCAATCAGTGCCCAGGCTGAGGACTCCTCATTTCTGCCTACCATGAATATGACCTATGACTTTTTGGCTCCGGCCCAATTGGGCGATTGGTTGGAGAGTAAAGTCGATTTCGTTCACACCACAAAGAACACCGGATTCGCCAATGGATATCTCATGAGCCCAAGGGGCGTCGTTGTGAGAGCCAATGGTATTTGCAAAATCGTCCGAGGCGAAGACAAACGCTTCAAGCCCGACGAAAGTTTCAAAGAAAACCGCGAAAAGCGCATGGCCGGACATCACGATTAGGGCGACCGCAGGCAACAAAAAACCGCGCTCCAAGGCGCGGTTTCGAAGACTAAGCGGCGATCTTAACCGCCTACAACCTCAGCCCTGACGGGCTTTGAAACGCCGATTGGTCTTGTTGATGACGTAAAGACGGCCCCGACGACGCACGACTTTACAGTCGCGGTGACGCTTCTTAAGTGATTTCAAAGAATTGCGAACTTTCATCGGTCTTGATCCTTAGGTCATTTGGTCCCGCTTTGGGCACCACTCTGTCAGGGATCTCCCTAGCAGGCGGCGCAAAATAGGGGCCGACCCGGGCTCTGTCAACAATTTTGACCTTTTCCGCAAAAAAGGAGGCATGCCGGCCAACAAAGTCTCAAAAACGGCCAAATATGAAGGTATGGTCATTGTTCCAGTCTTCAGCGTTCAGGAAAGTCTTATGTCACGTTTCTTGCGAATCTTTGTTACCGCCTCTCTTTGTGTGTTTCTAGGATTGTCGACCCCGACTTCTGCTCAGGAGCCCGAAAATACGATTTCTGACGAGGATAAGGCCGCATTTGCAGCTTGGGTGAAGGACTTCCGAAAGCAGGCGCAGAAGACAGGCATCTCAAAGGACACCTTGGATGCAGCCCTAAGCAATATTTCTCCCAATCCCAGGGTCATCAAAGCCAATGACTTTCAACCAGAATTCTCAAAACAGATTTGGGAATATTTGGACGGCGCCCTTTCTGAAACGCGAATCGAAAAAGGCAAAGCGCTTCTTGAAGAACACAAAGACTTGTTTGCTGAAATCGAAGCCTCTTATGGCGTCCAACCTCACTACATCGCAGCAATTTGGGGCATGGAATCAAGCTATGGCGCCTTCACTGGTGGACACAATGTGATGGAGGCGCTCGCCACTCTCGGCTTTAAAGGTCGCCGCATGCAATATGGGCGGACACAGCTCATGGCTGCCTTGCAAATCGCTGACAATGGAGACAAACCGCCAGCCGCTATGTCCGGTTCGTGGGCCGGTGCCATGGGCCAAACACAATTTATTCCGACGACATACCTGTCCCATGCCAGAGATCATGATCACGATGGACAGCGCGACATTTGGGGCAATCTCGGCGACGTATTTGCATCAACCGCCAACTACCTTTCTGCCTCGGGATGGGCACCCCAAAGATCCTGGGGGCGTGAGGTTGTCTTGCCAGACGAATTTGACTTCACTCAAGCTGATCGAAACGTCTCAAAACCGATGTCTGCATGGAGCGAACTAGGCGTGACCTTCACCAATGGCAATGAGTTGCCAAAACTTGATCGAACCACGTCGATCCTTTTGCCGGGCGGTCATCAAGGCCCCGCCTTCATGATCCAGGGAAACTTCCGCACCACCTTGCGGTACAACAATTCCACTGCCTATGCCCTTGCCGTGGGCATACTGGCCGAACAATTGGTCGGCGGTGAACCGATCAAGGGCAATTGGCCACGCAACGAACGCGCCTTGTCGCTTGAAGAGAAGAAAGAGTTTCAACAATTGCTGACCGACGCCGGTTACAGCACCAAGGGGGTCGACGGCATTCTTGGCGCCAACAGCCGCAAAGCACTAAGGAACTACCAGGCAAATCACGCCCTTGTTGCAGATGGCTTCGCCACGGTCACCATCCTTGAGGCGCTTCGGGCAAGACACGCTTCGCAAATGAGTGACGGCTGACACTATTGCCGCTCGCGGATCACACGAAACGCGGGCACCAGATAGAGCGAAGCAAACAAAATACTCATGAGCCCAAGACACAAGAGATAAGGGCTCGCTGGCCCCATGCCTTGGTAGAACACCAATACGACAAGCGGGCTTGCAATGTGACCTGCCGCACCGGTCGACCCCAACAAGCCTGCCACCATGCCCTGCTCATCCGGCTTAACTGCAAGCGACGCCGCTGCGGAAAACCCAGGGCGCGCCAGACCAAAGGCAAGGCCCTGTAGAACCATCGCAAATGTCAGCGGGCCGTAAGCCGGCGCAAGCACAAACATCAAATAGGTGACGGCACCAAGACCAATCCCCCCGCGCATCAAAGCCCGCGTCGACAATCCAAACCGTTGCACGATGACAAGTTGCGCAAAGAGGGCAGCAAGGGCCGACCCCATGAAACCAACAGCCACAAACTGGGCAACCTCTTTGGCTGCCATCCCCAACTTGTCCATGAAGTAAAAAGCAATGGTCTGAACGGTGACACCTTGCACCAAGCTCAACGCCACACCGAATATCAGAAACGGCAAAACCCGTCGGTCCGACATCTTCATCTTAGGTCGGTCCAACCGCTCCGTTGGACGCGTGCGTTCCGGCAAATAGACATAAACCAGAAGGCCTGAAAGCAAACCGAGGAAGGCCACGAAGTAAATGGGGGCAAGCAAGTCAATCGCAGAAAGCGCGCCGGCAACACCCGGGCCTAAGACACCGCCAACACCAAACGCAGCGCCCAACAGACCCATGCCGACCGCCCGTTCCGCCGGCGTCGTGCGATCCGCCACATAGGCATTGGCAGCGGGATTTGTACTTGAGCCAAACAGTCCAAAGATCGAGCGCGTCGCCACCATCAAGATGAAGGCCGCCCCCAGCGATACCAACCCAAGCTGAGCCGTTTTAATCGCTAAGGCAAAGCAAAACATCGAGACGGTGTAACCCGCCGTCCCGATGAGAATGGCGGGCTTGCGACCCCATCGATCACTGCGTCGCCCCCAAAACGGACTGGAAAAAACCCAGCAAAAGGCTGAAGTCGCAAAGATCGAAGAGACCATCCACTCCTGCAGTCCGAGATCGCGCGCAAGAGGCGGCAGGATCGTAAAGACAAGAGATTGCCCCATGCCAACCGCAATGAGGCTGACAAAAAGGACAATAAGTCCTCGTTGCCGCTCATCAGCAGTGGTGATGCTTTTGAAGAAGGGTTCGCGCGCCGCAGCATCTGCTTCCGGCGATCGAGGAACAGCCACATTGAGCAACCCCGTTGCCTCAACAGGTTGGCTGCGCTCCGCCTCCCCTTCGCGCCCTAAATCCTTTGGCGTGATGGCGTTGTCTTCTTCTTTGATGTTATCAGACATGGGCGGGATGCTCTCAGGCGGCGTTTCGGAGAGCCACAATAGACCCAATTGGCGGCATCACAATGACATTCACCTCTGATCACAAAAAACCCTTCGTTCCGTACAAGGAGCGAAGGGCAATATTGAAAATCAAAAACGGACTTAAGATTTGACTATTCTTCGGATGAAGCCTTGTCATCCTTATGAGCTTCATTCCACGCCGTTGCGGCAGCCATGAAACGATTGATAACCGCAGCTTCATTGTCACCCACTTGATTGAAGGCCTCTAATGCTTCTTGTTTTGTATCATCCGATATCTTGTCGTCCTTGGAATCAATGACAACATTGAGACACTCCTGATAGCTCTTGTTTGCAACTTTATAGTTACCAATTACCTTGGCGAGTTCATTGGCTTGTTCTTCACTCTCAAAAGCAGCTGGAACTTCAGGCATGATTGGCGGAACGCCACAGTCCTCAGCGCTCTTTTGCGCCTGCACAGATGAAAGTCCCAGCGCCATAGTGGCGACGACGCTGATCGCGCCAATTGTCTTAAATCTCATCGAATTATCCCTCCGATTTACACTTTCCCAGATCCCCATTCAGCTCATCTCTCATACTTTGAAACGGCAATGGGATCAACGCTCCGATCACTTATTCGTTAATCGTATCGTGGCTATCGTCACAAAGTGGGCCACGTTTTGACAACTTACACGCGCAGAAACGACCTTCTCCGCTGAACGGCGCCTGCCATTCCATAGGCGTGTGCTGTGTTCCTTGGTGGGATCCATCACACCAAGGCTGCGATTTGCTCTATCCACACCGGCAATACCAATAGGTCTCGCCCTTTTCGATATTCACGCTCACTGGTTCAGAGTAGTCGCCCCAAGTTTTCAGCAGTTTCATTGGAATTCAAAGTGAGATTCGACCGAGCCGACGAATCGTGCGTCAATGCCAGATCAGTCGCGTATTCGATGTCACAGGAGGGGAGACCGGTTGTGACATTTGGAGCACACCAGCAAGTTGAATACTGGAAGCCGTCCTAATTCGGTAGAATTATGGAAATATTGACCATATTTCCGTCGGGTTTTGGCCTTAAGACACTGTTACATTATGGTAAACTGAACTAATCTTAGGGACATGACCAGGCTAGCCGACAAAAAGGGATGGTTGTTTCGGGTACCCTGCTTGGTTTGTTGAGTGTGCGTATTTGTTTCGGGGAGTAAGCAAAACGGGGATTTGAACCGGTTTGCTGTTCTTCGGGTGGGGGCCAGATGAACCTCTGGAATTGGAAGCCGAAAAGATCGAAGCGCAAGGGGATAGCTGTCGTCTTCGCGCTGATTGGCTTGTTCGCGCTGACCCTTTTCATATCACCCGAATTTGGCAGCAGATCCTCGAAGCTCGGAAGCGCCGCGCAAGCACAGTCGCAAAATGGCGTAAAAATCCCTGAGTCCTTCGAGTCGATCAAAAGCCGCGCCATTGGATACAAAGGCGGCATGGCCGATCAAATGAAGATGGGTCAAATTTATCTTGGCAAAGCCCACAAGTCCTTCTACGCACGCAAACTATTTCCAAGCTCAGAACGCAATGCCATTGAGGCCTATGTTTGGTTCACGCTGATCGTCGCACAAGGCGATCACAGCGTCATGCTGGGGAAAAACGCACCTCAGAAAGAAACCCAAGAAGAATTCGATTCCGCGATCGCAAGTGACGAAGAACGACGCCTCTATCAACAACGTGAAGAGAAGCGGTCGGAACAACGCAATGACCTCATCAAGAAAGCCGAAGGATTAAGGAACGGCGCTGACTACAGCAAAGGCGGCATCTTCAGCAGTCGGAAGACCCTGAAATCATTTAGACCTGAAAATAACAAACCGGGATCGTGGAAGGCCGAGGAGATCTTCGCGGAGCATTACAAATGCAGCCCCTCCCCCGCCGCGCACTACATCCTCGGCAAATTCTATTACTACGGTTCTGACTACGTCCGCCAAAGTGACTATAGCGCATATGTCGCGATGAAAGCAGCCGCCATGGCCGGCTTTGGAAACGCGGCAAGACTTTCTGACATCTACAAGGGCGACCTAACCCTTCATCAGGTGTCGCTGGCAACCACAGAAGCTGAACGCGTTTTTGCTGACGCACAAACAGGCTGTGTTGGTTCAAGCCCCTACGGTGGCAATTATGGGGGCGGATCAGGCGGTGGCGTCGGCAGCGGTACGAACGGTGGTGGCGGAGCCGGTGGTGCGGGCACATGGGGGCCTGATTACCAGACCCATCGGCAGAATATGAATGCCGGCAGCAATGGCCGCCCTGGGCAGCCAGGTGTTGACCCAAAGAACACGGCAACTGCCGCCTACGAACAAGGCAATTCCTTCTTAGCGGTCGGACAGGTTCAACAAGCCAAATCCGCTTACGAGGCTGCCATTTCAGCCGCACCGACAAGTCGTGCCGCCCTCAATGCCTCGCAACAATTACAAGCCCTGACACTGACCTGCAGCCTCAAGGACGACAGAATTCGCCGGATGGTCAAACCGAGCAATCGACAGCGTGTTGAAAACATTGGGTGGGAGCGCATTCAACTCGCGCTCAAAGCGCTTGGCTATTACACCGAGTATGTTGACGGCAAGCCCGGCCCCGCAACCCGCCGAGCCATTCGGACCTTCCAGCGCAACGATCTGAACTCAGACGACACCGGATATCTCTCAACTGATCAACGCGTCGAATTGATCTGCGCCGCAGCTCAAGATGTTCGCGACCCAGACGCACAGATCCAACTCGGCATCATGTATGCCCGCGGCATTGGCCTCAATTGCAACACTGCCGCAGCCCACGCCTGGTTCCAAAAAGCCGCCGATCAAGGACACCCCACCGCCCTTTACAATCTCGGGCTCATGTACCTCGAGGGCTTTTATGATCGCAACGCACCAGGCAGCTATCCCGACGGGAAATACGATTACTACACCAAAACCAACCCACCCGCCCCTGGTGAGTACAAGTCGCAGACAGAAACCGTGCGCATTCGTCCCCGCAAGATTCAAGACCGCGACATTGCCAAGTACTTCTTTATTGAAGCCCGTGACCGTGGCCATCCACAAGCTGGCAAGCGCATTGCCGAAATCTCTTCCGGCAAGATCAGCAAAGTGATCCACGACCACAGCGTTATCGGGTGTATCGACTACGACGCCGAAATCGACTTTGAGGACATCAAAAAGGACGCCAACGATCTTAAGGTTCGCTTGATGCCAAACGGCCCTTCAACCTCGTCAGACACCGGCGCCATTCCGCAATCATGGAGTTGCGATGATCTGAATGCATTCACCATCGAGCTGGATGGTTTGAACGGTCGTGCAGATGACTACTACGGTTATGTCCATGAGGATGACTACCGATCTGAAATGGGCCAGAACCGCAATATGAACCCAGATCCGGACACCAAAGGTAGCTCGCTGATTAACTCGACGCGTCAACTCTTGGATGAGCTCGGAAGAGAAATTGAGACACAAAAACAACAACAACAGTGCGTAAAAAAGTAAGGCAAGATGGCAAAGCGTAACGACATGGCAAAAAGACAAAGACGGTCCCGAGGATTGAAGCTCCTGGCCGCTCCATTGGCGGCTGCCATGCTTTGTTCTGTTGCTTTTGCCGAGAAAAATGAAAAGCCGGACTTGAGTGACTGGACGCCGCCAAAAAGCAAGATGACTTACAGTCAACCAGGCGGCCCAGGTGGTGCTGGAGGCGCGGCGGCGCCAGGTGGAAGAGTTCACAAAGTTGGAACCTGCGCCAAATTCAAAGCTCTTTTCGGACCTAAGTCACCGCTCGCCAATGGTGATCAAATCCACGTCGGCTTAAAAAGCAACTGTCCCATCACCGACACAATCGAGATCAAGAAAGCCGTCGCCATTTCTGGTGCCGCGCCAGGTGACGCGGCCTTGAGTCGTCTTTACGATCAAACAAAACACGTCGATTTTGAAAAAACCACCAATCATCGCGAGTCCCTATACAAAGTCGGATTTGACTGTAGGGCCAAAGACAAACCATGTTTCCTCATTGATGTGCCCGATGGCAGGGCCGCGAGGTTAACCGGTCTGAGCTTTAGGTCTTCCGATGAGATGTATGCGCCATTAATCTTGGCAAGAGGCGGGGCGCTGGTTCTGCAGAAAAATCTGATCGTCGGCAACGATTTGGTTCGATGGGCACAACCAGTATCCTTGCTCGTGATCCAAACCGCAAGCGCGGACATTCGCTACAATACGATCATTGGTGGCGACAACGGCATTGAATTGTACCCCTACTTAGCCGCCCCGTCTTCGCTCTTTTCGAGTGCGTTTGAAATCGGCCAAAATGTAATCGGTTGGCAAGCAGAAGACGGCATAAGTATCATAGGTGGGTTCAGCAAATATCAGAGACTAAAGTCTGAAGTCAAAGTCTACGTGTATGGAAATCGGATTGGGCGAGCAAGCAACGGTATTGCCACAAGAGACGTACGCGGTGTCGTTTATCGCAATGTGTTTTCTGAAAATGGTAGTCACATTGGTTTGGCTGACAGTGAACTTTTGATTAGCCAAAACATCATGCGCGGTTCATATGGTCCAGCAATATCTGTCTCGCGTGCAAGCGAATCCTACATCGACTCTAACCTGTTTGAAGCCAACATGGTGGACGAAGAAGGTGAGGTTAGCTTCAGTCACATCATTGAAGGTGGCGATGGACCGTTCAGTCTCCTTGGTGGCGGCTCACCTTACCCTTCCAACAATCTCTGTAGAAATCAACCGCTTGCGACCTTCGGTTTCTCTGGGAAAAAGAAGCGTTGGTTCGAGTTTCATGCAGAACTAGAGACGATTGGCGAAGACGGCGAAGAGCCATACTGGAATGAAAATGTCAAAACCAACCGAAAAGTCAGAAAGTTGGCCAAAGCAAATCTTGAAGCGCTTGTTTCGACATGGGTCAGAGCACATGTTTTGTTCGGGCGCCCATTCAATCTACACCCGTCTGATGGATACACAATGTGTTATGATTATTCCGACACGTTCTACATGTATTCGACTGATACCAGGGTGTCGAAACGTGAGGCGGCCGACACCAGGGTGTCGAAACGTCGCACAGCTGACAATTTCTTTGATAGCGACTTCTAATCAGCCGCGCGCTGTTTCCCTTGAGACCTGAAAAGTTCGCCACAGACTGATCGCAATGAAATAGCCTGCAAGCGCTATCCACAGTGCTTCAAGCAGCAGCGAACGTTGCGGGAAGGTCGCGATAACGGCCATCGTTGTGAACATCCATCCAATGGCCAGCGCGGCGGTTACCGGACGAAACCGCTGAACCCGAAACGGGTGGATCGTCTTGATGGGAACGAATGTCAGCACAATGAGCAAGGTGGCAAGTGCAAGATTTAGGAACGGTTTTGTCTCAAGAACAAATGCATACATCACCGCAATGTTCCAGATCGATGGAAACCCAACAAAGAAGAGATCCTGACTTTTCATGTTCGTGTTGCAGAACAAGTAGAGGGAAGACAACAAGATCAACCCGCTCACGGGAACGACCCATCCTTCCGGTAACAATCCAAACTGATAGATGAAAGCCACTGGCACAAAGACATATGTCAGATAGTCGACAATAAGGTCGAGCAAGGCGCCGTCGATAGAAGGTAAGACTTTTGCGACGGAGACTTTGCGGGCGATGGGACCATCGATGCCGTCAACCACAAGTGCCAGCAAGAGCCATATCAAAGCGCGCCTTGGGTTGCCCTCCGCAATGGCAAGTATCGCCAATCCGGCTATCACAGCGCCGCTGGCCGTGAGCAGATGCACACCCCAAGCTTCGACCTGCACCAGTCGAGTGGCGCGATGTTTGTCGTCGCCGCCTTTAGCCATCTCCACCTCCCTGAGAGACCCAGATTGAGCCAACCGCAATATGGACCAGCCGTTGATCGCCATCAAGCGAAGTTGGCACGGGGTCGATGACCATGGATCAATTGCTCAGACCAAAGCCTGGTGCTAGCTTCCTCGACAAAGGAGCATCTCAATGTCAACGAGTGAATTTCTCAAAAAGTGGCACCTCGCAGTTGACGCTCGCGAAGCCACCCAGTTCTCAGACCTTATTGCCGGCGACGCAAAGATATCTTCCCCGGCCTATTGGTCACCGAAGGGGCCAAAATCCTATGTCATGACCATACTCACTGCCGTCACCGAAAACTTCGAGGATTTCCACTACACCAAAGAGTGGGTCGATGGCAGCGACATTCTTCTTGAATTCACTGCCCGCGTCGAAGAGACCAACCTTCGCGGCATTGATCGCATCACATTGAATGACGACGGCTTACTGGTCCACTTAGAAGTCATGATCCGTCCGATCAACGCCCTCATCGCGCTCGCCGGGAAAGTGCAAGGGGCCTTTGACGATGAACATCAGATCGACCCCGAACAAGAAGGACGAATAACATGATCAAGCTCACATTCTGTGTTTGCCGCAAAGAGGGAATTTCTGAAGAGGATTTTCATGACTACTGGCTCAACAAACACGGACCCTTGGTCAAAAGTGTCGCCAAGGATCTGAAGATTCACCGCTATGTCCAATCCCATGCCATAGACACGCCCGCCAACGAAGGTGTCCGAGCGGCCCGTGGCGCGCCGGAGAGGCTGGACGGCATTGCTGAACTCTGGTGGAAGAGCCTTGATGACCTTGCATCCGCAGGCGCAACAGCGCAAGGCCAGGCCGCTGCGCAGCGCCTGATCGAAGATGAAGCAACCATACTGGACTTCTCAAAATCACCGCTTTGGTTCAATGAAGAACACGTCATTATTGATGGAGAGTTAGAGGCTTAACATGACGTTATTCTACGCCATTCTTGGCTCCATCGTTGCAACCGTCGTTTTCTTGTTTGTCTATGACCGCTTTGTTCAAAAACGTCACTCATTGCTCCGCAACTTCCCTGTGGTCGGTCGGTTCAGGTATTTTGCTGAATTTACCGGCGAGCACTTTCGTCAGTATCACTATCTCAATAGCCGTGAAGGCAGACCCTACAACCGATTGGAGCGCCGCTGGATCTATCGTTCCGCAAAAGGGGTGAGCAACTTGATAAGTTTTGGCGGTCAAACAGATCCATCGTTTTATTTTAAGAACGCAATGTTCCCGCGGCTGGAAGAAGAAACCTCTCACTTCCAAGGAAAATGGATCGGCAAGTGGGAAGGCGAGCAAAGTTGCGCCTCACCCTACCTCGCAAAGAGTATTTTCAACATATCGCCTATGTCATTTGGATCCTTGAGCCACGCCGCCGTTGAATCTCTATCAAGAGGAGCAGCCGAAGCCGGCATTTGGCTCAACACTGGCGAAGGCGGTCTGTCCGATCATCACCTCAAAGGTGGGTGTGACATTGTCTTTCAGATCGGGACCGCTAAATACGGCGTCATTGATGATAAAGGAAGTTTAAGCGACGAAGCTGTCAAACGCGTCGCCGGTCGCGACCACGTCAAAATGATTGAAATCAAGCTGGCGCAAGGGGCAAAGCCCGGCAAAGGTGGCATCTTGCCCGGCGAAAAAGTCAATGAGGAGATTGCCCGGGTCCGCGGTATCAAACCCGGTGAAGCCTCAATCAGTCCGAACCGTCATAAAGAGATTGCCAATGCGAGCGACCTCGCAAACGTCATCGAGCGCCTACGAAAGGTTGCGCAGAAACCGGTCGGTATCAAAGTCGTTATCGGCGATGAACAAGAATTCGCGTCAATACTTCAAGCCTTCAAAAAAACACCCGCTGGATGTCCGGATTTCATCACCGTCGACGGCGGTGAAGGGGGAACAGGAGCCTCACCAGAAGCCCTTGCCGATCATGTCGGCCTCCCTTTACCCCTGGCCCTTCCCTTGGCCGTGAAAGCCATCGAAACCGCCGGACTCAAAGACCGGATACGGATCATTGCCTCCGGCCATCTCGCGACCCCAGACAATGTCGCATGGGCTCTTTGCCAGGGAGCCGATTTTGCGGTTGCAGCGAGAGGGTTTCTCTTTGCCATCGGATGCATCCAGGCCAAAAAATGCAAAACAGGACAGTGCCCGACAGGCGTCACAGCGTCAGATCCAAAACTCATTAGGGGCTTAGATCCCGACGACAAATACATTCGCGCGGCGAACTATGCCGAACGCGTCAACAATGACATCGAGATTATCGCTCATTCTTGTGGCCTCAAGGATCCGACCGAGTTTCGTCCCGAACACTTGAAGATGGTTGCGGCAGAGACGACAACACGACTCAATTGACCGATTATCAAACACGGGTGAACACAGTGACAGCCAACGAAGTATCTCTTGCAGAAATTACCAGTGACACGCTCAAACATGTGTTGTCTCTGAAGGTAACGGCGGAACAAGAACAGTTTGTTGCGTCAAACGCCATCTCAATCGCGCAAGCCTATTTTGAAAAAGCGGCATGGTTTCGAGCGCTCAAAGCGGGTGACGAGTTCGTTGGCTTCGCTATGCTTTTTGACCCTGACCACTCCGACGATGCCTCGCTCACGGGAAAGGAGCGCGAAGAAATGTTTCTGTGGCGTTTCATGATCGACCACAAACACCAAGGCAAAGGCTATGGCCACAAAGCCATCGACTTGTTGATCGGTCATGTCAGGTCGAACACCAGGTACAAGCGTTTCGCCGGCAGTTTCGAAGAGGGGCCCGGCGGTCCCGAGCCCTTCTATATGAAGTGCGGATTCGAAAAGACCGGTGAAATCAGCGACGGCGAAACCATCTTCGCCATGGATTTCTAACCAGCCTCGACGACGCTGCCTCCTTAACTTACTGAACAATAGGGATACTTCCCCGAACGATCAAAGTCTTGACAATAACTCCCAATCTGAATATGAATTCATCTTCAGATTTTTATTGGATGACTGGATGAGAGCGATGTCCCCGAAGACCCAAAATGTGAAGCCTGCCATCGCGCCAAAGCAAAAGCGCAGCCAAGCCACATTGGACAAGATCCTGGCTGCGACCGAATTGCTGCTCGAGGACGCTGAGTTCGAAGACATCACGATTGGTCAAATCGCCCAGACGGCCGGCGTCGCCGTTGGCACCGTTTACACGAGATTTGCCAACAAAGATGACCTTCTGCCCTTTCTCATCAGCCGATTGCAGGACGAGCAACTGAAGATCGCGCCAGAGCTTTCAAATGCGATCCAGTACGAGGGGCTATCGCTGGAAGAAAGGATCAAGTTCCAAATCGAGGGTTCAGCCGCGCAGATGAATTCTAAGCGCAAAGGTCTCATCAAAGCCCTGGTGCGACGATTTCTACTCGAAGGTCATAAAATTCCCGACGAAGAAATCGAAAAGGGGAAGCGTCTGCAAGGCTATTTGAGGGACTGGCTTCTCCAATGCCGCGACGAAATCGAACACCCCAATCCCGAGCGCGCGGTCCGCATGGCCACCCATCTCATGACCTCACCTTTGCAGATCAAATTGTTCTTTTTAAACAGTCGAGGCGACGATTTGGACGTCGACGACTTCATCGACGAACTCACAAGAGCGGTCATTGGATATTTGAAACCCAGCGCTCTAAAAACATCACACGGAGATCAAAAATGACCGATCAAACAACCCAAAAGTCAACAGGGAGACTCCTACTTGAAATCCTCATCGTCCTGTCTCCGCTGCCTATCATGAAAACACTCGCCGGTGCTGGCGTGTTGGATTCTATGGGTCTTGAGACGGTTTCAAGATTTGCAGGTCCCATTGGTACATTCATGGTCCTTATGGCCTCAACCATCGCTCTCAAACGATCCGGTCTCTCATGGGCGGACATGGGATTGAGACGCCCCAAACGCCTTTGGACGATACCGGTCTTCGCGGTCGGAACTTTACTTTTTGCATATTTTCTTGCTGGCGGCGTCGGATACGTTCTAACCAACAATTTTGGCGTGGAACCCCCAGATATATCGACCTTTGACTATATTCAGGGTAATTTGCCGGCTCTCATGCTTTGGTTGATGATTTCCTGGGTCATTGGCGGCTTCTCCGAAGAACTGTCGTTCCGAGGGTTTCTTCTCAATCATTTGGCGCAAGCATTTGGCGGTGCCAAAATGGCGTTCGTTTTAGCCGCCTTTGTTCAAGCAGCGGTCTTTGGCGCTGCCCATGCATACCAAGGGGTCGGCGGCATGTTTGTGACGGGAAGCGTCGGCTTAGCCATGGGTATTTTCTACCTGCTCGGGAAGCGAAACCTTTGGCCGGTGATCATCGCCCACGGCCTTATGGATACCATTGGCTTCATTGCGATTTATTCAGGCGCCCAAATATAAGGGTTTGCTTCAATAGGACTTCGGAAGATCCAGCACCTTCTCGCCGATAAACGACAAGATGAGTTGTTCGGAGATTGGCGCGAGGCGTGCGATCAACACTTCGCGCAACAAGCGCTCAACGTGAAACTCCTTCGCGTACCCCATGCCACCATGGGTGAGAACCGCCTGAAGGCAGGCATCATACCCCGCCCGCGCCCCAAGAAGTTTCGACGCATTGGCTTCCGCACCACATTCTTGGCCTTGATCGTAAAGCCATGCCGCTTTCAGACACAGAGTATAGGCGGCCTCTAAACTCGCCCAATTCTCCGCGAGTGGGTGTTGGATAGCTTGGTTCTGCCCTATGAGTCGACCGAACACTTCACGTTCCCGGGCGTAGTTCGCCGCGCGCTCAAGGGCATCTTGTCCAATGCCTACCGCTTCGATACCCACCAAGATTCGTTCCGGGTTAAGGCTGTGTAAGAGATAGGTAAAGCCTTTGCCTTCTTCGCCAATCCGGTCCCCCTCTGGCACAAAAAGGTCATCGATAAAAAGTGCATTTGAATCGACAGCTTTACGGCCCATTTTTGGGATGCGTCGAACTTCAATCTTGTCGCGATCAAGGTCAGCATAAAAGAGGGTTATTCCATCTGTCTTTTTCTTGCAATCTGCTTTCGCCGTCGTTCGCGTCAGAAGCAAGATCTTGTCGGCTTCCTGCGCGGTCGTCGTCCACATCTTGCGCCCGTTGATCCGGTAGCCGCCGTCCACCTTTTCTGCAAACGTCTCAATGCTTGTGGTATCCAGACCAGCGTTCGGCTCAGTCACTCCAAAACAACACTTCTGTTCGCCCTTAATCAGCGGAGGCAACCACCGCACTCTCTGTTGGTCGCTTCCCAGAACCACGATCGGGTGCGGTCCAAAGAGATTGATATGAATGCTCGACACCGCGCTCATGCCTCCCCCTCCGCGCGATACGGCATGCATCATCACCGCTGCCTCCATCACCCCAAGGCCAGCGCCGCCAAACTCTCCCGGCATGGTGATCCCAAGCCACCCGCCTTCCGCCATGGCTTGGTGAAATTCATGCGGGAAACGCCCATCTTCATCGCGGTCTAACCAGTACCCATCTGGAAATTGTTCGCAAACTTTGCCAACAGCACGCCCAATCGCCATCTGCTCTTCACTGAATTCAAAATTCATCGGATAACCACTCTGATAAACGGGGTTCAAGAACCACCCAGGACTTTCTTCGTTCTGCTCAACATCTTAGACCGAATCACTTGAATACCAAACATGCACCATTTGCCACCTGAGCTTGTGACGCCGGACAACTCTCGCTAAGTCCTCACGCTGGCGGCTGGCACATAGTCGAGGGAGAGCCGTCAGTTTTGTGAAAAGTATAGGCAATCAAGGGCCTGGCCGCAGACCTTCAATTGACGGTTACACGCCCCTCTATTAGGCTCACCTAAATTCGAGCGGGGAGCGTCATGAAGGTTTTTTGGTTTTTCATTCTCAGCGTCACAGCTGTGATCATTGGCTTCATCCTCGCTCTCGGCAACGGGTGGTTCGGCGAAGATACTGGCCCCGGCACAATCGAAGGGCCGAAAGTCGCCATCGCCATTATCTCAGAACGAACGTCTAACCAAAAAGAAGCCGCCAAAAAACTAGATGCCGCGACCGTCAAACAAATCCTCTTTGGTGATCTTCACGTGCACACAACGCTCTCCGTTGACGCCTTCAATTTGGCCCTCCCGATGTTTGGTGGCAACGGTGCACGCCCACCTGCCGATGCTTGCGACTATGCACGCTATTGTTCGAGCCTTGATTTCTGGTCGATCAACGACCACGCCGAGTCTTTTGACAAGCAAGATTGGACCGACACCAAAGAAGCCATTCGCCAATGCAATGCCGTATCTGGCGATCCAACCAATCCAGATCTCGTAAGCTATCTCGGTTGGGAATGGTCACAAATGGGATCACGGCCAGACAATCACTACGGCCACAAGAATGTCATTTTCCTCGACACCGAGGATGACTTGGTCCCCACGCGGGCCATTGGTGCTGTGTCAGCTCCCGAAAGCATCGCCGGATCCCTTGCTGGGGTCGACCCATTTAGAGGGAATCTCGTCTTGTCCCTGCTTGCGCCAGAGGGGGGTCGGCAGATCTATCACAACTACGCCAAACTACGCCACGACATGGACGAGAGAAAAAACTGCAAAGCGGGCAAGGACGTCCGCAAACTCTCAAAGAACTGCTACGAGAGCGTTGCGACACCCAGGGAACTGTTTGAAAAACTGGACCAATGGGGATTTCCGACCATGGTCATCCCTCACGGCAACACTTGGGGCTACTACACGCCAGGCGGGGCTACCCTCGACAAACAATTGACCGCAGATCAAAACGCTTCAGAGGTTCAATTCCTCTTCGAGATTTTTTCAGGTCACGGCAATGCGGAAGAGTATCGCGATTGGCGGGCCATCAAATTCGACGACGACGGCAATCCTTACTGCCCGTCGCCCTCCGACGACTATGAACCTTCTTGTTGGCGCGCAGGCGAGATCATTCGTGATCGCTGTCTGAATGACGGCAATGCGGAGGGCACCTGTCACGCCCGTGCCGTCGAAGCTCAAACCAACTATGTACAAACCGTCGGCATCTCAGGTTTCCTCACCGTGCCGGGAGCTGACGTGCAAGATTGGGCCGATGCTGGCCAATGCAAAGATTGCTTCCTGCCGACATTCAATCATCGTCCCGCCAACTCCGCTCAATACGCACTGGCTCTCACGAATTTCGATGACCCCGACAATCCAAAGCGCTTTAATTTTGGCTTCATGGGTTCAAGTGACAACCACACCGCGCGGCCTGGAACAGGTTACAAAGAAATCGACAGGCAAATAATTGTTGAAGGGGGTGGACCTCCCAGCCGTGACACACAGATTCCTGGTCAACCTGAGGATCCAGCGCCGGTTGCCTTCTCAAACCCTGTCGACATTTCTGAGCACTCCTTCTTTGATCTCGCTGAATCGGACCGCGTATCCTCCTTCTTTATGAGTGGTGGATTGATCGCGGCACATTCTGAAGGACGCGACCGCAATTCCATTTGGGACAGCATGGAGCGCAAAGAGGTCTATGCGACCTCAGGAGACCGCATTTTGTTGTGGTTTGACATGGTCAATGTCGGTGAGTTTGGTGCTGACATGAAAGTCGCCCCAATGGGCGCGGAGGTTCCCATGGGACGCGCGCCAAAATTTAGGGTGCGCGCCATTGGCGCCTACAAACAAAGGCCAGGGTGCCCAGACATCACGCTGGCCGCACTCACACCTGAACGCCTTGACCATCTTTGCCGCGGCGAATGCTACAATCCAACAGATGAGCGCAAATACATCGAGGCCATCGAGGTTATCCGCGTCTTGCCGCAAAGCATCAAAGACGAACCAATCAAAGACCTCATCCAGGATCCATGGAAGAGATTTGAATGCGATCGAGATCGCGATGGCTGCGTCGTAGAATTTGAGGACCCAGAATTTCGGACCTTAGCAAGGGACGCCACTTACTATGTCCGCGCTATTCAAAAACCATCGCTCGCCGTAAATGGCGGTCATCTCAGATGTGACTATGACAGCAATGGCAATTGCATCCGCGTCAATCCCTGCTTCAAAGATTACCGCACCGACAAGTCCGATGATTGTCTCGAGCGTGTATCCGAACGCGCCTGGTCTTCCCCCATCTTCGTCACCTACGATGCTGAACAAGCAGCCATTGAAGAAGCCGCAGAGCAAGCAGCCCTTGGGGCCGCCCTTGCCGCGGAAGAAGAAGCACTAAGATCCTCAGGGGGGTTAGGTGAAGGTGAAGAAGTCACCGAACCTGAGAGCGACGAAGGCGTCGAAGAAGGTGAGCCGACGCCAGAAGCCGACACGGGCGGGGAATGAACGACAGAGCCGACCGATCTTTAGCGCCGATCTTTCTTGCCATTGGAGCGGTTGTAGGAATCGGCCTCGCCTTCATTGGCACCTTTCGCGTTGGCGGGACATTTGGCAGCCAACCCCCGCCTGGCATCATTGCCGTCGTCAACGACACTTCTATCACCATGGAAGAATACGGGCGGGCACTCGCGAGCTTTGAGAGCAATCGCCGCGACAGTCCAAGCGACGAAGATCGCGCCTTTATCCTTGAGCGCTTGATTGAAGAAGAACTTCTTATCCAACGAGGCATCGACATCGGTCTAGCTGACAATGATCGTAGCGTCAGAAGTGCGATCGTCCGCTCCATGATCGACACGATTGTCGCCGAAAACACCGCCAGGTCCGTGACCGACAAAGACTTACGGATCTATTACGAAGAGAACCGAGCCCTCTTCACCCAACTCCCCAGTTTGCACGTCATGTTGCTTAAATTTGCAACATCAGCCGACGCTGACATCGCATCGAAATACTTGAGTGATGGAGGGAATCTTGCGGGAATGGGAAGCAAAGTGAGGTATGAGCGCGACCCTGTGGTCCCAGACACCTTGCTTCCCCCTCTCAAACTGCGCGAGTACATTGGACCCTCAGCCTTAGAGGCGGTCCTCCCCTTGAAGATTGGTGAATTCTCCCAACCCATTGCCCTTGGAGAGAGCAATGCAATTGTCGGTGTCATTAACAAGGAAGAGCCTAAATCCTTGAGTTTTGACGACGTTCGACGAGAGGTCGAATTCGCCTATCGAAACAGGAGAGATGACGAAGCGCTTAAGGACTACTTGCAACGTTTGAAAAGGAGTGCTGAGATCTCTCGCGCGGACCTGGACGCAGTAATCGAATAGTCAAAAAGGGGTGCTCCGACCCGACGCAACGGAACCAAAGGAAGAAATCATGACCGACCAAACCTACGAGATCTACGGCGGACTAGGATCACCCTACTCGATGAAAATGCGGGCGATTTTTCGGTACCGTCACATCACTCATGTCTGGATCCAAGTAGGCGACACACATCAAAACCTGTTCAAAGAAGTAAAAGCCCCCGTCATCCCGATCATCAAATACCCAGACGGTTCGGTTCACAATGACTCGACCCCAATGATTTTCGATCTGGAAGAGCGTCATCAAAACGGCCGCTCTATCGTTCCAGAAAATGAGGCTCATGCTTTTCTGGCTTACTTCCTCGAAGACATGGCCGACGAATGGGGCACGAAGATGATGTTCCACTACCGTTGGTACCGTGAACGCGATCAAAAGCAAATGAGTGAGTGGCTGGCATACGATCGACTACGTGGCCAAGGCCGTGACACCATTTTGTCTGCTGCAAGTGTTTTCAAGGACCGCCAAGTCGGCCGCATGGCATTGGTTGGATGCACGGAACACAACTGCGGGCTTATTGAAAAGACAGCACACATGGCGCTGGACCTCCTTGATTCTCACGTGACCGACGATCTCTACTTGTTCGGCACCCGCCCTTCATTGGCGGACTTCAGTTGGTACGGCCAACTCTCGCAATTAACAGTCGATCCCACACCCGAACTGATGATGCGCAAAGATGCACCATTCGCGTATCGCTGGATTGCCAATTTGGACGATGCCTCCGGCGTTGTCGGCCAATGGAACGATGTCGACAAGCGTTTGCCCCGTGCGGTCAATGGTCTTTTGGAAATGGCCGGGCACGTCTATCTGCCGTTCTTGGTGGCAAACGCACAAGCCATCGAACAGGGCAGCGAGACGTTCCATTTCTCAGCTTACGGACTGCCCTATTCGCAAGGCGCCTTCAAGTATCAGGTGAAATGTCTGGCAGAGCTGAGATCGCGCATGTCGAATTTGAGCGATGATGCGAAATCTTACCTCGAACCAATCCTACGCGACAGCGGCTGCTGGGAAACATTGACGGCAGAATAGTCTATTCGACGCTAGTCATGCATCCGGATCAAGCCCTCTTGGGCAACCGTTGCCACTAACAAACCGTCCCGTGTGTAAATACACCCTCGATTGATACCCCGCGCGCTTGAAGCAGCCGGACTGTCTTGGGCATAGAGCAACCACTCATCCATCTTGAAGGGATGATGGAACCACATCGCGTGATCAAGGCTCGCGGTTTGCAACTTTGGATTCATAAAGCTCGCATCATGCGGCAGCAAACATGTGTCCAATAATGTCATATCGGAGGCATAAGCCAAGACACATTGCTGCAAGAGAATATCATCTCCCACGGGCGCCGTTGCTTTCATCCACACATGTTGCTGCGGCTCACTCCGACCAGGATTGAACATATCACGCGGGTCCACAGGACGTGTTTCAATGGGGCGATCCCGCAACCATCGCTTCACATAGTCCTCTGGGAGACGGTCCACAATTTCCTTGCGAAGCCCAAGCTCACTCTTGAGACCTTCCGGCGGAGGCACATCACCAACGTCAATCTGATGCTCAAATCCCTTTTCAGGCACTTGATAGGAAACCGCCATGGAAAAAATCGCCCGACCTTTTTGAATGGCCACAACGCGACGAGTTGTAAAACTCCGACCGTCTCTAATCCGATCAACCTCGTAAATGATTGGAGTTTTCGGATCCCCTGGGCGCAAGAAGTAGGCGTGCAAGGAATGGGCGGTTCGCACCTTGTCCTCAACAGTTCGGCCTGCCGCCACCATCGCCTGCCCGATTACTTGACCGCCATAAACCCGCTGCCAGCTTTCCTGCGGTGAAATACCGCGAAAGAGGTTCTCTTCTAAACGCTCCAGGTCGAGTAGGGCCAACACTTCATCCATGGCAGACAGACTTGCAAGCTGCTCTTGGCGTTCCTTTAATGAAAAGTTGTGCGACACGTCGTTGGGCTCCAGTCAATTCGAACTCGCCGCCACAGTGACCGCGAAACCATCGTAGAGGTACATAACCAATTCGACCGGTCAAGAAAAACGAGGTATGTCTAAGGGGTAAACGGCCAACCGGTGATCGATAACACCTGGCTCACCGATGAGTAACGGTTGGCGGCACGAAAGGACGAAATATGCTGTTTGTTGCCAAGACGCTTCTCGCCGCATCCATCATTGCCTTTGCATCCTGGTTGGCGGGGAAGCGACCGGAGCTCGCAGGTTTCATCATTGCGCTCCCCCTGTCGACCATGCTGGCCCTAGCCTTCACTTACGGCGAATTTGGTGATCCGAAGGCCAGTGTCGCCTTCGCAAAAAGCGTGTTTGTCTCCGTGCCCTTATCGATGACGTTTTTCATTCCCTTCCTTCTGGCGGACCGACTCAATATCGGCTTCTTAGCCTGTTACGGCTTAGGCATAGCTTTCCTTATTGCCGCCTATTTCGCCCATCGATTCTTGGTGAATTTCATTTAGAAATTGACCCTATCGGTAATCGCACCGTCCACGACCATATTGATGCCGGTCGTGAACGAGGATCGTGGGCTAGATAAGAACACCGCCGCATCAGCGATGTCTTGCGGCGTTCCCATACGGCCGGTCGGATTGCGCTTGATCATCGACTGAAAGAAGTCCGGCATGTTCTTTTCAATTTCGTGCCAGACGCCACCTTCGAAGTAGACTGTGCCGGGCGAAATAATGTTAGCGCGCACGTGGTTAGGAGCATTCTTCTTCGCAACGCCGCGCAAGTAGTGAACCAATGCCGCTTTCATCGCACCGTAGGCACTAGGCTCAGCCGAGTTCACCGACGACACAGAGGATATCGCGACAATTGAAGCGTCTCCGTTTTCCTTTGCCGACGCTTCAAGCATCGGCAGCGCTGCATCAACGGCGTTGACCGCGCCCATCACATCGACATCGAGCATCTTGCGCCATTGATCCGGACCTGCCCCTTGTACGAGCGCGCTCGCATTTGAAACCAGGATATCGAGACCGCCAAGCTCTTTGCCTGCACTTTCGACCCAGCTCCTCAACCCATCACCATCACCAATATCAACCGCAGCTCCGATGGCTGTTACACCTTTTGAAGCGAGTGCTTCTGTTGCTTCAGAAATCTGGTCCTTGTTGCGCGCACAGATCGCTACATGGCAGCCCTCATCGGCCAGCGTATCTGCAATGGCCCGCCCTATTCCTCTTGTACCACCAAGCACAATGGCGCGTTTGCCTTTTAGATCAAGGTCCACGTCTCTCTCCCTCTATGTCTAAAGATCTACTTTCAATTCGAGCAGTCGCAGCATGTCCTTCAAGGCGACGATGCCCAACAATTGTCCATCCTGCATAACCAACAAACGAGAATTCCCGGTCCGGTTCATGAGCGATAAAGCCCGTGTTGAATCCACATTAGGTGCAATTGTATTGTCCGTCGTCAACGGCTCCATAATCGAACCGATATCTTTTTGATCCCATTCGCTTTGCGGAATTGATTTCACGCGCTTTGAGACCACCAACCCTTGCACCTTATCCTGATCGACGACCGGGTAGACATCATGGAATTGGTTGTAAAGGTAGTTCTCAACAAACGAAGTCACCGAAATGTGTGATGGAACTGTAATGGGATCTCGCACCATGAACTTCCACACCGGTTCGCCCCTCAAAATGCGTTGCGTATCTTGTTGCATGATGGCGGCGTTCGCCGCTCCCCTTAGGAAGAGACCGATCAATGCCCACCAGAGGCCACCAATCACATTCCCTGTAATGAAGAAGAAAACACCTGACATGATGAAGGCAATGCCAAACCCGCTGCCGATACGCGCCGCCGTCACGGTCGCGGACCGATTGTCCCCCCGGATGTACCAAAGAGCAGCCCGCAATGCGCGCCCGCCATCCAAGGGAAACGCAGGCAACATATTGAATATCGCTAGAATCAAATTGATCAGTGCGAGATAAGATAACACCATGGCCACAGGAACCAGTGTGTCGGGCAATGCGGTCGCCTCGGCCATGTTTCCAAAGGCCCACCAAAGAAACAGGCTCATCAAGGGGCCAGCAATCGCCATCAAAAATTCTGATACCGCACTCGGCGGCTCTTCTTCCATTTCAGCAACACCGCCAAAAATGAAAAGAGTAATGCCTCGTATCTTCATGCCGAACCGGCGCGCTACAACCGAATGTGACAATTCGTGTAGGACAATAGAAACGAACAGGCCCATCGCACCTGCCGCACCCATAATCCAGTAAATGTTGTTCTCAAACCCGGCGGCACCTTCTTTGGCAGCCACGACTGAAGGAAAATACCCAGTGGCAAGGGACCATGTGACAAGGAGCGCCAGAAACACCCAACTGAAATCAACCTTGATGTCGAAACCTAGTAATTTGAAAAGCGTTACAGATCGACCCAACATAGATCTAATTCACCTCACCCAATGGCACGTTGATCATTCTCCCGGACGATACGCCCGCTTAATCTCAGGCTCAAGGTCCTCAAAGTCAAACAAGACCGGTTTGAGCCGCTCTTCCGCAAAAAGTACGGTTTGATCGTCATAATGGACCGACATCTTGTCAAGTGTTGCCGACCCAAATTGGTGAATACTCCGCGACGACATCCGTCCTTCACTATCCCACTCTACAAAGTATATCAGCGTATCCCCAGCCATCGCTGTCAATTTGTTGTCATTGTCGAGCTCATACCCCGCATATATTGCCCGAAGCGTGTCGGGTCCGCCACTAAGCCCGAGGTCTACATCGCCCCGACGCAAACGATTGATATCGCCCCAGGACACTTCAAGGGAGCCAAAATGATGACGTAACATGCTCGCCACATCAAGAAGCACAGCGACTTTATCGTCGACGGTTTCGATCTTTTCTTCACCGCCCAACACGCGGCCACCAGTTAGAATCGCCAGAGCCGCTTGCTCATCTTCTTGTTCGGTTGTGAGTGTCCAAGCCCGCAAGATGACCTGTGCCGTCGCCAGGTCACTATCTGACTCAGCTTCGATCGAGACAAGCTCTTCTACGAGTGCTACCAGCTCCGAAGAAGCAGAATACTTGTTATCAAATTTGTAAGTGAGAAATTCTGAACCTGAAATATCAATGTCCGCCCCAAACAATTCGAGCGCACGGTAAGCCCGGTTGGTCATGGACGTTTCAATGCCAAAGGTTTTGGGAAAACGCTCTGGATCCATATCGCCATCAGGGGCGGTCGCGCGAAAAGGGGTATTGTTGGCATTGATCACAAATCCAGCGTCCGGATTGACGAGAAAGGGCAAAGCCTCGAAGGGCACATAGTCAGACCAAATGGCATCGGACTGATCCCCGGGTAAGAGCCCCTTCCAGTCATACTTTGGATCACGGTCTGGCATCCGCGCATTATACAAATAAGCGATGTTTCCCTCAGCATCCGCATAGACATAATTAATGCTTGGTTGTGCATTAATCCGCATCGCGTCGCGCCAAGCCTCGAAGTCGTGCGCTTTGTTGAGTTTGTAGAATTGATGCACCTGGCGTATCTCATCCATCCCCGCGTGCCGTATGGCAAATGCACCATGGTCCAGATTGAACACAGGCCCATGTTCCGACCAAATCACATCGCGCTTGAATACCCAGGAAAACGGGCCGAAGAGCTTGACGCGAAGGGGCGCTTCACTGATCTCGAAGTCACGCCAAGCGCCGTCCAACAAATACTGTTTGTCATTGTCTGGATTGAGCGTGAGCTTGTAAACGTCGACCAGGTCCGGCGCGTTGACTGTACTTGCCCATCCCAGCTTCTGGTTGTGCCCATGAAAGATGACAGGACTGCCGGGAAACACACCGCCCGCCATGTCCCATCCTTCATCCGACTTTAGCCGCACTTCATACCAAGCTACGGGACCAGCGAAGGGTTGATGTGAATTTACGAGCAAACGTGTGGCACCGTCTGCTGACCGGTTTGGTGCCACAGCGATCGCATTCGATCCAACAGGCGCTTTCGAATTCGTCAGGAGTTCAAACGTCGTCTCTTTCGGGCCTTGGTCTATAAACCCATTGGGATCAAAGATCTTGGCAAGGTCCCGTTCAATACCGAAGAAAAAGGGCGTGCGAAAAACGAAGCCCGCCACGACATCTTTACCTGTAACAGGAAACAACCCGCGCCAGACTTTATTCGGATGCTTTGCCGCATAGGAGTTTATGCCATCAGCATAGGCCTCAACCATAGCACGGGTTGCGAGAGGCAAGTCCGTATCGTATCTGGTTTCGACCAAGTCCCAGACGCGGAAAAATTGGATCAAGTAATCGGTCTGCGCTGCCTGCTTGCCCTTGTACTTCGCCAACGTCCCGCGTGACATGGCCAAGACTTCTTGGGTCGTTTCCCAGTCATCTTCCATATGAGCAAACCCGAGTCCAAAAGCGACATCCACATCTTGTTTCCCATAGATGTGCGGCACGCCCCAATTGTCACGGTAGATCGTCACATCAAAACCATCAGCCTTGCGCTGCTCGACAGCCGGATCCAATCGAGCTGGCATTGGTGTCCACGACAAGACCCCAAGCACTATGGCCGCGACAAGCAGAACAAACCCTATTCCCGCAGATGCCCGTTTCAACATGAAATCCCCAATTTTGGCTTTTGATGAACTCTAGGGCACCTCCCGGCTTTGTCCACCAGGAAACCATGCGGGGGCCATGACAGACCAGGCCATAGGCGTTAGGATGGCCCACACAATCGCGGGGGGATTCTCAGATGAATAATAAGGTTCGCATCGCGCTCATAAGCATCGCAGCACTGGTCGCCATAGGACTTGCCTACGTATTCCTAGTTCTGCCCGGCAGGTTAGAAGCGTCCATGAACAAAATTGCCGCCCATGAGCCCTACGAAATTACCACCGAGGCGCAAACCCTTCACGAGACACTTATCGTCGGTGATCTCCATTCCGACACCTTATTGTGGAACCGTGACATTCTTCAAAAATCCGAACGTGGACATGTCGATGTCCCGCGATTGCGCGAAGGTAATGTCGCTTTGCAAGTTTTTCCCGCCGTCACCAAGGTTCCAGCCGGGATAAACTACGACGCCAACACGGGCGACAGTGACAACATCAAATGGCTCGCCATGGTTCAACTTTGGCCCATCAGCACGTGGACAAGCCTTAACGCGCGGGCACTCTACCAATCAAAGAAACTCCACCGTGCGGCGAACCGGGCGCCGGAAGCGTTGAAAGTGATCCGCAATAAGAGTGATCTTCAAGACTTGTTTGCTGCAAGATTGGGCGGTACGAAAACCGTCGGCGCTCTCCTCTCATTTGAAGGGGCCCATGCGCTCGAAGGCGATCTCGCAAACATCGACACGCTTTACGACGCAGGCTATCGGTTGATGGAGCTTCATCACTTCTTCGATAACGAACTCGGAGGGTCACTCCACGGCACCAGCGGCGGCGGCCTCACCGATTTCGGACGCGATGCCGTTCAAGCCATGGAGGCAAAAGGCATCATCATCGATGTCGCTCACTCATCCGAAGCCGTCGTCGATGAAGTTCTAGCCATGACTTCCCGACCGGTTGTTGTTTCCCATACCGGCCTCAAAGGCACCTGCGACTCCGCACGCAACATTTCCGACGACCACATGAAACGCATTGCCGCCGCAGGCGGGTTGATCGGTATTGGATATTGGGACGGCGCTGTTTGTGAAATCATGCCAGCTGGCGTCGTCGCTGCCATCAGGTATGGTATAGACCTTGTGGGCGTTGAACACATTGCGCTGGGTTCTGACTATGATGGCTCCACAGAAGTTTCCTTCGACACATCCGAATTGGTCGTACTCACCCAAACCATGTTGAACTATGGGTTCAGCGAACGCGAAATTCGAGCCGTCATGGGCGGCAATCTTGCTTGGTTCCTCGCCAACAACCTGCCGGAGGAATAGTCTTGGGGAAACTCAAAGGCAGAACCGCCATTGTGACAGGCGCCGGTCAAGGAATTGGGCGCGCCATTGCCCTCAAGCTCGCCCATGAAGGCGCCAACATAGTTGCCAACGATTTGGAAGACGAACCCCTCATCAGCCTTAAATCAGAGATCGAGCAAATGGGCGTTGGATTCCTCGCCGTGCCGGGTGACATAACGAAGGACGATTTCGGCGATCGGATCGTCGAACAAACCGTTAACAGCTTCGGTAGGTTAGACATCCTTGTCAACAATGCCGGATACATTTGGAACGCACGCATCGCCAAGCACACCGACGAGCAATGGCAAGCGATGATGGACGTTCATGCCGCTGCACCCTTTCGAATTCTTCGCGCGGCAGGAAGGTATTTTGACGGTATCGCGAAGAGCGACGAAGGCAATCCACCTTACGCGCGCAAAGTCGTCAACGTTTCCTCTATATCAGGTCTCTATGGCGAGGCGACCCAAGTGAGCTATTCCGCCGCCAAATCCGCGCTCGTCGGACTGACAAAGTCCCTTGCCAAGGATTGGGGCAGACATAACATCACGGTCAATTGCGTCGCTTTTGGCTTCATCAAGACACGCCTCACCCAATCCTTTGACGACACCATCCCAGAGATTGAAATAAAGGGGCGAAAACACCGCGTCGGCTTGCCGGCCCAGGGCGCCGACCTCTTGAAAGCCATGATTCCATTGGGCAGAGCAGGCACGCCGGAAGAAGCGGCCGGCGCTGTCATGCTTTTCTGCTTACCAGAATCTGATTACGTAACCGGTGAGGTCTTAGTCGCCAGCGGGGGCTTGCGCCACTGATCTTGTTTCGCCATTGCGTCCGTAGAGATCGTCGATCTGTCCGTTCAATGCCTCAACAAGTGCATCGTATCCGTCCTGACGCAAGATTGTGGAGTAATCCGACCTGCGCGTGGCAACCTCTGAAATCGTCGAATTCAAATAGACGTCGAAGACACGCCATTTTTCATCGCGTTCGACTAACAGATAGTTGAGTTTCACGTCTTCATCTTCCGCTCGCACAATTCTCGTGTGAACGAGTTTTGTCCTCTTCGGACCATCAGTGACTTTGTCGATCACAAAAGAAACATCACTTTCATGCGTGAACCGGTCTGCCAACGTCGCGGCTTGGAGCAGGTGCAAGGTTTCGACATACTGGTTTTTTTGTTCGTCAGACCAGCGACGCCACTTCAGTCGACCAATCGTGCGGCGCGCCAACAACTCCATGTCAAACGCTTCCCAAACGGCAGGTCGAATGATTTCCAATCGCCCTAGAAACCCGCTGGCCGCATCGGATTGAATGGCACTGGCAATGGCGGCGTTGAAGATCTCAATCGTCGCGCTCGCCGCATTGGCATCCGCATCATCTGTGCTTTCTTCAGAAGCAACATCGACGGTGCCTGAATCGACGGCACTTTCATCCGAGGTAGGAACACCAGCGCCCTCTTCTTGGGCCCAAGCAATTCCAAAGGACACAATGAACAATAGACCGGCAGTCGGCCCCCATAGAAAAGTCCGGTTTTTCATAACTCTACCTTAGCTAATCCCCAAGAAATCCTACACCAGAACTCATGTCTCGCCTCACAGATTTTTGCACCCTATCAAGGATTGCTAACTACACTTTCAACACTGAAATGCTCAGATCGGCCCTTTTACGGGGACAAGAGCGGTCTGAACGTTCACGATGTGTCGAGTAGCCGTTGCAAAACTCAACATATTGTGGACATTAGGTGAAACTGAGGCAAATCAGGGGCGACCGCGGGGCGGCTTGCGGTTCCCGTTGAGGGGGCAAATGCAGTTCTTTGGAAATTGGGCCGCGCGGTCCGCCAAGCATGCTTGGTCAACCCTCGTTGTTGCGACGCTCGCCTTTGCAGCATCGGTTTGGGCCGCCGCCACAATGTTGGCGTTTGAAGCGGGCCAAGAGGGTCTGGTCTCTCGCGATGAACCTTTTTGGGAAACCATCGATCGTTTTTATGAAGTCTTCCCACAATTAGAAAACACCGCGGTCGTTGTCGTCGATGGCGATACGGTCGACGATGTCGACCAAGCCGCTTCAGCTTTTGCGACACGACTTCGCGCAGAACCAGAACTCTTCTCTTCCGTATTCCTCGCCGAAGAAGAGGATTTTTTCAAAACCCATGCGCTTCTGTTTACAGATCTCGAAGAACTCACAGAAATAGTCGACCGGTTAGCGAAAGCTCAGCCGGCACTTGCGGCTATTGGCCAAGATCCGAACCTGCGAGGCTTTCTAGGCCTCATTGGCGTTGGCGTCGACGCCATGGAAAGCGGCGCTGATCTGCCTCCCTCTTTCGCTGAACTGATGGATCAAACGGCGGACGCCGTCACACGCCTAGGAGCCGGAGAACGCGTGAGCCTCTCCTGGGCTGAGCAGATGATGGGCAGCGACAATTCAAGAGCACGTCGCCGCATCATCATGGTGCAGCCTGACGAAGCCAAACTCACCCCTAAGTTTGAGAAAGAAGTCATCCGCCGCATCAGGCAGATTGCAGACGAACCTCAGTTTTCGTCCGGCAACAACATCGAAGTGCGCGTCACCGGCCGTCTCGCACTGGCTTATGATGAAATCAATACCGCTATGCGCGGCGTTGGTGTCGCGGGAACCCTGTCCTCAATCTTCCTCGCCATCATTTTGATTCTCGGATTGCCGTCTTGGCGCCTCATCCTCTCCATCCTCGTGACATTGATCGCCGGTCTTGGCTGGTCCATGGGATTTGCTGGCGTCGCCATCGGCTCCCTCAATCTCATATCCGCAACCTTTGCCGTGCTTTTTGTCGGATTAGGGGTCGCGCACGCGCTGCATGTTTGCCTGCGCTACGAGGAATATATGAAGCGCGGCTTGGCACATTTTGATGCTCTACGCTCCGCCGCAGAAACCACAGGTAGCGCCGTCGCTCTTTGCGCCATCACCACTGCGATTGGATTCGCGTCTTTTGTGCCCACTCGTTTTCTTGGCATTGCAGAGCTCGGCTTCATCGCAGCAGCAGGCATGGGCTTTGCTTTCATTGCAAGTTTCACAGTCCTGCCAGCAGTCTTGACCATCTTGCATAGCGAACAAGTAAAACTCCGCGACGCCTGGTTGCGCCCTCGCGGTGATCTGCTTGCGCCACGCAGAAGGTTTGTCGTCGTCGGCGCGATCTTAGGCCTTGCCGCGATCTACTACGTCGTGAACAGCGGCATCCATTTCAATTTTTCGGTCATGTCCATTCGTGATCCCAATGCCGAATCCGTTCGGACACTGGCAGACCTTCAAAAGGACAAGATCGAAACTGACTTCATCATCATGGTTTTGGTTGAAGACCCAGACGATGTCGAGCGTATGGCAGCGGACCTTGAAGCCCTTCCCCAAGTTTCAGAGGTGCGGACGCCCAATACTTACGTCGCAAAGGATCAAGAGGATAAGCTACTCGTCATTGAAGATGCTGTCGACTTTCTCTGGCCTGCCCTCATCGTTACCGACACGCCACCTTTGACAGACGCGGAGAGAATAACTGAGGTCGAGAAGTTCTTGGATAGAATCGACAACCTCAAGAGCTCCGATCAGTCCGCCCAATCCGCTCTTTACAATCTTGCAGCGGCCTTCAGAGCGATCGTGTCCGAACCAGATGCGGCGGAGAAACTAAGACGCATCGAAAGCCATCTGACAGACAGCGTGCTTCGTCAACTCGAAAGACTGGGCCTTGCGTTAGAGGCTGATTTCTACGAGTTCGAAGACCTACCCCCCGACCTCAAGGATCGTCTCGTTTCCAGGGACGGCATCTCTCGCCTCTCCGTCTTCCCAGAAGAAGACATAACCGACGTCGTGGCCTTGCAAAGCTTTGTCACCGCCGTGCGAGACATTGCACCTTCCGCCACAGGCCGCCCGGTCATTGAAGAAGGTGTCGGCCAACTGGTAGTACAATCCTTCATCCAAGCGGGCATTTTCGCCTTCGTCTTGATCACCCTCCTACTCCTCCTAGTTTTGCGCAGCTTGCACGACACAATCTTTGTCTTGATCCCCATCATTCTCGCGGGCCTCTTGACAGTAGCCACATCAAACCTCATCGGGATCCCATTCAACTTCGCCAATGTGATCGCCATACCGCTCATCTTCGGTCTCGGAGTCGATAGCGCCATTCACCTCGTCATTCGAGCCCGCGAAACCCACTCAGCGCTTGAGGTGGTTCAGTCAAGCACACCGCAAGCCATCCTGCTTTCGTCTCTGACAACTATCGGGGCTTTCGCAAGTCTGTCTTTGTCGCCTCACAAAGGTGTCGCCAGCATGGGCATGTTGCTGACCATCGGGATCACTTGGTCATTGATTTGCACACTGCTTGTTTTGCCTGCCTTACTGCACCTTCGCGCCGAAAGACGTGAGCGCAAGAGGAACGCGCGCTAAGAAGTCAGCGGGCAGTCTCGATCATTCTGGGGCCAGAATGTGACGAGCGTTCCTTTCAATTCGATTGGTTCGCCCTAAATGGAAATCCAGACACAACCCCATAAACATGAGGTTCCCATGATCAAAGGATTGCATCACAATGCCTATCGCTGCCGCGACGCCGAAGAAACACGGGCATTCTATGAGGATTTTCTAGGTCTTCCCCTCGCAAGCGCTTTAGAGATTGGCAAGACCGCCACCGGTCGGAGCGCCCAGGTCCTACACACCTTTTTCCAAATGGAAGACGGATCGTTTCTCGCCTTCTTCGAAGCGCCAGGCGAGCCGTTCGACTTCAAAACACAACGGGATTTCGATCTTCATATTGCGTTAGAAGTCGAGATGGACAAACTCCATGAGATGTTCGAACGCGGTAAGGCAGAAGGGCGAGACGTCCGTGGTATTTCCGACCACGGCTTCATTCACTCAATCTATTTCCGTGACCCTAACGGCTATGTCATTGAATTAACCGCCAAAGTCGAAAAAGGGGCCCGCGATCCTTCCGACGAAGCAACCAAAGCAAAGGAAATCCTCAAGCACTGGCAGGAGGGCAAGCCGGCAGCCTGACAGGCAAAGGCCTTCCAAATTTTACCCCACTCCCAACGCGTGATAGCCTCGGAAACACAAAGAGACAAAATGCAAGCATTGATCTGGATTTAGAACATGGGTTTCCTGCGATTTTTGTTCGATCTACTTCTCCTGCCTATCAGGTTCGCCTTGTTGCTAGGGCTTATCGGGGGAACCTTCTATCTCTATGAACTAGCGAAGTCTCCCTGGGCATTGGGATTGCCGGTCTACATGTCTCCCATATTTTGGTGGTTATCCTGGAGAAGAATTGACAGAGATTTCGATCCAGTGGATTGGAACGGTGCCTGCGAGACCAAGCAAGGAAACTTTCTACACGCAGCGGCAATCTACACAACTTTTTTGGGCAGTTTCTCATCAGCCGCTTTAGCAGCAAACGATGGACCATTTCATTGGGGAGTACCAGCTGGGTTCTTCGTCGCTTTCTTCATTCTTGTTGCGAATGCAATGCGCCTGCGCGATAGACGACGTCAGAAGCTACATGATCACTTTAGACCCAATGAGAGAGCCCAAAGGGTCTGGCAAATCATTACCATCATAGGCTTTCTACTGATGGTCACTTCAGAACTTCCCTTTGGCATTCTTGCTGAGGTACTCATTGTGCCGGGCGCCATTCTGTTCAGTGTCGCAATCTTGGCGTCCATGTATCTGGACATGAACCCAAAGAAGATAAACTAGGCGCGCAACAGCCCCGTCCCCTGACCAGCGAAGATCTGGTGTACCACTCGTTGTTTTTTGAAAAATGGTGGGCGCGGTAAGGATTGAACTTACGACCCCCTCGATGTCACCGAGGTGCTCTCCCACTGAGCTACGCGCCCACAGCCACCATATGCTGGCGTGAGGCCCGTGTTTTATCGGGTCGGCCAAAAAAGCGCAAGGGCCGAATAGGCCCTTGATTTCTACTCAAACTGACGAGGTTTTCCGGCTCAAGCCACCATCAAGCGCTCGACCTCTTGCACCAATTCGCGCAAGTGGAAGGGCTTCGACAGGATCTTGGCGTCCTTGGGTGCCTGGTGGGTCGGGTTAAGTGCCACAGCAGCAAACCCGGTAATAAACATGATCTTGATATTGGGGTCGATTTCCGTGGCCCGCCGGGCCAACTCGATGCCGTCCATGCCAGGCATTACAATGTCGGTGAGCAAGAGTTCAAACTCTTCCGACTTCAACAGATGAAACGCTTCATCACCTTGCCCAAAGGAGGTGACTTCGTGCCCTGCTTTTTCAAGAGCACTGGCCAGAAACCGACGCATTGAATCGTCATCTTCGGCCAACAAGATTTTTGCCATGCCCACGCCCGTGAATCATCCCCGTAATTTGCAACAACGTAGCCCCAGCCCGCCCCAGAAGTCACTTGATTTTCTGGTCTTTAGGCAGAATTGAGTGCTCAAGCCACGAACTTTAGTCAAAAAGTGTAAAAACCACCTAAAACCTTTGAAGAAAATCCCAATCCACACACCGATTTATGAAAAATCACAAATGACCCATATTTGATGGGGCGGTCGGTTGCATCGCCAAAACTCATGCTAGAGTGAGGAAAGCCAAGCGATTCACTGGTTACCGACGCGTTAGAGGCGGCAACGATGGATATGACGAAATCGAATCAAGCAGACGATGCCGAGCGCGAGGCGCGAATCGCTGACCGATTTGCGCGTGATGAAGCAACCGGTGTTTCACCGCTAATTGCTTGCTTAGACGAATTCAAACCGCCCTTCACCGTCATCGAGCCCGCCGTCCAATCCCTTCCGGTGGTTTTGTCATCGCCACACAGCGGAAGAAACTATCCAAATGCCTTTCTTGAAGCCTCATCCTTAAGCGCCAGAGAGATCCGCCGCTCCGAGGACAGCTTCGTTGATGAGATTCTTGCAACGACACCCGGACAAGGCGCCCCGCTCATTTGCGCCGAGTTTCCCCGTGCGTTTTGCGACCTCAACCGGGAGGCCTATGAGCTCGACCCAACCATGTTTGTCGACGACCTTCCCCACTTCGCTAACGTGCACTCCTTGCGCGTTATCAGTGGATTGGGAACCATCGCTCGTGTTGTTTCAGATGGGGCCGAAATTTACCGCGACAAATTACGGTTTGCAGATGCACTGGAACGCGTCGAACAACTCTACCGTCCCTATCATGCGGCACTAAAATCCATGATCGAAACAACCAGAGATCGGTTCGGTGCCTGCTTGCTTCTGGATTGCCATTCCATGCCGTCAAAGTTTGCCACGGAACGTTGGACCGGTGGCCCCCCCAAAGTTGATGTCATTTTGGGCGATCGCTTCGGCACATCTTGTTCGCCACACATCGTGGCCCATGTGGAGCGAGAACTCGCCCACCGTGGATACTCCGCCGCCAGAAACGACCCCTTCGCGGGCGGCTACTGCACCGAACATTATGGCGACCCAAAGAAGAACGTCCATGCTTTGCAAATCGAGATCAATCGCGCGCTCTACATGGATGAAGAGAGCCTTGAGCGAAGATCCGGTCTCAAATCCCTGTGCGAGGACATGAAAGAGATTGTCGCCTCCTTTGAAGAATTGGACTTAAGTCTCTTTCGGTAAGCAGAAGCACTTAGGCGACTGCAAATCCTTCAAAATGACCAAACGGGATAATCTTGTTGTCCGCGTCATGTCCGATATCAGCGCGCCCAAGATAAGGAATGCCTGACACCGAACACCAGTGTTGAACGATCTCTTCTTCAGACCTTTCAAACGCCGGGTCATTCGGCAAGATATCTTGGCAGCGCCCCAATCGTAGGCCCGCGATTTTGCGGATCTCTGGATTGCTCGTGAGGTGAAACATGTGCCTGTCAATCCGGTACAAGTGTTCTGACACTTCCTCCAACATCAAAACATGATCTGAAAGGTCTGGCTGATAAGGCGTCCCCAGAAGTTGGCTGAGGATCGTGATGTTAAAGGCGGCGTACTTGCCGTGTGGTATGACTTGAAGTTCAAGACCATCGCTCAACCCATCGACCAAGTAGCGCAACGAGCGCTCAAGCGCCACGCGTCCATTTTCCCGCAAGAGATCCGACACCATTGGTCCGTGAACTTGTGCGCCGATATTTGCGCCATAGAGAGCGGCGAGAATGCTTCCCGCATCGCTGTACCCCAAATAGGTCTTGCGTCTCGCTTGATCGTTAAGCTGCGGCAGAAGCCCTTCTAACAACCGACAGGCGCCGTAGCCACCCCGCGCGAACCAGATCGCATCAAGGTTTGGGTCATTGGCAAATTCGACGAACGCCTTCTGGCGTTCCAAGTCGGTTCCGGCAAAATGGCCCGACTTCAAAAAACACTGCGGATGAAACGAGAGAGACACTTCACCACTTGGAAAGGATGAGCTCGCAATCTCCTTGACTTGCTCCGCCATGGACGGCTCAATGCGCGAACCAGGCGCCACAATGCCAATCCTCTTTGCAACCTTGCTCATTCAGGTCGTCTCCCACTGTCTTCACCTCATAATATAACCATAGCTTTAAGCAATGAATAAAAAAGAACACTACTTCTTCTGCGGTATTGGTGGCAGCGGTATGTTGCCTTTGGCTGTCATACTAAAAGCTATGGGCCATGCCGTCGAAGGGTCAGACCGAGCGTTGGACCAAGGCCGTCTCGGCGCCAAATTCAGCTATTTGGAATCCCAAGGCATTCACCTTCACCCACAAGACGGCAGCGGTTTCACTCAAGCGACGCAAATCCTAGTCACATCAACAGCCGTTGAGGAAACCATCCCCGACGTCAAGGCGGCCCGAAACCTGGGCGCGCGACACATGACCCGCGCCGAGCTCTTGGCCCAGCTCTTTAATGCCGCTTCAAAAAGCATTGGCATTGCGGGCACGAGCGGCAAGTCTACGACCACCGGCATGATTGGCTGGATACTTCATCACCTGAAAGAAAAACCAACAGTGATGAACGGAGCGGTCATGAAGAATTTCGTGTCCGACGATGCACCCTTCGCGAGTGCCGCTGTCGGCGACCCAGATCTCTTTGTGAGCGAAGTTGATGAGAGCGATGGATCCATCGCCCTCTTTTCGCCAACAACTGCCGTGCTCAACAATATGGCCTTCGATCACAAGCCTTTAGACGAACTTAGACCGCTCTTTCGAAAATTCGTCGATCTGTCTGACACGGCTGTATTAAATTTGGACAATGGTGAAACAGCCGCCATTGCGACAGACCTGCCTTCTGCCAAATCCATCACTTACAGCTTAGGTGATCCTGCGGCCGACCTTCTAGCCAAAGACCTTCGTCCCCACGCACAAGGCATCTCATTTCAGGTGGTGGAAAAGGGACAGGCCAATGGCCATGAAGTGAACATCCAAATGCCAGGCGCCCACAATGTGTCAAATGCATTGGCCGCCCTCGGCGCAGCAATTTCGCAAGGGATATCGTTGGCCGCGGCCGCCGAGGCTTTGGGGGATTTTCAGGGAATTAAGCGGCGCCTGGAACTCATCGGAAGCACAAATGGTGTCACCATCATCGACGACTTTGCGCACAATCCCGACAAAATCACTGCATCCCTTGCAACCCTCCATGACTTCCCAGGACGTCTTATAGTGATGTTCCAACCGCATGGATTTGGCCCCCTTCGCTTGATGAAGGAACAATTCATCGATTGCTTCGCGACCGGCCTAAATGAGCAAGATACGCTGATCATGCCCGAGCCGGTTTACTACGGCGGCACCGTCGATCGCTCCGTTGGAAGTGAGAGCATCGCAACTGGCATTCTGTTGCGAAACAGAAAAGTGTTCGCGCTTCAAGACAGAGAAGCATGTGGCAAAAAGATTCTGGGGATCGTTCAAAAAGGTGACAGGGTCGTCATCATGGGCGCACGTGATGACACATTGTCAGATTTCGCGCGCGAGATTTTGCGAGATATAGCACTCTGACAAAAAAGAGGCCATCACCTCAAAGAGGGATGGCCTAAGTTTAGGGAGGAAACGCCCTAGAAGGGCAGCATCAGCGAGCAAAGCTCAGCATGATGCTGGCGCTATATTTCATTGCTCCACAAAAATTGCAACCTCTAAATGGCCAGGCCAACACAACTTCGCGATCGGCGGTTTTGCCAACCATCTCGAAATAACATCTCGAGCAACCGCTTGAAATTTCAAGCGGGATACAAGAGTATCCCGATACTCAGGTGACTTAACTCAACTTGTTTGGATGGCAGTGTTTAAAAGATGAATACATCGCATTCCATTGCGCGCATGGGCAACAACACCGAAGGTGAGTTCAATACCACGTTGAGCACGCCCTCTCAGCTAACACCGCGCGAGATGCAATGGTCACCCTGGTTGACCGACGCGCGCACGCAACTAAAGTCACTCCGACCAATTTCAGAGCAGACCTTTGATGGCCCCTTGAGAATTGCTGTTGTGACCGACGCTTGGAAGCCTCAAGTCAATGGGGTTGTTCGAGCCTTGGATATGCTCAAAACCCAGTTGGAAAAATTCGGCCACGAAACGCTCTATGTAACCCATGAGCATTTTCGGAGCTTTCCCCTTCCCACCTATCCTGAAATTCGCTTGCCCTTTAGACCGGGCCCTAAAGTCAAACGCATGTTCAATGAGTTCCAACCCCATGCCATTCATATCTGCACCGAAGGGACGCTCGGTCTGGCCGCACGACAATTTTGCATGCGCCGGGATCACCCTTTTACCTCCTCATTCCACACCCGCTTGCCTGAATATCTAAATGCGCGGACCCGATTTCCCGTCAAGTGGGGGTACAAGATTCAGCGACAATTCCATCGATCAGCGACTGCGACCATGGGCACCACACCTGCCCTCATGGACGAACTCGATGAAAAGGGGTTCGGCAATGTCCGCCTTTGGCGCCGAGGTGTTGATCTCGATCAATTCCAACCCCACGACAAAACCTTCCTTGATCACTTGCCTCGCCCCATTTGGGTCTATGTGGGTCGTGTCGCCGTGGAGAAGAACCTTGAGAGCTTTCTCGATCTGGATCTTGAAGGGACCAAGCTTATCGTGGGAGAAGGACCACAGTTTGAAGAGCTCAAATCAAAATATGAAGACGTGGTCTTTGTCGGTAACCAACACGGTGAAGAACTGGCACGCCACTACGCCGCGAGTGATGTGTTTGTCTTTCCAAGCCTGACCGACACCTTTGGGCTCGTCAATTTGGAAGCACTGGCATGTGGCATCCCGGTGGCCGCCTACCCAGTAACCGGACCAGTGCAGATCATTGGCGACAGTGGCGTTGGCGCGGTCAACGACGACCTCAAAACCGCGTGCCTAGAAGCGCTTGGCATCGCTACCGTCGACCAATGTCGCGATCGCGCCAGCCAATTCTCATGGGCCGAAGGCACAAGGGAATTCATTTCCAATCTTGCGCTAACAAACTATGGCGACAAGTATTGGCAGGCGAGTGCTGAGTTTCCCTTAAACTAGCCACGACAGCCCTAGAGGCGCACCACGACTTTGCCTTTTGCTTTCCGATCCATCACATGTTGGATGGCTTGGGCGGTGTTCTCCAGCGAGAAAACCTCAGACACCAATGGGTGGATCGTTCCCGCCTCAAACCATGAGAAGAGTTGCGCGAATGACCGCTGCAAAACGTCCGACCGGTAGAGTTGATAGTTCGGCCAATTGAGACCCAGAATATCGACATTCTTCACCATGACTATATTTGCTGGAATCTGTGGGATCGAGCCGCTGGCAAATCCTATCACCACGATCCGGCCCTCAAAGTCGATGGCTCGAAGTGAAGCCTTAAACACACCACCGCCCACTGGATCATAGATAACATTGGCTCCACGCTCATCGGTTAGCTCCTTGATGCGAACACGCAAATCTTCGTCACTTGAATTAATCAACTCATCAGCCCCATGGGCTTTGGCGATGTCGAGTTTTTCTGATGTACTCGCGGTCGCTATGACCCGAGCTCCAAGCGCCTTTCCAATCTCAACGGCCGTCAATCCCACGCCACCGGAGGCACCATGAACGACCAAATCCTCACCTGGCTGAAGTTGGGCTTTGTGGGTCAGCGCCACGTGGGAAGTTCCATAGGCAATGGGAAAACCAGCGGCAACCTCGTCACTCATCGAGGAGGGAATTGCTTGCGCGACGCTTTGACGAACCACAGCATACTCGGCAAATCCGTTCCCGCCGGTGAGAGCCAAAACCCGATCACCGATCGCAAAATCATGAGCCCCATCGCCGAGGCAATCCACGACGCCGCAAACCTCAGATCCAGGGCCAAAAGGCAAGGCAGGCTTGGCTTGATACCGACCACTAATCAGCAGGGCATCAGCAAAATTGACCCCGCAGGCCAGAACCCGAAGTCTCATTTCCCCAGGGCCAGGATGCGGCAGATCGATGTCATCAATGACCAGCTGCTCCGGCCCGCCCAGCCCATGAACTCTGACAATTCTCAATGTCGCCCCCAATTGGTGATTTGGCGGAATGATCGCTTGTTTTGCGGCTGCCGGTCTATATAGTGCGCGCCGCGCTGCCTCACATGAAAAGACTCTTACATGGATCTGCGAAACATCGCCATCATTGCCCATGTCGATCATGGCAAAACCACCCTGGTCGACCAAATGCTCGCCCAAGGCGGAGCTGTCCGGGCAAATCAACAAGTCTCAGAACGCGCGCTCGATTCAGGAGATCTTGAGCGCGAGCGGGGCATTACGATTCTTGCCAAATCCACCAGCGTTGTGTGGGGTGATGTGCGCATCAATATTGTCGACACGCCAGGCCACGCCGACTTTGGTGGAGAGGTAGAACGCATCCTTTCAATGGTCGATGGGGTCTTGCTCCTCGTTGATGCCGCCGAAGGTCCCATGCCCCAAACCAAGTTCGTCACCTCGAAAGCCTTGGCCTTGGGTCTCAAACCGATTGTGGTGGTCAACAAAGTTGACCGCTTGGATGGACGCCCCGACCAATCTCACGACGAGGTTTTCGATCTCTTTGCCGTTCTCGGCGCAACGGACGACCAGCTGGACTTTCCCATGCTCTACGCATCCGGTCGTGACGGTTGGGCAGCCGCCGAACTGGACGCTCCCCGAACGGACCTATCACTCCTTTTTGACCTCATTGTGAAACACGTGCCAGTGCCCGAACAGGTCGGGCGCAACGGTGAGCCCTTCGTCATGTTGGCAACCACACTCGAGGCCGACCCATTCCTCGGGAAGGTGCTTACGGGACGCATTGAAAGCGGCACCATCCGCCCCAATGAAACCATCAAATCTCTTTCGGGCGATGGCAAAGAGCTTGAACGCAAACGCATCACCAAGGTTCTGGCTTTTCGGGGTCTTTCAAGACAGCCCATCGAGGTTGGCCAATCTGGCGACATTGTTGCTCTCGCAGGCCTTGAAAAGACCAGCGTTGCAGACACAGTATGCGACCTCAAAGTGACAGAGCCGCTGGCAGCCCATCCGATCGATCCGCCGACCCTTGCCATGAGCTTCTCTACCAACACGTCACCCTTGGCGGGACAAGAAGGCAGCAAAGTCCAATCTCGGGTGATCCGAGACCGTTTGTTACGGGAGGCCGAAGGTAATGTCGCCATTGAGGTCAGGGAAACGCACGACAAAGATACGCTAGAGGTGGCCGGTCGAGGAGAGCTCCAGCTTGGCGTTCTCATTGAAACCATGCGGCGGGAAGGTTTCGAACTCGCCATTTCACGCCCAAGGGTTCTCTACCGAGAAGATCCTGACACTGGGACCAAGCTCGAACCGATCGAAGAGGTTCAAATCGACGTCGATGATGATTTCACTGGCATTGTCATTGAAAAGCTCAGTGCCAGGAAAGCCGAACTCCTTGACATGCAAGCCTCAGGAGGAGGCAAGACACGCCTCCGTTTTCATTGTCCATCCAGAGCTCTTATTGGATATCACGGCGAATTTCTAACCGACACGCGCGGAACCGGGATCATGCATAGGGTCTTTCATGAGTACGGGCCATATCGGGGCGACATCGAAGGTCGCCGCAACGGAGTTCTGATATCAAACGGTCAAGGAGACGCGGTAGCCTTCGCATTGTGGAATCTCGAAGAACGCGGCGCGCTGTTCGTTACCCCGGGAACGAGGGTCTATCTAGGCATGATTGTCGGCGAAAACAGTCGGTCCAATGACCTTGATGTTAATCCGCTCAAGTCCAAGCAACTGACCAATATTCGTGCTTCCGGAAAGGATGACGCGATTCGATTAACCACACCCCGCATCATGTCTTTGGAACAGGCCATCGCCTATATTGACGATGATGAACTCGTTGAGGTGACCCCTCGGAGTATCCGCCTGCGCAAACAAGAACTTGTTCCCCACCTACGCAAGCGAGCCAAGAAATAGCCACAAAATATTTGTGGGAAAAGAATCCCGTACGGAAATTTTTGACTATTGTGTCGTGCCTTTTAGCACCGTTGCGCTACATAGGTGTCTAGCAACGACAATTGGGAGCGCACAATGAAACACCCCGTTGATGTTCATGTAGGCCAAAGGTTGCGGCACCGCCGGTGGCTGCTTGATCTAACTCAGCAACAACTGGCTGGGTCTGTCGGCGTTCAATTCCAACAAATCCAAAAATATGAGAGTGGCGCCAATCGCATTAGCGCCAGCAGACTATGGGATCTTGCCCAGGCCCTGGATGTTCCTGTGGACTTCTTTTTCGAAGGTCTGGAGAAATCCGCAGATCAGAGCCAGCTCAACGGAACCGCGAACTCAGAGCCCCTAAGCCCCAGTGTTTTGGATTCCAAAGAAACAATCGATCTCATACGCGCCTATTATGGCTTGGATGAAAACCCCAGAAAACATCTGTTGGAATTTGCTAAGTCCTTGTCGTCCAACCGTTAATCAGTCATCCATCGAGGATAGCCCCTGGTTTGGCGCCCATTGCTTGTGGTACCGATTTGCGTCAGGCTGTGAGGAGTAGTGCAGATGTACCTTAAGGAGTATCGCAATGGCCATCGACCTCCCCCCTTACTTGGATCCCCCAACGATTGAGATTGTTGAGGCACGGGCCACATCTCAAGAATTCCAGCTCGCCGGCCTGTTCAGCCGCACCATCAATGTTGGTCCGGACCGGCGCAACAAGTCGCTCGCTCGTGCCATTAACAATGCACCAGGCGGCAGTACGATACTTGTCGATCCTGGTACATACGTGGATGAGTTCGCAACGATCCAGGTGCCACTCACCATCAAAGCCAATGGCGGTGAAGTCCGTCTCGTCCCAACACAATCCGTTCCAAATGGCAAAGGGATTTTTATCACCCGCGCCAATGCGACTTTTGACGGCATAACCTTTGTGGACGCGAAAGTGAGAGACAGAAACGGGGCCGGTATTCGATACGAAAAAGGTGATCTAACAGTCATCAATTGCACTTTCGAAAACAATCAAAACGGCATTATGGGCGGTCGGTCCGACCAGAGCGTCATCACGGTCCTAAACTCCACCTTCCGTAACAATGGCGGCGGCGATGGATATACCCACGGGATATACATCGGTCTCGTGAAACAATTGACCGTGAGAGACAGCCATTTCACTGGAACACGGGCAGGACATCACATCAAAACGCGCGCTGCGACTTCAATCATCGAACACAATTATTTGGACGATGCCGAAGGAAATCCAAGCTATTCCATAGACATGCCCAATGGCGGGCACAACGTCGTCACCAGGAATGTCATCATTCAGACCGAGCAACCAGACAATCCAGCCCTCATTAGTTTCGGCACCAAGAAAAGCCACCAGCAAAACGACCTTCTGCTCGAGGACAATTGGCTTATCAACCATTACAGTTCAGGAACAGGCATCAACAATCCAAAAGACCTCGAAGTCGTGCTCAAAGACAACCGATTTTACAACCTTCGCAAACACGTTGCCGGACCAGCCGAGGTCACAGGATCAACAACGCTCGAAAAAGCGCCAAACGAAGAAGATCTGTTTCAAACCTGGCGATCAGAGATCACACCACTCCCAGCAGAGACAGAGATACAATAGGAACCGATGGACAATCACCCTTTTCGTAGTGACAGCCCGGCTGAAGTCTCAGCCGACGAGCTGAAGAAATTCCTTACCTTCATCAATCATCTTGCAGACGAATCACGAAAGGTCATTCAACCTTTGTTCCGGTCCCAACTGGACATTGATGACAAGGATGGGCGGGAGTACTTCGACCCAGTGACAGAAGCCGACAGGAATGCTGAGGAAGCCATTCGCCATCTGATTAAGGAACACTATCCAGACCACGGCATCTTTGGAGAAGAGCACGGATACGAAGAAGGTTCATCACCCCTTACCTGGGTCATAGACCCAATTGATGGCACCCGGGCATTTGTCCAAGGACTACCAATGTGGGGCACGCTGATCTCACTTCACAATGGAGAAAAGTCAATTCTAGGACTGCTCGACCAGCCCTATCTGGAAGAACGGTTTATCGGCGCCCCGGCGATCAACCACGCCGAAGTAACCACAAGACAAGGCGTACGGTCGCTCAAGACAAGTGCGCGCAAATCGCTGGAAAAAGCCTCCATGTCGAGCACCCACCCCTCCATGTTCAAAACACTGGCCATGTCGACCGCCTATGCCGATCTCGCCAAGCGCGTTCGCCTCCACACCTACGGCGGCGACTGCTACGCCTATGCCATGGTCGCTCTTGGAACCCACGACCTGGTCATCGAAAACAGCCTAAAGCCATATGACATCCAGGCAATCATCCCGCTGATAGAAGCGGCAGGCGGTGTCGCAACGGCGTGGGATGGAGGCCCTGCAGATCTTGGCGGTTCAGCGATCATCGCCAGCACACCGGAGCTTCACGAACAGGCCCTAGAATCACTACGACCCGCCATTGAGGGCGGGCCGTAGCTCGGTTTCAACTTTCGTATTGCGATTATCGAACTTCGCAATACTCACAAATCAGATAAATATCATTGGGATCATTCATGCGCAGGAGTGGTTCTAAATCACTCACGAACTGACGGCGTAATTTGGAGATCACTGGTGAGTCAAAACGCGCCTCAGGTTCTAAGCCCATTCTCACCTTAGCTTCTCCAGATAGATCACGAACGAACTGTTCGAAGGGCGTCAGCTTCTTTTTGAACTCAACAACATCGTAGTCTTCGAGTTCTGCCATGGCCGCGGCTGATGCGATGGCATCTTCAAGGTCACCAAGTTTGTCAACCAATCCAAATCCCAACGCATCTCGTCCAGACCAAACACGACCTTCTGCGATCTCCGCAACGCGCGCCTTTGGCAGATCGCGTCCTTCTGAAACAATTGTCAGGAAGCGGTCATAGACTTCCTCAACACTCTGCTGCATTACATCTGCAACAACAGGATTGAGAGGCAAAATTGGATTGAACGCACCGGCCAACGACGATGTTCCAGCTGTATCTGCATGCACACCTGCCCAATCAGCCGAACGCTCGAAGGTCATAACAGAGCCGATCACACCAATCGATCCCGTGATGGTCGTCGGCGCAGCCCAAATCTCGTCCGTTGAAGTTGAGATCCAATAGCCACCGGAGGCCGCAATCGATCCCATAGATGCAACAACCGGAATGCCGGCTTCCTTCGCAGCAAGAATTTCTTCTCGAATGATTTCTGAGGCAAAAGCAGATCCGCCACCCGAATCGACCCGAAGAACAATGGCCTTCGTGTTTTCATCTTGCCTGGCATTGCGGATCAGGCGGGCCACACTGTCGCCACCAATTGTTCCGGCAGGTGCTTCTCCGTTCACGATGCTGCCCTTCGCCACAATCAAAGCGACGTTATCCGCGCCACCATCCATGTCGTGGGTGCGAGCCACGCTCAAATAGTCGGCCATGCCAATTTGTTTAAAGCTGTGTGTCTCCTCATCTTCACCGACCATCGCAATCAAGTCAGCGCGCATGGTTGGGCGATCTTTAACCGCATCAACAAAACCACCTTGCAAAGCAGCCTCTGCAAAACTGCCACCGGCAGCGCGAACATTCTCAGCAATTCCGTCAACACGCGCTTGAAGAGACCCAGAACTAAGACCTCGCTGTGCTTCAACATGGGTTGAATAATCAGCCCACAGATCGCCCATATAAGCAAGATTGGCTTCACGTGCTGCATCAGACATATCGTCGCGAATCACCGGTTCAATTGCGGATTTGAACTCACCAACCTTAAACGGGTGAACAGAGATCTTAAGTTTGTCGAGCATCGACTTGTAGTAGGTGACGGTTCTCTCGTAGCCAAGAATGAACACGCCGCCAAAGTTGTGGAGCCAAATTTCATCCGCATGAGAGGCAATCAAATAATTCTCCTGCACATACTGATCGCCAACTGCGATGACTTTTTTGCCTGCCTCAGAAAACCGGTCAACAGCCTCAGCAATGTCGTAGGATTTGGACGTGTAAGCTCCAGGGATGACCATACCATCAAGCGCCAGAACAAGCGTCGTAATGCGCTCATCGTCAGCCGCCAATTCAATGGCCTCAACAACATCGCCAACAGCCGTCTCAGGGGCTGCTCCGCCGGTAGCCTCACTCATCAATTTGGCGACTGGATCAACTTCCCTCAACTGCTCCACCAGCAAGCCAGACGGAGCAATGACCAGCGCCGCACCATCTGGAACGGTCACGACGTCTTTTGGTGCAAGCACCGCAGCAACGACAAAGATCAATAAAAGGAAGAAAATGAGCGTTCCAACAAAGCTCTTCAATCCGCCAACAAATCCCCAAATTCCGCCGATCACACGACCAACGATACCAAAACGCCCATTAGAGCGGTTGTCTCCCATGATAATCCCCTTAACATTCAATATTCTTAGATGTGGGCCCCTATTGGCCAAAATGTAGCCTTTACCGCCGTGCCACTCAACGACAATGAAGTAAAACCCACGTTAAATCGTCACCTCTAAATGGGCATTTCCTTAGCATAATCAACTGTCAGCCATCGTTCCGGCTTCATGGCGACCAAGATATTGTCGCCGGAACCGCTATTGGCCTCTGTGTAGAGATTGCCTAGCTCTTCCCCCAGATACCGATGTGCCAACGGTCGCAGATGCTCTTCTACAACGGGCTTTCCTATCGAGACCACGGGGCCTTCAACGCTGACATACTTGTAGGGCGGCGCTTCGTCTTGAGCACATAGGCTGAGGCGCGTCCCTTCAGCGATGAGTTTGCCTTTGAGCGACTGCCGCCCGGTCGAGAACCAAAGAAGTCCTCCCGGCTCATAGATATACCAAATTGGAGCCGTCAATGGGCCTCGGTCGGGATCAGTTAGCCTTATCACGCCAACATGCGTACCGGACAAGAAAGCTTCTTGGTCATCTTCGTCGACATTGGTTTCCTCCAAATAGTTTCTCGGGCTTTGAGATATTGGTTTCTTCATCAATATCACGCAAGCAGACAGCGATCACACTTCTAGCACTTGTTGGATTCTGGCAGACCATCCAAAAACCGGTCGACGTGGCGCCAAAACTCAGACCGCACATCGTCACGCTCCATCAAGATTTCGTGTCCAGCCTGCGGCAAAAGAACGACCTCAACAGTTGGTCGCGTCTCCGCAAGTCTTTCGTGGCTGCGATTGTCGACCAACTTGTCCTTTCCCGCCGTGAACAAGAGAACCGGAGCGGTCAGACTTTCCAAGGATCGAGAGTGAAACAATTGATCAATTGACTTTAAAGATTCGAACATCCATCCATGGGTCGCTGCTCGTTGAACAAGGTTCGGATTCTTGTGTAGGATCGCCTTAGCACGATTAAAACGCCTTAGGTCGTGTGTAACCCGATTGGCTTCAAATTTTTCGGTCAATGGATCAAACAGTTTCCCACCGGGCACCACTTCCTTGCCACGGCCAATGAACGTCATCAAACCGGAGATCTGCTTGACACGCCGAGACAAAAACCCCTTGAGCATAAGGCCAGTCATGGGCGCGCTGAGCACGATCGCTTTGAAGGGATGATCCCGTTCAGCCACCATGCGCAAGGCAACATTTCCACCCATCGAGTGGGCCAAACAGAAATAAGGTTTCGGGCATGCATGACCGACCTCGTTGTGGAGTGCATCAAAATCTTCGAAGAACAAATCAAAGTCAGCTATGTGACCAAACGTGTTCTCGCGATTGTCCCGATGAGACAAGCCTTGCCCGCGCCAGTCCATGACAACCACCGCAAATCCTCTTTGCGACAATTCACTGACCACTTCGAAGTATTTTTCGACGTATTCCGACTTACCCGGAAAGATGAAGAATGTTCCCTTGGTGGGGACGCCTGTCGGGTTTGGCCAAATCGCGGCCCGAAGGCGAGCACCCCCTGCGCCGTCATACCAAAAAATCCGGCCACCCGGCGGTGTTGGGTTTTCAGGCACCTCAATGAACTGCGTGTCATCATGTTCGACGGGAGAGGAAATAGCCGAAACCCTCCTGGTCTCAAACGCGAACTTTTTGAAGGATCGCGGTGGTCTTCATGGCAATACCCATATCACCTATAAGGCAAATCTTTCCCTGCTGAAAGGCTGTGTTCGGAGTGAGCGAACCATCTAGAATTTTCTCAAGCGTCCCCAAGCCCATTTCCACTGTGCAATCGCAAGGCCCTTCGCCATTGTCTACTTGTGCAGGCGACTTGCTCCCATCAATCAGGATCGCGCCCTCCTCATAGAAATCATACCGAAGGCTGCCTTCAAGCGATTCCGATTGCGCCACCGCTTGTCGAATTCGCTCGGTCAAAGCTTTCAATCGATTGTCAGACATTGCTCTCCCTTCATTGGACGCTTCACAGATTTGGCCAACTTCGACCCCAGCCGAAGCCAGTCTACACCTGCATCCCGACAATTCTAATCAAATCTATCGCAGCTTGAAGCGTCTTTTGACACCAGGCCTTAAACGCCCTGCCCTAAGGATAATCACCTTCGAACCAGGTGCGGGGCAAAATGAGCAAGAAGACAGTATTCTGGAGTGGCATTGCCGCCATCAACCTCACCGCCGCCATTGTTTTGGCAGTGACGTTCGATCTGTCGGAAATCGTCTTGCAACCAGTAGCCGCCGATCCAGTATCAATCCCTGGGCTACGGGGCTCCGTACATTTCATCGAGACCGACCAACCATTTGCCCTGCCAGGGCCGCAGTCCCACGCCCTGTCCTACTGGGCCTAACTTCTTTCATCTGACAAAGACTTTTTGCAAAACCTCTCTCCCCCAGTAAGGTATGGGAAACGGAGGGAGTGCGCCCCATGTCATGGGACAAGGAAGTTGAAGAAATCAAGCTACGCCGAGAGCTGGCAAAATCCCAAGGCGGGGAAGCAGGCGTCGCGCGCCAGCACGCCAAAGGCCGGCTCACCATCCGTGAGCGCATCGGAGCACTCTCAGATGACGGCAGCTTCAACGAACACGCACCGTCCGCTGGTGAGGCCGAAAAGGACGAAGCGGGCAAGATCACCGACTTCACGCCTGCCAACTACGTGGTTGGGCTTTCAAAAATTGAGGGCAGGTATGCGGCAGTGGGAGGCGAGGACTTCACCCTCAAAGGGGGCTCGCCCAACATGTCGGGCTTGCGCAAGAGCGTCTACATCGAGGAGCTCGCTCTTGAATACAAAGTGCCACTGATTCGCTTACTCGAAGGAGGCGGCGGATCGGTTAAGGGTTCAAGCGGCAAAGGGCGCGCACCAGCTGGCAGCCCCGCGTACAACACCTCACGCTTTGTCTCCATCGCCAAATGTATGGGCGAAGTACCAGTGGCTTGTGCAGCGCTTGGTCCGGTAGCAGGTCTTCCTGCGGCACGCCTCGTCGCGTCACATTTTTGCGTCATGACCGAAACCAGCCAAGTGCTCATCGGCGGTCCAAAGATCGTTGAACGCGCTCTAGGAGAAACCCTCACCAAAGAAGAATTGGGCGGTCCCGACATTCACCTGAAAAACGGCGTCGTCGACAATCTCGCCAAGGACGAAGAAGAAGCGTTTGCACAAATCCGACAGTTCTTGAGTTACTTACCGCAAAACGTCCATGAGACCCCGCCTGTCACTGAGTGTGAGGATCCCATTGACCGCGTTGAAGAGGCGCTTCTCGACATGGTTCCGCGTGATCGCCGCAAGCCTTTCAACATGCGCAAAACCATCAAACTCATTTTCGACAAAGGCTCGTATTTTGAAATGGGCCGCAAATTCGGACCTGGACAAATTGTTGGCCTTGCGCGACTTGGCGGCCGTCCCGTTGGTGTCTTTGCCAACGACTGTCACTTCTATGCTGGATCCATGACCGCTGAAGGATCGCAAAAAGTTCGTCGCTTCATCGACATGTGCAACACTTTCCATCTGCCCATCATCGCCCTGGTCGACGAACCCGGCTTTATGATCGGTCTCGATTCTGAAAAAGCGGCCACCATCAGGCATGGCACCGCCGCCCTTACCGCCGCCGTCCAATCCGTCGTGCCATGGTGCTCGGTTATGGTTCGAAAGGCTTACGGGGTGGCAGCTGCGGTCCACTTCGGACCTAAGTCCTACACCCTTACCTGGCCTTCCATTGAGACCGGCGCGTTGCCGCTCGAAGGCGGTGTCGCCGTCGCATTCGGTCGCGAGATTGAAGCCGCCGACGATCCGGCAGCCAAACGAAAAGAACTGGAAGACATGATGGCCGCTGGCCAATCACCCTTCCCAGGTGCTGAAAACTTCGCGGTTCATGACTTAATTGATCCCAGAGAAACCAGAACCAAGCTCAACGATTGGCTCGACTGGTCCTGGCCCAAACTCAAGAGCCTCGTCGGGCCCTACCAAACGACCTATCGACCCTGACCGAAGTGAACGGAGAGAAAAATGCCAACCAAAGGTCACCCAGACATCGCCTTTCTTGATGCTTACTCCGACGCTTGGAACGACCACGACATTGACACCATCATGGGTGCCATGACTGACGATTGCGTCTTCGAGACCGGGGGTGGTGGCGTGAGAGGAACGCGCTACGAAGGAGTCGCCGCCGTTCGCGAACGTTCTGAAGCCGTTTGGCAAGAACTTCCTGATGTACAATTTACCAACACCCATCATTTTGTTTCTGGAGATCGGGGTTGCTCTGAGTGGGTTTTCAAGGCGACAAGACCCGATGGCACAAAGATGGAAATGGCAGGCTGTGACCTCTTCACATTCAAAGAAGGAAAGATCTGGATCAAATCATCCTATTTAAAGAACACTTGAAGTTTTCCGCGCGAGCCCAACAGCCCCAGCGACATGAACAAGGAAAGCCTATGCGCATTGCAGTATTGACCGGTGGCGGCGATGTCCCAGGCCTCAACCCGTGCATCAAAGCGATTGTTCGACGCGCCAATGAATTCGGTTGGGAAGTGATCGGCTTTCGTCGTGGCTGGGCAGGTCCTTTGAACTTCAACCCAGACGACGAAGAAACGTCTCGCAAGAATTGGCTCATGGATCTGGGTCCCATGCGCGTGCGCGGCATCGACCGCACCGGGGGAACAATCCTTCATTCGTCGCGCACCAACCCGGCCAAGGTGCGCGCCAAAGACATGCCAGACTTCTTGAAAAACGCCTTTCCAATTCCCAATGGTGCCGAGACCGTCGACTGCACGCCGCACATTTTGCGCGTTCTCGAACATCTCGAAATCGACGCACTCATCCCAATCGGGGGTGATGACACCTTGTCCTACGGCGCGCGACTTCACAACGAAGGGATCAAAGTCAACGCGGTCCCTAAAACCATGGACAATGACGTTTTTGGAACCGACTATTGCATCGGGTTTTCGACTGCCGTCAGTCGCTCCGTCGAACACATCCATTCATTGAGAACGCCTACCGGCAGCCATGAGCGCATCGGAGTTATTGAACTGTTCGGCCGCAATTCCGGCGAGACAGCCCTCATCAGCGGATACCTCTCCGACGCAGACCGAGTGCTTATTTCCGAAGTCCCCTTCGACATTGATCGCTTGGCCGAACTCGTCATCACCGACCGCGCTGCCAATCCCGCCAACTACGCCATGGTCATCGTCTCAGAAGGGGCGGTCATGCATGGTGGTGAAATCCATGAGACCGGCGAAGCCGATGCTTACGGACACAAAAAACTCGGAGGCATCGGCAGCAGCCTAAGCCGCGCCTTGAAAGAACGCACTGGCGTCAATACCGTCAGTCAATCACTGGGATATCTCATGCGCGCCGGCGCGCCGGATGCCCTCGACCAAATGGTGGGGAAAAGTTACGGCACTATGGCAGTGCAACAATTGGCCGACGGGAATTCCGGCCTCATGATGGCGCTGTGCGATGGTAACTACACGACGGTGCCTGGCGACATGTGCATCAAAGGCGAAAAACGTGTCGACATCGACGCCCTCTATGACAGCAAAGCCTATCGCCCCCGCATCGCGCGAGTGAAGGACAAACCGATGTTTATGTATTAGATCCAGAGAATACAATCAAATCGGGAGCTAATCCCATTCACCCTCAAAAGTGTTGCTAATAGTGGCTTATGAGTGCTAAGAAGTTGAATGGATGCGGCGTTGAATTCGACATATCCAAGCCGCTCTGCAGCACAGTCCAACAAACTGGCGGTCAAACAATTGTATTTCAATTGCGACGACGAAAGCACACCGCTGTTCAAGAATAAGGTACAGGAGGCTCCCAATGTCCGTCACCGGCTCTATCTCGATCCAACTAAATGAAAGTGAAGACCCAGCGAGCAACAACGTCCTCTTAGAAGTCACCACCAATGAGGGAAAGAAGATCGGCGAAATACGCTATCGCGATCTCATAGATCCCACAATCGGCCCCCTGGCGGTTCGGGTAGTGCCGAAAGGCTGGGAAGATCGAAATCGCTGTGATCAATGTGGTCAGATAATTTCATGACAAATTGAGGAAACGACAAATGGGTACTTGGTTTGAGAGCATTAATGTTGTTAGCCGCAACAATGGAGGCTTTGAGATTGTCATGGAGAGTTGCGACCCTCCGGTGGCGCGCCCAGAAGCAGCCAATATTTTCATGAGTGAGATCGTGAAAGTCGACCAGGTTCTCCAGCTACGATTCGCAAAAAAAGAAGAACTCGAGACTCTTATCCGTGATCTGAAGGACATCGCGACAGTAGGACTGGGCGGAAACAACCCTAGCATTTCAGAAGGTCAAAGCGAACTTCAAAACTTCAAGGATCGAATTGCGACCAAATGGGAAGAGGAGAAAGCAAACTACCGTAGAAGAATGAGTTTGTTTTGCGTCATGGCCTTTCTTGCGACACTCTTTCTCTTTTGGCCATTGAGCAACTTTCGGATTGAGATCACGGACTATTTTGCAGCAGCCCTCAATGGTGATGCGGCGATTGTTCCCAAATTTTTGAACACCTTACTACTGACTTTTTTCGGTACAATCTTGGGAGTTATAGTTGTCACGTACGCAGATGGCAGGAAGAGTAGTTTTGATAGCATTACCGATCTGAACACGATGGGTGGATCTCCTTCAGCATACGGCTTCTACTTGGCCGGATTATCGATACTTGGGCTAGCTGCATTCTACTTCAAATGGATCGAATTAGGTGTCGGAGGAATTTCTCTGAATGAGGTGGCGGACAAGCCGTACTTGGGAGCGATGATTGGGCTGTTCATCGCATTTAGCGATCGTCACATTGTCAGAATTATTCTCGAACTGTTTAGGCGCAAATAGTTGGTAGGGCATGCTGATTGCGCAGTTGTCGTTTTTCTCATGAGTTTCATGAGTGAAACAATACGAAGCAAGGGAATGTCTTTGTTTGCTGTGAATGGAGGGACGCCTGACAGGAGAATGCTGCCTGCACAATTGGTCCTCTATTCAAACAACTCACAATTATAATCTATGGCCAAACATCTCACCGTCGCCCTCGCGCAAGTCTGTCACGATGAGGATCCACTTCCCGTCGTTGAGGAAGCCGCCAAGCAAAAAGCCGATGTCGTCGCGTTTCCCGAAATGTGGTCAAACGGATACGTAAGTTTTGATGAAGACGATGAGCGCGCCAAACAGGAATGGATAGAAACAGCCATCGACCTGAACCATCCCTACGTCACGAAATTTCGCAAATCGGCAAAGACCCACGCCATTCATGTCGTTGCAACCCTCCTCGAAAAAGAGAGGGAACACCTTTTCAACACCGCACTCTTGATCAACCCCGAAGGCGAAATCGTCTTGCATCATCGAAAAGTTCATCCGTGTTTCTTTGATGCCCCGGAATGCGTCGTGACAAAGGGAGAAAACTTCAGAGTCGCGACAATTGAAACAGAAGCTGGACCCGTCAACATTGGACTCATGATCTGCATGGACAGAGAATATAGGGATGGCGCTGCCACTCTATCAGCAGCGGGCTGCGAAGTCGCCCTCGTTCCAAATGCGTCCGACCTTGCGACGTGTTCTGACGTCGGGGATGTACGCATCGCCCAAACACGCGGACGCGCCTTTGAAACCGTGATGGGGATCGCGGTCATAAATTATCCAATGCCTCGATTTGACGGCAATTCCTTCGCTGTTGGATCCATCGGTCAGATGTTGGTGCAAGCCGGTCGTAACAGAGACATCGTCTATACCGCATTTGATCTTGAGGAAATCCGCAAGCACCGACGGGCAGATTGGTTCCGTTGGCGCAGCCCGTGACATATGCGTCACACAACCACTGGCCGTGGCGATTTCTACTTCTCGCCACCTCTTGAAAATCGAAAATTCGCACCCTATCTATGGTTCGGACCGGGTGCCGCTTTAGGGCTCGGACCGCAAGAAATCTGGGCCCGACCATGAGGTGGGCCTGAACTTCCATATCGCTTCTCAAGGAGGATGTGAGACATGAATACTTTTGATTTCTCCCCACTTTACCGTTCAACCGTTGGATTTGACCGCCTGGCGCGGATGCTTGATTCCGCCTCGCAGATCGACACGAGCTCCGGCTATCCGCCGTACAACATTGAGCGCGTCGATGACAATGACTACCGGATTTCCATGGCCGTCGCTGGCTTCGCCGAAGAAGACCTTGGCATCGAAGTCAAAGAAAACGCCCTGACAATCTCCGGCAGCCACACCGAGACCGACGACGAAAAACGCTACCTTTATAACGGCATCGCTGGACGCAATTTTGAGCGCCGTTTCCAATTGGCCGATCACATGGTGGTCACCGGCGCCAAACTGGAAAACGGTCTGCTCCACGTAGATCTCGTGCGCGAAATTCCTGAAGAAAAACGCGCCCGCCGGGTCGAAATCGGTGTCAAAGCGCCCAAGAAAATCTCACAAGAAGCCGCCTAGTTCCCTCCCCCCATGTCTTAGGCGGTGGAGCGCTGCGTCCCAGCGCTCCAACGAGGCGCGTCGACCCCCGGCGCGCCTCTGCCTGTTGGCTCACTGATCTTTTGGAAACCGACGCTTAACCTTTCCATAACGGGAAAATCTGCTCTAAGATGCCCGCGTGACCGGGGTTAAGTCCCCATATTCCCCGAATGTCCGCGACCATCAGAGATACATTAAGCATTTGCCTGTAATTTGAAGCTTAATGCATTTGATGATCCCACAAGGTTTCGCGCGAAAATGGTAAGCTGGCAAAGTCGATTTCTCGACCGCAAATTGCGCCTTCAAAAGGTGCGTCGCGTCGATCCCATGGGACCGATCGAGAAACTGCGTAAAAGCTTCGAGAAAGACGCAGCACCTTTTGCGAAAACGGGACCAGATGTCCGCGTTACCCCCATTGAGACCGGCCGTACCAAAGCTGAATGGATCGAACCGCCGGACGCGCAACAACACCGGGTCATCTTGTATCTTCATGGCGGCGGTTTCTGCGTCGGCTCACCCAACACGCACCGCGGTCTCCTCGCACGTTTTTGCGAAGCAGCATCTGCTCGAGGCCTGTTGGTCGACTATCGTCTCGCGCCTGAAAACAAATTTCCCGCAGCAATTGAAGATTCTCTCGATGCCTATCAATGGCTTTTAGGCCAAGGCATTGATCCAAAGGGGATGGTCATCGCCGGCGATGCATCAGGCGCAGGACTTGCCATCTCAACATGCATGGCTTTGCGCGATGCAAGTGCGCCATTGCCCGCCGCCATTATTGCCATGTCACCTTGGACCGACCTTGCCTTGACCGGCTGGTCAAACCTCACCCTTACAAAACAAGAAGCTATGCTCCGTCCGGAACTGCTGGGCATCATGTCGCGACACTATTTGCAAGGCAAAAGTCCAACCGAACCATTGGCCTCACCCCTTTACGGTGACTTCCGCGGATTGCCGCCTATTCTTGTTCATGTAGGCAGCAACGAAATTCTCCGCGATGACGCAACGCGTCTGACGCAAAAAGCAGAGGCCGCCGGCGTCGACATCAGCGTTGAGGTTTGGGACGGCATGCCTCACGTGTTCCAGTTTTATCCGTCATTGCCGGAAGCACAAGGCTCTCTCGCCAGGCTTGGATCATTCGTGAAAACGCGCACGGTTGCTGTGCCCATGCGCCGGGCTGCCGCACAGTAATTGAGAGTTCAGTTAGCGCTGACCACATCCACAAAAGCAGAAATCTCATCATCCGTAGTGGCAAACGATGTCACCAGCCGGATAGTAAGTCGGCCATCAACCGGCGTTGGCGTCCAGGCGTGAAACAAAGATCCTGCTTTTTGCAGTCGTTGAATGTCGCTCACCTTCAGATCAACAAAGACCGCATTTGTTTCGACCGGTGAAACCAGATGGGCCCGATCCGTAGATTCGATCGCAGCCCATAGATCTCGCGCCTTTTGATTTGCGGTTCGGGCGAGCTGAAGCCAAAGATCATCATGGAAGTAAGCGGCAAATTGTGCGGCCGGAAATCTCGCCTTTGAGAACAACTGACCACCGCGTTTTTGTCGGAATTTGAAATCGCCGACCAGGTCACGATTGAAAAATAGAACCGCCTCCGCGGCCATCGCACCATTTTTGGTCGCCCCGAAGGACAAGACATCGACGCCCGCCTTCCACGTCATCTCCGCCGGCGTGCAGCCAAGTTCGACCAAGGCATTTGCAAACCGCGCCCCGTCCATGTGAACCGGCAGTTCGTTTTTCTTGGCGGCAGCAGAGATCGCCTCAATGTCTTCCACTGAGTAAATCGTTCCAAGCTCTGTTGCCTGGCTAAGGGTCACAGCCCCTGGCTGCATCCGGTGTTCAACCCCGCGTGGAAAATGTGCGACCGCCTGATCAAGTGTTTGGGCGTCGAACTTGGCATCCGCCCCGCTTAGTCCCACAAGCTTCGCCCCTTGGGTAAAGAATTCAGGTGCGCCGCATTCGTCTGTGTTCACATGGGCCTGTTCATGGCAGAAAATCGCGCCATAAGGCGGCGACAAAACCGCAAGGCTCAAAGAGTTGGCGCCGGTACCTGTCGCCACCAGAAACATGTCCAAGTCACACTCAAAAATCTCGCCAAAAGTCTGCGCCAGCGCCTCGTTGATGCCATCTGCGCCGTAGGCCGGTACTTTCCCCTCATTGACATCTGTCAGAGCGCTCAAGATCTCCGGGGCAACCCCGCTCGCGTTGTCACTCAAAAAATTCATAAAGCCGCTTCCTCTTCACATCGAAGTGACGATAGTGCCTTTTCATGGGGATTCAAATGATTTGACCCGAGGCCCCAATCCAAGCCAAAGTCCCCCAAATTTCTCAGACGATGAAAGCAGGCAGATGAAATATCTCCACACCATGGTTCGGGTTAGCGATCTTGACGCCTCTCTTGACTTTTATTGCAACAAGCTTGGTCTTGAAGAGATGGCTCGGTACGACAATGAAGGCGGACGTTTTTCACTGGTCTTCCTTGCAGCGCCCGGCGACAAAGAAGCCCAGGTTGAGCTCACCCATAACTGGGATGAGAAAGGATATGATGGCGGCCGAAACTTTGGACATCTGGCTTACCGCGTTGATGACATTTACGCCCTCTGTCAAAAGTTGATGGACGGCGGTGTCACCATTTTACGACCGCCGCGCGACGGACGCATGGCCTTCGTTCGATCACCGGACGGAATCTCCATCGAGATGCTGCAAGGGGGTGACCCCCTGTCGCCACAAGAGCCTTGGGCCTCCATGGAAAACACAGGCGAGTGGTAGTCTCACCAAAAGCAACTTCACGCGGACAAAGATTTACATGAAAGTTATGCATGTCATGGCCGGTGCTCCCACCGGCGGCGCTGAAAACATCTTCCTCGAGTCGGTCCTCGCCTTGGCAGACGCAGGCCTCGAGCAATGCGTCGTGACCCGGGACAACAATGACTTCCGCTTGAAGTGTTTTCGGGACAAAGGAATCGAAACTCGCACCGCGTCCTTCCACAATTACTTTAGGTGGACAACCAATCGTGTCATCGCCGATGCAGTGAAAGAATTCGGGCCCGATGTCATTGAATATTGGATGGGCCGCGCTGGCACATTTGCCTATGTCGCAAAGTCGGGAAAACAACCAGTCAACGTTGGCTGGTATGGCGGGTACTACAAGCGCGAACGCTTCAAGAATTGCCCTTACCATGTCGGGCTCACCAAAGACCTCATTCGACACATCAAGGAACAAGGCGTCGACGACGCTCACGCTGCGCTCATTCATACCTATGCTGAATTTGAAGAGGCCACACCGACAAATCGCGCCACCCTTGATACGCCGGAAGACGCACCCGTCCTGTTAGCTCTTGCCCGCCTGCATTGGAAAAAGGGTCTCGACGTTTTGCTGGAGGCCATCGCCAAAGTTCCAGGCGCTTATCTATGGATTGCCGGTGAAGGCCCGCTTGAGATCGAACTCAAAAAGCAGTCGAGTGATCTGGGCCTTGATGACCGCGTCAGGTTTTTAGGGTGGCGGGACGACCGCGGCGCCCTCCTTGCCGCCTCCGACATCTGTGTCTTTCCATCCCGATATGAACCCTTTGGAACCGTCACCGTGGACGCTTGGGCCGCAAAAACACCCCTCATCGCAACGGCAGCACAAGGCCCCAAGGCTTACGTGGACAATGAGGTGAACGGGCTTCTCCTGGAAATCGACGACACGGAGGGGCTCACCGAGGCGATCAGACGCGTCATCAACGACAAGGAACTGCGTGAGAAAATTGTTTCCGGTGGAACCAGAACCTACGAGGATCAATTCACCAAGGAAGTTTTCGTGCGGGATTCACTAGAGTTTTACAATCGCGTTACCAAAAGCGCACCCTAAACACGCCCCTCAAATGCGACAGCTCGCGAGCCCCCGCTTCTCCAAATATCTTTGGTGATAGTCTTCGGCTGGATAGAAAGTTTGCGCCGGTTCAACCACCGTCGCGATATCTGCTTTGAAGCGGCCTGAAGCCTGCAAGTCTGACCGTGACCCAAGTGCGATGTCTCGCTGATTTTGTGAATGCGCAAAAATCGCAGAACGGTACTGGGTGCCCACATCTGGCCCCTGCCTATTCATCTGGGATGGGTCGTGACAATCCCAAAATGCTTGAACCAACTTTTCATAACTCAGTTTGCGTGGATCATATGTCACCTGCACCACTTCGGCATGACCCGTCCGGTCTGTACAAATTTGCTCATATGTCGGATTCTCTAAGTGTCCGCCCATGTACCCCACAACGGCCTCTTTAACCCCATCAATGTTTCGAAACGCCACTTCAACGCCCCAAAAGCAGCCTGCACCAAAAGTCGCAAGTTCACGAGATTGGGTCATTATCTAGCTCCCCTGAGCAATTCGTCCGATTTGTCGGCCTAACAGATATGGTTTTGTTAACCGAAAATGCCAGTTACAAGTGATCACATCCACGCGAACATGGACACAAATTCCCAATCAGTGTATCAGAATCTGGGTCGTAACAGCGAGGGCTATTGGTGGTTCATTTTCATTGTAAGAGTCATTATCCCCAATGAATGCCATCATTAAATTCAGTCTCAGGCTGCCCTACTTGGCGTTTGCGCTCTCAGTTTTCGCAACGCTCCTCTTAGCGTCCGGCATTCAATCCCTCAAGATTAACGCTGACACCCGCGCCTATTTTTCCGAACAAAACCCACATCTCAAGCGCCTGCGCTTGTTTGAGCAGACCTATGATCAAAACAACAATGTCTTGTTTGTGGTCCACGCCAAAGGCAAGAGCGTCTTCGAAACAGATGTGCTCGCCGCCATTGTTGATCTGACAGATCAGGCCTGGAAGCTACCAAATTCGCGCCGGGTCGATTCTGTCACCAACTATCCATACGCGCGTGCTGAAGATGAAGACTTTATCTTAGAAGATCTCGTTTCAACTGACCCGGCCCGTCTGAGCGAAAGAGATCTCAATGAAATAGCCGAGACAGCGCTTGCCGACCCGTTCTTGGTCAACCGGTTGATCGCCGCAGACGGCAAGACCACCGGCGTCAATGTCAATTTCAATCTGGATGCTCAAGATTCAGCTGCCGTCATATTGATCAATCAAGCGGCCCTTGAGCTCGCCGCCCAGATCGAAGAAACCCACCCATCCGTTGAAGTTTTGACGACAGGCAATGTTGTTCTCATGCGGACATTTTCTGATGCAGCATTACGCGACATTTATGTCTTGGTTCCAGTTGGCCTTCTCATCATCGCGCTCCTGCTCATGTTATCTTTGCGGTCTGTGCAAGAGACCACGGCCATCTCCACCCAGCTCGTATTGATTGCCGCGGCAAACCTTGGCATCGCTGGATTTCTTGGCATGAAGATCGATCAGTCAACAGCCGTGGCGCCTGTCATTGTGATGACATTGTCGATGGCCAGCACGCTCCACATTGTAACAACCGCAAAACGCTTGATTGCCCAAGGGTATGGAAATCTGGGGGCGGTACTTGAAGCGATGCAACGCAACATGCGCCCGATTTTCCTCACCTCACTCACCACCTCTGTTGGCTTCCTATCCTTCAATTTCGCCGACGCGCCACCCTTTCGAGACTTGGGCAACCTGGTCGTCATCGGCATCGGCCTAAACCTCGTATTGACATTCCTCTTTCTGCCTGCCGCCCTCAACGCCTGCAGAATCAAACCAAAGTTTAGCCGGCTCATCACCGTAACCGGTCAGATCTCAAAATTTACCCAGAGCAACTATCGCTCAATATCAATCCTCGGACCAATAGCTCTGATAACCATTGCAGCAGGTATCTTCTCGATCACCCTGGACGACGATTTCATTCGCTACTTTGGAAAGAAGTATGAATACCGCGTCGCCTCGGACTATGCTGAAGACCACCTAACGGGGCTCAACCAACTTGAGTTCAGTCTCGACACCGGACAACCGGACGGTGTGTACGATCCACAGTATCAAGAACAAGCCGAGGCATTTGTGAATTGGTTAAAGAGCCAAGACAAAGTCGTGAGTGCTGTCTCAATTGCCGACATCACCAAGAAGATCAACAAGGCCTTCAATGGTGACGATGAAAACTATTACACTCTCCCAGATGATCGAGAGACAATCGCCCAATATTTTTTGCTTTATGAGTTGAGCTTACCCTACGGCACGGACATCACCGACCAAATCAGCGTGAGTCGGTCGGCCAGCCGTGTCAACGTTCTGCTTCAAAACGCAACGTCCGGAGACGTTCGCGCCCTCAAGGCAAACGCCGAACAATGGCTCGTCGAAAATACCGAACTGCCACCACAAGCTGAAGGGACGAGCATCAACGTGCTGTTTGCTTATCTCTCCACAATCAACATCAAGAAAATGCTCCGTGGCACTTTGATCACATTTACGATCATTTCTTTCCTCATCGGCTTTGCTATGCGCAGTCTCTATTTTGGTGCCATTAGTCTTGCGACAAACAGCCTACCCGCGCTCGCCGGGTTTGGAATTTGGGGGTTCGCAGTGGGCGAAATTAACCTTGCTGCCTCGGTAATCACCGCGATGACCCTTGGCATTGTTGTGGACGACACCATTCACTTTCTTGTGAACTACCAAAAACACCGCCAAGCCAGGAAAACCGCGGCATTTGCGGCCGACCAAGTTACCCGATCTGTCGGAACCGCTATCCTTCTTACGTCCGTCTCTCTCGTGGCTGGTTTCCTTGTTTTGGCGCTCTCAGACTTTGAAGTTAACCGTACCCTCGGGCAATTCACCGCGATCATTTTGGCTATCGCCGTGATCGTGGATCTGATCATTTTGCCTGCTCTGCTCATTCAGTTTGACAAAAGTGAGAGCGACAAGGGATCGCAAATACCAAGACCGTGACAAAACCCAAATGTTTATGTAAAATCATAATATGGAAAGAAATGAACCACTGAATTCGCCATAATCAGCCTACAGACGAAATGAGTTAATGAATTATGGACAAACATAAAAAAACTTGACCTATTTCCCATAAGTGTATGAATTTTTTCTAGCAACCGTTTCGAAATTAATATTCTATTAACAAACCGCCAAACGAAATCGAGCTCTTTCGAGTCGAAAAAATAGTCTTCCATTGTTTTGCGGTCGGGAGTTCTTCCCGAATGATATTTAGGACACCAGGGTCATCCACAAAACGAGATGCCCGGAGGTCGTTGGGTAAATGATTGGGTATTGTGTTTATGCATTCTTATGAGCAACTAACCGGCGCGCGCGGTCGACGAATCTTTTATCGCGCCGAACGGTTTGACGTCAAAAGTCTTTTCCAAAGCTTGACCCCCGCCACCGAGATTGGCGAAGTTCCCCATCGGCTGGCAAATGTCAGCATGTCAGGTTTGGCAGCCATCGATCATACTGAAGGCAATGCCCTCTCAGTTGGCGAAGAGGTTCCGATTGCGTTGCGCATCAATAACACACCCCTGCATTCCGCGGTGGGGCGCATCGTGCGCACGGAACCAACCTTTGCCGGGACCAAAGTGGCGGTCAATTTCGTCGATGGGTATCTGGACATTCCCGCATTACTAGCGAAACACCGAGAACAAATCCTAAGACGCCGCCTTAACGGACAGTTTCGTCCGGGAGATGACCTGGTCGATCCGGGTTATCGGCTCATGTGCGCAGATTTCCTCAATGCTCTGAGACGCTACAAGACAATTCTGTCCCAGTGGAAAGCCGACAACCCAAGCGCCGAGGCCGGGTCGCAACAGGAACGCGACATGGTCGCTCTTTGCGAAGAACACTTCAAAGCCCGCTGGAGAGAAACACAACGGGAGGCCAACGGCTTTATCGAAGCCGCGCTCGACCGACCCGAAGCCCTGTCGGCGATGAAGCAATTCAGCGAAGCCGTTATCACACCCGACCTTTGTGACGGACCTATTTGGAAACGGGCCTACGAAAAACCCCTTGGCTATCCAGGGGACCATTTGGTGATGAACTACGTCTACTCCTGGAAGGACCAGGGCGACGATATTGTCGGCAAGTTCTCCCACCGCCTCGGTCTAGACGCTTTGGAGTGTGTCGCGACACGCATGGCCATGGTTCAAAGCCTCATCTCAAAAGAAATCGCAGCAAAAGATGACAACGACGAATTGCTTGTCACCAATCTCGCCTGCGGCACGGCACAAGAGGTCATCAATTCCCTGTCCCCAAGACAGCTTGATAAGCGCGTCGTATTTTCACTCATTGACCAAGACGAACAAGCGCTCTCCTACGCCTATAGCAACGCCTATCCACACACCATTCGCCATGGCGACAAGGCCCACGTCAATTGCTACCACTCTTCCTTCACAAACCTTATGAAGGGTGGCGCACTGACCGAATGTCTTCCACCCCAGGATGTCGTCTATTCCGTTGGCCTTTTTGACTATCTTAGAGATCGCCGGGCCAAAGCACTGCTTCGCAACCTGTATCAGCATGTCAAACCAGGCGGTCTCCTGGTCATCGGGAACTTAAAACGTTCGATCCACTCCGGTATCTGGTCTGCAGAAATGATCTGTGACTGGACCATGTATTACCGGGCCGAGCGTGAAATGCGGGAAATGACAGAGGGACTTGACTGCCAAGACATCGAAATCAGAACAGATATCACTGACAGAATATATTTGATGTGCTTGCGCAAGCCTGGCTAGTCTTCTTAAGCAACTTCGACTTCTAGAAGATCATGGTCTGACGTTTTCGGCGCAGGACCCTCGAAACGCCACTTTGGCAACTCGACAGTAACGGTTGTGCCCTCACCAATCGTGCTGTCGATGTGGACGTCCCCGTCGTGCAGCTCTACGATCTTCTTGACCAAAGGCAGTCCCAGACCAACGCCGCCATTCTCGCGGCTCAGGGCGCTCTCGACCTGGACAAAGGGCTGCAAGACTTTGCCCATCGCTTCCGGCTCAATACCAATGCCAGTGTCAGTGATCCGAATGGTGCACCCTATCTCAAGGTCGGCTTCCAGAGACACATTGATCTCTCCCCCTTGAGGTGTGAATTTGACGGAATTTGAAACGATATTGATCACAATCTGCCTCAACAAACGCTCGTCCGCCCATACAACAACATCTTGTTCAGGAACGTCGAAGGACAGTTTGACCCCTTCTTTGGCAGCCGTATCACGGAACATGCGCAAAGCCTGATCGATGGCATAGACCACATCGACCTCGTCCTCACGCACTTCGAGTTTGCCAGACTCCGCTTTAGACAGATCCAGAATGTCATTGATGATGCCGAGCAGATGGCGTCCGCTATAAGCGATGTCATCGATGTAGTCAGCATAGCGATCCGAACCCAACGCCCCATAAAGTTTCTGCTGCATGATCTCTGAGAACCCGATGATGGCATTAAGCGGTGTGCGAAGCTCATGACTGATCACAGCCAGAAACTCACTCTTCGATCGGTTGCCTGCTTCGGCTTCTTTCAACAGTCGGGCAGATCGTTTGATTTCCTGCCGCAACAGGTGTCTCTGCGAGAACTCTCGCCGAACATAAGTCTCTTGCCAATAACTGGTCCAAATCGTCCACGCCACGGTCACGAACAGGAAGAACGAGTTGTTGATCAACATGTTCGTTGGAATAGGATTCACGATCATTGCCGTCAACACATAGGATGAGAACAATGTGAGAGAAATCAGCGTCGACCAAAAGAAGCGAAAGATGAGGAGATTGGACGAGTAGATAATGATCAGGATGAGGCCAGCGTAGTAGAGGTAGCTGAAGGGATCACTCAGCACAGCCGTCATCAAAATGATGCCGCCGCCGCCAAACGCCATGCACCCACTCAAAATGACCTGCATGTCCTTGTAGGACTTCCGAACGAAACTGGCGACGATCAACAATCCGAGGATGGTGGCGATGATCGCACGAACAATCAGGACCTGTCGGGTCTCATCTGCCAACACAGCAAAGTCGAGCACGCTGTAGCTGACATAGGCCAAAAACCCGATCAGCATATAGATTCGGGTGAGCGGCAACGCCTGCGCAACGTAGGCACTGTTGAATTGACCTTCGATCACCGGGTCCTTGAACTTCAAAGTAAAAAGGTTCAAGCCGGTGTCTCTGGTCTCCTCAGAAACAAATTGTTCTTCGACATTTGGCATGTGTCGGTAAAACTCATCGCTAATTTCCTACGCCAATTAATAGGTGAAAAACCCTAACCCTCAATTAAACGAGAGGGCCTCGGATGGTTTGGTTACGATGGCAAAAAACCGGCAGAAAACTGCGAAATCCCAAGGTCGGCGAAAGCGCAATTCGTCTGAATCCTAACACTGTGTAAACATATTTGCAGTGCATTGTCCCATGAGGCGCCATATTGTGAGGTAGACGAAACTCACAACGGCCAACGCGTCCTAGTGGGTTGCGAAAGGGAAAGAAGCAATGAAGAGAACAAGATCACAACTGGGTGCATCCCTCATTGTCCTCACGGCTGCCGCATGTCTTTCCGGCGCGGCCTTCGCTGATGATAAAGAAGCGACGGAAACCCGTTCCCTCGAAGAGTTTGAAAAAGTGCGTGTCTACGGTGCCTTCAGCGGCACCATCAAAGCCGGTCAGTCACACGGGATTGTTCTCACCGGGGATAAAGACCTTCTTCAATACGTTTCAACAACCGTCGACGGCGATACACTCAAGATCAAACTGAAGAAAAGCAGTATTCGTCGCCACGCCATCAAACTGAACATTGGCACCATGTCCTTAACCGAAGTTAGGATCGACGGTGCAGGCAATTTCGACATCAGTGATGTTGACGCCGAGGACTTTGAGCTCAATCTGCCAGGCGCCTCTAAATTGTCCGTATCGGGAAAATGTGAGGACCTTGAGATTCGCATATCTGGATTTGCATCGATTGAAGGCAAAGATTTCAAGTGCAATTCTGCCATGTTGAAAATTTCTGGACATGGCAAGATCTCGGTATACGCGGACACCGAAATCGAAACCCGGATCAGCGGTCTCGGCCACATTGAAGTTTATGGCAACCCAGAAGAGATCGAACAAAAGATCTCCGGTCTCGGCCGTGTTTCGTTCAAAGATGACGAAGACTAGACAAACCTCAAATCGACTCTGATTTGAGGGTCTTCACCCCCGGCCATTGCTTGAAAAGCTTCATCTGGATCAAATAAGTCAGAGGCTGTCAGGAGTCCCTGCTTTTTAACACGACCACTAGCCAGTTTTTCAGCTGCACAAGCCAGCATTCCTGTGGTTGTCGCAATCATGCTTTTGTTGCTGCACCAATCTCCAAGCGAATAGGCCGTCGCACGACACTTCCGTCCATCTTTCAAACCCATCGCCGACGCCCAATACTGAACTTGGGGGTAAGCGCTAGGTTGGTTCAAGTTTCCTTCAAACAAATCGTAGATGAGTTGCCCCGCCTCGTAGGTGCCTTCCACGAAGTGCTTTGAATGTTCCTGAACGGCCGTGTGAGACACCAACGGCCAAATTCCGTAATTCATCGCGCACGATTGGATTTGAGGATAACGCCGGGCCAATGCCAAGGGTTCGAGCGTTGCAAAATAATCGACATTGACCTCAAATCCATCAGGAGTTTTGACGGTACGGGGGTTTGTGGATGGTGACTTGTTGACCCACTTGCCTGCCTCGACAATCGTCGCGTCCATGCCAACACCTTGAAAGATGGTTTTAAATCCTTCGCTTCCCTCCCACCCAGCGTCAACGACCGACATCATGGCTTGAGCATCGCCGTAATCGGAGAGCGTTCCGATGATGTAAAGTTCGACGGTCGACACCTCATCCAGCCCAGCGATTGCTTTTTCGCCCAAGAGATCCGTAATGCCTGGATGAAATCCGGCACCGATCAAAACTGAGTTCTTGACTGATTTGATTTCCGCTTCGTATTTGAGCGCCTGTTGAAACACGCCGACCTCAGCGCTAATATCACAGTAGTGAACCCCCACTTCAGTGGCAGCAATGATTCCTGGCATCGACGTTTGCAATGCCGGACCTGTTACATTGACCACTATATCAACTTCGGCAACAGCACGTTTGAGGCTTTCCAGGTCACCAAAGTTCACCGCAACAGTTTTGGCCTTGCTCCCGATTTCATCAGCCAAAGCATCCGTCTTACCGGCACTTCGTGACGCCAGGCCAATCTCACTAAAAATGGGCTTTTCCGACAACCGCCGCGCCGTTTCACCGCCGAAAAACCCGGAAGCTCCGAGGACAAGAGCTTTCATAACAGACACTCCTTGTGAGCAAAAATCGCCAGCACAAAATCACCTTCGAAACATCCTCAGTCAAGACAAAACATTGTGAAAAATCGTCTGTGTGGGTCCTGTGAGACGTCTCGCCAAAGGTTGCACAATTCATCAAAACTCGTCCGCACTTCATCTCAGGTTCACCTTTACCGACAGTCGAATTGCAGCTACGCTCGCCTTTCAAATTCAGCGCTCGGGGAGGAGACACGCATGAATTCATCTGTGACGGACGCCGCCACACCGAATGGCAGCGTCGAAATTTCTAATGCCAGTCGCAATTACGCTCTCATTCTCCTTCTCATCATTTACACTTCCAATTTCATGGATCGCCAGATCCTCAACATCTTGATCGAGCCCATCAAGGCCGACCTCGGTGTTAACGACACTCAGATGGGCTTCCTCGCAGGCACAGCATTCGCGATCTTCTACGCCACTCTCGGCATGCCCATCGCCATGGCTGCCGATCGCTTCAATCGCCGCAACATCATCGCCGCGTCTCTGACCATTTGGTCTTTCATGACCATGATGTGCGGCATGGCGGGCAATTTTTGGCAACTGGCCATTGCCCGCATTGGGGTCGGCGTGGGCGAAGCCGGCGGCAGTCCGCCCTCCCACTCCATGATTGCTGACCTGTTCCCCCAAGAAAAGAGATCAACCGCACTCGCAGTTTTCTCACTTGGCGTGCCCTTCGGCATCCTGATTGGCTTCATGATTGGCGGGCGTATCCATGAGTGGATCGGTTGGCGTTGGGCCTTCATCATTGTCGGCGCGCCTGGACTGCTCCTTGCCGCGATTGCGATGTTGACCTTACGTGAGCCGCCAAGAGGCCATTCCGATTTCCATCTTGACGACGACGGCGATGCGCCGAAGTTCGGTGAAGTGGTAAAGTTCATTTTGGGTCAGCGCTCACTCATCCACCTTATGCTGGGCTGCGCTCTCTCCGCACTCGTTGGATATGCAGGTGTGTCTTGGGCAGGCTCATTCTACATCCGAACACATGGCCTAACAGTTGGAGAAGCGGGGACCTCCCTCGCACTCATCATTGGCATTGCAGGGGCTATTGGTACATTTGGCGGTGGATATCTCGCCGATCACTTCGGTAAGACAGATGTGAGGTGGCGTGCCTGGGTGATAACCGCAACGCTCCTAATCATCTTCCCCTTCGTCCTTGCGATATACATTACGGACTCACGCTTCTGGTCACAGTTCTTTTTCATCTTTGGGGCCATCAACGGGGTCTTCCATCTCGGCCCCTCATTTGCCATGACCCAAAGCCTCGTCTCCTTGCGCATGCGTGCGCTGACTTCGGCCATTCTGCTGTTTGTCCTGAATATGATCGGGCTTGGAGGGGGGCCCCAACTCGCAGGAATTTTGAGTGATCTGTACCAGCCTCGATTTGGAGCAGACTCCATGCGCTACGCTCTGCTGACCTTGTCGTTAATAAGCCTCTGGGCCGCCTTTCACTTCTGGCGAGCAGGCTTCACGCTCAAGGAAGATCTCGAAAAAGTTGGCGGGGATACGTCTTCTAGCTAAGTGCCGGAACCAATCGTTCCATCGCTTGGCTCAAACGATCCTGCGAGCCGGCAAAACACAGTCGAAAGTGTCTCTCACCCTTCGCGCCGAAGGCAATACCTGGTGCGAGACCGACATTGGCCTCATCAATCAGGTGCAACGCAAAGGCACGCGAGTCGTCCACACCATCGACCGCAAAGAAGAGATAGAAAGCCCCTTCCGGAGGAGCCAGAGAGACACGAGCGCACGAAGCCAGCGCTTCACACACCATATCGCGAGACGCACGGGCTTTGGCAACACTATCAACAAGAAAATCTTCACCAGTCTCGAGCGCTGTAATGCAGGCCCGTTGTGAAAACTGTGGAACCCCGGACGTGCTGTACTGAACCATGTTCTCCATCACTTGTCCCAGCGAGGAAGGCCCGACGATCCACCCAACGCGCCAGCCGGTCATCGCCCAGTTTTTGGAGAATGTATTGACCACAAGGAGAAGGTCCTCGTCGTCGCAGACTTGCAGAAACGACGGAGCCACGCCTCCATCATAAAAGAACCGCCCGTAAACCTCGTCGGAGATGATCCAAATGCCTTTCTCGCGACAAAAATCTCTCAAGTGAAGGATCTGCTCACGGGTTAAGACAACTCCGGTAGGATTGCCAGGTGAGTTGACACAGATGGCGCGTGTCTTCTCCGTACAAGCAGCAATGATCGGCTCTATGTCGTAGACCCACTTGCCGTTTCTTTTCTCAAGTGCGACCGGGATCGGTGTTGCCCCGGCGACTTGGATCGCCGCATCAAAGTTTGGCCAACCAGGATCAGGCAAGATGACCTCATCACCAACGCCCGCAACACTTTGTAGGGCGATTTGCACCGCTTGCATGCCAGCGCCCGTAACGAAGAAGCGGTCAGGCTTCAGATCCATATTGTAGATCCGTGAATGATAAGCCGCCAAGGCTTCACGCAGTTCAGGAATGCCGCGCTGATAGGTGTAGAAGGTCTCACCATTTTCCAGAGACTGTACAGCTGAATCATAAATGAACCGAGGCGTTGGCAGGTCACCCTCCCCCGCCCAAAGCGGAATGAGGCCTTGCCTCTCACGACCGTAGTTCACAACTTCAACAATGCCGCTCTCAGGCGCCGCACGAATATTGGCACGCAAGGATTTCAGAGGTGTTTCGTTCACTGTCGCCTCAAATCAATCGAAATGAGGCGCCACATTGCGCAAAACATGGCCCAAGTTCAAGCAACAAAGAATTGAGGACGCTACTCTGCTGGTGTTGAGGGAACAGCCTTTGCTTCTTTCCAACGAAGGCGGAAATTGTGGCCTCGTTGGCGGACATCTTCGCCCATACCGATAAGACACGGTACAAGAAACAAAGTCACAACAGTTGCAAACAACACGCCAAAGGCGAGAGCGACAACCATCTGTCCTAAGAAGGCAGCGTGAATGCCGCGCTCCAACATAATCGGGAAGAGCCCGACAAATGTCGTAATCGACGTCAACACAATCGGCCTAAACCTCGATTGAGCACCCTCACGGATCGCTTCCCAAACATCAAGGCCTTCATCTCGCAATCGATTGATGTAGTCCACCAAGACGAGATTGTCATTCACCACAACGCCGGCCGCCGCGATAATGCCGAAATAGGTCATCAATGAGAAACTAAGTCCCATGATGAGATGGCCAAAAACCGCACCCATAAATCCAAACGGAATGGCAGACAAAATGATCAAGGGTTGGGTGTAGGAGCGAAAGGCAATAGCCATCAGTGAATAGATCGTTACCAAAGCCAGGATCGAAAGTCGACCAAAGGCCGCCATAAACTCTTGCTGATCTTCCAACCCACCGGAAAGTTCGAACTTCAATTGTGGAAGCTCTTTCTTCCATTCCGGATAATAATTCTCCTTGAGATCTTTCAAGATATCCTCAGCAGTGGTTCCTTCATCCGTCAAACTCGCCCAAACAAAATTCACACGGTGACGATCCTGGCGCCGTATGTACGTGTATCCCGTGCCGTAGTCGACTTCAGCAACCGCTGAGAATGGCACCTCGCGACCATCCTTTGTGCGAATGCGCATATCCACTAGCGTATCGATGGCTCGTCGTTCTTCGAGGGGATAGCGAAGCATGACCCGCACGTCATCGCGACCACGTGGAATCTTCTGCACTTCCTCACCGAAGAAACCTTGCCGGACTTGTTTCGCCACATCGGCAAGAGTAAGCGACAATGTTTCTGCTTCAGGTTTGAGACGAATCTCAAACTCCGGTCGACCACCGCGCCTTAGGTCACCAATATTATAGACACCGGCGTAACTCGACAGCCGATCCCGCAAGAGCTCGACACCTCTTTCAAGCACAGCCGGCTCTTCTGAGACCAACATGATTTGAATACCATTGCCGCCATCATTGGCTCGGAAATCAATATCAAAATCCAAAACGTCAGGAATCGAGCCAACGGATTTCTGCCATTGATCCACAAACGTCTCCATCGACATGTCCATCTCGTCGAGATGATCAAGTTCCATCCAGAAACGAACCCGGCTTCCACCAACAGCTCCCTGATAGTGTTTGATAAAGGAACCGTCTAGATGGGGATATTGCTCTTGCATCTCTTTCTGAAAAGCCAGTGTTCCATCTTCCAGACGACGTAATGTGCTATCGGCTTGCTCAAAGGAAGCGCCATTGTTTAACTGAACGCGCACCGACACGAAATCAAGATTGAAGCTAGGGGCAAACTCTGTCCTCACCCATCCACCCATCAAGAGCGCAAACGAAAGAACAAACACCATGAAAATACCCACGATGGTCAAATACCGCGCCTTCAATGCGCGTTCCATCAAGGGCCGGTAACGGTCGCACGCGAAGCCGGTTAACCCATCAGCGAACCGTCGTTGGAAATGCGAGATCGCTTGACCAACCCTGCTGGTCGGTTCTTTCTGTGGCTTCATGGTCGACAAGTGATGAGGCAAGATGAACATCGACTCGATGAGTGAAAAGGTCAAAACCAAGATCACCACAATCGGGATGCTCATGATCACTTGAGAGTCTTCACCAGGGAAGAAGAACATGATCGAAAAGGCGATCATGGTAGTGGCGACAGCAAAAAAGATAGGTTTGGCCACGCGCTGCGCGCCATAGATGGACGCTTCCCGCCCGTGTTTGCCCTTCTCTTGGGCGTAGTGAATACTTTCCCCGACGATAATCGCATCATCGACCACGATGCCCAGCACCAGCAAGAAGGCAAATGTCGAGATCATATTGATCGTAACATCCGTGTATCCAATGATGGCAAAGGGCGCCACGAAGGACACAAATATTCCGACCGTGACCCAGAAAGCAACAACCGGTCGTAGGAACAAAAACAAGACAACAAAGACCAGCAACAATCCAGAGAGCGAGTTCTTGACCAACATGTCCATGCGTTCACCAAACGACTTTGAAATGTTGAGCCACGGCGTGATGGTCACGCCTTCGGGCATCTCCGCTTGTTTCGTCGCCGCATAGGCCTTGATGCGGTTTGCAATTTCAATGTCATCGGAATTCTTGCCTGACTCCGCAATCAAGAGAACAGCAGGGGTTCCCTCGAATCGTGTCAGGTATTTGGTTTCCTCATAACCATCCCTAACTGTCGCAACATCTTTGAGGAAAATACGTGTGCCGTCATCACCTTTGCGTACCACAATATTTTCAAAGTCAGCGCCGGTATAACCTTGTCCCCGCGTCTTCACTTCAATGTCGCCGCCTGCCGCTTTGACGGCGCCAGCGGGCAAATTGACCGAGCGGCTCCGAATGGCCTGGGCAACTTGATCGAACGTCAGGCCGTATTTGCGTAAGGTGACTTCCGAGACTTCAATTGACACTTCTTCACGTCGAAACCCGCCTAGGTCAAACGACGCGGTGCCGAACATGGCGGAAAGCTCGTCGCGCGTTTGTTGGCCAAGCTCAATCAATGTTCGCTCATCGACATCGCCAGAAATGGCAACGGCGATCACTGAGTTTCGAAAGACAATTTCGCTGATGTTTGGATTCTCAGCCTCAGGCGGAAACGTATTGATCGCATCAACCCGGTTCTTGATTTCATTGAGAACCTTCTGCGCATCATAACCCGGCTTGACATGAACTTCGACACTGCCACTGCCCTCGCGGCCGCGCCCGATGACACGGTCCACGCCTTCGATATCGTATACCGCCTCTTCAATCCGAATAAGGATGCGTTCTTCAACTTCTTTCGGCCCTGCACCTCGGTACGGAACGGAAATGTTGACCCAACCTGGTGACACGGACGGAAAGAGGACACGGTTGATGGATGTGAAATTCATCAATCCACCAAGGACAAGACCAACCATCAAAAGATTGGCCGCAACATGGTTTTCAGCAAACCATTTGATCAACCTATTCATGATTGCCCTCGCTCGGCGACATTTGGTTGTGCCTTCGTCACCTCGCCAAACACCTCAACTTCCATGTTCTCTGTCGCGGTTTCAAGCGGAGAGACACAAACACGCTCGCCTGGCTCAAGATCAATGCGAACAATCGCTTCATCCCGCGTTGATTGGACAACCTTGGCCATCCGAATGTGTAGTCGACTTTCGCTGTCCACCACCAACACCGTTCCGTTTTGTTGAACGGCCTCTCGCGGAATGGCGATCACATCATCAAACACACGGCCCTTAATCGCTGCTTCAACAAAGAGGCCAATAGAAAGCGGAGATTGACCTTGGCGCACATCGTACTTGTATGGATCCTGGACTTCTGCCACCGCATAAAGCACCCGGCTTGCCGTATCTATGGCACCCTCTGTGCGAACGATACGTCCCTGCCAGGTCTGCATGGCACCAGCGAACTCGGCCCGCAGATCAACGGTTGGGAATTCAACGCCTTCAGAAACCCGAATGTCACCCATTGGTAGATCTAACAGTGCAATTTGACGATCAGTTAGCGGCAGTCTGACCTCGACCCGGTCTGTGGCGTAGATCTGCGCAGAACGCGTGCCTGCAGAAACCACCTGTCCAATGTCCACATGCTTTTCACGAACACGACCGTTAAAGGGTGCGCGCACTGTACTCCGCTCTAATCTCAGTTTCGCTTCATCAAGGCTGGCCCTTGCCGATTTGAGCTTGGCTTGAGCGTCTTTGAGCTGTGGCTCACGCAAAACCAAGGGGCTCGCCGGTCCCGTACCAAGTTCTGACCATTCTTTGCGAGCTTGCTCAGACTCGGCTCGTTCACGCGCTAAGAACTGCTGCGCTTCCGCAACCCGGGCCTCAGCCTTTACAACGGCAAGCTCATAGTCTCGGGGGTCAATCCGAAAAAGGACATCGTTTTTTGCAAAGAAACCACCGGCGACCAAATCCTCACTAACCTCAACAATTCGACCGAACACTTCAGGTTGAACAACAATCTCGACCCGAGGCGTTACCGTCCCTTGTGAAATGACTTCGGCCTGTCGTTGACCAGGTTCAACCTCGATGACACGCACGACCCGTAAAGGAATCTCTTTGGGTTTTTCATCGGGCTTTGGTTTTCCAACGATGAGCAGGGTGGACAAAAGACCACCGACAACCAGAACCCCAAGAATTGGCAGAACCATTCGAAATCTTTGGTTCGCCATCAATTTTCTGTACACAGATTTAAGCCAAGACATGAAACTACCTTAAGTTTAATTGATGTTCGGGGTCATCTCTTCAAGCGAGACCGTTCGTTCTTCTGATTGGGAATGTTTCCACCAAGGGCGAGGTAGAGGGTGACGCGATTACTCAATCGCAACTGCTTGACATCAAGCAAGCTGCTTTGGGCATTCAAGCTGCGTCTCTGTGCTTCTAAGAGTTCTAAGATGTTGCTCAGACCCCGGGCATAGAGATCGTTTGCCAGCTTTTCTGCTTCAATCGCTTCGTGAGCCGCCCGCGCAAGATGAACTTCTTGCGCCGCAAGGTGGGTCTCTCCGCTCAAGGAATCCTCAACGTCCTTAAAAGCCCGCAAGAGGTTATCCGCATAGACCGCGAGGGCCTGATGGCCTCTCGCCTCGGCGGCCTTTGCTTGGGCGCGCAACGCCCCGCCGTTAAAAATCGGCTGAACCATCTCGCCCACAAGTGACCAAATGAGGTTTTGTGGATTGATCAAATCAGACACATCTTGATCGCGATAACCTGCGCCGCCCGATATCCTTACGGCAGGAAGAAGTTCACGCCAGGCCGCATCGCCGCGCAACTCCGCCGCAACCAACCGCGCTTGAGAAGCTGAAAGATCTGGTCGCCTGGCAAGCAAGTCGCTCGGAATTGCGTTAACAGCAACAGGCTCCAGCTCCGGAAGTTGCTGATCGGAAGCCAACTGCGCCGCGGGATACCGACCCAGCAAAACCTCAAGCTCTGTTTGCGCCCGCGCCAATTGATTGGCGCGCTGGCTCTCTAAGGACTTAGCCGAAGCCAAATTGCTTTCAGCCAAACGAACGTCGAGACCCCGTGCCAGTCCACGCTCATATCGTCCACGCACCAAGCGTGCAGCGCGATCAAAACTCTTTACCGTGCCGTGCGTGAGTTTCAATTGTTGTTGTGCTTCCACAACGCCGAACCAAGACCGCGCGGTTTGACCAGAGAGCGAGAGCTGTGCGGCACGGTAGTCTTCGCTGGCAGCGCGGAAATCAGAAAGGGCCGCTTTGCGTTCTTTGGAGAGCCGTCCCCAAACATCAACCTCCCAGTTCAAACCAGCGCCAAGACCCACTGAACTTGACAGTGATTTTGCTTTGACGCCAGGTGACACTTCAAAATTCGACCGCGCCCGAGAACCATCTGAGGAGATCTGCAAAGAAGGAAGAAGAGATCCAAGTCGAACCTGTGCAAGGGCTCGGGCTTCGTCCACCCGTGCTGCGGCGCGACCGAGATCGCGATTGCTTTTCAGGGCCTCTTCAATCAAATCAACAAGCACGGGGTCGTTGAAATCAAGAACCCAGTGATCAAGATCAATCGCCGGTGAGCCTGTGTCCTCTTTTGAGGATGCAAATTTCTCCGGGATTGTTAAGCCGTGATCTTGGCGCTCAACCTGCCTGACAGAACAGCCGGCAAGTGTCATCAGGAGTGCTACGCAAATAGCCCCACCGAGTAACGGCGACCGGTCTTGAGAAAGATGACGAAACATACGCGAAACTCAAAATTCGAAATCAAAATAGAGTTATGGAAAGCCGAATACAGGGGGTCTCAAATTGACAAAATGACCCGAAGTTCCACTCCCTTTGAGAACATATTGGTCCACGAGCGAAAACTTCAATGTAAACCTATTATCACATTAGCATTTGCTTCCCCATTTTTTGCGCAGAGAAAGTGGCACCAAGATGTCGAACCAATAAAATTCGAAGCGGTTTGAGCGGCAAATTGTGGCACCCCGGAGAGGACACTTCGCGCCAACGAAATGACTCGCTATACTTGTCCTCAAGGACCATTCTTAGGCCATCTACGCCGGTGTCAGGGCGCTGAGGCCCTTCCTTCTAGGGCCGCTCAAGACGCCGCATCAATCAATGAAAGGGGTGTCAATATGGCTTCGCAAGGGAACCGCCATCGTGTCATTGCGCTTGTCGGACCACAGTCTAGTGGCAAGACCAGCTTGCTGGAGAGCATTCTCGTTCAAACCGGCACCTTGGGCGCCAAAGGTCACCACGGCGCTCACACTTTCGGCGATGCGTCTCCGGAAGCAAAAGCCCGCGAAATGGGCACCGAAATCAACATTGCCCGCACAACATTTATGGACGAGCCCTACACCTTCATCGATTGTCCAGGCGCCAACGAATTGCAACAAGACGCACGCGGCATTCTCAACGGTGTGGATGCGGCCATTGTCGTAACAGAACACGATTCAAGCAAGATCATCAGCCTCGCCCCCCTCTTGAAATACTTAGAACTTCACAAGATTCCCCATTACATCTTCGTCAACAAAATCGACCGCGCAGGCGGCTCCGTCGCAGATCTCGCCGATGCACTCAATCTAGTAACAGGCGAAGCGGTCGTCCTCAGACAAATTCCCATTTATGATGGCGAGAACGTTACCGGCTATGTCGACCTCGCCAGTGAGCGCGCTTACGTTTACAACAAAGAGGCGCCGTCCGAAATTTCCGACACCCCTGGCGACCTGAAAGATGTGATTGAGCAAACCCGCTACACCATGCTCGAAACCTTGGCAGACTTTGACGAGCATCTGATGGAAGAATTGCTCGAAGACAAGACGCCTCCGAAGGAAGAAATCTATCAGGACCTGACCGATGATTTGGCGAAGGACCTCATCATCCCAGTGCTCATGGGCTCAGCCCTAAACGACAACGGCGTTCACCGTCTTCTCAAAGCGCTACGCCATGAAGTCCCCACGGTTGAAGCGGCGGTCGAGCGCCTCGGTGTTGAGAGCGGTGCTAGTGAGACCCTCGCGCAAGTTCTCAAGACATTCCACACTGGTCATGGTGGAAAACTTTCGATCACCCGTATCTTCAGTGGTCAAATCAAGGATGGTGACACTTTCAATGGCAATCGCGTCGCCGGCGTTTTCCACGTTCATGGTGACAAAAACGAGAAATGCGCAGTCGCTGAAGCGGGAGATCTGGTGGGCTTGGGTCGCCTCGAAGGCATCGCAACCGGCGACACCCTTACCGGTGCAAAGCCCGGCGCCACGGAACTCCCAAAACCAGAGGTCATGTCTCCGGTCTACAACCTTGCCCTCCATGTAACCAACCGATCCGATGAGGCGAAATTGTCAACATCGCTAGCCAAGGCCTGTGATGAAGATCCGTCATTGATCTTTGATCACTCACAAGAAACAAATGAGTCACTCCTGCGCGGTCAAGGCGATGTGCACATTCAAATTGCTCTGCAAAAGCTTGAGTCCAAGTACGGCATCAAGGCACAAACCGAACGCCCGCAAGTGCCCTACAAAGAAACCATCCGAAAAGGCACTACCCAACACAGCCGTTACAAGAAACAATCAGGCGGTCACGGACAATTCGGAGATGTCGTTATTGACGTCAAACCACTTCCCGCAGGCACTGGGTTCACTTTCAACCAGACAATCACTGGCGGCGACGTGCCAAAGCAATACATTCCAAGTGTTGAAGCAGGCATCAAGGAATACTTGCAGGTTGGACCGCTTGGTTTCGAAGTTGTCGACGTTGGAGTGACGCTAACTGATGGCTCCTATCATGCGGTCGATAGTTCTGACATGGCATTTAAGTCCGCAGGTCGAATGGCCATGTCGGAAGCAATGCCAAATTGCTCACCGGTACTGTTGGAACCGATCATGCACGTCCACTTCATGGTTCCTTCCGAGTTTACATCGAAAGTGAACGGATTGATCTCCGGACGGCGCGGTCAAATCTTGGGCTTCGACGCCCGCGAAGGTTGGTCAGGGTGGGATGATGTGGAAGCTTATCTTCCGCATGCTGAGATTCAAGACATAATCATTGAACTGCGCTCCATGACACTCGGCTCCGGGACCTTCACCTACAAGTTCGATCATCTTTCCGAACTGACCGGTCGCTTAGCGGACAATGTCCTCAATGCCGCCAAAGCCGCGGAATGATTGATAAAACAGAATTTGATCAAACCAACGACACGTCGCCGGAAAACCCCAAGCGGCGTGTTGGTTTGTTTGTAACGTGTATCGTCGATATTTACCGCCCCACCGTCGGGTTTGCGGCTCTCAAACTGCTCGAACAGGCAAACTGTGATGTCTTCGTTCCGCAATCTCAAACTTGTTGCGGACAACCCGCTTACAATGCGGGGGACGAAATATCCGCCAAAGACATTGCCAAAAAGGTCATTGAGGAATTCGAAGTCTTCGACTACGTGGTGGCGCCGTCCGGATCTTGCGCAGGCATGTTGCGACACCACTTTCCACGCCTACTAAAATCTGACCAAGTATGGAAATCTCGCGCTCAAGACCTAGCCACCAAGTCATTTGAACTCACATCTTTTCTAACAGACATTTGCGAAATGACCTCGGTTGAAGCCGCGTGGCAAGGGAAGGTCGCCTATCACGACTCATGTTCAAGCCTTCGCGAAATGCAAGTGCACGCACAACCGCGTCAGCTACTTTCTTCAATTGAAGGTCTCAATCTCGTTGAGCTCCAAGACCCAGAAGCATGTTGTGGTTTCGGCGGCCTCTTCTCGGTAAAGTATGGAGACATATCTGCCAAGATTGTCAGCCGGAAAACCGCAGACATTGCAACAACGAAAGCGGATATGGTTGTAGGCGGCGACCTTGGTTGCCTCCTCAACATTGCAGGCAGATTGTCCCGCGAGGGTCAGGACATTGAGGTCCGCCACATAGCAGAACTATTGGCCAATATGGCCGATGCGTCTCCGATTGCGGGCTCCAAGACCTGACGCAGGTTGGCGACCCAACAAATCTGAATCCTACACATTCCACTCATAGGCTCTTTCTACTTTCGCAACGCGAAGCCGATAAGCCTTGTACCATTTTTGACGCCCTGCCTCTCGGGCGGCCATATGGTCTGCCTGCATTTTCCAGGCCCGAATGGACGCCTCATCCCGCCAGTATGAGACCGTAATGCCCACTCCTTGAACATCGCGCGCCGTTTCCACACCGAGGTATCCATCTTGGGTTCTGGCCAGCTTGACCATCTCAGCGGCGGTTTGTTCATATCCATCCAACTCACGGTCTGACTGAGTCGTCGTAAAAATCACGGCATAGTAAGGTGTTTCGAACAAGGGACTTAATCGATCCAACAAATCAATTTCGGCCATGCTAATCTCCATTGTGCAGGGGCGACTCAAGTCCTAAACAATGCTCTCGTTTACCGCTACAGACAATCTTTGTGACGACACTGAATCAGCGACGGATGACAGACATATGCGCCATCCCACACTTTCCGACATTGAAACGGCGGCCGAACGTCTGAAAGGCCTTGCGGTTCGAACGCCCCTCCTCGAATTCCCCTCCCTCAACGAGCATGTCGGAGGAAGAGTTTTTCTCAAACCAGAGATTTTTCAGCTGACTGGGTCCTTCAAGTTTCGAGGAGCTTACAATTGCCTCTCTCAAATTCCCGCGAGTGACCGCGCTAATGGCGTGGTCGCCTGGTCGTCAGGCAATCATGCCCAAGGGGTCGCCGCTGCCGCAAAGATCTTTGGCATACCGGCCACAATTGTCATGCCGAAAGATTCACCCAAGACCAAGATCAACGGCACGAAAGCACTCGGCGCGGAAATCGTTTTTTTCGATCGGTATACGGAAGATCGCGAGAAAATCGGGCATGCAATCGCTGAGCGAACCGACGTCACCGTGATCCCTTCCTATGATAACCCCCACATAGTGGCCGGCCAAGGAACCGTGGGACTTGAGATCGCGCAGGATCTGGCCGCCATCAACCTAACGCCAGACCAGGTTCTTATCCCTTGTGGTGGTGGAGGATTGAGCTCCGGCTCCTCAATTGCCCTCAAATCTGCCTGGCCGGAGACAAACATCTACGCCGTCGAGCCGGAGTTCTACGATGATTTCACCAGATCCTTGAAATCGGGCGCCCGTGAAACCGCCGATGTCACCCGTCCTTCGATCTGCGACGCCCTCCTGACCCCAAGCCCAGGCGCCCTCCCTTTTTCCATCAACCAAGAGACCTTGGCCGGCGGCCTCGTCGTCACGGAGGAAGAAATTCGGGCTGCCATGGCCTATGCTTTTCACGATTTAAAGCTTGTGGTTGAACCAGGAGGATCCGTCGCGCTTGCCGCGATATTGGTCGGGAAAATTGCGGCCAAAGATCGGGTTACGTGCATCGTCCTGAGCGGCGGCAATGTCGATGCCAAGATGTATGCGAGAATCATCACACACCCCTAATGAATCATCACACACCCCTAAGACGACTCAATTCTGCAACAGACTCTCAAAAAGCACAGATCGGACTCATAATCCCGATATTCCCAGGGGTTATGCAAAGCTATCAGGCACGATCAGGCCATCAAAAGCAATATTATGAGCAATAGCGTGGCGAATGCGCAACGCCCAGATCAAAAAGCCTCGTGGAGTCTAATGCCTCGTTATCAATTGTTTGCACCGGGTGATACCGTGCCTCTTGCAAAGAAAAGAAAATCCGCTCCGCAGGGCTTGTGGAGGGGGAAGATTCTTGCAAACACTGCATTGCTCGGGGAGAGAGAAACATGCAAAAACCAACCTTGAGGGGCCGTCTAATCGGCACCGTAGCGGCGACGACCGCTATTGCAGTGACGGGGCTTACAACGCCGTCATTTGCTGTAATTGAAGAAATACAGATCACGGCAGAGCGCCGCGAAGCCAACCTGCAATCGGTGCCAATCGCCGTGACGGCATTTGATGCCAGCGCATTGGAAGCAAAACAGATTGATACCTTCAGTGATCTACAGTTTAACACGCCAAACGTGACATTCTCTAAGACGAACTTCACCGGCGCAAACTTCCAGATCCGCGGAATTGGTGCGAATTTGACCGCACAATCTGGTGACGCAGGCACAGGTATCCATATCAATGATGCACCGATCAACTCGGCTCGTATCTTTGAAACCGAATACTTTGATGTCGAGCGCATCGAAGTCGCGCGGGGACCGCAAGGTACTCTATTCGGCCGTAACTCAACGGGCGGCGCGGTGAACATGATCACCAAGAAGCCAACCGACGAGCACGAAGGTGAGCTTGAAGTCCAATACGGCAACTACAGCCACCGGCGGGTCAAAGGTTTCCTCAACATTCCCGTGACCGACAAATTTGGCATTCGTCTTGCGGGTCTCCAATTGAGCCGCGATGGATATACCGAAAACGTCTTCACCGGCAATGACATCGATGGCCGCGATCAATTGTCGATCCGTGGGTCCTTCCAATGGAACCCAATGGATGACTTGAGCATTGACTTAATGCTGTCTTACTTTGAAGAAGATTCGACCCGTTCTAGAGCACAAAAACAGCTGTGTCTTAAAGATCCGGCTGACCCGAATGTACACCTGCTTGGGTGTTCCGCGTCGGGTTTGGGCTTCGACCTTCCAAGCACAAGAGCGCTTGCCTTTGATACATTGGCTTCAGCCGAATTGTTCTTCGGCCTTGAAACCACTCCTGTTGCATTGGGTGGATTTGGAGGTTACATCGGCATTCTCGCGCCTTTCGCAACCCGCTCAATCTTCGTTGACAACAACGCTGGCGCCACAGTTCCAACAGATCCTCGCCAAGTTAACATCGATTTCGAGCCAACTTACGAATCGGACGAATACCTCGCAACATTGCAATTCCAACAAAACTTCGACCGGTTCACGTTTACCTCGCTGACATCTTACCAAGAGACCTTTGTCAGATCCGAACAAGACTATGACCTAGCAGTAGGGAACACCTTTGGGCCGATGTTTGGTGCTTCAACCCCTGTCGCTGCTTTGGGTGGCTTGGCGTCAATCTACGAAACGCCTGGGGTCATTGCTGGATTTGGATTAGGTGCCTTAGTTGATGGACTGAACCCATTCACACCTTCCGAGGCCGCGCTTGTCCTTGAGCATATGATGGGTCTCATTACAGGAAATGACTGGTCAGGCACTTATAGCAACGGTCTATTCCCGATTTCAGATGTTCATCCTGATGATATGGGGATCTTCAATGACCACATTCGAAGCTTGAGCAGAGCGACAACTTCCTATGACCGGTCAAGTACCTTTGCTGAACAGATCACCCAAGAATTCAGGATCAACTCCGATCTTGATGGTCCGTTCAATTTCTTGCTTGGTGGCTTCTACATGAATTACGAAGCACAGGGCGAATACTACGTGTTCCAACAAACGCTTGATCACGTGGCAGCCGCTTTGAGTACGGCGATAAGTACGGGCAATGGTTTTGCACCACCGTTTATTCTAGCATCGCCTTTCTTCAATTCTAATACCGTAAATTATGAATTGGATTCGATGGCATTGTTCGGTGAGGCCTATTATGAGATCAACGACGATCTCAAATTGACCGGTGGTCTTCGTTACACTATTGACGAAAAGACCGTGACCGACCGCAATCCACTTTTCGCAACTTTGACGGATTGCATCGGTACGTGGATGGTCGATTTCCCAACCACATGTCCAACGCGCACGACCCAAACGGATGAGTGGAAGGAATTCACCGGACGGATTGGGTTTGATTGGACAACCGCTCTGCCATACGCCGACAACTCCTTGATCTACGGCTTCGTGTCACGTGGCTACAAGGGCGGTGGTTTCAATCCAAACTTCACCACATCGCAAAAAGCTTTGGCGGGCGCCAACGTACCAACGCGCTTTGATCCTGAGTTTATTCTTGCCTTTGAATTGGGTGCCAAGAACACTTTCGCTGACGGCAGGTTCCAAGCCAACCTGGCAGCCTTCTACTATGATTATGAAGGCATGCAGTTCACCAACATCATTCTCAACACGTCGGTGAACGCCAATGTTGATGCGAAGATTGCTGGCCTTGAAGGCGAGTTCGTTTTCGCACCAAACGATAACTGGTTGTTCAATGCCAATGTCTCCTACCTCCACTCGGAAGTTGGCGAGTCGTTGGTTGTGGACCCACGTGATCCTACAGGTGGATTGTCAGCTGCAGATGTCACACTCTTCGCAGACGTCAATCTGACGACCGCTGGCGGCAACTGTGTGATCACGCACGCAGGTCTCACGGATCCGATCACCCTGCTAGGTGCCGGCGCATTCCCTCTCGGAAACTACACGCTTTGCCCGTCCCTGCAATCGACCATCCTGCCGATCTTACAGGGTATCGATCCAGGGTATGACTTTGCACTGGGTGTTCCGGTGAACCTGAGTGGCAATAGACTTTCAGGCGCACCTGAATGGTCTGTGAGCCTAGGTGGGCAAAACACGCTCGCTCTGCCAAACATGGGCGGCGAAGTTGTCACCCGTGTTGACTACTATTGGCAAGGTAGCTCATTTAGCCGCATCCACAACGGCCCAGCCGACAAGATCGACAGCTGGGATCAATGGAACGCTTCCGTGACCTACAATGCGGATAGCGGCAATTGGTATGCCAAGGCCTACATCCAAAACATCACTGACGCCAACAACGTCACCGGTGCTTATTTGGGTAGCCCATCAACCGGCCTCTTCACCAATCAGTTCATTGGTGAGCCACGCCTGTTCGGCTTGGGCCTCGGTATTCGGTTCTAGGGCCTTTAGGGGGACAGAGGGCGCGGGGTTCACACCCGCCTCTCTTACAAGAAACCCGGCCTCTTCGGAGGCCGGGTTTTTCTTTGCGCGCCGTAAATGAGACCTGCCTACCGGAATCCGAAGAATTGGTCTATCCTACCCGCCACACCCAAAAGAGAGGGATTAGCTCATATGAACAAACCCACAATGACGGCACTCATAGTGGCAAGCACTTTTGCGCTATCACTGCCCGCCGTCGCCAAATCAAAACGCATGCAGAACTCTGACAACGAGGCCCTCGAAAGTGCACTGACATCCGCCACACCCACCGGTGAAGGCACCGGCGGCTCCATGAAATTGGCCACTCGGGCCGGGGATCTCATACGAGACGGTGTCTTCACCGACGATGAGCGCCAGAAAATCCGTGACTACTACCGCAACCGTCGGCAGGAGAACGAGCAAAACGCCCCGGAAGTGAAAGATGACGACAAAGGCAAAAGCAAGGGGAAGAAGGAAAAGGGCAACAAAGAAAAAGGTAAGGGTAAGTCAAACACCATGCCGCCCGGTCTTGCCAAAAAGGATGAACTCCCTCCAGGACTTCAAATGCAACTCGAGAAGAACGGCAAGCTCCCTCCAGGCCTCGAAAAACGTGACCTGCCTGGCGATTTGAATGAGAACCTTCCTCGCCGTGAAGGTCGTTTCCGACGGATCCTCGTGGACAACGACGTCGCCTTGATCGATGAAGAACAAGGCATCGTCTTGGACATCATCGAAGGGGTTGTTGGCGGCGACTAGAAAGCCAATGCCATCTCACAAAGAAAGCCCCGATCAATTGATCGGGGCTTTCTTTGTAGACGTTGAGCGTTTCAGATCAGGTGTCGACGGGATACCGCGTCGATGCTGTGATCGTAAACGTGTAACTGGAAAGCAATGGAGCGTCCATTTGGTGATCCACCTCCGCCTGCAAGACAACAAAGGGAAGAGAGTCAACGGTTGTATTGGTCATGGTGAAGCGAACATTGCTGCCTCCACCACTGAGCGCCGTTGCCTGATCGAAGGCAAGCGCTTTCAATTCCGTTGACGTCGCACTGGAATGGACCATCGCGTAACGGCTGGCGAGTTCCAGACCATGTTGCAAAGAATTTTTCACAAACAGCGCGCGACCCGTTTCCAAGACCGCGAAGGTGATCATGACCAGGATTGGTGCGATAAAGGCAAACTCAACCGCCGCCGCGGCGCCCGAATGACCCAAAAACCGGCGCAAGAACCGTCGCGAGCCACGTGTTGGCGCGAGATCGTCTGAATATCTCTCTTTCATTCCCGTCTCCCTTCGCCCACAAACAACTTACTGCGTCCGAACGTCCAACTCACTCGACAGCGGCCACGACTTTAGAATGCGAGTACTGGTATAATCGGCCTCAATGCGACGGTAGATCCGCTGGGTGTCACCATTGTTGCAAGTTGATCCACAGGTCACTGTTGTGCCTGGCGCATCTGGACACTCGCAATAAACGGTCGTCCCGGTGCTGGCACTAAGCCCACTCGCATCATCAACCAACTGAGAGATAACAGAACTGTCACTGCCACCAGCCATCACGTATTGCGTCGCCGTGCGTACGCCAGCCGTTAGCTTCATGCGGTCATAAACCACAAGTCCGAGATCCGCTGTTGTCAGAAGTGTCACCGCAATAACCGGTGCAAACAATGCGAACTCAACGGCGACCGAACCTTCCCGATTTCGTCGCATGGCACGTAAAAGTCTGAACATAAGTAACTCCAACACAAAGGACTTGAGACTTAAAGAATAAGGTCGACACCGCCAACAATCTCAATCTCACGCGTGCCCGCACCGGTACAGTTGTTACCGAAGCTAGAGGTACCAGAGAAATAAATCGTGTTGGCAATAAGGTGTGAACAGCCGGGTCCTGTGTTTCCATTCCCAAGAATTCTCACTTCCTGGCTTGGAAAATACATCAGACCCTGGAACGACGAATTTGAGTTCCCGTTGATCGTGTTGATGGCATCAGGTTCATTCTGATCTTGATAGAACAATACGCCGCTGTACGCGCCTGTTGACGGAGCGGAGAGGTTGATCTCAGCAGACCCATTGAAATGCATCACACCGCCGCCTGTCATAATGATCGTCACGTCGGTTCCGGTAATGACGGCATTTGAGTTTGCATCGAAGTCGCCGCTGTCAAAAATGTAAGTCCCAGGCGCCAAGTTCACTGTCCCCTTCATACTCACATCGCTGCAGTAACGTCCAGGCGTCATCGCAAAGGTATCGTTAGGGCTGAAATTCGGCACCGATGTGCAAGCCGCAGGCGATAAAGGAACCATCAGATCTGCGTACGGATCTACCGATGGGGCAGCGTTTTCAATTGGGTTCGCGCACTGGGTGGTCACCATATTGCTGTTGTGATCAATCCCACCTGCTGCGTAGACACAGTCTGCCAAGACATCTGAAGATCCTGTCTGAATGATCGAAGAACTGTCGTTCGAGTTTGACATCATGTTGCACGCGGTCAGATCAACAGACGTGTTACCTGTAAGTGTGAGAGCCCCAACCGCAAGCCCACTGAGTGCCAACACGCATGCTGGACCACCGGATTGGTACTGCGCCTGCGCAACCACTCGGACCGCTTGGGTCGAGTCTTGCGAAAACAGTGCCGAAAATAGTCTAGGGCGATTCTCTGTCAACTCGACCTGAACCGTTCGGGTCCCAGGGAAGGTCACGGTGGCTGTCCCTAGGGAAGAATCCCAGCCATTGTTGCCGGCTTCATACCCCGCTTCATAGGTCACATTACTAGACGACGCGCCGCCGCGAAGTTCCAACGCGCCAGCAATCGCTGCGACATCAGCCGCAGATTGAATGTTCCGGTGGCTCATGTACCAATAGCCAACCTCAGTACCCAGCCCGATCAATCCGACCATGGCAGGTAGGGTAACTGCGAATATGATCGCCGAAGCACCGCGGCGATCCTTTGAATAGGCACGCAAAAAGGAATATGCTTTTGAAGCCAATTTGGTCATAGCGCCCACACTCTTCTCGTTCGTTAACACGCACACCGCGAAAATCTATCTCAATGCGCCTAAGAACGGATTTCAAACCAGCGTCGGATTTGACTCAAATTCGATTCAAGCTCTAACTATCTTTGGGATGGATTTAGGGAAGAGAGGGTGAACGAGTACCGCCAATATTCGGCACATCACCAGGGCAGGCTTAGAGTAGTCTGTTAAGGCTAACAAAAAGTAAGGTTGCCAATCAGTAAAGCCAGTAGATCGGATTTACACCAAGAACCACAGGATGCAAGAACAGCAAAAGAAAAAAGATTCCGGTGGTGAGAAGAAATCGTCGCCATCCAATTTCGTCAAAATTGACTGTTTGCCGTCCAGAGAAAGATGCAGCAAAGGGAAATATACTAGTCTCGGTTAGATAACGCCGACCCTCCTCTGAGGGCGAACGCGCCAACACAATTTGGTTCTTTACCAGCGCATAAAGGGCGATCAATGCAAAGGTCGAAAAAGCAATCACCCGTTTGGCATCACCTGTCGCTAACAGGTGAACCATGGACCAAAGCAAGATACCGAAACTGCCCGGAAACCGACAAATTCGGTAGATCCCTTGCGGTGACAACGGAGTGTCTTGCACTCCAAATGGCGAGGTGATCCGCCCTATCATCAAGAACAGAGCCAAAGGCATGACAACAAAGGCCACTTGCGGCGCAAATGGCATCGGGGAATAAAGAGAAGAACCCGCATCAACACTCAGATATCCCCATATGAAGAGACCGCTCACCAAAAGGGAGATCGTTGAGTAGAGGCTCACAAATGCCGGGCCCCCCAACCGTTCGATAAGCCAGGGGCGCACCCCAGGGGCTGAGGGTACCGCATGACTGACGAACATTAAAAGGCAAGTGGCTATGTAGCCGGTGAGCGTCATTTCATTCCCATTTGCGCGATGAATACTAACTCGGCGATGAAAATGCCGCAGACGCGTCTCCACGTCTACGGCAATTCTAGCAACTACGATTATTCTAGTGTTCAGCCGTATTTTTTTAGTTCATGGCGTGCCACCACCATCCGGTGAACCTCGTCTGGTCCATCCGCAAACCGAAGGGTTCGCGCCCCTGCATACATGGCCGCCAAGGGCGTCCATTGGGAAATTCCGGTTGCTCCGTGGATCTGGATCGCCCGGTCAATGATCTCGCAAGTAACCTCAGGAAGAATGGCTTTGATTTGGTGAATGTAAAAACGTGCCTCTTGATTGCCCAGAACATCCATCGCCCGCGCCGCCCGCAGGACCAACATGCGTGCACCGTCGGTTTCATTCCGCGACCGGGCAATAACATCATAGTTACCACCGAGCTTAGCAATCTGTCGTCCGAACGCCACTCGGTCAAGGCCACGCTTACACATCATCTCAATGGCAGCTTCCGCCTGACCGATCGCTCGCATGCAGTGGTGAATACGGCCTGGGCCGAGACGGCCTTGCGCGACTTCGAACCCGCGCCCCTCACCTAGAATCATGTTTTCTTTTGGGACTCGAACGTTTTCGAGCTTTAAGTGCATATGGCCGTGCGGTGCACCGTCATGTCCAAATACTTCCATCGGCCCAACAATATTGACCCCTGGCGTGTCCATCGGCACCAGGATTTGACTATGTTGTTGATGGCGAGGCCCATCAGGATTGGTGTTCACCATCAAAATCATGATCTTGCATCGAGCATCCCCAGCGCCGGAGATGTAATATTTCTCACCATTGATGACGTACTCATCTCCCTCAAGAACTGCCGAGGTTACAATGTTACTGGCGTCCGAACACGCGACGTCTGGTTCGGTCATCCCAAAGCAAGATCGAATCTTCCCATCAAGAAGAGGCTCCAACCATTCCGCCTTTTGTTCCTCCGTTCCATATTTGTGAAGAACCTCCATATTGCCGGTATCCGGCGCGGAACAATTAAACACTTCAGACGCCATGAAGTTCTTGCCCATCTCCTCAGCCAAATAGGCATAGTCGAGATTGGTGATCCCCTCCCCATTCCAACCCGGTAAAAAGAAATTCCAGTATCCCGCAGCCTTCGCCTTGTCTTTGAGGCCATCAAGGATCTCAGCTTGGCGGGGCGACAAGCTCCAGCGATCTGTCTGGTCGGTCGGGTTGGCAAACTCATCTGACAGAGGTTGGACTTCATTCTCAATAAAGGCTTTGACACCTTCCACCACAGGTCGAAATCCCTCCGACAAAGTGATGTGATATAGATCTTGGTTCTCCATGGTCATTCCTTCCTATTTTTCTTATCTGTTATCCCATGAACTTTGATTTCCACCGCCGCATGCCTCCCAGCCATCGATCATAGTCATTGGTTTTGCGCTGCATGTAGGTCAAGACTTCCTCGTGAGGTAAGATGAGAAACGTCTCGTCACGAATGGCCGCAATACAACACTCCGCAACCTCTTCCGGACTCAACACACCATCGCCGCCTTGCACACCGCCGTCTTCGTTCTCATTCGCATCCCCAAGCATGCGCGTTCGCACGGCTTGCGGACAAAGTACCGACACACGAATGCCAGCATCGCCGTACATAATGGAGAGGTTCTCTGCCAGCCCGACCGCGGCGTGCTTGGTCACACCGTAAGGGGCGCTGCCAATTTGATTAAGAAGACCCGCAGCTGACGCCGTGCTGCACAAATAACCTTCTCCGCGCTCGATCATGCCCGGCAAGACAGCTTGGGAAGCATAGACATGTCCCATGACATTCACGTCCCAGCACATCTGCCACGCTTCTGGCGTCGAATTCGGGTTCAAGAGCCCTTCCGGTCCTTCTGCAGAACCGACCCCGGCATTGGAGAAGAACAGATCTATGCGCCCGGTCTTTTCTTCAATTTCGCGAATGACCGCATCGACTTGCGCCTTGTCGCCGACATCACAGCCAAATCCGACCCCGCCGATCTCACCAGCCACTACCTTGGCGCGGTCCTCTTCAAGGTCGATGACCGCAACCATCTCAGCGCCCTCTTGGGCAAATCGACGACACAAGGCCTCGCCGATGCCATTGGCGCCACCTGTGACCGCCACCACTTTTCCGGATATCTCCATGATCCCTCCCAGTTTCCAATCAATGCCTGCTCTTTCGGCAGGTCGCAAAATTCGTCGCCATTACATCTGACCCACTGAATGAGCGCAATGGCTTATTCCGTCGCAACTGACCAATTGCCACCACGCTTGTGATGTGATTGCCTAAAGAAAATGGGAATGCACAGTTACCATTAGAGTAATGACCCGAGGAGGAAATATGACCGACGCCGCCACCGCAAGTTGGCCAGCCATGACCGTTGAAGAGGCGCATGCCTTTCTCACCGCGCCAGACACGCCATTCGAGATGGAAACCCTGCCCATCAACGGTGTTGAAACACGGGTCTACAAATCAGCACCTAAGAACTTAGTGGAAGTGTTCGAGGCAGCAGCTGTTTGGGACGACCGTGACTTCATTGTCTATGAAGATGAAAGATTGTCCTACTGCGAGCATCGCAAAGCCGTCATGAAACTCGCCCATGAGCTCCGAGAACGCTACGACATTAAGAAAGGTGATCGCATAGTTCTCACCATGCGAAACTTCCCGGAATGGTCCATGGTCTTTTGGGCAACCGTCCTTGTCGGAGGCGTAATTGTTCCCCTAAACGCTTGGGGAACCGGCCCGGAACTCGAATACCGTATTTCCGATTCCGGTGCCAAACTGGCCTTTGTAGATGCGCAACGTTTCGAACGGCTGAAACCTCATCTTTCTACCCTAGACCTCAAAGGCATCGTCACTGTGCGAACGCCATCTGATCAGGCAGAGGATTGTGATCACTTCGAAGACATCGTGTGTGTGCGTACGGCCTATGACACCTTGTCCGACGCGCCGTCGCCCAAGGTCGACATTGAGTCAGAGGACAACGCAACCATTTTCTACACATCAGGTACCACCGGTCATCCCAAAGGGGCACTGGGCACCCACCGAAACATTATAACAAACCTTCTCAGCACGTTTTTCACCCGTGCCAGAGCCATGATGCGCCGAGGGGAGATGCCGGAAATGGATCCCAACGCCCCGCAGGCGAGCTTTCTCATCTCGGTGCCTCTCTTCCACGCCACTGGATGTCATTCCATTCTGGTTCCAACTGTCGCGACAGGTGGAAAACTCGTCATGATGCATCGCTGGGATCCAGAGGTCGCCTTGCAACTAATCGAGAAAGAGAAGATTCGCAGCTTTGGTGGTGTCCCCGCCATGGTCTGGCAGGTTCTCGAGTCTCCCGACTTCGGCAAGTATGACCTCTCTAGCGTAGAGTCGATTGGTTATGGGGGAGCTCCCAGCGCACCGGACCTTGTAAAACGCATCAAGCAAGCGTTCCCTGATGTCACACCGTCAAACGGATACGGCTTGACAGAAACATCGTCCGTGACAACCACGAACCTCGGTGAGGACTATGTGAACCGACCCGAAAGCGCAGGCGTACCAGTTGCGGTTTGCGACGTGAAAGTCGTTGATGAGGCTGGAAGGAATCTGCTCCAAGGCGAGATTGGTGAAATCTGGATCAAAGGTCCAAATGTCGTCAAAGGGTATTGGAACAAACCAGAGGCCACGACCGAAACTTTCTCAGAAGGCTGGCTTCATTCCGGTGATCTCGGTCGTGTCGACGACGAGGGATTCGTCTACATATTGGATCGCGCCAAAGACATGTTGATACGAGGCGGCGAAAACATTTATTGCGTTGAAGTCGAAGACGCACTCTACGCTCACCCGTCAATCATGGATGCCGCTGTGGTTGGCATTCCAGATCACGTGTTAGGTGAAGAAGTAGGGGCTGTTGTCCAAGTCGCCCCGGGCCGTGAAACATCCGCTGATGAATTGAAAACCCATGTGGGCAACCTAATAGCCGCTTTTAAGGTTCCGGTGGAAGTCGAGTTTCGAACGGAGCCCTTACCGCGCAATGCCAATGGTAAAATCCTCAAACGGCAAGTGCGCGAGGAGTTCCTAAAACACATTGGTAAAGACAGCAGTTCACCAATTTGACAATGCCGGACTAGGGAGTTTCGGTAAAGTGCGACGCAAGCCACGATTGTGATGGCATATCCTGCGCTCCGATGAACACCATCGTGCCAACATCGCCATCGATCTGGTGAATGTCGACAGGTGTAAGCTTGGTGCGCCGTCCTACTCGTTGCACAAGCAACATCGCACCAGAAGAAACATCACAAGGAACGAACCCCTTCACTCGCCAGATCGACTTCGGCAAGACGTCCAGCCGCTCCCTTAGCCAGGTCTCTCTTACAGGACTACGGAGCTTCAGAGTTGTCGTGTTAAAGATCCGACCATGATCATCATGACGACCGTCATCTTGAGATGGGATCCTAAAGTCCATTTCTCCAAGGAGCGCTCGCGTGGGGATCTGAGCAGTTACGCATGGAACTGTGGTGACTTTCGGCGCCACTCGCTCAATCCATGAACGGACTGCATCTTGCGCTTCTTTCGACGCAAGATCGCATTTGTTGAGGGCAATAAGATCTGCGGAAACCACCTGCCGTTCAATCGTATCGGTCAACTTCGGATCGCCAACGAGATCCAGCACCTGTTCTGCATCCACCACCACAATCGTACCGCCGCGTTCAAGACCTTTGTGTAGCTCCGCCATATCCGCAATCGGACGCGGATCGGCAACCCCGCTCGCCTCAATCACGATACGGTCTGGCTGTGGATCTTGCTTCAACAGGCGCAACAGAGTTACGATCAGGTCATTGCCGATTGAGCAACAGATGCAGCCATTGGCCAACGCGATTGTATCGCCACCATGCTCGACAATGAGTTGCTCGTCGATGGCAAGGTCACCAAAATCATTGACCAAAACCGCAAGCCGTTCGCCTTCATTCTCACGGATCATTCGATTCAGAAGAGTTGTCTTGCCAGAACCCAAGAACCCACCAATCACCATCATCGGGATTGGCATTGGCATTGGAGAATTTGTTGTCTCCTTGGCTGTATTAGACATCAGCAGGAAAGACGCGACCGCCAACAACCGTCCCCCAGACCGGTATGTCTTTAATGTCTCTTGGACCAACGTCGTACGGATCGACCTCGAGAACGGCGAAATCTGCTAGCTTTCCGCTCTCGATCGATCCAATCTCACGGTCCATCTTCAAAGTATAGGCGGCGCCAAGGGTGATGGTCCGCAGTGCATCGTCAACACTAATACATTCCTCTTCACCCAAGACGCGTCCCGACATGGTCAAGCGATTGACCGCGCACCACGCCGTAAACAAGGGGCCAATAGGCGTAACCGGCGCATCTGAGTGAATGGCAAAATTGACCCCGTGACGTTTGGCCGTTGCTGCGGCGTTCATCCGCTTCGCTCTGTCTGGTCCAATCGTCTTGGTCCAATGTTCGTCCCCCCAATAATAAGCGTGATTCGAAAACAAATTGGCGCACACGCCCAGCGCAGACATTTTCCGAAATTGCGCCTCGTCGGCCATTTGAACATGCTGCAATGTGTGGCGGTGGTCTGGCCATGCATGATCGCGCATCACTTGCTCCAACGCATCAAGGGCAACTTCCGATGTTTCATCCCCATTGGCATGAATAAACATCTGCACCCCGGCACGGTGGTATCCGCCAAACCACTTTTCAAGTTCATTTGGATCATCGTTCCAAATCCCGTTGGGACGACCATCCAAATACCCCGGCCACTTGAGCCGCGCGGTGAACCCTTGGATGGAACCATCGAGAACAAACTTCACGATCCCCATCCGCAATTTGTCAGTGCTTTTGGCTTTGAGAGCCAGAGCCCGTTCTGCCGATTGTTCAACAGGTGCCAGCGTGGCGCCTAACGTCGGCACCAACCGCAATGAACAATCCTCTCGTCCAAACCAACGCGTGAGACTTGCCACAACGTCATCGGTCAGTCCATTGAAGAGATCAGTGGCAGTGGTCACACCGACCCGGCGCGTCAACGCTTCAAAATTCGAAAGGGTCGTGTCATCCGCCATGCCGCCCACGAAGTCGACGCCCGACGCTGACATGGCCATGAACATGGCCGCCATTTCCTGCAGTTCACCATTGGGCTCACCGTTGTCATCCTTCGCAACCCCGACAACATTCGTTGTGCGGTCAACACCGGCCGCATCAAGGACAGCGGAGTTGACCGTCGCCAGATGCAAATTCGAGTGAAGGATGACAATGTTGCGTGTGGTTGAGACCTGGTCGAGATCACGACGACTGAGGCGCGGACCATCGAAGTAGATCGGATCGAGCCCCCACGCCACCAGCGGCTGCGCAGGATCGTCCATTCCTGCATCCACATCACGAAGGTAAGTGACGATGTCTTCTGTCGACTTCAGCTCAGGCGTCTTCTTACCATCCGGACCAATTCGAGGCGTATATCCGACATAAGTGTAACGCCATAAATTGCCCTCCATCAAATGGCAATGACCTTCGACAAACCCAGGCATCAACACCTTGTCGGCAAACTGATTGTCCAGGCGGAAGTCCCGCCAAATCGACAGGTCGTCGAGATTTCCGACCCCCAAAATCCTACCATCGCGCACCGCAACATGGGTCGCTTCCGGCTGGTAGGAATTCATCGTGATGATTTTCTTGGCTTGATACACGACTGTTTCGGAAGTCATGTCCCTCTCCCTATTATTCGGCGATTTTTCACTTCTCTCGCCCCATACTAGTCTAAATCGCAATGGATGACGGTCAAAATCGCAGCGAGGGAGTTCGGCAATAGCTGTCAATTCTTGCGGTAACTGATCAACGGCCATAGGGTGGGCGCCGAACAAACCTCCGAAACATCAAAAATCAAGAAAAGGGAGAAAACCATGAGCAGATTGTGTGAAGGGCGCGTCACCATTGTGACAGGTGCAGGCCGAGGCATTGGTCGAGAGTACGCCATGATGTTGGCTGAGCATGGAGCCAAGGTCGTCGTCAATGATTTGGGCGGTGACCGACACGGCGCCGGCGGTGACAAAGGTCCAGCCCTCCAAGTGGTCGACGAAATCAAAGCGTTGGGTGGTGAAGCGGTAGCCAATGGTGACAATGTGGCCGATTGGGACGGCGCAAAACACATGATCGATCAAGCGATCACTGAATTTGGCAAACTGGACGCGGTGGTCAACAACGCGGGTATCTTGCGCGACCGTATGTTGGTCAACATGACAGAGCAAGAATGGGACGCGGTGATCAATGTGCATCTCAAAGGAACATTTGCGCCCGCTCATCACGCGGCCGCCTATTGGCGACAACTTGCTAAAGAAACCGGCACACCCGTCGATGCCCGCATCATCAACACCTCGTCTGTCTCAGGCATCTACGGCAACCCGGGTCAATCAAACTACGGTGCCGCCAAAGCTGGCATTGCTGCCTTCACTGTGATCACCGCGCGCGAATTGCGTCGCTACGGCATCACGGTCAATGCCATCGCGCCGGTTGCACACACGCGCATGACAGAAGACCTGGCCGAATACACCGAAGAACAGATTGCTAGGCGCGATCCTAAATATGTCGCACCAATTGCAACTTGGCTCGTCAGTGAAGACTCAAAGGATGTTTCTGGTCGCGTTTTCGAAAGCTGTGGTTACTTCTTTGCGGTGGCTGAAGGCTGGCATCGCGGCCCTTCCACGACAGAACCAACCCTCGATCCTCGTGAAATGGGCGAAGTCGCAAAAAAATTCGTCGCCGAAGCTCGCAAAAACGCAGGCATGGACGGCCAAGATCTCGACTAAGTGGTTAGCCAAGGTCACCCCATTTGCACAAAGTCAAATTGGGGTGACTGATGGGCCTCCATCATTGAACCACCGCCAGGACTCCTTATAGTACGCGCCAAACCAGCGCGATTCAACGGGGACCCACATGACAGATCAGACCATCAATCCTTTCTTTGAAGAATGGGATACGCCTTTTGGCATGCCCCCATTTGATCGGATTAAGCCAGAGCATTTCATGCCAGCCTTTGAAGAAGGGATGCGGAAGCAGCTTGAGAACATTGAACGCATTACCTCAAATCCAGAAGCCCCCACTTTTGAGAACACAATCGAAATGTTCGAGCGTTCAGACCAAAATCTGGAACGCGTGGTAGCGGTCTTCTTCAATCTCACCTCTTCTCATACAAATGATGAGATCCAGAAGATCCAACGTGAGATCGTACCGCGACTCACCGTGCACGAAACCAGTATCCTGATGGATGAGGGACTCTTCAAACGAGTGAACGCGGTTTACGATAGCAAAGAGGGTCTCGACCTCACTCTCGAAGAAGACCGCCTACTCGAAGAGATTCACAACAAATTCATAAGAACCGGCGCCGCACTCGATCAAAACGCCAGGAATGAGGTCAAAGCACTGGACGAAAAAATTTCCAGGCTAACCACGTCGTTCGGACAGAACGTTCTAAAGGACACAAACGCATTCGAGTTAGTACTGGAGACAGAGGAAGAGCTTGAAGGATTACCTGAATCGGTACGGAGCGCTGCTGCTGAAGAAGCCATCGAGCTTGGCCATCCTGGAAAGTACGCTTTCACAATTTCACGGTCTTCATTTACCCCGTTTATGAAATTTTCAGCAAATCGAGACCTCCGAGAAAGACTCTATACCGCCTACATTAAGTGTGGGAACAACGGCACAGAAAACGACAACAAAGAGACCGTATCCAAAATCGCATCGCTAAGAGCGAGAAGAGCTCGACTCTTGGGATTTGAAACGCACGCCCAATACATGCTTGACGATCGCATGGCCAAATCACCAGAGGCCGCAAAGGTTTTACTAAACAAGGTATGGCATCCAGCCCAAAAGATGGCCAAACAGGAAGCTGATGGCATCCAAGAGAAGATTCAGAAAGAAGGCGCGAACTTCAAACTCGCCCCATGGGATTGGTGGTATTATGCGGAGAAAGTCAGGACTGAAAAATACGATCTCAATGAAGAGGATGTTAAACCTTACTTTGTCCTCGACAAAGTACGTGATGGCGCTTTTACCGTGGCAACCCGGCTCTTTGGCCTGACATTCGAACGACGTTACGACATCCCAACGTATCATTCCGAGGTTCAATCGTTCGAGGTTAAAGACAAGGACGGCAATCACGTCGGCCTCTTCCTTGCAGACTACCACATGCGCACTTCCAAACGTGGCGGCGCTTGGATGAATTCGGTTCGCGAACAATCGAAGCTTGATGGTAAAGTTCGTCCGATTGTTTTCAACACTTGCAATTTTCCCAAAGGCATTGAAGGCGAACCAACACTTCTGGGCTTTGAAGAAGTAAAAACCCTGTTTCACGAATTTGGCCATGCGCTGCACGGCCTTATGAGCCAGGTCACCTATGAAAGTCTTTCGGGCACTTCTGTAAAGCGCGACTTTGTCGAACTTCCGTCCCAAATATATGAGCACTGGGGATTCGAAAAGGAGGTCCTGAAATCTTACGCCACTCACAAGGACACGGGAGAATCGATCCCCGACGCGCTCATTGAAAAAATCCTCAAAGCACGCAAGTTCAATCAGGGTTTCCAAACTACCGAATATTTGGCGGCCTGTTTCCTGGATTTGGCCTGGCACAATCTCAAGGACGGAGAAATCAAATCCGTTCAAGAATTTGAAGAACAGACAATGGAGGACATCGGCTTGATCCCAGAAATTGCCCTCCGTTATCGATCCACTTACTTCCAACACATATTCTCTGGTGGATATTCGGCCGGGTATTATTCTTACATTTGGGCCGAAGTCTTAGACGCGGACGGTTACGACCTATTCAAACAAAATGGCATTTTTGATCAGGCGACAGCTCAGTCCTTCCGCGAGAACATTCTCGAACGCGGCGGCACTGACGACCCTATGGAACTCTACAAGAAGTTCCGTGGCCGCGAGCCATCTGTTGAACCGCTGTTGGCAAAAAGAGGGTTAGAATAAGGTAGCCATGATGACCGACGAACAACGTCGCCAAATTCTCGTATGCGCGTTCGCGTTTGGCATCATGTTCTTGCTGTCACTCCCTTGGCAGCCATACCCAGGTGACTTCTTCATCAAGGGCGCCGGTATTGTGTTGCTCGCGCTGTACGTATTTTTGAGCCGTGCCAATCACCGCCTCTTCATTGTGACCGCTTTGCTCTTCAGCGCCAGCGGAGATGTTCTACTTGCTCAAGGGGCTTTCGTCGCAGGGCTTTCGAGCTTTCTCATTGCCCACCTCATCTACATTGCAGTGTTTGTCACCATCGGTCGCTCTGAAGGGCGAGTTAATAGGGCGCGCTTTCCCTATGCAGCGGGTTTGGTTGTGGCAATCACAGCCTATCTGGCTTGGCTGTGGCCAGATCTCGGGTCCCTCCGCGGCCCTGTTGCGGCCTACATGGCGGTCATTACGGGCATGGGCGTTGCCGCCTTGGTCATCCCCTTTCGATCACGCCTCATTTTCCTTGGCGCCTTCACCTTTATCTTCTCAGACGGAGTTATCGCCTTAGACCGGTTCAAGATCGAGTTTGCGGCCGCTGACTATGTCATATGGATCGCTTACTTCGCCGCCCAGGTGATGATTGTCTTCGGGTACTTAAGGCACATGGACAAAAGCCCGGTGGAAACTCGGCCAACTTGGGTCGCTTCCCTTACCGATAATTTGCGAAACAACGGGTTGGACCTCACCCACACTTTTTCTGTGCAAGATTACAACCAGGCCGTCGACGGCTCATTGAAGCTAGAGACCTATGGTCGCGATCAGACCTTGACGCTGCTCATCGCGAACACAAGGAACATATGGCCTCATTTTTCCCAATCCCTCCATCAACAACCAAACCTGGCCGGCACACCCAACCCCCTCTACACGAACGTCGAAAGAGTTGTACGCGAGGCCCTGCAGTCTTCCGACATTCCCGTTGAGTGCTCCGTCCGATGGGCCCACGCCGAAGGGGACAAACTAATCGCCATCCAAAAACTCGCCGACGCATCTGGCTTTGCCAAACAAGGCCCCATGGGTTTGAACATTCATGACATATATGGGCCGTGGATAGGATTGCGCGCGGTCATTACATTTGATGTGGAGAACTTGGAAAAATCGGCACCAACCGAAGGTCCTTGCGCATCCTGCGACAAACCTTGTTTGGCGCCCCTAGACGCCGCCATGAAGGCGACCGAGAGCCTGACCAGCGACAATGTAGAGGCCAATTGGGAGCTATGGCTCGCAACCAGAGACGCCTGCCCGGTCGGCCGACAACATCGCTACTTCGATGACCAAATCCGCTACCACTACACAAAAGACCGTTCGGTTATCGAACGGCTCGCCGCTGACGAAAAACTCTGAAACTCCACCCCTTGATGCCAACTTGACCTCACGGTCTTGAACAAATATGGTTTAATCTTAAACTATGTGGGAGTTGGACATGAAATCGCGACGGCAGGTTCTTAAAGTTATCGGACAAGGGGGAGCCTTAATCGCCCTCGGCGGCACCCTCTCAGGCTGTGACCCAATCCCCGACGAGGCCAATGAACCCTGGCGGATCGCGGGTACATGGACCGAGGACCCGCGGCTCAACATCCTCTCTTACGCAATCCTGGCGCCCAATCCACACAATCGCCAGCCTTGGATAGCCGATCTCCGAGAACCAGATCGCATCACTATACTTCCAGATCCAGAGAGGTTTTTGCCAGAGACCGACCCGCCCAATCGCCAGGTCCTCATCGGGCTTGGATGTTTCTTAGAACTCACAAACCTCGCTGCACAGGCTTACGGTTTCGCGACGACGATCACGCCCTTTCCGCAAGGAGAGCCAGGTCCCGACAGTTTGGGCACCAAACCCGTGGCCACCATCGAGCTCACCCCAAGTGATCCGGTGGTCGACCCACACTTTGATCTCATCACCGCCCGCCGAAGCACCAAAGTCGCCTACGACCTTGAGCGCCCCGTGTCGGAAGAAACTCTAAAAGGTCTGATCGATCTCTCCCTCCCATCCGGAATTGACATTCGCTACACACACGAAGAAAAGCTAATCCAGAAACTGCGAACCCTCACCTATGACGCCCACTATGTCGAAGTCACGACACCGAGAACTAATATGGAGAGCATCGAACTCATGCGGATCGGCGGTGTCGAAATCAAAGAACATCGCGACGGCATAGATCTTGGTGGAACCATGATGGAAGTCGGCAAAGCAACCGGCGTCATAACGAGAGAAACCCTGGCCGATCCAAACTCGCGAGCCTTTAAGATTGGGCTGGACATGTTCAAGGAGATCTTTGACTCCGGTATGGCCTACGCGTGGATCGTCTCGGAAGAGAATGACCGCCTCTCGCAACTTAACGCAGGGCGGGTCTATGTGCATCTCAATCTCCAAGCCATCGCCATTGGCTTAGGGCTTCACCCTCACAGCCAACTCCTGCAAGAATTTGCCGAGATGTCTGACCTGCAAGGAAAATTGTATGATACCATTCTGCCAGAGCGCGATGGAACGATTCAAATGTTCGCGCGCCTTGGATATGGTCCCGCACAAGAGGCCACGCCCCGACGCCGGCTCAAGGACATAATCTTGTGAGCGAACCACAACTGATGGCAGACGAAACGGTCATGCCTTCGACTTGGCGCCTGTTCAATGAGATTGGCATCATCAACCAACTGTCAACGACACGGTTGGAACGACAAGCACCCCATGGCTTGACCGCTGCGCAGTTTGGCTTGTTGATGCACTTGGCACGCTTGGGCGGTGAATGGAGCCTCGTCCGTCTTGCCAACTCTTTTGAAGTGACCAAAGGCGCCATGACAAGCCTGGTCAAGCGTCTCTCCGGCAAAGGCTTTATCGATGTGAAGCCAAGTGAGACGGACGGCAGGGGAAAAAAGGTCTCACTGACCCAGTCCGGTCGGGCCGCATTGAATGACGCCATGAGCGCGCTCGCCCCGGACCTCCAACGTCTCGATCAAGCAATGACGACTGCAGAGCTGACGGCGTTGATCGACGGATTGACCATGCTTCGCAAATATCTAGATGACAATCGCTTGTCGGGCGACTAGCCCTCATATCCGAGAGCGTCTTTCAACGGGCCCAACCATGGTTCGTATTGTTTCCACTTGGCGACCGAGCTTGAGTAAATCGGTTGTCGCACTTGCCAGTGACTGAACGTGACAACGGAACGTTTCGTCTTGTTAAACTCGAGGCATGCATCATCCCACGGCAAGCCAACAAAGTCGACCATCCGACGGCTTTGTCCCTCTTGGTCCGCGATAACATCTTCGTAGTTCACCTCAAGAATTTCCACCGGCAATACGGACTTCCAATGATCCATGATGCGAAGATATTGCTTATATTGATGGCCTAAAAACTCAAATTTCGACGCAAAGGGATAATTCCGTGTGAAGTTTCTTACATAGATCGAGAAACACGTGTCCATAGGATCCCGCTTACAATGAATGATCCGGGCCTTGGGGAAGAGGGTCGAAACGAGACCAAGATTTGCAAAGTTGTGAGGAAACTTGTCGGTAATCCGAATCTCGTTTCCGGCAGCCTCTGAGCTCTTTTCGAGATAAAAGTCGGCCATCTTGGCAAACGCCTCAGGACCAAGCTCCGTCAGACATTGAGGATAAGGCAAAGGCACGTCTTGAAATTCAGGAATGATATGAACACGCATATCCCCCATAATTTGCAGCTCGCCAGCACCGAAGACATCTGGATGACTGGCCAATATCTGCTCGGTCAGTGAGGTACCCGATCGCGGCATGCCAACAATAAACACTGGCCTTTCCGACGACGATCCATAGTCTTTGCATTTCTCAAAGAATTGAGGAGTGAACACATTGAACAAAGTGCCGGCACTCTCATCGCTTGACCCAGTGTCATATTGGATATCCACCTTGTCATTCGCTTCTCGGAAGACCTTAAAGGCTCTTTCATAATCACCAACATCGTCCAAGATCTTTCCCATCGAGAATCCAAGCGAGATTGACGATTCCGTCTCTGGATGAATTTTCTCAAACACTTCCTCCATTTGAGAAAACTCTTTCGGCAATTCGTTGAATTTTCTGCTTTCTGCAAAGATCGCCCAAGCACCCGAATTATGTGGCCGCGTCTTGAGGGCTCGCATGGCAAAATCTAGAGCCTTCTTCGCATTACCGCGGCCCCGGGCAACATGGGCAAGCCCAACCAGTGCCTGTCCATCCCCTGGTGTTTCCACCATGAGCGATTTGTAGACCTTCTCAGCTTTCTTCGGTTCCCCCAAACGGCGATAGATTTCCCCTAGTGAAAGTGCAACCTCTTTGTCTTTCGGATTCATTTTCAAGGCGCGTTCATAGGCGATCCGTGCATCACTATTTAGTGCACTGTCGGCCATCACATGCGCCAAGGCCACGACTACTTCATAATTTGAAGGGTCTACGTGATGCGCCTCATTGAAATAGGTAATGGCCATACCAGGGTCGTTGTTGTTGAGGGCATGTTGTCCTAGCCAGCGCAATGCATGAAACTGACCTGGGTATTTCTCAAGAATCGCAAGCGTAACTTCTTCCGCTTTGTCGAGGTTTCCATTTTCCTCGTATTGCCCGGCCTCCTCAAACATTCGAATGAGGTCGTTCTTCATTGCTTGATCAGCGATCTTCACCATTACGTCTTCTTGCCTGTACTGTTGTTTGAAACTCTCGTGGGGTCCCGCCGCTCCAGGCGGGCCTTAGGCCGCAGTGATTATTCATAAAACCACCGCCACCACAAGCCTATCGCCGGATCATGGTTTCCGGTATCAAGGGGGGAGCGACAAACCTTGGAAATCTGCGGTGAGTGAGGGTCGCGGTTGAAGCCCGTGGGGCGGGCAATGAACTCCCCGACACTTATCGCCACGCTATGCAACCCCAGTGTGAGAACAGGATTTCAATTTCCCAAGAAGAAATATCATGGCCGCTGATCTCAATCGCTTCAAAAAGGAAGTTGAAGCAGAGTGCAGAGCTCTGGGTAATCCAAGGCGCTCAAATGCTGCCGCGAATGACAAGAAGTCCGAATTAAAATTCTACTCACTGATGGTGCCAGACATGCGCCGGTTGGCAAAGGAGGGATTTTCATTCTCTGATCAAAACGACGTGGATCTACTAAGAATTTGGTCGCACATCTTTCAAGAGTCAGAATACTACGAACCCATGGCCATCGCTCTCTTCACGGGTCTTTTGGGTAAGTTCAAGGATGCGCCCAAGGCATTTGACGAGTTTGTTGATTGGAGCAAACACATTGAAAACTGGGGGCACTGCGACGTGCTTGGTGAGAACATTGCGAACCTCGCTCGAACTGAGTGGCGAATCATCAAACCGGTCGTTCGCAAATGGTCAAAGTCATCGTCAATCTGGGATCGACGTTTGTCACTGATCAGCACAGTTTCCTATGTTGGCAAAAAATCTGTGTTTCTACCTTTCTCAGAGGTCGAACTATTGGTTTCTCGACAGATCGATGAAAGAGAACCCTACATTGCCAATGCAGTTGGTTGGGTTCTGAGAGAAAACCTGAAATCCGAGAAGAACAACAATGTGACGGAACGATATTTGAAGAAGAACTGGTCACGTCTCAATGCACGGGCGCGCGGCAAGTTCACGAAAGAACAAAGACAGCTCTTCGACTGACGCGCATTGAGATTGGCGACCCCGGGAGGATTCGAACCTCCGACCCCTTGATTAGGAATCAAGTGCTCTATCCGACTGAGCTACGGGGCCGCTTGGTCAATGGTTACTGAGGAATGAGGTTCGTTGCAAGAGGGAGTTCGTTGCAACCCCAATGTCGCCAGCCAGCCACCTCATGGGCCGTCCATTTCGAGATAATCCAGAGCCCGGTCATAAATTTCCGCGTCGGGAAAATCGTGGTCCAAGTCTTGAACGACGATCAGCCTCGTCTTCTCAATACCCAGTTTCTTGTAGTCCCGATAGAGTCGCGCAACTGCGGAGAGCTTGAAGTCCTCCGTTCCGCTGACCAAAACATATCGATTTCCTTTGATCGCCTCAAAGTTCTCAGGCGTTTCCTTCAACCATGGATTCTCGTTGCGCTCCGACCAGGGTTCAGCACCACTCAAGTAAACACCACCTTTGAATATTTCAGGGTAACGCGCAGCAGCCATGATCGATATGCGCGCACCGCCTGACATTCCTGAGAGAAAAGTCCGCTCAGAATCGATTGAGTAGTTTCGAGTGATGAAGTCATACGATAGCTTGGTTTCTGCAATCCTGCGTTCATCCCCCATCGTGTTGCCAGAACCGCTGACACTCACCCATATCAGATTTCGGCGATCAAATACCGGTTTCCAATCATCGGGAATTTCCCCAATGTCCATAGGGGTCACAAAAACCACCACACCTGAAGGGCGCGCAACACTGTAGGTTTCCGGGACATATACCGAAAAGCGAACCTTATGTTCCGATTCAAAGACACGCATCAATTCCGTTTCCGTGCCATTGTCGAGCAGCACGGAAACTGAAACAGACCGTTCGTGACTTCCAAGGTCTTGCTGAAGCCCCTGCGCCGCGACCGCACTGTCCAATTGCCCAACTCCAGCACACCCAGATGAAAGCAAATAAACGATGACCAAACTCGTCAGCAATCGAACCACCTAAAGGACCACCCTGTTCTTTGAAATTCATTTGGCGGCAAGATCATATGTCAGCAGGACCGCCGCCGCAATAGGACCTGCAAACCGGTTTACCCAGAAAAAGGGCGTCAAAGCCAAAGCAATTGATCCGCTTACGTCTAATTGTGTAAACTCATGACACACAGCGCAGTGAGCCGTGACCCACGAATTGTAATTCGAACCACACACAGATCGATTGATAATTCGACTTCTCGGTCCATCCGATGTTCGCATTTCCATTGAGATGTTTACCGATCCCGAAGTTGCAAAAATGCATCTGTGATTCAGTAGGTGATTGTTGAGTTTTGCATTCGAAGAAACATCTTTGTCCGAACTTGTATCGTCATTTGACGAATGAAATGTTCTTTCCAAAAACGTTCTTGAAAAAACAGGGTTTGAGAACAGAGGAATGAGGCGGTGCTATCGCAAGGACGGTTGCACTAACACGTTTCAGCAAATTGTTAGGAGTGCCGTTCGTAGCCGCGCTAGCTCTCACCGGTTTTGTTTTCATGCACGGCCCCAGTGCTCTGATACCCACCTATTTTGCCCTTTATCTCGTCTCTGGTGCATTATTTGCAATTGTCTTTCTCATTCTCAAAATGCGTCGATTGGAGATTCTCATCCTTCTCCATATCATGCTGGACGCCATGCTTATCTTCGCTCCCTAAAACTGGGTTGTTGAAACGGAACAAGCTCATCCTGATCCAAGCAACTAGAATTGTGGGACGAAAGTTCCAATTACATCCACAGTACTCCTGTGCTAGACTCCCAACAAACGGGAGACAGTACAATGCAAATTGCACGGAACATATCAGCGGTGATTCTGGTTGTAGGACTAAGTGCCTGCGCCACCGACCCAACCTATGCTCCAGCCACAGGTGATCGGTCGAGTGGATACTCCGATCAAGCCATCGAACAAGGTCGTTACCGTGTGACCTACCGTGGCGGTGATGCCGCGACAGCGCGCGACTATGCCCTCCTACGCGCAGCCGAATTAACCCTTGCGCAGGGTCACGAGTGGTTTCGCGTGATCAACACTTACACCGATGAAGAGGACAAACGCTCCGGTCCATCCATTTCGGTTGGCGGCGGGGTTGGATCTCACGGCGGACATACATCGTCTGGTGTTGGGGTTGGCATCGGCTTTCCACTCGGTGGATCTAGCGGCAATGCCGAACACTCCCTTGAAATTCTTGTCGGTTCTGGCCCGAAACCTGAAGAGCCCAATGTGTATGACGCTCAGAGCATCGTCGACACCATCGGCGCACGCACAAAAGAAAATAGAAATTAGAAACGGTAAGCCTAACGAAGTTGGAATACCAACCGTCACTTCGGGGAGGACTAGATTCAATGGCGCGCTCGAACATGCTCAAACATGCGGTCGCTTGGCCAACGGCCATCGTCGTATTCGCACTCTTCATACTCTACGGGCTCGGTGTCGGCTGGTTCGTGAAGGGTCAGCAACAAGGAGATCCGGTCGCCCAGCCCAGGTCCAGCGAAATGACATTAGAGCGCGTGGAAGGACAGACCTCCTCCGTCGCGCGGCTTGGCCAGGAGCGCTCAAAACAGATCCTCTTCGGCGACCTTCATGTGCACTCAACCTTCTCAGGCGATGCTTTCGCCATGTCACTTCCCCTATCAGCTGGTGAAGGCGCCCATCCCATTTCTGACGCCTGTGACTATGCGCGTTTTTGCTCTGCGCTCGACTTTTGGTCCATCAACGACCACGCAACAGCCCACACGCCAAAGAGCTGGCAGGAAACCATAACCGAGATTAGGCAATGCAATGCGGTCGCGGAGCAAAGCCCCGTTGCCGACACCCTCGCCTTCCTCGGATGGGAATGGACGCAAGTGGGGGTTACCGAGAAAGGCCACTACGGCCACAAGAACGTGATTCTACGCGGTCTTGCCGATAATGAAATTACAACACGCCCTATCATTGCCGACGCTGAGACAGGCGCGCCTGCCCTTGTCGACGGCGGACCACCAAAAGTATTGCTCGGTCTCCTCGCCTTGAAAAACCTAGGGAGTGGTGGCGCCCAATACACCAACTACCTGCACGGACTATATGGTCTCACCAGATGCGATGATGACTTACCATCACCAGAACTCCCAGCGAATTGTGCTGAATTCGCACAAACACCCGCCGACCTGTTTCGCAAACTCGATGAATGGGGCGTTGATTCCATCATTATCCCCCATGGCACCACCTGGGGCATGTACACACCGCCCGGATCAAGCTGGGACAAACAACTCACCCAACAACAACACGATCCCAATCGCCAAAAGCTTATCGAGATTTATTCCGGTCACGGCAATGCAGAGGAATACCGTTCTTTCCGCGAGATCAACTTTTCTGCCGACGGCTCAAGGTCCTGTCCAAACCCTCAAGGTGATTACATCCCAGATTGTTGGCGGGCCGGTGAAATCACCGAGGAACGCTGCACCAGTGAAGGATTGGATAAAGAGACCTGTTTCGCCCGCGCTGAAGCAACAAGACAGTACTACGTAGACGGCAATGGCGGCGGCCATCACCTCGCGGTTCCAGGCGCAAAGCCAAATGATTGGCTTGATGCCGGTCAGTGCCCCGATTGCTTTCTGCCAGCCTTTAAATATCGCCCCAAAAGCAGCGTGCAATACATCATGTCCTTGGGCGACGCAAACGCACCTGAAGGATACGATCACTTTCAGTTTGGTTTTGTCGCTGCCAGTGACATCCATTCGTCGAGACCTGGCACCGGTTACAAAGAACATGACCGCTGGCGAGAGACTGAGGCGCGTTTCAAGTATCAACCGAAGGCCTTCCCAAGCTCGGCTGTTGAACCAATTGCCGAAGGCGTTTCTTACGATCTTTACGAAGATCCCTACACCATTCTCACCCGTTGGGAATTTGAGCGCGCCGGATCCTACTTCACAACCGGTGGGCTAACCGCCGTCCACGCCGATAGTCGCGATCGCGACGCGGTCTGGGACGCCTGGCAAAGAAAAGAAGTCTACGGCACCAGCGGTCCGCGCATTCTTCTTTGGTTTGATGCAGTGAGTGAAGGCGGACGCGCGCCAATGGGCAGTGAAATTAGATCTTCGACGTCACCGACATTTGAGGTGACAGCCATCGGGTCACTCGAACAAAACCCGGGGTGTCCCGAATATGGCGCAACCGGACTAACAGAAGATCGCTTAGACCGCCTGTGTCGCGGTGAATGCTACAACCCAAGTGATGAGCGTCGTCCGATCACGCGCATTGAAGTGATCCGCATCTTGCCACGTCAGGCCGAGGGCGAAACACCTGAGATGCTCATCCAGGATCCGTGGCGCGTGTTGCCATGCCCTGGAGATAAGGATGGCTGCCAGGTGAGTTTCACAGATGATGAATTCGCCACTCTTGGGCGCCCCGCCACTTACTATGTGCGCGCCATCGAAGCGCCGAGCCAGGCCATCGGCGCCGTTCCAATGGTATGCGAAAACGACGCCAACGGTCGTTGCCGCAAAATCATCTCAACCTGCAATGATGCAGGTCCAGATGACAACTGCCTCGGTGAGGTGGAAGAACGCGCCTGGTCGTCACCCATATTCGTGCGACCAAACGCGTCTTGATGCAAAGAGCCTTAAGCTGCGCGCTGCTTGTTGCGGCGGCGAGGCCGATTGTTTTGACCCTTCGGACCGCTCTTATGACCGCCAGGCCCAGACCGTTTGTGATTCCTGTTCCGAGGTCGGGATGGCTTCTTCTTTTGTGTCGTCTCAGAATTTGCGTCGGCTGAGCTGTCATTGGCGGCCAGGTTTTCCTTTACAATACTCTTGCCAATCAGCTTTTCGATATCCTTTAACAATCCACGTTCGCTGCCGTCACAGAATGAAACTGAATAGCCGCTCTTACCGGCCCGTGCGGTTCGACCAATGCGGTGAACATAGACCTCAGGAACATTCGGAAGCTCATAGTTCACCACGTGGCTGACATCATCAATGTCAATGCCCCGCGCGGCGATGTCGGTCGCTACAAGAAATTTCAAGTTGCCGGACCGAAAAGCACCAAGAGTGCGTTGACGTTGGGATTGGCTCTTGTTGCCATGAATAGCTGCCGCAGTGAGGCCCGCTTTCTGCAGATGCTGACTAACTTTGTCTGCGCCCCGCTTGGTCCGCGTGAAGACAATCCCGCGCTCCACCTCTTCGCCATTTAGTGTATTGATTAAGAGGTCACGTTTTGAGCCCTGATCAACAAGAAAGACTTTCTGGTTGATGCGCTCAATCGGTTGAGATTGTGGTGCCACAGAGATCTCAAGTGGACTGTTCAAAAAATCATTGGCAAGGCGGCGAATTTGTTTCGGCATCGTCGCGGTAAACAAATGAGTCTGCCGTTGCTTGGGTGTCTTCGCCAAAATGCGACGTATCGCTGGCAAAAATCCGATATCCATCATTTGATCGGCCTCATCAAGAATGACCGTTGTTGTGTCATCGAGGCGGATGGCGCCAGTAGACATATGATCTTCAAGACGGCCGGGCGTCGCGACGATAATATCAACACCGCGCGCCATGGCTTTAATTTGCGGGCCAGGCCGAACCCCACCAACAATCACCGAACATGAGAGGCGGACGTTCTTACCATAGGCTCGAACGCTGTCAGCAATTTGAGCAGCAAGTTCGCGGGTTGGAGCCAGAATGAGAGTGTTGCAGCGTTTCGGTTGAGGCCTAACTTTTTCGGTCTCAATATGGTGCAGCAAAGGCAGCACGAAGGCCGCGGTTTTTCCTGTACCTGTTTGCGCGATACCGACAATGTCGGAACCAGCGATCATGGCGGGGATGGCTTTGGTCTGAATGGGTGTTGGGTTGGTGTAACCCTCAGACGTAACTGCCTGAAGGACGTTCTCGGTCAAACCGAGGTCACTAAATTGTTTCAAGTAAATACTTTCCAAGTAGGCGCAGACGGCAAAAATCGCCGGCTCGCACCATTACATTTTCTTTTGAGGGAGCTAGCGTAGATCAGCCGCCTTGGGTCATGTGCCTCCTAGGGCACGGATCCGGCAACGATCAATACGGACAATTGCTCAGTCAACTCCGACCGGGGACGCTGAAACGCCCTCTACGCGCGGCAAGAGTTGGCGCTACTTCTCACATATGATTCCTAATAGCAAATGAATTCGACCAGCCACCGTGCGACCGACACCGACCCTTTCGAGAAGAATGGCTCAATTTCCGGGCCTAAACCACCCAATATCGACTATGATTGATTGGCAAAACATCGCCCTTAGGTGCAAATTCGAGGCAAAGTGCGAGGAAACTCTCATGAAAATCGCGTCGCGCTGGTTTGAGCGAAAGTCTCTTGGAGACGGCCTCACACTTCTTTGGGAGCCGCACGTACACGAATTCCTGCGCTGTAACATCTGGCACATTCGTGGGCGCGACAGGGATATGTTGATCGATACCGGCCTTGGCGTTGTCTCTCTTCGCGACGAAATGGCCGACCTCATTGACAAACCTCTTGCCGCGGTCGCCACACATATTCACTACGACCATGTCGGGAGTCTGCATGAGTTTGACACAAGGGTCATGCATCACATTGAGGCCCCGCGCATGGCGGACTACCGCGAATTTTGTGCGCTCACCCTCGACAGCTTTCCTCCAGTAGTTCAACAGGATTTGGTCGAATTGGGATTGCCCGCTGGTAACAAACCTCTCATCAGCGCCTTGCCCTCTGAAGGTTTCGATCTGCATAACTACAAGATCCAATCAGCACACCCAACCAATGAAGTAAAAGATGGCGACATCATCGACCTCGGCGACCGACACTTTGAAGTCCTCCACTTGCCGGGGCACTCGCCAGGAAGCATTGGGCTCTGGGAAGCCGCCACTGGAACTCTGTTTGGCGGCGACGCCATCTACAACGACACATTGTTGGACCAACTGCCCGACAGTGACATCGAGGCCTACATCGCAACCATGCGCCGCCTGCGTGATCTACCAGCAATTGCTGTCCACGGCGGGCATGGACCCAGTTTTGATCGCCAACGCATGATCGACATCTGTGACGACTACATTGAGCGCCGTGAAAACACCTCCTGAGCGATCCACAATTCCCTGACCACGAAAAACCTTAGGTGAAAGCCCGCCACTTGACTCCCAGGTCATCATCTGGTTTATACGTATTACGTACCCACACTACGCAAACGAAGGGGAGAATATGCCAAAGATCACCTATGTGGAGCAAAACGGCGCCAAACACGAAGTCGACGTCGCGCCAGGCTTGAGTTTGATGGAAGGGGCCGTGAACAATCTCATTCCTGGCATCGATGCGGATTGCGGCGGGGCCTGCGCCTGCGCCACCTGTCACATCTATATCGAGCCAGAGTGGTCCGACAAAGCTGGCACCAAGACCGACATGGAAGAAACCATGCTCGACTTTGCCGAAGGTGTTCAGGACACCAGCCGCCTCGCCTGCCAAATCAAAGTGTCAGAAGACCTAGACGGCCTCGTCGTCCGTCTGCCGGAAGCGCAATTCTAATTTAGCTGACCAAACTCCAAGGGGAGAACCAAAATGAGCGTCGCCCAAGAACATGAAGACGATGTTGCTGTAGCTGACCCATACACAGTGCCACTCGAAACTCTAGATGTTAGTGACTCAAAACTGTTTGAGACACAAGAACACTTCAAATACTTTGAACGCCTGCGCAAAGAAGATCCCATCCATTATTGCCCGGACAGTGCTTTCGGGCCCTATTGGTCCATCACGAAGTTCAAAGACATCGTAGCGGTCGACAGCAATCACAAAGTCTTCTCATCCGACAAAACCATTGTCATTGGTGATCCCGCCGTAATTGATGATGGGGAAACCGCAGAAGAATTTGCGCCAAAAATGTTCATTGCCATGGACCCTCCCGTCCACGATGTTCAACGAAAAGCCGTCACACCTGCCGTTGCACCGACCAATCTTGCCAATCTTGAAGGCCTCATTCGCGAACGCGCTTGCGACATCTTAGACGGCCTACCCATTGGTGAAGAATTCGACTGGGTAGACAAAGTCTCCATCGAACTCACCACCCAGATGCTAGCGACACTGTTCGACTTCCCGTGGGAAGATCGTCGTCTTCTCACCCATTGGTCGGACGTCACCACCTCAAGCCCGGAAGCCGTAGGCGCCGACGAGGGCTTGTGGACAGAAGAAGAGCGCCGTGCCGAACTCATGAAGTGCTTAGAGTATTTCTTAAAGCTCTGGAATGACCGCAGTGAAAACCACGACGGCATGGATTTCGTCTCACTCCTGTCAACAAACCCAGAGACAAAGGAGATGGTGAAAGATCCGCTTGAGTTCTTAGGCAATCTTATGCTTCTCATTGTTGGCGGTAACGACACGACGCGGAATTCGATTTCTGGCGGCGTCTTGGCCCTCAATCAATTCCCAGCAGAATACGAAAAGTTAAAGGCCAATCCAGATCTCATTCCCAACATGGTGTCTGAAATGATCCGGTGGATCACGCCTCTGGGTCATATGCGCCGTACCGCGCTCGAAGACTATGAACTTGGCGGAAAGAAAATCAAAAAGGGCGATAAAGTTGTCATGTGGTACATATCCGGCAATCGGGATGAAACCGAGATCGACCGCGCCAATGAGTTCTTGATCGACCGGCCAAAGGCACGTCATCACCTCTCCTTTGGATTCGGCATTCACCGCTGCATGGGAAACCGTGTCGGCGAAATGCAACTTCGCATTCTCTGGGAAGAAATCCTCAAGCGCTTCGACAAGGTCGAAGTCATCGGCGAACCCTCAAGACTTCGGTCGAACTTTGTCATGGGCATAACAGAAATGCCGGTCATCCTTCATCCGCTCAAAAGCTAAACCCGAAAGTCAAGGAAAGCTCCACTGATGAAAATGAAGGAACTGGAAGCAAAGACCGGCGTCGGACGTGAGGCCATTCGGTTTTACATTCGCGAGGGCTTGCTTCCAGAGCCTGAAAAACCGCAACGAAATGTCGCAAACTACTCAGACGATCACGTTCAACGCATCCAGCTTATCAAGAAACTTCAACACGAACGCTTTTTGCCACTTGCAGAAATTCGAACTGTGTTGGATGGGCTGTCAAACCGCAACGCGCCAAGTGACAATCTACTTGGGCTCGAATTTCAACTGGCCGCGAGACTTGGGGCAAATGTCTTAACGAAACAACCCCTGAATGAAATTTTGACGACCTCGAAAACTACCCGCGAAGAGATCGAAATATTGACACAAGACGGTTTGATAGAAATTTTGCAGGAATCTGACGCGGAGTATCTATCAGGCCAAGATGCACAAATTGTCCAGGCTTGGGGTGAGTTACGGTCCGTTGGGTTTTCTGTTGATTTAGGATATGACGCGCACAGTCTCAAACGCTACCAACAAGCCGCCCAGTCTTTAGCAGCCGCTGAAGTCGACGAGTTCTTCGATCGGGTTTCAGGCAAAGTTTCCACCGAAAAAGCCTCTGAACAAAGCGAAGCCGGGCTGGCCATCGTTGAAAGCGTTTTCTCAATCCTGCACACTAAGGCCGTGTTGCGCCTCATCGCCAAACGTAACGCTGAATTGAGCATTGCCGCCAACGCATCGGATTGATCACGATTTCCGTATTGGGCTGATCTACCACCAACAATGTATTTTAAGCGCCGGTTTGCGTTGTCTCGCATCGTGCGGAACACCATATCGATCCGCAATCTCATTTACCCGTTCAACCGCATCGTTCTCATCTAGGAATGACTCTGTATCAAACATCCAGGTATAGCCCGGCACCTGAATGTTTGCGAAGAGGCTCCAATTCTCTTTTGATGGTCTATGGATGCGCAGGATCCGGTATTCAATCCACACCTTCTTATCGGCAGGCACCTGTACCATCATTATCCCATGACTAGGCTGTCGCTCATCGAGTCCACAATACAAGGGAAACCAGAAGTGTCAAAACTCGTGCCGATTTCCTCTCGTGGTTGTCGAATGAAACCAACTAAAGCTGGTGACTTTTCTGCTCTTGCATTTGAAGAACAAAGGCTTCTGTGTCGACATAGTCAACATGTTGGACAACCTCTCCTTCAACGACCTTTAGAACGATGATCAGATTGAGTTGGAATCGCATCTCCTGGTGGGCCGCATCACCGACATCCAACATCATATGAAAGTCAGCCCATACCGAAAATACGAAGTTGTCGCCTGATCGGAATTTCGCAATCTCTTTGCTCTCGGTACCAGCCCTCGTTATCCTGGCGAAAACACCACTCAGTCCTTCAACAGTGTTTTTCTTTCCAACGAATCGGTTGGCGGGTCTTCAAAAATCGCATCATCAGCCAACAACGAATCCATAACCGATAGATCTTGTGCCGCATAGGCATCTGAGTACGCCGTAGCTGCGACTGCATCCAACTCATATTGTTCAGTAGCGCCATGTGCAGAAATCGGCCCATTGATCGTGAAAACAGCGATTCCTACAATCAGTGTGACCAATGTTCTAACTGAGATACGTGACATTGCTTCAAACTCCTCAACATTGCCTCAAAATCAATTGCTAGAATCGCATTGGTTCCGTTCAGCTAGGAAATGTTGTTCAAATCCCACTTCGTCACCCAACAGTAGCATCCCTCAAGAAATCGCAGCTCCTTGGCACTGGGTCAATCTTTGCGAACTCCTCGGATCTTGTAGGCTTCAACCCAAGCATCATCTTCTCCGCGCGTGTACATCATCCAATCGAAGTGATCCCCGGTCATGTTGAAAAACTTGATCCGGCGAGCCGATTGTTCAGCGCCGGGGGGAGTAAATTCCATGTCTATTTCCTCCGGCGTTGAAGTCGCTATCCAGTTCTGTGGTGCTCCAGGTGGCGAATAGATCCATGACATCTTCCATTGCTCAGCAGCTGTGTTCCAGACGCGGACATTGGTTCCAACAAAACGCTTGGTTGGATCCTCCAATTCGACATCATAACCAGGCTGTACCCAGAGATCCTGCACTGCCCAACCATCAAGTGCGAACCAGAAGTCCCAATCCGCACCGGTGCTTTCGACCCAGTTCCCTTCCTTGTCTTTCGACCAATCTTCAATCTTCCACCGGCCAATGAGAGGGGCAAAACGCGACAGTTGTTCAGGCGCGCCTTCCGTCGGAACAACTTCGTATTTCGAAACGATCTCTTGAGGTTCTGTTGCTTTCACAACGCCAAAAGCGAAGAGACCAACCCAAACCGAAGCCGCAAAGATCATCTTCGAAAATCTCGGTGATCGTTTGCTCATCAGATTCTCCTGATTCTGCCAGCCATTGTTCCCCCGGGAATTGGCCGGCAATCATTTCCGTGTCTTACTGATTTCCACAATTGAATCTACTCCGTCGGCATATGGTACCCTGGGGTCGAAAGCGACAACTCTAATTCTTCCGGTGTCATGTCCTCGGGAATGGACTCAAACAGAGGTGAAGAGAGATATCGCTCCGACGTATCTGGAAGCATGCACAAGATGACCGATCCAGGTTCTGCTTTCTCAGCCACTTGCATGGCGATCGCGAAAGTTGATCCTCCTGACACACCGGTCATGATCCCTTCTTTTTGAGCGAGCTTCTGGGCCCATTCAATACCCACAGGTCCAGGCACAGGGATAAGGTCATCGAAGTATTTATTGTCGATAGCTTCTTGTAATACCAAAGGAATGAAGTCAGGCGTCCAGCCTTGTATCGGGTGAGGTTCGAAGGAGGGGTGACTACCTGCCGGCGATCCATCTTCGTTACGCTCCTGCGCGTCTCCGCTACCAACAATCTGCGCATTGGCCGGTTCGCTCAAAACAATCTTTGTCTCCGGGCGCTCTTTGCGCAATACCCGCGCGACACCGGTGACGGTTCCACCAGTGCCATAGCCTGTGACATAGTAGTCGAGGCGATCACCATCAAAGTCGCTCAAGATTTCGCGTGCTGTTGTGTTTTCATGAATGAGCGCATTGGCTTCGGTTTCAAATTGTCGCGCATAGAACCAACCATTTGCATCGGCAAGCTCCAGCGCCTTTTGATACATTCCGTAGCCCTTGGCTGTTCTCGGTGTCAAAATAACTTTCGCGCCAAGGAAACGCATCAACCTGCGCCGCTCAATTGAAAAACTGTCCGCCATCGTAATGACAAGAGGATATCCCTTGGCCGCGCACACCATCGCCAAACCAATACCGGTATTTCCGCTCGTTGCCTCGACAACGGTCTGCCCCGGTTTCAATTTGCCGGACTTTTCTGCTTCTTCAATAATGCTAATGGCAAGACGGTCCTTGACCGATGCCGCGGGGTTGAAAAATTCCGATTTAGCGTAGATTTTCACATGGTCCGGCGCCAAGTGATTGATGCGAATACAAGGTGTGTTTCCAATCGTATCGACGATCGATTCATACACACGGCCGTGGCCATTGGTTGATCTCGTTTCCTGCGCTGCCATTTCAATTTCTCCGATTTTAGATTTGCATTCTCGGGCCATCTCCCCATGGCACCTTTGTGAGGGATACTGCTCTTGACACCAACGATTGTAAAGTCACAAACACGAAGCAATACCGCGGCAATTGCCTTGGTCGCACAGAGTTATATGATAGTTGTGAAACCCTGAAAAAAGGAGAGACCCATGAGTGAACGTCAAGGCCACTGCCTCTGTGGCGCTGTCAAGATTACGGCCACTGGGGCCAGCGATGATGTCGGTGCATGCCACTGCCAGATGTGTCGCCGTTGGGGCGGCGGTCCCTTCATGGAAGTTGATTGTGGAAGCGACGTCATCTTTGAAGGCGAAGACAAAATCTCCGTGTTCAAGTCTTCCGACTGGGCCGAACGCGGATTCTGCAAAAATTGTGGCACCCATCTCTTCTACCGGATTCAACAAACGGGTCGGCACGTAGTGCCCATCGGATTGTTCGAGGCAAGTGACGGTCTCGCCTTTAAAACTCAAGTCTTCATCGATGAAAAGCCAGATTACTATGCCTTTGCCAACGAGACCGACAACATGACCGGGCAGGAGGTGTTTGAGAAATTTGGCGGGTCAGAGTGACCGTACAATCGAAGCCCTCTGCCGCAACCATGCGGGCGGTTGTTTTCGACCGATACGGTCCCCCTAACGTGCTGCGCATCGAAGACCGCCCAAAGCCTGTGCCAGCGGACAATGAGGTCCTTGTCAAAGTACATGCCGCGACGGTCGCGACGGCAGACTTCGAAATCAGGAGTTTCACTTTTACCCCCTGGTTGTGGCTTCTCGTTCGCCTGACCTTTTGTCCTGCCCCCCTATAACTGCTCCACGAATTTTGTAGTATTCTACGAACCTGTGGAGGTTTTGAGATGGCAAGAAAGCGATATTCGGATGAGGATGTGTTGAATTTGCTGCGCCAGATTGAGCTCGGTTTGGCCTCGGGCAGCAGTGTCGCGACGGCCTGTCGATCTGCGTCAGGCTGTAATCCAGGTGCGTCAGAAGTTCGGATCATCCGAGCGGCGGACGTGCAGAACGATCGGCGTGGCACGGTCCACACAGCGTTATGAGGCAACAGCGGAAGATGATGACAGCCTGCGGCTGGCATTGATCCGACTGGCAAAGCAGTACGGTCGTTATGGCTACAGGAAGATTGCCGCACTGCTTCGCGTTGAAGGCTGGAAGGTCAATCACAAGAAGGTAGAAAGGCTTTGGAGAGAAGAAGGTCTCCAGATGCCTCAGCGACACAAGAAACGCAAGCGGCTTTATCACAAGGATAGTTCGATCATCCGTCTCCGCCCGAAGTATCAGAACCATATCTGGAGCATCGACTTCGTCCATGACAAAATGACCAATGACAGGTCGTTCAAGATGCTCACCGTGCTGGACGAGTACACCCGTGAGGCCCTGTGCGTTGCAGTAAAGCCTCGAATGGGCAATGCAGAAGTTCTGGAGGCGCTTTACCCTCTCTTCCTGAAGCATGGGCGGCCAGAGTTCATCAGATCAGATAACGGTCCTGAGTTTATTGCGGCAAACTTCCAGACCTGGCTGACGAAGGTCGGGATCAAGCCTATCCGCATCTATCCAGGTTCACCGTGGGAGAACGGCTACAACGAGCGCTTCAACGGAACCCTGCGCAGGGAAGTTCTCAATGCCGAATGGTTCACATCAATCAAACAGGCTCAGGTCGTGATCGAAACCTGGCTGAAACAGTACAATCATATCCGCCCTCATCAAGCCCTGAACATGCGACCACCGGTGCCAGAAACTCTATTAGAAAGTGGTACATAAGATGGGGGCTTTACATTTGCAAGCTCAATCAATGTATTCGTACAACTTGGCTCCGCGCACTGGTTTCCACTCAGTGCAAAGAGCACTTTCAACGTCCTCTGTGTGTAATGTCTCTTTGGATTAGACTTCGATTGAGCGCCCGTTTTAGCAGTCATGTTCCCGCCGTCCCGATAACAGTCATCTTAGGATCCCCCAACCATACAGCTCGATGATCCAGAGTTAGATTGAAGTGATTTTTCACTTTGATGATTCTAGTGATGACCCCAGGATGGAAATCGTACCTTCCAGACATTGGCGGCCTTCGATTACCGGTTTGCAATATATCAAGAGCTAGGGTCACCAGAACAGCCAATACGGAAAGCAGCCCTCTAGATTCGAACTCAAAGAAAACTGACAATAAACAGACGATTGCAAAAACGACAATGAGACGCAAGGAAATGGGGCCGCATCCAGATCCTGGACTTGCCACTGCCATCCCCCTTCGAGCTTGTCCCAATGATGCCATCCACTTATGGGTTTGAATGGCCGTTTTCGAATGCAACCTTCAGGGCTCAACTAATCTTTTTCTTTCCCCGGCGCCGCACCAAGATCACATACAATGTGCTATCTGAGGTTGTCCGATTGTCGATTCATAGAGTAATCCAGTTGGATTGAAATTCCAATTGTTATCTACCGTAAATTGGTTTAGCATTTCTGCTGGGCGGCCGGGGATTGGGATGGGACAGACACCGACAAAGAACGAGGGTCGAAAACCCAAAAACAAGGGGCTCATAGTTTGGCTCACCCCAAGGGTGACCCTTATTGGCAGTGTTGTTACATTTCTCAGTGATGTTTTTGATATAGGGCTTGCTCCTGTCTTAAACAAAGGTCTGCAGTTTTATCATTCGATTCTTGACGTATTCATCATAATCCCAGTCTCATTTGTTTCTCCGTGGACCGTACCTGAATGGTTTCCGCACGCTTTAATAGTTTGGACCGTTTCGTATTTCATAAGCAATCAATCTGCCCGTGAGATTACAGGCGAGTCCATCGTGGGACTGAATGTAAAACTTGGCAGCGTTTTGGCGAATGAGGAGTCATTCTTGGAAAATCCTGTCCTCAATGCCTTACGCTTCTCCATCCGATTGCATTGGTTAAGGTGGCAGAACGCAGTCACACCACGTGAAAAAGCAGCAGCAAGCGTAAACATACTTCTGTCTCTAGCTTCAGACTTGGTTGTGCTCCCATTCTTATTGACGGCGACTCCATTAATGGTGCTTACGACCAGATTGGACGTTCCCAAACCGATTGGGCGGTTACTGTTGTTTCCTTTCATCGCCGTTGCACTCGTAGGAGGAGTTGTTGGTATTTTGACTACGATTTTTCTTTTTCCGATTAGGTTTGTATCAAATCAAGCGTTAGCTCCAAACTCCAAGTATTCCACTGCGTCCAGAAAGTCGTTATTGAATCTTCTATATATTTTGTTGGCCGTTTATTCGGTCAATTGGGGAATAGTGAATGATTTTGCCGGTTGGTATTCCCTTCTTTTGGATACTATTAGCCCAAGTGTCCTGCCCCCCTATAACTGCTCCACGAATTTTGTAGTATTCTACGAACCTGTGGAGGTTTTGAGATGGCAAGAAAGCGATATTCGGATGAGGATGTGTTGAATTTGCTGCGCCAGATTGAGCTCGGTTTGGCCTCGGGCAGCAGTGTCGCGACGGCCTGTCGATCGGCAGGTGTTAGCGATGCAACATATTATAACTGGCGCAAGAAGTACGGCGGCATGGGCAAATCCCAGCTTCAGGAATTGAAGTCTCTGGAGAAAGAGAATGTCCGGCTTAAGAAGATTGTTGCTGAACTTGAGTTAGATAAGCTGATCCTCAAGGAGAGCCTGGACTTCCTAAAGCCGAAAGCCTGACGGTTGCCGATCTACGCCAGGCTGTAATCCAGGTGCGCCAAAAGATTGGTACTTCCGAGCGGCGGACGTGCAGAACGATCGGCGTGGCACGGTCCACACAGCGTTATGAGGCAACAGCGGAAGATGATGACAGCCTGCGGCTGGCATTGATCCGACTGGCAAAGCAGTACGGTCGTTATGGCTACAGGAAGATTGCCGCACTGCTTCGCGTTGAAGGCTGGAAGGTCAATCACAAGAAGGTAGAAAGGCTTTGGAGAGAAGAAGGTCTCCAGATGCCTCAGCGACACAAGAAACGCAAGCGGCTTTATCACAAGGATAGTTCGATCATCCGTCTCCGCCCGAAGTATCAGAACCATATCTGGAGCATCGACTTCGTCCATGACAAAATGACCAATGACAGGTCGTTCAAGATGCTCACCGTGCTGGCCGAAGTCGACCCGTGAGGCCCTGTGCGTTGCAGTAAAGCCTCGAATGGGCAATGCAGAAGTTCTGGAGGCGCTTTACCCTCTCTTCCTGAAGCATGGGCGGCCAGAGTTCATCAGATCAGATAACGGTCCTGAGTTTATTGCGGCAAACTTCCAGACCTGGCTCACCAAGGTCGGGATCAAGCCTATCCGCATCTATCCAGGTTCACCGTGGGAGAACGGCTACAACGAGCGCTTCAACGGAACCCTGCGCAGGGAAGTTCTCAAAGCCGAATGGTTCACATCAATCAAACAGGCTCAGGTCGTGATCGAAACCTGGCTGAAACAGTACAATCATATCCGCCCTCATCAAGCCCTGAACATGCGACCACCGGTGCCAGAAACTCTAGCTAGAAGTGGTACATAGAATGGGGGCTTTACATGGCTAACCGAGGAACAATTCCTTGGACAGATAAACGAGGCACACAGTTTGGATGACACGGAAGGAGTTGGGTCTCCGTACGAAAAAATGAAGCAACATGCATTGCAAATTGCAAGGAAAGTCGGTTGGGAGGGTGATATTCGAGAAGGTCCCTTCATTGCAGGACTACCAACAGACAAGGGTGGAGAAGACGGGAAGGTCATGATCGCATGGAAACAGGACAACAATGGCGACACGTTTATCGTTTCACCGATTAGGTTGAAGTGGTTGGAAACAGGCGACTATGGCAAATGGATTGAGGGTTAAATTTCAAAGCGAGACACAACCTGAATTCGCCAGACTAGTTGAGAACATTGCCTGAACCTGCATGCTTACCATGCGCCATTCATGTGCCTCACGACAGACGGCACCAAACAACACTTACCGGTATTCAACAGTAAACTCAAAGACTTAGCAGTGATGAGTTTCGATCCTTGCGACTGACGGATTTGTGCAAACAAAAACCCCGTAACTCAATGAGTCTACGGGGTTATTTTGGTTGCGGGGGTAGGATTTGAACCTACGACCTTCAGGTTATGAGCCTGACGAGCTACCGGACTGCTCCACCCCGCGCCAAGTTAAGGTCAGAGACCGAAAAGTCATAACGTTAAAGGGATGAATGTTCCGGTCACTGAAGTAACTGACATGCAAAAGAAGGATCCTTGCTCTGTTGACTGTCTCAATTTCTCATGCCTGGCGACGACCTACTCTCCCGTGGCTTAAGCCAGAGTACCATCGGCGCTGAGGGTTTTCACGTTCGAGTTCGGGATGGGATCGTGTGCAAGACCCTCGCCATAGCCACCAGGCAAGAGAAACTGAGACATTAGAACACGAATTTAGTCTGTATGGGTCTTAACCAACCTCATAAATCCAATAGAGGACAAGAGGGATCAAGCCAATCGAGGGATTAGTACAGCTTAGCTTCACGTGTCGCCACGCTTCCACACGCTGCCTATCAACGTCGTAGTCTACAACGTCTCTCAAGCGAGATCTGGTTTCGAGGGGGGCTTCCCGCTTAGATGCTTTCAGCGGTTATCCCTTCCGAACATAGCTACCCTGCTGTGCCGTTGGCACGACAACAGGTCCACCAGTGGTTCGTCCATCCCGGTCCTCTCGTACTAGGGACAGCTCCTCTCAAATCTCGAACACCCACGGCAGATAGGGACCGAACTGTCTCACGACGTTCTAAACCCAGCTCGCGTACCACTTTAATCGGCGAACAGCCGAACCCTTGGGACGTGCTCCCGCCCCAGGATGTGATGAGCCGACATCGAGGTGCCAAACAATGCCGTCGATATGGACTCTTGGGCATCATCAGCCTGTTATCCCCGGCGTACCTTTTATCCGTTGAGCGATGGCCCTTCCACGCGGGACCACCGGATCACTATGACCGACTTTCGTCTCTGCTCGGGGTGTCCCCCTCGCAGTCAGGCAGGCTTATGCCATTGCACTCAACAACCGATTTCCGACCGGTCTGAGCCTACCATCGCGCGCCTCCGTTACTCTTTGGGAGGCGACCGCCCCAGTCAAACTACCCACCACGCAGGGTCCCGGATCCGGATAACGGACCGCGGTTAGATATCCATAAAGATAAGGGTGGTATTTCAAGGGTGGCTCCACAAAAACTGGCGTTTCTGCTTCAAAGCCCACCACCTATCCTGCACATGTCGTTACGAATACCACTGCGAAGCTATAGTTAAGGTGCACGGGGTCTTTCCGTCTAACCGCGGGAACTCCGCATCTTCACGGAGAGTTCAATTTCACTGAGTCTATGCTGGAGACAGCGGGGAAGTCGTTACGCCATTCGTGCAGGTCGGAACTTACCCGACAAGGAATTTCGCTACCTTAGGACCGTTATAGTTACGGCCGCCGTTTACCGGGGCTTCAATTCGCAGCTTGCACCGCTCCTTTTAACCTTCCGGCACCGGGCAGGCGTCAGACCCTATACGTCGTCTTGCGACTTCGCAGAGCCCTATGTTTTTAGTAAACAGTCGCCACCCCCTGGTCTGTGCCCCCTATACCTGGTTGCCCAAGTACAGGGCCTCCTTCTCCCGAAGTTACGGAGGTATTTTGCCGAGTTCCTTCAGCATAGTTCTCTCAAGCGCCTTGGTATACTCTACCTGTCCACCTGTGTCGGTTTGGGGTACGGTCTTTAATGAAGAGGCTATTTCCCGGAACGCCTTCACCGCACGGACAATCCAATAAGTCCGTACGATACACAGCATTCGTCACATCTCTTCAGGCTGCAGAATATTAACTGCATTCCCATCGACTACGCCTTTCGGCCTTGCCTTAGGGGCCGGCTAACCCTGCGTAGATTAACTTAACGCAGGAACCCTTGGACTTTCGGCGAGAGTGTCTCTCACACTCTTTATCGTTACTCATGTCAGCATTCTCACTTCCGATACCTCCAGGTGCTCTCACGAGTCACCCTTCACAGGCTTACGGAACGCTCCGCTACCACTTGCATGTAAACATGCAAATCCGCAATTTCGGTGTATGGCTTGAGCCCCGGTACATTTTCGGCGCGGAGACCCTTATTTAGACCAGTGAGCTGTTACGCTTTCTTTAAAGGATGGCTGCTTCTAAGCCAACCTCCTGGTTGTTTTGGGATCTCTACATCCTTTCCCACTTAGCCATAACTTAGGGACCTTAATTGGCGGTCAGGGCTGTTTCCCTTTCCACTACGGACCTTAGCACCCGCAGTGTGTCTGCCAGATATTACTCAACGGTATTCGGAGTTTGGTTAGGTTTGGTAAGTCGTTGGGACCCCCTAGCCCATCCAGTGCTCTACCCCCGATGGTATTCATCTGACGCTCTACCTAAATAGATTTCGCGGAGAACCAGCTATCTCCAGGTTTGATTGGCCTTTCACCCCTAGCCACAAGTCATCCCCCCATTTTTCAACATAGGTGGGTTCGGTCCTCCAGTGCATGTTACTGCACCTTCAACCTGCTCATAGCTAGATCACCTGGTTTCGGGTCTAATCCATGTAACTTAGTCGCCCTATTAAGACTCGCTTTCGCTGCGCCTACACCTAACGGTTTAAGCTTGCTACAGAAATTAAGTCGCTGACCCATTATACAAAAGGTACGCCGTCACCCTTGCGGGCTCCGACTGATTGTAGGCATCCGATTTCAGGATCTGTTTCACTCCCCTTGTCGGGGTGCTTTTCACCTTTCCCTCACGGTACTTGTTCGCTATCGGTCATGTGCTAGTACTTAGGCTTGGAGGGTGGTCCCCCCACGTTCAGACAGGATTTCACGTGTCCCGCCCTACTCAAGTCTATGTGTTTGTCTACCCGTACGGGGCTATCACCCTCTTCGGCTGGCCTTTCCAGACCCTTCTGGTTCACGCACACATAGCACTGGCCTGGTCCCCGTTCGCTCGCCACTACTAGGGGAGTCTCGTTTGATGTCCTTTCCTCCAGGTACTGAGATGTTTCAGTTCCCCGGGTTCGCTTCGTTATCCTATGTATTCAGATAACGATACCTCACGAAGAGGTGGGTTTCCCCATTCGGAAATCTTCGGATCAAAGTTTATTCGCAACTCCCCGAAGCTTATCGCAGCGTACCACGTCCTTCATCGCCTGCACATGCCAAGGCATCCGTCGAATGCCCTTAAGACGCTTGATCTCTCTCGTCTTCAATTGGGTCCATGAGTGAACCCGATCGAAGTTCTTTAGTTAGTTTTTTTCCACGATCGATTTGTGAACAGACAATGTCTCGAAGGATGTTCGAAACAAGGCCCTTTACATTCACACATCAATCAGGAAAGACCAGATTCCAAACAATGCGCACTTAAAACAGAAGCGCCACATCATCTGGATGTGTTCTAATGTCAACAGAACCTACCCAAAGTTTGTTCGCCACGTCTTAAGGATGGCAAACCGTTCAGGTAAATCCTTCTTTTACAATGTCATGTTTTCCAAGATCTCGTTGTGACGAGAAATTGAATACGCAAAATATCAAGCAACAGTGCCAG